>CAWGLW010000001.1:0-681871 GCA_963823525.1 uncultured Gammaproteobacteria bacterium
GCGGCGCGCAAGCCTCCCGACAGCTGATGCAGTATCGCCAGTACGCTGCCCTTGTAGGGAACCCGGCCTTCCACGCCTTCGGGAACCAGCTTCTCGATCTCGTCAGTCGTGTCCTGAAAATAACGGTCTCGCGAGCCATGCGCCTGTGCCATCGCGCCAAGCGAACCCATCCCGCGATACGACTTGTATGAGGCGCCCTGGTAGAGCTCGACCTCACCGGGCGACTCTTCGGTACCGGCAAACAGGCCGCCGATCATGACGCAGTTCGCGCCGGCCACGATCACCTTGGCCACATCACCCGAGAAGCGGATACCGCCGTCGGCAATCAATGGCACGCCATGCGCCGCGAGCACTTCGGCCACGTTGGCAACCGCCGTCACCTGCGGCACGCCGACACCGGCGACGACGCGCGTCGTGCAGATACTGCCGGGGCCGATACCGACTTTGACCGCATCCGCTCCGGCATCCACCAGCGCCAGGGCGGCCTCGGCCGTGACGATGTTGCCCGCGATGACCTGCTGGTTCGGCCAGCGACTCTTGATCTTTTTTACCGTCTCGATGACGCCTTCGGAGTGTCCGTGGGCCGTATCAACGACGATCACATCGGCTCCGGCTTCGCGCAGCGCCGACGCACGATCCAGTGTATCTGGACTCGTACCGACCGCGGCACCGACGCGCAGTGCGCCTCGCTCGTCCTTACAGGCATTCGGAAACTGCGTGGCCTTCTGGAAATCCTTGGCGGTGATCATGCCCTTCAGGCCGAAGTCATCGTCCACCACCAGCACTTTCTCGATTCGGTGCTTGTGCAGCAGCGCAAGCACGTCTTCCTTTGGCGAATCCTCGCGCACCGTGATCAGTCGCTCCTGCGGCGTCATCACCGAGGATACCGGTGCATCGAAGCGCCGCTCGAAACGCAGATCACGGTGCGTCACGATGCCGACGGCCTTGCCGTCCTTGACGACCGGCACGCCCGAAATGTTCTTTGCATTGGTCAGCTCGATCACCTCACGAATCGTCTGCTCCGGATGGACGGTGATCGGATCAATGATGATGCCGCTTTCAAACCGCTTGACACGGGTAACCTCGCGCACCTGCGTCTCGATCATCATGTTTTTATGAATGATGCCGATTCCGCCTTCCTGGGCCATCGCAATCGCAAGCCGGTGCTCTGTCACGGTATCCATGGCGGCCGAGACGATCGGCAGGTGCAGGCGGATTGTGCGCGTGAGCTGCGTGCCAAGGTCCACGGCATGGGGAACGACCCGCGAAAAAGCCGGCACGAGAAGGACGTCGTCGAAAGTCAGCGCTTCCTCGAGAATGCGAAGCATGGGCGGGACCCTGCCGAAAAAAAGGGAAGCGGCCAATTGTACTCGTTGCGCGTGACAAGGGTAAACCCGCGACGATTGTGTCTTGTTCCGCGGCCGGCCGGCCGTATGATCTGCGCCATCATGCAGGACGCCCGGCTCGAAAAAACTGGCGAAGTGACGCCACGCCGCGACATCTACACGGTGGCGCGCCTCAATCGAGAGGCCCGGGCGATCCTGGAACAGGGCCTCGGCACGATCTGGCTGGAGGGCGAGATATCCAATCTTTCGCGCCCCGGCTCCGGGCACTGGTATTTCTCGCTGAAGGACGTCAGCGCACAGGTCCGATGTGCGATGTTCCGCCAGCGCAACCGGCTGGTGCGTTTTGCCATCCAGGAGGGCACCCAGGTTCTGGCGCGCGCGCGCGTGAGCCTCTACGAGCCGCGCGGCGATTTTCAGATCATCATCGATCATCTCGAAGAGGCCGGCGAGGGACTGCTGCAGCGCCGCTTTGAGCAACTGAAGCGGGAACTTGCGGCGCAGGGCTTGTTTGACCCGGCACATAAGCGCCCATTGCCCCGCCTGCCACGCCGCATCGGGGTCATCACCTCACCCACCGGTGCCGCACTCCGCGACATTCTGCATATCCTCGCCCGCCGTTTCCCGGCGATACCGGTCCTGATCTATCCCGTCGCCGTGCAGGGTGCCGCCGCGGTGCCGGACATCGTCAAAGCGCTGGAGCTGGCAGACCAAAGGTCCGAATGCGATGTTCTGATTCTTGCCCGCGGTGGCGGCTCGATTGAAGACCTGTGGGCCTTCAACGAGGCGCCGGTGGCCCACGCGGTCTGGAACTGCCGGATCCCGCTGATCTGCGGCGTCGGCCACGAAACGGACGTTACGATCGCCGATTACGTCGCCGACGAACGGGCCCCGACGCCATCCGGGGCAGCCGAGCGTGTCGTGCCGGACCGCCGGGATTGGTTACGCGGACTCAGTACCAGCCACGATCGGCTGCTAAGGGGCGCACGCAGGCGGCTGCTGGACCTCGCCCGGTCACTCGAACTGCAGCAGGCCCACCTGGCCAGGAACCATCCGGGCGCGCGTCTGCGGGAGTACGCGCAGCGGCTCGATGAGCTCGAGACCCGACTCGCGCTGGCCGTTCACCGGCACCTCACGCAGACGGACGCAAGGCTCCAGTCCGCGTACTCGCTGTTGCTTCGCGCCTCGCCGGTCCTGCGCGTCGCCGCACTGCGCCTGCGACTTGATTCCGCGTCGCGCGCGCTCGGCCGTGCAGTGCAGCGCGCTGTGAGCGAGGCACGCCGGCATTTCGAGGTCACGCTCAGCACGCTCAACGCCGTCAGCCCGCTGGCAACGCTCGAGCGCGGCTATGCGATCGCGACCGATGCACGCGGGCGCCTCCTTCGCGACAGCCAGCAGGCGAGCACAGGCCAGACGGTGCGCGTGCGCCTGGCGAGGGGCAGCCTCACCGCGACGGTGACGGGAATCCAGGCAGAGGTACCGGCGCCGTCACCGGCCGATGGATCCCCCACTTCGACAAAGGAATGAACGTGAACCGATTTCTGGGAGCTATAAAAGAATCAATGACATAGCTCTTGATCATTATAAAATCGCTCATGGATGCTGACACCCGCAAACTGCCGCTCATTCGAACCAAGCTCTATGCGCCGTCGGTGCCCCTCGACCACGTGCAACGCGACCGGTTGCTTGCCCTGCTGGATAAAGCACTCGATGTGCCTTTGACGCTGGTGTCCGCGCCGGCAGGCTATGGTAAGAGCGTGCTCGTTAGCAACTGGATTGGCATTCGGGAGCGTCCGGTTGCCTGGCTCTCGCTCGATGACGCCGATAGTGACCTGCGGCAATTCCTTCTTTATCTCCTGGCGGCACTCGATGCCACATTTGTTGATTCCCGCAGCGAAATCAAAGATCTGCTTACCGCGCACGATTTGGCGCCGGTGCCTGTTTTGGCCTGTCATCTGCTCAACCATCTCGATGCCATGCCTGACCCCTGTGTGATCGTGTTGGATGACTATCATCACCTCGAGCGCGGATCGGCGGTGCATGAGTTGCTGGAAATCTTGCTGCAGCACCCGCCACCGAACGCTCACCTGATCATTCTGACGCGTCGCGATCCACCGCTGTCTTTGCTGGCGCTGCGTGCCGGTACCCGCATGGTCGAAATTCGTTTGCCGGAACTGCGCTTCACTGCCGCAGAGACGGCGCAGATGCTCGTTGCAACGGCAGGCGTGACCGTCAACGAAGCTGCGAGGGCAAATCTGCAACGGGAACTCGAGGGCTGGGCCGCGGGGTTGCGGCTGGTGATGCTGGCGATTCGCAAGTCGGCTGATCCGGAAGCATTCCTGATCGGTCTTCACGGTGGGATTCCCCAGACGCAGGAATACCTGCTGAACGAGGTGCTTGCCGGCTTGTCGCCTGACAATCGCACGGTCCTGCTGAAGTCATCGATTCTGGATCGTTATTGCGCCGATCTCATCGATGCGGTCTGCGTGGAAGATGATCAAACGGCGCCGTCGAAGCGGGTCGGCCATGTTTTTGTCAAGTTCCTCGAGCAATCGAATCTATTTTCCTTTTCGCTCGATGCCCACGGAAAATGGTATCGCTACCATCATCTTTTCCAGGCTCTGTTGCAGCGCCAGTTGCAGCGATCGGTGGAGTCCGATGAAGTCGCCCGGTTACACCTGCGCGCCAGCGGGTGGCTCGAAACAAACGGCGATATCTCAGAGGCCGTGCAGCATGCTCTGGCTGGTGGGGACGAGGATCTTGCCGCGGACATCGTCGAGCGGCATCGTCGGGCTGCGCTGGAAGAAGACCGGTGGATAGCCGTGCGTCGATGGCTCGATCAGTTGCCGAGCGATCTCGCGCAGCGGCGGCCGGCCCTGCTGATGACCCGGGCGTGGATTAGTTACTACGAGTTAAATCTTGCCGAGATGGCATCATGTGTCGAAAAGTTCGCAGCGATCTTCGACGATACATCTGCCGACCCGTTGTTGTCGGCAGAGTTGAGCTTTTTCCAGGGTCTGCTGGCTTATTGGTCCGGTGACGCTGATCGGGCGCGTGACCGCGGTGAGCAAGCGCTCGGCGTATTCCCAAAAAATCCCGGGATGATGGCCGGGGAAAGTATTGTCTACGCCGCGCTGAGCCGGCAAATGTCCGGCGACAGCAATGCAGCGGTGAAGTTGCTGCAGGAAGAGAAAAAGGCGCCGCGCTCAAATATGGGCGATATGTATCTGACCCGGTTATTCGCGGCCGAGACCTTCTTCAATACCATTGCCGCCCGGCTCCCTGACGCTCGCAGGGCTGCCGAGAATCTCGACATTGTCGCCAGGCGGAATGACAGCGTATATGCGCAGGTCTGGGGCAACTTTCAGCTTGCGCTCAATGATTTTCGTTCGAACCGGCTGGAAGAGTCGCAGCGAACATACGCGGCGGCGGCAGTGCGCCGGAATGTGTTCGAACGCAGGGCGGCGGTCGATTGCCTGACGGGCATGGCGCTGGCCAGCGCCATGCTGCAGCGACCCGAAGATGCATTCAGTGCGCTTCGCGAGCTGGATGAGTTCAGCCAGATGTTGCGCGAAGCTGAGTTCCTTCTGGACGCCGAGTCGGGTCATGCGCGCGTCGCGTTGCTGCTGGAGGCTTCGGGCTCTGCGCTTGCATGGGCGAGGTCGGCGTCTCCGGAAGTCGATCCTCCGGGGCTGTTCGTCTGGCTTGACGACCCGTGGGTGACCCAGGCGAGAGTGTTGATCGTCGCCGGCGATGCAGCAGAACGGCAGGTCGCCCTGGAGCGTCTGGATGATCTGCGCCAGCAGCTCGGGACACTGCACAATATCTGTCAGATCATCGAGGTCGACGTTCTACGATCCCTGGCGCTGGCGAAACTCGGGCAGATGGACGCTGCGCGCGATGCCTTGCGGGCAACGGTTGCGCTCGCGGCCCCCGGCGATGTGGCGCGCCCGTTCGTCGAGTTGGGTCAGCCAATGGCTGAGTTGTTGGCGGACCTCGATCTTGAGGGGGGCGAGAAAGCGTTCGTGCAACGTGTATTGGGATATGTCGCAGGCGTTGACGCGCCCGGAATCTCTCACAAGTCAGGGTCGCCGGCAGTGTCAGGGGTCTCGACTCCGGAGCCGAATACAGTGGGGGTCGGCGATCTGACCAATCGGGAACTGGATATTCTCGATCTGCTATCTCAACGTTTGCAGAACAAGGAGATTGCCGCCAAGCTGTTTATCTCGACGCACACGGTGAATTACCACCTCAAGCATATCTATCAGAAGCTCGGTGTTAGCAGCCGTCGGCACGCGGTGACGAAAGCCGTCAATGCAGGCATCGTTACCGCGCAGTAGTTCGAGCGGCATGCGCCGGGCCGACTCCTTATTTCCCCCTCGTATCCCCCCCATTTGAGGTGATTCCTGTATGCGCGGTCCGCGTCAGACTGTCGTTATCGAAAAGGTATCATGATGGACAAGAATTGCCCCGGTTCTCCGCGCTCGCCTTGAGCCGAATCTGGATCGTCGGTTCCGGTTCCGGAGTGAACAAGGATCAACGAGGAGAATTGAAGTGAAGTCGCGTAAATTTCTGACCGCACTGGTCGTCGTCATCGGCTTGGGCTGGGTGTTCGTTTCGGCGCCGGCACATGCCCAGTTTCTCGGTCACAACATTCCGGGTGATTTCGGGTTGACGTCGGGCACCCAGCCGGATCCGGGAATATATTTGTCGGCGCTTTACCTTGGCTATACCGGCGACACGCTCAGGGACCGGAACGGCAACAACCTCGGCATCAGTCCTTCGCGGGATGGCGACCTGGACGTGAACGGGTATGGTTTGGGCCTGTGGTGGGTGAGCGATTTCAAGATTTTCGGCGGCAACTACAGCTTGATGATCTGGCCCTCGTGGACCAACAACAAGATGGAGATTCCGATCCTGGGTCAGGAGGCCAAAACGAGTACCGGCTTCAGCGACCTCTATATCCAGCCCATCAATCTCGGCTGGCACACCGAGCGGGCGGACTTCACAGCGGGTCTGGGTGTATTCCTGCCGACCGGCAAGTACGATGCCACCGCCGACGACAATCTGGGCCTGGGCATGTACTCCTTCGAGGTGTTTGCCGGCACGACGGTGTACCTGGACAAAGCAAAGACATGGCAATTCGCCACCACGGCGTTCTTCGAAACCCACTCGGAGAAAGAGGATACCGATGTTCGTGTGGGCAATATCATCACCCTCGAAGGCGGCCTCGGGAAATTCTTCATGGGCGGCGCCATCAACGTGGGTATCGCGTATTACGCCCAGTGGAAGGTGTCGAGCGACGATCTCGGTGATGTGACGATTCCGCCGGCTGTGGGTCAGTTCGTGGGCAAGAATCGCGGCTACGGCTTCGGGCCGGAGATCACGCTACCGATTGCGAGCAAGAGCAAGCTCTACGGTTTCATCAATGCCCGGTACCTTTGGGAAACCGGGGTGCGCTCTAGCGTAGAGGGTGAAATGTTTCTTCTCACGCTGACGTTTCCCATCCCCAGTATTCCGTTGCAGTAGTGAAGGCGCTGCATGAAGCCCCGGCGTTTCGTGCGGCGAGCCCGCATTGGTCCGGCGCTGGCGACTGTTCTGGTTGCGGCGGGGAGCACCGCACTGCTGCCGGTTAGCGCGGCGGCCGATAGCAGCAACACCCAGTTCTGGCTGGGCTACGACTACCGGCAGAAAATCAACGACAAAACTCGCGGATTGTGGAATCTGCGCTACGAGGAGTTGGTGGACAAGGACCAGTGGTTCGGCGACTGGCGCAAGCTCGCCGCTACCGGCGGCGTATCTTACGACCTGGCGAAGCGCGTGCGTATCGAGGGCGGCCTGGGCCTGTACCAGACCTGGAATCCGGACACCAACGATCTGTTCGAAGCGCGCGCCTGGCAGGCCGCGACGTTCGACTGGCCCGAGGTCAAGGCATTGGCGCGGTGGGTCGTTCACCATCGCTTCATGCTCGAGGAACGGTTCAAGCACGCGACCGACTGGAATGCGTCGTTGCGGGGGCGCTATCGGCTTGCCTTTACCGTCCCGTTTAACCGTTACACCGTCGAACCCGGGGCGTTCTTCCTGCCGATGTCCGCGGAGTTTTTCGCCAATCAGCGCACTGACGATCAGGATCTGTTCGCGAGCAAGAGCCGGCTGACGGTGGGTCTCGGTTACATGTTCAACAAGACGTGGACCATGGAATTGCGCTATGTCTGGCAGAAGCAGCGCGATACCGTCGGCGCCAATTTTGAGACTGACGGCAATATCGTCGATCTGCGCATCAAGACGACGGTACGCATCCGCGACGTTCTGAAGAGTCGCTGAGCCCGTTGCCTCCTTGTTAACTACTCATTTACTACCCGTTGCGGGTGATGTCGGGCAGACAGGCAGGAGGCAGAATCTATTCATCAAGAATCAGGCCGTTGGCTTGCTGGCGGTCGGTTTGTACTGGAATTTTCAGACGCCCCCGGCTGCGGGGCGGCGGAATTTTTTGTAGATCAATTGCATCGGCCCGACGGCGGGCGGGACGGAATCGAACAATGGAACAACCTGAAGGACCCGGTCGCATCGAATTCGGCGGTCCTGCAACCTATCGCATCGTGGTCCGGGGTGCCTTGAGCACCGACTGGAGCGACCGGCTGGCGGGAATGGTGATTACCGATACGACCGGGAACGTAGCTGCCCCGACGACGGTGCTGGAAGGACTGATTCGCGACCCGTCCGAACTCAGCGGGGTACTGGACACGTTGAGCGATCTGCACCTGTCGATTCTCAGGTTGGAGCAGGTGGAAGGACAGGCATGAAACATGAGTGAAATTGTTAGCGGCTTTGGCCGGGAGAAGATCATGAAAGACGGTACTAAGCAGGGGCAGTTCAATTGCACCCTGGCGCTGCTCGCAGTATTCGGTGCGATGCTGCTTGTCGGTTGCGAACAACCCGCTGACAGCGGTACGACTGTCACCGCACCGGCGCCCGCAAGCGCGGCGCCCGCCGCTGCCCCAGCGTCGGACCGAGCGCAGCCACCGAAGATGAAGATGACCACCGATATACCGGTGTCGATCACGACACCGGACGTAGTGACGACGTCGATTGGCACGCTCAACTTCTTCGACGGCGTTCCGGACCGTGCGACCGTACAGACCGTTTACGACTACATGGACACATCACGTGCCGCGGACGTGTTCATCAACATGATTCCGGCAGTATCGATGTACCACCTGCGCCAGGGCATGCGGGACATCGGCCTGGATAAGTCGAATCAGATCCTGATCGCCGACGAGCTGGGTGATTCCAAGCCGCTGGTGCTGACCTGGAACAACACCTCGCTCTACACCTGGGGTTTTCTGGACCTGAACAAAGACGGACCTACCGTGGTCGAGGTGCCGCCCGGCGTGCTGGGCGTGTTCGATGACATGTACTTTCGCTACATTGCCGACATTGGCGCCGCCGGGGCTGACAAGGGCAAGGGTGGCAAGTACCTGGTACTGCCGCCCGGTTACGAGGGCGACGTGCCCGATGGCTACTTCGTCGTCCGGTCGAAGACCTACGGCGTGTGGAACTTCATGCGCGGGTATGTGGAGAAGGGCGTCGATGAGGCGACTGCCAGGATCAAGAACAACCTGAAAGTCTACCCGCTGGCGCAGAAAGACAACCCGCCGAAGATGCAGTTCGTCAGCATGTCGGGCCTGGCTTCATACCAGACCATTCCGCCCAACGATTTCAGCTTTTTCGAAAGCCTGAATCAGCTGATCCAGGAGGAACCGATCGAGTTTCTTGACCCGGAGACTCGCGGTCTCATTGCGGCGATCGGGATCGTCAAGGGCAAGCCGTTCAATCCGGACGCCAGGATGAAGAAGATCCTTACGGATGGTGTGGCGATCGGTAACGCGTATGCCCGTGCCAACACCGTCTTTCCCCGTGATCCCGGGCAACGCGTGTACAAGGGTACGGACAGCGAGTGGGTCATGGCATTCGCCGACAAGAACGCCTACTTCCTGACGGATGGCATACGCCGGCTCGATTCCCGCCTGTGGATGCACTACAACGCCGTGGTCGTGACGCCGGCGATGGCGCTGACGCGACCGGGTGCCGGTTCGGATTACCTGATCGCCGGTCTCGATTCGAAGCATCAGGCTCTCGACGGTGCCAATACCTACCGGCTCCGCGTACCCGCCAACGTTCCGGTAAAGGACAACTGGTCGGTGACGATCTATGACACCCAGACCCGTTCGATGTTGCAGACCGATCAGAAGTTTGCCGGGATCAACAGCCTCGGCGAGGGACTGAAGCAGAATGCCGATGGCTCGTACGACGTAATCTTTGCCCCCGAGCTGCCTGAGGGGGTCGATGAACGTAACTGGATTCAGAGCATTCCCGGCAAGAGCTGGTTCATTATTTTCCGGGCCTACGGTCCGCTGGAGCCCTGGCTCGACAGGAGCTGGCGACCGGGCGAACTCGAGTTGATTAGCTAATGAAAGAATTAAGACAGGCGATGCCGAGGCTACGTATCGCCGCTTGCGGTTACTTATCTTGAGCCTATAGAGGGACACACTCATGAACACGAAGAAATATGCAATTTTGGGGCTGACGGCGTTGATGTCAGTCAGCGCACTGGCCGCTTCGGCTGCTGCAGCGGAGATGAAATACAGCACCGAGATTCCGGCGAATGTCATCACGCCCGACCGGGCCGAGACTCGCCTGGGAACGCTCGAGTTCGTCGACGGGTTCCCCACCGCCGCGACGGCGGACAAGGTGTGGGATCACATGGATTTCTCGCGCGCCGTAGAGGTCATGATCATGACCACGCCCACGGCGTCGCTGCAGGGATTCCGTAAGGGCATCCAGAAGTGGGGGCCCGACAACGAGACCATGATCTACTGGGACGGGCGCCTGGATTCCAAGGGCCTGCTTCTTACCGGTAACACCACCGTTGTATATACCTTCATGTGGATCGATCTCAAAGACGGTCCCATGGTCATGGAAACTCCGCCAAACGTGCTGGGTATTATCGACGATGCATGGTTCCGCTACGTCACGGACTTCGGTAACGCCGGCCCGGACAAAGGCAAGGGCGGCAAGTTTCTGCTGGTGCCGCCGGACTACGATGGCAAAATTCCTGACGGCTATATAGTTAAAAAATCCACGACCTACGGTCACTGGCTGGCGATGCGCGGCTTCATGACTAATTTCGATCCCGATCCCGTGGTTGCAAATATGAAGAAGCACTTCCGCCTCTATCCGCTGGGTAGCGCGCCTAAGGAAGTCAATTGGGTGAATACGGCTATGCAGGATTTCAATACCTTGCATGCGCAGGACGCGACCTTCTATGACGAGGTGAATATAACGGTTCAGGAAGAACCGGCAAATTCTGAAGATCCGGAGATGCTCGGGCTGCTCGCCTCCATCGGCATCCAGAAGGGTAAGCCTTTCAATCCGGATGCCCGGATGCAGAAAATTTTGGCCGAAGCCGCCGCGGTTGGCACAGCTGCACAGCGTACTATTTTGTTCCGCAATCGCGATGAGAACGCTGTGATCTGGCCTGGCAGTAAAAGCTGGGAACTTGGTTTTGCCGGTGGTAGTTATGAATTTCTTGATAACGGCGCCCGCCTTATTAACTCGCGCGTACGCTTCCACTTCTACGCTACTGGTATCACCCCGGTTATGGTTAAGCCCCCGGTCGGAGCTGGCTCGCAGTACGTCATCGGTCTGCGTGATGAAAAAGGTAACTCGCTGGACGGCAGCAAGACTTACAAGATCAATGTCCCGCCCAACGTGCCCGCCAAGCGCTTCTGGGATATCACCGTTTACGATAATCAGACCCGTTCGTTATTGCAGACCGACGCTCCGTATCCCGGTGTTACCAGCGATGACAAGGCCACCGTTGCGAACGCTGATGGTTCCTACGATGTTTACATAGGTCCCAAGAAGCCGGACGGTAACGTCAACTGGATTCAGACCGACCCATCAAAAGGCTGGAACATGCTGTGGCGGATCTATGGCCCGACCCAAGTCTGGTATGACCGTGGCTGGCGGCCGAGTGAGATTGAGTTGGTTAAGTAGTGCTGATTATGTGACTACAAAATCACCGACGAGTGGGCGGGAGTTGTGCTTTAACGACCACAGCTCCCGCGTAACCAGGAAGGTGAGGCTGGCGAAACAAGACGCTTGCGAAATTAGGACAATGAAATGAAAACGAAACAATTAATACCACTTGCCATTACCGGACTGATGGCAACCAGCTTGCTTGCTCCGGCCTATGCCCAGCAGGAAAAGAGCATCTTCGAGCAGGCTGGCGCTCAAGCGCCGCAGTCTGCAAAGGATTTCAAACCGGCCGCCGACAAGATCACGACCCAATTTGGGAACCTGGAATTTCCTGGCGGCTACCCGACGGAAGAAACCTCACAGAAAGTCTTCGATGAACTGGATCTGCAACGCGCCACCCAGCTGTATCTCGATATGTATCCCGCCCTGTCCATGCGCGGAATGATGATTGGAACGGCACGGGATTACGGCGCAAAGAACAGCTCATATATTTCGGTGACAGCCGACCGGCTGGATTCAAAGGCAATGTGGCTAACCGGTAACACGGAAAGTATTTACGCCATGATTGTGTTTGATCTTAAAGTAGATGGTCCCACGGTGTTTGAAGCGCCTCCCGGATTAATGGGCCCTGTGGATGACGCCAACTTTTTGTTTGCTTTTGATATTGGCCCCACAGGCATGGATAAAGGCAAGGGCGGAAAATACCTGATTCTTCCGCCGGGTTACAAAGGTGATGTGCCGGACGGCTATTTTGTTTTTAAGTCACCAACCTACCGTCTGTTTTCCTTTGTTCGCGCCAACGCGGAAGTGGTCGGAACCGGCGAAAAAGCAATGGAATTCTTTCGCAAGAACGCCAAGGTATATCCATTAAAAACCGGACCGAGAAAAGGCAAATTTACCAATGTGACAGGGATGCCAATTAATACCCTGGCTCCCGAAGATGCCAGTGCGTTCGAATGGATGCATGACATCATCAACTACGAGCCGGCCGAAGCCTTCGGCAAAGAGAAGCTGGGACGTCTTGCGTCCATCGGCATTATCAAAGGAAAACCATTCAATCCCGACGCCCGCATGAAGAGGATTATGGAACAGGCAGCCAAAGAAGGCGTCGCCATGTCGCGCGTAATTGCGTTTAATTCGCGAGACGAAAACGCGAAAGTGTATCCCGGTAGAGAATGGGAAAGTCCCTATATCACCAATAACTCAACTTTCTATCAAAATGATTATATAAATCTTGAGGCGCGTTCGACGTTTCATTTTACCGCTGATGGGATTACCCCAGCTATGGCGGCGCAGATGCCTGAAGGTCTTGGCTCAAGGTATCAAACCACCTACAAAGATAAAGACGGTAAGTTTTTTGACGGCAATAAAACATACAAACTCAATGTGCCGCCCAAAGTTCCCGTAAAGCTTTTCTGGTCGGTTACTGTTTACGATCCATATACCCGTGCTGTAGTGCAAACTCAGCCTTATCCAAGTATTAGTAGTCAGCAAACACCGGCTCCTGTTGTAAATAAAGATGGTTCTATCGATATTTACTTCTCTGTTAAGCAGCCAAAAGGTGTTGCAAAACAAAACTGGGTAGAAGTTATCCCAAATCAGGGATTCTTTGTCTACATGCGCTACTACGGACCGCTTAACGCATTCAATAATAAGCAGTGGATTCCCAATAACGTCGAGTTGGTTAAGTAGACGGCTTGCCGGTCTCGATCGGCAACGGCCTGAACGACAGCATATTGGACCAAGGAAAATTGTTATGAAATCGCAGCCCAGGAATCTTCTGCTCGGCGCAGTGGCTTTTATTGGCGTGATGATCTCGGCTGGAAACGCACTGGCCGAAGACCAGGCAGCGCTGGCCAAGGCGGCACAGAACCCCATTGCCAGCCTGATCAGCTTGCCGTTGCAGAACAATACGAACTTCGACGTGGGTCCGCTCGAGAAAACTCAGAACATCCTCAATATCCAGCCCGTCTATCCTTTTGCAATCAGCGAGAACTGGAATCTGATCGGGCGGGCAGTTTTTCCGGTGATATCCCAACCGGCTTTTACGCCCGGGCAAAGCCGTGAGTTTGGTCTGGGCAATACATCGATAACAGGGTTCTTCTCCCCGAACCAGTCCGGTGCCTGGACCTGGGGTGTCGGTCCGACGGTGGTGGTACCCACCAACACCGACCAGCGCCTCGGCTCGGATCTCTGGAGTCTGGGGGTGTCTTTCGTGGCGCTGACCATGCCCGGCAACTGGGTTGTGGGCGCGCTGGTCAGCAATGTCTGGTCGGTGGGCGGGAGTAGCGACCCGTCCGAGAACGGCATGCTTGTTCAGCCATTCGTCAACTACAACATCCCCGACAGTGGTGGCTGGTACCTTTCATCGGTGCCGATCATTACGGCTAACTGGAAAGCCGATCGCAGTGGCGATACCTGGACCATCCCGCTCGGCGGCGGCGTCGGCAAGATATCCAAGGTCGGCAAACAGCCAATAAATACACAGGTGCAGGCGTTCTACAACGTCGCCAAACCGGAATTTGGGGCGGACTGGCAACTCAGGTTGCAACTGCAGTTCCTGTTCCCGAAGTAATTGATATGAAGAGGAATCCGAAATGGATATGAAATTAAGTAACCTGTCCACGGTTGTCACCGCAATTCTTTTGTCAGGCGGCTTGGTGGCGACCGGCATAGCTTCGGCATTGGCGGCGCAACCGCCGAAGATGAAGATGACGACCGATATTCCGGTGTCCGTCACGGCACCGGACAAGGTCAAGACCTCTATCGGTTCTCTCAAGTACTTCGATGGCGTGCCGACTGCGGAGACGGTCGAAACGGTGTACGACTACCTCGACGGCTCGCGGGCGGTGAATGTCTATATAAACTCTATTCCGGCGCTGTCTGTCAACGCATTGAGAGAGGGGCAGGCTGCAGCCGGCTGTGTTGCCAGCAATGAGATCTGCATCTGGGATAGCCTGATGGATTCCACGTCGGTTCTGCTGACCGGCAACACCTCCACCATGTATGCAGTCGGCTTTCTGGACCTTCTCAAGGACGGTCCGACAGTTATCGACCTACCACCGGGAATGCTCGGCATTCTGGATGACATGGCTTTCCAGTACATGACGGATCTGGGGGTCGCGGGACCGGACAAAGGCAAAGGTGGCAAGTTCTTGGTGCTGCCTCCGGGTTACAAGGGCGATATTCCAGACGGCTACTTTGTCGTTCCATCCAAAACCAATGGCGTTTGGCTCTTCATGCGCGGCTATCTCGACAAGAGCATGCCGCTTGCAAAAGCCATTCCAGCCGCTTCCAAGAATATCCGGAATACCCTGAAGGTCTATCCCCTGTCCACAAAAGCCAATCCTCCGGCCACGAAATTTGTCAATGTGTCTGGCAAGGAAATGCATGTGATTCTTCCGAATGATTACAGCGCATTTGAAAAACTTCATGCCCTGATTCAGACCGAGCCCGAAGACTATCTCGGGCCGGAAGCCAAAGGCATGATGGCCGCGATCGGTATTGAAAAAGGCAAGCCTTTTAATCCAGATGCACGGATGAAGAAGATTTTGATGGATGCGGCTGAGATTGCTAATGGTGCTGCCCGCGCGATCAGCTATTTTCCGCGTGACCCCGGCAATTTGACCTTTAAGGATAGTGATGCATGGGTGACGGCTTATGCCGACAAAGACACCACCTTCACCCGCAACGGTGCTTATCGCCTGGAGCCGCGAGCGCTCTTCCACTTCGGCTATATCTGCGTGTCTCCAGCAATGGCCATGACGGTTGCTGGAAAAGGCTCCGACTACTCCATGGGCATGCTCGATTCGAATGGCGACATATTTGACGGTTCCAAGACCTACAAGCTGCACATCCCACCGAATCCGCCCGCCAAGGATTTCTGGGCCATCACCATGTATGACACCCAGACCCGTTCCCAGCTGCAGACCGACCAGCAGTTCCCAACCAAGGGCAGTCAGGATGAAGGCATTAAAACCAATCCCGACGGATCGATGGATATTTACTTTTCTCCCACAGCCCCGAAAGGCATGGAAGGCAACTGGCTGCAGACCATTCCGGGAAAAAGCTGGTTCATAGCCCTGCGTATCTATGGACCCGAACAGCCATGGATTGACCAGACCTGGCGGCCGGGTGAGATCGAGTTGGTGAAGTAATAACTAGGCATTATCCCGTGGGGGCGATGACTCAATCGCCCCCGCAGCCGAGCCACCATAGTAATGGTGAGATTTATGAAATAAAGACGAAAGTCACAACACAGTGGGCAATCATGAAACAGAAATCATACGTCTTAACAAAGCCCCGCAAGTGGGCTGCTGTCGGTTGCGTACTGGCGGGGGTAACCATTGCCATTGCGGCAGCAATGCCGAACGACGCATCAGCAGCCACCAAAATGGCCGACAAACCCAACATCGTGCTGATTAATATGGACAACTTCGGTTACGGCGAGCTCGGCGTCTACGGCGGGGGTATTCTCCGGGGTGGCGCCACGCCGCGCATTGATGAGCTGGCCACTGAAGGGATGCGGCTGTTGAATTACAATGTCGAGGCGCAATGTACTCCCAGTCGCGCGGCGCTGATGACAGGCCGCTATGCCGTGCGCACGGGGAACGGTTCTGTGCCGCTCGAAACCGCCGATTATGGTTTGACTCAGTGGGAATACACCATGCCGGAGATGCTGGGCGATGTGGGTTATGCCACCGCCATGTTCGGCAAGTGGCACCTCGGCCAGGCGGAGGGACGCTATCCCACCGATCAGGGTTTCGATGAGTGGTATGGCATCCCCAATTCGACCGACGAGAGCCTTTGGGTAGCGGATGAAGGGTTCCAGAAGTATCGGAAATTGGCGGAGGAGACCGGCAAAAATCCGATGATCAAGGAAGAGCACATTTATTCGGCTAGAAAAGGCTCACCGGCAAAGGTGGTGAAGGTCTACGATCTGCCGGCAAGGCGAGAGATTGACCGTGAAGTCACTGACCATGCCAAAGACTTCATGACACGCCAGGCCAAAGCCGGTAAACCGTTCTTCCTGTATCTGCCTTACACCCAGACGCATATGCCGGTGTTGCCGAGTAAGGAGTTTCAAGGCAAGAGTGGCAATGGCGACTTCGGCGATGTGCTAATGCAGATCGATGCCTATACCGGTGAATTACTGGATAAGGTGGATGAGTTGGGTATTGCCGATAACACCGTCTTTATTTTCACCTCAGATAACGGCGGCGAGATGACGCCCGATTACCAGGGATGGAACGGCCCATGGAGTGGTTCCTATTTCACGGGTAAGGAAGGGTCCTTACGGGTGCCGTTTATTGTCCGCTGGCCTGGTAAAGTTCCGGTAGGCAAGATCTCCAACGAGATCGTTCACCAGTTTGATCTGTACGCTACATTGGCAAACATTGCCGGTGGTAACGTGCCAACAGATCGTATCATCGACAGTAAGGACATGACGGATTTCTTCCTGGGGAAACAAGAGGAGTCCGGTCGAGATGGCTTTGTGGTCTATGTCGGTAACGATATTCACGGCGTGAAGTGGCATAACTATAAGATGATGTTCATGGAGTTTGAAGGAGGGCTGGGTACTGGGAAACTGAACGTGTTCCCGATGCCTCACTTTTACGACCTATATGTTGACCCTAAAGAAGAATATCCCGTAACCAAAGCACTGGGAGGTAAACTTTGGTTACGTTGGGGGACTGGGCCGATTCTGGTTGAGCATAAGAAGTCGCTGGCCGCAGAACCACCCATCAAACCAGGTACTCCTGATCCTTACGTACCGAAAAAGAAGAAATAACAAGCCGTGCCGTGCGAGCCGCGGCGGACAGGCCTACTTTAACGCCAAGGCTTACTGGGAATTCGAATCCAAGTTCCGCCCGTCAGCCTGGAATGGGTGGCTCACATTGGTAATACCGTTTAGTTAAAAAGAACAGCATGGCAAGGCGGGAGACCATTCTCCTCGCCAGAAAGAAAATGGAGACTCGACCGTGAGAATCAAATCACTATTAATGTTTGCCGTTGCCGGACTAATGGCAACCAGCTTCGCGGTGCCGATTCACGCTGAGACTGCTGCGCAGACGCATAACCTGTTTGAGACTGCCGGCAACAAACAAACCAACAAGGATTTCAAACCGGCGCCGGATAAGATCGAGACGAATTTCGGCACATTGAAGTTTGATCTCGAGGCGTATCCCACCGAAGAAACCACTCAGAAAATTTACGATGAGATGGACTTGCAGCGTGCCACGCAAGCCTACATGGACTTTATGCCGGCACTGTCTGTGTACGGCATCATCAAGGGTCAGATCCGGGATTTCGGATTTAAGACCTCATCAGATATAGGCGTGCACCCAAGCCCCGGGCTGACACCCACTGAGCTTTACCTGACGGGTAACAACAGCACGGTATACGCGGTTGCTTCACTCGACCTGAAGGTAGACGGCCCCACGGTGGTAGAAGCTCCGCCGGGTATGTTAGGCACCGTGAATGATGCAGCCTTTAAATTCCTGACCGATATTGGTGTGGTCGGGCCAGACAAAGGTAAAGGCGGCAAGTTCCTGTTTCTGCCTCCCGGTTACGATGGCAAAACCCCTGATGGCTATTTTGTGGTCAAGTCACCGAGCTATCGACTCTGGGCGATGATGCGCGGCTGGGGTGATGTCGGCATAGGCGATAAGGCAACCCAATGGTTTAAAGAAAACCTGAAAGTCTACCCGTTTGCAACCGGACCCCGTCAGGGTAAGTACACGAACACGGCAGGTATTGGTCTCAATTCGTTGGCGGCGGAAGATGGCTCTGCGTTTGAAATGCTGAATGAAATTATTCAATACGAACCCAAAGAATTATTTGGTGCTGAACAGTTGGGCCGCCTGGCGACACTGGGCATTATTCAAGGAAAACCCTTTAATCCGGATGAGCGTATGCAGCGTATTCTGGATCAGGGTGCTAAACAGGGCGCAGCCATGTCACGCGCTATTGTGTTTGCCTCGCGCGATCCGGATATCCGATACTGGCCGGAACGTCATTGGGAAAAAATGTTCCTGCACAATACGACGTTTGAACGTAATGGTGTGGCAGATATTGATGCACGCACTTTGTGGCATTACGCCGCTATTGTTGTTTCTCCTGCCCTGATCTCTACCACGCCGGGTGCGGGTACTGCATACCTTACTTCCATTCGTGATAATAAAGGCGCGTATCTTGATGGTAGCAAGACGTATAAATTGCGTGTTGGAGCCAAACCGCCAGTTAAGAATTTCTGGGCGGTAACGGCTTACGATCCCACTACCCGCAGCCTGCTGGATCCCGGGAAAAACAAGAACGTTTCGATAGGCAGTCGTGAAAAGCCGGTAGCCAATGCTGATGGTTCAGTGGATGTTTACTTCGGACCAGAAGCACCGAAAGGCATGGAAAAGAACTGGGTGCCTACAAATCCGGATAAGGGTTTCTTTGTCGTCTTCCGTTTCTACGGTCCCCTCGAAGGCTATATCGAGAAGACCTGGGTGCTTAATGACTTCGAACTGTTGAATTAGTTGTATTTGGTGTTGCCGGCGGCATCCTCGTGCTGATGCTCAGGGTGTACTGCGCGGTATTCATTTTTCTGTTCGGGGCCACGTTTAGTTACTTGCGCGCCAAACTGCGGAGCGCGGGTGCCAGCGCACCCGCCGGTTAACGTGGACCCGGGTCGAACCGAAAAATTACGCAGCCGGTCTGCGTCGGGGCGTCACGAATCGTGAATAGTCCGGCCGCTCGTTCCCTATCACCCAAAACCCCCTTATTAGGGGGGATGCCGCGTGCGGCGAGGCAGCGCTAACATTAAATTGAGCGATATATTTGTTCGGCGTTAATTCAGATTAACAACGACAGTCAGTCAGAACTGCACCGTTTGGTGCCGGGGTAACCGCTATGATTTCAAAGGCTCTTCTAACCTGCACAGCCGTTGGCCTGCTGGCCTGTTCCGGGGTCGCCACTGCCGCTTATCCCGAAGACCCGGATGCATGGAAATTCGACGCCCAGTTATATCTTTGGGGCGCTTCCTTGAGCGGCAAAACGGTTACCGGTCAAGGCGCGGAGGCCTCTTTCGGTGACATTCTCGATAGTCTCGAAATGGCGTTCATGGGCACCTTTGCCGCGCAAAAGGGCAGGTGGGGGATGCTCGCCGATGTTATCTATCTGGACCTGGAGAATACGGAAAGTGCGACGCTGCCCGGCCCGCCGCCGCTTCTTGTTGACGCCAAAGTTGAAATGAAGGGCTGGATTGTCAATTTGTTGGGTGGCTATGCAGTTATGCAAAGCGAACGAAACGCGTTCAATGTGGTCGCCGGTGCGCGCTATCTGAATCTGGACGCCGATCTGAGCATCGTCGACAGCAATAGCGGCACTTCACTCGTGCAGCTCTCGGAATCCGAAGGCGCATGGAACGGCGTGATTGGCCTGCAAGGCCAGGCCGGTTTCGCCAAGCGCTGGTACGTCAACTATGTCCTGGATGTCGGCACGGGCGATTCTGATTTCACCTGGCAGGCACTGGTCGGATTGGGCTACGAATTCAAACATCTCGATCTGAAGTTCGGTTATCGCCATCTCGCCTGGGAGTTCGACGATAGTGACACCTTCGGTCAAGCTTTCAGTGAACTTGAAATCAGCGGCCCCTATGCGGGAATTAAATTCAAGTTCTGAGTAGTTAACCATGAGCGTCGCCCGCAGCGGGCGAGCGATCAGGAGGGCTCGAGCGACCCGGGAAGGATTAGTAATGGGTAATATCCACGATCGCGAAATAGCGCGGGCATTCCGCAAACTCGTTTTCAAGTCGTCGCCATCCGAGTTGACGGACGAGGATGTCGAGTATTTTCGCCAGAACCCCGACCTCATTGATGAGGTTACCGCGCCGGTCAATATCCATAAGTATTTCCTTTGGTTCGGGACGGTGTTCGGTGTGCTGCTCGTCGGTCTGTCGAAATACTTCAAGTTCAACCCTATCCTGCCTGACCTGTCGGAGGCCTTCCGGGAATTCGGAGTCGATATCGTATTCGAAATCGGTGTTGCGCTGATCGGCGCGGCCGTCACGGCATACATCCTCGGTATTCTGCTCAATAAGCAGCAGGACAATGCGGCAGAATGGCGAGCAGAGATCCGGCGCCGGATTGGTGCGACTGATGCGACTGATCCGGATTGAAATGAAAATCGAAGATGTACTATGAAAATCAGAGCTGCCATCGAAAAATCGCTCCGAATTCATGTTGTATTGCTGAGCCTCAGTGTCAGCGTACTGATGGGCTGCGCCAATACGCCGGAGCGCAATGGGATGACCGCCGAGATTCAGTCAACGGCTGCGATCCCCGGGATTCCCAATGCGCGTAGTTGGGGCGATTCCGCACCTGACAACTACAAAGCCTGGATGAGCTTGTCCAAAGAGGAGCTTCGCGAGCGCTACCCCGAGACTTTTGGTAAGCCGCATAACTACCTGGCTATTTCCGGAGGTGGTGCCAGGGGTGCTTTTGGCGCCGGGCTGCTGAACGGATGGACGGTGGCCGGGACCCGACCGCAGTTCACAATCGTGACCGGCGTAAGCACGGGCTCGATTCTCGCGCCGTTCGCTTTTCTCGGGCCCGAGTATGACCCCCTGCTTAAAGAGTTCTACACGACTCTCTCTACCAGCGACTTACTGAAAAAGCGCAGCATTATTGGCGCGATTACGAAAGATGCTGCAACAGATGTGACGCCGCTGAAAGACCAGCTCACTAAATACATCACCGATGAAATCGTCGCGAAGATCGCGGCAGAGGGTGCCAAAGGGCGGGAGCTGTTCATCGGCACCACCAATCTTGATGCGGCACGATCGGTCAATTGGGATATTACGGCGATCGCTGCAAGCGGAGCGCCTGATGCAACACAACTGATCCGGGACATCATTCTTGCGTCGGCCGCCGTTCCCGCTGCCTTTCCGCCCGTGCTGATTGAGGTTGAGTCCAACGGGCAGCTGTATGACGAGTTGCATGTGGATGGCGGCGTAAGCTCGAATGTTTTTGTCTATCCGATAGGCATTGATTGGGCAGCGGTGTTGGAAAAATTAGAGGTTGAAACGCCGCCCAATCTCTTCGTCCTTCGCAACGGCTATTTGCAGGACAAATATGTTGTCGTTAAACGCAACACCCTGGCAGTTGCCGGCTACTCAATGAGCACGCTCATGACCTACGTTGGTCACGGCGACTTCAATCGAATGTTTCTTGAGTCGCAGCGTGACGGCCTGAATTTCAATTTCATCAATATACCGGCGGACTTCGAGGATTCTTCGACCGAGGCATTCGACCCGGTGTGGATGACCGAGTTGTTTAACCTCGGATATAACATGGCCGTAGACGGTGTCGACTGGCAGACGGCCCCTCCCGGGTATCATGCGAATGATGGCGGGCAAGAGTAGCGACTGCCGGTATCGCGATTATCTCAGATTAATATGGATGCCCTGAATGGGTCTGTGAAACATCGTCGTCATGAGTGCACTCTCAAGAAAACCGGAAGGTCCGCCGTCATGTTGGTGAGATTAGCCGTCAGTCTCATATCTGTATTTCTTGCGCTGGTGCCCGACATCACTCTGGCGCATAGCAAGACGGACGTCATTACCCTCGTCAACGGTAATGACATTACGGGCGAGATCAAACATTTGTTGCAGGGCAAGCTGTCCTTTAGCACCGACTCCATGGGTACCGTGCAGGTGGAATGGAAGGATGTCGCTGTGGTCACCAGTGAATTCCAGTACGAAGTCCGACTGGTAAACGGCAATCGCTACTACGGCTCGCTGGCCGCCGGCAACGCGCCGGGGACCATCAATGTGGTGACGGAGAAAGGTGAAGACCTGGTGGCAGTGCTCGACGTTGTCGAGTTGCGCGAAATCGCGGAGACCTTCGCAGACCGCATCAATATTCGTCTCGGTATCGGGTATTCCTACGCCAAGGCGGCCGATGTCGGAGCGTTCAGCTTCACATCGGAATTCGGTTACGAGAACGAACGCGGTATTACCGACCTGACGGGGCGTACCAGCCGGACCGATCAGGACGGCGGGTCTGTCGGCAGCAATCGTTATTCACTATCCCGGCAGATCTGGACCCGGCGTGAGCAGGTCATCCGTTGGTTCGACCTAAGCTACGAAGACAACGACGAACTCGATCTGGACTACCGCTTCACCGGCGGCCTCGGGCTCGGCAAAGCAATTGTCGATACGAACCGACAGTCGTTGATTGCTTTTCTGGGTATTCAGGCCGCCATCGAAGAGAGTTTCGGCAGCGAGAAGTTCAACAGCGTCGAAGGCGTCTTTGGTGGTACGTACGCACTGTGGCGCTACGATACGCCCGAAGTCGAACTGGCGATGGATGCCACGATCTATCCGGGTATTACGGAGAGCGGGCGCTGGCGTGGCAACGGCAATCTGCGCTTGAGTTGGGAACTGATCGAGGACCTGTTCTGGGATATCACCGCATGGACGACCTACGACAACCAGAGTCAAAGTGGGTCTGATACGGACTATGGCGTTTCGACCGGGCTGGGCTGGACCTACTGAACGAAAAACTACCCGAAACCCGCCGATCACAGGGGGTGGCGCCGAGCCGCTTGGTGAGTAGATTAAGCATGTATGTGCTTGGGATGCCTTGGTCGGCATGCGGTTCATAGAGGTTGTCGCCATGATCGGTTGATTGTTTGGCGCGAGCGCAGGGAACCACCGTGTAGGTGGTCGAGTTTGAGTACATTGAAGTGATGAGGTCTCTATGAATACACAATTGGCAATTCTCGCAGTCTTTGTATTTCTGTACAGCCTGATTTCCGGTCGCGTGGACCGGAGCAGTCTTTCGGGACCAATCATTTTCGTCCTGGTCGGATTGATCGTCGGGCCGACGATGCTCGGTTGGTTTCCCGGCGACGAATCCCGGGCAGCGGATAGGAAGTTCAAAGCGCTCCTGCGGCGCAGTCTACTTGGCCACACGAGCCTCATGATGGAATCGCGCCTGTCGCCGCCAGCCCAAGACCCGCCCATTGGGCGGCCAGACAGGCAGCCGAACGGCCGTCTTGCCCCTGACTCCCCGGCCTCGCCCGGCTTGGCCCCCGCAAACCGCCCTCGCCTGGCGCCCACCGCAATCCCGGCACGCAGCGCCCCCGCCCGAGCGGTTCACCGGTCGGCCCAAACGCCCCTCACCTTCGGATTCAAAGCAGGCGGGCCGGCGGCGGCGCCCGCGCACCGAGCGGCCAGCTCGGGCTGGAACTGATCGGGAGCGCTCTTCTCCAGGTGCGCCAGAATCTTCGCGATCACCTCCGGCTCCTCGATGCTGGCGATGACCCTGAGCTTCCCGCCGCAGCGGGCACAGTCCTCGATCTCGATGCCGAACACGCGCTTCAGCCGACGCGCCCAACTCATCGCCACGTGCCTGGGTGTCGGCGGCTGGACTGCATCGGTGACCGGGCCCGTTCGCTGCGGGGCGCCGATGCCCCGGTGCGCCGGCGTCACCGCCGCGCGCAGCTTGCTGCGCGGGGCGAACACCCCGTGGTAGCGCGTCAGGTGCATCCTCGGCGGCGGCACCAGCGCTGCGAGCCTTGCCATCAGATCCAGCGGCTCGATCACGAGGTGCGTCGTGCCGTCGCGGTACGGGGTCTTGAGTTGATAGCGCACCTGCCCGCATGAGGTGAGCGCCATGCGCTCGATGGCCACCGGCGGGCGGCTCACATAGCGGCACAGGCGCTCGAGCCTGGCGCGCTGCCCGGGCGCGATGTCGATGCCGGCATGCAAGGAGAACCCGCCGGCCCGTGCCGCGCCGCCGGGATCGTCCAGCCACTGCGGCGATCGGGCCGGCACCGTCTGCAGCGTGAACAGCTTCTGCCCGGCTCGCGGGCCGACCGCGATGCGGTACGTGATCGAATGGCCAAGCAGGTCGTCGAGCGGGCCGCCTTCGCCATCTTCGGCAAGCCAGGCGTTCTCCGTGTCGCGCTCGATCAGGCCCTCCTTCTCCAGGGCGCGACCGATGCGCTCTGCGATGTGTTCGACGAGGATCTGAAGGTCCTGTGGGCCGGGTTGCGGCACCTGCCGGAACACCGCCTGCCCGGCCTCGTCGATCAGGTACACCCCATCGAGGAACAGCATATGAAAGTGGATGTTCAGGTTCAGCGCGGAGCCGAAGCGCTGGATCAGCGTCACGGCGCCGGTGTGGCCAGTGGTGCGGGTGAGCCCGGCACGCTTCAGCAGGTCGCCCGAGATCACGCGATACACCACGCCGAGCACCTGCGTCAGCGCGGCCGGGTTCCTCGCCAGCAGGAACCGCAACGCATGTGGCAGCGATAGCACCCACTGCCGCAGCGGGCGTTCGGGCAAAACCTGATCGACCAGCAGTGCGGCCGTCTCGGCCATGCGCCGCGCCGCGCACGACGGGCAGAATCCGCGCTTCTTACAGCTGAACGCTACGAGCTTCTCGGCGTGACAAGTCTCGCAACGTACACGCAGGAAGCCTTCTTCCAGGCGGCCGCACTTCAGATACGCATCGAACTCCCGCTCGATGTAGTCCGGCAGTGGTCGGCCCGCTTCGGCACGCATCTCCCGAAATGCCGGATAGTGGCGCTCCACCAGCTGATACAGCAGCGCGGCTTCCGGGCGATGGCGGGCGTAGCCTGGAGGATCGAGAAATGGCGGCGCGCGCTCTCGCCGCGCTCGGGTGGCGGCGGACACGGTCGGCGTCCCTGCAACGGGCGGGGACGAAACAGACTATGGCGCGCCAAGCTCCGGCGGACTGCCCAATCCTGACGTGTTCGAACAGAAATGCTGGCTGAATACGGTTCACGGATCCCGCGATTCAGTCACTGTGAGTGACTCTTGCCGACGAAAGACAAACCGCAGGCCGAGTTTCGACTGCTTCTTCCCGGAATCTGCGTGCTACATCGATCCGCGCTTCCGCGCATACTGAAGCGCGGCGCTCCTTCACTCCCACTCAATCGTGGCCGGGGGCTTGCCGGAGACGTCATAGGTCACCCGCGAGATCCCGCTGACCTCGTTGATAATCCGTCGGGCGACGAGATCAAGAAACTCATAAGGAAGGCGTGCCCACCGCGCCGTCATGAAATCGACCGTTTCGACTGCACGCAGTGCAATCACATAGTCGTAACGACGACCGTCACCCATTACCGCGACAGAGCGCACCGGCAGAAATACCGCGAACGCCTGACTGGTCTTGTCGTACAAGTCGTGCGCATGCAACTCGTCGATAAAGATCTTATCGGCCTTGCGCAGCAGATCGGCATAGGGGCGGGTCACCTCGCCCAGGATCCGCACGCCGAGACCCGGACCCGGGAAGGGGTGCCGGTAGACCATCTCGCGGGGCAGGCCGAGTTCGAGGCCCAACCGCCGAACTTCGTCCTTGAACAACTCGCGCAATGGCTCGACCAGCTTCATTTTCATCTGCTCGGGCAGGCCGCCGACATTGTGATGCGACTTGATGACGTGCGCCTTGCCCGTCTTTGCGCCAGCGGACTCGATGACGTCCGGGTAGATCGTCCCCTGTGCAAGCCAGCGAATCCCCTCGAGCTTGTGAGCCTCCTCCTCGAAGACTTCGACAAAACAGCGCCCGATGATCTTGCGTTTGCGCTCGGGGTCTTCCTCGCCGCGCAACTCGGAAAGGAACCGGTCCTGGGCATTGACGCGCACGACCCGCACGCCCATGTTCTCGCCGAGCGTGCGCATGACCTGCTCGCCCTCGCCTTCGCGAAGCAGACCGTGGTCAACGAAGACGCAGACCAGTTGATCACCGATTGCACGCTGCAGCAGCGCCGCGACGACGGACGAGTCGACGCCGCCGGAAAGCCCGAGAAGGACGCGGTCGCTACCGACCTGCTCGCGCACCCGTGCGATGCCGTCGGCAATGATGTTGCCCGGCTCCCAGCGCGCATCGCAGCCGCAGATCTCCCGTACGAATCGCTCGATGATGCGTTCACCCTGCAGCGTATGCGTCACCTCCGGGTGAAACTGAACACCATAGAATCGTCGTTCCTCGTCCGCCATTGCGGCCACCGGGGCGCTGGGTGTCGAGGCGACTGGCACGAATCCGGCAGGCAATGCATCCACGCGATCACCGTGGCTCATCCAGACGTCGAGCACGGCCCGGCCCTGCGCATCGCTGTGATCACGGATCTCGGCAAAGAGCCTGCAGGGTGAAGTGACCGTCACCTGCGCATAGCCGAATTCCCGATGTTGTGCCGGCGTCACGCGCCCGCCGAGCTGGCTGGCCATCGCCTGCATGCCGTAGCAGATGCCCAGCACGGGTACACCCGCCTCAAACACGGCCTCTGGCGCCCTGGGCGGTTCACTGGCCGTCACTGACTCCGGCCCGCCGGAGAGGATCACGCCGCGGGGGTTGAAGTCGCGCACCTCCGTCCCGGCGATGTCCCAGGGGTGTATTTCGCAATACACGCCGGACTCCCGGACCCGCCGGGCGATCAGCTGCGTGTACTGCGCTCCGAAATCGAGAATCAGTATGCGGTGAGCATGGATATCGGGCGGTCGCGGCGCCAGGTTATCAGCTGACACGGTAGTTGGGTGCTTCCTTGGTAATCGTCACGTCGTGCACGTGACTCTCGCGCACGCCGGCACTGGTAATACGAACGAACTTCGGCTGCGTGCGCATTTCCTCAATGTTGCGACTGCCGGTATAGCCCATCGCGGCGCGCAAGCCTCCCGACAGCTGATGCAGTATCGCCAGTACGCTGCCCTTGTAGGGAACCCGGCCTTCCACGCCTTCGGGAACCAGCTTCTCGATCTCGTCAGTCGTGTCCTGAAAATAACGGTCTCGCGAGCCATGCGCCTGTGCCATCGCGCCAAGCGAACCCATCCCGCGATACGACTTGTATGAGGCGCCCTGGTAGAGCTCGACCTCACCGGGCGACTCTTCGGTACCGGCAAACAGGCCGCCGATCATGACGCAGTTCGCGCCGGCCACAATCACCTTGGCCACATCACCCGAGAAGCGGATACCGCCGTCGGCAATCAATGGCACGCCATGCGCCGAGAGCACTTCGGCCACGTTGGCAACCGCCGTCACCTGCGGCACGCCGACACCGGCGACGACGCGCGTCGTGCAGATACTGCCGGGGCCGATACCGACTTTGACCGCATCCGCTCCGGCATCCACCAGCGCCAGGGCGGCCTCGGCCGTGACGATGTTGCCCGCGATGACCTGCTGGTTCGGCCAGCGACTCTTGATCTTTTTTACCGTCTCGATGACGCCTTCGGAGTGTCCGTGGGCCGTATCAACGACGATCACATCGGCTCCGGCTTCGCGCAGCGCCGACGCACGATCCAGTGTATCTGGACTCGTACCGACCGCGGCACCGACGCGCAGTGCGCCCCGCTCGTCCTTACAGGCATTCGGAAACTGCGTGGCCTTCTGGAAATCCTTGGCGGTGATCATGCCCTTCAGGCCGAAGTCATCGTCCACCACCAGCACTTTCTCGATTCGGTGCTTGTGCAGCAGCGCAAGCACGTCTTCCTTTGGCGAATCCTCGCGCACCGTGATCAGTCGCTCCTGCGGCGTCATCACCGAGGATACCGGTGCATCGAAGCGCCGCTCGAAACGCAGATCACGGTGCGTCACGATGCCGACGGCCTTGCCGTCCTTGACGACCGGCACGCCCGAAATGTTCTTTGCATTGGTCAGCTCGATCACCTCACGAATCGTCTGCTCCGGATGGACGGTGATCGGATCAATGATGATGCCGCTTTCAAACCGCTTGACACGGGTAACCTCGCGCACCTGCGTCTCGATCATCATGTTTTTATGAATGATGCCGATTCCGCCTTCCTGGGCCATCGCAATCGCAAGCCGGTGCTCTGTCACGGTATCCATGGCGGCCGAGACGATCGGCAGGTGCAGGCGGATTGTGCGCGTGAGCTGCGTGCCAAGGTCCACGGCATGGGGAACGACCCGCGAAAAAGCCGGCACGAGAAGGACGTCGTCGAAAGTCAGCGCTTCCTCGAGAATGCGAAGCATGGGCGGGACCCTGCCGAAAAAAAGGGAAGCGGCCAATTGTACTCGTTGCGCGTGACAAGGGTAAACCCGCGACGATTGTGTCTTGTTCCGCGGCCGGCCGGCCGTATGATCTGCGCCATCATGCAGGACGCCCGGCTCGAAAAAACTGGCGAAGTGACGCCACGCCGCGACATCTACACGGTGGCGCGCCTCAATCGAGAGGCCCGGGCGATCCTGGAACAGGGCCTCGGCACGATCTGGCTGGAGGGCGAGATATCCAATCTTTCGCGCCCCGGCTCCGGGCACTGGTATTTCTCGCTGAAGGACGTCAGCGCACAGGTCCGATGTGCGATGTTCCGCCAGCGCAACCGGCTGGTGCGTTTTGCCATCCAGGAGGGCACCCAGGTTCTGGCGCGCGCGCGCGTGAGCCTCTACGAGCCGCGCGGCGATTTTCAGATCATCATCGATCATCTCGAAGAGGCCGGCGAGGGACTGCTGCAGCGCCGCTTTGAGCAACTGAAGCGGGAACTTGCGGCGCAGGGCTTGTTTGACCCGGCACATAAGCGCCCATTGCCCCGCCTGCCACGCCGCATCGGGGTCATCACCTCACCCACCGGTGCCGCACTCCGCGACATTCTGCATATCCTCGCCCGCCGTTTCCCGGCGATACCGGTCCTGATCTATCCCGTCGCCGTGCAGGGTGCCGCCGCGGTGCCGGACATCGTCAAAGCGCTGGAGCTGGCAGACCAAAGGTCCGAATGCGATGTTCTGATTCTTGCCCGCGGTGGCGGCTCGATTGAAGACCTGTGGGCCTTCAACGAGGCGCCGGTGGCCCACGCGGTCTGGAACTGCCGGATCCCGCTGATCTGCGGCGTCGGCCACGAAACGGACGTTACGATCGCCGATTACGTCGCCGACGAACGGGCCCCGACGCCATCCGGGGCAGCCGAGCGTGTCGTGCCGGACCGCCGGGATTGGTTGCGCGGACTCAGTACCAGCCACGATCGGCTGCTAAGGGGCGCACGCAGGCGGCTGCTGGACCTCGCCCGGTCACTCGAACTGCAGCAGGCCCACCTGGCCAGGAACCATCCGGGCGCGCGTCTGCGGGAGTACGCGCAGCGGCTCGATGAGCTCGAGACCCGACTCGCGCTGGCCGTTCACCGGCACCTCACGCAGACGGACGCAAGGCTCCAGTCCGCGTACTCGCTGTTGCTTCGCGCCTCGCCGGTCCTGCGCGTCGCCGCACTGCGCCTGCGACTTGATTCCGCGTCGCGCGCGCTCGGCCGTGCAGTGCAGCGCGCTGTGAGCGAGGCACGCCGGCATTTCGAGGTCACGCTCAGCACGCTCAACGCCGTCAGCCCGCTGGCAACGCTCGAGCGCGGCTATGCGATCGCGACCGATGCACGCGGGCGCCTCCTTCGCGACAGCCAGCAGGCGAGCACAGGCCAGACGGTGCGCGTGCGCCTGGCGAGGGGCAGCCTCACCGCGACGGTGACGGGAATCCAGGCAGAGGTACCGGCGCCGTCACCGGCCGATGGATCCCCCACTTCGACAAAGGAATGAACGTGAACCGATTTCTGGCAAAAATTGCGGTGCTGCTGGTCGCGGCTCCGTTGTTTGCGAACGCCCAGTCACTGCCCCGCGAGAGTCGCGTACCGGGCGGAATCGCATTACTCGACCTCGGTCCGGGAAACAACCCGCCGGCCCGGGTCGCGTATAACGATCATCTCGCACCCGTCGTACCGCACGGCGATGGCTGGGTGGCGGTCATCGGTATACCGCTGGATGTAACACCGGGCCCGCAGAAAGCCACGCTGCAACCGGCGGATGGATCACCGGGCCGATCTGTGATGTTTGACGTCGCCGAAAAAAAATATCAGGAACAGCGGCTGCAGGTGAAAAACGAACGCCACGTCAATCCCTCGAAATCGGACCTCGACCGAATCGCCGCCGAGACCGCACGGATCGACCGCGCGCTCAGTAGCTACCAGGGCCAACGAATTCCACAACTGGTGCTCCGAGTTCCTGTGCCCGGCCCGCGGTCGAGTTCCTTTGGCCTGAGAAGGTTTTTCAACGGAGAGGCACGCCGACCGCACAGCGGCATGGACCTCGCGTCGCCCTCCGGTACGCCCGTGCGCAACCCGGCTCCGGGTCAGGTGATCGAGGCTGGCGACTTTTTCTTCAATGGCAATACCGTCTTTGTCGATCACGGCCAGGGCGTGGTGACGATGTACTGCCACCTGAGCCGAATCGATGTCTCACCTGGGGACGAGGTGGATGAGGGCGACCAGCTAGGACTCGTGGGCGCGACAGGCCGGGTCACCGGGGCCCACCTGCACTGGGGTGTCGCGATCAATCGGGCGCTGGTGGACCCAGCGCTGTTCATTGCCAGCGACTAGCGGCTCACAGCGGTGTACTCTCGATCGATGCCATAAAGTCGGCGATGGCCGGCTCAAAACGATCCAGGTCGACCAGAAAAGCGTCGTGGCCCTGCAGTGACGGGAAGGCGTGAAACACGACTGAACGTCCTGCGGCCTCCAGCCCCTCCGCGATTTCGCGCTGCTGCTCGATCGGGAACAACATGTCGGTTTCCACCCCCAGCACGAGCGAGCGCTTAGGGCGAAACGCCTCAAAGGCCGCGCTGAGCGAGCCATCAGCATGATCGGCAAGATCGAACTCATCCATCGCGCTCGACAGGTAAAGGTAACAATTGGCATCGAAGGTGTCGGAAAAGCGCTGCGCCTGGTGCTCAAGATAAGACTCGACTTCAAACTGCCGACGCGTCATATCGCCGGCCAGCCCGGCTGCCCTGGTCACGCGACGCCTGCCGAAACGCTGCTGCCACTCTTCGGCTGAACGGTAAGTGATCGTCCCGAGCTTGCGAGCCAGCCGCATGCCAAGCTTCGGGCCTCGCCCCGGCTCGTAGTTTCCACCGCGCCAGGCGGGGTCACTTCGCACAATTTCGCGCTGCAGAGACCGCTGTGCAATTGCAAACGGCGTCGCCCGCGCCGCGCCGGATATGCTCGCCAACCCGTCGACCGCGTCCGGATACATCGCGCAGTAGGCCAGCACGACCATGCCACCAAGTGAAGAACCAATCACGCAGGCGACGCGGTCGATGCCCAGTGTGCGCAATGCCTCGTGACCGCCCGCGGCAATGTCCTCGATCGCGATCTGCGGGAATCGGATGCCGTAAGGACGCCCCGTCAGCTTGTTCAGAGACGCCGGGCTGGAGGAACCGTAAGGACTGCCGATGGAATTGACGCAGACGACAAAGAAACGCCCCGTATCGATGGGGCGGCCCTCGCCAATCATCGACTCCCACCAGCCGGGCTTGGCATCTTCGGCTGAGGAAGCGGCGTGCGCCGACGGTGACAAGCCGGTAAACAGCAGCACCACGTTGTCGTGCGCCTCGTTGAGCCGCCCCCAGCTCTCGTAGGCCACTACAGGCTGCTCGATCACGCCTCCGTTGCGCAGCTGCATCGGCCGGGACAGTTCCGCAAACCTGCGTGCCGGCAGGTCGGCTGCAGAGGATTTTCCAGATCGCGCCAAGGCCACTCCCATTCAGGCGAGTCTAGGCCCGCCTCCTCGATCCACAAGTGCCAGAAGATAGCAGCTCAGAACGACTGGTTATCTGTCTCCAGGCCCTGGTTCAGCGCTGGCCGTGACGCAGCATCCGCCGTCGCTTTCGTACCTGGCGGGGCGTCAGTTCGTTGCGCCGACCCGCATACGGGTTTTCGTCGGTTCGGAATTCTATCCTCATCGGCGTGCCATGAAGCCGAAAGGTCTTGCGGAAATGACCATCGAGGTAGCGACGGTAGGCATCCGGTACATGCTGAGTCTGTTTGCCATGGATGACCACGACCGGTGGATTCCGGCCGCCCTGGTGAGCGTAGCGGAGTTTGACGCGCCTGCCACGCACAAGCGGAGGCGGATGTTTCGCCACCGCCTGTTCCAGCGCACGCGTCAGCTCCGGTGTCGGCAGGTCCCGCATCGCGGCCTGGTAGGCCTCACGAACCGCGTTTATCAACTCACCGACGCCCGTTCCGTGGCGGGCCGAGATGAAGTGGACGGGCGCAAAGCGCAGGAAGCTGAGCCGTTCTTCCAGGCCCGAGCGGATTTCTTCGCGCTGGCCGCTGGCCACGCCGTCCCATTTGTTCACGGCAATGACCATCGCCCGGCCCCGCTCGGCGGCCAGGCCAAACAGGTTCGCATCCTGGTCGGCGACCGTCTCCTGGGCATCGATCACTGCGATCACGACATTCGCGCGCTCAATTGCCTGCAATGCCTTGATTGCACTGAATTTTTCGACCGCTTCCGTGACCCGCGCCCGGCGCCGGACACCTGCGGTATCGATCAGCGTGTAGCGCTGTCCGTCGCGCTCGAAAGGCACGTATACCGAGTCTCGCGTCGTGCCGGGCTGATCAAAGGCCACAAGCCTGTCCTCGCCGAGGAGGCGATTGATCAGCGTGGACTTGCCGACGTTGGGACGACCGATCACGGCGACGCGGATTTCGCCCCTTGTGTCCTCCGCGGCTTCCGGGTCGGCCTGCGGATCCCAATCCGCAAGCACTTCGGCTACCAGGTCGCCGATTCCCGCGGAATGCGCGGCGGAAACCGGGATCGGCGTGCCAAGGCCCAGCTGATAGAAATCCGCTGTCGCCAGTTCAGGGTCCAGGTCCTCGGTCTTGTTCGCAACGACGCTGACCCGCTTTCCGCTGCGCCGCAGCAGATCCGCGACGTGTTGATCGGCCGGTGTACACCCCTCGCGCGCATCGACAATCAGCAGCACGCGGTCTGCCTCTTCGATGGCCTTCAGCGTCTGCTCAGCCATTAACGACTCGACGCCTGCGATCGACTCGACCAGGCCACCGGTGTCGACAACGACACAGGACCATTCGCCGATACGCGCATAGCCGTATTTGCGATCACGGGTCAGGCCGGGCACGTCTGCAACCAGCGCGTCGCGCGTGCCGGTCAGAACGTTGAACAACGTTGACTTACCGACGTTCGGGCGCCCGACCAGGGCAAGAACGGGAAGCACGCTCAGCCTCCCGCCTGGCCCCCGCTTCGGTAGGCGACAATCTTACCGTCCACACCAAGGACGTAGACCATTCCGTCGGCCACCAGCGGTCTGGCCACCACGCGATCGTGTCCGGCGCGCTCGCGCGCAAGAAATTCGCCGGTGTCCCGATCGAGCCAGTGGACATAACCGTCGAGGTCGCCCACGAGGACCGCGCCTCCGTCAACGGCTGGACCACTCAGTCGCCTGTAAAGCAGCGCGTCCTGCCGCCAGATGACAGTCCCGTCGCGTCGTCTGAGCGCAGCGACGGAACCGTCGGAAGTCGACACGTAGACCTGGTCTTCGTCAATCTCCAGGCCGCTGTAGCTCGACATATCGCGACCCCACCAGAGTTGCCCGGAATCGAGCGCGAGCATCGCGACCCGGCCCTGGTAGCCAACGACGTAGACATCGCCTCCCGCGATCCTGACATCGGCATCCACATCGGCCAGCCGTTCGAGTTCGGAGCGACCGCGAGGGATGCTGACCTGGGTCTGCCAGAGAATATCCCCGTCCGCCAACGACACGCCCACCACTTTGCCGTTGTCGAATCCGCAGACGACCGTATCGCCGCTGAGCGCAGGTGATGAGGTACCGCGCAGCGTCAGCCGCGGCACGAGCTCTTCGACAGACCACCGTTCGCTGCCGTCACTGGCCGCCAGGGCCTGCAGCCAGCCATTAACGGTTCGCACGACAACCGTGCCCTTCGCCGCGAGCGGCGTTGACAGCAATTCGCCTTTGACCTTGACCCGCCAGCGTTTCTCTCCGGTGCTCGCCTCGAGCGCGATCAGGTCGCCGTCGTTTGTTCCGACGAGCACCAGGCCCTCGCCGGCACCCGGCCCCGCCGACAGATCCAGCTTCGTATCCACGCGCCAGCGCCGGCTGCCGGTTGCCGCGTCGAAAGCCTCCAGCTCTCCTTTGCGCGAGGCTGCAAACAACGTGCCCTGGTCCAGGGCCAGACCAAACGACAGCCGCAGCTTTTCTTCCCCGTCACCGATCGACTGCGACCAGACTTCGCGGACCCCCAGCGTCGGCCGCACGTCCACCAGTTCAGCCGGCACCTCGACGTCTTTGTCCTTGTCGCACGCCGCCAGCAGGCCCAGGCCGGCAAGGGTGGCGAGCAGCGCGAAGGCTCTCATTGCCCGACGGCCCCGGGGACGGCCCGGCCTGGCAGTGAATCACGTTTGAGCTCGATAAAGGCACGGTCCAGACCGGACTCGGCATCCGCAAAAGTAAGCGCCGATTCGTACTCCGCGCGTGCTGCGGCCGTGTCGCCCTTGGCCGTCAGCGCGTCACCGCGCACGTCGTGATAGATCGCAGCGAAGGCACCTGACTGCGAAACATCCAGCAGCGCGAGTGCCTCGTCCGGCTTGTTCTGCTCAATCAGCACGCGCGCCAGCCGCGTTCGCGCAATCTTGCGAAGCTCAGCATCTTTCGAGGCATCGGCCACACCGCGCAGAAGACGCGCGGCCTCATCGTATTCGAGACGCTGCACCGCGATCCCCGCGAGCGCCAGGTCAGCCTGGTCGGCATAGGGTGCCTCCGGATGCTCCTTGCGCAGTTTCTCGGCTGCCGCGACGGCCTGTGGCCGATCCTCCCGTCCGAGGGCATCAATGACCTCGCGGTAACCCGCCGCCGCCGCCTCTCTGGCCGCCAGTTTCTGGTTCTGCCAGTACTGCCAGCCCGCCAGGGCCGCCAGGCCAAGCGCAATTCCGCCAAAGATCCACAACCAGTTCTGGCTCCACCAGCGTCGCAGTTGTTCTTCGCGTTCGTTGTCAGTCAGTTCTTCCACTTCATGCGCTCCATCGGGGTTGCCGCGCCATGCCGCAACCCTCGGTCAGTGTCCAGTTCCCTGCGACGAAAGCAGTTGCCGCAATGTCTCTCCCAGCGCTGCCTGCGCCACTTCCCGCTGCGCCGCATCCTCGCGCAACGGTTTCAATCCGACGGTGCCACGCTCGGCTTCATCATCCCCGAGCACTAATGCAAAACGCGCACCACTTCGGTCCGCTCGCTTCATCTGAGACTTGAAGCTGCCGCCGCCACTGTTGACCTCGATCCGAAGACCCGTCACCTGCTCACGCAGCGATTCGGCAAGCCCGATACCGGCATGCTCAGCGGCCGCCCCGGCCAGCACCATATACACGTTGGGGGCCGATTCGTCGCCCGCGACGCCCTGCCCTTTCATCAGTTCAACGATACGCTCTTCGCCGAGCGCCCAACCGATGGCGGGAACCGGATTCCCGCCCAGCTGTTCGACGAGTCCGTCATAGCGGCCACCGGAGCAGACAGCGTCCTGCGCTCCGAGATCGCGCGTCACCCACTCGAACACGCTACGCGAATAGTAGTCGAGGCCGCGCACCAGCCGCGGATTGACGACGTAGGCAATGCCTGCCGCATCCAGGTGCCCCCGAAGTTCGGCAAAATGTGCGGCCGATTCAGCGTCCAGGTAATCGGTGAGCAGCGGTGCCGAGGCGATCAGCGCGGCGAGGTCGGGGTTCTTGCTGTCGAGGATGCGCAACGGATTGCCGGACAGCCGGCGCCGGCTGTCGGCATCGAGCTGCGATTCGTGACTGCGAAAATAGTCCACCAGCACGGCGCGGTATTCCCGCCTGGACTCGGCGGTTCCCAGCGAATTGAGGTTCAACTCGAGACCGCGTAAACCCAGTCGCCGCCACAGGCGAGCCGACATCATGATCAGTTCGGCGTCGACATCCGGCCCCGGGAAACCGAGCGCCTCGACATCGATCTGGTGGAACTGGCGATATCGGCCCTGCTGCGGCCTCTCGTAGCGGAACATCGGCCCCATGCACCACAGCTTCTGGCGCTGGTTATGCAGCAGCCCATGACTCATGCAGGCACGTACGATCCCGGCGGTCGCTTCCGGTCGTAAGGTCAGCGACTCTCCGCCGCGATCCTCGAAGGTGTACATCTCCTTCTCGACAATGTCCGTGAATTCGCCGATTGAGCGCTTGAACAACTCGGTTCGCTCGACCAGCGGCAGGCGTATCTCACGATAGCCATACTCGCTGAACACTTCGCGAGCCACGCGCTCGAGCCTCTGCCAGGCGGAGGTATCGGCCGGCAGGACGTCATTCATGCCACGCACGGGCTGCACAGTGTCACTCACTTGGAATATCCGGCGTTCAGCGCAACGCCCCATCCGGGCCGATGCTGAATCGAGAGACGGTCTGGCCTGTCGCCGGCTCAGGGATGCGAACCCTGGATCCGTTAACCGACAGATTGACCGACCCTGCATTGCCGACGGTAACGCTCAGCGGGGCCTCAGCCAGCACGGAACGACGGGTTCCCCCTCTGCCAAGATCGTAGACTACGGCCTGGCCCGAGCGGTCGTAGATTTCCAGCCATGCGTCGGCCGCGAACTCCAGGTCCAGGCCCACCTGCCCGGCCGCGGGCACATTCCCTGCGCTACCTGCCTTTGCCGATTCCACGATCGGATCCATCGCCCCCTCATCGGCTGCGCCGGTCTCCGTGTTGCCGGCGCCGGTCGCCGGGCCTCGCTCTGCCGACCCAAGCCCGGTCGCCGCCTCCGTGGCGGCAACGAGTCGTGTTGCTGTCGAATTTGAAACGGCCGCTGAATCGACCGGGTCTCTTTGCGGCCATTTGAGGCCATATTCGGAAAAATAAGCCGCGGCAGCGATACCGGCCAGGATCAGCAGCAGGCTGCCGATCAGCCAGGGTCGCCCCGCACGATCGCCGGACGGCGCCATTTCCAGCCGGGACTTCGGCACCAGGGTGGGCGAGGCAACGTTGCCCTTGGCATGCTCATAGCTATGCAGCAGCTCACTTTCGGGCAAGCCGACCAGCGCCGCGTAATGTCGCAGGTGCCCCCGGACAAACACGGGTGCACCGAGCGCCTCAAAGTCGTCACGCTCCAAGGCCATCACGGCGGTCACATCGAGATTGAGATGCTCGGCTGCCTGCTGTTCGCTGAGCCCGTGCTGCTCACGCCGGCGCCGCAGTAGCGTGCCGGGACTAGGCGGCAGATCGCCATCGTCCTTCACCTCGGCATCGCTCATTGCTGGCCTTGCTCGACTCTCAGCAAGTCCCGTGTCTGAACCGAGGTCGTGTATTCCTTCTTCAGCCGTTGCGCATACGCCTGCGCATTGGCTGTATCGCCCATCGCCCGCTCGATCCGATAGCCAAGCCAAAGGACCTGGGCGTCGGCCGGCGCGAGCGCGAGGTAGCGCTGCAGAAAAGCACGTGCCTGCAGGTTGTTGCCCATTTCGTGGTAGATCTCCGCCATGGGCAGCAATGCGCCGGCGAGGTTCTGGTTGTATGAAAGTGCCTGGCGAAAATACACTTCGGCGTCCTGCGGCCGGCCATCGCCCAGCGCACAATAACCGGCATTCGTGTATGCCGCCTGCGGCGTGGCATAAAGTGGACTCGACGCTGCTTCGAGGAAGTACCCGACTCCGCGCGCCTTGTCCCCTTTGCGACAAAGAAAGACCGCGAAATTGTTCAGCACATCAGGATTCTTTGGCCCGTAGCGCAGTGCCTTTTCAAAGTGTTCCTGGGCCTTCTTGTCTTCGCCCAGCCGGTCATACAGAAGACCGGCCGCCATCTGGGTCTCAGCCGTACGTGGGTTCTGCTCCAGCGCCTTGTTGATCTTCTCCTGCCCGGCCTTGAGATTGCCCTGACGCATGTATTCGATACCAAGCTGCGCATTGAGCAAAGCCGCGTCGTCGATCGAGCCTTCCTGTCGAGCGCCCGGATCCTCTGTCACGCAGCCGGGCAACCCGCCGAGGACCAGCCAGGCGAGCCCGGCCGCAACGATACGATTGCTTTTCACGCGCGCACCCCCGGCATCGCCACCAGTCTCTCGCCCATTCGGTTCGCGGTGCGGTTGGCGACGCGTCCGACCAGTTGTCCGCACGCGGCATCGATATCATCGCCGCGCGTGCGGCGAATCGTTGCCATTACGCCTCCCTGGATAAGGACATCGCGAAACCGCGCAATGGCCGCCTCCGTTGACCGAAGGTAATTCGTTCCGGGAAAAGCGTTGAACGGGATAAGGTTCACCTTGGCGGGCCTGTTGCGTAGCAGCGTCACCAGTTCCCGCGCGTGCTGAACGCGATCGTTGACACCGTCGAGCATGACGTACTCGAACGTGACGTTGCGCGCGTTCTGCCTTTCGACGTAATGCCAACAGGCATCGAGCAGATCCGCGATCGGGTGCCGGCGATTGATCGGCACGAGAACATTGCGCAGTTCGTCATTCGGCGCATGCAGTGAAACGGCCAGCGCGACATTCGTCTCGTCGGCAATACGCCGCATCTGCGGCACCAGACCCGAGGTACTGATTGTCACCCGCCGCCGCGATATGTCGAGGCCGAGGTCGTCCATCATGACCTCCGCCGCCGGCACGACGTTGCGGTAGTTTGCGAGCGGCTCACCCATGCCCATGAACACCACGTTCGTCACCACCCGGTCACCATCCGGCGAATAGCCGAGTTCACGATTGGCCAGCCAAACCTGCCCGAGAATCTCCGCCGTTTCCAGGTTGCGGTTGAAGCCTTGCTGCGCGGTCGAACAGAAAGTGCAATCCATCGCGCAACCGAGCTGGCTGGAAATGCACAGTGTTCCACGACCCGGTTCCGGAATAAATACCATCTCGATCGCCTGCCCGCTTTCGAGCTTCAGCAGCCACTTGCGTGTCCCGTCAGCCGACACCTGGGCCACGACGACCTCCGGGACGCGCACTTCGGCTACCGCATCGAGGCGCTGCCTGAAATCCTTGCCCAGATCGGTCATTGCGGCGAAGTCACCCGTTGCACGGCGATAAATCCACTTCATCAGCTGGCGCGCCCGGAACGGCTTCTCGCCCATCTCGGCAACGAACGCCCCCATGCCGCCTCGCGTGAGGCCAAGCAGGTTGGTCTTCGGTTTTGTGCCCGTGCTCATGAGATCGTTCAGCTTGCGCCGCGAGAGGCCGGATCAGCGAACGCAGATCTCGGTCTGCGAAAAGAAATAGGCAATCTCTATCGCGGCGTTCTCCGCACTGTCTGAGCCGTGCACGACGTTCTGCTCGATGCTGGTTGCGAGGTCCGCGCGAATCGTGCCCGGATCGGCTTTCTTCGGATCCGTGGCACCCATGATCTCGCGGTTCCTGGCCACCGCATTTTTACCCTCGAGCACCTGCACGACAACCGGGCCCGAGGTCATGTAGGTGACCAGGTCGCCGAAGAACGGGCGCTCCCGGTGTACGGCATAGAAACCTTCGGCTTCGGTCCGTGTGAGGCGCCTCATCCGCGCCGCAACGATGCGCAGCCCGGCCTGCTCGAAGCGCCGGTAGACTTCACCAATAATATTTTTCTCAACTCCATCGGGTTTAACGATGGACAGCGTGCGTTCAACAGACATGTGAAACCTCTTGGGCGGCCAATGGCGCGCTCCAGCTCATGAAACAAACCGCTTAGACGTGAAACCCGCGCAAGCGCGGGTCCGTGCGGGCCCCACCTCGGATGGGACGGGCCAGTATACCTGTGAGGCCCCGGCGAGCCAAGAATGTTAGCCGTGGCAGTCAGTTAGGCTGAGCAGCTCGGGTCGTTTCCGACTAGACGTTAAAGCTCTCACCGCAACCACATTCGCCCTTCGCATTGGGATTTCGAAACTTGAAGGCCTCGTTGAGGCCCTCGCGCACGAAGTCCACGACCGTGCCGTCGATGTAACCCAGGGCTTCCTCATCGACGATGACCTTGACTCCGTCGCTCTCAAAGACGACGTCATTGGCCGCGACCTCATCGGCGTAATTGATCACATAGGCAAAGCCGGAGCAGCCCGTTTTCTTGATACCAAGACGTAAGCCGATACCTTTTCCTCGACCGGCAAGGTAGTTCCGGACCCGGCCCGCAGCAGACGGTGTGAGAGAAACGGCCATGTGACCTCAAGCTGGCGGAAAAAGTGGATTCTACACCGTAGACTGCGCCGGGTCGGGCCAGTTCCCGGCGACTTCGTGCAACGCGTCCTGCAGGAGCAACAGGCGACCGTACTTGGCGGGGGGCACATCAAGTGCCTCAGCGACCTCCTGCCAGTTCCAGGCCATCAGTGCCTCGCGATCCGCGCCGCAGAGCCACTCCGACAACCAGGAAGCCGCCGCGACCAGATGCGGACAGCCAAAAGCTCGAAATCGAGCGTCCGCAATCCGGTGGCCGTCGATTCTGCAATCGAATTCAACGCAACCGCCTCGCTCCGGGTCCCCCGCGCGAGCCCGCAACACCGTGCCCGTGCCGTCCAGTCGCCCCGCCCCCGGGAAGCTCCGCATTCGCTCGCAGACGCCCGTCGAATAGCGCCAGTCCCGGCTCACGATTGTCCCGTCAGGCCGGACGGCGCGACCGATCGAAGCCGTGCGACCGCACTGCCGATACTTTCGACTGCCGTATCGATGTCCACCTGCGTGGAGAAGCGGCCGAGACTCAGGCGCAGCGAACTCTGTGCGAGGCGGTCACTGCGCCCCAGCGCTCGCAGGACGTAGGACGGCTCACTGCTCGTGCTCGCACAGGCCGACCCCGAGGCCACCGCGAGCCCGGGCAGCAGAAAAAGCAGGCTCTCCCCATCCACGCCGTCGATGGTGACATTGAGAATGCCGGCCACGCGGCGCCGGGGATCGCCATTCAATTCCACACCCGGCAGGGCCTGGAGACCCTGCCATAGACGCTCGCGCAACAACCCGATACGTTCTGAATCTTTCTGCCGTTCCCGCGCTGCGATCGCGTACGCAGCCCCCATGCCCGCGAGCTGGTGGACCGGCAGCGTACCGGAGCGCATGCCACGCTCCTGTCCGCCACCAAAAACCAGGGGTACCAGGCCAAGCCGGGGGTCGCGCCTCACGCAGAGCGCCCCGACACCCTTGGGACCATGCAGCTTGTGCGCCGTGAGGGACAACAGGTCGATGCAGTCGGCATTCGCCTGAACATCAATTTTTCCGGCGCTTTGCGCTGCATCGACATGTAAGAGCACTCCGCGTTCCCGACACAGGCGACCGACGGAGCCGACATCCTGGATCACGCCGATCTCGTTGTTCACGTGCATCAGCGAAACGAGCAAGGTATCCGGCCTCAGCGCTGCCCGGACCCGTTCGGGCTCGACGATGCCGCCCGGCCCCGGCTCGAGGTACGTGACCTCAAATCCTTCCCGCTGCAGGTGCCGGCAGGGATCGAGCACCGAGGCGTGTTCCGTACGGGAGGTCACGATATGACGGCCGGAGTCCCTGTAGTAGCGCGCCGCGCCAAGAATGGCCAGGTTATTTGCCTCGGTTGCGCCCGACGTCCACACGATCTGTGCCGGCTCGACACCAACGAGCGCGGCGACCTCCTGCCGCGCCTGCTCCACCCGCGCGCTGGCACGACGCCCCGGGGCGTGCGCAATAGCAGCGGGGTTCGCATAGTCGCCGTCAACCCCCAGGCATTCACGCATGACCTCGATGACGCGGGGATCTACGGCCGTGGTGGCGGCGTTGTCGAGGTAGACGACGCCGCCCGTCATGGGTCTTCCCGACCCGCCGGATGCGGGTCGCCTGCCTGGCGCCGCCGGCTCTGCACCGCCGCCAGTATGCCGCGCAGGATATTCGCCTCGTTCTGATCCAGAACGGCCCGATTGAAGAGTCGCCTCAGCCGCATCATCAGGTGACCGGAGCCGTGGCGGTCATGGAACTCAATCTCGGTGAGCACTTGCTGGAGGTGCTCGTAGAGACGCTCCATCTCACCGGCGGTTGCAAGCGGCGCGTCACGCTTTGAGGCGGGTGCTTCGCCTCGGGAAGCCAGCCGTATTTCATAACACATCAACTGCACGGCCATGGCCAGGTTGAGTGACGCATAGCTCGAGCCCGTTGGAATGGTGACCAGCAACTGGCATTGCTGCATCTGCTCGTTCGACAGGCCGCTTCGCTCGGCACCAAAGACGACGGCGACGTTTCCGGTTTGCGCCGCGGTGGCGATCTCGCTCGCGGCTTCCCGAGGTTCGACAACGCGCCAGGCCGTGCGCCGGGCTCTCGCAGTGGTCCCCACCACCAGACCGCAATCCGCGACCGCTTCGCTGACGTCCGCGCACAGGCGCGCGTTGAACAGCAGGTCGTCGGCCCCGGCCGCCATGACCGTGGCCTCCGCCGCCGGGAAGCGGCCCGGTGCAACCAGGCACAGTTCATCCAGGCCCATCGTCTTCATCGCCCTCGCGGCGGAGCCGATGTTGCCTGGGTGCGTTGTACCGACGAGAACGATGCGTATCGACATGCGATGGTATTCTACCTACCCACTGGCGGGTTCTCCCCGCCGTTCTTTTGCAGCGAACCGACGAGGCCAGCGGCACTTATGCAGCCACTCCTGAACATCGCCATCCGCGCAGCACGGCGCGCCGGCGACCTGATCGTCCGAAACGTCAACCGCGTACCCTCCCTGACGGTGCGCGCCAAGAGCCGCAATGATTTTGTCAGCGAGGTCGACCACCTCGCAGAGCAGGACATCATCGAGACGATCCGGCGCACCCACCCGGACCATGGCTTCTTCGCCGAGGAATCCGGCCGAAGCGGTGGCGACGAGTTCATCTGGATCATTGACCCGCTCGATGGAACGACCAATTTTCTGCACGGCTTCCCGGTGTTCGCGGTGTCCCTGGCCGTGGAGTACAGGGGCCGCCTCGAGCACGCCGTCGTCTACGATCCCCTGAGGCAGGAACTGTTTACCGCGTCACGCGGCGACGGCGCCCAACTCGACGGGCGGCGCATCCGGGTCAGCAAGCAGTCCACGCTCGAGGGCGCCCTGATCGGCACGGGATTTCCCTATCGTGAAAACGCGCGCTGGATCGACGAGTACCTGGCGATGCTCAAGACGATCATGGCGAAGACCGCTGGCATTCGCAGGCCGGGCGCCGCCTCGCTGGATCTTGCCTACGTGGCGGCGGGCCGCATCGACGGATTCTGGGAAATCGGCCTGAGCCCCTGGGATACAGCCGCCGGCACCTTGTTGATCACCGAGGCCGGCGGACACATTGGCACGCTCAGCGGCGGCAGCTACACACAGGGCGGCAACGTGATTGCGGGAACGCCGAAGGTCTACGAGGAAATGGTGCGCGAACTGCGGCCGCACGTCCCCGGGCAACTGCGCGAAGGTTGAACCGGCGTACCCGGCCCGGTCAGTCCGCGTCGGGTTGATTTCGCGCGGCCTCCCGCTTCGACGCCCATAGCGACGCGAGGATGCCACCTGCAAGCGTACCGACGATGATGGCCAGGGATGCCACGTCGGGGACATGGTACTGTCCCATAAAGAGCATCTTCACGCCCACGAAGGCGAGAATCATCACCAGGCTGTACTTCAGATAACGGAACATCGCCATCATCCCTGCGACCGCAAAATACAGCGACCGAAGGCCGAGAATCGCAAACGCATTCGAGGTAAATACAAGAAAAGGATCTCGGGTAACCGCGAGAATCGCGGGGATGGAGTCAACCGCGAACACGACGTCGGTAAGTTCGACCATCAGCAGGGCCACGAACAGCGGTGTTGCAAAGAGGCGACCGTCCTGGCGAACAAAAAACCGGGCACGGTCCAGCGTCTCGGTGACCGGCACAAAACGCCGGACGAGCCGCGCGGGAACAGATGATCCGAAATCGACTTCCTCGTCATTGTCACGCAACATGCGCAACGCCGAGATCAGCAGGATGGCCCCAAAAACGTAGAACATCCAGTCGAAATGGTGCAGCAGTGTCGTTCCGGCCGCGATCATCATCCCGCGCAGCACGATGGCCCCGACAATGCCCCAGAACAGGACCCGATACTGGTACACGGGCGGGATCTTCAGGTAGCTGAAGATCAGTGCAATAACAAAAATATTGTCGACCGACAAAGACCATTCAAGCAGGTAACCCGTGACGAACTGCGTCGCCGCTGCCTCCCCGCCGATGGCTTCGGCGCCGGCCCTGAAACCCAGCCAGTGGTATTCGTAAAGGCCGTAGATCACCGGAACGAAGGACAGCGCCACCGTGATCCAGACCGCGGTCCAGAACAATGCCTGGCGAACCGAGAGCGTTACAGACTCTCGGTGAAGCACGCCGAGGTCGAAGACCAGCAGCGAAACGAAAAAGGCGAGAAACCCCCCCCATACCAGGCCAGTCAATTGAGCACCTCGTCAGCCGGCTGCAGGCATCGACTGGGCAGGATCACGGCATGTCGTCGACGGCGTCCTTTTCTTTATGGACCGGCAACAGGTCCTGCGCCTTGATGCCTAGGTCCAGCGCAATCGCACTTGCAATATAGATTGATGAGTAAGTACCGACAAGGATGCCGATAGCCAGCGCCATCGCAAAGCCGCGCAACACTTCGCCACCGAAAAACAGCAGCGCGAGAACGGTCAGCATCGTCGTGCCACTCGTCATGATCGTCCGGGACAGCGTCTGATTTATCGCCGTATCGATCACCTGCTCGGACGTCGCTTTGCGCATGCTGAGGAAGCGCTCCCGAATGCGGTCGAAAACCACGACGGTGTCGTTGAGCGAGTAGCCGATAACCGCAAGAATCGCGGCGAGTGTCGCCAGGTCGAAGGTCATATGGGTCAGGGAAAACACACCGAGAATCATCAACGGATCGTGCAGCGCGGCGACAAGGGCACCCACACCGAGCTTCCATTGAAAGCGGAATGCCACGTAGGCGAGTATCAGCAGGAAAGTGAACAAGACCGCTAGCGCGCCCTTCTCGGCCAGCTCCTTGCCCACCTGAGGGCCAACCAGCTCGGTGCGCCGCAGTTCGACACCGGCATCGCGCGCCCGGACTGCATCAAGCACCTGCTGCCCCAGTTCGTTGACGTTCTCCCCCTCATCGGGAAGCAGGCGGACCAGCACGTCCTCCGGCGCTCCAAAACTCTGCACGACGGCATTCTCAAAGCCGGCGCCGGCGAGTGCGTCACGCACGCCCTGGAGGTCGGCGGCCGCGGGAAAGCTCATTTCCAATTCAACGCCGCCCGTGAAGTCGATACCGAAATTGAGCCCGCGCGCCACCAGGGAGCCCAGCGCGAGAAGCATCAGGACAGCCGAGACAACGTACCACCGCTTGCGGGTGGCCATGAACGGGAAATGGGTTTCTCTCTTAAAAATTTCCATGTCTGTTGCGCCTTAAATGGACAGCGACTCAAGCTTTCGCCTGCGCCCCCATAAAACGTGGACCAGCGCACGACCACCGACGACCGCGGTAAACATCGAGGTAATGATGCCCAGGCACAACACGACCGCAAACCCGCGGACCGGGCCCGTGCCAAAGGTGAACAGGACGATGCCGGCGATCAGCGTCGTCACGTTCGCATCGGCAATCGCTGAGAACGCCTTTTCGAAACCGGCATTGATCGCCGCGTGCGGACTCATGCCGTTGCGCAGCTCCTCGCGTATGCGCTCGAAAATCAGGATGTTTGCGTCAACCGCCATGCCGACCGTCAGAACGATGCCCGCAATACCGGGCAGCGTCAGCGAGGCCTGGAGCAAAGACAATAAAGCGGCGAGCAGCACCACGTTCGACAGCAGCACGATGTTCCCCACCAGGCCGAAACCCTTGTAGTAAAGAAGCATGAACCCGAGCGTCGCGGCCAGCCCGATCACCAGCGCCCGCACGCCGCGGGTGATGTTGTCCTGGCCAAGGCTCGGTCCCACCGTGCGCTGTTCGACGATATACAGCGGCGCGGCCAGTGAACCGGCCCGCAGCAGCAGGGCCAGTTCGCGCGCCTCGCCCGCGAGCAGCCCCGTAATCTGGAAGTTACTGCTGAACACGCCACGAATTGTCGCGACGCTGATGACTTCTTCCTCGGTGCAATCGTTGCCCGAACGAACGCCATCGCAGGGTTCATCGCCCTGGACACGTTTCTGCTCAATAAAGACGACCGCCATGGGCCGGCCGAGATGCTCCCGGGTCGTCTCGAGCATCTGGGAAGCGCCACGCGCGTCGAGCTTCACGTAGACGGCCGGCTGGCCTTCCGAAAACCCCGAACTCGCATCCACCAGCTGTTCGCCCGAAGCGATGATTTCCCTCTTCAGGAGCACCGGGCTGCCGTTACGCTGCTTGTACAGCCGGGAGCCAAGGGGTGCCCGACCCGTGCGCTCCGCTTCCATCGGATCGTTCTGGTCGTCGACGAGGCGGAAATCCAGCGTCGCGGTCGCGCCGAGCACGCGCAACGCTTCGTTGGGATCCTGGACACCCGGCAACTGCACGACGATTCGGTCCACGCCCTGGCGGGCCACCAGCGGCTCGGAAACGCCCAGCTCATTGACCCGGTTTCGCAGGGTCGTGATGTTCTGCTGAATCGCGAAGTCCTGGCGCTGCTTGATCTGCTCGGGGCTCAGTTGCACTGTAATCCGCGCAGTATCGCCCTGGCGTGACGTATCGAGTTGTACGGCCTGGTCCTGCTTGCGCATCGCGGCCGTCGCCTTCTGCAGGTCCTCGGCGTTGCGTAAACCAATCGTGACCTTGTCCACACCGTCGCTCTCGATGGTCGTAAACGGAATGCGTTCATCACGCAACAGGGTCCGATAGTCACGCTCCATGCTGGCCAGCAACTGTTTCACTGCCCCGCGTACGTCAACCTCATAAAGAAAATAGACGCCACCGCGCAGGTCGAGGCCCAGGCTCATCGGCTTGAGACCGAGGGCGCGCATCCAGCCGGGCATTCGAGGAGCCTTGGACAGCGCCACGAGGTACTCACGACCGAGCTGTTCCTTGATGACATCGCGAGCCGCCCGCTGCTGCTCCGCGTCGTCGAAACGCAGGACCAGCCGGTCGCCATCGATGTACGCGGCGTCGACCGGAATACCCTCGGCCTCCAGCAGCCCCCTCACGCTCGCCTGATTGTCATCGGTTACCGCCGCGCGATCGTCACGCGACAACTGAAGCGCCGGGCCCTCGCCAAACACGTTGGGCAGCGCCAGCAGCAGGGCGAGCAGCAAGACGGTGGCGACCAGCCAGACTCGCCAGGCCGGATAATTGTGCATTCGCGGACTCCCCTGGCCTCAGGCGCTCTTGATTGTGCCCTTGGGCAAAACGCTGCTGACCGAGGCACGCTGAATCTTGACTCGCACGCCGTCGGCTATTTCAACCGTGACGAAGCTGTCGCCGGTCTCGGTAATTCGGCCCAGCATCCCGCCGCTGGCGACGACCTCGTCGCCTGTCTGCAAGCCCTCCACCATAGCCTTATGTTCCTTCGCCCGCTTGGCCTGGGGCCGAATCAGCAGGAAGTAGAACACCACGAAGATGAGAATCAGTGGCAGGAACTGAACCAGGCCACTGGATGGCGGGGCGCCGGCCTGCGCCCAGGCACTCGAAATCAACCAGTCCATCAGGCAAGACTCCTGTAGAGGGTGCCCCGAGGGGCGTCAAAAAGGTGGCGGATTATACCCGAGCGCTGCCCGTGTTGCCGGACGCCGTCGTTTTCCCTTCCGGCCCGGCCAGGAAGTCGACGGCGAATGGCTGGAAAATACCCGTGGAAATCGCGGAACGGATCCGTTGCATCAGGCCCAGGTAGTAGTACAGGTTGTGGATCGTCGCCAGCCGCGCGCCGAGAATCTCGTTGCAGCGATGCAGATGGCGCAGATACGCCCGCGTGAAGTTCTGGCAGGTATAGCAGCGGCAATCCGGGTCCGGTGGCCGGGTGTCCGCCTGGTGAGCGGAATTGCGAATGCGAATCACACCCTCGCTGGTGAACAGGTGCCCGTTGCGGGCGTTGCGGGTGGGCAATACGCAGTCGAACATGTCGATGCCGCGCATCACCGCCTGTACGATATCGGCCGGGGTGCCTACTCCCATCAGGTAACGTGGCCGATCCTGCGGCAGGTTCGGCTCCAGCACTTCGAGGACCGCATTGCGTTCCTCAGCCGGCTCGCCGACCGCCAGTCCGCCGACCGCGTAACCGTCGAACCCGATCTCCCGCAACGCCTGCAGCGATTCCAGCCTCAGCGAGGCATGCGTGCCTCCCTGGATGATGCCAAACAATGCATTCGGGTTGGCCAGTTCGTCGAAGGCGGCCCGGCTGCGCCCGGCCCAGCGCATGGATAACTCCATCGATGACCTGGCCTGTTGAGGGGTCGCCGGGTACGGTGGACACTCGTCGAATGCCATGACGATGTCCGAATCAAGCGCAGTCTGGACCTGCATAGAGATTTCGGGACTCAGAAACACTTCGTCGCCGTTGACCGGCGAGCGAAATCGCACCCCCTCCTCGCTCAGCTTGCGAAGCTCGGCAAGACTGAATACCTGGAACCCCCCGGAATCCGTCAGTATCGGCAAAGACCAGCCCATGAACCCGTGCAATCCACCGTGCGCCCGGATGATCTCCACACCGGGTCGAAGCATGAGGTGGAACGTGTTGCCGAGTACCACCTGGGCTCCGAGCTCCACCAGCTCGGCCGGGGTCATGGCCTTGACCGTTCCATAGGTACCCACCGGCATGAATACCGGCGTCTGCAGTGTCCCATGTCGCAACTGCAGCCGAGCACATCGCGCCGCGCCGTCACGGGCAAGCACGGTAAAGCTCACGCTGCACCCCTCGGCGCCAGGGCGGCCGTGGCGGGTTCGACATACATCGCGTCGCCGTAACTGAAAAAGCGGTAACGCGCGGCAACGGCGTGACGGTACGCCTCGAGAACCGGGCCCCGGCCGGCGAAAGCGGCCACCAGCATCAGCAGCGTCGATTCCGGCAGGTGGAAGTTGGTAATCAGCGCGTCGACCACCTGGAAACGATAGCCCGGATAGATAAACAGGCGCGTGTCGCCTTCCCAGGGCTCCAGTCGCCCGGACGCCGTGGCGGACTCTAGCGCACGCACGGTGGTGGTGCCGACCGCAATGACGCGCCCGCCCCGCTGCCGCGCAGAACGCACCGCCTCGCAGACGGAATGCGGCACGCTGGCGTATTCAGCGTGCATGCGGTGCTCGCTGAGCGCGTCTGCCCGCATGGGCTGGAAGGTTCCCGCGCCGACATGCAGCGTAAGTCGGGCGACGGCAATACCGCGCCTGCCCAGTGCACCAAGCAATTCCGCGTCGAAGTGCAGCCCGGCGGTGGGTGCCGCAACAGCGCCGGGCTCGCGCGCGTAAACCGTCTGGTAGCGATCCCGATCGATTTCTTCCGCGGCACGACGGAAATACGGAGGCAAAGGCATCTGCCCCAGTCGCTCGAACAACGGGCCCGGGCTGCGCCCGAACTCGACCTCCCAGAACGCATCGCGGCGCCCGAGGACGACCAGGTGCTCATCGGGCGCCAGGTGTATCACGGTGCCTTCCCTGGCGGCCTTGCTGGCCTTGATCTGTACCAGCGCTCGCCGCGCATCGATGATGCGCTCGAGCAGCACTTCAACACGCCCGCCGCTGTCCTTGGTACCGAACAGCCTCGCGGGCACGACGCGCGTGTCGTTAACAACAAGCAAGTCCGCAGGGTCGAGCAGTCGCGGCAGGTCGGCAAACACGCGATCCTGCAGGTGGCCGCTTTCGCCCTGCAGATGAAGCAGACGGCTTGCACTGCGTCGCTCCGTTGGATACCGGGCGATCAGCTCGTCTGGAAGCTCGTATTGGAAATCGCTGCGCAGCATGGGCCGCGGATGCTAACAGAGCCGCCGCCGGCCGAGTCAGTTTGACGGCTCGCCGGCGCCCGCTTCCTCGGACATCTTCACTTGCAGAGTTTTCTTTTCACGATCGCGAAGGATAAGCAGGTCGAATGATTCGCCCGGCCGGTAGGAACTCAGGATGCGCAACGCATGATCCGGGTCCTCGGGCCGGCGCCCGCCTATCGCCAGGATGACGTCACCTTCGCGCAGCCCCAGCGTGCCATCCGGCGGCGCGCGCAAGACCAGCACGCCTGCATCGGCACCGAAGTAGCGGCCGAGTTCGGGCGTCAACGCAATCAGCTCCATCGAGTGAAACGAACCGCCGGGTGACAGTACGCTCTCCCAGTCGCCGTGCTTGATCACCCCCTGCAACGCGCCGAGATTTTCCCGCAGCAGGCGCGCAATCGAGGACTCCCCCGTCGCTGCGGTCACCTGTGCGACCCGGCGTTCTTCACCGCGAAGGTAGTCGACCGTAATGATCTCGCCAGGCTCAACGCCGCGCATGAATCGCACGAGTTGCTTTGCGGGCGTAACGCCGTCCCTGGCAACCAGTGGACGGTGATTGACGCCCTTGATGAGGTCGCCTTGCTGCAGACCCGCCTTCTCCGCGGGGCCACCCGCCGTGACGCCGGTGACCACGACGCCTTCGGAGCGTTCATCATCGGTCGCGATGCTGATACCGAGCACCCCGGTTCGGGCGGCACCCTGTAATCGCTTCAGTACTTCGTCCGGTCCCGCCCCGTAGAGCTCGCGACCGAGATCGGCCACTTCATCGGCTGCGGCGTCGAGCGACTCGTCGGCCGTTGCCGGGCCGGCCCCGGGTGCCGGCTCGAGCGACGCATCCGCCGCTTCAGCCGTTGTTGCTGTCAGCGCGCAGATCACGGACAGCAGCAGCGCTGCGCTGCCGGCCGTAAATACGAAAATCCAACTGCGTCCTTTCATAGACGAGGGCCTTCTCCTGAATCGCTGCCCCAGCGCCCTGTCCCGTGCCTGGAGAGCGCGGTCGAGAGCACGCGTGACTTGAGGAACCTGCCGTGGGCAACCATACGGACCGCGACATCCGCGAAGGGCTGGCACCCGGGGTCAAGCCCGGCGTCGGAAACCGGACATGGCCTGCGCGCCGCTCAGCCAATCGGTGCTGGCGGCAAATCCGGACGTGCGACGACCCGCTCCGTCGCGGGGTCCTTGCAGCTGAGCAGGGCGGATTCCGACAGCCATTTCTTGTCCGGGTAATAAGCGAAAAGGACGGCGCCGTCCTTCAGCGTATCGATCATCGTGCGCGCCACTTCCTGGCGCACCGCGGGGCAGCCCCAGCTGCGGCCCAGCCTGCCGAGACGATCGACGATGGCCTCGCTGACATAGGGCGCGCCGTGCATCACAATCGCGCGCACCATCGCTTTATCGTTAAATCCCTGCTCGAGTCCGTCGAGCCGCAATGAATAGCCGTTGTTGCCGTAGTAGGTACTTGCAGTACGGAACAGCCCGAGGCTCGACATCTTGCTGCCCTCAACATTCGAGAACCGCGTGGCCAGCTGTTCGCCGGTGTTGCGCCCGTGCGCAACCAGTTCCTCAAACATCAGGTTACCCTTGACCAGATCAAAGACCCACAGGCGAGGCTCGGTCGAGGGCCGCGAGTAGTCGATCACCGCCAGGTGCTTCAGGGAATCGAGAAGACCCTGGCGATAGGCGCAGGATGCGGCGTGGGCGGCGAGCGAAAGGACCTGCGGATCAGCCTTCGGCGCAGCCGCGGTCAGCATATCGGCAAACGGCTCACCGCCGAGTGCCCGGGCGGCAAACATCAAAGCCAGCAAGCCCGAAGGCAGTCTCCATCGTCGCATTCGATCACTCTCCGAACTGACTCGTCGCCCGCTTCGTGGCAGGCAACTGCGTGTCGAGCTACCGGGGCTCGGCACCCATGCCCTCGTGCGGCACTCACGCGGGCAACAGGCCGCGAATTGTAAACGCAATCGTGGTTTCGGCGCTGCGATGGATTACTCATTACTTTATAGTGTAGTAATCACATAAACTAACACCTGTTATTCATTGAATTATAATTAGTTAATCGCAATTCATGGCAATGCTGTAAGCTTGCCCGTCCGCGCCGGGGTGGCGGAACTGGTAGACGCACCGGACTCAAAATCCGGCGGTGGTGACATCGTGAGGGTTCGATTCCCTCCCCCGGCACCAGGAATCTTCATGAAATTCTGTTCTCAATGCGGCCAGCCCGTGACCCAACAGGTGCCCGAGGGCGACAATCTGCCCCGGTATGTCTGTACGGCCTGCAGTCATATTCATTACCAGAACCCGAACATCGTCGCCGGCTGCGTAGCCGAGTACGATGGCCGAATCCTGCTCTGCCGCCGAGCAATTGAGCCGCGTCGGGGCTACTGGACGATCCCCGCCGGCTTCATGGAAAACAACGAAACGACCCAGCAGGCGGCGAGTCGAGAGGCCGAGGAAGAGGCACTTGCGACGGTGGAGATCGGCTCCCTGCTGGCGATCGTGCACGTCCTGCATGCGAACCAGGTACACATGATGTTTCGCGCGCGCCTGCCCAGGCCCGAGTTTGGCATCGGCCTGGAAAGCCTGGAAGTGAAGCTTTGCAGTGAACAGGAGATCCCCTGGCAGGACATCGCATTTCGAAGCGTCGACTTTGCATTGCGCCGGTACTTTGAAGACCGCCGCGCGGGCTGCGAGCTACACCATTTCCGGACGCTGGACCTGCGAAAGATGCTTTCCGCATGAAAAGGCACTGTTGCAGCGCGGCAAAGCGATGGCAGAATACGGGCCCTGCGGCAGGGCACCGGCCCCGTCCAACCATTACTCGCGGAGCATTCGGATGACCTTTGTCGTCACGGAAAACTGTATCAAGTGCAAGTATTACGATTGCATCGAGGTGTGCCCGGTGGACTGTTTCCACGAAGGGCCCAACATGCTCGTTATCGATCCGGACGAATGTATTGACTGCACGCTGTGCGAGCCGGAGTGCCCGGCCGAGGCCATTTTCTCAGAGGAAGAACTACCCGAGGGACAGGAGCAGTTTGTTCAGTTAAATGCCGAGCTATCGGGCATCTGGCCGGTGATTACCGAAAAGAAAGAACCACCGGCGGACGCGAAGGAATGGGACGGACGCCCCGGGAAACTGGCTTACCTGGAGCGTTGATTCAACCGCCGGCCGCAGCGGCCGTCTTGTTCGTCTTTTGGACGATTTCGACGAGTTCATCGGGCGTCAGGTAGCCACCGATGTACTCGCCCGTTGACGTGAAAATCGCTGGCGTGCCTTCCACGCCAAGATCGACGCCCATTTCGTACTGTTTCTTGATCGACGAGACGTCGCACTTGCCGCCGCCGAGCTTTTCGCCCCGCTTGGCGCGCGTCAGTGCGGCTTTGCGATCACTGGCGCACCATACGGCTTCGGCCTGGCGCCAGGACTCGGTGCCGGGCCCGGTGCGCGGAAACATCATGTAGCGCACCGCGACGCCTGCCTTGTTCATCGCCTGCATCTGGCTGTGAAACTTCCGGCAGTAACCGCAATCAACGTCCGTGAACACGGTGATCGTCATGGTCGGGTCCGCCGGCGAAAAGGTGATCATATCCTTGGCCGGCAAAGCGCCGAGCGCCTTCGCACGGGCCCCATTGCGACGCGAAACCGTCAGATTTTTCTGCGTGGCCAGATCGTAAATACTTCCGGAAATCAGAAACTTGCCATCTTCGCTTACATAAGCGATCAAGCCGCCCATCGTGACTTCATACAGCCCCGGGATCGGTGTCGACGCGACATCGTTCGGGCTCGCGCCGTCGAGCTGAGATACCACTTTGGCGCGCACATCGGCCGGGACCGGGGTGTCCCGGGTGCCGCTTGCAGCGGAAGGCAGCGCAAGGCTGTAGCCACAGATCGCAGCAAACAGGATGGGCAAGGCTCTGGTAATACGCATTCGATCCGTTCCATATGCAGCGGGAATGACTGCTCAGGCTTCTCTGACAGCCTGCACGCCCGAGCGTTCAATCGCCCAAAGGCGGCCGAAGTCTAGCAGAGCCGCGGGGTCTGCCAACCGACGGTCGATGCTTCAGCCGCGCGGGTGGTGCTGGCCGTGCATATCCTTGAGGCGCTCACGGGCCACGTGGGTGTAGATCTGCGTGGTCGACAGGTCGCTGTGACCGAGCAACATCTGCACGACCCGAAGGTCCGCCCCGTGATTGAGCAAGTGCGTCGCAAACGCGTGTCGCAAGGTGTGAGGCGAAAGGTCCCTCTCGACGTTCGCCTTGCGCGCATAACGCTTGATAATGTGCCAGAAGGCCTGGCGGGTCATGTGATCCCCACGACGGGTTGGGAACAGGGAGTCTGTCTGGCGTTCGAGCAGAATCTCCGCGCGCGGTCCCTGCAGGAACTGCTGCACCCACTCAACCGCCTCCTCACCGAGCGGAATCAGCCGCTCGCGGTCTCCCTTGCCGACGATGCGCAACACACCCTGGTTCAGGTTCACTTGTCCGATCGTGAGTGTGACCAGCTCGGAAACACGCAACCCCGTCGCATACAGGACTTCGAGCATGGTTCGGTCGCGATGCCCAAGCGGGTCACTCACGGTCGGAGCGGCCAGCAGGGCCTCGACTTCCTCCTCGGTGAGCGATTTTGGCAATGAACGCCCCACCTTGGGCATCGCGATCTGTGCGGTCGGATCCTCCGCGATCTGCCGCTCGCGCAACATGTAGCGGTAGAAACGACGAAAACTGGACAACTGCCGGGCAGTCGACCGCGGCCGGGCGCCAGCCTGGACCCGCGAGGCCATGAACGCCAGAACGTCGCCGCGGCGAGCAGCGACGAGATCGACATCGTGCTCATCGAGCCACCGCTCAAGCGCCGTCAGGTCGGCACGATAGGCCGACAGCGTGTTGGGCGACAAGCCGCGCTCCATCCACACGGCATCGAGAAACCGGTCGATCGGACCGGGCCCGTGCGCATTACCGCCACCGCGGTCGGATCGGGTAAGCACGCTGGATTTGACTGCTGTACTCATGGCACCTCGATGATTCGTGTCGCGAAGTATGCGAGTCGAACCGAACATCGAACGTGACTGCCCTCACAGATCACCAGCCCCGTTAACATAACTGGATCCAGTTCACAGAATGCCCGGTGCGACCGGGCGCGCGTGACCGAAGAGGATGCACTTGATAGCACGACTGCTGACGTGGATGCTGAGAGCCGTGTATGCGCTTTGTGCATTGAGCGCGTTCTGCGTGCTCTTTGTACTGGCGGCGACGGTCCTACTGATCACGCCCGGCCTGGACCGCAGACGCCGGCTGGTCCGCGGGTTTGCAAGGCTCAGTCTCGCGGTGCTTCTGATCCGCCTGAGCGTAAAGGGACTGGAATACCTGCCAGCCGGGTCCAGCATCGTCGTCGCCAATCATTCAAGTTACCTCGACGGGATCATTCTCAAGGCAGCGCTGCCGCCACGATATTCCTTTGTCATCAAGCGTGAAGCGGCCTCTACACCGGTGCTTGCGACCATTCTGAAACGCATCGGCTCCGAGTTCGTCGACCGCTCAGCCGAGGGCAGTCGACGGCGCGATGCCATGCGGGTGCTGCGCAAGGCACAGGCCGGACACTCCCTGGTTTTCTTTCCGGAGGGAACATTCGTGACCGAGCCCGGACTGAAACGTTTTCATGCCGGCGCATTCGTTGCCGCTGCGCGCGGCGACCTGCCGGTAGTGCCAACCATCATCCTGGGCGCGCGCCGCGCCCTTCCCAATCGCGCGATTGTTCCGCGCCCGGGTACCGTCAGAGTCGAAATCCTCGCACCATTGACACTGGCCGAGGTCGGCGGATCGGTCAACGCCCTGCGTGAGGCCTCGCGCACGCGGATTCTTGCGGGACTCGATGAGCCCGACGCCAGTTGATCCGGCCAGCGCGGAATCTGTGCCGGGCAATGGCTACATATTTCGCCGGTACTGCCCGCCCACTTCGTAAAGCGCATGGGAAATGCTTCCGAGCGAGGCGCTCTTGACGGTCTCCATCAATTCGGCAAACACGTTGCCGCCATCAGCGGCAACCTGCTGCAGCCGGCGAAGCGCCCCCGGGTGACGCCCGGCGTTACGCGCGAGAAACGCGTTCACCGCCTTGACCTGGTCTCGCTTCTCCTGCTCCGTCGATCGAATCAACTCCGCCTTCAGGATCTCTTCCGAACCCTGTTCCGGGCCAAGAAAAGTGTTGACCCCGATGACCGGCAGGGAACCATCATGCTTTTTCGTCTCGTAGTACAGACTCTCATCCTGAATGCGGCTGCGCTGGTACATCGTCTCCATTGCACCGAGCACACCGCCTCGTTCTGAGAGGCGATCGAATTCCCGATAGACCGCCTCCTCGACCAGGTCGGTGAGCTCGTCGATGGCAAACGAACCCTGCCAGGGGTTCTGAATGTTATTGAGCCCCAGCTCCTTGTTGATGATCAGCTGGATGGCCACGGCCCGGCGCACCGACTCCTCGGTCGGCGTTGTGATTGCCTCGTCATAGGCGTTGGTGTGCAGGCTGTTGCAATTGTCGAACAATGCATAGAGCGCCTGCAGCGTCGTGCGCGTGTCGTTGAACTGAATCTCGCGCGCGTGCAGGCTGCGACCGGAGGTTTGTATGTGGTACTTGAGCATCTGCGACCGCGGCCCGGCGCGATACAGATCACGCATTGCGCGCGCCCAGATGCGGCGCGCCACACGGCCGATCACGGCGTACTCGGGGTCCATGCCGTTGGAAAAGAAGAATGACAGGTTCGGTGCGAAATCGTCTATCCGCATCCCGCGCGCAAGGTAGTACTCGACGATGGTGAAGCCATTGGCGAGGGTGAAGGCGAGCTGCGAGATCGGATTCGCTCCGGCTTCGGCGATGTGGTAGCCGGAAATCGAAACCGAATAAAAGTTTCGGACGTTTTCCCTGGTAAAAAATGCCTGTACGTCACCCATCATTCGCAACGCGAACTCGGTCGAGAATATGCAGGTGTTCTGTGCCTGGTCTTCCTTGAGTATGTCGGCCTGAACCGTGCCTCGGACCTGCGTGAGCGCTTCGGCGCGGAGGCGCTGGTAGGTCTCGGCATCAAGCAACTCATCACCCGTGACGCCAAGCATGCCGAGACCGGATCCGTCGTGCCCTTCCGGTAGTTCACCGATGTAGTGCGGCCGTTCGCGCCCCTCGTAAAGCGCTGCGATCTTCTTCTGCGCATCTTCCCAGCCCCCGGTCTCGCGCAGGTACCGCTCGACCCGCTGGTCAACGGCGGTGTTCATGAACATCGCAAGGATCATCGGCGCCGGTCCGTTAATCGTCATCGACACCGATGTGGTCGGCGCACACAGGTCGAAGCCGGAGTAGAGCTTCTTCATGTCATCCAGCGTCGCAATGGAGACGCCTGAATTGCCGATGCGCCCATAAATATCGGGCCGGTCGTTCGGGTCCTCGCCGTACAGCGTCGTCGAGTCAAACGCGGTCGACAGCCTCGCTGCGCCATGCCCGGCCGCCAGGTAATGGAAACGACGGTTGGTGCGCTCAGGCCCCCCCTCGCCCGCGAACATCCGCGTGGGGTCCTCTTCGGTGCGCCGATACGGATACACGCCAGCCGTATAGGGGTAATGCCCGGGCAGGTTCTCCTTCATCAGGTAAATGAGCAGCTCGCCCCAGTCGTGGTATTTCGGTACCGCGAGTTTCGGCACCTTGTTGTGGCTGAGGGTCTCCGTGTAATTCTCGCCACGAATCTCCCGCCCGCGCACCTTGTAGCTGTACTTCTCCCCGGTCGCCGATCGGACCATGGCTGGCCAGCCACGAAGCAACTCCAGGCCCTCCGCGCCAACCGCGTCGAGCGCATCGTTGTATGCCTCGCGCAGGCGGTCCTGCGCAACATCGTCGGCCTGAGCCACGTTCGACGGGGAAAAGCGATGCAAAGGCTCAGGAAGTACCGGCTCGTCCAGCGTACGCAGCGCTTCGTACAGACTGTGCGCCCTGCTTGCCGCTTCGGCGCGATGCTGCAGGTCCTCGGCGGCGCGCCGGCCGTTGGAGGCAATCTCGGCAAGGTAGCGTGCCCGATCCGCCGGCACCAGCGCAGTCCGATCGACGAGTTCGATCGGGCCCGGATGCTCCACGATCCAGCGCGGCGGCTCCTCCGCACGAAGTGCATCGAGCTTTGCGCACAGCGCCACGAACAGCCGATTGACGCCAGGGTCGTTGAAGCGGCTCGCGATCGTTGGAAACACCGGCACGTCGGCGTCATCGACCGGCACCGCGCTGTGGTGATTGCGGCGCCACTGCTTTCGCACGTCTCGCAGCGCATCCTCCGCGCCGCGTTTCTCAAACTTGTTCAGTGCGATCAGCTCCGCGTAGTCCAGCATGTCGATTTTCTCGAGCTGGCTTGCCGCGCCATATTCACTGGTCATCACGTAAAGCGGCACATCCACAACGTCGACGATCTCGGAGTCGCTCTGGCCGATACCCGCGGTTTCCACGACGATCAGGTCGAACCCTGCGTACTTCAGCAGGTTGACGACATCCGCCAGGACCGCGCTGGTGGAGAGATTCTGCCGGCGAGTAGCCAGCGAGCGCATGAAGACCTGCGGGTTGGCCAGTGCATTCATGCGAATGCGATCGCCCAGCAGTGCACCGCCGCTGCGCCGGCGGGTGGGATCCATCGCTACGACTGCGACATTGCGATCCGGGAAAGCGCGCACGAATCGCATGAGCAATTCGTCCGTGAGACTGGATTTGCCGGCGCCCCCGGTGCCGGTAATGCCGAGCACCGGCGCCGTGTGCGCTGCCCGCCCGGCGGCCTTGCGCAGGGTCTCGCGCAGTCCCTCCGAATTGTCGCCCCGCTCGAGTTCAGTAATCGTCCGGGCGATCTGCGCATGATCGCGCGGGCCCATCGGCCTGAAATCAAAATCGGGCCGCGGCTGCCTGCGCACCCGATCGATGACGTCGGCGATCATGCCCTCGAGCCCGAATCGGCGGCCATCCTCCGGGGTATAGATGCGCTCGACACCGTAGGCCTGCAGATCTTCAATTTCCTGAGGCGCGATGGTCCCGCCACCGCCAACAATGACGCGAATGTGCCCGGCGCCCGCCTCGCGCAACATGTCCACCATGTAACGGAAGTACTCTTCGTGCCCGCCCTGGTAGGAACTGCAGGCGATGCCATCGGCATCTTCCTGAAGCGCCGCGCGCACGATGTCGGCGACACTTCGATTATGTCCGAGGTGCACGACTTCAGCGCCCTGCGACTGCAGCAGGCGCCGGATGATATTGATCGCGGCGTCGTGACCGTCAAACAGGGACGCCGCACTGACAAAACGCAGCGGATGCTGCTCGGCGCTCGCCGGCGGCGCGGCACGCTGTGCTGTAGTACTCATGTCGCTGCACCTTTGAGCCACCCTGGCGGCGGCCGAAAAACAAGAAATACTGACGCTTTCAAGTCTAGCAGTGGCTTGTTCAACCCGCACGGCAGCCCGTTCCCGTCTCCCGAAGCGCGATAAGGCATTGAATTCAGTATGGCGATCGTGCGTTGCAACGGGGCAGATCCCCTTCTCTTGCACCGCAAAAACTTGCCGGCGTAGACTCCGGTGTTCAGCCAGCCATTCATCTCCGGGGAGCCAGCCAGATGAGCGAACAACCAGTAATCGTGGCGGCTCGCCGCACGCCGATCGGTTCATTCCAGGGCGTGCTGACCCCGGTCACGGCACCGCAGCTCGGTGCCGCCGCGGCCAGCGCTGCGCTCGCCGACGCCGGCGCCCTGGCCGGCGCGGTCGAAGAAGTCATCTTTGGCTGTGTGCTGCCGGCCGGCCTCGGGCAGGCGCCGGCTCGCCAGGCGGCACTGGCGGCAGGGCTGGCGACCAGCGTACCCGCGACGACGGTGAACAAGATGTGCGGCTCCGGCATGATGGCCGTGATGATCGGCGCCGACATGATCCGCGCCGGTCAGGCCCACGTCGTGCTGGCCGGCGGGCTCGAGTCGATGACCAACGCGCCTTACCTGCTGCCCAAGGCACGATCAGGCTACCGGATGGGGCATGGTGAGATTCACGATCACATGTTCCTCGATGGGCTGCAGAGTCCCTGGGACGGACAGGCCATGGGCTGTTTTGCCGACGCAACGGCCAGAAAATATGGCTTTTCCCGCGAAGACCAGGATGCGTTTGCAGCCGAGTCCGTGCGCCGTGCGCTGCGCGCTGTCAACGACGGTGACTTCATCGAAGAAATCTCCCCGGTGTTGATCAAGACCCGCAAAGGCGAAACCACCGTCAGTCAGGACGAAACCCCGTTCGCGCTGGATATCAGCAAGATACCGACGCTTCGACCCGCGTTCAGTAAGGACGGCACCGTCACGGCCGCCTCGTCATCATCAATCTCCGACGGTGCCGCGGTGGTGATCGCCACCACGGTGGCCGCGGCCGAGGCACAGGGCGTCAAGCCACTGGCACGCATTGTCGCCTATGCCAGCCACGCCCAGGCGCCGGAGTGGTTTACGACCGCACCGGCACCGGCGATTCAGAAGACGCTCGATGCCGCAGGCTGGAGTACCTCCGACGTGGATCTTTATGAAATAAACGAGGCCTTCGCCTGCGTCGCGATGGCGGCCATGCGCGACCTGGGCCTCGATCATGCGCGTGTGAACATCAACGGCGGAGCCGTCGCGCTGGGGCACCCGATCGGGGCGACCGGGGCCCGGCTGCTGGTGACGCTGGTCCATGCACTGCGCCGGCGTGGATTGCGCCGCGGCATTGCATCGCAGTGCATCGGTGGTGGCGAAGCCACCGCGATGGCCATCGAGTTGATCGACTGACCGCACTTCGACCGATACACAAGGATTGACACATGCAGATCAAAGACAAGGTGGTCGTCGTTACGGGCGGCGCACGGGGCATCGGCAAGGCGATTGCGACAGCCTTCGCGGGCAGGGGCGCCGACATCGCGCTCATCGATCTCGGCCCGGCCGATCTCGATGCGGCTCGCAAGGACGTCGAGGGTCACGGGGGAAGGGCCCGCACCTATATCGCGAATGTCGCAAAGGAAGACCAGGTCATCGCTGCGCTCGACCAGGTGGTATCCGACTTCGGACGACTCGACGTCCTCGTAAACAATGCGGGCATCATCAAAGACGGCCTGCTGGTCAAGTTCAAGGATGGAGCCATGGTCGGCAAGATGGGGCTCGACCAGTGGCAGGCGGTCATCGACGTCAACCTGACAGGCGTGTTCCTCAGTGGCCGGGAAGCCGCAGAGCGGATGATCAAGCTGGGCAACGGGGGACTGATCGTGAATATCGCGAGCATCTCCAAGGCCGGCAATCCTGGACAGAGCAACTATTCGGCCGCCAAGGCCGGGGTCACGGCGATGGCCGTGGTGTGGGCCCGTGAACTCGCGCGCTACGGGATCCGCGCTGCCTCAATTGCCCCTGGCTTTACAGCCACGGACCTGCTGACCGGAATGCCACCCGAGATGCTCGAAAAGGTCACGGCGCCGATCCCGCTCAAGCGCCTGGGCCTTCCTGAGGAAGTCGCACAGGCAGCGGTCTTCATCGCTGAGAACGACTACTTCACCGGACGCAGTATCGACCTGGATGGCGGAATGAGGCTCTGACCATGCAACTGGACAGGACACGGGCGATTATCTCCGGTGGAGCCTCGGGCCTTGGCCTGGCAGTTGCCGAGTGCATCGTGGCCGCGGGCGGCCAGGCTGCGCTGCTCGACGTTAACGAGACGACGGGCCGGGCGGCCGAGACGGCCCTCGGAGGGCGGGCAAAGTTCATTGCCACGGACGTGACCTCCGAAGACGCTGTGAACGCGGCTGTTGCAAGCGCCGCTCAGGAATTGGGTGGTCTTGACGTGGCCGTGAACTGTGCCGGTGTCGGTTGGCCAAAGCGTCTCGTTGGCAAGGAAGGCCCCATGCCCGGGGAGTTCTTTCGCAAGGTCATCGAGATCAACCTGGTCGGCACCTTGCTGGTCTGCAAGGCGGCGGCCGTGGAAATGCAGAAGAACGTCCCGAACGGTGAGGGTGAGCGCGGCGTCATTATCATGACCGCGTCCGTCGCCGCCTTCGACGGCCAGATCGGGCAGGTCGCTTACGCGGCCTCGAAAGGCGGAGTGGTCGGCATGACGCTGCCCATGGCGCGCGACCTGTCGAGTTCGGGCATTCGCGTCGTGACCGTTGCGCCGGGACTCTTCCTGACACCGATGATGGCCGCACTGCCGGTAGAAGCGCAGGATTCACTCGGAAAGCAGGTGCCCTTTCCGCCCCGGCTGGGGCACCCTCCCGAGTACGCCTCGCTGGTCCGCCAGATTATCGAGAACCCGATGCTGAACGGCGAGACCATACGGCTCGACGGCGCGATCCGCATGGCACCGCGCTGAGTATGTTTGCCTGACACGAGGATCACTATCAGGATCGGCCGCTGAACCCCGCGAAAGTGCAGCGAACATCGGCTGCATTGCCGGCCCTTGCAGTTCGGATCAGTCACGCGGGCATCTGTGACAGCGGACATCGCGGCGTCATGCTTGTCGGTTTCACTCGCTAAGCCAGGCTGAAGCGCAGTAACGCAGGCAGGCGTCTGACGCAGGATGCCCCGACACGCTAGAATTCGGATGGCAAACTCAAGGCTCCAAAAGGCAGGTGCGCTGTTATGACCGATACAGCCGTGGAAACCATTGAACGCGACGTAATGGAATACGACGTCGTCGTCGTAGGCGGTGGGCCGGCCGGCCTTTCCTGCGCCATCCGGCTGAAGCAACTCAAGGCCGACCTGAATATCTGCATCCTCGAAAAGGGAGCCGAAATCGGCGCCCACGCCTTATCCGGCGCCGTGCTGGAGCCGGGCCCTCTTGATGATCTGCTGCCGAAGTGGCGCGAAGAATTCAAGGGCCTGCACGTACCGGCGGGGCGCGACGAGTTCAGTTTCCTGACCCGGACCGGCAAGCAGAAACTGCCGCTGCCACCAACAATGAACAACCACGGGAACTTCATCATCTCGCTCGGCAACCTCAGTGCCTACCTGGGAGCGAAGGCTGAAGAACTCGGTTGCGACGTATTCCCAGGCTTTGCCGCGGCGGCGCCCGTCTATGACGCCTCCGGCGCGGTCTGCGGTGTGCAGATCGGTGACATGGGACTGGACAAGGACGGCAAACCCGGCCCGAACTTTGCACCGGGGCCGGAGATCCGCGCGAAGACGACAATCGCCGCTGAAGGTTGCCGCGGCAGCCTGTCGAAAGTGTTGATACAGCGCTTCCGTCTCGACGTCGGCAAGTCCCCGCAGACCTACGGCCTGGGTTTCAAGGAGCTCTGGCAGTTGCCCGAGGGCCGGGTTGAGCCGGGACTGATCCAGCACACCGTCGGCTGGCCGATGGACAGCAAGACCTACGGCGGCAGCTTTCTTTATCACCTGTCGGACAATCGTGTGTACGTCGGTTTCGTCGTAGGACTCGACTACGCAGACCCTCGCTTCAAGCCCTTTGACGCGTTTCAGCAGTTCAAGAATCACCCGAGCCTGCGACCGTTGTTTGCCGGCGGCGAGATACTCGGTTATGGCGCACGCACAATCATCGAAGGCGGCTGGCAGTCGATGCCGACGATGGAGATGCCGGGTGCGCTGCTGGTCGGTGATGCCGGCGGCACCTTGAACGTACCGAAGATAAAAGGCGTGCACCAGGCTATCCGCTCCGGGGCGCTGGCCGCTGCGCACCTCGTGGAGACCGGCGGTACGGCTGGCTTCGATCAGCGCTGGCGGACCTCCCCGGGCGGGCTGGAACTCTACAAGATTCGCAACATCCGCCCGGGCTTCAAGAAAGGCATGTGGATGGGGCTTGCGAACGGAGCGCTCGAGACGCTGACGGCCGGTCATTCACCGTGGACGCTGCAGAATCATGCCGACCACTCGGCGACCCGGCGACTGGACCAGCTGGCTTCGCCCGACCGTGGGTGGGGTGAACTCGAACTCAAGCCAAAAGACCGCGCCGCCGCCGTGTTCTTCGCAGGCAACGTGCACGAGGAGAGCCAGCCCGCGCACCTGAAGGTCACGGACACTTCGATCTGCGCAACACGTTGTGCCCAGGAATACGGCAATCCCTGCCAGTACTTCTGCCCGGCCGAGGTGTACGAAATGATCGACGATGGCGCCGGAGGCAGGAAACTGCAGATCAATGCGGCCAACTGCGTCCACTGCAAAGCCTGCGATATCAAGGACCCGTACGAGATCATCACCTGGACGACTCCTGAAGGTGGCTCGGGGCCGAACTACGAAAACATGTAGTGCGCATTTAGCTCCGGGCGTTTGTAGAGCTGGTTGCAATGCGGGCTCCGAGGCGCGCGGTCGTGCCTGCAACAACAGGCCACGCCAGGGCATGCCCGTAATTGTGCAAGCGTCGATGCCATCGCGCACCGGGCTCAAGCGCACGAAAGCCGACTGCGTCCGGGCAGTGTAGAGTTCGCAGAAGCATATCGGCCATCATGGTTGCAGCAAGATGTCAGAGCCTGTCTGGACACCGCCCGAAGCACGCATTGCGGCATCGCAGCTGACGCGATTTGCAGAGTTTGCGCGCCGCACTCACGGTGCACCGGACGGTGACTACGTCGCACTGTGGCAGTGGTCGGTCGATGACCGGGCGGCATTCTGGTCGGCGACGCTGGATTTCAGTCGCATGATCTGCGATCGCGGCAGTGCCCCGGTGGTTTGCCACGGAGAGCAGATGCCTGGCGCCCGCTGGTTCGAGGATACCCACCTCAATTTTGCGGAAAACCTGCTGGTCGGCGACGACGAACGCGCCGCAATCCTGTTCGTCAACGAGTGCGGAGCACGACGCGAAATCAGCTACAGGCAGCTGCGCCGCGAAGTGGCGCGCGTGGCCTCCGGCCTCAGGGAACTCGGCGTCGGCCCCGGCGATCGTGTGGCCGGTTTCCTGCCGAACCTGCCCGAGTCTGTCGTCGCGATGCTCGCAACCACGAGTCTCGGCGCGACCTGGACCTCCTGTTCACCCGATTTCGGAATCAACGGTGTGCTCGACCGATTCGGCCAGATCGAGCCCCGGGTGCTGTTCGCTGCCGACGGCTATTTTTACGGCGGCAAGACAATCGACTCCATCGTGCCAATTCGGGGCATTGTCGACCAGCTCAGTTCCGTCGAATGTGTCGTGATCATTCCGTATGTGAACGAGGAGCCCGACCTCTCCGGGTTGCCTGGCGCAAGGTCCTATGCCGATTTTGGAGAGACTGACGCCGAGCTCCGGTTCGAGCGCCTGCCGTTTAATTCACCGCTCTACGTAATGTACTCATCCGGCACCACGGGTGCACCGAAGTGCATCGTGCATGGCATCGGTGGAACGCTGCTGCAGCATCGCAAGGAACACCTGCTGCACGTCGACCTCGGGCCGGACGATCGCCTGTTCTTCTTCACGACCTGCGGCTGGATGATGTGGAACTGGCTGATATCAGGCCTCGCGACCGGTTGCACGGTGGTGCTCTACGAAGGCTCGCCTTTTGCACCGGATCGCGACGTGCTCTGGCGCATGGCCGAACTCGAGAAGGTCACGATTTTCGGCACCAGTCCCAAGTACCTTGCGGCACTGCAGAAAGAAGGTGGCCAACCCCGCGAGTCGTTCGACCTCGGTGCGCTGCGCACAATACTCTGTACAGGATCCCCGTTGGCACCGGAGCAGTACGATTTCGTTTACCAGAAGATCAGGACGGACGTGCACCTGGCATCGATATCCGGCGGTACCGATATCATTTCCTGCTTCTGCCTGGGCAGCCCCTGGCTGCCGGTCTACCGCGGCGAAATCCAGTGCCGGGGTCTGGGCATGAAGACCGAGATTTACAATGAGCGGGGCGAGCCCGTGCGCGGTGAGCAAGGCGAGCTGGTCTGCAGCGCACCGTTCCCGTCCATGCCTCTGGGCTTCTGGAACGACCCGGACGATTCGCGCTATCGGGCAGCCTACTTCGAACGTTTTGCGAATACCTGGTGCCATGGTGACTACGCCCTGCTCACCGAGCACGACGGCATCGTGATCCTCGGACGTTCGGATGCCGTGCTCAATCCGGGCGGCGTCAGGATCGGCACAGCGGAAATCTACCGGCAGGTGGAGAAGCTCGATCCGATTCTCGAGAGCCTAGCGGTTGGCCAGCAATGGCAGAATGACGTTCGCGTCGTACTGTTCGTGCGCCTGCGGCCAGGCGTCACGCTTGATGCTGCGCTCGAGAAATCGATTCGCGACGTGATTCGGACGCACACGACGCCCCGACACGTACCGGCGCGTATCATCGCCGTTCCGGACATTCCAAGAACCATCAGCGGCAAGATCGTCGAACTGGCAGTTCGCAACGTAATTCACGGGCGGCCGGTCAGCAACACGGATGCCCTCGCCAATCCCGAGGCACTTGCGTATTTCCGGGACCTGCCCGAGCTCGCCGACTGAACGGAATCCGCGGTGATCGAAAAAGACGATTTACCCACCGCCTATCGCCGCGTGCTTCGGCAGCATGGCTACGAACCCGATGCCGCGCAGGTGCAAGCGATCGAAAGGCTGCATCAGTTGCAGGTGCGCCTGCAGTCATCCACGGAGGCGGACACCTCATTCTTTGGCCGGCTGCGACGCCTCAGGGGCCGGGACGGGCAAGCGAACGCCGGCGGACTCTATCTCTGGGGTGGAGTCGGCCGCGGCAAGACTTTCGTGATGGACACCTTCCACGCCCAGCTCGTCGTGCCGTCGCGACGAGCTCATTTCCACCGATTCATGAACGAGGTGCACGCGCGGCTGCGCGGCCTGCGCGCTGAATCGAATCCCCTGCCGCGAATTGCCGCGGATATGGCGTCACAGATGCGAGTGCTGTGTCTCGATGAGTTGTTCGTCAGCGACATAGCCGATGCGATGATCCTCGGCGGGTTGTTCGAAGGGCTGGTGGACAACGGCGTCAGCCTGGTCTTTACATCGAACGCGCCGCCGGCGGAACTGTATCGGGATGGACTGCAGCGCAGCCGGTTTCTGCCGGCGATCGCGCTGATCGAACGTCATTGTGAAGTGTTCGAGCTCGACGCGGGGGCCGACTATCGGCTGCGTGAACTCGAGAAAGCGCCGCTCTACCTGACCCCGGCTGGTACCCGCTCCGACGAAGCCCTGTTGAAGCGCTTCGTCGCAATCGCCGGCGATACCGGGGAGTCCGGCGGCCACCTGGAGATCGAAGGCCGGTCGGTTGAAGCGCGTCGCCGCACGAGCGACGTAGTCTGGTTTGATTTCGCAGCCATTTGCGATGGGCCGCGAGGCCAGGCCGACTACATCGAGATCGCCCGCGATTTCCACGCGGTCCTGATATCCGGCGTGCCGGTGTTCGACGCGACGCTCGAAAACCAGGCGCGTCGCTTCATTGCGCTGGTCGACGAGTTTTATGACCGGAACGTGAAACTCGTATTATCCGCAGCGGCGACGCCAGATGCACTGTACCGTGGGGAACGGCTTGGTTTTGAGTTCGAACGCACCCGCAGCCGCCTCATCGAGATGCAGACGCACGATTACCTGGCAAGGCCGCATCGCCCGTGACGTCTGGCGCGGGTGATAAGGTAATCGTTACACTTGAAATCATTCGCGGCGATCGCCATGCGAGAGAATACAGCCGGACTACGCGATGTTGATCGAACTCGAACGGTTTCTTCCCTACCGCCTCTCGGTGCTGACTAACCGCGTCAGCAGCGCCATCGCGGAGACCTACCAGCAGCGTTTCAATCTGACGGTTCCGGAATGGCGGGTCATCGCCGTACTGGCACGCCATCCCGGGCTGTCAGCTCGGGAAGTCAGCGAGAGAACACGGATGGACGCCGTCGCCGTAAGCCGTGCGGTCGCGCGCCTGAAGAAGGCGGGGCGCGTCCGGCGAGAGACGGCGGCCGGTGATCGCCGACGATCGATTCTCAGGCTTTCGGCTGGCGGCCTGCGGGTTTACCGTACGGTGGCCCCGATGGCCTTGCAGTACGAGCGCGAACTGCTTGCGGGGCTGAACGGCAAAGAGATTGAACTGCTCGATAGTGCACTGCAAAAACTGACCGCTCGGGCAGAGCATCTCGGCGGCGGGCCTGCAACGCTCAAACAAGCGACCGCGCGTAAGCCGCGCCCACTATAATCCCGCCTGCGGGGAAAACCGCAAGGAGTCGACAGATGTCTGGCACGATCCCGGCCGCGCGAAAGCACATCATTGACCAGATCGTCGCCGAGACGCGCAAGATCCGTCATCGCGATTTCCCGGTCAGCCTGGGCGGCTTTACCCGCGCCTATTTCAACAACGTCTCCGAAGAAGACCTCAAGACCGGATCGCCGGCCGCGTTTGCTGCCGCGGCGGCCGGCCACCTGGAGTTCGGTCGTGTACGGCGCGCAGGTGAGGCGAAAGTCCGGGTCTTCAATCCGACCGATGCGAAAGATGGCTGGCACTCGCCGTTCACGATCGTCGAGATCGTCACCGATGACATGCCCTTCCTGATCGACTCACTCGCCATGCTGATGAATGAATCGGGACGGGAAATCCAGCTGATGGTGCACCCGGTGCTGAGGGTCGTTCGTGACGGGCGCGGTCGCCTGAGCCGCATCGACCCGGTGGCCTCAGGCCGGCCGGGCGCGGAGTCATGGCAGCACGTCGAGATTGAACGGATCGGCAGCGCCGATGAGATGGCCGAACTGCGCAAACGTATTTTCGCGATGCTCGAGGACGTCCGAATCTCGGTCGAAGACTGGCCTCAGATGCGCGCGCTCACTAACGAAATCGGACGCAGCCTGCTGGGCGGCGTGCCGGGCATTGCCCGTCCCGAGTCGGCGGAAGCCGCGGCTTTTCTGGACTGGCTCGCCGATAATCACTTCACCTTTCTCGGCTACCGCGAGTATCGGTTGGAGCGAGGGCGCAGGACCGACAAGCTCATAGCAGTTCGCGGCAGCGGTCTCGGCCTCATGCGAACGATGCCTGGCCGTCCGAAACCGAAGCCGACGCGAATGGAGGGAGACTTTCGCGAGCAGGCCCGCGAGGCGACCGTGCTGGTGGTCACCAAGGCCAACTCCGTCTCGCCGGTCCATCGAGCCACTTATCTGGACTACGTTGGCATCAAGTCCTTCGATTCGCGCGGCCGGGTCACGGGCGAGCGCCGATTCATCGGCCTGTTCACGTCACGGGCCTACATGGCCAATCCCCGGCAGATTCCACTCCTGCGGCGCAAAGTACAGCGGGTATTCGAGCATTTCGGTATTTCGCCGGTCAGTCACGACGGCAAAGCGCTGGTCAATGTGCTGGAAACCTATCCACGCGACGAACTTTTCCAGGCGACCGTCCCGGAGCTGGTCCGCACGACGCGTGGCATCGTCAATATGTACGAACGGCGACGCGTGCGACTGTTCCCACGCCGGGATCCGTACGGTCGCTTTTATTCGTGCATGCTGTTTGTGCCGCGGGACCGGTACAACACGCTGGCCCGCGAGCGGATCGAGCAGATACTGATGGAGGAACTGCACGGCACCGATTTTGAGTCTCAGGTGGAGATCTCTGTTTCGGCACTGGCCCGTCTTCGGACGATCGTGAGGACCGACCCGGACCAGCCGGCGCGGGCCGATGTCGCGCGGATCGAGCGCCGCATTGACGACGCCTTGCTGACCTGGTCCGACCGGCTGCGCGAGGCAATTCATCTCAACCTTCCTGAAGACCAGGCAGGACCCATCGGCAGTGAGTTTGCCGATGCCTTCCCTGCCGCCTACGAGGAGGAAATCAAGCCCGCGGATGCGATCACAGACATCCGGGAGCTCATTGCACTGCGTGAGTCGACGGTCGACTTCGCGCTCGAGTTGCGAGCCGGCGATCCGGCCGCTAACACGCTGCATCTGCGTCTTTACAGGCGGGGCGATCCGGCGGCGATGTCGGACATGCTGCCTTTGCTGGAAAATTTTGGCCTGCGGATACTGAATGAGCGGCCCTACAAGGTCGCAGCGAAATCGGAGCAGACCCTGTGGATCCAGGATCTCGAAGTCACCCACGAGGGTGGCAGCAGCCTCGACCCGGGCAAGGTAGGTCGTCGTTTCGAGGAGGCGTTTTACGCCGTCTGCCGCGGCGACGCGGAAAGTGACGGCTTCAACCGGCTCGTTTTTGCAGCTAACCTCGACTGGCGCCAGGTGGTCATTCTGCGGGCCGTTTCCCGCTACCTCCTGCAGACCGGCCTGCCTTTCAGTCAGCCCTACATGGAGACGGTGCTCTCTGCACACCCCGGCATTGGTGCCGCGCTGATCGACGTGTTCGAGGCGCGCTTCGAACCTGACATCAGACCGGCGACGCGCACCTCACGGCTACGCAGGCTCAAGCGCACAATTCGTGATTCCCTCGAACAGGTAAACAGCCCGGATGACGACCGGATACTGCGGGCGTTCCGCTCGGTGATTCTTGCCACGCTGAGAACCAATTATTACCAGCAGGGCGAGACACATGGGCCGAAGCCGTACCTGTGCCTCAAGCTGGAACCGAAGGCAATTGCGGAACTCCCCAAGCCAAGGCCGATGTTTGAAATCTGGGTTTACTCTCCGCGCGTCGAAGGCGTGCACCTGCGAATGGGCAAGGTCGCGCGCGGCGGCCTGCGCTGGTCCGACCGCCGGGAGGATTTCCGCACCGAAATCCTCGGCCTGATGAAGGCGCAGAACGTCAAGAACACGCTGATCGTCCCGGTGGGCGCCAAGGGCGGTTTCGTTCCGAAACTGCTGCCGCAGGGGGGCAGTCGAGAAGAAATCCAGCGCGAGGGCACGGAATCATACAAGTGGTTTATCCGTGCACTGCTCGACATCACCGACAACGTGCAAGGCGATCGCGTCGTCACGCCCGCGCGGACTGTTCGCTACGACGACGACGATCCTTACCTGGTCGTCGCGGCGGACAAGGGTACGGCTTCATTCTCGGACACCGCGAACGCGCTGGCCGCGGAGTACGGTTTCTGGCTCGGCGATGCCTTCGCCTCCGGTGGGTCGGTGGGCTACGACCACAAGACAATGGGCATCACCGCTCGCGGTGCCTGGGAGTGCGTAAAGCGCCACTTCCGCGAACTGGGGCTGGACACGCAGAGTGAAGACTTCACCGTCGCAGGTATCGGCGACATGGCCGGCGATGTCTTCGGTAACGGAATGCTGCTCTCGCGACACATACGGCTGGTTGCGGCGTTCAACCATCAGCACATCTTTCTGGACCCTTCGCCGGATACCGAGCGCAGTTATCGGGAGCGCGAGCGCCTTTTCAGACTGCCTCGTTCCAGCTGGGAAGACTACAACCGCAAGTTGCTTTCCAGGGGCGGCGCGATACTGCCCCGGCGTGCAAAAGAGCTCGCGCTGAGTAGCCAGGCAAGAGCCCTGCTTGGACTGGAGTCGAACAAGGCCACGCCGCAGGAGGTCATTCGCGCGATTCTCAGGATGCCGGTCGACCTGCTGTGGAACGGAGGTATCGGTACCTACGTCAAATCGTCTGAGGAGTCCAACGCCGACGTTGGTGATCGCAGCAATGACGCGGTGCGTGTCAATGGGAAGGAGCTCCATTGCCGCGTCATCGGCGAGGGCGGCAATCTCGGCGTCTCGCAGCTCGGCCGTGTCGAGTACGCGCTTAACGGCGGGTGTATCAACACCGACTTCCTGGATAATTCCGGCGGTGTCGACGCGTCCGACCACGAGGTCAACATCAAGATTCTGCTGGACATTGCCCGACGGCAGAAAAGACTCTCCGGGCCGGCACGAAAGCGACTTCTTGCCGACATGACGGATGAAGTAGCCGCACTGGTACTCAGGGACAATTACCTTCAGAGCCAGTCGATCAGCCTGCAGCAATCAACTGCACCCGACCGTCTCGGTGAGCATGCACACTTCGTCCGGCAGCTCGAGCTCGCCGGCATCCTGGACCGAACCCTGGAATTCCTGCCGAGCGCCGAAGAAATCGAGGAGCGCGAACGGCTGGCACTCGGCCTGACCCGGCCGGAACTCTGCATGGTCCTTAGCTATTCGAAGATTGCACTCAATGCCCAGCTGATACTGTCCGATGTGCCGGAAGACCCCTACCTGAGTGGCGAACTGGGTCGCTATTTCCCGGCGCGACTGAGCCGCCGTTACCGCGAGTTGCTCGAAGAGCACCCGCTGAAGCGCGAAATCATTGCCACGGCGACGACCAACAGCATCGTCAACCGCATGGGACCGACTTTTGTCGCGCGCAGCCAGCAGGAAACCGGCGCTGACGCTGCAACTGTCGCAAGAGCCTACACGATCGCGAGAGAAGCCTTCGACGCTCGCGAAATCTGGACTGCGATCGAGGCACTGGACAATCGCGCCCCGGCGGCGGTCCAGTACTCGATGGTGCTCAATACCATCGGTCTGCTGCGCCAGGTTTCCTACTGGCTGATCGAACGTCATCGCAACGACCTCGGTATCGATCGGCAGGTCGAACGGCTGCGACCCGGTATCCGGGAGCTCTGCGGAACGACCGAACAATGGCTGACCGGGCTTGAACGGCAGCGGTTTGAGAACCGCGTGGTCGAACTCGAGAGTGCCGGCGCACCGGCCGACCTTGCCAGGCGGGTCGCCGCCACTTCGGCGCTGAAGTGCGCACCGGACATCGTCGAGCTCGCGTCCGCACGCAGACTTTCGGTGACTGCCGCGGCACAGGCCTATTTCTGTACTGGTGAGGCATTCGGACTCGACTGGCTGCGACAGGCCATCGAGTTGCTCGAAATTACCGGCCTCTGGCAGGCTGTCGCACGCGGCAGCCTGCGTGAGGCACTCTATGAGACTCATCGCAGCCTGGCCGAACGCATCCTCGAAGAAAGTCACGAACGTGAGCCGGCCCGCGCAGTCGAGCGCTGGCAGCAGCTGCATCGCGCCGAGACGGACCACGCGTTGAACGTGGTCGACGATATTCGCGGCCAGACGACGCCGGTGGATTTCGCGTCACTGTCGGTCGGGCTGCAGACCATTCGCCGTCTCGCGATTGCCTGAGACGTCCAGGCCCGGGCCTGATGCGCTGCGCGCTGGTCATCACGACACATGAGCGGGCCGAGGCGCTCGCGCGGGTACTGGAAAGCCTCTCGCAGCAGCATCGATGGCCGGACGAGGTCCTCATCGCCGAAGACGGTGATTGCGCCTCGACCGCAGCGCTGGTCAAGGATTTCGTCACAAAGGCCCCCTGCCCCGTGCAACATGTCCGCCAGGCGCACAGAGGATTCCGCGCCGGGGGGATTCGCAACAAGGCGATTGCGCGCAGCGGGGCCGACTACCTGATCCTGCTGGACGGCGACATGGTCATGCACCCGCACTTCGTCGCTGACCACGTCGCCGCAGCACGCGAGGGCTATTACACGCAGGGCGTGCGGATTCAGCTTGACGAGCGGGCCACCCGGCGCCTGATGGCACCGGGATCTTCGCTACCCGGGGTGTTGGGCCCCGGGCTTGGCTTGTTGCGCCGCACTTATGCACTGCGAGCGCCGCGGCTTTCGGCTCGACTGAATCGCATCTCTAATGCGCTGATCTCCATCAAGTCCTGCAACCAGGGCTTCTGGCGCCGCGACCTCGTCGCCGTCAACGGCTTCGACGAATCCATGACTGGCTGGGGCTCGGAGGACAAGGAGCTCTGCGCCCGGCTGCAAAATTCGGGCCGCCGCCGGCAAACCCTCATCTTTTGCGCGATCGCCTTCCATCTCGCACACCCGCCGGCTTCGCGCGCAGCCGCAGACGAAAACAGGGCCCGCTGGCAGGAGACGCTGCGCTCGGGTCGTAACCGCTGTGAACAAGGTATCGACGGGTACCTGCCGTGAGGCGCGCCGCGACTTTCCCGTCTGGTCTGAGCCGCCGCGCATTGTTATAAAGAAGCCCGTCCAATCAATAAAGACTACATCATGAGCACCGGCAAACTGGTCCTGCTGCGTCACGGTCAGAGTACCTGGAACCTTGAAAACCTGTTCACCGGATGGGTCGACGTTGACCTCTCAGAACTGGGTCACCTCGAGGCGAAGGAAGCCGGAGAATTGCTCAGGGAAGAGGGCATTGCCTTTGACATCGCGTTCACTTCGGTGCTCAAGCGAGCGATCCGCACCTTGTGGTATTCACTCGACGAGATGGACCTGATGTGGCTGCCGGTGGAGCGCAGCTGGCGTCTCAACGAGCGTCACTACGGCGCCCTGCAGGGTCTCAACAAGGCCGAGACCGTGGCCAGGCACGGTGCCGAACAGGTCAAGATCTGGCGTCGCAGCTATGACACGCCGCCCCCGCCGCTGGCACAGGATGACCCACAGAATCCGCGTTTCGATCGCCGCTACGCCTGCGTCCCGGCGGCTGAAATCCCGGCCTCGGAGTCGCTCGAGTCGACACTCGACCGTGTCATGCCGTACTGGTCCGGACGCATCGCGCCGGAACTGAAGGCCGGCCGCAATGTACTGATTGTTGCGCACGGCAACAGCCTGCGGGCGTTGGTGAAGATGCTCGATAAGATCTCAAAGGAAAAGATTGTCGAGCTCAACATCCCGACCGGCGTGCCGCTGTTGTATGAGCTCGACGCTGGTCTCAACCCGACCGCCAGCCGTTATCTCGGCGACCCGGAGGCCATCAAGGCGCGTGCAGAGGCCGTCGCGCGCCAGGCCGAGGCGAAGAAATAGGCGGATCGGAATCCGCGCCGGCTGTCCGAAGCCTGCCGATCAGTCACCGTCGCAGAGGCGGCGGCGCGCGGTCTCGTACTCCACTTGCATTCGGGCGATCACGGTGGCGGTCGTCGTGACCTCGTCGATATTGCCCACGCCCTGTCCCGCGCTCCAGATGTCGCGCCAGGCCTTCGCAGGCGCCTTTTCCGTCGCCGCGCCGAAGTCCATCTTCGACTTATCCGCATGCGGCAAGTGCTCGGGATCGTAGCCGGCCGCCATCACGCTCGCCCTGAGGTAATTGCCGTGAATACCGCTGAAGAACGGCGTGTAGACCACGTCATCCGAACCCGCCGCAACGATCATCTGCTTGTACGCATCGTCAACCTGCGCCTCGGCCGTAGCGAGAAATCGCGTGCCGGCATAGGCCATGTCGGCACCCAGAACCTGCGCCGCAAGGACATCGGCGCCACGACTGATCGCCCCGGACAGCACGATGGTACCGTCGAAAAACCTGCGGATTTCCGGGATCAGCGCAAACGGGCTCGCGGTACCTGCATGACCACCGGCACCAGCACACACCGCAATGATGCCGTCAACGCCCTGCTCGGCTGCCTTGCGCGCGTGGCGAACGCTGATGACGTCATGAAAAACCAGCCCGCCATAGGAATGAACGGCATCGACGATTTCACGCGGGGGTCGCAGACTGGTGATGATCACTGGCACCTTGCGCCTGACGCAGGCTTCAACATCGCGCGACAGGCGGCTATTGCTGGCGTGCGCGATCTGGTTGACCGCAAACGGCGCGACCGGTCGGCCCGGATTAGCCTGCGCAAACCGATCGAGTTCCTCGCCAATACGCAACAGCCACTCATCGAGCAAGGCCGCTGGCCGGGCATTCAGGGCCGGAAAAGAGCCGATCACGCCCGCCTTGCACTGCTCAATGACGAGTTCGGGCGTCGAGGCGATGAACATCGGCGCGCCGATCAGCGGCAGCGATAAGCGACCTTCAAAAATGGGCGGAATCGACATTTTTACCTGCTCCGTGCCCGGCCGCGCTGCAATCAGGCCGCCCGGTCCTCCGGCTGCGGCGGGTGAAACGGTTCATTGCGCTCGGCCCGCTGGCGCAGCCAGCGCGAAGGCTTGAAGCGTTTGCCGTGTTTCCTGGCGAGGCGGTTGCACTCAGCGACGAACTCACCGATACCCACCGTGTCGATGAACGAAAGTGTGCCGCCCGTCCAGGCCGGGAAACCCCAGCCCAGTATCGAGCCGAGATCCGCTTCGGCAGCGGTCGTCACCACACCTTCTTCCATGCACCGGGCAGCCTCGAGCGCCTGGATATACATCAAACGCTTGATCACCTCATCGGCAGAAGGTTGCGCGGGCAGTACCGGGTAGATATCGCTGAGGCCTGGCCAGAGGTGCTTCTTGCCGTCGGCGGGGTACTCGTAGAAGCCCGCGCCGAATCGGCGACCCGGACGATTGAACTCCTCGACAAACCGGCGAATGACGTCATAGCCGGCCGGCTTCTCGAATCGACGGCCGAGATCAGCCTCCGTCTGTCGGGTGACTTTCCATTGCAGGTCGATCGTGACCTCATCGGCCACGGCGAGCGGCCCGACCGGCATCCCTGCCATTCTGGCCGAGTTCTCGATCAGCGCCGGATCGACGCCCTCTTCGAGCATCGCCATGCCTTCGCGGGTGAAGGTGCCAAAGCAACGACTGGTATAGAAACCCCGGCTGTCATTGACCACGATCGGCGTCTTGCGAAGCTGCCCGACATAGTCCAACGCGCGCGCCAGCGTCTCCTCGGAGGTCTTATTGCCGAGGATGATCTCCACCAGCGGCATCTTGTCGACCGGCGAGAAGAAATGAATGCCGATGAACTGCTCGGGGCGCCTGGAAACCTTGGCCAGCCCGGTGATCGGCAGTGTCGAGGTGTTGCTGGCGAAAACCGCCGTCTTCGGGATTACGGCCTCGGCTTTGGCCGTCACGTCCGCCTTGATCTCGCGATTTTCAAAAACGGCCTCGATCACGAGCTCGCAACCGGCGAGGTCTTCGTAGTCGACGGTCGGCACGATACGGGCAAGCACCGCCTCCGCTTCCGCCTGGCTGTGACGACCGCGCTCAACTTGTTTCGCGAGCAGTTTCTTCGAATACGCTTTGCCTTTCTCGGCCGCCTCCAGAGTCGAGTCGAGCAGCACCACCTGCATGCCCGCGACGGCCGAGGAGTAAGCAACGCCAGCGCCCATCATGCCGGCGCCGAGAATGCCGAGCTTGTTAACAGTGAATTTTTCCGGACCGGCCGGGCGCCGGCTTAGCTTGTCGGCGAGCCCCTTGTTGACGAAAAGGGTCCGCATGAGGTTGCGGGAAACCGGGCCGGCCAGCAACTTGCCAAAATACTTTGACTCAATCTCCAGCGCAGCATCGATAGGCAGTTGCGTACCCTCAAAGACGCTGGAAAGTATCGCCAACGGTGCCGGGTAGTTGCGCATCGTGGCCTTCGCGGTCAATGCCGTACCGCCCATGAACGCCTGCATCGCGGACGGTGTCGACATGCCACCGCCGCCAGGCACGCGAAACCCCTTCTTGTCCCAGGGCTGCACGCCTTCACCACCGCTCAGGATCCACTGTCGCGCCCGCTCCACGATCTGCTCCGGCGCTGCGAGTTCGTGCACAAGTCCCTGCTTAAGCGCTGCTTCGGCCGGCAAGGGTTTACCCTGCGTAATGAATTTCAGCGCCTCGGCGACGCCGATGAGTCGGGGTACACGTTGGGTACCGCCGGCTCCGGGCAACAGGCCAATTGTGACTTCGGGCAGACCGACCCGCGCCTTGGGATCATTGGCCATGACACGGTAGTGACAGGCCAGTGCCAGTTCGAAACCGCCCCCGAGCGCGACGCCGTTGATCGCGGCGGCGAACGGCTTGCCGCAGGTCTCGAGTTGCCGGAACAGCCGGTTCAGTCGCTGGCTGGTCAGAGCGGCCTCAGCGGCCGTGACTCCCCTGTCAAATGCACTGACCATGTCCTTGATGTCGGCGCCGGCCATGAAGCTGGACTTGGCCGAGCCAATGACCGCGCCACGGATTGTCGGGTCGCCAGAGACCCGCTCGACGCACTCGGCCAGATCCTTTTCCAGGCCCGGCGTCAGGACGTTCATGGGCCTGCCGGTGACATCGAGCAGCAGCGTCGCGATTCCGTCGCCGTCGACGTTGAATTGAATGTTCTGAGTCATGTTTGGATACCGTAGCTGTTTATTTGACGGATCAGACGCGTTCGATGATCGTCGCCGTGCCCATGCCGGCACCGACGCACAGCGTCACGAGTGCAATATTCAGGTCACGACGTTCGAGTTCGTCGAGCGCCATGCCGAGGATGACCGCGCCGGTTGCGCCAAGCGGATGACCCAGCGCAATGGCACCACCGTTCACATTCGTCCGCTCATGCCCTATTTCCATGTCGCGCATGAAGCGAAGAGCAACGGCGGCAAAGGCCTCGTTGATTTCCCACAGGTCAATGTTGGCCGGCTTCATCCGGGCGAGTTTCAGTGCCTTGCGCGAGGCCGCGGCAGGGCCGGTCAGCATGATGGTCGGCTCACTGCCGATCGACGCAAACGAACGTATCCGGGCTCGAGGCTTGAGCTTGAGCTTGCGTGCCATGCGCTTGCTCGAAACCAGCACCGCTGCCGCACCGTCAACGATTCCGCTGGAGTTGCCGGCAGTATGCAGGTGATGAATGGACTCGACCTGCGGGTAGCGCTGGATTGCGACTGAGTCAAAGCCGGCGTCCTCGCCCAGCCTTTCGAAAGCCGGTTTCAACTTGGCGAGATCTTCCATCGTCGTGCCAGGGCGAAGGTATTCATCCTTGTCGAGCACAATCTGGCCAATGACGTCCCTGACCGGCACGATGGAGCCATCGAAGTGACCGTTCTCCTGCGCGTAGGCGGCGCGACGCTGGCTTTCCACGGCGAAGGCGTCGAGGTGCTGCCGTGTGAAGCCTTCCATCGTGGCAATCAGGTCTGCGCTGATGCCCTGCGGTACGAAGTACTGCTGCCAGGCCACGCGCGGATCCGCAGCCCAGGCGCCACCGTCGGAGCCCATCGGCACGCGCGACATTGACTCGACGCCACCGCCGATCGTCAGTTCGGACTGGCCGGACATGATCTGTGCGGCGGCGGTATTGACGGATTCGAGTCCCGAGGCACAGAAGCGGTTGAGCTGCTTGCCCGGCACGCTTTCGTCGTAGCCTGCAACCAATGCGCCGACGCGCGCGATGTCCGCGCCCTGCTCGCCAACCGGGGTTACGCAACCCAGCACAACGTCTTCGACCAGACTGGTGTCGAGTTCGGTGCGATCGCGCAGCGCCATCAACGCCTGGGCGGCCAGCTGCACTGGTGTAATCTGGTGGAGTGAACCGTCTTGACGGCCACGGCCACGCGGCGTGCGCACGGCATCGAGAATGAAAGCGTCAGTCATGTCTGCTCCCGCTCATTTTGACTGCACCACTGTTGATTAAATACCGTCCATTGTCTGCGCCGGGTGCGTGGCGCAGCAGGACTGTTTCCGCCTGGGGCCGCAGCGCGCGACCCTCGAAAAATAATCGGGGCACATCATCCCGAAGGGCGCTCCGAGTCGATGCGCGCGCGCGCGGCCAACCCACACAACGCATCTTCAAGGTAAGCCACCAGCTGCTCCTCCCGCCGGCCTTCATTGCTTGACGGCGGCGTGACGGCCAGGCCGTCCATAACGAAGCGCACGAGATTCAGCGCCAGGTCAAAGAATTCGCCTGAATCAGGCCAGCCGGGGTACAGGCCGGCAGCCGTATGCCGCCACTCGCGCTCGAACGATTCCTGCGCCGGTGCCAGTATTGCAGCGAGTTCGGGATCTGTGCGAGCCGCCACCCATAGGTCCAGGAAAGCGACGTAGAGCGGGTGTCGCACGTGCCGGAGGTAGGCCTGAAGGGCGCGGCGAACCCGGGTCTCGTCGTTCGGCAGGCCTGCGATCGTCTTTCGAAAGGCCTTGAGGCGCTTGGCGTTGAGATGTTCGACCGTCGCCCGGATGATGTCACCCCTGGACGGGAAATGGTGCAGCATCGCGCCGCGAGACAGCCCCGCCCGCTGCGCAATCACGGTCGTCGTCGTGCGCTTGTAGCCAAGCTCGACCAGACAGGCGATCGCCGCCTCGACCACCTGCAGGCGCGTCTGAGCGCTCTTGCGAGCCTGCCAGCCCGTCTCACCGCCGGCGGTCGATTGCGCCCTGATCGCTGCGTTGCGTGCCGTCATGCCGTATTGCGCAATGGAAACCATCATCGGGAACTCAGCCATGGACTATGGCGCCCGGACAATTAAAAGTCAAAGTTGACGGTTTCAATCACACTTGCCTGTAATGTTCGTCGGTCGAGCCGCTCACTCCTCCGGCGCAACGATCATCTCGATGCCGTCGAGCGAAGCGTCGAAATCGATCTGGCAACTCAGCCGGGAACGCTCCGGGTCATAGTGCTCCAGTTCCATGAGCAGGTCTTTTTCATCGGATTGCGGTGCCGGCAACCGGCCAACCCAGTCTGAAGAAACCAGGACATGACAGGTCGCGCAGGAGCACATCCCACCGCAGATCGCGGTGATGCCGAAGTCAAACTCGCGCAGGGTCTCCATGATCTTGACGGCCTCACGACCCTCTATCTCGTGAACTTTGCCGTCCTGATCCGTCACGACCATCTTCGCCATTCGCTTATCCCCGGTCTCTGCAATTGATAGCCGCTTATTATCTCAGCGCGTCTCGGGATCTGCATCCGGCCAGCGGCAGTTTTTTCTCATCGGGCGTTCTGTCCGGCCGCGAGCCGGGCTTCCAGCTTCTCGAGCATCGTGTCGTATTTGTCCGCCTCCGGACCGCCGGGCGGTCGCCCGCGGGCCAGGTACCAGAGCCATCGAACATAGTCGAACGCCCAGCAGGCATCATCGAGGTCCGCTCTTGCACCGGTCGCGGCGAGCCCGTAACAGGCCAGTAACTCGCCGCGGGCCGCCCGGTCAGCCTCCTGCTCGCACAGGAAAGAGGCCAGGTCATAGAGGCCATCGCCGCGCCCGCCGTATTCCCAGTCCACCAGCCACAGGCGCTCGCCATCGTCGACGATGTTCAGGTGGTGGGCGTCGTTGTGGCACAGACAGCTCTCACTTCGTCGCGCCAGTCTTGCAAACGCCCCCTCGGCGGTCGATTGCAATGAATCGGTGATCAGCCCCGGCGGAATCGTCGCCGCCAGCCGGGCCGCCTGACACCGGAAATCCACCCTGGCGACCGCGGGTGTCGGCGACAGCGAATGCAGGTGCTGCAGCATTCGGGCGAACCGGCGCAGGTTGCGCTTCTCGGTGGCGGCCTGCCTCGTCCACGGTCGCCCCTGAATGTACCGGGTGACCAGCAGGCCTCGCTCGGGATCGCAATGACGCAACTCCGGCGCCAGGCCCGCCTCGCTCACCGTTGCAAGCAATGCACACTCGCTGCGCCGATCTACCCCGAGTCGCTCCCCATCGTCGGAATTCAGTCGCACATACCAGGGTCCACCCGCTGCCTCCACACGCCAGGCGTGATTCGCGCGGCCACCGCTCAGGGGCTCGAGCGGCGCATCGGCCAGGCGCTCCAGGCCGGGCACGGCCGCGAGCAACCGGCCCACTTGCCCGATCAGCGCCTGCGGATCCGACTCAGGTCGGCACGGCATCGTCGATCCCTGCCGCCCGGCGCGCGTCGGACCGCCAGTTGGCGTAGCCACGCAATGCAATAATCGAATACAGCACAAAAAGGACCGCGGTCGCGTACAGGCCCTGCGAACCATAGAGCGCGGCAGCGATGAGGTCGATCACGATCCAGTACAGCCAGCTTTCGAGCACCTTTCGCGCCGTCATCCAGGTCGTGAGCACGCTGGCCCAGGCCACCAGCGCGTCGACGTAGGTGACTGCATGGGCGCCACCGAGCAACCATCCGTTGAGGCCTGCGAGCGCCAGCACTGACAGCCAGGCAAGCAGGTGCTCGCGTGGTGGCCACCGCGTGACCGGCAACGGTTCGGCCCGACTCGCCGTTCCGCCTCGCCAGGCGTACCAGCCGTAGATGGCCATCCCGATATAGTAGAACTGCAGCGCCGACTGCATGTACAGACCGCCCTCGGCAAACAGGTACACGTAGATCGCCGCGCTCAGCGCAGCACAGACCCAGCACCAGAGGTTTTGGCGAACGGCCAGCAACAGATACGCCAGGGCCAGCGCAACGGCCATCCACTCCGTCGGGCTGATCGCAGCCAGCCAGTCAATCACGAGTCGCAGCTCTCAGGCCTCGTCCGAGGCGGGTTCGCCGCCGAGCACCTTCATCACGAATACTGCACGACCGCCGCCGGCGAAGCTGGTGGCCGTCTCTGCTGAAAGCAGCTCAAAGACGCGTGCATGCTCTCCTGCGACGTGGGTGCTGAACGCATTGGTCGACACTTGCAGGTCCGGGTGAGCATTGAGGCGTCGAATGAACTCCTTGATCGGTGTAACGTAACTCGCATCGAGCGGATAGAAGCTGATGTCAACGGCAATTCGCATGGGTGGATCTCCTTTTTTCGCCATTGGCGCCGACGCGGCTCACTCCCGCCCCCGGCAACTCGATCACTTCAAACGCCATTCAATCGTCAGGCCGAAGTGACGCGGATCACCGCGCTGCACGTAGAGTTTCTCGGCATAGTCGGGCGGCTCGAGTCCGAAGTAAAAGCCGCGCACCGCGTACTGCTCATCAAGCACATTGCGACCCCACAGATACGCTGACCAGTGAGATCCCTCATACCCGGCCCGCAGGTGAAGCAGCGTATAGGGTTCGGAGCGTTGATCGTGAGCGGCGTCGAAGTAGAAAGCGTCGACCCCGGCCAGGTCGGCTCGCGCCATCCATCCGCTGGCGTCGTTCCACTCGGCCGACAGCGAATACTGCCAGCCGGGCGCATGTGCCTGCTCCCGACCATCCAGGTCGCGTTCACCGTAACGGTAGTCGATGTATTCCGAGGCCAGCAGTCCGAGCGTCGCGGCCAGCGTCAGCTCGCGCAGCTCGACCGGTCGCCACCGGATCTCAGCTTCGAGGCCATAGTTGCGACCGCGGGCCGCATTGTCCGTGTAGAACACGTACGACAGGGGGTCGCCCGGATCGACCTGGAACGACGTCGCGACCTGCTGGTCCTCACGCCACATTGAAAAAACCGAGGCCGACCCGTCGATGCCCGACCCGTCGAGCGAATACCGCAGCCCGGCCTCCAGGTTCCAGAGGTACTCGGGCGTAAACTCGCGCCGGTCTTCCGGAATGAACTGGCCGATATTAAATCCGCCGGCCTTGTAACCACGACTGAGGGTCGCGTACCACGACGCGGAATCTCCGGCGGGCGCGCGCAATGACAGATGCCCGCCGGCCATGGTCTCTGACGGGTTGAAGCGACTGTCGTCACTGTCGTCATAACGCGCCGACCAGCGTTCGATCCTCAGGCCGGCCGACGCGACCAGTGATTCACCGAGCAACCATTCGCTTTCACCGTATGCCGCGAAACGATTCGCGGCATAGTCGCTCGACAGCGGCGCACGCAGCAGATCGTCTGCAAAGTAATCCCTCTGCAGGTTCTGTTCGTCCAGTCGACTCGCGTAGGCGCCCACCACCCAACCGAATCCCGCAGACTCGGCCGTATTGTCGCTGACCAGCCGGATATCCTGCGTCAGCGAGCGACGCTCGCGATCGTAGCGCGAGAAGTAATCGTAAGGCGCGTATTCGCCCCAGTACGCATCATTGCCCCAGTCGCCATCGAAGCTGTAGAGAATGTCGGAGTCGGCAAGTGTTGAGACACTCTGCAGGCGGCTGCCCGTCAATTCACCCTCGAGTGTCAGTGCGGCGCCGAGTGTTTGCTGGGCATCGCGCCCGGGCCGATCAGAAATCGTATGCAGCGAGTTATCCGGCACGAAGGCGTCGAACCCATTGTCCAGGTCCGCGTAGCTGAGACTGAGCCCGAGCTGCCAGGCGTCATTGAGCCGGCTCTGAACCTTGCCACGCAAAGTCAGTTCACGGCGCGAGTTTGTGTCGCTTCGTCCGAGATACCGGTTGTCCCGGAAACCATCGCCCTCGGACCAGTAGGCGTTCGCTCGCCAGGCCGCGTGCGTTGCATCTGCACCGATAGGCCCACCGGCCGCGAGCCCTGCCCCGATTATGCCGTCCTGTCCTGCGACGAGTTCACTGCGCAGGTCGGCGACGCGGTCCGGATCGCGGGTCTTGATCTTGATCAACCCGGCCAGCGCGTTGGCGCCGAAGCGCGTTCCCTGGGGTCCACGCAGAACTTCGACCTGGTCCACGTCCCAGAGCGTGGCGGGCATTCCAACGCCGCTGAAGTCGATTTCATCAATCAGGAAGCCGACGGAGGCGTTCGGAGCGCCCTGGTACTGCTCGAGTTCGCCAATCCCGCGAATCTGGAAATAGCGCGGGCGCGAGGTCGCGCCCGACCAGTTCAGGTTGGGCACGAGTTTCATCGCGTCCTCGAAATGCCGCATGCCCGCGGACTCGATCGTCGCCGTATCGATCACCGACGTGCTGACCGGGAAATCAATCAGCGACTCGTCGCGGAGCGAGGCCGTAACGATAATTTCCTCCAGTTCGAGCGCAGCGTCAGTCTCGGTGGCACCGGCGGCAACCGGCCTGAACAGTTGGGCAGCCGCAACCATGACCCATCCGATAGACGACGCCGAGTGCATCACCGCCCGGCGCCGGAAACCGTCCGCGCGGTGCAATGAATGTCTGTAGATCATGCGACCTGCTCCCTACGCCGGTGCTAACCGGATCAGGTTCAACGGGTTCACCGATCAGCGAACCAGCCGCATTCGGTATCTCAGGCCATTGAGGCCGCCCCAAGGTGATTTGCAGTATATCGCGCGAATTCGGACATCGTGCGGGTTTAGCGGTTGACGCGAGGGTCCGGCTTAGGGACAAATGTGCATCCCATGACTGAGAACAACCCGATGCCGAAGCGCAAGTGCCGCCTCTTTGTGGTCGATTCGTTCACCCAGGATCTTTTCTGCGGTAACCCGGCTGCCGCGGTGCTCGACGCCGAGCAGTTGACCCCGGAGGAAATGCGCCAGATCACGCGGGAGATCGCCGGCTCGGAAGTCGTTTTCGTGCTGAAGTCGGATTCCGCCGATTACGACATCGAGCTGCGTTTCTTCTCGCCCCGCCGTGAAGTGACGTTTGTCGGCCATGCAACGGTCGCTGCGCATTACGCGCGGGCGATGGCGGACGGAAAGCCTGAGGGGCGCGTGCGCCAGAAATCGGGCTCGACGATCGTTGAGGTCGAAGTCACTGGCGAAGCACCGGCATTCAGCGTCACCGTTCACCAGAGCCCGGCCAGTTTTGGCCCGACGCTGACTGCGGAACGGCGATCAGCCGTGCTTGATGCGCTCGGTATCAGCTCCGACAGCCTTCACCCGGACTGTCCTATGCAAGTGATGACTCAGTCGAGCGCCCGACTGATCATTGGCTTGCGCTCACCGGAGACACTCGAATCACTGCAGCCGCAGATGGACAAGTTGATCCACCTGACTTCCCATGTGGGCGCCGATGGTTTCTTCGTGTTCGGCCAGATACCGGACAGCGCCCCGGCAGCGATCGAAGCGCGCATGTTCTGTCCCGCGATCGGCATTCCGGAGGATGCGGTCAGCGGCAATGCAACCGGAATGCTCGGCGTCTATCTGCTGAAATACGGCTTACTGCCAGTTGTTGACGGCGAGGCCCGCCTGGTCGGTCACCAGGGGCGTTTTGTCGACCGGCCGGGCCGGGTCGATGTCGGCATCAGCGCCTCCGGCAAGCGCGCCACAGGGGTCCGGGTGACCGGTAATGCGGTCGCCTTTTACCGGGCCGACCTCGAGATCCCCTAGGCCGGACAGTCCGAGGGAACATCATCCCCTATCTGCACACAGCCGCTCTGATCATTGCGCTGGCGATGGTCACGAATCGAGCTGCGGATGCAGCGCCGGCTCCGTGCCGGGCGGCACCGCTCGAGATCCTGCTGACCAATGACGACGGCTACCGGTCGCCCGGAATCGAAGCGCTGCACAAAGTGTTGCGAGACGCCGGACACCACGTAACCCGGGTTGCACCAGCCGACAATGCGAGTGGCAGCAGCCTGAGTTTCAGCTGGGAACCGCTGCGGATCATCGTGGACCCGCGAAATCCGCGCGTCGTCGGCGTGATAGGCGCCACGCCCGCTAATGCCGTGGTATTCGCGGCAACCACCATGTTCCGCGCAGCGCCCGGGCCCGACCTCGTGATATCCGGAATCAACGATGGTCCGAATGCCGGTGCGCTCGTCTCAATGTCGGGGACCGTCGGCGCGGCGATGGCGGCCACGCTGATGCTCGATCCGCCCGTTCCGGCAATCGCCCTGAGCGCCGCCCGCATCGGAGCGAAAGGCGGCATCGAGCAGACACAGCAGTTCGCCGATGTCGCCAGGGATTTTGCCGGCCGACTGCCGAACCTGCTGGGCGCACTGTGCGCGGGACCCGCGACGGGTCAGTTCGACACGGTGTTCAACATCAATTACCCGGCCCGCAAAACAGCAGCGATCGAGGGTATCGCCGTGGCGCCGCTCGATGACTTCCGCAGCATCAGGGTCCGCTACGATGCGGCCGCGGACGGCGTTCACGCTCCCCACATTCAGCGGCTCGAGCCTTCGATGAAGGATGCAGGGACGGATGTAACGCTGCTGGAGCGCGGCTACGTGACCGTCACGCCGCTGCGGGCCCGGCCTGCAGCGGCAGCCATGGCTGATCAGGACCTGCAGGAAAGGCTCGGGGAAGGCGAGCGCCTGCGGGACCCAACCCGCCCCTGAGGGCAATTGATGTCAGTGCGGCCAGGACACGCGACCGTCCTGGCTCAGCCAACCCATCGGTAAACGGCCTCGTCATCCTCCGCCCTGCCTTCCTCGACCAGCTTGATCGCGTGGGCATGAAGCGAGTACCGCGCGACCGGGTGCAGAAACGCCGGGACATCGTCATACACTTCGCCAAGCAACTCATCGAGCGTCGCTGCGGCACGGCGCGCCAGCACCCCGATCAGCTTGTCTTCGCGCCTCAGGCGGTGTGCGATCACCCGGATGATGTCGTCCTGGGCATTACCGATGACCGCGCCGTGCCCCGGCGCAATCGAGACGGCCGATGTCCGCTGCAGACGCCGCAGTGAGTCGAGGTAGTGGAGCATCGAACCGTCCGGCGGGAGAATCACAACGGTCGAGCCACTCATCAGGTGATCGCCGGTAAACAGCATCCCGTTACTGCGCTGCAGAAAGCAGACGTGATTCGATGCATGTCCGGGCGTGTGGATCACGCGCAGCGCGTCATCGGCGAAGGAGAAAACCGTCCCATCGGCAAAACCCGCATCCGGCGCGTAGCTTTCGTCCTGGAATGGATCGGCCGGCGCTGGCAATCCGTACACGGGCGCCCCGGTTCTGGCTTTCAGCGGCGCCGCACCCGGCGAATGATCCGTGTGCGAATGCGTGCACAGGATCGCCGAGATCCGACCGCCGGCCAGTTCGACAATCCGCTCGAGGTGCCCCGGGTCATCCGGGCCGGGATCGATGACCAGGCAATCCTCGTGGCCCAGAATGTAGGTGTTCGTGCCAGGGCCGGTCATCGGGCTCGGGTTCGGCGCAACCAGTCGCTGCACCTGCGCAGCGATGCGTTGCACCCGGCCGGTCTCAGCCGGTGCGTCAGCGTCTGCCATGACGATGTTATTCATTTACGGGAGTGGAGCCTCGGTCTCTGTTGGATGCCCGTTCAATTGACTAACTGATTACCTATTTATCAGAAACTTATGGCGTATATTTAAACCACATATCCAATTTGGAACGCCGCCGCCAGGCTGCCTCCGTGGCATCAGCGGCCGGTTCAGTCCGCCTGAGCAGTACCGCCAATGGAGCGGGCGCTTCGCCCATAGGCTTCGCTGAGACGCGCGTCGGTCTCCTGCCACAGTTGCGCATATGCCTGCGCCGCCGCGCTCTTGCCCGCATAAGCCGGCAATGGCGCACGGCGCACGCTGCCCTGCTCGATTGCGCTCAGGTAGGGCACCTCCGTTCGCAGCATTCCCGGAAAGCGCTGTCGCAGGCTGACAAGACCCTCTTTGTGCAGCGTGCGGCGGCGATCCACCATTGAAAAGAAGGGCAGCAACGCGAGGTCCGGCCAGTTCTGCTGCTCGACGAATTCCGTTAATTGCTCGAGCATCCGCGTCGACAGAGGCGAAGGCAGCACCGGGACGAGGATGGCGTCGGCCGCGTGGAGAATATTCTCGGAGACGAGTGACAAGCCGGGCGGGCAATCCAGAAAGAGGCACGCGTATCGACCCTGCAGTGAGCGCATCAATTTCATCAGCGTGGCGGCCGGCTTCTTGCGCGCGCTCAGGTGCAGGTCCATGCGCCGGTATGAGAAGTGAGCAGGCAGGATATCCAGCCGCTCGTAATCGGTTGACCGAACCAGTTCGTCGAGCTCGCGCTCGCCCCGGATCAATCGCCGGGCCCCGCTGCGCTTTCGCGGCTGGCTTTGCAGCATGTAGGTCGCGGCGCCCTGGGGGTCGAGATCCCACAGCAGCGTGGGCCAGCCGGCGGCCGCTGACAGATAGGCAAGATTCACGGCCGTGGTCGTTTTTCCGACACCGCCCTTGATGTTGTAAACGGCGATTATTTCCAACCTGACAGGCCTCGTTGGATTTCCGGCCCGGCCGGCGGCACCGGGCATGATCGACGGGGCCTAGGTTACCTGCAAGTCGCTGATATATCTTCGGTAACGCCACGGGGAGCCAAATGACTGATGATTTGGCGTGCGAAGCGGCCCAATCGGCGTTAGCCTTGCCATAAAGAGCCGCCCGGAATGGCCGACAACGATCCACTCGACATGCGAGAAGATGGCGCCACGCTTCAGAGCGCGGATGCGGCCCGACGGCCCAATCCCTCAGCTGACTCAACCGATCCCGCGATCGGGGCCCCACGCGCCCGAACCGACTGCCGGGAAGCTTCAGGGGCGTGCAGCGGTGCCGGCGCCCATCCGGAGCCGGTAAAAACGCGGGGCAGCGATCCGCTGCTCACGCTGATCGGCGATTACCTGAGACTCATGCTTGAGCAGATCAGGCATGAAGAGGCTCGCGTCCGCGAGTCAGCGGATCCGGACGCAGTTCACAAGATGCGGGTCGCGATCCGCCGCACCCGCTCGGTGTTGCGCACCTTCGATCATCTGTTCCCGGGCGACAAGGCTGAGTCACTGAATGGCGAATTACACTGGCTGGCAGGAATGCTTGGCGAGGTTCGTGATGCCGATGTCCATCAGGCCGCGATTGACGATTTCCAGGCGACGCTGCCTGACGATGCCGCGGTCGGCCTGCAGCCATACCTGCAACACGTGAAGGATGCCCACAGCCAGGCAAGAGCCGCGCTGCTCGCTGCGATGACCGGCGAGCGCTACGTGGCTCTGCTCGATCAACTGGACAATCTGGTCGCAAGCGGGCCGGAGGTGGGCGTATTGCGCCGTTACGGTGATCTGTTGATCGCCGACTGCGCCGCTTCCAGCGCAGCAACCGGCGTCCGCAAGATCCTGAAACGAGGTCGCCGCATCGCCAGCGATTCCCCGGCCGAGAAATTGCATCGGCTTCGAATCGAAGGCAAACGACTGCGCTACCTGCTGGAATTCTTCTCGGAAGCACAGCCGAAGCGCTGGCGCTCCCTCCTCAAGGCGTTGCGCGAACTTCAGAACGTGCTCGGCGAATACCAGGACGCGCGCGTGGCACTTGAACGCGCCGGCGAGTTCGCCCGAAAAATCACACCTGACCGAAATACAAAGGCGTTATTGCTGGCGCTCGGTCGGCTGGAGCAATATGAGCAACAACGCATGGTCACCGGTCGAGCGCAATTCGCCGAGGTCTGGAAGCGCTTCGAGAAGACCTGCGGCTGACCGGCCTCGCAACCGCTCGGCCGTTTGTCGGCGCACGTAATGCGCCTCGGATCGAACCACCTCTCGATGGTCGGGGGTCCGAACCCCGCACACCCCAACAGGCAAACAAGAAAGGGCCCGGAAGGACCCTTTCGTGTTTGCTGGCGCGGCCGGAGGGATGACCGGCCTCGCAACCGCTCGGCCGTTTGTCGGCGCACGTAATGCGCCTCGGATCGAACCACCTCTCGATGGTCGGGGGTCCGAACCCCGCACACCCCAACAGGCAAACAAGAAAGGGCCCGGAAGGACCCTTTCGTGTTTGCTGGCGCGGCCGGAGGGATGACCGGCCTCGCAACCGCTCGGCCGTTTGTCGGCGCACGTAATGCGCCTCGGATCGAACCACCTCTCGATGGTCGGGGGTCCGAACCCCGCACACCCCAACAGGCAAACAAGAAAGGGCCCGGAAGGACCCTTTCGTGTTTGCTGGCGCGGCCGGAGGGATTCGAACCCCCGACCCTCAGGTTCGAAGCCTGATGCTCTATCCAACTGAGCTACGGCCGCGCGGGAGCCGGGATTCTATCCTGACTCGAGCGCCTCGTCGCCGGCATCGATGGACTTGGGTGAAGATCTGCCTCCGACACCACCGCATCCGGCCCCTCTCCACGCCGCGCTATGATCAAAAAGTGGATCGACGCCACTGCGGCCAATGCAATAATGCGCACATGGCACGCCAGGTCCGATCCAGAGCCGCCCGGAAGGGCGGCCGATGCAATCCGCTGCCCGCCGGGGCTGGCGACCGGTCGCCCAGTCCATGTTGAAGGACAGGTTAAGCGTCGCTATCGCACTGCTTCTGTTGCTGACCGCAGGCTATTTCGTGTTCTGGGGCCTGGAGTACACGAACCACCAGCATACGCTCCTGTTCCTGATGGCAGCAGCTTTCGGCCTGTTCATGGCTTTCAACATCGGCGGTAACGACGTTGCGAATTCCTTCGGCACCAGCGTGGGCGCCGGTACGCTGAGCATCAAGCAGGCTCTGGCCGTTGCTGCCGTTTTCGAGGTCAGTGGCGCGGTCATCGCCGGCGGCGCGGTGACCGATACGATCCGCAAGGGCATCGTCGACCTCTCCGCGGTGACCGGCGATCCGGCATTCTCCCTGATGGACTTCGTCTACATCATGATGTCCGCGTTGCTGGCCGCGGCGCTCTGGCTTTTGATCGCAACACGGCGGGGATGGCCGGTTTCAACGACACACTCGATCATCGGCGGCATCGTCGGCAGTTCGATCACGCTCGGATTTCTCGCCGGCGGAGCCGATGAGGCTTTTTCGCTGGTCAAGTGGGACAAGATCGCGATGATCGCCCTGTCATGGATTGTCTCGCCGGTACTCGGCGGCCTGTGCTCTTATGTGCTTTTCTGGAACATCAGGAAGTTCATTCTTCAATACAACGAGCAGGCCAAAGCGCAACTCAAGCACATCAAGCGACTGAAGAAAGCGCACAAGCAAGAGCACAAGACGGCGCTGGAGCGCATGACGGAGCTCGAGTTATCCACCTACAACGACGCGATGATTCGTGACGCGGCACGGATCGGCGAACTGGAGGCATCCGGCGAGGCGCCCGGGCACGAGCATTCCTTCGAGTCCGAGTACTTCCGGCGATTGCAGGACATCGAAAGGCAACGCAAGGAGATCAAGTCGCACCGCGCGCTGCGGTTCTATGTGCCGATACTCGCAGCGGCCGGTTCGATGGTGATCACTGCGATGCTGCTGTTCAAGGGACTGAAGAACATTCCGCTGAACCTGTCGCAGGTCCAGAACTGGCTGATCATCCTGATGGTCGCAGCTGCTGTCTGGATGGCGATCTACGTATTCGCGCGCGCGCTGAAGAGCAAGTCGCTGGATCGCTCCACTTTTATGCTGTTCAGCTGGATGCAGGTTTTCACGGCGGCGGGCTTCGCGTTCAGCCATGGCTCCAATGACATCGCCAATGCGATCGGACCTTTCGCCGCCATCCTCGACGTGCTGCGCACCGGTGGCATCAACCCCAAGGCGCCGGTCCCACCGATCGCGTTGCTGTCCTTCGGTATTGCGCTGGTCGCCGGCCTCTGGTTCATCGGCAAAGAGGTGATCCAGACCGTTGGACGGAACCTCACGCGCATGCACCCCTCGTCCGGCTTCGCGGCCGAGCTCTCCGCTGCCGGCGTGGTCATGCTGGCCTCGACGCTTGGGATTCCGGTTTCCTCGACGCACATCCTGGTCGGTGCCGTGCTGGGCATCGGCATGGTCAATCGCGCGGCGAACTGGGAACTGATGAAACCGATCGGCGCTGCATGGCTCATCACGTTGCCGGCGGCCGCAACCCTTTCATCGATAGCGTTCTTCGCCTTGCGCGCCATTTTTTGAACACCACGCGCGTCGGACTCAGCGCAGGTTATTGTCGAACCACCTGAAGCCGGCATACAGCCCCGCGCCACTGGCCATCGCAGAAAGCACGACGGCAGCGCCGAGCCCGATTTTCGCACCCAGCCACCAGCCCAGCGATCCGGCCAGAAAAGCGGCGAGCCATCCGATCAGTGCTCGCAACGGTCAGACCCCGCAGTGCGTGATCATTTCATGGTCGGCATCACGAACTGGGCAGCCTCACTTTTCTTCGTGGGCCAGCGCGAGGTGACGGTTTTCAGGCGCGTATAGAAACGAACGCCATCGGGACCGTGCACGTGCAGCGCTCCGAACAGCGACCTCTTCCAGCCCCCAAAAGAATGAAATGCCATCGGCACCGGGATCGGCACGTTTATCCCGACCATTCCGGCCTGCACGCCCTCACTGAAACGCCTGGCGCTCTCGCCGCTTGCGGTAAAAATCGCAGCCCCGTTGCCAAACTCATGTTCGTTGACGATCCGCAATGCGCTCGACAGGTCGGGCACGCGGACCACGCACAGCACGGGCCCGAATATTTCCTCGCGGTAAATGCGCATTTGCGGTTCGACGCAGTCAAACAGGCACGGACCGATGAAGAATCCGTCGCCGTACCCGGGAACCTCCAATTTACGCCCATCGACAATGAGCCTCGCGCCTTCCTCAACGCCAAGGTCTACGTAACCACGCACCCGCTCGAGGTGCTCACGGGTCACCAGTGGACCCATCTCCGATGGCTCGGCCGTACCCGGCCCGATCACCAGAGTCTCTGTCTGCCGCGCGATTTCCTCGATCAACGCATCAGCGCAATCACCAACCGCGACGGCAACCGATATCGCCATGCAACGCTCGCCGGCTGAGCCATAGGCGGCGCCGATCAGGGCACTGGCAGCGTTGGCCGTATCGGCGTCCGGCATCACGACCAGGTGGTTTTTCGCACCGCCAAGCGCCTGCACCCGCTTTCCGTGACTCGACGCGGTCGAGTAAACGTGCTCGGCCACGGGCGTGGAGCCGACGAAACTGACGGCCGCTACGCGCGGATCGGTGAGCAGCGTATCAACCGCCTCGCGGTCTCCATTGATTACATTAAATACGCCGTCCGGCAAGCCGGCCTCGCGCAGCAGTTCAGCAATGCGCAACGGACAACTGGGATCCTTCTCCGAGGGTTTCAGGACGAATGTATTGCCGCAGGCAATCGCCAGCGGAAACATCCACATTGGCACCATCGAGGGAAAATTGAACGGCGTGATGCCGGCGCAGACTCCGACCGGCTGGCGCAGCGACCAGCTGTCGATGCCGGTACCAACGCTCTCCGAGAACTCCCCCTTGAGCAGCTGGGGTATGCCACAAGCGAACTCGACAACCTCGATGCCTCGAATCACCTCGCCGCGCGCGTCGGATCGCACCTTGCCGTGTTCGGCAGTGATCAGGCTGGCCAGCTCGTCGGTATGCTGATCGAGCAGGGCCTTGAATCGAAACATCACGCGGGCCCGCTGCAATGCGGGCGTGGCGGCCCAGCCGGTCAGTGCCGCGCTGGCCGCGGCAATCGCCCCCCGGGTCTCGTCGGCTGATGCGAGCGCGACTTCACCCCGCAAGGTGCCCGAGGCTGGATTGAATACCGCACCGAAGCGCCCGGACTCGCCGGCCACGTGCTGCCCGGCCACGAAGTGACCAAGGCGAAATCCCTCGCGGGCGGTCCCGGTTGACGCAGGCTGCGCATTACTCATGGTGCGGAAATCTCCTCGGCCGCTTGGTCTGGCGAAAACGCGCTATTGGACAACACAAGTCACCGCGATCGCCACTGTCGCAGATCAACTGTAGATGCGGTCCTGCGCCAGCAACGCGTCAGCCTCCAGCGGCGGCTGCTGCGCGACCTCGTCATACAATGGCGTGAAGTCCTGGGCTGTCTGCTCGAACAATTGAGCGAAATCGTCGATCACGAAATAGGTACCCTGGAACGTGTCGATCTTGTACCGGCTGCGCAGCACCCGTCGCAGGTCGAAACCGACTCGCTGGGGTTTCGGGCTGCTGAGCGCGTAGTCAATCTCGCTTGGCGAGGACATGATTCCCGCGCCATAGACCCTCAGGCCCTCGGCTGTGTCGATCAGTCCGAATTCGACCGTGTACCAGTAAAGCCGAGCCAGGTATTCCAGCGCATGAAGGCCGTCGGCCTTCAGCCCCCCCTGCCCGTAGGCCTGCATGTAGTCGGCAAATACCGGGTCGAACAGCAGGGGCACATGCCCGAAAAAGTCGTGGAAAATATCGGGTTCGACGATGTACTCGAATTCTTGTTCCTCACGCAGCCAGACTGTGACCGGAAATCTTCTCGCCGCGAGGTGCCCGAAAAAGACCTTCTCCGGCAACAGACCGGGGACGGCCACGACGCGCCAGCCGGTCACCTCTCCGAGTCGATCGTTTACTTCGGCAAAGCGTGGTATGCCCTGCGCATAGTCGAGCGTATCGATGACCTGAAGGAACTCCGGGCAGGCCCTGCCCGGCACCAGTCGCATCTGCCGCGCATACAGCCGCCGCCAACGATCCTGCTGGGCCTGCGTATAGACGGAATAGTCCTGGACCACCGTGTAGTCCGGCTGCATCTCACTGTAGTCGCCGCGTAGACCATGGGTGCTTGTCCCAAAGGTCGCCGGAGCTTCTTTCTCGGACATACGCAAGCCCTCCACGCCGTGCCGGCCTCAAGCATAGCCACTCATGGACAAGCGTGCAGCCGCAAACGCAGGCTGCCACGAGGCCCGGGACGCGCTGGCTCTCCAACGACGGCACATGGCGGTCTGATATAGTTCAAGATCTTTGCCAACCGCCTCCGGGCGCATAGCCAAAAGTCTGAAGGAACACGCCATGAAGCTCTTCTTAGCCCTCCTCATCGCGCCGCTCGCCCTCGGCTCAGGCATGACGGCCGGTGCCATCTGCGTCTACCCACAGGCACCGCAGAACCTTCCAAACGGCGCCACCGCCGACAAGCCGACCATGCTGGCCGCCCAGGCCGCCGTCAAGGAATACTCGCAGGCCGTGCAAGGCACCTACCTGCCCTGCCTTGAACAGGAAAAGAACGATTCGATAGCCGCACTGGACCCGGCGGACCCGGATTTCGGGAAGAAGAAGAAGACGCTCGAGTCGATCCACGCCAAGAAGCACAATGCGGCGATGGATGAACTTCAGGCCACCGCGAACACCTGGAGCGAGGAGATCAAGGCCTTTGACCGGCAGGGCAAGGAATAACCTCGAGCGCGGTGCCTGATGTCGACACGACGCGCAGGCGCGAGGAATGCAGCCCGATGACAGTCCCGTCACTGCCTGCACCCGCGGCGGCAGAAGCGATGGTCCGGGAGGCCAGCCGGCCGCTGCCGATTGAATCGCGCCCGCTTTGCTCGTTGACGGCGGCCGTTCTGGCAGAGCGGGTCATCGCAGAGCGCGACCAGCCACCGTTCGATCGAGTGACAATGGACGGTATCGCACTGGTCTTCTCCGCCTGGAAGGCGGGACGTCGACGATTCCGGGTGGCCGGAACCCAGGCCGCAGGCCATGCCCCAAGGACGCTGCCTGATGATCGCAGTTGTCTGGAGGTCATGACCGGTGCCGAGCTGCCACGCGGCTGTGATTGCGTCATTCCGGTTGAGCAGCTCACGATCGCAGACGGCTGGGCGGAGGTCAGAGCCGATCTATCAGTCCGCGCCGATCAGAACATTCACAAGCGAGGGCTCGATTGCGCCGCGGGCGATACGCTGCTCGAGTCGGGAACCCGGCTCGGCAGCCCGGAGCTGACGGCCATTGCCTCGGCCGGACTCGCGCGAGTAGAGGTTCGAACCGAGCCACGCATCATGCTCGTATCGACCGGCGACGAGCTCATCGAGCCGGGTGCACCGATCGAGCCCTGGCAGGTCCGCCGGTCTAACGGCTATGGAATGCGTGCCTCGCTGGTCTCGCGCGGCTACCTGCGCGTCGCCGATGATCATATTGTCGATGACCCGGACCTGCTGCGTGAGCGACTGGCGACTCACCTGGCGACGCACGACGTGCTCGTGCTGAGCGGCGGCGTGTCGAAGGGCCGATTCGATCACGTGCCCACGGTGCTGCGCGATCTCGGTGTTAGAAAGGTCTTCCATTGTGTCGCGCAGCGGCCCGGCAAGCCCCTGTGGTTTGGCGTTGGCGAGAATGGGCAGGCCGTATATGGCCTGCCCGGCAACCCGGTATCGGCAATGGTGTGCCTGGTTCGTTACGTAATCCCCGGGTTGTCGGCGATGCAGGGCGAAACCGCCGGGTTCCTTGACAGCCTGCCGCTCGGCTCCGCCGCGCAGCCGCATCCGACCCTCGCGTTCTTCATGCCAGTGCGCCTGCAACCACACCCTGCCCATGGTCGCGTGGCCTTTCCCAAGCCAACGAGTGGTTCCGGGGATATGATCTCGCTGCTGGGTACAGACGGCTTCGTTGAATTCCCCGCAGGCAACAAAGAGCTTCCCGCCGGGCATGTCGTCCGGTTTTATCACTGGTAACGGCGATCATGGCTGGAAACATGGAAAGCAAAGGAACCATCGTTCGCATCGAAACGCGGGATCAGCTCAGGCGGTATATGCACGACCTGCGGATTTCGGTGATGGATCGCTGCAATTTCCGCTGCCCATATTGCATGCCGAAAGACACGTATCACGATCGCTATCGCTTCCTGAAGACGAGTCAGCGGCTGAACTTCGACGAAATTGCGCGGGTTGCCCGTGTTTGCGTCGGTCTCGGTGTACGCAAGTTGCGACTGACCGGTGGCGAGCCACTGCTGCGGACCGGGCTGGCCGACCTGGTCGGCGAGCTTTCGTCCATCGAGGGCCTCGAAGACCTGGCCTTGACCACCAACGGTGTCTTGCTCGCCCAGCACGCGGCTGAACTCAAGGCGAACGGACTGCAGCGCGTGACGGTGAGCCTGGACTCGCTCGACCCGGTCGTGTTCGAGCGGATGAGCGGCGGATTCGGAGGGCTTGAACAGGTTCTCGAGGGGATCAGCACGGCGATCGACGCCGGCCTGAGCCCCGTCAAGGTCAATGCGGTCGTGCAGCGCGGCATCAACGATGACTCCGTCCTGCCGATGATCGAACACTTCCGCGGCACACCGGTCGTCCTGCGGCTGATCGAATACATGGATGTCGGCAACCGCAACGCCTGGCGCGATGAGCAGGTTGTGCCGTCTGCCGAACTTCTGCAGAAGATCCGGACGCGCTGGCCCGTCAAAGCGCTGCCGGGCAACCACGTCGGTGAGGTGGCCTCGCGTTACGCTTACGATGATGGTGCCGGAGAAATCGGTTTTATTTCATCGGTCACGGCGCCATTTTGCGGCGACTGCACGCGCGCACGCCTCTCATCCGAGGGCGTGCTTTATACCTGCCTGTTCGCATCCGGTGGCATGGACCTTCGCGCTGCATTGCGTGCCGGCACCACCGACGAGGAACTGGCGCTGCGCATTCGTGAATGCTGGACGCAGCGCGAGGACCGATACAGCGAATTACGTGAGAAACTGCGCCGCGACAAATCGTCAGAACCAAAGATTGAAATGCATTACATCGGCGGATGAACACCATGTTGAGCCACGTTGATGGAGACAACCTGCCCACGATGGTGGATGTCAGCGAGAAGACCCCGACGGATCGTCGCGCCGTGGCCGAGTCGCGCGTCCGCTTCCCGGCCGAGGTCGCTGGCGAATTGCGCCGCGGGGGATTCTCAACGAGCAAGGGCCCGGTCTTCCAGACCGCGATTGTCGCCGGCGTAATGGGCGCCAAGCGCACGCATGAACTCATCCCATTCTGTCACCCGCTGGGCATCGAGAACTGCCTGATAAAAGTCGACATGAATGAGGCCGACGAGGCAGTGATCCGCTGCGAAGTCAAGGTGCATGGTCGCACCGGCGTCGAAATGGAGGCTCTGACCGGCGCTTCTATCGCGGCGCTGACGATCTACGATATGTGCAAGGCCCTGTCACACGATATCTCGATAGAGGGCACACGGTTGCTCGAAAAGTCCGGCGGGCGGCGCGAGGTGCGCAACGGATGATGACGATTGAGGTTCAGTATTTCGCGGTGCTCCGCGAGCAGGCGGGTTGCGGCACGGAGACGCTGCAGACAAATGCAACCACGGCATCCGAGCTGTATCGCGAATTGCAGGATCGTCACGGTCTGGCGTTTCCAGCCGACTCGCTGCGGGTCGCGGTCAATGACGAATTCGCCGACTGGTCTCATCCCCTCGAGTCGGGCGATTGCATAGTGTTCATTCCACCGGTAGCGGGCGGCTAGATGCAGCCGTTTTCATTCAGCGCAGGCCCGCTGGACCTGGCGCGCCAGCGAATGGAGCTTGCCGATCCTGCAGCCGGAGGTTACGTCGCCTTTGAGGGCTGGGTGCGCAACCGCAATGAAGGCCGCCAGGTCCAGCGTCTCGAATACGAGGCCTTCGAGAAACTGGCTGTCAAGGAAGGCACGCGTATCGTCGAGGAGGCCATCGGGCGCTTTGGCGTGAGCACCGCGGCCTGCGTGCACCGAATTGGCCTGCTGGAGATCGGCGAGGTCGCGGTCTGGGTGGGTGTTGCGGCCGAACATCGCGATGAAGCCTTTGCGGCCTGTCGTTACATCATCGACGAAGTCAAGCACCGCGTGCCCATCTGGAAGAAAGAGCACTACATCGACGGCGACTCCGGCTGGGTCAACTGCGAACGATGCGCTGAGGCTGCAACGCACGTCCATCCTCACGGGACAACGCACGAAGGCTGAGCCGCTTCCCTGCCGCCGGCGCCGGCGCACTGTGTCAGAGCCTGACCTGCCCTGCCCCGCGAACGACGTACTTGTAGCTGGTCAACTGCTCGACGCCGACAGGACCGCGCGCATGAAAGCGATCCGTCGAAATGCCGATCTCAGCGCCCATGCCGAATTCCCCACCATCGGCAAACTGCGTCGAAGCGTTGTGGATCACGATGGCACTGTCGACCGAGCCGAGAAACTTCTCCGCCGTAGCCGGATCGTCCGTGACGATCGAATCGGTGTGCGCGGAGCCAAACCGTCCGATGTGCCGGATCGCTTCGTCAACGCCATCGACGACCTTCGCCGCAATTACCGAGTCGAGGTACTCGCGACCCCAGTCCTCCGGTCCCGCCGGCACGACCCGCGCATCGACGCTCTGGACGATTTCGTCACCCCTGACCTCGCACCCGGCATTAAGCAGGTCGCTGATGATGGGCGCCAGGTGAGTAGGTACGCAGGCCGAATCCACGAGCAGCGTCTCGGCGGCACCGCAGATGCCGGTACGCCGCAGCTTCGCGTTGTGCACGATGGCAAGCGCCATGTCCAGGCGGGCCGCGCGATCGACATACACGTGGCAGACACCTTCGAGATGACCGATGACCGGCACCCGGGCATCTTTCTGCACGCGAGCGATCAGGCTCTTGCCTCCCCTCGGCACGATGACATCGATCGCGCCGGACAGTCCCCCCAGCATTTCGCCCACGGCGGCCCGGTCGGTGACCGGCACGCGCTGTATGCAGGCGACCGGCAGGCCGGCGTTGCGCAGGCCCGCGACCAGGCAGGCGTGTATTTCAGCGCTGGAACGGTGGCTTTCACTGCCGCCGCGGAGGATTACGGCGTTGCCGGACTTCAGGCAAAGTGCCCCGGCATCACAGGTCACGTTCGGCCGGCTTTCGTAGATGATGCCAATCACGCCCAAAGGGACACGTACCCGCTGAATCCGCAGGCCACTGGGTTGCGTCCAGTCCGCTGTCACGGTACCGACGGGGTCGGCCAGTCCTGCGATGGATTCGACGCCGCGGGCCATGGCTTCGACGCGATCGGCATCGAGACGCAGGCGGTCAAGCGCCGCCCGACCAAGGCCCGCCTCAGTGGCCGACTGCACATCCTCGGCGTTCGCCGCGAGAATGTCCGCCTGCCTCTCGCGCAAGGCAGCGGCCGCCGCGAGCAGCGCACGGTTCTTTGTAGCCGCCGGGACCAGCGCGAGTGCGCGCGCCGCCGCGACGGCTTCCCGCCCCATGCGATCCATCAGTCCGGAAATGTTCTCTTCGCTCATGTCAGTACCAGGTCGTCGCGGTGAATCATCTCGTCGCGACCACGATAGCCGAGCAGCCCCTCCAGCTCCTGGCTTCTGCGGCCACAGATCCGCTGCGCTTCGGCGCTTGAGTACGCGGCCAGACCCCTTGCGACTTCGGCGCCTGACGGATCCCGTACGAGCACCGCATCACCACGGTCGAAGCGACCGTTCACCCGGACAACGCCGGCCGGCAGCAAGCTTCGGCCCTTGCGAAGCGCGGCCACCGCACCGTCGTCCAGATGCATTTCCCCGGCGGGCTGCAGCGCACCTGCGATCCACTGCTTGCGTACCGTGACCGGCGTTTTTTGCGCGATGAACCAGGTGCACGGGACGCCGGCCGCAATGTGACGCAACGGGTGCTTCTCGCGGCCCGCTGCAACGCACATGTTGCAACCGGCGGCCACCGCCACCCGGGCGGCCAGCACTTTGGTCGTCATTCCGCCGGACCCGACATCCGAGGACGACCCCCCCGCCATCGCCTCGATCTCGGGCGTGATTCGCTCGACAACGGGGATCATCTTAGCGGATGGGTCACGCGTTGGATCGGCCGTGTACAGGCCATCGACATCCGAGAGCAGGACCAGGCAATCCGCACTGACCATTTGCGCAACCCTTGCGGCAAGCCGGTCATTGTCGCCGTAGCGAATCTCAGCCGTGGCTACCGTGTCGTTCTCGTTTATCACCGGGATAGCGCCGAGACGCAGCAGATTCATCAGCGTGCCGCGCGCGTTGAGGTAGCGTCTGCGCTGTTCCGTATCGCCGAGCGTCAGCAGCACCTGGGCAACAGTGAAACCTCTCGGCTCCAGGGCTTCTTTCCATGCATGCGCCAGGCGGATCTGCCCGACCGCCGCTGCGGCCTGGCTTTCCTCCAGCCGCAGCGGGCCCGGTGCAAGACCCAGATGACGCCTTCCAAGCGCCACGGCGCCCGAGGACACCAGCACGACATCCTGCCCGCGCTCTCGCAGATCGGACAAGTCATCGGCCAGCGATTCGAGCCAGCCGCGGTTGACACGGCCGGAAGCCCGCTCGACCAGCAATGTCGAGCCAATCTTGACGACCACGCGACTGGCCGCAGCGAGGCGGGAATCGCGCGTCGTGCCTCCCGGTGTCATCCGAAGTTGAAGTGCTCGGCAGGCAACGTCATCAGGCCGGCACTGCCCGCGCAAGCCGCGGCGGCATGCGCATCGACTCGAGGCAGAATTCGATCAAAATAATGCTGGGCAGTGACAAGCTTGGTGGCATAGAAATCCGTCTCTCCTGCGCCCTTAGCGATCGCGCGGGCGCCGGCCGCAGCCGATGCAAGCAGGCAGAATCCGAGACAGATGTAGCCGGCAAACAACAGGTAGTCCGATGCCGCGGCACCGACCTCCTCGGGGTTGCCCATCGCTGCCTTGCCGAGTTGCAGGGTCAGGCGATCCCATTCGTCCAGCCGCCGATTGAGCACCTCGGACAGGCCCGCGACCTCGGGCACATCGGCCAGTTCGGCAACGGACCTGCGGATCAGTCCGGCGACCACCTGCTGGCTCTTGCCGCCCGTGCCAAAGACCTTCCTGCCCAGCAGGTCCAGTGCCTGGATCCCGTTGGTTCCCTCGTAGATCGGCGTGATTCGCGCGTCACGCATCATCTGCTCAACACCGGTCTCGCGGATATAGCCGTGCCCACCGTGTATCTGAATTGCGAGACTCGTGACCTCCATCGAGGCCTCGGTCAGGAAAGCCTTAACGATCGGCGTCAGGAAGGCCACGAGGTCGGCCGAGCGCCGGCGTACCTCGGCATCCGGGTGCGCCTCGGCGCTCTCGAGTTCGCGGCCCGTGAAGAAGCACATCACCCGGCCTCCTTCAACAAAAGCCTTCTGTGTCAGCAGCATACGCCTGACATCGGGATGTACGATGATGGGGTCGGCTGACTTCTCCGGCTCTTTGGCTCCGGTCAGGGACCGGCCCTGCTGGCGATCGTTGGCGTAGGCAATCGAGGCCTGCCAGGCCAGTTCGGAGATGCCCTGCCCCTGCAGACCCACGCCGAGTCTGGCGTGGTTCATCATCGTAAACATACAGGCGAGGCCGCGATTGGGTTCGCCGACCAGCCAGCCAACCGAGTCGGTGAATACCATCTCGCAGGTTGCCGATGCGCGAATGCCCATCTTGTGTTCGATGGAGCCACAGCGCACGCCGTTCTCCGCCCCGGCACTGCCCTCGGCATCGGGCAGGAACTTTGGCACCAGGAACAGGCTGATCCCCTTGGTCCCTTCGGGCGCATCGGGCAGACGAGCGAGCACGAGGTGGATGATGTTGCTGGTGAGGTCCTGCTCGCCGCAGCTGATAAAGATCTTGGTTCCGCTGATGCTGTAGCTCCCGTCGCCGCGCGGTTCGGCTTTGGACCTCAGAATGCCGAGGTCAGAACCCGAATGCGCTTCGGTCAGGCACATCGTGCCAGCCCATTCCCCGGAAACCATTTTCGGCAGATAAGCGGCTTTCAATTCGTCGCTGCCATGCGACTCGATGGTCATGGCCGCACTCTCGGTCAAGCCGGAATACATCTTCCAGGCCATGTTTCCCGAGATCAGCATTTCGCTGAATGCGAGCGCGAAGCCACCGGGGAGGCCCTGCCCGCCCCATTGGGGGTCAGCAGTCATGGCTGCCCAGCCGTCATCGCAATACTGCCGGTAGGCTTCCTTGAAGCCCGGCGGCGTCGTGACCTTGCCCTCGTTGAGAACCACACCGTGCTCATCGCCTACAGCGTTGGTGGGCGCCAGGACGTCCTCGGCAAATCGGGCACCCTCATCGAGGATGCCATCGAGCAATTCGCGATTCAGGTCTTCCTTGCCGAGGTCACGGTAGTGACCCTCGAAGTCCAGCAGTTCATGAACAACGAAACGAATGTCGCGAAGCGGGGCACGATATGAATACACAGCTGGTCCTTCCTCTGAATGACTTGCGGCCTTATTTTACGCGACCTGCCTGCCAGGGACTGTAGGTGAGTTCCGGTTGCCTGCCATTACCGCTCGAAAGTATATTCGCTATGCGCCGTGCTCCCTGAAGTTGTTGATTTTCCAAAGAGGGCCTGATCGTGAGCCGCGACTACGACCCGCAACCCGGACAGTGGTATGAGGACCTGGACCGCGACGACCTTTTCCTCGTTCTTTCGGTCGACCCGGACGAAGAACTGGTGCGGCTGCAATGGCTAGAGCGGGAAATCGAGGAGATCGACCTGGAACAATGGGCCGAAATGGACCTTGAGCAGGCGGAGGAGCCCGAGGGCTGGGTCGACGACGAAGAGGATTATGAGGACGACGACGACGATGATGACGACGACGACGACGACGACGACGATGACGATGACGACGACTGGGACGATGATTACGACGAATACCGTGACCGCGAATAGCCGGAGCGTGCGCCTCGCCTGAATCGCCCCGGACAGCCGCCCGGCCCGGCCTTGCGCCGGCCGCACGCTTCAGCCCTGCCGGCTTACTTGAAAAGCCGGCCCTTCACCCCAACCGTACCGTTTCGACCCCTGTCAGCAGCCGCGGAGAGTTCATCAGATGAAACGTATCCTATTGTTTCTGGCCACAAATCTCGCGATTATCGTGTTGCTCGGTATCGTGCTTCGCCTGATCGGATTCGAGGGCATACTCGACGCGCAGGGCGTGGATCTGAATTTTGGGGCGTTGCTGGTTTTTGCGGCCCTGTTTGGCTTCGCGGGCTCGTTCATCTCTCTGGCGCTGTCAAAGTGGATGGCGAAGCGGGCGATGGGCGTGAAAGTCATCACCCAGCCGTCCAACGCGGCAGAGAGCTGGCTGCTCAACACGGTGCGGATACAGGCTCAGCAGGCTGGTATCGGCATGCCCGAAGTCGGTGTCTTCAATTCTCCGGAACCCAATGCATTCGCGACCGGCGCCCGCCGCGATGCGGCCCTGGTTGCGGTCAGCACCGGACTGCTGCAGAGCATGTCCCAAAAAGAGGCCGAAGCGGTGCTCGCCCACGAAGTCAGCCATGTCGCAAATGGCGACATGGTCACGCTGGCCCTGATCCAGGGCGTGGTCAACACCTTTGTCATCTTCTTCGCGCGCATCATTGGCCACACGGTCGACAGGGTCATCTTCCGCAATGAAGAAGGGCACGGCCCCGGTTTCTGGATCGCGACGATCTTTGCCGAAATCGTGCTCGGCCTCTTTGCCTCAATAATCGTGATGTGGTTCTCGCGGCAACGTGAGTTCCGAGCCGATGCCGGCGGCGCGAAACTGGCCGGCCGTGAGCACATGATCGCCGCTCTCGAACGATTGAAGCAGAATCAGCCGGCGCCGCTGCCCGAAAACATGGCGACAATGGGCATCGCCGGTGGTCGTGCGGCAGGATTGAAGCGGTTGTTCATGACCCATCCGCCACTCGAAGAGCGTATCGCGGCGCTCAGGGGCTGACGACGCGGAGCGGCCGCCCGCCCCCCCGGCGGCGGCCGCCGGCCTACAGAACCGGTGCCGCCAGTCGTGTGGCCTTGACGGCGAAGCGCCACCAGAACGGGCGCGCGGCCAGGCTGGCCGGATCGAGTTCTTCGGCGTGGGCGAAATCCGCTTCGAACATCTGCTCCATCTGACGCGCGAACGGCCGGTCAACCAGGACTGCCGTTACCTCGAAATTCAGCCGGAAGGAGCGGTTATCAAAGTTGGCGGTGCCGACGGTCGAAACCTCATCGTCGACCAGCATGACTTTCTCGTGCAGGAAACCGGGCCGATATTCGAAGAAGCGGATACCGAGCCCCTGCAACTGCTCGATGTAGTTGTAAGCCGCGAGAAACACCAGCTGGCTGTCTCCCTTGCCGGTCAGCAGAATACGCACGTCGACACCCCGCAGCGCGGCAAGTTCGAGCGCCTTGATGACCGCCTCGTCAGGCACGAAGTACGGTGCGGACAGCCAGACACGCCTGCGCGCGGCGCTCAGTGCATTGACGAACATCAGACCGGCTGTTTCCAGTCGCTGTGAGGGTGCCGTCCCGACGATGAGCACAATGGCATTGGCACCATCGGCGGCACGCGGCACCCAGTTCAGCGCCGGGATCTCCCGTGTCGCCCAGTACCAGTCGCCCAGTGCAACGGCCTGCAACTGGATAACCGCCGGTCCGTCGATGCGAACGTGCGTATCCCGCCACGGCGAAAACTCCGGATCGAGGCCCAGGTACTCGTCACCGACGTTGTGACCACCGACCCAGCCCGTCACGCCGTCGACCACGACGATCTTCCGGTGGTTGCGGAAATTCAGCTGAAAGCGATTGCGTGAACCCTGAGTCGGCTTGAAGGACGACACCTGAACGCCAGCCTCGCGGAGCGCCGAAACATACGCCTTGGGAAGTCCGCTGCTGCCAACTTCGTCATACAGCATGTAAACGCGCACCCCTGCGCGGGCCCGCTCAATCATTGCCTGCTGCATTCGCCGGCCAAGTCCGTCATCGTGAAACATGTAGAACTGCACGATGACGTATTCGCGTGCCTCGGCGATACCGGCGAGGATGCTCTCGAACGTCCGCTCGCCGTTTATCAGCAGCTCTATCTGATTGTGCGCTGTGAAGTTCCCCCTGCCCAGACGTTCCAGCGCGTCGAGTTCGTCGGGAGCTGAATCTTCGCCCGCTTCGTACGGTTCAAGGTTCTGGTTCGCCGTTCGCAGCAATTCGTCGATCTCGACTTTGCGCTGCTCATAGGCTGCGCTGGCGCCTTCAAACTTGCTGCGCCCGAGTATCCAGTACGCCGGTACCGCGATGACCGGGACGGTCACCAGGGACAGTGACCAGGCCAGCGCACCCTGTGGCGTGCGGGCCGTCATGATCGCCTGTACCGCCGAGACAATGCCCAGGACGTAGAAGATCGTCACCACCCAGCCGATCACCGCCCATCTCCTGTGACGCATGGCACTTCATTTTTTTGAGACTCATTGTAACTCTAGCATAGTACGCACAGGGTCCATCTTGCTCGGGGGGGAGGCTTTTCCTTGCCGATCTCGGCCTGCACTGGTAGCTGAACTAACGGCATTCACCTACTATCGGACCGTTACGATCGACGCCAGAATGGGCGCCCCGGGCAGGAGGTTTTTTTCGAATGGCCGACGAATTCAAACTCGAGGGACTCAGCCAGTCCAAGCTGGCCGCCGAGCTCGACGAGGCGCAGCGCGTGATCCTCGCCGAGGCCATGGAACGGCGCGACTTACACCAGGGGGAAATTCTCATCGAGGAAGGCCGCGCGGACGATCATCTGTATGTCGTCGTCAGCGGTGTGCTCGGTATCGTCAAGGCGGCCGGCACCCACGATGAGGCGACGCTGAACACGGTCCGCCCGGGCGGAGTTGTAGGCGAGCTGTCATTCCTCGACGGCGCAACCCGTTACGCTTCACTGATTGCTCTGGCAGACAGCCAGGTGATGAGTCTGAGTCGGGATACGCTGGAATCGATGCTCGAGGACAATCCGCAGCTCGTCTACCGAGTCATGCGTGCGATCGTTCGCATCGTCCACGGTATCCAGCGCCAGCTTTCGATGCAGACCGTTGAGTTGACCAACTACCTCTACAAAGCACACGGCCGCTACTGAAGCCGGCCGGCCGAATACAATCCCGGCGGCGAGTGCGCTGCCTTCGCGCAGCCGCAGCGGGCCCGGCCATCGGGCATTCCACCCCCCGATCGGTAGAAAAACGGACTGCGCATCGCGTGCCGCTCGCTATCATGCGCCCATCGCCTGCCTGGACCGCCGCTTCGCCATGACCCTGAGCCGAATTGCTTGTCTTGCCTGCCTGTTGCTCGGCGCCGCGTTCGCTGCCGCCGCCCCGTCGTCCATGGACGATGCGTTCTGGTACGGGTCCTCAGACGACGGCCAGGCGACGGTGCGCCTGCACTATTTCTACTCTCCCACCTGCCCTCATTGCCAGGCGGCGCGCCCGTTCATCGACCGGTTGCCTGACCGCTACCCCTGGCTCGAAATCCAGCGGTATTCGGTAAAGGACCAGCGCAACAATGCGCGCCTGTACTATGAGACGGCGCAGTCCCTCGGCGTGGAAGCGCTGTCGGTTCCGGGCTTCGTTTTCTGCCGTCAGGTATTGATTGGCTATGACTCGGCCGACACCACGGGTGCCGAAATCGCACGGGCACTCGAAGCCTGTCACGAACAGCGCCTGGCCGGTCGGGACAATACCGCACCTGCCATGGAGGCGGCCGTCGTCCCACCTCAGTCATCGGAGCCGTCAGCAACGGATGATGCCGTCGGAACGATGGTCCACCTGCCGCTGATTGGCAGCGTAAACGCACAAAGCCTTTCACTGCCGATTCTGACCGTGGTCCTCGCGGGTGTCGACGCATTCAATCCCTGCGCTTTCTTCGTGCTGCTATTCCTGCTCAGCCTGCTGGTACACGCGAAGAGCAAGGCGCGGATGCTGATTGTCGGCATCACATTCGTGATCTTCTCCGGGCTCATCTACTTCGTATTCATGGCTGCATGGCTCAACGTATTCCTGATCGCTGGCGAGCTGCGATTGATTACCACCCTGGCAGGGCTGGTCGCACTGGCCGTTGCCGCGCTCAATATCAAGGACTTCTTCTGGTTCAAACAGGGACCGAGCCTGTCAATTCCGGACTCCGCCAAGCCAGGCCTGTTCAAGCGCATGCGTGGCGTGGTCACAACCGGCAGCCTTCTGCCGATGCTGGCCAGCACGGTGCTGCTCGCCATCGTCGCCAATTCCTACGAACTGCTTTGCACGGCCGGGTTCCCCATGGTCTATACGCGCGCACTGACCCTCGCGAACCTCGAGCCCTGGCAGCACTACGCGTGGCTGGCCGCGTACAACGTGATCTACATCCTGCCGTTACTCGCGATCGTACTGGTGTTTACGCACACGATGGGCGCGCGCAAGCTGACCGAATCGGAGGGTCGTATTCTTAAACTGATTTCCGGCTTCATGATGCTGGGGTTCGGTCTGGTGCTGCTGTTTGCGCCGGACCTGCTGACCAACCCGGTCGCCTCGATCGCGGTACTGGCGGTCGCGATCGTGATTGCGATTATCATCGGCCGGTTCTCGCGGCCCGCTGCGGCTTGATATTTGCCGTCCGCCCTGACAGGTTGGGGCCATGAAGGGCGGGCAGGACAAGCTGGCAGAAGCGATCGAGCGTATCCGGAGCCTCGTCGGTGATGCGGGGTGCCTTACGGCAGCGGAGGACATTGCGCCCTACGTCGTCGACTTCCGGCAGATCTACCGGGGCCGAACGCCACTGGTCGTGCGCCCGGCGTCTACGGCCGAGGTGGCCGAAGTGCTGGCTGTCTGCAATTCAGCCGGAATCGGTGTCGTCCCGCAGGGCGGCAACACCGGCTACTGTGGAGGCGCGACACCCGATGCCGGCGGCGAACAGATCGTCCTGGCCTTGCAGCGCATGAACCGGATTCGCGAGCTCGATCCAATCAACTACTCGATTACCGTCGATGCCGGTTGCCTGCTTGCCCAGGTGCAGGCCGCCGCCGAGTCCGTCGATCGGCTCTTTCCGTTGTCGCTGGGATCTGAGGGCAGTTGCCAGATCGGCGGCAACCTCTCGACAAACGCCGGTGGCCTCTCGGCACTGCATTACGGGGTTGCCCGCGACCTCGTGCTCGGCCTCGAAGTCGTACTCGCGGACGGCCGAATCATTAATGGCCTGACGAGTCTGCGCAAAGACAATACCGGTTATGACCTGAGGCACCTGTTTATCGGCGCCGAGGGTACGCTCGGCGTGATCACCGGAGCCAGCCTGAAGCTATTCCCGAGACCCCGATGCGTTGCGACCGCATTTGTCGCCGTCCGCGACGCCGACGCCGCGGTCGAATTGCTTTCCCGGCTTCGCCAGAGCACCGGGGACCGCGTTTCGACATTTGAGTACCTGCCACGCCTGGCCGTTGAATTCACGATCCGGCATGTTCCCGGCGTCACCGACCCGTTCGGCTCAGTCTACCCGTGCTACGTGCTATGTGAAGTCTCGACACCGGACCCTGACTCCGACCTGCGGGAGGTGCTGGAGCGAACGCTGGCCGCGGCAATCAATGATCACCTCGCCATTGATGCTGTTCTCGCCGAGTCGCTGGCACAACGCGAGGCATTCTGGAAACTTCGCGAATCCGTTCCGGAGGGACAGCGCGCCGAAGGTGCCAGCATCAAACACGATATTTCCGTTCCCGTCGCGGCCATACCGGAATTCATGGCCAAAGCATCCGCGGCAGTCAGCCAGCTGGCACCTGACGGACGGCTGGTCGCCTACGGGCATGTCGGCGACGGCAATCTGCACTTCAACGTCAGTCAGCCGTCTGACAGCGACGGCGAAGCATTCCTGGCGCTCGCACCGGAGATCAACGCTGCGGTGTTCGCGATCGTGCAGCAGTTCGCCGGCAGCATCAGCGCGGAACATGGCATTGGCCGCCTCAAGCGAGACGCACTCTATCAGTACAAGAGCCCCACGCCTCTCGCGGTAATGCGGGCGATAAAGGACGCGATTGATCCGCATGGCATCATGAATCCGGGCAAAGTGCTCAGGCCCGATGCCGCCGGGCCTTGAAGCGCCCGATTGCCCGGGCGCAGGTTGACGCCCACGGATAGAGGCTTGCCTGGAAGATCACCGCCCGCTAGATTGGATCCCGGACAGTCGCCGCGTCGGCCTTTTTGTTCGACAAACGACGTTCGCAATCCGGTATCGTGGCTGCCTGGCACGCACAAATGAATGACAAGGCATCAGGCATCGTCGACTCACTGCTGAAATCCAGGATCTTCTGGGTACTGGCAATCGTCGTGGTTGCGCTCGCCACTTTTACCGTCTTCGGCTTCCATACCGTCCCGCGTATCGCACGCAGCGAGGCCACCCGATTCGTCAGTGAGCAGTACGGGCGCGATCTGCGGATTGGTGAGATCCGTTTCAATCCGTTCAAACTGCAGCTCGAAGTCCGTGACCTGGCGTTGCCCGACACCGATGGACAAACAATGCTCGGGTTTGATCGCCTGTTCGTTGATTTCGAGCTGTCGTCGGTCTGGAAGCGCGCATTCTACTTTCAGGAACTGGCGATCCAGCGACCGGCTGTCCGGGCGGTGATACGGCCGAGCGGCGAAATGAACCTGTCCGACCTCGCGCCGGCAACGCAACCAGAACCCGAGGCCGAGGACTCCGCATTGCCCCATATCTGGCTCCGGCTGTTCGATGTCAGCGACGGGCGGCTGGACTTTGTGGACCAGGCCAGGCCTGAACCGATCCAGTGGGCTTTTAATCCGGTAACGTTCAGGCTGGAAGACTTTCATACGACACCGGCCGGCGGAGACTACGAACTGGCCCTGACCGGCGAACGGGGAGCCGAGCTGAGATGGAAGGGCGAAGTGGCGCTGGCGCCGGAAGTCTCCTCGAGCGGGGAGCTGTCGATCAGCGGCCTGCAAGCCAGGGCCGTCGCCGAGAGTCTCGGGACATCGCTGCCATTCGGCGTTCCTCGCGGCGTCATCAATTTCGCCGGCAGCTATCGACTGGCAATCGGCAGTACGACGGATTTCGAGGTTTCGTTGCCGAGAATCGAGATGACCGACCTCGCGTTGCGCGCGCGAGGCATCGAGGAGGACTGGGTCACGATTCCGAATCTCGTTGTCTCTGAGATTCACCTGACCAGTGCCGGGCAGCGGATCGAAGTCGGGCAGATCGATCTCGAGGGCATGGCCGTTTCCACGTGGCTCGATGCTGACGGCTCGGTCAACCTTGTCAGGCTGGTCGAGCCGGCGACGACGACGCCGGGACCCGTGACGAATCCGCAGGAAGCGGCGCCCGCCGAGCCCGCAACGGCCGAGCCCGCCACGGCCGGGGCCACGACCGAGTTACCAGAGCCGGTTGTTGCCGCACTGCCGTCCGAGCCTCCACCTGCAACCCCGAATGCCTCCGAGCAGCAGCCCCCCGACAAAGCGGAGGTAACCGAAAACGCATCGGCCGAAGCCGGCGAATGGCAGGTCGGGATCGACCAGTTCCGCGTCAAAGGGGCAGCGATCGAGTTCGAAGATCGCATGATCGCACCGGGCACCCGCGGCCGGATCGCACCCCTGGACGTCGTCGTCCGGGACATCAGCCTGGATCTCTCGCAGCCCCTGCCGATCGAGATAACGGCAACGGTCAACGATCACGCACTGGTGAAGGCAAGCGGCCATGTCACACCTGAACCGCTCGCCGCGGTACTTGATCTCAATGTCAGCAAAGCCCGCATGCAGATCATGCAGCCGTATATCCTGCCGGTGGCCGACCTGACGATCGGCGGCGGCATTCTGTCGGCCGACGGGAAGGTCGAACTGGCGCCAGCCGGCACCGGAAAGCCCGAACTCGCGTTCGATGGCGAACTGTCAGTCAGCGGCTTCAAGTCCATCGACAATCCGCTGGAAGAAGACTTCATCAACTTCGACTTGCTGCAACTCGGCAAGCTCCGTTACACGATGGCGCCCGATGCGGTGACTATCGACCAGATACTGGTGCGCAAGCCTTACGCGCGCGTCATCATCAGCCCCAACCAGGTGCTGAATATCCAGGCGGTTCTCGATCCGCAGGGCGCCGCAGCCGCGCTCGCGACGCGCGAAGCCGCCGCCGAAGCGGCGCGCACCGGCGACAAGAAGTCGTCCGGGCGGAAATCCGAAGTGGCCGCAAAGGCGGCCGGGAAGACCCAGCCGGTGCCGGCCGGCCGACCCGCCGCTGAGACCGGCATGCCCATCCGGGTCGGCGAATTGAAGCTCGAGAACGGCCAGATGAACTTCTCGGACTTGTTCATTCAGCCGAACTTCTCGGCCGATGTGACCAGCCTGAGCGGCCGCGTGACCGGCATCTCGTCCGATCCGAAATCGCGCGCCAGGGTGGACTTGAAAGGCAAACTGGGCAAGTTCTCCCCGGTGACGATCAAGGGCGAACTCCAGCCGTTTGCGTTCGACTCATTTACCGATATCGACATGACGTTCGCAGATATTGCGCTGCCCGTATTCAATCCGTATTCGGGGCGCCTTGCGGGCTTCAATATCGCCCAGGGCATGTTGACGACGGAACTCGAATACCTGATACAGAATCGCGTGCTCGATGCGCGCCATCACATTGTCATTGAACAACTCGAATGGGGCGAGGCGACGGCAAACAAGGAAGCCGTGACGCTCCCGGTCAAACTCGCAACTTCGCTGCTCAAGGATGCCAACGGGGTCATTGACCTCAACGTGCCGGTCGGCGGCACGCTGGATGATCCGACGTTCAAAATCGGTCCAATCATCTGGGACATCATCAAGAACCTGATCGTCAAGGCTGTTACCGCGCCGTTCAAGTTCCTTGGCTCACTTTTTGAAGGCGCCGAGGAAGCGCAGTTCGTCGACTTCCAGCCCGGCGAAGCGGACCTGCCGCCCGATGCCATGACACGCCTGGGCGCGCTGGCCGAGGCACTCAAGCAGCGCCCACAACTCGGCATCGAGGTGCCGATCGGTGCGCTGGAGGCCGTTGACGGACCGGCCCTGTCAGAGCGCCGCTATGAGCAGCAACTCGAATCGGCCACTCGGAACCGGCAGCTGCGCAAAGGGAAAGACGAAAGCGCCGTCAAGGCATACGAGGACCTCAGCGATGGCACCAGGGCCAGCATTCTCGAGGGGATCCTCAAGAAACAGACTGGCTCGGCACCCAAGGTGCCCGCCCCGCCGGAGCCGCCCAAGGGCACATCGCGCGCGGAAGCCCGCGCCCTGGCGGATGCTGCCGCCGTGGAGTTCCTCGAGCAGGAGGCACGCTCCAGCCTGGCCGCAACAGAGATCGATCTCGACGAACTCGGCCAGGCTCGCAGTGAGGCGATCCGCAGCGCGTTGCTCGAGAACAGCGGCATCGACCCAGGCCGGGTCGTACCCACACGCAATGGCAAGCTGACGGAGCAGGACGGTAAGGTTCGCTTCGAACTGGCGATCGACACCGATCGTAGCGTGGCCACCGATACCTCGAATCCAGAGGCCGACGGCGATGCACCGGCCGCTGGGTCCGTGACTCCAACCGGCGCTGACGACACCGCCGGCAACCCGGTGGCAACGCCGCCCGGCAGCACCGGCTAGTCCGATGCGTCGTCCCGTGATCGACCGCTCTGCTCCCGAGACGGCCGGGGCTTCGGAAGATTCATTCGCGCGCCGTACTTGAGCGGCATCAGCGCGCCAACCAGTATCAGCGCGATCAGCAGGAGAATGCCAGCCGCCTTGAGCACCGGATCGTCAGCCTCGAGTGGCCGCCGCGACGGCTGAACCAGACGACGATCGCCGATTGGCGCACATCACGGTTGCCTGACACGCATCAGGCCTTCCTGGGCTGTACTGGCCACGAGCCGCCCCCGGCGATCAAACAGACTGCCCACCGCAAAGCCCCGTGCCCCCGAACTGCTGGGACTCTCCAGCGCGTAGAGCAGCCATTCATTCATGCACACATCGCGGTGAAACCACATGCCGTGATCGATACTGGCAAGCGTCACGTTGCCGGTTCGATAGGACAGGCCGTGCGGCAGGGTTGCCGTCTCGAGCAGGTGGTAATCCGACATGTAGGCCAGCAGGCAGCGATGCAGGTTCTGGTCATCCGGGCAGTTTTCGGTCAGGCGGAACCACAGATGACGAACACCGGGCTGCGGTTCGCCCGTACCGACAGCCTCAACCGATCGGAATTCGAACGGTCGCTCCAGCGACCAGAACCGTCGCCGCTCCTGTGGCATTTCGTGCAGGTGCTTTCGCACCTCCACGGTCAGGTCGGGCAAGTCCTCCGGCGGCGTGACATCCGGCGCACTGACCTGATGGTCAGGACCCGAATCCTCGACCTGGAATGAGGCGGCCATGTGAAAGATCTGCTTGCCGTGCTGAATAGCCACCACTCGGCGACTCGAGAAACTCAAGCCGTCACGGCTGCGATCGACCTCGTAGACAATCGGTGCGTTGAAGTCGCCGCGCCGAAGAAAATACGCGTGCAGCGAGTGCACGACCCGGGCATCGACAGTCGCGGTCGCCGCCATCAGTGCCTGTCCCAGCACCTGCCCACCGAATACCTGGGGGCTGCCGATGTCACGACTCTCGCCCCGGAACAGGTCCCGCTCCAGCCGCTCCAGTTGCAGCAGACGAATCAGGTCCGCCAGCGGCTTATTCATACCGGGCTGCGCGCTGCCACGGTTCACTCATCGACTCCGAGCCGTTTCTGCATGATCGGACTCGTCGTCGTGTACTGCAGATGCACTTTCTTCGCCGGATTGAGGTGTTCGGCAATTGCAAATGCCGCCAGCGCTGCCTCGTGAAACCCGCTCAGGATCAGTTTCTTCTTGCCCGGGTAGGTATTGATGTCGCCGATCGCAAAAATCCCCGGCACGCTGGTCTGGAACTTCGCTGTGTCGACCGCGATGGCACGTTTCTGAAGCTCGAGGCCCCAGTTGGCAATCGGCCCGAGCTTGGGGTGAAGTCCAAAGAACGCAAGGACGTGATCGGCCTCGAGTTCCATCGTCATGCCATCGGTACACTTCACCGAGATACCCGTCAGGCGCTCGCCGTCCCTGAGCAGTTCGCCAGCAATGCCCTCGACGTATTTGAGCTTGCCGTCGGCCACCAGTTGCTGCATGCGCTCGACCGAGGCCGGAGCCGCCTTGAACACCGCCCGGCGGTGCACGTGAACGATGCTTCTGGCCTTACCCTGAAGATCCAGGACCCAGTCCAGGGCCGAGTCGCCTCCGCCAAAGATCACCAGGCGCTGACCGGCGAAATTTGCCGCATTTCGAACCCGATAGTGAATCTGATGGTCCTCGAACGCCTCCGCCCCCTCCACGCCGAGCCGCCTCGGCTGGAAAGAGCCGAGACCGGCTGCGATCACGACCGTCTTTGCGAGAAATCGGGTCTCGGCCGACGTGCCAAGGTCAAACCGACCATCCGGGCGCGCATGCAGGCTGGTGACCTCCTCGCCGAGGTGAAACTGTGCTGCGAAGGGCTTGATCTGCAGCATCAGGCGGTCGACGAGCTCCTGTGCGCCGCATTCCGCAATCGCCGGTATGTCGTAAATCGGCTTGTCCGGGTAAAGCTCCGTACACTGGCCTCCCGGATGCGCCAGCGAATCGACCACGTGCGCCTTGATACCCAGCAGACCGAGCTCAAATACCTGGAACAACCCGGCTGGGCCGGCGCCGACGATCAAGGCGTCGGTTTCAATTGGCTGCCCTGCGGCCCGGGCGCCCTGTGTTTCTGTGCTCAAGTCCGTGCCTCCGCTCTGGTTTGGGCTAATTCTAGCGGATCCCGTAATGCCGCCCTCCCCCGTTGGTGTATTCTTCGTTTCCAGGAAATCAGTCGACCCGGCCTCACCCGTCGCTTGACGTACGTCAATGCACACGGACCGGGGCAGGCGCAGGCTGACGATGTTCTGTGCAGACAGGGACACCGATGAGCGCACAAGAAATCAAGTTCGACGCCGACCTGATCCGCCGGTATGACCGGTCGGGTCCGCGCTACACGTCTTATCCGACGGCAGTCCAGTTCACCGATCGCTTCGCACTGGACGAATACAAGGCGGCGGCCCAGGCGAGTAACGAAGACCCGATCCCTCGCCCGCTGTCAATCTACATTCACGTACCATTTTGCTCCAGCCCGTGTTTCTACTGCGGCTGCACCAAGGTCATCACGCGCAATCACGAGAAGGCGGAGGCCTACCTTTACCGTCTGCACCGGGAAATCGAACTGCAGGGTCAGCTATATGACTCAGACCGCGAGGTTGAGCAATTGCATTTCGGCGGTGGCACGCCGACGTTCCTCACTTCGCAGGAAATTGAGCGGCTGATTGAAAAGCTCGGGCAGCATTTCCGCATGTCCAGCGACCCGGGACGCGAGTACTCGATTGAACTCGACCCGCGGACGATTACCCGCGACACGCTCAAGGATCTCGCTTCTTTCGGTTTTAACCGCTGCAGCCTCGGGATCCAGGATTTCGATCCCGCCGTTCAGGAAGCCGTCAATCGGATACAGTCGGTACCGGATACATTGCGCCTGCTACGTGACGCGCGCGAATTCGGCTTCGGCTCGGTCAGCGTGGACCTGATTTACGGCCTTCCAAAACAGACCGTTGAGGGCTTTTCGAGAACCATCGATACCGTACTGTCCTCACGCCCGGATCGCTTTGCCGTCTACGCCTACGCGCATCTTCCGCAGATGTTCAAGCCGCAGCGACAAATAAAGGCCGAAGATCTCCCGAGCCCGGAAACACGCCTCGACCTGCTTGGACTGACGATCGAAAAGCTCGCTGCGGCTGGTTACGTGTACATCGGCATGGATCATTTTGCGCTGCCCGATGATGAACTGGTGATCGCCCAGCAAAATGGCACCCTGCAACGCAACTTTCAGGGTTATTCGACCCGAGGCTATTGCGACCTGATCGGCATGGGGGTGAGTTCGATCGGCAAGGTCGGCGATAACTTCGTCCAGAACCTGAAAACCCTGCCCGAGTATTACGGAGCGCTCGACCAGGGGCTGTTGCCGGTGCACCGGGGCCTGACGGTTACGCGGGATGACATCATCCGGCGTGACGTGATTCAGCAGATCATGTGTTACGGCGTGCTGGATTTCACGGCCACCGCGGCTCGGCAGGGCATCGACTTTGACCGCTATTTCGCAAGCGAAATAGAGGCCCTGCGTCCGATGGTCGCCGATGGGCTGGCTGAGTTCGCGGCGCCCGGCCTGCGCGTACTGCCGGCGGGCCGCCTGCTGCTGCGCCACCTGGCCATGGCCTTTGACGCCTACCTGCCGAGCGTACAGACCTCGAGATTCTCCAAGGTCATCTGACGCGGCGTAGAGTTTGCGCAGCCTTGGGGCCTCGCAGAGCGACATAATCGATACTGGCTGAGGCCATCATGAGGCAATTTCCGACGCGGATGCTTGCGGCCGCGCCCCATCGGATAATGTTTTTCTCGGGCATGGTCAGTCTGTGTCTGGCCAGTGCATGGTGGTCCCTGCACCTGCTGGCCCGCTACATCGGACACCCGTTGTTCGCGCTCGACCTGCGGATAGCGCCGGTCTGGGCCCATGCCTTCCTGATGTTGTTCACGGTACTTCCGGCCTTCATCTTCGGATTCCTGTTCACCACCTTCCCACGCTGGATGAACGGACCGGAGGTGCGCCGACCGGTGTATCTGCTGACCGGTATCGCGCTGATGCTTGCAAGCGCTCTGTGGTTTGCGGGTGTACACGGTCCGGCCGCTTTTCGGTGGCTTTCGATGGTGCTGGCTCTGGCCGCATTGATGAACGGCCTCCGCGCCCTGCTGCGCGTCTGGATAGACGCCGAAAAGACCGTGCCCCACGCTGTAACCGCGTCGATTGGCCTCAGTGTCGGCACCGTGGCGCTGGCAGGCTTTGCCTGGGGCGTCCTGCGTGGCAATGACTTCGCCGCTCACTTCGCGGTGCGTGTAGCACTTTGGGGCATGCTACTGCCAGTGTTCTTTTCGGTCAGCCACCGCATGATTCCGTTCTTTTCCCAAAGTGCACTGAAAGACTATGTTCCCTGGCGGCCATTGTGGCTGCTGATTGCCGTTGTTGGCCTTGCCTATGCCCGCCTTTTGCTGGGCACCATCGGCGCGCTTCAGGCGCTTGTGTTCGTTGACGCGAGCTTGTGCGGGCTGACCGCCTATTGCGCATGGCGCTGGAGCTCGCGAGCAGCAGGCGGAAACCCGTTGCTCTGGACACTGTACCTGGGGTTCGCGTGGCTGCCGCTGGCGATGCTGCTGCAGACCGCGCGGGATCTCAGTTTCGTGGTCTCTGGCGAGTGGACGCTTGGACTTGCGCCGATCCACGCGCTTGGGATGGGCTATTTCACCAGCATGCTGATCGCGATGGTGACCCGGGTGACGGTCGGTCACTCGGGGCGCGCGCTGGCGATGAACCGAACGATCCTGGCGTGCTTTCTTGGGCTGCAGGGAGCAACGCTGATGCGAATCGCCAGCGAGACCATTCTGGCCCCTGCCGCCGTGGCAGGTCTGCTGCTGGCGGCCGTCGCGCTCTGGCTGGTCACCGTGGGTGGCTGGGCAATACAGCTTGTTGGTATGTATCTGTCACCGCGTGTGGATGGCCGCCCCGGATGAGCGAGTACTACCTGCCGCTGCGCTATCTGCACATCGGCAGTGCAATCATTTCGACCGTCCTGTTTATCGCGCGTGGCGTACTGATGCTAGCCGGCGCCAACATGCATCGGGGTCGGGCCCTGCGTACTGTGCCTCACGCGATCGACACGGTGCTGCTGGCCTCGGCAATCCTGCTGACGCTCAGCATTTCGCAATTCCCGTTCGTCGATGGCTGGCTGACGGCCAAGGCGGTTCTGCTGGTCGTCTACATCGTACTGGGCAGCATCGCCTTGAAACGCGGCCGGAGCCGACCAGTCCGGCAGTTCGCGTTTGCCGCGGCCGTGCTGACGGTGTTGTTCCTGTTCAGTGTCGCGCACGCTCGCGACCCGATGGGCTTTTTCGCCGGATGATCCCACTGCCCGGCCGAGTCCCGCAGGCGGGCAGAACGCGGAATTTTCGGCAGTTGACCTCACGCCATGGTAGTTTTCTCAGCTGTCGAAATAATTATTAGCAGAATCGGGACGCGTTGAAATACGGGCACCGGCAAAATGCCACTGAATGAATCGCAGGCTGGAACCGTCAAGGCGCATCCGCTGTTTGCAAGCCTTTCCGAGCCACAGTATCAGCGTATGTTGCGAAGCTGCCGGATAGAAGCCCTGCGTCCGACCGAGACGCTGTTTGGCCGCGGGCAATCAGCACAGAGCTTTTATGTGCTTCTGGCCGGACAGATCAACCTCACGGTCAACTCGAAAGCGGGCGCGGAAAAGATTGTCAGCATTATCAGCCCGGGCGAAAGTTTCGCCGAGGCGGTGATGTTCATGGAAGCGCCTCTGTATCCGGTATCCGCCACAGCGGCCACCGCTTCGACCGTGGCGCGTTTCGCAAACCGGGAATTCGTCGCGCTGCTTCGGGAGAGCAGTGAGACGGCGCTCGGCATGCTGGCCAACCTAAGCAGGCGACTGCATCAGCGAATGCAGGAAATCGAGTACCTGACGCTCGAGAGCGCCACATACCGACTGGTTCGCGCAATCGAGAGCCGGTTGCCCGACGAGCCGTCTGCAGCTGCGGCGATCGATCTCATCGAGTCTCGACAGGAACTCGCCTCCCGGTTGTCGATGACACCGGAAACCTTGTCGCGAATCCTGCGCAGCCTGTCGGATTCGGGAGCGATCGTCGTCGAAGGACGCCGACTGCTCGTACCGGACCGCCGACGACTGCTGCAGTTACTCGAGGATCCATAAGCCGTTTTGGCTCCGCGCCACAGTCGGGAGGCGCGACGGGTCAACGGATCGAAAGGCAATGCAGGCCATGGGGGGCCACTGCGCTAATATCCACCCATGAACACACACGAAGATTCACTGCCACTGGCGCGCGAACTCAGCCCGCGACGCAACACCAGCACCGCGACAGACCTCGCGTCACTTGTCGACGAGCAGTTGCGACATTTCTCTATCGATCCGAATACGGACTATGGTCGTCGACTCGCCGCGCTGGCTGCCGGTCTGTACGGAGCCAACGTGGCCGCTCACGAACTGTGGCAGCAGACACTGAAGGAACTCGCGGGACTCGATCAGCACGAGCGGGTGGCGCGCTTCAACGCAAAGCGATTCCTGTGCTTTCAGCTGGCCAAGATTCTCGACACGCTGCAGAACCCATTGCGGAAATCGTATCAGTCACTGTTGAACGATCCGGCGCAGTCGGCAACCAAGGGGCCCTACCCGCTGTTCGACAATGTGACGGCGCTATTCAGCGCGACGCCCGTGATCACGCGGACGGCAACGTACATGTATGCCTGCACCGAATGGGTCGAGGATGCGTTTACCGGACGGGAACCACTGCTGGAAATCTATTCGCGATTGCTGAACCCGACCTCCATCAGCCTCGCCAATCATATCGTCGATCTCGAGGCCGGGCCGCTGGCGGGCGAATACCTGGCCTGGAACTTCAATTCAGGCATGGCCGCGATCGACTCGACGCTGTCCAACCTGCTGGGTTACCAGGACATCGTCATTTCGAGCCGCAACGTGTACGGTGGGACATACCAGTTGCTGCATGACTGGTATGGCAAGCGCAGCAATCTCGACATCGCCGTTCACTGGTTCGATGGCTTTGGCGCGCAGGAATTCCGCAAGACACTGGCGTTCGTCCAGAATGCCTGCGCCGACCGCCTCGCCGCAGGACGCAGGATCTACGTTTTCATCGAGTCACCGTGCAATCCACACGGCTACGTACTCGATGTCGCGGGCATCAGTCGGGCAGCGCACGAGGCCGGTCTGACCGTGATCTGTGATTCGACGGTCGGCACGCCGATCCTGCAACCGGTACTGCGCCGGGACGACCCGATGGAGCGCCCCGACTTCGTAATTCACTCCTATACCAAAGACCTCGCGGGGTCCGGAACGACCACCGCGGGAGTGTGCATCGGTCGCAACGAGCGAATGTTCCTCCCGAAGGGCGAGTCAGTCGAAATGATCGCTCCGAACGGAACGGTCGATACCGCGAGTTGGGATCACACCCTGTTCTGGAACGTGTATTACATCAAGGGTGCTTTCCTGGATGCCGACAAGGCCTTCGAGGTCATCAATGGAATGCGTACGGTTGAGCTGCGTATTCTGAACAAGGCAATCAACACCCTTGTGCTGGCCAGGGCCCTGTCCCGGCACCCGCACATCAATGTGCTCTGCGGCGCGGTCAGCGGGAACAGCAACTTCGAACTCTGCCAGCGGCACATGTTTCTTGGCTTGCCGGCACCGCTGTTCACGATCGACTTTGAAAGCGAAGCGGGCGCGGCCATCAGCCGCGAGTCATTCCAGCGCTTCTTTGACTGCCTCGAGCCGGGTTTTGGCCTGCAGGTCAGCCTCGGCCAGGTCAATACGGTCATCCTGTGCCCGGCGTTAACCAGCCATTCGGAGATGTCCGAGGAGGCTTTGCGTGAAGCCGGCATCTCACCGACGACGATCCGGATCTCAGTCGGTGAAGAAGATCCGCGGACGCTGCTCGCACAACTGATGCGATCGGCCGAACTCGCGATCGAGCCGACGTGCCCCGGATTTCTCGACGGGTTTCCGGATCACGCGACGATCGATCGCCTCTACGAAGAGACTTACGTCGATGTGCATCGTCGCTATGCAGCGAATCGCCCGGGAATGGCGCAGTTACTCAGGTAACGGGCTTCATCGATTGACGTGTTCAGGCCGTCACGCGCCCTGAGTCTGGTTGCAGCGTCCAGAACAGCCACTTGCCCAGTAAGGTGCAGGAGAACACGAGCAATCCGGCTGTCAGCATGGACTGCAGGTGCTCGACGCCCGGACCACTGACCCCGCCGTGGCTGGCCAGCAACACAATGATCGGCGCCAGCAGGAAGGACTGCAGGCCGACATGATCGCGACCCGACCGAACCAGGACGCTCAGCAGAATAAACAGCAATGCCACCCTGGCGAACGGCTCGTTGATGAAGTCAGCCGCGGCCACCAGAACCAGCGTACCGGCCAGCGTGGCCCCGAGCCGAAGCACCGCCTGCTGCGGTGACCGGTCCAGATAGGGTTCCCCTGCCGCAACGACGGCCAGAGGCAACCACCAGCCCTGCTGGAAACCCACGCTGCGGGCCATCAGCCACGCCAACAGCACCAGAACGGCTGACAGAAGCGCATAGCTCAGTGAGGTCTGCGGATTGACCGCTCGTGTATCCACCTCGATATCGTTCAGCACCGACCAGCCGAGCAAGGCGCCGAACGCGCTGCCGGCGGCGAGTCCGCCGACGCGAATCAACAGGTCCGGCATGGTTGCCGGCTCGAACGAGCCGATCAGGCCGGCGGCCAGAACGGCGATCAGCCCACGATGATAGCCGAGCGCACTGGCGGCACCCACACCTGCGGTCAGTGCAACGATCAGTGCGGCGACACCGTCGGTCGACGGGGCCGTTATCGCGGCCAGCGAATAAACGAGTGGGATCAGCAGCGCAAACCGGACCATCGGTCGAGCCAGCAGAACCAGCATCACGGCCAGCGCCGAGCCCAGGCCGACGTAGTGCGCGAGCTCCACATGGCCGATCAGATACAGTCCGACCGCTGGCGATAGCAGCAAGCCGATCATGGCCAAGGTCTTGATCATTATTTTCATTATTCTTGTGCCCGAACCAGCCGGGCCCGAACGATTTTGTGTGACGAAGTCTGCAAAATCCGCGCCACACCAAAAAATAAATCAAAGTTTCATAGACTTAGGCTTCTTCAAGCCGGGCACTTGCCAACATATGTAAAAAAGACCGACAAATGAACGAACCGAACTCACCCCGCAGTCCGCCTGCAATGGCAGACGCTACAGATTCACGCGTGTCTGCTGTAAAAGGCCTCATCATGCGCAGCGATTCATTGGCCGTCCGGCTTGGCACAGGGCTTGCGATCAGCCTGCTGACCGTTGCGGCCGGTTGCTCAGGCGGTGGAAGCGGTGGTGCAGACGATAGGGGTGACGAAACGGACTGCAGCGAGGATCTGCGCAAGCAGTGGGTGCTCGAGTCGACGCAGCAGTGGTATCTCTTCCAGGAGCTGCTGCCGCCGAGTGTCGACCCGGCGGAATTCACAACCGCCGAGGAACTGCTGGACTTCCTGACCGGAACGGCTCGCGAGCAGGGCAAAGACCGCTATTTCAGCTACTTGACGACCCGAGCGGAAGACGATTCGCAGCTTGGCGACGGGCAATACGTGGGCTTTGGTTTTCGTACGCAGCGGCTCCCGGATGACCGGCCGTTCATCGTGGACGTGTTCGAGGCCAGTCCGGCGGCCGACAGTGGCCTGCGGCGTGGAGATGAAATCGTTGCGGTCGACTCTGGCGGGGGTTACGTCGCGATCGCGGACTTGCTCGATGAGCAGACGGCCATCGGCGACCTCTTTGGACCCGCAGAGGCTGGCGTTCGCAGGGGACTTCGTTTACAGCGTGACGGCGCGGTGTTTGAGGTCAGCCTGGTCAAGCAGGCCGTTACGATCGACCCGGTCGCCGATGCCGGCGGCGTTTCCATCATTCCACTGCAAGGGACCACCGGTGTCGGTTATCTGAACCTGCGCAGTTACGTCTCCTCTGCCGAACCGCAGATCATCGACGCCTTTGAATATTTCCTCAGCCAGGGCATCGACTACTACATCGTGGATCTGCGTTACAACGGCGGCGGCCTGATCTATGTCGCGGAACTCATCAACGATCTGCTCGGCGGTGCCCTCAGCCGCGGCGACGTCCAGTACCGGATCGTGCACAACCCCGCCCGGTCGTCAGAGGACGCCACAGTTTATTTCCAGCCGCGGGCGGCTTCGGCATGGCCTGTACGGGTGGCCTTCCTGACCACCGCCGCGACGGCATCCGCAAGCGAGCTGAACATCAATTCGATGGAGCCCTGGGTAGAGACCGCGATCATCGGCGGTAACACGTTCGGCAAGCCGGTGGGTCAATTCGCATTCGACCTCCCCGGTTGCGAGGACCGGCTACGCCTGGTTTCGTTCAAGCTGGAAAATGCGCTGGGTGGCACGGACTATTTCGACGGACTGGCGAGCCGCATGCGTTTTGCCTGCGCCGCGGAGGACTCGCTCGGTCAGCCCCCTGGGGATCCCCGGGAACAGATGACCCTGGCCGCGATGCAGTGGCTCGCCACCGGAGCCTGCACCAGCATCATCGCACCCGTGGAGCCCGTACAGACCAAGCCGGCCAGCGGAGTCGTTCGTGACGGGCTGCCGCAATCGCGGCCCTCGCCGATCGATCACTGGCTCCCCGGGGCCACCTGAGGCGTTTCACCACGCGGGATCCGTGATCGTACCCTCATCGATCGGGCGGCCCAGGTTCAGTACCAGTTGCCACGCATCGGTGCTGCCGAGCGCCAGCGAGAGACTCAGCGGACCGAGCGGCGTCTGCGCGCCAATCAATGCGGCGGCCGAGTAAATGGGCTCGGAGCTCGCCAGGTCAATGCGTTCGCTCATCTCTCCGGCCGTCAGGCGCAGACCGGCATAGAGCGACTGCCCGAACAAGGTGCTGATATCGGCGATCTTTCGGAGATAGGCGGCTGAAAAGGTCCAGTATCCTTGTCCGCGCAGTTCACCGAGCTTGAAGCCCGGAAAGCTCGTGGGTCCACCGAGCACGAACAGGTCATAAGGCGGCAAGGTGCTGCCGAAAGCAGTCCCCCCTGCCGCTCGCAACGAAATGACGTCGTCATGAAACGGGATCGAGGCGGATATCAACCCCTCAAGCCGATCGTACTCATATTCCGAGCCCAGGCCCCGATCTGCGCGATAGTAGTTGAGCCGTCCGAGCCAGCCTCGCGTGGCCAGCGCCGGGCGGTCCCGATTATCGTAGGTGAACCGCGCCAGCCATCCCCCGTAGCCGTCGTCAGTGATTTCAGGCAGCCAGGAAACGGCGATGTCGCGTCGCGCACTCTGCAGGCCAGACGTTACGCCAAGACGAAGTTCCGCCCTGGTGCCGAAGACCCTGCCCGCTTCAAGGTAACCGAGCGCCTTGCTGAATCGATACCGGGTTTCGGCCTCTCCATCGAAGTAAATATCCTCGAGCGACTGCTCCAGGACAATGCCTGGCTCGACGAAGTACTGATGATCTGAATCAATCGGCTGGTAGAAAGAAGCGTTTGCAGCGCTGGTGCGTCCGAGTTGCAGCAGACCGTGAATCTCGCCGCCGCTGCCTGTTGACCCACGGTCGCAGGTAATTTCCGCCGATCAGAAAAGCCGTGTCGGCATCGTTGCCAACGTGCAGGCCCAGGTCAAATCGAAGAATATTGGGGCCCCAGGATTTTTCCCGGATGAGCACTTCGAGATCCGTCCGCTCCGGTTCTCCGCCGAGCGAATATTGCACACTCTCGAAGTCGCCCATTGAGTACAGCGCACTCGTCTGGCGACGAATATCATCTGCGCTGACCGTCTGCCCCGGCTCGAGGCCGAGCTCGGCCCGGATGAAGTCCGGGTCGGCCCGTTCGAAACCGTCAAGTTTCACGCTGGCCAGCTTGAACGATTCATGCAGCGGCCTGCGGTGAGCACCCCGCCAGGCCACGTATTCTTCCTCCGGGAGCGAGTAACGCAGCAACGCCACACGTTGCTGCTCGGCGGCCGCACGGCCGAGCGGCATCATCTCCGCCGCTTTGCTGAACGAAGCGGACCCCGCTCCGGCCGTATCGACAATGATCTTGACGTCGTCGGGCCCCAGCGAGTCGAGTTGCTGCCGCTCGTTCGCTCCAATGAGCACCTCGATGGTGCGCTTCATCATGCTCAGCGGAGACTGCAGTTCTTCTGCCGTGGGAACCGGGTTCGGCACGGCCACGGCGATTACCACGTCAGCACAGGTCTGTCGCGCGACGTCCACCGGTACGTTTCGGGACAGCCCACCGTCGCCGAGGATTCTGCCGTCGATCGTGACCGGCGCGAAAACGCCCGGTACCGCCATGCTCGCGCGCATCGCCGTCGCAAGGTCGCCGCTCGAAAGCACCACCATATCGCCCGTCTGCATGTCGGTCGCGACGGCCCGGTAGGGGACGGCAAGTTGCTGGAAATCCCTGACGCCGGTGCCCCGGGCGACCAACGTGTTGATCATCTGCTCAATGTTCTGGGTATTGATAAAGCCCCGGGGCGAGAGGAATCGGCCGTCGCGCACGCCGAACTCCAGGCTGTTGCTGTAGGTCGTACCGGCCAGCTTGCGCCGCATCGGCAGCCTGGCCCGTTTGCCCCGAAAAGCGATGGTTTCCTCCCAGGACACACTGTGTACGGCCTCCTGCATTTCTTCCGCGGTCATTCCCGTGGCAAAGGCACCGCCCACCAGGGCTCCCATGCTTGCCCCGACCACGCAATCGATCGGGATTCGCATCTCGTCAAGCACGGAGAGCACACCGACATGCGCGAGGCCCTTGGCCCCTCCGCCACCAAGTGCAAGACCGATCCGCGGACGGGCGGCGGGACCCGATGGCGGGATGATCGCCGCCTCTGGGCCCGCGGCCACCGCGGGCGATGCAAACAGGATCAGCGCCAGGCACAGCAGGTGAGCGACCCCGATGGCAAGTCGCGGGCGCCCGTGGCGCCAGGAAGCTTCAGATCTACGGTTCACGCACGTGCTCTGGCTGCCCCAGGGGTTGTTGCTGCCGGGGGATGCTAACCTACCTTCAACATTTTCGATCGCCATTCGAATCGGCCGATCGCAGCGACCGAGTCGTTCCGGTGAGCGTCGGGAGGGAAACAGTGAAAGTCAGCAAAAACGCACTCAGCCGGATCCGGCGGTTCTCCAAGCCGTATCGCATCACCAACGGAAAGAATTTCCGCCTCAAGAACATTGATCCCGAGGACACACTGCACCTCGAATCGGAGGATAAGCCACGTGCGAAAGAAGGCCTGCAGCTTGGCGTGCGCTACCTGGCTGAACTCCAGGACGTACTCTACGCACAGGACAAGTGGGCCGTACTGCTGATCTTCCAGGCCATGGACGCCGCCGGCAAGGACGGAGCAATCAAGCACGTATTTTCCGGTGTTAACCCCCAGGGTTGCGAAGTCAACTCATTCAAGGCGCCCTCTGCCGAAGAACTCGATCACGACTTCATGTGGCGCTGCATGAAGGTGCTGCCCGAGCGCGGCCGCATCGGCATCTTTAACCGATCGTATTACGAAGAGGTCCTGGTGGTGCGCGTGCACGAGGAGCTGTTGCTCAAGCAGAAACTGCCCTCAAAGGTTATTACCCCGGATATCTGGCGGCAGCGTCATGAAGATATCGGTGCGATCGAGAAATACCTCGCCCGAAATGGAGTATTGATCCTGAAGTTCTTTCTGCACCTGTCCAGAGATGAGCAAAAGAAGCGTTTCATGGATCGGCTGGACGATCCGCAGAAGAACTGGAAATTCTCGACGGCGGACGCCCGCGAGCGCCAGCACTGGGACGAATACCAGAAGGCCTACGAAGACATGATCCGCAACACCGCGAGCGAGCATGCACCCTGGTTCGTGATCCCCGCAGACAACAAGTGGTTCACGCGACTGGTCGTATCGGCGGCCGTGATCGATGGACTGGTATCGCTGAACATGGATTATCCCCAGGTGGGTCCGACGCAGAAACGCGAACTCGACGCTGCCCGAGCGACGCTGCTGGGCGAAGAAACGAAAAAGCGAAAGCGAAAAGAGTAGGCTGGCCCCACTGGATCAGGCGGGACATTCGTGAACCAGAGAACCGCGCGGCGCGTGCCGCAATACGCTGATGTCTGTGCTGCAGCGGAGCGACTGCACGGCCATGCGAGGCGGACTCCGCTGATCGGCGCGACACCGCTGGACTCGCGGTGCGGCGGGCAGGTCCTGCTCAAACTCGAAACCCTGCAGCACACGGGCTCGTTCAAGTTCCGTGGCGCTTACAACCGCCTCGTGCAGCTCGATCCGTCAGAGCGGAGCGCCGGCGTCGTCGCATTTTCATCAGGTAATCACGCCCAGGGAGTCGCAGCGGCGGCCGCCCGGCTGGGCATTTCGGCCACCATTGTCATGCCGTCGGACGCACCGCGGATGAAGCTGCTTAACACACGCTCGCTGGGGGCCGAGGTCCTCGAGTACGATCGCCGGCAGGAAAGCCGGGAGGAAATCGCGGCGCGGACGGCCTGCGAGCGCGGTGCCGTGCTTGTTCCGTCCTTCGATGACTTCGACATCATCGCCGGCCAGGGCAGTGCGGGCATCGAGCTGGTCGAGCAGGCCCGTGAGGCAGGCATCAAAATCGACGATGTGCTGGTGCCATGCAGCGGCGGTGGGCTGGCGGCCGGAATCGCACTGGCGATTCAGACGCTCTCACCCGGCACACGCACCTGGAGCGTGGAACCGGTCGGGTTCAACGATCACGAGCGCTCGCTCGCGGCCGGACACCGCCTGCGCAATGAGCACCCGGCGACATCCATCTGCGACGCACTGCTCGCGCCACAACCGGGTGAGATCACTTTTGAAATTAACCGCAGACTGCTGGCTGGTGGTCTCAGCGTAAGCGACGATGAGGTTCGCGCGGCAATCGTATACGCGGCGCGGGAACTCAAGCTCGTCCTGGAGCCCGGCGGTGCGGTCGCGCTGGCCGCCGTGCTCGCGCGACGACTGCCCCTTGAAGGGCGCAGCGTCGTTATCGTCCTCTCCGGAGCCAACATCGACGAGGCGATGCTGGCGCAGATTCTGAGCACCTGAGGACCCGGCCGGACGCCGCGCCCCTTGTGATACCCCGTCGCTCCTGCCTACAGTCCGGGAATGGTCTCTCCACTTCTGCTGTCGGTTCTTTCAGTCGCCTACCTCGCGCTGCTGTTCGCCGTCGCTTTCTACGGCGAGCGCAAGTCAATCTATCCGTCTCACGCCGCGCTTCGCCCGTACATCTACAGCCTCGCGCTCGGCGTCTATTGCACGACGTGGACCTTCTTCGGTGCAGTGGGTACCGCGGTACGTTCCGGCTGGGCCTATCTGCCAATCTACGTCGGGCCGGTACTCGTGTTTATCCTGGCGACGCCTTTTCTGCGCCGCCTGGTCCTCATCGTCCGCACACATAACATCACGTCGATCGCCGACCTGGTCTCCTCCAGGTTTGGCAAAAGCCCGGCGATGGCCGCGCTGATCACCACGGTATCACTGACCGCGGCGATTCCTTACCTCGCCCTGCAGTACAAGGCCGTGGGCACGAGTATCGACGTTCTTACCGGATCCGATGGCACCCACCCCCTCTGGTATGCAGATACTGCACTTTGGGTCGCGATGTTGATGGCGCTGTTTGCGATCCTGTTCGGCACCCGGCGCCTCGATGTGACTGAGCATCACGAGGGCGTGATACTTGCGATCGCATTCGAATCGCTGGTCAAGCTGCTCGCCTTTGTCGCGGTCGCCGTGTTCGCGTTGCTGCAGATCGACGGTGCCCGGTTGCAGGCGACGCGACTCGGCGAACTCGATACCCTCTTCAGCGCAAATTTTGCCGTCTCCACCGTGCTGGCGGCAGCGGCGATTTTTTGCCTGCCGCGCCAGTTTCATATGGGTGTCGTCGAGTGTGCCGATTCAGCGGACCTGCGCAAGGCTCGCTGGATCTTTCCGGCATACCTGGCGGTTTTCACGATTTGCGTGATACCGGTGGTGGTGGCCGGGCTGGGAAGCGGTCTCGGTGAACACTACAACCCGGATTCATTCGTGCTGACGCTGCCGCTCGTGCACGGCGCCGAAGGACTGGCCGTGCTGGCATTCCTCGGTGGGCTGTCGGCAGCCACGGCAATGGTCATCGTCGCCAGCATCACGCTCGCGACAATGATCACCAACGACCTCGTCATGCCTGCGTTATGGCGCAGCCGGTGGCTGGGTCTCAGTGAAGGTCCGGATATAGGAAAGGTCGTCCTGCGCATCCGTCGCGCCGCGATTCTGCTGCTGGCACTGCTCGCCTACGTTTACGACCGGAATGTGCCCGAACCGGCCAGTCTTGCCTCGATCGGCTTGCTGGCCTTCGCAGCCGTCGCACAGTTCGCTCCACCGATACTCGCTGGTCTTTACTGGCGCGGGGCGACGCGCGGAGGGGTTATCTGGGGCCTGGCGACCGGCTTCGCCGTATGGCTGTATGCGCTGTTTCTGCCCAATCTTGCCTCAGGCGGCGCGGTTGGACGCGCATTAATAGAGAGCGGGCCGTTCGGGCTCCACTGGCTGCGCCCCGGCGCGCTGTTCGGGATCGAATTCATGAGTCCGCTGGCGACCGGCGCCGTCACGGCACTGCTTTGCAATGTGATGGCCATGGTATTCATTTCGCGCCTCGGTGGGCTGTCGCTCAAGGATCGAATGGCCGCGAAGACGTTCGTATCCGGTGCCCTGCCGGCGACGGTCATGGGCAGCGCCGGCGGCGCGCGGGTCGGCGACCTGCTCGCCGTCACCGAGCGTATTCTCGGCGCCGAATACGCGGAGGCTGCGCTGCGCGAGTACTGCGCGGACAAGAACCGCGAAGTCCCGCGGGCCTCGGCACCCGCCGACCGTGGTCTGCTGCAGTTCATGGAACGCGAGCTGGCGGGCGCCATTGGATCGTCCTCGGCGAGACTGATGTTCAGCCATGCGCTGCAGGGTCGCGGCATGGCGGCCGAAGACGTGGCCGAACTGCTCGACGAGACCGCCCAGGAGCTGCGGTTCAGCCGGCGCCTGCTGCAGGCAACGATGGAGAACGTGTCACAGGGCATCGCCGTCGCGGACAGCGATGCACGCATCGTTGCCTGGAACCGGCGTTACCTGGAAATGCTCGATTACCCGGAGGACATGGTCTTCGTCGGACGGCCGATCGAAGACCTGATCCGCTGGAACGCCGATCGCGGCGAGTTCAGCGGCGATGACACCGAACGCCAGGTTTCCAAGCGGCTGGCTTATATGCGTGCCGGTACGTCCTACACGATGCGGCGCACCCGCCGCAACGGGCGGGTCTACGAGATGCACGGTCAGCCGATGCCGGGGGGTGGCTACGTGACCACATATACCGACATCACCGAGTTCAAGCACAATGAGCAGGCTTTGCTCGAAGCCAAGCAGACGCTGGAGCAGCGTGTCAGCGAGCGCACGTGGGAACTGCAGAGCGCACTGGAGGCGCAGCGACGTGCCAAGCGAACGGCGGAAGAAGCCAACCTGACCAAGACACGATTCGTTGCCGCAGCGAGTCATGACCTCCTCCAACCGCTCAATGCCGCACGACTGTTCGCCTCGGCGCTGGAGGAACGCTTGTCGGATCCCGAGCTGCGCCAGCTGGCGGGACGAATCGACACGTCGATGCGAGCGGCCGAGGAAGTCCTCGACGACATGCTCGACATCGCGCGTCTGGAGAGCGGCGCAATGCGCGCCGAACTGACGAATTTCCCGGTCAAGGACCTGCTAAGTGAACTGGCCGTACAGTTTGGACCGCTGGCCGCGCGGCGCGGACTGGAGTTGCGATTCACCAGGCCCACCTGCTTTGTTCACAGTGATCGTGTGCTGCTTCGGCGGGTGCTGCAGAACCTGATCTCCAACGCCCTGAGGTACACGGAACGAGGCACCGTCCTGGTCGGCTGCCGGCTTCGCAAAGGCCACGCGGAGATCCAGGTCTGGGACACCGGCCCGGGCATCAGCGAAGAGAACCAGCGAGCCATTTTCGGCGAGTTTCAACGTCTGGATCGATCGTCGGACTGGGAAGAACACGGTCTCGGACTGGGACTGTCCATCTGCGATCGCATTGCGCGACTGCTGAACCTGCGCCTCGATCTACGCTCGCGACTGGGTCGAGGTTCGGTATTCAGCGTCCGAGTTCCGCTGGCGGATAGTCATTCACTTTCTCAACAGGGCGCGCCGAGTACGGAACGACAGACCACGGAGAATATTTCGAACCTGAATGGTCTGAAGGTACTCTGCATTGATAACGAACAGCAGATTCTCGATGGCATGAGCGCACTGATGAGTCGTTGGGGAATCGAGGTCCTGGTTGCAAGTCACGCGGCACAGGCCCGTGAGGTCGCAGCCCGGCATTCGCCGGATCTCGTGCTGGCCGACTACCGTCTTGATGCGGGCGAAGCCGATGGTCTCGAACTGCTGCAACAGATCTGCGGTACGGGCGCCCAGGCCCTGCCGGGCGCGTTAATCACGGCCGATTACGCTGCCGAAGTGGCTGAGAAGACTCGCGCCCTCGGTTATCCGCTGCTGCGCAAGCCGATCAAGGCCGCTTCGCTTCGCGCGCTGCTGGCCGCGATGGCGGCGCGACGTCGCCGGGCGACCGGCTCCCGCGCGGCGACCAGCGGTTAGTCAGTCAGGATCACTGGACTGTGCCTGCGCGTATGCCGCTCGATCCACTGCAAGACGGCTGGCCACCAGAACGGCCTGTGTGCGCGTACCAACACCGAGTTTGCGCAGAATGGCCGTCACGTGCGCCTTGACCGTCGCTTCCGACACGTCGAGTTCGAAAGCCACCTGCTTGTTGAGCAGTCCTGAGCACAACATCCCGAGCACCCTGAATTGCTGTGGCGTCAGTTGCGCGATTCTTTGGGCGATCTCCAGGTCGTCATCCTGACCGATATCCACACTCGGCGGCTGGTACCCGGGCGGCGTGCAGACATCGCCCGCCAATACTGCTTCAATCGCCTCGCCGATCTGTACCGCGTCGGTGGATTTCGAAATGAAACCCTGGGCACCGTAGCGCAGCGCATGGTGAATGGTTTGCGGATCGTCATCCGCCGAGATCACCACGATCGGTAATTCCGGGCGCGTGCCGCGCAGGTGGGCCAGTGCGCTGAAGCCGTGTGCGCCAGGCATGTTCAGGTCCAGCAGGAGCAGGTCCGCATCGGACTCGAGTTCGACCACCTTCAGCAGTTCGGAAACGCTCTCTGCCTCGATAAAGCGTATCGCCGGATCGAGCCTCGCAATCGAAGCTCTCAGCGCTTCCCTGAACAGCGGGTGGTCGTCGGCGACGATGATCTGTCGGCTCATTGGGCGAGAGACTACACCGACAGCCACCTTCGACCAAAGGCGAATACACAGCGGCGCCACCAACGGGCAGCATGCCACGAGTTCAACAAGGGGGTCGTGACGATGAGAAACTTTCCTCGCACGGGAACACCGCTGCGTCGCGCGGTAGCCGTTGTATTGGCCGTCTCTGCACTCGGTTTATCGACCAGCGCCCTGGCGCAGACCGATAAGGAAAAGGCCCTGGAGGCCAGGGTCGCAGAGCTCGAAAAGATGGTAAATCAGCTGGTGGCTGCCCAACAGGCAGCTCCGGCCGCCGCAGCGCCTGCCGCAGCGGCTCCGGACAAGCCGATACAGGCCACCTCGATCACGCCGAATGCCGCCCCCGGGACGACATTCCAGGTTGGCGGCTTCGTAAAGGCGGATTTCCTGTTCACCGACACCGGCGATGGCAAGATCGGCAGCGGCGCAGGTAGGGACTTCTACGTACCGGGCGCAACTCCGGTCGGCGGTGAGAGCGAGGATGTCTATTTCGATGCCCATGCCAAGCAGTCACGCTTCAATTTCGGCACCAATACGGTGCTCGAGAACGGCAAGGCCGTAAAGACCTTCTTCGAGGTCGATTTCTACGGCTCCGGGTCCGGCAACGAGCGGGTCAGCAACACCTACTCACCGGTGCTGAGGCACGCATTCGTGCAATACAACGGCTGGCTCGTGGGCCAGACCTGGTCCAACTTCATGAACCCTGCGGCACTACCGGAGGCCGTGGACTTCATCGGCCCGACGGACGGCTCGATCTTCATACGCCAGACACAGGCACGTTACACGATCGGCGGCTTGTCGGTCGCGATCGAGAACCCGGAGACGACGCTCCTGCCCTACGAGGGTGGCAGCAGTTTCACGACGGACGACAGCAGCTGGCCTGACTTCACCGGCCGCTATACGTTCTCCGGTGACTGGGGACAGGTCGCGATTGCCGGCCTTCTGCGAGAGCTCAAGTACGACAGCGGCGGTTCGGACGGCGTCGAGGACAGCAAGTGGACCGGCGCACTGAGCCTGACCGGCAAGTGGAACGTCTTCGGGAAAGATGACATTCGCTGGATGCTGAACGGTGGCAACCTCGGCCGCTACCAGGGCCTGAACTTCGCGACAGAGGCGGTGCTGTCGAGCAACGGCAAACTCCAGACGATCGACGGTTGGGGCGGTTACGTCGCCTATCGCCATTTCTGGACCGAGAAGATGCGTAGCACGTTCTTCTATTCGATGGAGGACTACGACAATCCATCGAAATACACGGGCGGCGGGGCCAACAAGTCCAGCGACAGTATCGGCGTGAATCTCTTTTACTCGCCAGTGCCGAAACTCGACCTGGGCGTTGCTTACCGGCACGCAAACCGCGAACTTGAAAATGGAGATGACGGCGATCTGGACCGAGTCCAGTTCACGACCAAGTACTCATTCTAGTCTGAAGTTGAGAGTCTGCGCGACGGATTCAGGCTACCGTGCGGAGCCACCCCCTCCGCAGCGCGCAGAAACGCTCTTCCGGTTTCGGAATGCGCGTCAGGGCCCGGTCACCGACCGGGCCCTTTTTCTTTCGGAATACCGGGTGACCTGTGGCAGCATCGGCCGATCCTTGCGATTGGATCAGAGACAAGCCGATGCGCGCAATTCGCTGCCACCGACCCGGCTCGCTCGGCGCGCTGTCACTCGACACGGTGCCGGCACCCCGGCCTGCGCTCGGGGAACTGCTCATTCGGGTGCGCTGGGCGAGCATCAACCCGATCGACTGGAAGCTCGCGACCGGAATGATTCGCCCGGAGGCGAAATCCGGCCCACCCTGGGGCGTTGGTGCAGACTACGCAGGCGAAGTCCTGGCCACCGGCCTTCACCCGGCTGGCCCGGCCGTTGGCGATCGCGTGTTCGGCTGCCTGGACCCGCTGACGGCCACGCAGGGAACCTTTTCAGAGTTGATCGCCGTGCCCGCGGATTCTGCGTTCCGCTTGCCGGATGCAATTCCGCTGCGGGAAGCCGCCGCGCTTGCATGTGCCGGATTCAGCGCCGCATGCATGTGTGATCTTGGCGAAATTGGCGAGCGGTCCCTCGTGCTCGTCAATGGCGCGTCCGGCGGCGTCGGACACATAGCGGTGCAACTGGCGAAGATTCGTGGCGCGAGTGTGACTGCGGTCGCGAGTGGATGGCGCCGCGAATTCGTGCTGGGGCTCGGCGCCGATGAGTTCATCGACTACACCCGTACACAGCCACAGGGCTGGCCTTGCAACTTCGACGCAATACTCGACTGCGTGGCGACCCTGCCCCACTCTGACCTGGGTAGGTTGCTCGCTCGCGAAGGGCGTCATGTCCGTTCCTCGCCGATAGAAGAAGGCGAAGGTCTCGCCGCATCGACCGACGAGTCTGGCGCGGGTCGCCATCGAAGCCTGGTCCTGATACCAGCGCAGGGTGCCGCTCGTGAACTGATCGACGGCTATTGCTCAGGTCGACTGAAGGTCAACATCGAGTCAGAGCATCCGATCAGCGATGCGATCTGCGCACTGCAGCGATCCATGACGGGACGCGTCCAGGGAAAGCTGCTCGTGCGCATCGGATGAGCGTCACAGTGCGCCCTGGATATTCAGTACAGCGTGGCTCAGTGAACCGAATGCCACGGTCGTCGTAATCATCAAGCCGGCCAGCACCCGGGCGAGAAACCTGTCGGCCTTGGTTTTCTTGCAGCTTCGCATGTCTGAATCCTCGTTCATCGCTTGAGGTCGAAGATCAAACTACGCCCATACATTAGCCTGATAAACACGCATAACCAGAACAGACTATTTGATAATGCAGAACAGCTGATGCTATCCGAAGAGACATCGAATGGGCACCCATCGTCGCTGCAGCGCGCCACCACACCCGCCCCGCGAAAAGGCACGGTAACCCTTTGCACAGGCCAGTCAGCTGGCGCCCGATTGACCGGCAAACATGGCAAGTGATTGACTAGCTCGAACGACAATCAAGCGGGAGACTCGCTATGGCGAGGCAGCGCGCGTTGATCCGGGTTCTTATTGTCTCGCTTGCGGCCGGCATTGTGGCCTTTCTGCCAGTTTCTGTGGTCCTCGCGGCGAAGGCTGACGCAGCCTGGAACGCCGGGCCCGTAGAGCACATCATTCCGACCGCAAGCGACAGCCGCTTTTTGATCAAGGTCTCGCTGTCCCGGGCGTTCGACAGCGCGCCCGTATTGACAGTTGATGAGCGCCGGATTCCCGGCTTACGTGGCGGCACCAGCGGGCGCTTCTGGCATTTTGATGTGCCTGGACTGGCATCCGAAACATCGTACCGGCTGCAACTGCACGACGCCGTTGATCGGCGGATCACCGATCCATGGACGTTGCGGACACTACCCTCGGCAGACGCTGAACCCGAGTCATTGCGGATTCTTGCTTATACCTGCGCCGGTGGAGACGAAACCGGCGAGATGTCCAACGGCGTACCCTTCTTTCTGAACATGACGGCACGTCGGGCGTTGCTCGATCGGGGGTTGAGCTTCGCGCCGGACGTCGTCATCGCCAATGGCGATCACATTTACTGGGACCAGCGGACCTCGCAGAACAAGCCCGACTTGATTGCAGCTGGCGCCCGCGAAGGATTCCGGCGAGTCGGCGAACTCGATCGCTCGGCGCCGCCGCTGAACTCTCAGAACGAGCCGGTACTGATCCGGGTCGGGCAGGCACAGATCAGTCAATTGTACGAGACGCGCCTGCGGGGGATCCCCTCGTTTTTTCTCAGCGACGACCATGACTTGTTCGAGAACGACGAGGCGGACGAGCAGTTGGTCACGTTACCGCCGGACTACTGGATGCTGGAAATGGGTCGCAGCGTGCAACTGCTCTTCTATCCGGAGTTCCTGCCCGATCCAGGTCGTCCTGCCTTCATGCCAGGCAGCAACGCCTCCGACCGGCCGGCGGGCGTCTCCGAGGCTTTCGGCACGCTTCGCTACGGGCGCCTTGCCGAGGTACTGCTTTACGACTTCAAGCGGTACTCCAGCCTTGGCGGCGCGGCCGCCCGCAGTGTTCCAGAACTCGCCGAGAACTGGATCATCGAGAGAACACGGAGCAATCAAACGACCTGGCTTTTGCATGCGCCTGGCACACCGTTCGGATGGACCGCCGGCAAATACGGCGAGCCCTATCCCGATGTACTCGATAGCGCAGGCAAAGCCAGTGTCGAGCGAGCCAAACCAGGCTGGCCGGTCGGCTGGTGGAACCAGCACCAGCGTATTCTGGCCGCGCTTGCCGCACAGGGAGACCGCGTGCCAATACTCGTTCAGGGTGACCTGCATGCGATCGGCTACGAGAAGATTCTCGCATCCGGTGATCTGGACTTTCGGAATAACCCGATTTATGCCGTGCTCACGGGACCGCTTGGCACCGGGGCGCCCTTGTTTCCATCGGCGTTCCGTGGGGGTCGTGCCGTTCCGCCGACCCACCTCACGGTAGATGAAGTCCTGCCTCCGGAAGAACAGAACGGTTTTACGATCATCGACATTGAGCCTCATCAGGTCACTTTCCGCTTTTTTGCCTGGCGCCCTCCGCAAGCCGAGACTGAGATAGCCACGCTCGAACCGTTTCACACCCTGGTGGTCCCGCGGCGGAAGACCGGTCATTCCGCACCGCAGGAGACGGCCACCTTTCTTTTTCAAACTCACTCGGGAGGGTCGCCGACTGGATCACGGCTTCACGAGTCGCCGTGAACGTATTTCTGACCGGTGGTTCCGGATTCGTTGGCGGCGCAGTGCTCGATGCATGGCGCGACCGTCGCCGGATTCGGGCCATGTCGCGCTCCGCAGAAAGCGACGCGAAAATTCTCGCGCATCGCGGTGAGCCCATTCGCTGCGCACTGGCTGATGTGCGCGCCGAACAGCTGGCCGATTGTGGCGCCGTGGTTCACGCGGCCGCCTGCGTCGAAGCGTGGGCACCGACCGAGCATTACTGGCAAGTGAATGTCGAGGGTACACGCCAGTTGTTGATGGCCGCCAAGGACGCTGGCGTCCGGCGGTTCATCCACATCGGCACCGAAGCGTCACTTTTTCACGGCCAGGCCATGGTCGACGTCGATGAAAGCTATCCGCTGGCACTGGACTCGCCTTTCCCCTATTCGCGAACCAAGGCGCATGCAGAAAAGCTTGTACGGGAAGCCAACGACCCGGGGGCCGGGTTCGAGACCATCGTGATCCGGCCGCGAATGATCTGGGGCCCAGGTGACCGGACGATTCTGGTGGAGCTGAAAAACATGGTCGCCCGGGGCCAGTTCAGATGGCTCGATGAGGGCCGTGCAGTGACCAGCACCACGCATATCGACAACCTCGTTCACGCACTCGACCTCGCATTGAAGGGGGGGCACACCGGAGCAGCCTACTTTGTGCTCGATGATGGCCAGCGAACGCTACGGGAATTCCTCACCGCCTATGCCGCGACGGCGGGCGTTGACCTGCCCGGTGCATCCATGCCGGCTGCTGTGGCTCGTGGGCTTGCTACGGTCATTGAACCCCTGTGGCGAGGGCTGCGCATGCAACGACCGCCACCGGTCACACGCTTTGCCGCAGCGTTGATGTCGCGGGACTGCGTATTGAGCGATGCCCGCGCGCGCGATGAACTAGGCTACAAGCCGGTGATAGGGGTGCAGGATGGGCTTGCCAGCCTAAGCCGGGAACTTCGAGTACTACGCCCTCCGCCAGACGCTCAGCGCTGACGCACCACCTGGTACGGGCGTCGCAGGTAACTGAACGGCGCGCTCCAGATGTGCACCAGGCGCGAGAACGGAAAGACGAGGAACACTGTCATGCCAAGCAGCAGGTGAGTCTTGAACAACCAGCCGATACCCTCAAGCGAGCCAACGGCCTCAGTCGGGTCAAAAGTCACGATGTTGCGTGCCCATGACATCAACTGGAGCATGTTGCCGCCGTCCATGTGATGCAGTGACACCGGCAGCGTCAACAGGCCCAGGCACAGCTGGGTCAGCAGCAGCATGAGAACGAATATGTCCATCTGCGACGACGTCGCACGCACTCGTGGATCGGCCAGCCGACGGTAAGACAGCATCAGAAGGCCGATCAGGCACAGGGCGCCGAACACGCCACCCGCCACGACGGCCAGCATCTGTTTTGCAGAGGCGCTGACGCCCAGCGCGTGGAAGAAAGCCGGCGGCATGAGAAGGCCGACCAGGTGCCCGAAGAAGATTCCGATGATACCGATATGAAACAGGTTGCTGGCCAGACGCATGTTCTGGTTACTCAGCATCTGGCTCGAACTCGCCTTCCAGGTGAATTGATCGCGGTCGAATCGCACCAGGCTGCCAAGGAGAAATACGGTGCCGGCCAGGTACGGGTAGACACCGAAGAGCAACTGGTTGAGGTAAGACATGGCTACTGGCCTATGATGATGTTTTTCAGTTTCGAACTAGCAAAAGCGATCGTTCAGTCGATCCCGCGTCGGCGTCAGCATGGCGGGCGCGGCATCGGTCGCAGCGGTCGTTCGCTCGGAGCCGCCGCACCGCAGCCGCCGCCCTGATTGCCCATGAACGACACAACCTCTTCCTCCCATATCCGGTCCATCTGCAGGACGGTTTGATCGGGGCCTTCCTCGGCCACCTGCCGACGAATCACGGTGTCGTTTTCCGGCCGCCCGCCGATGGCCGCCAGGGCTTCGAAGATGCAGGCGTAAGGACTCTGGCGCGCGGCGAGCCGGGCGCCAATCAGTGCGGCGACCGGCATTGCATCGGTCAGCAGGCCCTTCGCTTCCTGCTCGGGAATCTGGCCCAGGAACTCCAGAAACAACGGCAGGTAGTCAGGCAACTCGCGCGCAGAGAGTTCAAAACCATGCTGGCGATAGACATCGACGAGGTCCACCATCGCCTGGCCACGATCCCGTGACTCGCCGTGAACGTGCTCGAACAGATGCAGCGAGAGCGCGCGGCCCCGATCGAAGTGACTGACGTATCGTTCCTGGATCGCATAGAGATCCTCGCCTTCGATCTCGCCCAGCAACCCCTGCAATGCACGCCTCACCGTGGCCGGGATACGGGGGTCACTGTCTATCGCGGCCTGCAGTTCCGGGACGGCGGCCTTCAGTTCCCCGGTCGGGTAGCTCAGGAGGGCCGAAAAGACACTGAATATCGACATGCAGATTCTCCGTCAATCCTTGTTATCGACACGGATTGGCACCGCACGTCGATCCGTGACAGCGCGGCTTCCGAACAGGTTGGCTTTACTGCTTCCGCCGGCGCAACCGTTGCCGAAACTGAAGCCGCAACCGCCCCGCTCGCCCAGTGCGTCAAAAGTCGAGCTCGCGTATTCGCGGTGAGATGTCGGAATCACAAAGCGGTCTTCGAAATTCGCGATCGCCATGTACCGATACATTGACTCCACCTGGGTCGCGCTGAGACCGACCGCATCGAGCACGTCCTGCCGCGCTTCCTGGTCAACCGTCCTGCCGCGCATGTAGGCGCGCATGGCGAGCATGCGCTCCAGCGCGAGCCTCACCGGCGCTTCGTCACCGGCCGTGAGCAGGTTGGCCAGATACCGCAGGGGTATACGCAGCGAGGCCACATCGGGTATCAGGCCGTTACGGCCGATATCGCCGGACTGGACGGCCGCCTGTATCGGCGACAGCGGTGGCACATACCAGACCATTGGCAGGGTCCTGTATTCCGGGTGCAGCGGGAACGCCACCTTCCAGTCCATCGCCATCTTGTAGACGGGCGACTCCCGGGCCGCTTCCAGCCAGGATTCCGGGATACCGGCCTTACGGGCCTCGTGCTGTACTTCGGGATCAAACGGATCCAGGAACACGTCGAGTTGCGCCTGGTAGAGATCGGCTTCATCTCTGACGGCCGCGGCGGCCTCGATACGATCGGCGTCATACAGCAGCACCCCGAGGTACCGGATGCGACCGACACAGGTCTCCGAACAGACAGTCGGCTGGCCGGACTCGATCCTCGGGTAGCAGAAGATGCATTTCTCCGACTTACCGGTGTTCCAGTTGTAGTAGATCTTTTTGTACGGGCAACCGGAGACGCACATGCGCCAGCCCCGGCACTTGTCCTGATCGATCAGGACGATCCCGTCCTCTTCACGTTTATAAATCGCGCCGGACGGGCACGATGCGACGCAGGACGGGTTCAGGCAGTGCTCGCACAGACGTGGCAGATACATCATGAACGAGTTTTCGAACTCGCCATAGATCTCCTTCTGCACCTGGTCGAAGTTCTTGTCCTTTGAACGCTTGCTGAACTCCGTTCCCAGGATCTCTTCCCAGTTCGGGCCCCACTCGATCTTCTCCATGCGCTTGCCGGTGATCACCGATCGAGGCCGTGCCACGGGGACGGTCTTCGACGGGCCTGCGTTCTGCAGATGAGCGTAATCGTAATCCCAGGGCTCGTAGTAGTCGTCGATCGTCGGCAGGTACGGATTCGCGAAAATGTTGCCGAGAATCTTCCAGCGACCACCCTGCTTCGGCTCAATGTGACCTTTACCCTTCAGTCGCCAACCGCCCTTCCACTTGTCCTGGTCTTCCCAGTCCTTTGGATAACCAATGCCAGGCTTGGTCTCCACATTGTTGAACCAGGCGTACTCCATCCCGTCACGGGAGGTCCAGACGTTCTTGCAGGTCACTGAACACGTATGACAACCGATGCACTTGTCCAGGTTCAATACCATGCCGATCTGTGCTCGAACCTTCATGTCAATGAGCCTCCATTGGCATCGCGTCGAGTTCCGATTCATCGAGCCAGTCGACCTTGTTCATCTTGCGAACGACGATGAATTCGTCCCGATTGGCTCCGACCGTGCCGTAGTAGTTGAAGCCGTAGCTCAGCTGCGCATATCCACCGATCATGTGGGTGGGCTTCAGTACGGCCCGGGTGACGGAATTGTGGATGCCGCCGCGTGCGCCGGTGATTTCGCTGCCGGGCGTGTTTATGATTTTCTCCTGGGCGTGATACATCATCGACATGCCCACTGGCACGCGCTGCGAAACGACCGCGCGCGCCGTGATGGCGCCATTGATGTTGAACGCCTCGATCCAGTCGTTGTCCTCTATGCCGGCCTGCTTCGCATCCGACTCACTGATCCAGATGATCGGGCCGCCTCGCGAGAGCGTCAGCATCAGCAGATTGTCGGTATAGGTGCTGTGTATGCCCCATTTCTGGTGTGGCGTGATGAAGTTGAGGACGATTTCCGGATTGCCGTTGGAACGGGTGCCGTGCATCGGGGCGACCGCCTTCAGGTCGACGGGCGGGCGGTAGACACAGAGCGGTTCTCCGAAGGCTCGCATCCAGGGATGATCCTGGTAGAACTGCTGGCGGCCGGTGATCGTTCGCCAGGGAATCAATTCGTGAACGTTGGTATAACCTGCGTTGTAGCTGACATGCTCATCTTCGAGCCCTGACCAGGTGGGCGAAGAGATGATCTTGCGCGGTTGTGCCTGTATGTCACGGAAACGGATCTTCTCGTGCTCCTTCGGCAATGCCAGGTGCGTGTGGTCACGCCCGGTAACTCTGCTGAGCGCCGCCCACGCCTTCACCGCGACATGGCCGTTGGTCTCCGGCGCCAGCATCAGCACGACTTCGCAGGCGTCGATGTCCGAATCAATGCGCGGCATGCCTTTCGTGCTGCCTTCTTCATCCACGGTGTAGTTGATATCGCCGAGCGCCTTGACCTCTTCTTCGGTATTCCAGTTGATGCCCTTGGCACCGTTGCCCAGCTTCGCGAGCAATCGGGCCCAGTGACGAGAATTTCTTGAACGTTTCCGGGTAATTTCGCTCGACCACCGCGAAAGCCGGCGCCGTCTTGCCGGGGATGAGTTCGCATTCTCCTCGCTTCCAGTCCTTGACGTCGAACGGCTGCGCGAGCTCACTTGGCGTGTCATGCAGCGTCGGCACCGCGACGATGTCGTGTTCAATGCCCAGGTGTCCGACGCACACTTCTGAGAATTTCTTCGCGATACCCTTGAATATCTCCCAGTCGCTTCGTGACTCCCAGGCCGGGTCCACTGCCCGCGACAATGGGTGAATGAACGGGTGCATGTCGGATGTGTTGAGGTCATTCTTTTCATACCACGTCGCCGTGGGCAGCACGACGTCCGAGTACATGCAGGTCGTGGACATACGGAAGTCCAGGGTCACGAGCAGGTCGAGCTTGCCTTCCTCCGCGTCGCGCCAGATGACTTCTTCGGGTTTCTCGCCACCCTCCTCGCCAAGGTCCTTACCCTGCAGGCCGTGGTTTGTCCCGAGCAGGTACTTCAGGAAATACTCGTGGCCCTTTCCCGAGGAACCGAGCAGATTCGAGCGCCAGACAAAGAGGTTGCGCGGGAAATTGGCTGGGTTATCCGGATCCTCGAACGCGAAGCCGATCTCCTTGCTCTTCAGTTTTTCCACGACGTATTCACCGGGGCCTTACCCTCGGCACTTCGCAGTCCGGCAAAGCGCCAGCGGGTTCGCAGAGAGTTGCGGCGCAGACGGCAGCCAGCCCATTCGTACGGAACGTACGTTGTAGTCGATCTGACTGTCCTGCCACTCGTCGGGATTGGCCAGCGGCGAGAGGATCTCTTTCATCCCGAGCTTTTCGTGGCGCCACTGGCTGGAATGAATGTAGAAGAACGACGTCGAGTTCATCTGCCGGGGTGGCCGGCTCCAGTCCAGCCCGAATGCCAGGGGTAGCCAGCCGGTCTGAGGCCGCAGCTTTTCCTGCCCGACGTAGTGGGCCCAGCCTCCGCCGCTTTGCCCTACGCAGCCGCAGAGCATCAGCATGTTGATGATGCCCCGGTAGTTCATGTCCATGTGATACCAGTGGTTCATCGCCGCGCCGATGATCACCATGGACTTACCATGCGTCTTTTCGGCGTTTTCCGCGAACTGGCGTGCCACGGTGATGACGTCTGTCGGCCTTCACACCGGTAATGCGCTCCTGCCAGGCGGGCGTGTATGGCACGTCTTCTTCATACGTGCTCGCGACGTTGCCCCCACCCAGACCGCGATCAATACCGTAGTTGCCGGCCATCAGGTCGAATACCGTGGATACCAGCGCCTCGCGACCGTCTGCGAGGCGCACCCGACGCGCCGGGACCTTGCGAATCTGCAATGGATCGTGCTCGCTGTTGCTGAAATGTTCGTGCGGGATCGCGCCAAAGTACGGGAAGGCGACCGGCACGGCCTCGTCGGCCCCATCCAGCAGGCTGAGCTTCAGCACCAGCGCCTGGCCGTCACGCGCATCGCGCTGCTCGATGTTCCAGTTGCCCGTGTTCTCTTCCGACTCGCCCCAGCGGAAACCGATTGAACCGTTCGGCAGACACAACCCGCCCGTGGACTCTTCAAACGCCAGCGTCTTCCATTCAGGGTTGTTCGCCTGCCCTAGGTTGCCGGCGAGGTCCGATGCGCGCAGAAATCGGCCAGCGGCATGGTACGCGCCGCGGTCCTCGAGCATGACGAGGTTCGGCAGGTCGGTCTTCTCGCGCGCGTACCCCGTGAAGTACTCGCATTGGCGCTGGAGGTGAAACTCCTTCATGATCACGTGGCCCATCGCCATGGCGAGGGCCGCGTCCGTCCCCTGCTTGGGATGCAACCAGATATCCGCGAACTTCGACGCTTCGGAGTAGTCCGGGCAGACCGTGACGATCTTCGCGCCCTTGTAACGCACCTCGGTCATGAAGTGCGCATCGGGGGTGCGGGTCTGCGGAACGTTTGAACCCCACATCATCAGGAACGTCGAGTTGTACCAGTCCGCGGACTCGGGCACGTCAGTCTGCTCGCCCCAGGTCATGGGTGAAGCGGGCGGCAGATCACAGTACCAGTCGTAGAACGATCCGCAGGCCGCACCGATCAGCGACAGATAACGCGAGCCGGCCGCATAGGAGATCATCGACATCGCCGGGATGGGCGAGAACCCGAAAATGCGATCCGGACCATAGATCTTCGCCGTGTAGGCGTTCGACGCGGCGATCAGTTCATTTGCCTCGTCCCAGTCCGCACGTACGAAACCGCCAAGTCCTCGTCGCGACTTGTAGGCGCGTGCCTTTACCGGGTCCTCGACGATCGAACCCCAGGCATCGACCGCGTCCAGCGACTGCCGCGCCTGCCGCCACAGCCGCAGCAGGTCGCTGCGGATCATCGGGTACTTCAGCCGATTCGCGCTGTACAGGTACCAGGAATAACTCGCCCCGCGCGAACAACCGCGCGGCTCGTGATTGGGCAGGTCAGTTCGCGTCCGGGGGTAGTCAGTCTGCTGTGTTTCCCAGGTGACCAGGCCGTTTTTGACATAGATTTTCCAGCTGCAGGACCCCGTGCAGTTCACGCCGTGCGTGGAACGCACGATCTTGTCGTGCTGCCAGCGTGATCGATAGGCATCCTCCCAGCCACGGTCTTCTGTTGTGACGATGCCGTGGCCGTCGGCGAACTGACCCTTCACCTTATCGAAGAACCTCAGGCGGTCGAGGAAATGACTCATAACAGCTACCTCAGCAACATTGCAGCGGGGACGGACCGATGCCGCCCCCCGATCACGGGTTCTTGTATTCCGCCTTGGGCCCCAGGTAGAACCACCAGTTGAGCACCAGGCACACGAAGTAGAAAATCGCAAAACCGTACAGCGCGTATTCCGGTGTAGCGGCCTTGATCTGCTCGCCAAACACCTGGGGGATGATGAACGCACCATAAGCGGCAATGGCCGAGGTCCAGCCCAGTACCGGACCGGCCTGTTCCTTGTCGAACACCATCGCGATGGTTCGGAACGTCGAGCCATTACCGATCCCGGTGGCCGCAAACAGCACCAGAAAGAGCAGGAAGAAGGGTACAAAGTACTGCTCAGGCGACGCCGACTGGTAGGCGGCATGCAGGTAGTAGGCCACGCCAAGCGCACTGATAATCATCACGACCGCGACGACCTGCGTGACCTTCGCCCCGCCGACTTTGTCCGCGATCCAGCCGCCGACCGGCCGGATCAACGCTCCAATGAATGGGCCCATCCACGCGTACATCAGCGCGCTCGGTCCCGCCGCGTTGGCCGTGCCATGCGTCATCGCACCATCGACCATGATGTGCTGGAAACCGAACACCACTTTGATCGCCAGCGCGAAGCCGGCCGAGTAGCCGATGAAGCTGCCGAACGTCATCGTGTAAATGACGCTCATGATCCAGGTGTGCTTGTTACTGAAGATGCGATACTGGCGCTGCAGGTTGGGCTTGATCTCGCCGGGGATCGCCTTCAGCAGCAGCACGGTCGCGACGATGACGCCGGCAATGACGGGCCACTTGGCCCAGCTCGGCGCCCCCAGCCCTGTCGGGGCTGGAAGAATGATGTAGAGCCCGATCGTCGCCGTTACAAACGCGATCGCCAGCATGCCGAGAATGATCCCGAAAGCACCGAGCGGGGAGCCGATGTTCGGTGAAACGTGCTCGGTGCGGATGTTGTGCATGCCGAACCATCCCGCGAAGGCCAGCGGGATCAGCAGCAACAGCCAGACGAATCCGGCGTTCTGGATCCACGTCTCCGAGCCGGCCGGAATCTTTCCGATCAAGGTGCCGGAAGTGGTCTCCAGCGTCATGGAATCGCCGCCCATTGCACCGAACAGCGCGAACGTCATCACGAGCGGCACGAGGATCTGCATCGTGGTGACACCGGCATTACCAAGTCCCGCGTTCAGGCCCAGCGCCAGCCCCTGCATGCGCTTCGGGTAGAAGAAACTGATGTTGGACATCGACGAGGCAAAGTTGCCGCCGCCGAGACCCGATAACAGCGCCAACCCCTGGAACACCCACAGCGGCGTGCTTTTATCCTGCAGGGCAATGCCGGTGCCAAGTGCCGGGATCATCAATAACGCCGTCGTAAAAAAGATCGTGTTGCGCCCGCCGGCAAGACGAATGAAGAAACTGCTTGGAATACGCAGCGTCGCACCCGTGAGCCCGGCGATCGCGGCCAGGGTAAACAACTGTGACTGGGTGAAAGGAAAGCCCAGGTTGATCATCTGGACGGTAATGATTCCCCAGTACAGCCAGACGGCAAAACCGCACAGCAGACTCGGAATCGATATCCACAAATTGCGGCTGGCGACGCGCTTCCCGGTGGAGTTCCAGAAGGACTCGTCCTCAACGTCCCATCGAGTCAGATCCGACATTCGGGTTTCCTCTTGATCTCAATATTCACGTGTTGGTTTTCATTGACTGGTTGACGCGGGATCAGTCGCAATGAATCTCCGCATCCTCTCGCCGGTACCACCACCAGGTGCCGAGCACGCAGCTCAGATAGAAAGCGATAAAGACGTACCAGGCGCCGTGCGGACGACCGTTGGCGTTAAGCGCAATGCCCACGGCCATCGGGATGAAGAAAAGCCCGAGCGCGGCGATGGCCGCAGTGAAGCCCAGCGCAACGGAGGCTTCAATCTCTCCCTCGCGGGTTGCCTTCGCAACGGCCGCATCGCCCTGGCCGCGCGCCGCGCGCCGGTGCAGCGCCAGGAACACGCTCGGCACCATCCGGAATACCGAGCCGTTGCCGATGCCCGTCGCCAGGAACAGCACGAGGAAAGCCCGGAAGAATGCACTCGCATCGCCCGGGTGGGTCCCGGACGGCAGGAAGTTCAACACGGCCAGGGATGCGGCGAACATGACGACGAAGTTCCAGAACGTGATCCGGGCCCCGCCGAAGCGATCGGCCAGCCAGCCACCCAGCGGCCGTATCAGCGCGCCGATCAACGGACCGGCAAACGCGTACCTGACCAGCCCTGAACCCGGAAACTGGGTTGCCAGCAAAGTCGGAAAGGCCGCGGCGAACCCGATGAACGAACCGAACGTGCCGCCATAGAGCCAGCCGAGCATCCAGGCGTGTTTGCGCTTGAATATAACGGCCTGCTCGCGGAAGGTGGCTTGCACGCCGCGAATGTTGTTCATGCCGAACCATGCAGCCAGGGCTGACAGCAGGATGAACGGCACCCAGATGTAGCCCGCGTTCTGCAGCCACACCTCGCGGACAGCCGGATCGCTGTATCCCTGCGAGCGGCCGCCCATGACTGCGAGCGCGCCGCCGTAAATGCTGAGCGGCACCAGCGCCTGCATCACGCCGACGCCGAGATTACCGATACCCGCGTTCCATCCCAGTGCGGTTCCCTGCATGCGCTTCGGGAAGAAGAAACTGATGTTGGCCATGCTCGCGGAGAAGTTGCCGCCACCGAGGCCACAGAGCAGCGCGATGACCGCAAACACGGAATAGTCGGTGCTGGGATCCTGCACCGCGAATCCCATCCACAGGGCCGGAAGCAGCAGTGTAATTGTGCTGAACACCGTGAAATTCCGACCACCGAATACCGGCACCACGAAGGAGTAGGCCAGGCGCAACGCAGCACCCGAGAGTCCCGGCAACGCAGCCAGCCAGAACAGTTCGCTGGTCGTGAAATCGAAGCCGATTTTTGGCAGTTCAATGACGACCACGCTCCACACCATCCACACGGCAAACGACAGGAACAGGGCCGGCATCGAGAAGACCAGGTTGCGCAGCGCGATGCGTTTTCCGGTTGCCTGCCAGAATCCTTCGTCATCCGGACGCCAGTTCGCCAACCAGCCGCCGGCCGCAGGCCGGGCCTCCAGAAGGTCTTCCTCCACCATCTGGTCGCGAAGCTGCGTGTCTTTCTCCAGGATCGCCCGGCGTTCACTTCGCGCCGCGACCCAGGTCCAGATCATCACGCCGGCGAGAACGGCGTACATGAGCATGAACGCGCTGCTTCGCACGTTGGTCACGTCGGAGGCAATACCGAACATGATGGGGAGCGTGAAACCGCCTAACCCGCCGATCACGCCGACCAGTCCGCCGACCGCACCCATGTTGTTCGGGTAGTAGTCAGCCAGGCTCCGGTAAACGCTGGCCTTGCCAATTCCCTGCGCCATACCGACGATGAAGACCAGCAGCGTGAACATTGCGACGCCGACGCCGAGCTCAAAGCTGAAATTGCCCTTGATACCGTGCACGATCAGCGTCGTCGGTGGGTATGAAAGAAAGAACAGGCAGACGATGCAGACCCAGAAGACCCACCAGGTCACGGTCGCACCGCCCCAGCGATCGGAAAACCAGCCGCCCAGCGCGCGAATCAAGCCCGAAGGCAACGTAAAGATCATCGTGATCAGGGCGGCGGCCTTGAGGTCCAGTCCGTATTCCTGCATGTAGTATTTCGGCAACCATAGCGCCAGCGCCACGAAGCCACCGAACACGAAGTAATAGGCCAGACCGAACCGCCAGACTCGCGCTTCGGTCAATGGCGCCAGTTGCTCGCCAATGGTTCGATGCTCGTTCTTCAGCTTACGTTCTGCGTGCCTGGGGTCCGGATAGGTGAAAAACCAGAAAACGAAGGCCATGACGAGCATCGCGACCGAGTAGATCTGCGGCACGGCCCGCCAACCGAGCGCCACGACGATCAACGGTGCAACCAGGTTGGTCACGGCCGCGCCGGCATTGCCCGCGCCAAAGATCCCCATGGCCGTGCCTTGCTGCTCTCTGGGGAACCAGGCAGACGTATAGGCAATACCGACCGCAAACGAACCGCCGGCAAGGCCGACGAACAGGCCGATGATGAGGTATTGCCAGTACTGAGTCGCGAAGGCCAGGCCGTAGGTCGGAATCGCAACCAGCAACATCTGGATAAAGAAGACAATGCGCCCGCCATAGCGGTCCGTCAGAACGCCAAGCGGCAGTCTGACCAGTGAACCCGTCAGGATCGGTGTCGCAACCAGCAGGCCGAACTCTGTGTCGTTCAGTCCGAGTTCGCCCTTGATCCGGATGCCGATGATCGAAAACATCGTCCAGATGGCAAAGTTGACCGTAAAGGCCAGCGTGTTCATCGCGAGGACTGAGTAGCGCTTGCCCTTGTCTGTCATTGCCACGATCGATGCTCCGGCTTGTCTTCCTTTCTCCGTGCAATGCGGCGCGCTTCGCAGGCATGGGCGCCACGCCTGCCCCGCTCGACGGGTGCCGCTGGCGGCAAACGCCTGATGCGAAGCGGCTCTCTCGTCATCGTTGGCCTCCCAGGCTGGCCTGCGCGTCTGCGGCGCACTCCCGTTTCAGACCCCGACTGTGAGCCAGCGCGTGGCCGGACGCCTTGACCCATGTCAAGGCAGGGCCGGGGTCATTAACTCGAGGAAAAGTGCGTGCCGGTGGAGGGGCCGGCGCCACGCAATCCGCGCGCATCAGGGCGTTTGAGCGACCCCGGCGATAACGGCCCGCCGGTGTATGCTCGCGCGTGTCCTGGAACAGGCTCTAGGGAGCGATCAATGAGCAACGATCTCCCGATCGTGATTTATCACAACCCGGACTGCGGAACATCGAGAAAGGTGCTCGGTATCATCGAGGCCGCCGGGTACACGCCGACCGTCGTCGAATACCTTAAGACGGGCTGGACCGAGCCACAATTGATCGGCCTGCTTGCCGCCGCGGGCCTGACGGCACGGCAGGCGCTGCGTGAAAGGAACTCACCGGCCGAAGAACTGGGACTGCTTCGCGAGGCTGTCCCGGACGAGGCGATCATCGCCGCAATGGTTGATCACGCCGTGCTCGTCAACCGGCCGATCGTCTGTAGCGACAAGGGCGTCAGACTCTGTCGGCCGCCCGAACTCGTCTATGAATTACTTTAAGAGGGCACATAAATAATCTTTCTGAAAATAAAGAAAGTGCTCGCCTCGGTCGCCGATGATGCCGTTATCGGCCATGAAGCCCTTCGTGGCTGCGAATCGAGCGTCAGCGCCCTGGATTCGCTCTCTCGGGCGCCAGTTTGCACACGATCCCACCGGCGCAATGGGAACCGGTCTTTCGCTCGGGAACCAGTCCGGAGGAAGTGACTGCTCCTCACAGGCTTTATGCTGACCCATTCTCTTCGCATTTCATCCGGACAATCACAAGTTTCTGTGGTTTACACGCAGGCCCTTCAGCGATCTCCGGAATGACCAGGCGACAGGCGAATACAACGACAATCCCAGTCGGAGTACAATGTAGGCTCTCGGCGAACAAGACTCTGGTCAAGGGGATAGTCGATGAGAAAGCTTAATTGGTGCGTTTGTGGCCTTCGCGGCTCTGGCAATCTTCGGTTCGCGGCTTACGCCGATGACGATGCGAGCAAGTATGCAGAGACAATCAAGCTCTTCCAGGATGCCGGCGAGAGCGCCGGCTTCTTCAAGACCGCCTACGGCTACGCCGTGTTCCCGACCATCGGCAAAGCGGGCCTGGGTATTGGCGGAGCGCATGGTTCAGGAAAAGTCTACGTACACGGCAAGCCAGTCGGCACGACCAAGATGACACAGCTCAGCTTTGGCTGGCAGGCGGGTGCGCAGGGTTATAGCCTGATCATATTTTTCGAAGATGAGCGGGCATTTAAAGAATTTACTTCAGGTAATTTCGAATTCGGAGCCCAGGCAAGCGCGGTGGCGATCACGGCTGGCAGCATCGGTCGATGCGAGCACCGGCGGCAGCAGCGCGGGCGCGAGTGGCGGCAAGAAAGATGCCACGACCGTCGGCACGTACAACAAAGGCGTCGCGCCGTTCAGCATCGTCAAGGGTGGCCTGATGTATGAGGCAGCACTTGGTGGCGCGAAGTTCTCCTACAAGCCACTCTGACGCGACTGCAGGCTTCTATTCGGGGAGGGTGGCACAAAACCACCCTCCCCGTTTTCATTGGCGGATGAATCACTCGCCGACCCGGCGTGGCACTACAGCTTCAGGGTCATCAAGACGAGATCCCGGTCTTCCGGGTCCGTACGAGTCTCGAATCCGAGCGAGCGCGACAACTCGATCATCCGGCCATTCTCCTGCAGCGTCATTCCGGTCATGGCTCGAAGTTGCCGGTCGCGCGCCGCATCGACCAGCATCGACATCAGCAATCGCGCCAGCCCCTTACCTTGCCATTCGTCGGCCAGAACGATTGCAAATTCGCAGGTTTCCTCGTCGGGCATCGTGGCATAACGGGCGACACCGATCTGCTTCTCGCCTTCCGGCGTATCGACCACGACGACCAGCGCCATCTCGCGGTCGTAGTCGATCTGAGTGAACCGCGACAGCATCGCCGGAGTAATTTCGTGCAATGCATACATGAAACGCAGGAACTTGGATTGTTCCGATAAGCCATTGACGAACTCGGTTTCGATTACGGCGTCCTCTGGACGAATCGGTCGCACGGTGACCAGCACCCCGTCAGCCAGTTCGACCTTTCGAACCAGTCCGCTGGGATAGGGATGGATTGCCATGTGCGCGTACGGTCGCGCAGCCGGGCTCCCTTTCTTGACCCGTATCCTCGCGTCAACGACAACCGCGCCCGATTCCGATGCGACGACCGGGTTGAGGTCCATCTCTTCGATCTGGGGCAACTCGCAGGCTATTTCTGACACGCGCAGCAACAAGTCTTCGACCGCGGCGGCATCGGCCGCGGGCGCACCACCCAGCGGACGCAGTGCATCGCCAGCGCGCGTTCGCCGGACCAGGTCCCGGGCCAGGAATCGATTCAGCGGCGGCAAGGCGACGGCTCGGTCCTTGATGACTTCCACCATCGCGCCACCGAGTCCGAAACTGATAACGGGCCCGAAGATCTCGTCACGAACGACACCGACCATCAGTTCACGGCCATAGCGCATCGCGTGCATCGGTTCGATCAACACGCCATCGAGCCGGGCTTCCGGCCGCCTCCGCGAGACTTCAGCAAGCATCGACTGATAATTCTCGCGGACACTTGGTGCGCTTGCGAGTCCGAGTCTGACGCCGCCGACCTCGGACTTATGCGTAATCCCGGGTGAGAGAATCTTCATCACCACCGGGAAGCCGATCTCCTGCGCAATCGTCACGGCCTCGGCGGCCGAATGCGCCGGCAGGCTGCGCACGATCGGGATCCGGAACGCAGCCAGCACGGCTTTCGATTCGGCCGGATTGAGCCACTCCTGCCCCGCCTCGAGCGCCGCTTCGATGATCAGCCTCGCACCGTCCACATCCGGAGCCGATTCGCGCCCCAGCGGTGCAGGGACCTGCAGCAGCAGCTGCTGGTTGGCGGCATACCTCGCCAGTGCTGAAAATGCATCGACTGCCCCCTCAGGGGTTCCATAGGTCGGAATGCCCGCAGCGAGAAAGCGCTTGCGACTGGCCGCCATGGAATCGCCGCCCAGCCAGCACGTAAAGACCGGTTTTTTCTGTGCGGCGGTCAGCGAACACAACTGTCGCGCCACTTCGTCCGGATCGACCCGCACCGGCGGCGTCAGGATCGCCAGCAGGCCATCCACGGTGGGATCAGCCAGACAGGTGCTTGCTGCCTTCGCATAGCGCTCGGCCAGCGTCGCATAGCGATCCGCCCGGCCGCCGGCGCCGACGTCGATCGGGTTGCCAACGCGCGCACGGCGCGCCGCAAGCGCCCGCAACTGCCGGAGCGATTCCTTACTGAATTCCGGCAACTCGAGCCCACGGTCAGCCACGTGATCCGCGGCCATGGTGCCCGGACCCTCAGCATTGGTGAGTATCGCAAGGCGATTGCCGCGCAGGCGCACGCCCACATCGAGTGTCGCCGCGGCCGCTACAAAATCCGAGAAATCGTGCACACGCAGCACACCGGCGCGGCGCAGTGCCGCGTCGAATACTTCTTCCGAGCCCACCAGCACTCCGGTATGCGACATCGCCGCCTGCGAGTCCCGGGCATGACGGCCCGCCTTCATCACGACGACCGGCTTGACGCGGGCGGCGGCGCGCAACGCGCTCATGAACCGACGCGAATCCTGGACCGCCTCCAGGTAAAGCAGGATGCTGTCGGTCTCCGGATCCCGCAGGAGGAAATCAAGAATCTCACCAAGGCCGATGTCGACTGGCGATCCCGTTGCAATCACGCTGGAGAAGCCGATCTGCCGGCTGGCCGCCCAATCGAGAATGGCCGTACACAAGGCTCCGGACTGCGACACCAGGGCGATCCGGCCGGGCACCGGCAACACCTGGCCGACCGTTACGTTCAGGCCAATCGAACTGCGTATCACGCCGGGACTGTTCGGGCCAAGAAAGCGCAGGCCGTAACGGCGCGCCTGCCGGGCGACTTTGCGCTCCAGCGCCGCACCGGGCTCGCCAATGTCCGAGAAACCGCTGGAAAGGATGATGGCCGCGCCGATCCCGACTTTCCCGCACTGGTCGATGAGATCAGGGACAGCCCCTGCCCGCGCGGCGATCACCGCGAGATCCGGCCTCGGCGCAAGTTCGGCAAGTTGTCTGACGCTGATCTTCTTGCGGCCGTTGAGTCGACCCGTGTCGACCGGGAACACCGGTCCCTTGAACCCGCTCGACTGCAGATTCTGCAGCACCATGGAACCGAGCGCGCCGACGGTCCCGGTGTCACCGAGAATCAGCACGGATTCGGGACGGAAGATCGATTCGATGCGATTGGCAATCATGGTCTTGAAGAATAGCCGCTTGACGCACATGCTAGCCTCATCCAGGAAGGCCGGCATTCTCGGTAACTACGGGTGAAGCTTAAGTGACACTGGCGTTTATTTCGCATCCGGCCTGCCGGCACCACGAGATGACAACCGGACACCCCGAGCAACCTGCGCGACTCGGCGCCATTGAGGACCAGTTGCGCGCGCAGGGTATCTACGACTTTCTGCACCATTATGAGGCGCCTCGCGCGAGCGAGGAGCAACTGCTGCGGGTGCATCCGCAGCAGCATATCGACAGGCTTCATGCCACCAGCCCGAGGCAGGGTCTGGTGGCCATAGACCCGGACACGACCATGTGCCCCGGCACACTGGAGGCCGCACTGCGCGCAGCCGGCGCGAATGTGCTGGCCACGAACCTGGTCATGCAGGGGGCCGTGAAGAAAGCCTTTTGCAACGTCCGCCCGCCGGGCCATCATGCTGAGCGTAACCGCGCCATGGGGTTCTGCTTTTTCGACAATGTGGCGGTTGGCGCCGCGCACGCGATGGCTGAGCATGGCCTGGAGCGGGTCGCAATCCTCGATTTCGACGTGCACTTCGGCAATGGGACCGCTGATATTTTCGACGACGATGAACGGGTGCTGCTTTGCTCTACCTACGAGCACCCGCTCTATCCCGACCTGAATCCTCCCACGGTACCGGGGCGCAGCATCAACTGCGCCCTGCCGGCTGGCAGTGGCAGCGCACGGTTCCGCGAAGCCATCTCGGAGCAGTGGCGACCCGCGCTGGAGGCCTTCGCGCCGCAGCTGATTTTTGTTTCAGCGGGCTTCGACGCACATGCGCGCGACCCGCTGGCTGACCTGCAACTGACCGTAGATGACTATGCGTGGATTACGAAGCTGATCTGCGAGCTCGCTGATCGATATGCGAGCGGACGCGTCGTCTCAACGCTGGAGGGCGGTTACGACCTGTCAGCCCTGGCGACCTGCGCTTTCGCTCACATCGACGGGCTCATGCACGCCTAGCCGCTCAGCCGGCAGCAGCAGTCCCGAGAAGTCCGAACCCGCCGGCTGCTGGTAAAGCCGCAGGCCAAACTCAGGCACGATCGCCATGAGGTGATCGAAAATGTCTGCCTGTATGTCTTCATAATCACGCCACTGCGTTGTCTTTGTGAAGCAGTAAATCTCGATCGGCAGCCCCTCCGGGCCCGGACTCAGCTGGCGCACAAGCAAGGTCATTTCCGGATTTATGTCCGGGTGATTGCTCAGGTAATTGAACGCGTAGGCACGAAACGTGCCGATGTTGGTCAATCGGCGTTGATTGACCGGCGCGGCTTCGTCTGTCGCCTTATTCATGGCCGCATTATGGCTTGCGAGTTCAGACTCCTTGTCGCGCAGATAGCGCGTCAGCAGCGCGAAGCCTTCGAATCGCCGCACTTCTTCGCGGCTCAGGAAACGGATGGTCGAGGTATCGATGTAGACGGCGCGCTTGATACGCCGCCCGCCCGACTCCGACATGCCGCGCCAGTTCTTGAACGAATCGGCCACGAGGCGATGGGTTGGAATGGTCGTGATCGTCTTGTCCCAGTTCTGCACTTTTACGGTGTGCAACTGAACATCGATCACGTCGCCGTCAGCGCCGAACTGAGGCATCTCGATCCAGTCGCCGACCCGAAGGGTGTCCTGCGCGGTCAGCTGCACGCTGGCGACCAGCGAGAGGATCGTGTCCTTGAATACCAGTATCAGGACCGCCGTCATCGCTCCAAGGCCGCTGAGCAGAAGCAATGGCGATCGATCCAGAACCGCGGCAATCACCATGATTGCGCCAAAGACATAGATACCGATCTGTGCGAGTTGCACGAACCCCTTCAGCGGACGTGCCTGCGCCACGGGCAGGGTCTCGTAGATCTGGTTTGCCGCACTGAGCGCCGCCGAGAGCGCCATGGTCAGCATCAGCACCATGTAACCCATCGCCACGTTGCGGATCAGCGTAACCAAGGCGGTTGGCAGGTCCGGGACAAAGCCTGCACCGACATAGACGAGCAGTGCGGGGAGGAGCTGCGCGAGCCGACTGAAAACCCTGTGTTCGACCAGCGCATCGTCCCACTTCCGGCTGCTGCGCTCGGCCAGTACACGCGCCCCCGAAACGAGCAGCCGCGTTGCCAGCAGGTGAGCCAGCCATGCGATCGCCGCCAGTATGGCGAGACCGACCGCGGGTGCCAGAAGCGAATGAATTTCTGTCAGTCTTTCGAACATGAGTCAGCGGCAGACGGTGCCCATCAGTTTTCAGGGGTCACGGCTGCCAATCATACAGAACGGCCGTGATGAACCTCGATCCGGCGGCCGGGTCAGCGCCTGCTTGAGCCGTAAAAACCGTGACACAGATAAAGCGCGACCGTGAACAGGAGCATCGCGACCGCCTGGTGCGTTGCGCCCAGCGCTACCGGCACTCTGAGCATTAACGTCGACACGCCGAGCCCGACCTGCAGCACAGCGACCAGCAGCAGGGCCGGCAAGGCCCTCTGGAGTCGACTCGGCACCTCTCTTCTGCGGGCCGTGAACCAGTAAGCCACGACCGCGGCCAGCGTGGTCAACGCCAGCACTCGGTGATCGAACTGCACGGTCACGGGATTCGCGACGAAATTCCGCCAGGCGGGCTCCATCATCGACAAGCCCGGTGGGATCAGGCTTTGACCCATCCGCGGGAAGGTATTGTAAATCAGGCCTGCCTTGAGCCCGGCCACGAAACCACCGGAGATGACCGTAACCACGATCAGGCTGGTCAGGGCGAGGGTTCGCGGAAATAACGCATGCCGGGGACCATCCCGATCACGGAACAACAGGCCTAGCGCCATCCAGAACATGTAACCGTAGATGGCAAACGCCGCGAGCAGGTGGGCGGTCAGCCGATACTGACTGACGTGCGGATTACTGACCAGCCCGCTCTTGACCATGTACCAGCCCAGCAGCCCCTGCAGGCCACCGAGCACGAACATCAGCAGGTACTTTGGCGCGTCCTGCCTCGCTATTCGGCCGGTGGCCACGAAGAAAAGGAAGGGCAACAGGAAAACGATACCGATGAGCCGTCCCAGCAACCGGTGCAGATACTCGAGCCAGAAGATGGATTTGAAGTCCTCGAGATCCATGTGGAAGTTTACCTTCTGGAACTCGGGGGACTGCTGGTAAAGCGCGAAGGTCTCCTGCCAGTCGCTGCTCGACAGCGGTGGCAAGACACCCGTGATGGGCCGCCACTCGACGATCGACAAACCAGAACCGGTCAGGCGCGTGACCCCGCCCAGCACGACCATTGCGAAAACCAGCGCACAGCAGAGCAAGAGCCACCAGGCCACGATGCGCTTGCCCGCGGCTTTCTCCGGAACGCTTGGATTGGCGGCCGCCCCAGGGACGCCGTCAGTGCTGTTCGCGATATTCACAACTGGTCAGTTCGATGCGGCCGGCTGCGCCGGTTTCAGGCACGCAATTATCGCACCTCGTGGCGGTCAGCGGATCGACAGCCACGTTGCCGAATGCCATCGACCGTGCGCTCAAGCGGTTCGCAAGATGCCCTCGGACAGCAACGCCAGTGAGGTCAGGCCGACGATTACACATGGCCCCGCCCGCTGATCCAGTGACAATGCTCGCCGGTCGACGGACGATATATCAGGTGCCGTTTCGAATACGCCCGAGCGGTCTGCTCTTCCATGGGCCGGCCGTGACGGAATGAATTAAATCAGGTATATATAGCCTTATATATCAGTTATTTATTGAACTTATATAAAGTTTCCTATTCGATAAGGCCCGCGCACGGTAGCAGCCGCGGCCTGAGACACGCCACACCTTCACAGGTCGATCGATAACCTACTATGGATATGCCGGCAACGCGAAAGAGCCTGCAGATGCCCCGACCGCAATTCCATCGAATCGCTGATCGCCTGCTGTTCTGGGTACTGGGTTCCACCGGCCTCGTTTTCGTCGCCTTCGCACTGCTGAGCTGGAACATCGCACGCGAGGTGGCTGCACGGCAGGCGGCCGATCGTGCCGAACTGGCAGTCGCCAGAAAGATCGACCAGATCGATGAGCTCCTGAGCTTCGCCAGCGAGGGCGTGCGTGCGGCCAGTGCAATCCTGCTGAGCAACGTCAGGAAGCCGACCCGGGCAGATCTCGAAGACTTCCTGCACAGCCTGATCGTCGAGCGCGAATCCGTGTTTGGCATGGCGCTCGCGATTCAGCCGGGGGCCATCGAGGGGATCGGAGAATTCGCGCCGTATGTCTATCGCAGTGCCGCCGGGATCGCTGCCAGGGACCTCGCATCATCCTATGACTATCAGCGGGAGGGCTGGTATGCAGATCCCGTTCGGACCCGGCGTCCGCTCTGGTCGGAGCCCTACTTCGACGAAGGCGGCGGCGACGTCGACATGATCACCTACTCCGTACCGCTGATCGATGCCGCCAGCGACGCGGTTATCGGCGTGCTGACCGCTGATATCACGCTCGATGCGCTCGATACGCTGGTCAGCGACGTCGGGATGGGCGAAGACAGTTACGCCTATATCCTCTCGGCTAATGGCAACCTGATTACCCATTACGATCCCGGTCTGCGCAAACGACCCATGGATGCCTTGCCCGCCTGGAGCGACGGGTCTGGCTGGCGTGACGTGCTTACGATGATGCATGACGGTCAGCATGGAGACGGCGAGCTGCCCTGCCGCGGCGGGTCCGGCGCGCGTTGCTGGTATGCCTACCAGCCATTGCCCGGTACGCCCTGGAGCATTGCCGCTGTCATACCCCTGGCCGGCATCGAGGCGGAACTCGGCGCGATGGGCCAGAACCTTGGCCTGGCCGCACTGGGATCGCTGCTTCTGCTTGCGGCCCTGATTCTCTGGCTTTCCCGCCGCATCAGTCGCCCGATCAAGGGTCTTGCCGAGGCGACAGCGACGATAGCGCAGGGAGACTTCGAGGCGCCTTTGCCGATGCTCAACAGCCTGGATGAAATCGGCCAGCTGAGCCGGGACTTCGGTTCGATGCGCGATTCGCTGAAGGCGTACACGCAGCGCCTGGCACGCGAAACTGCCGAGCGCGAGCGCATGGCGAGTGAGTTGCGCGTCGCGGCGAGCATACAGGCACAGATGTTGCCCGACGGCGGCCGTAGCGACTGCAAGACCGGCAACATTGAGCTGGCCGCCACGATGCGGCCTGCGCGCGAGGTCGGGGGCGACTTCTACCTTTATGAAGTCAGCGGCGAGCGCCTGTTGTTCATCGTAGGCGATGTCTCAGACAAGGGAGTGCCCGCGGCATTGTTCATGGCCCGTACGGTGGCCGAAGTGCGTGCGCTCGGTCGCCTGCGAGCTGATCCATCGCGACTGCTCAGCGAACTGAATGCAATTCTGGAAGCGGATAATGAGACCTGCATGTTCGTGACGGCCCTGGCCGGCGTCATCGAAACCCACAGCGGACTTCTGAAGATCGCCTCGGCGGGCCATCCGTCACCAATGCTGCGTCGTGCTGCGGTCAGCGAAATCAATGTGCCAGCAGGCTCCGCACTTGGACTGGTCGCGGACAGTGAGTACCCGGCACTGACCCTGCCGCTCGAGCCCGGCGACACGTTGCTGCTCTTCACTGACGGGGCCGATGAGGCGATGGACGCCGGGGGGCAAACCCTGGGCGCGGAGAAGTTGGCCAGGCTCTTCGCGGAAGGACCGAAGGCGCCGCGCGATGCGGTGGATTCACTCGTTGCCTTCATCGAGGATTATCAGCGCGGCAGGCAGTTCGATGACCTGACGCTGCTTGCGCTGCATTTCAGGGGTCCCGCGTGATGGCTGTTCATGAATTTACTCTGCCCGGCGAGATCGCTGCACTGGCCGACCTGCAGCGCGAGATTGATCAATGGTGCTCAAAGGCAGCCGTTCCGGCGTCAGTGATCGCCGATCTGCAGCTCGTTGCTGAAGAGGTTGTCGCGAACATAATCCACCATGGTTATGTGGAGAGCACCGGCGATATCGATGTACGACTCGAACTGGACAACGCAGCGCTGGCCATCGAGTTCGTGGACCGGGCCACGGCGTTCAATCCACTGGCGGCCACGGAGCCCGAGCTGGGTCAGCCCATCGAGGCCGCTCGAATCGGCGGACTCGGCATACCGCTGATTACCCGGCTCAGCCATGAGCAGAATTACTCGCGGGCAGGCGGCGGCAATCGACTGCGCCTGCTATGGCGACTTTCCGATACACTTCCCTGAGATTTCAGGCGAAGAGCGTGATCCGATGAGCCTTCAAATCGACATCCGCGAGACACGGCCCGGCGTGCGCCAGGCGATCATCGGTGGCCGGCTCGATACGACAACAGCGCCACAGCTCGAGGCCGCCCTGGACGCGATTCCGCCCGGAACGAACCTGCTGATATTCGACATGGATGCGCTGGAGTACATCAGCAGCGCCGGTCTGCGGGTGATTTTCAAGGCCAGCAAGGCTGTAAAGACTGCCGGTGGACGGGCCGCGCTGGCCCATCTGCAGCCTCAGATCCGCAAGGTTTTCGATATCGTCAAGGCAATGCCCGATGTCGCCATATTCAGCAGCGCCCACGAGATGGACGAGTATCTCGACGCCATGCAGCAGCGCGTCATCGACGGCGAAGACACGACGATTTAGCGCAGCAGAATACCTGCCGGGCACGGGCAGGACCCGGACTGCCTGGCAGCACGGCCGTCAGAGGAGTTATAGAAAGCCATGAGCGCGAGCCTGACTCTGGACTTCATTTTCGATTTCGCCAGTCCCAACGTCTATTTTGCGTACCGCGCGCTGCCCGGCGTCCTGGAGCGCACGGGCGCGACACTGAATATCGTCCCTTGTCTGCTCGGCGGCATTTTCAAGGCCACCGGCAATCGTGCACCCATGGTCGCCTTCGCCGACATCAAGGGGAAAATGGATTACGAGATGCTCGAGATCCGGCGCTTTGTCGCGCGACATAAGCTCGACCAGTTCAGGATGAATCCTCATTTCCCGGTCAACTCGCTGCTCTCGATGCGCGGTCTCATCGCGGCGCAGATGGACGGTCAGGCCAGGACTTACATCGACGCCGTGCTGGCCGGTTTCTGGGAAAAGGGCCAGAAGATGGATGATCCCGAAGTGCTAGCCAGCGTGTTACGCGAGGCGGGCCTCGATGCGGACGTCTTGTTGACAGCGGCCGGGCAACCGAACGTCAAGGAACAGCTTGCCGCGAACACGGCCGCAGCCGTGGAGCGTGGCGTCTTTGGCATGCCGACGTTTTTCGCCGGCAAGGAAATGTTTTTCGGCAAGGAGCGGCTGGGCCAGCTGGAAGAAGCGCTGATGGCGGCTCGCTGACTTCGAAACGAGCGGTTTCTCCTCAGGGATCATCGACGTAAGCTGGTGCGCGTGGGTATCGCTTACGGTGTTGCGGCCTGGGTCCCGATTCAGGTCGCCGACGAGATTTTTCCGGCTATCGCCCTGAGTTCAATGCGATCATAGAGCAGGCGTGCCGGCACATCACTCGGCAGCGCTGGACTCGAAGACGAGGCGACGTCTCACCGAGGGCCCGACAGGCCGTTACGGCTAGTCAAGCCTCCGGGCTTTTTTCGGTCGCTGGCAGTGGCGGATGGCGCTTGCGGTACCTGAACCTGGAACGCCGCGCGCGGGCCCTGTCGAGCGCAGCACGGCTTCTGGTCGGCGAAAGCGCAACGTCCTGGCAGGGCAATTGAGCCGCCATTCATCACACCTGAGGCAGAAAGATAAGCATTGCTGACGGATTTCAGTTAAATTGCCCGCGGTTTGCCGCCGCGCAGTCCGGTCTGCGCCCGAGGTTCTTCGGTGTCCCGTTCAAGGGACCCTCGCGGGCCCTCCTGCAGACTGATCGCGGTCTGCCTCGGCGCCTCCGATCCCATACTTGAATTAAGTGACGCTTCCTCCGGTTGCCGCTCGGCGGCAGAAGCGCTTTGGAAACTTTATGTCTTTTGAAAATCTCGGCCTGCCGGCCGAACTGCTCTGTGCGATCCGTGAATTCGGCTACACAGAACCCACCCCGATTCAGCTCGGCGCCATTCCCTCGGTTCATGAGGGCCGTGACCTGCTCGCTGCCGCTCAGACCGGCACCGGAAAGACGGCAGCCTTTGCGCTGCCGATCCTGCAGCGCCTGAGTGAACAGCAGCCACGTCCGAGCGGCCGGCGCGCACCGCGGGTACTGGTGCTGGTCCCGACGCGCGAACTGGCTGCGCAGGTCGGTGAGTCCTTCAAGGACTTAGGCCGTCACCTGCACCAGCGCACGACGCTGATATTTGGTGGCGTCAGCCCGAGGCCGCAGATCGACGCGCTGCGCCAGGGCGTCGATATCGTGGTCGCAACGCCGGGTCGTTTACTCGATCATGCCAATGAGGGCGCCATCGACCTGTCGATGATTCAGACGCTGGTACTCGATGAGGCGGATCGCATGCTCGACATGGGCTTCATCCGCGACATTCGCAGGGTACTCGCGTTACTGCCGGCGGAACGGCAGAACCTGCTCTTCTCGGCAACCTTCTCCGACGAGATACGGAAGCTCGCACACGGCCTGCTACGTAACCCGCTGACGGTGGAGGTCTCACCGCGCAACGCCACGGCCGAGCGGGTCGAGCACCGTGTACACATCGTGCAGCAGGCCGACAAGCGAGCGGTGCTCAGTCACCTGCTGCGCGAGGGTTCGACGCCGCAGACGCTCGTCTTCACACGAACCAAGCACGGTGCGAACCGGCTCTCCGATCAGCTCGCGCGTGATGGCATCCAAAGCGTCGCGATTCACGGCAACAAGTCTCAGAGTGCCCGCACGCGAGCACTGGCCGACTTCAAGGACTACAAAGTCCAGGTACTGGTCGCCACAGACATTGCCGCGCGCGGTCTCGACATCAACGAGTTGCCGCTGGTCGTGAACTACGAGTTGCCGCACGTGCCGGAAGACTATGTGCACCGGATCGGACGAACGGGACGGGCCGGCTGCGCAGGCCAGGCGCTGTCGCTGGTCTGTGATGACGAGCGGAGTCGGCTGCGCGCGATCGAGAAGGTGCTGGGCCAGCCCATCCGCGTTTTGCCTCTGGACCGCTCGGGGATCGCGGCCAACCAGGGGGCGTCCGAGGTCTCCATCGGGCGCATGGCGCAGGCACCCCGCTTCGAGCCGCAGTCCTCGTCGCAAAGGCCGCGTCGCTATGCCGGTCAATCCAGTCGCCCGGGGAGGCGTCGTCGCGCAGCGGGCTGACCGCCCGGCTTGCCGGGACGCCTGAACATTGACAATGCGCCTGTCCCGCCAAGGGGGGCCGATGATGCTTGCGGTGGCCGGGCACTCAACCCGGGCTGCCGGCCTACAGCGGCCAGACCATCAGCAACATCGGCACGCTGACCAGCACGACGAGTATTTCAACCGGCAAGCCCAGGCGCCAGTAGTCACCAAACCGGAACCCGCCCGGGCCGAGGATCAGCGTGTTGTTCTGATGGCCAATCGGTGTCAGGAAGGCGCATGAGGCACCGATCGCGACGGCCATCAGGAAAGCGTCGGCGCTCGCCCCGAGGCTGGCGGCGGTACTGATCGCGATCGGGCAAAGCACGGCCGCGGTCGCCGCGTTGTTCATGAAATCAGACAAGGTCATTGCGACGACCAGCATCAGCACCAGCGCAACGACGGCATTCCCCTGCGCGACACCATCTAAGAGCACCCGAGCCAGGAGATCGGCAGTGCCAGTCGTTGCCGTCGCTCCGGCGACCGGAATCAGTGCGCCCAGCAACACGATCACCGGCCAGTCGATCGCGTCGTAGATCCGTGCTGCCGGTATGACGCCGAGCACGAAGTAGGCCAGCACACCTGCCGCAAAGGCCACGGCGGCCGGAGCGATACCCGACGCGGAGCCGGCCACGGCCATCAGCATGATGATCGACGCTTTCAGTGCCTTGCCCTTGTCCGGGATACTGATCGCTCGCCCTGCGAGCGGCACGCAGCTGAATTCAGAGGCGAACGCCGCCAGTGCATCGGGCGGACCCTGCATCAGAAGTACATCGCCCGCATTCAGCGTCGTCGAGCGCAGCCGTCGGATCGTTCGCCGGCCGCTGCGCGAAATTGCGAGCAGGTTGAGCGCGTAGCGCGTTCGCAAGTGAAGATCACTGGCCGAGCGACCGATCAACGGCGATTCAGGCAGCGGCACGAATTCCTGCAATGCGATTTCGCTACCCCCCGCTTCCTTCTTCCCCGCCCTGCCCGGCGGAGCGGCCTCCGCTGCGTCGTCGGTCTTCGAGTCGACGCCGCCGGCGCGGTCACCGGTGGTCGAGGTCGAATCCCCGACGTCACTCGCACCTGGCTCGTCCGGAGTCGGCGGGACGTCCTCTTCGAGCTTGAGCCCGAGCCTCGAGAGCACCGACGCAAGCGAAGCGGGATCGGCTTCGATTACGAGAATGTCGCCCTTACGGATGACTCGGTTCGGATTTGGCGCCGTCACCCTGAACTCGTTACGCGCCATGCCAACCACCTGGGCGTCCACCTCGCTCAAGACGTCATCGATCTGCTTGACCGTCCTGCCGTTGGCCCGCCCTTCTCCGGTAACGCGGACTTCGGCCAGGTAGGTTCCGGTGTCGAATTTTCCGACGCCGCTGCCAGGTCTTTGGGGTACGATCCGACGCCCCAGGAGCACGACAAATGCGATCCCCGCTGCGGCTACGGCCAGGCCGACCGGCGTGAAGTCAAACATGCGGAAACTGCCGACACCCGTTTCCTCACGGAATCCAGCCACGATGAGGTTCGGCGGCGTGCCGACCAGTGTCGTCATTCCGCCAAGAATCGTGCCGAAAGACAGCGGCATCAGGACCTGGCCGGGTTCGAGTTCATATTTGACCGCCAGCTGCAACGCGATCGGCATCAGCAGAGCCATCGCACCGACGTTGTTCATAAATGCAGAGAACAGCGCACCGATGCCGATCAGCGCACCGATCGTTAACATCGGGCCCGACGAGGCCGGCAACAGGCGTTGTGCCAGCGCGTCGACGGCTCCGGTCGTCTGCAGTCCGCGGCTGAGTACAAAAACGCAGGCCACGGTAATGACCGCCGGGTGAGCAAACCCACTGAAGGCCTCGCCCATCGGGACGAGCCCGGTGAACAGGCACGCGAGCAGTGCTGCCATCGCAACGGCGTCGTGTCGCCAGCGACCCCAGAGGAACATCAGGAGCGTGGCAAGCAGGATGCCCAACAGCATTATCTGGTCTTGAGTCATTGGCGCGATCGCTCGAATCATAGTTCGCCGGCACGGCAGTCCGCACTGGCAGAAACCTACGGTACCTCAGACCCGCATGGCATTGCACTGAGACCATCGGGTCGGCAATGAGCCCGACGATCCACCCCTGTGCGCGCGACTGGCGATCCGGATCAGCCTGTAAGACAATGGTGCGATTGCGTGCGTCCGAGACCGGACCAGGCACCTGCCCGGCACAGAACACGGTAATCAGCGATGACAGATTCATTGGCAGAGCAATTGTTGAAGGCCGGCCTGGTTACGAAGAAACAGGCACAACAGGCCGAGCGCCAGACCGGGAAACAACAATTCCAGAAGACCAGGGGTCGAAAGAAAGGCTCACAGGGAAACAGCGCGCGCGTCGTGCCGGCGGCACAGGCAGCGAAAGCGGCCCGCGATCGCGAACTCAATCGCGAGCAGCAGGCCCGCGTCGAAATCAAGGCGCGCGAGGCCCGGCTGCAGCAACTTGTCGAGCAGCATCGGCTGCCGGCTCTTGAAAGCGATGACTTTTTCAACTTCGTCGACGAGGGCAAAGTTCGCCGGCTACCCGTCGATGGCAGCCGGCGGGAAAGAATGGTTCGCGGTGATTTGAGGATCGTCCGCCTCGGGCAAAGGTATGAAGTGGTTCCAGCGGCCTTGGCGGATAGGATCCGCGATATCAGCGAAGGCGCTTTGATCGAACCCGGCCTGTCCGGCAGCGCCGAGGCCAACGTAGACGAAAACTACCGCCATTTCGAGGTTCCTGACGACCTGATCTGGTAACTGCCTGCAAGGCCTGCGTTTACCTCGCCGTGTTTGATTTGCCGGTGCTTTCTGTTTATGGTCGGCCGACCCACCCGACTTCGTCACTGAGCCGAAAGGGTCCATCGACGAACTCATCAATACCGCCGTCCAGCCGCTGACCACGGTTCTTTCACGAATCGTATTCTTTGAAGTGCCAGTCCTTGGGCCCCCGGTTCCACTCGTCGCGCTCTGGCTGATAGTCAGCGCGGTCTTCTTCACCGTGTATTTCGGTTTCATCCACGTTCGCGGCATCCGGCAGTCGTTGCGCCTGCTGCGCGGCGATTTCTCGGATCCCGGCCACACGGGAGAAGTCTCCCACTTCCAGGCGCTCGCGACAGCCGTATCGGGTACGGTCGGGATCGGCAACATTGGTGGCGTGGCGGTCGCCATTTCCGTCGGCGGCCCGGGGGCCACGTTCTGGATGATCATTGCCGGCGTGCCTGGGATGTCGACCAGGTTTGTCGAGTGCGCGCTTGGGATGATTTACCGCCGCGAGAAAGACACCTGCGGGACTACCAGCAACGGCTGGCGAGCGGCGAAATTCCTGACTATCGCAAGCTCAATCGCGCCCGAGCCGCAGCGCGTGGCGCGCAATCATCAGTTCTTCGTTCGACGGAATGACGTATACGCCAACCGGGCTTTCCCGGGTGCTGATCCGTTCGGAAGCAGACTCATTGGCCGCGCGATCCATGTGTACACCGAGCCAGCGGCATTGCTCGCCAATCGCCAGCCGGGTCAACACATCGTTTTCCCCGATGCCGCCGGTGAACACCAGCGCGTCCAGTCCGCCCAGGGCGGCCGCAAGACTGCCGATCTCACGGACACACCGATAGACGAAGAAGTCGATCGCAGCCTGCGCGCGAGGGGCCGCAGAATCACGCAACGCACTCATGCTCGCGGAGACACCTGAGATCCCGAGCAGCCCGCTTCGCCGGTACAGCAGGTCCTCCAGAGAGTCGGCCGTCATCCCGTGTTCGCGTATCAGGTAGATCAATACGCCGGGGTCGATGCTTCCACACCGCGTGCCCATCGGAAGTCCGTCGGCTGTACTGAAACCCATCGTGGTCGCGATACTTCGCCCGTCCCGTATCGCGCACAGGCTCGAACCGGCCCCGAGATGCGCAACGATAATCGACCGCGTGGCGAGCGCAGGGATCGACTCGCGCAGCTGGTACAGGACAGACTCGTACGACGTGCCGTGAAACCCAAAGCGGTGAATCCCCTTGCGGGTCAATGCCTCGGGTAACCCGTAGCGGCGCACCAGCTCGTCCTGCTCATGGTGAAAAGTCGTATCGAAACAGCCGATCTGCGCGACGCCCGGCAGACTCGCGCGGCACTGGTTTACCAGTGCAAGGTTGACCGGCTGGTGCAGCGGCGCGAGCGGGACCAGTGCTTCGAGCCGGCCGATGATCGCGTCATCGAGGCGCACGGGCGCCGCGAACTCGTCACCACCGTGCACGATACGATGCCCCACGGCCTTAATCGCGGGCGCGTCCCGCCGCGCGCTGATCAGGCTGAGAACGTGTGCCAGGCACGCCTCCAGTGCATTGCCGGTCACTCGGGTCACGTCGACAGGGTCACCCGAGCGATGCTCCATCACGCACTGCGGCACCGAACCGGCCAGGTCAACCGAGAAGCGGTAACTGAGCCGCGGCTCTTCGCCTGGCACCGTGAACAGTGCGCACTTCAGGCTGGACGAACCACCGTTGACCGTCAGGATGCCGGCGTCGATGGCTTTCTACCTAGGTGTAGTCACGGTATTTCTCGAGATAGCGCACAGGCCGGGAAAGCGCATCGCGCCTGAACGGGTCACCGAGTTCCTGTGTGCACATGATTTCGAGCACCGTCGTCTTCGAATCGTTCATTTGCCGGTCGACCGCTTTGCGCAATTCGTCACCGACATCCTCGAGTTGGTCGATCGTGACGCCCTCCGCGCCCATGGCGCGCGCAATCCCGGCAAAACTCGGATTGTCCAGTTCACCGGCCACGAACCGGCGGTTGTAGAAATCAACCTGGTTTTTCTTTTCGGCACCCCACTGGCCGTTATTGAAGACGACCGCGGTGACCGGAATGTTTTCGCGGACACAGGTCATCGTCTCGACCATGCTCATGCCCCAGGCACCATCACCGGCGTAGGAAATCGCGGGCCGGTCGCGGGCCGCCACTTTGGCTCCGATGATGGTCGGGAACGCATACCCGCAGTTGCCAAAGCTCATGGCCGCGAAGAAGCTGCGCGGACGTTCGAACCGGAGGTAACTGTTCGCAACCGAATTGATATTGCCGATATCGGTCGACACCATCACGTCAGCCGGCATTGCCTTCTCGAGTTCACGCAGAACCTGGCGCGGATGGAGAAAGCCCCGACCCGCCTTGGCGATGGCTTCCTGGCTGAAATCGTCCGTTTCGTGTTTCCAGTTATCGAGTTCGGCCTCCCACTCGGCCTGGGTAGCGCCGATCGTGCGCAGTCGCTCTGCCTTGCTTTCGTCGGCCGCGAGTTGCCTGCCATTGAGGCGGGACAGCAGCTCGGCAGCCGCGGCACGCGCGTCGCCACAGATACCCACCGATATTTTTTTCACGAGCCCGAGCATCCGGTGGTCCGCGTCGACCTGGATGATACGGGCAGTCTGCGGCCAGTACTCCATGCCGTACTGTGGCAGCGTACCGAACGGCCCCAGACGGGTGCCTAGCGCGAGTACAACGTCGGCCTGGCTGATCAGTTTCATGCCGGCCTTGGATCCCTGGTACCCGAGCGGCCCGCACCACAAGGGGTGGCTGGCCGGGAACGAGTCATTGTGCAGGTAACTGTTGACGACCGGGGCACCGAGACGCTCGGCCAGCGCTTTGCATTCCTCGACACCGCCCGCGTTGACGACACCGCCGCCCGAGATGATGACCGGGAATCTCGCCTGCGCGAGCAGTTCGGCCGCCGCGGTCAGACTTTTCTCGCCGCCCGGGCCCCGGTCGAGCGTTAGCGGTCGAGGGATCTCGACGTCGATGTCGCCGTAGAAAAAATCCCTGGGGATGTTCAGCTGGGTTGGACCGAGCTCCGACAACGCCCGATCGAAGCAGCGTGCCGTCAGTTCAGCCATACGCTTCGGATTGTTGACGTGCCCCTGGTACCTGGTGAATTCCTCGAACATCGGCAACTGGTTGGCTTCCTGGAACCCGCCGAGGCCCATACCCATGGTGCCGGCTTCCGGCGTGACGATCACGACCGGTGAGTGCGCCCAGTAGGCAGCCGCAATCGCGGTCACGCAATTGCTGATGCCGGGCCCATTCTGGCCAATGCAGACTCCGTGCCGCCCGCTGACGCGGGCGTACCCGTCCGCCATGTGCGCGGCACCCTGCTCGTGCACCACCGGGATGAATCGAATACCGGCCGGCGTGAAAATATCCATTGCATCCATGTAAGCGGAACCCATGATCCCGAAGATGTTCGTGACCTGGTTGGCCACCATCGTCTCGACAAAGGCTTCGCTGGGGGTCATTCGCGGCATCTCGGGATCCTGTTCGGTTGTTGCTGGCCATCCGCGAGCCCGGGCCACATCGCTGCTCTGCGACACGGACCGACCGGCGTTTGCTTTCCGGGTGTTCCGATCACACTTCGGCCCCAAAAGACGAGTCGTTAAAATACACTATATAGCGACTGTCACTGACCCCCCGGATTCCCCTGAGGACGAGCTCACTTGCCCGATAGACACAACACCCACGGCGGTGCCGTCGCCTGCGGGCACGACGTAACGGCCGCCGCTGCTCGCGAGGTGCTGATGGATGGCGGCAACGCCTTTGACGCGGCGATTGCAGGTATCTGCGCGGCCTGCGTGGCAGAAACCGCCTTGTGTTCACTGGCCGGGGGCGGCTACCTGCTGGCGCGAGCGGGCAACGCCGATCCGGTAGCCTATGATTTTTTTGTCGACACACCGCGCAATCGCCGCGCCCGGGATGAGATCGACCTGTATCCGATTCATGCCGATTTCGGCACCGCGACCCAGGAGTTCCACGTAGGGCTCGGCGCCGTTGCCACGCCGGGAATCACGGCCGGGCTGTTTGAGATACACGGTGACCTGTGTCGCCTGCCCATCGAGCGACTGGTTGAACCTGCCGTGCGCGTCGCCCGTGACGGCGTGAAAATCAATCGCTTCCAGGCCTACCTTTTCCAGATCCTTGCCCCGATCTATCTCTCCACGTTCGGCGCACGCGGTATCTACGGAGACGACCGTGCGACGCTGCCGCAGGCCGGTGACCTTTTTCGTCAGCCCGAACTGGCCGACACGCTCGAGTGTCTGGCCCGCGAAGGCCCGGAGCTGCTCTACGGTGGCGAGCTCGGCCGACGACTGGCAGCGCTTTGCGAGAGCAGCGGTGGCCAGCTTGCGCTGGACGACCTGCAGGCCTATCGCGTCCGGCGGCGCACGCCGCTCGCGCTCGACTACCGTGATGCACGAATCCACACGACGCCTCCCCCGTCTCGCGGTGGCATCCTGATTGGTTTCGCGCTGGCCCTGCTGAACGAAATCGACGTTTCCAGCGGCGAGCCATGGATCGGTACCCTTGCGGAATCCATGCGAATCGCGAACAAGGCGCGCGACGAAGACCCGGATGAACTGCTCGATCCGGCGCTGCTGGATCGCTACCGCAAGGAACTGCTCAGCGCCCCCGGCTGCAATCGCGGCACGACCCACATCAGCATCATTGACCGCGAAGGTAATGTCGCGGCCGCATCCCTGAGCAACGGCGAAGGTTGCGGACACGTATTGCCGGGAACCGGCATCATGCTCAACAACATGCTGGGCGAGGAAGACATCAATCCCGAGGGCTTCCAGTGCTGGCAGCCCGGCACCCGCATGGCGTCGATGATGGCACCCACGTTGATCGAGCGCGCCGGTGGCCGCACGGTCCTCGGCTCCGGTGGCTCGAACCGGATCCGCAGCGCGATCCTGCAGGTTATCAGTCGCCTCATCGATTTCGGGCAATCGCCCGAGACGGCGGTCAACGCCGCACGCATCCATGTCGAGGGCGACCGGATCAGCGTGGAGGACGATCTGAGCCGGACCGAGAACGCTGCGCTTGAAAAAACCGGCCTGAGCATTGATCGCTGGCAGGAGCGCAACATGTTTTTCGGCGGCGTGCATGTCGTCGATGATCGACCCGATGGCATACACGCAGTCGGTGACCTCCGCCGCGGCGGCGTGGGCTTGAAGCTGCCCTGGCCAGCCAGTGGCGACCCGCCCCGTGCGATACGGTGAGACGCCCTGTAGGATTCAGGGCTCCACCGCGATGACTGGATACGGCCCATGGAAATTCCGTTCGACGCATTGAATTCGAGTTTGAGTTCCACGGCGCGCTTTTGGCGGGGCACCCTCGCCCGCCCAGCCAAGCGACAGCCCGCAAGGCACCTGAAACTCTACGAATTCGAGGCCTGCCCGTACTGCCGACTCGTGCGCGAGGCCCTGACCGAACTGGATCTCGACGCGCTGATCTATCCGACACCACACGGCGGTAAGCGCTTTCGGCCAAAGGTCGAAAAAATGGGTGGCAAGCAACAGTTCCCTTACCTGGTCGACCCCAACACGAAGGTTTCGATGTATGAGTCGGCGGACATCATTGAGTACCTTTACGAGCGCTACGGCGGGCGATCGGCCCCGCCACGCCTTTTCCGGCCGATTGACGTCTCGACTTCGATCCTCGCCCAGCTGCCACGCCTCACGGCAGGAGCCAGGGCCCGTCCTTCGCGAGCCCCCAGGAAACCGCTGGAGTTGTTCAGTTTCGAGTCGAGCCCGTTTTCGCGTCGGGTTCGCGAGCTGCTCTGTGAGCTCGAGCTGCCCTACCTGTTGCGCAGCACCGGCAAGGCAAGCTGGCGCGATCTCGGTCCACCGGCCGTGCGCGCGACGCTGTTCCCCGGCCGTCCGGTCGAAGGACGAACCCGCATCGAACTGTTCGCGCGGGCCGGCAAGGTCCAGGTGCCCTACCTGGTCGACCCGAACACGGATACCGGGATGTTCGAGTCCGACGCAATCAGGGACTACCTGATGGACACCTACGCAACCGGAGGCACGCCGGCGAAGAAGCGCCGCGGCCTTCCCTGAATGAGGTGCACGCGGCGCCATCCCGCGGCCAGGTCGCGATCACGGCGCGACGTCGTCTTCGAGGTGCTGCTGCAGCATCGTGCCAGTGGTCACCGCCGGGTCCCAGGTCATCACGCGGTTGCGCCCGGCCGCCTTGGCGAGCAGAAGCGCTTTGTCGGCACGATCGATTGACTCCTCCACTCTTACATCCCGGTCGAGCATCGCAAGCCCGAAGGACGCAGTTGTATGGATCGGTGCACCGTCCGCCGCCACGGCCAGCCGGGCTCCGCTCAGGCACTGGCGAGTGCGCTGCATGACTTTCTCAGCGGCCGCCAGGTCAACGCCGGGCAGTGAAATCAGGAATTCGTCACCACCGTAGCGAAATACCTTGTCGTAGGGCCGCAGGTCGTCAGTGACCCGCCGAACCGCTTCGGACAACACCTGGTCGCCGACGGAATGTCCGTGCATGTCGTTGATGTCCTTGAGGTGATCGATGTCCATGAAAGCGATGCAGCATTGCTGCACATTGCGCCGGGAGAGCTCGTGCCATTCGCGCAGTTCAGGCAACATCTCGACGCGTCCGTAAGCGCCGGTCAAGGCATCGGTGCTGCGCAGTGCGCCCTGGATTTCATGCCTGAGCGTGTCGAGTTCCAGTTGCAGGCGCAGGTGGCCCTCGGCAAATTCATCATAATCTTCTGCGCTGACGGGTTCCTGAGCCAGGACCTGGCGGAGCAGCGTCGCGGCAGACTCGTGCTGGCGCTCGTGCTGTGCAACGATCGTGGCGAAGGTCGGTTGCTCGCACAGTTCAGACGGCGCCTGCTCACGGCACCACTGGCCGAACCGACAGTGCCTGTGTGCATCGCCATCGAGATCGGCGGGATCGCACGGCAGGCGACAAACCAGGCGGCGGATGATGGCCTCATGCCAGTTGGAATGCGCCTGGGTTGCCTGCTGCAGGTGCTTGCGCATCTTCCGCAGGACAGCGGGCTCTAGCTTGAACATCCCTCTACTCCTTCAGTCAGGGCGCTCAATGACACCGTCATCTATAAGAATAGCGCAGTTTCGAGCCACCGGACGTTCAAGTGGCTTGCGATAATGCAAACCGGGCTGGCAGGATCCCGTCGCGAGCCCATTTCCCTGAGCCGACACAAGAGACCGTAGCCATGAAGGTTCATCGACGAGAATTCCTGCGTCTTGCATCCGCAGCAGCCGCGATGCCATGGGTGGCGTCGTGCTCCGGGGAACCAGATGTCAAGTTCGATACGAGCCGGCCCCTTGGCCCGTTTGGCGCCGATTCAACCGCCGAAGAGGTCACCCGCGGGCTCGACCTGGGCGACAAGGTCGTGCTGGTAACGGGCTGTACATCCGGCCTGGGGCTGGAAACCATGCGCGTGCTTGCACTGCGCGGCGCGCACGTGATCGGCACCGGGCGAACGCTGGCCAAGGCGCAACAGGCCTGCGACAGTGTCACCGGTCTTACGACGCCCGTAGCCCTGGAGCTGTCGGACCTTTCATCCGTGGTCGATTGCGCCGCAACGGTCCGCACTCTCAACCTGGCACCGAATATCCTCGTCTGTAATGCGGGCATAAACACCTTCGGCGAGCTTGAACTGGTCAACGGCGTCGAGCGGATGTTCGCCGTCAATTTCCTTGGTCACTTCGTGCTCGTGAACCAGCTCCTGCCCCTGATGCGCACGGCGGTCCCGGCGCGGATCGTCCACGTCGGCAGTCGATCGGGATACCGCAAGGCGCCGGCAGTCGGCATCGATTTCGACAACCTTCGCGGTGAGAAAATCTTTGATGCTGATGCAGCCTATGGGCGATCAAAGCTGGCCAACGCTCTGTTCTCTTTTGAACTCGCGAGACGACTCGGGGGCAGCGGACTGACTTCGAACGTCATACACCCGGGCCTGGTCCACACCAATATTGCCCGCACGGCGCCGGCGCCCTTGCGCGGCGCCTTTGATCTGCTCGGCGGTCTGATCGCGAAATCACCCGCTGAAGGCGCCGCCACTCAGGTTTACGTCGCGACCAGTCCTGCATTGGAGGGCATAAACGGCGGATACTTCGAAGACTGCAATCCGGTGATCGTGAACGGGCAGCACCACATGTACGACCAGGCCATGCAGGCCAGGCTCTGGACAACGGCGGAGCAGATGGCCGAGGGCTACCTGGTCTGAACCAGAAGCCGACGGACGATCGACGCTTTACTGGCGAAGGCGCGCGTACTGGGCTACCCGCACCATCACGGCATCATCGCTTTTCGCCACCGACCCGCAATCGAAGGGTGGCTGCGGATCGTACTCGATCATCAGCTGCGCCGCCTCGGCCGCCGTCCGGTCCACAAGTAATTCCGCCAGTCGCAGCGCCATATCGATACCACTGGCAACGCCCGCCGCCGTAATGATCCGGCGCTCGATGTGCTCAACGACGCGTTGTGGCGTCGCCTGCGCGCCATACGCTTCGAGATCCGCGTAACATGACCAGTGCGTGGTGGCCGAAAGCCCATCGAGCAAGCCCGCCGCGCCGAGAACCAGCGACCCCGTACAGACTGAGGTCGTAAAGCGCGTGCTCTCGTGTGCCGTGCGCAACCATTCAAGGACCCGCTGCTCCGACACCAGAGCGCGGGTACCGACGCCGCCGGGAAACACGATGACATCCGGTTTCGGCATCTCCTCGAAGGTCGCATCGACCATCATTCCGAGCATGCCGTTTTCAGTGCGAACCTCGCCGCGCTCTGTGCCGACGAACCGGATATCGAGCTGAGGGATCCGCTGCAGGACTTCATACGGTCCGATGGCATCCAGCGCAGTGAGCTTCGGAAAAATGGGAATCGCGATTTGCATTGACGGGAGCCTTCTACCGGAAATCCGCTGTCTATGGTGTCACAGTGCTGCCCGGCCAGGACCCTGATCCCGGTCGCCCGTGGAATTACCCATCGGCAGGACGACCGCCTCGGATGGCCGCCATCAAACTTCGCATCGACCCACTGAACCGCAACCGCCGCCGATTCCGAAACCACCGGGCGGCTGCCGACGAAACAGGTTTCGGAGAGCGCTTGCGCGTTGCGTTGCGCTGTATCATGGTGCTTCCGATTCACTGGAGATTATTGAAAATGACCCGCAACGAAGCAAGCTGGGATCGTGGAATCCGTGTGGCCGCTGGCCTGCTGCTGCTTTCCCTCGTATTTGTCGGACCGAAGACCCCCTGGGGACTGGTCGGCCTGGTTCCGCTGTTTACCGGACTGATGGGCTGGTGTCCCGCCTACACGATCTTCGGTATCAGCACCTGCCCAACCAAGAAGCCCTGAACGAGTGGTCTGTCACCTACCGGGACGCTCTCTGAGCGTCCCGCTTCAAAACCGATAACACACCGCAGTGAGTCGATTTCCGCGACATGATCGCGCACGAATTCCCGGCGTGGTGCTCGGCGCCATGCTCGGTGCGGCCGGCTGGGGCGGGATCGGCCTGGCGCAGGACGCGCCCTCGCCGGTAACCGTCGCCCGCCCGGGAGTGGGCACGCTGCCCGAGACGCTCAGGCTGAACGGCACCGTAACCTCGGCCCGGGTCGCGAGGCTCTCACCGCGCGTCAGCGGTCTGATCTCCCGGGTTCGGGTGGATGCGGGAAGCCGCGTCGAGGCCGGAGACCTGCTGCTTGAGCTTGACGACGCGCTGGCTCGCCTGGAACTCGAGCGTGTCACGGCCGAAGTCAACGAGGGCCAGGCTCGCCTGGCTGAAGCTCAACGCCTGCGCGACGAAGCGCTGCGACTGGTCGCCGACCATCACATTCCAAAATCTCAGGCCGACACGGTCGAGGCAGAGCTCAAGATCGTTGCGGCCAGTGTTGCTCGATTGAAGGTTGAGCGGCGCCAGCAAGCGGAAATCGTCGCGCGCCATCGCCTCGTTGCACCGTTTCCAGGCATCGTCAGCCGTAAGCTTTCCGAAGCCGGCGAGTGGGTCGACACCGGCACTCCCGTTCTGGAACTCGTCGCAACCGACGAACTGCGGGTCGACGTTCAGGCGCCTCAGCAACGACAGTCGGACCTCAAGGTCGGCACCACGGCGACCGTCAGTGCGGACGGCCTGCCCGGTATTGAATTCGACGGTGCGGTCGCCGCCGTCGTGCCCGTCAAGGACCCGGCGTCACGCACGTTCCTGGTGAGAGTCGCGGTACCGGATGCCGGTGGCCGACTGACACCGGGGATGTCTGCCAGCGTTGAATTCACCCTCGAACGCGCCTCCGGTGTTCTGACGATTCCGCGTGACGCGATCATCCGTCAGCCCGACGGTTCGGCGCTGGTGTGGGTCATTGCAAGGGATGGAGAACGCCTGACTGTCGCGCCTCGACGCGTTAATCTGGGTCGATCAATTGACGACGCCATCGAGGTCCGTGGCGGCCTCGACCCGGAGGCCGAGGTCGTCGTCCGCGGCAACGAATTGCTTCGCGAGGGGCGCGCGGTGCGCATCCTGGCGCCCTGACTGGCTCGTCACCTTCGTGCTAAACGGCATCATTCGGCACGGAACCCTGGTCGCGGTGATCGTGCTGATCGTCTGCGTCCTTGGTGTCGCAGCGGCACTTCGTGTTCCCGTGCAGATGATTCCGGACCTCGACGTGCGCACGATCTCGGTTCGAACCAACTGGCCGGGTGCAACGCCCCAGGACATTGAGAAAGAAATACTGATCGAGCAGGAAGAGTACCTGCGCACGATTCCCAATCTCGAGCGTCTGCTCGCCACTGCGACGTTCGGCCAGGGCCGCATCGAGCTGGAATTCCCGTTCGGCATCGACGTCAATGAAGCCCTGATCCGCACCCAGAACGCGCTGGCGCAAGTGCCGGCCTATCCGGAAAACGTCGACGAACCGCGTATTTTTGCCAGCTCTTTTTCCGAGAATGCATTCATGTTCTTCCGGGTCTCGCCGCTGCCGGGCAATCCGCGTGACCTCGACATGGACATGATGCTGGACTTTGTCGAGGACAACGTGCGCACGCGCATGGAGCGCGTGCCCGGTGTATCGCAGATCAGCATCAACGGTGGCGCAGAACGCCAGGTGCAGATCATCGTGGACCCGGCCCGTCTCGCCGATCGAGGCGTCACGCTCAACGAGTTGCGCTCGGCGATTCGCGCCCGCAATCGCGATGCATCTGGCGGCGACGTCGATGACGGTAAACGCCGTTACCTGGTCCGCACTGTGGGTCGCTACGGCAGCCTCCAGGACATCGAAGACACCGTCATCGCGTCGCGTGCCGATGCGCTGATACGCCTGCGGGACGTGGCCGAAGTAAGGCTCGACCACTTCGAAATTCGCAGCCGGTCCTTTGTCGATGGCCTGCCCGGTATCGGCCTTTCAGTGCGACGCGAACCCGGCTCCAACGTCATCGAGATCAAGCAGGCCATGCTGCCGGTGATCGACGAGATCAATGCCGAAGTGCTGGCGCCCGCGGGGCTGCAACTCAGCCCGATCAGCGACGACGTGCGCTATGTAAGTGCCTCCGTCAAGAACGTGTGGAAGAACCTGGCCCTGGGCGCACTGCTGGCCACCCTGGTCATGTACCTGTTTCTGCGCTCAGTGCCATTGACGCTGATCGGAGTGATCGGCATCCCGATCTGTACGATCGCCGCATTCATCGGTCTGCTCGCAGCGGGCCGTACGATCAACGTCATCTCTCTGGCCGGCATCGCGTTTGCGATCGGTATGACGCTGGACAACAGTATCGTGGTCCTCGAGAGCATCGAGCGCGAGCGCCGGCGTGGCCTTGCGGCCGTCGATGCCGCATTGATTGGCGTCCGCCGCGTATGGCCAGCCGTACTGGCATCAACCATGACGACGGTGCTGGTGTTTGCACCGGTGCTTTTCATCGACGAGGAGGCAGGCCAGCTCTACTCCGATGTCGCCGTCGCAATCTCTGCCTCGATACTGGCTTCCATGCTGGTCGCGATTGCGGTGATCCCGACCTCCGTCGCAAGACTGACGCGCGAAGAGACGAATCATCCCGATGCACGGGGCGGCTCGAGCCTGCGTGGACGCATGCTGGCCGCCAGCCAGTGGCTGAGCGCCACGCCGCTGCGCCGTGCGAGCTGCATCGGTCTGACGCTGGCTGGGGCAGCGTTGATCATCTGGAGGCTGACACCGGCGGCCGAGTATCTTCCCGAAGGCGAGGAGCCAAAGATCTTCGCGCAGATGATCGCGCCGCCGGGCTACAATTTCGACGAGATGACGCGCGTTGCCGAGGACGTCCAGCGCCAGTTCCTGCCCTACCTCGATGCCGACCCCGGGGACTTCGCATCGGGGCGCACGGATATTCCGCCACTCGCCTACTTCAATCTCTGGGTCCAGCCGCAGCAATTGCGGGCAATCGTCGAGGCACGCGACCCGGCGCACATCGATGCCCTGATGCAGGCGCTGAACAAGCGATTCTCCGCTTACCCCGGCATGCGTGCGTTCTCGTCCCGGGGCTCTATCATTTCCAGCAATGACGGTGGTACCCGCAGTGTGAATGTTGAAGTGGCCGGGGCTGACCTTGGCACGCTTTACGAAGTGGCAACACTCGTGATTGATCGGGCCGGGCAGGTGCTCGAGAATCCCCAGGTTCGCTCCGAGCCCGGATCACTGGCACTGGCTCAACCACTGGTTGAATTGAAACCACGCTGGGAACGTGCAGCAGAGCTGGGCTTCACGGCCCAGGAACTGGGCTTCGCAATCGCCGCACTCACCGACGGCGCATACGTCGACGAGTTCTTCCTCGGTGACGACAAGATCGACATGTTCCTGTACAGCACGGCCGGCCAGGCCCAGGACCTGGCACGTATTTCGGAACTGCCGATTTACGCCCCGAATGGCGGGGTTGTGCCGGTCTCGGCTGTGGCCACGATGACCGAAAAGATCGATACCGATACGATTCGACGCGTCGATGGGCGTCGCACCGTGACCGTCTACATGATCCCGCCGCGTTCGCTGGCGCTGGAGACTGCCATTGACCGTGTCCGCCACGACGTGCTGGGCGCACTCGCGGCAGAGGGTGCGCTGCCACGTGGAGTCAGTTTCAACATCACCGGGGCGGGTGATCAACTCGATGCAACGCGTGAGTCGCTGGCGGGCAACTTCCTGATTTCAGTCGTCCTTTGCTACCTCGTGCTGGTCGCAATCTTCACGCACTGGGGTTATCCGCTGGTCATCCTGACAGCGGTTCCACTCGGCATTGCCGGCGGAATCATCGGCCTGGCATTGCTCAACGCCGGTGGCGCGCTGCTGCCACTGCTCGGAATACCCGCCATTTCGCAGCCGTTTGACATGATCACGATGCTGGGCTTCCTGATCCTGGTCGGCATCGTCGTGAACAACCCGATCCTGATTGTCGATCGCGCATTGACCAACCTGCGCGAACAGAACATGAGTGCCGAGCAGGCGGTAGCAGAAGCGGTCGAAGCGCGATTGCGCCCGATTATGATGTCCATGATCACGACAGTGTTTGGTATTGCACCACTGGTGTTCCTGCCCGGTGCCGGCACCGAGCTGTACCGGGGTGTTGGCGCAATTGTCATGTTCGGCCTGCTGTTTGCGACGCTGGTTACACTGACGTTCCTGCCGTCTTTGCTGGTCACGATTCTCACTTGGGTGGAACGCTGGCATGCTCGACGCCCACCTGTAACCCGGCGAGCCTGAGACCGGCCGTCCGTGCCGGCCGCCGCGGCGAGGCAACTCTGGTGCAGCGCAGCCCGATTCGCCCAGGTCCTGGTCGCAATGGACGTCGAGAAAGAGCCGGCGGTGCTTCAGCTGCCGGGAATGACCGCTTTGAGTCCCGCGGCGACCAGCAGCGTCACTGCCAGGCCAACGGCGTACAGCAACACGAACCAAGCGAGCCGTTGCCAGCGATTGCTCACCGGGTTCGCGGCGCGGCCGGGCTTAGTGGTACCCGGCATCGGCGGACACCTTGCCGCGGAAAATCCAGTAAACGTATGCCGTGTACGCCAGGATGATCGGCAGCATGACCAGGGCACCCACCAGCAGCAGCCCCTGTGCATTCGCGGCCGCGGCGGCATCGTGTATGGACAGATCGTATGGCACGAGGTACGGAAAAATACCGATCAGCAGGCCAACGTATCCGAGCAGGAACAGTGCGACGGTCCACAGGTATGGCGCGTAGGTTGCGTTGCCGCGCAAGCCCGACGACAGTCGCCAGAAGACCAGGGCGACCAGCACGGGTATCGGCGTCAGGGGCAGCAGGGTCGGCCAGTCAATGGCCGGGTAACGCAGCCCCCAGCGATCGGCCGCCGCGGCATCCAGCGTCGGCACCCAGAGACTCACGACGATCATCATCAGCAAGGTGATCGTGGCAGCCACGAGCCCGGCGCGCCGGCACCATGCCTGCAGTCGGCCGTCGGTCTTGATCACCAGCCAGCAGGCGCCGAGCAACGTGTAGCCCCAGACCAGTGCGCAGCCCGTGACAAACGCGAACGGCGTCAGCCAGTCGAACATGTCGCCGGCGAAGCGCCCATCCTCCAGCGTGATGCCCTGCACCAGTGCGCCGAGTACGAGGCCCTGGGCAAAGGTCGCTACCACCGAGCCCCAGTGAAAGGCCTGATCCCAGACGCGGCGCCCCGAACCGCTCGCCTTGAATCGAAACTCGAACGCAACGCCGCGAAAGATCAGCGCGATCAGCATGAACCCAATGGGCATATAGACCGCCGGCATCAGTGCTGCGTAAGCCTTGGGGAAAGCCGCAAACAGGCCACCGCCACCGAGAACGAGCCAGGTCTCGTTGCCATCCCAGACCGGCGCGACGCTGTTCATCATGATGTCGCGATCGACGTCGGACTCGGCGAACGGAAACAGGATTCCCACGCCAAGATCAAAACCGTCGAGCAGGATGTACATGAACACGGCGACAGCCAGCAGGAAGGCCCACACCATCGGCAGATCGATAAATTCCATGTTCGTCTCCTCTCAGGTCCGCGCCGCGGTGGTCGGAGCATCACCCGGAGCGCCCGTATCGGCGCTCATCCAGGTTGACAGTGTCGGCTTTTCGACAGGCGGTCCCTCACCTTGGTCAGGCCCGGCCCACGCCAGCTTGAACAGGTAGTAGGAACCGGCTGTAAAGACGATGCCGTAGACGAAAATAAATACGATCAGCGACATGCCAACCGCACTGGCCGTAACCGGGGAAACCGAGTCCGCGGTCCTCAGCAGCCCGTACACGGTATAGGGTTGCCTGCCGACCTCGGCCGTGATCCAACCCGTGATGACAGCGACAAACCCGAGCGGGCCGCTGAGAAAGCAAAGACGCAGGAACGCGGTGTGCCTCGCGATCTCGCTGCGCCAGGTCAAAAAGGCGCCGACATAACCGATGAACAGCATCAGCATCCCGATGCCCACCATTATCCGGAAGCTCCAGAACACGATCGCAACGGGAGGATGCTCCGAGGCGGGCCACTCCTTCAGGCCACGAATGGTCCCGTCGAGCGAACCGGTCACGATCCAGCTGCCGATCTTCGGCACGGCCAGCGAGAAATCGTTGTCCTGTTCGTCCTGATCGGGCAGCGCGAAAAGAATCAGGGGCGCCTCGCCCTCCCAGGTTTCCCAATGCCCCTCCATCGCGGCAAGCTTGACCGGCTGCTCCTCGAAAACATTGGCACCGTGCTCGTGCCCGGCGAGTATCTGCAGACGGAACCACGACGACCAGGAACCCCATGGCCATCCTGAACATCACCCGCGCATGCTCAGGCCGGGTGCCGCGCAGCAGGTGAAGCGCCGCCACGGAGGCCACGACAATGGAAGTCGTCAGGTAGGCGGCCAGCACCATGTGGACCAGGCGGTACGGGAACGAAGGATTAAAGATCACCGCCACCCAGTCGGTCGCATAGAAAATGCCGTCTCGGATCTCATAGCCGGCCGGCGTCTGCATCCAGCTGTTGGCCGCAAGGATCCAGAAGGCAGAGATCAGCGTGCCGATCGCGACGATACAAGTAGCGGCAAAATGCAGCACGGGACCTACTTTTTTTCGCCCGAACAGCATGATGCCGAGAAACGAGGCTTCCAGGAAAAAGGCCGTCAGCACCTCGTAGCCCAGCAGAGGCCCAAGCACGTTGCCGGTCTTCTCCGAAAACAGGCTCCAGTTGGTGCCAAACTGGTAGCTCATCACGAGGCCGGAGACCACGCCCATGCCGAATGAAACGGCAAAGATCTTCAGCCAGTACCGGTAGAGATCCATGTAGATCTCCCGACCGGTCTTCAGGTGCAACGCTTCGAGCATGGCCAGGTAGCTGGCCAGGCCGATCGTGAAGGCGGGAAAAATGATGTGGAAAGAAACCACGAACGCGAACTGGATGCGCGCCAGCAGAACCATGTCCAGGAAGTCCGTCATTCAGGCATCACTCCTTTTTCGCGGCCGCCGTCGATTCAAGGCCGGTTGGCAGGGGCCAAGACTCCACCGCAGCGTAGCCCACGCGGGGAGCCCTGTCAGCCTTGATGCCTGGACACGTCCGTTGCGGCCGAGAACGCGGCCGGTGCGTTCGGCGTAAAGTCAACGGCATTCACACGGCCCGGCATCGCGACATTCGTTCGTTCTCGACGCGCCGTCGGCGAAGTTTACGTTCTTCCTGCCGCACACTGACCGCTTCCCGTGCAATTCGTTGATCGTCTTCGGGAAACGATCCGCGGCATGCCGTTTGCATTCTGCAACTCGCGGATCAAGTCCGCACATAGACGACCTTCAAGAAAATCATAAGGAGCGAAGAAATCATCATGCGTCTCATCACGCAAATTGCCACGGTGGCTGTTTTCGGTGGAATCGGCCTGGCCGCGCAGAGCGCGGGCGCCGCCGCCATCTGCGCCGGATGCGAAGTCATCGACGGGGCAGCCGGGACCTACCTCGGTCTCTACAGCCCGGAGACGTTCGACAACGGGACCTTCAACCACACAGACCTCGCAGACGACCTGGGTCCCAGCTCGGGTTTTGAAGACTTCCTCGTATTTGATCTGAACCCTGCGGGCAACGGGTCGATCTCGGCGGACTTCACGCGCTTTACCGGTATCGTCGACTTCACGGCGGCGCTGTGGACGGACGCCGGCAGCGTTTGTGCAGCCGGTCCGACCCGGAAGCCGGGCGCCTGCACGTCGATCGTTCCCGGCGCGAAGCTCTTTGAAGTCAGCGCAGCTGATGACCGCTGGGAGATCGTGGCGAGCGGACTGGTGGCCGGTCGGTACATTGTCCAGATCACCGGAGCGACCCGCCCGGCCGGCGCCAGTTCCTACTCAGGCCAGCTGGCTTTCGTCCCGGAGCCGGGCACGCTTGCGCTGCTTGGACTGGGTCTTGCGGCGGGCGCCCTGAGCCGCCGGCGTAGACCGCTGCAGCTGGCACAGGCCATGTGATCTAAGTGGAACGCCGCCCTCGTGACCAGCGTCAAAACTGCCGTCGAGGAAAAGGCAACAGGGACGCCCCGCCGGGCGGGGCGTCCCTTTTTAGCAACAACAGATCACGCAGTTTCGATCGGCAATTCGAAGAACCTTCGCGAGTCGGTCTCTTTCTGTGTTCCCCCCTAAGCCGTGTGATCGGTATGACACATCAGGCACTCCATGTGCCCCTGCTGGTTCCAGCGACGGGCTTTCTGGCCTGGCAGGTCGGGCCCGTGACAACGCACACAATGCTCGATCTCCTCCGAAGGCTTCCAGACCGGTGCCGTCCAGCTGCCCGCGAAGTATTCGTTGAGGGCTAGCGTCACCGTGTAAGCGACTTCGCCCGCCACTTTCGCGCAACGCTCGATCTTTCCACCTTTGTGAATGGTCTCCCCGGCGGCCAGCGACCACTTCGAGACCGATACGTGGCACAGCGGCGACATCGCTCGTGTCCTGATCTGCCCGGGCATGGGAGAAATATCGTCGAACCGGTCGGTCGGGAAATCCTGCTCAGCGTACCACCAGAACAGCCGATCGATGATCTGGTTGTTCTGCAGGTACTCATCGCGTTTCTCGCCAAAGGTGACCATGTTGATGATCGTCGACGCGCCGCCCAGCGCACCGCAAAGCGTGCCGTGGCCGCCGTAACCCGCCGCCGCGTGCGCCATCATCATGTCCGGCGCCAGTGTCCAGGGGTATCCCCCCTTCTCCTTGAGAAGGCTGAGCAGGCTGAGGTACGAAGCCGTACCGCAGCCGCCCTTCTCCTTGTAGAAGCGATAGGCTCGCCGCCCAGCCTCGAGCGGATCGAGTTTGATCCACGGCCATGGCAGGGGCGGTGCGTCGGCCGGCGCCTCGGTCGGCGCCGCCAGCGAAGTCAAACCACTGCCCACGGTCCCACCGGCCAGCAGTGCCGCGGACCCTGTCAGGACAGTCCGACGGGAAATCGATACGCCGTCCTTTGCAAGCCAGTTCATGGTGGTCTCCTCTCTCGGTCCTTGGATTGTGACTTCCTACGCCAGAAAACCGGGCAAACAACCCCACGACCGTGCTTCTCAAACGTTGTCGACTCTCCCTGGTATAGCCCGGTTTGTATCCGCTCCAGCGATCTCTTCGGTCAACTACTTCGCCGCTTTCTCAACTTTTAATCCAAGCGCCTCGGTGTAGGTAATCTCAACAGTGTCACCGACTTCAACACCCTGCAGTTTCTCCGGGTGTCGCACCTTTATGGTTTGCGTGTTGCCTTCCGGCCCTTTGAACGTAACCGACGGCACCGCGCGATCGATGGCCGTAATGGCAACGGTAACCGTGCTCTGGCTCGCGATGACTGCCCCTGGCTTCTGGCCGAGTTCGGCCGCCTCGCCCGCAACGACCGTTTCAGGCGCGATTGCCTTGCCACCTTTCTTGACCTCATAAGCGAGCGCTTCGGCATAGGTCGCCTTTACCACGTCGCCCTTCTTCAGCTGCGCGAGGTTCTTTACCTCATCGCCGGCCACAAAGGCATATTCCTCACCGTCCTCCGCCACGAGCGTGACCTCACGCGTCTTGTAGTCAATGTTCTTAACGGTCGCGGTCACTTCGGCCGATGCAATGACGGCCTCTCCCGTGGGCACCTCGGCGGGTGCCTGGGCAAAAGCCACGCTCGCCAGACCTACGGTTGCGGCCACACAGACCGCTGCAATTGAAATACTGAATCGGTTGCTCAAGAATCTCTCCTTAGAAAAAAAGACAGTCAAAGTACCCGGCACGTTCATAGTGGAGCACGAAAACGTCACACCGGATGAACATTTTTCGACATCTGCGGAACAATTTCGGACACGCAGGATTCCGTATTTTCCACGATTTGAAGCCGCGGCCGAAACGCCACAGCGGCGGTTAAACGTTTCTAAGCCAGCCCTCGGGGGTCCTGAAGGCCACGATGGTCGGTGTCACGCCGCCAGATGAGGGAAAAACCTGATCGTCCGTGAGACGGTGCGGCTGACTCACTTTTTCAGCGCCCGGGCTGTCCTGGCTGGATTTGCATCAGCGTGACGCCTGCACTTGAGCCGGTGTTTGCACTATCATCGCGCCGATTCGCCAAGGATTACTCGTGATGACTGGAAAGATTCTCCGCAAGCTGTGCGGCCGACTTCCGCTGGGCCTTGCAGGTCTGCTCGCTTCGACGGTCACCCATGCGTCGATGTTCTCCGGCGAGACGCTCGATGCGGTCGCGGACGGCATATCGTGGGTCGTGCTCGTCATCGTGCCGATCGTGGTGATCGTCGTCTTCTGGCTGGTGCACATCCTGCCCGAGAAGATTGCGGAGAAACGGCGCCACCCGCAGGCCAAGGCAATCCAGACACTGTGCCTGCTGTCGCTGGTATTCGGCGGCCTGCTCTGGCCGCTCGCGTGGCTATGGGCCTATTCGAAACCCGTGCTCTACAAGCTGGCGTACGGGACGGACGTGGCCGAAGAGGAGCATGGCACGGCCGAAGCCGAAGCGACAGCCGCGCCCGGCGCGGATTCCGATGCGCATCTGACAGAGATCCGTCAGTTACGTGCGCAACTTGCGTCGCTCGAGGCGCGACTCGGCAAGGGAACCGGCGGCTGATGGAAATCCTCCTTCTGCTGATCTATTCGTTCTTCGTCTGGCTGATCTTCTTTAAGTTCAAGTGGCTGCCGTGGAACATTGTAAGCCAGGTCATCTCGGCCACCATCCCGCTCGTCGCACTGACTATCCTGGTCCTTTTCCTCAATATCGTTGCGCCCTCCTCGAGTGACGTGCGGGTCATGAACTACGTGCTGCCGATCAACCCGCGGGTCGCCGGCAAGGTGATCGAGGTTCCGGTTGAGCCGAACATGCCGGTCCGCAAAGGCGACGTGCTTTTCAAGCTCGATCCGGTGCCGTTCGAGATCCAGGTCCGCGCCGCGGAAGCGAATGTGTCGTCACTTCAGGCGCAGCTGATTTCAGCCAACGCCAACCAGCGCAACCTGTCGCAGCAGTTGAAAGAGGCAGTCAGTCGTCGCGGTGTCATCCGGACCCAGCTCTCGCTTGCGCGCAAGCGGGCGGCCGACTACCAGGAACTGGCAAAGACCGGCGCGGGCAATCGTTTTGACCTCGAACAGGCACAGACCGACGTTGCGCAACTCGAAAACGACCTCCTCGGAGCCGACGCATCGGTGGCGCAGGTGCAGGAGAAGCTGGCCGCGAAAACACCGGCCGGCGTGCAGGACGAGGTCGCCCGGGTGCTCGCACAGATCGCGCAGGCAGAAGCCCAACTGGCCGATGCAAGATGGCAACTTGATCAATCCGTGACATACGCCCCGGCCGACGGCTCGGTCGTTGCGCTCGCGCTGCGCCCTGGCGTAATGACGGTGCCGTTTCCGCCCGTACCCGCAATGACGTTTGTCGAGGACGAGCAGTGGGTCGTGGCTTTCTTCGCTCAGAACGAAGTACGCGAAGTCGAAGCGGGCAACGAGGCAGAGATCGCCGTGAGGACCTATCCGGGGCGAATCATCAAGTGCGAGGTGGATGCCATCATCTGGGCGACGGCTCAAGGTCAGTTGCCGATCAGTGGCCAGCTACCGAACACGGGCTTCGGCTCCGTGCCAGACATGCGTCTCGCAGTGAAGTTCAAGACGGTTGGGAAGGACGCTGAGTTGTTCCTGCCACCGGGTGCCCGTGGAAACGGCGCAATCTACACGCACAGCGGCGAGATGATTCACATCCTGCGCAAGGTCTTCCTGCGCGTCAGCGCGAAGCTCGACTGGCTGATTCTCAAGCTGCATTGATCGACATGACCAATCGAGGCCTATCGTTAGCACTGGCGGTCGCGACCGCGCTCGCCGGGTGTGCGATTGCCCCCCCGCCGGCCACGGAACAAATTCGGGAAGACGCGCTCCAAGGCACCGAGATCCGTGAGGACTGGAGCGCTGGCATGTCGCTCGACGGCGAGATCAGCGATTACTGGCTCGCCTCATTCAACGATCCGCAGCTGGACGCCCTGGTGGCCGAAGCGATCACGAAAAGTCCGGACTTGCGCGCATCAGCCGCCCGCCTCGAGCAGTCCGCCGCTTACGCCGAGATCGCTCAAGCCTCAATGCTGCCGTGGGTCAACCTGCTTGGAACCGGCGGCCTGAAGGTTGGCGGCGGGGACCTCTCCTCGGCACTGCAGGGACTGATGCTTGGCGTGTCCTGGGAGCCCGACCTCTGGGGCCGGCTGCGTTATGCGCGCAATGCGGCCAACGAAGACTATGCATCGGTGAGTGCGGACTACGAGTTTGCCCGGCAGTCGTTGGCCGCCCAGGTGGCGCGCAGCTGGTTCATGGCCACCGAGACGAAATTGCAACTGGCGGCCGCGGAGTCGATGGCCGATTCGGCGCGAGAACTCGTGCGCCTGGCCGAGGACCGCCAGAAGGTCGGTGTCGGTAGCGAAAAGGACGTCGCACTCGCCCGGGCGAGCCTCGGTACTTTTGAAGATGCAGCCCGGCAGGCACAGCTCAGCCATGGCCAGGCCGTTCGCTCGCTCGAAGCGATCCTCGGACGTTACCCGGCGACCGAGCTGCAGGCCGCAGCGGACCTTGCAGCGCTCCCGGGCACCGTGCCAATTGGCATGCCGCTCGACATGCTCAATCGCCGGCCTGATATGATCGCCGCGGAACGTCGCGTCGCCGCCGCTTTCGACCGGATTGGTGAGGCAGAGGCAGCCCGGCTGCCCAGGATTTCACTGAATGCGAGTATCGCCACCCTCAGCAGCGACGTACTGCAGTTGCAGGAAGACTATACCGATCCTTCAGGGGGCGTCGGAGCCACGTTGTTCGCCCCTCTGTTCCAGGGCGGTGCGCTGAAGGCCCAGGTTTCAGTGCGGTCGGCACAGCAAGAAGAAGCGCTTGCCTTGTATGCGAGTCAGGCGCTGCGCGCGATCGGTGAGGTCGAGAACGCGCTGGCCGCCTCTGAGGTACTTGCCGAACGCGTGGAACTGCTTCGCCAGGTGCTCGCCGATCAGGCGAGCACGCTGGAGTATGAGCAGGCCGCCTACCGAATCGGCCGCCAGGACCTGCGTGCGGTCCAGCAACAGCAGGTGCAGGTGCAGTCGGCACGCATGGCGCTGCTGCGAGTGCAGAGCGAGCAGCTGATCCAGCGCGTCAACCTTCACCTCGCTCTCGGCGGGAGCTTCGCCGAGCCGATGGCCGTCGCAGCCGCGGAGCCTTGATCGCGGTTTATCTTGTGAACCGGGTTGTTCGGCGCTGATGGCTACGGCGGCTGATGCAGACACGGAGAGTGCTCATGACAGGCAAGAAAAAGAATCGGAAACACAGGAACACGGACGGCGAAAAATCGGCAACGGTAGCCCAGGCGTTCCGGCCCCTGTCGCGGAAAGAGTACACCCGGCAACTCAAGGAACTGCATGTCGAATTGGTCAAATTGCAGGAATGGGTCGTCAAGAAGGGTCTTAAGGTATGCATCGTCTTTGAAGGTCGCGACGGTGCCGGAAAAGGCGGCACGATAAAGGCGATCACCGAACGGGTCAGCCCACGCATTTTCCGAGTCGTTGCGCTTCCCGCGCCCACCGAGCGCGAGAAGTCGCAGATGTATGCGCAGCGCTACATGAAGCATTTTCCGGCGGCCGGTGAAGTCGTGATTTTCGATCGCAGCTGGTACAACCGCGCCGGCGTCGAGCGCGTGATGGGATTCTGTACGGAACAGCAGGCGCGCGAATTCCTCAAGGTCGTACCGACTTTTGAGCATTTCATGATCAAGTCCGGAATCATTCTCCTGAAGTACTGGCTGGAAGTCAGTCCGGGAGAACAGGAACGGCGATTGCGCGACCGGATCGACGATGGGCGCAAGATCTGGAAACTCTCGCCGATGGACCTGAAGTCGTACGACCGCTGGGACGATTACACAAAGGCGCGTGACGAAATGTTTGCCGAGACCGACACCGATGAGTCGCCATGGTATGTCGCGCGCTCAGAGGACAAGAAACACGTGCGCCTGAACGTGATCCGCCATCTCCTTGACCACATACCCTACCGGGCGCCGCCTCCCCTCAAAGTGAATTTCTCGAAGCGAAAAATCGGTCGCTACAAGTCCGTCGACCACCCGATCAGGTACGTGCCAGAGAGCTGATGACCAGGGGTTAGCAACAGTGTCTGGAAGCGAACAGGGTTTCCGTCCGGAATCCGGTCATCACAGCAGCGATCAGCACATAAAGTCACTGGGATCGAGAGCGCCGGGTGCGATCGAATTGCCAAAGACCATGCCGTGGCCTATTGACTGAGAATCAGCCGGGCAGGCTAATACTTCCAGAGCACGCCGAGCGAGGGAATCAGCGGGAGCCAGTAGCGGTACTCCTGCTCGAGCCTGATGGCACCATCATCCGTTGTCTCCGGGCTGAAGTCTGTGCAGCAAGGGTTACCTCGATCGAGCGCATTGGTCAGCTCGACGAACGCAGAAAGACTGCCATGCTTCAGCGCAAACTCGCGGCTCAGGCGCAGATCCAGCGACGCGAAGGCCGGATAACGCGCCGAGTTGCGCGCGCCAACGGCGACCCTGGGCTCAGGGCCGCTCTCGTCGAGCCTGACCGGTGTCACGGGCCAGCCCGTGTGATAGAGGATCGTCGCCGTGGCCTGCCAGGGGCCCTCAGACCAGGTGAGCCCGGCACTGAAGGAATTCCGCTGATCCCAACTGCGTAAGGTCTCCACGCCGTCCTCCCGATCATAGACTCTCGACCAGGCATAACTCGCCCAGCCACTCCACGGTCCCTCCGACCTTCGCGAAAGCAGCACCTCCACCCCCTGAGCCCGCGCGGAAGAAGGCGCAATCCGCACGCGATCCCAGCGCAACTCCGGCGCCAGCGAAAGGCTGTCGAACAGGTTCTCGTAGCGCGGCCGGAGGTCTGTGTATTGCTTTCGATACGCTTCGACTCGCAGCGCGAAGCCATCGGTGAGATCGCGCTCGAGCCCGAGAATCGAATGCTCAGCCTGCTGCGTTGGCAGGAAGTAATCGACGCCATCTTCGACCTGCAATTCTTCGATGCCCTGGAACTGCCGATAGCGGCCCCAACTGGCGCGCAGGCGCGTGCGCTCATCGAGGTCCCAGAGCAGGTCACCGCGGAAGGTGATTGGCTCTCCGACTCGAAAGGCGAGCGATTCGCCGTCCTCGCCGGTAACGGAACCGGCTGGGCTATCACCGACCTGGCTCTGCACACGCGGCGACTCGTCTCGGTGCCACGCCGCGGGTATTTCACGGCGCCGCAGTTGTTGCATGCCATGGATGATGCCGGCATCGACAGCCCGCTTGCAGAGGACGCCCCCCGTGCATTGGAGATGCTCGACGGCTGGAAGAAGGTCGGTGCCTCCCGGCGCACGCGACTGACGTTGTTCCAACGTACGCTGGATCCGGCGGCACGACCCTCGCTGCCCCTTGACACGGCAAAGATCACTTACACCTCAGGCAGCACCGATAAACCCAAGGGCGTCTGCCTTGGAACAGCACAACTGGAGACCGTGCCCTCGACGCGACAGGGGCGCGAGAGCGCCCTATGATGCGCTGCTGGACAGCAGCACGTAGTGCTACGGCGACAAATAAGGAGATTAGCCAATGCGGATGCCCGGGATTTCGAAAAGCCTTTTTGCGATTGCAATCGCCTTCGCGCCGCTGCTCTCGCCAGCGGTGCCCTTCTGGGGTGCCAAGGAATCGCAACCGCCTGAGACGCCGCCGGTCGATCTCAAGCCAGGCGAGTTTGTCTGGAACCCGGCAGCCGCGGAGATCGGGCCGATTCTCGTGCTCGTGAGTCTCAGCGAGCAGCGCGCTTACGTCTACCGAAACGGCGTCGAGATCGGCGTCACGACGGTCAGCAGCGGCAAGCAGGGCCACGGTACACCGACAGGCGTGTTTGTGATCCTGCAGAAGGACAAGAATCATCACTCCTCCAAGTACAACAACGCGGCGATGCCCTACACCGAGCGCCTGACGTGGGATGGCGTGGCACTGCATGCCGGCGGCCTGCCCGGCTACCCTTCGTCGCACGGCTGCGTACACCTGCCGTCGAAGTTTGCCGAGGCGTTGTTTGCGGTATCGCCGATGGGCATGACCGTGGTCGTTGTTGACGAGCACAGCGCCCCCGGCCAGGTCGCTCATCCACCGGCGTTTTCACCGGTCGATGCAGCAACCGGCGAGCCCATTCCTGTCGAACGGCTGGTGGAAGACCAGGAGTTCCGCGTCGAACCGGAAAAAGCTACGTATGGCCCCGTGTCGATCCTGATGAGTTCCGCGGACGAGCGCGTCCTGGTGCTTCGCAACGGCGTGGAAATCGGTCGCGCGCGGATCTCCGTAAGCGATCCCGAAGCACCGCTTGGAACCCACACCTTCGTCATGCGCCAGGATTCAGCGACAGCAGCTCCGACCTGGGTTGCCGTTGCAATGCCGGGTCACTTCGATGAGGCAGGACGCGTCCTGTCGCACGAGGCCGCCGCACGCGTCTCGATGCCGCCGGGCTTTGCCTACGCCATCAGCCTGCTGCTCGCGCCCGGCGCAACCCTGTTCGTCACCGACGCACCCATTCTCTCCGAAAACATGCACTCGGATTTCACCGTGCTGAGTGACGGTGCTCTCGAGGAAGAAGCGACTTAGTTGTGGGCCTTTGTGCCCCTGACAGTCGTTGCGCGCGAATTCTGGTATTTTCTCGCGCCCTTTTGAACCGGGTGACGTCCGTTCGTCGTCCGGTTTTATCAGGAGGCCCTTGTGGAGATACGCGATGCCGAAAAAGCGGATTCCGGGGAACTGTCGTACCTGATCAACCTGGCCGGAGAAGGTATCCCGGAGTACCTCTGGAGTCGGATGGTTGTCGGCGCCGGGACGCCGATGGCGGTTGGGGCCAGACGTGCCGCAAGAGAGGACGGGAATTTCAGCTACAGGAACGCAAGGGTCTGTATCGAAAATGACGCGTTGCTCGGAATGATACTTGCCTACCAGCAGCCTGACCCATACGAGCCGGGCGATCTTTCTGATTACCCGGATGTCGTACGGCCTCTGGTGGCGCTGGAAGCGCAGGCGCCGGGAAGTTGGTACATCAACGCCATGGCAACCTACAAGAAGCATCGAGGCAAGGGTGTAGCGCGCAGATTGATTGAGGACACGGAGATCATGGCCCGATCACGCGGCTGCGATCGATTGAGCCTGATCGTTGCTTCAGAAAACACCAGTGCGAAAAATCTCTACGATTACCTGGGCTTCAAGGACGTTGATACCAGGCCGGTCGTCCCGTATCCAGGCTGTCTGCATGGCGGGACCTGGATCCTGATGAGCCGACGTATCGACAATTTGTAAATCGAGAGCCACTCGAGTGTCCTAGCGTCGAGCGTCAGATGGCCCCGGGAAGCGGCCGCATGCCCATCGGGCACAGGCACCGTTACGCGATGGCGACCTGCGTTCGCAGTCAGCGGTCTGGGTGTAAGATGAACTGAAAATGACGGGAACCGGTCGAACGGGGGAAGACACCCCGGCGGCCGCCGTCAGCCACTCCGGTTCAATCAGAGGGACACGACATGATCTACGCGGCTCCCGGCACCTCTGGCGCCAAGCTCACCTACAAAACTCAATACGACAACTTCATCGGCGGCCGGTGGGTCGCGCCCGTCAAGGGTCAATACTTTGACGTAGTCACGCCCGTCAGCGGCAATGTCTACACAAAAGTCGCACGCTCAACCGCAGAGGATATTGACCTCGCGCTCGATGCCGCACACGCGGCAGCCGACCAGTGGGGCAGGACGCCGCCCGCCGAACGTGCCAACCTGCTGCTGAAGATCGCCGACCGTATCGAGGCCAACCTCGAGCTGCTCGCCTACGCCGAATGCGTGGACAACGGCAAGGCGATTCGCGAAACGCTCAACGCCGATATCCCGTTGACGATCGATCACTTCCGCTATTTCGCCGGCTGCGTTCGTGCCCAGGAAGGGGCGATCAGTGAAATCGACGAGAACACCGTCGCCTATCATTTCCACGAACCACTGGGCGTCGTAGGCCAGATTATTCCGTGGAACTTCCCGATCCTCATGGCTGCATGGAAACTGGCCCCGGCCCTGGCCGCCGGCAACTGCGTGGTCCTGAAACCCGCCGAATCGACGCCGATCAGCATCCTGATCCTGGCCGAGCTGATCGCCGACATCGTGCCGCCCGGGGTGCTCAATATCGTCAATGGCTACGGGCGCGAAGCGGGCATGCCGCTCGCAACGAGCAAGCGCATCGCGAAGATTGCCTTCACGGGCTCGACCACGACCGGCCGCGTGATCGCACAGGCCGCGGCAAACAACCTGATCCCGGCGACACTGGAGCTGGGCGGCAAGTCGCCCAATGTCTTTTTTGCCGACGTGATGGACAAAGACGATGCTTTCCTCGACAAGGCCATCGAAGGGCTCGTGCTGTTCGCGTTCAACCAGGGCGAGGTCTGCACCTGCCCGAGCCGGGCGCTGATCCAGGAGAGTATTTACGACAAGTTCATGGAACGCGTGATCGCGCGCGTCGCCGCCATCAAACATGGAAATCCGCTGGATACCGACACCATGATGGGCGCACAGGCGTCCAAAGAGCAGCTCACCAAGATCCTCTCGTACCTGGATCTCGGCAAGCAGGAAGGTGCCGAGGTGCTCATCGGCGGAGCCCAGGCGACGCTGGATGACGACCTGGCCGGCGGATATTACGTGCAGCCCACGCTGTTCAAGGGCCACAACAAGATGCGTATCTTCCAGGAAGAAATTTTTGGCCCGGTCCTGGCCGTGACCACTTTCAAGGACGAGGCCGAAGCGCTTGCGATTGCAAACGACACGCTGTACGGGCTGGGCGCCGGCGTGTGGAGCCGCAACGGCAACGTCGCGTATCGCATGGGCCGTGCCATCAAGGCCGGTCGCGTCTGGACCAATTGCTACCACGCCTACCCTGCCCATGCGGCGTTCGGCGGCTATAAGGAATCCGGCATCGGTCGCGAGACCCATAAGATGATGCTCGACCATTACCAGCAGACCAAGAACCTGCTGGTCAGCTACAGTGAAAACAAGTTAGGCTTCTTCTGATCGTGGTCGAAAAAGTTATCGCCACCCCCGCCGCGATCGAACTCATCGAGTTGCTGAAAGCAAAGCACGGCCCCGGACTGATGTTCCATCAGTCCGGGGGCTGCTGCGATAACAGCGCCGCCAATTGCTACCTGCTCGGCGAACTGACGATTGGCGCCGGCGATGTATACCTGGGCGACATCGGTGGTTGCCCGTTTTACATCGGGAAAGCACAGTACGAATACTGGCGCCATACCCAGCTGATCATCGATGTGATTGATGGCCACGGTGGTACCTTCTCGCTCGAAGGACCCGAGGGCAAGGCTTTTCACACGCGTTCGCGGGTTTTCACCGAGGCGGAGATGGCGGAACTCGACCCGGCCTAGGGGCACATTTGTCGTCTGCCCGAGACGGACTCGGGTATCGACCAGCTCGAGGAATTGACGCGCTGTACCTGAGTCCGGCGCACACATGGAAGACCTTTCGCTCGGTCATGACCGATCCACCGGTGGCGACCTTCGACAGGAACTGGCGGCCTGGGCAGGCTGCAGCCGTTCGCGCGATGCTCAGCTCCGCCGTCTTCGAAACACACGTCTCGGGACCTCAGTAGTACAGGGCGCGTACCTTCACACTGGAGCCGCGCGACCGGCTCCACTATATCGATCAGGAATCCTGGCCCGGCGCCGGGATACCGGATCGGTTAAGCGAAGCTGGCGTGCTCCACTCGCCACTGAGTCGGCGTCGTGCCGCTCCACCGACGAAAAGCCCTCGTGAAGACACTACTCCGCGCATAGCCAAGCGCGTCGGAGATTCGAGAGACCTCCAGCGAGGTCTGCTCGAGCATCTGCCGTGCGATCTCGAAACGAGTCTCCGCCACCAATGTCTGAAAGCTGGTGCCGCGCGCTTCCAGTCGCCGACTCAGCGTCCGGGGATGAATGGAGAAGAGCGCGGCGATCTGATCTTCGCGGGCGTGCTGTGTCAACAGTGCCGAGCGCAGCACGCTGCGCACGACTTCGGGGAAATCCTCCCCTTGTCTGAACTCGAGCAAATCAATCTGCTTTTTCAGCAAGCGCCGCACTTCAGTATCGTTTCCGGGCACCGAAACATCCAGCCATTCGCTCGTGAACACGAGTGCGAACTGCTCCGCGTTGAACCGCAGAGGCGTTCGGAAGAATCGCTGAAACGGCCTCACGTCTTTCGGCTTCCGGTGTGCAAACAGAGCCTCAATGGCCTGGAAATCCGGACCACACAGTGTGCGCATGACGTTGAGCATCAACGCTACCGCACCAGCACCTGTATGCGCGGCGCCTTCCGCGTTGGGTTCGTAGGAGCCGTAGCTCAGTGTCGCCAGGCCAGGATCGACGGAAAGTTCCAGCAGGACACCTTGCGCGTGCAGATGAAAATACGTCGTGAGATAGCGCAGCGCAGCACCGGCATCCGGCGCGTTTCGCGTCAGCAGGCCGACCAGTCCCAGCGACTGCAGATTCATCCGCTCGCCAACGAGAAGCCCGAAGTGCTCACACCCGGTTCTGACCGCACTTCGGGCGACCAAGCGGCCCCGGGCGCGATACGTCATCAGGTTGTCCGGATCATCGATAAGACCGGGATCGATCCCGACTTCACGCAAAACCTCAGCCGGATCGATTCCAAAATCTCTCAGCAGGTCGGCGACCGCAATGGCGGCACCGGCACGGATCGTTCCCTCACGTACTTTTCGCGTCGACTTATCTTGTTTCAAGCTGTTCGAGCTTTGGTTCGAGACTGCGGAGAATACTAGCCGATATCGTCAGAAAATGTGCTTTTGGCGTCTGGATGTGTGTATCCCAGTGGCTCCCAGTGCAGTTCACTGTCGATGAATAAAAAATCGCCCGCACGACGCATAGACGATTGCGAAGTGAATTTCTACAGGGAACCTATCTATGACGAAGAAACCCACCAGGCTCAGCACTGTAAAGCTGAATTGGAAAGAGGTTTACTACACCAATTGTCCGCTCGTATCCGCCAGCAATGTCGACCAGGAACTGGGCTGGACCCGGGAGGAGTACAAGAAGATCGGCGTGCAATACGCGTTTCTCCGGTCGACACAGGCAAATGACTGGTACCCGCACTACATCCACAACCTCGACAACCTCATCCGCTTTGGCGGCCTGTTTCCGCCCATCCACGTTCATGCCGACATTCGCCGCACCCGGCTGCTTGGGGCAACGCATGCGCCTCATGAAGGCGGCTGCCTGCTCGTCCGGGCGCGGGACGACATCTACCGAATGAGCGAACTGAAGGGCAAAAGGATTGGCCTTTCGAAGAGCCTGAACACGATCAAGACCGACTGGTGGCGCATCCAGGAGGAACAAGGCATCGAACTGATGCTGCGGATCAATGGCATGAGCCGCAAGGACGTTGAGATTGTCGAATTCCCCTATCCGGACGACTGGTACAACGATCCCAAGATGGTGGGCCCGCCGATGGAAAACCCGTCGGAACTATGGCTCAAGCGTGACCACAAGCGTGACCTCGCCTTCCGGCCGCTGGAAACCGCGCTGGCGAAAGGCGTGGTCGACGCGATCTATACGCAGAGCAGGCCCTTCCAGCATCTACAGGAGGCAACCGGCAAGTTCAAAGCGATCGAGGACCTCTCCCGTCACCCGGACTGGACGTTACAAGTGGCCAACATTCCGGCCGTCATCACCTGCAGCGACGTGATGGCCAGGGAACACCCCGAACTCGTCGTTACATTCATGAAAGGCATGATCAAGGTCGGGCGCTGGTCCAACGAGCACAAGCACGCCGCGGCGGCGATCCTCGACAAGCAGACGTTCTACCTCGACGTCGAGGATACGTACCAGGGCATCAGGCACATCGACATGGTCCCCAACCTCTCGCCGCAAAACCTCGCGTCCATTGAAATCGGAAAGGACTTCATGCGGAGCCACGGCTACATCAAGAAGGACTTCGATGTGCATAAGTGGGCGGCACCGGAGTTTCTCGAGCGGGCGGCAAAGGAACTGCTCGAGGAGGAATGGGCGAAGCGAACGGCGGCCAAGTTGCCTGAGTCGAAAACGTTGCGACTCGGTTAACAGGCTCGGGCCGCTCGATCGCCGCTCATCGCCGTTCGGTTAGGTGATATGGCGTTCTTCCGAACGAAAGCTCGGATCGCCACTGAGGCTCTCCGGCCTGCGGGTCTCATGGCAGGGACCCGATGAACGCAGCCATCGCGTCGCGCATCTGAGTCAGCCCGGGCTCTTCGATCGGATAGTGACCGGCGTTCTCGAGCGTGACGATGTGCTTCGGCCCGCGCAGCCGGCCCCAGAACGGTTCCGTCACCGGGAACGGCGTCCAGCGGTCGTCTCCCGGCTGCAATAGCAATACCGGGCAGAGATCGAAATCCTCGAACTCAATCGTCGGCTGGTGCTGGATCATGCTGCCGACGAACTCGAGCGTTACGCTTGCGCCGGCCGAATGCTTGTCCTTCAGCAGCAGACGCAGCGCCCTGTCGTCGTTCACCAGGGCCTTCATCTTGACGAGGTGCTTCATCGGCACGCGAATCTGCCTGAGCGTTGAATCGGGCATGGCGCCCAGCATCTTGAAGGCGACTTCGTCCATGCGGGGCCGATCCGACATCTTCATCCGGGCCACAGGCGAGCCCGCGTCGATGAAGCACATGCCCATGATGCCGCTCACCTTCCTGGTCTCGCAGGCGACGTTGTAGGCCAGCATCCCGCCGGCGCTCAGCCCATAGAGAAAGACCGGCCGGCCATCGGCCGCGACTTCCCGCTCCACGAACTCGGCGCCGATCTGCACCCAGTCTTCCCAGCGCACGCCGGGCTCGCCGTTGCGCGTCATGCCATAGAACGGCATGTCGATTGCGGCAACCTCGAAGCCGAGCCTGGCCAGCGGTGCGCCCGCCACGAGCGACAACAACCGGCCATTGGTGCCCACCCCGTGATACAGGATCACCTTGCAAGGTGAGGCCGGATTCGGGAACCGATCGACGTGGATGACGCTGTTGCGCCAGCCGAAGGACTCTTCCTCAGGAGCAAACCCTGCCTCCCAGCGACAGGCAGGCGGCAGGTAGTCCTGCAGCCGGACCCAGGTCGTATCAGCCTGGTATGTATCGGTCATGGTGCCTCGTTGCCTGCGGTAAGCCGATGCGTCAACTCAGACCTCGCGATATCCGCCGCCCACCCAGGCCAGGAGCATCTCGGCGAACTCCTCGGCCCTGTCCTGGTACGAGAAGTGGCCGCAGCGCTCGAACACGCGCAGCTGGCTGCGCTTGAGGCGCTGCTGAAGGCGATTTGCATTGTCGACGAGCAGGAACTGGTCGAGGTCGCCCCAGAAGATCTGCACCGGCAGATCGAGGCTGGCGAGATGCGGATCGACCGTAGCAAGGTTCACGGGATAAGTCTTGAACCAGTGGGTCACCGGACCAATGCGCCCTGCGTACGATGCGACGTAGTCCTCGACTTCCGCCGCGCTCGGCACGTAGTTCACGCAGGCCAGGCGATACCCGCCCTCGACGAACGCCTTTGATCCGGTGATGCGGAACATCATGCGCCAGAAGCGGGAATCGACCGCCTTGTTGATGATGCTACCGTTGACGGAGGGCAGGATGCCCGGACCGTCGCCGACGATCAGGCTCGCAATGTCGTGCTTCTGGTGGATCGCGTAATGCAGCGCCGTCGGCATGCCGACGTCCGGGCCGACGATGTGGACCTGTGTGAGTCCCATTTCGCGGATGAACTGATCGAGAAAGCGGCTCTGGGCCTCGAAGCTCATGAACTCGATGCCGCCCTCGCTGCGCCCGAAGCCTGGCAGGTCCAGCGCGACGAGCCGGCAGTGCGGCTCGAGCTTCGACCAGATCGGCTCGAAGCACAGGATGCTCTGCGGCAGCGGACTGAGCAGCAGCACGAGCGGACCGTCCTGCTTGCCGCCCTGCGCGAAGCGCACTTTGGTTCCCGCGATGGTGCGGAATTCCGGCCGCATGGCGAACCGGACCGGGCGCGACTCTGCGCGTCCCGCGCCGGGGCGACTCGCTTGCTTAATCTGGGCGTACTCGGGCGTCAAGGTGAGCAGCACGCCCGCATTGAGTTTGCCCAGGAAACCGATCGGATCGGAGGTCGTGTTCATGGTTGTGTGAATTCCATTGGGTTGCGGATGTGACTCAGGGCTTCTTCTGATCGATGAAGCCGTGCCACGGACTCCAGTTCTCGGCGACGGGCACGATGCCTTTCTCCTTCGCGTAACGGTCGTAGATCGCGATCATCCGCTCGAGCCTCTCCGGCTGCGCGCCGTCGAGCGGAGTGGTTTCAGCGGGATCGTTGCGGATGTCGTACAAGTGCCACTGACCGTCGCCGTACATGCCCGTCCGGACGCGCATCGCCTTGTAGTCACCCGCGACGACGAAGCTGTTACCGAACAGCTCGAACGCGACCCATTGATTTTCGGTGCGAGGGCGCTCGCTCTTTCCTTCGACGAAGCTGCGCATCGAGACGCCGGACGGCGCGACGATCTTGCGGCCCCTATAACCCTGCGGGGCCGGCCCGACGCCGGCGTAGTCCAGGATCGTGGTCGGCACGTCCTTGGCGTGCGCGTACTCGGCCGTCTTCTCGCCCTCGCGGGCAAATGCTTGGTTGCCGGGCGGCACGATGATCAGCGGCGTACGGATACCGCCTTCGCCGATGAACCACTTCCACCATGACAGGCCGCCAGTGACGGCATTGGCAAAATCGGTACCGATGAAGGAAAAGGCGTCGCCGTTTCCGATGTCCTCGAAGGCCTGGCTGAAGGTCTTCTGCACCCACTGGGTGACCCCTGCGTTGCTGAGGTCGCCCTGCACGTCCGTGCCCTCGGGCCCGTTGTCGGACAGGTACACGATCAGCGTGTCATCGATTTGCCCGGTCTCGCGCAGGTAGTTGAGTATCAGGCCCACGCTGTAGTCCTGCGACTCCAGCATGGCTGCGTAGGTGGCCATCACGCGCGCCATCCGGCGCCTGTCCTCGTCGCTCATTGAAGACCAGGCGCCCAGCAGTTGGTTCTTGCTCGCGTCGGGGTACTTTGCGTCCTGCGGGATGATGCCGAGCTTCTTCTGGGACTCGAAACGATTGCGCTTGAGGCCTTCGAAGCCGAGTTCGTAGAAGTGCTGCTCGTATTTTTCAATGAGGAAGTCCGGCGCCTGCACCGGTGCGTGCGGCGTGGTGTAGGCGACGTAGGCGAAGAACGGCTTGCCGCTCTTACGGTCCGTCTCAAGGTATTCGAGCAATTTGTCGGTAAAGAGGTCGTCCGAGAAGATGCCCGTCGGTCGCGCGACGCGTTTGCCATCCTCGTAGTACGGCTCAGTCGGTATCTTGCCGGCCTTGACCTGCGCAACGACTTCCGGGTCGTGCAGGTCGACGTGGAACACTTCATCGTTCCAGTGATTGGCGCCACCGGTGTAGATCGAGTAGCTGCGATCGAAGCCCCACTCGTTGGGCGGCTCCCCGCCGTGACGGGTCCCGCCGAGGTGCCACTTGCCGACGGTGTAGGTGCGGTAGCCCGCGTCGCGTAGAAGTTCCGCAATCGTGGCCGTCGTGCGGGTCAGGTAGGCCTCGTATCCGGGCTTGCCCTCCGCCGGCGGATAGAGCGCGTAGTCGAAAGCGCCGAGACCGATTTCGACCGGGTTGTTGCCAGTCAGCAGCATGCCCCGCGTGATCGAGCACACCGGTGAGGCATGGAACCGGGTGAAGGTGATTCCTTGCTGCGCGAGACGATCGATGTTCGGCGTACGGGTGATGGCGCCGGTGAAACCGAAATCGCCCAGTGCTGCGTCATCGGCGACGATCAGCAGTACGTTTGGCCTTGTCGCAGGCTTCTCAGCCTGGGCGTACGGGGACACCGTCCCCGCGATCACGCCGGTAGCAATAAAGGACAGGATCAGTTTTCGCATTGAGTCGCTCCAGAAGAGTTCGAGTCGCCGAGTACCACCGCAATCATCCGTGCTGCAAAGTTCTCGACCAGCGCACCGGAGTGCGCGAGCCGCTCCGTTTCCTGAGCGTTGAGGCCGAGCAGCGCGCAGACCTCTGCGTTGTGCTCGCCCTGCAGGGCAGGCTCACCTGGGGGATCGAGTTCCGCGGCCGAGAACTTCCAGGGCCGCCCGGGCAGGCGGAAATCGCCACCATTGCGGTCCGAGACGCGATGCGTGGCCGTCCAGTACTCGGCCCACTCGCTGTCCGCCACTTTCTCGAGCGAGCGGATCTCGCCGATCGCGATCTTCGCCTCGTCCAGCTGCGCATCCAGCGCCGCGAGATCCGGGAACGAGTAGATCCACGCCTGCACTATTGCCTTCAGCGCATCGAGGTTTGCCCGCCGCGCGCCGGGGGTGGCAAAGCGCGGGTCCTGCGCGAGGTCGGGCCGGCGCATCGCGGCCATGAAGAAACGGAATGTGATCGTTCCGACCAGGCTGATGGCCGAAACGAAAGTCTCGCCGCCCGGCCCCTTGAAGAACGAGCCGTCGGTCGCGCCGAGAATGGCCGGCTCGTCCCCGATGTCCAGACCGCTCAGGTCAACGTGTGCACGCTCATTGATGGCCATGATCGTGGCTGCCATCGCGACGTCGATGTGCTGGCCGCGGCCCGTGCGCTCGCGCTGACGCAATGCAGCCAGCACGCCGATGGCCGCCTGCAGGCCAGCGTATACGTCGGCGTGCGACAGCGGATCGGTCTGTGGGGCACCTAGATTTCCGGAGAAGTGCCGCAGTGCATGGTGGGTGAACCCCGCCTCCGCCTGCACGGTCGGCGCGTAGGCCATCCGGCCTTTCCAGGGCCCCTGCTGGCCATAACCGGAAATCGACACGTAGATCAGGCGGGGATTGCGCAGGGCCAGCGTCGCGTAGTCGAGCCCGAACCCGGCCAGCGTTCCGGGCCGGAAGTTCTCGACCAGCACGTCCGCGCGGTCGCAGAGCCGCAGCGCCAGTTCGCGCGCCTCGGGCTTGTTTAGGTCGATCGAGATGTTCTTCTTGCCGGCATTCTGCTGGGCGTAGTAGCCGGACATGCCGTTCGCGTTGACCGGCGCCGCAAAGCGTGAGACGTCGGCACGCGGCGGCTCGACCTTGACCACATCGGCACCAAGGTCCTGCAAGGTGCGCGCGCACAGTGGGCCCGCGAGCACGCGCGAGAAATCGACGACCTGCAGTCCCTGTAACGGCCCGGACATGGTTACCGACCGACGAATTTCGCCAGGCCCGGGCCGTTTTTCATCAACGACTCCATGCCAATCTTCAGGTCCTCCGAGGACCAGAGCGCCTTTTGCCACTCCTCCATGACCGCGTCGGCCGCAGCGACGCCTTCGTTGGCGGCGAGATTGGCCATCCGCTTGGTGATTCGATGCGCGAGCGTTGGGCCTTGGGCCAGCTCCGCTGCCAGCGCGAGCGAGGCTTCGCCGAGGTGCTCGTCGTCGACAACGCGATTGATGATATTCCAGCGTTCGAGCGTCTCGGCATCATAGCGGCGGCCGAGCATCGACATTTCCTTGGCGCGCGCCACGCCGGCACGCTGCACCTGTCGCTGGATCGCACCCATCAGGGGATTGAGGCCGAGCGTGACCTCGACCGAGCCGATTTTGGCGCTGCGAGCGGCGACGATGAAGTCGCAGGCCAGCGCCAGTTCGAAGCCGCCACCCACACAGACGCCGTGCACGGCAGCGACCACCGGCAGAGAAAACGATTCCAGCCGAGCCAGGAACTCTGCGGGCGAGACGCTGAGGCCTTCGCCCTTGCCCATTGCTGCCTCGAACAGGGACAAATCGGCGCCGGCCGAGAAGTGTCGCAGCCCGCTCTTCAGCAACACGGCGCGTGCGCCCGCCGACTCTGCGGCCTGGAGCCCATCGAGTACGCCCTCCATCAGCGCCGGCCCGAGCAGGTTGTGCGGCGCGAAGCGCATCTCGAGCACGGCCACCGGCCCGTCGTGCGAAATATGAACCACAGGATCTGCTGACATGGCTGTTCCCCTCGTTTGGTGCGCGCATCGTGGGTGGTTGACCGGTCACGAACAAGGTGGCATCGTGCCAATCAGGGGGTCTTTTCGTGCCAGCTCGTTCCACCACAGCACGGGCAATTCCAGCTTCAGGATTTGCTCGAACGGCCGTCACCGAAGCCGCCGGGTCCAGCTATGGATTCGCCGCATTGTTTGACGAAATCGCCGACCAGGGCGTAGCACCTCGAGAACTTCTGGCGGGCACATCCATCCCATCGAGGTGGCTGCGCCAGCCGGACCGCGCGCTTTCGCATGAACAGCGCCTGGCGCTCTTTCGCAAAGCGCAACGGCTTTCGCGGCGGCCTGACACGGCCTTGCGCGCAGGGCAGCGACAGCGAATCAGTGATTTTGGTGTCTACGGTTACGCGATGGCGACGAGCCCAACTCTTGGCGACGCCATTCGCTTCGGACGCAAACATCTCGCACTGGCCGGACCCGTCCTGAGGATCACATTCGAGCTGCGCGGCAACTTGGGGGTTCTTCGCTCGCACAACCCGCAATCGCTTGGCAATGTGCTGCCTTTCGTCGCAGAGTTCTGGCGCAGCTCCATGACCGCGCTGCTCAGTCGAATACTGGAAGCACCGTTTCCGTCGACGGCCATGTACTTCCCCTATGAGGCACCACGGTATGCCAAAGCCTACCGCAGCACTTTCGCATGCCCCGTGTATTTCGACAGCGACATCATGGAGTGGCATTTCGATGCATCCGTGCTCGAGGCGCCCTGCCCTAACGCCAGCACAATGACGGCCGGCATCTTCCGTGACTTCTGCGAGCGCATCGTCTCCAGTGGCGAGGGCCAGACATCGCTGCAAAGGGAAGTTCGTGCCGCGTGCCTCAACACACAGGGCCGTCAGGTGACGGCGGCAAGCGTTGCGGCCACGCTTGGGCTTTCGCTTCGGACGTTCCATCGTCGACTTCGGGCGGAGGGTACGACATTCCAGCGCCTGCTCGATGAGGTTCGCAGCTCGGTGGCAATCGAGTACCTCGTCAACACGACGATGCCGGTCGAGGAGATCGGGAATCGCCTCGGCATGCCGGATGCCTCGAACTTCAGGAAAGCCTTCCGGCGATGGACGGGCAGATCGCCGGGCACGTATCGTGACAAGTCATCGTTGCCGCGTCCCGGACAGGAACAGCAAGGGTAGAAGAAGCGGCCGGCTCCGCGGTCAGCCCAGAGTCTGATTCCCTGCCGGGGGACGGCGCCGTTAATTCATCCCGCCCGGCAAGGGCTGCGTGTCGCCCAGTGCGCGAGGACAGCTCTCCGGGATGGCCCCAAGGCCCTGGGATTCGACCCGGAAGCCAAGCGACTCCGGCTTGTTCCAATTGATCGTGAAGACGAACACAGTTTCGTAGTCGCTGTTCGGCCATTCAGGTAGCTGGGCGTCGCTGCGGAATCGCGTCAGCATTGCCGTGGCAAACTCCACGATGTTCGTGTGCTCCCAGGCCAGATAAATCGTCGCGTTGTGGTATTGCGGAGCCAGCAAGGTATCGGCGAGCAGACCCGGGTCGTTGAAGGGCAGTTGCGTATTGATCGGCACGCCGAGCCGGATAGCGGTCGGCCCGATCGTCAGCAGCGGGCGCACGTAGTCATAGCGCTGCCCGTCTCCATGCAGCTCGGTCGCCTTGACCTTCGGGTCGGGAGCGAAGATGTAGTCCGGAGGCGGGAAATGAGCGCTGAACCAGTCCGGCAGCATCAGCGCGCGGTTCAGGCCCTGGCAGGTCAGCAGCCCGAGGCCCTGTTTCGGTTTTTCGCCGTGACGCACGATCACAAGGGTCTCTATGTTGGCATCGGCGGAGCTGCCCGATACCGGAAGCGTCAGGAAAGCGCAGACGGCCAGTAAAGCCGATTGCGTGACCAACCTTAAATGGCTCATCGGAGCACCCACCTGATAAGCGTTCGACCGGCATTCTACCGCGTATCGATTCGCTGCTGGCGCCCATCCGTTGCTGACGTATTCGCGCGCCGGAGTGCAAAAACCCCGCCGATTCAGAATCGTCCGTGCAACGGGGGCCGGTCAATGCTTCGCTTCGGGCTGTTCCGTCTCCACGCCTTTGCGGTCGTAGGCACCGAACAACGAAGGGTCGAGTCCCTTGCGATCAAAGATGCCTTTAAGTGCAATGTTAGCGATCTCGGGACCGTTCTCGGTCATCGTGACCCACATGATGTGATCCACGTTGCCCGGTCCATCCTGGTGAAAAGACGCGCCTGCCGGCCCCATCGTGATGTGTTCATGGCCATCGATAAAGTCGTAGTCGTAGTAGTGCAGGTGACCCGCGATAAACGTGTGCTTCCGGCCTTTGAGCAGCGCTTGAACGGTCGTGAAGCTGTCGGACGGTTTTTCCCAGGCGGGCTCATGCAGAAACAGGAATGTCCAGCGCACGTCGGGGTATTGCGCTAGCGCGTTCTTGATGAACGTAATCTGGTCGTCGCTGAACTCAACCTTCTGCGCCAGGCCTGCGACGACTGATTCATCGGACATGAACTCGGCCAGCATGGCCTTTGCCTTGGCAGGGTCTTCTGTCTGAAGTCGATTGTACGTATCGAGCTTTTCTTTTATGCCCGGCGGGGCCTCGCGTGGCGGATCTTCGCTATCGAGGACAAGGAACAGCGTATTGTCATAGACAAACCGGTATCGCGTGGCGCCATACCTGTCACGCCAGACCTGCTGTGCTGTCTTGTTTGCGATATCGTGATTGCCTGGTGTCCGGAAGAACGGGATTCCGAGCGTCTTCAGCATGTCGTCGGCCTGGTCCCACTCAGCGTTCAGTTCGACCTTGTCATCACTGTAGCCTTCAATAAGGTCACCAACATTGATAACAAATTCCGGCTGCAGCAGCCTGATCTGTCCCATGGCCAGCTTGAAGGTGTGCTCGACGTTGGCACCTCCGGTGCGGTCGCCGATGATGACAAACTGGAAGTTGTCGGGATCGGCCCTGAAGTCTGCGGACGTCCATGGCTTCGCACCGGGCAGCGCTTCCTTGTCAAATGAAAAATCGGCAGAAAGCGCTGAAGTGCTCACGCCCGCGACCGACAAGGCAAGCAGAAATGACCAGATAGCACCTGAGAAATTGCGTGACATGAAAACCTCCTTCGGGCGTTGACGAACGCACGACCCTGACAAACACATTTTCCATACCAACAGCCCGCGACAAACGGCGCAATTCGGTCCTGTAACGGACGGCTGCGTATATGCGCCTAACAGCCTGCGGCTCGTGTCCGTACGGTGGAGGTCCGGTTCTTGCGCTTGATCTGGGACCCTTCGTGCAGTGTCTGGTCGATCGGGCCCGGAGTCGCGCGCCGATCAGCGCAGCATTCGTGAGCTGCGTCCGGGAGGCTTCATTGCTTGAGCAGCGGCCGCACATCCGCTGCCCTTCGTTGACTGTTCAACGCCAGCAGGTCGGCAATGATCGCGATGTGTCCGCTGCCACCAATGACCAACACCCTGTCGCCTGGCTGCGCTTCGGCCTGGATATTGGCATACATACGGAAATTTCTGTGCCACCAGCTGGCCGACGCATCCGCGCCGGCGTAGCCATCCCCTGCCCCTATCGCGTTGGTGTCGATATAGAACGCCTTGTTAGCCGCGAACTCCGTCGGATCGTTGCACTGGCTGAGCAACTGCCCAAGCGATAATGATTCATGATCCCTCTGACTTTCTGCAGTCAGCTGCTCGATCTTCCGATTCAAGCCAGCGACCGCTTCAGGATCATTTTTCTCAGCATACTCGAGCATTCGATCTGCCTGCTACTCCACCCCTCGGTGATCAAACGACGTCACCTGGTCAAGGCCGCTGTCGTCCGCAATGCGAAAGCCCAACTGGTAGATCTCGTTCACCGGCAGCTCGAAGTTCCCACGGCGATAGTCTTGATATCGCCGCTGGATGTCCGCCTGACTCGATGGCGCGTACTCGAGCATCACGCGAGTGGGTTTGAACTCAGTGGCAATTCGCTTTGCCAGCGCCTGCAGATACCGCTGCGACTCCGCACTGGTGACATCGAGGCTTTGAGTCTTGACCGCATCCAGGCCCGGATTGCTGAAGTGGAAGGTACCGAGGAGCATGACCTGCGCCTTCGGTACCGGGGGCTCGGCCTGTGCCGTCGCGCCGCCGATTAACAACGCAAGCAAGAAAAGGGATCGAATTTTCATTGTTACAGGAAACCGCCACTGCGTTGAGCCGCACACTGCGATCCAGTGTACGAACACTCTTGCAGGAGAGGAAGGCCGGTCCCTGTATTGCGCTTGCCGCCCTTCGGTTGCGCGTCCACGGCTCGAGTAAAGACTGGCATCGTACGAACGCCTGGCGGAACTCGACCGGGCGATGAGCCATGCGGGCAGCTATGCCGAGTGGCAGGAGAGTGCTGCCGAGCACGATCGCCTCTCGGGCGCCGCGGACTGGCGCGAGGACGACCAGTGTGAGTGGATTCACGCCAGCGAACTGCGGGCGAGCATTGCGCGCCTGCGCAGGATGCGTCGGCGTGGAGAGACCTGGACGCTCATGAACGCGTTCCAGGACGCGCTGTTCCGTCATCAGGGCGAATGCGCGCAGCCCGAGCTCTACCAGGTCGCCCGCGCCGGTACCAAGCGGGTGATCGGCGAATACCTCGAAGAGCTGGAGACCTGTTTCGCGTACCTGCTGGATCTGCAAGCGCCCGGGGTCGACGACGCCTATCGTCTGGCGCAGGTGAAGCGCGTCGGTCGCGTCTACGGCCGCCCCGCCCTGATGCTGTCCGGCGGTGCGTTGCTCGGCCTGTTTCACTTCGGCGTCGTCAAGGCGCTGTTCGAGAGGAGGCGGGCACGGTGTCGGATCGAGCATGGGATCGATCATCGCGGCCTGGACCTGCGTGCACCGGACGAAGAGCTGCGCGAGCTCTTCGCCGATCCGTCGCGCATTAACCGCGAGGCCTGGGCCGCCTGCCGATTGGCAAGATGCGGGACCAGGAGACCTTGTTGGACCAGGACAAACTGCGTCGCTTCCTGCCACGGTGCTCGGGGATCGAACGTTCTCAGGCGCGATGCGGCACTCGCGGCGCATCCTCAACATCACGGTCTCGCCGCTTCGCAAGCAACAGATTCCGCGTCTGCTCAATTACCTGTCCGCCCGAACGCGCTCGTGAACAGCGCCGTGCTGGCATCCTGCGCTATACCGGTGGCTTTCAAGCCGGTCCAGCTGCTGTCAAGGCGGCGGGGGAGAGTCGAACCCTGGATGAAAAACGAGCGATGGATCGACGGCTCGGTTCACAGCGACCTGCCATTCGAGGCAGCGCGTTGCCGCGTCTGCTTCAGTTGCATTCGGCACGACTGGACGAGTCATCGGAGCTGAGGCCGGCGATCACGGCAACTTGCGTGTATCGGTTCGTTCGAGTTCTCGCCTCAGCAGTGCATCTGAGGCTTCAACGTATAATGAGTACGTATCCGCGTTCAACTTGCGAACGCAGACAATGAACGCGCTGAGAGTCGCGAGATGTATCACTCGTTGGCGCGCGCGCTGTATCGCCTCGAGCACGATCCGGAACTCCGGGTCGGTGTGATCTGGGCCGAGGGACCACACTTCACCTCCGGAGTCGATCTCAACGACTGGGCCGACGCCTTCGCATCCGGATCGCCATTCCCGATCGAGGATGGCGAGATCGATCCTTTTTCCCTGAGCGGACCCCGCCTTTCGAAACCCCTGGTGATCGCTGTACAGGGACGCTGCTACACCTGGGGCTGGGAACTGCTGCTCAACACGGACCTGCGGGTCGCCTCCAGCGACACCCGCTTCGCGATGCTCGAAGTGCGCAGGGGCATCTATGCCTGTGGCGGCGCGACGCTGCGCCTTCGCCTGGAAATCGGCGGGGCGAATGCCCAGCGCTACCTGCATACGGGCGACGAACTCGGAGCCGAAGACGCCTACCGGCTCGGCCTCGTGCAGCAGCTGTGCGAGCCGGGCGAGCAACTGCAGTGCGCACTGGCACTTGCGCAGCACGTGGCGCAGGCCGCGCCACTTGGCGTTCAGGGCAGCCTGCGTTCGTCACGCACACGGATACTCAAAGGTGAGGCAGCCGCGGTCGAACCCATGTTCCGCGGCATCGCGGAAGTGATGCGCAGCGAGGACGCTGCCGAGGGCGTGCGCTCATTCATCGAACGGCGCGACGCGGTATTTCGGGGCCGTTAATCGCACTCCTGCGACGCCGGCAGTGTTCGATGCCCTTCGCGTGGAGTCGGCAAAGCGCTGGTTCGTGATGAGCCGGGTCCTGGCAGCACGGCAGCAGGCAGTGCCTGCGCGTGGCTGGCGGCACCGCTGGTCGAGATGGCGAGCTCTTTCTCCCTGTCAAAAGTCCAGCAAGTTAATCGTTGCGTATATACCACCCTCAATCAGGCCAAGGCGGACGCATCTGATTACGTCGAGCGGTTCTGAAATCCGCATTGACGACATTCGACGCTTGGATTCATGAGTCTGGCGGGGTAGGAAAGTGCAGCAGACGCAGCTTTGGATAGATCGTGCGTTACGGTCCGCATTTGCAATGCCTGCGTGCGTACCCGACTGACGGCTTCTGGCCGACCGCTGACCTTCAGCCATCCGTCTCTACCCGGTTGTTGCCCCCGACTTCGGATTCCCTCGGATCGGGTACATGAACATCAGGCTCAGGAGAAGCGTCCGCACCGTCACGGTCGTTGCGGCGTATGGCATGGGTCAGGGCAACTGGGCACCGACAGTCCAGGCCGTCTCAACTGTTGCGAGCCCCGTGGAACGCCTCTATCTCAGATCGAGCCCTTCTCAATTCGAACCTGCCCAGGCAGACCTTCGCGCGCTCAACTACGTTCTGATCCACGCTCCGGATTTAGGCGGATCTGCAGCATGAAAAAAAGCGAGACAGGCATCGCAGCGGCCATCAGGGCGGTAAAAGCCAGAACCGATTTGTCGCTCAGGATGAAATACCGGTCAGGGTGGATCTGCTGCAGTTGATCGACGAACTCGAGTGCGCGCATCAGAGCACCGAAGAAACCAATGGTCGCCACCCCGGCACCGAATATAAACAGGATGGACACGACCACGACCTGAAAATGCGATAGCTTGCTCCCGACGAAATAGGCGGTTGCAAGGTAGGCGAAGGTTATTGCCAGTAATACGCTCAGTGAGTCGGCGCTATTTCCAACGCTCATGAACATCAATTCCCACAACTCCGCTTCTGTCATTGTCCGATCCCTCCTTGGTGAGGATCTGGATCAGGATAGCTCAATGCTGGGGGGGGCACGGACGAAACAGAGGGAAGAGGGGGAGAGGAGAAAGAAGAACAGAGGAGGCGAGGGACAGAGAGAAAAACGCCCGATGCGCAGGCAGGGGGCGGGAGGCGCGGGCGGGCCGCGCGGCGGAGGAGCATACGACGCGCCAGAGGCGAGGCAATGAGCGCGCCAGAGGCGGACCGCGCACACGAAGATCATCGACCAGCGCCGTCGCAAATAGCACCGATCGAGTTCGCTTCATGCGCGCCGCAGACGGATCGCGAACAGAGTCGTGTGCGCTGCCACCGCCGCGGTAGGCGCAGACCGATCAGAAGAAGACGCCGGCTCGATTCTCGCCCGTGAGCGGCGGAAGCCCTGAACTAAAGTCTGTGCTCTGCGTATCCATGAGCATCGAAACTCAGTGACAACCTGTTCGAGATCTCGACGTCTTGCCCGACAAGCTGCACCTGAGATGTCCAGGCTTCGGCGCTCGCACCGCGGGCAACCCGCGACAGCGCAACAGGGAGAAAGAGAACCTATGCCGACTCGATCATCGGCCGCCTGACTTCAGCGGGCGTGCAGGATCCTACTACCTGCGCGTGGATTGCAGGACCATCCGCGCCGCGGAAGGCAATAGCAGGAGCTATCTCCCCTCGCGGCAGCGAGTTGCAGGACTTCCAGTATTTTGACCAGGAGGTCCTTCGATGAAGGCGCGGCGTATCGATCTATCCGCGAGGCTGCGGAAGGAGCCGTCGAGGGCCGGCAACCGTGGTTGATGGATCTTGTCTCCGATCAATTGGCCGGCGGCGGACGAGTCCGGGTGCTCCATGTCGCGGATGACTGCTCTGGCGAGTGCGTCCTGCAGGCCGTTGACCTCTCGATCTCGGGGAGTCATGCCGTCACCTGAATGGGGGCGTTGCCGCCGGAGGAGCCGCGGGCCTTTATGCGCGTATCGAGCGACTGACAGTAGGCGCCCAATAGAGCAATGGGCAACAACAAGCTCGCGCGGTCGATAGGCACTTGGAGCATGATCTGCATCAGGCCGGGTCAGGGTAAAAACTGGCCCGCGAGTCCGCCGGCAATCAAACCGGTCAGTACTCTGACCGCAATTGTTTCTGGCGCCCGATAATTCCCAACTAACTTCGGATGTCAATTACCAAATGAACTCAAAGAAAATTGCAGCGCTGGATAACCAGCTGATCAAGGCAGCGAAGAAAGTCAGAGTCTTAAACACTTTGGCCTGGCCCGTGGATGCCGGAGAAAAGTTTCTCGACAGCTGGCGCAATGGCAAGCCTGCACTGCCCCAGGTGAGTATCCAGCCACCCGACATTGCGGCCAACATAAAAGACCTCGACGACATCGCCGGCCAGTGTAATCAGGATGATCCGGTCGAAAAGTTCTTGTTCGCAACAGCACACAGTTACGCCGATGCCGGGCGCATGCTAATGAATGTCGGAACACCGGCATTCACCCAGTATGCGGAGAAAGTGTATGGCCGTCCTGACTTCATCTACAAGCATCAGGGCGTCTCGGCCGTGGACGGCGCAAAATTTTTTCTGGAGGTTACCGACAATCTTCTGCGCGGCACTGTCATACAGCCCATCGAGGCCGATATTTCCGCCACCGAATTTGCCAAGTGGCTGGAAGCAGAAGTGGATGCATTTTTCAGGTTCGACGATGTAAAAGTCGTGGTCGATGAGACGATATCCGCCAAGGCATTGGCCGGCGCGACACGTATCCGGCTGAGAAGCGGCGCGCTGTTCTCGCAACTCGACAAGGATCAACTACTGCATCATGAAGCATTCGTGCATACGGCCACGCAACTGAATGGCCGCAAGCAGGCCAATCTGAAGTCACTCGGCCTCGGCGCTCCGCGCACTACCCGCACGCAGGAAGGAATTGCGGTACTGGCTGAGTTGATTACCAACTCGATGGACATAAACCGGTTGCGGCGCATCGCTCTGCGCGTATTAGCGGTGAAAGACGCTCTGGACGGCGCTGACTTTGTCGACCTGTTCAGGTTCTTTCTGGATGCCGGCCAGTCGGAGAAAGAATCGGTTCAATCTGCACAGCGTATTTTCCGTGGTGGCGCGGTCGAGGGCGGCGTGGTGTTTACTAAAGACGGTGTCTATCTGCAGGGCCTGCTGGAAGTTCACACACTGTTGCGCGTGGCAATTCGTGATAACAAACCAGGCTTGGTAAGCAACCTGTTTGCAGGCAGGTTAACGGTAGCCGATGCCATACGGCTGGACCCTTGCTTTCAACAGGGCTGGCTGGTTCGCCCCGCGCAACCGGCGTGGGAGCGGTGATTGCAGCGCCCCGGCAATGCGCGAATGGCATTTATCGCCAACATCAGTCTCGATAACGTATCCCTGCAACGCGCCATCGAGCTGGAAGATGAAATTGGCTGAAAGGACCGTAGAAGCTGGGATGAGAGCACAGGTCGGCGGCCAGGTTGGGCGGCATTCAATGACGTCTTTGCTCTGACCCGATAGGTCTTGCCGCGCGTACAGGGGGACCCAGATGATCCTCAGCAATGCCGAGTCGTTGCGGAATCACGGCGGCAGCAGAGTTCCGGGAGGGCCGTTCTCCCAAACGCCCTCTATCAGCATGTGGGCGTGACGACTGCGCGGTATAGGCTCAATGGACAGCAGAATGGTCGATGGGACCTGTCGGATCGAACGGACGCGGGACGTCGTAGGAGACAACTCTGCGATTTATCTACGCCAGAACTGACAAGGGACCACGAACGAGGATCGTCCTGGTTTTGGGAAGGACAATAAGGCTCTGAGACTCAAGTTCAGGATATGGCCTGACCGACAGCAGCCAATTGAAACAAGCTTCTATCCGCAACTTGTCGCTGAAGTGACCAAGTCCGATCCGGACTACAAACATTGGATGGTGACAATCAACTTCGAAACCGAAGCTCGCATCGAGCGCCGGGTCGACTCCTGGCTATTTAGGAAAAAGTAGTCTGGCTCTGAAAAGCAGGGCGATGACTTTGCACCTGTTGAATCATCATGCACGGTAAAAATGGCGCGCGGCTTCTGCACTTCGCTCGCCGGCGAGATCATGACTGGTGATTGGCGCGTTTCTCGCGCACGGCGCACAAAGTAGCCGTTGTGGCAGTCCGCGCGCCGAGGGGGCCACCGGGTCACCGGCAGAGGATACGCATTTACTCCTATTGCCAGTAAGACCTGCCAGTCCTAAGTTCCAAATTATTCGATAATTTTGGAAATATGAAAGAAATAACGGTTCTCAAGGCGCTTGCGGCGCTCTCCCAGGCGCACCGACTGCGGGTGTTTCGAGCCCTGGTCGTAGCCGGCAAGACCGGTTCGACTCCGTCAACCATCGCGAAGCGGCTCGCGGTGGCGCCGGCGACCCTCTCTTTCCACCTGAAGGAACTGATGAACGCCGGGCTGATCACTCAGGAGCGCGACGGTCGAAACCTGATCTACCGGGCCGATTTCCAGCGGATGAACGACCTGCTTGCGTACCTGACCGAGAACTGCTGCCGCGGTGAGACAGTCATCGAGCCCGCGAAGATTTCGTGCGGGTGCTGAGGGCGACTCGTGACCACCAACGTCCTGCTGTTCTGCGCGCACAACCGAGCCTGCAGCGTTCCGGCAGAAGCGAGGCTCAACCATCATACGGCCTGCCTGCACGTCGACGTAGACGCCTGCGGTGCCAGGGCGGCGCGCCGATACCGACAGCGCTGCTCGGGATCGCGCGATCTTAGGACGTCACCATGAGCGCCGTCGCAAGCAAGCTCTCGTTCCTCGACCGCTACCTGACGGTCTGGATCTTCGCGGCCATGGCGCTCGGCATTAGCATCGGCTGGTTCGCGCCCGGCGTCGAGGCATTCGTCGATTCCTTCAGTGTTGGCACCACGAACGTGCCGATCGCGCTGGGCCTGATCCTGATGATGTATCCGCCGTTTGCGAAGGTGCGCTACGAGGACCTGCCCGACGTCTTTCGCGACCGTAAGATCCTCACACTATCGCTGGTGCAGAACTGGGTGGTCGGGCCCGTCCTGATGTTCGTGCTGGCGATCGTCTTCCTGCATGACAAGCCCGAGTACATGGCGGGACTGATCCTGATCGGCCTTGCCCGCTGCATCGCCATGGTCATCGTCTGGAACGAACTTGCCGGCGGTTCGACCGAGTACGCTGCCGGGCTGGTCGCATTCAACTCGATCTTTCAGGTGCTGTTCTACAGCCTCTACGCCTGGCTCTTTGTGACAGTGCTGCCGCCGATGTTCGGTCTGCACGGATCCGTCGTGGACATTTCGATCGGGCAGATCGCCAGGAGCGTCTTCATCTACCTGGGCATCCCCTGTATCGCCGGCGTGCTGACGCGCGTGGTGCTGCTCCGCTTCGTCACGAAGCAGTGGTATCACGAGCATTTCGTGCCGATGATCAGCCCGATAACGCTGGTGGCACTGCTGTTCACGATCGTCGTGATGTTCAGCCTCAAGGGCAGACTGATCGTCACGATCCCGATGGATGTCGTGCGCATCGCCATCCCGTTGCTGATCTACTTCGTCGTGATGTTCCTGGTGTCGTTCGCAATGGGTTGGCGCGCGGGCGCCGGCTATCCGAAGTGCGCGACCCTGTCATTCACGGCGGCGAGCAATAACTTCGAGCTTGCGATCGCGGTGGCGGTCGCGGTTTATGGGATCAACTCCGGGGCGGCGTTCGCGGCCGTCATCGGTCCACTGGTGGAAGTCCCGGTGATGATTGCACTCGTCGGCGTCGCACTGCGCCTGAGGCAACGCTGGTTCAGCGGCGACGCCGCCGAGACACCGGCCCGGGTCTGAGCCAGCCAAGGAGATTCGATGAGCAACGACATCAAGCAGCTTGTGAAGGAAAAGTACGGCGAGGCTGCGCGGAAGGTCATATCGACCGGGACTGAGACGACAGGCTGCGCCAGCGCACCATCGTGCTGCAACCCGATTACGTCGAACCTGTATGACTCGGCGCATACGGAGGGCCTGCCCGAGGCTGCCGTGCTGGCCTCTCTCGGCTGCGGAAATCCAACAGCGCTGGCAGAACTGAAGCCCGGCGAGGTGGTGCTCGACCTGGGCTCAGGCGGAGGGATCGACGTGCTGCTCTCGGCCAGGCGCGTCGGGCCAGGCGGCAAGGCTTACGGTCTCGACATGACTGAGGACATGCTCGCGCTCGCGAACGAAAACCAGCGCAAGGCCGGGGCGACAAACGTCGAGTTCCTGAAGGGCGAGATCGAACACATCCCGCTGCCCGATAACTCGGTCGATGTGATCATCTCCAACTGCGTGATCAACCTCTCAGCCGACAAGGACCAGGTCTTACGCGAGGCGTTCCGCGTGCTCAGGCCGGGCGGACGGTTCGCGGTGTCCGACGTTGTCACGCGCGGTGAGATCGAACCGGAGATCAGGAAGAACGTACTGGCATGGGTCGGCTGCGTTGCCGGGGCATTGGACGAGCAGGACTATCGGCAGAAGCTCGCCGCGGCTGGCTTCGCAAGCATCGACGTCGAGCCGACCCGCGTCTACCGCGTCGAGGACGCCAGGGACTTCCTCGATGCGAGCGGACTGGACGCCGAAACGCTCGGCCCGAAGGTCGATGGCAAGTTCATGAGCGCCTTCGTAAGGGCGCGGAAGCCGAGCACCTGATGTCCACTCCGGGCGGTCGCCCCATGACGGGACCGTCAAAGAACTTCCATGTTGAAGTCGAGTGCCGCGACCTGCTCGTCCAACAGGCCGATTCGTCGAAGCGCTGCCGCCGCTGAACTCGATCTTCAGGGTATAGCCGGGCCGAAGCGGCTCTCAGGCCTCGCGCTCTTCGTCTACATCCGAACCGGCGCCGTCCGGCTGCCCACCGGTTGGCGGCACATTATGAAGAGGCCCCACCTCACGCCTGCGCGTGAAGTGGGGCATTGAAGAGTCGCAGCTTCAGGGCTCAGCGCCCTCGCGGACCGAGCGCCGGGTCGGTGAACCGCTCGACGACCTGGTCATCGTCACGGAACTGCACCGAGATCCTGTCGGTTGCCGACGGCCAGTTCGGCACGTTCAGCACAGTCACCCGACCTGAGCCACGCGGGTCATCGCCGACCGCCACGCTGCCGGAACCGTCGGGCGAGGCCTGCGTCGCGACGTCCACCGCCGTCAGGAACGCAAGAATGTTGAACGGGAACAGCTCGCCTTTGCCGAGGTCCGTCGCGCCGTCGAGACCGTCGTCGTGCGCGAACACTGCGAGGTTCACCCCGCTTCGCGGGCTCGTGTTCGGCAGAACGATATTCAAGCCATCGATCGTCAACAGATCGCTGCTCGACCCCTGGTCACCCCAGAATTCGCGCTGCCGCGTGACTACGAGGTTGGTCCGGTCGGCGGCGGCCGGCACGAACGCTTCGAGCCCCTGACCCGGGATACTCGTATTCAGGCGCAGGAAATGATCGCTGCGACTGAAGGGCTCGAAATAGAAGTGATGCACGGTCTCGGGAAACGCCCCGAAGGCCGGTCGAACGACTGCCAGCTCATAGTGCTTGAGTCCGTTGACTTTCACCGGGCCGAAGTCACCGGTGGCGTCTATTGCGAAGGATTCCCTCGGCTCACCGCCGATTCGGTGCCCGGTCGCGGGATCGACACGCCACAGCTCTACCGTGCTGCCCGGATAGCCGACATTCGCCGGGAAGATGACCGCACGGCCGGCAATGCTGACCTGCCCGGGCGGTTCCGGCACCACGTCCGTCGTGACCGGCGCATGCCCCGTGAAGAACTCGTACATCAGCGCGAAGGCCTCGGCCGACGTCGCGGTCTCCGTATGAGATTTCGTGCCGAAGTAGAAATTGTCGGCCGGATCGGGACCGATCTGTGCGTTCGTGTTGCCCCTGCGATTGTAGCCGCTGTCAGCCGTGTTCCACTCACCCCAGATGCCTATCGTCGGCACGTCGCCCGGAAGGACGTCCAGGGTGCGTCCGTCGATGTTGACATACTTCGCGACCTTGTCCGGGCCATTGAACGAGGGATCGACCAGGTAGGTGGTCCAGACGGTGGTTCCGCGCGAATGGCCGACTGCATACACCTTCGCCGCACCGGTGCGTGCCAGCACTGAGTCAATGAACGCGTCGAGGCCCGCAAGCGGATTCGTCGGCAGGCTCGTGTCGTACTCGAAGGCGAACAGCAGCTGCTGCGGATACCCGTTGCTGGTAAAACGCATGGCGTGGGTTTCGAATTGCTGAGCTGAGCCGGACTGGCCGTGCACGAATACGATTGGCAGCGGCTCCGCCCCCTGACTGGCGCCTGGTCTGCCCGCGTGTGCGGGGGTGAGGGCGACCGCGAGGACGATCGCGAGGGCGGCGGTCATCAGCGACCGCATGCCGAGTGCGACCTTCAATTGCGCAAGTGACCATATTTCATGTTGCATAAGTTTGTACCTTTTCTGGTCAGGTGCCCGTGCCAGACGGGCAAACTCCGCAGCAATCCTACACTGTGCGGAGGAATCCCCTGGGCATGCGCCTTCTATGCTGCGGCCGACATGCTGCGCCTCAGGGGACGATAGTATCCTTGAGGTCAGTGCTTTCAAAGGCCCTGCTCGCGGCGACCGAGCGCCTGCCCCAGGGCCCGAACGGAGGATGGGCGCTGATACCCGCTCCGTGAGGCCCTGATCACCCCGTGAACCCGGCTCTATCCGGCCCGCAGGACTCTCAAATCCCCCTCTCCTCTCCCCAACCAGACCCACACTCTGCTCACACGCGGCGCTCGCTGCGCGTCGTCTCGCACGGCGATCGTCTGGCTCAGCTCGAACTCCCGACCTTCCGGTTCACAGGAACACAACTGGTCACATCATGCTATATAAATCAGAAAGTTATATGGCCCGCCCTCAGTCTGTCCGCCGCCAGAGACCGCTGAATCACGCCGAGTCCTTACCGGTCACTGCGTATTACGCAGCGGCCACCGCTATGATCCGGCAGCATGGAGTAATCCAGACTGCCCGTTCCCCTGCAGCTTGACCACCTGGTATAGAGGCAATTCCACTCTTCGGACAATATCCGGCGTCGTCGATACTTGATGACCGACGCTGACGATCAGCATTGATGATGGGCGGCCCAGGTTATCGCGGTTGTCGGCGTGCGGCGGTACCCTAGATGGAGTTTAAGGAGCCCGTGTTCTGAAGAAGCCCGGGCAGAGGATTGTTTCGTTGGTCAAATCACGGTCCAGACTGATCCGATTCTTCGACGAACTGAAACGACGAAAAGTGGTTCAGTCCGCCACCGGTTACGCGGTGGTGGCGTGGATCCTGTTGCAGATCGGCGAAGTGACGTTCGAACCTCTGGGTATCCCGGCCTGGGTCATGACCTGGCTCGTAGTGCTTGCGGTCGCGGGCTTTCCTGTCGTCCTGACGATTTCCTGGTTTTTCGACCTGACGCTAAAAGGTTTCAGGAAGGACAGCGAAAATCGGGAGGACCTGTCCAGCGACGATGACACAACGGATCACGGCCCGCTCGAATCGCCCGTCCTGGCCTCCGTCGCTGTGCTCCCCTTCGACGACATGAGCCCGGGCCACGATCAGGCTTACCTGTGTGACGGAATTGCGGAGGAGATTTTGAATCGGCTGGCACAGATCGACAAACTGCGCGTCGCTTCACGGACCTCATCATTCCGGTTCAGGGGCTTGCCGGTCAGCGTCAATGACATTGGTAAGGACCTGAACGTTGCAACGGTCCTCGAAGGCAGCGTGCGCAAGGACGAGAACCAGCTACGAATTACCACCCAGCTGGTCAATGCGCGGGACGGCTTCCGAGTCTGGTCGAGCAGTTACGACCGCGAACTGCAGCATATCTTCGAAATCCAGAGCGAGATCGCGAACCACGTAGCCGATGCACTCGAAGTCACGCTGGGCGCCCGTCCGGGTGAAGAACGCCGGCCAACCGTCAACGTGAAAGCCTATGAGTACTACCTGAAGGGCCGGCAATATTTCCGCCGCTGGGGAACGAGAAACATGGCCTTTGCGATTCAGATGTTCAGTAAGGCCGTGGAGATTGATCCGGGATACGCGAGGGCGTGGGCTGCCCTTGCCGATAGCCATTCCATCACATGTATTTACTGGACCGCGAGCGCCGACAACCTGGCCGCGGCCGAACGTGCAAGCACCAGGGCATTGGCACTGCGTCCCGACCTGGCAGAGGCCCACGTCTCGCGCGGATTGAGTCATTTTGCGGCCCGCCAGAACACGGAGGCCATTGCTGAGTTTGAGACCGCGCTGGGCCTCAATCCGAATCTGTTCGATGCCTATTACTTTTATGGTCGCGTCCGCTTTCAGCGTGGTGAACTGCAGCACGCCGCTGAACTGTTTGAGAAGGCTGAACAGATCAACGAAGATGATTTTCAGTCGCCTATTCTTCTGCGGCAGATTTACCGCAGCCAGGGAAGGCTCAACGACGCGCGCCAGGCAGCACACCGGGGTATCGAGCGCGCTGTACGGCAACTTGAACTTCACCCGGATGATACGCGGGCACTCAATCTCGGCCTGGGTGCACTGGCCGAACTCGGCGACAGGGAAAAGGCGATCGAATTTGCGGCAAGGTCCCTGTCGATCGATGGGGAAAATCCTGACACCCTGTACAACGTGGCTTGTGGTTATGCGCTCATCGGCGAGCCCGAGCGCGCGCTGGATTGTCTCGAGCGTGCGAGTTTACGCGGCATGGCCATTGCCGAGTGGGCCGAGAACGACTCGGATCTCGAATCCCTGCGCAAACTGCCGCGTTTCCTCGAACTGATGAACAGCCTTAGAGAGCAGGCGCAAGCGGATGGGCAATAGCTGACAATCGCGGCCGGTTAGCAGCTGTCGCGCCGGCGCCCGCCATCTCGACCGCCGCGGGCGCTCTCGATGAGGCCGCCGAGGATCGGTTGCATTCGTATTACACGCACTTCGCTCCTTCGTGTTGCGTCATTGACCGCGTAACCAGACGGCCGCTCCGCGATGTGCTTCGTGGACGTCAGCGGGCCAGTGCCTGTTGGACGGGGCGAGTCTAAATCACGAGTCGCGTAAGCGCCCGATCTGCTGCACTGCCCTGCTTTGTTCCAAAGAGCGCCAGATCAAAAGGTGACGGGCAATGGAAGCCCGTGGGCTCCAGAACGGATTTCGACTCAGCGCCTGGCTCATTGAGCCTCGCGCGTTGCGTGTTTCTGGCGGCGGCGTGACACTTGTCGTGTCTTCGGAGCACATGCAGGTGCTCTTGTGTCTCGTCGAGAAAAAAGGCGAATTCGTCGGCCGGCGCACGCTTCGCGATCGCGCTTACGCGAGTGCGCCCCACAGCGACCAGAAAGTGCGTCATGCCATCGCGGCATGGCACGCTGTCTTCGGCGACACAGGGCGGCATCCCAGGCATATCGCTGCCGCCGGCCAGGACGGCTACCCGCTCATAGCCCATTTCGAACCGATTCAGCCGATGCCGACGCCAGAACGCCTGGTGACAGCGGGCTCGCGCAGTGCGAGTAAGCCCGGTGCCAGACGAACGCTCGTGGGCCACGTGGACCGGCTCCTCGTTGAATTGCGTCGACGCAGGGTCTTCCGTGTTGCCACATCTTATCTCATTGGTATGTGGATATTGTTGCAGGTGGCCGAGGTGACCTTTGCGCCCTTGCGGTTCCCTGGCTGGTGGATCACTGCGCTGACAATCCTCGCTGTAATGGGTATGCCGGTCATGATCGTGCTCTCGTGGACGGGACCCATTTTCATTGACTGGCGCGCGCCGCAGCCCTCTTTCGAGTTGTTCAGTCAAGCAATCCACCAAGTGAAGACCGACGCAAGCCGATCATAGGATTTTCGCGCCGGGCGTCCCACATGGCGCGGGACAGGCTGCGCTATTTTTTGAGCAGGTTTTCCTTCGCTTCCGGCAGGTTGCCTTCGGATTGCTGCTCCCGCATCTCCACCGTCTCGTTGGACAAGTCGCCTTCGCTGGGCGTCGTATCGCTCATCTCGTCAGCGGCACGGGCCGCGCGAATCAGTCGCCCGGATCGATATTGTGATTGATCCTGAAAAGGTTTTTCGGGTCCCACTCCTTCTTGATCTCGATGAGGCGCTCGTAATTTCCCGCGTAGGCCGCGCGGACCCTGTCTTTCTCGTCCGTGCCCAGCAGGTTCACGTAGACGCCGCCGGTCGAATAAGGTGCCATCGCGTCGTGCATCTGGCGGGTCCAGGCACTGACCCTGTCATCATCGGACGGGTTGACCCAGCCGCCGAGCACATGGATGGAGAAGGGAGCGCCGCGGTGTGGGAAAGCCGTAGCCGATGGGTCGATCCGGCTCTCGGCACCGGCTCCGGCCGCAAAATAGGCGCAGGAAAACTCTCCGGGCAGGTTGTTGACTGCAGCGATGAAGGTTTCAATCGCTGCATCGGAGAGGTCGGCCAGGTAATGTGACCGTGATTCCCAGCGATTGCCGTCGGGCATCCCCCCGTCAAAAGCTGTCTGCGATTCGGCGAACGACTTGCGCGCGAGGAAAGAGAGTATCGGGTCACCGAACCCCAGCAGCGATTGCAGCGATTTCTCCCACTCAACGTCGGCGCTGAAGGCCACCAGGCTCAGGGCGATCTGTCCGTGGAACGCTTCCGGAAAATCCGGGATCGGCGGCACGCGAAACAGGAACGCGTAACACTGAATATCCTCCGGTGCGCGCATCATGAAGTCCCGGTAGAAACGTAAGACCGTTCCGATATCCGCGAAACGGTGTATCGATTGACCGGCTACTACTTCCGGAGCAATTTCGTGTAATCGCAGATCGAACGATGTGACGATGCCGAAATTGCCGCCGCCGCCGCGCAGCGCCCAGAGCAGATCCGCGTTTTCGTCTTCGGCGGCCCTGACCACCCGGCCATCAGCGGTTACGACCTGCGCCGATAACAGGTTGTCGACGCCCATGCCGTGTTTGCGTGTCAGATCGCCAGCGCCACCGCCGAGAATGAAACCGGCCACACCGACGGACGAGACCGTGCCCCCGACCAGCGCCAGGCCATGCGCCTGGACGGCGGGATACAGATCGCCCCACTTGACGCCGGGCTCAACACGGGCAGTTCTCGCCTGTGCGTCGATCTCGATGCCTTTCATCGGTGAGAGGTCGATCAATAAGCCGCCATTGCCTACCGTGTTCGCGGCGTAAGAGTGCCCACCGCTTTTCACCGAGAGCAGCAAACCATGATTCCGGGCATGATCAACGGCCGCCCTGACGTCTTCCACCGACATGCATGACACGATGAGATCAGGCCGCGCATCGAAACGGGCATTCCAGGTGCTTCGCGCTTCGTCGTAGCCCGGTTCACCGGGTTCGCGCACCCGGCCTCGTACGGATCGTGCCAGCTCGGCCGCGTCGGTACCGCTCATCGGTATTACCCCTCTTCTTGCGCGCAGAGCCTTCTTGCGGGCGGGCGCCGAAACCCGCATTTTAGTCGCGTTGCGGCTGTGAGCCAACGCGGCTCGCGGCTGTTCGTCCCTGCTGCGGCGAAAGCCCGCTAACATAGCTCGGATGACGACCAAGAACGCTCACGTACAGGCTTCGTTCGATGGCCCGATCGCCCGAATCCGGTTGGCGAACCCGACCAAGCGCAATTCGCTGACCTCCTGCGACATCGGGGTCTTCATGGAACATCTGCGCGACGTTGCGCGGCAGCCGCAGGTCCGTGTCCTCATCGTCGCCGGCGGTGACGGTGACACTTTCTGCGCCGGCGCTTCGCTGGACCAGCTGTCCAGCGGTGAACTTCGTGCAGAGGATTTCGAGCAGTTGACTGATAGGCTGACCGGCATGGCCGTGCCCACGATCTGTGCGATGAACGGTCACGCCTTCGGCGGCGGAGCCGAGATTGGTATGTGCTGCGATTTCCGCATCGGTGCGAGGGGCATGAGGCTGTTCGTTCCGCCGGCGCGTTTCGGCCTGGTCTACCCCGTGCGCGGAATCGAGCGCTACGTACAGCGCCTCGGACTGGATACCGCCAAACGCCTGTTGGTTGCCAGTGAAGAAATGGATGGCGAGAAGTTGCTTGCTCTGGGCTATCTCACGGAGCTCGTTGAAAGCGATCAGGTTGATGCAGCTGCCGAGCGCCTGGCCAGTCGAATCGCCGGCCTGGCGCCGCTGGCCGTGACGGCCATGAAGGAGATCTGCAACAGCGTTGCTGCTGACAGTCTTGATGGCCAACGCGCGACGGATCTGGCCGACCGCTGCCGGCAGTCTCAGGATCTGCAAGAGGGCTTGCAGGCGGTTCGGGAGAAGCGCCGACCGGTGTTTCGGGGCGATTAGGTAAAACTGGAAATCGCGCACGGCGGAAGTGGATCCCCGGGAGCCACGCAGCTTGGCTGTATAATCTGCCTTTTCCGAAATCGACAGGTCACTGAACTTGGCGGACCCTTTCCGTTCCATCGGTACTTTTCTGGCAGAGTTGCGGCGCCGCAAAGTCTATCGGGTCGCGGCGGCTTACCTGATTGTCGCGGTGGGCAGCCTGGAAATTGTCGATATCGTCGTACCCTCAACGCGATTGCCCGATTGGTCGGACGAATTCTTCCTCGCGCTCGCCATGCTTGGATTCCCGATCGTCGTTTACCTGGCATGGGTTTTCGACGTGACGCCAGCGGGGCTGGAGCGCAGCGTCTCTTTGCCGGAGGATGAACGGCAGGCGGGCGGGCAGGCTGCAGAGCAGCCCGACGGTACGGAAAAGGCGCGAGCGACGCTGGATAAAGAAGCGCGATCCGCCACGCCCCGACCGGACAGACTGACCATCGCTGTGCTGCCATTCGAGAATCTCAGTGGGACGGAGGAAGCGGAGCCGTTCGCTGCAGGTCTGCACGATGATCTGCTCACCGAATTGTCGAGGCTGTCTGCACTGACGGTCATTTCGCGTACCTCGGTTCTTGGGTTCAGAGGCGGGAATAAGAAAATTCGGCAGATCGCCGAAGAACTGCAGGCTGGAACCATCATCGAAGGAGCCGTGCAAAAAGCCGGTGAGCGTGTTCGTCTGAACATACAGATGATTGACGCGGTCGATGACGTTCACCTGTGGGCTGAGAGATTTGACAGGGAGCTGACCGCGGGCAATATCTTCGAACTGCAGATCGAACTGGCCGGCCGGATTACCGAGGCCCTGCACGCGCGGCTTACGCCGGCCGAAGTATCCCGGCGAACCGAGCAGCCAACCGACGACCTCGAGGCGTATCACCTCTACTCGCTGGGCCGAAAAGCAATGACATTGGTGTCGGAGAAGCAGATGCGGTTGGCAGAACAGTATTTTGAGCAGGCAGTTGCCCGGGATCCGAACTTCGCGCCGGCCTGGGCGGAAATCGGCTTAGTGCGCATCGGTCTCGTCGAATACGGACATGTTGGGGCCGAGGAGGGTCTCCCGCCCGCCGAGGCAGCGAGCCGGCGCGCACTGGCACTCGACCCGAATCTCGCCGAAGCACACGCGGCGATGGGCAACCTTCACTGCACGACGGCTCGGCGGGAAGGGCCGCAGGCGATTCGCTGTCTGCAGCGAGCGATTCAACTTCGGCCAAGCTATGCCGGCGCGCACTGGTGGCTGGGTTGGGCCAATCTGCTGACCGGCGACGCGGAGGCGGCCCGCGGCTCGTGCACGCGTGCGCTGCAATTGAATCCGTTGGAACCCGAGGCACGCGGCAATCTCGCGATTGCCGAGCTGGGTTGCGGGGAGGCAGAGGTCGCGCTCAGAGAAGCCCGGCATGCGATGGATTTCGAGGTCGAGTCCGACTGGGCTCGCTGGGCCGCGGCGCAGGCACTGCTGGTATTGAACAGGAACGACGAGGCGCGGGCCTTGCTGGCCAATGTATCCGAGTCATGGGCGAGTGGCTGGTTCGCAGACCAGGAGGCTATCAATGCCGGCCAAGAATCCGCGAGAGTATTCGCGGCGGCGCGCGAGGCGGCCGGCGATCCTTTCCACGCTGGCGTGGTCTATCTCGCGCTGGGCGACCTGGATGCAGGATTCGAAGCCTGCCGGCAGTCCGTTCCGATGGGGTGGAGCGAGACGCTCTACTATCGCTACGTGCTGCCGATGATGTCGCCGGCCGTACGCGAGGATCATCGATACAGTGACGTGCTGCGCGACGTGGATCGCAGTTGGGGCGTGAGCACCTAGTCAGTCAGTTTTTCGGCTGACTGCTTCCAGTCCGTATTCTGTTTTCGCCCGGGAGCGTCTTTACGTTCGTAGCCATGACTGCCTAGATAGTCCAGTTGCGCCTGTATCAGCCCGGCGCTGCCGCGCCCCGTGCGCAGAGTTTCCAGCCAGGATAACGAGGCGGCCAGCGCCGGAGCGGGCTGACCAGCGGCAGCGGCTAGTGCGACGACACGCCGCAATGCGGGCAGCCGCAGGACCAGCGCCTCGCGAATACCCGTCGCAAGCTATAGCGGGCCCGGTTTGCCCAGCAAGGCTTCGCGAATGCTGTCCAGCAACCTCGCTCGAATGATTCAGCCGGCTCGCCAGATACGGGCGACTTCCGCGAGGTTCGTTGAGAGGACACCAAAGCCACGGGCAGCGACCACGGGCCTCCGGTTGTATAGCAGACCGCCTTTTCCTCAGTCAAAGGAGCTCATAGACTTGCCGTAATGCGGTCTCCCAGGAGTAGCCAGTGATTGCGCCAATGGTATTTCGCGCCTTTATTCTGTGCGCACTATGGACTGGTGCCGGCACCGCACAGGCCGATCCGTCGGAACCAATGGCGCAGGTCATGCTCGTCGGTACCTTTCACTTTAGCAATCCAGGGCGAGACGCAGTTAAGACGCGGAGCCTTGATGTAACAACTCCCGCGTCACAGCAATACCTCGAAGCGCTGGCGAGGCGAATTGCCAATGACTTCCGGCCGACCCAGGTTCTGCTCGAGTATTCGCCGTCCAGGCAGGCTGATATCGAGCGGCAGTTTCGGGATTTCCGAAGAGGCCAGCTCGAGTTGCCGGTGAATGAGATCTACCAGTTGGGTTTTCGCATCGCCAGCTACAGTGGACTTGAGCACGTGAAAACATTTGATCACCAGGACGTGGAGTGGCAAGCAGATCGAATGCTCGAGTACGCTGAAAAGAAAGATCCTGGAGCCTTCGCGAATTTCAACCGCAAGATTGAGGAAATGACTGCGAACAGTCAGCTGGAGCAGGATTCGCTTTCGCTCCAAGAGTTATTGGAAAAGAACAATGATCCACGAGCGCTGGACGCCAACAAGGCGCTCTATATCGACACAAACGCGATAGGAGTTGGCGATGGCTACGCCGGCGCTGATGCAGCCGCCAGTTGGTGGCATCGGAATTTTCGTATGTACGCCAACATACAGGCCGAAGCTCAACCGGGCGAGCGAGTGCTGGTCATTGGCGGTAGCGGACATATCGCGATAATTGCCGACTTCCTGCAATGGGACAGCCAGAGGAAGGCTGCTGACGTCAGGCCTATGCTAAGAAAATAAAGTCGCGGGTCGTCGCAGGCCGGCGTGTTGGCAGCGGCTGCTCGAGCTTGTCCCGTTCGCTGTCCTTCGCCCACACCCTGGCGTGCGGCGAAAACCCGGAACGCTCCGCGATGCTCCACCGCGAACGGGCCGGGTCCGCCGGCAGCGTTTTCAGCGTGAACACCTTCTGCCCCTCGCGCGGTCCCGTCGCGATCCGGTACGTGATCGAGTAACCGAGCAGGCCGTGGATCGGCGCTTCATCAGCGGGATCGAAAGCCAGGTGGCTGTTCCCGATATCCCGGGTAATGAGTCGTGGTCGTAGGAGCGAACCTCGTTCGCGACCCGGACTCTATACCCCGCGGTGCTTCAACCAGGCTTCGTACAGCCCCGCCTTTTTGAGGATTTCGTCCCAACGCGGATCGCCCCAGTACTTCCTGAGGTAGGGATCGAACATCATTTCAGGCAGGCCGCCGTCGCGCTGGGAGTAGGCGCGGTCCAGCCATTCGAAAACCTGGTCGTCGTCGCCGCGAAAGCCGTAAATCTGCGCGATCTGAAAGGCCGAATCGTTCTGGTTCTGCTCGATGAACGCGGGCAGCCGGGCGTCCGCTTCGTCCATGCGCCCCAGCGCATAGAAAGCAATCAGCCTGCCGTATTCGCTCCAGAACGGATCGGCCTCCTGCTCGGCAATGGCCAGCGCCTCTTGCGGCTGGCCTTTTAACTGCAGCACGCGTGCACGGGCCTGGTTGGCGGTGGGCATCTCCGGACTCAACGTCAGCAGGCGCTGGTAGACCTGCTCCGCCTCGTCCAGCTGGCCGTCATAGATCAGCGCCATGCCCAGTGCGTGGAGGCCCCGCAGGCTCAGCGGATCCAGCGCCACGGCGCGTCTCGCCAGGGCGACGGACTGGTCGAGATCACCCAGGTAGCGTTTCAGCAAGCCCATCTCGGCCACCGCATCGGCCAGGCCCGGCGTGAGTTCCATCGTGCGTTGCAGGGAGGCCTCGGCGCCAGCCCAGTCCCAGTCATAGGACATCTGGATCGTAGCCTGGGCCAGATAGCCCTCGGGCTGGGCCGGATCCAGCGCAAGCGCTTTCCGTGCTGCTTGCCGGGCCTCCACATAACCCGCATGCAGATCGATATAGGTCGCCCCGGCCTGGCTCGCATAGACCCGCGAAAGCCCGGCCCAGGCGGCAGCATAGTCCGGGTCGATCTGCAGGGCTTCCTCGTACGCCCTGGCCGCCTTTTCCCAGTCCGCCCCGGTGCGGCGCTCGAAGAAATACCGCCCCTGCAGATAAAGCGCATAGGCTGCGGGATCGGCCTCGACCGATTTCGGCGCAGTCCCCAGCAGCTTGATCTTCAGCGCATCGACCACCGCCGCGGAAATTTCGTCCTGGATGCCGAATACGTCGTCCAGCGTGCGGTCGAAGGTCTCCGAATACAGGTGGAAGCCGTTGTCCGCCTGGATCAGCTGGGCGGTAATGCGCACCCGGTTGCCGGACTTGCGTACGCTGCCCTCGAGCACGTTGGCCACGCGCAGCTCGCGGGCCACGTCGGCGATCTTGGCGTCCTTGTCCTTGAAGCTGAACGACGAGGTACGGGCCGCCACCTGCAGGCCGGGGATCTTCACCAGCAGGTTCAGCAACTCTTCGGCAATGCCGTCGGAGAGATACTCCTGGTCCTTCGCGGGCGACATGTCGACAAACGGCAGCACCGCGATCGAGTGGGCCGCCACTGCGGTTGCGGCAGACGACGGTTCAGACCCGGGCGCCGAAACGACGTCCACGCTGGCGGTTGTCGCCTGGTCAGGCCCCGCGCTGAACTTGTCCCAGGCAAACCAGGCCAGCGCCACGGCCATAAGCACCATGGTCACGATATTGAGCTTGCGGCCGGTGGCGTGGGCGATCGACTGGCTGCGATCGACCTCCCTTTCAGGCTTGATACCCTCCGGCGTAATCTCGAACGCCCAGGCGAAAAACAGCGTCACCGGCAAGCCCAGGACCAGCGCAGCCAGGATCATCTTGCCGCCCCAGGCGGGTAGTTCAAGGATCTCGCCGATCACGTCGAACATCTGTAGCAACACCCACGCGAAAACCGCGTAGGCCACGCCCACGCGCACCACGTTGCGACGCTTCAGTTCCTCAAAGAATGGCATGGCGCGATTTTAGCAGCAAAGCCGCTCCCACCAGTGACGTGAGCCGGGCGATGATGTCCTGGGGCTCGACAAAATCTAGCAATAGTCTTTTAAAAAGCCCTGTCTCTGCTAGGCCTCGGCGGGCAACCCCGAGTTAATGGAGTGATCCCAGGCCCCCATCGCATCCTGCGTCGGCAGCGCAGCGCGATGACGCTCCGGCCTGCCACCTGAATCCCCCCTCCCATACAGAAACTCGGCCCGCTCTCTCATGTTCTTTGGTACGCAGACAGACCCACCCGTCGGTTCGACCGATCAACGGCCAGTCAGAGCAATCTTCAATGCGCTTGGAACGGCCGTTCGCCCGCAGGCGGACCCCGGCTCGCATGACTCAGATCGAGTGCTTCGCTCGCCGCCCCCAGATGCTCGAGAATCCGATCAATGACCGGCTGCTCCTCGATGCTCGCAATGACCTTGAGCTTGCCGCCACAGCACCAACATCGCTCAATCTCGATCGCGGACACGCGCTTTAAGCGCTTGGCCCAGGTCATGGCCCGGTGACGTTGCGCCTCGGTTCTTTCCGGTATCGAGTCTTTGCCAGCCATATCACGCTGCCCGACGGACGCCGGTTCGCTATCGTGGTTTTCACCCGCGCTAGCGACGCGCCGCCGGTCGATCGTGAGCGTGCTGTCGCCGAGGTGGCGCGAACACTCTATGATTATTTTTTGATCCACCCCGCCGACACCTAGATGGCCGGTGTGGAGAAGATCCGGCCCGACAATGGTCCTGGCGGCAGCGCATGGGGAAACCCATGCGGTTGCAACCTGGTTAAATAGGAAATCGGAACTGCCCTTAACTCAGCACTGCAATTTTCTGTCGTTCCACGAGTTCGAGATCAACTTCGTAACCAAGACCCGGTTTGATTGGGGCGTAGACGAATCCATCCGCATCAATTTGAATTTCCTCGACCAGGCCATGCCACCAGGCTTCGTGGGGTAGCAGCACTTCCATAAAAGTTGTATTCGGAATCGCCATCTGGACATGGAGATTGGCTACATCATTCATTGAATTCCCTCCATGATGTATTTCAAGCTTCATGGCAAACGCTTCGGCGAGATGTGCAATCTTCAGCATTGAGGTGATGCCACCTTTAATCATTACGTCGCCACGCAAAATGTCGGTAGCTTTGTTGATAATCCAGGGCGCATAGTCATCCAGCCATCCGGCCGGAAACTCGGTGGCCATCACCGGTATATCCATACTTTCCATGAGCTTTGCATAGTTGTAGATATCAGTCACGGGTAAAGGATCCTCGTACCACAGGAAACCCAGTTCCTCTATTGCGCGACCAACCTTGACCGCCTCGCCCAGGTCATAGGCCGAACGAGAATCCAGCATCAAGTTAAAGTCGTCACCCACCGCTTTACGGACAGCCTGGCAGGCAGCGATATCCTCACGCCAGTTTTGTTTGGGGTGCAGTTTATAGCCGTGCAAACCGGCCTCCTGTACTGCAAGAGCTTGTTCGACATACCCGTCAACAGTGTCGTGCTGCTCTGAACTCGCATAGACCGGGATCTTGTGGCGGAACGTACCGATCATGGCATGTACAGGCAATGCGCTGATTTTGCCGGCGAGGTCCCACAATGCGACGTCGACAGCGCAGACCGCCAGCGTACTCACTTGAGCGCGCATGCGGGACATGCTCTGAAAGAGACGCTCGCGATCCAGTGGGTTCTGACCCATAAGGATAGGTTTAAGGAAACGTATGATATACGGTGCTTCGAGGCTGGCAGGGTGAACGCACAAACCTAATAATGCATGGCCTTCGATTCCTTCATCTGTTTTTATCCGCACCAAACCCAGGTCACTGGCGCCTGCCACGCTCTTAATTGCGTGATCATAGCTTTTAAGCGGGATATTCTCCCATTTGAACAGCGTTACTGTTACATCCGTAATCTTCATATCAATCCTCCAGGAACATATCGATATTATTGATCCAAACCCAGGCGAGCTAACACTTCCTGTGTGTGCTCACCAAGCAAAGGCACAGAGCCATACTCCCGTTTCGGTGCGCGTGAAAAAGCCAGTGGGCTATCGACTACCCGCACGTCCTTTTGCCCTCTAACGGGAACGTCTGTCAAAGCATTTATTTCCTTGATCTGCGGTTGCGACATGGCATCTGCAATACTCGTGATAGGCGCACACAGCAAGTTGAACCGCCCCGGGAAGTCCGGAGGCTCCGGTGGTTGAGTCAGGCGGCCATTGCCTGAGCCTCGTTGAGCCGATGATATTCCAACTCGTACTCGACCGGCGGCACGTTGCCGATCGACTCGAGCAGACGGCGATTGTTGAACCAGTCCACCCATTCCAGCGTCGCGTACTCCACGGCATCGAGGGTGCGCCACGGCCCGCGAGCGTGGATCACCTCGGTCTTGTAGAGACCGATGATGGTCTCGGCCAGCGCGTTGTCGTAGGAGTCTCCGACGCTGCCGACGGAGGCCTCGATGGCCGCCTCCGCCGCCTTGCGAGCGTCTCGCGATGCCTCGGCCGCCGCCCTCTTCGCTTTGCGCTCGGCGCGCAGCTCATCCTCGGTCTTGGTGGGCAGAAGCTCTTCGAAGCCTTCCATCATCTGATCGAGCGTCTGCGCGTCGCAGCATGCCGCACATCTGCGCCATCGACTCGCGCATCGTGCGCGCCAGTTGTACGTTTTGCTCCGGGTAGTCGCCGGTGGCGATCCGCTCATCGATTTCCTTCAGACGTTCCTCGCAGGCGGGTTGGGCCAACACCAACGTCGGAAGCATTGTCAGCACCCACACGCCGGCGCCGCGTTTGCTAACAACGCTGATCACGGCTCGCAGGAATCGCAAGAAGTTAACCACCGCATTATCCAAAGCTTGCATGAAAAGGCTTTCAGAGCCGTGATGCATTATCACTGCATGGCGCGACCGATCGAGCGATCCGCCAGCGGCGAGGTCGACTCCTGGCGCCAGGCTGCTCCGGGCGAGCGCGGTCGCGCCGCGCCGCGGGACCATTGCCGCGAGTTTAGGGACAGTGACCACAACTCGAGCGGAAATTTCGCAGTTATGTTCACTGTCCCAAAATAGCGTGTCCCTGAATAGCGGGGATTAGTCGAGGTCGTCTTCAGGCAGATTCAAACGATACCGGATGTCTCTGAACCGAGGCTCAGCGCGCAGTGACTCGAAGCGTGGAAAGACGTTCAGCAAGACCAGCCATCCATCGTGCTCCTCGAAAGCGGTTTCGAGCCAGTCAAGGGCATCTTCAGTCCGGCCAAGCCCTTCGTACACGTAGGCAATCAGTACCGGTGATACATAGCCCCGTCGCGGGGATTCGCGACGGTCGTGGAGTTGTGCGAGGACGGCAAGGGCATTTTCCTCGTCACCCGATTTCGCATAAACACGGGCCTGTACCGCCAGTGTTGATGGCATGCCGTCGGATAATTCAACCGCCTCGCTCAAATCCTCCAGCGCTTTGTCCAGCCGCCCGTGCAACATGTGGATGATGCCGCGGTTCCAGTACGCGGCCGCGAAGGTGGGATCCAGCGCAAGAATCTCTTCATCCATCCGCGTCGCTTCGGAAAACATGTCCTGGTCGAGGTAGGTGAAGGCGACCAGGTTCATGATCGGCAGCGACAACGGGTCGAGCGAGAGCGCGTGCAGGGCCGAGTCGATTGCCGCAGCGGGATCCACAACCATCAGGTATTCGGCGTAGGCCCAGTGAGCCAGGGAAGAATTGGGGCTCAACTCCAATGCCCGTCTCAGGTCGTCACCAGCCCGATCCCAGTCCCATTCGTAAACCAGCGCGGCCATGCCCCTTGCCACCAACGCCTCCGACGAACCCGGGTCGAGCGCGAGCGCGGCATTGGCTTCACTGATCGACAGCGGAAAAGCTTCGCGTGGCGCCATGACGCCAAAATAGCCCGCAAGACTGTAGGCATTTGCCAACCCGGCGTGCGGCGGCGCGTAGTCCGGATCGATGGCGATCGCTTTTCGAAACGTCTCGATGCTCCGCTGAAAACCGCCCATGCTCAGGCGTGCCCAGTAATACCGGCCTTTCAGGTAGAGATCGTATGCCTCGGGGCTGACCTCAGCCTGCGCTCTCAATTGCGCATCGGCCTCGGGCGAGAGCTGGATCTGCAACGCGTCGACAATGGCCCTGGATATCGTCTCCTGGAGGGCGAGCACACTCTCCAATTGGTAGTCATAGGATTCAGACCACAAGTGGAAGCCGTCTTCCACGCTGATGAGCTGAGCCGTGATGCGAACGCGATCCTGTTCGCGCCGAATGCTTCCCTCCAGCACGGTTCTGACGTTCAGGCGTTTACCGATGTCGCGAATGTCCTGGTTCGCACCCTTGAAAGCAAAAGCAGATGTGCGGGCCGTGACGTGCAGGCCCTGCACTTTCGCAAGGGCCGCAATCAGTTCCTCGGTGAGGCCATCGCTGAAATATTCGTTGTCGAGGTCGGGGCTCATGTTTGTAAACGGCAACACGGCAATGGATTTGTCGGGAAGCGCCGTCTCCGATTGCTGCCCGAGCTCCTGCTCCGCTTCGATTCTGGCTGCCGTCTGTGCCAGCTCGACAACCCGATCGCGTTCGAGCACGAACTTGTCAATCGCGAAGTAGCCCAGCGCCACTGCCAGTAACGCGATGATGACGCGATCGAGTTTCTTGCCCGCTGGCTGTGCCGGTGTTGCCGCGGCGTCGAATTCATTTTCTCGCTTGAGCCCTTCAGGCGTCAGTTCGAAAACCCAGGAAAATACAAGGGCCAGCGGGAAACCGATTGCCAACAGCGTGACCACCAGGCGGACCGCCGACGCAGACAAGCCGTAAATCGGAAAGAGTGTTTCCGCCACCTCGACCAGCAGCCATGCTCCGGTCAGGTATGCGATTGCGACGCGAAAAACGTTACGGCGTTTGAGCTCATGAACAATCGACATGAAAGGATTTTCCCATCCTTTGCTAAGCGCAAGACTACGCCTTTCAATAGTTCGAAACCAGCGGCCGGGGCGTGGGGGCTGGACGGTTTGGGGGGCTGTTTGATGCCAGTGGGAAACGTGCAAGTGAGAGTCAGTCGGGGTCGGTTGTGACCCCGTAGTTCGTTCGGCCGATCGACTGACTCGCAAATAGACGGCGGCCGATCGTCGAGGCATAGGGTTGCCTCCGGCACCTGTACACGCTGCGCGAGTTTAGAGGCAATGACAATAGCTTCACGCTCTGAAGAATTACTCCCTGCCGGCTACGGAATCCGGTCGCGTGACACCACGGGACCATCGTCGACCATACGCAAGCAACTGACCTCGACCCGCGGGGAAAGCGCCTCTGTCCGCAAAGCGAGAGGCATTGGTCTATGCTCAATGCAAGGAATTAGCGGGACGCCGCAATCGAATCGCTTTGAACGTTGAGGAATAGTCTTTTCAAAAGCCCTGTCTCTGCTAAGCCTCGGCGGGCAACCCCGAGTTAATGGAGTGATCGCAGGCCCCCATCGCATCCTGCGTCGGCAGCGCAGCGCGATGACGCTCCGGCCTGCCACCTGAATCCCCCCTCCCATACAGAAACTCGGCCCGCTCTCTCATGTTCTTTGGTACGCAGACAGACCCACCCGTCGGTTCGACCGATCAACGGCCAGTCAGAGCAATCTTCAATGCGCTTGGAACGGCCGTTCGCCCGCAGGCGGACCCCGGCTCGCATGACTCAGATCGAGTGCTTCGCTCGCCGCCCCTGGCCCAGACTCCGGCATGTAGCGAGAATCCTGAAGACTCGGCCACGTTCGCACGCGAGCGATCCGGGTCCGGCGGCAAGGTCTGCAGCGTGAACACCTTCTGCCCTTCCCTCGGACCCGTCGCGACCCGATACGTGATCGAGTGACCAATCAGGCTGTTGATCGGGGCTTCCGCGGTCGGGTCGAACGCCAGATACGCGTTCTCCATGTCGCGCGTTAACAGTCCGGCTCGCTCGAGCGAGCGGCCGACCCGCTCGGCGACCGAAAATCACTAGGGCGCGAGGGATTACCTGCTGCCCACGAATATTTTCTGATTTCTTTCTCACCAGATTTCTCTGACCAACACTTATCGGCTGCTTCCAACCCGTGCTGGACGTTGATCACGCGTTAGCGCAAGGGACAGGCATCGACCACTGAGCAACATTCTCGTCGAAGACGAGAATTGCGTATGTTCGCTTTGGTTTCGCGCAACTTCCGAACACATTAAAAGGAAATACCTCAAGGTCGTTACGATTCTCGCTCGTCTCGCCAAATCTCTGCGCCGGCAGGACTAGACCGCTCTCGCGGTGGAGTTCGTTCTAGTGGTCGAGGGCGTATTCGTCGCCCTGCAGGTGGACAACTGGAATCAGCGGCGCGTTGCTGAACGCAAGTTTCGCAGCGAACTCGCACTGCTAAAGGCCGAGCTCCGCGAAGATCGGGTGCCACTGGCCCAGACCATCGAGCGTATAGAGGACAATCTAACCGTGCTCACCGCGTTCCAGCGGGCATTCCACGGCGAAACTTCGGCGTCCTACGGCGAGCGGCGCGAAGCATTTGTGCCCGCATTGTTGGGCGGCATTACGTCTTTCATGCGTCGTGCTAGGGTCGACCGCTTGCTGGGCTCGGACGGCATCCTCGAGGAGCGCTTCGAATCGCTGCGACGTGAACTCGAGAAGTGGAACCGGACCTGGAACGGCGATCTCGAGATGTCAGACGAACGATTGCGCTACCGCAACAACGTCATTCTGCCGCTATTCACCGAGACGCACTCGCAGGTCACCAGGGCTGAACGAATATTTCGCGACACGCCCTACCGGCTGGATGCGAGCGGGCGCGACGACGAACTCCGCGACCTGCTGGCCGATCCACGCGTGGAAAACGCGATCGTTATCAAGCTGCTCATTGAGAAAGAAGCGCTCGACCACGCGAAGCATCTAGACCAGCTAAGCGAGCTGGTAATCGCCGAGATCGACCGACTGCTAGCTGCGTCCCCCCGCTGAGCAATGGCGGGCCCTCGTCTGCAGTTGGCCGAAAGCAGCCGTTCGGCTAGGTTCCTGATCGGGCCTCCCTCAAGCCCATTCTGAGGGTCCGCTTGAGCTTTCCCCTTAGTTCAGTCCGATTCGGTTGAGGGAATTTCATCGTATTGAGGGGTCCTCGTTTTCAGGTCCGTTACGGCAGGATGCTGGTCCTGCCGCGCATCGACGGCCGGCCAGGCTGAACCGCGCGGCCACAGGCCGCGGCGGCTCAGGCCAGGTAGTAGAAGAACACGTAAGCGGTCAGCAGCACCGCGATCCACAGCGCGGCGGTGCCGATCGGCCAGGCACGCGCGAGCGGACCGTGAACCTGCCGGCCGTCCTCGACCCGCGAGCCGAAGTACTTCAGCCCGACGCGACCCAGGCGCCGGCCGGCGGCGTCGAGCAGGGACCCCAGCTGCCCGGCAACGCCGGTCCATGCCGCGCCCAGCGCCTGCCACAGGCGCACCAGGCCGACCCGCCACAGCCAGTCGAAGTCGAGGCTGATGGTCTCGGTGCGACGCATCAGCGGCAGCAGCAGGAAGAAAGCCAGGCCGCTGAACAGCAGCAGTTGCAGGTAGAACACCACCTTACCGGCCGTATAGGCCTGGTACTCCACCGGATAGGGCAGGAAGCGGTAAAGCAGGTCCGGCGCGACGCCCAGCAGGATGCAGAGGACAGCGAACAGCAGCATCGCCGCAGCCATGTTCCAGGGCGCGTCCTTCGGCCGCAGACCGGAGTCGCGCTGGAAGAAGACGAACCACGGGAACTTGATGCCCGCGTGCAGGAACACGCCGGCCGATGCCGCCGCCAGCAGGAACCAGACCAGTGTCAGGCCCTCGTAGGCGGCCGCCTGCGAGATCATGGTCTTGGTGGTGAATCCGGAGGTCAGCGGAAAGCCCGAAATCGCCAGCGCCCCGACGATGCCGCAGGCGGCGGTCAACGGCATGGTGCGGAACAGGCCGCCCACCTCGGAGCACTTGTTGCGTCCGGTCCGGTAGACCACCACACCCGCACTCATGAACAGCAGGGCCTTGTAGATGATGTGCGCGAAGGCGTGGGCCGCCGCGCCATTGATCGCCAGCGGCGTGCCGATGCCGATCGCGCAGACCATGAAGCCGACCTGGTTGACGATCGAGAACGACAGGATGCGACGGAAGTCGTTCTCCAGCAGTGCGTAGATGATGCCGTACATCACCATGAACAGGCCGATGCAGATCAGCACTGGCTCACCCGGGAACAGCAGGATCAGGGCGAGCACCGCCGTCTTCGTGGTAAAGGCCGACAGGAACACCGAGCCGGTCGGGCTGGCCTCCGGGTAGGCATCCGACAGCCAGGCGGAGACTGGCGGCGCGGCGGCGTTGATCAGGATGCCGGCCAGGATCATCCAGTGGTCGAAGCTGTCGGCCAGCATCGGCCGCACGTCGATCGAGCCGGTGTGCACCATCACACCCTCGATGCCGACCTTGAGGATCACGCCGCCGAGCAGGTGCATGATGGCGTAGCGGATGCCCGCCGCACGCGCGCCGGGCGTACCGCCGCACCAGACCACCACGGTCGAGAACAGTGCCATCAGTTCCCAGAACAGGAACATCGTGATCAGGTCGCCGGCGAAGCTGACGCCGATGGCGCCGGCGGCGTAGGCGTACGCCGCGGCCAGCTCGAACCAGCGGGCCTGGCGGAACGCAAACAGTCCGCCTGCGAAGGCCATCAGGGCGAAGATCGTCGCGAACAGGCGTCTTACCGGGCTGCCCTCGATCAGCTCGATCGGGTACTGCAGGAACTCGACGCTCATCTGGATGCCGTCCGGCACCTGCCATATGAGCGCGAGCGCGCCGAGGGGCGCGAGCAGCACCAGCGCGCTGCGCAGCACGCCGCGCGCCGGGCCGATCAGCAGCGCGGCCAGCAACAGGAACAGGGCGGGGTGCAGCATCTGGCTAATCGTCACTCCCCCGGTAGTAGTTCTCGTCGCGCTTCACGACCCAGCCCAGCGCCTTGGCGATGAGCACCATCGCGACGCAGGAGAGAAAACCGAACACGGCACCGAAACCCAGCCAGCCATCGACGCCGAAGCTGCCCTTGACGGGGAACAGCAGCTGCGCAGCCACCACCAGCACCAGCAGGACGATGAACAGGCGCCACAGCAGGCGGATCGTGGACGGCCGTGCCAGCCAGGCATCCTCCCCGGGCCGCGCACCGGGTTGCGGCGCATGTGCCTCACGGCGCCCGTCGTCCGGCCTCACGTTCACGGCTGCCCCCTGACTAGTTGCGATTCGAGTTCGTAGACGGGCGCACTGTAGACGAACAGCCCGAGGGTCAGCGCCGCGGTCACCGCAAGCGCCAGCAGCATCGCGAGCGGCGCCTCGCCGTGCGTCCGGCCCGCGGGTGTCTCGTCCTTGCCGAACCACGCCATGTAGATGATCGGCAGGAAGTAGGCCGCGTTGAGCGCCGTGCTGAGGATGATGGTGGCCAGCGCCGGGTAGTTGTCGGCCTGGAAGGCACCGGCAAGGATGTACCACTTCGATACGAACCCGCCCGTCGGAGGCACGCCGATCATGCTAAGCGCACCGATGGTGAACGCCGCCATGGTGACGGGCATGCGCCGGCCGATGCCCGACAGCTGGCTCAGCTCGGTCTTCTTCGAGGCGGTGTAGATCGAGCCAGCCGCGAAGAACAGCGTGATCTTGCCGAAGGAATGCGCCAGCATGTGCATGGCTGCGCCGACCTCCGCCAGCGGTTTGAGAATGGCCGAAGCCATCACGACGTACGACAGCTGCGAGATGGTGGAGTAGGCGAGCAGGCGTTTCAGGTTCTGCTGGCGCAGCGCCACCACGCTGGCCGCCACGATCGTGAAAGCGGCGGCGTAGAACAACCAGCCGCTGCTGGGATCCCCGAATAGGAAGTCCACCCCGAACACGTATACGATGACCTTCAGGATGGTGAAGACGCCGGCCTTGACCACGGCCACCGCGTGCAGCAGGGCGCTGACCGGCGTGGGCGCCACCATCGCTGCCGGCAGCCAGCGGTGTACCGGCATGACGGCGGCCTTGGCGGCGCCGAACACGAACAGTCCGAGCAGCAGGCCGATCTGCGGACCCTCGATGTGCCCGCGCAGGATTCCGCCCTCGGTGAACTCGCCGGTGCCGGCCGCGGCATAAGTCCAGATGATCGCCGGCAACAGCAGGCCGATCGATGCGGAGATCAGGATCCCGAGGTAGACGCGCGCCGAGCGCACCGTGGCGGCGTCGCCGTTGTGCGCCACCAGCGGATAGGTCGACAGCGTCAGCATCTCGTAGAACAGGAACAGCGTGAACAGGTTGGCCGAGAACGCGATGCCCATCGCCGCCGCCAGCGACAAGGCGAACATCACGTAGAAGCGGGTCTGGTGCTTCTCCCGGTTGCCGCGCATGTAACCGATGGAGTAGATCGAGTTGACCAGCCACAGCCCGGACGCCATGGACGCGAACAGCATGCCCAGGGGCTCCACCCGGAAGGCGATGTCGATCCCGGGCAGGACCTCGCCGATTCTTACGCCCGGCCGGTCGCCGGCGAAAATCTCCGGCAGCAGACTCCAGACGCAGGCGATCAGCGCGACCGCCGTCAGGAGCGTCATCGACTCCCGCAGGTTATCGTTGAGCCGCCCGGCGAGGCCGATCAGCAGGGCGCCCGCCAGCGGCACCGCCAGTGCGGCGAGGATGGCGGTCTCCGGACTCACGGCAGGTGTCTCAGCAGAATAATGGCGGAGGTCGTAGCGAGTTCACGCGGCACCTGCGTGAACAGCCCGAACCAGACGTTGGACAAGGCCGCAACCCAGGTCAGCGCCAGCATCCCCACCGGAGCCTCTCCCGGCGTGCCGGCACGCTCCCCGGCCGGCGGGTCCTTGAACCACGCGGCCTCGACGATGCGCCAGACGTACGCCACCGCCATCAGTGACCCCAGCACGATCACGCCCACCAGCACCCAGCCCAGCACGCCTCGCTCCAGCGCGGCCGTCATCAGGTACCACTTGCTGACGAAGCCGGCCGTGCCGGGTACGCCGATCAGGCTCAGCCCGGCGACGATCAGGGCCGCCAGCGTCCAGGGCATGCGCTTCGCCGCGCCTGCCAGGTCCTGCAGGGTCAGGCCGTCGAAGCGCGTGCTCAGGCACATCACGGCCATGAACAGCGCTCCCTTCGACAGCGCGTGGTTGAACATGTGCAGCAGTCCGGCCGACAGGCCCGGCACGCTCACCAGGCTCGCACCGAGCACGATATAGCCGATCTGCGCGACCGACGAATAGGCCAGCAGGCGCTTGATGTTGGCCTCGAAAAGCGCCACGGCCGATCCGACCAGGATGGCCAGCACGGCGAGCGGCATCAGGAACGCCGCGAACTGCGCATCGTGACCGACCAGGTTGCCCTGGAACACGACGAAGTCGAAGCGCAGCAGCACGTACAGCGACACCTTGGTCGCACAGGCGGCCAGGAACACGCTGACGGCGTGCGGCGCATAGGTGTAGGCGTTGGGCAGCCACACGTGCAGCGGAAACAGCGCCGCCTTCAACGCCAGGCCAATGGTGATGAAACCCGCGGCCACCAGGATCGGCCGCTCATCCGCCACCTCGTGTATGCGCAGCTCCATGTCGGCGAGGTTCAGCGTGCCGGTCATCATGTAGATCAGCCCCACCCCGATCAGGTAGAAGGTGGCGCCCACGGTGCCCATGACCAGGTATTTGAACACGGCTGGCAGTGCTCGCCGGTCCGGCCCGCCGGCGACCAGCACGTAGCTCGCCAGCGATGAAATCTCCATGAAGACGAAGATGTTGAACGCGTCCGCCGATACCAGGATGCCCGCCATGCCGGCCAGCGCCAACAGCCAGGCCGCGAAGAACAGGGGCTGTCGACGCAGCTCGATCTGCCGTTCCAGGCTGGCCCGCCCGGCTGCCAGCGCCAGCGTCGAGGCGCCGGTCAGCACCAGCAACAGCATGGCGCTGAGTGCATCGACCTCGAGCGCGATGCCATAGGGCGCCGGCCAGCCGCCCAGTGCGTACCCGTAGACCTGGCCCGCGAGCACGCCCGCGGCCATCTGTACCGCCACCAGGAACGCCGCGGCGCTGGCCAGGGTAGCTGCCGCCCAGGCCAGCCCGCGCGGATGCAGCAGCACGACCAGCGGCGCCACCAGCAGCGGCACCACGACCTGCAGTACCGGCAGATGGTCCGCGGGGACGGTCATTGGCGATCGATCTCTTGGATTTCCGGCTCTTCGATGGAGCCGTACTCTTCCTTGATCCGCACCACGATCCCGAGCCCGAGCGCCGTCGTGGAGATGCCGACCACGATGGCGGTCAGGATCAGCACCTGGGGCAAGGGATTCGAGTACAGCACGCCGGAGATCTGCTCGCTGAAGATCGGCGCGGTACCCCCACTGACCTTGCTCATCGTGATGTAAAGCAGGAACACCGCCGACTGGAAGATCGAGAGCCCGATCAGCTTCTTGATCAGGTTGGCCTTGGCCACCACGGCGTAGAAGCCAATCATCAGCAGCACGACGAACACCCAGTAGTGGTAGAGGCCCAGGAATTGCATCAGACGCGATCCCTCGCCGCGAAGGCGTGGAAGATGCTGAGCAGCACGCCGGTGACCGTCATGCCGACACCGGCCTCGATCAGGATGATGCCCAGCTGCTGGCCGGTGACCGGATCGGCGGCCAGCGCGGAATAGTCGAGAAAATCGCCGCCCAGCAGGATGCCCAGGACGCCGACACTGCCGTAGAGCAGGGCGCCACCCACCATCAAGGCGTTCAGTGCGCGCTGCGGCAGAACCTCGAGACCACGTTGCTCGCCCTCGACGAGTGCATAGAGTATGAAGGCCGCGGCGATCAGCGCGCCGGCCTGGAAGCCACCGCCCGGGCCGTACTCGCCGTGGAACTGCACGTACAGGCCGAACAACAGGATGAAGGGCGCCAGCAGGCGGCTCACCACCAGCGGGATCACGTGGCTTCTCAGGCCCGTGGACGGCTCTGGTGCCGGATCCCAGGCTTGCCCGTCAGCGGGCCGGCGCCGGCCGGAGAGCAGGAAGAGCACGCCGATGCCGGCGGTGAACACCACGAATACCTCGCCCAGCGTGTCGTAGCCCCGGTAACTTCCGAGCACGGCGGTCACGACGTTCGGGATCCCGATGTGCTCCGGCGTTTTCTCCAGATACCACGGCGCGACGTGCTGGTGCACCGGGGCGCCCGGGTCGCCGAAGGCGGGCTTGTCGAAGGTCGCGTAGAGCACCACCAGGGTCGCGCCGGTCACGACCGCCAGCGACAGCCAGCGGTGTGGCGTCGGCACGCGTTCGGACTCCGAGGTCAGCGCCAGGGCGCCGAGGAAGAGCACGGTGGAAATGCCGGCGCCGACCGCTGCCTCGGTCAAGGCCACGTCAGCCGCGTCGAGGACGAAAAAATTGGCGGCGATCAGCAGGCTGAAGATGCCCAGCAGCATCACCGCCACGAACAGGTTCCTGGTCCGGACGATGGCGACGGCCGTGATCACCAGCAGGGTCAGCAGCCACACACCGAACAGGATGGTCACGGCGCGTCTTCCAGGTCGGCTGCGCTGCCCGCGCTCGGCTTGATCCCGGCCAGCAGCGCCGCGTTGGCCAGCGCATACGAGGCGGTCGGGCTGGTGATCAGCAGGAACAGCAGGATGGCGGCCAGCTTCACGGTGACGAGCGACAAGCCCGCCTGGATCATCACGCCTGCGATCACCAGCACCGCGCCCATCGTGTCGGTGACGCTGGCGGCATGCATGCGCGTGTAGAGGTTTGGCATGCGCAGCGCGCCGATGCCGCCCACCAACACGAAGAAGCCGCCGGCGGTCAGCAGCAGCCAGCTCAGGATGTCCAGCGCCAGCTTCATCGGGCCGGATCCTCCGATTCCCGTTCCCGTTCCCGGTGCCGTGCGCGCGATCGGAAGAACTCCAGCACCGCCAGCACGCCGATGAAGTTGATCAGCGCGTAGGCGAGGGCGAGGTCGAGGAAGTCGGGACGTCCGTACAGGAAGGCGATCACCGAGAGGAGCAGCACGGTCTTCGTGCCGAACATGTTGACGGACAGCACGCGATCGTAGACGGTCGGGCCCATCAACGCCCGTGCCAGCGCGAGCGCCATCGTCACGACCAGGGCCAGCGCAACGGCAAAGTACATTTCAGTCCTCCCTCAACGCCGCCACGCGACGGTCCATCTCGCCGGCCAGAATGTCGCGCGCGCCCGCTTCCGTCAGCGCATGGACCGTAAAGCGCCCGTCCACGATCTGGATCGTCAGCGTGCCCGGCGTCAGCGTAATGGAGTTGCCCAGCAGCGCCTGGTCGGTTGCCGTCTTGCAGCTGGTTTCGAACTCGGCGACCGTCGGGCTGATCGGCAATTTCGGACTCAACACGATCCGGGTCACGTCGAGGCTCGACCGCAGCACCTCGCGTGCCAGCCAGCCCGAGTAGCGCAGCAGGCGCAGCAGGAACCGCACGTCCAGGAAGTGGGTGTCCTTCAGGCGCATCCGGTAGTCCAGGTAGACCACGAGTATGCTGGAGAAAACGCCGAGAGCCAGCAGCAAGGGCTTCAGGTAACCCGACCACAGGACCCAGGCCAGCATCAGCACAGCGGCGAGGATCGCGTGCCGTTTCCAGTGAACGGCGTCGGCGGCTCGCGTCGCGTTACGGTTGTTGTTCATGACGACGGGACCATTCCCTTCTGATCATTCGCAGGGGTAATTCAGTCGAAGTATCGCGTAGACGAATTCGCGCGCCAGGGGGTGGGCCGAGATCAGCTTCAGGTCCCCGGAGCCCTCGACCACGTGTTCCACTACTTCCTGCAGCGGTACCGGATCGCCGAGGCAGTATCCGGCGTAGGAAGTCGCGCCGTAGCGTTCGAGGCGGCTGCCCAGGCGCGTGCGCAAGGCGCGATCGGTGAAGGTCTCCTCCTTCTCGTATTCGCCGGCCACGCTGTTCAGGACCCGATCGTCCGTGACCACCGCGCCGTCGATGAAGCCCTGGACGTAGCGTATGCAGAAGGTCCGGTCCTCCGCCGCGGTCTCATCGCGGTACTTGTCACAGTGCGACACGAGTTCCTCCGTCGTCAGGGCTTCGACTGCCCAGGTGGAGGGTGCCAGCAACAGTGCGCCAATGGCCGCCGTGCAGAGTCTCTTCCTCATTTCACGTTCTCCTTCAACCCAATCTTGCGGCGGGTCCTCGATGATCCGCCTGCCTTCACTCGAGCCGGGCGCTGCCGGCCCGTTGATTGTGACCGACGGCCACCCATCTGAAGTAGCCGTGGGGTCCAGTATCTGCCGGAATTGTAAGCGGCCTCGCGGCACTATTGCGGGCCAGCATGCCACAGGTGTATAGCTGAACCGGCATGGAGCGTCTGCGTTGCGAAACTGCAGGGCTGTCGCAAACGGAAGAAAAACACTTCGGGAGAACCAGAAATGAAAGGAATTCCGGGCAAATTGTCGAGGCCGTCCGCGTTAGTGACGGTTGCCTGCCTGTCGGCTTTCGCTGTTCCGGCAGATGCGCTCGACATAGCGCTTACGAATGATGACGGGTGGAACGCACCGGGCATCCAGGCACTCAAGGACGCCTTGAAAGACGCGGGTCACACCGTCACGCTGGCCGGGCCGCTCACCAACCAGAGCGGCAGCTCGGCCGCAGTGGACCTGGTGGCACTGCGAGTGACCAAGCAGGCGGATGATGAATACTCGGTAGCGCTTGTTGACGGCGTAACCAGTGCGAAGCCTGCAACGAGCGGTCTGATCGCGGTCGGAATTGTGCAGGAGAAGGGACGTCTTCCGGATCTGCTGGTATCCGGTATCAATGCCGGTAATAACCTCGGGGCGCTCACGCAGGTATCGGGTACGGTCGGGGCTGCCATTGGTGCGGTTGCGGCGAGTTTCAACGGCGCTGTTCCGGCCATTGCCATCAGCACCGACGAGCCGGATTGCGACGCGGCCTGCCAGGAGCATCACTATTCCGTGGTCGCCCAGTTCATCGTCAAGTTCATCGCGCATCTCGAGACGAAGCCGGGATTCCTGGCGAGTGAGGATCGGCTGTTGCCCGACGGCATCGGCCTCAACATCAACTATCCGGCGTCGGATTCGATCATGGGGGTGAAGGTCGCTGTGCAAGGTCAGACCGCTCAACTCGATGGTCTGCAGATCGTCGGCAATTTCCGGTGTCTTACGGGGGCATGCAGTACGCTCGCCAATTCCGGGGACTCGAGGATTGGGGGTCTGCAGGTCGTGCCCGATGCGACCCCTGACATCAAGAATGCGGATACGAGTTACTTCACCGACGGATATGTCACCATCGTTCCGATAACCCCGGACTACACCGCGGGGAGCGAGCTCAAGTACAAGTCGGTGCTGACGGGCTTCAGGCCGTAGCGTCCCAGGCTGAGGCCTAGGCTCGATGGGAATCCCCGCCGAGGCGGAGATTCCCGTCCTATTTTTCCAGGGCTTCCTGAGCTCGGGAGCGGATACGTCTCCTTGGCCGAGGCCGCCCGTTCTCCTTATTGGCTTACGTCGGCACAGATGACGTATAGCTCCCGACTGATCGGCGAACCGATCGCCACGTTGGACATCGCAAACTCGAAGCCGACGGGCTTTCCGTTCGCATCGAGGACGGGGCCCGCCACGGAAATGAACGGTCCGTTCGCGCCACTGCTACCGACCGGAGTCCGTGGCGACGTAAAAAAAGAGGCGAGCAGATGCTCGCCTCGTGAGTAAGCGCCGATCGGCTGCGCCCTCCCCGGCTCCGAAGCCGTGGCATTCCACAGCACGACCTCGCCGGGCTTGTTGCTGCTTACGGTCTGGATCGGCACACGCTTGCCGTCAAAGCTCGACGCATAGCTGTCCAGGTTCGCCCCAAACAAGGCCTTGAGATCGGTGAGCGGACCTTCGTCCACCCAGGCCACGGGATTCCCCCGATCCGGCCAGGCCCAGCACCACCCTGTCGTTGCCAGAGATCGCATGGGCGCGCACGTACTGGGCCTTCTTCCAGTCGCGGTCCGAGGTATCGAGCTCGCGCATCCCGCACTTGGGCGTGCAGATGAACGGCAGGATCTCGCCCTTGAACGACGACTGGCATGTACCGTTGCCGTCGACGTCCACGCAGGCAGTGCCGACCGCGGTGTTACCGCTGTCATCGACGGCCCAGCCGTAGCTGCTCGTCGTGCCGCTGCTGGTGCCACCGCAGGTGTCGCCGTTCAGGTCGCCCAGTGATACCACGCCGGTCGGGCTCCATAGCGTCGCCTCGGAGATGCCGTTGCCGTCCAGGTCCGCGGCCACCAGGACCTGCTGGCCGTTGCGCGTCATGCTGGTGTTGGTGGCCTTGAAGGTCTCAGGCAGAACGAGGAAACCCTTATTCCGGTCCCACATGAACACGGTCCGCCCCGCCTCGCCTTCCGACCTCCGGCCGTCCTTCGAGAGATCGGTGAGGAAGGCCGCCACGATCGGCGTGAAGTCGACACCCTTCATGTAGCCGCTGAAATACAGGTCAGCGGTCTTCGTCGTCCCGGCCTCGGCCATGATCGGTGTCAGAGGAATGGTCATTTCAAAAGCCCGGTCTCTGCCAAGCCTCGGCGGGCAACCCCGAGTTAATGGAGTGATCGCAGGCCCCCATCGCATCCTGCGTCGGCAGCGCAGCGCGATGACGCTCCGGCCTGCCACCTGAACCTCCCCCTCCCATACAGAAACTCGGCCCGCTCTCTCATGTTCTTTGGTACGCAGACAGACCCACCCGTCGGTTCGACCGATCAACGGCCAGTCAGAGCAATCTTCAATGCGCTTGGAACGGCCGTTCGCCCGCAGGCGGACCCCGGCTCGCATGACTCAGATCGAGTGCTTCGCTCGCCGCCACTGGCCCAGACTCCGGCATGTAGCGAGAATCCTGAAGACTCGGCCACGTTCGCACGCGAGCGATCCGGGTCCGGCGGCAAGGTCTGCAGCGTGAACACCTTCTGCCCTTCCCTCGGACCCGTCGCGACCCGATACGTGATCGAGTGACCAATCAGGCTGTTGATCGGGGCTTCCGCGGTCGGGTCGAACGCCAGATACGCGTTCTCCATGTCGCGCGTTAACAGTCCGGCTCGCTCGAGCCGGCCGCACTTCGGATACGACTCGAACTCCGCCTCGACATAGCCTGCCAGCGGTCTACCCTCAGCCGCCCGCCGATCCCGAAACTTCGGATAGTACTCGGCCACGGCGTTCCCTCGATCGACAGGCATCTGCTACGCTCCGGAATCCTGCGCTTACCTATTGATACCGACTCTTGACCGACCGGAAAGAACACCAGACATCCCTGGTTGGCAGACTGCTGGACAGCCTGCTGCATCGTCGAATCGGATTCTTCGTTGCTGAGCTGGTGTTGGTGGCCGCCGGGGTTCTCATCGCGCTCGCGGTCGACGGATGGATCAGCGATGCCCATGATCGAAAGACGGAAGCTGTCTACCTGGAACTCCTGGCTCGAGATATCGAAGGAATCCGGCACCAGGCTGACCTTCAGGTCGAGTTCGAAAAAGAAAAGATTGACACAGCGGCCAGGGCATATGCGGCTCTCACTGCACCGGATCCGGGGACAAGGCAGTCGGAACTCGGTTCGTTGTTGCCGATGCTGGTTGGCAGGCGCACCTTGAGTTTGAGCAGCGCTACGTATGACCAGATGGTCAGCAGTGGACATTTACAGCTGATAAGAGACCACGAATTGCGAAACCAGATCGTGCAATTTTTCGCGACCCTGGATCGCAGCGAGAGGATCCTGGAGAACAATAACCGCGAACTCATCGATCGCGTATTCATTCCATTCATCATGCGTGCCGGAATTTCCGCTTTGCCGCGACGCGAATCGACGCAGGCGACAGCTGCGCTGAACCGGGCGAACGCTATCGTTTACGAAAGCCTGGGGCCATCTGCTTCGCTTCCGGAAGACCGCGTCTTGTCGGAGCCAGCAGACTCCGAGTCCTGGAATGACATACGACGTAACGTACTCTTCCGACTTCGCATCGCAGCCACCGGCCAGGCCCTGGCCGAAGCCATGCTGGTCGAGATCAACGACATTGCTGCCGAGATCACGGCTGAAAAGGGCAAAACGCGCGCAACCCTCTGGTAACACTCTGAAAGATCGGCGCGCCCGGAGAGATGACCGGCCTCGCGCATCGCTCGTCCGTTTGTCGGCGCACGCCGTACGCCTCGGATCGAAAACCTTGTTTAGGATCGCCTATGGTGTGGAACGGCCGTACGCAAGTCAGCTCGTCCTTGCCACAGCGGATGTTCACGCTAGCTACACACGGGAATCCGCCAACTGCCATGCCCTGTTGCGATCCAGCTCGCGACTGAAAATTCCGCGGTTATACGGCGCCTTCTGGTTGTGCTCCGGACTCAGGCGAACCGCTCACTGGAGCGTGGATGCCCGTTCCAGCGCCGCCAATGTAATCAGGTTCGACCTCTCTCCCGCTACATAGCTTCTGGCCCTGTCCGCCAAGGCTACAAACCTGGGGTGGGCATGAAGGCCGGCCAGGAAAGGTGAATTGAGCAATTTCTGGAGAGACTCGCATTTCATTGCTGCGGTCCATTGCTGATTCATGATTTGCCGATACGCCGCTTCGATCTGATACAGCGCCCCGTCGTCCTCGCCGCGAAAAGCAAAGACCTCTGCTATTTGCATCACTTGATCCGCTGACGCCGGCTGGTTGGCCATTGCTTGCAATGCTTGCAGCGCCTGGCGTGAGGATTCGTCTTGCCCGTACGCGTACTGGAGCAGGGCTATCGCTTGCTGCCTGTCCGCACCGGGCGGAAGTTGACTCAGCATTTGATCCGCCTTCGCGAATTCGCCCTGAAGGACCAGTACCTTGACAAGGCTTGCCTTCTGCCCGGGTCCCAGAGGACTGATTTTCTCCGCACTGTAAATCGCCGCCAGGGCCTCGTCGAATTCGCCGGCCTCGTACAGCATATGAGCAAGGTTGTTGAGAGAGGGCGCGTTGAGAGGCGGAGATCGCGTGGCCTCACGCTGCAACTCTATGGCCCGCTCCAGGTTTCCACTGGCTCGTTCCTGCCCCGCTATCATCCCCAGCACCAGATAGTTGTCCCTCCCGAACTCCAGAGCGCGGCTCATGAAGCGGATTGCGCCTGCCAGGTCTCCCGAGGAAGCATGCAGGCCCGCCATCCGGGCATTGGCCTCCGGATGCAACGGGTCCAGCGACAGTGCCCGGTGCAAGGCGAAGTATTGCCGCGGCAGCGTTTTTTCATACCTGTCCGGGTCTTGAAGGTGCAGAATCCGGAGAGCCGATGCCAGCCCGCTCCATGCATCGACGTCGTCAGGATCTTTTGCGACAGCTGTTTCGAATTCCTCCACCGCCTGCTCCAGGTCACTCGCGCCGCGACGATGCAGCAACTGCTGCCCCAGCAAAAACTCCAGCGATGCCCGCGAATCGGTGCCGGCGCCGTGTGACTCCTCAGTCGGAAGCAGCCCGGTATATCCGGCAATGATCAACACCACAAACATTGAGAGCGCAGCGGCAGGAATGACCCGCCGACTCCTGGGACTGCTCACCCAGGCGCGAACAGCGGCTTTCACCCGTGGTTCGCGCAGGGAAGTCTTGACCCGGTAGTGTCCGGTAGGGATGCGAAAACGAACAGGATCGTCTCGGCCCTGATTCTTGTAGTAATCAGCCAGGAACAGCCTGAGACGCCTCGCCGAGACGCGGACGATCGTATCGGACTGGGGGTCAAAAGCCTCGCCGCGGCCAAAGACCTCCACTGCGATCGCAAATTCCAGCAGATTACGGACATTCCCGTTGGCGGAATTCTTCACCAGGTAGCTCAGCAGCTGGCACAAGCGGGGAGCATTAGCGAACCTCGGGCTGGCCTGGATCCGTGCCAGTTGCACGGAAACCGCCGCCATCGTTACGCCCGTGCCAAGTCCTGCCTGTTGTTGAGGAGTCAAACCCTAAAACCCCGGTCAAGCGATCGCTGCCTTTTTCCCGACGCCATTACACCCCTTTTTGCGTTCCATGTCATTGGAAATCAGCGAGATTTATCTGACCACCGGGCGGGGAATGCTCTCCGTGTCACGTGACGTCACGTGATGTCACGCGGTGTTTTGGCGCGCTTCGGGTCAGGCTGCTACCGCCCCTGCGAGCTTGTCGGGGGGAATCAACTGCAATACAGGCTGGAGGGAGTCATGAAGTTCATCACAAGATTTTTGCTGGCGCTGGCGTTGAGCACAGCCGGGGGCGCGACTTTTGCCGGCGGAGCCGGGCATCCCAACGACCATCCCGGCAATCTGGCGGGGCGGGTTTTCCTTGTCGAAGTGACAATCCTGTCGTCACCGGTTTTCCCCGACTATGAGGGAGCCGTTTTTCCCAGTTGCTTTACGTTCGAAGAGGACGGCACCTGGATAGACCTCGAGTGGCCGGGTGAGGGCGCCGACCCGATTCCGGGCGTGTGGGTTCAGCACACGGGTTTCCCGCATGTGACGTTTACTGCCACCAGCAACGCGCCGTGGGGGTGGACGCTGATCGAGTACGGAATCGCCGGCCCGGCCAAGGGGCCCGGAATGATGAAAATGAAGAACTACGCAATGGTATTTGACGCGTATAACGATAACGAATTGGTCTTCTACATTGAGTCCAAGGGCCATGCCGTAGACGCCTGTCCGCTCTGACACAGCGCCCGCGGTCCGCTGAATCGTCGTGGTTCAGCGGGCCGCATTTCTTTTCGGGGGCTTGCGCTAAATCCGCGCAGCCGGGGCCGACAGCGGCGAGTTGGAACAGTGGACTGAAACCCCCGTGCCGGTAATTTGATGGTCGGCTGGCCGGCGAGGGCCAGCCCTGGGCCTGCTTCTGGCGACGACGATAGGGGGCCTCGTCACCGCGATTCGTGCCACCAACTCGAGCTCCTGCTCTCGCTTCGCGAACACCAGGGTGTCACAGCCACCGGTGCCGCACACGCTCAGCCCCACGAGGTGCACGATTCACTTGGGGGTCCGGTCTTCGTTGAGGTCGACCCGCTTGGCGAAGTAGTGGATGGGGGGCCCTGGGAAGTCGCCGGCGAGCTCATCTAGCGTGACTTGGAGCCGTGGCGACGTTTCCGACGCCTCATCTCCGGCGCACGCAACGCCCGCTAAGATTGCGAGTGTGAGTCGTTGGTGTTCGAGACGAACCAAGGCACCAACCAGAATGCAAAAGTCGATGCCGACGTTCCCACTACCCGCGAACCCGCTCAGGGCGCGATTTTCTTCTTGATCGCCTTTGCGACGGGCGCGGGCACACTGCCGAGCGCGCTCAGCATGTGCGGTAGCGCTTTGAGTTTCAGGCCTTCGTACTCGCTCGGCACGATCGCGTCGATCAAGAACGGACCGGGCGTTGCGAATGCATTCCTCAGGGCCGTGCAGAAATCTTCGGCCCCGGCCACACGTCGCGCGGGCACGCCCATGCTCTGGGCCATCGATACGAAGTCGATCGCGGGCTCCGCCAGGTCCAACTGCGCCCTGGCCTTGGGGCCGTTCTTCTCCGCCCCGACGCGCTCGAGCTCGATGTTGAGAATGCCGTACGAGCGGTTGTTGAAGATGACGGTGGTTACATCGAGACCCTCACGCGCGATCGTCCACAACGCCTGAATCGTGTACATGGCAGAGCCATCGCCCACGAGTGCGAGGACGGGACGGTTCGGCGAAGCCGTCGCCGCGCCCACGGCGACGGGCAGGCTCTGCCCGATTGCGCCACCGGTCAAGGTGAGCACGTCATGCCGCGGCGCCCCGGCCGTGAAGGTTGGCAGCTTGATGCCCGATGTTTGCGCCTCGTCAGAGATGATCGCGTTCGCTGGCAACAACGCACCGATGGCCTGACACGCCTTGGCGGCGTTCAGCTTGCCTTTTGGCAAAGCAGGCCGCCCCGCGCTCTGCAGCTTGGGACGGGTGTCGGACGCGCCAACGGCCTCGACGAGAGCCAGGAGTGATGCCAACGCATCTTCATGGGGTTCCACCAGGGTGTGGGTGGTACAGTCGTCCGGCACCAGATAACTCTTCTTGCCTGGGTAAGCGAAGAACGACACGGGCGCCTTGGCATCGACCAGAACCAAGTGGTCGTAACCGTTGAGCTGTACGGAGGCGAGCTCAGCGAGATACGCAATGCGCTCCACGGCAGGTAGCCCCTCGCCTCGCTCCAGCCGTGTTGGAAAGACCTCACAGAAAAGCTTGGCGCCGGTTTTTTCGGCAATCTGTGATGCCGCGCGCAGGCCCGCCTCACGCAGCACCCGATTGCCCAACAGGAAGGCAACCCTCTTGCCTGACTTCTTGATCACTTCGGCCACGGCGTTCACGGTCACGGCCGAGGCCGGCGGCGGTTCCGCGGGCGCATGCGCCAGAGCCGGCTCGGCGCCATCGTTCCAGGACACGTCGGCGGGCAAAATGAGCGTCGCGATCTGCGCAGGGGGGCCTTTGGCAACAGCGACGGCCTCGGCCGCATCGCTGGCGAGTCGACTCGTGTCAGGTGTGGTCTTGATCCACGAAGAAACGTTCCTCGCGACCGTCTCGATGTCTGACTGCAACTGCGCGTCGTATTGGGTGTGATAGGTCGCGTGATCTCCGATGATGTTGACCATGGGTACACGCGCCTTGCGCGCGTTGTGCAGGTTCGCCAGGGCGTTGCCGAGGCCACATCCGAGGTGCAACAGCGTCGCGGCCGGCTTGTCCGCCATGCGTGCGTATCCGTCGGCCGCCCCGGATGCTACCCCTTCGAACAAGCACAGCACACCTCGCATGTCCACGTCGTCGAGCGCCGCGACGAAGTGCATCTCCGAAGTGCCAGGGTTAGTGAAACAGGTGTCGACGCCCGCGTTGACGAGGGTCTGAATGAGAGCGTGTGCGCCATTGCTCATGGTCTTCGGGACTCTACTACAGACGTTGTCGGGCTGCAGCGGGTACTGCTCGGTCGGCGATCTTCCGATATCGTCCCAAACGCCGCTGGTTAACAGTCCGACTCCATTCGCGCGCCTCGGATCGAACAACTTGTTTATGGTCGGGAGTTCGAACCACGGACACATCAGGCAAACCAGAAGGGACCGGAGAGGGTGAACCCGTGGTGTTTTGCGCGGCCGGGCAGCGATAGCGATCGGCTTGGCGTCATCGCGGAAGTCGCGTTTATCGAAGCGCCGGTCGTCGCCGAGTTGTTGGTCAGCGGCTTCGGCACGAGCGGCGTCACACCAGCCTGCTGGCACTTCATGATTTCCTCGCCGCTGAAGTACCCGCGATCGGCGAGCACCTTCAGATCGTCCGCCTCGAGCGTCTCCTTGGTCAGCTGAGCCATCGCTGTGAGTTAGCTGCGATCGTGGCCCTCGTTGGTCACCTCGTGCGCCACGATCAGGTGGTGCTCGGTGTCGACCGAGGCCTGCACGTTGTAGCCCACCATGCCGGTGCCGCGGGCGCTCTTTGCCATCGCGCGCGCATCGGGATCGATCAGCGACACTTGTTGATCCGGCGCTACGGGAGCTGGCGACCGATCGCCTCGAGCTTCTTCATCTGCTCGCGGACCGTGGCGATCTTCTCCGTGAGGTGCTCGACCCGTGCTTCGGGTACAAGCGAGGGATCACGGTCCGCTCGATCGAGCTCCGACAGGTAGCGGGCGATGCTCTGGTCGAGCTGCTGCTGGCGGGCCTTCAGCTTGTGCGGCGTGAAGTTCTTGTCGCGGTTGTTCACCGCCTTGAATTTGCTACCGTCGATCGCCACCAGCGCTTGCTCGAACAGCCCGAGCTCGCGGCACATCAGCACGAACAGACGGCAGGCCATGCGGATCGCGGGCCGTTGTCGCGGCGGAAGTCGGCGATCGTCTTGAAGTCCGGCGCCAGGCGGCCGGTGAGCCAGATCAACTCGAGGTTGCGCTGGCTCTCGCGCTGCAGGCGCCGGCTCGATGGCAGGCGGTTCAAGTAGCCGTAGAGGTAGATCTTCAGCAGCGTCGCCGGGTGATAGGCCGGAGGGCCCGTCGCCGCCGGTTCAGCGCCCTCGAAGCCCAACTTCACCAGGTCCAGTTCGTCGACGAACGCGTCGACGGCGCGCACTGGGTTGTCCGCGGTCGTCACAGACGCCGAAGCGCTGGAACGCGACCTGCTAGCTCGCAACGAAGCTCGTGGGCCGAGTGACCGCTAACGGGCACACAAGATGTTCCCACGCAGAAACATCAGGCAGAAAGAAGGACGACAGAGGCTTGTGTTTTGCTGGCGCGCCCGGAGAGATGACCGGCCTCGCGCACCGCTCGGCCGTTTGTCGGCGCACATCCGTGCGCCTCGGATCGAACAACTTGTTTATGGTCGGGAGTTCGAACCCCACGGAAACATCAGGCAAAACAGAAGGGACCGCAGAGGGTCCCTTGTGTTTTGCTGGCGCGCCCGGAGAGATTCGAACTCCCGACCTTCTGGTTCGTAGCCAGACACTCTATCCAACTGAGCTACGGGCGCGTTTTTTTCAATCGCAAAGGTCTGCTGGCGGAGAGAGAGGGATTCGAACCCTCGATGAGCTTTTGACCCATACTCCCTTAGCAGGGGAGCGCCTTCGACCACTCGGCCATCTCTCCGATAAGCAGAGAGCCGCGAAGGATAGCGATCTGGGGTGGCGACGTAAAGTCAGAGGGCGGAATTGGCCGATTTGCCGTCCGGGACGTGCCTTCAGCCCGCTTCAGTGCTCAGGGAAACGTCTCGCCGTGACCGTTGCCGCGATGCTCCGTCTCGGAGGGGGCGGCTCCGTCCTGTTCCTCAGCCTTGATGCGCTCGTAGATTTCTTCACGGTGCACCGACACGTCGCGCGGCGCATTCACCCCGATACGTACCTGGTTGCCTTTGACGCCGAGCACAGTGACGGTCACTTCGTTGCCGATCATGACCGTTTCGCCTACACGCCTTGTAAGAATCAGCATCTCTGGCTCCCGGCCTTGGCGGCCAAATCCGTTTCGGTAGTTCCGGCGACCCTTGTTTTTATTTCCTTCGCCTGTCTCAACCGATGGTCTTCAAGACCGGTCCATTTCCGGGTCACCCCGGATCGTGGCTCTGCGCCGAACGGTTCAAAATGTTGCTGAACCTTACTCCGCCTTTACCAGCGTGTCAGCAAAAAATTCAGGCCTTGCGCATGACCAGCCGCAGCGGCGCCAGTCTAACGGACACTAGCCCATACGAACACTGAGCCATTCGGCCACGCTACTTAACGCAGCCGCGAGGTTCTCGGGCTGGTTGCCGCCGGCCTGTGCCAGGTCGGCTCTTCCACCTCCGCGACCACCGACCTGCTGCGCCACGTGGTTGACCAGATCGCCTGCCTTTATCTTTGTCGTGAGGTCCTTGGTGACCCCGGCGATCAGCACGACCTTGTCGCCTTCATCGACCGAGCCCAATACGATTGCGGCGGTTTTAAGCTTGTTTTTAAGCTGATCTACGGCATTCCGCAATGCGGCTGCATCGGCCCCGTCGACCCTGGCGGCGACCAGTTTCACGCCGCCAACGTCCACGGCCTCGGCTGCGAGGTCTGTGCCACTTCCGGTCGCCAACTGGTTTTTCAGTTGAGCGATTTCTTTTTCGAGCCGGCGCGATCGCTCGACCAGTTGCTGTGCCTTGTCTTGCACATCGTCTCGCGTCGCTCGCAGGAGATCCGCCACATTTCGCAACGCATGGTCCGTATGGACCACGAAATCAAAGGCGGCCTGGCCGGTCACCGCTTCGATGCGCCGCACGCCCGAAGCAATTCCACTTTCGCTGACAATTCGGAAGAGCCCGATATCGCCAGCGCGACTGGCATGGGTGCCACCGCAAAGCTCGGTCGAAAAATCACCGACTCTCAGGACGCGCACGTCCGATTCGTACTTCTCACCGAACAAGGCCATCGCACCCGAAGCCACCGCATCGTCAAAGTTCATCAGCCGGGTTTCGACCTCCGCATTGGCGCGGATCTGCGCATTGACCAGCGACTCGATTGCGGACAAATCCTGCGGCGTGATCGCGGAGTAATGTGAAAAGTCAAACCTCAGCCGGTCGGGCGCGACCAGCGATCCTTTTTGCGTGACATGTGTACCGAGCACCTGACGAAGCGCCGCGTGCAGCAGGTGCGTCGCCGTATGGTTCAGACGCGTGGCCTGGCGCAACTCGTGATCAACCGTCGCCGCAACCGTCTCGCCCACCGAGAGCGTCCCGCTGTCGAGCCGCCCTGAATGCGCGTGTGCCTTGCCGACTTTCTGCGTATCGATGACCGTGAACTTTCCCGTCGCGCCGGCGAGCAAACCGCGGTCACCGGCCTGGCCGCCACTTTCAGCATAAAATGGCGTGACATCGAGGATCACCTGACCCTCCTGGCCGGCCTGCAATGACTGCACACGGTCCTTACCAAGGAACAGCTCGACGATGGTTCCGTTTGCGGCCTCCGTTTCATACCCGGCGAATCGGGTTTCCGCGTCGACATCGAGACCGGCCCGCAAATCCACGCCAAAACGACTGGCCGCCCGCGCCCTTGAACGCTGTCGCTCCATCGCCGCCTCGAACCCGGTCTCGTCGATTTCAAGGCCGCGCTCGCGTGCGATGTCGCCGGTCAGGTCCACCGGGAATCCGAACGTGTCGTAAAGACGGAAAACCGTCTCGCCCGGAATCACGCGCCCGGCGAGCCCGTCGATCGCTTCATCGAGCAGTCCCATGCCCTGCGCGAGCGTCTCGGCAAAGCGCTGCTCTTCCTGCAGCAGCACCCGCTCGATGTGCGCACTTTGCGTTGTCAGCTCCGGATAGGCCCCGCCCATCTCCTTGTCGAGCGGCGCCACAAGCCGGTAAAAGAAAGGCTCGTTCTGTCCGAGCTTGAACCCGTGCCGGATCGCGCGACGAATCACCCGGCGAAGCACATAGCCGCGCCCTTCATTCGACGGCAGTACGCCATCCGCAACCAGGAACGCGCAGGCACGGATGTGGTCGGCAATGACGCGCAGTGAACTCGACTGCAGATCGTCACTGTGAGTGGCTTTCGCCGCGGCCGCTATCAGGTTGCGGAACAGGTCGATGTCATAGTTGCTTTGCACGCCCTGCATCACCGCCGCGATACGCTCGAGACCCATGCCGGTATCCACCGAAGGTTTCGGCAGCGGGTGCAGTTCGCCGTCCACGCTGCGATCGAACTGCATGAAAACGAGATTCCACACCTCGACATACCGATCGCCATCTTCATCGGGCGTGCCGGGCGGACCACCGGCCACTTCCTCGCCATGATCGTAAAAAATTTCCGTGCACGGTCCGCATGGCCCGGTATCGCCCATGGACCAGAAATTCGACTTCTTACCAAGACGCGTGAGGCGTGCAGGGTCCACGCCGATTTCCTGCAGCCAGATCTCCGCCGCCCCGTCATCTTCCTCGTAGACCGTGACCCACAGTCGTTCCGCCGGAAGCCCGAGGCGCTCCGTCAGGAACTGCCAGGCGAAATGGATCGCCTCACGCTTGAAATAATCACCAAAACTGAAGTTGCCGAGCATCTCGAAGAACGTGTGATGGCGCGAGGTATAGCCGACGTTCTCGAGGTCGTTGTGCTTGCCGCCCGCACGTACGCAGCGTTGTGAACTGGCTGCTCGCACATAGGACCGGCTTTCCTTGCCAAGAAAGACGTCTTTGAACTGCACCATCCCCGCGTTCGTAAACAGCAGGGTCGGGTCGTTGCCCGGAACGAGTGAACTCGAAGCCACCACCGTGTGCCCGTGCTCTTTGAAGAAGTCCAGGAACGCCGTTCTCAGTTCCGAACTGCTCATCTTTCTGACCGCTGCGCGCGTTTTGCTCATGATTCGAACTCTTCGCCCGTGCCGAGGGCGGCTTGGACCTGCTCGGCCGAAAAGCCGCGATACTGCAGGAAGCGGGCCTGCTTTGCACGCTCGCGAAAGTCCGCCGGCTGGCGGCTGCCAAAGCGCCGGCGGCGCGCGTCGTGGGCCTGCCGGTTCCAGTCGATACCGGCCGATGCCAGTGCCTCTTCGATCAAGGCATCTGACACGGCGCGCCCGCGCAGTTCGAGGCGGATTCGCATTGGGCCCTGCCCGCGCATCGATCGCTGACGGACAAACTGTTCCGTGAATCGAGCGTCGCTCAGCAGGCGCTCGGCCACGAGTTGCCCGATCACCGGTTCGACAATCGCTTCCGGATAGCCCCGGCGCAACAGTCGGGCCTGGAGTTCCTGCTGCGCGAAATCCCGGCCCGCCAGCAATGCCAGCGCCGCGGTGCGCACCGTGGGCTCGTCCGCGTCGGCGGCGGCCTCTGGGTCAGGCCTCCGCAGCCGCCTCACCCTCCACCGCCTTCTCCTTGCGTGGGGGCAGGAGCTTCGCCCTGAGCGCCGTTTCGATGTCGCGTGCTATCTCCGGATTCTCTTTCAGGAACTTGCGGACATTTTCCTTGCCCTGCCCGATCCGCTCGCCGTTGTAGCTGTACCAGGAACCCGATTTCTCGATCAGGTCCTGCTGTACGCCCAGCTCGATGATCTCGCCCTCGCGGGAGATGCCGGTCCCGTACATGATCTCGAACTCCGCGAGACGGAATGGCGGGGCCACCTTATTCTTGACGACCTTGACGCGGGTCTGGTTGCCGACGATCTCATCACCCGACTTAATCGCGCCAATACGACGAATGTCGAGTCGTACCGAGGCGTAGAACTTCAGCGCGTTGCCACCGGAGGTCGTCTCCGGGTTGCCGAACATGACGCCGATCTTCATGCGGATCTGGTTGATGAATACGACCATCGTATTGGAGCGCTTGATGTTGCCGGTCAGCTTACGCAGGGCCTGTGACATCAGCCGGGCCTGCAGTCCGACCTGCATCTCGCCCATTTCACCTTCGATTTCGGCCTTGGGTGTCAGCGCGGCCACGGAGTCCACGACGACAATGTCAACTGCGCCTGAGCGCACCAGCATGTCGGTAATCTCCAGCGCCTGTTCACCGTTGTCCGGCTGCGAAACCAGCAACTCGTCGACATTGACACCAAGCGCTTCCGCGTAGGCGGGATCGAGTGCGTGCTCGGCATCGACAAACGCCGCCGTACCGCCGGCGCGCTGGACTTCGGCGACTGCCGTTAACGCGAGCGTCGTCTTGCCCGAGGATTCCGGGCCGTAGATTTCGATGACGCGGCCCCGCGGCAATCCACCGACACCGAGCGCGATATCGAGGCCCAGCGAACCGGTAGAGACGGCCGCGACATCGTAGGTCGCGCTCGCATCGCCAAGGCGCATCACCGAGCCCTTGCCATACTGTTTCTCGATCTGGGTCAGCGCTGCAGAGAGCGCTTTCTTGCGATTGTCTTCCATTGCCATAGCTCGCGGATCCTCGGGGTTCGGGATGGTTCGTTCCGGAATCGGAAAGACCGGCATTATCCCACAGCCACCCCATCGCCGCAGGATCAAAAGACCCGCATCTGGGCAATTACGTCCCGTCTTTGCCGGTGCTCAGCGGCCATGCCTGCAGCGGCCGGTAGCGGGCCCCGCCGGGGTCGGTCACGGATTGCACCAGCGCAAACTTGCGTGCCGGCCAAAGCACCGGCTCGATCAGCGGCAAACGCCGGGGCTGCCGGGCTTTCCGGGCCAGCGTCAGGTGGGGCCGGAAGGCCCGCCGGTCGACACGGAAACCGTGTTCACCCAGCGCCCGCCGCAGCTCGTTGGAGAGCTCGGCGAGCGTCCGGGGGCTCTCACTCGCGACCAGGCACAGCACGCGTGGCCGCGGCCAATACTCAACACGGTCAAACACAACCTCGAAAGGCGCCCCGCGTGCCTGCCCGGCGATCGCCAGCAACGAACCGAGCCGGCTCTCGGGGACTGCGCCCAGAAACTCAAGCGTCACGTGCCACTGACCGGAGCCCGTGACCCGGCCCCAGTCCGGGGCGCAAAGTGGCGCCAGACGGCTCTGCAACGAGGCACGCACGGCCGCATCCGGCCAGAGTGCGAAAAATAGTCTCCGGGTTGCCTCGCGGGCCGGCTCAGGCGCGTCCTGGCCCGTCATTCCGCCAGCAAACCCCGCAGTGCAGCCGCGAGTGCCTGGCGACGCACCGCATCACGCCCCCCGGGCAGCCACAAGCCCGCGGTCCGCAGGCGCCTCTCGCCCCCGTCACGACGGGCCCAGGCGATCCAGACCGTACCGACCGGCTTGTCCTGCGTTCCGCCGTCCGGCCCGGCGATGCCGCTGATCGCCACTGCGATATCGCCGCCCAGGCGCTGCAGCGCCCCGAATGCCATCTCGCTGACCACTGCTTCACTGACGGCACCCCCCGCGGCGAGTGTCTCAGTCCGCACGCCCAGGAGGGTCTGTTTCAGGGCATTGGAGTAGACGATCGCGCCGCCTGCATACCAATTCGAGCTGCCGGGCAGGTCGGTGCAGAGCTTGCCCAGCCATCCCCCCGTGCACGATTCGGCAGTCACCAGCACGCAGTGATGCGCTGTCAACCTCCGGGCGACCTCGCCGGCGAGGTCGCAGAGACGGTCATCGGCAGCTGACTCGATCATTCAGCGATTCTAGCGGGCCGCACAAGCCGCGGCCTATAGACAGGGCCCGCAGGCCTGCGATAATTACGGGCTCGCAATCCACTACCCCCCGATTAAAGGCAGGTAACCCATGAAGTTTGCTCCTCTCCTCGCCGCCTCACTCGTGCTGAGCGTCGCCCCCTCGTTTGCCAGTGCAGATCAGAGCAGTCTCAAGGCCGACGAAGAAATCGTCATGCAGCAGGTGCTGAATGACAAACGAGCCGTTTTCGCACGCAACATGGATCTCACGGAGAAAGAGAGCAAGGCGTTCTGGCCGATCTACGATGAGTATGAGAAAGAGCTCAAGGTTCACAATGAGAAGGTTCTTGATCTGATCAACATCTACGCGCGGGATTACGACACGTTCACCGATGACCAGGCTGTCTCAGCGCTTAAGGTCGGCATGCAACTCCAGACTGAGCGCCTGGCCATGAATCACAAGTACATCAGAAAGGTGGCCGCGGAACTGCCGCCGAAGAAAGCACTGCGCTTCGCGCAGATCGAGAGCCGTATCAACAACATTGTTGATTCGAACAGGATGAGCATCATTCCGCTGGCGCGCTGAGGCGCCGCGTTCCAACATTATATTTTCAGAACGCCTGCAAACTCGAGGAGCGTTTCCCAATGAAGAAATTTTTGCTTGCCGCCGCCGCGGCCGTCGCACTGAACATGAGCCACGGCGCGCTGGCCCAGTCCGGCGCCAATGCCGTGGACGACACCCAGTTGCTGATCAGTCAGATCCAGGCCGACCGCAAGGCTCTCGTGCTCCAGAACATGAACATGACGGCCGAAGAGACCGCCGCGTTCATACCGATCTATGACGAGTACCAGGCCGAACAGAAGACGCTGGCCGGCGAACGAGTCGCCCTGGTCGACAAGTTTGCGAAGCACTACAACGCCGCCGTGGACGCCGATCAGAGCATGGACGAGAACGCTGCGGCCAAAATCCTCAAGAGCTGGTCGTCGCTCGAAGATCGCGACCTGGCGCTGGGCAAGAAGTACATCAAGCGTTTCGAGAAAATCCTGCCGTCGAGCAAGGTGTTGCGCCTGGTGCAGATTGAAAACAAGGTCAATGCCCTGATCGATATCCAGATGGCCCAGATGATCCCGCTGGCTCTGTAACAGCGGACCGACCATCATCACCACTCAGGAGATCACAATGCGTGGCAGACGCTTTTCTCGAAGCCTGGTATTGGGTTCTTTGGCTTTGCTCGCCGCGGGTTGCTCAAGTGGCCCGGACATCCGGGCCGATTACGATCGCAGCACGGACTTTGGCCAGTACCGCACCTACGGCTTCGTGACCCAAGCCGGCACAGACAGCCGCGAGTTCAAGTCGCTGGCAACGCAGTTGCTGGAGACAGCCGCTTCCCGGGAGATGCAGGCGCGCGGCTATCAGCCTGCGGCCGAGCCGGACCTCGTGATCAACTTCCAGGGCAAGATGGAAGAGAAGACCGACATCGTCAGCACTCCCGCACCCTACTACGGCCCGACCTGGGGTTATGGCGGCTGGTACGGCGCACCCTACGGCGGCTATGGTTACGGCGGCGGCACCGACGTCTCGACGCGTCGCTACAACGTCGGAACCATCATCATCGACCTGGTCGACCGGAAGAAGCGCCAGGTGGTCTGGCAGGGCGGAATCGAGGGCGAGGTATCCAAGAAAGCGCTGGCCAACAAGGAAGACTCCATCAACCGGGCAGTGGCGGCGATTTTCGCGAAATACCCGTTTGTGGCTGGCCAGTCGGCAGCGGTACCGACCGCGGACACCAAGTAACGATGCCCGCCGCCGGGTCCACCGGCCTCCAATCGACGCGCCAGTCCCTCAAACGGACTGGCGTTTTCTTTTCTGCGGAACTTCATGGCCGCCCGGGCGCAGCATGGCTCGATCGATGAGTGCCGAGACCTCGAATCACACGCCAATGATGCAGCAGTACCTGCGGCTGAAGGCCCAGCATCCGGGCGAGCTGCTGTTCTACCGCATGGGCGATTTCTACGAGCTCTTCTTCGACGATGCCCGCCGCGCCGCCCGCCTGCTCGACATCACGCTGACGACACGCGGAAAGTCAGCCGGCGAGCCGATTCCAATGGCCGGTGTCCCGGTGCAGACGCTGGATAACTACCTCGCGCGCGCGGTGAGCAAAGGCGAGTCAGTGGCGATCTGCGAGCAGGTCGGCGATCCGGCGAAGTCGAAAGGACCGGTGGAGCGTCGCGTCGTGCGGGTCGTCACGCCCGGTACGGTAACCGAAGATTCGTTACTCGAGGAGCGCCGCGACACCCTGCTCGCGGCAGTCTCGGTCAGCGACGACCAGTTCGGGCTCGCCTGGCTGGAACTGTCCAGTGGCCGGTTCCACGCGCTCGAGGCCGGTGGCCAGGACGCGCTGGCCGCGGAACTCGAGCGGTTGCGCCCGGCCGAACTGCTGGTCGCCGAAGGCAGCGCGCTGGACAAGGCCGCTGGCGCGACCGGCACGATCCGGGAACGCCCGCCCTGGCATTTCGACAGCCAGAGCGCGCAACGCCAGCTTTGTGAGCAGTTCGGCACGCGTGACCTCGCCGGATTCGGCCTCGAGGACAAGCCACTCGCAACCGGCGCGGCCGGCAGCCTGCTCAATTACCTGCGCGAGACGCAAAAGGCAGCCTTGCCTCACTTGCGTGGTATTCGCTGCGAACAGCGCGAAGACGCCTTGCTGCTCGATGCGGCCACGCGCCGGAACCTCGAACTCGACGTGACGCTGTCGGGTAACACGCGCGGTACATTGCTCGACGTACTCGACCGGACCGCGACGGCCATGGGCGGGCGCGAGCTGCGCCGCTGGTTGCAAAGACCGTTGCGGGACCTGGCTCAGCGCGAGCTTCGCCTGCAAGCCATCGAGAGCCTGAACAACGATGGTTTGCAGGACACGCTGCAGGACATCCTGCGTAGCGTCGGCGACATCGAACGCATCCTCGCGCGCGTCGCGCTGCGCTCGGCACGCCCGCGCGATCTGGCGCAGTTGCGCGGCGCGCTGGGACTACTGCCGGCGCTGCAGACCCGGTTGTCGAACATCGACTCACCGCTGGTCGCCGCACTGGCCCGCTCGACCGGTACACATCCTGAGACGCTGGGGTTGCTCGCCCAGGCCATGGCTGCTGAGCCACCGGCCCTGATACGCGATGGCGGCGTGATTGCCGGCGGCTATGACGCCGAGCTCGATGAATTGCGACATATCAGCGAGCACAGCAACCAGGCACTGCTGGACCTGGAGCAGCGCGAACGCGAGCGCACCGGGTTCGCAAACCTGCGCTTCGGCTACAACCGCGTACACGGCTACTACATTGAAGTCGCCCGCAATCTCGCCGAACGCGTACCGGCGCATTGGGTACGCCGGCAGACGGTCAAGAACGCAGAGCGCTACATCACGGAGGAACTGAAGTCTTTCGAGGACCGCGTGCTCGGCGCGCGCGACAAGGCGCTGGCGCGGGAACGTGAGCTTTACGAGGGCCTGCTCGACCGCCTCACCGAACGCCTCGCTCAACTCCAGGAAACCGCGGCCGCGCTCGCCGCGATCGACGTACTGGCGAACCTGGCCGAACGGGCGATCGCGCTGCGCCTGTGCAAACCGCAGCTCTGTGATGAATCTCTCATCGAGATACGGGCGGGCCGACACCTCGTGGTCGAGGAGCTTTCGGACTCGCCGTTCGTGCCCAATGACCTGTTGCTCGATGACGAGCGGCGCATGCTGATCGTTACCGGCCCGAACATGGGCGGGAAATCGACCTACATGCGCCAAGTCGCGCTGATCGTCATCCTCGCCGGGATCGGCAGCTTCGTCCCCGCCGGGTCGGCCGTCATCGGGCCCGTCGATCGAATATTCACGCGCATTGGCGCCGCGGACGACCTCGCCGGTGGCCGTTCCACGTTCATGGTGGAGATGACCGAAGCGGCCAACATCCTCAACAACGCGACACGCGAGAGCCTCGTACTGATGGACGAGATCGGGCGGGGCACGAGCACGTATGATGGCCTTTCACTGGCCTGGGCCTGTGCGCGACGAATCGGCCGCGACATCGGCGCGTTCACGCTGTTCGCAACGCATTATTTCGAGCTGACTGCATTGGCCGAGGAATTACCCGCCTGCGCCAACGTGCACCTCGACGCATCCGAATACGGTGATCAACTCATCTTTCTGCACACCGTAAAGGAAGGGCCTGCCAATCAGAGCTACGGGCTGCAGGTGGCGCGCCTCGCGGGTGTGCCGAGGGCCGTGGTCGAGGAAGCCCGGGGCTATCTGCAGGGGCTCGAGGAGCGGGCCGCACAGGCGTCGCAGGGACCCCAGCAGGCCTTGCCGCTGGCCGCGCCACCTCCGCCGCCCGTGCACAGCCTGATCGCGGAACTGCAACAGCTCGACCCCGATGCACTGACGCCAAGGCAAGCGCTGGATCTGCTGTATCACCTGCAGCGGGCCAGCAAAAAAGGGTAAGGGCACGCCCCTGCACGGGAAATCGCCGACTACGGCGCGCCGTGGATTCAAGTTAGACTTCTGGCGGTCTTAACACCCGGCGACTATTGTTGCCGCAGAACTCTCGGCACCGGTGTCGAGGAGAGATCAGAACCATGTTTCGATCCCCACAAACGATCGGCTGCGCTCTGGCCCTTTGTTCGAGCCTGGCCCTTTTCGGATGTGGCCGCGAGCCGGAGATGCCGGCCGCGCAGCCCGTGACCGTGAAAGCGATGGAACTCAAGCGCGAGTCGGTCACCTTGTCGGCGGACTTCGTCGGCGAGATCCGTGGCTCGCAGGAAGTCGAAATCCGTTCACGCGTCAGTGGCATCCTGCTCGAAAAGCACTTCGACGACGGCGCACTGGTCGAGAAGGGCCAGCTGCTTTACACGATCGATGCGCGGGAGTATCGCTCCCAGGTCGCCGCCGCCGACGCGCAGCTGGCGTCTGCACAGGCCGACCTCGCCCGGGCCCAGCAGGACGTGGCGCGTTACGCGCCGCTGCTGCGCGAAAATGCGATCAGCCAGCAAGTCTATGACAATGCCGTTGCGGCGGCCCGGCAGGCGAAAGCGCGGGTTGAGGCCGCTCGCGCAATGGTCAACGAAGCGAAGCTCGGCGTTGAGTACACGGAAATCCGCGCACCGCTGACGGGCCGGGTTGGAGCCTCGCAGGTCTTTGAAGGTGCGCTCGTCACGGCGGGCAGCACACTGCTGGCGGATATCTCGGCCGACGACCCGGCCTGGGTCTGGTTCAGCATCAGCGAGGCCGACCTGCTCAGCTACCAGCGCCGGATGGCAGGCGCCGTCGCGGAAGGCCGAGGGCAGGCCGTGACGAACAACAGTCGCACGGTACGACTGACCCTCAGTGACGGGCGGATTTACCCGCCGGCAGGCCACATCAACTTCGCCGACCAGGCGCTCGACCCGACGACCGGCACGTACCGACTGCGCGCCGAGTTTCCCAACGCCGAACACTTTCTGCGGCCGGGCATGTTTGGCCGCATCAGCGCCACATCAGGTCAATCCGAAGAGGCAATCGTGATTCCTGATCGCGCGGTCCAGGAGCAGCTGGGCCGCTATTTCGTCGCGACGGTTGGCGCAGGCGACGTGGCCGAGCTGAAGCCGATCGAGCTCGGCGCGCGTCTTGGCAACCGATGGATCGTCGCCAAAGGACTCGCTGCCGGTGACCGGATCGTGGTGGAAGGGATCCAGCGAGCACGGCCGGGGGTGCCGCTTGCGGTGCAGTTGATCACCCAGGCGGAGCTCGACCAATCGAGCGCGCCGGCGCCAGCCGACTGACCAGGGGCGACGATGGCACGGTTCTTTATCGACAGACCGATCTTCGCGATCGTCATTTCCCTGCTGCTCTCGCTGGCGGGCCTGCTGACAATGCTGAGTCTGCCGGTCAGTGAGTTCCCGGAAATCGCGCTGCCGTCCGTCAAGGTCTCGGCGAATTACCTGGGCGCGAGCTCTGATGTGGTGGAGGAATCCGTGACGGCGCCGATCGATCAACAGATCAACGGCGCGACCGACATGCTCTATATCAACTCGGTGAGCGGAGACGACGGAAGCTCGGCGATCAACGTGACGTTCCGGCTCGAACGCGATCCGGATCTTGCTGCCGTCGAAGTGCAGAACCGGGTTTCACAGGCCACTTCGCAGTTGCCTCAGGAGGTGATTCAGCAGGGCGTGACGGTGCAGAAGCAATCACCCGATACCCTGCTCTACTTTGCCATTTTTTCGCCCGACGGAAGCTACGATTCGCAGTTCATCAACAACTATGCATCCATTTACGTCGTCGATCCGATCAAGCGCGCCAAGGGCGTCGGCGCCGTCAACGTCTACGGATTTGATTTCGGCATGCGTATCTGGCTCCGGCCGGACCGCATGGCCAGCCTCGGCATCACGGCATCCGACGTCGCGAAGGCCGTACGCGAACAGAATGTCCAGGCGCCTGCCGGACAGGTTGGCCAGCCACCGGCCACTCGCGGCCAGAGTTTCCAGTACTCGGTTCGTGTGAAGGGACGCCTGGTCGAGGTGGAGGAATTCAGGAACATCATCGTCGGCTCCAAGCCGGACGGCTCTTTCATTCGTCTCGGCGATGTGGCGACTGTGGAACTCGGCTTGCAGCGCTACGATTACAGCACGTTGCTGGAAGGCAATCCGGCGGTCGTGCTTTCCATCGCGCTTTCGCCCGGCGCGAACGCAATGGAGACCGCCGGGCTCGTCAAAGAAGAGCTCGAACGCGTCGAAAACAGCCTGCCCGACGGCCTGGACGTCAAGATCCTCTACGACAGTTCAGAATTTGTCGAAGAATCCATTAGCGAGGTCACGCAGACGTTCATCGAAGCGCTGATCCTGGTTTTGATCGTCGTCTCGCTGTTCCTGCAGAACTGGCGGGCCACGTTCATTTCCATGGTGGCCGTGCCGGTGTGCATTATTGCCACCTTTATCTTTTTTGCCCCGCTCGGCTTCAGCATCAACACGCTCTCGCTTTTCGGACTGGTACTGGCCATCGGAATCGTGGTGGACGACGCGATCGTCGTGGTTGAAGCCGTCGAGCAGAACATGGAGAAGCTCGGCTTATCGCCGCTCGAGGCCACGCGAAAAGCCATGGACGAGGTGCAGGGGCCGATCGTCGCCACGGGGCTGATCGTCGCGGCCGTTTTCGTACCGATGGCGTTCATTCCTGGCGTAACCGGCCAGCTTTACAAGCAGTTCGCGCTGACGCTGTCCGTTTCGGTGGCGCTGTCTGCGGTGGTGGCGCTGACATTGACCCCTGCGCTCAGCGCAATGCTTTTGAAAAGTCACAGCCGGGACGCATCCGGTGGTGGACTGCTGTCGCGCTTCTTCCGGCGCTTCAACGGCATTTTCGATTCAATCACGAACCACTATAGCGCCATTGCCTCACTTGGCGCACGACGCACAATGCTCGCACTGCTGGCGCTGGGAGTCGTAGCGGCCCTCGTCGGCGGACTGGCCAGTGTCACGCCGACCGGATTCGTGCCCGATGAGGACAAGGGCAGCCTGTTCATGCAGGTCCTGCTGCCGGAAGGCGCTTCACAGGAGCGAACCGCGAAAGTCGCGCGGCAGGTACAGGATCTCGTCACCGCACAGGATGGCGTTGATACCGCCGTGGCAGTCACCGGAGCGGACCTGATCTCCGGAACCGCCGCTTCCAACGGCGCACTGATTATCGTACGACTCAGGCATTGGGAAGAAAGACAAAGCGAGAATCTGCAGGCGCAGGCCATTCTTCGCAAGCTAACCGCGCTGACCCGCGACATCCCCGAGGCGATCGTCGTTGTTTTCAACCCACCGGCCCTGCCGGGCTTCGGCGCCGTGTCGGGATTTTCACTCATGCTGCAGGCGCAGGCTGGACAGTCCCCAGAGGAACTCGCTGCGGCCACCGACGAACTCATTGCGGCGGCCCGGAACCGACCGGAGATCGGCGGCCTGACCACGACATTCGCTGCGCGAACGCCAAACTACCGGCTGGACGTTGATCGCGAAAAGGCCCGCAAACTTGGCGTCCCGGTGAATGACGTCTTTACCACGCTGCAGTCGTTCCTGGGCGGCGTGCAGATCAACAACTTCACGCGGTTCGGCCGCAATTACAAAGTCACCATGCAGGCCGAGCCGGAATTCCGGCAGGTCATCGGCGACATCGGCCTACTGTTCGTGCGTAACGACCAGGGCATGATGGTGCCGCTCGATACGCTGACCTCGCCGCATCCCGGCACCGGTGCTCGATTTCTGCAGCGCTATAACCTGTTCAGCGCCGCTGCCTTGAACGGGGCGCCGTCGCCAGGAACCAGCTCCGGGGATGCGATCAAGGCCATGGAAGCGGTTGCCGCTGAAGTTCTGCCGGGCGGTTACGGCTACCAGTGGACGGGCCAGAGTCTTCAGGAAATCGAGGCCGGCAATACGGCGACGTACGTGCTGGCCCTGTCGATGGTCATCGTATTCCTGCTTCTGGCGGCCCTGTATGAAAGCTGGGCCGTGCCTTTCGCCGTCATGCTGGCGACGCCGTTCGGCTTTCTCGGCGCCTTTGTAGCACTCAAGCTCGGCGGACTCGACTTCAACGTGTATGGCCAGATCGGCCTGGTCACACTGATTGCGCTGTCGGCGAAGAACGCGATCCTGATCGTCGAATTCGCGAAGCTTAACCATGAGCAGGGCATGCCACTGTACGAGGCGGCCATGGATGCGGCGCGCATGCGATTCCGGCCAATCATCATGACGTCACTCGCGTTCATTCTCGGCGTCATACCATTGATGACGGCCTCAGGTGCCGGGGCCGCCTCGAAAGTATCCGTGGGGACCGCGGTCTTCGGCGGAATGATCGGCGCGACCGTATTGACGACGCTCGCGGTGCCGGCGTTTTATGTCCTGATCCAGGGTCTCGCCGAGCGCTTTGACAGGCAGCCGGTGCGTTCCTCCGACGCGCCCCAGGCTGGTGGGGGGTCGACCTCGTGAAGCTTCGCGCGCTGCTTTTCGCTGCGGCATCAGTCCTGCCCGCGGCCTGCACGATCGGGCCGGAGTACGAACGCCCGGAAAACGTGATGCCGGTGGAGCAGTACCGCGGCGTCATTACGGCACAGCAGGCCGAGTCATTTGCCGACCTCGACTGGATACAGGCCTTCGCCGACCCGCAGCTCGAAGCGCTGATTCGAATCGCACTCGACAACAACCTCGACCTGATCATCGCGGCCGAAAGGGTCCAGGAATTTCGCGGCCAGACGAGAATCTCCCGCGGCGCACTGGGGCCGCAGGTACGCGGCACCGGCAGCACGAGCCCGAGCCCGATCAGCGATGAGGACGCAAGTTACTCGCTGGGCTTTTCACTGAGCTGGGAAATCGACTTCTTCGGCAGGCTCAGGCGCGCCAACGAGGCAACCCTCGCGCTGCTGCTGGCCAGCGAGGACAACGCACGCGCCGTCATGTCTTCACTGGTGGCCGATGTGGCTACGACCTGGTTTGAGTTGCGCTCGCTCGATGCCGAGGTCGACATCATCGAACACACGATCGAGCTTCAGGAGGCCTCCCTGGCCCTGGTCCGGTCCCAGAATCGAAATGGCGTTGCCTCGGGCACCGAGGTTGAACAGGCCGTCACGCAGCTGGCTACCACGCGCTCAACCCTGCCGGTCGCACTGGAGCGACGTATCCTCGCGGAAAACCGGCTGCGCTTTCTGCTCGGCTACCCACCGGATGCGGTCGCCCGTGACAAGCTACCGGATTCGTTTCCTGTCGCGCCGGAGTTGCCGGTCGGCATGCCGTCGCAACTGCTGTCGCGCCGGCCCGATCTGCGCCGCCTGGAGAACGAGCTGCACGCGGCCACCGCGCAGGTCGGCGTTGCCCAAGCCTCGCGATTCCCGTACCTGAATATCGGTATCACGTCTTTCTTCGGCCTGATCAGCCCGGAACTGGCGCGGCTGTTCGACTTCAAGGATCCCGCGCAGGAACTGTTTGCGGTTGGTCCGTACCTGGACATGCCGATCTACACTTCGGGAGCCGCCAGCGGCAACGTGGACGTGGCCGAGGCGAGAGCGCGGCAGGCCGAACTGGCCTACCGGCGCGGTGTCCTGCAGTCGCTGCGCGAGGTCTCTGACAGCCTGGCCGGCTATCAGCTCCGGCAGGACTTTATTACCCAGTCCGAGGTACGCGTGATTTCGGCGCGTGAACTGTTGCGCCTGCAGCAGATGCGTTACACGGGAGGCGTCGTCAGCTACCTCGAAGTGATCGACGCACAACGACAGCTGTTCAGCGCCGAGATCGAACTGGCCCGAGCGCGCCGCGACCTGCTGTTCGGCTATGTCGCACTTTACCGGGCACTGGGCGGCGGCTGGTCGGAAGCCGAAATCAATCGGGTCATCGCCGAAGCCGCCAACTAATTCCGGGACAGTTTACGAATCTCTCGGCGGCCTTCGCGGTCACGAATCAGTGCTCGGGGGTTGCGTCGTGTCGGAACCGGGCGTGCCGCAGGAAGTGCGCCGTCTGCTCGGCAACGTCGGTCGCGAACAGCATCCCCATGTGGCTGTGTGGCAGCACGATATGATCGGCAAGGCCCGCGATTCGCGTCTCCCGCACGGCGACCGTGCCGTCATTGTCCTCATCGAAATGCGCGAAGAATTGCCCGGTCCCGATCGCCCGGGTCCCGGCGATGGCGCCGGCAGCCGAGCGCGACGGCCACTGGCGCAGGTGCGAGTTGGCCAGTTCCCTGAGCACGTGGGGACCGACCAGCTGGCTCAGCATCGGCCACTGCCGCACACCCTCTGCAGCCCGACTGCCACCGAGCGGCGAGGCGAGCAGAACGACGTGGCCGCTCACGGTCGACGGATCTTCCTCCAGCATGCGGTGGGCGAACGCCCCGCCCAGGCTGTGGGCGATCAGGTGCACACGCCCTGCACCCGAGCCTCGCACGAAACGGCCGAGCCGTTCGCAGGTCGCTGCAAAATCCCCACGCAGGGAGGAATACTTGAACACACGGACGTCGAAGCCGTGCTCCCGGCGCAACCGGTGGCCCAGCAGGGCAAACTCCGAACCATTCATCCACAGACCGTGGACGAGTACGACGAGTTCGCCGCCCATTACTCCTTCTGCGGCGCGCGCAGCCGAATATGCAGCTCGCGCAGCTGTTTCTCCGAAACCTCGGCCGGCGCATCGGTCAGCAAACAGGTGGCTGTCTGGGTCTTCGGGAATGCAATGACGTCGCGAATCGATTCAGCCCCGGACATCAGCATGGCCAGACGATCGAGGCCGAACGCAATGCCGCCGTGCGGCGGCGCACCGTAACGCAGCGCATCGAGAAGGAAGCCGAATTTCAGCTGCGCTTCGTCGCTGTCAATGCCGAGCAGTTCAAAAACCGCCGACTGCATTTCCCCCGAATGAATACGCACCGACCCGCCGCCGACTTCGGAGCCATTGAGCACCATGTCATAGGCACGAGCGACCGCCTGCCCGGGGTTTGCCTTCAGTTCGGCAACGTCGTCCTTCGCCGGCGAGGTAAACGGGTGATGCATTGCCACCCAGCGCCCCTCCTCCGGGTCATGCTCAAACATCGGGAAATCGACCACCCACAGCGGCTGCCAGCCCGCTTCAAACAGGTCGAGGTCGGCGGCGACTTTTAGCCTGAGCGCGCCGAGGCTGTCATTGACGATGCCCGCCTTATCGGCGCCGAAGAAGACCAGGTCGCCCGTCGCCGCGCCGGTGCGCTCGATGATCCCGGAAATTGCCGCATCGGAAAGAAACTTCAGAATCGGTGACTGCAGACCATCGCGGCCGGCTGCGGCATCGTTAACCTTGACGTAGGCCAGCCCGCGGGCGCCGTAGCGGGCCACGTAGTCGGTGTAATCATCGATCTGCCTGCGGGAGAGTTTTGCGGCCCCCTGTGGTACGCGCAGCGCCGCAACGCGCCCGTCATCGGCTTTTGCCGGTGCCGAGAAGACTTTGAAATCACTGTCCGTGACAAGATCCGCAACATCGACGAGTTCGAGTGCGACACGCAGGTCCGGCTTGTCGGAGCCGTAGCGCCGCATCGCCTCCGCAAAACTCATGCGCGGGAAGGGATCGGGCAATTCAACGGCCAGGACTGCGCGGAACAGATGGCGCATCAGGCCCTCCATCAATCCCATGATCTCGTCGCGATCGAGGAACGACGTCTCCACGTCGAGCTGGGTGAATTCCGGTTGCCGATCGGCACGCAGATCCTCATCGCGAAAGCAGCGGACAATCTGGTAGTAGCGGTCGAAGCCGGCAATCATCAGCAGCTGCTTGAAGATCTGCGGCGACTGCGGTAACGCAAAAAACCGACCGGCCTGTGTCCTGCTCGGCACCAGGTAGTCACGCGCACCTTCGGGCGTCGCCTTCGTGAGCATCGGCGTCTCCACGTCGACGAAATCGTGCTCATCGAGGTAGCTGCGCATCGCCCGCGTGATCGCATGCCTCAGGCGCAGGCGTCGCTGCATTTCGTCGCTGCGCAGGTCCAGGTACCGATAGCGCAGACGCACTTCCTCCCTGGCATCTTCATCGAGCTGGAACGGCAGCGCATCGGATCGGTTGAGGATTTCCAGTTCGCCGGCGAGTAATTCGACCTCTCCGGAGGCCAGGTTCGGGTTGACCGTCCCTTCGGGACGTGGCCGCACCTTTCCGGTGACCTTCAGCACCCACTCGCCGCGAAGTCTTTCCGCCTCAGCAAAAAGCGCCGCGGCCGAGGGATCGAAGACCACCTGCAGCAGTCCGCTGCGATCGCGCAGATCAACAAATATCACGCCGCCGTGGTCGCGCCGGCGATTGACCCAGCCGGCCACGGAGACCGTCTTATCGACGAGGCCTGCGTTGATCTCGCCACAGTAATGAGTTCGCATCGACATGGTTAACGAGCCTTGCCAGGCGCGGCCCGGTGTTTCCAGAGAGGGACCGGGATGTTACGGCTCGGTCTGTTGCGGTGCAAGATTCCCGGCGTGCGGCTGCTTCTTCCAGTCCGGTACGACGACGCCGAGCGTGAACAGCATCTTGAAAGCCTCGTCCACGCTCATGTCCAGTTCGATGACTTCACTTCTTGGAACCAGGACGAGAAAGCCCGTGGTCGGATTCGGTGTGGTCGGAACGAACACGCTGATCACGTTCCTCGATGTCTTTGCCTGCGCTTCCTTGAGCTGGTCCGAGGTCACGAAGCCGATGCTGTGCATGCCCTGGCGTGGAAACTCGACCATCACCACCTGTTTGAAGGAATCACCCTTGTCCGTCAGCACCGTTTCGCTGAAGCTCTTCGCGCCTCCGTACACGGAGCCGATCACCGGAATGCGTCGGACCAGTCGCTCGACCGCCTCGACGAGTCGCTCACCGAACAGGTGGCGAACCAGCAGGCCAGTCAGCAGCAGGAGCAGCAGTGAAAGAATAATACCCAGGCCCGGAATGTAGGTCCCGAACAGCGTTTCCGGCCGCCAGGGCCGCGGGATCAGCACCAGAGACTGGTCCAGGATCCCGGAGATGAACCGCACCACCCAGACGGTAATCACAATCGGTATCCAGATCAGCAATCCGGCAATCAGGTAGTTGCGGATGGCGCGCGCGGGGTGACGACCCTTGCTTTCCTCGGCGTCCGCCGCTGGCGGCAACCCCGGCAACTGCTGATCAGGCATTTACGTTCCCTCGTTGTCCCGGTGATTCCGCCCGGTCAGGCAGCGGGCTTCTTGCCGGAGCCGGGCGAGCCGGCCGATGTTTTTCCGGACGCGGTTTTCTTGGTCGAACTGTCGGCCGATTTGCTGGCCGGGCTCTCTTTGCCGCCTGCAGCGGAGGCGTCGCTCGTCGACGTCTTCTCCGAAGACACGGTGTCACTGGCGGGGGGCTTGCCCTCCCCCTTCTCCACCAGGTTGCGCTTCGATTCCTTGTCCGACTTAAAATCCGTTTCGTACCAGCCACTGCCTGCGAGCCGAAACCGCGGCGCCGAGACGAGTCGCTTCAGGGACAGGCGACCACAGGCCGGGCACTTACGCAAGGGCGCATCGGATATTTTCTGCAAAGCCTCGTGATCGTGGCCGCACTTCTGACACTGGTATTCGTATATCGGCATCGCTGTCCGTCTTCGATGATCAGGGTGAAACACCGGGCCAATCCGGCGGGGCCGTGATTATACGAAACCCGCGCGCCGGGCGGCCGGCGATTTCAGGTGGGTTCCGACCCGGGGCATCCCCGGGCCGGATCACCCATCCGGCATCAGGCCGGAGCGGCCTCCACGGTTGCTGCCACCTTTTCAAAGGCCATCTGCCCGTCCCGCGCCGTGACCAGCACCCGGTCTCCAGGCCCGAAATCACCGCGCAGGATGGACTGGGCCAGCGGGTTTTCCAGTTGATGCTGGATCGCTCGCTTGAGCGGTCGCGCACCATAGACCGGGTCGAATCCGGCCTCGGCGAGCAAGTCGCGGGCCGCGTCGTCGAGTTCGAGTTCGATGTCGCGGTCGGCCAGCCGATCGCGCAGGTAGCCGACCTGGATATCCACGATCTTGCGGAGGTCTTCCCTGGCCAGCGGGTGAAACACGACGGTGTCATCGACGCGGTTGATGAACTCAGGGCGGAAATGCTCGCCGACGATCTCCATCACGGCGCCCTTCATCTTCGCGTAGTTCTCCTCACCGGCCAGCTCCTGGATGACCTGCGAACCCAGGTTCGAGGTCATGATCACGACCGTATTGCGGAAGTCGACCGTGCGGCCCTGGCCGTCAGTCAGGCGGCCATCGTCGAGCACCTGCAGCAGGACATTGAACACGTCCGGGTGCGCCTTTTCGACCTCGTCGAGCAGAATCACCGAGTAGGGCCGGCGGCGCACGGCCTCGGTCAGGTAACCGCCTTCCTCGTAACCCACATAACCCGGGGGCGCGCCGATCAGTCGCGCCACGGAGTGTTTCTCCATGAATTCCGACATGTCGATGCGAATCATTGCGTCTTCGGTGTCAAAGAGAAATTCGGCCAGCGCCTTCGACAGCTCGGTCTTGCCGACGCCGGTCGGACCAAGGAACAGGAAAGACCCGTTCGGCCGGTTCGGGTCCGACAGGCCCGCACGCGAGCGCCGGATCGCGTCGGAGACGGCACTGACGGCCTCAGCCTGTCCGACGACCCGCTCATTGAGCGCCTCTTCCATGTGCAGGAGCTTCTCGCGCTCACCCTCGAGCATCTTCGAGACCGGAATCCCGGTCCACTTCGATACGACTTCCGCGATCTCTTCGTCCGTCACCTTGTTGCGAAGCAACTGGTGCTCCTGGGTTTCCGCAGCCGCAGCGTCCTTGAGCCGCTTCTCGAGCTCCGGAATCTGCCCGTACTGCAATTCAGACATTCGCCCGAGGTCCTGGGCACGCCGCGCGGCGTCCAGTTCGAGCCGGGCGCGCTCGAGTTCTTCCTTGATGTGCGCGGCACCCTGGACGGAGGCTTTCTCGGCCTTCCAGATTTCCTCGAGATCCGAGTATTCCTTTTCCAGCTCGACGAGTTGCTCGTCGAGTGCTTTCAGGCGCTTCCTCGACGCCTCGTCCGTGTCTTTCTTGAGCGCCTCGCGTTCGATCTTGAGCTGAATGATCCGCCGCTCGAGCCGATCCATCTCCTCCGGCTTCGAGTCGATTTCCATGCGGATACGCGACGCGGCTTCGTCGATCAGGTCGATGCCTTTATCAGGCAACTGTCGATCGGTGATGTAGCGATTCGAGAGCACGGCGGCAGCCACGATCGCCGGGTCGGTGATCTCTACACCGTGGTGCACTTCATAGCGCTCTTTAAGACCACGCAGTATCGCGATCGTGTCCTCGACCGACGGCTCACCGACAAAGATCTTCTGAAAGCGCCGCTCGAGCGCCGCATCCTTCTCGATGTACTTGCGATATTCGTCGAGCGTCGTCGCGCCCACGCAATGCAATTCGCCGCGAGCGAGGGCGGGCTTGAGCATGTTACCGGCGTCCATCGCGCCTTCGGCCTTGCCGGCACCGACCATCGTGTGCAACTCGTCGATGAAGAGAATCACACGGCCTTCCTGCTTGGCCAGATCGCTCAGAACAGCCTTCAGTCGCTCCTCGAACTCACCGCGGAATTTTGCGCCGGCAATCAGCGAGCCCATGTCCAGTGACAAAATACGCTTGTCGCGAAGACCCTCGGGAACCTCGCCATTGACGATGCGCTGCGCCAGGCCCTCGACGATGGCGGTCTTGCCAACGCCGGGCTCACCAATCAGAACGGGGTTGTTCTTTGTGCGTCGCTGCAGCACCTGGATCGTGCGACGGATTTCGTCGTCGCGGCCGATCACCGGGTCGAGCTTGCCCTGGGCAGCGCGCTCAGTCAGGTCGATCGTGTATTTCTCCAGGGCCTGGCGACTCTCTTCCGCATTGGGGTCATCGACCGTCTCGCCGCCGCGCATCTCCTCGACCGCCTTCTCCAGGGCCCCCTTGACGACGCCACAGTCGCTGAGCAGCGTGCTCAGCATGCCTTTGCTCTCCAGGGCCGCCAGCAGGAACAGTTCGCTGGAGATGTACTGATCACCGCGTTTCTGGGCCAGCTTGTCGGCCAGGTTGAGCAACTTGCCGAGATCGTTCGACATGTGGACCTCGCCCCCGGTGCCTTCCACCTTCGGCATTCGGTCCAGCGCCTCACCGAGCTGCGAGCGCAGCAGGTTGACGTTGGCACCCGCCTTATCGAGCAGGGGGCGCAACGAGCCGCCCTGCTGATCAAGCAAAGCGAGCATCAGGTGGGCGGGTTCGATGAACTGATGGTCGCGGCCGAGCGCCATTGACTGGGCGTCAGCCAGGGCCATCTGGAACTTGCTGGTCAGCTTATCCATGCGCATGCGCGGGGCTCCGGTCGGATGGGATACCCGTAATCTTGGGCCAAAGCACCCATCCTGCAAGGCCTGACGGCGCTCAAATAGATGGGCGCGCAGCCGCCGCCAATCTCAATGCATGTGCTGATGCGTGAAATAAATGATTGCCACGCCGATACCGATAAACAACACTTGCTCGAGCCCGGCCTTGAGGTCGACCCGGCGATGCATCCCGGGTATCAGGTCTGCCACGGCCACGTAGATAAAGCTCGCCGCCGCAAAAGCAAGCGCGTACGGAAGCAGGTCCAACGCCGTGCCGAGTGCGAAATAGGCGAGCACGCCGCCCAGAATGGAGGTCAGGCTGGTCAGCAGGTTGAGCGACAGGGCCCGGGCCCGGGAGAACCCACCGTGCAGCAGGATTGCCAGGTCGCCGACCTCCTGCGGTATCTCGTGAGCAACGACTGCCATCGCCGTAACGATGCCAAGCTGCGTGTTTGTCATGAAAGCGGCCGCGATCAGCACGCCATCGAGCACGTTGTGGAAACTGTCCCCGGCCAGCATCAGTCGAGCCGACGCGGCATCGCGGGCCTCCGGGCTGGGCGAATGCGCCTCGCAGGGATCGTCGTGACAATGCCGCCAGAGCACGAACTTCTCCAGCAGGAAAAACGTCAGCACGCCGAGCAGCAGGCTCTTGCCGACGGTGTGAGCACCGCCGGGCCCCGCCGATTCCAGTGCATGCGGAATCAGGCCCAGAAACGCGGCACCGAGCAGTGCGCCGGTCGCAAGACTCACTAGGTGAGGCAACACGAAGGCACGACGCTCCGAATTGAGCAGCAGGAACGCCGACGCCATGAGGGCACTGACCAGCCCGCCAAGCGCCGTGAACAGGATAATTAAGTTGAGAGTCGACAAGGCGGGTCAGGCTGAGAACGCTCTGCGCGGAAAACGCAGCAGATTAGCACGCCGTCAAAGAAGCCATGCAAGCGTCGCCATGCGCCCGCAACGGCCGTCGCGCCGGTAGGAAAAAAAGTCATCCGGCTCCTGGAAGGTACACCAGTGCCCGCCGGAGACCTCGAGGACGCCGAGCGCCGCCAGTTCGATTCGGGCGAGCCGGCAAAGGTCGGCCTGGAACCGCCCACGGCTGTTGCCTTCAATACCCTGCGCGAAACTCATCGAGCGATCGACAAAGGCATCTCTGACCTCGGGCCCGACCTCGAAGGCCGCCTGCGAAATGGCCGGTCCAAGCCAGGCCAGCACCCGGTCGGGCTCGCATCGCATCGCGCGCACCGCCGCCGCGATTATGCCGCCAGCCAGGCCCCGCCAACCAGCGTGCACCACCGCGACCCTGGAGCCGTCCCGATCCGTCAGCACGAGCGGAAGACAATCGGCGGTCATCACCGCGCAGACACGGCCCTGACGGAAACTGACGGCCGCATCGGCCGTCGGTGTACCCGAACTTTCCTCGTGCAAGGCGACGCACTGACCGTGAACCTGGTTCAGCCAGAGTGGCTCGGCTGGCAGGCCGGCCGACTCGCGCAGGTATCGGCGGTTGACAGTGACCGCCTCGTCGTCATCACCGACATGCCGGGCGAGGTTCAGGGAGGCATAGGCCCCTCGACTTCCGCCGCCGTGCCTCAGCGTGGAGAGGACCCGAACCCTCGGCAGGTTCCAGTCAGGGCTGACCGACTTGATCGGGCCGTCGCTCATCCCGGGTCGATATCACGGCCGAGCACCTCGAGCAGTTCACGCAGGTCCTCGGGCAGCGGCGAGATCACCTCGAGTGGTTCGCCGGTGATCGGATGCGCCAGTGACAATCGCGCCGCATGCAGCGCCTGGCGCGGAAAGCGGCGCAGCAGCGCGGTGACCTCCTCGCCCGCACCCTTTGGCAGTGCCAGCCGACCGCCGTAGACGCGGTCGCCGACCAGCGGATAACCGATATGCGCCATGTGAACGCGGATCTGGTGCGTACGTCCGGTATCGAGCAATACCCTGACATGCGTGTGCCCCCGGAAACGCTTCAGCACCCGGTAATGGGTGACCGATTCCCGGCCTCCCTCTCGCACCGCCATGCGTACCCGGTCCACCGGGTGCCGGTCCAGAGGCGCATCCACGGTGCCGCCGGCGGTCATGACGCCGCGGCAAACGGCCTGGTACTCGCGATGAATATCGCGCTCGCCGAGCATACGAACCAGGGCCGTGTGGGCCGGCAGGCTGCGGGCAATCAGCAGCAAGCCGCTCGTGTCCTTGTCCAGGCGGTGCACGATACCGGCCCGCGGTATGGCGGCCAGCGCAGAGTCCAGGGCCAGCAAACCGTTCTGCAGCGTCAGGTCGGGATTACCTGCACCCGGGTGCACGACCAGGCCGGCCGGCTTGTCGATCACGAGGACGTGCTCGTCCTGGTACGCAAGGACGAGCGGAATGGGCTGTGCGCGCGCCGAAACCTCATCCTCGAGCCGAGCCTCGATTCGGACCGCCTCGCCGCCAAAAACCTTGTCGCGGGGCCGACACCTCGCGCCCTCCAGCTGGACTTCTCCGGACTCGATCCAGGTCTTCAACCGGCTGCGCGAGTACTCTGGCAGCAGGGAGGCCAGAACCTGGTCCAGACGCTGCCCGGCCGGCAGTTCCGGAATCCTCAGGTCAACCTGAACCATGGAACTCGTCATAGGAACGACATTCTATATACTTCACAGCCTCCCGCCGCTTATCGCCCCCAGATGTCAGCACGCATGAAATCCAAGCGTATCTCGTCCTGCCAGTTGTCCATCGCTGTCCTCCTGCTCGCCACGGCGCTGTCCGGGTGCCGCAGCCGCGGCGACGAGTTCAAGAACATCAAGGGTTCGCCGGAACAGATCTACGCCGACGCGACCGAAGCGATGTACAACAATAACTTCGACCAGGCGATCAGCAAGTTCGAGATGCTCGAAGCTCGCTTCCCGTTTACCGAAGTGACCAAGCGAAGCCAGCTCGACCTGCTGTATTCGTATTACAAGAACCATGAAATCGAATCCGCGGTGGATCAGGCTGACCAGTTCCTGCGCGAAAACCCTACCCACCCACGTGTCGACTATGCTTATTACATCCGCGGGCTGGTGTTCTTCGAGTCCGGCCTGAGCTGGCTCGAGCGGGTCTTCAATGCCGACATCTCCAAGCGTCCGCCGCAGGAGGCCCGAAAGTCTTATCAGTCTTTCCAGACACTGGTGGAAAGATATCCCGCCAGCCCGTATGCCGCGGACGCCAGAATGCGGCTGATCTACCTGCGCAACCGACTGGCTGATTACGAACTGGAAGTGGCACGCTACTCGATGAAACGAGGCGCCTATATCGGTGCCGTGAATCGGTCGCGTGAAATCATCCAGACCTACGATGGCGCACCCGCCGTGATCGACGCGCTGAAGATTCTCAACAAGGCCTACACCGAGCTGGGCATGGATGAACTCGCCGGGACGGCAGAGCTCATTCGAAAAGAAAACTCCAGCCCTGACGAACTCGCCCGTCGAACCGAAGAGGACGGGCCCTGGTGGCAGTTCTGGGACTGAACCACAGAGAACTCATATTCACGTACTGACATTAATAATATATTTTAAGTAACTGTTTTTATTGATAATGATTTCTGCCTTTCCGGGCGCACGCCGGCCCACCGAAGGGCTGCATCGGGGTACGTTGGCAAGTGATCAAATTGAAAGCAGCGCCCGCTCCCGAGTTGCCGGCCGTGAGCCCGGAACAATCCGATACCCCGCCCCGGCTGCGCGAGATTCCCTACAACTACACGTCGTTTTCTGACCGCGAGGTCGTCACTCGACTGCTCGGCAGCGATGGCTGGCATCTGCTCGATCAGCTGCGCTCCGAGCGCCGAACGGGTCGTTCCGCCAGGATGCTCTACGAGGTGCTCGGCGATATCTGGGTCGTCCATCGCAACCCCTACCTCGAGCAGGACCTGCTCGACAATCCACGTCGCCTCGCCGCACTGATCGAAGCCCTGCACCACCGGCTATCGGACATCGACCTGCGGCGCGACAAGGCGGCGGGCCAGCGTGACGAAATGGTTGCGCAACTGCTGGAGCTTGCACGCCGAGCCGTAACCGACTTCAAAACCTCTTTCGAGACCATCGCCAGCCTGCGCCGACGCGCACGCCGCAAGCTCGTCCGCCACACCGCAGCGGACAACGTGCGTTTTGATCCGTATGCCCGCGTCTCGCATGCGACCGATGCCACCGACTGGCGCGTCGAGATCCCGTTTGTCGTGCTGAACCCCGATGCGGAGACTGAGCTGCCGGACCTCGTGCGCAGCTGCATCGAGCTCGGCCTCACGATTATCCCCCGCGGCGGTGGCACCGGTTACACCGGCAGCGCAGTGCCCTTGACGCCGCTGACGGCCGTCATCAATACAGAAAAGCTCGATGAGATCAGCGCCGCCTCCGAGTGCCCCTGGCCGGGCGTCGCGGACCCCGTAACGACGATATACACCGAGGCCGGCGCCGTTACCCGTCGGGTCGAACAGGCGGCCCAGCAGGCCGGGCTGGTCTTTGCGGTAGACCCCACATCGGCCGATTCGTCCTGCGTTGGCGGGAACATCGCAATGAATGCAGGCGGCAAGAAAGCCGTGCTCTGGGGTACGGCACTGGACAACCTCGCCTGGTGGCGCATGGTCGATCCCGATGGCAACTGGCTGGAGGTGACGCGGTACGGCCACAACCTCGGCAAGATTCATGAGACGAAAACCGCGGTTTTCGAACTGGTCTGGAAAGACGGGCGCCAGGCCCCCGGGACTGCCACTGTGCTGCGTCGCGAGCGACTGGAGATCGATGGGCATCGCTTCCGCAAGATCGGTCTCGGCAAGGATGTCACGGACAAGTTCCTCGGCGGCCTGCCCGGCGTACAGAAGGAGGGCTGCGACGGGATCATCACCGCCGCGCGCTGGGTACTGCACCGACTGCCGGTGGCCGGACGCACGGTTTGCCTCGAGTTTTTCGGCCAGGCACGCGATGCTATTCCGGCCATCGTCGAAATACGTGACTACCTCGCGCAGCAAGGCCTCACCGATGCCGTGCAACTGGCAGGCCTCGAGCACCTCGATGAGCGCTACCTGAAGGCCGTGCGCTACACGACGAAATCAAGCCGTGGCGCGTTACCAAAAATGGTCCTTGTCGGCGACATCGTCGGCGATGACGAAGCGGCCGTCGCACGCTGCGCATCCCAGGTCATCCGCATCGCCAATGCCCGCTCGGGCGAGGGTTTCATAGCCGCCAGTGCGACGGCGCGAAAGACGTTCTGGCAGGATCGGGCGCGCACGGCGGCCATCGCCCGTCACACCAATGCATTCAAGATCAATGAGGACGTCGTCATCCCGCTGGAGCGGCTGGGTGAATACACCGATGCGATCGAGCGGATCAATATCGAGCTTTCGATCAGCAACAAGCTCGAGCTGCTCGACGCACTCGAGGGTGATCTCGATTCCGCAGCGCAAGGCGCAGCGCCGGGAACGACTGGCGATGAGGCTCGCCCGAACCGCGAACTGCTCGATGACCGACTGGCACTGGCACGAGGCGCGATTGCTGCCGCACGGCGACGCTGGACCTGGATACTGGGGGCACTTGATCGCCCGGCCGGCGAGTGCCTGGCTGAACTCACGACCCTCGGATCCGACGTGCAGCCGGCGGCCGTGCGCGAGCGAATTGGCAAGGCGCCGGAGACCACGGTCTTTGAGCTCGTCCAGGATCACACGATCCGGGTCTCCTGGAAGCGCGAAGTGCGCAATGACCTGCGCCGCGTCCTCTCGGGCGGCCAGTTCGCGGAACTGGTGGCAGCGCTGGAGGCCACCCACGCTCGGGTCCTGCACAGCCGCTTGTTCGTTGCACTGCACATGCACGCTGGCGACGGGAATGTGCACACCAACATCCCGGTCAATTCCGACAACTACCCGATGCTTCGGCAGGCCAACCAGGTGGTTGCACGAATCATGCGCATCGTGCGCCAGCTCGGCGGCGTCATATCCGGTGAGCACGGCATCGGGATTACCAAGCTGGAGTTCCTGTCGGACGCCGAAACGCGCGAGTTCCGGGAGTACAAGCAACGCATCGACCCGCTAGGCCATTTCAACAAGGGCAAGCTGCTGCCCGGCGCGGACATGGAGCGCGCTTACACGCCCAGCTTCGGCCTGCTGGGCCACGAATCGCTGATCCTCCAGCAGGCCGAAATTTCTTCGATAGCCGATGCCATCAAGGACTGCCTCCGTTGCGGTAAGTGCAAACCGGTCTGCTCGACCCACGTGCCGCGGGCCAATCTGCTTTATTCACCTCGTAACAAGATTCTTGCGACCTCGCTGCTGATCGAAGCGTTCCTCTACGAAGAACAGACCCGCCGCGGTGTTTCGGTAGAGCACTGGGATGAGTTCTCGGACGTGGCCGACCACTGCACGGTCTGCCACAAGTGTGAGGCCCCCTGCCCTGTCAACATCGACTTTGGAGACGTCTCGATGGCCATGCGCGACATGTTGCGGCGCATGGGCAAGAAGCGATTTAATCCGGGCACGGCGGCGTCGATGTTCTTCCTCAATGCAACGCAACCGGAAACCATCAAGCTGAGCCGCAAGGTGATGATCGACTGGGGCTACAAGGCCCAGCGAGTCGGCCATCACGGTCTGCGGGCGCTGTCGGGCCGGCAGACGCGACGACCGCCGGCGACAACCGGGGGCCGCCCGCCACTTCGAGAGCAGGTCGTGCATTTCGTCAACAAGAAAATGCCCGGCAACCTGCCAAAACGTACGGCGCGTGCCCTGCTTGATATCGAAGACAACCGATACGTGCCGATCATTCGCGACCCGGCGAATACAACCGCGGAATCCGAGGCGGTTTTCTATTTTCCTGGCTGTGGATCGGAGCGACTGTTCTCACAGGTTGGCCTGGCCACGCAGGCGATGCTCTGGCACGCAGGCGTGCAGAGCGTCCTTCCACCAGGCTACCTGTGCTGCGGCTACCCGCAACGCGGTTCCGGTCAGTCCGATGTGGCGGGAAAGATCATTACCGACAACCGTGTGCTGTTTCATCGGGTCGCGAACACGCTGAACTACCTGGACATACGCACTATCATCGTCAGCTGCGGAACCTGTCACGACCAGCTGCAGGCCTACGAGTTCGAGCAGATCTTTCCGGGCTGCCGACTGCTCGACATCCATGAGTTCATGCTGGAAAAAGGGGTGACGATGAACGGTGCGAGCGGTCGCCGTTATCTCTATCATGAGCCTTGTCATTCGCCCATGAAGAGTCACGACGCCGTCGAGGTCGTCAATACGCTGCTCGATGGCAGACCCGATGGGCACGTACGAATCAGCGACCGATGCTGCGGAGAGTCGGGTACCTTTGCAATCTCCCGGCCCGACATCGCCACCCAGGTGCGTTTCAGGAAGCAGGATGAACTGAGTCGTGACGTGGCGGGACTGCGTGCCGATGGATTCGACGGGCCGGTCAAGGTCCTGACATCCTGCCCTTCGTGCCTGCAGGGTCTTGGCCGCTACACGGATGACACAGGCGCGGAATCAGACTACGTAGTCGTCGAGGTGGCCCGGCACCTGCTGGGCGAGCAGTGGATGCGGGACTACCTGCGCATGGCCGGCGCCGGCGGAATCGAGCGCGTGCTGCTCTAGGACAAAAAGAAGGAAACGCGATGAAAGATGGAGTATCGCAGCGCACGCTCGCCGACTTCTCGATGCACTGGCGGCAGTCGCTGCTGTTTCACCTGCTGATGTACCTGGTCGGGGTGGCGCTGTTCGCGCCGGTCGTCGGCTTCCTGACCAACCGACTGGTTTCGTCCTCCGGCCAGAACGTCATCAGCAACTTCGATATCACGGGCTTCGTCCTCTCTCCGGCGGGTGCCGTGTTCGTGCTTGTGATTTTCGCGCTGGGGCTGGGCCTGCTGCTGGCGGAATTCGCCGGTCACAGCTGGATCGCGGGCCATGCGATTGCCCGCGAACCGGTCTCCGCGGTGACGACGGTCGGGGTAGTCCTGAGCCGGTTGCCGAAGATAATCGCGCTGTCGACCCGCGTTTTCATCCGCCTGCTGCTGTTCGCGCTGCCTTTCGTTGCGGTAGCGGGCGCGGTCTACCTGCTGACACTTCAGGACCATGACATCAACTACTACCTCGCCGAGGCGCCAGCGGAATGGCGGCGAGCGCGGGTGATCGCAGCCGGCCTGGGCATCGGGTTCGCCCTGGCCGCCACCTGGCAACTACTGCGCTGGATCTACGCGTTGCCGATACTGCTTTTCGAAAAAGCCTCGCCGCGCGAAGCGCTGCGGCGAAGCGCCGAACTGACCGACGGGCGCGAACTGCGCATTGCCTGGCCGCTGGTGACCTGGTGGCTGTTCCTGACCGGCTCGGCGATTGCACTGACCTGGCTCTCGCACGGCGTCTCCGACCGCCTGCTCGACTGGGCGGGCATTGATCTGCACAAGGTGTTGCCGCTGCTTGCCCTCTTCCTGGCCGTCGCAACAATCGGTGGCTTCGTGTACAGCGGACTGCAACTGGCCGTGCACCAGTTACTCGTGACTCGCATGTATGCCGAACAGGTCAGCCCGGCCCGCTGGACGATTTCACGGGAACTGGAAGAAGAAGCCGCGGCAGCGGCCCCGCTCGTTGGCCCGGTGTGGGTCGGCGTGCTCGCCCTGCTCGCCGTGACGCTGTTCGCCGGTTACTTCCTCTCCTCGCGGCTGGACCTGCACGGCGACGTCATGGTGACAGCCCATCGGGGCGCATCCATCGAAGCACCGGAGAACACCATAGCGGCATTGAGAAGGGCCGTGGAAGCCGGCGCTGACTATGCCGAAATCGACGTCCAGCACACGAAGGACCGAGTGATCGTGTTGCTCCACGATGCCGACCTGATGCGCATGGGCGGCGACCCGCGGCGTCTGGCAGGCCTGACCCTTGATGAGATGGCCGGTGTCGACGTGGGCCGGAATTTCCATCCCGAATTTGTCGGCGAACACGTTCCGACGCTCGAGGAAGTGATCGCGTTCGTGCGCGGCAGGATGAAACTCAACATCGAGCTGAAATACAACGTGCCCGATCCGGGGCTGGCGCCGGCTGTCGTCGAACTGCTGCGCCGGGAGAATTTTCTCGACCAGGCGGTCATCACGTCACTGGACTACGAAGCGCTGCGACAGGTGAAGTCGATCGAGCCGGACCTGAAGACCGGGCACATCGTGACCGCTTCGGTGGGCGACGTCATGAGGAGCGAAGCCGATTTCCTCAGCCTCAACTCGGCCAAGACCGGTGTTGCCATCGTGCGCCGGGCCCATGCGGCCGGCAAGGAGGTCCATGTCTGGACCGTCAACGACCCGGAGGCGATGCTGCGCATGATCGAGCGTGGTGTCGACAACATCATCACCGACAAACCCGCAATGCTGGTGGACGTCATGCGGCGGCGAAACGAACTGTCCAGCACCGAGATGCTGGGTCTGCGCCTGCGAATATTGTTCAGCCGCCCACCGGCCGAGCTGGTGAACGCGGACGCGGTAACGGCGCTTTAACTCGCCCTCGACAGAACCCGGCAACCCCTCCCATGGCACGGCAGGCCCGGGCGTGGGCGGGCCGGCCGGCGACTAGAACATGAGCGAAAAGCCGAGCGTTGCCTCTCCCTGGAAGAAGGTGCTGCCGCTGGACCTCACCAGGCAACCACCCTGCCCGCCGCCGCTGTAACACAGGAACTCGGAGTCTGACCCGATAAAGGTCAGGTAACCACGCAGGCCCAGTGTCGCCGCGAAATTGTCGCTGATCGGGAACCGCAGCCCGGTGCCAAGGCTGATCGAGAACTTGGTCTCCGAGTCGTATGCCCCGGAAGGGTCCAGCAGCGTCACGCCCAGCGTGCCGGACAGGTAGGGCACGAACCAACTCTCCTGTGGATACAACACGGTGCCACCGATCTGCAGATACTGTGTGGTCACGTCCACGGACCGGAGATCGGAATCCGATGAATCGAGCTTCGTAGCCTGACGGCTGTAAAGCAACTCATAAAAAGAATTCGGATCGCGGTACAGACCAAGATCAATACCCCAGGACATGTCATCGTCGAGATCTGCCGAGCGATCCTTGTCCAGGGTTTCGTCATAGAAATCGAACCCGCCGCCCATGCGGTAACCGACCATCGGCGTGATCTCGAAACGCGGCGAATCGGCCTTTGCGGTCCCGGTCGTGGCACCGAATGCCACCGCGGAGACCAGGCCGAAAACCATTAGTCGCTTAAACATTGTGCGTCTCCGCGGATTGCTTGCCTGTGGGTCGAGGCGGGAGATTTTACAGACTTTCACTTCACGCGCCTTCCGCCCGGCGCGACTGCTAAACTGGGCACGTAACGGCTGTATTGCGGATCCCCACCATGACCGACCTGCGACAGAAACTGCTGACCCTGCAAGAGGAACTCAGCCAGGCGCATCAGCTCGATCCCAACGATCGGGCCATGCTCGAGACCGTAATGGACGATATGCAGCACCTCCTGCACCGATCGTCGACCGAGGCAATCAAACCTCCCGAAGAGCACGGCGACGCACTCGAGGGAGCGGCCGTAAAGCTCGAGGCCGGTCACCCGGGCGTTGCTTCGGCGATCCGGGCTGTACTGGACGCCCTGGGTAAGGCAGGGATTTAACAAAGCGCGCCAAGTAACTGATAAGTCAATGCAGTTGCCTGACAGATCCGGCAGGCAATGCACTTCTCTGATAGGTTCTGCTCACGCCTCGCTCCACTGACAAACGCCTGGAACTCAATCACACATGCAGCAACCAGCCGACCATTTTGACGAGGCCTTTGGCAAGGCCGTCGACCTCGGAAACGAGATCGCCGATGCGGATGAGAAGGCCGACCTGTGGGATATCGCTGACGGCCTGCTCGCCGGCGCGGTCCAGTTCTGGCTGTATGCGCGCCAACCCTGCGGTGATCCGCGATGCGAAGAATGCCTGCCGATCAGCACGGCCGAGGGCAGGCTCGAGGAGCTGCGACAGCTCGTGGCACAATTCTCGGAAGAGAGCCAGTACTACCATTCGCCCACCGACTCAAACGTCGGACGGGCCTGATCGAGACGCGGCCGAGAGGCGCGGAGGACCGCCCTGGAAGGATTCACGGCGGCTGTTTTCAGGCAAATTCGCCCGAAACGCGTGGTGAAGAACGGGGATCGCTGGACAAGAATAAAGTCTGATCAGCCAGGGAGGGCCGGTCATGACCACCCGCCGCTCACTTACCGTTCAACCGACACGTCTGCTGGCCCTGGGCACGGTTTGCCTGTTATCAGCATGCGCGCACGCAGAAGCCACGCCCGGCCGCACAACCACCCCGTTTGGCGGGGGCCGGGCCGTCACGCTGGAACCGGTGCCGCCGACAGCAAGACGGACCGGCCACCGACTGATCTTTGTCTGCCGCGACCGGGACCCGGTGGTCTTTTCTGACCGCCCCTGCGAGCAGCAGCCGGGCCTGCGGACCGATGGACAAAGCCGCGGCCCGGGACGTCCGGCATCAACCGTGCCCGGCCTTTCAATGGCTGGCACGATGACGCCCGCGAAGTCGATCGGCGGTCCACCTGAGGACCGCGGCAATAGCGCCCGCTGCCGCAGGATTCAGTCCCGGCTGGAACAGCTCGACGAAAAGATGCGCCGTGGGTACCCGACGTCTGACTCGGCGCAGCTTTGGGGCCGACACCGACGGCTCAGCCGGCAGTGGCGGACGGACGGCTGCTGACCCGTCACGGAGCCTGCCTCCGGAGCGCGCCAGATGATTGGTTTCTTGATATAGCATTCACCTTGCTCCGACAACATGAGAAGGCGAATGCGTCCTGCCGTCCTGATTGCCTTGCTGGCTACCGGTCTTACCGGATGCGCCACCCGGGAGAATACTGCTGCGATGTCCACCGACAGAACCTTTGACCTGGCTTCTTACACCGGTACAACCTGGGTCGCCGAAGACATCAATGCCCAGGGAGTCATCGACAACCTGCAGTCAAGCCTGCACATCGTCAGCGCCGACCAGGTCGATGGTTTTGCCGGCTGCAACTCATTCAGCGGCAAGGCCGACCTTTCGGCCGGGAAGGTCCGCCTTGGGCCCCTGGCGAGTACCCGGAAGATGTGCCCGCCCGCGATCATGAACCAGGAAGGGAAGTTCCTCATGGCGCTGGACAAATCAAGATCGGCGCGCATCGAGAACGGTCTGCTCTACCTGCTGGACGAAAGCGGCCAGACCATCCTGAGGTTCTGGGAAAGAAAATAGCAGGCGCTCCATATCAGGGGGCGAGCCGGAGCGGCCGCCCCCTGGCCCGGCCAACGCGGTTACTTGAGCCCGAGCACCGACTTGCCCTGTTCGAAGACGACATCGACCGGGACGTTCTTCTCTCCCAGCCGGTCGAGATCGGCCTGCAGTTCGGGACGCACAACACCGAGCTTGTCGACCAGGTCCTGGGCACCGGCGTAATCGCCATCGCCCTGCAGCGTCAGGATCACGCGCGACAGCTCATCCACCGCGCCCCGCATCGCCTTCATGTCGACCCGGTAAAGCCCGCTGTCATTGCGACTGAAAGCGCCACGATCGGCAAAGAAATTGAAGCGGACCATGTTCGCCTGCCCGTGGGCCGACGCCGCACCGAAGCGGATCGATCGAAAAATCCCGGCGAGAAAGGTGACGTAGGAGTCCTCGAGCGAGCCCTCGAGCTCGCCGTTCTCGATGAGCCGCGTCACCATGTACAGGCCCAGAACGTCCGCTTTGCCTTCCTCCAGTCCGGAGCCCATTTCTTTCAGCGCGTCGCGAACCGTGCCGCGGTCGTTGATCGTGTTCTTGATACCGAGGCCGTGCGCGACCTCGTGAAACATCGTGTTGGCGAAGAACGCATCGAAGGTTACGTGCTTGCGCTGATCCGGAACGATCAGTTCAGCCGCGATCGGCAGCATGATCTTGTCGAACTTCGCCTGCATCGCGTTCTTCAGCTGCAGGCGACGCGTGCCCTTTGCGAGCTGTACCTGCTCGTCATTCGGCAGATTGATCGCAATGGTCTTCGATCCCGCGTTGCAGTCACCCGCGTAATAAATGACATCGTAGGCATTGAGGTCGGAGTCCGTCCCGGGTGTCTCCGACTTGTAAGCCTCCTTGACGGGCAATCCACGCTGCAGAGCCGGCAGCAGTGTCGCGTAGCGAGCGAGCCGCTTGCTCCACTCCATGTCCTTGACGAGCACGTAGGCTTCAAACGCTGCTTTGTAGCCAAACAGTTTGTCTTCATAGGTTTCGATCGGCCCGATGACGAGGTCGAGGCTGTTGTCCTTCATATCCAGCCAGGCCATGTCGCTGGCACGATAATCATCGCTGCGCAAAGCGTTCGCCCGTTTCTCGAGGTAATTGCGCAGTCCGGCTTCCCGGGTGAGCCTGGCCGCCTGCTCCAGCAGATCGGCCGCACGATTGATTTCGCTCTGCCAGGCGACGCTGTAAGGAACCACCGTCAGCGCACCTCTGGCGTCGCGCCGCAGCACCGTGTACTCGCTGCGCTTGCCTTCCAGCGGTGCGCTTTCAAATTCCTCGCGTGTCATGTCGGGCGGGTAAAATCCGGCGCCCGGTGGCTTGGCGCCAACCCCCGGAACAAACGGTGCGTTACCGGCCAGGCGATCCCAGGGACCGTAGTTGATCTCGGCGAATCGCCGCTGTCCCCGATCCTTGAGTCCGTCGAGCAGGGCGGTGCGATCACCGTAGGCCTGCTGCCAGAACAGCCCGTCCATGATTTCGGCCGCTTCGATAAACAGGCCGATCATGCGCAGTTCGTTCTCGGAGCGACCGCTGAGATCCGTGGTCAGCCTGAAAGGCGCGTAGATCTCGGGGCGTGCCGGCACCTGCCCGGTGACCGTCTCGGCCGCCGGAACGGCCATGGGCCAGCTGGCCAGCACAACGACGACCGCAGCGCAGAACAGCGCCTGAAACTTGTTCATTCTCGATTCCTCATTCGGGGCCTCAACTCTTGCCGAACAGCGCTTTTAACTCCGCGGCGGCACGGCTCGCCGCCGTTTCGCTTTCGGGCTGATAGGCCTGCGCGCTGGGCCGAAAATAGTCACAGAAATTGGCACGGATCTTGTCCCTGACTTCCTCGGCCACGGTTTCCCGGCAATGCTTTGCAACGCTCGTGTCGTAGAACACGCACATCCTGCAGACATGCAGCTCAGCGCGGCAGGCCCTGCATTCCTCCAGACGCCGCAACGGCAGTGTGACCTCCGCCAGCGGGTCGCCGCATTTCCAGCATCGAAGACCGTGTTCCATGAGCAAGGGTCTTTGTCTGTGTTTCGGGTTTGCATCGCCGCCACCCGCCTGCCCTGGACACCCGGGCCCGCGCAGCCGCACCGGATCCTGGCCGAGACGAGTGACAGGCTTGTCAAGCGGTCGCCAATCGATACCCTAGTATACCGTCATAGCCAGGCGCCAACCGATGGCCGTAAGAGCCGTTTTGAAGATGGGCCACCCGATCCTCAGGCAGGTCGCCGCGCCGGTTGAGCGCTTTGGCGGAGCCGAACTGCTCGCGCTGGTCGAGGACCTTGATGACACGATGCGCGCCCTGAACGGCGCCGGACTTGCCGCACCGCAGATCGGGATCAGCCGGCGGGTCGTCGTCTTCGAGGTCAGCAGCAACCCGCGATACCCGGACGTCGAGCCGGTGCCTTACACGGTACTGATCAACCCCGTGCTCGAACCGCTCGATTCGGCGATGGCTGAAGACTGGGAGGGTTGCCTGTCAGTCCCAGGGCTTCGCGGCCGGGTTCCCCGCTACACGAAGCTGCGCTACCGGGGCCGCGACCCGCAGGGAGGCCTGATCGACCGCGTCGTCAGTGGATTCCACGCGCGCGTGGTCCAGCACGAAGTCGATCATCTCGACGGTGTCCTTTACCCCATGCGCATGACCGACCTCGCCAGCCTGAGCTTCGAGGATACGCTGTCCCCTGACGCCGTCAGCTGACCGGGCGCTTGCGCGGCCTGCTCGCGGGCTTCTTCCGGACAGGGATGGCGGCCAGTTGCGCGTCCACTTCGGCCTCTGCCGCGAGCCAGTCTTCGGCTTCGTGGCCGGCTTCGAAGCCGCGCCGCTCGGCGCGGAAATACGCAGCCATTTCCACCATCTGGCGGCGGTCAAGAGCGGTCAGCGTGGTTGGTGAGGCGGCCGTCGCTCGCGCACGGGTCTTGCCCCTGGCTTTGGCTTTGCTCGTGCTCCCGGCCGTGTCCGTGGCCCGGGTCTTCGCCCGGCTGACGGCTTTCGCCGGCGTCTGTCGCCTGGCGGGCTTGCCACCCGGCTCGGCGGCCCTGGCCGGATCTGTGCCGGGTCTCTTCGCGGTCTTGCGGTCCTCCATGGGGATTTCTCTACCTCTGCGGTGTGGTCAATGGCCGCGCCTGCCTGCGAGCGGACCTGGGTTCATTGTGCTCCCCCATTATGACAGTCTGGATACGGCGCAGCCGGCCCGTTGCGGGACGCCTGGGCAATTTGCGCAAGTCCCTTATTGGTTTGTGCACAAACTGCACTGATGCTTGCCCCTGGGCATCAGGAGCAAGCGCATGAGCAACGACCTCGATTCCTCGCAGATCAGTCAGTTACGCAATGCGATGAAGGTGCGCGCGCGTCAATTGCGCGAAGAAATTCACCAGACCCTGCTGAAGACGGATTCCGAACAGTACCTGCAGATCGCCGACCAGGTGCACGATCTGGAAGACGAGTCATTCGCCGACCTGATGGTAGACGTCAACCTGGCGGAGATTGATCGCGACCTCGAGGAGCTGCGCGCCATCGAGGCATCGATCATGCGCATTGCCGATGGCGGCTATGGCCGCTGCGAGCGGTGCGGACAGACAATTGATCTGGATCGACTGAAGGCGACACCGTTTGCGACCCGTTGCTTCGACTGTCAGAGCGTCTACGAGCGAACCCACTTTCAGAAGCACGGACACACGCTGTGAAGTCCGCGCGGGACGGTTCACTCAGGGCTGATCACTGACATCCGGGCCCGCACCCGGTGGGGGACGCGCGGGCGCCTTGTACCAGTCCTCCTTCGGCACAACCTTGGGCTGGCCCGGGTCCGCCTCGTAGTGCGGCGAGGCAATCTGAACGCCGTATTCGTTAAATACATCCTGTATGTTCGCGAGCAGGTCATTGCGCAGCTGCACTCGCCGCGACGCATCGTGCAGAGCGACGAGCAACATGTACTCTACGTAGAAATCGAGCAGCGCGGTCTGCAGCACACGAGCTGGCGGTTCGGGATCAATACCCGCCGTGCGCCGGGCGGCCAGCAGCAGCATCGCCTCGACCTGGCGCCAGGGCACGTCGTAACCGATGGACACTTTCGTGCTCACCAGAAGTCCGCCGCTGTCTGCGAGCCGCGAATAGTTCCGGGTCATGTTGCCGGCTATCAACGCGTTCGGAAGGCTGACCTCCTCGCGCTGCAGCGTCTCGATGCGCGTCGTCAGAAACCCGATCGACGTGACAACGCCTTCCGTCTCGCCGACCTGGACAAACTCGCCGGGGCGCAGCGAGCGGGTGTACATCAGCATCAGGCCACTGATCGCCTGGTTGACGATGCCTGACGAACCGATCGAGAGCATCAACCCGAGGAAAACTCCGATACCCTTGAAAGCCTCACTGCCGCTCCCGGGTATGTACGGATACGCTGCGACGAGCGCGAACAGCCAGATCAATGCGTTGAGGACCTTTCCGGTCGGCCGGGCCGTGGTTCCATCCAGCCAACCCAGCTCGACGCGACCGCTCTGGACCTGCGCAAAGAAGCGACTGGTCAGTCGCGTAGTCATGCGAGCGACGATGAAGATAACCATCACGAACAGCAGGCCGGGCGCTGCCGCGAGCAGGGCCGCTCCAACCTTGATTATCACGTTGAACATGTTTTCGAACAGCGCCTCGCCCCAGGGACGCGTGTAGGGAAACTGCCTCAGGACAAAAGCCAGCCATTCGTAGACCAGCACCAGCGTGACGCCGGCGGCGATAAGAGTGGCCGGAATACGAACCAGCCCCGTGAGTTCATTCTCGCCGACGACTGAATGGCTCCAGGCGGGCATCCACCGACCCAGCCTTTGCAGCGACAGGGCCGCAAACCTGCCCGATACCCATCGGTGCATCCGCCGCAAGACCCAGAGGGACAAGAAAAGCAGCATCGTCGCAGCAAGGGCCCAGCCAATGGCGGGCAGCAGGGCCCGCGGATCGCGTGCTTCGAGCATTTCCTTGATGACGATACGCAGGGTGGCGGCAGCCGATTGCGCAACCGACTCCGGGGTTTCGCCGAGTTCCTGGCGGACATCGTCATCGAAGACAATGAACAGCGGCTTGCCGTCGACTTCGAGCAGGACGCCGTCGTCAATCGCGCGGGTGGAAATCTCGAGCGGGCCGCCCTCCAGCACGATGTCGCGACCCCTGGCTCGAATGGCCTCGACCCGCTGCGCCGGTGAGACACCGTATTGCGTGGAGCGCAATTCGCAGATGTAGCGATTCCCAAGCACCAGTTCCGCCGGTGGCGCGGCAATCACCGGTGATTTTGAGGGCTGCCCCACGGCCGCAGCCGCACTCGGGAGCGGGTCGGCGGCCGGACTCTGGGCACCGTGCCCCACCGCCGGCGTCACCGCCAGCCACAAGCCAAGGGTCACCACCAGCGCTCCACGAACCTGGCGCGAGCCAAGATGTCCCGTCATTTTCCTTCCCGCCCAAGAGTTTCTTATTACTGCACAGGGTATTCCGCGACCTCACCGCCGCGCAATGAATGGTGCTCGTGCTGGCATGCGATCGTTCCAGACGGGATACTCGGGCCTTTGTATCATCCGCAGCACAGAAATCACGCCATGCTCAAGCTGGTCATTGGCAACAAGAATCTCTCGTCCTGGTCACTGCGCCCGTGGATGCTGCTAAAACACCTCGACCTGCCCTTCGAAGAGACCCGGATCGAGCTCGACACACCCGCATTTGCGGCCCAGGTCCGTCGTTACTCGCCCGCGGCCAGGGTGCCGGTTCTGCTCGATGGCGAGCTGCGGATCTGGGATTCGCTGGCGATCTGTGAATACCTGAACGAACACACCGGGGGCGCCGGCTGGCCGGCCGATCCGCACCAGCGAGCACACGCGCGGGCCATCAGTGCGGAGATGCATGCCGGCTTCCAGTCACTGCGCAGTGAGTGGCCGATGAACACCGTGGCTCGCGAGCAGCAGGTGCCACTCGGCGACGCTGCACGCTCGGATGTCGCCCGTATCGACGAGCTGTGGCGCAACTGCATAGAGCAGCGAACCGCACCGGGCCCATGGCTGTTTGGTGGCTACAGCATCGCCGATGCATTCTACGCACCGGTCCTGCTGAGGTTTGTCAGCTATGGCGCCGGACTCAGCCACACGGCACGCGGTTACATGGACTATGCGTTGCAGGATCCGCACCTGCAGGAGTGGATCGACGGCGCCCTTGAGGAAACCGCCAGAGGCGGCTGAAACGCCGGCCCGCCGGCGCGGGTCAGAGCGCCGGATCAAAGCCTGTATTTCTCCCGGTTCCGAGCCAGCGTATCGAGGATGATGTGACGGACCATACGTGTCGCGTCGCGCTCGGCTCGCCGCACGTCACCGGCGAGTCGAAGTCGCAGGATTCGCGCCCGCTGAATCGCCGTGTCGAGGACATGGTTGACGAGGTAGGGATGGGTCACGACCTGCCGGTTCATTTCTTCTCGCAGCCGTCCCCGCAGGGACCGCAGGAAATGGCTGGCGGGGCGATTGTCCGGATGGTCGTCGGCGTGGCCAAACACGCGCAACAGCCGGCGATCATAGCGTTCATCCTCGCCGGAGCGGTCAACCGCGAGCTTGCGGCGATAGTGCTCACGCAGGGTCCGACGATTCGTGCTCAAGGGATCAATAAAGGCGCGGCTCGCGCGGCGGGGGCGTTGCCCGCTGAGCTCTTGAAGCACCGCATCGACGTATTCGAGTTTGGCCAGCGCGGGCCAACCCGCATAAGCGCTCCGCCAGCGCGACCTCGGTGGCAACCAGACCGCGAAGGTCTCGGCAAAATCCTCCGTCGGATGACTTTGCGCATACCATAGCCCGAGATGCTGGACGAAATCACGGCTGGCCGGCCGTGGCGCATAGTAGGTGGGGTAGCGTTGCGATGCCCTGCCAAACACTTCCCGCCAGGCTTTGTGTCGCCGCAGCCGAAAGGCCGTGTCGATCGCATGGCCCGCCTCGTGACGCAGGATTCGAATCAGGTCTCTGGCGCTTCCGCCCTCGATTTCATGTACGAGGCGATACTCGAGGCGGCGCAGTCGAGGGTGCGCAAGGTAGAATGGAATCGCGATACCTGGCACGCCATCCGGGGAAAACCATTCCTCGGCCAGCCAGGTCTGAGGTCGGTGGCGAATTCCGCGCTGATCCAGTTCACTGTACAGACGACCGATGCCCGCCTGCAGCCGTGGCTCATCGAGGCGCAGGCGAAGGTCACAGAAGCGCAGGTCGAGCAACGCTTCATCACTCAGGCGCGCCCATGCGTGACGCGCCGCAGGCCGGGAAGACTTCGTGCTTCCGGCCAGGCTCACACGGGCCCGCCGGAGGGCCCGGCCGCCTGTGCATTCGGCGCGCGATTCGCCAGGCGCTGGAGGACGCTTTCGATCGGGTCCAGCCTCGGCAGCTCCTTCAGACGCTTAGGCGGTATCGATTTCGCGCCGAGCAAGGCACCCGCGAGCGCACCGGCCAGGGCGCCGGTCAGCGCCGGCGTGCTGCCCACCCTGGTCGCAGCACGCACCGCAGCGTCGATGCTTTTGGCCTCGATGACCGACTCACGCACAATGACCAGTGCCTGCAGCACATTCGGCTCCTGCTTGCGTCCGCGTATTGCCGCAACGCCTTCGCCCGTCAATGCCGCCAGCAGCTCATCCTTCAGTGGCCGGTCTCTCCAGAGGCCCGGGACCGGCTCATACAGACCGTCGAAAAGCCGGGCCGCCGGCACGCCGCGCAGCGCGCCGAAAAGGAGCGCGGCAAAAAAGCGGCAGGCATCGATGACGACCGGCGCCTGGTTCGTCGTGCGCGAGCACTCCCCCGCCAGAGCAACCCCGGCGACCGGATCACCCGCGGCAAACAGGACCGCGGCAACGACGCGGGGCAGGCTCGACGTCTTGAGATCCGTCGGATCGTGGGAGCCGGCCATCGGCTGACCTCGCCACTGGTACGTCGCGAGCGCGCGGCTGACATCATCCGTCAAGCCAGCGGCCGACCCGCGCGCCGACAGGTAGCCTTCGTCCCGCCATCGCAGGTACTGCGCCATCTGGTCTCGCGCATCCATCCGGCCGGCACTGAGCAGGCTCTCAGCCAGGCAAAGGGTCATCGCCGTGTGTTGCGTCCAGCCCCCCGGGTCACCGGCAACGGCCGCACCGGCGAGATCGCCGATCGCAAGCCCGAGCAATGCGCCGCGCTCGCGATCCTGCGAGTCGTCCGGCGTGACCCGCTGCGGCGGTGCCGCCCCACGCCCGGCTGCGGCCCAGTCGCGAACAAAATCCGCCTGCTCTTCAGTCTCCGGAACAATGCTCCAGACTCTCGATCGCGACGACTGCTGCCACATCGACTGTATTTCTTCGAGCGCGGCGTCCCCGTCACTGGTCTTTGAGGCCAGCCAGCAGGCGGCCGCCATGGCACTGCGACCGATACCGCCTCGGCAATGGACATAGACGACATGTCCGTTGCCAAGCGCATCGTCTATTAACGCAACGATACGTGTCATCACCTCGGCGTTGCCCGGCACGTCGTGGTCCGGTATAGGTTCACGAAAATACTCGACGCGTCGGCCCGCCGGCGTCGCAAACGGCAGCAAGGCCTCGTACGAGGCAACCTCGTCCGGCTCGGTCAGGTCGACAAAACAGGTGATGCCGCTTGCGAGGAAGCGCCGCAACCGGTCCATCGCTTCAGCGCGAGAACGCGAGCCCGGGTGCTGGCCGGCAAGGAAATGGCCCGGCCTGACCCAGTAGCTCTCCGGGATTGGCCGGGCAGGAAAAGGGGCGATCGTTCCTGATTGTTCAGTCATGCATGGAATGATAAGTCAGGCGAGCGAGCCTCGCAGATCGAAACGGCGGGACTGTGATCATCGCGGCACCTCCGCCGCAAACAGGCGGCGCCGCGGCCCTCTTTATCAGATCGGCCGACCGAAGATGCGCACGACGGCAAACAGCACCAGTGCACAGCCGATCATGCACAGCCACCAGGGCACGCCGTACCCGGCCAGCCCGAAGCCGCCTGCCCCGGCCACCAGTCCCACGGTCAGCGCGTACGGCAACTGGGTGCGAACATGGTCAATGTGATTGCAGGAGGACGCGACACTGGAGAGGATCGTCGTATCGGAGATCGGCGAGCAATGATCACCCCAGACAGCGCCCGCGAGGACCGCGGCAACCGAGGCGTGCAGCACGGCATGGGCGATGTCCGCGCCCCCGGCCTGCGACATGGCCCAGGCCAGCGGCAGCGCCAGCGGCATCAGGATGCCCATCGTTCCCCAGCTCGTGCCGGTCGCGAAACTGGTGGCGGCAGCAAGCGCGAACACGACGGCCGGCAGCATCGCGGCCGGCATCGAGTCCCGGAGCAGGGAGACGAGGTAGCCCGCCGTATCGAGACTCCCGGTGACACCGGCCAGTCCCCAGGACAGTGCCAGGATGACGATTCCGTACAACAGGCGCCGCATGCCGTCCAGCATCGCCTCGACGGTCTCCTCCAGGGTCAGCAGCCCTTGCCCGACCGAGAGTACGGTCGCGGTCAGCAACGCCAGTGAGGATGCCCAGAGCAAAGACTTGTAAGAATCGGCGCTGCCAATAATTTCGCTGACGGTCTCACCCTCGCCGGTCGCCCACAGGCTGCCCAGCACCGAAACAATCAGCACGAGCACGGGAATCCATGCGTTGAACGCGCGATGCGGCTGATCCCTGAACGACTCGCTCGTCTCGTGGCCATCGGAAGCCACGGCGACCTCCTGCCCGCTGACGCGACCGGTGCTCCGCGCTCGCCGCTCCGCAACCCGCATGGCGCCGAAATCGCGCCCCGTCAGGACCACCATGAGCAGGAACGCGAGTGCGAGCCACGGATAAAAACTGTAAGGAAGCGATCGCAGCAGCACGAGGTAGGCCGACTCGTCCAGCCCGCTGATAGTGCGTATCGAATCCTCCATCACGCCGATTTCATAACCGATCCAGGTCGTTATGAAGGCGATACTGGCAACCGGCGCGGCCGTGCTGTCGACGAGGTAGGCGAGTTTCTCACGCGAGACACGAGCTGCATCGGTCACCGGACGCATCGCGTTGCCCACCACCATCGTGTTGGCATAGTCGTCAAAAAAAATCGCGATCCCGAGCGCCGAAGTGGCCAGCTGGGCGCGACGCGGGCTTCCAGCCAGGGCACGGATTTTCTCGACCACGCCCTGCATGCCGCCATTACGGGTGACGATCCCGACCATGCCGGCGATCAGCAGTGAAAATACAATCACCGACTGGTGATCGCTATCCGCCAGCGCGGCGAGAATATAAGTCGAGACGCTGTTGAGCAGGCCTTGCCAGGCACCGGAGAGGTTCAGGCCCGCCAGCCCCCAGGCGCCCACCCAGATACCCGCCATCAGAGCGGGAACGACGCTGCGGAACAGCAGCGCGATCGCGATCGCCACCAGCGGCGGCAGCACGGAAAACCAGGCCGGCAGCTGCGCAGGCGGCGCCGCCGGCGCATCGGCAGCGAGCGCGAACAGCGGCAGAAGCACGGCCAGGAAGCAGATGGCTCGCGGCAGAATTGCACGGGCACCATGTCCCGAGAGCGCATACGCCGCGGCGGATCGAATTATGGAGTTATTCATCTGCCGGACTATTTAGCACGCCTTAGATTGCCGAACCACCCGGCTGAGCCCGACCGGCAGACTCATCTCAGCGACGCAAACGGGCCCGGGCAGATCATCAACCGTCCTGCCAGGGCTCGACTGCAGGACCCGCGTCTTCGGCGGCACCGATCGCAACGCGCAGGGCATCGAGCCCAGCAAAATCAAAGGCAGCCGGATCGGCCAGGTGGGACACGGAAACCTTACATAAGGCGGAAAATATTGTTTCGTTCCGACCGGGATATTCGCGCTCCCACTGCTGCAGCATCTGCTTCACCGTGCGACGCTGCGAGTTCTCCTGCGAGCCACACAAACGGCAGGGAATGATCGGAAAGTCACGGGCCCTTGCGTAGCGCTCGAGATCGCGTTCGGCCACATAAGCCAGCGGACGGATGACCACGTGACGGCGATCTTCGGAGAGCAGCTTCGGCGGCATGGCTTTCAGTCGCCCGCCGAAGAACAGGTTCAGGAACAACGTCTCAATGATGTCATCGCGATGATGCCCGAGCGCAATCTTGGTGATCCCGTTTTCTGCCGCGTACCGATACAGGCGGCCGCGCCGGAGCCGCGAGCACAGTGCGCACATCGTGCGACCTTCCGGGACGACCCGCTTGACGACGCTGTAGGTGTCCTGCTCGAGAATCGCGTGGCGCACGCCCAGCCTGCCGAGGTACTCCGGCAGCACATGCGCGGGAAAACCCGGCTGCTTCTGATCGAGGTTGACGGCAACGAGGTCGAACGCGACCGGAGCACTGCGCTGCAGCGAAACCAGGATGTCCAGCAGTGCGTAGGAGTCCTTGCCCCCGGAGAGGCAGACCATGACCCGGTCGCCGGCCTCGATCATCGCGTAGTCGGCAATCGCTTTTCCGACCTGCCCGCGCAAACGCGCCTGCAGGCGCCTGGCGTTGTTCGACACACGTTCGGACAGGGCGTTCATTGCCCGTATTGTGGCACGATGTGCGCCCCGGCCCGCACCCGGGCCCCGGACACAGGAGACTTTCCGTCATGATGTTGACGACCACGAACGTACTCGATGGACACCGCATCACCCGATACCATGGCATCGTCAGCGGCGAAGCGATACTCGGCGCCAACATATTCCGGGACATGTTCGCCGGCATACGCGACATCGTTGGCGGACGCTCTGCTTCATACGAAAAGGTCCTGCGCGAAGCCAAGCAGACGGCGCTGGACGAAATGGCACGGGACGCGGAAAGCCTTGGCGCCAACGCCGTGATCGGCGTGGACCTAGACTACGAAACGATCCAGGTCAGCGCCAGCATGCTGATGGTCAGCGCGAGCGGTACGGCGGTGACCGTCGAGTAGGCGGGCCGGCCGGCACGCAACCGCCCTGACGGGGCGGTTGCGGCCGAATGCCACCGCCCGGTGATCTCGGATCAGGGCTCCGGGTCCGACCCCTCCTCGATACCCTCGAACAACGGCGTCGACAGATAGCGCTCACCCGTATCCGGGAGCATCGCCAGGATCACCGCGCCCTCCCCGGCCTGCTCGGCCACCTTGAGCGCCGCCGCGAAGGTGCCGCCCGCGGAGATGCCGCAGAAGATGCCCTCCTTGCTCGCAAGCGCTCGCGCCGCGGCAATCGATTCCTCATCGGTGACGGTGACGAGCTGATGCGGAACCTTGCGATTGAGCACTTTGCCGATAAAGTCCGGCGTCCAGCCCTGGATCTTGTGTGGCTTCCATTCATCACCTGACAGCATCGCAGCCGCGGCGGGCTCCGTCGCGACGATGCGCACGTCCGGACGGGCGAGTCGGATCGCTTCGCCTGCACCGGTCAGCGTGCCGCCGGTGCCCCAGCCGGTCACAAAGAGGTCCAGGCGCCGGCCCGCGAAGTCACTGAGAATCTCGGGTCCGGTCGTCTGCCGATGATAGGCCGGGTTGGCTTCGTTTTCGAACTGGCGAGTCAGGAACCAGCCATGCTTTTTGGCGAGTTCCTCGGCCTTCCTGACCATGCCACTGCCACGTTCAGCCGCCGGCGTGAGAATCACTTTCGCGCCGAGCATGCGCATGATCTTGCGCCGCTCGATCGAGAATGAATCGGCCATGATCGCGACAAACGGATACCCTTTCGCCGCGCACACCATGGCCAGCGCAATACCCGTGTTGCCGGAGGTTGCCTCGACGACCGTCTGCCCGGGCTTCAGCGCCCCGCTGCGTTCCGCGGCGTCGACGATCCCGATCGCGAGGCGGTCCTTGACCGATGAAAGTGGATTGAAGAATTCGCACTTGACGTACATCGTCACACCCGACGGTGCGAGGTGATTGATGCGAACGATCGGCGTGCGCCCGATCGTATCGAGAATGCTGTCGTAGATCATTTGTTTGTCCCCCCGGTGATCGGCCAACAGGCCAGTGACTATACGCCGTCGACACCCGTCGCGTTTATTACTCTGCGGCATGAGCTGAGCGCCCGCGGTGATCAGAAATACATCCGCATGATGGCCTCGGCGACGCAGGCCGGTTTTGACTCCCCTTCGATCTCGACGGCGTACTGCTCGGTAAGCTGCAATCCGCCTGCAACTTCTTCGACTTTCAGTGGCGTGCAGCGTGCCCGTATGCGGCTGCCCACCTTGACCGCCTGCGGAAAGCGCAGCTTGCCGAGTCCATAATTGATCGCCTGCTTGATGCCCGGATAAAGCGGCGTCTCGCCATCGACCAGCCCGCGAAGCATCGGGTAAAGCGACAGGGTCAGGTAGCCATGGGCGATCGTCGAACCCCACGGTGACTCGCGTGCGGCACGCTCCGGATCGACGTGAATCCACTGGTGATCGCCGGTCGCCTCGGCGAACGCATTGATGCGCTGCTGGGTGATCTCGTACCAGTCGCTGACAAAGCTCTCCTCGCCAAGCTGGCCGGTAATCTCCTCGAACGCCTGCTGCTGTGACATGGGTTGGACCTCGCTTTTCAGGAAAGGACGCAGTGCGCAGTGGCGCAAGACTACACCGTGTTCGCTGACCGAGGCCACGCAGCGTCGTCGCCCGCCTCTGAATTATGTGCAGCGCAGCATGGCGTTGTAGAATCGTGCCCATGACGCAGGAACGCTTGATCAAGAAGTACGCCAACCGCCGGCTGTACGATGCCTCTCAGAGCCGTCACATCACCCTCGACGACATCCGGGAGCTCATCGTCAAAAGTGAGCGGATCCGGGTGGTCGAGGACAAGACCGGCAAGGACATCACCCGGCAGATTCTGCTGCAGGTGATCGCGGAACAGGAGCAGTACGGCCGCCCGGTCCTGAGTACACGCGTGCTCGAATCCATCATTCGAATTTATGGCAGCCCGATGCAGGGTCTGCTGGCCACTTTCCTGGAACGAAGCGTCGACACCTTCCTGCGCCAGCAGCAAATTCTCCAGACACAGATCTCCAGGATGGTGGCCAATACGCCGCTGGCCAGCGTGGCTGAAATGACCCGGCAAAACCTCGAAGTGCTCTCAAGAATGCAGGAGAACATGTTGAGTGCATTGCTCTCCAGGCGCGACAAATCAGCTGGGACAAAGGCACCCGAGGACGACCCGGCGGATGCGCCCGCGCGCCGGACGGGGCGCAACACGCGCGACTGATGCAACGGCTTCCGGCCGTTTGCGATAGCCATTTCACATGCACAACGGCGTTGGCAGGGCCAGTGCCGCCGCACGGTTCGTGCTCAGCTGACCCCGTTGGTGGCAAAATCACTCAATGAACATGCGCATCTGCTTTATATCGGCCGAATTCGCGCCCTTCGCCAAGCGCGGTGGCCTCGCGGATGTCTCCGCGGCCCTCTCCCGATACCTCGCAGCCCGCGGTCACGACATCCGCGTGTTCATACCCCGGCACGGCCAGATGGAATTCGGCGACCTCGTACCGCGGGCCGTCCCGGGCCTGCAGGGTATCGAAGTGCGCACCGGGGCACGCGGGTTCACCTGCAACATCCTCACCATCGACGCAGCCGACGCGGCCCTGCCGATCTACCTCGTGGACTGTCCGGAACTGTTCGACCGTCCCGGCATTTACAGCGATGCGCCCGACGAACACCTGCGCTATCTGATGCTGACCCGGGCTGCGCTGGAGTGCTGCCAGCGTTTGAAATTCGCGCCGCAGATCGTGCACTGCAATGACTGGCACACCGCTTTCGCCCCGTTACTGCTGCGCGAGGCCTACGCCTGGGATACGCAGATCTTCGGCGCGACCCGCAGCGTATTCACGATTCACAACATCGGTTACCAGGGCGTGTTCTCGGCAGCCAGTGCCGATGACCTGTTGCCGGGCGTGACGCGCGACAGGCTGTACCAGCCGGACCTCGCCGCTGATCGGATCAATCCGATGCGCCACGCGATCATTCATGCGGATGCAATCACGACCGTCAGCCCGACGTATGCGCAGGAAATTCGAACCGTTGAGGGTGGCTATGGGCTCGACGCTGACCTGCGGGCACGCGGCAGTGCCCTCACCGGCATCCTGAATGGCGTTGACTACGACACCTGGAACCCGGCAAAGGATCGCTTCATCCCGCATCCCTATGATGCATCCAACCTGGACGGGAAAAGACTCAACAGGGACGCCTTGCTCGACCTGCTGCGCCTGGCGCCTGCACCACACGCCCCGCTGATCGGCATGGTCTCGCGCCTGACACGCCAGAAAGGCATCGATCTGCTTTTCGAAGCACTGCCGGAAATTCTCGAGGGCCGTGACGTCCGCTTCGTCGCACTCGGCGAAGGCGAGCATGGCTACGAGGCGTTCATGCGCAGCCTGCAGGCAAGGTTTCCGGGACGAGCCGTGTTTCACAGTGGGTACAGCGAAGAACTCGCGCATTTCATCGAGGCCGCCTCGGACATGTTCGTCATGCCGTCACTTTACGAACCCTGCGGATTGAATCAGTTGTACAGCCTCAAGTACGGCGCGGTACCGATCGTGCGAAGGACTGGCGGTCTGGCTGATTCGGTGACGCACTTCGATCCGGCGACCGGCGAAGGCACCGGTGTCGTGTTCAACGACTTCGACAGCGGCGCCATTCGCTGGGCCTTCAATACAGCGCTGGAGTGGTATGGCTGGCCCAGCGTCTGGCGTCGGCTGGTTCTCAATGGAATGCGCGAAGACTTTTCCTGGGACCGGCAGGGTGCGGCCTACGAACGCCTATACGAGGAGCTGATTGCATCGACTGCCGGCGCGCCGTAAGCGGCGCCGGCCCGGCGCAAGTCAGAGTGTGGTCTCGCCCGGCTTGCCTGAGTCCAGCGTCCTGCCGAAGTCGAGCGTGCCTTTATTGCTGAACGGGATCTTTTTCATCATCCCCTTGTCGACGTACAGCGTGCCGACAATTTCGTAGTCGAGGTTCTCGAGCTTTCCACCCCCCATTCGGCTGATCAGGCGCCCGAACGCACTGACAAAACTCGTCGTTATGGTCAGGTCGAACTCCGCTTCACCCAGCGCAGGAATGATGAATTGGTCGTTGCTGACACCCTCGGCAAAACGGTCGCCGAGGATCAGTACCTCGAAGTCGATGCCACGCACCGGCAATTCGAGCTCATTGGGATTCTGAACCTGCAGACGGGCCTTGAACTTCTGCGCAAACATATCCGAGGAGAGCACCTGGATGCCCAGAATCTGGATGCGGGGCGGTACGAGGTCTGCCATATTGGTCGCACAGGCGGCCAGCAGGGCGGCAGCACCCGCTACGATCAACACACGAGAAATGATTCTGAACATCCGGGCACTCTCCGTCGGATAACAGGGGATTACCGGGCGGCCTTCCCGGCCCGGGTGTGACTGCGCAACATGGACTGCGACACAACGATGACGCCGCCCTCGGTCACAAAGAAACGTTCGCGGTCGGCCTGAGGATCGACACCGATATGCGTACCGTCTGGAATCGATGCGCCCTCGTCGATGATCGCGTTACGAACCACACAGTGCTCGCCAATCCTGACGCGCGGCAATACGACTGATCGTTCCACCGTCGTGAACTCGTGCAGGCGAACATTGGAGAAGAGCAACGAATCTCTGACGGTGGCGCCGGAGATGATGCAACCGCCGGAGACCATGGAATCGAGGGCCTGTCCGCGCCGGCCTTCATCATCAAAGACAAACTTCGCCGGAGGCAACTGTTCCTGGTAGGTCCATATCGGCCATTGTTCGTCGTAAATATTCAGCTCCGGCGAGACGCGCACGAGCTCCATGTTCGCCTCGTAGTAGGCATCGAGCGTACCGACGTCCCGCCAGTAGTTCTGTGCCTTGGTGCGGACGTCTTCGAACGGGTAGGCGTACACCCGCAGGCTTCCAATCGCGTCAGGGATGATGTTGCGACCGAAGTCATGCGAAGAACCCGGCTTCCCGGCAGTCCTCACGCAGCAGGCGTTCGAGCAGTCGCGGGTTGAAGATATAGATCCCCATCGAGGCCAGCGTCACGTCCGGCCGCCCGGGCAACGGGTCAGGGTTCTTCGGCTTTTCCTGGAACCGCGTGACACGATTGTCCTCATCGACCGTCAGCACACCGAATTCACTGGCGCGATCGCGGGGCACCTCGACGACGCCGACCGTGATGTCGGCGTCGTTCTCCACGTGTGCGCCAATCATCGGCCCGTAGTCCATCTTGTAGATGTGGTCGCCGGCCAGCACGAGCACGTGCAGCGGTCGATGTTGCCGGATGAGGTCCATGTTCTGCCAGACCGCGTCGGCCGTTCCCTTGTACCAGTCCTCCCCGTGCTGCTGCTGGGCAGGAAGGATCTCGACAAACTCACCGAACTCGCCGCGCAGGTAGCCCCAGCCGCGCTGGATGTGCCGTATCAGGTCGTGCGCCTTGTACTGCGTCATCACGGAAATCTGGCGGATACCGGAGTTGACGCAGTTCGAGAAAACAAAATCGATGATGCGGAACTTGCCGCCAAACGGGGTGGCCGGCTTGCAGCGCTGCTCGGTCAGGTCTTTCAGTCGTTCTCCACGGCCACCGGCCAGCACGATGGCAAGGGTGCCACTGGTCAGGCGGCTGAGGTAGCGCCGCGGCGCCACCGATCCGGTTATTTCTGACATCTGCCGCGCACTCCTGTTTGCTCTGCTCCCGGTCCGAAAGGATGTTACAGACCCGACGTGACAGCCGACAGCTTGGAAAACCGTCGGCAAGTGTCGCCGGCCGTCGGCTGCTGCGCACACGACGGGTGCCTTAGCCACGACACGCTATTAACTACCCATTGCTACTATTGACTTCATAGTAATACTGATTGTTTAATATCCCTGATTCCTTAATATGATCGTCGAAAATGATCGCAGCAGACATTGCAGAGAACGAGGGTCATAAGGCCAGCAGCCTCGAACGAAAGTTCCAGCGCGAACTGGGCGCCGGGCTCACATCGCTGGTGCTGCTGGCCGTGCTCGCGGCCGCCGACGAAGACCTCTACGGCTATGAGATCGCCCGGCAGCTCAGTTCGGCCGGCGAAAACCCCGGCCCATTCAAACAAGGTGCGCTCTACCCGGTGTTGCGCAACATGAGCGCGGGCGGCCTGCTCTCCAGCCGGGTCGTGCCATCTTATTCGGGGCCACCCCGACGCTACTACCGCATCACATCGCTGGGCCGGGAGGTCCTCAAGTCGTGGCTCGCGACCTGGGCGACGACCCGGTCGTTTGTCGACTCTATCGTCCAGGAAGCCAGCCCGCAGGAGCCCGCGCCATGAGCATCCATCCCCGCTCTATTCAGGAGTACCTGGATTCCCTGCAGGCTGCGCTGCACGGGGCCGACCGCGCCCTCGTACAGGACGCCCTCTATGATGCGGAGGAACACCTTCGCGCCGAACTGAGCCAGAGCCCGGATGAAAGCGAGTCGCAGGTACTCGAGCGCATCGTCGCCAGCTACGGTGCCCCGGACGAAGTGGCCGAAGCCTACCGCTCGAACGAGATCACGGTGCAGGCCGCGCTGCGTACGCCCACGCCAACGCCCCGCCAGTCGGTCCTGGGCCGCTTTTTCGGTGTCTACACCGATCCGCGCTGTTACCTTTCGCTGCTCTATATGTTGCTGGCGCTTTTTACCGGCGTTTTCTACTTCACGTTCGCGGTTACCGGCGCGTCACTGTCAGTTGGCCTCGCGATCCTCATCATCGGTATCCCGTTCTTCCTGCTGTATGTCGGCACGGCGCGGTTGCTCGCGCTGGCCGAAGGCCGGCTGGTCGAGTCGATGCTCGGGACTCGAATGCCACGACGGCCTCCTTATCCGGATCGGCACATGCCCTGGATGAAGCGGGTCGCCGAGATGCTCAAGGACCCTCGCACCTGGGGCACGCTGCTGTATTTTGTCCTGATGCTGCCACTGGGCATCTTCTATTTTGTCTTCGCGGTGGTCGGCATGGTCACTTCTTTCGCAATCATTGTCGCCCCCATGCTGCTACTTCTTTACCATCTCGGCCTGGTGGAGATCCACGGCGACGTGCTGCAGACCCCTCATCCGGCGCTGCTGCCCCTGATCTCGATTCTGGGAATCGTGCTTCTGACCTCGACGATGCACCTTGCGAGAGGGATTGGGTACCTGCATGGCCAACTCGCGAAATCGCTGCTTGTCCAGGCGCCGCGCGCCGACTGAGACAACCACAAAGCCCGTCGCCATTCACTGGCCGGTCGCGCTGTGGATGGCGGGCGCCGTATTCGGTGCGGCCGCTGCAACCGATGATTCAGTAACCGAAACGAGCGATGACGCCGGGGCCCCGCAGAGCGCGCTCTGCCGGAATGCCCCCGAGGGCTACCTGCGCATGCGACTGCAGGGAGCCATCGACGCGGACCTCGACTGGTCGGCTGTCGATCAACAGTGCCTTGGCGCGCTGCGGCCCGGCGGCAATGGCATCCGATTGATCTACAAAGGTTCCACCGAGGCCGGGGAGCCCCTGCTGGTGGTCATCGGCGCCGGCCCTCTGGCCGAGGGCGAACAGGCCCGTCACGTCGCGGCAAACATGACGATCGTGCTTGAAGACGGCGGCCCGTTCTATTCAACGCGAGGCGATGACAAGTGCGCACTCGACGAAGTCAGCCAGGAGGCCGTGCCGCCGCGCGCCCATCGCTACCGGGTCAGTGCCCGCGGGTACTGTACGCAGCCCGCGCGCGCCATCGCGGGCGACGGCTCCGTTTTCGTTTCGCGCTTCGATCTGGTGGCGCTGGTGGACTATGGCCCCGACGAGCCAGCGGCCGAAGGAAGCTTGAAATGAAACGACGATCCATCGTTTGCGCTCTGCTGAGCGCAGCCCTGCTGATGACGACGGCTGCAACCCCGGCGGTCGAAAGGCAATCCGCGCGGCCGCTGTCTGCGTTCCCGCGCGAAGAAATCATTATCGAGACACCCGGTGCCCGCCGGCATTTTTTCCAGGCCTGGAGGGCCGATACACCGGCGAGTCGCGCGCAGGGACTGATGTTCGTGGACCGGCTGGGCCCTGGCCAGGCCATGGTGTTCGTCTACGGGCAGCCGCAGCGGGTCGCGATGTGGATGAAGAACACATTGATTCCGCTCGACATGTTGTTCGTCGATACGGATGGCTGCGTGGCCCATGTTCATGAGCAGGCACAGCCGGGATCGCTGGAAACGATCAGCGCAGACGTTCCGGTCGTACTCGTGATCGAGCTGGCCGGCGGCAGCGTAAAGCGCCTCGGGCTCGCCACCGGCGACCGCGTGCTGCGACCGGCCGCCGGCTGGCCGGTCACGCAAGCAGCCACCTGTCGTTGAACGATTTAAATATTTAAATTCAATAAGATAGGTCATTTCGCCGGGCGCCGCTCCGGTGCGCTCCAGCTCCGTGCCGACGCCCGTCCCCGACAGTGGCGCGGACCATGCATCGCGCTTCGCAAAGACCCGGCGTGCAGGCGGCGGCGCCCGGACAGCTGACGATTCGTGGCGCCAAACCGACAAAGCCGCCGGCACGGCTTGTAGCGCTGTGACCACAAAAGTCACCGGGAGGGAATCCGGGCGCTCCGAGTGCACGGGTTTGAAGCATTCAAAACACGGCAAAAGAAGCCTTCGGCGGATCCTGTTGTATTTTGTCCACAATGGCTTCACAGGCTCCGGAATGCGTTGTATGATCCGCGTCACTTGTGGCGGATCTGCGGCGTACCGAGAGTTGTGGCGCAGGTCCGTTCACGGGGGCACGTGTCGGTTCACGGCCGATTAGTTGCCGGACGTGAATCAGTCGCAACTTAAACACACTCTCTCAGGAGTCAACTGATGGCCAATCGCAATATTCAACGCGCTGTGCGGGCAGTTCTGCTCGCAGCCGGTGCGGCAAGCGTCGGTGTTTACGCACCAGGTTCGCTCGCTCAGGACCAGGAGATCGAACAGATCGTGGTCACCGGCTCGCGCATCCCGCAGCCGAACCTCGAGGGCACGAGCCCGGTTTCGACGATCGGCGCTGAAGACATCAAGCTTCAGGGCGTGACCACCGTCGAGGACATGATCAACACACTGCCGCAGGCCTTTGCTGCGCAGGGTGCGAACCTTGCCAACGGTTCCACCGGTACGGCGACGGTCGACCTGCGTAACCTCGGCACAGTCCGGACTCTCGTTCTGATGAACGGCCGCCGCATGCCGGCGGGGTCGCCACAGCAAGGCGGCACAGCCCCTGACCTTAACCAGATCCCGGGACCGCTAATCGAGCGCGTTGAAGTGCTCACCGGTGGTGCGTCGGCCGTTTACGGTTCGGACGCCGTCGCCGGTGTTGTCAACTTCATCATGAACGACAATTTTGAAGGCGTTCAGTTCGACGTGAACTACAACTTCTACAATCACTCGAACGACAACAAGACGATGCGCAAACTTCATGACGAATACAGCTTCGTCACGAAGGCGCCGAAGACGATCGGTGCCGACGGCCAGGCCTACGAAATCAGCATGCTGATGGGCTCGAACTTCGCCGACGATCGCGGTAACGCGACCGTTTACTTCGGTTATCGTAATGCCGAGGCGCTCGACCAGTCGCAGCGTGACGTCAGCGTTTGCGCGCTGGGTGCAGACGATGATGGCTGGTTCTGCGGTGGCTCGAGCACCAACGATTACGGCCGCGTCATCGACCTGAACAGCGGCGTCAACTACATGCCCAACCTGGGCGGCGTCGCGGGCACTGCGTACGCGGACCCGGTGCCGTGGAACCGCTTGTTCAACTACAACCCGTACAACTACTTCCAGCGCCCCGACGAACGCTACACGGCGGCCGCCTACGCGCACTACGACCTGACCGACAGCGCCACGGTGTACTCGGAATTCAACTTCCACGATGACCGCACCGTCTGGAACATCGCGCCGACCGGCACCTTCACGTACCCGCTTGACGTCGGCCAGTCCTGCAGCAACCCACTGTTGAGCGATGCCTGGGTGGACGCGCTGTGCACCTCGAACGGTCTCGGACCGGACGATCGCGCGTCGACACTGATCCTGCGTCGCAACGTAGAGGGTGGTCCCCGCGAAGGCGACACGCGCCACACTTCTTATCGTGGTGTGGTCGGCCTGAAAGGCGATCTGTTTGACCAGAAGTGGAACTACGACCTGTACGGCCAGTACGGCACGGTCATCTACCAGTACAAGCAGTTGCGTGACTGGGAAACCACCCGCATCGGTCGGGCGCTGGACGTCGTCAGTGATCCGACAACCGGCCAGCCCGTGTGTCAGTCAGTGGTCGACGGTACCGACCCGAACTGCGTGCCCTACGACTTCTGGGGCGGTAACCCCTCACGGGCGTCGATCAACTACCTGGAGGCGGACGGCTTCCAGAGCGGCAACACGACGCAGACCGTGGCTCACGCTGAATTGTCGAGCGACCTCGGCGAGTACGGCATCACGCTGCCGACCGCAAACAGCGGTATCGGTGTTGCCTTTGGTGTTGAGTGGCGCGACGAAAGCCTCAAGTTCGACGCTGACGAAGTGTTCAAAGCCGCCACCCTCTCGGGCCTCGGTGGCCCGGCCCTGCCAGTCAAGGGCGGCTACAACGTAACGGACCTGTTTGCTGAGGTGCGTGTGCCGATCGCCGAGGGGATTTTCCTCGCTGACACGCTGGCCCTGAACGCCAGCTACCGGTACTCGGACTACAGCATCGACATCGAGACCAACACCTGGGGTGTCGGTCTTGACTGGGGCCCGATCCAGAGCCTGAAGTTCCGCGGCAGCTACCAGCGTGCGGTTCGTGCACCGAACATTATCGAACTGTATTCATCGGCAGGTCTGAACCTGTTCGACATGAGCCAAGACCCCTGTGCGGGCCCGACCCCGACGGCATCGGCTGAAGCCTGCGCACGCACGGGCGTGACGGCTGCGCAGTACGGCAGCGAACTGCTCAACAACCCGGCTGGCCAGTACAACACCCTGTCAGGCGGTAACACTGAGCTGGATGCGGAGACCTCGGACAGCTACACCGTTGGTTTGGTGTTTGCCCCGACGGGCTTCATGGACGGCTTCTCGATGACGGTCGACTACTTCAACATTTCGGTTGAGGACGTCATCAGCTCGGTGTCGCCGACCACGGTTCTGAACCAGTGTCTGGCCGGTGCCGACATTTTCTGCGACTCGATCAATCGCGATCCGTTCGGCACCCTCTGGATTACCTCCGCTGGATACGTCACGGCTCTGAACGACAACCTTGCGACGCTCGAGACCAGCGGCGTGGACCTTAACCTGAACTACAACATGGGTATGGGTTCCTTTGGTTCGCTGGGCTTCAACCTGATCGGCACCTACCTGGATGAGTTCGTTCAGGAAGACTACAAGGGCGCCGGCAAGTACGACTGCAAAGGCTTGTTCGGTTCGGTCTGCGGAGCCCCGCTGCCTGAATGGCGTCACAAGTTCCGCATGACCTGGATGATGCCGTGGAACGCGGATGTCTCCCTGGGATGGCGGTACTACGACGAAGTGAAGAACGAAGGGACCAACAGCAGCCCGACTCTTAACGGCTACGTCGCGCCGATCGATAAGACGCTGGACGCCCAGAACTACATAGATCTGGCGGCGAGCTGGACGGTCTTCGAGAACTACACACTGCGTGCGGGTATCAACAACATCACGGACGAAGACCCGCCGGTGACGGCACAGGCCGGAACGGCCCCGGGTAACGGCAACACCTATCCTCAGGTGTACGATGCCCTCGGTCGCTACGTGTTCGTGGGCTTCACTGCGAAGTACTGATAATCGATCAGACTGCTTAGGCAGTCACTCAAACGGCGGGCTTGATGCCCGCCGTTTTTTTTTGCCTCGCGAATCTGAATTCGGGGACAGTTTACTTATCTTGAATTCGGGGACAGTTGGAATTCCGGGACAGTTACCTCATCTAATGAAGTTCCAGCAGCCTGGCAGGCTGCGCCTCCGAGATAAGGTAACTGTCCCCGAATTATTTGGTGCGCTTGACCCGCGTTGCGACGCCGCTCGGCGTAACCAGCAGATACGAGGCCAACGCCCCTTTCTTGAGCGTCACGCGGTCACCGACTTTGAGCCGGGCCCGGCGGTCGACTTCTGACTGGACCCAGACCTGGCCGTTATCGAGCGTAAAGATCAGTTCGCCTCGCGGGCGTTGACCAAGGCTGGCGACCGTGGCGCTGATCTGGTCCGGGTCCGTGATTTTTGCCAGCTCCGGGTCCCGGGCACGTATGGCTTGTTCTGAGAGACCGAAATCGGCGGCAGGATCCGCCGGGACCGCAGTAGCGGCGACTGCCGGTGCAGCGACCGCCGCGGGAACCGCAACGGTTGCCGATGCGGCGTCAGCGCCACCCGATGCGTCGGGCGCGCTCTTGACCCCGGGCCGTCCGAACGCGGCGTCATAGCAGGCCAGCCGTGCGGCGTCATCATGCTGCGCCGCGCAGCGGTGACCCGTCTCTGCGGCAACAGTCGCAGCAATCGGCATGACAGCACTCGATAACGTCACGATGGTCATCCGCAAGGCATTTCGCACAACTCAATCCTCCGCATGAAGCCGGCCGCAAACCGCGGCCCGTCGTCCGCCGGCGCAACCCGCGGCCGGCCCGAGCGTTCGCGATCATAGCCCAGCCTCATTGCTGGCCTGGATAAATCTGCGTATCCCCATCCACACCCGCGCACTCCGCCATTGCGATTACCCCCGCAATGGAAGCTCGGTACTCTTTCGCACGGTGCGCAAGGCAAAGCTCGATTGCACGCGGGCGACGCCCGGCAGGCAGGTCAGGTGCCGGCTGTGCAGGCGCTCGAAGTCAGCGGGATCCGAGACGACGACTCGCAGCAGGTAGTCCTGAGGACCGGTCATCAGGTAACACTCCATTACCTCGGGAACGCGCTTCACCGCCGCCTCAAAGGCGGCAAGGTCGGCCTGCTCCTGCCGGTTCAGGGTGATGCTGACGAACACGTTGCCCGGCAATCCCACCTTGGTCTGATCGATCAAGGCCGCGCGCCGTTCGATCACGTCGGCCCGCATGAGCATTCGCACGCGCCGCAGGCAAGCGGACTCACTCAAGTTTACGCGCGATGCCAGCAGGCGATTGCTGAGGCAGCCATCGCGCTGCAACTCTTTGAGGATCGCGCGGTCCGTCCGGTCGAGCTTCATTCGAATTTTTCCTGCTAAAAGTTGCTTTTCGAGCAATTTTATTGCGTGTGACTCGCGTTATCGAGGCATATTTTCACGGCCCGTTTCCTCACCTGGAGTAAGCTTCCGGCAGGTTCGATGCCAATCCTGAGGGGGAATCGGTCATGCATATCGGCGTGCCAAAAGAAATCAAAGTCCACGAATACCGCGTCGGCCTCGTGCCCGCAGCGGTGCGCGAACTCACCGAATACGGCCACGAGGTGTTGGTTGAAACGGGTGCCGCGGCCGGCATCGGTTTCGCCGATGAGGACTACCAGCGGGTCGGCGCGAAGATCGCCGGCAGCGCCGCCGAGGTCTTCGAAGCCAGCGAAATGATCGTCAAGGTCAAGGAACCGCAACCCCAGGAATGCGCAATGCTGAGGCCCGGACAGGTGCTTTTTACCTACCTGCACCTCGCCGCCGACAAGGCGCAGACAGAAGCGCTCTGCAAGTCCGGTGCAAGCTGCATCGCGTATGAAACCGTCACGGCCAACGACGGCACGCTGCCGCTGCTGACGCCAATGAGCGAGGTCGCCGGACGCATGTCCGTGCAGGTTGGTGCCAGCTGCCTTCAGAAAGCCAACGGTGGCAGCGGGATCCTGCTCGGCGGCGTGCCAGGCGTGGCGCCTGCGCGCGTCGTCGTAATCGGCGCGGGCGTGGCTGGCACCAGCGCGGTCGAAATGGCCGTCGGCCTGCGAGCCGATGTCACGGTCCTCGACCGGTCCCTGAAGCGACTTCGCGAACTGTCGATGATCTATGGCCCGTCGCTGCGCACCGAGTACTCCACTCAGGAGCATCTCGACAACCTCGTCAGCAAGGCCGACCTCGTCATCGGCGCCGTCCTGATCGCCGGTGCCGCGGCGCCTCGACTCGTGACCCGCGAGATGGTCGGACACATGAAGGCCGGTTCCGTACTGGTCGATATCTCGATCGATCAGGGCGGGTGTTTCGAGACCAGCCGCCCGACAACGCACGCCGAACCGACTTACGTGATCGACGGAGTCATTCACTACTGCGTCACTAACATGCCGGGCGCAGTCCCGCGTACCTCAACTTTTGCACTGAACAACGCCACGCTGCCGTTTGCCGTCAAGCTGGCCAATCTCGGCTGGCGGGCAGCTTTACAGGCCGATCCGCACCTGGCCAACGGACTCAACGTGCACGCCGGCAAAGTGACCAACCAGGCTGTCGCGCACGACCTGGGCTACGAGTACACGCCCGTCGCTGATGTGCTGAAGTAACAGCCACAATAGGCCGCCGCCCGGCTCACGAAGGTCGTGAGCTGCGGCGGTTCATTCTCTTGCCGCGCCTGCCTCGTGCGACGCGGAGCCCGGTCACGTCGCTCAGTGGCCCGGACTGCCGTTTCACGGTAATCTGATCTCCAGCAAGGAGAACAGCAATGGCCACGGCGCTGGCGAAGGTTTCGCTCGACGACAAGTACACCCAGGCCTCTGGCCGCGTGCTCATCAGCGGCAACCAGGCACTGGTTCGCATGGCGCTGATGCAGCATGAACGCGACCAGGCGGCGGGGCTCAACACGGCCGGGTACATCAGTGGCTATCGCGGTTCGCCGTTGGGCAATTACGATTTCGAACTCTGGCAGTGCAATGAAAGGCTGAAGGCCGCAAATATCCTGTTCAAGTCGGGCGTCAACGAGGACCTCGCGGCCACGGCCGTCTGGGGCACTCAGCAGGCGAGCCTGCTGCCCGCGCCCAAGTTTGATGGCGTATTTTCCATCTGGTACGGGAAGGGCCCGGGCGTCGATCGCAGCGGCGATGTGCTCAAGCACGGCAACCGCCAGGGCGCCTCGAAGCACGGCGGCGTGCTGGTCGTGGCCGGCGACGATCACCCCGGAAAGTCATCGACTGTCTCTCACCAGAGTGAGCAGGCGCTCGCCGCATCCCTGATCCCCGTACTGTTTCCGGCTTCGGTCGAGGAAATCATCGAATACGGACTGCTTGGCTGGGCCATGTCGCGCTTCACCGGCTCCTGGATCGGCCTTAAAGTCATCAACGAGACTGTCGAAGCGACGACGACCGTCGACCTGGACCCGACGCGCCCCCTGATTACCTTGCCCGAAGTCGAGCTGCCACCGGCCGGGCTCAACACGAACGCGCGCCCGATGGTCGTCCGTGAGGCTGACGAAATGCTCGTGATGCGCTATCGGCTACCCGCCGTGCTGGCGTTCGCGCGGGCGAACGGCATCGACCGCACCGTCATCGAATCCCCGCAGCGGCGCCTCGGGATCGTCGCGAGCGGCAAGGGTTACGTCGATGCGCGCCAGGCGCTTGCCGCACTCGGCATTGACGATGCTCGGGCGCGCGAGCTTGGCATCAGCCTGTATAAGGTCGGGATGATCTGGCCGCTCGAGCCGACCGGCCTGCGCGAATTTGCCGCGGGCCACGAGGAGTTACTGTTTGTCGAAGAGAAAGCCGCTTTCGTCGAAGAACAGGCGGCGCGGATTCTTTACGATCTGCCGCAGGATCAGCGACCCGCTATATACGGCAAGCGAAACGCAGACGGATCGATGCTGCTCCCACCGGATGTCCAGCTGAGCTTTGCGGATGTGGCCATGGCGCTGGTCAAACGCCTCGATGCCATCGGCATTGCGGACGATGCCTTGCGTGGCCGGATCGAACTGCTCGGAGCGCATGCAGGCCAGGCGAAGGGCAACGAGCCCGGCCCGGCCATACGGACGCCGTATTTCTGCTCGGGCTGTCCTCACAATACGTCGACCAAGGTGCCCGAGGGCAGCCTGGCACTGGCCGGTATCGGCTGCCACACGATGGCTGGTTACATGAATCGCCGTACGCTGATGCCCACACAGATGGGGGGCGAGGGTCTGAACTGGGCTGGCATCGCGCCGTTTACACACATGAAGCATGTGTTCCAGAACCTTGGCGACGGGACCTACTTCCACTCCGGCCTGCTGGCCGTGCGTGGCTCGGTCCATTCCGGCGCGAACATCACCTACAAGCTGCTTTACAACGATGCAACTGCAATGACGGGCGGCCAGCCCGTTGAGGGGCACCTAAGCGTCCCCGAGATTGCGCGTCAGTTCCTTGCCGAACGCGTCAAGCGAGTCGCGATCGTCTCGGATAACCCGGACCAGTTCCGCAGTGCCGACGCCGGTGTGCCGGCCGATGTCAGCATCCACGACCGGGATGAACTCGACAAGGTGCAGCGAGAGTTCCGCGAGATCCCCGGCGTCACCGCGATCATTTACGAGCAGACCTGCGCCGCCGAGAAGAGGCGCCGGCGCAAGCGCAAGGAGTTCCCGGATCCACCCAAGCGGGTATTCATCAATGAGGCGGTCTGCGAAGGCTGCGGTGACTGTTCCGACAAGGCCAACTGCGTCTCTATCCTGCCGAATGAAACGGAGTTCGGCCGCAAGCGCAAGATCGACCAGTCGAGCTGCAACAAGGACTACAGCTGCGTCAAGGGCTTCTGCCCGTCGTTCGTCACCGTCCACGGTGGCCAGTTGCGCAAACCGAAGGCCGCTTCGTTCGACGAAAAGATATTCGCCGGACTCCCGGCCGCTCCTGTACCCGCTGTTGACCAAAGCTGGAACATTCTCGTGACGGGTATCGGCGGCACCGGTGTCGTCACGGTCGGCTCGGTGCTCGCGATGGCCGCTCACATCGATGGCAGGAGCGCGAGCGTGATTGACATGACCGGGCTCGCGCAGAAAAACGGCGCGGTCTGGAGCCACCTGCGCATTGGCGACGGCCGCAGCGAACTGCCGGGCGCACGTGTTGGCCTCGGCGAAGCGGATCTGCTGCTCGGCTGTGACCTTGTCACGGCGGCCGAAAAGGACTCGGTGCTGACGTTCAACCGGTCGCGCACGCGCGCCGTGATCAATTCGTACCTGCAGCCGACCGCGATGTTCCAGTTGAACCCGGACCTGAAACTCGATATCGACGCAGAAATGCGCCCGATCCGCGCTGGCGTCGCAGAAGATCGTATCGATGCAATCGACGCGACGGATACCGCCCTGAAGCTGCTCGGCAATACGATCGGGGCCAACTTCTTCCTGGTCGGGTTTGCCTTGCAGAAGGGCGGTATCCCGGTATCGCTCGAAGCCGTCGAGCGCGCCATCGAACTCAATGGCCAGGCCGTCGAGTTCAACAAGCGCGCGCTGGCCCTGGGCAGACTCGCCGCAGTCGATCGCGCCGCGGTTGAAAAGCTCGCCGATGCCCAGCAGGATCCGATCGCACGGATACCGCAGGCCCAGTCGCTCGATGCGCTGCTCAAGCGCCGGGTCGAGTACCTGACCGATTACCAGGATGCCGCCTACGCGCAGCGCTACAGCGCAATGGTCACCAGAGTACGCGAGGCTGAGACCGCAAAATGCTGCGGGCTCACAGGGCTTGCCGAAGCCGTCGCCCGTTACTATTTCAAGCTGCTCGCCTACAAAGACGAGTACGAAGTCGCCCGCCTCTACACAAATGGCGACTTCATGAAGAAGATCGAAGCGACCTTCGAGGGCGACTACACCTTGCGGTTCCATCTGGCCCCACCACTGCTGACCCGGCCCGACCCGAAGACCGGCGCAATCAGCAAGCGCGAATACGGGCCGTCGATGATGAAAGCGTTCGCCTTGCTCGCACGCTTCAAGGGTTTGCGCGGTGGCCCATTCGATATCTTTGGCCGTAGCGCGGACCGCAAGCTTGAACGCCGGCTCATCACCGAGTACGAGTCACGCCTTGACGAAATCCTGCAGCGGCTCAATACCGGCAATCACGCACTGGCGGTCGAACTGGCCTCTTTGCCGGAGCATATTCGCGGCTATGGCCCGGTCCGGGAGCGGCACGTCGAGGCTTTGCGCCCCCGCGAAGCGGAGTTGCTGGCCGGATTGCGGGGTGATGTGGCGCGTGAGGCCGCCGCGTAGTCCGGCGAGCAGTCCGGCGCGGCCTGAGGTCGCTGCCGTGGATGGGCCGGGCCGTACACGTCCTGGCGCGGAACTGCGCGCCGCCCGGACTTCGATGAGCCGCCGGGCATGAGGCCATTACTGATGCTCACGGGTGGTGCAGCGGGCGGGCGGCTCGAGCGCCTGGCTGATGCCGCAGCCGAAGGTGCCCGCGCGGCTTCCGAAGGAATTGAACTGCTGCGCGTGCCAGCCCAGCAGGCCGGGCTCGAAGAACTGCTGCGGGCCGGCGCCGTACTGATTGGCACGCCGGAGAAATTCGGCTACATGGCCGGGGTGATCAAGGACTTCTTTGACCGGACTTTCTACCCGGCAGAGGGCAAAGTCGATGGCCTGCCCTACGCGGTGTTTGTCAGCGCCGGTAATGACGGCACCGGCGCGGTCTCCTCAATTGAGCGAATCGCAACCGGTTATCGCTGGAATCGGGTGGCGGAACCGGTCATCGTGCGCGGCGAGCCAACCGAGGCCGGGTTCGACGAATGCCGGACGCTGGGGCAAACGCTGGCGGCCGGACTCGAGCTCGGAATTTTCTAGCCCCACCGCATAAGGAACCCTGCGCGGCCGCGACGCGCGAACGGAGCAAGACGATGATCAGAGTCCCGGACATGCGATTCGACGAAAAGACCGTGTTGATCACGGGTGCTTCCAGTGGCATCGGCCGAGCCGCCGCTATCGCCTTTGCAGAAGCGGGCGCAAACCTCGTCCTGGTCGCGCGCCGCGCAGGTACGCTCGCAGAGGTGGCCAGGCAGGCGCGCAAACTCGGTGTCCGGACACTCGTGACGCCCACCGACGTGACCCGGGCCACCGAGGTTAAGGCTTGCTTTAAAAAGGCGCTCGAAAAATTCGGCACGATCGACATCGTCGTCAACAATGCCGGCGTACTCATTCCCGCAGCCGTGGTCGATACCCGGCGCGCTGACCTGCAGGCAATGCTGAACGTGAACCTGTTCGGTGCGCTCAATGTCATGCAGGCTGCCGTCCCGATCATGCGCAGGCAGGGCCACGGTCACATCGTCAATGTCGGCTCACTGGCCGGCCGTCGGGGCTTCTCTCCGCTCGGGGCCTACTCTGCAACAAAGTTCGCGCTGGTCGGCCTGACCGAGGCGCTGCGGACCGAACTCGTCGGCGAGAACGTGTACGTCTCGCTCGTCCTGCCGAGCGTGATCGACACACCCATGGCCGAAGCGGCCCAGGCCGGCGTCGAAAAGCTCGGCATCGATGCCGACGCCTGGCCGAAGCAGTTGACCCTCCCCCCCTCGTGGGTGGTCGCCGCCATCTTTGCCGCCATCCGGCTGCGCCTGGCCGAGGTGGCCGTTCCGCCAGGTGCGGCCGTCATCGAAAAGCTCGCGTCGCTGGCGCCCGGAACGACAGCGCGCCTGTTGCGCTGGACCATCGACGCAGCCGCGAGGTCGGCGCGCAACCGGGCCGGCGAGTAAGCATGCCGCTTGAACGTCCGGAATCTGTTACTCGAACCCAGGATTGAAACCCGACATGACCGCGAAATTCGACCATCTCTCGATCGAGCGTGAAGCAGGCATCGCGACCCTGTGGCTGGACCGCCCCGAGAAGCTCAACGCCCTGCACCGGCCGCTGTGGAAATCGATACCCGAGGCGGCAGCCAGCCTCGACACCGATGAAGACGTCCGGGCAATTATTCTGGCCGGCAGAGGGAAAGGCTTCTGCGGAGGAATCGACCTCGCCGATCATGCCCCGGCGATGGCAGGCGGTGGCTCGCTGTCGGGCCGCGGAGAATCGCCCGTCGCCAGGCGGCATGCGCTGTACCAGGATATTCGCGTCTACCAGGACGCCGCGAGCTGCTTTGCCACGACCAATAAACCCGTGATTGCCGCTGTGCACGGCGCGTGTATCGGAGCAGGCATTGACCTGATCACAGCCTGTGACATCCGGTTCTGCACGAGCGATACAACCTTCTCAGTGCGCGAGACCCGTGTTGCAATCGTGGCCGATATCGGGACCCTGCAGCGGCTGCCGCGCGTCGTGGGCGACGGCGCTGCCCGCGAACTGATTCTCACGGGCCGCGACATCGGTGCCGACCGAGCCCTCGAGATTGGACTCGTGACTGAAATCCTTCCGGACACCGATTCGCTGTATGCGCGCGCGCGCGAAGTGGCCCGCGAGATCGCGGCCAATTCACCGCTCGCCGTGCAGGGCTCAAAGCAGATCCTCGGACTGGCGGACCGACGTCGCGACGACGCCAGTCTCGACTACGTCGCGCTGTGGAACGCCGCTTTCTTTCACTCGGACGACCTCACCGAAGCCATGACGGCGATGATGCAGCGACGCAAACCCGAGTTTCACGGCCGTTAATCACTGACACACACGAATCCCCGGGGTCCGTAGTTGACTCGAGCACAGACCCGCAGACCGGAAGGACCCAGCGATGTTCAAGCTCAAATGCGCCTCTGCCCTTATCTTTCTAAGCATCGCCGCTCAGGCGGGCACGGCGGAAGACAGGGGCCACCCCGTCACGCATGAAGACGTCTGGTTGATGAATCGCCTGGACACACCGGTGGTCAGTCCGGACGGCAGCCGACTGGTTGTCAGCGTCTCGGAACCGTCGTACGAAAAAGACGGTACTCGCAGCGATCTCTGGCTGGTCGAGGTCGACGGCAAGCAGGCGCCGACGCGCCTGACGGACTCGCCGGAGCCCGAGAGCGATGTCGATTGGAGCCCGGACGGCCGCCGCATCGCGTTCAGCGCCGCGCGTGTCAAGGACGAAGCCGGCCAGGTCTATGTCCTGAACATGGTCGGTCCGGGTGAAGCGATCCGGATTACCAACCTCTCAACGGGCGCCAGCAAGCCAAAATGGAGTCCCGATGGGCAACGCATTGCGTTCCAGAGCCGGGTGTATCCGGGCGCAGCCGACGACGCGGCCAATGCCGCAGAGAAAAAGGCACGTGAGGAGCGCGGTTACAACGCATCGGTGTACACCACGTTTCCGATCCGGCAGTGGGACAGTTGGCGCGATGACCTGCAGACCCACCTGTTCATCCAGGACGCGATTCCGGACGCCAGGGCGAAAGACCTGCTGTTCGGTAGTGACCTGGTCCGGGGAACCGGTTTCGGTGGTATCGAGTCGCTGTCCACTGAGTCACTCGAACCGGCCTGGGCTCCCGATGGCAAGTCTGTGATTATCAGCGCGACGATGAATCTCAGTGCCGCCGCATACGCGCCCGTTCGTTACCAGTTGTACCAGGTACCGGTCGATGGCGGCGAGCCGCGGCAAATCACGCGAAGCGATGACTGGAGCTGCCACTCGGCCCGGTTTTCGAAGAATGGCAAAGCGCTGTACTGCCTGATCGAGCCGCATACGGCGCACGTTTATGAACTGACCGACGTGGCGCGTTTCGACTGGTCGGCCGATGGCATCCAGAGTACCGCCAGCATCATTACGGAGTCGCTCGATCGACCGGTCAATGGCATGGACATCAGCCCGGACGGCGGGACCGTGTACGTTACGGCTTACGACACCGGGCGTGTGCGGATATTCGCTGTGCCTGCCCGCGGCGGGAAAGTCACGGCACTGAACGCCGACAGCAGCGGAGTTTACGCGGGCGTTACTGTCGCAGGCCGTCACCTCGTCGCACGCTGGGAAGATTCCGTGACACCGGCAGAGATCGTCCGCGTCGATCGCAGCAACGGCGCTCGCCAGCCATTGACTGCCTTCAACACAGAGCGCGCGTCCGCGCTGGATCGCCAGCCATTTCGCGAGTTCTGGTTCGAAAATGCCGATGGACGGCAGGTACACAGCTTTCTTGCATTGCCGCCGAATTTCGATGAGTCCAAAAAATACCCGCTGGTGCTGGCAATCCACGGTGGTCCGTTCAGCTCCAGTCTCGATGCTGACCACGTACGCTGGAGTCCTCACCTGCTTGCTGCACCGGGCTATGTGGTCCTGATGACCGATTACACGGGTTCGATCGGCTACGGCGAAGCCTTCTCGCAAGCGATCGAAGGCGTGCCGCTCAGGACGCCAGGTCAGGATGTCGTCAAGGCTGCCGATGAGGCCATCGCCCGCTTCCCCTTTGTCGACGGCGAGCGCCAGGCGGCAACCGGCGCCAGCTACGGCGGCCACATCGTGAACTGGCTGCAGGCAACGACGACGCGATTCAAGGCGCTGGTCGGACACGCCGGTCTTGTAGACCTGGAAGGCCAGTACGCCTCGAGTGACACAGTCTACAACCGCGAGCGCATGAACCGGGGTCCCGCCTGGGCCGACAGTCCCGTGTGGTCCGAGCAGAGTCCGTCAAGTTATGTCGGAAATTTCAGCACACCGATACTCCTTACGATCGGTGAAAAGGATTTCCGGGTGCCAATCAACCAGACGATCGCTGCCTGGACTTACGTGCAGCGCATGCAGGTGCCGGGACGGCTGCTGGTATTTCATGACGCGAACCACTGGATCATGAACGCTGCCGAAGCCCGTTATTACTGGGACGAAGTGCATCAATGGCTGGCCGGGTATCTGCACCCTGTCAGCGATCAGGCAAACTGACTTTCGCGCGCGAAGTCGTCATGGCCACCGGGCCGCACGCAGGCGCAAAGCCACGTGTGCAATGGATCCGGCTGGCCCGGCGGCCGAAGCCGGAGCCCCGTGGGACGTCTTTCCGGCCTGTTCGGAATCCGCCGCGGCGGGACGCGTAACCACGCGCGATACCAACAAGCGGCGCGGGGCAACCGGAATCCCGAACCCGTGCGCGGCAAGGATGCCGCGCCCGGAGCCTCCAGGGACGGGTTCACGGCGTGTTCGGGATCCGCTGCACCGGGACGCGTAACCACGCGCAATACCAACAAGCGGCGCGGGGCGACCGGAATCCCGAACCGCGGTTCGGTCGGTTCAGCCGGCCTTTGCCGCCCTGGCCGCGAGTTCCTGGTCCCTGAGTTCGCGACGCAGGATCTTGCCAACGTTGCTCTTGGGCAGTTCGTCCCGGAACTCAACGAACCTCGGCTTCTTGTAACCCGTCAACTGCTCCGCGCAATAGGCGAGCAGGTCCTTCTCCGTCAGCGCCGGATCCTTGCGGACCACGAAAACCTTCACGGCCTCACCGGATTTTTCGTTTGGCACGCCGATGGCGGCACATTCGATCACACCCGGATGCAACGCAATGACTTCCTCCACCTCGTTCGGAAACACGTTGAATCCGGAGACGATGATCATGTCCTTCTTGCGATCAACGATACGCGTGTACCCGTTCTCATCCATGATGCCGATGTCGCCCGACTTGAAGAACCCGTCCGCCGTCATGACTTTCGCGGTTTCATCCGGTCGTTGCCAGTAGCCCGCCATCACCTGCGGGCCGCGAATCGCGATCTCACCTCGCTCTCCGATCGGCACCGGATTATCCTGGTCATCCAGAATCACGATGTCGGTACTGGGCACGGGCAGACCGATCGTGCCGCTGAAGTCGGTGGCGAGGGCCGGATTACTGGTTGCAACCGGCGAGGTCTCCGACAGGCCATAGCCCTCGATGATCGGCACGCCCGTAATCTTCAGCCATTTGTCGGCTACCGCCTTCTGCACGGCCGTACCGCCGCCATTGGCGATACGAAGATTGGAAAAGTCGAGCTTGCGGAACTCGGCATTCTCGGCCAGCCCGTTGAACAGCGTGTTCACGCCGGGCAGAACATTGAACTTGTACTTCGACAACTCCTTGACGAAGCCTGCCATGTCGCGCGGGTTCGGGATCAGCACATTCAATGCGCCGATACGCATGCCAAACAGGCAGTTCACGGTCAGCGCAAATACGTGGTAAAGCGGCAAGGCACAGATGTAGACAAACTGCGTGGGTAGCGGGCCGCGACTCGTGTCTTTCAGCGCGCCGTCAACCCAGGCCTCGAGCTGCAGCATGTTCGCGACCAGGTTTCGATGCAGGAGGATCGCGCCTTTCGAGACGCCGGTGGTACCACCGGTGTACTGCAGAAAGGCGACGTCGTCGGGCCCCACTTCCACTTTGCTGAGCTGGCTACGGCCGCCCTCGGCAATGACATCGTTGAATCGCAATGAACCGGGCAACGAGTACGCCGGAATCATCTTCTTGACGTGGCGCAGAGCAAAATTGACGATCGCGCCCTTCGGGAATCCCAGCAGATCACCCATGGACGCGAGCACGACGTGCTTGACGTTGGTCTTCGCCAGCACCTGCTGCAGTGTGGTCGCAAAGTTCTCGAGAATCACGATGACCTCGGCGCCGGAGTCTTTGAGCTGGTGCTCGAGTTCGCGGGGCGTATAGAGCGGGTTGACATTGACCACGACGCAACCGGCCCGCAAGGTCCCGGCCAGCACTACCGGGTACTGCAGCACGTTGGGCAACATGATCGCGACACGCGCGCCGGGCTTCAGTCCCTTGCCCTGCAGCCATGCGCCAAAGGCGGCGGACATACGGTCGAGCTCGCCAAAGCTCATCTGCTTGTCCATCATCGCGTAAGCGCTGCTTTGCGCGTGCTTGCGAAAGCCTTCCTCCATCAGCTCGACGAGCGACGAATACTGCGTCACGTCCACCTCCGCCGGCACGCCGGCGGGATAGTTCTTCAGCCAGATCTTTTCCATGTTCTCCCCCTCGTCCAAGTCATTGGATTTTCAATTCGTTCGCATTTCCAGGCATTTATTTGCTGACATCAGCGTGGGCGCACCAGCAATGGCACGTTGCAGAGACCCACATGACCCACCGGCACCTGGAACCATTCCTCGCGCCGATTGCGCCGCGACTCGACGTACGCAGAAAAACCGGGCGTATCGGTGCGCATCACTTCAAGCTCACTGCGCTGCTCGGGCGGAAGATCCGCTGCCACGCGAATTGCTCCGATCCGCGTGTATTGCCCGGGCTGTTCATAGAAGCCCATCGGCCCCTTGCCGCGTGGCAACGTGGAGAGATGCTCCATTCCCGAGACGACCCGTCCGACCAGCGCGATGTTCCGGTCGAGGTGCCGCGGTGCGTGGCCCGTGACGACGTAAAGCTCAGCGCCGTTTCCACTGTCCGGTTCGTCTCCTCGACCCGCGCCGACCATGGCATAGCAGTGGACCAGCCACGCCTGCCCCGACTCGGGATCCCGGGCCGCAGGGAACCCCTGCGAAAACCCGGATTCAGGCGCATAACCATCGACATCGGGCAAGCGGGTAAACGGCAAGGACGCCGACATCGCGACGGTAAACTCCGGCGGCAACGTTCTGCTGGCCTTACCGAGCTCGCGCCCACCGTCCGGGTCGCCCCATTGCACGACGTAGTTGTCCTGCGAGCGCACGATCGGCAATTCGTCGAAATATTTCTGGCGAACCAGCGTCCTGATGTTCGCGGCGTGTGCGGGCGCAAAAGCAGGCGCCAGCTCGATCACCACGCGGCCGCTGGCCAGCTCGAGATACAGCGTGTTCTCCGGGTCGAGCGCACGCCAGTCGCCGGGACCAAGAGCGGCCACGACCTCGGCGCTGGTCTGCGTCGCCTCCGCCCCGGCCGCAAGCGCTGCCACCGCACAGATTGAGCCGGCCAGCAACGCAGCGAGCTGACATGGCCACCGCAGCGATCGGCTCACCGGCCCGAAAAGCGCGCGGCGCGCTTCTCCCGGAAGGCGGCGACGCCCTCGATGAAATCACGCGTATCGCCGAGCCGCCCCTGCACATCGGCTTCCATCTCCAGTTGCTCGGCCAGGTTTGAACGGGCACCGTGCTCGATGATCCTGCGCACCTCGATAAACGCCTGCGTCGGGCCGATGGCCAGACTGGCCGCTGTCGCACTCGCCTGCTCCATCAGGTTCGCGTCATCGGCACAGGCGGCAATCAATCCCATGCCGGCTGCATGCTCGGCCGGGATCGGCTCTCCGGTCATCGACAAGGCCCGGGCCCTTGCGGTGCCAATCCGCGAAGGCAGGAAATAGGTGGCGCCGACGTCCGGCACGAGTCCAAGCTTGGGCGCGAAAACCAGGATAAACGTGGCTGAGCGAGCCGCGATCGTAATGTCGCCTGCCAACGCCAGCGACACACCCGCGCCCGCAGCCACCCCGTTGACCGCGACCACCAGTGGGACCGGCAGGCTCGTCCACTTCAGAATCATCGGGTTGAAGCGTTCGCGCATGCCTCGGGCGATGGACTGACCCACCGTTTCGCCGCCCGCGGCGGCCAGGTCGTTCCCGGCGAGGTCAGCGCCCGAACAGAATCCGCGCCCGGCGCCGGTCAGCAGCACCGACCGCAGGGTCTTGTCGGCCGCAATCGCATCCGCGCAGTCGTCCAGGTCGCGGACCAGGCCATATGACAGGCTGTTCAGACGATCGGGCCGATTCAAGGTGACGACCAGACAGTCGCCAACCCGATCGCAAAGCAAGAATTCATACTCCATCCCTTCACCCCTGGCCGATTCAACTCCTGACACCTAAGCGTAACAGGCAATTGGCCTGCCGAGCACACCGTGTAGGCCCCGGCGGGACCTGCTTATTCGCTGAGCGGATCACGGCGCGTTCGGGAGTCGATGCGCCGGGACACGCAGTCAATGCCCGGCAAGGCGGCGCGGAGCCTCTTGCTGGACGCACGATCAACCAAATGAGAAAGTTCCCACCTGCCCGACGAGGACTAAACAATGATCGTGCGATTCGTTACCGACTCCGGAACACTCAGTATGTACGGCGAACCAGCCGTTCAACTGCTCAGGATGATGGGCCACTCGGGCACCGTCCCCGGAGCCATCCTGGCCGCTGATCTTCCTGCCGCAGTCGAAAAGCTTCGCGCTGCGCTTGCCTCCGCGGATGCGGCGCCGGCGCCGGCCAGCCACGCTGACGATGACGATGACGGCGAAGACAGCGAAGACGAAGCTCCCATCGCATTACAGGCACGCGCGTTGCCCCTGATGGACATGCTCGAGACGGCTGTCAAGGGCCAGTCAGGCCTGATGTGGGATCGTGCCTGATTCCAGTGGCCGGCTGCATACCGCGCTCGTACTCGCACTGGCTGCTCTGTGCCTGGTCCTGATCGCCGCGCATGTCTATCGTGCCGGGCAGCCGCTGCTTGCCGGCGGCGCTTTAGCCCTGGTCGGCCTGCTGCTGGTTCGTCGTCCGTGGGCCATGCGGGCACTGCAATTCACGCTCGTCGTCGGCGCCATCGAGTGGCTGAGAACACTGATTACCCTTGCGATGGCCCGCGCCGAAGCCGGGCAGCCCTACCTGCGGCTGGTGGCGATCCTTGGTATCGTCGCGGCGTTGACGGGATTTTGCGCACTCGCCTTGCGAAGTGCAGCCGCCCGGCGCTTCTTTGAGCCCATCGGTGATCGCGCCGACGGGCCGGTTCATGCGAAAACCCGTTAGTTCACGCTACGGTCCAGGAGTAACCCTCGATGCACTCACGATTGTCTCGGCCGGGCGGGCTTGTGTTGACGCTCTGCGCATTACTTACCGGGAACCTCGCGGCAGCCGAGCGCTACTGGCCGCCGATCACCACACCGCCGACAGGCGTCCACCTGCCGGGCAAATGGGTCTGGGCCGATCTGATCACGCGCGATGTCGGCGAGGCCGTGGAGTTCTACGGACAGGTCTTCGGCTGGACCTTCGAAACCTACGGACCGAAAGACGACCTGCAGACCTACACGCTTGTGCTGGCCGATGGTGAGCCCATCGGGGGCATGGTTTTCGACTGGTCAAAGAGCCCGACCGAAAGATCCGCCCGGTGGGTCGGCCAGATCTCGGTCCCGGACGTCAAAGCCGCGGAGTCGCAGGTCAGATCCGGCGGTGGGCACATCCTCGAGAAGCCACAGCAGCTCGGTGAGCGCGGCCAGGGCGCGCTGTTTATTGATCCCGAGGGCGCAATGTTTGCGGTCATCCGTTCCGATACGGGCGACCCGGAGGACTGGCTGGGCGGGCCGAACACCTGGCTGTGGGTGGAGTTGTGGTCGGACGACCCGGTCTCGATGAGTGATTTCTATAAGGATATCGGCGGCTACGAAGTGCAGGACGAGGTGTTTGAGGGCACGATGTTCGGCTATCACCTCGTGTCGGGCGGTTATCCGCGAGCCGGGATTCGGGCCAAGTCGATCGAGGTACCCTCTGCCTGGGTTCCCTACGTCAGGGTCGACAACGTGGCCACAACGGTGTCGAGAGCCATGGCGGCGGGCGCTCATGTCGTTGCCGCGCCCCACGTCATTCGAGGAACCACCGCCGCATTGCTGCTCGACCCATCGGGCGCGCCCTTCGCAGTGGCTGAATGGCCGGCCAGGTGAGGAGACACATCATGCCTTTACGACCATCGGTGCGACTCGTCACGGCTGTTCTGTTGACCGGCAGCCTGGCCCTTTTGTCCGGCTGTGAATCGGGCAGTTACCGGGTCGGCGTCAGCGCCGGCTATGGTGGCGGCTATTATGGTGGCGGCTACTATCCCGGTTATCCCGGCTATTACCCGGGATCCTGGTACAACCCGGGGCCGCCGGTCATCGTCACCCCGCCGCCCGTTATTGTCCAGCCGCCAGGCAGACCGCCCGGAAACAGGCCACCCGGCCATAAACCACCCTCTGGTGGCGCGACGACACTGCCGGCCAAGGTCCCCCCTGCCCGGCCGCCCACGCAGTCGCGCCCGATGCCATCGAGCAGACCGGCCTCGCGGCCGGCACCCCGGGCCCGGGGCCGCTGAGTACGACTCGCCCCCCGGGAATCCGTGGCGCGAGCGGTGCGGCTTGGGGCGGGATTCGGTTTGCGCTAAAATGCGGCTCATCGATCCCGTTCGGGACGCCGCAAACCAAGACACCAGACACATGAAACTGCTTATCGCCGTTGCGGGCGCCGTGCTCGCTGTTTCCGCCCTCACCGCCTGTGGCCAGAAGCCGCAATCCGGCTCCACTGCAACGACCGCCACGGTCACCGAGGCCACCTTGAACGCTGAAAATCCCCTGCTCGCAGAATGGACAGGCCCCTTCGGCGGCGTACCACCGTTCGACAAGGCAAAAGCGGACCAACTGCAGCCGGCTTTAGAGGCCGCGATGGCCGCGCAACTCCTGGAAATCGATCGCATCGCGAGCGATCCCGCGGCGCCGGACTTTGACAACACGATCGCCGCACTCGAACGATCGGGAGGCATGCTCGACCGGGTCGGCACGGTATACGGCGTATTCGCCTCGACCCTGAACGACGAGGCGGTGCAGGCCGTCGAGCGCGCAGTCGAGCCCGAGCTGGCGGCCTTCGAAGACCGGATTTTCCAGAACGAGGCGCTTTTCAAGCGTATCGAAGCGATCTACGAAACACGGGACGAGGCTGACTTCACGCCCGAGCAGCAGCGGCTGGTGTGGAAGTACTACACCGACTTCGTGCGCGCCGGAGCAAGACTCGATGCAGGGGCGAAAAAGCGACTCGCGGAGATCAACCAGGAACTTGCAACGCTGTACACGAAGTTCAGCCAGAACGTGCTCAATGACGAAAACGAAGGCATGCTGCTGATCAAAGACGAATCGGACCTGGCCGGTCTTGGCGAATCATCGCGCGCCGCAGCCGCCAACGCGGCCGAGACGGTGGGACACAAGGGCCAGTGGGCCATCCTCAACACGCGCTCGAGCGTCGAACCGTTCCTGACGTATTCGGATCGGCGTGAACTTCGCGAGAAGGTCTGGCTCATGTTCGTCAACCGCGGAGACAACGGCGGCGCGACCGACAACAACGCAATCATCTCTGACATCCTGAGGCTGCGCGCCGAGCGTGCCAAGCTGCTGGGATATCCGACGCACGCGCACTGGCGGCTCGAAAACGCGATGGCCAAGACTCCCGAGCGCGCGATGGAGCTCATGGAGGCGGTGTGGACGCCGGCCGTAGCGCGGGTCCGCGAAGAAGTCGCCGACATGCAGGCGATCGCCGACAAGGAAGGCGCGGACATCAAGATTGAGCCCTGGGACTACCGCTACTATGCCGAAAAGGTCCGCAAGGACAAGTACGATCTCGACGAAACGCAGATAACGCCTTACATGCAGCTCGAGAACCTGCGTGAGGGGATGTTCTACATGGCGACCGAATTGTTCGGCTTCCATTTCAAGCAGGTGACCGATGGCTCGGTGCCGGTGTATCACCCCGACGTGCGCGTCTGGGAAGTGACTGACCCGGACGGCCAACTCGTCGGGCTCTGGTACTTTGACCCCTACGCCCGCAGGGGCAAGCGCTCCGGCGCCTGGATGAACGCCTACCGGACTCAGGAAAAATTCGACAAGGACATCAAGGTCATCGTTTCCAACAACGCCAACTTCCAGAAGGGTACGCCCGGTGAGCCGGTCCTGATCAGCTGGGAAGACGCAAGCACGTTGTTCCACGAGTTCGGCCACGCGCTGCACGGCCTGAGTTCCAACGTGCAGTACCCATCGCTGGCTGGCACCAATGTGGCCCGTGACTATGTCGAGTTTCCCTCGCAGGTTCTCGAGCACTGGCTGTCCACGCCGGAGATCCTTGACCGGTATGCACTGCACTACGAGACGGGCCAGCCGATTCCGCAGGAACTTGTCGAGAAAATTGAGCGCGCCGAGAAATTCAATGAGGGCTTCAAGACCGTTGAATATCTCTCCAGCGCATTGGTGGACATGAAACTGCATCTCGCCGTCGATCAAGTCATTGATGCAGACGCCTTTGAGCGCGAAACGCTGGCAGAACTCGGCATGCCCGACGAGATCGTCATGCGTCACCGGACACCACAGTTCCTTCACGTCTTCGCGGGCGACGGATATTCGGCCGGGTACTACAGCTACCTCTGGTCGGACACCCTGACCGCCGACGCCTGGGAGGCGTTCACCGAGGCCGATGGCCCCTGGGACAAGGATGTCGCCGCGCGACTTCGCGAGAATGTCTTCTCGGTCGGAAACACAATCGATCCAGCCGATGGCTACCGTGGTTTCCGCGGTCGCGACGCGGGTATCGATGCGTTGATGCGCAAGCGCGGATTTCCGGTCCCGTCGAAGTAACCTGTCGCCGTGCGGCCCGGGGTCAATCCTCTGCGATTGGCTCCGGGCACTTCAGCGGCTGATCGCTGATGCCCGCCTGATCCAGCAAAAAGGCGTACACCTCGGCGAGTTCGCGGTACTGATCGAATCGGCCCGAGCGGCCGCCATGGCCCGCATCCATATCCGCACGCAGAAGCACTGGGCGCGCACCGGTGTTCATTTCACGCAGCCTCGCAACCCACTTGGCCGGCTCGAAATACTGCACCTGGCTGTCCCAGAGACCACTGCTGACGAACATCGCCGGATAATCCTGCCGTTTGACGTTGTCATAGGGTGAGTAGGACAGCATATTTCGATAGTGTTCAGGGACCCCGGGATCCCCCCACTCCTCGTACTCGATCGTCGTAAGGGGCACGCTCTCGTCGAGCATGGTCGTAACGATGTCGACGAAGGGTACGTGGGCCACGATGGCCCGGTACCGCTCCGGCGCGACGTTGGCGATCACGCCCATCAGCAATCCACCGGCACTGCTTCCACTGGCAAAAACCCGCTTCGGGTCCGCATAGCCGCAGCTGACGAGGAAATCGGTTACGTCGATGAAATCGGTGAACGTGTTCTGCTTGTTTAACAGGCGTCCTTCATCGTACCAGTGGCGGCCGAGCTCCTGGCCTCCACGCACCTGGGCAATCGCATAGACGAAGCCGCGATCGAGCAGAGGGAGCAGGCTGGAGTCGAATGCCGGATCGCTCGATAAGCCGTAAGCCCCGTAGGCGTACTGCAGCAACGGGTTTGATCCGTTCCGATCGAGACCTTTGCGATAAACGATGGCGACCGGGACCGTCGCGCCGTCGCGCGCCGGCGCCCGCAGGTATTCGGTCACGTACTGCTTTGGATCAAAATCTCCGAGCACCGGTTCCTGCTTCAGGACATGCCGTACTCGGCCCCCGATATCGTAATCGCACGTGATCTCCGGCACCGCCAGCGAGGTATAGCTGTAGCGCAGAAGCGTACTGTCGATCTCGGCGTTGTGGCCGAGTTGCACGCTGCCCGCGCCCTGGTCCGCTTCGAGGTAAAACTCCGCTTCGCCGTTCAGTGGCCTGACACGAACCTTTCTCACCCCCAGTGCACGCTCCTCGATCGCAAGGAAGTCGTCGAACAGCTCGAAGTCTTCGATCATTGTCTCGTGCCGGTGAGCGAGTATTTCCGTCCACTGGCTGCGCCGCCGGGACTCACCAACCGGTGCTTCCATGAGGCGGAAATTCGGGGCTTCCCAGTTCGTACGGATGATCCAGCGGCCGTGAAAATGATCGGCGTCGTACTCGTGCCGGGCCGTACGCGCACACAGTGTGCTGAACGCAAGACCGGGATCGTCCGACCGCGCATAAAGCTGTTCGCTGGCAAGCGTACTGCTGCAGTGGATGAACAGATAGGCCTCGTCCTTGCTCGCATCGAGCCCGAGGTAGAAGGCGGGATCCGTTTCCTCGTAAAGCAGGCGGTCCGAGCCCCGGTCGGTGCCTGGCACGTGACATCGAACGCGTGCGCCGAGCAGGGTCTGCGGGTCCTGCTCGATGTACAGTATGGCGCGACTGTCGCGGGTCCACAGGATATCCGCTTCGACATTCGCGATCACATCCGGCAGATGATGGCCGGAGGCGAGATCCTTGAAGCGAAGTGTGAACTGGCCGCGCCCGGTCCGATCTTCCGTCCAGGCCAGCAGACGATCGTCGCGGCTGACCGCAAAGTCGCCGATATCAAAATACACGTCGCTACCGGCCATGGCCGGCTCATCGAGCAGCACTTCCTCCTCCGCGTCCAGAGAGCCGCGCCTGCGCGCGTGCACCGGGTATTGCTGATCGCTCTGGTAGCGCGAGTAGTACCAGCAGCCTCGATAGCGATACGGAACGCTGCTGTCAGCCAGCTTGAGGCGGCTCATCATTTCCGCGAAGAGGCGCTCCTTCAGGGCGCGAAGCGGTGCCAGCAGGGATTCCCGGTAAGCGTTCTCCGCCCGCAGGTAAGAGAGCACACGCTCGTCACTTCGCGTGTCGTCACGCAGCCAGTAATAGTCGTCCATGCGGATGCCGTGGGCCGTGCACAGCTCATGCGGGCGGCGTTCCGCGACGGGTACGGCAATCGACTCACCAGGTGCTGTCCGGCCATCGTTCCCGCCAGCACTCAACCGCCCGTGACCTTTTCGTTCATGCTGTGCTCCCGACGCGCACCGGGTAGGCGGGCCGCACGCCGCCCGCCTCGTAGTACGGCATCATGCCCGGCACGAGTGCACCGAGTTTCTGCTGGCGTTGTTCCGGGCCCGGGTGCGTGCTCAGAAAGGGCGGGGGTGTCTTGCCGTCGCCCACCGCGCCCATCTTCTGCCACAGCGTGACGGCGGCGCGCGGGTCGTAGCCTGCGCGGGCGGCCAGCTCAATTCCGATCCGGTCCGCCTCGGCCTCCGAGGTGCGCGAGTTCGGCAGCTCAACGGCCAGCTGTGCCGCCGCGGCCGTGGCCGCCATGGCGCCCAGCGGCCGATCCGAAAGCAGGCCGGCGGCAACCACGGCCGCGTTGCCTGCCATCGCGACTGACATGCGCTCAGCCGTGTGATTGGCCAGGGCATGGGCAATTTCGTGGCCCATGACCTGTGCGAGTTCGTCATCCGTTGGATCGACCTGCTGCAGCAAGCCAGTGTAAATAGCCATTCGCCCGCCCGCCATGCACCAGGCGTTGACGTTTTTCGGGTCGTCGATCACCTCGACACTCCATTCCCACTGCGCACTGTCCGGACGCATGCGGACGGCCTGGGCCACCAGTCGCCCGGTGATCACCCTGACCCGGTTCAATACGCGCGGGTCGCTCACCAGCTTGCCCTCGTCCCTGTACTGCTTCATCTGCTGCACGTAGGCCTGGCGGGACGAGCCGATCGCCTGCTGCTCGGAGACCAGCATCAGCTGCTTGCGTCCGGTCGGACTGCTGGCGCAGGCACTGAGCCACGCAACGGCGATCATCGGGACAATCAGGCGAACTCTCTTCATGCACGCAACTCCTGCGGACGGCACTCTCTGTCCGGGCTGGCAAACTTAGCCGACCTGTGCGACAAGTCAAACATCATTATCGGAGTTTCGACCGATGACGAAGACAGCCCGCCTGCCGATCGGTGACCTGACGCTCAATATCAGACGAAGTGGCCGGGGAAGGCCCGTGCTGCTGCTGCACGGCTTTCCCGATTCGCTGGTCATGTGGCGGAAAGTAGCCCCGCTTTTTACGGCGCAGGGCCGCAGCGTGATCAGCTACGACCAGCGTGGCTTCGGCCATTCCGACGCGCCGAGTGGCAAGCGTCATTACACCATCAGCCGGATCGTCGAGGATGCGGTCCGGGTACTGAGTGCACTGGAAATCAGCGGGCCGGTGGACGTCATCGGCCACGACTGGGGGGCCGTTATCGGCTGGTGCCTGTGTCTGTCGCACCCGGATCTCGTGCGTCGTCACGTCGCGATATCCGTTGGGCACCCGCGTGCCTACGCGACGGCCGGACTGCGGCAGAAGCGCATGGGCCTTTACACGATCGCTTTCCAGTTTCCCGGTGTCGCCGAGGCACGTCTCGCTCGCAACGACTATGCGGGCCTGCGTGCGTGGTTGCGGCGCAGCGGTCACCCGGACGAAGAAGGCGTCGTCGGCGAGCTGTCGCGGGCCGGACGTCTGACCGCCGGTCTGAACTACTACCGGGCCAACCTGCTGCCGGTCATGATTCGCGGCTGGCCCGACTGCCGCGTACCGACCATGGGCATCTGGGGAGACCAGGACCCCTACCTGGCTGAGGACCAGATGGTGCATTCCGAACGCCACATGGAAGCCCCCTGGCGCTACGAGCGCATCGCCGGTTCGGGTCACTGGTTGCCGCTGGAATGCCCCAGGCGAGTCGCCGGGCTTGCGCTGGACTGGTTCGCAGGCGGTGACTGACTCAGTCGCCGAATGCCCGGTGCATGCGTCGTGCCGTCGCCAGTTCGTCGCCAAGGTATTCGCGCAACGTGGAGAGTATCCCCCGGCCCAGGTCCGGCTCTTTGCCGTCGGCCATCCGGAACAGCTGGCAATAGAACCATGACTGCGCGCCAAAGGTATTAAGCACCTTGAACAGAGTCAAAGGACTGGTCGGCGAAAAAAGTCCGCTTTCGCTGAGCCTGAGCCGGTCCTCGTAGCGCGGTACCTCGTCGACTTCACCGGCCAGCAGGCGTCGCGGGAAATCCGCTTCGCAACACAGCGGGCGCCCGAGGCCGACGACGTCGCAATCGCCACTGGCCAGTGCAGCCTGCATGCCCTCACGTGTACGAAACCCGCCGGTGACCATCATCGGCATCGCAGCGACCTGCCTGATTGCCGCAGCATACTCCAGAAAATAAGCTTCGCGCCTGCGGGTACTCGCGCGCATCGGCACAGCGCTTTCACTGTCACCCTGCACGCCGAGCAACCTCGGTTGCTCGTAGGTGCCGCCGGAGACCTCCAGCAGGTCGACCGCCTCGTCATTGAGCCAGCGCACGACCTGCAGGCACTCTTCGTGACTGAAGCCGCCTTTGCGAAAATCGTCTGAATTGAGCTTCAGCCCCACGGGAAAATCGCGCCCCACGGCGCGGCGAACCGCGCGCAGCGTCTCGATCAGGAATCTGGCGCGGTTCTCCAGCGACCCGCCCCAGGCGTCGGTGCGCTCATTCGTGACAGGCGCGAGAAACGAGCTGATCAGGTAGCCGTGCGCCCCGTGGACCTGCACACCGGTAAAACCGGAGTCGCGCGCAATGACGGCAGCCTGCGCGAACCGGTGGATCAGGACCTCGATCTGCGCTTCACTCAGCGCGCGGGGAGTGGCGTAGTTCCCGAGCAACTTCAACTGCACGCTGGAGGGCGCGACTGGTTCACGGGTCACATAGCGAGGCGACTGGCGGCCGGCGTGAGAGATTTGCATCCACAGGTGGTTGCCCGCGACAGTGCCCGCCTTCGCCCACGCGGCCAGTCGATCGCGCGCGGTCGCATCGCTCGTGCGTGGTTCGGAGATATCGATTGACACGTTGCCAGGGCGCTCCAGGTCGCGACGATCGACCTGGACGTTTCCGCTCAGCAGGAGTCCCGCCCCGCCCTCACTCCAGGCGCGATAGAGCCGCTCGTGCCGGGGCGTCGCACGCAGCAGTGGATCAGCCACCCCCTCGGTCATCGCAGCCTTGCAGAGGCGATTGGGCAGCACCGCGCCACAGGGAAGCCTCAACGGCTCTGACAGGGACTCCATCGGCACGCCTCCCACAGACACTGCAGACACCATGCCGTGCATTCGCAGGTGGACGCACGGCGCAGCGAGAGTATCATCTTCGGCGAACGCGCAGGCAGGCACGGTGAGGGGTTGTTGCGCGAAAAAAATACCACAAGCCAGGAGTGAGCTGAATGTTGAAACCAGAAGACTTGACCGACGAACAGTGGCAGGCCGTACGCGATGCACCGCATTTCGTCATTCTCGGCGTGTCTGCGGCCGGCGGCAGCCTGTTTGACGATATGCTCGAGCGCGCTGCAGGGCTGGAGGGCATCGTGGCGGGCATGGAAAGCACTCACCCGGTGATGCTCAAGATCGCCGCCAGTGACCAGATCATGAAAGCCCAGGAAGCCACCCGGAACTGGAGTCTCAGCCTGGACAAAGAACACCGAAACGTCACGAGCCTCCAGGCCAAGGCATCCGACACGCTGCAGAAAGCTGTGGCCGCGCTGCAGGCCCAGGGCGGCGCAGAAGACGCCGCGCGCTACGGCGAGTTTGTGCATGGGATTGCTCTTCGAGTGGCCCACTCTGCGCGAGAGGGCGACCTGCTCGGCATGGGCGGTCAGATCGTCAGCGACGCGGAACAGAATTTCATCGACAGGATCGACGCGATCCTCGGCATCGCCAAGTCCTGACCGGGAACCCGGGCGCTGCCGGCGGCCGCGGCAGCGCCCGGGGGGGGCGCGTGCAGACTCCGGCACAGCCTGCAGGAGTTCATCGCGACGATGGAGGGGACCGATGGTTGCGCGCGGCCTGTGTACGCAACGCAACCATCACATCTCCGTCAGTTGCCGGTGCCCGTGACCTTGGACATGTTATCCGGTGTCACGTCACCCCACTCGACACCGTGCGGCTTATCGGCCTTCAGGCGATCGCCGACGATGTAAGCTGCCAGGCCGGGCAGCAGCAGGATTGCACCAAACATGTTCACAAGGAACATGAAAGCCAGCAGGATGCCCATATCAGCCTGGAACTTGAGCGCCGAGAAAACCCAGGTTGCAACAGAAATCGTCATCGTGATCGCCGTAAACACCGACGCAGTACCACGTTGCTTGAGCGCCTGTTCAAACGAGTCCTGCAGCCCCAGGGCCATGTCTTCCGCCTCGTGCTTCATTCGCTCGAACAGGTAGATACCGTAGTCGACACCGACACCGACGCCGAGCGCCACGACCGGCAGCGTGTTGACCTTCAGGCCAATGTCGAGGAACGCCATCACCGCGTTGCACAGCAGGGTTACCAGCGCCAGCGGCAGAATGATGCACAGCGTGACGCGCCAGGATCGGAACGTGATCAGGCACAGCAGGGCGACCGATGCAAACAGCGCAAGGTTGACCCACTTGTCGGCCGCGTGAACGGCTTCGTTGGTCGCAGCCATGACACCGACGTTGCCGCTGGCGAGCCGGAACTTGAGCCGATCGTCGTCACCGCCTTCTTTGTACTCTTTAACCTTGTCGACGATATGCTCGATCGTCCCCGCCTGATGATCGGTGGTATAGATGCCCACTGGAATGGCAGTGCAGCGCGAATTCATCAACTCGCCGCCCATCCGCGTCGCGAAGCTGATGCCCTGCGCGAGCTGTGCCTTCGATTCGGGAAGCGTCCGCCACTTGGCGTAAGTCTCCGCGTAGTTCTGGGTTACCGACTTGGCGAATCCAGACAGATCGCGCACGCTCGCCGCACCGTCCACCTGACGCATCTGGAATGCAAAGTCTTCCATGCGGTCCATTACCCCGCGATCAACACAAGGCGAGTCCTCCTCGTCAGCCGGCGTCGCCTCCGCAATGACCTGCAGCAGGTCGACGCCGATCGCGAAATGACTCGTGATCATTTCGACGTCCTGGTTATAACGGGAGTCCGGCCTTAGCTCCGGAACACCCTTACCGAGGTCGCCCACGTGCAATTTGGAACGTCCGTCGATGCCGACCACGAGCAATGCGAGACCAATCACGATCGGGATCCATCCGTACTTCCGGGTCGCAAGCGGACTGATGCGTTCCCATAGCCAGTCGCCAGCGGTCTCCTTGCCGGCAAGCTTCGATGCTTCTTCCGGTGAGAATTTATAATACGAAAGCAGGATCGGCAGCAGCATCTTGTTGGTGATGATCATCACCGTCACGCCGATCGTTGCTGTCAGCGCAAGCTCCTGGACGATCTCGATCTCCACAAACGCGATCACCATGAACCCGAGCGCGTTTGCCAGCAGGGCCATCGCACCGGGTATGAACAGCTTCTGGAAGCAGGCCCGCGAAGCGGTAATACCGTCAGCCCCGTGAAGGGTCTCGAGCTTCCAGGCGTTCGTCATCTGCACCGCGTGAGACACAGCGATCGAGAAAATCAGGAACGGTACGAGAATCGACATCGGGTCGAGGCCGAGTCCAAAGATCGGCAGCAGACCCAGCAGCCAGACGACGGGCACGATGGCGCAGATCAGCGCCATCACGGTCAACGCCATTGACCCCGAGTACCAGTAGAGCAGTATCGCCGTGACGACGAAGGCGATAGCAAAGAACACGAGCACGCCGGCGGCGCCTTCGGCAATGTCACCAATCGACTTCGCAAAGCCAATGATGTGCACACTGTACTGGTCGTTCTCGTACTTGGCCCGGATCTCCTCCAGCTTCTTGGCCACGGCCTGCAGGTCCAGGCGTTCGCCCGTTTCGGGGTCCGTATCCTGCAGCGTCGCCACGACCATTGCGGCCGAGAAATCGTTGGCAACGATGCGGCCGACCCAGTCGGACTTGAGTAGATTTTCGCGCACCTGCTCGAGCTGCTCGGGAGTACCGGCGAAGTCGGCCGCGACGATATTGCCTCCCCGGAATCCGTCCTCGACGACCTCGTTGTAACGCACATTCGAAGTGAACAGGGATGACACGGAACTGCGCTCGACACCGTTGAGGAAGAAAACCTCGTCGGTCACATTGCGCAGCACTTCCATGTAATCCTTGTCAAAGATATCGCCATCCTTATGCTTGATCGCGACCAGCACCTTGTTGGCGCCACCAAAAGTCTCGGCATATTCGAGAAAAGTGGCCATGTACGGGTGCTTGAGCGGGATCATCTTCGTGAACCCGGCCTGAACCTGGAGCTGGCTGGCCATCGCGCCGAGCCCGATCGTCATCAGAATAAACAGGATCAGCAGCGCACGGCGATGACGGAAGATCCAGTAGGAAACCTTGCCGATGATTCCCGAGGTGAAGTGTTCACGCGTGAATTCACTGCCGTCCTCGGCCAGCACTTTTATCTCAGTCATCTTCTTGTCCCTCAGTACCGGTGCCGAGTCAGTTGATCACGATCAACGTGGGGTCGATTTCACCGACACCACGCTCGCCAAAGGTCAATAATTTGCCGTCTTTTTCCAGCACCTGTGCGATGCCGTTTCCGCTGGCAGTCCAGTGCAGGTGAAGATCCTTGCCGTTATCGCCACTCACCGCCACGAGGCCCGAGTTTCCTACCAGCAGTACGCGCCCGTCGGAAAGCAAACGACCGGCCATCAGCGAGGCTGTCGTATCCAGCGGCACTTCCTGCCATTCGACCCCTGTTGCAGGAACCGGCTCCTCTACAGCGTACTCGTCCACCTCTTCGTCCTCGGCCGGTTCTTCCACGGCAGGCAGAACCAGTTCGGCAGAAGCCACGTTAGTGGAACGGTACACGTTGCCGCGCATACCGAATGCCAGAACGGACCCGTCTTTCGCCTCCACTGCGGCAAAATACGAGCCGTCGTACGGTGACTCGAGCAGCGTCCAGGTGTAGCCCCTGTCATCGGACCGGGCCAGGATGCCCGACTCAGCCACCATCAGCAGCTTGTCGCCGACGGGAATCACCTGCGAGATGTGCCGGTCGAAGTCGTCCGAGATCACAACGCCGCGCTCCCAGGTCCGGCCTGCATCGGTGGAATGAAAATACATGCCGAAGGCGCCGTAGGCGATGAAATGCCCATCGCCCAAGTAGGTCGCGCCGAGCAGTGACTCGGGCTCGGCTTCGGGCATTGGAATATACGTCCAGGACTCGCCACCATCCTCGGTACGCACCAGCGTGGCGCCGTGTCCAACCGCTACGCCAACCTTTTCGTCGGCGAAGGCGACCCCCGCGAGTGTACGCGTGACACTCGTCTGCACTGCGCGCCAGCTCAGACCGTCATCAGACAGCATTGCAATGCCCCGCTCGCCGACCGCGACCGCGCGCTCGCCGGCCATCGTGGCATCCAGCAGGATGATACGGCTCGGCTTCACTTCCACGACCAGGCGACTATTCGCGTCGACAGGCAGCGAGTCTTCCTGAGCACGCGCGAAATTCAGTGCCACGGTTGCGACCACGGCGAGACTTGCAATCATCGCCACCCTGTTCCGGGTCTTCATCGATTCTCCCCTAGCCGGCATCTGGGCCGGTCTGTCGCGCTGCATTCTCGTCGGCTCTTGGCGCAGCAGCTCATCGGAAACGGTACGTCCCTCCGTGCCAGTCAAGCGCCAGCCCCGGGGAGTGAATGCCCCGGGGCTGGCGACACCCGACTTGCTCGCCCTCAGGAACCCTGTGAGAGCTATTACTTGGTGCCTGCCCGTCGCAAGGCGCTCGGCTGGAAGTCGGACAGACGTCCTTTCTCGTCAAACTCCCACGGCTCCTTGATCTCGTTCGAGATGTAACTCAGCAGATAGGCGCCATTGTTCAGGTCGTGCCAGATGCTGGCCTGGTACCAGATCAGCTGCGCGTCGTAGAACTGGATGACCGGATGGACGCCGACGCGCCACAGGCCGCCACGCGTATCGTAGGCGTCTTCCCAGAGCACGGACCAGCTGTCCTCGTCGATGTACAGTGTGCGCCGGCCATATACGTGCTTGCTGCCCTTTTTCAGCGTGGCATCAATCACCCAGACACGATGCAGTTCATAACGCATGTATTCGGGGTTCGGCGTATTGGGCTTGGCGATCTGCGAGTACTTGAGCGATTTGTCGCCCAGCTTGTAGTCGTTGTATGGAACGTAGATTTCCTTTTTGCCCACCAGCTTCCAGTCGTAGCGGTCCGGGGCGCCGTTGTAGGCGTCGTACTGGTCCGTCGTACGCAGCCCCTCGGTCCCGTCGTTGATATTGTCGTAGGAGAGGTCCGGCGCCCGGCGCACACGACGTTGACCGGCGTTGTAAATCCAGGCTGCACGCTGTTCCTTGACCTGGTCGACCGGCTCGTGCACGAGGAACACGGTTCCCTCGAGCGTCGCCGGTCCGGTGAAGTAGTTGATGTAATTGACGAGGCGGTTCGGGGTCTTCTCATCCATGTTCTGCATGAAGATGCGAATTTCGATCGCCGTGATCGTGAAGTAGTCGCCGTTGGCGCGCACGGGCAGCGAAGCGTACTCACGCTTGATACCACCGCCCAGGTAACGCAGGACATGGTTCCAGTAAACCTCCAGCGGCTCCGTCGGCACCGGGAACGGTGTCGTGCTCAATTCGCGTCCGGACACGCCGAAGCCATTGAGCTTGATGCTCGGTGCCTCGGCCTTGATCGTGTCGTAGACACTCTGCGGATAGCACTGGGTACGTCGCGTCTGGTACACAGGCATCTGGAAGTTGTCGTACTTCTTCAGCAGCGCCTGTGCGCCTTCCGTCAGGTTCGCCGCGTACTGGGCCATGTTCGCCCTGGTGATCGTGAACAGGGGCTTGTCACTCCCGAACGGGTCGGTATAGCCCTTTTTCTTGTCCCACCCCGATGGCGGTGAACACAGGCCACCATCCCAGGCCGGAATCGTGCCGGCCGCGTTACCGGCCTTCTCGGCGCCGGTCGGCGTGAGGTCCTTGCCCAGGCGGGCAATGTCCGCAGCACTGGTGTCGGCCATGGCCGGCAGTGCCAGTGACATCAGGCTGGCGGTCATGGTCGCCGCCAGGATTCTGTTGATTCGATTCATGTTAGTCCGTCTCCCAATCCTGATCAGAATGTAACGCTGGCGCTGACCGACACAAAGTCCCGGTCGAACAACGGATCATAGTCCGAGTCCGAGTAGTAGGTGTAGTCGAGGCTCACCTCGTAGCGCTTGTTGTAGAAGAAATCTGTACCGAGGCCCAGCGTCTGCCGGCCCTCGTTAAAGGTCGGTGTGATCGACACACCATCAACGTCGTGCGCCCAGAAAATCCGCGGCCGCATCGTGATACCCGAACCACCCATGTTCAGGTAGTCCATCGACCAGCGAATGCGGTAGCCCCAGGAAAAGTCGGTGATGTAACCGTCGTTCTTGCAGCCGGTCGGTTGCGGGTTATAAGCGCCGCCGGAGGCGGGATCACAGGCGTTTGCACCAATCTCCGGGCTCGAGCCGTTACCATAGATGAACGCGCGGCCGTATCGGACGCCGCCCTTCTTGAAGTCCGGCACGTTGTTCGAACGGAACGCGACCTCGGCGATCAGCAGGCCCGTGTCGGCTTTCACGAACGGGATATTGCTGAAGGTCTTGATCGTGTTGAGGTTCAACTGGTAAACGTCGAACAGATCGTAACCCTGCAGGTAACCCGAGCCACCGGCGGCCACATCGAAAATCGCCGCCGCGCCCTCTGCACCCATCGGCCCGCGCGCCCCGAGCGCGCCCTGGATCACGTCGTTGCCGTTTTTCTGCGCCGGGATGTCCATCTGGTAGCTGAGTTCAGCCGAAGCGGACCAGCCGAACAGGTTAGTGGCTGCACTCAGGCCGAAGATCTGTTTGTCCTCGGAGTATTCCCAGAAGCCGTTCGCGGCATCCACGTCGTAGCCGTTTGCGCGGGCGAGGTTCTGCTGCAGGGCAGCCGGATTGAGAATCCCCAGCACGGTTGGCGTCCAGATGCCGGGGAACGGACCGATGTTGATCCCCAGCGCGCCGGCTGTTGCGCTCGTCAGGTAGATGGGCGTGCCATCGGGCAAGCCAAATGCGTTGCAGGCACCGTTTGCGCAGAAGATATCCTCACCGGGAACCGTACCTGCCGTCGATGACACGTTCGGGATCTGCGAATGCAGGTTCATGTAATAAAGGCCGAACTCGGTGTCGATCGCATTGACTGGAACACGCATCGACACACCGAAGATGCCACTGTCCGAAGCATCCTTGCCCTTGACGGCCGGGAAGTAGATACCAGTGGCCGACTGGATCGGGTTGCTCCCGGCCAGCGGACCACCGAAGGTCGTCACCGATCCGCAGCCGGCCGGGTTCGTGCCGACCACACCCTCGGCCGGGCCCCAGTAGAGCCCGCAGGTATCGAGCGCCGTGTTGTCCCACTTGAACTGGTAGAACGCTTCGAACGAGCCCCAGTTGAAGCCCCAGTTCGCGTAGGCCATCCAGACCGGCAGCAGGACTTCTTTCAACTGCGTGCCCGGGCGCCGCGCCGCCGGCACGTCAATCGGGTTGATCTGGTTGATGCCCTGGATGAACAGGCTCTCGCCCCAGTTCACGACCTGGTTGCCCAGGCGCAGCTGCAGATCGGAGCTGCCAACATTGAACGATCCATACACATAAGCGTCGAGCAACATCGCACCACTGAACTTCACTTCGTCTTCGAAGCCCTTATCGTTCAGCTTCTCCCGCGGCCACTGGCCTTTCAGGCAGACGAAATCGCCCGCGGCGTTGCGCGGGCAATTGGGGAAGGCCGACGTCAACCCTCCGCCCAGGATCCGCGTGCCGTTGTAGTCGTTGTTCTGGTGACCCAGGTTGACCGTCTCGTCTTCAAGCGCCTGGTCGTACCAGGCCTTGCCGCGCACGAGCACGCCAAAGCGACCTTTCTTGAGTTCGAGGTCCGTCAGTATCTTGAACGGCGTCGAGAAGCGGTCACCGGAATCGTAATTCAACGTGTTGCTGTCCGTGCGGCTGCCACCGAGACCGTCGTCGCGACCCAGCAGCAGTCCATTAGCGCGATGATAGAGTTTCTTGTCCGGGCCATTCACTCGCCAGCTCGATCCGACCGAGAGCGTCGTGTTCCAGGCGAGCCGGGCGCCGTTGTCGAATTCCCAGTCCAGCGCCGAAGCACCGCCGGCGTACGAAGCCAGCACCGAGCCGACCACGGCGGCAAGAATCGAACTGCGCCGACCGCGGTTCATGGATTCACTCGTCATCTTGATTCCCCCAGTTAACCCAAGTTGTCACCAGTACCCGCCTTGTGCGGATCCCGCCTTTCAAGCGCACTGCAGTCACCTGCCGCGCAGAATTCTTTTTTTTCGCCGGTGATCGAAATTCCGGGACGGAACCGACACCTCAATTTTGTCTAGCATAGCCCCGGCTTTCCACAGTCGCAGTGGGAGTATCCGAAATACCACGCCGATGCCTATTAGTGGTAAGGGTGCCAGTGATTAATACGTGTGACAACATAAATTATAGCGTTGTGTTTGCGCCACGAATGCAATGACGTCGAAAAGCCGGAAGCATCTTGTAGTGCGCTGCAAAACAAAAGCTCGACTTGTTGCAGCGCAATATCGAGAGTGATCATTGCCTCAGCCAGCCATATCTGGCAGACATTCCTTCAACCTCGCTTCTCACAAGGCGGCCTTACCGCTTCGCTGCGCCGCGCGTCGTCTTCGTCTTCGTCTTCGGCTTTGAGCCTGTCTTGCTTCGGGCTTTCCGTTTGCTCTTAGCTTTGGCTTTGGCTTTGGCTTTGGCTTTGGCCTTCGTTTTCTGACGGGCTCCGGCTGCCGTCTTTGCTTTCGTTGACGCCGCGCGCGCGCCCGCTTTCCTCTTTTTGCTCTTCGCGGCCGAAACCGGTGACTGGGCAGCGGGCTCAGGCAAGGCGGCTGCGGCCTTGGCCATTTCGTCAAAACTTTTCAGCAGGCATTCCGAGAAGAATGCCGGGTCGGGCATCATTTCGCGGCAGGCCACGGAACAGACCCACATCGTACCGTGATAGCTGAATCCGGTCACGTTCAGGCCCAGGCCGTCCATCGCGATGCTGACGGGCGCAAAATTCACCATCCGCGCGCCGGCCATGTACAAGGGCAGATCGGGGCCGCGCACGTTGGAGACGACGATGTTCATCGTCGGCAGCATCATGCGACGGGTCAAAAGTTCCGAGGCCGCCGCCGGCAGCAGATCGAAAACATTGGCAGCGAGATCCTTACCCACCAGGCTCATCGTAGCCTTGGCCTTGCCAGAACCTGCGCTGATTGCGCGGATGCGCTCGATCGGGTCGGCAATCTCGGTATGCAGTGGCATCACGCCGATCGCAATCTGGTTTCCGACGTCGCCGCTCTTGTCGTCTCCGCGCGTGCTCATCGGCACTTGCGCCGTCAGCGAACGGCCCGGCAGCTCGCCCTTTGAATCGAGGTAAGCGCGCATTGCGCCACCCACCGAGGCGAGGAACACGTCGTTCAGGGTCGCCCCGGGGACCTTGCTGCGGATGGCCTTGATGCCATCCAGCGGCAGGCCGTCGAGTTCGACGACGCGATGCGCCGAGACGCGGCCACTGAACCGCGTGACCGGCGGCCGGCGTTTCTTTTCTTTCGCGACTTCGACCGAGGGCAGCCCGGTATCACGCAGCATCTCGGACAATTGACTCGCGTAGCTCGCCCCGACCCCGGCCAGCCGTGTCGCGGTCTTGAGCGAGAAGCGTGCGAATTTGGGCACGCGCTGCGCCGTGTTGATCAGCGTGCGGGTGCCCAGCTCAATCGCGGACGGCTCGCGGTCCCGGAACCGGGGCGGACGGTTCGCTTCATCGATCGCCTCGTCCGGCGACAGGGAGTGAATCGCCTTCATGAGTTCGTTGCCGGCCTCGCCGTCAACGGCCGCATGATGGAACTTGATATAGAGCGCGAAGCTGCCGGGCGGCAGGCCCGGGATGTTATCCAGGCCCTCGATAACGTAGATTTCCCAGAGCGGCTTGCTGCGATCCAGCGGCCGTGAATGCAGCCGGGCCACCTGGATACACAGCTGCCGCCAGTCGCCCGGCTGGGGCAGTGCGATGTGCCGCACGTGGAACTCGACGTCGATGTTGCCTTCCTCGAGCCAGTAGGGCCGGTCAAGATCCAGCGGCACCGTCACCAGCCGCCGCCGGAAAACCGGCGCAAGATCCAGCCTGGCCTCGAAGAAATCGAGGATGTCCTTGAAACGAACGGCGCCGCCCGGCGCGCTCGAGGGATCGTAAATCCCCAGCCCGGCCACGTGCATGTACTGGTTGCCATGCTCGAGTTGAAGAAAAAGGTTATCCGACCCGGAAAGCTGCTTCATCGATTCTCACCCTGTGCGGTACTCGATGCATTCTCGTCTCGAGTGCATCTGATTTGAACATAGCCTTGCAAGACTACTGCGGGCTCCGGGCGCCGTCCACATGGCGGCAGGCCCGGATGGGACAGGACATCGACGCGACCGGGCGCACGGCTTGTCTCACTCGATCCTCGGCAGCCGGAAATCAGCTGCCCACCACGGCCGCAATTAAACTCATCGGCCACTCGCGACATCTCAAGGGTGCGCTTCCTTCACCGGTCGGACGACGCCCCGTCGATGATAGGATCCGCAAATTGTCAATCACGCTGTTCGGGAGTTTGCCGGCCGATGATCAAAATAATTCGAGACCCACGACTTGCCCTGGTCGCCCTGTTTTGCTTCGCATCCGTCGCGGCGGCCGAAGACGCCGACTGGGTGGCCCGGAGCAACGCCAACGCCGCGCCCATGCTCGAAATCATCGCCCGCTACGCGCCCGAATCCGCCGCCCGACTCGGTGTCGAGGGCTTTGACGGGCAGGTGCTGGATCTCAACCCCGGCTACAACGAACGCGCTGAGGCGGACTTTGCAAGCGCCGCGGCCACGCTGGAGGCAAAGCTGGCCCTGGAAGCCGATCCGAGGGTTCGGCAGGACCTGCAGATACTGATTGATGCGGCCCGGGACCAGGAAACCTCATCCAAGCTGCAGCGCCGCCTGATGCTGCCCTACTTCGATCTGCCGGAGACGCTGTTCCAGGGTTTCCAGTCGCTGCTCGATCCACGCGTGCCGAAGGAGCGTTACCCGGCGGCACTGGAGCGTTTGCGCAAGTACACCGGAGTCGAGAAGGGCTACACGCCGATCACCGAGCTGGCCGAGCAACGGGTCCAAGAACAGTTCAAGGTCGCCGGTCTGACCGGCCCCTGGACCGTCGAGGTCGAACAGCACCTCGACAATCAGCCGCGGTATGTCAGCGGTATCCGCGACCTGTTTGTGCAGAGTGGCCTGCAGGGCTGGGAGAAAGACCTGAAACGGCTCGAGACGCAGCTGGACGAGTACGCGAAGTGGGTCAGGAGCGACGTGATGCCGCGCGCTCGAACGACCAACCGCCTGCCGCCGGAAATCTACGCGGATAACCTGCGTAACTTCGGGGTCAGGATCAGCCCGGAAGCGCTGATCGAACAGGCACTGGTTGGTTTCGTGCAGACGCGCGACGAGATGCAGTCGCTGTCGCGCATCGTCGCAAAGCAGCGTGGCTACGCCTCCGGCGACTATCGCGATGTCCTGCGCGAACTGAAAAAAGAAACCATTGCCAACGATGACCTCTTGAGCACGTATCGCTCAAGGCTCAGCGACGTCGAAGCGATCATCCGGCAGGAGGCGCTGATTACGCTGCCCGATCGCGAGGCGATCATCCGCCTCGCGACAGAGGCCGAATCCGCGGCCACACCGGCGCCGCACCTGAGCCCACCGCGTCTGATCGGCAACACCGGAGAGCCGGCCGAGTTCGTTTTGCCGATCGAGAATCCCAGCGCACCGCCCGGCACCACGATGGACGATTTCAACTTTGATGCAATCACCTGGACCCTGACCGCGCACGAAGCGAGGCCGGGGCACGAACTGCAATTCGCAAAGATGATCGAAAATGGCGTCTCGATCCCGCGGATCGTGTTCGCGTTCAACAGCGCCAACGTCGAAGGCTGGGCGCTTTATGCCGAGGCCATCCTGAAGGAATACCTGCCGCTCGAGGGACAGATCGGCACGCTGCAGATGCGCCTGATGCGCGCAGCGCGCGCGTTTCTCGACCCGATGGTGAATCTCGGCCAGATCGAGCCGGGGGAGGTCCAGGCCTTCCTGATGGAGGAAGCCGGTCTCTCGGAGCCCATGGCCAAGCAGGAAGTGGACCGCTACAGCTTCAGCGCGCCGGGACAGGCCACCTCGTATTTCTATGGTTACCAGCGTCAGCTGGCACTGCGAGGCAAGGTCGAAATCGCGCTGGGCGATCGCTTCGATGCACGCTCATACCATGACTTCGTCGTCGACCAGGGGCTGCTGCCACCGGAACTGCTGGAGCAGGCTGTCATGCAGCAATACCTGCCCGCACAGATCGCAGGAAGCAAGGCCGGCAAAGCGAAATGACAGGTCCGCGTTCAGCCGCCCGTTTTGCGTGCGGCTGAGCGTTTTCTGCGGCGGGTTGCTGGCTCCTGTTCGGAGGTGCGCAGCAGGAACTGCACACACTGGTCGGTGAGCGCTTCGATACCCAGGCCGCCACCGGGGCGGTACCAGCGCGCGATCCAGTTGAGCGCACCGAACATCAGCAGTCGATCGACCGGCGTCGGCCCGTTCCACTCGCCAGAGTCCGCGAGCCTCTGAATGACGCGGTCCCAGACTTTTTCGTAGCGATCCTGAAGCGCGACGATTCCCGGTTGCGAAGCCGCCGAATCCAGCGATCGCCAGTCGTACAGCAGCACCGGCAGGAAATCCTCTCCGGGCCCGAGGATGGTCTGCAGATGCCTGCGAACCAGCTGGTGGAACTTCTCCCGCGGGGGCAGTTGCTGCGCATCGATCGCTTCAATCCCGGACAGCGCGCGTTGCAGACCCTCTTCCATCACCGCGACCAGGATGTCCTGCTTGGTGCTGAAGTGATGCACCCAGCTGCCCGACTGTATGCCCGATGCAGCGGCGATATCGCGCACCGAAGTCGCGTCATAGCCTTTCTCGCGAAACAGCCGCGCCGACTCGCGTATCAGAAGTCCGCGTCGTCCCTCCTCCCCGGTGACCGTCTCGGGCTTGCCGGTGCCGCGGCCGGCGCCGGCCGCTGTGGGACTCTTGCCCGGGGCGGACTGACGCCGCATCGCCAATTCAGAGGCCCAGCTGCCGTGCGGCGAGGTCCTTCATGATCTCCTCGGTGCCGCCGCCAATCATGTTCACCTTGACCTCGCGATAGATTCGCTCTGACTTGGACCCACGCATGTAACCCATGCCGCCCAGTGTCTGCACGGCCGCATCGGCACAGAACTGCATCGTGCGCGTCGCCAGGTTCTTCAGCATGCAGATCATCGCCACGGTGCCCGGCTCGCCCGGCGGCTGGTTGTCCATTCGCCAGGCAACCTCCTCGAGCAACGCACGCGCCGCTTCGATGCGACTGCGCATGTCGACGAGGCGGTGGCGAACGACCTGGTGGTCGACCAGGCGCTGACCAAAGGTCTTTCGCTCGCGTGCCCAGTCCAGCGCCTCCTGGTAGCAGACCCAGGCGAAGCCCAGCGCGCCAGCGGCCATGAAGAAACGCTCGCCATTGAAATTCTGCATGATGGCGCGGAACCCGACGCCCTCCGGTCCAATCAGGTTGCTGGCCGGCACGCGGCAGTCGCTGAAACTCAAGTGCGCCGTGTCCGATGCCCACCAGCCCATCTTGCGCAGGGCTGTTCGCTCGAAACCGGCCCTGTCGCGTTCGATCAGCAGCAGGGAGATTCCCTTGACGCCGCCTGCCGCCGGGTCTGTGCGCACGGCAACCGTGAAGAAGTCCGCGCGCATCCCGGACGTAATAAAGGTTTTCTCGCCGTTGACTACGTAATCGGATCCGTCGCGCCGGGCCGTTGTGCGCAGCGCCGCGACATCCGAACCACCGGAAGGCTCTGTGATGGCCAGTGCGGCGATTTTTTCGCCCGCCAGGACGGGCGCAAGCACGCGGGCCTTCATGGCCTCGTCGCCCAGCACCGCGATCGGTGGCGCCGCGATCGTGTGTGACAACAGCGATGCCAACAGGCCGCCTGAACCGCATTGCGCCAGTTCGACACTGGCGATCAACCGGAAGAACGTGTCCGTGTCACCGACCCCGCCAAACGCCTCCGGGAACCCGAGGCCGAGCAGCCCGATCCCGGCCGCCCGGGCGTAGAGCTCCCGCGGGAAGGTTTCCGCCTCGTCCCACTCAGCCACTTTTGGCGTCAGTTCCCGTGCGACGAAACGGCGCAGCATCGCGCGAAATTCAGCGTGTTCGGGCCGATAGTAGACCGGGTTTAATGGCATCTCTTCCATCGGCGCATGGTATGGGTTACCTTCGGATCAAGCAAGCGCTTGCTTTTGTCACGTCCCGGCCGCCGGCAGATCAGTCGCCGCCCGGGCCGTCGCCAGGCGAGTCCGACCCCGTGCAATGGAGACCGACTGCATGCAATTCACCGCCGAACACGAAGAAGTACGCCGCACCGTTGAGCGCTTTGTGGCGCAGGAACTGAACCCGCACGTCGATGCCTGGGAGGACGCTGAGGCCTTCCCGGCCCACGAAGTTTTCAAGAAACTTGGCGAGCTGGGCCTTCTGGGGCTCACCAAGCCCGAAGCGTACGGCGGAGCAGCACTGGACTACAGCTACGCCGTCGTGATGGCCGAGGCACTCGGGCACTGCGGTTGCGGCGGCGTGCCGATGGCCATTGGCGTTCAGACGGACATGGCAACGCCCGCGCTGGCGCGCTTCGGCTCGGATGAGCTGCGTGCAGAATTCCTGGCCCCGGCTATTGCCGGCGATGCCGTGGCCTGCATCGGTGTCTCGGAATCCGGCGCCGGGTCCGACGTTGCCTCGATCAGAACGACCGCCAGGAAAGATGGGGGTGACTACGTCATCAATGGCGGCAAGATGTGGATCACCAACAGTCTGCAGGCCGACTGGATGTGCTGCCTGGTGAACACCTCCGAGGATCTGCCGCACCGCAACAAGTCATTGGTCATCGTGCCGATGAATACCCCGGGCGTGAAAATCGAAAAGAAGCTGCGCAAGATCGGCATGCATTCCTCCGATACCGGACAGATCCATTTTGACGACGTCCGCGTGCCGCAGCGCAACCGGATCGGCAAGGAAGGCGAAGGCTTTACCTACCAGATGCTGCAGTTCCAGGAAGAGCGACTCTGGGCAGCCGCCAACTCGATCGTTGGAATGGAAAACGCGATCCGCCAGACCATCGAGTACACCGGCGAGCGCAGGATCTTCGGCAAGCCCGTGCTGGGCAACCAGGTCGTGCATTTCACGCTCGCGGAACTGCAGACCGAGATCGAAGCGCTGCGCGCCCTGCTCTACCGTGCCACTGAGCTTTACATCGCCGGCCAGAACGTCACTCAGCTCGCCTCGATGGCCAAGCTCAAGGCCGGACGGCTCAGCCGAATTGTCGCCGATCGCTGTCTGCAGTACTGGGGCGGCATGGGCTTCACCTGGGAAAACCCCGTATCGCGGCTCTATCGGGACTCGCGAATCGGCTCCATCGGCGGTGGTGCCGACGAAGTCATGTTGTCCATCATCTGCAAGACAATGGGCACGTTGCCCAAAACCTGAATTCGGAATTCGGGGAATTCGGGGACAGTTTACTCATCTCTTGCCGCTCTGAAGGGGGCCGGATCCTCTGTCTTCTGGAGATGAGTAAACTGTCCCCGAATTCAGCTGTCCCCGGCTCGGGAAGATTGCCCGGATCGGCGAAGCGCGTAACATTGCGCGGGCGCAGCGCGTTGCGCACCAAAATAAAGAGGGCAAGGAGTGGGGGAGCCTGCATTCAGTCCGTGGCAGGGTGAGCCCGGGCGCGATCTCGTTTTTCTGCTCGATCATTCAACGGCGCTCGAGCGCCGGCTGATCGAGCAATGGCTCGCGGCCGGTCGTGAGGATGCGCCAGTTGCGTCCCGGGACCCCGAGTTGATCCGTCTCGAGTTTCGTAAGGGTCAGCCGGGTCGGACCGCGCTGCAGCGTTTGACCGAACTGTGCGATGCAAACGCTGAGGTTTATTTCGTGCCGCTGCGAGTGCTCTGGCTGCCCCGCCCGGGCAAGCCAACGATCAGCACGCGAATTCGGGAATTGCTGACCGGCGACTCGTATTCGCCCGGGCCGTTGCGTCAACGAATGACCTACCGCCGAGATCCCGCGCGTGCCCGGCCGATCGCCGCCGAAGGGGCTTCGATGGCAAGCCTGAAGAGCCGCTTCAACCGGCAACTCGAGCCGGGCGCCGACGCCCGCCCCGAGCAACTCGCCGGTTTCATAGCCCGCCAGGCCCTGCTCGCGCTGCAACGCGCCGAGAGCCAGGTCCGCGGCGCCCGTTACAAGACGCCCCGCCTCGTCGCGGAGGAAATCCTGGCACGCCCATCTTTTACCAAGGCGCTGGCCGAGGAAGCCGAACGCTCGGGTCAACCCTATGAAAAGATAGAGAGCGAAGCGCGTGCCTGCCTGGCGGAAATGGCTCCGGTGCACACAGCGTTCGCCGTTGACCTGATGGCGGAATTTGGCCGCTATCTGTACACGCGGGGATTCGATCCGGAGATTCAGGTCCTGCCATCGGATCTTGCCCGCGTGCGCGAACTGGGGCAGACCAAGCCCATCGTCTACCTGATGACCCACAAGTCGCACCTCGACGGCTTTCTGCTTTACACGTTTTTCTACGATCTCGATCTGCCGCCGGTACACACCTTTGGCGGCATCAACATGAGCTTCCTGGGCCTCGGCACGCTCGGTCGTCGCTCCGGGGCGATTTTCATCCGGCGCAGCTTCAATGACGACCCCGTCTACAAACTGGTCTTCCGGCACTACATCGACTACCTGGCCGAGAAACGCTTTCCGCTGCTGTGGGCGCTCGAGGGCACGCGGTCGCGTACCGGCAAGCTGATGCCGCCGCGTTACGGGCTGATCAACTACGTTGTCGACTCCTACGCCCGCGCCGCGACGACCGACCTGGTCCTGATGCCGGTATCGATCGTTTACGACCAGATTCCCGAGGTCGCGGACTATGTGGCTGAGGCCAAGGGCATCGCCAAGCGTCCGGAGAGCGCCTCATGGTTCATGCGCTACATCAGCGGACTGCACAATCCATTTGGCAGGATTCACATCCGGTTCGGCCAGGGGGTCTCGCTGGCCGACGTGCTCGGCGAGGATCGCGAGTCGCTCAACGTCAGCCGCCTCGACATCCAGAAGCTCGCTTTTCAGCTGGCCGTGGACGTCAACAACGTCACGCCGGTTACGGGCAGCGCCATGCTGACCTACGTGCTGCTCGCGCACGGTCACCGGGCGCTGACGATCGGTCAGCTCATTGGCGAGCTGCGGTCATTGCTGGGCTTTCTCAGGCTGCTCGATGTGCCAACGACCAGCGACATCGATCTTGCCACTCGCGAAGTGCTCGACCGCGCGCTGTCGCAGCTCGCGCACACCGGCATCGTCGCGGTCTACGAGGATGGGCTCGAACCGGTTTATGCGATCCCCGCCGATGCCGGCATGGCCGCCGCCTATTACAAGAACACCTTCGTGCATTTTCTGGTAACCAGCGCGATCGCTGAGTTCGCCATGCTGCGGGCCGCAGAATCGCCAGCCGCAGCCACCGGGACGTCTTTTCACGAAGAAGCCCTTCGCCTTCGCGATATGCTCAAGTTCGAGTTCTTTTTCTCCGAGAAAGATGCCTTCCTGGAGAAAATGGATGCGGAGATGGACCTGCGTTTCGACGGCTGGCGAACTCGACTGGCAGAGGGCCCCGCGGGCATCGGCGTCGTGCTGGAGGGCATCGATCCGCTGCTCACTGCCGGCACGCTGCGCGCTTTCCTCGAGTCCTATCTGATTGTCGCTGACGCACTGCAACAGCACGGCACGAGTGAGCCGATTGAAACGAAGTCGTTCATCCGGCATTGCACGGCGCTCGGGCGACAGCGCGTGCTGCAGAAGCGCGTCACGAGCATCGAGTCTGTCTCCCGTGCCTATCTTGAATCGGCCCTGAAGCTGGCCGGCAGCCGCGGTTTGTTCGAGGGTGAGAGCGAGGCACTGCAGCTTGCGCGCGACGAGTTTGCGGCGGACCTGAACCAACTCGTACAACGTGCCGAACGGCTCGCAGCAATACAGTTGAGCCGCGGCAATCGAGACCGACAACGCCCGGGCCGGGCGATCTAGATGAACAGCAGGAGCATTCAATGTTTGATGAGTTGACCCAGCACGTAGAGGAATCGCAGCGCGGCCCCGAGGTCGGCGCGTTCTTCGATCTCGACCGGACGTTGCTCGAAGGCTTTTCGGTTTATGCCTTTCTCGGCGAGCGACTCCGCAGCGGCACCATGCCACCGCGCGAGATGCTCGCGAACCTCAGCTCGATGCTCAACTACAGCCTTGGCCGCATGGGTTTCTCAGGCGTTCTCAGCGCTACGACGATTGCCCTGCGCGGTGTTTCGGAAACGACATTCGACGAACTCGGCGAGCAGGTCTTTCGCAAACACCTGATGGGACGCATCTTCCCCGAGGCAAAGGCACTCGTGAAGGCACATCGCCGGCGGGGCCATACGCTGGCAATCGTTTCTTCGGCGACGCGATACCAGATCGAGCCGGTCGCGCGATACCTGGGTATTCCCAACGTACTCTGCACGCGACTGGAAGTCAGGGACGGCCTGTTTACCGGCAACGTCATTCGGCCGGCCTGCTATGGCGAAGGCAAGGCGATCGCCGGGCGTTCGCTGGCCGAGAGCGAGGGGCTGGATCTCGACCGGAGCTTCTTCTACACGGATGCCCACGAGGACCTGCCGCTGCTGGACATCGTCGGCCACCCGATCGCGCTCAACCCGGATCGCGAACTGGCGCAGCTGGCCGCGGAGAGAAACTGGCCCGTGCATCGATTCATGGCGCGCGGCACTGGCCTGCAGGAGGTGCTTGGCACCGGTGTAGCCTACGCAAGCATGGTTCCTGCCGTGCTGGCCGGTCGCGTCGTCAGTGCGCTGACGGGCTCGCAGCGCTCGGGCGCAAACCTGACGATATCGACCTGGGCAGATATCACCACGCTGGCGATCGGGCTCGATATACGAGTCACAGGTCGTGAGAATCTCTGGTCACACCGCCCCGCCGTCTTTGTCTTCAACCACCAGAGCGCTGCCGATGCGGCGATTGTCGCCAAGCTGCTGCGCGAAGATTTCACGGGCGTGGCAAAGATCGAGGTCAGCCGGCACCCGATCACCGGGCCGATGTTCAGGTCGGTTGGCGTAGTGTTCGTCGAGCGCAGCGACCGTGAGAAGGCGATCAAGGCACTGGAGCCGGCCGTAGAGACCTTGAAGAAGGGCACCTCGCTGGTCATTTCGCCCGAAGGCACGCGCAGCGAGACGGAGAAACTCGGCGCCTTCAAGAAAGGCGCGTTCCACATGGCCATGCAGGCGGGTGTACCGATCGTGCCCATCGTGATCCACAACGCGCTTGACGCGCAGCCAAAAGGCGAAGTGCTGTTTCGCCCGGCCACCGTGCAGGTCGAGGTATTGCCGCCGGTGGACACCCGCAGCTGGAAGGCAGGGACGGTCGACAAGCACGTTGCGCAAGTGCGGAAGATGTTCCTCGAAGCGCTCGGGCAATCCGAACCCGCGCAACCCGCGACGGCCACGAAACCTGCGAGCAAGCGATCGAAGGCCCGGTCAGGAGCGTCTGCGGGCGAAGGCAAGAAAGGCAAGGCAAAGACCGCTTCAAAAGCCGCGTCGACGCGCAAGAGCGCCGCAAAGCGCCGGCCGAAGAAGAAGGCGAAAACACCCGCCCGAATGGCGTCTGCCCGCGGTAAGCGCTCATGAACCTGAAAGTGGCATTGCTCGGCGGCGGATCCTGGGGCACGACCGTCGCCGCGCTGGTTGCACGGAATTCGCCGATTACGTTGTGGGCGCGGGACCGGGACACGGTCGCCGAGATCAATTCGAAGCACAGCAACGAGAAGTACCTGCCCGGGTCGAGACTGCCGGACAGACTCAAGGCAACCGATGACGTGGCCGAGGCCGTGAGCTCGGCGGACGTGGTCATCATGGGCATTCCGTCACAGGGTTTCCGCGGCGCGCTGGAAGCGGCGAAAGAGCATGTTCGTCCGTGGGTACCGATCGTCAGCCTGACCAAGGGCCTCGAGCTCAGCACCGGCGAGCGCATGACGGAAATCGTCCAGGACGTGTTGCCGGGCCACCCGGTCGGGGTCCTGACCGGACCGAATCTTGCCCGCGAAATCATGTCCGGATTTGCGGCCGCAGGCGTGATCGCGATGGAAGACGAGATTATCGTCTCGGCATTGCAGGAGCTGTTTCGCAGCGGCCTGTTTCGGGTCTACACGAACCACGACGTCATCGGCTGCGAACTCGGCGGCGTGCTGAAAAACGTCATCGCGATTGCCGTCGGCATGGGTGACGGCCAGGGCGCCGGGGATAACACGCGCGCCATGATCATCACGCGCGGGCTGGCCGAGATCACCCGACTCGGCGTCGCAATGGGCGGTGAAGCGGCAACGTTCGCGGGTCTCGCCGGCATGGGAGACCTGGTCGCGACCTGTACCAGCGTACAAAGCCGTAACCGACACGTCGGCGTCGAACTCGGCAGGGGCCGTCACATCGATGAAATCATCGCCGACATGTTCATGGTCGCAGAGGGGGTGAAGAGCGCGCCGACCGTCATGGCGATGGCGGAAAAATATGGTGTGCACATGCCGATTGCGCGTGAAGTGTGCGAAGTCGTCCAGGGTCGACGCACGGCGCGCGATGCGTTTCGTGGCCTGCTGCGCACCGCTGCCGGACACGAGGCGGAACCGGGCTGAACCACGGCCGGCGGGACATCAACGGCCCGACGGCGCCTCAATGAAACCCAGCGACAGCAATGACCGTCGCGGGACTACCCCGCCCGCGACCCCCCGGCTGGCGTCTCAGCGCTGTCCGGGGTCAGGCCGCGAGCGGGGCCCGTCGTTGAGCGGGCGTCATCATCCGAGGAACGGGCTACCGGCGACGGCGTGCACCAGCGCGGCAAAGGCGGTCACAACCGCCACCGTAAGAGCAACGACGAGGGCTGCTGAATATGACGTGTTCTGACTAATCATGACTGTCTCCGTGGTGGGTAATTCGGAGACCGGCTCTGAAGGCCGCATTCATTTGGTTTGAAGGCGACCCCCTGGCCAGCCTCTTTTTACGTCGGGGCTATTGTACCCCGACGTCTGCTGCGTTGCAGCAATTATTGTTGCGATAATCGTGACTCACATCACACTTTTCTAATACAATTTTTTTGTTAGTATTTTCAATAGCCTAGCCACATGAGATGGATTGATCTTCGAACCTCAGTGGTGTTGACGCAACGATTCTCAGACAAACGCACTCATGTTAGAGACCGCGTGGCCGAACGTCATCGCGACCATCGCGATGGAGCCCACAAGGGCGAGCACGGCACCGGCAAGGTATCGTCCGTTGGCTGAATTGCAGTTTTTCATCTTTGAATCCTCCGGTTCGACATGAACCACGGGGCATAAGGTATGCCCGATCATTGAATCAATAAACAGCATTAAACATTGCACTCTATTCTGAATTATTGAACAATCGGCCGTATGGACCAACTGACCGCAATGCGAGTTTTCAGCCGGGTTGCAGAACGTGGCTCTTTTGCCAGGGCGGCCGACGAGCTGGACCTCTCGCGTGCAGCCGTCAGCGCGCACGTCGCGGCGCTCGAGAAACACCTTGGCGTGAGACTGCTGCATCGGACCACCCGCAAGGTCAGCCTGACCAGCGAGGGAACGGAATTTCTGCGGCGCAGCCGCCAGATCCTCGACGATCTGCGCGATGCCGAAGAGAACGCGCGGGACGCTCGATCCAAACCCGAGGGTCTGCTGCGCGTCGACGTACCCGGCGCATTCGGACGGTACCTGTTACTGCCGGCCCTGCCCGCGTTCAAGAAGCAGTATCCGGCCATCGAAATGGATATCCGCCTGAATGACCATATCGTCGACCTCGTCGCTGAGCAGGTGGACGTAGCGGTTCGAGTCGGGCACCTTCAGCAGTCGGGCCTCGTTGCCCGGCGCATCGTTCAGACCCGCTTCGTGACCTGCGCATCACCGGCTTACCTCGAGGAATTCGGGGAACCCGATACGCCCGACGATCTGCGTCATCACCGGCTGCTCGGTCTGGTGAATCCGCTCGGTGCGCCACCGGAATGGACATTCCCGGCTCCGTACACGCCCAAGCGCCTCAATCTGCATTTTCATCTGCAGTTCAACACCGTTGAAGCCCCGGTCATTGCGGCGGCATCCGGACTCGGCATCGCCCACAGTCCGGACGTGCTGTTTGCCGAATTCATTGCTGGCGGCGAACTCGCGCTGATACTGCGTGACTTCGTCACCCCGGGGCCGCCCATTTCGCTGGTCTTCCCCTCGGCCGGCCAACAGTCGGCCAAGGTACGGGCCTTCTCTGATTTCGCCGCCGAGCTGATGCGAGGCTGGAGTGAAACGGTACAACAGACGATTGAAGGCCGCGCCACCCGGGGCGGTGAGATGCCATCATTGATCCGATCGCTATTACCCAACCCCTGACGCAGGATTTGAAAATGCTCTACCTGATTCTCGGCCTGGTCATTTTTCTGGGCATGCACTCCGTATCGATCTTCGCACGCGACTGGCGCAATTCAATGGTTGACCGACTGGGACCGCACGGATGGAAAGCCCTGTATTCAGTGATCTCGCTGGCTGGCTTCATCCTGCTCGTCTGGGGTTACGGCCTTGCGCGCCAGGATCCTGTGGTGCTTTACAACCCGCCATTCTGGCTGCGTCACGTGACGGCGCTGCTGATGCTGCCGGTATTTCCGCTGCTGCTGGCCTCGCAGTTTCCGACGCGCATTGGCATCGCCACCAAGCACCCGATGCTGGCGGCCACCAAGATCTGGGCCTTCGCGCACCTGCTCGCCAACGGAACCCTCGCCGACGTGCTGCTGTTCGGCGGATTCCTTGCCTGGGCGGTGGTTGACCGAATCTCCGCTGGCAAGCGACCCGCGCCCACTGCGCTGCCGAAGGAGCCGGGCAGGTTCAATGACCTGATCGCGATCGTCGGTGGACTGGTGCTCTATGTGTTTTTCGCCAGCTGGGCCCATCTCAAACTGTTCGGCGTCATGCCCATGGTGCCGAGCTAACGCCGTCGGCAGAAGACGGCGACGGCTTACACGGCTCCGCGGCGAGTCAGGCGAACTGTCCCCGATCCACACTCACTTTTCCAGGGACCTGAGACCATGCTGCCATTCAAGCGCGCCGTGAGCACGGCGCCGGCCATTTGCCGGGCCATTGCGCTGATTATTGCTGGCACCGCACCCTGCCTCGCTGCCGGAGGACTCGATCCGGTAGAGCAACGAATTATCGCCGCCGTGGATGCCGGTGGCCCGGGCACGATGGAACTGATTGCGGAGACAGTAAACATACCCAGCGCGACCGAGAATCATGGCGGTGTGCGCAAGGTCGGCGACGTTTACGCAGGCAAACTGCAGGCGCTGGGATTTACCACCCATTGGGTGGAACTGCCCGCGGCCCTGAACCGCGCGGGACACCTGGTGGCGACGCTCAGCGGTGGCAAGGGTCCACGAATTCTCCTGATCGGGCACCTGGATACGGTCCTCGAAGGCGAGCCTTTTACCTCAGACGACGACCGTGCCTCGGGCAGCGGCACCTCCGACATGAAAGGCGGCAATGCCGTCATCATCGCCGCCTTGCAGGCGTTGAACGCCGTCGATGCACTGGCGGGGCGAAACCTGACCGTCGTGTTCACAGGGGACGAGGAAGACCCTGGCGACCCGGCGCTCGAATCCCGCGAGGCGCTCATTCAGGCGGGTCTCGACAGCGACATTGCGCTCGGCTTCGAAGGCGGTGTGCCGGGCCTCGGGGTCATCGGTCGCAGAGGCATTGCCGTCTGGCGCTTGAAAGTCACCGGCCGGCAAGGCCATTCCTCGGGCATTTTTGCCGAGGAGATGGGCGACGGAGCCATCTTCGAGGCCTCCCGCATCCTGACTCGCTTTCATCAGGAACTGCGCGAGCCGAACCTGACCTATAACCCGTCCCTGATCGTTGGTGGCACGAGCGTCAGCCTCGATTACGAGACGAAGCAGGGAACCGCCGCCGGCAAGACGAACGTCATTCCGCGAGAGACCCTGATCGAGGGCGACCTGCGTTACCTGTCGAGCCAGCAGCTGGCAACCACAAGGCAGCGAATGCTTGCAATTGTCGCCGACAGCCTGCCCGGGACCGAGTCGGCGTTGAGCCTCACTGAAGAATACCCGGCCATGGCGCCAACCGACTCGAACCGCGAGTTGCTCGGCGTGCTGCACCGGGTGAGCCTCGATCTCGGATTCGGGTCGATCGAGGCGCAGGACCCGTCCGAGCGTGGTGCGGGCGATATTTCCTTTGTCTGTGACGGACGAATGGCGTGTCTCGATGGCCTTGGCGTATTCGGCGATCGCGCCCATGCGCCCGGTGAATTCCTCGAACTGGACAGCCTGCCGATGGTGACGCAGCGAACCGCACTGCTGATCTACCGGCTGGGTCGTTGATTCCCGGCCGGAGTCGGTCGCAGATTCGCCGGCCGACAATAAGTTAAATTGGCTGATCTTCCCGCAGCCGCCACCTCGGAATGAGCCGGTTGCGCTGCACGGGTGGCGGGCGCAGAGTGCTCAGTGGGCTGCGTCAAAAGCCGTCGGCCCGGTGACATCCGTCTCACCGACGCAAATCGCCGCAGCCGCTCCTTCAACGGAGAAAGGGGAAACACATATGAAGAATTATTCGATGCTTGCGCTGGCACTATTCGCGTTCGCTCTCTCGACAACTGCGGCGGCCGGTGAAATCAAGGTCATGACGCAGAATCAGTATCTCGGTACGGATCTGACGCCGGTCATCACGGCGCCACCGGAGCAGATCAATGACCGCGTTATCGAGGCGCTGGAGAATGTCGCAGCCAGCCTGCCGGCCGAAAGGCTCGAGAAACTGGCGGCCATCATATTGAAGCGGGGAGCGCACGCGGTCGTCCTCAACGAAGCCTTCGTCTACAGCTGCGTGAACCTGGTTCCAGGCACACCCGCAGACCAGGGCTGTGGCAACCAGCGCATCAAGGGTGCTTTCATCGACTTCCTCGAAACCACCGAATCCAACCTCGGCAATGAGTACATCACCAAGGCACGCGTACAGAACTTCGCCATCGCGGGACTGCCCTTCAATATCGACGGCTACTGGGCCGCGCTTAGCGTCGCTGACCGCGATGCAATCCTGGTACGCAGTGATGTGGCGTCCACGGCAGCACCGGTACCGCTGGTCGCAAGCGGCTGTCGCCAGTCGCTCGAGGGTTGCAACTACTTTCCAGAGCCGTTCACCATCCCGACCGCCCTTGGCGACATTGCAATCGAGCGTGGTTTCGCCGCGGTGGACATGACGGTTGATGGAAAGTCCTACCGGGTATTTGGAACCCACCTCGAAGTCCGGCAGCTGGTTCCAGGGCCAGCCGGCGAACCGACCCGCGTGCTGCAACGCCTGCAGGCAGCACAGCTGGTGCAGACCGCACTTGCGTTTCCTGCGCAGCCGGGTACCCGGGTTCTGTTGCTTGGCGACATCAACTCCGACCTGCGCGACGGAACCGACACACTGCCCACACCGATCGGCGAGCTGCCTCCCCCCTACGCCATCATAGCCGACGGAGGTTTCACGGATGCGTGGACGCTGCGCCCGGGCGCCAACTCGGGGAAGGGCAAGCCGGTCGTTGGAAATTCGTGCTGCCAGGCTGAAGACCTGTCGAATCGCCACTCTGCGCACTATGAGCGCATCGACGTTATCTTTTCTCAGGCGGTGCCGAAGAAGGTAAAGAACGCAAGACTGTTGGGCGTGAAAACAGCTGACAAGACCTGGCCTCCGGGCCTGGGCCTCTGGCCATCCGACCATGCCTCGGTCGCCGCCGATCTGAATTTCTGACGCGAGGCCGTCTGCTGCAGCACCGGCAGCGAAGCCCGGGGACAGTTTGCTTTTTCATTGCAGGAAATAAGTAAACTGTCCCCGAAATCGTAGGAGCAGGTGAGTCATGCTGAAGTCAACAGTCGCCGGGATATGCGAACTCATCGATGAACAACGCGTGCTTTCGCTGGCCGTCGTCGTCGACGGTATCCCGTATGCAGGATTGCTCCCGTTTGCCGTGCTGCCGGACCGCGCCGGCGTGCTGGTGCATTCATCGAAACTGTCCAGGCACGCGCAGGGGCTGTCGGCGGGTGGCCACGTCGGCGTTCTTCTGCACGAGCCGTACGGTCCCGACAAGGACCCGCTGCAGATCAAGCGCCTGACCTTCGAGTGCGTCGTAGAGCCGCTGGAGCGCGAGAGCGCGGCCTGGCAGGAAGACCGCGACCGTTTCATGGCGCGATTCCCGAAGAGCCGCATCACCTTCAAGTTGGGTGACTTCACGCTCTACCGCCTCGTATTCCAACAGGGACTGTACGTCGCGGGTTTCGGCCGGGCCGTCGATATCGAACCGGGCGACCTGGCGCTGCTGGCGAAGCATGTCTGACTCGACGCAACGAAGAACCCGATGAACGCACGCGTTGCCGGCTGGGCCTCGATCAGCGGATTGTTGGTCGGTGCGGTGGCGCTGGTGCTGGCGGCCATGCACCTGGCGGCAGGCCCGTTTCAGAAGCCGCCGCCCGTCGCGGAAGTGATCGCGAAAAGAGCGCAGTCGATTTATGAAAGGGCGCTGGACTTGCTGAGTGAAGACCCCGTCATCGCGGAGGGTACGCCCGAGCTGGAATCAGCGGCCCCGGATGAGCGGGATCTCGACCAGATCGTCCGCGGTGCGACGGCGGGTCTCGGTGCATTGGCGATCGCACTTGGCATCGCCGGCTTTGCTCGGCGGGAGGGTCTGCGTGCCTGTGGCGGCGCGGTTGTACTGGGCGTGGCCGCCCTGCCCTGGCAACTCGGGCTCGCGGTGCTCATCGCTATCGTGATGGTCTCGCTCGCCCCGCGCGTTGGATTGACAGCCCAAACCTGACAACGCTGCCAGCTGCCGCCGGAACGCGCCAGCCGCCAATCAGTCGCGGCAGAACTGCTCGTGCAGCGTGTGCATCAGTGACTCGGCCTGTTCGCTCGCGAGGCTGTAATAAATCGACTGTCCGGCGCGGCGTGTCTTGACCAGGTTGTTTTGCCGCAGGACTGCGAGGTGCTGAGATAAGGCCGATTGACTCAGGCCAACTCCGGGCTGCAGTTCGCCCACGGAACGCTCGCCCTCTGCGAGCTGGCAGAGAATCATCAGTCGCGCGGGGTTGGCCATCGCCGCGAGCAACTCGCAGGCCCTGGCGGCATTTTTTTCCAGGCGCTTGAGGTCAATCGGCTCGCTGGGGGTGGGCGTGCGGCAACTCACCCCCGGCACCCGCTGCCCGCTCACGCGCAGCCCGCGAAACCGTCCGCCGCCATCTTTTCCTCATAGGGACCGGCGACGTCCGCACCGGGTACGAGCGTCGGGCTGACGCTGGCCCAATCCTCAGGCTTGAGCACGATCAGCCAGCCCGCACCGTAGGGATCGTCATTAGCCAGGCTCGGCGTCGCTGACAGGGCCTCGTTTGTCTCCACCACTTCGCCAGCGGCCGCGACCTTTGCGGGCCCTACCCACTTGCCGGACTCGACCGTTGCGCAGGACTTGCCCGCCTTGATGGTCTTGCCAACGGCCTTGGGCGTATACGCGACCAGCTTTCCGGCCATCGCGGTCGCGATCGCGGTCATTCCAACCCTGACGTTGCCGTCACCGATCTCCTTGAACCAGATATGGTTACCGACGTCGTAGAGCAGATCATCGGGCAGGTTACAACCCTTCACTGTAGGCATGATCGGCCTCCTCAGGCGTTATCAATCCGAGCTGCGTCTTCCCGCACGGGCCGGGAAGCACAGCAGAAATCACCAAGCTCCGCGACCTGCATCTTGCCGGTCACGAAAAGATAAAGATGGTTGGCGACGAGCGCCATCATCTGCAACCGCCGGGCGTTGTCCGGGTGCGCCGGCTCCGTCGTTATCAGGTTGTAATGATAGACGAGCTCGCGGCAGGTTTCCCGGCAGGCGTTGAAGCTTGGCTGCCCCCGGCAGCCCTGCCGGTGCAATGCCAGCAGACGGAAGCCCTCGCGCAGATCGGCGGTGGGCTCTTCGTCATGGGCAGACACCCAATGCTCGAGCACCGATTCGCCGAGCCGCAGGAGTTCCTCGGCCGACGCGGGACCGGCTCCATCCTGCAGACCGGTTTCGCCCAGCCTCTGCTCAATCTCGATCAGTGATCTCACGCCAGTCCCTTCTGGCGAACAAAATCCATTGAGTCGGATATATTCTCGTGCACGCCCACCTGCCTGGGCTTCAGGCCCAGCGCCAGTCCCAGCAGTTGCGTGAAATAGAGAATCTTCACGCTCGTCTTTTGACCGAACTGTTTCTCGGCGCGTACCTGGTGCATCTCCAGTCCCGAATGACAGGTGGGGCACTCCGTTGCGATCACCTCGGCGCCGGCCGCCTCGGCGGCACGGAGGATATTGAGGACCAGCTTCGTCGAAGTATCGCTGTCGGAAAGCGTGTGAGCGCCGCCGCAACAGGCGGTCTTCAACGGAAATTCGACGTTCACCGCACCTGCTGCGGCCAGCAGGTCGTCCATGTAGTGCGGCTTTGAGGTCGATTCGCTGCCGGGGCCCTGGTCCTTTTCCGGGAAAATGTGTCGCGGCCGTGTGTACATGCAGCCGTAATAATTGGCGACCCGAAGACCACCGAGGGAGTTGCGGAGTTTCTTCTTCAGGCCCTCCTCCCCGATACCATGCATGATCCAGTCAAGCGCATGGATCGTCTCCACCTGCCCGGCCTGGTAGGTTGAATGTCCGGCCTTCTTCGACAGGCGTTCAACGACTGCCGCGCTCGACGGGTCATGCGCGAGGTCGTATTCGGCTTTCTTGAGGTTGTGATAGCAGCCATTGCAGGGCGCCATCACGACATCCATTTTCATTTCGGATGCCGCGATCGACATCACCCGCGAAGACAGGTAGGTTTGCAGCTTCGGATCGATGTTCTTGACTTCCATCGCCCCGCAGCAATTCCAGTTCTTGACCTCGACGAGATCCAGGCCAAGGGCCTTGCCGACCTGTTCGGTCGACCGGTTGTAGGAGTGCGCAGTGCCTTCCAGCGCACATCCCGGGTAGTAGGCGACCCGCTTGTATTTGCCTTTGGCTGTTGCGGTCATGAACCTGTCCTCTCTGCCGCTACGGCAGGACTTGCGTCTCGTCTGGCGGACTCGATCAGGCCATCGAGGCCCAGCGCCTGGCGCCGCTCATGCTCCTGCTCGTGCACGTACTCCTCGATTGCGGCACGAGCCGCGCCCCATCGATCCGTGCGCGGTGCAACAAGCGTCGCCATGCCCATCTTCGTCAGCATCGAGACCGGCAGGTGCCTGAGCACGCGGCGCATCATCTCGATCAGCCACTCCTGGCGCAGGCTCTGCCCGGTACGCTCGAAGAATCCCTTCATGATCCGGCCTTCCTCGATTTTCCCGCGCGCGAAGACCTGGCTCGAGAAGACTTCGTCAAAGATCATCGACGGTGACTTCGGCGCGTGGCCCTTGAGTTCGAGCCAGTGTGACAGCGCCTTCATGACACCCTCGGGAACAACGTCACGCGGGCAGGCATAGGTGCACTTGTTGCAGGAGACGCACTGCCAGATGATGTCTTTGTCGCGCAGGATCTCCGATTCCATGCCCATTCGGATCAGGTAGATCCAGTAGCGCGGATTGAACTCCGGATTCAACGCATTGACCGTGCAGGCGTTGGTGCACGATCCGCACTGCCAGCAGCGATGCACGTACTCACCGCCCGGCAAGGCGGCAATCTCGTCCTGCATGTCTTCATTGTAATCGGTCACCACGCGCGACTCGATGAACGTACTCCAGTCCCCGGAGACGTCGACACCGTCGATCACGAGGCTCTCGTGCGTGTCGATGTTCTCGGGTCGGATCAGCGACTTTTCAAAAATGGGCATGAGCGTGCCTTCTCAGTCAAGAAGTGCCGGTGGAGATGCGCGGTTGTACACCGCCTCCCCATCGATCGTTTTCGAATTCATGCGCACCGCACCAACCTGGACTCCGTCGAGCCCGAGCAGGCGCCGAGTGTGCTGCATCGGGTCCTCGGGGGCCGAGAAATCCGCGCGCAGGTAACTGCCACCCTGTTCGCATATGTAGCCGGCGTAGACCTGCGCGCAGAGCATGTCGACGAAATGCAGGACGTCGCGGAACACCCCGTTGTCGGCAAGGAACTGGCTCAGCTCCTCGCGCAGCACGAGGAATGTCTCGTAGTCATCGCCGGCCGGAATCGTGCGATGGTCGACATCCTCGCCAAACCAGATCTCGCGCAATGCCCCGGTGTTCGTGCCGGCATCCCATACCCAGCGCGTCATCAGCGGGAATCGCTCGGGGTCCACGTTGTGGAGCAACTCCGCCGCGAGATCACGCACCCAGCGATGTCCGTCGTCAGCGGGGAAGATCACGGCGAACCGGCGCATTCGCTCATCAGTGCCCGACGTATCGTTGCCCGTAGTGAGCAGGCTGCCGATGCCCGTCTGCATCGAGGCGAATGCAGCCGGCTCCAGCCACGGAAGAATGCGCCGTCGCACCGTCGGCATGAACGCACAAAGCGGACGGAACTGCTCGATGCTCAGGCTCCTCGCGCCCTCTCCGTTGGCCCCGAAAGCTTCACGGAAGACCCGTGACTTGAATTTCAGTGCATCCACGTAGCGCTCGACGCCGCCGAGTGCCTCCGCCCCTTCGACGAGTGTCTCGAATGCCAGTCGCAGTCGCGGCCCGCTCAGTTCGAGCGGCGGCCGCGCCTGCGTTTTTGGCGGAGGAGCTGCTTTTGAACGCCCGAACATCGATCTGCCACGCTCAGGCGCTGGCCTTCATCGGCTGCAGCTGACCAAGTGCCGCGAGCGCCGCAGAATAACCCTGCGCGATCGAGTCGTCGATCGTCTCGGGCCCGCAGGCCGAGCCGGCGACATAAACGCCGGGTCGCGAAGTCTCCGCGGTATTGGCGTAGGCGTGCCCGCGGGCGAGGTAACCGTGTGGTTCGAGATCGACCCCGAAGACCTGGCTCAGTGTCTTGTTGTCCACGTTGGGATCCATGCCGATCGCATGCACGACCATGTCGAACGGTATCGTGATCGGACGCTTGACCAGTGTGTCCTCACCCTTGACGATCAGCTGCTCGCCATTGGACGTGACTTCGGCAATTCGAGCCTTGATGTACTTGACCTTGAATTCTTCCTGGCTGCGCCAGTAGTACTTGGTCTCGTACAGGCCGAAGGTGCGGATATCCATGTAGTAGATGTAAACATGACAGTCCGGCAGCTCTTCGCGGATTTCCATCGCCATATTGGAAGACACTGTGCAACAGATCTTGCTGCACCATTCGCGGCCGATCTGCCGGTCACGTGAACCGACGCAGAGCAGGATCGCTACGCGCTTTGGCTTGCGGCCATCCGACGGACAGCGCACGCCTTTGCCGGAGGAAATCATCTGCTCGACCTGGGTCGTCGTGACGACGTCCGGGAATGTCCCGAAGCCCCACTCCGGCTTATTGACCGAGTCGAAATGGGTGAACCCGGTGCACAGAATGGCCGCCGGCGAATCGACCCGGCTGCCGTCACTGAGTTGCGCGGCGAAGGCGCCCGGCTCCCCGGAGAACGACTCGACCCGGGCACCTAAGTGCGCCTCGATGAGTTCATTGGCGATGACACGATCGACCATCCCGCCAATCGCATCCCGGGCCCATTCCCCGGTCGGCACGAGCTTGGCGTAACCGGACAGGATAGGCGCGCCGCCGAGGCGGTCTTCCTTCTCTACCAGTACGCTTCGCTGCCCCACGCCAGCGAGTGCATTAGCGGCCGCCATTCCGGCAGGCCCGCCCCCAACGATCAGAATTGGCTTGCTCATGGTGTTGATTCAATACGCTTGTAGCCAGGCCCGGACGTGATCATCCGTCTCGGGTCATAGAGAGTTTCGATTTTCCCTGCCGCGACCTCTTTCAGGTACGACTCAAACTCGACCTTGGCGGCCCGCCAGTCGATGCCGAGCTTCTCCATGAGTTTCTCGGTCGATGAGGCGTGCCAGTGTGACTGCACGATCTTGTAGGGATGTGCGCCGCAGACCAGCGCCGCGAACTGCGCATCGGCCAGCACCGGCACGTCCACCGGCTTGCCGGTCGCCTTGCCGATCCACTGGTTCTTGTCGAGCGTCGTGATGCAGCCCGTATCGTGCCCGATCATGACATCGGCACGAGCCTCGTCCTGCACGACCCTGATCTTGCGATCGATCGCAAACGAGCGGGTGAACTCGCGCTCCGAGATGATATGCCGGAACCCGAATCCGCAGCAGTCGTACCAGGTCCGGTAGTCGATCACCTGCGCGCCCAGCGCCTGCATGACGCTGGTTGAGACCGCCACCCGATTGCCTTCCAGTACGGTGTCGTCATAGATCGCGTCCTCCGGAACCATCTTGTAGACATGGCAGGCCGGGTGAATGGTCGCGCGTATCGAACTGCAATCGATCTGCTGCATATCGGCGACCCGATCGCGCATCACGTGCAGCCATTCTGAGTAGTGAACAACCTCTTCCGGGATCAGCAACTTGCCATCGACGAGGCGATCGAGCTTGGCGAGGATCTTTTTTACGCTCTCGCGAAGCCTGGCAGAATGCAGCAGGTAGCCGCGGACTTCCTTGTAGTTGCCGAAGGAGGTTCCGCAATGCACCAGCGGGTAGTAGTAACTCTCCGGCAGGCCCTGTGCCTTGGCCGACACGTAGGCCTGGTGAAAGTTGCGCAGGAAAACAGCGGCCAGGCTCTCGAGGTTGCCGATACCTGAGCCGTGGTAGTTCCAGGCTGTGCAGGACGTCTGGTCCGTTTCGTCCAGGTACTCCAGCTCCATCTTATTCATCAGCCAGAGCAGGGACGCCGGGTATCCCGGAATATTGCCGCACTGGCCGCAGGACTTGTGATGCCACAGGCGCGTGGTCGGGATCTTCTTGTCCCAGCCATAGAGCGTCTTGACCATGACCGGCTGGTGTTCGTCGCTGACGCGGTGGACGACGATTTCGCCCTCTTTTTCGAGCTGCCACATGACGTCGCGCACGTCTTCGACGCGCTCTTTGCTGGTCAGCATCGATCGCTTGTCGACGATCTGTTCGACCCATACCGTCGCAGTCGTCGCCTCTTCGCGGCTTAACTTCGCGTCCTGCCACTCCGGGCCGTGACCCGTAAAGCGCTCGCCCGGCATCTTGCCCTCAGTAGACATCGCTGTTCTCCTCCCGAGTTTCATTAAAGGGCACCGACGGTGCGCGGCTTACCCGATCAATCATCATCGTCTTCCTGCTCTTCGATCCACTCGTCCAGTTCGTCCCGCTTTTCTTCCATGATGTCCTCGATGACATCGTGCAGATTCGCGTCGATCGCGTTCAGGCTCTTGAGAACGCCGGTCGCCTCCCAGATCGTATAGAGTTCGACGGAGGTCTTCAGATTGACCTCCCAGGCGGTCTTGGTCGTGTGCAGGGTCGGCACTGGAATCGCCTTGCGCAGGATGTCCAGCGGCGCCTCTACCTTGGAGATATTGGGTCCCCAGTCGGGGAACCCGTCCTTGCTGATCATGTCCGGCGATAACTGATTCCCGGTCGAAATCAACTTCAGCATGACCCGACTGAATGGGCGGAGGACGTTCTTCGCCGACTCCATGCCGTGCTTGATCGCCACTTCGCGCATCAGCATCACGAGGCCGCCGGGCGAGTTGCCGAACGGGCAGCGGGCCGCGCAGGTGTAGCACTGGGCGCAGGCCCATATCTTTTCCTGCATCGCGTCGTAGATGCCTTCGAGGTTCTCGGTCCAGAGCAACTGGACGATTTCCCGCGGACTGTAATCGTAGTAATGGGCCGACGGACAAGTGGCCGTACAGATCCCACAATTAAGGCAGCCGTTCAGCTCATGGTCGAAACGAAGATCGGCCTGAATGTCCTGGAATATTTCTTCAAGCTGGCTGCGTTCAACCTGCGGCGCGTCCGAGACCGGATCGCCGATGTATTGCTGTACGCGAGTTCCCGCGTGTTCCATCTCATCCCCCCGAGCCGTTTGCTGAGGCTCAGTACGTCAACACTTTGCAGTCTTCTTCCATGATCTGCTCGATCAGGTGCGCGCCGCCGACGATGCCGGCGCACTCGGGAATCAGGTCATCTTTGCTCATGTCGAACAGATCAAGGTTGGGTGAGCAGCAGTAGAATTTCGCGCCCGCCTCGTGTGCGTCCTTGATGAAATCATAGACGCTTTTCGGCGAACCCTCTTTGACGAACAGTTTTTCCGCCACGCCTTTTCGCATCAGGCGACCGGAGGTGGCCGTGCAGATCACGTCCACCTCGTATTCCATCGCAGCCGCTACCGTCGCCTGGAAAATCGGCGCGCCGAGTTCCTCGCCGTTGCGTGGGTCGGTGTTAGCCATGACGATGATCAGTTTTTCTGCCATTTCGCTTGCTCCAGCTCAGCTGTCAGGCGCTGCTGAAGGCCTGCAAGGCAGCAGCAGCTTATTAGCTCACACTAATGAAAAAGATTGCCTGCCGCAATACGCATTCAGTGTCCTGTCATTCCATCAGGCCCAGAACCTTTATCAGTCCGGTCATGGTCGGCACTAACGCATCTTCGATGCTGCGTTGCGTCATTCTAAGTTGCGCAAGCGTCGGCCCCGGTTGCTCCGGGCTCTCGTCGAATTCCATGATCAGGTCTTCGATGATCGCGGCCTTTATCCCCGGGTGTCCGGTGAATCCGAGCGCCCTTTTGCCGAGCTGAAACACGGCCGGCCGGCCGGCCTCGTCGACGGCCAGTACCCTCGCGCTCGCCGGCAGATCCGGCTCGTCACGGCCATAGGTCACGAGCGGAAACCGCTCGGGCAGGTAGCCGGCCAGCGCATCCGTCTCGATACGCCGCGCCTCGGAGACACGGAACTGCAGCGGGGCTTTCGATGCGCCACCGCCGGCCGCGATCGAGAGAATCTGCGCCCCGAGTCCAACGCCGAGCAGCGGCTTGCCCCCATCGAGTGCAGCCCGGGTCAACTCGATTTCGGCCTGCAGAGTCGGCAGATCACGTCCGCCGGCGCTGCCCCAGGGACCGCCACCGAGCAGTACGAGTCCGTCGGGCAGCGCATCGGCACCCGGCAGGCGCCCGCCCGCCGTGAACGGGCGTGAATAATGGAAGCGAATCTGCCGCCCCTCGAGGTGATCCTCGAGCAGGCCGAGGTATTCCGCCGAGGTGTGCTGTACGACGGCCAGTGTTTTCATTCGGACGGGGATTGATCGACGCGTGCGCTTTCCAGAGCGTCGGCCACCGAGGCGGCGAAGTCGGCCGGCGATACGCTCAACGCACTGATGCTGTGTTGCGCAAAGAACTCGTCCAGTACGACCAGGACATCGTCGACGAGCCTGCCGCGCAGCGCGGCTTCCAGGTCAAGAATCGTACGCGGCGGTGCAACGAAGAAATCGCCCGTGATCAGCACCTGGCTGACCTGGTTGCGGTGCTTTCCCTGCAGGCGAAGATAGGTCGTCACCGTGCCACCCGGTCCGGTATGAGTGCCGGAAGAAAAATCGCTTTCCCTCGCCGGATCGTCGATTTCGGCGACGAAACGATCGGTGCCGATCTCCTCGTCGAAGCACCGCTGCGCCAGCTGTATCTCATTGGAGCCGAGTTCACCGGTCTCCCAGCCAATGCCAAGACGCTCGGAGAGCGCTTCGAGCAAGGCCCGCTGTATCTGCTCGAGTCCCGGGGTTGCGGGACCGAGCAGTTCACGCAGCGTCACGACGCGCTGCGCCGCTGAGTCGAGCTCATGCCGGGCCAGTTTCGACTGCGGTACCCGCAACGCGGCGACCATGTCCGCGGGGTTCATGTCTACGAGCACCGTACCCTGGTATATCAGCGTGTCGCCGTCGAAAAATCCACCCGTACCACTGATCTTGCGTCCGTCCACTTCGATGTCATTGCGCGGCCGGTAACGCGCATCGACGCCCAGGCGGCCGAGACCGTCAGCGACCGCTTCGCAGATCTCGCTCGCAATATCGGTCAGCGAGGTCACGCCAAGCGTACTGCGACCGAAAACCATGCCCCAGCCAAGCTGGCCCGGGTCGAGATAGATTGCGCCACCCCCGGTAATCCGCCGCGCGATGCCGACACCGTTGGCACGGCAGTAGTCGAGATCGATCTCCTGGGCCAGTGCCTGATGTCGGCCCACCAGGGCGGTCGGCGGAAAGCGGATAAATCGCAGTGTGTCCGGTATCAGCGAAGCCTGGCGGGCCTCGATCATCGCCTGGTCAAGCGCGATGTTGAATCGTCCTTCACGGACCCCCGTATCGAGCACGCGAAAACGGGCGCCCATCGACTCAGGCCTTGACGACGGGAATCTTCAGCTGACGGCGGATCTTGCGCAGGTCCTGCTTGTTCGGCTGAAACGGGAAGCTGGCAATGTTGCTCGGCGGCGAGTCGCCGTAGGGACGGTCGCAGGCCGATACGTCGTCGCGAAACTTCCCCGGACAGCCCGAGGTACGGAACGCCACGCCATCGTTGATGATCTCATCGAGTTCCGCCTGGACCAGGCCGAAATCATCAACGCGCCCGGCAGAATCAAACGACATCTGCTCCAGGCGCACGCCCATGTAGTCGATCAGGTAACGTGCCAGCTGCACACGCCGCCACTGGTCCCGTGGCGTCGCCGGCAGGTGATCCATCAGTGAGCCCTGCTCGGGGAAGAAGCAGAACATGTGACTGTGGCCGCCGAGGTCCACGAGTTTCTGCACGAGTTCGAGAACTTCGCGCTCGGTCTCGCCCATGCCCACGATGATGTGCGCGCCGAACTTCTGTGGCCCGAAAACGTCGCGCGCGTGCAACAGGATCTCCCAGTACTTGTCCCAGCGATGCGGTGACTGCACGCCCTTCCCGCGCGTCCGTTCGAACAGGTCCGGCGTGGCCGCATCGAGCGCGACCGTGAAGATGTCGGCGCCGAGGTCGCGCAGGCCCCGGACGTCGGCGCGGGTCATGGTCGTCGGATTGGAGAGAATCGACACAGGGATCGTGTCCGGGTCGACGCGTGCCGTCCATGCCTTGAGCACCGAGACCGTGTCGTCGTCGGATCGGGGGTGCGTGATCATCGAGATGCACATCCGGTGGAACGGGCTGTTCGCGCCGTCACGCGCCACGATGTCAGCCACTTCGGCCATGGGAACGGCCGGCCAGTCGACGCGAATAAAATTTCGATCCGCGTAGTCACGGTCCGCCTCGCGATGCCGCGCGAGGCCGCAGTAAGCACAATTGGCGCGACAGCCCTCCGGGTAGGTGAGCAGCAGGTTCAGGCAACGCGTGCACGCGCAACGGTGCATCTTGCCCGGCATCACGCCCAGCGTGATCGCCGCCGCGGTCGACATCTGCACGTACTCGGGCGAGCGCATCTGTGGCGTCAGCACGTTGTTGTTTGGCAGGTAAACACCTTGTGGCGGCACCGCCGAATCTTTGACTCGCCGCCCGTTGCGCGCGGTCGCGTCGGGTTTTACCGGAGCACGCGGCTGCATGCGCTCGAAGGCGTTAAAGGATCGATCGGTACCCGGCCTGCCCGACGGCGCCTCACCGCCCTGCTTGATACAACTCATCACATCACCCCGACTTTTAGTTCCGGCCGACTACGCGGCGCAGGACCGCCCATTGCTCGCAAGCCTGTCCGTACCGAGCTTGATTGAGCAGCAGGCGTGCTCCTGGTGGTAAGGCCGCCCGATAGCCCTTGCCACCGAGGCTGCGCCATCGGCCGGAAAGGCAATGCCGTCGAGTCCGGCCATCACGGCATAGGCATCGACGATTCGTTTGTGAAGGCCGGGCGGTCGCGCGCAGCCGAGCAACACCTGACGGTCCGCAAGACGTTCGCGTGCAGCGGCGAAGATCCGTCCTACCTCGTGCGGATCGGGCACCTCGTACAGCCCTGGCTGCGCGTAGAACGGCATGACCACGACGAGTACGAGGGCCTTTACCGCATGACGGGCGACGATATCGAACGCGTTGGGTTCGCCAAGCATGCGGCCGTAATGCAGGCCGATGACGATGTGCGGACTGACCTCCATCGAGGTCGCGCACAGTGCGGCAAGCGTCGATTCGAAATCTTCAACCGGACGATCCAGGTGATACACCTCGCGAATCGTCTCGTTGGCACCGATGACGTCCATCATCGCAGTATCGACGCCGGCCGATTCCATGGCTCGCGCGCCGGCCTCATCGGTCAAAGCCGTGTGAATCGCGATGCGCATGTCCGGGAAGTCGCGCTTGAGCCGTTCGATGACCGGATAAAAGCGATCGTAGCGAATCTCATTGCGCCGGTTCGATCCGCCCGACAGCAGGAAGCCCTGAAGGCCCTGCGTCGCCACGAGGTGGCGCACCTTCTGCTCGAGCACCGCCGGTGACGTGGCTGCAATCATCGGCTTGAGAATTTCAGCGCGGCAATGGTCGCAGTTCAGGCCGCAGGCCGCGCCGGTAACAGAGAAAGACGGAAAACTGTTGCGGCCGCAGCCCTGCAGCTCCGTGCTGGCATAGTCCTTGAAGCTGGGTGTCGAAAAACGGATCGGCCGCGGATCGGCGTCTTCCGCCCTGCGCTGAAGTTCATGCACGAACTCCGCGTCAAACGCGATGTCCTCGAGGTCCTCGATCTGCCCGAGCGAATCAAGCCAGTTCATGCATCCTCCGCTGCGCGCGGCCGCTGCGTTGCGCCGTCGACTTTCTGTGTACCCGCGCCAAGTCTCTCACCTCGTCGCGCACCGGACCACTGTTCGGTACGTCGCGCAAGGTCGACTTCCACTCGGGCTTTACCTCGTCCTCATCGATCAGGTCGCAGCTCAGTCCATTCAGAATATCGACGGCCCCTGCCGGCAGTGTGGCAGGGAGTCCGCGACCACTCAAACGACCCCACAGGCCCGTCCAGCATCTCGCGAGTGTCCATGGATTGTAACCTCCACCACCGAGCACCACGACCGTCCGCGTGAGGCAGGCGAGCTGTTCGACGGCCGCCCAGAGCGCGCCGTTACTGAGTGCCATTCGGGACAGCGGATCTCCGCTAAGGGCATCCGTGCCGCAAGTCACGACGACTGCGCCCGGCGAGAACTGGCGGGCGTGCGGGACCACCACCTCGGACATCAGGTAGGCCAGTTCGCTGTCGTTGAAACCGGCGGGCACCGGCAGATTCCGGGCGTTGCCTCCGCCACGGTCGTCCGCGGCTCCGGAGTAAGGCCAGCGCCCCGATTCGTGAATGGAGATCGTCGCCACACCCGGGTCATACTCAAATGCGAGTTGTACGCCGTCACCGTGGTGCGCATCGAGGTCCGCGTAGAGCACTCGATCAACGCCGCCTTTCTGAAGTCTGCGAATCGCGAACACGGGATCGTTGAAGTAACAGAACCCGCTCGCCCGGTCGCGAAGCCCATGATGGGTCCCCCCCGCCGGATGGAAGCTCACCCTGCCCTCGAGGGCCAGTTCCGCGGCCAGGATTGACCCGCCCACCTGCGTTGCGGCGCGCGTGAACAGCTCGGGAAACAGCGGATTTTCCAGCGTTCCAATACCAAATCGCTCCCGCACTTCAGCCGTGACCCGGTGCGTCTCATCCGCCTGCCGCAACGCCTCGAGGTACGCGCGATCGTGAAAGGTCTGCAGTTGCTCGATACTCGCGGCGGTGCATGGCCGATAGTGCTCCCGATCAAGCCAGCCCAGCTGCTCACACAGCCTGAGCACGGTGCCGACCCGCGGAATCGACAGTGGGTGATTCACCCCGTAAGCGGGACGGCGACAAAAGTCGCTGCCAATAAACACTGCGGTCTTCTCGCGTTCCACTGCCCGCCCCGCATCCAGAAAAAGCACCGGGAAAACACCTATCAAGATCGTTACAGTCCGCTGGCTCAGGCTAATCTATTCGACTTCTCTAATAAAGGTGCCTCTGCTATGGTTCCGCTGATTAAACAAAATCAGCTATCCAAGGGGTTCTCATGGCAGCCAAGAACATGTCGATCATCGTGACGAAAGGCCAGCTGGACTGGGCCTATCCACCATTCATCCTGTCGACCACGGCAGCCGCCATGGGTCTCGACGTCACCATGTTTTTCACCTTCTATGGGCTCCCACTGCTGCTGAAAAATCTCGACCTGAAGCTATCGCCGCTGGGTAACCCTGCGATGAAAATGCCGATGGCCGGCGGGCACATGGGCATGCCGAACATCGCTTCGATGATCCCGGGCGTGGATTCCGTGGCCACGGGGATGATGAAGAGCATGATGAAGAAAAAGGGCGTCGCGACGATCGAAGAATTGCGCGATCTCGCCGTGGAATCGGACGTCCGACTGATTGCCTGTCAAATGACGATGGACCTGTTCGAGTACTCGCTCGACGACATGATTCCGGGGATCGAACTGGGTGGCGCAGCGACGTACATCGAGGTCGCGACACAATCCGAGATCAACCTGTTTATTTAGCCCATACCAATCACGAGGGGAACCCCATGGCCGACCAGACGCTCGACGCAAAAGGACTGAACTGCCCGCTGCCGATCCTCAAGGCAAAGAAGGCGCTCAAGGCGCTGCCCGCGGGCGGTACGCTGGAAATACTCGCTACCGACCCTGGCTCGGTCAAGGATTTCGAGGCGTTTTGCCGCACCACCGGCAATGAACTCGTCGAGTCTTCGGTCGAAGGCGACATATTTCGCTTCGTGCTGAAAAACACGGCGTGAAGCCGGGTCCGGTCCGGGCGTTCTGCCTGGCAGCCGCGTTCAATTCCAACCCCTGCCCTGCGTGTTGCCAGTCTGCAACACGCAGGCGAAAAGTTGGACAGATTGCGGAAAGTCCTGTTGTGGGAAAGCTCAACCGGAGCGATTCTTCTTCCTTCAGTTAATCGACACTGTGCCGCCTCCGGCGGCTATCGGGGGTTCAATGAGCATCCGTCGAAGCAGCACCATTCTAAGCATCGCCGTCACACTCGCACTCGTGACGGGCATTGCCTCGGCAACCAACGGGTACTACACGCATGGCGTCGGTACCAAGAGCAAGGGTCAGGCCGGTGCAGGCAGCGCCAATCCAGAGGAAATCATGGTGATGGCCACGAATCCCGCCGGCCTTGCCTTCATACCGGAGAGCATCGACGCGGGCCTTGGGCTGTTCAGCCCGATGCGTGACTACAAGACGACCGAGAGCCTCGCCAATGGCGGCTGCTCGGAATTTGGCTGCGCCTACACGATTGGCCCGAACAAGCTGAGCAGCAAGAACGAGTTGTTCTTTGTGCCGTACGTAGCGATGAACTGGGCGCTCAGCGACGTGGACTTCCTCGCCGCTGCGTTCTACGCGCGCGGTGGCATGAACACCACGTGGGAAGGCGGCACGGCGATCTACGATCCGTACTTCGGCATGAACCCGGAAAGCGGCCCGACGACGTTTCCCGGCACGTACGGCGGCGGCACCGCCGGCGTCGACCTCATGCAGGGATTTCTCAACCTGAGCTACGCGCGCAAGTTTGCCGACAGCTTCTCCCTGGGTGTATCGGGCATCATCGCGATACAGCGCTTTGAAGCACGCGGCGTCTCTAATTTCGCGCCATTTACCAAGACGTATGCCGAAAGCGGTGGCACGAAGGCACCGAAGCACCTCAGCGGCAATGGCCACGACATGTCCTACGGCTATGGCGCCTCGGTCGGCCTGCAGTGGAACCCGGTGGACATGTTCAGCGTCGCCGCGGCTTACACGACCGAGATGTCGATGAGCGAGTTCAGTGAGTACAGCGACCTGTTCGCGGAGAATGGCGGCTTCAACCTGCCGGCGACCTGGACCGTCGGTATCGCCTTCAAGCCCAGCGACCGCTGGGCCCTGATGTTCGACTGGCAGGAGATTTACTTCAGCGAGGTCGACTCGGTCGGCAACCCGATCCAGAACATCTTCACCTGCCCGACGCTCAATCCGTCCAGCACAAGCTTCGACGGCTGCCTCGGCGGCAAGAAAGGTGCCGGCTTTGGCTGGGAGGACATGACCGTCTACAAGTTCGGCGGCTCCTGGAAGTACAGCGATCACTGGAGCTTCCGGGCCGGCTACAGCATAACCGACCAGCCGATCCCGAAGGACCAGATGACCTTCAACATCCTTGCGCCGGCCGTGATGGAAGAGCACTGGACCGCAGGCTTCACGATGACCGGCACGAGCGGTAACGAGTTCAGCCTCTCGTTCATGTACGCACCCGAGAACAGCATCAGTGGGCCGCAGAACTTCGACCCGACCCAGAACGTCGAACTGAGCATGAAGCAGTACGAACTGGAGTTCAGTTACAGCTGGAAGCGCTGATGCCCCTCGTGGTCGATCGGTGTTCGGACCCGCAGGGGCCCGAACACCGCGGCAGGAACTCATGAAAATCATCCCAGGCTTGTCGCTCGCCGTCGTGCTTGCCCTGCTCGGAAACTACTTCGCCGATCAGGTCGCCGCAGCGCTAGGTCTCGGCCACGGCGCGATCAGCGGCATCATGATGGCCATCCTGCTCGGGCTGGCCATCAGCAACCTCGTCAAGTTGCCCGATGCGCTCAAGCCAGGCATTGCCTTTTCCGTCAAGCGAGTGCTGCGGATCGGCATCGTCCTGCTCGGCCTGCGCCTGAGCATCGTCGAAGTGGGTTCGATCGGACTCAAAGCCCTGCCCGTGGTCCTGGTCACGATCCCGGCGGCAATCATCATCGTGACCTTCCTGGGTCGCCGTCTCGGGCTGCCCGAGCGCCTGGTCAGCCTGATTGCAGTGGGCACCAGCATTTGCGGTAACACCGCGATCGTCGCGGTGTCCCCCACCATCGGCGCGAAAGAAGAGGAGACGAGTTACGCCGTCGCCTGCATCACGGTATTCGGCCTGTTCGCGATGCTCGTCTATCCGTTCGCGGCACATTGGCTTTTCAACGGCGACCCGTTCAGCGTCGGTGTCTTTCTCGGCTCCGCGGTGCACGACACCTCGCAGGTGGCCGGCGCCGGCATGGTCTACCAGGACTTCTACCGCGCTCCGGAGGCGCTGAATGTCGCAACGGTGACGAAGCTCGAACGAAACCTGTCGATGCTGATCGTGATTCCGCTGATGTCCATCCTCTATCACCGACGCGCCTCGGCTGGCGCCGCGCCGCCGCCGTGGTACACGATGGTGCCGCTGTTCGTGCTCGGCTTTGCGGCAATGAGTGCGCTGCGATCGATCGGCGACCTCGGTGACCGGCCATTCGGGCTGCTCGATCCGGAACAGTGGCAGGCATTCATCAAGATCGGCAAAGAAGCGGCCAGCTACTGCCTTGCGATCGCCATGGCGGCCGTCGGCCTTGGCACGAGCATCAAGAGCCTGCGCAGCATCGGTCCCAAGCCCATGCTGCTCGGACTGGCCTCGGCCCTGATTGTGGGTGTCATCAGCTTCACGCTGGTCAGCCTGTTTTACTGAGCTGAGTGCTATTCGCAGGCCACCGCGGCCAGGAAATGCGACCTGCGGCCAGAGCTGACGGTTTTACCCGGCGCTGCGATTCACGCCGGCAGAGAGCTGCAGGTCGATTCCGGCCGACCGCAGCTTCGTCGCGAGAGGCTGCAACTCTGCCTGATATTGCTTCCATCGACTCACCGCGGACTGGTATATCCCCGATCTCACCTGGCCCGCGCTGGCAGTCCTGACGACACGCCGGTTGGCGTGGAAATTGAGACAAGCATCCTCCCATGGCAGGCCCAGCGCATTCAGGAGGCGAGCGATTTCACTGGCCGGACTGGCAACCAGTTGCTCGTAACTGACGTTGACCAGCCTCTCCGGAAGCGCCATTTGCCAGTGCTGCATGATCCGGCGGTACTCAATGTAGAAATCCGCCAGCTCGTCAAGGTCGAAGCTGAACAACTGGCCTTGAGTAAAGAGCTGCCGGTAACAACCGAGGCACACATCGAGCGGGTGTTTGTAGACATGCACGAACCTGGCTTTCGGAAAAATGCAGGCCAGCAATCCCAGCAGTGCGAAATTAAATGGCAGTTTGTCAGTGAAGTAATCCGCGGCGTCAATCAATGGCCTGTTCTGCTGGCAGTAATATTCACCGAGCTGCCGCAGATGGGCCGGCTCGAGGCTCAGCAACGCGTCCTGCGGCTCCTTGCCGGTTATTTCCGGCACGACGGCGTGCACGATCTGAAGCGAGGTTTCCAGCTCTCCGCCACCTGCAACCTGACTGTGGCTGGCCAGGATCTGCTCTACCAGGCTCGTGCCTGAACGGGGCATCCCCAGGATGAACAAGGGACTGACCGTATCGAGCCCATGTGCTGGCCACGACTGCAGGGTCCTTTCATTGAAGACCATTTTCTGCCGGGCAAGAAACTCGCGGTTCTGTCCCGCGGAGTAATCGAGCTGTTTGCGCTTGAGCCGGTTGCCGGCGACCAGTTGCTCGAACGCGTCAGGAAACCGGTCTTGCTGCTCCAGTGCCTGGGCCAGCGCAAAATGAAGCTCGATCTTCTCGTCATCTTTGGGCTGCCCGGCCAGCAACTGCTGCATCTGGTCAATCTCGGACGGCGAAAAATGATAGCGGCCAATGTTGGCCAGCGACCAGTAAGCGGCCGGATGGCCCGCACCTGGCTTAAGACATCGGCGGTAACACTCAGTAGCCTGATCGATGTTACCGAGGTGTTCGTGGATCTGGCCGGCCAGCATGCGGGCGGCCGTGTAGTCAGGGACGCATGACAAGGCGGACTGGGCGCTCTGCAAAGCGGCCGGGTATTGCCCGAGCGTCATCAGCGCGAGGCCAAGGTTGTAATGGGCTTGCGCATACGCGGGATTAATTCGTACAGCCTCACGATAGCAGTTCGCGGCGGACTCCAGTCGGCCGGTCTTCTTGTACGCATTTCCCAGGCTCAGATGGGCAACGGGGTTGTTGGGACTCAGTCCCACGCCTTTTCTGAACAGCTCGATGGCCTCCGGGTAACGTTGCTGAGAGACGCGCAGGTTGCCCAGATTGAGCACCGGGTCCGGGTAGACGGGGGCGAGCATGATCGCTCGTCGAAGGCTGTCCTCGGCTTTCCGGGCTTCCCCCGTTTTGAAATAAAGCATGCCCAGACTGTTCAGGTACGGCGGCGTATCCGGACGTATCCGAAGCGATTGCTTAATGTGTTTTTCAGCAGCTGCGAAGTCCTGGCTGCGCAGCAGCGACACGCCGTACAAATGGTGCAGATCCGGCTGCCCGGGCGCACGCTTCAGCAACTGCCGGTAGAGTTCTGACGCCTCCGAGAGTGCTCCCTGCCCGTCGAGGCGAATGGCCCGGTCCAGCATCTCCTGAAAAGAAATCGACATAGACTGCTCTCGCGGCGATTCTGGCTTTCGACGCCAGCCTGGCCGAAGCATAACCCGCCTTTCGGAGAAATCCCCTGAACCGTCGCGGCGATGCGCTGCCGCGAAGCAGGCCTGCGAACGCAGACACGAAAGGTCCGCACGGGAATTCAAGCAGCTCCATTGAGGCTCCGGCCGATTCAATCGGCTGGCCGGCCGTTACCGCGCCGACAGGGTCAGAGCAGCCGTAATACTACGTTGGCTGGACAGTCCGGTCCGCAGGCTACGCAGGCGAGTACGGGACACACCGGGCATCGCGCCCGCTCAGTTAACCCGCCCATTTAAAGCGAGTGCCATTTCGTTGCCTCAATGTGCGGCCTCGTACTGCGAAGCGGAGACGCGCGCCCGGGCGAGGTATTCGCGCAGATGGCGAACAGAACTCTTATCGAGCGTGTTGCCATGGTGTGGCCGGTGCAGAATACCCTCGGCCCCGTTGAGGTGAACACGTATTCGTGCGCCGGACAAATGCTCGATCTCCGCGCCGAGGTGCTTGAGCAGCGATTCGACCTCGCGCCAGTGAATATTGCCGCTGATCGGATCGTGAAAAACGGCCCGCAACAGGTGCTCGTGTTTATGACTCATGGCCCCGAGGATACGCCTCAGGCAAACGCGACCCAGCCGTGATTTCCGAAGCCCCACCCTGCCCGGCAGGCCCGGCCGCAGGGAGTTGACCCGCGGCACTCTGCGATTCACGCCGCCGGCTGCCGTGCCGGTACGGCGAGGGCGTTGCGCCGCGACTAGCCTGGCGCCGCGCTGATCGTCGCCAGCTGGCCCGACTGGTAGTCGGCGATCGCCTGCTCGATCTGCTCCCGCGTGTTCATCACGAACGGACCGTACTGCACCACGGGTTCACCGATTGGCCGCCCAGCCAGCAGCAACATTCGCGCGCCCGAATCGCCAGCCTGTACGCGAACCTCCTCCCCGGCAGCTAACAGGCCGGCCGCCCGATAAGGCAGCTTGCTGCGCTCCTCGCCGACCACGGCCTCGCCCTCGTAGACGTAAATGAAGGCATTGTGGGTCGCGGCCAGCGGGATCGTCGCCGCCGCTCCCGCCGCCAGGCGCAGATCCAGGTAGACTGGCTCGGTTGAGAGACCGGAAATCGGTCCGCGCACCGTCTGCCCGCCGATCGTCACCTCGCCGGCAATGATCCGGGCTTCGAAGCCTGCGTCCCCGGTTACGGTCGGAATCTCCTTGCTCGCGATATCGCGGTAGCCGGCCGGTTTCATCTTCTCGGCCGACGGCAAGTTGATCCAGAGTTGAAAGCCGCGCATCCGACCCTCAGTCTGCTGGGGCATTTCGGAGTGAATGATCCCGTGAGCCGCAGTCATCCACTGCACGTCGCCCGGGCCGAGATCGCCCCGGTTGCCGAAGCTGTCCTCGTGCCGCATGTGCCCGTCCAGCATGTAGGTTACCGTCTCGAAGCCGCGGTGGGGATGAGAAGGGAATCCCGCCAGGTAGTCATCGGGCTCGTCCGAGAAGAATTCGTCGAGCATCAGGAACGGGTCGAAGCGCAGGTCACGGCGGTGACCGAGGCTGCGCTGGAGCTTTACGCCAGCTCCGTCCGAGGCAGCAACCGATTCGATAACTCTCTGCAGGCTTCGACTGGTCATCTTCATGTCTCCTTAAGGGCGGAAGCCAGACACTCAGCCTCGCACCGTGCTGTCCGGCGATCTCACTGCATCGCGCCGCGCGTCGACTGACCATTCTCCGGCACCCCGCGCGACCAGAAACAGAAACCCACCGGCTATCGCAATGTTCTTCATGAACAGGATCGACTGCAGCTGGTCATCGCTGGCGCCGTGGAATATGAAAGCGGCCAGGATCGAGAAAAGTGCCAGCAGCGCGGCGAAAAGGCGGGTTCTGAATCCAGCGATAATGGCGAGCGCACCAAGCACTTCGAGCGCAATCACCAGGGGCAACAGCATGCCCGGCACGCCTGCAGATTCCATGTAGGCCTGAGTGCCGGCATACCCGCTGATCTTGGCAAAACCACTGATCAGGAACATGGCTGAAATCAGGATCCGCCCAACGAGGTCGACTGCATTCTCACGGGTACCCGACATGTCGCTCTCCATTAACAGCAAATGGAAGTCATTGCGGTGGCGGGCTTACGCCGCCAGACGATCGACGCGGGCCTGGGCTTCTTCCAGTGCCCGGGCGCGGTGCTCCTCACCGAGGGCGATACCTTCGGCGTATACGAATTCGAGATCCGTCAGGCCGATAAAGCCGAGCACCGTACGCAGGTAGCCAGTCTGAAGATCCGCGGGCGTGCCCGCGTATCGACCGCCACGAGTCGAGAAGATAAAGACCTGCTTGCCCTCGAGCAGGCCGACCGGGCCCGTTTCGGTGTAGCGAAAGGTTTCTCCCGCGCGGGCAATGTGATCGAGGTAAGCCTTAAGCGTCGATGAGACACCGAAGTTATACATCGGCGCGGCCAGCGCGATGACGTCTGCCCAGCGCAGTTCCCCGATCAGCGCATCGGAAGGGGCGACCAGCTCTCGCTGCCGTTCGGAGCGTTCGGCCACCGGCGTCCCGAACGCCGCGAAGCGCTCGGCGGAAAGGTGCGGCAGCGGATCCGACGCGAGGTCGCGGAGTTTGAGGACACTGCCGGGTTCGGCGCGCTGCAATCCGGCGACAAACCGGCTCGCCAGCCGGGATGACTGACCATCGCCCAAGAACAGGCTCGTATTGATCTGAAGGATATTTTTCATCGCGCGTCCTCTTGAAATCGTGGTAGCCAACTCATTTGGCTTTGATGAGGCTGTATTTTGCATCTATTTTTTCGATTTAAAAGTTGATATTTTCGCTTTTTATGATCGAATTATTCGATATATGATTCAACCGAAAATCACGCTTGATCAGTGGGGCGCCCTCGTGGCCGTCGTCGAGGAAGGCGGCTACGCGGGCGCCTCGGCGCGGCTGAACCGGACTCAATCGACGGTTACCTACACGATCAAGAAACTCGAAGAACTGCTCGGCATAAAAGTATTCGAGCGCAAGGGCCGAAAGGCGATACTGACGCCCTCCGGCCGAGTGCTCTATCGTCGAGGCAGAACGCTGCTGGAAGAAGCCGGTCGACTCGAGCGCGCCGCCGCGGATCTGGGCAAAGGCTGGGAAGCCGAGGTGCGCCTCGCCGCGGAAATCATCTTCCCGACCTGGCTGCTGCTGGAGTGCCTGGCCGAGTTCTCCGAACAGCGGCCTGACACGCGCGTCGAACTCATCGAGTCGGTGCTCGGCGGTACCGAGGAAGCCCTGCTCGAAGGCAAGGTGGATCTCGCGATCGCCAGTGCGCTGCCGGCGGGGTTCATCGGCGACCCACTGATGCAGGTGCACGGTGTGTGCGCGGCAGCGCCCTCGCATCCGCTGCACCGGCTGGGACGGGATCTGACCCTCGATGACCTGCGCCAGCACCGTCACCTGGTCGTGCGGGACTCTGGCGTTCGCCGCAGCCGGTCACCGGTCTGGCTCAACGAGAAGCGCTGGACGGTCTCCAACAAGGCCACCTCGATTCGCGCCGGATGCATGGGCGTCGGCTACGCCTGGTACCCCGAGGAGAGCATCCGTGATGAACTGGCCTCCGGTGCCCTTCAACGCCTGCCGCTGGTCGAAGGCGGTTCGCGGCACATCGCACTTTACCTGGTGTTTGCCGATCGGGATGCGGCCGGGCCGGGAACGCGCCTGCTGGCCGATATCCTGGCACGCGGCAGTGCCCGCAGCCAGTCAGGGACATCGCGCCCGGAGGTTGGCTAGAATGTCCCGATGAGCATCGCGGGACTGAGAACAAGACGCCGCCGATTCCAGGCCGGCTTCGTGCTACTCCCTGCGCTGCTGTTCCGGTTGCTCGTGCCGGCCGGGTTCATGCCGGGGCTCGACGAGGGCTTCTCGCTGACGATGCAGATGTGCCACGGGGATGGCACGAGCTCGATCGTCGTGCGCTACGACGGCAACGGCCAGCCGTTGGACAGTGAACCGGGTGAGCCGACCGGCAGGGCCGGGCACGAGGCGCCCTGTGTATTTGCCGCGAGCGGTGTCGTCGCCCCGCCGCCGGCCGACCTGCAGAAGGCCCAGACACCGCGATCGATCACACCCCCGCCGCCACCGATTGTTGTTCGAGCAGCCCGCAAGAGCTACCGCGACCAGTCCGCACGGGCGCCCCCTCTCAGCGCCTGATTCTGCACTCTGGACCGATCCCCATGTGTCGCGCCGGCGAAGGCGCGATCGCTGCGCGTGCCGCTGCACGCAGATCCCTGGAGAGAATGACATCATGATGATACGTGAATGGACCGCTGCGGCCCTGCTGGTCGCCGCAGGCGCAGCATCCGCCACCCCGCAGAAGACCACCGACCCTGACCTCGGCGAAATCGTCGTCACCGCATCGCGCATGCACGCACCGGTGCTGGTCGTCACCGACCCGAAGGCGCCCCGGCAACCCTTACCCGCGCACGACGGCGCTGACTATCTGAAGACGATTCCGGGATTCTCGGTCATCCGCAAGGGCGGAACCGACGGTGACCCGGTGTTTCGCGGAATGGCCGCATCTCGCGTGAACATACTGCTGGACGGCGAGCAGGTCCTCGGCGGCTGCGGCATGCGCATGGATCCGCCGACGGCCTACGTCTTTCCCGAGGCCTACGATCAGATTACGGTCGTCAAGGGTCCACAGACCGTACTGTACGGACCCGGCAGCTCCTCGGCGACCGTTCGGTTTGAGCGACAGCCGCCAAGCTTCGATGAACCGGGTCTCGAAGGCGACGCCAGCCTTCTCGGCGCGAGCTTCGGGCGCACCGACCTGATGGCCGAGCTGCGCGGCGGAACGCGACGCGTCTACGGTCAGTTGACGGGCACGCACGCGGAATCCGGCGACTACCACGATGGCGCCGGCGACCGTGTTCACTCTGCCTATCAGCGCTGGAGCGTCAACGGCGCCATCGGGTTCACACCCGCGCCAGGCAGCCGCTTCGAATTGAGCGGCGCCGTCAGCAACGGCGAGGCGGCATACGCCGACCGCGCAATGGATGGTGTGCTGTTCGACCGGGAGAACCTCGGCTTCAGGCTCGAGCGGGAATTCTCGGGAGACATCCTGCAAGGCCTCGAAGCCCAGGCTTACTACAACTACATTGACCACGTCATGGACAACTACAGCCTGCGTGATTTCCAGAGCACAATGATGATGCCGGGCCCTACCGCGTCCAATCCCGATCGACGCACGACCGGTGGCCGACTGGCCTTTGACTTTGGCTTCGCGGCCGATGCACGCGCGACCGTCGGCATGGACCTGCAGGAGAACCAGCACCGTATCCGTGGAACGGGCAACGAGATTGAGCTGCCCTACGAGCAGATGCGGCGCGAGGACGACGCCTGGTTTCGCAATACCGGAGTGTTCGTCGAGGCGACATTACCGCGCGGCGAACAATCGCGCGTCGTCGCCGGACTTCGTGCCGACCGCTGGCGCGCAACCGATGAGCGTGAATCGCTGGCCATCGGCATGTCGATGCAGCCTAATCCAACTGCAGGCGAGAGCCGTGAGGCCGTACTCCCGAGCGGTTTCCTGCGCTACGAGCACGACCTGTCAGAGCGCCCGGTGACCACTTTCGCCGGGCTGGGCCATGTGCAGCGTTTTCCGGACTACTGGGAACTGTTCGCACGAAAGGAAGCAACCGACAGCCTCTCAGCGTTTCATACCCGGCCAGAGAAGACCACTCAGTTCGACACGGGAATCGTGTTTTTGGGGACCCGCAGCAACGGATCGATTTCCGCTTTCTTCAACGAAATCGACGACTACATTCTCATTGAGTCCGGTTATCAGAAGGGGATGCGTCAGACGACGATCACGCGCAACGTCAATGCCCGTACCTGGGGCGGCGAAGCCGACGCCAGTTACGCCCTTACCCCGTCGCTGAATGCCACCGGAACGCTGGCATTTACCCGCGGGGATAACCTCAGCGACGATCGCCCGCTGGCGCAGATGCCACCGCTGGAGTTTCGAGCCGCACTGGATTACACGCGCAATACCTGGGCCGCCGGGGCACTGTGGCGCCTCGTGGCTGCCCAGGATCGCTACGCGATCAACCAGGGCAATGTCGTGGGTCAGGACCTGGGGCCCTCAGGCGGCTTCGGTGTGTTGTCATTCAATGGCAGCTGGCGCCTGTTGCCGGGCATGCTGCTCTCGGCCGGGGTGGACAATCTGTTCGACAAAGTCTACGCGGAGCACCTGAGCCGGTCGGGTTCGGCCGTGGCCGGTTACACGCAGACGACCCGGGTCAACGAGCCGGGTCGAACGTTGTGGCTCAAATTCAGTGCGTCGTTCGAATGAATCGGCGCCACCACCGAACCGCAATCGCGCGGATACCGGCGCACGAAGAGCCGGTGTTTGCTCTGCCTTCGCCTCTGATTGTCGGTGAGCCGGACGGCCGCGATGCGATGGCGACTGGCACCGCGCTGCGCGAATCCGACGAATCGATCTGATCGAAGAGGGATCAGATGACACGTCACCCCTCCACGGCCGGAGGCGCAGGCCAGGCCATTCTTCGAGGACCCCGGATCATGACCCGACCGATTATCTGCGGCGGCTGCGCCACCGTACTGCTCGCGCTGCTCAGCAATCCGCTCCTCGCACAGACCTACCCGTTCAGCCTCGAACTGGAAGCCGGTCCGAGTTGGCAGGGCCGCAATGACGTACAGATTCCCAACGACGATGAAGGCACTCGGTTTTCACTTCGGGATCTTGTGGGCGACGGCCCATGGCCTGCTGTCAGGCTGACCGCAATCTGGAACATCAACGCCAGGCACGGACTGCGGATCCTGCTGGCACCGCTGTCATACACTGAAACGGGGCGGCTCGAAGAAGATGTCCAGTTCGTCGGCGAGACCTACGCTGCCGGCGAAAAAACCCAGGCCACCTACACGTTCAACTCATGGCGTATTGGCTACCGCTACCATTTCTACGACAAGGGCCCATGGAACCTTTGGGTTGGCGCGACGGCCAAGATTCGCGACGCGGAGATCAGGCTGAAACAAGGAACGGTGAGCAGCAAGGACGACAACGTCGGCTTTGTACCGCTGCTGTATTTTGCAGCGGACTACCGCTTCAATGAAAACTGGTCCGTCGCCGCAGACATCGATGCGCTGGCCGGCGGTCCGGGCCGCGCCATCGATCTCGGCGTAAGGTTGAATTACGCGCTGAGCGAGCAGTGGACCATCGGCCTCGGCTACCGGGCACTCGAGGGCGGCGTGGACAGCGACGATGTCTACAATTTTGCGTGGTTTAATTCGGCATTGCTTTCCACTCGTTACCGTTTCTAGGTCTGCGATGGGCGCCCCGGCCGCAAAAGCGACCCTGCCGGAGTAGACTGAGGGAGAGTCAACAGGAGAAAGCCATGACCCGGGGAAGCTGTCTTTGCGGAACGGTACGCTATGAAATCGACGGGCCGTTCAACCTGATGCTGAATTGCCACTGCTCGATGTGCCGCAAGCAATCCGGCGCCTCCTTCGTCACTTTCGTCGCGGCACCGCTTGCCGGGTATCGTCTTCTGGACGGGGCAACCTCGGTCGGTCACTTTGCTTCCTCGCCCGGGCACCAGCGCTCCTTCTGCAGGAAATGCGGATCCGTGCTTCCCGAAGCCATGACGGAGATGGGTCTCGTGGTCGCCCCGGCCGGCAACCTGGAAGGTGAGCTGGGACTCACACCGCAGATGCACATATTCACCGGGTCGAAAGCTCCGTGGTACGTGATTGCGGATGATCTGCCGCAATACGAGACCTACCCGCCGGAATTCCAGGCGACGCCGACCGCAAGACCGGCGCACGAAACCGTCGAGGGGGTGATCCACGGCAGCTGCCTGTGCGGCAAGGTTGAATTTGCCATCGATGGCCCGCCCATCGGAATGTTCTATTGTCATTGCTCGCGTTGCCGGCGCGGCCGCAGTGCCGAGCACGCGGCCAATCTCTTCTACAAGGCCGAGAATTTCAAATGGCTGCAGGGCGAGTCGCTGGTACGCGTTTTCAAGCTGCCTGAAGCAAAATTTTTCGCGACGGCTTTCTGCAGCGAGTGTGGCGCCGGCGTGCCCGGCGTATCGACAGAGAGAAACCTCGCCGTCGTACCGGCCGGTTCGCTGGACGATGACCCCGGGATCCGTGCCAAGGCACGGATATGCGTTGCCAGTAAAGCGGACTGGTCGGTGATCAGCGACGACATTCCCCAGTTTGCAGACATGCCACCGCGCGGATAACTCGAGGTTCGCGGGAGGCCGGGGCTGCCTTAATCCTCGGGTTCGTTCTCGGCAGCACTCCACTGCCGGCGATGCGCCAGCTCAGCCGCGCTGCGCACACTCGCGTGGCGGTTTGAAAGCAGCAGGGAAGACGGATCACAGACGCGTGCGCGAATCACGCCGAGGTCTACCGCAGCGTCGAACAGGCTTGGATACCAGCTCTCCCACTCCGGCAGAATCTTCTCGACGTGTTCCCTGAGAGTCATGCGCTTGAGTGTGCCGCTCACCGCCGGGAGATTCAATCCGTGTGCCGGGCCGCCACGACCGTGGCTGTCGGACAGCCTGGCGAATCAACGCCGCTCGCTGCGCCGATTCGACTGGCACTCGATGCAATCATCGCGGCAAATGGCCCGCCGGCGGCCAGGACACGAGCGACCTCGATTTCATCGGCGGCGGTGGCCGGACACCCGAGCTGCAGCAGGACTTCAGCGCGATTGTTGCGCGCGACCACATCGCTGGGGCTGCGCGCAATCGCGGCAAGATAGCCCCGCTCTGCTGCTCTGAAATCCCCCTGCATATAGGCCAGGTTCCCGATGCCCAGGCGTGGCAGGGATGCGTCCGGCCATTGCCGGGTTGCCGCCTCGTAAGCCAGCGAAGCGGCCGCATACTGACCGACGGCCTCCAGTCCTGCCGCCGCCTGCATGTATCGCTGTATATCCGGCTCATCCGGCATCTCACCCGGCTTCAGTATGGCCAGCGCCCAACGATCGGCGCGATTCCAGCTCGCCAGGAACCGATCTGCCGGCATCTCGAGCCTTTTCCGGGTACCAGAGCGAAGCACGATGCGGTCGGACTCGGAGTCATAGCCAATGACGACGGCGTAGTGCCAGCCGGGAACCGGACCGGCACCGAATTTCTGCAGAACCAGCACGGGCCGCCCGGCGGCGACTTCACCGAGCAGGGCGTCGAGGCTTGGCAGCAGAAGGTATGGGACGCGCTCATAGCGACGGGCCGCCGCGACGAGTTCAGTCTGCAGGCTTCCGCGACGACCCGGCAAATACATCAGGGGAGTCAATTCATCGGGTGTCACGTCGACGGCCGAAGCGGCAAGCACTGTCGCCAGTGCCGCCGGCCCACACTGGTACTGCCGCTGAGCAAAGAACGGCGTCGTCGTGAGTTCAACAATGCCGCTGGGCTGGCCGCCTGCGTCCGCCGGTGAGGTCATCCTGTCCGCTGCGCAGCCGGACAGGACAAAGACAAGGCCGTACAGACCTGCCCGGCAAACGACAGCGGCACACTTCCGTACGATCGGAATCGATCGCCGGGCTGCTTGCCTAGGGGAACTTTTTGAAAATATCGATGACACCGACCGCCTCAAGGATCAGCAGAACAAGAAAGACGACGCCGATGACCGCCAGTGCGCTGGCACCGGCCGGCGCCTGTTCGACCTGAACCGACAGCGTTCGAATCTCCGCGTCGGTCAAAGAGGCAACCCTTGCCTCGACCTGCGCCGGATCGACCCCGAGCGCGATGAACTGCTCGCGGACCTGCGCGCGGCTCAACGCCGAATTGATCACCTCCAGGTCCTGCGCACGACTGTGCGATTCGACGGCCTCCAGCGTGCCGATGATCCCGGCTTCGGCGACAATCGGTGAGCCCATGTTCAATATGGCAAGGCACAGTGCGCTTGCCAGTAATCGCTTGAATAAAAACACCTCTACGCACCTCCGCGCTCCTTCCAGGGAGCAGCCGCAGTGTAGTGCGCGTAACCCCTGGATCGTCAGCAAACTGCGACGATTCCAGTGACGTCGTTCTCAGTTTTAGCGTCCGCCGAACAGTGTCTGCGCCAGCCCGGCGTACGCGGAAGGGTCGGTCAGCAGCACGAAGGCCAGACCCGCGAGCGCTCCGCCGAGGTGTGCATCATGATTGATGCGACCGCGGGCATGATTGGCCGAATACCAGGAATAGGCGACATAGCCGATCGCGAACAGCGGGGCCGGTATCGGAAACGGGAATGGCAGGATGATGAGTTTCTGGGAAGGAAAGTAAACGATGGAGGCGAACAGCACCGCCGATATGGCCCCCGAGGCACCCAGCGATGCATACGCCGGGTTGTTGCGTTGCTTGTAGTAGGTACCGGCCTCACTGAAGATCAGTCCCGCCAGGTAGAGCAGTGCAAAACGCGTCGCGCCGATCAGCCTCGCCAGGGGAAAGGCGAAAAAGAAATAGGTCACCATGTTGAACAGCAGGTGCGGAATATCGGCGTGCACAAAGCCGCTGGTGATGATCGTGTCGTATTGTCGCTTGCGCAGAAACCAGTACGGGCGAAAGAGGCTCCGCTCGATCAGCCCCGGGGCCGCATAGAGACCGGCCAGGCTGGCCACGATCGTGACCACGAAGATAATCCACGCTACGCTCATCTACGGACTCCATACCCGAAGAGGCGGGGCACCGACCGTAACCCGCCGCGGGACAATGATGTAGTGTAACCCGTGGCGGCCGGCCGTCCTGCCGCCCCGATACGCCACGCCATTCACTCACTGGAAACTGCAGCCGTGACCCATCATCCTGACAAAGACCGCCCCCTGCGCGAGGACATTCGTCTCCTCGGTCGACTGCTGGGTGACACCGTGCGCGAGCAGGAGGGCGAGCCGGCCTTCGAACTCATCGAGCAGATTCGCCGCAGCTCGATCGCTTTTCATCGAGACAACGACCGGGCCGCTCACCGGGAGATGGAATCAATGCTGGCGGCATTGAGCACCGATGAGGCCATGATCGTCGTGCGAGCGTTCAGTTACTTCTCGCACCTGGCCAACATCGCCGAGGATCTGCACCACATTCGCCGCTCGCGAGAGCACCAGATCGCCGGATCCGCACCACGGCCAGGGAGCCTCGCTTACGCACTCGATCGTATCGCGGAACTGGCGGTCGAGCCGGAAAAGGTAGCGGGGTTCTTTCAACATGGCCTCATATCACCGGTCCTGACGGCGCACCCGACCGAGGTTCAGCGCAAGAGTGTGCTCGACACGGAAATGAAGATCTCCCGGCTGCTCGAGGTGCGTGACCGGGTCGAGCAAACGCCCGATGAACAGGCCGCCAACGACGCATCCGTACGTCGAAGCGTGCTCGCCCTCTGGCAGACGCGCATGCTCAGACCACATCGAATCGGCGTGATTGACGAAGTCGCCAATGGCCTGTCGTTTTACGATCATACGTTCCTCAAGGAAGTGCCGCGCATGTATGCGGCACTGGAAGATGAACTCACGCAACGCGGCGAGCCGCCACCCGCGAGCGGACTGCCATCGTTCTTTCGAATGGGCTCCTGGATCGGTGGCGATCGTGACGGAAATCCGTTCGTCACGGCTCCGGTGCTCGAACGCACGGTGCGCATGCAGTCATCGCGTATCCTGACCTGGTACCTCGAGCAGTTGCATGAGTTAGGCTTCGACATACCCGGCGCGACGACCCAGATTGAAACGACCGACGAGCTGGGCGAACTGGCCGCGCGTTCGCCCGATGTGAACCCGCAACGCGCCGACGAACCGTATCGCCGCGCCCTCACCGGCATCTATGCGCGAATCGCCGCCACCGCTCGCAAGCTCGATCTCGCACAGCCGCTGCGGCACGCCGTCGGTGACGCACCACCTTACGAAGACAGCGCGCAGTTCGTCGCGGACCTCGATGTCATCCACCGCTCGCTGGAAGCCAATAACTCATCGCTGCTTGCGGGCGGCCGCCTTCGCCACTTGCGCAGGGCCGCCCGGATCTTTGGCTTTCACCTGGCCTGCATGGACATGCGGCAGAATTCCGATGTACACGAGCGCGTCATCGCGGAGCTTTTCTCGGCGGTACGACCCGGCACCGACTACCTGTCGCTCGATGAGGACGCCCGCGTTGCCCTGCTGTGCAACGAATTGCAGAGCCCGCGACCTCTGGTATCACCTTTCCTGGATTATTCTGAGGAAACCAACAGCGAGCTGGCGATCAGCCGCACCGCCAGGGAACTGCGCGCCCGCTTTGGTTCGGACAGCATACAGACTTACATCATCTCCAAGACCGACCAGGTGTCGGACATTCTCGAAGCGACGATGCTCGCCAAGGAGGCGGGAATGATGCACCCGGGCGAGGCCCGCCTGGATATCTGCATCGTACCTTTGTTCGAAACCATTGCGGACCTTCGCAACGCCGGCTCGACCATGGATCGATTATTCCGGACGCCGGCATACGCAAGACTGCTGGAATCCCGTGGTCACCGCCAGGAGGTGATGCTGGGTTATTCCGACAGTAACAAGGATGGCGGTTTCCTGACCTCCGGCTGGGAATTATTCAAGGCCGAAACGGAATTGACCCGCGTGTTCGCCGATCACGGAATCGGCCTCCGGCTGTTCCACGGGCGCGGCGGATCGGTCGGTCGTGGCGGCGGGCCCAGCTACCAGGCCGTCCTGGCGCAGCCGGCCGGAGCTGTCCAGGCACAGATCCGCGTAACCGAGCAGGGCGAAGTGATCGGCGCGAAGTACAGCAACCCGGAAGTGGGCCGCCGAAACCTTGAAACCCTCGTTGCCGCAACGATGGAGGCCACACTCCTCGCAGACCAGCAGCCGCCGGCGCCAGCGGAGTTCCTTGAGGCCATGCAGGAGCTGTCGGCGCACGCCTTTGCGGCCTACCGTGGTCTCGTCTACGAGACCCCGGGATTCGAACGCTACTTCTGGGAATCCACCGTGATCAGCGAGATCGCGGAACTCAATATTGGCAGCCGGCCGGCTTCGCGAAAGAAATCAACGGCCATCGAAGACCTCCGTGCCATCCCCTGGGTCTTTTCATGGGCGCAATGCCGCCTGATGCTGCCCGGCTGGTACGGATTCGGTTCGGCCGTCGAGGCATGGCTGGCGGGGCGCTCCGATGGCCTCGCGCTGCTGCAACGAATGTACGAACAATGGCCATTCTTTTCATCGCTGCTGTCGAACATGGACATGGTGCTGTCCAAGACCGACCTCGGCATCGCCTCACGCTATGCGGCACTGGTCAACGACCCGGCCCTTCGCGAGATGATCTTCTCGCGGATCACCACAGAACACGCTTCAACGATAAGCAACCTGCTGTCGATTACCGGCAGCACCAGGCTTCTTCAGAACAACCCGCTGCTGGCGCGCTCGATCCGCAATCGCTTCCCCTACCTCGACCCGCTGAATCACATCCAGGTCGAACTGCTCAACCGTTACCGCTCAGGCGACCGGGCCGAACGCATTCGGCGCGGCATCCACCTGACCATCAACGGCATTGCCGCCGGGTTGCGGAACAGTGGTTGAGGCCGGGCGACAGACGTTGCCCGGATCGAAGTTCAGGCGCTCTTGAAACAGTAGCAATTGAGCTTGTTGCCATCGAGGTCGCGGAAATACGCCGCGTAGAACCCCGGCATGCCGCGTTCCCCTGGCGCGCCTTCGTCGGTACCACCCAGTGCCAGTGCCTTGTGGTAAATCGCATCGACCTTTTCGTTGCTGTCGACCAGCAGCGCGATCATCATGCCATTGCCGACGGTTGCCTGTTTCCCGTCATACGGCTTCGTGACACCGATCACCGGCTTGTCGGGCGCAACGATCCAGTAGACGCCGTTGTCCGACTCCATCATTCGCTTTGCGCCAAGGTCGCCAAGCAGGGCATCGTAGAACGCGGTAGCCCTTGGGAGGTCGTTGGTGCCGAGCGTCACGTATCCAATCATGGCAGGACTCCGTCTGCGGGTTTATGAACGGTGGCCGAAGACTAACTCAGTGCCTCGTAAAACGCCTCATGGAATCGGAACGCACATCAGGTCGTCCGCCACGCTGACCCTGCCATTGAACTCGGCACGCACTCGGGCGGTCGATTCGTCCAGACCGGCGAGGCTACGGCGCATCAGGTGCGACAGGAGCAGGTGCTTCACGCCCGCCGACGCCGCGCCCCGCCCAATGCGCGCCGGCGCCGCGTGAAGATCGAGGGCAGGTCCCCTGGCTCCCTGAGGCACGGCCATGTTCGCTATCAGCAGGTCTGCCCCCCTGGCCAAACCCCAGAATCCCTCGGTTCGACCATCATGATCGCCGGAAAAGACAACATGGCGCCCGCCCGTGCTCACGCGGTACGCAACCGCCGGTACGGGGCCATGACGCACGCCGATCGCCTCGACGTGCAGACGTGGATCGCTCAGCACGACCGTCCGTTCGCCAGGCTCGGCGGCAAGCTCGACCGGGACCAGTTCAAATTGTCCCCCGGTGCCGTCGAGCGCGCCGCCCAGGTAGCGAAACGGCGCAGCTTCGCCGAACAGTCCACTGAGGTACTCAATCAGCCCTGGGAATCGTTGATTCCCTGAGGGCCCGCTGACCGGCAAGGCGCGTTCCCGACTGGAAAAGTACCCCGCCTTGACCAACGCCGGCAGTTCCGCCGCATGATCGACGTGCAGGTGAGTCAGGGCGAGCCATTCAAGATCCGCAAGCGCGGCACCGGTCTGCCCAAAACGCAGCAGGCTGCCGCTGCCAGCATCGACCATCAGCCGCGCGACGCCGTCGACCCATAGCAGGTAGCCGGAACTGGCCCGCCCGCCTGACAGCTCCGGCCCGCCCGAACCGAGCACCTGGACGGCCACCGGGGCGCTCTGGCCACAACGCGTCGCATCGCGCCCGAGATCCGCCCCCGCGGCGGCCAGGCTCACCCCACACAGGGCTGCTGCCGCTGCCAGTCGCCGGCGGAAACGGCCCGAATACAGAGGGGTTCGCGAGGACGAAGTGGCGACGCCCTGCACGCTCAGCGCTTGACCGGCACAACTTTCAGGTCGATGCCATCCGTGGGCGCACCCCGAGTCAGTACCGGGTGAACCGTATCGTTGATCCAGAGCAACTGACCGTCCTGTTCGATTCGAGCCGACACCGAATACATCATGCGCTCATCAATCACCGATGAATCGTATTCAATCGCGAAGGGTATCGGCACCTGCCGACCCTTCGTCTCTATGCGTTGCTCGCCGAGCAATTCGGCCTTCACGTCCATCTTCGAGATGTCCTGCAGGCTAACCGTCACGACCGCGTCCGGCGGCAGGGCGATACGCTGTAAGTAAATCACGTTCCCGCTGAGGACCGCGCTGGCCGTCGGTTTCGTGTCCGGCATGTCCGTGCACCCAATAAAAAGAAAGCTGCTGAGAAGTGCAGCCGCAGTAATGTTTCTCATTCGTTCTCCGATCTGGCCGCAGACATCGCGACCGGACTGCCGCCGCACTATGCCACGAATTGTCTCTATCACAAGGCTGATACAGGCGCAGGTGCCATTGTCTCCGGTCCATCGTCGAACCGCATCGCGTATCGCCCCTGGCATAACCGATCGGAGTGGAACGAGCCCGCCATCGCAGTAGAATCGCGGGTTTACCCACCCGGTTGTCGACGGTGCCAGATACGCAAAAACAATCAATCGCTCGCCCGAAAGGACGCAACGGCCTTTCGATCGCGCTCGCTGGCAGCGGTGGCGCCGGGATCCTGACCGCCGGCAACATACTGCTCGAAGCCGCCGCGAGCGCCGGCTACTACGTGCTGATGACCCGGTCGTCCGGGCCGCAGATTCGCGGCGGGGAATCCGCGGCCATGCTGCGTATCGCCACGCACCCCATCGAGTGCATGGAGGATCGTTTCGATGTGCTCGCAACCGTCGACTGGGAAAATGTGGATCGCTTCAACGCCGAAATTCCTCTCGGCGCGGAGAGCCTTATCATCGGTGACCCGGAGCGCGGTGAAACACCGGCGAATTTCAAATTGAGCGGTGCGCGATGCGTCGATGTGCCATTAAAAAGTGCGGCAAAGGCGATATCGGGGGGACGCCCGAACATGCTGCTGGCCGGACTCGTCGCAGCGCTGATCGGTTTGCCTGAAGCATCGGTCGCGGGCGCCATTCGGAAGTCACTGGCCGGCCGCCCGGATTCGATTGAACCCGGCGTCGCGGCTGCAGGCGCCGCTCGCAGCATGATCGAATCGCGGCCGGAGCTGGCCGGGGAATCGCAGCGCCTCGCCCTGGCCAGGATTTCGCCGCCGAACACATCACGCTGGTTGCTGACCGGGAATGAGGCAGCCGGCCTGGGGGCGATCCGTGGCGGCGTGCGTTTCGCGGCCGCCTACCCGATCACACCGGCCACCGAGCTGCTCGAATGGATCAGCGCGGCCCTCACCGAGGTGGGCGGCGTACTTGTGCAGGCCGAGGATGAACTCGCCTCGATCAACATGGCTCTCGGCGCCTCGTTCGGCGGCATACCGGCACTGACCGCCACCTCGGGCCCGGGGCTTTCGCTGATGGTCGAGTCGCTCGGTCTGGCGGTGGCCGCGGAGATCCCGGTCGTCGTCGTGGATGTGATGCGCGTGGGACCCTCGACCGGCATTCCGACGAAGTCCGAACAGGGCGACCTTAACCTCTCGCTTTACGGGCTGCACGGTGATGCGCCGCACCTCGTACTGGCGCCCAATTCCGTCGCCGACTGCCTGCGCACGACCGAGTGGGCCGTGCACCTCGCCGAATCGCTGCAGTCTCCGGCGATCGTCCTTTCAGACCAGTTCATGGGTCAATCGCGTGCCTCGATCGACCCTCCGACACAAGCGCCACGCGACGGACATCGGCTCGTGGCAAAGGCCGGGGCCATTGATTACGCACGTTATGCGCTGACCGACTCCGGCATCTCGCCAATGGCCATACCGGGCACCTCGGGCACCGCCTACACGGCCGATGGGCTCGAACACAGTCCGCGAGGTACACCGTCCTCCCAGGCCGCCGATCACCTTGCACAATCGGAGAAGCGGCTTCGGAAACTCGACAGCGCCGACTACTCGGCTCACTGGGCCGACGTGGACGGCGACGGCGATCTTGCGGTGATTACTTTCGGATCCTGCACCGGGCCGGTGCGTGAAGCGGCAGCACGCGCCGCGGCCGACGGTGTAACGGTGCGTGTCATCTCACTGCGGCTGCTGGCGCCCGCGCAACCGGCGCTGCTGGCTGAGGTTCTCAACGGCTGCCGCAAGGCGCTGGTAATCGAACAGAATCATAGCGGGCAGCTCTACGGCTACCTGCGAAGCCATTTTGATTTACCGGGCGACAGCAGCAGTCTGCGCAAACCTGGCGCATTGCAGTTTTCACCGGGCGAAATTCATCGCCATCTGCTCGACTGGGGACGCGCGTGAACCAACAAGCCACACTCAACACACCGGCATTGTCGCCAGCGGACTTCAAGTCGGCCGTCAAGCCCGTCTGGTGCCCCGGTTGCGGCGACTTCGCGGTCGTCAATGCCCTCGGTAAGGCCCTGGCCCGGATGCAGCTTCGGCCGGAAGACGTCGCCGTCGTCTCTGGCATCGGTTGCTCTTCGCGGATTCCTGCCTACACGGCCTGCTACGGCTTCCATGGCGTGCACGGCCGCTCGTTGCCCACGGCCACGGGACTGAAGATTGCGCGCCCCGACCTGACGGTTATCGTCACGGGCGGCGATGGTGACGGCTACTCGATCGGCGGCAATCACTTCCTGCACGCCTGCCGGCGCAACGTCGACATGACCTATATCGTAATGGACAACCGCGTCTACGGAATGACAAAGGGCCAGGCCTCGCCGACCACCGAGCCGCAGTGGAATTCGAAGCTCACGCCGCAGGGCAGCGGACTGCGGGAGTTTCAGCCGATGGTGATCGCACTGGCGTCCGGTGCCAATTTCATTGCCCGCGCTTACACGGGCGATCCGAATGGACTGGCTGACATGATCGTGCAGGCCGTACAGAGTCCCGGCTTTTCGTTCATCGAAGTGCTCTCGCCATGCATCACCTACCGGCCGGAGCAGCGGGACTGGAAAAAGCAGGTGCAGCGAGATGCCTTGACACCGACAGGCGATGCGGCCGAAGCGGCCATGCAGGTGCTGCGCAATGATCCGCTGGCGCTTGGCGTTCTCTACCGCGGCCAGCGTGCCGCTTACGAACCGCACGCAGCTGGCGAGGCGCGGCCCGTGGCTGAGCTCGAAGCGAGGTTTGTCGTATGAAGGATCCGAAACCGACCGCCCGATTGCCACAAACGGTTGAGGAGTTCCTTGCCTGTGCTTATGCAATGGAGGTCGAGGCCTCGGACCGCTATGCCGAACTCGCCGAGCAAATGGACAGCCATCACAACCAGGCCGTGGCCGAGCTGTTCGCCAAACTTTCGCGGATCGAAGGCCTGCACCGTGACCAGATCATGGCGAAGGCGGGCTGGACGTCACCCCCAGATACCGGGGTTTTCCGATGGGAATCGCCCGAAGGTGCAGAGACGACAGACTACGGTGACCTGCACTACCTGATGCAGCCATGGCACGCGCTGAAACTTGCCGAGCACAATGAGCGGCGTGCGGCTGAGTTCTTCCAGCGTTTTGCCGAGGCTGATCTGCCCGCCGGGGTAAAAAACGAAGCGGCAGAAATGGCCGAGGAAGAACGCGACCATGTGCGACTGATCCAGGAGTGGCTGAAACGCGTTCCGGAAGCCGATACCGACTGGGACGACGATCTCGACCCGCCACAAGTGGTTGACTGATCGTTCGTAACGAGCCCGTCGATATCGCGGTAACTACAGATTCAGTTTATTCCCAGGTCCATTAGTATTCATTAGCATTTTCTAATACTAAAGAGGGCCATGCCGTGACATCGATGATTCAGGCGGCACCGCGCGGCTGGAAACGCGAACGCTGCTGAGCCCGCGTTTTTACTTCAACGCACGCAGCTGCTCGATTCGGCCGGGCCGCGAGGCAAGGCTGCGGTGGCCACAGGGTGCGGGCTATTCGGGACTCATTTGAACTCATCGCTCGAAAGACAATTGCACGACTGGCTGGCGGCGGGGACCATCGACGCCGCCACGGCAGATCGAATTCGCGCATACGAGGAGACACGACAGCCACGGGATGAGGCCCCCGCGGGGCGCCATCGGGCGACCAGCATTGCTTTCGGGCTGGGTGGTATCGCGTTGGCAGCCGGCATTCTGCTGTTCGTGGCGGCCAATTGGTCAATGCTCGGACCGGTCGCGCGCGTGGCCGTGCTGGTTGCTTCGATTTTCGTGTTGCACGGCTGCGCCGGCCTGACCCGCACACGCCTGCCGGCCTTGTCGACATCGCTGCATGCCGCCGGCACGGCCGCGTTCGGTGCGGCGGTTTTTCTCGCCGGTCAGACTTTCCATCTTTCGGAGTCCTGGCCCGATGGCGTGCTGCTCTGGGCCCTTGGCGCGGTCGCCGCATGGTGGGTCCTGCGTGACTGGCCGCATGTGTTGTGGGTCGCCGTCCTCGTCCCGGCATGGCTGGTGGCTGCATGGGTCCCGGCCGACGCGGTGACTCGCGGCGTCGTGGCGGCCTTCGGGCTCGTCCTGCTCAGCCTGGCCTACCTTTCGGCGGTCGATACAGCACAACACGACACCGACGACCGGCGCGCACTGGCACGGCTCGGGGCCTTCGGCGTCGTGTTGACGGGAGTCGTGTTTGCACAGTTGAGCGCAGCGCACTTCAGCTTTCAACAAGGCGAGCGGTTCCCTGCAGGTCCGCCCTTGTGGTCGGCCGAGCTGGCGCCCGGCTGGATCGTCGCGCTGGCCGGGCCGCTGGCCCTGTCCGGGTACCTGGGTCGGCACAGAGCCTGGCCGATGCTGGTTGCGGCCGGGCTGATGCTCCTGGTTCTCATGCTGGACGCCCGCCAGCCATGGCAGGAGTCGATGGTGTACCTGATCTTCGCGATCGGCTCGGCCGGGCTGGTCGCCTGGGGGCTGCGCGATGACGACCGGCTACGGGTCAACGCAGGCATCCTGTGCTTTGCATTGACGCTGTTCTTTTTCTACTTCGCCAGCCTGTACGACCGGCTGGGCCGAGCGCTGGGCCTGATCGGCATCGGCCTGCTGCTGATCGGCGGTGGCTGGTTGCTGGAACGCACCCGAAGGCGCCTGCTGCGCCGTATCGAGCGAACGGCTGAATGAGTACGACCGACAACGGCACTCGCCAGCCGCTTCGCCGGGCGCTGCTCGTCATCATGGCCCAGGTGCTGCTGTTGGGCGCGGTTTACGGCAAGCTTCTCTACGATCGCGAGACCCTGCCGCGCGCCTGGGCGCCAATGCTGGGCCTGGATCCGGAACTGCCGATCCGGGGGCGCTACGTGGCGCTGAACGCCGTCGTCGAGATACCCGATGGCGACGCCGCCTGGCGGCAGCAGCAACGATCGGAGCCGGAGCTTGCGCCCGGCACCACCAAGCACCTCGAAATCAACTTGCGGGTAGACACTGCGAGGCAGGTCCTCCAGGGGATCCCAACACAGACGCCGGACGCCTCGGGCGATGACCTCCGGCTGCGCGGGCGCACCCGACCCGTCGTTCGTGAAATGCAACTCGCCGACGGCAGCGTACGCTGGGTCCTCACCGAGCCGATCGCTTTTTTCCTCCCGGAGCACGCCCCCGACCCGACCGTCCGCGCGCCGGATGAGGAACTCTGGGCCGAGGTGACCCTCACCCCGGCCAACCGCTTGCGGCCGATCCGCCTCGCACTGCGTGAAGGCAATCAGTTCCTTCCCTTGCCCAGCCGTTGAAAGCGTCGCACCAACCTTCCCGGGGCCACGCCGATGCCCCGGAGCAAAGAGCCTCGTGGAAAATACCTAAATACGAATCGTTTGCATTCGTAGTCGGAACCGGCTAATCTCGCGCCTGAGGTAAGTCATCATGTATGTCTGTCTCTGTCACGGAATCTCGGAGAAAAGCCTGACTCAGGCTATCCAGGAAGGCGCACGCTCGTTCGAACAGCTGCAATCCTGCACTGGGGTAGCCACCTGTTGCGGCGCCTGTGAGCCCTGCGCGAGAGAAATTCTTGACGATAAGCTTGATTCACCAGCCGGATCCCATCACGCTTCGTGACTGGCAGGCGGTTTCCGCCACCCCCACCGAATACACGGAGTGAATCGTCATGAAGGGCGACGCCACAGTCATCAAGCACCTCAACAAGATCCTCAAGAATGAATTGACCGCCATCAACCAGTACTTCCTGCACTCGCGCATGTTGAAGGACTGGGGTCTTGGCAAGCTCGGTGACTACGTTCACTCGGAATCGATTGATGAAATGAAGCATGCAGACGCGCTGATCGAGCGCATCCTGTTTCTCGAGGGCCTTCCGAACCTGCAGGACCTCGGCAAGCTGATGATCGGCGAGAGCGTCAGGGAAATCCTCGAATGCGACCTCAAGCTCGAGCAGATCGCGCATCCTGATCTCAAGGCCGCCGTGGCCCATTGTGAAAAAGTGGGCGATTTCGTCAGCCGTGAGCTTCTCGAGAGCATCCTGACCTCCGAGGAAGAACACATCGACTACCTGGAGACCCAGCTCGAGCTGATCGAGCGCATCGGCGCCGAGAACTACTCTCAGTCACAGATGAAAACTGGCGCCTGAGCAGCGTTTCGCGGCCCTGCCGGGCCGGACCACTATTGCGCTGTGCCAGCGGGCGGGGCGTCGGAAGGGTTTCTCTCGGCAGGCCGTATGACCGATTCGGTCGGGCTTGCGGAAACCGGTATCACTGGCGGCGCGGGTGTTGCAGGATCCTCACCTGGAACCACGTAGACCGGCATCGGCTCGCCGGGCTCCTGCGTCTGCTCCTCATCCACGAGTTCTAGCACCTTCTGGACACTGGTGAGGAAATTCGAGAAGCCTGTCATCAGGAACAGAACCAGCCCGATCGCCATCGCTGCCGCGACAATCCGCGGCAGGATCTGCTTCGGCGGCTTTTCGCGATCGCGCTCGAGCCCGGCCCGCGCACGCTCCATCAGCGCACGCTGCAGTTCTGTCGGCTGACCCGGGTGCTCGGACATACGCTTGGCTTTCCTTGAACGAGGCGCGCAGGGTACCCGCCTTCGCCGCTGCCGTGAACCGGGCGCTGCCCGCCGGGTCAACTTGCCGTGGTCCTCGAGGCGGCTCCATTGACCGATGATTCGCGCCGGAGTCCCGGCCGGCGGCAGGACGGACCCTTTTGCGCTCCGCCGCGGGATGGGACCCGAGCCCCGGCGAGTCTACTGCAATTGCACGCGAATCAGAGTCGGCTGCATCGTCTCCACGTGCCAGCTCGGGAAATTCGAGATCGCCGTGTAGGCCGACCCGTCCGGTGAAAATTCGACATCCCGGGTGAACGAGACGCGCCGGGGCAACGGAATGAATCGCCAGGTCTCAGTCCCGATATCCATCGCCATCAGAGAGTTCGACTGGTTGCCGTTCACCCAGACGATTCCGTGACGACGATCGACGTTCAGCGAATAAGGTGTCTCACTGCCCCTTGGCTGCACGGGAAGATCGTACAGTTTGAAATGGCCGGTTGACGGCTCGTAACGGGCGATCAGCGACTCCGGGAAAGCGGTGATCCAGAGATTTCCGTCCTGGTCCGTCCTTAGCCGCCGCGGCCCCTTGAACGGTGTTTCGATCATCGTGATTTCGCCGGTTTCCGGGTCGATCACACCGATTTCGTCCGTATGCAACCGCGCAATCCAGACCTTGCCGTCGGGCGTGACGTCGATGCCATAGGGCAGCGGTGTGCCGGTGGACTGGCGATCAACCGGTAGCCAGCGCGCCACCGGCACACCCCAGCTCATGAGCTTTAGCGTGAAAGCCATGAGCTTGACGGTCAACCACTCACGGAAGCCGCGCGTCGGCAGGTCGTAAATCCTGAACCGGCCGGTTTCGCGGTCGAGCATACCAACCTGGTTCGACAGCGCCAGCGTGAACCAGACCCGATCCCTGTGATCCATCCGAATCGTGTGCGGGTAGACACCATCGCCGATTTCGTGCAGCACGAAAGCCTTCGTGTCCGGATTGAACTCGACGATGCGCCGCTGGGCCGAGGGCGTAATGAAGATGTGCCGGTCGACTTCGGACTCGGTGAGAGAATGCGCGTTCGACGTGCTGTCATGGCGCGGCCAGGTCTTCATTCGTCCGGCAATCATGCCGCCCGGCTTGTCACCCGGCTTGTGCGGAATCCGGTAGACCGTCGTCTCGCCGGTCTCCGGGTCCACTTCGTATAGTCGATCCTGGATATTGTCGGCGACATAGACCAGGCCGCTCGCTGCGACCAGCATGTCGTGCGTCTGGGACATCAGGTCGCCGATCGGCCACTCGGTGATCGTCGCGTCGGCCAGGTCGGCCGGCCATGGCGTCGCCGCGGGGACGAGCTGCGGATTTTCCCGCAGCTTACGGTAGCCGATCGACAATCTCTCGGGCAGCATCTCCTGATCGGCACTGGAGAGGCGTGAGCCGTAGTTGATCATCCGACCCACGACGTCACGCCAGGTTTCCGTACTGCGCTCGGTCCGAATGAACTCGTTGCCCTGCTGATGACAGAAACTGCACTGCAGCATGAAGTGCTTCTTGGTTGCCTCATCGCCGATGTCCAGTGCCCCAAGCCAGGCATTGGCGGGCCTGGCTTCGGCCAGCCTGAACGGATCGGTCTCGCGTTCCATGGCGATGGTCAGAAGGATTGTTTGTGCATCGCCGCCGGGATCAACGGCCGGTGCGGAATCGCTGCCCACGGCAGGGGCAGCGGCCGCGGCTCCGGGTTCGACGCCCTGCTCTTCGGGCACGCTGATCGTCACGTCTCGAAAGCCGGGCTTTCGCAACCTGTAATTGACGACGCCGGAGCGATCCGGCAGGAGCACCTGCCCGGCGGCGTCCGTAAAGCGGCTAATCTCCGGATCGACGACCTGCGTCTTGCCCGGTGTTGCGTATCCCTCATCGGCGGTGTCGAGCTTACGAGCCGCTTCCAGTGTCTGCGTAACCATGGCCGTCGGCAGCGGTTCGCCGGCCTCGTCGGTCACGGACAGCGTGGCCGGCTCGGCGACAAGGCAGAAACCGGCCAGCGCAACACTCAGGGTAATTTTTGTTCGCATGGCCGCTCCCGCTTCTTTCGATTCCTGCTTTTGCCGCGCGCGTAAACTTACAAAGTTTCCCAGCCAAACGCGAGCAACGAACGTGCCCGCCTCGACGCCGACCGCAGTTTCAGGGCAAAGTGTGGGAAGCAGGAGGACGGTTCGGGTGCTGACACAGAAATACAAGGACGCGATGCTGTTCGCGGCGGACCTTCATGAAGGGCAACGCCGCAAGGCAACGCCCGTGGTCTACCTGTCCCACCTGCTTTCGGTCTCCGCGCTCGTGATGGAAAACGGTGGCGATGAAACCGAGGCCATCGCGGCGCTGCTGCACGATGCCATAGAGGATCAGGGGAAAGGCTACAAGAGCCGATTCATGCCACAAAAGGCGACGGGCCGCGAAGCGCTCAAGGCGGACATTGCGTTCAAATTCGGCCCGAAGGTGCTGGAGATCGTCGAGCGTTGCACGGATGATGAGTACCTGCCCCGCGGACAGGTTGCCCGCAAGGGAACGCCCGAGGAATGGGAGCAACGTAAGACCGCCTACCTGGAACAACTGCGCGAAAGCCGTCACCTGGGTGCGCTGCGGGTATCCTGCGCCGACAAGCTGCACAATGCGCGCGCGATCCTCACGGACTACGAAGTGCATGGTGAGGCGCTATGGTCCCGGTTCACGGCTAAGAGCGTTGACAAGCAACTGTGGTATTACGACTGCCTTGCCTACACCTTCCGTAACCACGCCAGCCGTTTCGGTGACGGCGGGCTCGAACGTATGGCGAGGGAATTGACCCGCGTCGTCGAGCGCATCCGCCAGCACTCGCAGGTGGAACCGTCGGAAGACCGGAATGGTTCAATCTGACGTCGACCCGGCATCGAGCCCCTGCATCGCTTCGGCAGCGCGCTCATCGCCCTGCGCCGCTGCCTTTTCGTACCAGCGCCGGGCCTCTGCCGGATCCGCAGGCACCCCGTCGCCGTATTGATACATCAGGCCGAGACCGTACTGACCCGCCGCGTGGCCTTTTTCTGCCGATTTCCGATACCAGTTAAACGCTTCGGCATAATCCTGTTCGACGCCGACGCCGTTCGCATAGGCTACGCCGAGGTTGACCATCGCGATCGGGTCACCCTCGCTGGCCGCCTCGCGCCACCAGCCAATCGCCTCGGCCGGCCGCGCAGCGACTTCTTCGCAACCCTCATAAAAGAAATTGCCGGCGGTCGTGTACGCGGCAACGTATTCCATCCCGACGAGTTCGGTGATCACGGCAAGCGCGTCGGTGCAGCGGCGCTCAGATGCCTTCCCATAGAGGTAGACATCGGCGACATGCAGCAGATTGAACTTCGCTTTCTCGTTACCCTGTCTGGCGGATCTGGAAAACCAGTCCCGGGCGATGTCAAGATCCGCCGGAACCCCGAGACCTTGTGCATACATTGCACCGAGCGCCACTTCGGCGGCGGCATCGCCCTGCGCGGCCATCGGCCTGAGGATGTCCAGGGCCTTGGAGTAATCGCCGGCCACGATCGCCGCGCGTCCGGCCTCGATATCGTCCGCCTGCGCGGGCGCTGCAATGCCCGGTGCGCAGGCCGCGATGACGAGTACAGACGCCAGACCCGAAGCCCGTTTGTTCATAGTTGGCTATTTTTCCACATTACGCCCAGCGGATGCCGATTCGTAGTTAGACCCGAGTGTTCGTACTATGCGCGTTCAACCGTCCGGAACGCGCCGACCCTACACCTCCATGACACTGCTCGCCGTAAAGTCTGCCAGCCTCGCCTACGGCCATGTCGCACTGCTCGATCAAGCGGCGCTGCAGATCGAGAAGGGCGAACGCGTCGCGCTGATCGGTCGCAATGGCTCGGGCAAGTCGTCGCTGCTCGCGGCGATCGCCGGACAGTTGACTCTGGACGACGGAGAGATCTGGCGTCAACCGGGCCTGAAGGTCGCTCACGTTGCCCAGGAACCCGCGCTGGACCCGACGGACACTGTCTTCGACGCGTTGATCGCGGGCATGGGTGAGGTCACTCGCACACTGCACGACTACCATCTCGTCTCGCAACAACTTGCTGACCCGGCGGCCGATCACGGCGCGCTGCTTGGCCGACTGGCCACATTGCAGTCTCAGCTGGAAACAACCGGCGCCTGGACGCTGCAGTCGCAGGCTGACCGCATGATCAGCCGCTTCGGGCTGAATGCCGACAGTGCCGTCGCCGACCTGTCGGGCGGCCAGCGCAAGCGAGTCGCACTGGCCCGGGCTCTGGTGACGACGCCGGACCTGTTGCTGCTCGACGAACCGACTAACCATCTCGATATCGACTCGATCGAGTGGCTCGAAGAGCTGCTGGCAGAGTCCGGCCAGACGCTGCTGCTGATCACCCACGACCGACACTTTCTCGACCGGGTCGCGACGCGAATCGTCGAACTCGACCGGGGACAACTGACGAGCTTTCCGGGAAGTTTCCAGACCTACCTCTCGCGCAAGGAGGAAATGCTCAACGCGGAAACACTGGCCAACGAACGTTTCGACAAGGTGCTCGCACAGGAGGAGGTCTGGATCCGCAAGGGCATCGAGGCACGCCGTACGCGCAGTGCGGGCCGGGTCAAGAACCTCGAGCGCCTGCGCGAAGAGCGTGCGGCACGGCGCGAACGGCTGGGCAAAGTGGAGATACGCGTCGATTCCGGTGAGCGCAGCGGGAAACTGGTCGCCGAACTCGACCGGGTCAGCAAGTCGTTCACCCGGCCGGATGGCTCCAGGAACGCCGTCGTAGTCGATTTCTCCGCGCGCATCCTGCGTGGCGACAAGATCGGGCTGGTCGGGCCGAACGGCATTGGCAAGACCACCCTGCTGCGGCTGATTCTGGGTGACCTGGAACCCGACAGCGGCACGGTGCGCCGCGGCACCGCGCTGGAGGTAGCTTACTTTGATCAGTTCCGCACGCAGCTCGATCCCGAGGCCAGCCTGATCGAAGTTATCGCCCCCGGGGCCGAGTGGATTGAAATCGGCGGCAAACGCCGACACGCAATGAGCTACCTCGGTGACTTCCTTTTTCCGCCGCAACGCGCGCGCTCACCCGTGAAGTCGCTCTCCGGCGGCGAGCGCAACCGGCTGCTGCTGGCGCGCCTTTTCGCGCGTCCTGCCAACGCACTGGTGCTCGATGAACCGACCAACGATCTCGACATCGAGACCCTTGAGCTGCTCGAGGTACTGCTGCAGAACTACACCGGCACCGTATTCCTCGTCTCCCATGATCGCGCCTTCCTCGACAACGTCGTGACCCAGACCATTGCGCCCGAGGGGCACGGCCGATGGCGTGAGTACGTTGGTGGCTACGAGGATTGGCGGCGGCAGCGCCCCAGGCCCGCGCAGGACGACCCCGCGAGCCCGCGTCGCTCGGCAGCCCCGCCTCGAGAACGGCGCCCGCGCGAGAAGACCCGGGTGGTCCGGCTTTCTTACAAGGAACAGCGCGAACTCAATACGCTGCCCAGCCAGATCGAGGCGCTCGAGGCGGAACAACAATCCATCAACGCCCGATTCGCGGACCCGAACTTTTTCTCCGAGTCACCCACCGAAGCGGGGCAGCTCTCAACCCGCATCGGCGAGATCGAAGACGAGTTACTCGAACTGATGACTCGCTGGGAAGCGCTGGAATCGCGCAAAAACTGATTCTGTAATTCCGGGACAGTTTACGTAATTACCGGGCCGTTCATTGCGCAACAAGCGCGGCACCTTCGGGTGTGGAGATCAGCTCTTTTCGCATCGCGACGGCCTGTCGTTGTCCTTCCGCGATAAACGCCTGGAACAAGCGGTCCTCGTGCCACCTCTGGAACACCGGATTGATCATCAGGCGCCAGTGTTCCCGAAAGCCGTGACTGACGGCCTGCCTCAACGCGTCGAGCATCGCATCCCGGTCACCCTTCAGGCTGGCGATCTGTGCCGACAAGGTGTCCGCTAACATGCTGCTGGCCTTGTCGGCGCGGATCTCATCGTGCAGGCGCGACAGTCGCGCCACCCAACGGTCGAACTCGACCGAATTGCCGCGCCGCTGAAAAATCATTGCGAGATTTGCGCCAACGCCGCTCAGTAGTACAGTCAGCGGTTCGCCGTGCACATCCCCTGCACGCTGCAACACCTCACGCAACGCGGTCTCAGCCTCATCGAGGTTCCCCGCCCGAAGCTGCGCCTCACCGAGCATGGCCAGCGCGGTGATGGATTCCGGATTGTCTTCAAGAAAGGCTTTCAGTTCGCGCAGCTGCCATTCAACGTCCCCCTCAGCCAGTGCGACCTGGTATGCCGCGACCTGGGTGTGAATCGCCTGCGGGCCGCGTTTTCGCGCCTCCTCGACCCAGCGCTTCGCTGACGGCAAATCGTTCAGTTGCAGGAATGCCTCGGCCATTCGCCGTGCCATGAAGGCATCGCCGGTGCGCAGCTCGTGCGCACGCGCGTAGGGGATTATCGACAGATGGGGGTCACCGCCTTCGAGAAAGACGTCTCCTAATCCCTCGAACGGAAACGGATTCCCGGGCTCGAGCGCAGCCCACTGCCGGAATTTTTGCTTGGCCACATCGGCACCGCCTGAAAGGGACATAAAGTAAAGATAACTTTCCTTGACCCAGTCAGACAGCGGATCGAGTTCGTATGCGCGTGAAGCTGACTCAAAGCCCCGGCTGGGCTGACCCATCGTGACAAGCAGCAGCGACTGGTTGGTCAGTGTTGTCGCGGCATTCGGGTTCAGCGCCAGGGATTTTCCAAAAAACTCCAGTCCGTCCTGCACCCGCCACTTGCGCCGGGCCAGCGTTCCTTTCGAAGCCCAGGCTTCGGCGAGGTCCGGATCGAGGCTCAGCGCCTTGTCCACGGCCGGCTCGGCGGCTGAAACCGCGCTTGTCATCGACAGGTCACCATAATCAGCCAGCCCAAGATAAGCATCGGCGAGGCCACTGTAGGCCGGTGCGTAATCCGGATCGGCCGCGATCGCTCGCTCAAAGTAGGCTATCGCCTCGCGGAACGCATCGGCGTTGACCTCGCGGGCGCGGTGCCGGCCGAGCAGGTAGAGATCGTAGGCTTCGAAGTTCTTCGTTGAGCTGGCCGCAATCGTCGCATCGGCTGCGCCCATCAGGGGCAGTTGCAGCGCGTCAACGATCGCTCCGGCAATCTCGTCCTGGACCTCGAAAATATTGTCGAGACTGCGATCGTAAGTCTCCGACCAGAGGTGGAAGCCGTCTTCGACCTTGATCAACTGGGCCGTGATACGCGCCTGGTTCCCGGTCCGGCGCACACTGCCCTCGAGCACGGTCGCAACGCCCAGCGCGCTGCCGATCTCGGCGATGTCGGCATCCTTGCCCTTGAACTTGAACGACGAGGTGCGCGCCGCGACCTTCAAGCCTTCCACCTTGGCCAGCAGGTTCAGCAGTTCCTCGGACAGACCGTCGGAAAAATATTCGTTGTCGGGGTCAGCGCTCATGTTGACGAACGGCAGCACGGCAATCGACTTGTCCAGGGCTGCCCTGGATTCGGCCGGCAACGCATCCGGCGCACCGCGCCCCGCTATTTTGTCGTAGAGCAGAAAGGCTACCGCAAGGCCGAGAATCGCGATGATTGTGTGGTTGAGCTTGCGGCCGGTCTCTTTGGCTATCGACCGGGAGCGATCGACGTCTTTTTCGCGCTTGATACCGTCGGGCGTCATTTCAAATGCCCAGGCCAGGATCAGCGCTAGCGGAAAACCGAGCACGAGCAGGAGCAGAACGGCCTTCATGACCCAAAGGGGTGCCTCGATGGCTTCGAGCACGATGTCGGCCACCTGCAACACGACCCAGGCGGCCAGCAGATAGGCCAGGCCGACCCGAAACACGTTTCGGCGCTTGAGTTCCTGAATCAGCGACAAACGCAGCACCTCCGCCCGGACATCTACGAAGCGGTCGAATTCTGACACAAGGCGGCCGGTGACGCCGGTTTGCTGCCGGTAAAGTGGTATCAGGTGCTGATTTCCGGCGACGCGCGTTCCGGGCCGAAGCCCCGGGCCGGCGCTTTGCTGCAAGGGGGTAGTGTAATCACGGCTTGAAACCCCCCGGCCGGGGACTACCATTTCGACAGCCTGATCGGTTACCGGTCAGCGATGCACCTGCAGAGAGTCACGGTGCGCACGAAGGAGAAATTGATGTCTCACAGGAAAATACGCAGGCGAACTCAACCACCGCTGCCTGAGTGGTTCCCCCGCGGTGCGCCGCTGCTGCGTGATCCGCGACTGAACAAGGGCACCGCATTCACAGAGCACGAACGCGACGCGCTGGGATTGCGTGGCCTGCTCCCACCGCACCTGTGCACGCAGGACGAGCAGGTCGAGCGCGTAATGGAGAACTTCCGGCGACTGGATTCCAGCCTCGAGAAGTACATCCTCCTGGAGTCACTTCAGGACCGGAACGAGCGTTTGTTCTTCCGGGTCGTCATCGAACATCTCGAGGAGATGATGCCGATCATCTACACCCCGACGGTGGGCCGGGCCTGTCAGGAATTCGGCCATATCTACCGCAGGCCGCGCGGCTTGTTCATTTCTGCGGCGGACCGTGGACGCATCACTCAGGTCATGCGCAACTGGCCACGACGCGAAGCATCCATGATCGTGGTCACCGACGGCGAGCGCATTCTCGGCCTTGGCGACCTCGGCGCGAACGGCATGGGTATCCCGATCGGCAAGCTGTCCTTGTACACCGCGTGTGCAGGACTTCACCCTCGGCGCTGCCTGCCCGTCATGCTCGACGTCGGAACCAACAATGAATCGCTGATGAAGGACCCGTTGTACCTCGGCCTGCGGCAGGCACGACTCAGTGGCGAGACGCTGGATGACTTCGTGGACGAGTTCATCGACGCGACGCAGAGGGTCTTTCCGGGCGTGGTCGTTCAATTCGAGGATTTTGCGAACCACAACGCGTTCCGCTTTCTGGAGAAGTACCGCGACCGGATCTGCTGCTTCAACGATGACATCCAGGGCACTGCGGCCGTCACGGTCGCCGGTATCTTCTCGGCGCTGCGTATCACCGGCAAACCGCTCTGCGAGCAGACGTTTCTCTGTCTCGGCGCGGGCGAGGCCTCGACCGGTATCTGCGACCTGCTGGTCACCGCGATGACGGCCGAAGGCCTCGACGAGGATCGCGCGCGCGGCCGCTGCTGGATGGTGGATTCCAAGGGACTGGTCGTCGCCGGTCGCAAGTCGCTAGCGGAGCACAAGCAGGCCTACGCACACGATCATGCGCCCGTCGCCGATTTCCTTGGCGCAGTCCGGGCGCTCAGGCCCACTGCAATACTCGGCGCCGGCGCGACCGCGGGCCTGTTCACGCGTGAAGTCATCGAGGCAATGGCCGAAATAAATGATCGCCCGATTGTCTTTGCACTCTCAAATCCGACCTCAAAGGCAGAATGCACGGCTGAACAGGCCTACACATGGTCCAATGGCCGGGCGCTTTTCGCCTCGGGCAGCCCGTTCGACCCCGTGCAACTGGACGGCCAGCGTTTCGTACCGGGACAGGGGAACAACAGCTACATCTTCCCGGGAGTTGGTCTCGGCGTGGTCACCACCGGTGCAGCGCGTGTGACGGATGAAATGTTCATGGTCGCCGCACGCGCTGTCGCGGATCTCGTCAGCGAAGCCGACCTGGCACAGGGCAGCCTGTTTCCGCCACTCAAGGAAATCCGCGAGGTATCGGCGCGTATCGCGATGGACGTTGCCGAAGTCGTGTTCCGCAACGACCTCGCCGACATCGAGCGGCCGGCGGATCTCGAGAGCTTCATTCGTTCGCATATGTACGACCCCGAGTACCCGAGCTACATCCCCTGAGGCGGAGGAATCGGCCATATGGCTTCGCTCGTTTCACACCTCGAGGGCTCGATCGATGGCACCCCCCTCGAGGCACGGCGGGTGCAGACCCTGCACGAAGGCCGCCCGATCTGGGTGCGTTATGACCTCGACGCCGTTCGGCGCGCGGTCGACCGTGACGCGCTGGCCTCCCGGGAAGCGTCCCTGTGGCGCTACCGGGAGTTGCTGCCCGCCGAGAACGTCGAGTCCATCGTTACGCTCGGTGAGGGCATGACACCGTTACTGCGTTGCGGGCGGCTGGGCCAGCGACTGCAGCTGCATGACCTGTGGATCAAGGACGAGTCGCAGATGCCAACCGGCTCGTTCAAGGATCGCGGACAGACGGTGGCCATCACGATGGCCCGCCAATTCGGCATTGAGCGAGTGGCCATTCCAACCGCCGGTAACGCAGGTGGCTCGATGGCAGCTTATGCCGCTCGTGCCGGCATGCAGGCCTACGTCTTCATGCCCGAAGACACGCCGCTGATCAATCAACTCGAAGCCCAGCAGGCCGGTGCGCGAGCCTTTCTGGTTGATGGACTGATCAATGACTGCGCCCGCATCGTCCTGGACGGTCGCGAGAGGATGGGCTGGTTCGATATCTCCACGTTGAAGGAACCCTATCGCATCGAAGGCAAGAAAACGCTTGGCCTCGAACTGGCCGAGCAGTTCGGCTGGCAGGCCCCGGATGTCGTTCTCTATCCCACCGGCGGTGGCACGGGCCTGATCGGGATCTGGAAAGCTTTCCAGGAACTGGCCGAACTGGGCTGGCTCGAGTCGCGGCGAATGCCTCGCATGGTCGCCGTGCAATCCGAGGGCTGCGCACCGATTGTAAGGGCGTTCGACAAAGCAGAGCGTTTTGCAGAACCGTTCGCGGACGCGGCAACCGTTGCCAGCGGTATCCGCGTGCCGGTCGCGGTCGGTGACTTCATGATCCTCGATGCGATTCGCGAGAGCCGCGGCACCGCCGTCGTCGTCGAGGAGAACCGGATTTGCGAGTGGATGCGACTTGCGGCGCAAGCCGAGGGGTTGTTAATCTGCCCGGAGTCCGCCGCTTGCGTAGGTGCCGCCGAGAAACTTCGCGCCAGTGGCTGGCTGGAGCCCGACGCACGCGTCGTCATCTGCAACTGCGGCAGCGGACGGAAATACCCGCAGCTGATGTCGGCCGACCTGCCGCGCCTGTCAGTGCGGGCGCCCGTCGACTGGAATGCAATCGATCCAATCGTTGACTAACGTTTGGCGTCAATGGGAACCGGTTAACGCAGGACCTCATCACGTGAACAATCGACGCGGCGGTCGAATATTCCTCCTCGCCGCAATGCTCGCGCTGACCGTCGGCACCCGTGCCGAAGCGACCAAGCCTGAACCTACCGTGGCCAGGGCTTCACCGCTGACGGTCTACACCGCGCGAAAAATCATCACAATGGAGCCGGCACTGCCCTTTGCTACGGCCGTTGCTGTTGCCGACGGGCGCATCGTCTCGGTTGGCACACTTGAATCGCTTAAGGGATGGATGGATGAGCGCGGCGCCACCATCGACAGAACATTCCAGGACAAGGTCATCATGCCGGGTTTCATTGAGCCGCATGCGCACCCGTCGCTGCCCGCCGTACTGACCCAGTTCCCGTTCATCGCGCCGGACGACTGGTCGTTGCCGACCGGCGAGTTCCCGGGCGCAAGGACACCCGAGGCCTACCGGGCGCGCCTCAAGGAGCTCGTTGCAGAACACACGGATCCAGACATTCCGTTCATCGCCTGGGGCTATCACCCGCTGTGGCATGGCGATGTGTACCGTAAGGACCTGAACGCGATGTTCCCGACTACGCCAGTGATGCTCTGGCATCGCTCGTTTCACGAACTGATCGGCAATGATGCAGCGTTCAGACTGCTGGGCGTGACCGAGAAAGACGTCCAGGGCAATCACGAGATTGACTGGGAGAAGGGTCACTTCTGGGAAAACGGCGCTTACGTGCTGCTGCCGAAGATGTCTTTTCTGTTCGACCCCAGGCGTTACGGCCAGGGAATGAAGAACTTCCTGGAAATGGTGCACCGGGGTGGCGTAACGACCGTGCTCGACATGGGTGTTGGTATCTTCGGCGACCCGGTGGGCGAGACGACCCTGATCCGCAACGTGGTCGAATCGAGCCGGGCACCCACACGGATCATTCTCACGCCGATCATTACCGATTTTCTCGGACGAAAGGTATCCATCGGCGACGCGTTGGCCCAGGTCGATGAATGGCGCAGGGGAAACTCGCGCCGCGTCCTGTTCGACCGGCGCTTCAAGATCATGATGGACGGTGCAATCTTCAGCGGTCTGTCGCAAATGGGTGACCCGGGCTATCTCGATGGCCACCAGGGCCAGTGGATGGCGCCGCTCGAGGTCACAACGGCATGGGCCCAGGCTTTCTGGAACGAGGGCTACCAGATTCACGCGCACACCAACGGTGACAAGAGTGCTGCGGCGATGATCGACCTGCTGCGCACGCTGCTGGAAGAAACCCCACGCACAGACCACCGGTTTGCGCTGGAGCATTTCGCTTACTCCACCGAGGATCAGACGCGCCAGCTCAGGGCGCTCGGTGCAGTCGTGTCAGCCAATCCCTACTACCAGTACATTCTCAGCGACATCTACAGCGATCAATGGCTGGGGCCCGATCGCGGCCAGCAAATGGTGCGACTCGGATCGCTGGAACGCAACGGTGTGCCGTTTGCCTTGCACTCGGATTGCCCGATGGCTCCGCTCGAACCGCTGACGCTGGCCTGGAGCGCAGTGAACCGGGTATCGATCAACGGCCGGCTGAACGCACCGGAAGAACGAGTCAGTCTCGACCATGCAATGCGCGCAATTACGATCGACGCGGCCTGGATCATGGGCTGGGAAGATGAGATCGGATCGATTCGCGCGGGTAAACGCGCCGACTTCACGATTCTCGAAGTCGACCCCTGGGAGGTTGGCGGCGAGCGCCTCAGGGAAGTCCAGATCTGGGGTACCGTGTTCGAGGGTGAGGTCGCCCCGCTGCGGTAGGGCCGTACTCTGGCCGGACCGTCGCAAACGAGTTGACTGGCGCCATGACTACAATGCGGGACCGGCCTGTTCCTCGAGCATCAGGCGCCGGAGCATCGGAATCGGCGGACCGCCGTGCGCAAGGAACTCGTCGTGGAACTCGCGCCAGGCTTCGCGACCGCCCCGCTCTGCGGTCCAGTCGGCGCGCAGCTTTCGGATCATCAGCTTGCCGAGCGTGTAGTTCAGGTAGCCAGGGTCGCGTGTGCCACGCGCCGCCTGCTGTCGGGCGTTACCGGCATCCTGGAACGCCTGCTCTCGAAACAGGGTTTCGCATGCTTCGACGCTCATGCCTTGTGTGTGCATACCGACGGCGCAGAGCAGGCGCGCGTTGCGGTAGAGTGCTTTGTTGATCTGGCCGATACGAAATTCTGCCTGCCCGCCTTCAAGACCACCGGAGAGGCCGGCTTCCCACATCATTTCTTCGGCATAGTGAGCCCAACCCTCCGCATAAGCGTAGCCGACGAAAAGCCGCCCGATAATGCTTTCAGCCCTGTTCGAATGCAGGAACTGCAGAAAGTGCCCGGGCCAGACTTCGTGCACTGACGTCGAGAGCAGGTCGGCCTGTCCCGGCATATAGTCGAGTTGTTCCTGTTCCGGCCAAGACGGATCCGGTGGCGCGATGTAGTAAGTCGAAGGCATGCCCACGTCGAAGGGACCGGCCGTATTGATATACGCGAAGTTGCTGCGCTGGTAAGGCGGCGCCTCGGCCACGCCCACCGGATCGTCAGAGGGAATATTGACGAGCCGTTGTTCCAGGAGGAAATTCCTGATCAGTCCCAGCTGTTCGCGCGCCGCAAGCACCGCGCCTCCCCGAGGCCGGTTGGCGTTCATCGCCGCCAGGCAGCCCGGCCGGTCGCGGCCCGGTGCAAATTCCTCACAGGCCTCATCGAGCGCCTGCAGGTTTCGTTCGAGGTCGGCGCGACCGATCGACTCGATCCGCTCCAGCGGCACATCGAGACCTTCAGTCTTGAGCAGCATTGCGCTGAACAACTCAGGCCCGATAGCAAACTCCTCCGTCGCCGTTGCGCTCAGCGATTCGAACCAGGCGGCCAGTTCCTGTAGCGCGCTTACGGCGTTCGCGTTGGCCTTTTCGAATGCATCTTGCAGTTCGTCGTCATCGACCCCGGAGAAAACGCCGGGCACATCGTCCCGCAGGAATTCCGCCATTCCGGAAAACGTACTGATGCCGAGCTCCACGTAGGTGCGCGGCATTGGCGTACGCAGGTTACTGCGGATCTGCGCGAGTGCGTTCGGCAGCCCGTTGGCGAAACGCGTGTAGTCCGCCATTCGCTCGCCAGGTGGTGCATACGGCTTGGTCAGGTAGGGATCGGGACTCAGGAAATCGAGTCCCCAGTCAAAATAGAACTCGGGATTTCTAAACGGCCACTGCGCTTCGGCAAGCCAGAACAGATTTCGATCAATCACGGCAACGAGGTATTCGCGCTCAAATGCCTGATCCTGACTGAGGGCCGCGGAATCGAAGGTAAGTGCCTGCTCACGCAGTCCCTCGAGGCGCTTCACTTCCGCAGCCAGACCGGCCGCGCTCCAGTCGGGAAACTTCCCAGCGTATTCCTTGCGTCCGGCGGCAAAGGCGAAAACGGGATGAGCCTCCATCCAGTCGGCGACAAACGACTCTGTGAACGCGATCCATGCCTTTTCGGAAGAAGGCTCACTGCTGGCGGCGACCGCCCGCACCTGCTCAGCTGGCGCGTGCTCCGAGCGGCTTCCACAGGCGCTGAGCAGCGCGAAAGAAATCAGACCTGTCACAAACAAAGCTGATCGCATGGTCACTGTTCCGGGCGGAATGAAGCGGCGACCCTACCAGCGGTTCATCAACCCGTCGAGGACATCCGGACCTAAAGAAGAAACAGGCGATAAAGACTCGACAATCCCAGCAGCAACGCAAAAAGCACGACCGCGCCACCAGCGACATTGGCCAGCCACCCGTTGCATGCCGCCCCCATGATCTGCCGGCGATTCATGACCCACAGCAGAAACCCCGCAATGACGGGCAACAACAGACCATTGGCCGCCTGGGCAAGTACGATCGCCTGCAATGGCTTGACGCCGGTCACCGCGACGATCGCGCCGATGATGATGATCACGGACCAGACCAGCCGGAATCGCCGGCTTTTCATGCTTGTGTCCCAGCCCAGCAGTCCCGCGGTGGCCCAGGCCGCGGCCAGCGGTGCGGTGATTGCGGAGGTCAGACCGGCCGCGAACAAGCCCAGTGCAAACAGCCACCTCGCCTGTTGCCCGAGTAAGGGTTCGAGCTGCCGCGCCATGTCGGCAACGCCGTCGACCTGCAGAGCAGCCATGAACAGCGGCACGGCGCTCAGCAATACGGCCATCGTGATGGCCCCGCCGAGCAGCACGGCCACGGCACTGTCGCGCCTCGACGCGGCGAGCGCGTCGTTGACGTTGCTGCCATGCCATTTCTCACGCACGGCGGCGGCGTGCAGGAACAGGTTGTAGGGCACCACCGTCGTGCCGATCAGGGCCAGCACCACGAGGCCTCCGCGCTCGGGAATGCGCGGATGACGTATCGCCGCCAGCAGCTCCGACAGGTCCGGGCCGATTTGAATCACGGTCAGTATGAACACCAGGCTCATGAGGCCGACCAGCCCAATCAATGCGCCCTCTACGAGACGATAAGCGCCGCTGGCGAGCAGCACGGCTGCGGTCAGCGCGCAGCCCAGAACCCAGCTGCTGCGCGTACCGCCGAGCAGCGCCTCCAGTCCGAGCGCCGCTCCGGTGAGATTGCCGGCCTGGTAGGCGGCATTGCCAAATGTAATCGCGAGCAGCGCAAGTCCGACCGCCGCCACGCGGACAACGGGTCGCTGAATGCTGGCACGCAACGCCTCGCCCAGGCCCATGCGCCCAACCGCACCGAGGCGTGCCGCCATTTCCTGCAGAATGAGCGTCGCAATGATCGCCGCGACCACGGCCCAGGCCAGCGTGTACCCGTAGCGCGCACCGGCCAGGCTGGCCGTCGTCACCGTGCCGGGACCGATAAACGCCGCCGCGACGAGAAAGCCCGGACCGAAACGACTACGGCTCACGGCGTGGCGCCTTCGCAGGGTATGAGGTTTTGGCGCACCGGATGAACCTACCCTTGCCGCTGATCAGCGGTCAAGTGAGCACGACCGTTCGGCTCAGGTCACGATATCTGGTAAAAGAGTGCGCTGGCGGTGATCACCCGGATGCTTATTCATGCGAAGCACTTTGCTGATTCTTCCTTTTGTTCTGGTTGCTGGCTGCGTCACCAGCCTGCAGCACTCGCTCAATGAACGATTCGGTCAACCCGATCCGGCGCGTTATGACCAGCCGCTCACATCCGCAGACGGACCGTCGTATCACAACGACGTCAAACCAGTTCTCGAACGGCGTTGCGTCGTCTGTCATGGCTGCTACGACGCGCCCTGCCAGCTCAAGCTCGGCGCCTGGGATGGCATCGCGCGAGGCGCAAGCAAACAGAAAGTCTACGACGCTTCCCGCCTGAACCCGTCCACGCCTAACCGACTCTTTGTCGATGCGCAGTTACCATCCGAGTGGCGGGGAAGAGGATTCTTTCCCGTTCTGAACGAGCGCGAACGCAGTGCAGAGGCCAATCTGGCATCCAGTATTCTTTATCGAAGCCTCGCTCTGAAGAAAGCGCATCCGCTTCCGGACGAGGCCATTCTGCCTGATTCCTTCGATTTCTCACTCAATCGAAAGCAGACCTGCCCGACCGTCGAGGAGTTCGACAAGTACGAAACAGAGTTTCCTCTCGGAGGCATGCCCTATGGCTTGCCGGGATTGCCGGCCAGCGAACTCGAGATCCTGACGCGGTGGCTGGCCGCCGGCTCGCCTTTCGAGGGCGATGTCCCGGCCTCAGCCGAGGCCCAAACGGCGATCGCAGACTGGGAGGCGTTTCTGAATGGTGAATCGAAGAAAGAGCAGCTGATGAGCCGCTACCTCTATGAACACCTCTTCCTTGGCCAGTTGTACTTCGAGACGGATCCGCAACGACGTGCGTACCGTCTGGTTCGCTCTGCGAGCCCGCCGGGCGAGCCGCTGCAGCTCATCGCCGGGCGGCGCCCCTATGACGATCCCGGCGTCGAGCGACCCTATTACCGGCTGCGACCGGAGGGCGAAGCGATCCTGGCTAAGACTCACATGCCCTACACACTATCGGCCCGGCGAATGGCCCGGTATCGCGAATTGTTCATCGACCCGCCATTCGCTGTCGAATCCTTGCCCTCCTACGATATCGCCAGCGCCAGTAACCCCTTCGTCACCTACCGGGCGATCCCCTCGAGTTCACGCTACGAATTCCTGCTCGATGAAGCGCAATTTTTCATCATGAATTTTATTAAGGGCCCAGTCTGCCGTGGTCAGCTCGCACTGGACGTCATCGAAGATCATTTCTGGGCTTTCTTCATCGAACCGGACTCTTCTTTTGATGAAGCGGTCGACGAGGAACTCTCCAGGTCGGCCGGCAACCTGCAATTACCTGCCGAGTGGGGTAGTGACGCACCAATCATCAAGTCGTCGCGGGAATACGCCAAACTCGAAGTCAGCCATCTCGCCGTGAAGCAGAAATGGCTCGATGAAAACATAGCTGAACACGGCGGCCTGGACCTGTCGCTGATCTGGGATGGCGAGGGCTCGAACCCGAATGCAGCATTGACGATCTTTCGTCATTTCGACAGTGCGACCGTCGAAAAAGGACTGATTGGCCCGGTGCCGAAGACCGCATGGATCGTCAGCTATCCCTTGCTTGAGCGGATCTTCTACCTGCTCGTCGCGGGTTACGATGTCTATGGTAATGCCGGGCACCAGATCAACAGCCGACTGTACATGGACTTCCTGCGTATGGAAGGTGAGTCGAACTTCCTCATTTTCCTTCCCGAGAAAGCACGCAAACCCACTCGTGACTACTGGTATCGCGGCACGTCCGACGAAATCAAGAGCTTAGTCTATGGCGGGCAGTTCAAGGTGGAGCTGGAAAGCAGCATCGCCTATCGAACCGATGATCCTCGCTCGGAACTGATCGAACTTCTGCAGGCTCGGGTCGGACCGGCGGTTGACTCCCGTTTTGACTTGTCGAAAGTCAGCAACAGCGAACTGCGTGGCGAAGTGGCGAAGCTCGGCCAGTTGCAGGGTGCCAGCCTGCAATGGTTGCCCGAAACTACGTTGCTGCGGATCGAGGATGAGGGGACGGAAGCGCAGTACTTCACGATGTTGCGCAATGTCGGTCATGGCAACGTATCGAACGTGCTTCGGGAATCGAAATTCCTTCTACCCGAGGAAGACACGCTGACGGTCGTGCCGGGCTTCATCGGCGCTTATCCGAATTCGATCTACCGATTATCTCGAGCGGAACTGCCCGCACTGAGCCTGGCCATCGCTCGGCTGTCGTCTGATCAGGATTACAGCGAACTGGCCGATCGCTTTGCCGTCAGGCGCAGCGACCCTGGGTTCTGGGCCGCGAGTGACGCAGCCATCGATGCCTATGCGCGCTGGGCCCCAGCCGAAGCGGGGCTGTTCGACTACAGCCGGCTCGAGAATCGTTAGCCGCTCAGCGTCCGGAAAGCGTCATCGATTGGGCGGCTGCCGGACACGTGAACCTGGGCGCGGAGCCGCGTTTCAGGAGCGGCTTTTTGCCTTCAAGGCAGCAAAGCGTTCGAGGCTGTCGGCAGACCAGAACTCTGCTGCACGGTAGTACTCGGAAACGGCTGCCGCCCCAGGGGGCAATTCGAGCCAGGGCAGCTTCGCTGCCGTGTAAATGTGGAGATCGGGTGGCACGCGAGCCGGGTCGTCGAGTGTGCCCACCCGAACAAAACGAAGCGAGTCTCCAAGGCCCGAGTAGCAGCTCCAGACAGCAACATGGCAATTCGGGCAGCGACTGATCTTCTGGCCTTTCCCGCTGCAGGAAGGCGTCTCCACGACCCGGACCTCGCCTTTGAGCAGCTCGACCCGCTCAGCCTCGATCAAGGCATTGAGCACGAATGCCGACCCGGCTTCACGCTGGCACCAGGTGCAGTGACAGCAATGCACGAACAGGGGTTTCGACGTCATGCGGTAACGGACTGCACCGCAAACGCACCCACCGTTGAACGACTGCTCGTTGTGCGTACTCATGGCCCTAACTCGTCCAGCGGCTCCATGCGAACGGCCTGCCTTTCTGATTTACAGGAACCCACTCGTCCATCGGGTCTGCGCTCCCTGCAACTTCGCATTCCGGGCAGGAACTGACGCGCTCGATATAGGCAACGAACGCGCCGTCATAGACGATGGCGGGTACCTTTCCCATCGGGTTCACTGCATGGTACTCGGGCTTCAGCTGATCGCCGGACATTAAACTCAAAACTTCAGGTTCGTTGTTCGCGGAAAGCTCTTCCTGAAGAATCAGCACGCCGGTCGAAGGTGTGTGCGTGGGATGGTAAAGCCTGAATTTCCGATTCGTACCCATACCTGGGCCCCTTCTGATCACAATCCGCGGCGACAGGAAATTCCCTTGCGCCGCAGCAATGCACCCCTTGAATATTTCGATATGATCGGCTGGCCGCAGACTCAAGTCCAGACGATCCGCTGGACGATGCAGCAAACCCGATGCGCAGAGTGATTTGACCGAAGGGGAATCAATACCGTGCCAGAATTCGTCATTGAGCGAGCGATTCCGGGTGCCGGAAAGCCGGCACCCGAGGATGCGAATCGCGATTCAAAGGTCATGTCGGTAATTGATCCGACCTCGGCGGAGTAGCGCAGGAAACTCCGTTCCGGAAAGCAACAGAGGGATACATGCGGTGATCCGGGCGGCCTGCGCACACCGGCCGGACGATCCGTTCAGCCGGAACATGTGGAGCGCCCGATTCGAAGACCTGCCCCGGAAGACCACCCGCATCGCCATCGAAGGCGATGGCCGGAGCCTCTCGTTTCTACAGGTCCTGGAGCGGCTTGAATATTCGGCCTCATTCGCTTCGTTCCTGACAGCCACACTTGCCGCCTCGTCTCTCGACGCTTTCTTCTGGGAATGGCCGCCGCTGATCGATGAGCGGCTGACCGCTTCCTTCGAAAGCGTTATCGTCGCCGCGCCGGCCCTCGTCGGCATCCGCGCTGAAGCCCACGCATTTGCCGGGCACTTTGAGCGCGCGGGCGACGATGCGCCGGTCATCACCTTCCCTAACATCGGCGGAGATGCGACACTCATCGTGCCGACGCCCGAAGCGAGTCACCACCAATGCTACTCGCACCTCGCCGCGTTTCTGCGGCTCGGACCGGACCAGCAGGTCGTGGATTTCTGGCATGCGGTGGGCAGAGCCGCGCTTTCGGCAATGTCGAGCCACCCAATCTGGATCAGCACCTCCGGAACCGGCGTCTCCTGGCTGCACCTGCGGCTGGATTCGCGCCCGAAATACTATCAGCACGCCGCGTATCGACGGTCACCCTGACCGACAGGCCGGGTGTGCGCCCATATGTTTCCCGACGCTCACCCCATTCAGGGCAAGACAAGCGCGCCCGTCTACTCCCAGGCGTTTGCCTGCTCATCGAACGTCGGCGAGAATTTCCTGACTACACAGAATCGCTGCCCCGTCGGCGCCTCCATCACGCACCAGCTGTGAACGTTGCCGATTCGCTTCGCGCCGAGCGCCTCGAGACGACTGACTTCCGCCTCGACATCGTCGGTCTCGATGTCCAGGTGCACGCGGCTGGGATGATCGACCGACTGAACCTCCACGTCGATGCGACCCAGCGGGTCGATCAGCCTGACGTACTTCTCTTCCTGCTGCCCGGGCATGCGGCAGGTCTGCATCCCGAGTGCAGCGCTCCAGAAGGCTGCGGCTGCATCGAGATTGTCCGTGCTGCAATCGATGATGAAGCCGGCCAGTTGACTCTTGTGCATCAGGCGCTCCTTGATTTTTCTTTATCGCCTCATTCTGCAATGGATCTGGTAAAAAGACACCGATGCCGAACGCAGACGAGCAACTCGCCTTAATGAGCAGCTTCGAACGCCAGTGATAACCGCCAGGCCCAACCGTGTAACTCACAGTTACGTGCAAAGGCTGGTCGCCGGGCCGGCGGAGGTTTTTCCGCTGCTTTGCCCGGTGCGCGAAGCGGACTGGATTGCGGGGTGGAATCCGTCCCGGGTCCTGAGTGATTCGGGCCGCGCAGAGGCTGACTGCGTGTTCACGACACCGGAGTATCCCAATGAAGCAATCTGGTATGTGACCCGCCACGAGCCGGATGCCGGTTTCGTCGAAATGATCCGTATCACGCCCGAGCTCACCGCCTGCCGCCTGACCATACAACTGCGTGCGACAAATGGCGGTTCCGCGGCGATTGTTACGTATACTCACACCAGTCTCGGACCGCGGGGCGATGAATTTATCGCCGCATTCACGAGCGAGCACTACGCACGCTTCATGCAGGACTGGGAAACCCGCCTGAACCACTACCTGGCTCACGGGAAGCAACTTCACTCGGGTCCGGCCATCGCATCGAACGATGCCTGATCAAGAACTTCGAAGGGAGAACCGGCGAGCATGAGCGAGCAGCAGAATATCGAGACACTGACCGCCATACTCGATGGTCTCAATCGGAACGACCTGTCAGCCGCCACGGTGGGCGCTCATCCCGATCTGACCTACACCATCCGCGGTAAGACCGTAATCAGCGGCACATACAGGGGCGCCGACGCCATCGGTCGCGCGCTTCGCCGATTGATGGAATTGACCGCGGGAACCTTGACGGCAAAGCCGGAAGTCGTCCTGGCGAAGGGCGACAACATCATGATGTACCTTCGCGTAACGGCCAGGCGGCCGGACGGTCGAAGCTATGACAACTACAACGCTTACCTCTACCGTTTCAAAGACGGAAAGCTGATCGAGGGCCAGACGATTCCAGTGGACCAGGAGGCCTTCGCCGAATTCCTGGCCGACTGAAGACGAGACGCTGCCGACTGGCCCCGAAAGACCGACCAGTCAGTCAGCAGGCCCGCCCTGCTCGTCGATCGCTGCATCGCTCTGCTCCGCAGCAAGCTCCAGTTGCGGAAGCTCCTGCCGGGCCAGCCCCTGTATTTCACCGGCGACCCCGGCAAGCGTCATCACGGCCTGCTCAATCGCCTTCTGGCGCCGCGCCCAGCGTTGCATCGTGGTGGTCTTCTCTGTCTCCAGTTCCTTCTGCATCGCCACGAACGCATCGTGTACGGCCCGCCACTTCTGGGCAAATTGCGGACTGGTCATGTAGTCGTAGAGCGCCCCGGCCTGCTCGTCGCGGTTCGTGCTGATCACACGCTGCTTGTGTGTACCCTCGATCGCGTACCGCAATACGCAGGCAATCTGCAGCGCCATCGTCGGCGTGGTGACCCATATTCCTTCGTGCGGTCCGAAATGCTGACCGTCGAATTCCTTCGGCAGCGTCGTCGCAACGATCACCCCGATATCGGCGCCGACCGCCTGCATGTCGTCCTTCAGTTTCTTCGTCCAGGCCGGGCTCCAGTTCTGCGCGCGTTTTGCCTCCCAGAGAATCAGGCCGGCCTGCTGTCCGGAACGGGTCCGGACCCGGTGCATCGCATCGCCGCCGCGGGCACCCTTTTTGACCTCTTCGATCGAATCGAGAGGGAATGCACTGGCAAGCTGCTCTTCGAGCAACAGTTCCAGTACCTCGCCCTGCAGTTGTTGCGAGCCCTGCTCGGCCCTGCGCTTCATTTCCTCGACCTGGGCGTGCATGTCGTCGAGCTTTTTCTGCAGGTCGGCTTCGCGCAGCCGGCTCTTCTCGGCCTCCGTGTTGCGCGCCTCTTCAGCCACGCGCTGCCGCTCCTTGTCCAGGCGGCGCTGAACATCGAGCTCGAGCTGCTTCTGCTGTGCTTCCAGCGCCTCACGCTCACGACGCAGCTGCAGCTCCGTGGCCTGGAACTGCTCGATCTGCGTACTCTGCGCCTTGAGCCGGCCCTCCAGGCTTTCCCGCTCCTGTCGCGCAATTTCCCCCGCCCGCCGGGCCGCCTCTGTTTCCAGCCGGCTGGCAAAGCCAGCCTCCTGCTCGGCCAACTGCTTTTCACGCACCAGGAACGCCCTGCGCTGCTGCTCGGCTCGCTCGAGTTCCGCCGACTGTTCCTTGAGTTTTTCCCGCAGCACCGACTCTCGGCCGGCCGCGTCTTCTTTTTCTATCGCGCGAATGCGGGCAATCGTCTCGGTATGCTCGCGGCGCTGTTCTGCCAGCGCTTCGCGCATGGTCGCAATCTCAGCCTTGCGGCGCTTCTCCTCCTCAGCGGCCTGCTCCAAAGCGCGCTCGTGTTCGGCGGCGCGCAGCTCGGTGCGCATTGCCGCAAGCGCTCCGGAACTGGCCTCCTCCATCTGCTCGAGCGATTGCCTGGCGAATCCGTCCGCCAGGCTGAATTCATGCTCACACTTCGGGCAGGTAACCCGGGCCGCCGGATCGATCCACAATCGTTCCCTTTCTCCGGGTGCTTGCTCATGCGCCATTTCACTGCTTCCTTTCGCGCCAACGGGACAACGGTCGATCCGTGATCCGATCCGCAGGCGATAGAGCAGAGAATACGCAGCCTGAGCATTTGCACAATCCCCGGCACCAGGCCTCGCCAGGTCTAACCGAGCTGAAGTGGCCGGATCTCAGCTCGACTCGCGCGGCGCCGCGGGCTTGTCAAGACGGTGTCGTCCGGCGCGTCCCTCGCGGCGCTGCTCGAAGAACTCGTTGGCCCTGGCCCGCTGCTCGGGCGTAAGCACGGCGCGAACGTCGTTCATCGTGCGGCTCATCAACACGGTCATTTCAACGAAGACAGGCGAGAGCCTTTCGGCGGCAATGCGAGCCTGCTCTTCGGAGTACGCGCCGCTTGAGATCATCTGGTGCAATTCAGATCGCATCCCATGCATCTGCGCCCTCAATGCCTTCGTCTTTTCATGTGACGCCTCGAGAATCTCCTGAATCTGTGCCTGTTGCGTCGCGTTGAGGTCCAGCTTCCGGGTCATGGCCTTGACCCGGTCGCCGGGCCCCCTCTCGTGCGGGCCCCAGCCTTGATGATGCTCGCACGCCAGGCCGATCCCGTCGTCGTCTGCGGCGGTCGCAACGCCCCAGCCGATTGCACCGGCCAGCGCCAGCGTCGTCAGCGTGACCAGGATCTTGTGTCGCCGGCTGGCCCGGCGCGGCAGGTTGATTCGATGTCGTCGGCTTGTCTCGTGTTCCATTTGGTCGCTCCTGTTGATACCCGATACAGCGGGTCGGCGAGTTCTTACGCCTGCCACGATTCTATTGAATCACTCGTCAAGTACCGTCGGGACGGCGTAAGGAAATGCAAAGAATTGCAAAGTTGCGTTGCATCGTCCGGCCGCGCGGCGTCATATTGGGCGCAGGTAATGACGATGCAGATCACCTCCCCCGAAAATTCGGTGCCGCGTGTGCTGATCACGGACGATGATCGTGAGCTGTGCCGGATGCTCACGGAATACCTGGCCGTTAACGGATTCGAGGGACAGGCCGTGCATGACGGTGCGGCGGCGGTCGAGGAAATCCGGAACCACCCCCTGGGGTACTCGATCGTCGTCCTCGATATCACCATGCCTGGCATGGATGGTTTCGAGACACTCCGCCAACTGCGCAGGCAGTCCACCGTGCCGGTCATCATGTTGACGGCGCGGGGCGATGATACGGACCGGATCGTCGGCCTTGAACTCGGCGCCGATGACTACCTGCCAAAGCCCTTCAACCCTCGCGAACTCATCGCGCGCCTGCGGGCGGTCCTGCGCAGGGCGCAACCGGTCCCGGGCCCGGATGGCAGGCTGCTGGAGGCAGGCGACCTGCAACTCGACCTCGGCGCGAGGGAACTCCGGGCAGGCGGTGTACCGATCACGATCACATCGACAGAGTTCGGGATCATCGAAACGCTGATGCGCCGCGCCGGCGAAGTGGTCGATAAGGACCAACTGTCACGGCTTGCACTCGGTCGTCACCTGACGCCGTTTGACCGGAGCCTCGACACGCACGTCGGCAACCTGCGAAAGAAACTCGGTGCAGCACCTTCCGGCGTATCGCGCATTCGCACGGTCCGGGCGAAGGGGTATGTGCTGACGACGGGCTGAGCGTTACGAACACCCATGCATCGTCTCTACTGGAAAATCTTTCTTGCCTTCTGGTCTGTCATCGCGGTTGCGGTACTCATCACCGTGACCGTAAACCGCATCGTGCTTGACGATGACCTCGCGCGCACGCGAATGAAATCGATGCAGGGCTCGATTCAACTGTTGCAGCGACAGGCGCAGGCGGCATTGACAGGCGGCGGCGAAGCCGCGCTCAGAGGTTGGCTGAGAGAACACGTTGAGGAGAAGCCTGGACCACCGCTTTTCGTCGTCAACGGTCGGGGCGAAGACCTTCTTGGCAGGCCACTGCCGCCGCGACTGCAAGGCCACCTTGCAGCACAAGGGGACGGGCACACACGTGGCGCCGGGCAGCGGCGCGCCTTTTCACCAGCCGAATTGCTCGGTCCGGAGGGCGAGCAGTATCGACTGGTCCTGCCGCCGTTCCGACCCCGGCTGGGCACCTGGTCCATGCATCCGCAGAGCCGGGCGTTGTTTCCAGCCATCCTGCTGCTCGTCAGCGGGGTGATCTGCCTGCTGCTCGCGCGCTACCTGACTCGACCGATTGCCGAACTGAGCGTGGCCGGTCGCCGTATCGCAAACGGCGACCTCGGTGCCCGGGTGGGCGGTGGCGTCGCGCGTCGCCGCGACGAGTTTGGCGATCTCGCCCGGGATTTCGACGATATGGCGGAGCGCATACAGGCTTCGCTCGATTCCCGTGAGCGCCTGCTTCGCGACGTATCGCACGAACTGCGCTCGCCGCTGACACGGCTGGCGCTCGCCGCCGCGCTGTTACGCAGCAGGGTCGGCCCAGAGGCAACGGCCGACATCGAACGCATCGAGCATGAGGCCGAAAATCTCGACCAGCTCATTGGGCAGATTCTTGCTTACTCGCGACTGCAATCGCAGGAGAGCGTCGCAGACGAGGCGATCGATCTCAATGCACTGATTTCACGCGTAGTTGACGATGCACGATTCGAGGGGCACACGCGGGCTGTTGCTTTTCAATACGACCCGGTCATCCTGCCGTCCATCGCCGGCAATGCGACGCTACTGGGCAGCGCCATCGAGAACGTGATCAGGAATGCGCTGCACCATGCGCAGCATCAAATCGATCTGTCGGTGAACAATGCCGGCGATGCCATTGAAATCATTGTGCGCGACGACGGCACAGGCGTCGACGATGCCGAATTACCGAGACTGTTCGAGCCTTTTTTTACTGCGTCGCGAAGCAGCGCGGTGCATGGCGCCGGCATCGGGCTGGCAATCGCTCAGCGCGCAATCGAGTTGCACGGCGGTCGAATCAGCGCGCGAAACCTTCAGTCTGGTGGGCTGGAGGTACGGATCGAGATTCCGGTCGCAGCAATGCCGTCAGGCCCGGCTGACCAGGCATTCCCGGGCCCGGCGTGATCCGGCACCCGGGAGTGGCCCGGGTTGGACGTGCTCCTGGCTACCCGAACTCAGCCTTTCTTGAAAATCCCGAGCGCCCGGAGCAGGAAAATCAGCAAGGCAGCGCCGATCACCGCCACCACGAACCTCAGGATGCCGCCCGTCGGCGCAATGCCCAGCAGGCCGGCTGCCCAGAAGCCGATGAACGACCCGACGATTCCGACCAGCACGTTGGCCACGAGGCCCATCTGAGCATTGGTCTTCATGATCATGCTTGCGACCCAGCCAACGAGGCCACCGATCACCAGACTGATAAGCCAGCCCATTTTGCTTTCCCCCACTTTGTGTCTGCAAAACTCTGCCGTCTGCCGCGACCCTAACAGATAGCCGCGCACGCGCGCTAGCCGCGTAGCCAGAAGCCCGCACAAGGGGTCGATCGTGAATCGGTGACGGAGGTCACGATGCGGTTTCGAAAATCGCGGAATACTCGCTTTATCGAACTCGGACGGTGGACTGCATGGAAAGTCTGGTGGAGGTGCTCCTGGTCATCGGCGCGTTTGCGGCGATCCAGGGCACGGTGATGGCTGGCCGCTACGCGCTGATCGCCTGGGATGTCAGTGATCGGACGCGCGAAAAGCTCGGCGTTGCTTTTGTCGCGCTCATCCTGCTCGCCGGTCTGCTATGGATTGGCTGGGGCGGCAGTACTGACGGATCGCCGCCTGCCGTTCACTACGACAGTCATTAACGGCGGTACGGCTGGCCCGAGAAGCTGGCAGAAGCTCAGTCGACGGTCAGGATGACCTTGCCGAACTGCGAGCCACTTTCCAGCCATGCGTGCGCGGCGCCGGCCTGATGAAGCGCAAAAGTCCGGTCCACCGGCACGCGCAACGCACCTTTTTCGATCCACGGCCAAACGTTCGTTTCCACGGCCCGCGCGAGGCGTGATTTTTCGCCGACCTCACGTGCCCTCAGGGTCGAGCCCGTCACCGTTAATCGCTTTTGCATCAGTTGCCGCAGATCCAGTTGCACATCCTTTCCCGTCAGGAAAGCGATAATCACCAGACGGCCATCCGCCGCGAGCACCTCGAGGTTCCCCTGAAAATAGTCGGCACCGATCATGTCGAGCACAACGTCGACGTTGCCGGCAGCCTTGATTGCCGGCACCCAGTCCTGCCGGGCAGCATCAATCGCGACATCCGCACCGATTTCAAGCGCGCGGGCTGCCTTTGTCGCGCCGCGCGCGGTTGCCAGAACCCGGGCGCCGGCCGCCCTGGCCATCTGGATCGCTGTTGCGCCGATACCGCTGTTCGCCCCGTGCACCAGCAAGGTTTGCGACGACTTCAGTCGTCCGCGCTCGAAAACGTTCGTCCAGACGGTAAAGACAGTCTCGGGTAATCCGGCCGCCGAAACGAAATCCAGGCCCGCTGGGATCGGCAGCACATGGCCCGCATCGGCCACCGCGTACTCGGCGTAACCGCCACCGGGCAACAGCGCGCACACCGGCTCGCCCTTCTTCCAGCGCTCAACCCCGGGGCCGACGTCGGCAATCTCGCCGGCAACCTCCAGGCCCAGCGTCTCGGGGGCACCCGGTGGCGGCGGATAAAGACCCAGTCGCTGCAGAATGTCCGGGCGGTTCACACCGGCTGCCCTGACGCGAATCAGCACCTGATCCGGGCCAGGAGCCGGGGTCGGCGCGCTGTCCAGGTAAAGCGCGTCGGCACCGCCCTTACCGTCACGGATCGCGATCAGTCGCATCGACTCAGTCATCCCGATGCCCCCCGGGGTCTACGGCTGGCTCCGGCCGACGACCGTTGATTCCTCGGCCCGGATCACAGTGCGAGGATGTCCAGCAGCCATCTTGAAATGTCCTCGATCTCTTCCAGGCACACGTTATGGCCGATCGGGTAGGTCTTGTAGACGGCTCGGTGACCCATGGCCAGGAAAGTCTGGTAGGACTGGTGCCCGAGTTCCTCCGGAACGACCGGGTCCTGCGTGCCGTGATACACGCTGATCGGCAGCGTCTTGTTTGCAGGGTCGGGCGAGATCGAGCCGGCGGTGGCGAAATAAGAAGACAGGCCCAGCAGCCCGGCCAATGGTTGCCGGTAGGTCAGGGCTGCTTCGTAAGCTACCGCACCGCCCTGCGAGAACCCGGCGACGACGATACGATGGCTATCGACGCCTCGCTCAATCTCCCGATCGATCAGGGCCGAGATCGCCTGCGCCGATCGGCGCAACTGAACCTCGTCCACGCGACGATTGATGTTCAACTCGAGGATGTCGAACCACGCCGGCATGTGCATGCCGCCGTTGATGGTCACTGCAATGGCGGGTGCGTGCGGAAAAACAAACCTGACACCTGCTCCGGGTGGTAACCGCAACTCAGGGACAATCGGTTCAAAATCATGCCCGTTGGCACCGAGCCCGTGGAGCCAGATCACGGCGCGCGTGGCCGCTACCGGTGGTTCTATTTCGACGCAGGGTAAATAACTGCTCACGACCGTCCGACTCCCCGGTCGGCGTTGCATGGCGCAACGCGGCCGATGTTTGGGCAAAGACTCCGGCAGCCAGGGAGGCAGCCGCCGGAGCCCCACCCTTCAGCGCAGATGCTCAGTCGAGCAGATCCTGCGGAATATTGCCGCCGTTCTCGGCAATCTTCTGCAGCACGGTCTTGTGCAGCCAGACATTCATCTTCGCGGAATCCGCCATCAGGTCCGGCGGGCACCCCAGTTCGGCGGCCAGCTCCTTGCGGACACCAAAACTGCTATCGAGACCAAGCAGTTTCAGCAGGTCAACGATCGATACCTTCCAGTTGAGTTTCTGCGGATCGGCGGCGGCCATCGCCTCGAGTTTCGCGACGACGTCCACGACCGGAATCGCAACTGGGGGCGGCGGGGCGGCGGGGGCCTGCGGGGCTGCCGCAGGCGGCGGGGCCGCCGGGGCCGGCACTTCTTCCGCTTCAGCCGTGCCAATACCCAGTTTGCCAAGAATCTTGCTGAAAAATCCCATCGTAACTCCTTATTTTTGAAGCACCAGAAAAATGCCACGTCCTTATTTTAGATCAAGACGGGCAGAGTCCCGGGCCTTTTTGGCGGACGACCTGCCGGTTTGACCTGCTTCGGCCTGCCGGACGCCCGGTGAGGGCGTTCACCAGGAGCCTGGCCAGAGAAGGGTGCGCGGGATTGATTCCCCCTCACGGCAACCCGGCATCGGCGGTTGAACGAAACCCGGCGGGTCCACCCGGCCGGTCCACCGGATCAATTCTGCATGAGGTGTTTTGCCAGCGCGTCGTAGGCAGGCAGCGATGTCGGATCAATTTCTGCATTGGCCGCAATCGGAAATGAGGCAACCCGCGCGATAACCATTTCCGCCCTCGGGTCAATGTAGATCGCCTGCCCATGAATTCCACGCGCTGAATAGGCGCCATGATCATTGTGGCTGATCCACCACTGGTCGCGATAGCTCCAGCCCGGCAGCGTCTTGTAGCCCGCCTTCTCGAAGTCCTGCTTGCGCCCGCCCTTGCGAATGTCTTCGACCGCCGCCTTTGGTATGACCTGCTGCCCATTAAAGCGGCCGTCCAGTCGCATCATCTCGCCGAAGCGCGCCATGTCGCGCACGGCCGCATTGAAGCCACCACCGGCGAATTCATTGCCGGTCGTGTCGACGAGCATGTAGCCGTCCTGCTCGGCGCCGATTTTCTGCCAGATTCGCTCGGAGAGGACATCGCCAACCGACTGTCCGGTAACCCGCCGTATCAGCCAGCCGAGCACGTCGGAGTTGACGGTTTTGTAGGAGAACGCCTGCCCATGCTCGCCTTGCTTTTCCAGCGTCTGCAGGAATTCATAGAAGGACTGCGGCCCGTCGTAGTTGGGCGGTCGCGGGAAGACGCTGCCGGCGCGGACGTGCCGGAAGATCTCGGCATCCGGATTCGTGTAATCCTCCGAGTACTTGATCCCTGTCGTCATGTCGAGCACCTGGCGTACGGTCGCGTCGCCAAAGGCGCTGTCTTTCAGTTCCGGGATGTACCGGACAACCAGCGCGGCCGGATCGAGCCTGCCCTCGGCGACCAGCATCGCCCCGAGCGTGCCGAAGAACGACTTGGTCACCGACATCGTCATGTGCGGAATGTGTGGTTGCATTACACCGAGATAGCGCTCGTAGACGATCCGGCCCTTGTGCAGGACCACGATCGCATCGGTGTAATTGGCGTCAAGTGACGCTGCCCAGGTCATCGGCTTGCCGCCACCCATCGGCTGGAAACTCAGCGCGTCAATATCCGCATCCAGCGCCACCGGGAGTTTCGAGGGTGGGCCATCGCCACGCCAGACATTGCTGGTCGGCACGAGCTGACGAAAGTTGGCAAATGACCAGCGCGTCTGCGGAAAATGATAAAGCGTCATGTCCGAGTGCCGAACGACCTTGTCGGGCGGCGGTGGCGACCCCTTCATCCAGCCCATTGCCATCGGATCGGTCTCCTTCGCGGAGGGGAAGCCGGATGTCTCGGCAAGAGCCGCGGAACACACCAAGGCCAGGCAAAGGCCAATCAACAGCTTTTTCATCGTTTTCCCCGAAAAATCGTTGTGCTTATGTAAAGGTGCATTCTGCACCGCAGGGCCGCCGGCGATAAGCCCGGCGCCGCGATTCAACGTTACCGGCCGGCAGGGATCGGACAACGATGACGGCCCAATTTACAGATTGCCTCTCACTCGCCACTGGCTAAATAAGAATTCCGATTGAAATCAATCATATGCCAATTCAGGCATGACTCTTGCTGTGTGACTCAGGTCACAAGATCAGAATTCTCAGGGGCGACAAGAAAATGCACATCAGGAACCGATTCCTTGGCGCGCTGGCAGCCGTTGCCACCGCCGCATTCATCACGCCGGCCGGGGCAGCCGACATCGACAGCATCGTGTTTTTCGGTGACAGTCTCTCGGACACCGGTAATGTCTGGTATGCAACGGGCGGGTTCCCGCCCCCGCCCTATAATCAGGGCAGCAGTGGCGGGGCGCCGGATTACACGGGCGGCCAGTGGTCAGACTACCTCGGTCCGTCCTGGCCGACCGTATTCGCTTCGTTTTTCGGCCTGACCGCGACCCCGTCCGTGGTGCCCGGCGGCAATAATTATGCCTGGGGCGGTGCCCGGACCGGCGTCAACCCGGATGCTGCCGGCGTGCCCTGGCTTGACCAGCAGGTCGGGCTGTATCAACTCAGTGGCAGCGCGCCGACTTCGAACACGCTTTTCTCGATCATGATCGGCGGCAATGACGTTGCGAACAATATCGGCAGCGCAGCGGCGCTGCAGGCCGGGATCAACAGCATCATGACTCAGCTGACCAACCTCTGGGCACTCGGTGGCCGGCAGTTCATAGTGGCCAACGTACCGGATGTCGGCGCGACGCCAAGATTCCAGGAAATCGATCAGGAAAGTCCTGGCGTCGCGGCAGCAGCCACGGCGTATACGATGGCCTGGAATGCGGCGCTTGCCGCTGCGATCGGTCAGCTCTCGTTGCCGGGTGCCGACATCACCTTCTTCGACTTTTACTCCTTCGGCAAGGATCCGGACCTGCTGGCTACGTTCGAGAATGTGACGGACGCCTGCCTGACCTCGGTGTCGATTTGTGATGACCCGAGCGTCTATTTCTACTGGGATACTTTCCACCCGACTTCGACGTCGCACCGGCTTCTGGCGGAATATCTGCATTCCGAAGTGGCCGCGGTCCCGGAACCCGGCACGCTCGTGCTGCTCGGCTTTGGCCTGCTGGCCCTTGGTTACGCGGCCAGGCGCCGGGCCTGACCGCGAGCGGCGATCGTTGGCCGACCATCGCTGAGGCGATAAGATCTCGGTGGGTCACCGAGCCACCATTGACAGCCCGTGAAACCCCGCTTCGGCGGGGTTTTTTTGCCTCCGGCCCGCACTCGGGACGTGATGACCCGTCGGGGAGGCAACCAACAATATGCAATCCACAAGAAATGGGCCGAATTGCATCTATATGTTGCCATTAGACTTAAAAGGCTCCTAAATTCTCCAATCAGTCGCCTCTTTCTGGCTGGCTACCCGAGAATCCAGGTTGGCGAACGCGTGATCCAGGGATAGAGTATTGCTGCATCGCAACAATTGCGACGCAGACTCTCGGACACACCGGACCCGCACCAAGGAGATTTTCATGTTACCCGGCAAGACCGCATTCCTGGTCCTCACTATCACCAGCCTGATTGTGGCCGCGCTGATCATGTTCGGCAGCCTGCATCACGCCCTCGGCAATATCGAGCCTTTCTGAACCGGCACCCTGGCACGCCGTCGGTGAACGACTCAGCGACAGCCAGGGCGCGCCCGGCGCAGCCGTTGGCCGCGATGCAAGCGGTTCTCGCCGATCAGCGGGTCAACAGGTAGTACGCCATCGCAGTGAGCCCGAGCCCGAATGCGATCGCCCATACCAGGCAGCCGCGATCGCCCTCCCTGCGGCGGCGCTCGGCAAGCAGCTGCATGACCGGGTCACTGGCCACGTAGCGGTCCACTTTCTCTTTTGCTTCCTTGAGTCCGCAACCGTTCTTTTCGCAGACGATCTTTATCGCCTGGATCTGATAGCCTTTTTTCAACGCGGCGATTGCCTCGGGAGGCAGTTTCTGCCCGGCCGTGCGGCGACCCACCTCAGCGCACCCGCTGCCAGACGATCAACTGGTTATTTGACGGCATGGCATGGTCTGCCCGTCGCGCCAGGCCCTCGGCCGTCGCCAGAGCATCCACGGCCTCAAAGTCGCGAACGCCGCTTTGCGGGTCGCGTGCCTTCAGACTCAGGTCGAATCGGGCATTGCTCTGCGAAGTAAACTGGCCCCGATATCGGAATGGCCCGTAGATGAGCAGAAGTCCGCGGTCCGGCAGGACGCGCCCCACCCCGCTCAGAAACGCCTCGACCTCCGACCAGGACATGATGTGCAGGGTGTTCGCGCTGTAGATCACATCCGCCCGGACCGATGGCCAGCGGCTATGGGTCACATCGAGTTCCAGCGGCGGATACAGGTTTTCAGAGCCCTCAGCGGCCACGCGGGCCGCGAGCCCCGCCAGGTATTCCGCCCTGTCCGTTGGCTGCCAGGTCAGATGCGGCAGTTCGAGCGCGAAATGAACCGCGTGTTGACCCGTGCCGGCGCCGATCTCCATGACGTCCCGGCTCCCGGCCAGCTCGTCCCTGAGAACAGCCAGAATGGGTCCCTTGTTGCGTTCGCTGGCCTCTGAAAAGGGAAGCATTCACTCAATTCCTGACCTCACGCCGGCCGACTGGCCAAACGCAGCGCTTATCGTACCTGCTGGTACGCCAGACTTGCGGAAATCCCCTAGTTGAGAATGATTCTTATTAATATACGCTTTGTATTCACGAAATCGAACTGACCGGAGAACCTTGATGTCGACGCCCGAGCGCCCCCACGAGAGAATGGATTTCGATTTAGCGGAAGCCAGCCGGCTGCTTGATGCGCTTGCTGACCTGATTGGCTCAGGAGCACCGCTGGACAGCCTGTCACGCGCCCACGCGATGGGTCTGGTAATCAGGCTTGAACGCCGGCTTCCGGCCAGTGAGACTTTCGGTTTACTGCGAGACCTGCGTGAATGGGTCCGCGGAGACCGACCAATGGCCGCCAGTGCCGATCACCATGAACAACCACTGCCGCTCGTCCGCCGTCTGCAATACGGGCTGCTGGGCTTGCGCGAAACTATCGCCGAGGTAGCGCATTGAGTAAGCCGACCGTCCTTATCACCGGTATATCCGGATTCATCGCCAGACACTGCGCACTGGAAATGCTCAAGGCGGGCTATCGCGTCCGCGGAACCATTCGTTCGTCGGGCAAGGCCCAAAGCGTCAGCCATTCCCTCTCACGACACGTCGAAACCGCGGACCTCGAGTTTGTCGAGGCGGACCTGATGTCGGACGCCGGCTGGGACAAGGCCGTGGCCGGCAGCGACTTCGTAATGCACGTGGCCTCGCCGTTCCCCGCCGGCGAGCCGAAAGATGAGCAGGCGCTGATCCGACCCGCGGTCGACGGCACGCGGCGCGTCCTCGAAGCCGCCACCGACGCGGGCGTCAAGCGCTTCGTCCAGACCTCTTCAATGGTGGCCGTGATGTACGGTCACCCACATGAACGCACCGCAGCGTTTACGGAAGTTGACTGGACCTGTATCGATGCGCCTGGAGTGACCGCTTACGCGAAATCAAAGACGCTCGCGGAGCGGGCAGCGCGGGACTTCATGAAGGCGAACCGTTCCGGCATGCAATATGCGTCCGTGAACCCGGGCTTCGTTCTCGGCCCGGCGCTTGATGATGACGTGGGCACTTCGGCAGAGGTCATACAGTTGTTTCTGCGGGGGAAATACCCGGGGGCACCGCGAATCTCGATGCCCTGCGTGGACGTCCGCGACATCGCGGAAATGCACCGGCGGGCGATCGAGGTGGACGCGCCGACCGGCGGGCGTTACCTCGGCGTTTCGCAGTCCGTGTGGATGATCGAGATTGCGCGCGCGATCCGGGCGGGTCTTGGTGAACAGGCACGTAAGGTGCCGTCGCGCGAGTTACCCGACTGGCTGCTCAGGATCGTCGGCATTTTCGACCCGATGGCCCGGCAGATCGTCCCCGAGCTTGGCAGAGAAGTCCACGTGGATAATTCGCTGACACGCGAAACGCTCCGCATGAGTTTCATCCCGGCCGCCGATGCCGCGGTCGCGATGGCCAGGAGCCTGGTTGAACTGGGACGGGTCTGATCGAAGCCGCAGTCAATGTCCGGCTGACGGCGATACGGCTGGGGGGCCCTCAGCGCGTATCGAGCCGAGCGCAGATCCTTTCCCGACAAATCCCGAGCACGCTCGCGTGCGGGTCAGGTGAATCACGTAACTGCATCGGCGCGTCTCGACCGTCGGCTTGCTCGAAAAAGGTTACCGCCGCTGCGCGTCCTGTTCGTGGCGCATCGCAGTCGCCTCGCTGGCAACGATTGTCACTGGAGCGGCCCGCGGCCCGGCCAGCCGGCGACCGAGTGTGGCTGCAGCCGTGATGCTTTGCGGTCGAGACCTCACGATCATGGAATAATGTGGCGTCCCCCAAGCGAGACTGCAGAACCACCACGGCGCATAGCCGGCGAGAAGGAGAATGCTCTGAGCGCCAGTCCACGAAGCCAAAAAGATCAGGTCCATGGCGCGTAAACGCAGCGCCGTGCCTTCGTCCCGTGTCGGGCGCCTGCTTCGATTCGGTTTGCTGAGCGGCGAGTTGACCCTGAACACGGCGCTCGCCGGAGCCATGCAGCTGACGACCGGAAAGCGCCCCGATTTGCTTTCGACCGTCCTGACACCGCGCAATGCAGACCTGCTCGTCCGTCGCCTGGCGACGTTGCGAGGCCCGGCAATGAAAGTCGGCCAGATGTTGTCCCTGCAAGGCGAAGACATCCTGCCGGCTGCTTTCCGCCAGACGCTGGAGATGCTGCGGTCCCAGGGATTCTCGATGCCCGATACGCAGCTTAAGCGCGTCCTCGGCCGTGAATTCGGTAAAGGCTGGGAGAGCCGGTTCGCCCACTTCGATACTGAACCGGTCGCGGCGGCTTCGATCGGACAGGTACACAGAGTCACCAAGGTGCACGGCCGCGAACTTGCGCTTAAGGTGCAGTACCCGGGTGTGGCGCGCAGCATCGACAGCGACGTGGACAACCTGGCCTCGCTGTTGAAGCGCTTTGACTTCCTGCCGGGCGGTCTCGACGTGCAGGCGCTCGCCGGTGAAGCGAAGCGCCAGTTGCGCCTGGAAGCCGACTACCGGCTCGAAGCCAGAAATCTAAAGCGGTATCGGCACCTGGTTTCCGACATGCCCGAACTCGTGGTGCCAAGGGTCGACTCCAGCCTGAGCACCCAGCGTGTCCTCGCGACCGACTGGATTGAGGGTGAGTCAATGGAGCATCTTTGCGGCGAAGCGGTTGCGCAGGCGCGCCGCAACGAAGTCGGCCACTCACTCTACCGGCTCCTGTTCCGCGAACTGTTCGAATTCGGCTTCATGCAGACGGACCCCAACCTCGCCAATTACCTCTATCTCCCGGCTGACCGCCGTATCGCCCTGCTCGACTTCGGCTCTGTCTGCACGTACTCCGGCGAGTTCACCGATCGCTATCGGCGCATCGTCAGGGCCGTGCTCGCCCATGATCGTGCGGCAATCCGCGACGGCGCGATCGAGATCGGCTATGCCCAACCGGACGATTCGAATGACATGCACGACGGCGTGGTCGACATCATCCAGCTGGTCTGCGAACCCATTGCTCACCGCGGCAGCTACGACTTCTCGGCTTCCCAGCTCGCTTCCCGCGCACGGGACCTCGGACTTGCGCTTGCTTTCGGCAAAGGGCTGCGCTCACCGCCTCCGGAAACCATCTTCCTTCATCGCAAGCTGGCAGGCACCTTCCTCGCCTGCGCAAGGCTGCGCGCGCGAGTCAACGTACACACCCTGCTCGAACCGTTCCTGTGACCCATCCGGGTTCGGCTCACCGGGTCAAACGACAGCGAACCGAAGGCCGCAAGAGTACATCGGCTAAAGTAAGACTGAACCGCTTTCGATCCGCCTGCCGATGACGATGCCCTGTCCCTTCTGCACCCTGAACGAAACACGGGTCGTACTGCGCAACGAGCGAGCGCTCGCACTGCGCGATACCTGCCCCGTCTCTCCGGGCCATACACTGATTATCCCGAAGCGACACGTGGATTCGTTCTTCCTGCTTGCGAGCGCGGAGCAGACGGCGATGCTGGAACTCCTGCGGCTTGCGAAAAAGGAACTCGATCGCGAGTTGACGCCAGCCGGTTACAACATCGGCCTGAACGATGGCGAGAGTGCCGGCCAGACCGTGATGCATGTTCACCTGCACCTGATTCCGCGTTACAAGGGTGACCGCGCCGATCCGCGCGGTGGCGTGCGCTGGGTGCTGCCGGAAACCGCGGCTTACTGGAATCGATCCGGACGCTGAGCCTTCGACGAGCGACGGGTATTCAGCCAGCGCAACCGTCCGCATCAGTCGCCTAAGACATACTTCTGAGTCAACTCCTCGTTGAGCCACTCAAACCACTCGGCGAACTTGCCGCTGCCTTGTTCAGAACGGATGCCGGCGACCCAGTCACTCAATCGGTCCCATGACGAAGTGACCACACCGCCCATCAATTCCCAGACGATCTGACTGTCCACAACCTCGTGGCGAAGCATCACACCGGTGGACTCGATGGTCAGCGTAACCAGCGTCGCGGCGTCCTCGAATTCCGCTCCTCGCTCCCTGACTTCCTTGAATGACAAGCCAGCCGGCAACGAAAGAACTTGCCTCAACGCGCGCGCAAATTCAGGGCTTTCGAATGAGCGCGCCAGTTCGATCGTTGCCAGTTCGCGCCGCTGCCTTCGCAGGTGCATCAGTTCCACCACTGCAAAAATGGCGCCGCCAAGAACGATAATCCCGCCGGCGATTTCCGCAATGTTGGCCAGGGTCTGCAGGTCCATCAGCGGAGTATGGCAGGCCGCGGTCCACGATCGCCAGATCTGGGAACGGCCCCGATTTCCGAATTGATCCACAGGGTCGGTTCGCCATGAAAGTCCTCGCGCAAGCCGGACCGGCAGCCCGGCGCGCCCGGAGCGATGCCCTCGCCCTGCCCCTGAGCCACACTTGACCTTCGCGGCCGCTGGCGACGAACATGGTCGTACCAGAAGAAACACGACTCCGAAGGAGATGTTGATGAATGCGACACCGGCGAAGAAGGTGAACAAGGAAGCCCAGGGCGACGTTTCAGCCCGGGTCAGCACCGAAGAGTGGCAGCAACGCGTTGATCTCGCGGCCTGCTATCGGCTGGTCGCACACTACGGCTGGGATGATCTGATCTTTACGCATATCTCGGCCCGGGTCCCGGGCCCCGAGCATCATTTCCTGATCAACCCGTACGGCATGACGTTCGACGAGATCACCGCCTCGAGCCTGGTGAAAGTGAATCTCGACGGTCAGAAAGTGATGGACAGCGAGTACGAGATCAACCCGGCGGGTTTCACGATTCACAGCGCCGTGCACGCGGCCCGCGACGACGCGAAATGTGTCCTGCACGTGCACAGCATCAACGGTGTGGCGGTCTCGGCACAGAAGGAAGGCGTGCTGCCCATATCGCAGCAATCGACGCTGGTGCTCTCCTCACTCGGTTACCACGACTACGAGGGCCTGGCACTGAACCCGGAGGAAAAGCCGCGCCTTGTGGCCGACCTGGGCACCAACACCTTCCTGATGCTGCGCAACCACGGGCTGCTGACCGTGGCTGATAACGTTGCCGACGCCTTTCTGGCGATGTACGTCTTTGAGGCCACCTGCATGATCCAGGTGCGAGCGATGGCGGGCGGGCGTGAACTGGTCCCGGTCGACCCGCGTATCATCGCCGGGGTCAGGCAGCGAGCCAGCGAGGTGACAGGTTCGATGGGTGGCCGACTGGCCTGGCCCGCGCTGTTACGCAAGCTTGACCGGATCGACTCAAGCTATCGTCAATAGAGCCACCCGCAGCTGACAGAGACCCGACGGTCACTGCTGCAAGGTCCGGGCATGCGTCATGCAGGGCGCTTGCCAGCCGTGCTTTTACCCGCGCCGGTCTTTTTCCCTGGCACCGGTTTGCGCGGCGCCGCGGCGGCCACCCGCAATGATTTGCGCGCCCAGTCCGTCAGCGTCTCCGCGTCCTCAATTACGTCGACGGGCACCTGGAAGTACTGCATTTCATAGCCCGGCTTATCCGGAAAGGGCCGGAACGGCCCCATACCGCGCGCTGTGAAATCGTCACGGTTGCTCTCGTCCACCTTGAAGTACAGGGTATTGTTGGCGATCAGCGCGAAGAAAAGATCTTCGCCGTAAAGACCCACGCCGCCGAACATGCTTCTCGAGCGCAACCGTCCGATGCCTTCGAGTTGCTCGAGCACGTAGGCCCTGTACGAATCACTGACCGGCATCCTGCCTCTAACGCAGGGGCAACCGGCGCCGCCGTTGCCAACCGGCGCATCCTGCACGCGAGGTGATGGCAGGCACCAGGTCACTCACCCGGCGACTTCCCGCAGCTCGCTGGCCTCCGGCACCTGGCTCATCGCGTACTCACTCATCGCGGTAATCGTCAGCGATGGGTTGACGCCGGGATTTGCCGGAACCGTCGAGCCGTCACAAATGAGAAAGTTTTTGTACCCGAATACCCGGCTTGCCGTATCAACGACCCCGGTGTCTGCATCGCGACCGATCACGGCACCGCCAAGAATATGCGCCGTCGTCGGAATATTCGCCCAGGCCTCCAGCACCATGCTCTGGGCGACACCGCCGGTTTCTGCGGCGAGCCACTCGGCGGCCTTGTTACCGGCCTCGATGAAAGTTGGATTCGGCTTCTCCGGGTCCTGCTCGGTCGTCAGCGAAACCTTGCCGAGCCAGCCACGCTTTGCCTTGAAAGAGATGGCATTGTCCAGGCTCTGCATGACAAGGAAAATCACACTGTTGCGTGACCATCCAAACGGCCAGAGCGTCTTGAGAAACCGGACCGGGTGGCGTAACAGATTGCCGAACCAGAGCAAGGGCCGAGTGAGACGGGTGCCATCGCCGGTCAGCACGGTGTAAAGCAGCGACATGAAGTCGCCATAACGACCGTAAGTGACAAACTCGATGTGCGTGTCGGGCTTCGGATAGATACTTGCGCTGATTGCGACGTCGTTCCAGGGTTGTGCGGTTCCCTCTGGCATCGTAACCGCAAGTATCGACTCGCTGTTAGTACGCACCAGTTGGCCCAGACGGCTGCTCAATCGCGGCAGCGTGCCGTTGAGCTGACACGTGCTCAGCAAGTGATTCGTCGGCAATGCGCCGGCCGACAGGACGACGCCACGCGCTTTGAACTGACGTCGGTCCTTGTTCCACCAGGCGCCCGGCCGCTCGGTCGTCACCTCATAACCCTGTGAACCGTCCTCGGCCCCCAGCGGACGAATGTCGACAACCTGGCGCTGCGGGATGATCGTCGCACCGCGCTTCTCAGCGAACCAGAGGTAGTTCTTCACCAACGTATTCTTCGCCCCTTCCCGACACCCCACCATGCACGCACCGCAAAACGTGCATCCCGTACGCTCCGGCCCCTCGCCGTCAAAATAGGGATCCTGAACCTGCACGCCAGGCTCGCCAAAAAAAACGCCGACTGGTGTGCGTTTGAACGTGTCGTCGACGCCGAAATGCTCGCCGACCCGGCGCAATAAGTTCTGGCCGTCGCTCTCCCGCGGCACCGTCTGGACACCGAGCATTCGCTCGGCCGTTTCGTAGTGGGGCCTCAGGGTTGATTCCCAGTCACCTAGATCTTTCCACTGCGGGTTGGCAAAAAACTCAGGCCGTGCCCGGTACAGGGTATTGGCGTAGACCACGCTGCCTCCCCCCACCGCCGAACCGCTGGCAATAAAGACATCCCTGAACGGAGTGAGCCGGAAAATTCCATGAAGCCCGACGGACGGCAGCCAGAGAAAGCGCCGGAGGTCCCAGGCGCTCTTCGCGTAATCCTCGTCGCGATAGCGTTTGCCGGCTTCGATCACCGCGACCTTGTAGCCCTTCTCCGCCAGACGCATGGCAGAAACGCTGCCCCCAAAGCCGGAACCGATCACGAGCCAGTCGTATTCGAGCTGATTCAGCGGCATGACCACCCCCCGGTCGCTGATGCCAAACAAGGCCAGATACTATCCTAGACCCTTCCGCCAGGACGTGCAGCCGCAGAAAGCCACGATGGCCGTGGGCTCGCAGCTGCCAATAATCGTAGCTGTCCGGGCATGCTGGGTATCCGCCGTTTGCAGGCCCGCAGATCCACAGTGGCAGCGATCGGGCTGTCTGGCTGGAGAAATCGCGATGACCAAGGAAACGCAACCCTCGCCGCGGCCGTCTTCCCTGCTCGAGCGTGTCGAGGGCACCGAGAAGTTGTTTCTCGCCGGACGCCGGAATCGCGAGGCCGATCTCGAGAGCGCCGTTCGATTTTTCCTCGAGATTCTGCGCGGGTTTGAGAGTTTCGAATTCACACAACCCTGCGTCACGGTCTTTGGATCGGGCCGCTTCCTGCCTGGTCACCGCTATTATCAGCTCGCCCGTGAGCTGGGCCGTGGCCTGGCCGGGGCCGGCTACGCTGTCATGACGGGGGGAGGCCCCGGCATCATGGAAGCGGCCAATCGCGGGGCGCGCGAGGCCGGCGGTTTGAGTATTGGCTGCAACATCCACCTGCCGATGGAACAAAAGCCCAATCCTTATCTCGACAAGTTCATCGAGTTTGAGCACTTCTTTGCCCGAAAGGTCATGCTGGTTAAGTACTCGAGCGCATTCATCATCATGCCGGGCGGCTTTGGCACGCTGGACGAAGCGTTCGAAATTGCCACGCTGATCCAGTCGAACAAACTGGAACGTTTTCCGCTGATCATGATGGGCGGTGAGTTCTGGGAAAAGTTCTTTGCCTTTGCCCGTGAGACCATGCTCGCCGAAGGGACGATCGACGCTTCGGAACTGAGTTACTTACAGCGGGTGGATACGGCCGCAGAAGCGCTACAGATCATCGGGGCAGCGATGCCGAACCAAGCCACCGCGACGACCGGCCGGGCGTAGGCGACGCAAGCAAAAGCCACGACGCGCCCCGCTGCCAGAGCGCATCGTGCTTTTCCGCCCGCCCGATTCGGGCTAGCGGTCGTGTGGCCCGGCCTCGTCCCTGCGCAGCTTGCTGAACCAGTGTTCGAGTTGCCGGCCGGCCGCTTCGCGTCCGCCCAGCCCGAACGCCAGCGCAATGGCCACCGCGACAGCGCCGAATGTCAGTGCGAAACCGAGGTTCACGATGTCATCGGCGATCCCCATCGCTCGCAGGCCCATGGCCAGCACCAGCGCGATAATGGCGACCCTCGCGACTTCGGCCAGCAGACCACTGAATTCCGAACTCGTCTGTCGAATGGCGGAATAGGCGAGGCCGGCCAGCCAGAATCCGACCACCAGGATCAGGCCGCCGAGCAGCACGTCACCGGCAAACCAGACAAATGTCCGGCCGGCATCGGCCACCTGCGAAAGCCCGAGGCGATTTGCAGCCTCGATACCGGCAAACAGCATCGCGAAGAACAACACCAGCCGGCCCGATATGACGGACGGGCGCAGGCGCTCAGTCGCCGGCAACTCGCGCAGGCCCATGGCCGCCGGCAGGCGGTCAATGCCGCCCGCTTCGGTCAGCTTGGTAACCAGATCGGCTACCACTCTCGCTACCAGGAACGTCAGGACCAGGATCAGTACCGCCGCGACGATCGACGGTACGGCTGCCATGAACTGTCGCAGCATGTCGGTGGCCGGACCGGCAATCGCATCGATCTGCAGTGCCTCGAAGGCCGCAATCAACGCGGGGAAGAACACAATGATGAAAACCACCGTGCCCAGCACACTGGCCAGCCGGATATTGCTCGACAGCCCGGCCCGCGCGCCGAGCTTCTCAACACCCGCGGCGTCCAGCGCCGTTGTCGTCAGCCCGCGCAGAATGCCCGCGACCAGCCAGCCAACCAGGCCGATTACCACGGCCGCAAAGATGTTCGGCAGGGCTTCCAGCAGGTCATCCATCATGTCCTGCAAGGGCCGAAGTATTCCGTCCAGCCCAAGCGCCCCGACAATGGCCGGAAGGAACATCAGCAGAACGAGCCAGAACAATGTTCCGGCCACGTTGCTGCTCATCGGCGCCATGCCGGCCTGCTCCGTGAGCTGGTCATCGAGCCGGGTCGCACCCAGGGCCTTATTGACCAGCGAGCGCGCCAGGCTCGCAACCGCCCAGGCCACCAGCCCCAGTAGCAACGCCGCCAGCAGGCGCGGCAGGTAGCCGAGCACCTGGTCGACCATGCCCTGCAGCGACTCGGAAATCATCGGCAGCGACAACGCATTGAAGACGCCAATCAGTGTCAGCACGATCACGAACCAGAACAGCCCGACGGCAATGCCATTTTCAAGGCTGACCTTGCGCCCCAGCGCCGACTCGAGCCGCCGGTTCAGGCCCAGCGCGCCGAGCCCGCGCCGCGACGCGGCGCGCAGAACGACGGCAATCAGCCAGCCGACGATCAGGATGGCGAGCGCGGCGAGAATCGACAGGATCTGCGGCGCAAGCGCATTCTGAAAAGACGAGTAGAATTCCCGGTAGTCCATGCGCTTCCCCTTGAGAAGGTATTTATTCTTGACCCGTCTATTTTTACATATTTGGCGCAAGATCTCAGGCTGGATGCCCCGGCGCGGTATCCGACACGTAATGGCCAGGACCTGCGGCCAATGACTGCGGGACACAATAAGCACGCCGGCCAGAAAACAAGGCGCGCCACCCATACAGTGACCGGGCCGCTTGTCAAAGTGCTGAAAACGCTTCAGGGTGCGAGGAAATGATGAAACTGGAAGCCGCAAAGGTTATCGAAGAACCGGCGCCGGAGGCGATCGCCGAGCGCAAGGGTTTTCTGGACGCCGCGTGGTTCGATCGCGACCTGAGCTGGCTGGAGTTCAATCGACGCGTCCTGAGCGAAGCGCTCGAAGAGCGCACGCCGATGCTCGAGCGATTGAAGTTTCTCGCGATATTCACCTCCAATCTCGATGAATTCTTCATGAAGCGGGTCGGGGCGATGCGCACCCGGGCTTATGCGAGCCGCAGTCCCGGTAACATCGAGGCATTCAACCGGCACATGGCGGAACTGCGTGAGGCCCTGTTGCCATCGCTCGCCGACCGGGCCCGGGTGTTCAGCGAACTGCGGCCGCTGCTGGCCGAACAGGGTGTCGAGCTCGCCGACTGGGGCATGCTCAGCGATGCCCAACGCGAGGAAGCCTCGAATTACTTCGACCGGCACGTCTCGCCGGCGCTGACGCCGCTGGGCCTCGACCCGTCGCAGCCGTTCCCTTTCCTGTCCAACCTGTCCACGTCCTGGGGGTTCCTGCTGTACAACCGCCAGAACGGCGAGCGCCTGCCGGTGCGCGTCAAGGTGCCGAGTACGCTCGTGCAGTGGATACCCCTGCAGGCAGACGTCGAGCAGGGCCGGAACTGTTTCGTCGGCCTGCACGAACTCGTGCGCCACAACGCCTGGAAGCTTTTCCCCGGCGTGGAAATCGAAGCATCGCTGCTGTTTCGTGTTTCGCGCAATGCGGACATTGCGCTGGAGGAAGACCGTGACAACTCGCTGCGTGAGCTCATCGAGGAGCAGCTCCGGCAACGCAAGTTCGAACCGGTGGTTCGCCTCGAGTTTCGCAGCGACGCCGAGCCCCTGCTTCGAAAATCGCTGATCGAAAGATTCGGCCTGAGCGAAAACGATGTCTATGATTTCGACGGCCTGCTCGACTACTCCGGACTGTTCGAAATTGCTTCATTGAACCGGCCGGAACTTCGCGACACGCCCTGGGCGCCGATGGTACCGGCGAATCTCGATGAAGACGCCGACCTCTTCGCGATGATCCGTGCCGGGGACGTGCTGGTGCATCATCCGTATGAGAGCTTCGACGCAACGGTTGAGCGTTTCATTCGCGACGCGGCCAACGACCCGGACGTCGTCACGATCAAGATGACCGTGTACCGCCTGGGAGATGACACGCCGTTTGTCCGCTCGCTGATCAAGGCTGCGGAGTCAGGCAAGCAGGTCGCCTGTCTCGTGGAACTGACCGCGCGTTTCGATGAGGCTCGCAACCTTCACTGGGCCAACGAGCTTCAAAAGGCCGGTGATCACGTGATTTACGGCCTGCGGGGCCTGAAGACCCACACCAAGCTCGCACTGGTCGTGCGCAAAGAGGGCGACGGCCTGCGCTGCTATGCACATATCGGCACCGGCAACTATCACGTCAAGACCGCACGCATGTACACGGATTTCGGCCTCTTCACGGCCGATCCGGTCATTACGAAGGACGTGGTCAACCTGTTTCATCACCTGACGGGGTATTCGCGGCAGCCCACCTTCGAAAAGCTGCTGGTCGCGCCCCTGAACATGCGGAAGCGCTTCCTTGAATTGATCGAGCGCGAAATCGAGCACAGCCGTGCCGGCCGGCCGGCACGGATCATCGCGAAGATGAACCAGCTTGAAGACCTGCCAGTCTGTGAGGCGCTGAGCAGGGCCTCCCGGGCCGGTGTACCGGTCGACCTGATCATCCGCGGCTTCTGCTGTCTGAAGCCGGGCATTCCCGGCTGGACTGACCACATTCGCGTCCGCTCGATCGTCGGGCGATTCCTCGAGCACGGGCGCGTTTACCATTTTGCGAACGGCTCTGACGACCCGCTTCAGGGTGATTTCCTGATCGGCTCGGCGGACTGGATGAACCGCAACCTGTCACGACGCGTGGAAGCCGTGGTCCCGGTCGAATCGATGCCGTTGCGTCAGCGCCTGTGGGAAACGCTGCAGATCGAGTTGCAGGACTGCCGGCAAGCCTGGCAGATGCAGGCTGACGGCAGCTATCGGCGTCTTGACCCGGGCGACGCCACCAGCGAAATCGGCAGCGCGGGGGCGCACCAGACCCTCATGACGCTCGTCCGCCAGCGGCACGCACACTGACGACTATCCGATGATGCCCCACGGGGGCACCGGACAATCCGCTCACAGCACCACTGCTTGCCCCTTGCGCGGCCAGACGCACCCGGCCGAGTTCCCCTACCCTGCCCGATCTCAGGCGGCGGCTTTTCGATCCCCGCCGCCGACCGTCGCCTTATCGGCTTTCGGATCGGCCATCTTGGAGGCCGGGTGTTCGTAGTCGTTCTTCTCCCAGTCCCGATACTGAGGCGGAATCGGGTTCATCGAACCGTCGGCCAGCCAGGCGAGATTGCCTTCCATCAACAGTCCGGCCACTTTGCTGTACATGTGGTTGTGATTGTTGCTGACCGCGTCGAAGCGAATGGCGATCTTCCGGCGCGCCTCCCGACAGAACAGGTCCGCAAGCTCCTGCGGCGAATCGTCGGCGGGGTTCGTGGCCACCAGGTGATCAGCATACGAGAGCGCCGTACCCATGACGAACAGTTCCACACCAATATCGACGAAATTGCCGAGAATGATCTGCTCGCGTTCGAGCTTCGGGCCGAGCTTTGCCATCGTGCCAAACAGGCGTCGGGCCAGTAACCTGCTCGTCTTCGCCGCATAGGCCAGGTGATCGCGATTGGCCTTGTTGAGGTGCGCTGCCTGCAGGCCTCCGCCGGCGGGCAGATAGAGCCCGGGGAGCCAGCGGGCGTAGAAGGCCGCCGCCTTCATGATCGCCGCCTTCTTGTCGATCTTCTGGCCCGGCTTCGGTTGCATCAGCGGCATGACCAGTTTGAAGTGTGTATCGAGCGCCTCGCGAGCCATGATCAGGTGCATGACCTGGGATGAACCCTCGAAAATCCTCGCAATGCGCATGTCGCGCATCGCCATTTCGATCGCCACTGGCCGATCGCCGCGCTCGTAGAGCGACAGCGCGCGCTCATAACCACGGCCACCGCGCACCTGCATGTAGTCGTCAAGAATCTGCCAGAGGGTTTCTGAACAGAAATACTTCGCGGCCGCCGCTTCGAGGCGTATGTCGGTGTTCCCGCGGTCCGCAAACGCACAGGTCAGGTACACCATGCTTTTCATCGCGAACAGTTGCGCGGAAAAGTTCGCGATCAACTTCGAGATCGACTGGTGCTTGCCAATTGGCTGACCCCATTGTTTACGGGTGGTCGTCCACCACCGCGCGTCATCGACCAGCGCCATTCCCGTGCCAACTCCCGCGGCAGGCAGCCCGAGCCGCCCCACATTAAGGGTCGCCAGCGCAATCTTCAGCCCCTGCCCTGGCTTACCGATCATGTTCTCGGCCGGAACGCGCACGTCCTTCAGTGCGATCGCACCGTTTGCGATCCCGTTCAGGCCCATGAATCGTGATCGACGAACGCGCTGGAAGCCGGGCCACGCAGTCTCGACGATGAAGCACGATATCTGTGGAACCTTCCTGCCGTCCGGCAGTTCCTTGTCAGGCGTACGCGCAAGCACGGCAATCAGCGACGTGCGTGGATCCGTCACATTGGTACACCAGAGCTTGTCGCCGTTGATGACGTAGTACGAGCCATCGGCTGACGGTGTGGCCACCGTCTTCATGCGCGCCGGGTCTGAGCCAACGTCCGGCTCGGTCAGTGCAAACGCCGAAATCTCGCCTGCGGCGAGTCGCGGCAGGTACTTCCGCTTCTGCGCTTCCGTACCAAATTCACGCAGCGGCTGTGGCACACCGATGCTCTGATGAGCCGAGAGATACGTCACCGTATTCGCACAATACGTGCCAATCAGTCCAAGCACGCGAGCGTAGTTGGTCACGGAAAAGCCGAGTCCGCCGTACTCTTTTGGAATCTTCATGCCGAACAGGCCGATCTTCGCCATTGCATCGAGCGCCTCGGCCGGATACTCGCCTTCCGCATCGATCCGGTAGGGGTCGACGTGCGCCTCCAGGACGACCTTGACCTTTTCCAGGTACTCGTCGCCAATCGCCCGATCTTCCGGCGACTGGGCCGGGAACGGATACAACAGGTCCCAGCGAAAGCTGCCCTTGAATACTTCAGCCGTAAAACTGACCGACTCCCAGTCCTCCTGGCGCGCGTCCTCGGCGAGTTGCATTGCGACGTCTTTAGCTTTGTTGTCCATGATTCCTCCGGCCGGCCGTCATGCCTGGACTGCCCTTACGTAAGTGAACCGTCGGCGGTGGATCGACGGCCGGTACAGGCCACCCGCAGTGACGGAGCTTGCTGGCAATATTCGCCCCGCTTGAAGTCTCCGGCGATTAATGCACCGCAGCAGTCAGGCGACCATTCGGGTTGTACGAAGGAAGATACGGAATCACCGGCGCCGCTCGCGTGAAGCGAAGGGTGCGTTGCCGGCATTTGACGGAATACGGTCGGGTCGGGCGGCAGGAACTGCCGCCCGGCCCGCCATTGACTCGTCCCAAGCCGGGACCGTGCTAGACGCGCTCGATGATCGTCGCGATACCCTGACCAAGTCCGATGCACATCGTCGCCAGGCCGATTCGGGTGTCCTGCCATTCCATCACGTTGAGCAGGCTCGTCGTGATACGCGCGCCCGAGCAGCCCAGCGGATGTCCCAGGGCGATGGCTCCGCCATTTAAGTTCGCAATGCCATCGGCCTTATCGAGAATGCCCAGCGCCTTGAGCACCGCGAGCCCCTGGGCCGCGAACGCTTCGTTCAACTCGATCGTCTGAATATCCTCGAGCTTCAAGCCGGCACGCTTAAGGGCCTTCTGGGTCGCCGGCACCGGGCCGAAGCCCATGATCGCCGGATCACATCCGGCCACCGCCATGCTGAGAATCTTCGCGCGCGGCCTCAGGCCGAGAGCCTTGGCCCGCTCGGCACTCATGACGAGCATTGCCGACGCGCCGTCTGATATCGCCGATGAGGTACCGGCCGTAACGGTGCCATTGACCGGGTCGAATACGGGACGCAGGCCCTGCAGACTCTCCAGTGTCGCATCGAAGCGAATGACCTCGTCGATTTCGCAGAGTATCGGAAAGCCCTTTTCGTCATGACCTTCGATGCCGACGATTTCCTTCTTGAAGCGGCCCGCCTCGGTCGCCTCCCTGGCCTTGACGTGCGAACGCAAGCCGAATTCATCCTGTTGCTCACGCGTGATGCCCTGCATTCGACCGAGCATTTCAGCGGTCAGGCCCATCATGTTCGATGCCTTGGCGTAATACTTGGAGGCCTCGGGATTGAGGTCGATTCCATGCATCATGCCGACGTGACCCATGTGCTCCACGCCGCCGATCACGTACACGTCGCCCTGGCCGGTCATGACCTGAGCCGCGGCCGTGTGCAGGGCCTGCATCGATGACCCGCACAATCGATTGACCGTCTGCGCCGGCACCTCGTGTGGCAGCCCGGCCAGCAAGGCCGAATTACGCGCAACGTTCATGCCCTGCTCCAGCGTCTGGTTGACGCAGCCCCAGATCACGTCCGCGACCTCGGCTGGATCAGCACCGGGATTGCGTTCGAACAGGGCCCTGATCAGTTCGGCCGACAGCTTTTCGGCGCGCACGTTGCGGAACATACCGCCTTTTGACCGGCCCATGGCGGTGCGCACGCCATCGATGATCACTACATCTCGGGGATTGAGACTCATGTTGATCTCTCCAAAACTGGTGGTGTGCTTTCGGCTCAGCCGAAGAATTTCTTACCGGAGGCCGCCATGTCACGCAGCAGCTTAGGCGCTTCATAGACCTTACCAAGGGACTGATACCTGTCGCAGAGCCCGACGATATTCTTAATCCCGGTCTGATCCACGTACCGGCATGCTCCGCCGCGGAACGGCGGGAAACCAATGCCGTAGAGCAGCGCCATGTCCGCCTCGTACGGCGTCGACACGATACCCTCCTCGAGGCAACGCGCGATCTCGGTAATCATCGGGATCATGCAGCGCGCGACGATTTCGTCCGCCTCGAACGATTTGCGATCGGCCACCACCGGCGCAATCAGCGTGTAGGTCTCGGGGTCCACGGTCTTCTTCGGCTTGCCGCGCTTGTCCGGGACATAGGCGTAGTAGCCTTTGTCGTTCTTCTGTCCGTAGCGCTTGGCATCGACGAGCACCTGGGTCGCGCTCTTGTAGTCCGGCTTCATGCGATCGGGGAATCCTTCCGCCATCACGGCGCCCGCATGAACGCCTGTGTCCATACCAACCACGTCCATCAGGTAAGCCGGGCCCATGGGCCAGCCGAACTTCTCCATGACCTTGTCGACGGCCTGGAAATCGGCGCCGTCCCGCAACAGCATGTGGAACCCGTCGAAATAGGGGAACAGCACGCGGTTGACCAGGAAGCCAGGGCAGTCATTGACGACGATCGGCGTCTTGCCCATTTTCATTGCCAGCGCGACCGTCGCCGCAATGGCCTCGTCAGATGACTTGCTGCCTCGAATGACCTCTACCAGCGGCATCATGTGCACCGGGTTGAAGAAGTGCATGCCGACAAAGTTCTCCGGCCGCTTCAGGCCCTCGGCGAGGTAGGTGATCGAGATTGTCGAGGTGTTCGAGGCGACGATCGTGTCCTCTGAGATTTGTTTCTCCAGGTCCGCGAATACGGCCTTCTTGATTTTCGGATTCTCGACGACCGCCTCGATGACGATGTCCACACCACCGAAATCGCCGTAGTTCAGCGTCGGCCGGATGCGTCCGAGCGTCGCACCCATGTCGGCCGGGGTCATACGCCCCTTCTCGACGAGCTTGGACAGCAACTTTCCCGCCGTGCTCATGCCCAGTTCGAGCGCCTGGTCGTTGATGTCCTTCATTACGATCGGCAGGCCTTTGCTCGCGCTCTGGTAGGCGATGCCGCCACCCATGATCCCGGCACCGAGTACGGCCGCCTGCCGGATCTCCTGCTTGCTCCTTTTCGCCCAGCCGGACGACGTCTTCTTGACGACCTGGTCGGCCATGAATACGCCGATCAATGCCTCAGCCTGAGGCGTCACAGCCGCCCTGGCAAAATACTGTGCTTCCGTCGCGAGCGCTTCATCCCGGCCCATGCCAGCCGATTTCTGCATGCTCTTGAGGGCCAGCATCGGCGCCGGGTAATTCGGACCGGCCTTACCGCCGACGACGGCCATCGAGCTGCTAAATGCCATCGTCTGTTCAGTGGCGTTGAGCTTCAATGGCGCGATTCGTTCGCCACGCCGGGCTTGCCAGTCCAGTTTGCCGTCAATCGCCTGCTTGACGGTCGCGATCGCCGCGGCCTGCAACTGGTCGGGTGCGACCACCGCATCGACGGCGCCGTCCTTTAGAGCTGCATCGGGCCGCTTCTCCGCGCCGGTTGCAATCCACTCGACCGCATTGTCCACGCCAATCACGCGCGGCAGACGCACCGTGCCACCGAAGCCCGGGAAGATGCCCAGCTTGACTTCAGGTAAGCCGATTTTTGCCGCCGTTGACATGATGCGGAAGTCGCAGCAGAGCGCAAGTTCCGTACCACCACCCAGGCAGATGCCGTTGATGGCCGCGACGGTCGGTACACCGAGATCCTCGAACGTCGAAAAAAGCTTGTGGGCGCCCATCGACAGCTCGATGACTGCCGCCTCACCGGCCCCAAAAATGCCGCCGAATTCGGTGATATCGGCCCCGACGATGAACACCGGCTTGCCGGACGTGAGCACGACGCCCTTGACCTTGCTGTCTTTGGCGATCGCGGCGGTGGCGGCGGCCAGATCTTCCATCGCCACGCGATTGAGCTTGTTGACCGATTCGCCAGCCAGGTCGAACTTCAGTTCGACGATTCCGTCGTCCAGCGCGGTCGCGCTGAATGCGGGTCCCGAGTAAAGCATGAGTCGTTCTCCCTTCTTTGGGTTCGCAGGGCAACCGGCCGCAGCGGCGACCAGCCGCCCACAGCGTGGGGGGGGCCGACTAGGTTCGCTCATTGCGGGCAGACCCTGCAAGTCTGCGGGGGTCCGCAATGCGTGTGAATGCGCGATTGCCGTAGCATGGCCCCGGCGCGTCGGGAATCCGTCGGGCCCTGTCTGCCGGTCGACCGGGCGACCCGTTTTGCATAAACTGCCGGGTTTGACCGGGCGAGCCGCCTTGCCCATAGTCCGGGTTTACCGAGACAGGGATGTACCGAATTACGCCGATGAGCGCGCCCGGGCCCAAAATCCGCTTGCCGGTGGCTTTGCTGGTATTCCTGCTCGCGGGAAGCGCGCTGGCTGCCCCACCGCAGACGGGCCGTATCCGGCACGCGGAGCCGGTTGCCCTCGACCCGGGCCTGCTGCCGACCGCGTCAGCGCTGCAGAAGACCAGCCGCCCGACGAACGTCATCGTCGATGCCTTCGGGCATCGCTTTGAACTGCAAATGGAACCCAACGACCGGCTGCTCAGAGCGCTGCCGGACGGTGACCGCAGGCAACTGCAGCGCTACAGCGTCTACAAGGGTCGCATTGCAGGCCTAGTGGACTCCTGGTTGCGGCTCACGCGGCTCGATGATGGCCTTTACGGTGCAATCTGGGATGGCGAGGAGCTGTACGCGGTTGCGCCGGCACATGCGATCGAGGCCTGGCTCGATTCGCCACTGCAGGTACCGCCCGGAACGACAGTGCTCTACCGCGCCACCGACGTCGAGTCCGGGCTCGGCCCGGGCTTCTGTAGCGCAATCCAGCCCGACAGGGACCCGGCCGCCGCATCCCTGCAGTACGAAGCCCTGGCGAAAGAACTGAGCGCGCTTGTGCCGGCCGCCGCGCAGGGCCTTGAGCTGTCAGTCGCATTGCTGGGCGACCTGCCTTTCAGCACCCGCTTTGCCGACCCGGAAGGCACGATGCTGGCGAGACTCAATACCGTTGATGGCATTTTCAGTTCGCAGGTCGGAGTCCAGATCACGGCATCGGAGCTGCAGGTGCAGCGCTCAGGTGGAGGCGGACTGACCTCCTCAGTGCCAACGACACTGCTCAGCCAGTTTGAATTGCTGCGCAGGAGTACGCCGGCGCTCGATGCCCCGGGACTGGCTCACCTGATGACCGGGCGCAACATGGACGGGAACACGGTCGGACTGGCGTATGTCGGCACCGTCTGCGACACGGACTATGCCTCCTCGCTTAGCGAGCAGAACCTCGACCCGTGGACCGGCGCCCTGATCACCGCGCACGAGCTGGGCCATAACTTCGGAGCGCGCCATGACGGCGAGAGCAGCTCGCCCTGCGCCCAGGAGCCACAGACCTTCCTGATGGCACCGGTGATCAACGGCAATGACCAGTTCTCGCAGTGCAGTCTCGATACGATCGCCACGCAGGTCGCCTCGAGGAGTTGCCTGACTGTCGCAGAAACACGTGATGTTGCACTCGAAATTCCTGAAACACAGATCAACGACTACACCTATCAGACGGTCACGGCGAGTATGGACGTCGTCTCGGTCGGCAACCGGGCAGTCGACGACGTACGGCTGGATCTCCTGATCTACAGTGGCCTGGAGTTGCTCTCGATCTCCACGGCGGCGGGCACCTGCACCAGCGGCTCAGGCACCGCCAGCTGCGAACTCGGCACGATGGCCGCGGGCGAACGCCGCAGCGTTAACCTCGAACTGCGAGGTACGGTTGTTCGTAGTTACGAGATTGTCGCAGACCTGTCAGCACCGTCTGATCAGCGGCCGGCAAATGACAATGGCGCGATAATGGTCCTGCTCGAAGCCGCGGCCGATGGCGCAGTGTCCGTTGCTCCGGCGAGCTTCGCCGCCGCCGAGGGCCAGGCCCAGCGGGTCGTCGCAACGCTCGAGACGACCGGCCCGTTTCCACTGGCGCAGGCCACCCTGATCGTCGAGGCTCCGAGTCCGTTCGAAGTGGTCGCGATTACGCCACCAAGCGGCAGCTGCAGCATTGAGACGACCGGCGCAAGCTGTGACCTGGGTGACGTACCGGCCGGCACGAGCAATGCGACACAGATCGATATCGTCGGGCATCAACCGGTCGACCCGACCGAGATCCGTGTGCGACTGCAGGCCGCTAACGACGGCTACCTGGAAAATGATCGGGCCGCCACGATCGCGACAATCACCCCGGCCGTCGTGCTCGAATGGCTGGCGGAGCCGGGACCGGTCAGCGTGCTGCTTGGCGAGGAAACCACGCGATCGTTTGTGTTGCGATCGCAGGGCGTGCAGGCTGCCCGAGAGGTCGTCGCGCAGATCGTTGCCGGCGCCGGGCTGGAAATCCAGTCGGTCGTGGCCGACGATGCACTGTGCTCACTTTCGACCGACCAGTCGGAATTTGAGTGTCGCTTTGCGCAACCAGTCGAAGCAGGCGAGTCGAGACGGATTGAAGTTCACATCAAAGGCATGGCGGTCGGGCAGAGCGAGCTTTCACTGTCGGCTTATGGCCTCGGTTACAGGAACCGGCAGGTCGATGCTTATCGGCAGGCCAGTGTGCAGGTCGGGCAATCCGCGGATGTCCGGGTGGCCGATGCGCCATCGACTGCCCGTGGTGTCGATCACGTACCCTTGACCGTGCGGTTTTACATCGAATCGGTCGGGTTGACGCCGGCCGAAAACGTCACGCTTGAACTGCCGATTGATGAAGACCTGCAGGCCATCTCGATCGTTGCATCCTCAGGCCAGTGCGCCCTTGCACCGGGTTCGGCGAGTTGTACGCTCGGAACGATGAATCCGGGGGATCGGGTTGCAATCGACATCCGTTTGACCAGTGCGGTTGCGCTCGAGCGCGAACTCAAGCCCGTGGTTTCCGCCGACGGTGATGCCGACGCGAGCAACGATGAGGGTTCGGTCCGCCTGAGCATCGAGCCGAACATTGACCTCGAGGTGCTGCCGCTGCCGGCCGCTGGACAGCGACGGGTGGGCGAGAGCTTCGAGTATTCATTCACGCTGCGCACGGCCACCCAGCCTGTGCCCGGTTCGGGCGTGACGGTCACCTGGCAGAACGGTCAAATGGAGGCGCTGGGCACCCTGCCTTCGCAGGGAGACTGCCAGGTGCTCGTCGACCGGATCGATTGCGAGTTTGGTGAGATCCCGGCCGCGACCGATGTAGTCGTCGCCATGCAGATGCGCGCGCTGATGCCCGGCGACCTGCGCATGACCGTAACAGCCCGCGCCGACACGGACGTTGACGCTCAGGACAATGGCGCTGCGACTGAATTTGCGGTGCTCGCGCGAGGCAACGTCTCGCTTGCACTCGAGCGCAACACGATTCGCGGCGAGGTCGAGTCACGCATCGATCTGCCGCTCGCTTACGTCGATGCACCGGCGGATTCGCAGAACGTGTCGGTGGAGTTTGCGTTACCGACGTCGTTCACGGATGTAAGCGCGAGGATCGATCTCGGCACGCCATGCGTTGTCGCGGTTGCCACGGTGCAGTGCGAGCTCGGCGAGTTGAAATCGGGCGCCCGACGCAGCGTCATGGTCAGCGCGCTGCCGGGGACGGCCGGCACGTTCACCATCCCGGTCAAGGTGACCGCCACCGATGACGAGACGCCGAACGACAATGCGGCGTCAGTGGCCGTGACCATCGAACCGTTGCCGGCGCCGCCCCCGGTGCCGGTTCCTTCACCGACACCGACCGGTGGGGGTGGCAGCGGTGGGGGTGGCGGCATGGATCAATTCCTGTTGTTGAACTTGTTCATGATGCTGGGGGCGATGCATCGGCGCGGACGGATACGTTCACGCTAGACTCCGGCCAATGAAATCGGTTGCCTGCCTGACGCTCGCCGTAATTCTTCTGCCCCACGGCGCTCTTGCCTCGACGGACCCTTATGCGGCAACACGCGCTGAATACCTCGCCGCCCAGGCACGGGTCAGCGTCGCTGCAGTCGGTGAAGCCACCGCGGACAGTGCGGAGCTGCGCAACTACCCGCTCTACCCCTACCTCGAAGCGGCGCGATTGCGGCGCGATTTCACCGTGGCGACGTCGGGCGAGCCCGGCGCACGCACGCGCGAACTGCTGTCATTTATCGAGCGCAACGCCGGCGAGCCCGTCGCGCGCGACCTGCGCCGCAATTACCTTCAGGCCATGGTTGACCGCAGGCGCTGGGCCGAATACCTGAAGGTCTACGACCCGGCCATTGACCGCGGCACGAGCGCACACTGCAATGCCCTTTCAGGGCGCGCCGCGCTCGAACGAACCGAGGGACTCGAAGAAGATATCCGTACCACCTGGCTCTCGCCCAGCAGTCTGCCGGATGCCTGTGATCCGGCGTTCGCGTGGATGCGCGCCCGGGGCCAGATGACACCACTGCTTATCGAAGAAAGAGCACGCCTGGCGCTGTCGGACGGGAACGCGGGGCTTGCCCGATACCTCGCCCGGTCGTTGCCCGCTGCGACTGCGGCACCGCTGCTGCAATGGGCTGACCTCCTGCAGCAGCCGGAAGCCGGCGTGAGGGAGCTGATCGCCGCACCGGGCCGGGCGGTGGAAAACGATGCGCTGCTGGCGGGCTGGACGCGGTATGCGCGTCGTGACCCGGAAGCTGCGGCTGACCTTTATCCGGCACTAATCGCCGCACGAGGACTCGATGTCGTCAAGGCAGGTCCTTACGCGCGCGCAGTCGCGCTTGGCGCGGCGTGGAGCCGCATGCCTTTCGCGCTCGATTTCTTCGCAAAGACACCCCTCGAAGACTACGACGACGTGGCACACGAGTGGTATGCGCGGGCAGCATTGTGGGCCGGCGACTGGAGCCGCGCCCGCAGGGCCATCGATGCGATGCCGACGGCCTTGCGCGAGGAAAGCAGCTGGCGCTACTGGTCGGCCCGGGTCGACGAGAAGCTGGGCAACGAGGCCGCTGCGCGTGCCGGCTATGCTGCCGTGGTGCCAACGGACAACTGGTATGCCGTCTGGTCGGCCGCAAGACTCGGTCAACCCTACGTTCCCGAGCTGCAGCCGATCGGCACGAGCGCAGAAGGCATGGCGCAGGTTGCGCAGGCGCCGGGCATGCTGCGGGCATACGAGTTGATGCAGCTGGATATGCTGGGCAGCGCGAAAGCGGAATGGCGTTCAGCGTACGAAAAGCTGACGGCGGACGAACAGCTGCAGGCAATAGGGCTCGCTTCGGCCTGGGGGTGGCACCTGCAGGCCGTTGCCGCTGCTGCAAAGCTGGGCTTGTTCAATGACTACGAACTTCTCTACCCGCGTCCCTATGACACGCAGGTGAAGACGGCATCCCAGTTTACCGGCCTTCCGCCGGAGCTGATCTACGCCGTCATCCGCCAGGAAAGCCTTTACCTGTCCGACGCCGGCTCGCATGCCGGCGCCCGCGGGCTGATGCAGTTGATGCCCGCGACGGCACGTCGTACGGCGAAACGATGGGACCTGCCCGCCCCGACCAATACCAGCCTGCTCGATCCCGCGACCAATGTACGACTCGGTGCAGCAACGCTCGCCAGCCTCGTCCGGCTGGCGGACAAGCAGATACCCCTTGCGCTGGCCGGCTATAACGCCGGCCCGGCCGCAGCGAGACGCTGGCTGCCTGACGAGCCAATGGAAACAGACGTCTGGGTCGAAAACATTCCTTACAATGAAACCCGCGGCTATGTGCGACGCGTGAGCTGGCACACCGTCGTGTTCGGCTGGCTCGAAGACCGCGAACCACAGGACGTGGCCGGCTGGCTGACCACCGTTCGGCGACCCGCTGCGGATGCCGCGCTCAAGGACGAGTGACCAATCCGCAGGGCATGGATTGCGGATGAAGCACCTCGATGAACGTGCAGGGTCTCTGCGGGCGCTTCTGACCCTGTGGCTATCAGTGGCCTGGGTGTCTGCCGGTGCATCACAACCACCGGCCGAGGCCTTTGGCCGGACGCCTGCTTTCTCCCGCATCGCGATGTCCCCGGACGGCCGGTCGATCGCGATCGACCAGGTCACGGATGATGGCAGTGCGATCGTCATAGTCGACATCGGCCAGAAGCAACCACGGCGGGTCATTGAGATTGACCCGGAAGAGAAGCTGCGCGACATTGCCTGGGCCAGCAACCAGTACCTGCTGATCGACGTCAGTGCGGCGGTGAACCTTGCCGGGCAGCCGAGCACCCGGGCCACCCGGGAGATCTGGCGCACCATGGCCGTGCGGGTCGACAGCGGCTCACTGCAATGGATGCTGGGGGATGACCGACGCGGCACCCTGACCGGAGCCCGCGTCCTCGCCGCGATCCCCGAGCGCAAGGCACTGACCATGTCAGCGTGGGATTTCGCGGAAACCCGTTACAAGCGCGCGATCGGAAGCAACCTGGCCGACCCGCGAGGCGACTCGGGCTGGGTCAGTACGCTGTTCGACGTCGACATCGACACGGGCAAAGGCCGGGTCGTCGAGCGCGGTACACCTTACACGCTCGCATGGCTGGTCAATGCCGAGGGGCGAGCCATCGCGCGCAGCGAATGGCGCTCGGGGACGTCCGAATTCACCGTACTTGCCAGGCCGCGCTCGCGATGGCGCCGCATCTTCCGTTCCCACAACCCGGGGCTCTCGCTTTCCGGCACGACATCCGACGGCAAAGCGATTGTCGGCATCAGCGGGTTTGAGGATTCAGATTTCACGAGGGCATGGAAAATCCCGGTCGATGGCAGCCCGCCAGCGGTGCTGTTCGAACTTCCCGCAAGCGACGTAACGGATGCGATATCCGACCCGTATACCGGCATCGTCGTTGGCTTCCGAAGCGGCGGTGCGATACCGGCGCCGCACTGGATTGACACAGCACTCGACCAGCAGCAACGGACGCTAGATAAAGCCTTTCCGGGAAGGCAGGTGAACGTTTTGCAGCGCTCGAAAGACGGCAGACGTGCGCTCGTAAGCGCCGAGTCGCCCAGCCATCCACCGGTCTGCTACCTGGTCGATTTTGATGCGGCGACGGCCGACCTCGTGGGCGAAGCCTATCCGGAACTGGCTGGCGTGCGCATGGGTGAGATGGAGGTAATCGAGTATGTGACGCGTGACGAAGTGCTGCTGCCAGCCTACCTGACCGTGCCGCCCGGAGCACAGGCCGAACACCTCCCCCTCGTGGTCATGCCACACGGTGGACCCGAGGCGCGGGACGCTTTTGGCTTCGACTGGTGGTCGCAATTTCTCGCTACACGGGGCTATGCCGTTTTGCGGCCCCAGTTTCGCGGCTCGACCGGTTTCGGCCGCGCGCACCGGACGGCCGGCTATCGGCAATGGGGCAAACGGATGCAGGATGACGTGACCGACGGCGTCCGATACCTGATTGCCCGAGGCATCGCCGATCCCGAACGCATCTGTATCGTGGGAGCCAGCTACGGCGGTTACGCGGCGCTTGCGGGCGCCGCCCTGACGCCGGACCTGTATGCCTGCGCAGCAAGTGTAAACGGCGTCGCTGACCTGCCCTCGATGCTGGGCCACGAGCACAGTCGCGGCGGCGATCATTCCGATACACTGGCGTACTGGAAGCAGCACATCGGACCGGCCACCGATCCAGAACTGGCCCGCGTCTCTCCGGCCCGGGCAGCAGATCAGATCAGGGTTCCGGTGCTGCTGATGCATGGCGTCGAGGACACGGTCGTGCCGATCAGCCAGTCTGAGTCAATGGCTGAAGCGCTGCAGGAGGCGGGCAAGGCCTACGCCCTCGTCAGGCTGCCCGGCGAGGATCACTGGTTGTCACGCGATCAGACGCGTACGCTCGTTCTGAAGGAACTCGAGACTTTCCTCGGGCCACACCTGCGTCCCGATCCTCCGTCGATCGCGCAACCAACCGCCGTGCCGTGAACTTCTACCGGGTCGTTGCGCTGATGCCGGACAGCGGATTCGGACCCGCCCGGTTGCAGGCTACGCTTTAGCTTCCGCCGACCGGATCATCACGCCGGCGCCGGGATTCGGCAAACCGGCGTGCGACGGTACGCTCATCTCCGCATTGGCACGCCTCGGCAGGCCCTGGCCGGTGCCCCGGCTCAGCAAGGCCGCAACCGGTTCAGCCGCGGCATGCGCCGGCGGCTGGCTCAATAATTCCAGCCAGTCGCCGAGGAAAGCCGCCGGCAGTTGCACGGCGTGCTCGGCCAGCAGCGTGCAAATCGTCGTCACTTCCGCAAGCTCCAGCGAGAGGCGAACCGTTGAGAGCCGCCGGTGGATCGGCTGGTCGCCGAGCGCAGCGAGCGCGGCGAATGCAGCGGCCCGGTTGAGCGCCAGCCCACGGCAGACCCATTCGAGGGCATTGCTGACCAGCGCATGATGTTGCTCGAGTGTGACAGGTCCCTGGCGAAGGTATTCCTGCGTCGCAAGGTAGACGAGGCTGCTGTCTGCTTCGCCTAAGGCAAGCAGCGCGAGAACCTTGCAATCGAGCTCACCTTGCCGGACGCGGCGGCGAACCGACCCATGCCACGCCCGCCGCGCGTCGAGCGGCACCCGGTGCATTTCGCTCCAGTAACGGGTCGCTGACGTACTCAGGCGAGTGGAATCGCTGCTGGCAAGAAATGCGTCGACGATGCAATCGAGCCCGCTTGCCGGTCGCAACGCACAGGCAAGGTCCAGTACGTCATTCGAAACTGCATTCATGGTCAAACCTCCAGGCCCTTTCGGGCATTGCAGACCTGACCGGGGGATCAACGACTGGTGCACGAAACGCGGGCCCGGAACACGAAAAACCCCCCGAGCCTTCTTCGAGCACCGGAGGGATACATGGCGATTTCACCCGCTTCGTTGCCATCCGGCCGCATCTGCACCTCGCGGTGCGTGCCACCTTGCCCGGGAAGGCAGGTTGGCCGGGACCCATGTCCCTTTCTTGATGCTGAGCAGGATTATAAGGGCTGCCACCTGCGACTGCCAGAGCGTGGGCGTCAGCAGAAACCGCAGTTCTGCGGTTACGCAAACCAGGACCGGAGCAGGAGATGCGCCGGAATGAATGCAAACAGGACAAAACCGACGAACAGCAGGGCGACATGAACCACGGCCGGTAACGTGCTGCGCTTCGCTCCGAACCCGAAGGTCCAGTTGATGTTTCGCTCGGGCGAACTCACCCAGCGACTCCAGGGCAGAACTACCGCGGCCAGAACGATCGCCCCTGGCAGAGCGATACGCTCGTCATAGCCGTACGCCGCCAGAAGCCAGAGCAGAACCAGCGGCAGCGGGACGTGGAAAAGGGACAGCCCGCGCAGCAGTTTCGGTCGCTCAGGCTCAAACATGTAGTCGGTCAGTCCACTGACCCTCCGGCGCAGCAGCAGACGCCCGGCAAGATCGACGTTCCAGAGCACTTCCGGCAACAGGACTGCGACGGTCAGGATGCTCGACAACGCGGCGCTCTCGAGCCACATGGCCGGCACGGCGCCGATGAATGCGATATCTGAAAACCAGAGAAAATTCTTCCAGCCGTAGTGCTTCAACCAGACCAGCATCACGTACAGCACGAAGGCACTGTAAGTCAGCTTGAACCACAGGGGGATCGCGCTCATGTGTGCAGCTCCACGATGTCGCCATCGGCGAGCACGTGATCACGGCCCACATGCTGACCGTCGGCCTGGGCCGAAACCCCCCAGAGGCGTGCGTACTTGAGCCCGTGCTCGAGATCCCGGTGAACGAGCCGCGCGACCTCTGCAATCGTCTGGCCACGGCGGATCGTGAACGGCCGCTCGCGCTCAACGGGTTTTCCCGGCGCCTTCGTATAAACCCTGACGACACCGAACTTAGCGAACAACCACGGGCCGATTTCGCCCAGCCCCAGGCCTGTCTCGGCCGAGGTCAGCAGCACCGGAAAATGCGGTTGCTCCAGGTCACGAAAAACGTCCAGGTCGCTGATGGGGTCGCTGAGCCGATCCGCCTTGTTGGCCAGTATGACCGTCGGCAGGCGAATCCCGAACACGTCAGGCTCGCCGTCGCTTGTCGACTCGGCCTCGTGCCTGGCCGACGACCAGTCAGCGACAAGAGATACCCGGCGCTCAATCAGCTGCGCCTGTATGACCTGCACGTGATCGAGGCAATCCGGATCGCTGAGGTCCACGACCAGAAGCGCGGCATCAGCGCTCTGCAGTGTGCCCGAGAGCCAGGGGACCGTGTGCTGCGGCGACAGGGGCGGCAGATCGATCAGCTGGAAACTCACGTCTTCGTGTCTCAGCATGCCGGGCTCCGGGTACTGGGTCGTACCCGGGAACGCAGCCACTTTCGCCGAGGAGCCAGTCAGTCGCCGATGCAGGTAAGACTTTCCGCTGTCAGGCGCACCGACCAGCGCAAGCTGCGCGGCACCTTCCGGGTGAATGACGAGCGCAGGCCCGCTTCTCGCACCGCCTCGCCGGGGGCCTTCGAGTTCCTCGCCCAGTTCGCGAATCCGCCGCTTGAGATCAGCCTGCAGATGGTCCGTACCCTTGTGCTTCGGGATCACGCGCAGCATCTCTCGCAGGCAGCGCAGGCGCTCCAGCGGATCGCGGGCCTTCCGAAATTCGGCAGCGACGGCATTGTATTCCGGGGAAAGGTTCGCTGGCATGCTCGTACCGAAATCAAGCGCGGCGGTCGGCTTTCAGTTCACTCACTTGTCCGCGATGGACTTGAGCCGACGGTACAGCGTCCGCTCGCTGATGCCCAGCTTGCGTGCCAGCGACTTACGATCGCCGCGGTGCGCGTGAACCAACCGACGGAGTTCCTCGGCCGGGACGGGTCGGCCCCCGCCCGGCAGAGGCGCACCGCCCGGCCCGCTGTCCGCGGCGTCGACGTCAGCGTCAGTCACGGCGGACGGCAGGTGCTCAACGTCGATGACATCCATATCGGCCAGCAGGCTGGCGCGCTCCAGCACGTTGCGCAACTCGCGCACGTTGCCGGGAAAGCGGTACCGCTCGAGCCTCTGCAGGGCCGACGGGGTCAGCGAAAGCCGCCGGCTGGGGCTGATTCGCTCCAGCAGAGAATCTGCCAGCAGACCAAGGTCCTCACGCCGTTCGCGCAGCGCCGGCAGGCGCACCGGGAACGCGTTGATACGGTAGAAAAGGTCGGCACGGAAGCTGCCCTCTTTGACCATTGCATCAAGATCACGATGCGTCGCCACGACCAGGCGCATATTGGCTTGCATGGGCTCAATGCCTCCGACTCTTCGAAAACGGCCGGTTTCGATCAGCCGGAGCAGTTTCACCTGTTGCGCTGGCGACACGTCGCCAATCTCATCCAGAAACAAGGTCCCACCGGCGGCGGCCTCGACCAGACCCATCTTGCGGCTGTTCGCACCGGTGAAGGCGCCTTTCTCATGGCCGAACATTTCGCTCTCGAACAGCGCCTCGGAGAGCCCCGTGCACTCGACCGCGACGAACGGTCCGCTCTGCCGTGGACTCATCGCATGAATCGCCCGCGCGACCATTTCTTTGCCGGTGCCGGTCTCGCCGAGCAGCAAAGCGGTGGTCTCCGAAGGCGCGACCCGCGCCATCATGCCGAGCATTTCCATGAACGCCGGCGCCCGCCCGACCAGGTCGTGCTCCGCGGAACCCTGGCTGGCTCGCGGCAGCGCCTGCATGCGCTCAACGAAATATCGCATCTGCCCTCGCCGATCGAGGATCGGGCTCAACTCGACCTGCACGTGCTCTTCCCCGCGCGGCGTGTGGTGTATGTGCAGGACCTTCTCTGTCCGTCCGGATCTCAGCGCCTGCTGCCGGGGGCAGGACTCTCCCGCTTCGTGGCAAGGCACGGGGTAATGATGGGAAGCCTCGTAGCACCGGCGCCCGACGATCTCACCGTGCGTTGAATAGGTGTCACGGTAGGCCGCGTTCGCGGCCAGTATCCGGTAGTCCATATCGACGACGATGCGTGGCTCCGGAAGCGCGTCGATCAGGCAGGCGAGTTCCGCTGGAAAATCGTGATTGTCGGTGCCCACGGATCGAGACCCTCGGCTGCTGGCAGTGCCAACTATGCCATTTCTGCCGCCTCGACTGCCACTTTGTCAGTTGCCCGCCCGGCGACCCTCGCGCAACTCATTGAATTATTAGCAAACGCTAAATCTTCTCTACCTGGCATCAATGTTGCAATTCACCCTGCGACATCGCTCGGGAGGGCAATGAACACTTTCTGGCAACGGCCATATCGGCCAATCGTATCTATATGCGCCCATGCGGTCCCGCTGACAGCACGAGCCGGCAGCCCATGCTTCGTTGAGGACGGGACCCTGCCGCAAACCGGTTGTGCCGCTCGTGAACGGGGTCAAGACGTTGTTATTCGCCGACCACGGCCCGGGCTGCCCGCTGCGCGGGCTGCACAGGTCCTGCCAGTACGCCTGGAGGCCCTCCCTGATCTACCGGGCACTGCTCGCGGATCGGTGTGCGCTTCGGCGTATCCGCGTCGCGGTCGACGTCGACAGCAGCCCCGTCACGAGTGGCGCTTGACGGCTCCCTCGCCGGCGTTCCCCAGCCGGAAACCATCTCTGCCGAACCGGTTAGTTTCATTGTCCGGTTCCGGCTTTTCAACCATAGAAATTCAGGGAGCGATCTCATGCACGCATTGAAATGCAGGCAATTTTCGATCGCGACGCTGCTCGCCATCGTCGCGTACGCAGTCGGCATTGCCGGCTGCTCGGGTGATGATGGAAAGAATGGTGCTGCCGGCCTCGACGGGTCGGATGGCACGGACGGGCTTAGCTGTTGGGACCTCAATCAGAATGGCATTCCGGACTTACCGGATGAAGACACAAACGGCGACGGCGTGGTAGACGTCCTCGACTGCCGTTCCACCGGCGGCAGCTTCACACCCGCCGCGCTGCACAAGGGATATTTTACCGACAACGCCTACCAGGGCACCGGCCAGTGCCTCGTCTGCCACGGCAAGGTCGGTGACGACGTGATGAAGACCGGTCACTGGAAGTGGCAGGGAGAGGCCTCCGGCATCGCCGGCCTGGAGGGCGAGATCCACGGCAAGACGGACATGATCAACAATTTCTGCCAGGCCGTACCATCGAACGAGGGCCGCTGCGCCCAGTGCCATATCGGCTACGGCTGGACGAGCAAGAGCTTCGACTTCAACAATCCCAACAACATCGACTGTCTCGCCTGCCACGACCAGACGGGTACCTACAAGAAGGCGCCTGCGCCGGGCGGCGCGCCCGACCCGAACGTGGACCTCCAGGCCGTTGCACAGAGCGTGGGTATGAACGGCGGCGTTCCGCCGCGTTCCGCCTGCGTGTTCTGCCACAGCCGCGCGGGCGGCGACGACAACGTCAAGCACGGTGATATCTCGAGCCGCTACGGGTTGACCGCCGTGGACGATCCGGACGACCCGAACGACGATCCGTTCGATCGAACCGAGGACGTGCACATGGGCGTCGACAACCCGACCAAACCGGGCGGCATGCTGTGCGTGGACTGCCATCAGGCGGATCGCGACGCCTCCGGCAATCTGCTCTCGCACGGGATCGCAGGCTTCATGTACCACTCGGTGGACGAAGGCGGGGACATGAAGGGATGCGAGGACTGCCACGGTGACGTGGCCTCAATCCACGCCGGTACGTCCTCAGAGCTCGTCGCGACGCTCTCGGCGCACGAGCGTCTCGCCTGCCAGGCCTGCCACATCCCGGCGATCGCACGGAAGGTGTCCACGTACACCGACTGGAAATGGTCGCTCGCCGGTCAGGATACGCGTCCCCCGGAGTGCCCGGCCGAGCCGCTCGGTACGGGTGACCGCGGCACATACAACAAATTGAAGGGGTGCTTCACCTGGGCGTCAAACGTCCGGCCCGAACTGCGCTTCTACAACGGCAAGTGGAACCGCATCGTCATGGGCGTCAACGACACGGGTCTCGATACCACGCAGCCGGTGGACCTCGGCTCTCCTGCCGCGACCTACCTCGACGCAGATGCGAAGATCTACCCATTCAAGAAGATGACCGGCAACCAGCCGTTCGACGCGGTCGATAACACGGTGATGGTGCCGCACCTCTGGGGCACCGTGACCGGGCCGAACCCCTACTGGGCCAAGTTCGACTGGAACCTCTCGCTGCAGGATTCCTCGGATTACTCGGCCACGCTGACTAACTACGGCGGATTCCAGGCCTATAGCGGCAGCTACAAGTTCGCTGAGACCGTGATGCTGCTCAAGGTGGACCACGAGATCCCGCCCGCCGAGGAGGCGCTGGGCTATGGCAACGCCTGCAACGACTGCCACGCCGGTGACCAGATCGACTGGCAGGCACTCGGCTGGAGTGCAGACCCGCTGTCCGATGGTGGCACGCGGCCGTAACGAACCCCCTAGCGTTGATTGCAACGCATTGCGCCCGCATCGTGAGATGCGGGCTTTTTTTTGCACACCGGCTTTCCCGATCCCGGGCTAAATGATCCGCGGTAACAGCAGCAGATAGGCCAGCACGTAGGCGGCGAGCAGTGCAATCGCACTGACCACGTCGTGGCGGCGACGCAGACCCAGCAATAACATAATCAGCAGCATCGCAGCGATGGCCAGAAGTCCGCCGCCGGTGGCGTAGGCGGCGCTGACCGCGACCGGAAAGAGCAACGGGCCGATGCCCAGCGACAACGTAGCATCCACGAAGCACGATCCGAGCACATCACCGAGCGCCAGCGCGCTCTGCCGGCGCCGCAGGGCCGTTAATTCGACGGCCAGCTCCGGCAGGGACGTGCCTACCGACGCGCCGAAAAAGCTGACCAGGTAGGCCGGAACGCCGAAGGTGACTGAAATGACCTCGATCGCCTTGACCAACAGCATCGCCGCCCCACCCACGGCGGCGAGGCCCGCGAGGGCCACCAGCGCGTGCCGCGCGACGGCCTGCCCGCCGCCACGCTTCAAGGGAGACTCGACGACCACAGCCCGGCCGAAACGCCACACCAGCCCGACTCCACCGGCCCAGGCGGCGAGCAGCAGCATCGCATCGGTTCGCGAGAGCCATCCATCGCCGATGATCCAGAGGCCGAGCAGTAAAGCCACCGCGGTAAGCCCCGGAAGCAGGACCACGTCGCGCCGACTGACAGGCAACACCGATGCGGCGATCAGCGGGAATAATCCGAGAACGAAGGTCGCCTGGGTGAACACCGAACCGATCGCATCCCCGACGACGAAATCACCCTGGCCCATCGAGGCAGCCGCGAGACAGCTGACGATCTCCGGCAGGTCAGTCCCGACGGCCAGCAAGGTGAAACCGATAACGAACGGCGGCACCTGAAGCAGCGCAGATAACTCGATCGCATGACGTAATGCGAGACGGCTCGCGAACATCATTGCGGCCGCGCTGAAAATGGCCAGCGTAATTGCGGCAAAGCCCGTCATGCGCCCCCGGGTCGACACCCCGAAGCCGCGTTCAATCGCGCAATGCCCTTATTCCCTGCCATGTCCAGTCCCTGTAAAACTCAGCGTTGAGCTTTGACCATTCTGACCGAGCCAGTGACAGGGGTCGATGATGAAGAAGAAGCAGTGGGTTTACGCATTCGAGAAGGGTGATGGCAAAAACAAAATGCTGCTCGGCGGCAAGGGCGCAAACCTTTGCGAAATGACGCAAATGGGACTCCGTGTCCCCCCGGGTTTCGTTATTACGACCGAGGCCTGCCTCGCCTATCTCGCCGACTCCCTGCGTCAGTTGCCGCAGGGCTGCATTGACGAAGTTCGCGCACACATGGCGATGCTCGAGAACCAGACCGGCAAGAAGTTCGGTGGCGCCGAGGATCCCCTGCTCGTATCGGTGCGCTCCGGCTCCGCGATGTCGATGCCCGGCATGATGGATACGATCCTCAACCTCGGGCTGAACGAAACGACGCTGGCCGGCCTGATTCGCCACACCGGCAACGAGCGTTTCGGCTATGACGCCTGGCGCCGGTTCATCCAGTTGTTCGGCAAGGTCGCGATGGGTGTGCCCGATGCAGTTTTCGACGAACAATTCAGCGCCGTCAAGGACCGCGCAGGCGTGAAGGCCGACGTGATGCTGAGCGCCGATCACCTGCAGCAGATCGGCGCCCGCTTCCTGGAGGCCGTCCAGAACTTCACGGGCCGGCCTTTCCCGTCCGATCCCTACGAGCAGCTGGAGATCGCAATCAAGGCGGTGTTCGACTCGTGGACGGGAAAACGAGCCATCGATTACCGGCGGGAATTCAGAATCACGCCGGGCCTTGCCAACGGCACCGCCGTCAACGTCATGACGATGGTGTTCGGTAACATGGGCAACGACAGTGCGACCGGCGTGGGTTTTACCCGCAACCCCGGAACCGGCGAGAACGCGATGTACGGCGAGTACCTGACCAACGCACAGGGCGAGGACGTGGTTGCCGGCATTAGAACGCCAAGACCCATCGCCGACCTGCGGCACGAAATGCCGCTGCTCTACCAGCAACTGGTCGAACTCAGAGACAACCTGGAACAGCACTACCGGGAGGTCCAGGACTACGAGTTCACGATCGAGCGTGGCACCTTGTACTGCCTGCAGACACGCAACGGCAAGATGAACGCCGCCGCGCGCGTTCGAACCTCGGTCGAAATGCACGAGGAAGGGTTGTTGAGCGAGGAGGACGCGATCACGCGTGTCGACCCGGAGAATCTTGAACAGATGCTGTTCCCGCGACTGGACCCGACGCACAAGGAAACGCCGCTGGCCCGGGGGCTGCCGGCATCGCCAGGTGCCGCGAGCGGCCAGGCAGTGTTTGATGCGGACCGCGCCGAGACCATGGGTAACCAGGGTGCGCGAGTGATCCTGATTCGGGAGGAAACCAAGCCGGAAGACATTCACGGCTTCTTTGCCTCGCAGGGCATCCTGACAAGCCGGGGCGGCAAGACCTCCCACGCTGCTGTCGTTGCGCGCGGAATGGGCAAGCCCTGCGTGGCGGGCGCGGAAGGCATCACGGTCGATGTCGAAACCCGGATTGCGTTCGTGGGCGACCAGGTGATCAAGGAAGGTGATGTGATCACGATCGACGGCAGTTCCGGCAAGGTGTTTCGGGGCGAAGTGCCGACCGTCGAGGCCGACTTCTCACCCTCGCTGGTCAAGCTGCTCGACTGGGCTGACAAGCATGCGCGCCTGGCCGTGCGCGCCAATGCGGATACACCGGACGACGCGAATAGAGCCGTACGCTTCGGCGCGACGGGAATTGGCCTTTGCCGCACGGAACGCATGTTCAACGCAGCCGATCGCCTGCCGATCGTCGTCGATATGATCGTTGCAGACACGGTGGAAGAGCGCCGCGAAGCACTGGACCGATTGCTACCGATTCAGCGCAAGGACTTCGTCGGCATCTTCAAGGCGATGGCACCGCACCCGGTCACCATCCGGCTGCTTGATCCGCCGATACACGAGTTTCTGCCTACCGAGAGGCAACTCGAGGATGACATCCGTCGACTGCAGGAACTTCGCGGTTCGGCGCGTGGCATTGAAGTGCTCGTCGAGGCTTTCCGTAGCCAGCGGGAGGACGACCACCCGGCATTGTCCGCCGCACTTATCGAGACGCGCCTGATCGACGGCGTTCTCGCGCGCAAGGGTGAGATACTCGCCAAGGTACGTGCGTTGCGCGAGGTCAACCCGATGCTCGGTCATCGCGGTGTGCGACTCGGCATCACGCACCCCGAGATCTACACGATGCAGATTCGCGCAGTGATCGAAGCGGCGGCCGAGTGCATACGCGCCGGTATCGACGTGCATCCAGAGATCATGGTTCCGCAGGTGTGTACCGCGCAGGAGCTGAACCTGGTGCGCGGGTACATGGATGCCGTAAGGCAGGAAATCGAAGTGACCTACGGGGTTCCGGTGGACTGCAAATTCGGCACGATGATCGAAGTGGTTCGCGCCTGCATGCGGGCGGAGAATCTCGCCGAGGTCGCCGAATTCTTCTCGTTCGGAACCAACGACCTGACTCAGGCGACGTTCTCATTTTCGCGGGAGGATGCCGAGAACAAGTTCCTGCCGATGTACAACGAGCGGGGCATTCTTCAGGACAATCCGTTCGAAGTGCTGGACGTCAAGGGCGTCGGACGGCTGATGGCCCTGGCCGTCGACTGGGGTCGGGCCGCAAGGCCGGGCCTCAAGGTAGGCATCTGCGGCGAGCATGGCGGGCATCCGGCCTCGATTCGCTTCTGCGATTCGATCGGGCTGGATTATGTCTCCTGCTCAGGGCCACGCGTGCCGGTCGCACGGCTTGCCGCCGCGCATGCGGTGATACTGGGTAGAGAGGCGATCGACAAGTCGGCCTGACGCGGGCTGATCAGGGGCCCGGCATGGCCGGGGCTTGCCGGGAACGGCCACAAAGCATTCGCATGGCGAGGCGGCCTCTGGTCACCGCAACGAGAGCCTGAGCGCCGCCGGCAGCCTCTACTCGACCCTCGCCTTCGGAAAAGTCATCTGGAAGCTCTCGGCCTTGAACGCGCCGATGACAATCGCATCGGACAGGTCCGGGAACAGCAACGAATCAAAACGCCAGTCCAGCACCCGCCCCGGCTGCACACGGCCGCGGGCCTCCGGCGCGTAGTAGTAAGTATGCTCCTGGTAGCGCTGAGCGAGCACGGCAGAGGTGCGCGGCATCAGCCCCGTACTCACCGGGAACCGCACCGGGATCGGCGATACCTCAAACCGCAGTGAGCACAGGTGGCGTCCGTCACTGCTGACGTCGATACGATCTTCGCGTCCACCCCCCACGGCATACGTGACTTCGAAGTCTGCCCGGTCCTTGGGAATGCCCCAGTTCTTCCGGCCATTGACGACACTTTCCCAGGTGGAGACGAGTATCCGACTGATGCAGAGATGCCGCCGGCCGTCGTCAAACGGAAAGGTTCCCGGAATGAACAGCAGCTCGCGGTAGGGACCGCAACCCGACCGCTGATAGTCGACGTACATCAGGAACGACACGAACCCGCGGCCCCGACCCTTGAGTTCGCGCGGCAGGAAAGCATCGCGAACGGGCGAACCCGATGCGAGCCGCAGGGCGACGATCCAGCCGGTCCCTTCGAGTTGCCAGGGCGCCGGCGCCTCCGGCGCTTCGGGCAGCTTATCGTCTGGCTGGAGCATCAGATCAGCGCCGGTGAGATCGCCAGCATCATCTGTGCAGCGTAATACAGCGGCAGACCGGCGGCACGATTGACAAACGCCGGCGCAACGAAACGATCGCGCGCCACAAAGACGTCGGACACCGTGAAAGCGACGGCACCGAGCCATATCAGCCATGGTCCACCGGCCCCGGCAACGCCGAAGGCCAGTGTCGTCATCAGCGAAATCACGATCATATAGACGCGCACGGGCCCGACCATCGTCGCCGGCAGCGATCGGCCCAGCCAGCGCAGGATACCGAGGCAGAACAGACCGAGTGCGATGCCACCGGCCAGCAGCGCGCCCCGCGACAGCGGCTGGGTCAGGAAGGCGCCGCAGAAAGCCAGGTGCCCGAGAAGGAACGCGAAAATCCCGGCACGAAAAGCGCCCTTGTTGCCGCGCGGTATCAGCAGCAGGTCGCCCAGCATGCAAAGCGCCAGCCCCGCCAGGATCCAGCGGCCGTAGACCGTTTGCAGCCCGCCGGACTGGAGGCCCAGCCAGATAAAGGCCAGTGAGGCCACTGGCTTGCTGAGCCACTTGCCGACCTGTGATCCGCGCCGCTCGGCAAACAGCAGCAGCGCGACGAATAACGCGCACAGCGCCAGCGGCAACGCGACAGTCAGCGGGCTCATCATTCAGGGATAGCCGGAATCCGTGTCGTAGCGACGATACACCTCGTACCGCGGTACCCACATCGCGTTTTCAACCTCCGCGATGAGTTCCGCCGAGGGCAGGTCGGTCACCTCGGCGCCGCTGGCACAGTTGATCACCGCAGCGGCAACGATGGCCGAGACCTCGCGCAAACGGCTCACGGCCGGGAACAGCATGCCACTGGCGAGTTCTTCCTCGGTGACCTTGTGAGCCATCGTGAATGCGGCGGCGGTCAGCATGTCGTCGGTGATCTCCTTGACTCCGCAAAGCAAAGCCCCGAGACCCACGCCCGGGAAAATCAGGACGTTATTGCCCTGCCCTATATGGACTTGACGGCCCCGGCAGGTGACGGGCGCAAAGGGGCTGCCGGTGGCGATCAGTGCCCGACCGCCGGTCCACTCCAGCAGGTCGGCCGGCAACGCTTCGCTGAGCTCGGACGGGTTGGAAAACGGCAGGATGACCGGGCGCTCACAATGGCGTGCCATCTCGCGCACCATCGGCTCGGTGAAGGAGTTCGGGTGCCCCGACGTCCCGATCAGCACGGTGGGGCGGAAAGCGCGAATCACCGACTCGAGGTCGCGGTCCGCGCCGGCGTCAATCCCGAACCTTGCAGCAAGTTCCGGCGGCCAGGCGAGTTCCCGCTTGTAGTGATCGTCAATTTCACGGTCAGCGACCAGCAGTCCGCGGCTGTCCATCGAGGCAATCTGTGAGCGGACCTGATCCGGGTCCAGGCCGGCCAGCCTCATCGCAGCGGCCAACTGCCGCGCAATGCCAAGGCCCGCGGCGCCCGCACCATAGACCACGATCCGATGCTCGGACATCCGCTGGCCAATGATTCGCCCGGCCGAGATGACGCCGGCCAATGCAACCGCGCCGGTGCCCTGTATATCATCGTTGAATGAAGCAAGCCGTGAGCGATGACGGTCCAGTACTCGCAGCGCATTATCCTTGCGCAGGTCTTCCCACTGCAGCAACGCCTCCGGAAAGACCTCGGCAACGGCAGCGACAAACTCATCGATGAACTCGTCGTACTCCGCCCCGCGCAATCGAGGTTCCCGCCAGCCCACGTACAGGTCGTTGCCGAGCAGCTCGGGATTGTCCGTGCCGACGTCCAGGCTGATCGGCAGCGCGGCCGAGGGAGGAATGCCGGCCGCCACTGTGTACAAGGACAGCTTGCCGACACAAATCGCCATGCCACCGGCGCCCTGGTCTCCGATGCCGAGAATGGCCTCGTTGTCAGTGGCCACGATCATGCGTATCGGTTTTGTTCCCGCCGCATCGCGAAGTACCCTGGCCATGCGGCCGCGGGTCCCGGGCGTCAGCCATATTCCGCGCCCCCGGCGAAACACCTTGCTGAAGTTGCGAGTCGCCTCGGCTACGGTCGGCGTATAGATAATCGGCATCAGCTCTTCGAGCCGGTCCGCCAGCACACGGTAGTACAAGTGCTCGTTGCGATCCTGCATCGCCGAGAGTTCAAGGTACTTATCGAAAGGCGACGACAGCTTCTCGAGCGTCGCAAGAATCCGGCGGATCTGCATTTCCATCGATATCTGCCGGGACGGCAGCAGACCGTCGAGATGAAAGCGCTCACGTTCCTCCGCGGTAAAGGCCGTCCCCTTGTTCAGAAGCGGGTCGCGAACGAGGTCGATCCCGGTTTTTGACACAAGCACCGGTTCGGACTGGTGCGGCCAGGGCGTGCGCAGTTTCTTGGCATTCATTGAGCAAGGATGCCGTGGCGCAGGCCCGGATGCCATACGCATATAATGATTAAACTGTCCTCGCCGGATTCCCGTGAATGAAGAAAGACCCGATCGTGAGTCTGCGCGCAGGTCCCGGGGCCCTCGCCCAGCTTCGCGACCGGGGCCTCCGCAGCGACGATATCGCCTGCCTGCCCGCAGCCGCAGGCGGACCTAAGGGTCTCGCCCTGTTGCCGCTCGATCGGCTGCTGCACCGTGAATGGCTGTCCGCGAGCCGGGAAATCGAAATGATCGGGGCATCGATCGGCGCCTGGCGGGTCGCGGCACTGGCCCAGCAGGATCCAATTGCAGCACTCGATCGCCTGCAGTACAGCTATGTGCACGAACAGCGCTACGGCGCGAGACCCGGTCCCGAGGAGGTTTCCGGCGTCTGTCGCAGGATCGCCCGGTCGGTACTCGGTGGCGAATCGCTGGCGGTCAGGCCCGGCGTGTCATTGCACGTCATCACGTCGCGGGCCCGTGGCGCCCTTGAGGAAACTGAGTCCCGGATGGCTTTTTTACGCGCGGTACTGAGTAACTCGATTTCACGCGACCGCCTTGCCGCCCATCTGCAACGGGTGGTCTTCCACACAGGCGTCAGGTCCCGGCTGGTCGACGAATTCGACGCCTTCGGCCTGGAGCGTGTTGCGTTATCGGCAAACAATGCGGAAGACGCTCTGCTCGCCTCGGGAACCATTCCACTGGTCTGTGCGCCGGTGCGTGGCATCAGCGGTGCACCGCCCGGCAACTACTGGGACGGTGCACTGGTCGACTACCACCTCGTGCTGCCCTATCAACGGCTGACTCGCTCCGGGTCAAGGCAGCGCATCGCCTTCTATCCGCACTTCAGCGACCACATGACTCCGGGCTGGCTGGATAAGTACCTGCCCTGGCGCAAGGCAGCCCGCGGCCACGTCTGGCTGGACGATCTGCTGCTGGTGGCGCCGGCGGCCGGTTTCCTCGCCACGCTGCCCAACGGCAAGCTGCCGGACCGGCAGGACTTTTACCGCTATGGCGCGGATCACGATGCCCGCGCGCGCGACTGGGAACGGGCGATTGCAGAGTGCGAGCGCTTCGCCGAAGCGGTACTGCGCTGGATGGAAGACCCGGACCCGACGATGGTCGAGCCGATCTGACACAGCCAGACGAACCCGTCGCGGGCGCCCGGCCGGTATATCAGTGACTAGCCGCGGGCCCCGCCTGCACGGTCCGCTTGCTGGTCAGGGTCACGAATTCCTCGGCGGCGGTCGGGTGGACCGCGACGGTCTCGTCGAACTGGCGCTTCGTCAGTCCCGCCTTGACCGCGATCGCGATGCCTTGAATGATTTCCGGCGCGTCAGGACCGACCATGTGCGCGCCGACCACTCGCTGCGAGGCCGTTTCGACCAGCAGCTTGATCAGCGTTCGCTCGTTTCGGCCACACAGCGTGTAGCGCAGTGGCCGGAAAGACGTCATGTAAACGTCGACCGATGGAAACTTCTGCAGGGCTTCGGCCTCCGCCAGGCCGACGGTGCCCACGGGCGGCTGACTGAAGACCGCGTGCGCAACAGCCTCGTGATCCACCGGCGTCGGCACGCCCCCGAACAGGGTCTGGGCCACCGCGGCGCCCTCGCGAATCGCCACCGGTGTCAGTGCGATCCGGTCGGTTACATCCCCTGCGGCGAATATATTTGAGACGCTTGAGCGGGAATACTCGTCCACCATCACGGCACCGTTTTCATCGAGCCGCACGCCGGCCGACTCGAGGCCCAGCCCGCTCGTATTGGGCAGCCGGCCCGTTGCGTAGAGCACCGCATCGACGGTCAGGGTCTGCTCCTTCCCCGCGGTCATCAGCGCGACATCGAGCGTGCCGTCACTGCGCTTCTCGACGCGCCTGACATGGCTTTGCAGTCTGACGTCGATCCCTTTCTGAACCAGTTCGTCATGCAGGTGCTGACGGACATCGTCATCGAATCGGCGCAGCACCTGCACACCCCGATAGGCGATCACGACCGTCGAACCAAGACCCTTGAAGATACCGGCAAACTCGACCGCGATATAACCTCCACCGACGACGAGCACTCGCCCGGGCAGTTCCGGCATCTCCAGCGCCTCGTTAGACGTCATGCAATGCTCGATGCCCGGCACGTCCGGCAACATCGGCCAGCCACCCGTGGCAATCAACAGGTTCGCGGCCCGGTATCGTCGATTTGCCACCTCCACGGTCTGGGCATCGATCAGCTTCGCCTGGCCTTCCAGAAGCACCACCCCTGATGTTTTCAGCAGTGTCCGGTAGATATCCTCCAATCGTGCGATCTCACGGTCCTTGTTGCTGATCAGCGTTGGCCAGGAGAACGCCCTTGTCGAAGTCCAGCCATATGCACGCGCATCCTCGAAGTCTTCTCCGTAGTGCGATGCATAAACGAGGAGTTTCTTCGGAACGCAGCCGCGAATCACGCAGGTTCCGCCCGGCCGGTACGATTCAGCGACCGCGACTCGCGCACCGAGGCCCGCGGCCACCCTCGCCGCCCGAACCCCGGCCGACCCGGCTCCAATGACAAAAAAGTCGAACTCGTACGCACTCATTGCAGGTCTGGTCTCACGAATCGACCGGTTTGGCCAGGCAACAATCCTACGCGAGGCGCCGGCGCTCCGCGATGCCCGCGACCGGAATCGAGCCGGTCTCACCGGACCGGAATTTTTCCGCGGAGAGCAGAACCGCTATTATCCGCCCATCGCCACACGCGACTCCCCGGATACACCCCGATGATCGAACCGCTGCCAACCAGCGTCACTTTGGCCTGCCACACCGCGACCCCATGTTCGGCCGTACGCAGCGTGAAGGCAGAGATCAGCACGACAGCTGACGGTGCGTTGCGCCTGCGGTACCTGATCGAGGGATCGATCGACAAGCTGGCGATTCCCGAGCAGGTCCCCTCACGGGCAGCATCGGAACTCTGGCGCCACACCTGTTTCGAAGCGTTTATCGCCGGCAGCAACTCATCCGTCTATTGCGAGTTCAACTTCTCGCCCTCCACTGAGTGGGCGGCTTACGGGTTCTCGCGATACAGGGAAGGAATGGCGCCGCTCGAGTGCGGAACGGCAAGACCCATCGAGGTTCGCCGCAGCGAGGACCGGCTCGAACTGACGGCGCCGATTACTTGCATGGCGTTGAGCGCACTGCCGGGGCGCGGTGCCATTCGCGTGGCACTGGCAACGATCGTTGAGGAGAAAAGCGGCCGCCTGTCCTATTGGGCGCTTGCGCATCCGGCGAATCAGCCGGACTTCCACCACCCTGACAGTTTTGTGCTGCACCTGCAGCGCTCTGACCGTCCCGCCAGGAAGGCGAGTCCGGAGACCTGCTCATGAAGTGTGGTATCGACCGCCTGATCGAGGATGAAACCGTGCGCCGGCCCCTCGCTGGCCGACGCATTGCGTTGCTCGCACATCCGGCTTCGGTTACCGGGAGCCTCGAGCATTCGCTCGACGCCCTGGCCGCTCACCGGAACATCAATCTCACCGCCGCTTTCGGTCCGCAGCATGGGCTGCGAGGCGACAAACAGGACAACATGGTGGAGTCCGGGGATTTCATCGACCCGGTGCACCGGATACCGGTATTCAGCCTTTACGGGGAAGTGCGCCGGCCCAGCGACGCGATGATGGACAGCTTCGATGTGCTGCTCGTGGACCTTCAGGACCTCGGCTGTCGCATCTACACGTTTATCACTACGCTGCGCTACGTCCTGGAAGCGGCCGCCGCGCATGGCAAAACGGTCTGGGTCCTTGACCGGCCAAACCCGGTTGGTCGCCCGGTCGAGGGACTGAGCCTGAGGGCAGGTTGGGAGAGCTTTGTCGGCGCTGGCGAGATGCCGATGCGCCACGGCCTGACGCTCGGTGAGATCGGCCAATGGTTCGTGCGGCGATTGGGCCTGGATGTTGACTACGACGTGGTCGGCATGCAGGGCTGGCAGCCGGAGCAGGCCCCGGGATTCGGCTGGCCGCTGGGCCAACGCGACTGGGTCAATCCGAGCCCCAACGCACCGAATCTGTCGATGGCGCGCTGTTATCCGGGAACGGTCATGCTCGAGGGCACAACGCTCTCCGAGGGGCGCGGGACGACCCGTCCACTCGAGGTGCTGGGCGCGCCGGATGTTGACCCGGCAGCGCTGCTCGCCGAAATGGCCCGCCTGTCGCCCGACTGGCTACGGGGTTGCCGGCTGCGCCCCTGCTGGTTCGAGCCGGTCGCGCAGAAGCACCGGGGCCAGCTGTGCGCCGGCGTGCAGATCCACGTCGAGGGACCGTACTACGATCACCGGGGTTTCAAGCCCTGGCGCCTGCAGGCGCTGGCCCTCAAGGCGCTGCGCCGGATCGATCCGGAATACGCGTTGTGGCGGGACTTTGCCTACGAGTACGAGCATGAGCGACTGGCCATCGACCTGATCAATGGCAGCGAGTTGCTGAGGCAATGGGTCGATGACTCCGAAGGCATGCCCGCTGACCTCGATACACTGGCGGTGGCCGACGAACGCAACTGGAGCGAGCAGACACGCGACCTGCTGATTTACCGCTGATCGCAGCGCTCTGGAAATATGTGAAATGGGCTCTGGACTGGATTCATACGACCTGCTCGTGATCGGCGGCGGTATCAACGGTGCCGGCATCGCCCGCGATGCCGCCGGCCGTGGGCTGCGCGTACTGCTCTGCGAGCAGCACGACCTGGCGGCACACACCTCTTCAGCCAGCACAAAGCTGATTCACGGCGGACTGCGCTACCTCGAGTACTACGATTTCCGACTGGTCAGAAAGTCGCTGCTCGAGCGTGAAATCATGATTACTGTGGCGCCACACATCATCTGGCCCATGCGCTTTGTGCTGCCGCATGATCAGCACCTGCGTCCTGCACTGATGATCCGGGCGGGCCTTTTTCTCTATGACCACCTCGCCCGTCGGCGCGTACTGCCCGACTCAAAAACCGTGGACCTGCGCCGTCACCCGGCGGGCAAGCCGCTGGACAAGCGCTACCGCAAGGGTTTCGAGTATTCCGACGGCTGGGTCGACGACGCACGACTGGTCACGCTGACCGCGCTCGATGCACGCGAGCACGGGGCCGATGTCCTGACCCGGACGCCCTGCGTAGCCCTGGAACGCGGATCCGGGCGCTGGACCGCCACCCTGGCCCCGGACGGCGCAGCTCGCAGACGAATCACGGCGCGAGTGGCTGTCAATGCCACCGGGCCCTGGGTCGCGGACTTCCTGGAACACGCCACGCCCGTCGAGGCGGGACATCATCCGCGCATGATCAAGGGCAGCCATATCGTAGTGCCGAGCCTGTTCGATCACGAGTTTGCCTATATCTTCCAGGCGCCGGACGGACGTATTGTCTTTGCGATTCCCTACGAAGGCGAGTTCACGCTGATCGGTACGACGGAAGAGGAATACCAGGGAGACCTTGCAACACCGTCGATCAGCGAGAACGAAGTCGAGTACCTGCTGGCGATGGCAAACCGCTATTTCTCGAGTGAACTGAAGCGCGCGGACGTTGCCTGGACCTTTGCGGGCCTGCGCCCGCTGCTGGCCGCTTCCACCGATGACCCGAAAAGCGTGACCCGGGACTATGTGCTCGACCTGGACGAGAATGGCCCACCGCTGCTGTCGGTTTATGGCGGAAAGATTACGACCTACCGCAAGCTCGCCGAGGACGTCGTCGACAAGCTGGCCACCGCGCTGGATTGCCGGCAGGCGGCGTGGACCGCGGAAGCCCCGCTGCCTGGCGGCGACATGCCGGACCGCGATTTCGACCGCTTCGTCGATACGCTGCAGAAGCGCTATCGCTGGCTGCCGCCGAGCCTGCGCTACCGTCTCGCGCGCGCCTACGGGACCCGCATCGACAGGCTCCTTGCCGGAGCCGGCCGTATCGAGGACATGGGCCCGGAGCTGCTGCCCGGACTGTACCGGTGCGAAGTCGACTACCTGCGTTCGCAGGAGTGGGCCGTGACGGGCGAAGATATCCTCTGGCGACGCTCAAAGCTCGGCCTGCACCTGCCAGCCGGCAGCGAGCGTAAACTCGACCAATGGCTGGCCGCCCATCCGCTGGCGGCGAACCTGCGGTAAGCTCGGCGCCCCGGGATACGCCGCGGGCCGCGGCAGGAAGCCGCTGACGGAGACTCGGCCATGGCACGTTTCATTCTGGCCCTGGACCAGGGCACCACGAGTTCGCGCTCGATCCTGTTCGATCACGATGCGAAGCCGGTCGCGATCGCTCAGCGGGAATTCACCCAGCATTTCCCACGCTCGGGCTGGGTGGAACATGACGCCGAAGAAATCTGGTCCTCGCAACGCGCGACGATTGCGGAGGTGCTTAAGAAGGCCGGCGCGAGCGCCGCCGACATTGCCGCCGTCGGCGTGACCAACCAGCGCGAAACCACGGTCCTGTGGGATCGCAAGAGCGGCGCAGCGGTTGCGCCGGCCATTGTCTGGCAGGATCGGCGCACGGCAGACCGCTGCGAGCAACTCAAGGCAGCGGGCCACGAGCCGGAACTGGTTCGTCGCACCGGCTTGCTGATCGACCCGTATTTCTCGGGAACCAAGCTGGCCTGGCTGCTGGACAGCGACCCGCAACTGCGTGCCCGGGCGGAGCGTGGCGAGCTGGCCTTTGGCACGATCGACAGCTGGCTGGCCTGGAAGCTTTCCGATGGGACGCAGCACCTGACAGACGCCACCAATGCCAGTCGCACGCAGTTGCTCAATATCAGCAGCGGCGAATGGGATGATTACGCCCTCAACCTGATGGGCATCCCAAGGGCCGTCCTGCCACGCATCGTCGCCTCGTCGATGCCGCGGGACCCGGCCCTGGCGCTGATCGACGGCCGGGAAATACCACTGGCTGGCATCGCAGGCGATCAGCACGCCGCGCTGTTTGGACAGGCCTGTTTTGAGCCGGGGATGGCGAAGAACACCTACGGCACTGGATGCTTCGTGCTGCTCAACACCGGCCCCGTGCCGCTGCCATCCGCGAACCGCCTGCTGACGACGATCGCCTGGCAACTCGATCGACGCTGCTATGCACTGGAAGGCGCCGTGTTTGTCGGCGGTGCCATCGTGCAGTGGCTGCGCGATGGACTTGGGCTGATCGCGGACTCGAGTGAAATCGAGGCGCTGGCCGCATCGGTACCTGGCACCGGCGGCGTCTGCCTGGTCCCTGCGTTTACCGGCCTCGGCTCACCACACTGGGACCCGCGGGCACGAGGCACGATGGTCGGACTGTCACGCGGCACGACCCGGGCTCACATTGCCCGGGCCGCGCTCGAGGCCATCGCTTTCCAGAGTGCAGAAGTGCTCCTCGCAATGCAGAAAGATGCCGCACAGCCATTGCTCGAGCTGCGGGTCGATGGCGGCGCGACGGCGAACAACCTGATGATGCAGTTCCAGGCTGACCTGCTCGGCGTGCCGGTCGTGAGGCCGCGAGTGACGGAAACCACCGCGCTGGGCGCAGCCTACCTCGCCGGAATCGCAGTCGGCTTCTGGGATTCAATCAAGGATGTCGCAGCCAACTGGCAGGAGGATCGCCGCTTTGAGCGATCCATCTCCAGCGACGAAGCCGCCTCCAGAATGCACGAGTGGAGTCGCGCCGTGGAGCGCTCGCGCGACTGGCACGCCGGGGAGTGAGACGACAATACATGGGACCCGCCGTTGCCATCGCCGTACCGTTCTTCCTGCTGCTGATCGCCATTGAATACCTGGTCGGAAGGGCCCGGGGCCGCAACACCTATCGGCTCAATGACACGGTTAACAGCCTGAGCCTTGGCCTGCTCAGTCAGGTCGTCAACCTGTTTACGCGTCTGCTGCGCATCGGCATCTATGCCGTGGTGGCGACGCATGCGGCGATCTGGCAGCTGCCAGCGGACCAGTGGTGGGTCTGGGTCGCAGGCATCGTCGCATACGATTTCTGCTACTACTGGAATCATCGGCTCGGGCACGAAATGGCCATCTTCTGGGCCGCGCATGTCGCTCACCACCAGAGCCAGCAATACAACCTTTCCACTGCGCTGCGGCAGACCAGTACCGGCGTTCTGCTCGGATGGATTTTCTACCTGCCGATGGCGATCGCCGGCTTTCCGGTCGAGGTCTTCGCGGTTGCCGCGATCGTCAACCTGTTTTATCAGTACTGGATACACACAGAGCAGATCGGCAGGCTCGGCTGGTTCGACCGCTGGTTTGCCTCGCCCTCGAATCACCGTGTCCATCACGCGGTTAACGACCCGTACATCGACCGCAACTACAGTGGCATCCTGATGCTCTGGGATCACCTGTTTGGTACTTATGCCGAGGAACGGGAGCGCTGTGTCTACGGCACACGTGCGCCGCTCAATTCCTGGGACCCGATCTGGGCGAATCTCGAGGTGTACGCCGATCTCTGGGACAAGTCGTTGAAAACGCCGCGATGGCAGGATAGATTGCTTTCGTGGTTCAAGCCGCCCGGCTGGCGGCCGCCGCTCGCCGGGCAGCTTGCGCAGCGACCATCGTTCGACGTGAACGGGCAGACGGTTTTCGACCCACCGATGTCAGCGGCCCAGGGCGGATTTGCAGCACTGCACCTCCCGGCAGCGATCCTGTTGCTTCTCCCGTTGCTCTGGTTCGAGGGCACGCTCAGAAGCGGCCAGCTGGCCGCCGGTTCCGCGGTCGTCGTGACCGCGCTGTGGGTCACCGGTGCCGTCATGCAGAACCGCCTGCGCATCGTACCGGCGTTGCTCACCGAAGCAGTGGTTGTCGGTCTCGTGCTCGCCTGGCATTTTCACTGAGCGAGTCATCGGTGGAAGGTCTGCGGCCGAAAGACACCTGGAGGTCATCCCTCGCGAACACTGGCCATGCGGTTGCGCACGAACTTGTGCGTCTCCATCACCAGCATCAATGACAATGCGACGAGAGGCAGCACGATCCACTCGTTTTTCGTCAGAGGCTCGATGTGCAGCACGCGCTGCAGCAGCGGTGTCTGCATGGCAACGATGTGCAGCATCAGTGCGCCGGCCACACCAAACGCAAGCGGTCGATTGTACCGAAGCGGCAGACCAATCACCGGGCGGGACTCGGAGCGTGCGTTGAACGCATCGACGTTCTGCAGCAACACCATCAGCAGCAGCAGCGCGTTGCGCGCCTGTTCCAGCGGGGCACCGATCCGCAGCAGAAAGACGAAGCTGGCCAGGCCCAGTCCAGCCATCCAGGTGCCGGCCAGCAACACGCGTTGAATCATCAGTCGGTTGAAGATCGGTTCTTTTCGGCCGTGCGGCGGTTGCTCCAACTCATCGCCGTGACCGTGTTCGAGCACCAGCATGACATCCTGTATGCCGTTGGTTACGACGTTCAGCCAGAGCAGTTGCACGGGTACCAGCGGCAGGGGTAAACCCACCATCACGGCCGAACCAACCGTCATGACCTCGGCAATCGCGGCCGCACTGAGCAGGTAGACGACGTTGCGGATGTTGCGATAGGCGATCCGGCCCTCTTTGACGCCAGCGACGATCGTGGCGAAATTGTCGTCGCTCAGCACGAGATCCGAGGCTTCGCGCGCGACGTCCGTCCCGCCGCGACCCATTGCAATACCTATGTTCGCGCGCCGCAGCGCCGGAGCGTCATTGACGCCGTCGCCGGTTACGGCGACGAAATGGCCGGCGTCCTGGGCTGCCTCGACGATCGACAGCTTCTGCAGCGGCGTGACCCGCGCAAACACGCGCGCCTGTGCGATAGCCTGCTGCAGTTGACCGGGATCGTCGGCGCGCAGTGCGCTGCCCTCGACCACCTCCGCAGTATGCCTGGCGATCCCGAGTTCGCGCGCGATCGCCAGTGCCGTCACCGGGTGATCCCCGGTGACCATCAGAACGCGAACGCCAGCGGCGCCACAGCGCTCAACGGCCTCGCGAGCACCAGGCCGCAACGGATCGAGCAGGCCGACCAGGCCGGCGAAGCGCAGTCTTGACGGTTCATCGGGTGTCTCGTCTTCACCGATGCGTCGCGGCAACTTGCCACTCGCAAGGGCCAGCACCCGAAGCCCCCTGGCGGCCATCTGCACGGCCGACTCGAGCACCTCGCTCCGCTCGCCCGCACTCGCCTCGCACATCGCGAGCACTCTCTCCGGCGCGCCTTTCACGGCTATCCAGGTGAGGCCGCCCCTGTCATGGTAGCTGGCGGCATAACGCCGCTCCGGCTCGAATGAAATATCGTTGACGCGCGGATAACGCAGCTGCAGCGCTTCCCGGTCTATGCGCTGCTTCCCGCAAAGCGCCAGCAGCGCAATGTCCGTTGGATCCCCGCGCCAGCACCAGGATCCATCGCGCCTGGCAAGATCCGCTTCATTGCAGCTTGCAGCAACCTCCAGCAGTTCCTGCAGGCGCCGGTCACTGGCCTCGCCCGCTGGTCCGGCCTGCCGCACAATCTCGCCGCGCGGTTCATAGCCGGCGCCGGAGACCTCGTAAATGCTGCCGTCCGGCAGGCGTATCTCCCGTGCGGTCAGCTCATTACAGGTCAGAGTACCGGTCTTGTCACTGGCAATCATCGTGCAACTGCCGAGACCTTCCACGGCCGGCAACCGCCTGACAATCGCGCCGTGCGCTGCCATTCGGCGGGCCGCGACGGCCAATGCGATGGTCACCGCCACCGGAAGGCCTTCGGGTATTGCGGCAACAGCCAGTGCCGTTGCGAAGGTAAACATCTCGACCAGATCCCGACCGTGAACGAGCACGGCCGTTAACCCGACCGCGATCGCTGCGGAGAGTATGCCGATCGCAACGGTCCGGCTGTACTTTTCCATGCGCAGGATCAGCGGCGGCTTACCCAGTGCGGTTTCGCTCATCGTGGTTGCAAGCCGGCCCACCGCGGTATCGGCACCGGTGGCGACCACGACACCGTGCGCGCGCCCGTGCACAACGCTGCTGCCGGCAAATGTCATGTTGCGCTGGTCTGCCAGCACCGTATCGGCTGAACCGGTCCAGCGTTCATCCTTCAGAACGGTTTGTGACTCGCCGGTCAGCAGGGCCTCGTCAATCTCCAGTCCACGGGCATCGATCAATCGAATATCGGCCGGGACCCTCTGTCCGCTTTCCAGCACAACCAGGTCACCCGGGACGACGTCCTGTGCGTTCACCTCGATCGCTGTGCGATCCCGGATCACGGTCGCCTTGATCTGCAGGAGCTTCTGCAGGCTGTGACTTTGCCGCTCGGCATGCCATTCCTGCCACCCTCCGATCACCGAGTTGAGCAACAGCACGAAAGCAATAAAAATGGCATCCGTCAGTTCACCGACCGAAAGAGCCGCAAGCGCCGCCGCCAGCAAAACGTAGATGAGCGGGTTCTTAAGTTGCCGAAGACCGATCTCGAGCCAGCCCGGCGGTGGCTTGCCTGGCAGGGCATTCGGGCCGACGACATTCCGCCGCTCAGTGGCCTGTTCGGCCGTCAGGCCGTTGCGTGACGACTCGGTAACTTCCAGTACACGCAGCACGGGCAGCAAGTGCCAGGGCTCAGTTTCCTGCGTATACGGTTTCTTTTCGAAGGGTCCGGGCATGACCATTCAACCTGCCAGTCGAGCCCAGTGACCGCCTGATTGTCTCCGAGGCTCCGCACCACGGCATCCGAGGTACTACCTAGGCACACACCGTGGCCGCGCGCCCCGTGGCACGTCGACTAGCCAGGCAACGCCACGATTTACGAGCAGGTATTAAACGACGGACGCTGCGCCAGAGGTCGGATCAACCGTGGCCGTACGGCGTTCCGGTCCGTTCCTTCATTGCTCGAACATGCGCCATTCCGGCTTGTAGTTGAGCCCGAGGGTGACGATACGGGTGAGAAGCCGTTCATAGGAAATTCCGGCCGACTCGGCCGATTCGGCGAGGTCCTCACCGTAGGTGAGGTTCGGGTTCGGGTTCGCCTCGAGCACGAAAAGGCTGCCGTCGGGGCGCATCCGCAGGTCCATGCGCGCATAGCCGCTCATATAGAGAGCCCTGTAAATGCGCTTTGCAAGCCTCGCGATCCGCTGATCGCATCCCGGCGGCAGGCCCTTCGCCGGTCCCGTCGCAATGCCATGCCGTGACTGGTAGGCCGCATCCCACTTCACCTTGCGCGTTGCAATGCCGCTGCGCCCGCCGTGGGCTGTGCCAAAATCCATCTCCCAGACCGGCAGTGTCTGCAGGCGTTCATTGCCAAGGACGCCGACATAAAGCTCCCTTCCATCGATGTACTCCTCGACCAGCGCACCGCTCTGCGTTTCCTCGTGGATGAACTCAACGCGTTCGCGCAGGCGCTCGGGGTTTTCCACGATCGAGGCCTGCGAGATCCCGAGCGATGCGTCTTCAGTCGCCGATTTCACAAACAACGGAAAGCTCAGGTTCCTTGGCGCTCGAAATCGCTTTCCCCAGGGGAATACCTGGAAGCGTGGAGACGGAATCCGGTGCGCTGCCAGCACCTGCTTCGTGAGCACCTTGTCACGTGAGATCATCATGCCGCGCGGATTGCAGCCGGTATAGGGCTGCCGAAGCAACTCGAGATAAGCGACCACGTAGTGATCGTAGGTGACGATGCCAGAGAATTCCTCGAGCAGGTTAAAGGCGATATCCGGCCCAAAATCACGAATCGCCTCGCGCAGATCGGTGATGCGATCACCGATACCGACGACCCGGACCTCGTGCCCGAGATTGTGCAAGGTCGAGTAGACGTTGTACTCGGTTCGAAAGGTCTCGATATCCTCCTCGCCCAGCTCACCAATATCGTCCGGCGGAACGAGGCTTTCATGTACCAGCAGCAATATTTTCTGACGTTTCATAGCGCGTAGTTTTCCCGGTTCCTGCGCAAAGTGTCGAGCACGACCTGTTCATGCAGCCGCACGACGCGTCGCTTGCCCTCGCGCTGCGAGTCAGCGAGCACAAGATCGAGTTCGCGCGTACGGCTGGTGACCGCCTTGATGACGTGATCAACGAGGTATGGATGCAGACGCGATCGACGCACGAGCAGGCGTCGCAGTTGCGGTTCGACATCACGAAGGAAGCGGGCCGCCGACACGGCGCGTGGCCGTTCGACTCGCGGCACGAAGACTTCCAGCAGTCGAGGGTCGTAACGCCGCTCGAAACGCCGGTAACGGCCAAGTTTGCGTCGATAGTGCTCGCCAATGGTCTGTCGATTACCGCTGATCGGCTCCACACGGGCGCGGCTCACCTGGCGCGGGCGGGTGCCCGCCACGTCCATCATCAGCCGGTCCACGTATTCGAGTTTTCGCAGCGCCGGCCAGCCTTCGTACTCGCGCCGCCATCGTGCCCGGGGCTGCAGCCAGACGGCAAAGGTTTCGGCGAAGTCCTCTGTCGAATGACTCTGTGCATACCAGTGACCCAGATGCAGCACATGGCGCCGGCTGGCAGGCCGCGGGGAGTAAACGGTCGGGTAAGGTCGCGATGCCGGCCCAAAAGTCCGGCGCCACTCGGCGCGTCTCCGAAGGGAATAGGCGTTGTCCAGCGCATGACCGGTCTCGTGGCGCAGAATTCGCACCAGCCACTTGCGGTTGCCGCCCTCGACCTCGCCGACGAAGCGGCGCTCGAGCCGTTTCAGTCGCGGATGCGCGAGAAAAAACGGCACAGCAATCCCGGCCACGCCATCGGGAACGAACCACTCGTCGGAAAACCAGGCGTGCGGCCTGAAACCGATGCCCCGGCGCTCGAGTTCCGCATTAACCTGTTCGAGCGCCGAACTGACGTCGGAATCTGGCAGGTGCAGCCCGAGGTCACAGAGTCTTACCTCGAGCAAGGCCTCGTCGTCGAGCCGGGTCCAGTCGATTCTTCGGGATCCCATGATGGTCATGCCGGTGCTTAACCGCGGTCGCCAGGCGTGCGATAGTACATCAACGCAGACACTGGGGACCTCATGGCGAACCTCGCCGCCAGCACCATTCGCATCGGCCGTCGCTATCGAGCGAACCGGCTGAACGGCCCCTACGACGCGCTCGTGATCGGTTCCGGTATCGGCGGCCTGACGACCGCGGCGCTGCTCTCTGAACTCGGCCTGCGGACCGCCGTATTCGAGCAGCACTACACCGCCGGAGGCTGCACCCACAGCTACGAGCGCAATGGTTACGAGTGGGACGTTGGGGTTCATTACGTCGGTGACATGGGCGCCTCAACGATGACTGCGCGACTGATGAGTTTCCTGACCAATGACGAAGTCCAGTGGGCGCCGATGGCAGCGAACTACGACCGGTTTTTCATTGGCGATCGTCATTACGACGCTATGGCAGGCAGGGAAGCTTACCGCGAAAACCTGCTCGGCCATTTTCCACGCGAAGCAGCGACTATCGACCGATACCTGGAACTGCTGAGCGAAGTCTCTCGCGGCATGCGCTCTCTGGCGCTCGGGCGAACCCTGCCGCCCTGGCTGGCCGTCCTTGCCCGGCCATACCTCAGCCATCAACTGCCGCGCCGCCTGCTGCGCACCAGCTGGGAGGTGCTTTCCGAGATCACGAGGGACCGCGAACTGATTGCGGTACTGACCGGGCAGTGGGGCGATCTCGGTCTGCCGCCAAAGCGTTCCGCGTTCATCATGCAGGCGATGATCTCAAAGCATTATCTGCACGGCGGCTACTACCCGGTTGGCGGCGCCTGGCGTATTGCCGATGCAATCCTGCCGCGTATCCGTGCGACGGGTGGAGAAGTCTTCACGTATGCGCGCGTCAGGGAAATCACCGTGCGTAACGGCCACTCAACCGGCATCGTGATGGATGACGGGACGTCTATAGAATCGAAATGCGTCATATCCGGCGCCGGTGTCAGCAATACGCTGACCCGGCTGCTGCCTGCATCGGCGCTGGCCTCCAGTGGATACGATCGCCTGCTCGAGCGCGTCAGGCCCAGCATCGGACACCTGGGCGTGTACGTCGGGCTGAAAGCCACAGCCGATGAACTTGGATTGCCGAAGACCAATTACTGGATCTACCAGGACAATGACTGCGACGCCGCAGTCGATCGATTCATCGCCGACCCGCAGAGCCCGTTCCCGGCCGTCTATATCTCGTTCCCGTCTGCGAAGGATCCCGACTTCGAACGTCGCCACCCGGGCCGCTCGACGATCGAGATCGTTGCACCGGCCCCGTACGAGGCTTTCGAGCGATGGTCGGGCACCACCTGGGGCCAGCGTGGCGAGGACTATGAGGCGCTGAAACAGCAGCTCGGCGAGCGACTGCTCGAGCATCTCTATCAGCGGCTTCCTCAGCTTCGCGGCCGCATTGACTACTGGGAAGTCTCCACGCCGCTGTCCATGCAGTGGTTCGGCGGCTGGGAACGCGGCGAACTCTACGGCCTCGATCACGATCCGCAGCGTTTCCGGCAAAGCTGGTTACGACCAAGGAGCCGCATAGCCGGACTGTGGCTGACAGGCCAGGACATCATGTCCTGCGGCGTCACGGGCGCGATGGTGGGCGGAGTGGCCTGTGCGTCGGCCATCGCCGGCGCACGCAGGATCGCGCCACTGATGCAGCGTGTCCTCGGCTGAGCACACCTGCGGCGCATCGCGAGTGCCAGCCGCACTGGCCGGCCAGGAGTGATGGTTCAATAGGCGCGCTTCTTGGTGTCCATCATGCGCAGGATCAACGGTGTCAGTATGATCTGCATCGCGATGGGCAGCTTGCCGCCCGGGACGACGATCGTGTTTGGCCTGGACATGAATGAGTCGTGCACCATCGACAACAGGTAAGGAAAGTCGATTCCCTTGGGGTTCGCAAACCGGATGATCAGATAACTCTCGTCGCCGGAGGGGATATCCTTCGCGATGAATGGATTGCTCGTATCCACCGTCGGTACGCGCTGGAAATTGATGTGCGTGCGTGAGAACTGCGGACAGACATAGTTCAGGTAGTCCGGCATGCGCCTGAGGATCGTGTCGACGACCGCCTCCGTCGAATAGCCGCGCATGCTGCGATCGCGATGCAACTTCTGTATCCATTCGAGATTGATGATCGGCACGACGCCGATCAACAGGTCCGGGTACTTCGAGAGGTCGTGCTCGCCCGCCTTCACGGCACCGTGCAGGCCTTCGTAAAACAGCAGGTCGGAGCCCTCCCCGATATCCACCCAGGGTGTGAAAGTACCCGGGTCACCGCCGTATTTCTCTGCTTCCTTGTCATCGTGGATGTACTTCCGGGAACGGCCTTTGCCGCTTAGCGAGTAGCTCCGGAACAATTCCTCGAGTTCCCCGAACAGGTTCGAATCGGGGCCGAAGTGACTGAAATTGTGATTGCCGGCCTCGCCGGCTTCTTTCATCGCCTGGCGCATCGCCACACGATCGTGGCGATGAAAGGCATCACCTTCGATGATCGCCGCTTCGATCTTCTCGCGACGGAATATCCAGTCAAACGTGTCCTTGACGGTTGATGTCCCGGCGCCCGAAGAGCCGGTTACCGCAATGATCGGGTGTCGCGCCGACATCTTCTGCTCCTTGAACCGATCAGTGGTTCGTAAAAAGCGAGCGCTCGCCGAACAGCGGTGAACTGTATGGCTTGTCCTCGCCACTGTCGTATTCTTCGTGGTAACGCTCCACGCGCTCGACCTCTTCGCGCGAGCCGAGAACCGCGGGGGTGCGCTGATGCAGGCTCTCGGGTACCTGATCGAGGATCCGGCCTCGACCGGTCGAGGCGCAGCCGCCCGCCTGTTCCACGAGCATCGCCATCGGGTTGGCTTCGAACAGCAGCTTCAACCGGCCTTCGCGGTGATCCTCACGCTGGTCGCGGGGGAAAAGATAAATGCCGCCGCGCATCAGGATGCGATGCACATCGGCAACCATCGAGGCGGCCCAGCGGGTGTTGAAATCACGCCCGCGCGATCCTTCACCGCCGGTCTTGCACTCTTCCACGTAGCGCACGATCGGCGGCTCCCAGAATCGTCGGTTCGACGCGTTAATGTAGTACTCGGAGGTCGATTCCGCGATTCGGATATCAGGATGGGTCAGCACGAAGTTGCCCACTTCACGATCCAGCGTAAAACCATGCGTGCCCTGGCCGACACTGAGTACGAGTTGTGTTGAGGGACCGTAGATCGCATATCCGGCCGCCAGCTGTCGCGATCCGGCCTGCAGTACCGCGGCATCGTCGCGGCTGTTCTCCGGCAGGCTGAGGACCGAGAATATCGATCCGAGGGAGACATTGACATCCAGGTGCTGCGCGCCCTCCAGGGAATCGAAGACCAGCGCCAGCGGACCTCTCGGCCCATCGACAAAATGAACGCTTTCGGCGGTCTCCGCGGCGAGCGCGCCGATCAGGCCGCTCCACTCGATACCACGTGTGAAGTAGGCAGCGGCCAGGCGCTCGAGGTTGGCCGACGGCAAAACAGTCTGCGGTGCGCCCTCGCCGAGGCCGGAAAGCCCGACCAGCGAACCTTTGCCGAGCGCGGCGGAGATCGCCTTGATGACTGCCGCCACGTCGACCAGCAATGCAGCCAGCTCTCGGCCGTGCTCGGTATCAGAGACCTGCTGGATCAGGAACTTCGAAATCGTCGTGTAGCCCGGACTCAGCATGCCGCCTCCTCGCCGTCTTTTGCTTCGCGGGCGCCGTCGAAGACTCGACTCGCCCGTATATCTGCCGCCTCGAGTGTCACCAGCATTTGCGCATCGACATTGCCGACCTCCAGCAGGCGTCGTGCCTGGCGCAGCCGCGCCCTGTCAATTGCGTTTCGCAAGGACCGCGCATTGGCAAAATTGGGCTGCTTGCGCCGCAACTCGAGGTATTCGCCGAGCGCCTCTCTCGCCGACTCCGACAGCCGCAGCCCGAGCTGGCCAACCATCGTGGCTGCAATCGCCTCGAGTTCCGCTACCGTGTAGTCGGGGAAGTCGATGTGGTGGGCAACGCGCGAGGCGAGTCCGGGATTGCTCTGGAAAAACGTGTCCATTCGGGACTTGTAGCCGGCGAAAATGACAACCAGGTCGTCCCGCTGGTTTTCCATCACCTGCATCAGTATCTCGATCGCTTCCTGCCCGTAATCGCGCTCGTTTTCCGGTCGGTAGAGGTAGTAGGCCTCATCGATAAACAGCACGCCGCCCATGGCGCGCTTGAGGACCTCCTTGGTTTTTGGTGCCGTATGACCAATGTACTGACCAACGAGATCGTCCCGCGTAACGGTCACGAGGTGACCTTTGCGAACGTGACCCAGCCGGTGCAGGATCGTCGCCATTCGCATCGCGACGGTGGTCTTGCCGGTGCCAGGATTGCCGCTGAAGCACATATGCAGTGAAGGCTTGGTCACCTCGACGCCGAGTGCGGCACGCGCCTTGTCGACGACAAGCAGTGAGGCAATCTCGCGGATGCGGGTCTTGACCGGGACCAGGCCGACGAGCTCGCGGTCAAGCTCGTCGAGCACCTCGCTGACACCGGTTTCCTCGAGCAAATGATTCAGGTCGATCATCTGGTCCTGGCCATCGTCGCCCATGTCGAATCCTCGCTACCTGCCTCAGGCGCCGATACGCTCCAGCTTGTAACGTATCGAGCGGCCAGGTCCCTCTTCTCTCTGCAGTCGATACTGTGCCTCGACTGCCGGGCGATTGACGATGAACGACATGCGCATGGTCTCGAAACCACGGGTGGAATCAAAGGCGTTGATCTTGATGTACTGATCACCGTGCAGTTTGCGGCATTCCTTCAATTCGCCTATGGCACCGGCCGGGTCCCGCAGATCGAACATCGGCAGGCCCCACATCTCCCACATCGTATTGCGCGGGTGCGGATCGTCGGTGTACTCGATCGATACAGCCCAGCCCTGTTCCAGCGCGTACTCGACCTGCTTCGCAATCTGCTCATCCGTCAGGTCCGGCAGAAAAGAAAACGTTCCCTGGGTAATTCTCATGTTGGTCTCCTTAGGCCACGCTGACCGATGGCACAAAGTCCGAGGTGTCGGTTGAAGCGTAGTTGAAGGTCACGTCTTTCCAGGTCGCCAGCGCCGCCTCCAGCGGACGGCAGGTCTTCGCCGCAGCCGTCAGTATGTCCGGGCCTTCGTTGAGGATGTCGCGGCCCTCGTTGCGCGCCAGCACCATCGCCTCGAGCGCGACGCGGTTGGCGGTCGCACCGGCATGGATACCCATGGGATGGCCAATGGTGCCGCCGCCGAACTGCAGGACGACATCGTCGCCGAACAGGTCGAGCAACTGATGCATCTGGCCCGCGTGAATGCCGCCGGAGGCCACCGGCATGACCTTGCGCATGCCCGCCCAGTCCATGTCGAAGAACACGCCGCGAGGCAGGTCCTTGACCAGATGGTCGTCACGACACACGTTGTAGTAGCCCTGCACGGTCATCGGGTCGCCTTCGAGCTTGCCGACCGCGGTGCCCGCGTGGAGGTGATCGACTCCGGCCAGTCGCAGCCACTTGGCGATTACACGGAAGGAAATACCGTGATTCTTCTGACGCGTGTACGTGCCGTGTCCGGCACGATGCATGTGCAGGATCATGTCGTTCGCACGCGCCCACTCGGAGATCGACTGGATCGCGGTCCAGCCAATGATCAGGTCGACCATGATGATGGCCGAACCGAGATCCCGCGCGAATTCGGCGCGCCGGTACATCTCCTCCATCGTCCCGGCCGTGATGTTCAGGTAATGGCCCTTGACCTCTCCACTGCAGGCCTGCGCTTTGTTCACCGCCTCCATGCAGAACAGAAACCGGTCACGCCAGTGCATGAACGGCTGGGAGTTGATGTTCTCGTCGTCCTTGGTGAAATCGAGCCCGCCCTTGAGTGCCTCATAGACGACCCGGCTGTAGTTCTTCCCCGACAGACCGAGCTTCGGCTTGACGGTCGCGCCGAGCAGCGGCCGACCGTACTTATCCAGGCGCTCGCGCTCAACGATAATCCCGGTCGGCGGGCCCTTGTATGTCTTGATGTAGGCTGGCGGCAGGTACATGTCCTCGAGCCGGGCCGCCCTCAAGGGCTTGAAGCTGAACACATTGCCGATCAGCGAGGCGGTGAGATTGGCGATCGAGCCTTCCTCGAAGAGATCCAGCGCATAGGCGATCCAGGCGAAATACTGGCCGGGCGTACCCGGGACCGGCTGCACATCAAAGGCCTTCGCGCGGTAGTTCTCGGAGGCCGTCAGGCGGTCTGTCCATACCACCGTCCAGGTGGCCGTTGATGATTCGCCGGCCACGGCGGCGGCGGCTTCCTCGGGGTCGACACCCTCCTGTGGCGTGATGCGAAACAGGCAGACAATGTCGGTCGCGGTGGGCTCGTAATCGGGAACCCAGTAGCCCATGTCCCTGTACTTGAGGACACCCGCCTGATATCGCACTGCAGTATTACCGGTCGTTCGCTGGCCGGTTTCTTCCCTGGAAGAAGTACCCGTCTTTGCCATTGTTTTACCCTCGCTCACACTTGATTGGCTTCTCAGAACACTGTATTTGCTCCTACTAATAAAAGATACTTAGTATTTCTGCATAACTACTTAAGTTTTACTTATGGAACAGCGGAACATTAGCTTGAGGCAACTGCAGGTCATGAAGGCGGTCGTGGATAACGGATCGATGGCACAAGCCGGTCGCCAGTTGTTCATGACCGGACCGGCCGTCACGCAGCAGATTCAGCAACTGGAGAAAACGATCGGCGCACCGGCCTTCGACCGGATTGGACGCCGGCTGCGGCTCACGGCGGTTGGCGAACGAGTACTCGCCGCCGCCGGCGACGTGCAGAGACGGCTGGGCCGGCTGAGCAAGGAGCTCGATGCGATTCGCAAACGCGACGATGGCACGCTGCACCTGGGAATTCTCGCCACCGGCACTCACATCCTGCCGCCTCTGCTGGCCGAATTCCGGAAGAACACGCCGGGGATTGCCGTTCACATGGCCGTTTCCAGTCGCGAAGACCTCGTTCAACGCCTGATGGACGGCGAGGTGGACCTGGCGCTGATGGGGCGTGGGCCGGACGCCCGGACGACCCGCGAGGCCGTGACCGGAGACCCGCTGACGCGCGAACCTTTCGCGAGCAACCCGCACGTGATCATTGCCTGGCCCGGACATCCGCTGGCGGGGGCCAGCGACGTCTCGCCGATCGAACTTCGCCACGAGAGCATCGTGCAACGCGAACGCGGCTCGGGCACACGCGGCATGCTCGACGGTTTCCTGGCCATGCACCGCATCGCCCCGCGTGAGCGGATCACGGTCAGCGGCAATGAAATGGTCAAGCACGCGGTGATGTCACGCCTGGGCGTGAGCCTGACGTCGATGCACACGCTCTCTCTTGAACTGCAGAGCGGCGCATTGATCCGGCTCGACATCGCCCATACACCGATTCTGCGGACCTGGTACGTGGTTCACCACACGGTCCGCTGGCTGCCACCTGCGGCCGCCGCCTTCCGCGATTACCTGCTCAACGAAGGCGCCCGCAAGGTCGAATCCCATACCCGGGAACTGCTGGCCTGACCAACGAAGGGGGCGCCAGACGGCATTGGAGCGTCCTGTGCGCGGCGTGGCAATTCGATCCCGATCAGTGTCTGCCCAGCCAGTCCCTGAGTTCGCCGATGACCTGATCTTTTTCGGGCTCGTTATAGACCTCGTGAAACAGACCCGGGTAGGTCTTGAACTCACGATCCGTGGCCGTTGCCCGGCGGTAGACGTCTCGAACACCGTCCAGCGGCACGAGGCTGTCCGCCGTGCCATGCTGTATCAGCATGGGCAGGCGCAGCCCGGCGATTTCATCGGGGAACCTGGCCATGGCCTGCAGCAGTTCGGCCACGGTCCGTGCGGGAATCGAGCCGCTGTGAACCAGGGGATCGCTTTCGTAGCGGCTCACCACGTCGGGATCGCGACTGACCGCCTCGGCCGGCAGTTTCAATGCGCCGACATTCGGCAGCACCACGGACAACATCCTGACCATGGCCAGCTTCGTCGGCGATACGATTTCGGCCGCGGCAAGCGCCGGCCCCGACAGGACAAGGCCTTGGAGACTGCCCTGGATTCGCAGGGCGGTCGCGGTCGCAATCGCACCGCCCATGCTGTGCCCGAGCAGGAAGACCGGTGCGCCCGGGTGACGCTGTGCCGAGCGGCCGACGAACGTGCTCAAATCCGTGACCAGGTAGGAAAAGCGATCGATATTGGCACGATGGCCGGGCGATCGGCCGTGCCCGCGGTGATCGAGTGCGTAAACGGCGTAACCGTCATCGACCAGCCGACCGGCGAGCTCGTCATAACGGCCACCGTGTTCGGCCAGCCCGTGAGCGATAACGACGACCGCCCGCGGGCTGTGCTCAGGAACCCAGGACTGAGCATACAGGTCCAGCCCCCCAAATCCCGGCGTGTTCATCTCCCCGTGTTTCATGACGCGCTGCCCCGTTGACTTTCCATCTCCGCGTGACCGATCAGCGGTCGCCAAAGGCTGCGAGCGCGGCCTGCGCAACTTCGCGACCATGCTCCTGCACGAAATGACCGGCCTGTGCGAGTTCCAGGGGTGGCGGACAACCACGTATCATCTTCGCCAGCGCCTGCATGACGGGCGGTCCAAGCACCGGGTCTTTCATTCCGATGGCCATGAAAGTCGGACCCTGCCATTTTTCGCGCAGATACTCCGCCGCCTTGAGAGACTCGGCAACGCCATCCATGTCCGGCCGTACCGGTACCAGTTCCGGAAAACGCCTTGCGCCCGCCCGGTAACGGGCATCCGGGAACGGCGCCGCATAGGCGGCGGCCTCGCCGTCGCTGAGGGTCGGCTCCGACTGCTTCATCAATCGCGCGATGTCGAAATCGGGATTCGACGCAACAAATGCTTTCCAGCTGTCGAATCCCGGCCCGGGTGACCTGCCGGTACCCAGCCCGGTATTCATCACGATCAGCCGGTCGATACGCTCAGGAAACTGACCCGGCAACGTCAGGCCGAGCAACCCGCCCCAGTCCTGCACGACCAGCGTGATGCGTCGAAGATTCAGCGATTCGATGAATCGCAACAGAAGGTTGCGGTGAAACGTATATGTATAAATGGCGTCATCCACCGGTTTATCGGAACGCCCGAAACCGAGCAGGTCCGGTACGACGACGCGATGTCCGGCGGCGGTGAATACCGGGATCATCTTGCGATAGAGATAGCACCAGGTCGGCTGTCCGTGCAGGCACAGCACGGTGCGATCGCTGCCCGGTTCGGGGGGCGTCTCATCGAGGTAATGCGCCCTCAGCCCCTCGTAGCCAGGCAGCGACTCCAGATAATGTGGTGCAAAGTCGAAGCCCGGCAGGCCCTCAAAGCGCTGATCGGGTGTACGTAATGCCTGTATTGCCGTGCTCATCGCTCACCTCCTCTGGACGAGTCACGCTACCACTGAAACAGCAGCAGTCCAAGACGAGCGGAATCGGACTTGCCGGCTTGCGCCCCGGCTGCCAGCATCACCTCTTCGCCCGGCCATCAGTGCAGATTTCGTGAAGCAGAATTCGACCCGAAACCGCGCATGCCCTTTGGCGGCCTCCTGGCTGGCGGTGGCGCTACTCCTGCCCACGCTCGCGAACGCGAAGGACATTGCCGAGCCCCCGTCCCTGCCGGCATTTACGCCGCTGCCCGCCGGCCTGCACGCCAACGGCATGCCAAAGATTCCGGCTGCCATTGCAGGCCGGGTGGCCCGCTACGCGGACTTTCGTCCCAGCGTGCTCGCTGGCTGGCACCCGTATCGTCATGAGGTCCTGGCCCTGGCCCAGGCGCGGGAGACGGCGCAGGTCTATGAACTGGCCGCACCGGGCGGCCGGCTGCAGCAATTGACCCGGGCGGCCGAGCGGATCGGCGATGCCAGCTGGCCGCGCCACAGCGACGACTATTTCATTTTTGTGTCTGACCACGATGGCGATGAGTCCTGGCAGATCTACCGGCAGGACACTCGTGGCGCAGGCGTTACGCTGCTCACCGACGGCGGTGCTTCCCAGAACATGCTGGGCGCCTGGTCAAACGAGAATGACCGGCTCGCGTTCGGGTCGACCCGGCGCAACGGTGTCGATCGCGACATTTATGTCATGGATCCGCTGGACCCGGACAGCACACGGCTGGTTATGGAAGTCTCGGGTGCCGGCTGGAACCCGCTCGACTGGTCGCCGGATGACAGCAAGCTGGCCATCCTGCAGTACGTCTCCGCAGTGGAGAGTTACATCTGGACCGTGGATGTCGCCACAGGCGCCAAGGCAGCCGTAACGCGGCTGCCGGCAGCGGTGGCCTCGGTGACCGGCACCACCGGGTGGTCCTCACCGGCACGAGGCAGCCGGTCATCCGCTCGGGACAGCCGCGCGGAAGCGGACGAGTCCCGGGTGCGTGTGGCCTACGCAGGAGCCCAGTTCAGTCACGACGGCCTCGGCCTGTACACCGCGACCGACCGGGGGACAGAGTTCAAGCAACTCGCCTATATCGATCTCAGTTCGGGACGCCACAGTTACCTGACCGCTCACCTGCGCTGGGACGTTGAAGAGTTCGCGCTTTCGGATGACGGGCAGACGATCGCATTTACGACCAACGAAAACGGGGTTAGCGTTCTGCGGCTGCTCGACACGGCAACCGGGCGGGAACTGCCGCGCCCTGAACTGCCGATACACGGCGTCATCAATGACCTGACCTGGCATGCCGACGGGCAATTGCTTGGGTTTACCGTCAATGCTGCGAGCACGCCCAGTGACATCTATGCCCTGGACACGGAAACCGGGGCGCTCGAACGATGGACGGCCGCCCGGGCGAGGGAGATCGACACCGACGAGTTTCCCGAGCCGCAGTTCGTGAGCTGGAAGAGTTTTGATGGGGTGGAAGTGCCGGCCTTGCTTTACCAGCCACCGGCTCGATTCACCGGCCCACGGGCAGTCCTGGCACTGATACACGGCGGTCCGGAAGGCCAGGCGCGCCCGGGTTTTCTGGGAAGCGCCAATTTCTTCCTGCTGGAAATGGGTGTCGCGCTGTTGATGCCGAACGTTCGCGGATCCACCGGATTCGGGAAGCGCTACGTGGGCCTGGACGATGACCGGAAACGTGAAGATGCCGTGCGCGACCTGGGCGCGATGCTCGACTGGATTGACGCTCAGCCCGGTCTCGATGCAGAGCGCGTCATGCTGACCGGCGGCAGTTACGGAGGTTATCTCACGCTGGCCGCGACGGCCTCCTACAGCGAGCGGGTGCGCTGTGCGATGTCGATTGCCGGGATCTCCGACTTTGTCACGTTCCTGCGTTCCACCGGCGATTACCGGCGGGATTTCCGTCGCGTCGAGTACGGCGATGAACGAGACCGCCGCACCAGGAGGTTTCTCCGCAGGATCTCGCCATTAAACAACGCGCACCGCATAAAGAGCCCGCTGTTTATCGTGCACGGCCGAAATGACCCGAGAGTGCCATACGCGGAGGCCGAACAGCTCGTGACGAACGTCAGAGGAAACGATGTGCCGGTCTGGTACCTGCTCGGCGACGACGAAGGTCACGGCTTCGCAAGAAAAACCAACCAGGACTACCAGTTCTACGCCACTATCGCCTTCATGCAGACTTACTTGCTGAACTGATCGCCGGGAGCCATCAGCCTATGTCCGAATTTCATGCATGGATGAGTGCAATCAATGGGTTTGTCTGGGGGCCGGCCATGCTGGCCCTGATCCTGGGCACGGGGCTTTACCTGCAGATTCGGCTCGGGGGCATGCCGATACGGAAGATTGGCAGCGGACTGCGTCTCGTATGGCGTGGCCGCACCGGCGATGCAGACGGACAAGGTGAAGTCAGTCCTTTTGCGGCACTGATGACCACACTGGCGGCGACCATCGGTGTCGGCAACATCGCGGGCGTCGCGACGGCGATTGCGCTCGGCGGACCGGGCGCGTTGTTCTGGATGTGGATGACCGCAATGGTCGGCATGGCGACCAAGTACGCTGAAGTCGTGCTTGCCGTGCACTATCGCGAACGCGACGCCTCGGGCCGCTGGGTGGGTGGCCCGATGTACGCGATTCGAAAAGGGCTCGGCAGCCGGTGGGCCTGGCTTGGATCGGCCTTCGCACTGTTTGGCGGGCTGGCCGGATTTGGCATCGGCAACATGGTGCAGTCCAACAGCATCGCCGCTGCAATGCAGACCTCTTTTGGCGTGACACCGGCCGTGACCGGCGTCGTGATATGCGCGCTGACCGCCGCCGTCGTTCTCGGGGGTATCAAGCGGATCGCGGCCGTGGCCGGCTGGCTGGTACCGTTTATGGCGATCGGCTATGTGCTGGCCGCACTCGTTGTCTTACTGACCCACGCGGCCGACATTCCGGCGGCCTTCGTCTATATCGTGAGGAATGCATTTGCCCCGACGGCTGCGGTCGGCGGCTTTGCGGGGGCAGCCGTGATGGCCGCTGTTCGCTACGGCGTGGCGCGGGGGATATTTTCCAATGAAGCCGGTCTTGGCACGGCCGGTATCGCGCAGGCGGCCGGTGTCAGTTCGAGCCCGGTGCGCAGCGGCATGATCGGAATGATGGGCACTTTTTTCGACACGCTGGTGGTCTGCACCATGACGGGCCTGGCGATCGTGGTTTCCGGTGCCTGGCAATCGGGGGAAAGCGGCGCATCATTGACCCAGCTTGCGTTTCAGTCGGCACTCCCCGGTATCGGCGACGACCTCGTCGCCGTCGCACTCGCCGTCTTCGCACTGACGACCATTTTCGGCTGGGGCTACTACGGTGAACGATGTTGGGAATTCCTGGTGGGCGAACGGGCCATCCGGCCGTTTCGCTGGCTGTGGACAGCGATGGTGTTCGTCGGCGCGGTGACCCAGCTCGATACGGTCTGGCAGGTCGCCGACACGCTGAACGCGCTGATGGCTGCGCCGAACCTGATCGCGCTGATTGCCCTGGCGCCCGTCGTGGTTCGCCTGACACGCGAACAGATCTCCAGTGTCCTCGCATCCGCCGGGATGGTAGATTGAACCTTCGCCCGAAGCCGCGATTGGTTGCCGTGCTGATTTCAGCCAGCACAGCCGGCGGCGAGGGAGACACTCGGGAGAGACCCATGCGCACGATTTCCTTCCCAGGGTTGCTGGCAATATCACTGGCCGCTGTCGCCGGCCCGGCGGCTGCGGACAATACGCTTAGCTGTGGCAGCAAGCTCATCGAGACAGGCATGACGGCCGCCGAGGTGCTCAAGCATTGCGGCGAACCGGCTTCGCGCAAGATTGAAGACCAGGCTGTGCACAGCGGCAACCGGATCGTCGGTACGACCCAGTTTCAGGTCTGGTCTTACGAGCGAAGCGGCGCGACTCGGGTCCTGAAGTTTGATCAGGATAAGCTGATGTCGATCGAGTAATCGGCTTCGAGATCACCGTCGATACGACGGCCTGGATTCAGCCGCCGTTCTCGGGCTTGTCAGGGTCCTTGACCGCGAGCTGGCTCTCATCGTCGAAGATGCCGATGATGTCCAGTTTTTCGTTGCCGCGCAGCAGCTCCGCGCCGCGTACGATCACCTGGTCACCGGCCTGCAGGTCGCCATCGACCGCGACCCAGTCACCATCGGCCACGCCAGCGGTCACGTCGATGCGCTCAGCACGCATCTCGGCGCTGACCCGGTACACGTACAAGCCTTCAGCGCGAATGACCAGCGCATCACGCGGCACGGACAGGTGCTTCTGCGGCGCTCCGAGCGGGAGTTCAACCCGCACCGTATTGCCCGGCGCCAGCAGTCCGGCCACGCTTGGCGCCTTGATCAGCACCTCAAAGGACTGCGAACGCGGATCACCGGCCGGCACGATCATCGTGACAGCGGCCGTGAATTGCCGCTGGTCCATTGTGACATTGACGACGTGACCCGGCTGAATCGCCCGAACGTGGCGTAACGGAAGGTACAGGCGAATTTCCAGTTCGTCCGGATTGACGAGGCGCACGACGGTCTCGCCGCGCGACACCTCTTCGCCCGCGCGCCGTGTCCGGCTCGCGACGACACCCTGAAAGGGTGCAGTGAGCCGAGATCTTGCCAGCTGGTCATCGGTCTGCGCCAGCAGCGCTCGGGCTACCTGCAGATCCGCATCGGCGAGGTCGCGGTTCGATTGCGCCTGGTCCACGTCGAACCGGGAAACCGCAGGGCCCGAGGCACGCAGGCGTTCGAGCTCACGTTCGAGGTTCTTCCGGTTGACCTCGGCACGCGTCACGCGCGCCGCCTGCTCGGCTCTCGCGAGCGACAGCTCACGCGTATCGAGGCGTGCAACCAGTTCTCCCGCTTCGACCGCAGTACCGGGCTCGGCGACCCATTGCAGCCGACCAGGTACTGCCGCCGCCAGGTCCGCGGCGGCGCGTGACTGGACCAGCCCCGTTGCGTTGACCACGGGCGCGAGCTGGCGAACTCGCGCATGTGCGACCTGGACGGCTGCCGGGCGATCCTGCGCCAATACAACGGAAGCCGCGAAGGCCAGCGACCACGCAACGGCCCTGGCGAAACCACTCGTGCCTGTCGTGCTGTATGTCATCAGCGGGCTTCTCTCAATGATTCGGCAACACCGGGCGCCGGCTCAATCACCGCCGGGCGCTCCTCGCCGAGGCGCAGCAGGCTGGGGAGCAACACCCAGGTAAATACGGTACCGACGACCATCCCGCCGGCGACGACGGCGGCGAGCCCGCGATAGATTTCAGCACCGAGACCCGGCATCAGGATCAGCGGGAGCATTGCGAGCACGGCCGTAACCGTCGACAGCACGATGGCCCGCGCACGCGTCTCCAGTGCCTCGTGCACCGCCTGCCGGCGCGGGATGCCATCACGCTCCCGTGCACGGGTCTGGTCGACCAGCAGGATGGCCGCATTGACGACCAGGCCGAGCAGGATAATGAAACCAATCATCGTCAGCAGGTCGAGTGCCTGGAATCCGAACAGGCCGACGAGCCTGAGGGCCAGTATCCCGCCGGCCACGGACACCGGAATCACGAGCATCACGAGCAGGCTGTCACGAATCGATCGAAAAAGGGCCGCCATCAACGCGAAAAGGATGACCAGTGCGAGCAGGAAATTCTGCCCCATCGCCCGCAGTGCCTTGTGCAGATCGTTCGCCGAGCCCGAGTACGTCAGCTGTGAATCGGGCGACATCCCTGAACGAACGCGCGGCTCGACCTGCTCGCTGAGGATATCCATGGCTTCGTTGAGGGTCATATCATCCGGCGGCTGAAATTCGACGCTGACCGTTCGCCGGCCGTTGATCCGCACGAGTTGTGACGGACCGACGGTCTGGCGAACCTCGGTGAGTTCGCCGACCGTCTGCACGCCAGCCGCCGGCGTCATGATCGGCAGTTCAGCCAGTTCCTCGGGCGAACGCCATTCTCTGGCCTTGACGATGATATCGAGCCGTTCGTTGCCGTCGAAATATTCACCGGCCCAGAGCCCTCCCGTAAAGGCACGGACTGCTGCCGCAACCTGGGCTCGGTTGAGCCCGGAACGGGCGACCCGCCACTCATCCGGTATGAGTTGCAGTTCGGGCTGGTTCAGTTCGAGGCCGGGATCGGCGCGCGGATACGTCTCGGGAATCGCCTTCGGGATTTCATCGACCGCGACGCGTGCTGCCTGCATCAGCGCAGGCAGGTCAGGGCCCTGGAAATCAAGGCGGATCTCACGCGCATTGTCGCCGTCGACATTCAGCAAGGAGCCGCGTTGCACGAATATCTGGGTGTCCGGGAAACCAACCATCAGTTCATCGCGCAGCAAGGTGGTCATTTCCTGAATCCTGCGCGGGTCTTCCGGGTAAATGACCGCCACGCCCTGCCGGCCTCCCCAGGCCGACAGGTTGTAATACTTGATGGCGGGCTCCTTCGTGCCCTCGAGGTATGGCCGCAGGCGCTCGATAATCACGGGCGCGAGTTCGGCGCGAACCGTCTCGTTACTGCCGCCCGGCGGCAGGCGCATGCTGTTCCAGATCATGTCAGTCTGTGCAACCGGGAGGTAGTCGAACTTGGGCGCGAGCAGGACGACCAGCAACAACGAAGCGGCGCAGATACTGGCGATCCAGCCGATCCTTGCGGCCGGTGTGTCAGTCAGGCGCATCGCGAATTCGGTCATCGCGCGCCACCAGTGGCCGTGCTGATCGTCGGGAATGCCCTTTGCCAGTGCCCAGCGGTTGGCAGCCGGGATAACGGTCATCGCGACCAGCAGCGACGCTGCGTAGGACACCGACATCGTGATCGCGAGATCCTGGAACAGCTGGCCCTCCAGTCCTTCCATGAACAGTATTGGCAGAAAAATCGCGACGCTGGTCAGCATCGAGGCGACGAGCGCCGGCATGACCTCCGCTGCCCCCTCAACCGTGGCCTCCCAGGCGCCGTGGCCGTTCTGCATGTAGCGCAGGATGTTGCCTTGCACGATCAGCGCCGCATCGATGACGATGCCGGTAGAGAACGCGAGTCCGGCCAGGGAGACGACGTTCAGCGTCCGCCCAAGCACCTGCAAAGTAATGATCGCGAAGAAAAGGGAGATCGGAATCGAGGCGCCGATCACGGCCAGCGCACGCGGTCCCCTCAGGAAATACCACAGGCCCGCGACGACCAGAATGATGCCGAGGCCGAGGCTCTGCTGCACGAAGCCGATCGCGCGGCGCACGTAGACGCTGGCATCCCAGGACAGTTCGATGAACAGATTTTCTTTTGCCAACGGGCCTGCATTGAGTTCCTCGATCGCCTGCTTCGCGCCGTCGATCAACTCGACCGTGTTGGAATCGGAAGTGCGGGTCAGCGTGATGTAGTAGGACGGGACACCGCTGCGATATGAAAACCAGACCGCATCGATATGCGCGGTACGTACCTGTGCCACATCCCGCAGGTAAAGCGGCCGGTCCTCGCTCCAGCCTACGACCAGGTCACCCAGCTGGGCGACCGGCTCGCGACCCGTCACCCGAACCGTGAACTGGCGTCGACCCACGTTGGCAAAACCCGCAGAGACATCGCGCGCGGCGATGACGGTCTGGGCGATGTCCTGCGGCGTGATGCCGAGCGCCGCAATCCGGTGCGGATCAAAGGTGATCTGGACCTCGCGTGGGCGGCCCCCTTCGAGGTTCACACGTGACACACCCGGGATGCGCGCCAGCCGCGGCTCGACAACCTCCTCGATCAGCTTCTGGTACTCGGCTGCGACATCGGGCACTGAGTGCCCCGGCAACGGCAGGACGAGCAGGGAGCCGGCGCTCTCGGTTTGCCAGTTGTCGCCGCCGAAGACCTGCGGCTCGTCAGCATCCGGTGGCAGCGGCGGCAGCGTGTTGAGACGCGAGACGACATCGAGCATGACCCGCGTCATGTCGGTACCGATTTCAAAGGTCAGCCGCACACCGCCGCGTCCGCGATTCGACTCCGAGCGCATCTCGACCAACCCTGGAAGACCCTGCATGGCCTCCTCGATCGGCTCGATCAGGGCCTCCTCCAGTTCGGCGGGCGCCGCTTCCCGCCAATTGGCGTTGACGAACAACTGCGGTTGCCGGGTATCGGGCAGCAACTGGATCGGCAGCTTCAGCAGGGCGAGTATGCCAAACAGCACGACGATGCCCGCCGCGGCGGCCACGGCGGCCGGGTTCTGCAGGCTTCTCTCGGTCAGTCGCATGGCCCCCCCGGTCGCAGGCGCGAACGCCCTCCCTCATTGATGCGAGAGGGAATGATCGCGTTTAAATCGAGGCCGGCTGGGTTCAAAGACCCGATCCCGGCCTGGAGGTTCGCCCGTTACCGGCGGGCGCCCAGGTGTGCCCCCGGGCTCAATGCCGCGTGTCCGACCCGCGCAGTGATGGTCAGGGCGTCCGCGCCGCCCCGGTCTCCGAACAGACAAAGGTCAGGATCTGGTCATTCATCGTGCCGTGCTCGGCGCTCAGCCAGGTCAGGTTCTTGTCCTTGTAGGACACTTTCTGCACGACTTCGCCCTGCAGGTCTGCCTGAGAAAAAGCCTCCATTTTCTGGAAAGCGACCTTACCCTCGGCGCAGTTGAATCGATAGCGGTTCTTCGCCGAAAGGAAGGTCTTGCCCTTCTTTCCCGCCGCCTGTGGCTGGTAATAGTTTTCCTTGACCGCGGCGGAGGCCATGTCGCCCTCGCGCGTCATGCTGCTGCGCTTGACATAGAACTTCTTGTTGTCTGATTCACCGACGGCCCGCCATTCATCGCTCTGCGCTGAACCGATAACCGGCCAGACGACCGCCAGTGCAGCGGCAGCGAGCAACAAACGGCGCCAAATGGGTAGATTCATGTGAAAACTCCTGATCGAAACCGCAGTGTACGGGAACGGATTCTAAACCGAGCAGAGCATCCAGAGCGAATTCACCAAAAAAGAAGGCCGGCGCAAGGCCGGCCTTCACGTCGACTGCCTGGCTGCCTCGCGGTCACCTAGAAGCGGTAACCGATATCGAGCTTTGCATTGACGCCGAGCGTCTGCCGAAGCACGGTCACACCGCCCTGCTCGATCTCGATGTCGTCGTCCAGCAGGTTCTGCAGCCTGAGCTTGATGCTCAACCCGTCGGTCGGATAATAACTGTAGACCAAGTCCAGCGAGCCGAAACTCTTTTCGTAAGCATCCTTCGCGCCATTCGACCCCGCGAAAAACAGCCGGTCATCGAACGCGGAGTAGGCCAGCGTCGCGGCGTGCCGGTCACCTGGCGCATCCCAGCCGAGCTGCGCATTGACGACCCAGGGAGAGTGCTGCGACATCGGTCTCTTGTTATTGGTCAGGTTGAGCGCCGCATCGCCGACCGTAATTTCCGAATCGCTCAGCGTCAGGTTGCCGGCGAAGAAAAACCCGTCGGCCCAGGTGCTCTCGCCCGAGACGAAACCCAGCTGCTTGAGCCATTCAAACTCTGCGCCATAGACTTTCGCGCTATCGCCATTGACGAACGTCAAAGAGATATTGTCGTCGGTGCCGGCGCTTTGAATCGTCTCGATCGGCTTGTCGATCGACTTGTAGAACAGTGAAACCGTGAAATTGTCGCCGCTGTTGAAGAAAAATTCACCGCGAAGGTCGAAGTTCGACAGCGGCGAGGTCACGAGGTCCGGGTTGCCCCGGACGCGGGCCTCGGTGAGCGGATCGATATACGTTGCGCCGGAGACTTCGCGAAGGTCGGGACGCGCCACAGTTTCGCTCCAGCCGAAGCGCAACTGGAACCGGTCCGCCCAGAAGTCATCGCGCATGTAGGTCAGGGCCGCGGCCGGGTAGTAGCCGTCTTCGGCCTTGGCCAGGGTCGTCAGATCCTCGGTTGCGACGGGTATCTTGCCAACCGTCGTATCGTACTCGTACGGGTCCACGGGCACTGACAATTGCGCCCAGTCCTCCCAGCGAACACCGGCCATCAGGCGCCAGGTGTCTTTCCAGGTCGCTTCGAGCTTGCCCCAGGCCGCATCAACCGTTTCACCGGCAAGGTAGCTCTCGGTACCAATGCCGCCCAGCGACATCTGGAAACCGTTCAAGGGATCGAGGATATTCTCATCCGTGAAAACCTCGCCGGGCGTCCCTTCGAGAATCGGCAATGCAGCACTGGTCGTCGTGCCCAGGTTCAGTTGGGTCTGAAGGTAGCTGCGGCCCTTCTCGTAGTAGTCATACCCGCCGCTGCCCAGCAACTCGGTATCACCGTAAGAAAATGGGAATTCGACGCTGACGCCGTAGCTGGTCACGTTGTCCTGCAGTTCCGTGTAGCGGTATTCCGCTGCGCTCGAAGTGGCGCGGATCGAGCTCGAGATGAGCTCCCCGGTTTCCGGGACGACCTTGTCTGTCGCAGAGAAATTAACCTCACTGGGCAGGTCGGTCGTTGCCTCAGCATCGGAGTAATACCAGCCCAGCGTCAGCCCATCGAGCAGTCTCAGGTCCGCGTCGGTCAGGCCACTGACCAGATCCTGTGTCGCGCCGCCAAACACGTGTCGACCCTGGAACTGGAGCACCTCGAGATTGCGCTCTTCGAATCGAACCGAATAATTGCGCAGCTGGTCACCCGAGGATTGCTGAAAGTTCAGGTTGTTACCCAGCGAAAGCGTCGCTTCGTCCTCGGTGTTTCTCAGAAAGATGTAATTGGCCCGGACCTGGTGGTCATCCGTGTATTCAATCCCCGCGCTGAGGCTGCCGGTCGTGACGACCTGTTGAATTGTCCGCTGGCTGCGCGTTACCACGGTATCGGGGTTGGTGACTGACCGCGTCACGCGGTCGCGATTACGCCAGATATTTTTGTAGTCAACGACGGCGAGCGCACCGATGCGCCAGTCGCCGCTTTCACCGAGGATCCACTTGTTGCCCAGTGCGCCTTCGAACGTGAAGTCCGGGTCGAGCGTCTTCTCTTTGAAATCGAGGTCGCGATAGAGCTCAGTCGCCAGTTCCCGGTTGACCTGCTCGGCATCGGCAAAACTCACGTCCTCGCCGCGCCTGACCAGCGAGTTGTAGATGCCAGGGGCGCCGATGTCACCCTGGAACGAATCGATTGCGCGACTCAATTGACCGGACAACGCACGGGTTCCATCGTCCGTCCCCAGGTTGTCGTCATCGCCGCCCTTGTACGAAAAGCCGTTCTCGCCTGTGCTGTCGGAATTCCAGCCGGTGCCGAGCTGTACGCTGCCGACGAACTCCTCCGGCAGACTGAGCGTGCGTATATCGACGTTGCCGCCGCCAAACGAAGCCGGCTTGTCTGGCGAAAAACCCTTCTGGACCGACAAAGTCTCGACAATTTCTGACGGGAAAAGATCAAGCGGAATCACGTTCCGGGTCAGATCGGGCGACGGGACCTGGGCCCCGTTCAACGTGGTACTGGAGTAGCGCTCCCCCAGGCCACGAATGTAAATGAACTGTCCCTGGACGACCGTCACCGCCGGCATACGACGCAGCGCAAGCGAGACCGTGCTGTCGCCGACCCGGCTGATCTGCTGGTTGCTGATCAGGTCGGCCACCACGGGCAGCTCCATTCGCTCCTCCAGCACTGCCTGAGCAGCATCGAGTTGCCTTCCCGTTACGATGATTTCTTCGATTGGCCCCGAATCGCCGGCGCCCATGTCCCCGACCGCTTCGGCCTCGGGATCTTCGGCCACGCTCTGCGCGTGGGCCGGCAGTATCGTGGCGGCCGCGGACACTGCAGCCAGTGCCAGCACCGTGCGCACGGCACGGCCGATTGGCGTCCTGTTCATCACCTGACCTCGCTTACCCGGTCGCGCGGCGGCCTCGTAACCGCCGCGCGACCTGCCTGTATATTCGAGTTGATTTGTGCAACGAATGACCGTCGGCTCACTCACTGACCAGAGAACCAGAGCGGTTCGTCAGCGTTGGAAGCACGCAGGCCGAACGCCCAAGGCGCCGTCCAGTCGTTTTCCCTGACCACCGCGCCGAGCTGCCCGCTCGCCGGTGCCAGATCGACCGGATTGCCTTCGCCATCCGTCAGGCTCGCCGCCGTGTAAAACGTGCCATTGTCCAGCACCCTGGTATTTGCATTGGCCGGGTCGACGATGATCACGTTGTCGGTGTTGAACGAGTAGTCGGAACCATTCGTGCTTGGATTGAGACCAAGCACCCATTCCGACATCGAATCGCCGCTCGGCATCGTGCCCTTGGCGGGGTCCTCACAGGCGATCAGCACGCTGTGCAGATAGGACTGACCCGCAGCCGCAAAGGCCAGCGACGGATCACTTTCGATTTCGAAGCACTCATTGGACTCGCCCACGAACAGGCTGCCATAGCCGCCGAACACGATGCTGTCCTCGATCTTCAACTGGGCGCCCTGGCGGGCCAGGGGGCCTTCGGAATCACCGTGCGTATTGACGTCGGAATTCGAAAGGATACAGGTCATGTTGCGAATGGTCGGCGATGCAACCGGCGCCGTATCGAGCGGCTCGCCCGCGTCGCTGCGACCGGAACCGATGTTGTCCCCCTCGATGCAGCGATTGCCGTCGGTGATGTACTGGATGATCAGTGCGTTTTCGATCGTTCCAACGAATCCATCGGAAAAATCCAGGGAGTCGTCACGCGCATAGAGCACAATCACGTTCTTCGGGCTCACCGCGCCGCCGAAGAACTCGAGACCGTCGTCGTAGGTGCTGTACACCTGAACGTTCTCGACCACCGTACCGGACCCGACGGCATTGAAGGTGATACCGTTGAGCTCGTCACCCGGCGCGACTTCGAAGCCCGTGTGCTTGAGTACCACGTAACGCAGCACGCCCGAACTGTCCGCATTGTCATTGCCGCCATAGTTCGAGGGCTGGCCCTCGGAAACCACGTTGCACTGATCCGCCGCCCGCTCTTCGTCCGTGCAGTTGTTGGTGATGCCGTTGCCGTTGATGACCATGCCACCCCAGAGTTGCACGTCGTTTGCACCGGCCGTACCGTTGATCGCGTCAGCGAACGCGGTGAACGTGATCGGCGCCGACGGCGAGCCATTGGCGATGATCTGCGAGCCGCGATTGATCAGCACATAGTCTGCGGAGGTCGAAAAAACCAGCGTATTGCCGGCCGCAATGGTCAGGACCGGGCCTTCGCCTCCCGCCGGGGCACCACCGACCGCGGTGTTCTGACCGACAAACAGGCTGTCCTGGAAAATGTGGGCGCCGGTAATAAACGGAATCGTCAGGTCCTGCGTCAGGGGATTGGCCTTGCCGACGAAACTCGAGCCGTAGCTGCAGTTCGTGCCGTCGAAGGTCCCCTGCCGGAACTCGCCGGTGGCCGCCACCGTGTAGCTTGCGCACGGATTGTCGCTGCCGCCGCCGCCGCCATTAGAGACGCTGTTGTCGACTGAATTGTCGGTGGTCTGTACCTTGAGATCGACGCCGCCACCCGAACACGCGGCCAAGCCGAATGCGGCCAGACTCACCATGACCATCCGATACCTGTTCATCCTGCACACTCCTGAAAAGAAATACTGTCCGGACAGGGCGGTCCGATCACTGCACGGCCCGCTTCGTCCCCGATAAATCATTGATGTGCCGCGGCTATCCGGTTCGGGCAGCCAGTCCTGACGGAACTGCACCGACCGCGGCCTCGACCTAGCGTGGCGAACATTAGGGATGATCCGTTTCGCTTTTGTTTCGCATGTGTGACAGTTGAGTTACCGGCCGGCCGGCGCTTCGGTCGCCCACAAACGTCACAACGGTGTACGGGTGTACGGATGCGGCTGAATCGGACCGCTGAAACAATTTTTCAATCAACCAGTTGCTGAATGAACTTCATGACATCGGGAGATACGATGAGCAAAACGATCTTGATTACCGGCGCCAACCGTGGGATCGGGCTGGAGATGGCCCGTCAACTGCAGGCGCGTGGCGACACGGTTCTTGCCGCCTGCCGGCACTCGTCAGGCGAACTCGACCGTCTCGGCTGCAAGGTCATCACCGGGATTGATGTGGCAAGCGATTCTTCTGTATCGCGGCTGGCCGGGCAGCTCGAGGACACTGACCTCGACGCGATCGTCAACAACGCTGGAATCCTGGAACCGGACGCGCTCGGAAGTATCGACTTCGACAGCATGCGCCGGCAGTACGAGGTCAACGCACTCGGGCCGCTGCGTGTCACCCAGGCCCTGCTGCCGCGACTGCGTGACGGCGGCAAGATCGCGATAATCACGAGCCGCGTCGGATCGATGGCGGACAATTCCAGTGGCCACTACTACGGCTACCGCGCATCGAAGGCGGCCGTAAACATGATCGGCGTCAACCTGGCCCTTGAACTGCGCGAACGCGGCATCACGGTGCTGCTGCTGCATCCCGGCATGGTCGCAACCGAAATGACCGGCAGGACCGGCATCGAGCCGTCGGAGTCTGCACAGAACCTGCTCCGGCAAATCGACGCGCTCGGTATCGAGCAAACCGGCGGCTTCCGGCATGCGAACGGCGAAGTGCTGCCATGGTAAGGCCTGATCGACGTCACGGTGCGCGACCCGCGCCATGCGGATAAACTGACCTGAAAGAAGGATTCGTGCCGTCGATGCACGATATATCGAATCAATGATCCACGGAGGATCCCATGCGATACGTTGTCACAAGCCCCAAGAGTGTGGAGCAGGCTGTCACTGACCTCGAGGCGTCCGTCAAAGCCAATGGCTTTGGTGTACTGCATACATACGACCTGAAGCAGACGTTGCACAGCAAGGGCGTGGATCTGCCCCAGGAATGCCGGATCCTCGAAGTGTGCAATCCACACCAGGCCGCGCGGGTGCTCGCCACGGACATGGAAATGAACCTGGCCCTGCCCTGCAGGATCTCCGTTTACGAAAAGGACGGCCAGACGCACATCGGCATGATCCGGCCGACCGCGATGCTTTCCAGCCTGTCCGCCGAGCCGGAGCTCAAGCGCGTGGCCGATGAAGTCGAGAAGGCGACTGTTAAGATGATCGACGAGGCCCGCTGAATCAGTTCTTATGGCGCTGCAGTCAATCCATAAAAGCTCAGCCGGAACCGGGCTGCGCCCGGTGGCCCATCGCAGGAACGCAAGACGGACAAGCCAATGAGCGACGACCCGCACGACGACACGCTTGACCCTGAGGACTGGGATGCCTTTCGCGACCTGTCGCACCGTGCGATCGACGACATGATCGAGCACTTCCGGGCCGTCCGTGAACGGCCCGCGTGGCAGGCGACGCCCGATGAAATAGTCCGCGAACTGACTGGCCCGGCACCGAGGTTGGGCCAGGGTGAGGCCAAGGCCTACGCGGACTTCCAGCGCCTCGTGCTGCCATACCCGATGGGCAACACGCACCCGCGTTTCTGGGCCTGGTACATGGGTAACGGCACACCATTCGGCGCCCTGGCCGACTTCCTCGCCGCTTCCATCAATCCGAACCTTGGGGGCGGGCGGCACGCCGCGAATCTGGTCGAGGCCCAGGTCGTTGAATGGTGCAAGGAGATCGTCGGCTGGCCCGCTGACTCCAGCGGCCTGCTTGTCAGCGGCGGATCCATGGCGAACCTGGTTGGCCTGGCCGTCGCGCGCAATGCGATGGCCCCGCTGGATGTCCGTAAGCACGGTCTGCAGGCCATCGACAAGCCGATGCTTGTGTACGCCTCATCCGAGGTGCACAGCTGCGTGCAGAAAACAGTCGAGGTGCTCGGCCTCGGCACCTGTGCGCTGCGAGAGATACCGGTCAACGACGCGTACCGGATGGACCTGGCGTTATTGCGGCGTTCCGTCGAGGCGGATCGCGAACTCGGTGCGCTGCCGATATGCGTGATTGGCAATGCCGGCACGATCAACACGGGTTCCGTGGACAATCTCGACGCAATCGCGGATTTCTGTGCACGGGAAGGCCTCTGGTTTCACGTCGATGGCGCAATCGGTGCGGTGCTGGGCCTGTCGCCCGGGCACCGGCAGCTGGTCTCGGGAATCGAGCGTGCCGACTCGGTCACGATCGATCTTCACAAGTGGATGCACGTGCCGTTTGAGGCCGCCTGCGCACTGGTCCGGGACCGCCAGGCCCATCACGACACGTTCGCCCTGACGCACGAGTATCTTGAGAAGAGCGAGCGGGGAATTGCCAGCGGGCCGCACTGGTTCAGCGAGTACGGCCTGCAGCTGTCGCGCGGATTCCGTGCGCTCAAGGTCTGGTTGTCGGTCAAGGAGCACGGACTGGACAAGTACGGTCGACTGATCGACCGCAACATCGCCCAGGCCAGGCAGCTCACCGAGCGACTGGCCGATCAACCGCAACTCGAACTGCTTGCCCCGACCGTCATCAATATTGTCTGCTTTCGCTTCAATCCTGGCCGCCTGGACGACAAGCGGCTCAATGCAATCAACCAGGAACTGTTGATGCGCCTGCACGAAAGCGGAATCGCCGCACCTTCCTACACGAGGCTGGGCGGGCGCTATTGCCTGCGTGTGGCCATCGTCAATTATCGAACGCGCGAAGAAGACCTCGATATCCTGGTCGAGGCGACGTTACGCATCGGCCGCGAATTGCTCGACGAGGGTTTTGCCGGCTGAATGCGCCGGCTCTGTCAATCTACTTTGCGCTGCTGCGCCAGGACGGCTGGTTGCCTTCCTGAGCCTCGCCGCGCTCGTGGCGGTAGCCTGGCGGTGGGGCATGCGCTGGTCGTCTTGTACCTGCCTCGCCACCACGGCCGTCTCGCTGCCCTGCATACGGCTGCGAAGCCGTACCCGGTGCGCTATTTCAGGTTGAAAACAAAGACCAGCCCGACCGCCAGCGGCGCCACGAAGCGTGCAAGGATCAGCCAGATCTTGTAGGCGATACCATCGCCCAGCCCGAGTTCCCTGACCGTGGTCTCCCTGGAGAGCACCCAGCCGGCGAACAGCGAAAACAACATGCCACCGAGCGGCAGCAGGAGGTTTGTCACGATGTAGTCGAGTACGTCAAAAATCGACCGGGTCTCAAATGCCTGCAGAAAACCGAGCGGACGGACGCCTGACCATGCATTGAATGACAGCACCGTTGCGAGGCCGAGCAAGAATGCGGCGCCGCCGATCAGCATCGCCGCCCGGCGACGCGGCATGCCGGCGGCCTCCTCCGCGCGAGCCGTCATCGTCTCGAGAATCGCGATCGACGAAGTAAGCGCGGCAACGAAGATCAACACGAAGAAGGCCGTACCGAAGAACACCCCGCCCGTCATCTGGCCAAAGGCCGTCGACATCGTGACGAAAAGCAGACCCGGTCCTGCCGCCGGATCGAGTCCGTGGGCGAATATGATCGGAAACATTGCCAGCCCGGCCAGGATCGCCACCAGCGTGTCGCCCGCCGCGATGATGAAGGTCGACCTCGGCAGGTTCACGTCATCGGGCAGGTACGCGGCATAGGTGAGCATCATCCCGAAGCCTACGCTGAGTGAGAAGAATGCCTGACCGACCGCGGCCAGCGCGACGCCGGGCGTGATCTTGCTGAAGTCGGCCTTGAACATGTAATCGACTGTTGCGGCGAAATCGCCGTTGACCGCCGCGTAGATCACCAGTCCCACCAGCATCATGAACAGCCCGGGCATCATCCAGTTGACGGCCTTCTCGATACCCGCATTGATGCCACGACCGACGATAAAAATCGTGATCGACATGAACATCAGGTGCCAGAACCCCATTTCCAGCGGGCTGGCCAGCAGCTCGTCGAAAACCGCCGCGCTGCCGCCCGGCGTGAGACCGACCAGCGAACCGGTGGCCATCTTCACGATATAGGCCATCGACCAGCCGGCGATGACGCTGTAGAAACTCAGTACGATGAACGAGCCAAGCAGACCCATCCAGCCGGCCCAGGCCCAGTACCGGCTCGCTCGAGATCGCTCGGCAAGCAGGCGCATGGAATTCGGCGCGCTCTGCTTGCCCTCGCGGCCAATTACCATCTCGGCGATCATGATGGGTGCCGCGATCAGTGCCACCGCAACCAGGTACACGATCAGGAAGCCGCTGCCGCCGCTGCTGCCCATCGTATAGGGAAATTTCCAGATATTTCCCAGGCCGACGGCGGCCCCGATCGATGCCATCAGGAAGGCAAAACGGTTTGACCAGTGCTCGTGCTGCAGCATTCGCCAGTTCCCCCTGGATCCAGTTCCGGGCAAGCCTAGGGAAGCTCGGCCAAAGCCGCAAGGACCAGCCGTACTGCAGGGGCTATGCGCTTGCAGTCCAATCGTTGAAAAGCCGGCGGCGCCGGCGCAGCGGGAAGCCCATGCTTTTGTTCCGGGGCCCTTCCGACGCGGCCTCCCGCCCCGCGGTCAGCGCGCCGGCTCCTCCAGCGGCCCCTCGGCAATCCTGCGGACCTCGCGCTCCGAGCGTTCGAACTGCTCGGCCAGCTGCACATCATTGCGCATCAGGTCGTCGATGTCTGCGTCCGCAAAACCGAGCACGCCCATATCGGTATAGGCCTTCTGAACGCGCGGCCCCCAGAGGCCAATGCTCTTGATGATCGGTACGACACGCTGAAAGAGGCTGTTGCGATAGACCTGCATGATCTCGGACCGTTCCGTCCAGGCTTTGCACTCGGCCACCGGCAATCCCATGGCCTCCCAGACCTCATCGGCCAGGAACCGGTCACGCAGCAGGTAGCTCCCCTCGACAACGAACTCCTCGCGTTCATCGCGTTCGCTGGCCGTGAGCTCCGGGTAATAATCGCGCAGCGCCAGGTGCCCGAAGGTCACGTGCCTCGCCTCATCTTCCATGACATAGGCGGTCACCGCCTTGGCCAGCGGGTTTCGCGCGTGATCGCGAATCAGGCTGAAGGCTGCAAGGGCCACGCCTTCGATCAGGACCTGCATGCCCAGATAAGTGAAATCCCAGCGCGAATCGGTCAGCGTATCTTCCAGCAACGACTTGAGATGGGGATTGATCGGGTAGGCCAGCTCGAATTTTTCATGCAGCAGGCGCGAGTACGCTTCAACGTGCCGCGCTTCGTCGACGACCTGGGTTGCCGCATAGAATTTCGCATCGAGATTCGGCATTTGCTGGACGATCTTTGAAGCGCAGATCAGGGCGCCCTGCTCGCCGTGCAGGAACTGAGAAATCTGCCAGGCCTGCAGGTGCCGGCGCAGCTCGGCGTGTTCTTTTTCATTCATCCGGTTCCAGATATCCGACCCATGGATTGCAATCATCAGGTCCGGCAGGCCCGATGGATTCTCCGGATCGAGATCCTGCGACCAGTCGATGCGTTCGGCTGCATTCCATTGCCTGCGCTTGCCCTGGTCATAGAGATTCAGCAATCGCTTGCGCCCGTCCTCGTACTCCCAGCTGAAAACCGAGTCCAGCGACTGGCTGACAAGCCAGGCGTCTCCATCAGGCGACTGTGTATAGCGATCGAAGCTCGACATGAAAGCACCCCCGTCGATTGCGTGCCTATCCTCCTGCAAACAGCATGCCCCGCCGACGGCCCGCCTGTCGAGCCAGATTCCCCGGCGGTTCACTCCGGCCACCGACAAGCGTACATTGATCCAAACCGCTACCGGAGAGCCGTGGTGACCGACGAAATCCTGCTGACTGAAATTCGCGACGGCGTTGCGACGCTGACCATGAATCGGCCAAAGCAGTTGAATGCATTGACGGTCGAATTGCGCCGGCGCATGGCCGACACGTTCACCGCACTCGGCAGGAACGACGATGTCGCCGCAGTCGTACTGACCGGTGCCGGCGAGAAAGCGTTCTCGGCCGGCGTGGATCTCAAGGAATTCGAAACCACTCCGCTCAGTACGGCCGAACTCGGACCGGACAGCATGGTCAATCGTGCGTTCCGGGCGCTGGGCAAGCCAACCATCGCGGCGGTCAACGGATTTGCGATCACCGGGGGTTTCGAGCTGGCGCTGAACTGCGAAATACTGGTGGGTTCGACGAACGCGAAGTTCGCCGATACGCACGCCCGCGTCGGCATCGTTCCCGGCTGGGGCATGTCTCAGCTCCTGCCGCGGATGATCGGCCCCGTCAGGGCCCGCTACATGAGCTATACGGGCAACTTCGTCGACGCGCAGACTGCGAAGTCATGGGGCTTGTTGCTCGATGTGCTGCCACCCGAGGAACTGCTGCCGTTCTGCCAGAAAATGGGGACCGAAATCGCCAGCTGCAATCGCGCGACGCTAACGGATATCCGCCACCTGATCGCCCGCGGCCTGAGCGGCACGCTGGCTGAAGGACTGGCGCTTGAAGGCCGGATGAGCCAGGAGGCAATCCAGCGCATCGACACCTCGAGTTTTGCCGCGACGCGCGAAGCGGTCATGGCCCGGGGCAAGCAGCAGAACTAGTCAGCCAGCCGCCTGTGAAAAGCGGGCGGGCCGGCGAGACTAGCCGTCCCGGGCGTAGCCGAGCTCGCGCAGTGCGACCCTGACTTCATCGAGGATCGCCGGATCGTCGATCGTCGGCGGCACCTGGTACGACTCGGCGTCGGCAATCTTGCGCATCGTACCGCGCAGCACTTTGCCCGAACGCGTCTTCGGCAGCCGCTTGACGACCGTCACGCAGCGGAAGCTGGCAACCGGCCCGACCTGCTCGCGAACCGTGGCAATCAGTTCCTGGCGCAGCTCATCCGGATTTCGATCGGCACCGGCCTTGAGCACGACGAGCCCAATCGGCAGCTGGGTCTTCAGAGCGTCCTTGACGCCGAAGACGGCACACTCACTGACATCCGGGTGACTGGCCAGAGCCTCCTCCATGCTGCCCGTGGACAGGTTGTGTCCGGCCACGATGATCACGTCATCAACGCGACCCATGATGAACAGGTAGCCATCCTCGTCGATGAAGCCCCCGTCGCCTGTCAGGTAGTAACCGGGAAAACGTGACAGGTACGTCTCGCGATATCGCGCATCGTTGCGCCACAGCGTCTGCAGCGTTCCCGGTGGCAGCGGCAGGCGAATCACCACGGCACCGTCCTGGCCCGGCTTTGCCGGCGCACCGGAATCGTCAAGGATTTCGACGCGGTAGCCCGGCACGGCGCGGGTCGGCGACCCCGCTTTGAATGGCAGCGCCTCCAGGCCCATGCAATTGGCGGCGACCGGCCAGCCGGTTTCAGTCTGCCACCAGTGGTCGATGACCGGTATGCCAAGCAGCTCGCGTGCCCAGTGGTAGGTATCGGGGTCGAGCCGCTCACCCGCGAGGAAAAGGTAGCGCAGGCAGGAGACGTCGTGACGACGGAAGTACTCTCCGTTCGGATCCTCCTTCTTGATCGCCCGGAACGCCGTTGGCGCCGTGAACAGCACACTGACCTTGTGCTTGCTTATCACGCGCCAGAATTCGCCGGGGTCTGGAGTGCCGACCGGTTTGCCTTCGTGAACCACGGTTGCGCAACCCTGCAGCAGGGGCGCGTAGACGATGTAAGAGTGACCCACTACCCAGCCGAAATCCGACGCGGCCCAGAAGACCTCGCCAGGCCGGGTCCCGTAAACGGCGCCCATGCTCCACTTCAGCGCAACCGCGTAGCCGCCATGATCGCGGACGACGCCCTTGGGCATGCCGGTGGTCCCGGAGGTGTAAAGAATATAAAGCGGGTGCGTGGCCTCGACTGGCACGCAGTCGACCGGCGCGGCCGAAGCCATCGCTTCGCTCCAGTCGAGGTCACGACCGGGCAGCAGTTCGCAAGCCTGCGCTTCGCGCTGCAAAATCACGCAGTGCGTCGGCTTGTTACGTGCAATGGTGATCGCCTCATCGAGCAGCGGCTTGTAAGGCACGACTCGCTTGACCTCGATTCCGCAGGATGCCGATACAACAACCTTCGGATCCGCGTCATCGATCCGCACAGCCAGCTCGCGGCTGGCGAAACCGCCGAACACCACTGAATGGACCGCACCGATACGCGCGCAGGCCAGCATGGCAATCAGCGTTTCGGGAACCATTGGCATGTAGATGACAACCCGGTCCCCCTTACCCACGCCCAGGCCCCTGAGCACACCGGCGAAACGCGCGATCTCATCGCGTAGCTCACTGAACGTGTAGGTCCGCTCGCTGCCGGTAACCGGGCTTTCGTAAATCAGTGCGGCCTGGTCACCGCGCCCGTTGTCAGCGTGAAAGTCGACCGCGTTGTAACAGATGTTCAGTTCGCCGCCGGTGAACCATCGGTAAAACGGTGCGTTGGAATCGTCCAGTACGCGATCGAAAGGCTTATCCCAGTGGATCGCCTCAGCCACCGCACCCCAGAACCCTTCGGGATCACTGCTGGCTTCGTCAAAGGCTTTCTGATATTCGCCGCTCACTGCGCCCCCTCCTGTTCTGCTCTTGCCGCCGATCATGGTGTCGGCCTTTGGCGCAGCATCCTCCGATGCGCGCTGGCCCGCAATTCTGCGAAGGTCGCAGGCCATGCCCGGTTGCTGCACCGCGTCATAACGGCCGCCCCGCGCGGCGGCGTTGCGCAATGACCCTCCCCAACATGCGTCCCCGGCGCGTCGCGCGATAGAATGGCGGCTTGCCTCGATCGGGCCGTCGGCTGGCTCATCACCATCGATGGTCCGGCCTGTTCGGCGTTTTGAGCCAATGTGGGCCGGATCGTTGGATCACCCGGTGGTGCGCGGCCTGGCGTTCGGCTCGAGCTTGAAACCGCATGGCAGCCACAATCGAAAAGGCACCGGTAGCCGCACCCCTTACGCCCCAGATCAATGACCGTGAAGAAAAAGATACTCAAATGGATTGCGCCGCTGGCGGTGCTGGGCGTGGCGCTGCTGGCCGGCCGCCTGATCATTGCCAACAAGCCCGTGGCCGAGACGATGACGCCGCCCGAAAGGCCACCGGCCGTCGAGGCAACCCGGGTCAACCCGGTTGAATACCAGGTCGTGGTTCGCTCTGAAGGCACGGTGCAGCCCAGAACATCGAGCACATTGATTCCACAGGTGTCCGGGCAGATAAAAAGCATTTCTCCCTCGTTCCGGGAAGGGGGCTTTTTCGAAACAGGCCAGGTGCTGGTCACGCTGGACGCCCGGGACTACGAGCTCGCGATGGCGAGTTCGGAAGCCCAGGTCGCGCAGGCCGAATCGGCCCTGCAGCAGGAACTTGCGCAGGCAGAAGTGGTTAAGAACGACTGGAAACTGCTTGGCAAGGAAGCGCCAAAGCTCGGCCTGCGCCAGCCCCAGATCGCCGCGGCGCGCGCGGCACTGGCTTCGGCCAGGGCACAACTCGAGCGCGCCCGAACCGACCTGGCCCGGACCAAAATCCGCGCGCCCTACCCCGGACAGATGCTCGAGAAGAATGTCGACGTCGGTCAGTACGTCACGCCGGGCACCGTGATCGCGCGCATTTATGCCACCGACTACGTGGAAATCCGCCTGCCGCTCTCACAGTCCCAGCTGGAGTTTGTCGACCTGCCGGACCGGTTCCGCGGAGACGAGTCAGGCGACGGCGTCGAGGGGCCGTGGCCATCGGTCGCGATACTGGCTGACATCGGCCGCCGGACCTGGCGCTGGGACGGTACCCTCGTCAGGGCCGAAGGCGCCATCGACGCGCGCAGTCGTCAGTTGTCCGTCGTCGCGCAGGTCAACGACCCCTACGGGCGCAAGTCGGACGGTCGCCCACCGCTGCGGATCGGACAGTTTGTCAGCGCTGAAATAGCCGGCAGTCGCATCGAGAATGCCTTCGTGCTGCCGCGCTCAGCGATGCGGGAAGGCAACGAGGTGCTCATCGTCGATGCGGACAGCCGCCTGCAGCGCCGCACCGTCGAAGTCGCCTGGACGGATGATGACAAGACGGTGATCGTCGGGGGTCTGCAGGCAGGGGAAATCGTGAGCGTCACCCCACTGGCGGCCGCGGCCGGTGGCGCGCGGGTCGATGCCATAGTCGATGGCGTCGCTCCAAAGCCCCCGGCGGACGCAGAACGGGCGAACGCGACCACTGAAGCAGGGCGCCAGGGCGCGGATTCACAATGAAAGGCATGATCGCGTGGTTCGCGAAGAATGATGTCGCCGCGAACCTGCTGATGCTGACCATCGTGGGCCTGGGTCTCTGGGCGCTGTCCTCGCGGATCCCGCTGGAGGTCTTTCCAGCGTTCGAACTCGAGATGGTCAGTGTTCGGGTGCCATTCCCCGGAGCCACGCCGATCGAGGTCGAGGAAGGCATCACGGTCAAGATCGAGGAAGAAATACAGGACCTTCCGGGCATCAAGACCCTGCGATCGACAGCCGCCGAAAATCTCGGCTCAGTCACGATAGAGGTGGAGTCCGGCTACGACCCGCGCGACCTCATGAACGACATCAAAGCGCGCGTCGACTCGATCAGTACGTTCCCGGTGGACGCGGAAAAACCGGTCGTCTATGTGCCGGAAATTCGACGTGACGTGATCACTGTCGCCGTATCCGGCGACATGACGGAAGCTGAATTGCGCAGGATCGCGGAACGCGTTCGTGACGAGATCGTCGACCTGCCCGAAATCACCCAGGTCGAACTCGACGGAGTCCGTCCCTATGAGGTGTCGATCGAAGTGTCCGAGCAGACCCTGCGACAGTACGGGCTGACACTCGCTGACGTCGCATCGGCCGTACGACGTACCTCGCTGGACCTCGCCGCCGGCACGGTCAAGACCAGCGGCGGCGAAGTCCTGATTCGAACCGAGGGACTCGCAAGGGCCGGCCGCGAGTTCGAAGATATCGTGGTGCGCAGCGACGACGGCGCCCGCCTGACGATCAGTGACATTGGCGTCGTACGTGACGAGTTCAAGCAGGATGACGTCCTGTTTCGATTCAACGGTCAGCCCGCAGCCTTTGTCGACGTCTATCGCGTGGGCGACCAGAGCGCCCTCGAAGTCGCGGGCACCGTAAAGGAGTACCTTGCAAGTCCACCCGCCTGGCTGCCTCCCGGCGTCACACTCGACTACTGGCGGGACCGTTCGCGGGTCGTCGAGGCAAGGCTCAGCACACTCGTAAAGAGCGCTTTCCAGGGCGGGCTGCTGATCCTGCTGCTGCTCACGCTGTTTCTGCGCCCATCGGTTGCGCTGTGGGTCCTCGTGGGATTGCCAGTGGCCGTGATGGGCGGAATCTCCCTGATGCCGGAACTCGGCGTCACGATCAATCTGATCAGCCTGTTCGCCTTCATCCTCGTGCTGGGCATCGTCGTCGATGATGCGATCGTCACGGGAGAAAATATCTACAAGCACCTCGAGACGGGGCAGGACCCTCTGCAGGCGGTCACCATCGGCACGCAGGAGATCGCCGTACCGGTCACCTTTGGCGTGCTCACGACCGTCGTCGCATTCACACCACTGTTGATGGTGGAAGGCGTCCGCGGCCAGATCTTTGCGCAAATTTCCTTGATCGTCATCCCGGTGCTCCTTTTCTCACTGGTCGAGTCCAAATTCATCCTCCCGGCGCACTTGAAGCACGTTCGCGTTCGCGCCAGCGAAAAGGACAGCGCTTTCACGAAACTCCAGCGCCGCGTCTCGGAGGGGCTCGAGCGAGGCACGCAGGCGATCTATCGGCCGCTGCTGCGCACGGCGTTGCGCGCGCCCTACCTGACCCTCGCCGTGTTTGTCGCAATCGCAATTCTTCTATACAGCATTGCGATCGGCGGACATCTGCGGTTCATCTTCTTCCCGCGCGTGCAATCGGAAATGGCGCAGGCGGAAATTACGATGCCACCGGGCACGCCGTTCGAAGCCACCGCTGAGGTCGTTGCACGGATCAACACCGAGGCCGAGGTCCTGCGCGCGAAATACACTGACCCGGAAACCGGGGAGAGCGTCATCCGGCACGTCCTCGCCAGCGCCGGCTCACCAGGCGGCGGGCAGGCCATTCGTTCCGATGCCGGTCGAGTGGTCTTCGAAATCGTCGCACCCGAGGAACGATCGATCGACATTACGAGTTCCGAACTCGTCAGTGAGTGGCGAAGAAACATCGGCGTCCTTCCCGGCGTGAAGGACATCAGCTACCGGGCCGAGATTGGCCGAGGCGGGGACCCGATCGATGTGCAGCTCAGCGGCCCCCATTTCGATGAGCTGCGCACTTTGTCGCAACAGGTGCGAGAGCGGCTCGCCACCTATCCAGGTGTCTTCGATATCACGGACAGCTTTGAAGCGGGCAAAGAGGAGATAAAGCTGCGGATACAACCGCAGGCGGAGCTGCTTGGCATTACGCTCGATGACCTTGCTCGACAGGTGCGCCATGCGTTCTATGGCTTTGAGGTGCAGCGCATTCAGCGCGGGCGGGACGAGGTGCGGGTCTTCGTCCGTTATCCCGAGAGCGAGCGAAATTCGCTGGAAAATCTCAACAAGATGCGCATTCGCACGCCAACCGGTGAGCAGGTTCCTTTCTCCGAAGTCGCCATCGCCGAATACGGGCGCGGTTTTGCGGAAATTCGCCGGGTCGATCGCAACCGGACCATCAACGTTACGGCTGACGTGAACAAGGAAACCACGGACGTCGAAGCAATCAAGCGCGATATCACGGCGTTCCTCGACCAGCAGGTTGTTACGTACCCTGGCGTGGCCTTTACGATGGAAGGCGAGGCACGCGAGCAGCGTGAATCATTCGGCAGCCTCAAGATCGGCATACTCTTTGTGCTGTTTGCCATTTACGCGCTGCTTGCCATCCCGTTCCGCTCATACCTGCAACCACTGATTGTGATGAGCGTCATTCCATTCGGCATCGCCGGGGCAATGCTCGGCCACCTCATCATGGGTATGTCGCTCAGCATCATGAGCATCATGGGCATGCTCGCCTTGTCGGGCGTGGTGGTGAACGACAGCCTCGTGCTCGTTGACTTCGTCAACAAGCATCGCAAGGAAGCGCCAACGATCAAGGAAGCCGTCAGGCGCGCCGGCATTGCACGCCTGCGGCCGGTGCTGCTGACCTCGCTGACAACGTTTGCCGGTCTGACCCCATTGCTGCTGGAGAAATCCACGCAGGCACAGTTCCTGATTCCCATGGCGGTGTCACTGGGTTTCGGCATCCTGTTCGCAACCGTGATCACGCTGCTTCTGGTGCCGATCAACTACCTGATTCTTGAAGACTTCCAGCGCCTGATCGGCCGCCGCAAGCCGGCCGAACCGGCCGGGCTCACGCAAGCCGGCGCCTGAACCGGCGGGCGCTGGCGCCAGCGGCGATCACACTGGCAAGAGGCGGTGCCTATTCGACTTCGCAGGCCACGGCGAATTGGCCGAGAACTTCCAACGCAGCATCACGCCGCCCCGGCTCCGCAAGTCTGACGTTTGCTGCCGTGCCGTAGCGTTTGTCCGTTCGAGCCGTCACCTTCGCAGCAATGGATTGATCCCTCAACGCTTCCGTCAGCACGTGTTCGATCGCCTGCATTCGCAGCGCAGGCTTGAAGGTCTTGCCCACGGCCGTCAAGGGCAACGCGTTGATCACGACGATCCGGACGGGCACAGCGGCACGCTCGGCAAGATGCTCGCGACAGTACGCAATCAACTCCTTCGGGTCCGGCATCGTGCCGGGTCGCGGTTCAACGTAAGCCATCGGCAGCTCGCCTGCATAGGCGTCGGGTTGACCGACCGCCGCAGCCAGGGCCACGTCCGGGTGTGTCACCAGCGTGTCCTCGATGATCTGCGGGTCGATGTTGTGACCGCCGCGAATGATCAGGTCCTTGGCCCGCCCTGTCAGCCAGACGTAGCCATCTGCATCGATACGACACAGGTCGCCCGTGTTGAACCAGCCGGGCTCGGGCCAGGCCTTGCGGTTATCCTCCTCTCGCAGATAGCCCGGGAACACGGCCGGGCCGGCCACCAGCAGGTTGCCGATTTCGTCCTGCCCGCATTCGCGAACCAGCGCCCCGTTTTCATCGATCACTGCGGCCCTGACTTTCTGGTAGGGCAACCGCAAACCGATCGAACCGGCGCGTCGGTCGCCGGCGGGCGGATTGAGGCAGGTCGCGCAGGTCACTTCGGTCAGCCCGTAGCCTTCGAGTATCCGAAGTCCCGTCAGCGCTTCGAACCGCCGGATCACCTCGGGTGGCATTGGCGCCGCGCCGCAGGCCGCAAAACGCAGCGAACTGACGTCGGCGTCGCCAATCGGGACTTCAAGCAACGCCGAATAAATCGTTGGGACGCCGCTGAAGAAATTGACGCGATAGCGCTCGATGAGCTTCCAGAAGCCGGCGATCAGCCCGGGTGTGCGGTAGCCCTGGATGCCAGCGAGCAATACCGTGGCGCCGACCGCGAACGTGCCCAGTCCCGTGACGAACGCCGCGTTGACATGGAACAGCGGCAGCCCGCAGAGAAACACCTGACCGGGCCCGAGATCGAGGAACTTGCCGAGCTGCCAGGAAAGGAACACTTCATTGGCGTGCGTGTGCCGGGCAATCTTGGGCGTCCCGGTCGTCCCGCCGGTATGGAAATAGCTGGCAATGTCGGTTGGTCTTATGTCACGTCCGCTGACGAGGTGATCACCGGGCTCACGGTCGACTTCGGCATCGAAATCCAGCACCTGACGACCGGCCAGTGTCTGCGGCGCCGGTTCGGGCGCCCGATACGAGGGATCCAGGTACTGCGCCAGGCTGACCTGCAGCACGGTCTCGAGCGTCGGCACCTGCTCGATCACCGCTGCCATCTTCTCCCAGACTTCACCGCCCGGTCCCGGCGCCACGGTGATCAGCACTTTCGCCCGGGCCGCTCGCAGCACCTCGATGATGTGCGCGGCCTCCAGCATCGGGTTGACAGGGCAAACGATTCCCGCCGCCTCCCCGCCCCACAGCGCGAAATGCGTCTGCGGCAGGTTGGGCAGCACAACCGCAGCCACGTCGCCCGGACCCACACCGAGTCGGTACAGCAGGTTGGCCGTCTGGGTTACGCGCCGGAACAGATCAGCGTGTGAATAGACGAACGGCTTTTCTTTTGCGGTGCCGGTCGGCAGGAAAACCAGTGCGTCACGTCCGGCGAATTCAGCCGCAGCCTCACCGAGCATCTGGTAGGTGCTGCGTGCCTCGTACTGTGACTCGAGCGGCGTCGATTCCTGCTGCTCCACATCGGCGAGCGTTGCGATGAGTTTTGCGGTTTCGGTCATCGTGATTCTTGTCTCCTGCGACGGACGCGTCCCTCACCATGGCCAGGGCAACGCCCGGTGACGACGCATACGACGGTACGTTCTTTCACCGGCAGTCGGCGCCAGCCCTCGACCAGCCACGTGCCAACTGAAGCCGCGGGGCGTGTCGCGACGATACGCCCCAGCCGAGCAGAGGCCTCGCGCGGCCCGGAAAGTGCGCGGGTCACGACCGTTCGCCACTGGCCGGCGGATGAACATTGCGCACCCCGAGCAGACTGTGCCCGCGTCTGCTGAGTAAACACCAGGGCCGGCGTAACGCGCAAGACGGAGCCGGACGGTGCGCAACAGGCTCCCAGTTGACCGATCCGTCGCTGGTGGTTGACCCGGTGAAGCCAGTCGCAAAGAATGCCTTGTGGTTTACCGGAATCGTCGAATGCAAAGCGACAGGCGCATCAGCTGCGAACGACGAATCATTGATGCCGGAAGGTGGCGCCCGGAGACACCATGAACATCCGCTGGGCCACGACGGCGCTCGGCCCGCTGGCCGGCATTGTCCTCGCGATCGCGCTGCGCTCGGCAGGCTTCGATGCGGCCATCTGCTGGACCGCAGCCATTACACTCAACACCGCGATCTGGTGGATATTCGAAAGCATACCAATCCCGGCCGCCTCGTTGCTGCCGTTTGCGGCATTCCCGCTGGCCGGCGTGCTGACTCACCGCGAGGCCTCCGCGGCACTCGGCAACACCGTCATCCTGCTGCTGATGGCCGCGTTCATGCTCTCGAAAGCCATCGAGAAGTCCGGCATTCATGAGCGTTTCGCGCTGGGCATGATCCGCCTGGTCGGCGGCAACGGCGGCGCGCGCCTGGTGCTGGCGTTCATGCTCACGGCGGCGCTGATTTCGATGTGGATTTCCAATTCCGCGACGGTCCTGATGCTGACGCCGATGGCAATGGCGCTGCTGACTCGCAGTCGCGACCCGCGCCTGACCGTACCGCTGCTGCTCGGCATCGCCTACGGGGCCTCGGTGGGCGGTGCGGGCACCTTGATCGGCACGCCGCCGAACGTGATATTTGCGGGGGTCTACGAGCAGGCGACTGGGCAGGAATACGGTTTCCTGCGCTGGATGAAGACCGGCATTCCACTGGTCGCGCTTTGCATCCCGGTCATGGCACTGTGGCTGACACGCAATCTGAAGCACGCCCAGCCGCTTGAGCCAGGCACCGCCGGCGCCTGGAGCAGCGCCGAGCTTCGGGTCATGATCGTGTTCGGCCTGACGATTCTCGCCTGGATCACCCGCAGCGACCCGATGGGCGGGTGGTCGGCCTGGCTGGGCATCGACACGGCCGCCGATTCCACCGTTGCGCTGGCTGCCGTTGTCGTGATGTTCCTGATACCCGATGGCAAGGGCGGGCGATTGCTGGACTGGGATACCGCGGTATCCATCCCGTGGGGCATGCTGCTGCTGTTCGCGGGCGGCATCTGCATCGCAGCGGCGTTCACTAAGAGCGGCTTTTCCGAACTGATCGGCAACAGCCTGGCGGGGCTCGCCTCGCTGCCGCTGATCGGGCTGCTGCTGATGCTTTGCCTGTCGGTCTCGTTCATGACCGAAATGACATCCAACACGGCCACCGCCACCTTGCTGATGCCGATACTGGCGGCCGCCTCGGCCGGGGCGGGAATCGCACCCGAGCTGCTGATGGTGCCGGCCGCCATTTCCGCGTCCTGTGCCTTCATGCTACCGGTCGCAACGGCTCCAAATGCGATCGTCTTTGCCACCGGGCAGGTCACGATCGCGCGCATGGCGCGCGAGGGATTCGTGCTCAACCTGCTCGTGGCCGCCGTCGTGGCCGGCGTGAGCTGGCTCACCCTGCGCAGCTGAAAACGCCAACGGCCGCGCCGAGGTACACCGGCTGAGGCGCTCAAGATTTCTGCGAACGAACCCCTATGGATAATTTGTTCAGGCGGACCTAGACTCACGCGAAGAAGGAGTTGTCAGATGAACACCAGAGCGTTTTCTGTTCTTACCGGATCGAGCCTGATACTGGCGATCGCGGCCCTGCTGCTGCCAGATTCTGGCGCGGCGGCTGATTTCGGTCCGGGTTCGGACCGCTTCTGGATCCAGGCTGGATGGTTTCCGGCAGAGCTTCAGCACACAGTTGCGCGTCGACAACAAGAACTTCGACATCGGCGATAAAATCGACCTCGAAGACGATCTGGGTCTGAAAGACACGGCGAGTTCTTTTTACGGCGCCTTCAGCTGGCGGTTCAAGCCGAAGCATCGCCTGTCCGTCGCCTATTACAGGTTTCGACAGAGAGACTACCGCCAAGGCGGAGCGCGAGCTGGATATCGGCGGCGACATCGTACCCGTCGGCGCGAAGGTAAAGACGGGCTTCAATCTTCAGGTCATCCCGATCAGCTACAGCTACTCTTTTATTCAGAGCGACAAGATTGAATTCTCCGGCTCGATTGGTCTGCACTGGACCACTCCGGAATTCACGATCAGCGGCAAGGCCTTTGCCGAGGGTGTAGAAGGCGAGCTCACATTTGACGAAAGCAGAAAGGCAAAAGCCTCGGCGCCGTTGCCGTTGTTTGGTCTCGCCGTTGACTACTGGGTTACGCCGCGCTGGCTGCTGATCGCCAACGGCCAGTATTTCGCGTTGAGCCTGAGTGACAAAGTGTCCGACTACTCCGGCGCCCTGACAAACCTGCGCGCCGCCACCGAGTACGTGCCCTATGCCGGACTTGGGCTGGGCATCGCCTACAACTGGTTTGCAATGGATGTCGATGTCAACGGCCCGGACTGGAAAGGCCGCCTGGATTATCAATATAAGCGGCCCCCAGATATACGCGACCTATCGATTCAGGTAGCAGAACAGACGATCCGCGTAGCGGTGGCCGATGGCACTGACGCTCAGGGAACGTAGGCCAGCGTACCGCGATAGTCTTCGAGTTCGCGTTCATAACGAATCCTGTCTTTCCGCAGTTGCTCCAGCTCGCCGGACACCCGGCTTCTGCGCTCGGCCAGTTGCCGCGTGTCGAGCAACGCCTGAGCGCGTTGCTCGACGGTGGTGTCACTGCCGATGACCAGCAGGGCTTTCTGTGCCATCTCGTCCTCGAGACTCTCCAGCTCACGTTCCTTTGAGACGATCTGTTTGCGTGCATTGTTCACACGCAGCTCGCGCGTATACAAGGTGCGACCGGCCTCGTACGCCGCAACAAAGGCTGGCTCGAGTGCGGCCGGACAGACCCCCTGGTAACCGCTCCCGTAGGATCCGACACGGTACGCGTTCTGGGGCTGGCAATACTCACTCAGGCCTAGCGTCCTGCCGGCCTGGTAGGCGTCGAGGTCAAGGCGGACGCCGTGGTCCGCGCAGGCCTTTCGATGCTGGGCCATGCGTTCTGCGCCGTAGCCCGCAGCTCCGTCTTCGTAGCCGATCGTACGCCAGTCCGCCGTTGTACATTCGTTCTGGCTCATCGATGCGCAGCCCGTCAGCGCTGCAGCGGTCACGGCAATCAAGATCAGCGTTGCTCGCACGGTATCCACCTCGCGAAGGACCACCGGCAGGGATGAACACGCGGGCCCAGCCGGATCAGCCAACGGTAGCGAGACCGGCCGACATCCTGCGTGTGCCCTTCACGGTTTGGCGACGGACGGACGCATGAGCGCCTCTACCGGGATACAGCTCGCGAGGATTTTGCGCTGCAAAAGCATGGGTTTTACATAAACGTGCAATCAGTCCACAGTGCGCGTGAGCTGCCGAACGCCAGGCACGGCAGAAGCGATACATCATCGAGGGGGGCCGACCATGAAATTCGCCAGCATTCTCGAATCGATCGGGAACACTCCGGCGGTTCGCATCAACAGCCTTGCACCGAAGGGCGTAAATCTTTACGTCAAGATCGAATCCTTCAATCCCATGGCCTCGGTCAAGGACCGCCTGGCACTCGGCGTCATCGAGGCCGGCGAACGCTCCGGCGAACTGAAGCCCGGGCAGACCGTGATCGAAGCCACCAGTGGCAACACGGGCATCGGCCTGGCCATGGTGTGTGCCGCGAAAGGCTACCCGCTGGTCGTCACCATGGCCGAGAACTTCAGCGTCGAGCGACGCAAGCTGATGCGCTTCCTGGGCGCAAAAGTCGTGCTGACACCGGCATCACTGAAAGGCAGCGGCATGCTGGCCAAGGCAAAAGAGCTGGCCGACACGCACGGCTGGTTCCTGACCCGGCAATTCGAAAACGAGGCGAATGCCGATATGCATTCACGCACGACAGCGGTCGAAATACTCAGGGACTTCGAAGGGGAGAGGCTCGACGCCTGGGTCACGGGGTTTGGCACGGGCGGTACGCTGAAAGGCGTGGCGCGCGTGTTGCGCAAAGAGCGCCCGGAGACGCGTGTCTATGTCTGCGAACCGGACAATGCGCCGGTACTCGGCAGCGGCGTTCCCCAGGCGCGTGCGGCTGACGGCACACCCTGTGCAAGCCATCCCTACTTCCGGCCTCATTTAATGCAGGGCTGGTCGCCTGACTTCATCCCGAAACTGACCGAAGACGCGGTCGAACAGAAACTCTTCGACGAGGTGCTGCCGATCAACGGACAGGAGGCGCTGCGCCTGTCGCACGAACTGGCCCGCAAGGAAGGAATCTGCACAGGCATTTCCGGCGGTGCGACGCTGGCTGGCGCGCTAGCCATCTGCCGCGGGGCGCCGGAGGGCACAACGGTGCTGTGCATGCTGCCCGATACGGGCGAGCGCTATTTATCGACGCCATTGTTCGCAGAAGTTCCCGAGGAGATGACGGAGGAGGAAATCGCGATCTCGCGCTCGACGCCTAACTACCGATTTGACGTGCAGCCACCACCGGCGCCGCCTTCGGCAAACCAGCTCGCGGCCATTCCCGCAACCCCTGAAGCGGAGCAGTTTCTAGCCCGGGTCCTGGCTGACAGGCAGCAGCCCGTGGTGCTGTTCGCGCTCGAGTGGTGTGAGTTCTGCTGGTCGGTGCGCAAACTGTTCGCACGCTATAAGATTCCCTATCGATCGGTCGATCTCGACTCCGTCGAATTCCAGAAAGACGATTTCGGTGGGTCGATCCGCTCCGCGCTCACGGCGCATACGTCACAGCTCACGATACCGCAGATCTTCATCGGCGGAGCATTCATCGGTGGCGCAACAGAGTTATTCGACGCATGCCGTGACGGCCGGATGAATGAATTGCTCAGGAAGAACCATGTCGACTTCGACCACAAGGCTGACGTCGATCCCTATTCGTTCCTCCCGACCTGGTTGCATCCCAGGTAGCACGAGTCAGTCGGCTAAGCCTCTCCCGTGTCGGCCCGTGCCGTCAGCCCGGCCTGCTTCATGCGCCACAGCAGTGCATCGAGCCGATCCTGGCCGAAGAACGGCTCCCCCCTGAACACCATCAGCGGCACGCCCCAGTGCCCTGCCGATCGCTGGTCCGCTTCGTTACGTTCGATCTTCGCCTCGAGGATTTCCGGATCGCGGTCGATGGCCGCCTGGAGCTCGACAAGATCGAGCCCCGCTCGCGCGGCCGCCCCAGCCAGGTGCCCACCCTCGTTCCAACCCCTGGTACCACCGAACAACAGACGACTTACCTCGTCGATGAAGGCCAGTCCCTGCCCTCGCTCCGCAGCGGCAACGCCGAGCCGCGTCAGCCGGCGGATGTACGGCTGCTCCGTCGCGACCTCCAGCGTCTGCAAGTCCTGCACAATCGGGTCCGGGTCCGGCCATGCAAACGGCTGGCCCAGCATTTCGGCCAGCCGTGCACAGTCGTTCAGCAGGTACGGTGGCCACAGCGGATTGACTTTCCGGAAGAATCCCGGCAATCGCACGGCAATCGGGTAGACCGGCCGGACCCTTATCTGGAGATCATAGTCGCGCTGCAGCTGAACGAGCCGGGCGGTTACAAGGTACGAATAGGGCGAGCGGAATGACCAGAACAGGTCGATTTCGAAAGGCATCGGCTCTTCTCCCCTGCCACCATGCAACCTGCGCAAAGATATATTCTGACTGAATTGCCCAAGCCGGGGCGATCGCGATCCCGATGCGGCGAAATGCAAATGCTGCAGCGCAGCGCTAAGATGGGCCTGGCCGATCGATCGGTCGCAAGATCGGGAAACACGAATGCAGATCCCCTCGCTGACTCGACACCTGCCCACCCCGCTGCGGCGCTGGATACTGGATGCAGCCGAAGTGCCGCGCGACCTGGCAGAAGTGACTCACATCGCGAGCCGCGACGAAGTCGATCCGCAACTCGTGGGCATGACACGGGAGGGCGTCGAGGAGATCTGGAGGTCGGTGGAGCACATCTATGCAACCGGCATGCACCCGGGAATCTCTCTGGCCATCCGGCGTCACGGCCGTATCGTCCTCAAGCGTGCAATCGGACACGCGAGTGGCAATGGACCGGGCGACGCAGAGGAGCCGGCCGTGCCGATGACACCGGCCACGCCGATCGGATTGTTCTCATCGAGCAAGGCCATCGCCGCAATGCCCGTACACCTGCTCTCGGAAAGAAAGCAGCTCAGCCTGCTGGACCCGATCAGTCACTACATCCCGGAGTTCGGCCAGAACGGCAAGCGGGGTATCACGATTTACCAGCTGCTCTGTCACAAGGCGGGCATCCCGACCGTTGCCTTTGATGGCGGCGACGACGAGCTCGTCGACCTGCTGCTGGACAAGAAGGCAACGCTGCGCCTGCTCTATCAGACCGCGCCCGAGAAGCCCGGCCACCATCACGCCTACCATGCATTGACGGCTGGGTTTGTCATTGCGGACCTGGTCGAAAAAGTCTCGGGACAGAGTTTCAGGTCGTTTTTTCGCGAAAACATCAGTGGCCCGCTGAAGCTGCGGTCCGTGGATTTTGGCGCCCGCGGCAAATGGCTGGAGCGCACCGCGCGCAATTACAGTACGGGATTCAAGATCAGCGCACCAATCAACTACTACGCCCGACACGTGATCGGCACGACGCTGGAACACGCCACCGAGCTGTCGAACGACCCGCGTTTCTACAAGGCCGTGATTCCGGCGGGGAACGGGGTTGCAACAGCAGACGATGCCTCGGCGTTCTTTCAGTGTCTGCTCAATGGTGGCGAACTGGATGGCGTGCGCGTATTCAGTCCGTTGACCGTGCGCCGCGCGATCGCCGAAGTCGGCAAGCCGGAACTGGACCGGGGGCTGTTGATGCCGATCCGGTACTCCGCAGGCATGATGCTGGGAGGCGGCGCAATCAGTCTTTACGGACCGGGTACCGGAAAGGCATTTGGTCACCTGGGATTCACGAACAACCTGGTCTGGGCGGATCCGGAACGCGACATCGCCGTGGCCTTTCTCTCCACGGGTAAACCGGCCCTGTCCCCTCATCTGCCGCACCTTTTCAGCATGCTTTGCAATATATCGCGGCGCTGCCCGAGACTGTCCGAGGAGCAGCAGGAGCAGCGATTGCTGGCCACCGGGATGTGTTAGCACGCGACCCTGCCATGAAAGGTTCAAGATCTCCTGTTAGGCTTGAGCCTTAGCGGGTTGCACGGTCCGGAGGACTGACTCTTGCGTTCCAACCAGAGAACCGCACGAAAACAGGGCACCGAGGCGCCCGATTTCGCTCTGGTGCCATTGCGGGACCGGTACAAGTCGGTCCGCGGGGTTTCCATGCGCATCGCCCGGCCACTGCAGGCCGAGGACCTGGTGGTGCAGAGCATGCCGGATGTCAGCCCGATGAAGTGGCATCTCGCGCACACGAGCTGGTTTTTTGAACAATTCCTGCTCGGGCCCGGGTATCCCGGTTACGAGGTCTACGATCCGAACTACGGATACCTGTTCAATTCCTATTACGAAGCCGTAGGTGCGCGACACGCACGGGCCGAGCGCGGCCTGCTGACCCGACCGACCGTCGCGGACGTCATGGAGTACCGGCAGCACGTCGATGCGCACATGTTGCGCCTGCTCGAGGACGCCGATGCCGTGCAGAAATGCGGCGCACTGATCGAACTCGGCCTGAATCACGAGCAGCAGCACCAGGAACTGATGCTGACCGACATCAAGCACGTCCTGTCCTGCAATCCACTGCAACCCGCCTACCGCGAGGACCTGCAAGGGAAAGCTCGGGCAAATTCGCAGCAATCTTCCGATTGGATCGCGTTTGAAGGTGGATTGCAGAAAATCGGTGCTGACCCGGCGGGCGGCTTTTGTTTTGACAACGAACTGCCGCGCCATCGAACCTGGACCGAACCGTACGAGCTGGCCAGTCGTCCGGTCATCAATCGTGAATTCGTGGAGTTCATTCGCGACGGAGGATACGACGACCCGCGCCACTGGCTGTCCGATGGCTGGGCCATTGTGCAACATGAGGGCTGGCAACGACCGCTTTACTGGTCCGAGGATCTGCAAAGCGAATTCACGCTCGGAGGGCCGTGCGCCATCGATCCGTCCGCGCCAGTCTGTCATGTCAGTTTCTACGAAGCCGATGCCTTCGCACGCTGGGCGGGCGCACGCCTGCCGAGCGAGGCGGAATGGGAACTCGCGGCCGGCGAACTTCCGCTCTCGGGCAACCTGCTCGAAATTGACCGGCTACAGCCGGTGGCCGCAGCGCCCGGGCCGGGTCTGAAGCAGCTGTTCGGTGACGTCTGGGAATGGACCGCCTCGCCCTACGGTCCTTATCCCGGGTTCAAGCCGGCCGCCGGTGCGGTGGGCGAGTACAACGGCAAGTTCATGTGCAACCAGTTGGTGCTGCGCGGCGGATCCTGCGCGACGCCAGCCAGCCATATCCGCGCCAGCTATCGGAACTTTTTCTATCCGCATTCACGCTGGCAATTCATGGGCTTGCGACTGGCGCGGGACGCAGGCCGATGACCTCATCGGTCCTTGTGATCGATTCGAGCGGTGACGAAAGCACAGAAGCGATCCGCCGAGAAGGTGTCCTGGCCGGTCTGCGAGAGCATCCGCCCCGGCTCTCTCCAATCTGGTTTTACGACCAGCGGGGTTCTGAACTGTTCGAGGCGATCTGTGAGCTGCCGGAGTATTACCTGACGCGGACCGAACTGGCCATCATGCGGGCGCATGCGCGCGAGATTGCGGATATTCTTGGGCCCGGCGTCGCGTTGATCGAGCCTGGCAGCGGCGCGAGCCTGAAAACACGGCTGCTGCTCGACACCGTGGATGACCTGGCAGCCTACGTGCCGGTCGACGTATCGCGCGAACACCTGATCGACGTTGCCCGGAGCCTGCTGCAGAGTTACCCGACGCTCGACATCCGCCCGGTTTGCGAAGACTTCACCGATTTGCTGAGCATCCCGACCGCCGTGCTGCACGCGGCTGAGCGTCGCGTCGTGTATTTCCCCGGCTCAACGATCGGCAACTTCGAGCGAGTCGAAGCGATTCGCCTGCTGCAGCAGATGCGTGAGACAGTCGGTGAGCAGGGCCGGGTATTGATCGGCATGGACCGGGTCAAAGACGCGAGTGTGCTCGAGCGCGCCTACGACGACCCGGCCGGCGTGACGGCTGAATTCAATCTCAACGCATTGCGGCACCTGAATCGCGAAATGGATGCGGATTTCGACCTCGACGCATTTTCACATCGCGCGATCTGGAATTCGCAGGAGAAGCGAATTGAAATGCACCTGCGGGCCGATCGGGATATCGCGGTTTCGGTGGCCGGTCAGGCATTCGAACTGAGGCGCGACGACTACCTGCTGACCGAGTACTCGCACAAATATACGCTCGAGGACGCCGAGGCAATGGCGGGTGAAGCCGGCCTCGAGGTTCAGCGACACTGGTCGGATCCGAACGACTGGTTCATCGTACTGCTGCTCGCGCCCGTTCACTAGTGGATGCTTGCGTCGCGTCGTAGCGTTTGCGGTTGCCGCCGGCGACGCGATCCGTACGCTTTTCGGATAGTCATGGAGCCCCTGACATGCGACAAAGAAAAGTTACAATGCTGAGGGCCCTGAACATGAGACCAACGCTCCTTTCGAACCGCCGTTACGTCTGGCCATCGCTTGTCTTGATGACGGTCGCGCTCCTGCCTCTGTCGACAGCGAACGCCGAAGGCGATATTCGCACCGAGCGCGTACAGTTTGCGCGCGGCGCGACCAGCGCGACCGTCGAGAACTCGATCAAGGGCTATGAATCAGTCGATTACGTGCTCAGCGCTCGCCAGGGGCAGTACATGAATGTCAGCATGGCGACCGACAACGGAGCCAACTACTTCAACATCCTGGCGCCCGGGGAAACCGAGGTGGCATTTTTCAATGGCTCGACGAGCGAGAACCAGTACGAGGGCACGCTCCCGGCGACTGGCGACTACAAAGTCCGTGTCTACATGATGCGCAGCGCCGCACGGCGCAACGAAGTCGCCAACTATCGTCTCGAAATGATCATCGGTGCGAGCGATAGCGCATCACAGCCCAGCGCTGGTTCTGCTGAAGGCGATGCACTGGTGCCGGGAACCGGTTACAACGCAACCGGCCAGATTCCCTGCGCCATGGGGGGCGGGCAACCGACCGGCTCCTGCCCATTCGGCGTCAAGCGTGAGAGCGACGGCTCTGGCATGGTCACCGTGACGAAACCTGATGGGCGCAAACGCACCATCTTTTTCGACAAGGGCCGGGCGACCGGAGCGGATGTCAGTGCGGCGGATCCCGGTGAGTTCAGCTCCAGCCGCCAGGGCGACCTGACGATCGTGCGCATCGGCGAGGAACGTTACGAAATTCCCGATGCGGCCGTCTTCGGCGGCTGACAATGGCTGCGGCGACAGGCACCGTCCGAATCCAAAGCGCGGTTCGGTACGCAGCTGTTTCGCTATCCGCGGCAGTTGTTGCGGCTCGTCGCTCGCGCGCGCGACAGCTTTTTTGAAGGAGACGACGAATGAGGGGTAATCCGTTCTTCGCCCTATGGCTGCTGACAGCCCTGCTCTGCTCGACCGGCGCGTCGGCTGCCATACCCGGTAATGTAAAGAATCTGGTCGGTTCGCGCGCGAGCGGCGGAGAATCCGATTTGCGCTCACGCGGCTACGTCCACATCCAGACTCAGAAGGGTGCCGATCGATCGTACAGCATGTGGTGGAACCCCAAAACCGAGGTGTGTATTACCGTTGCCACGATGGACGGCCGTTACAACTCGATCACAACGTCGCCCGCAATTGACTGCAATCAGGAACACGTGTCGTCCAGCAACAGCAGCGATGACAGTGCCGCGGCGGCGGCGCTGGTCATCGGTGCAGCCGCCGTCATTGGCGCGGTCGCACTGGAGCACAAGTCCCATCATCACGAGAAAAAGAGCCATTCCGGCAACCATTCGTACGAAGAGCAATTTGAGCGGGGGCACCTCGACGGGTTGTACAACCACTCCTTCGATAATCGCGAAAACTCGCAGGCCTACCTGGACGGTTACTACTCAGGCGTTGAGCAACGAAATCATGACACGTCTTACCGCTACCATTCAGGCCGGCATGGCGGTGGTTACGGGGCCGCGCAGACCACGGAGTTCTCAGAGTTGAACGGACGAAACGTGTCCAAGGCGCACGACAAGCTTAAGGACTGGGGGTTCCACAAGGTCGACACGCTGGAAAGTGGCAGCACGGAATACACGATCTGGTATCGACGCTCGAGCGGCCAATGCCTGCAGGCCACCGAGGCCAGCGGCCGGACGGTGGACGTAAGAGACATCAGAGGAAGTCCGGCCTGCCGCTAAGCCTGACCGGATATTCCGGATCTGCCGACTGCATCCGATGCGCGGTTCCGTGCGAAACGGTTATTGTGTGTTTTTCACGCTGATACTCATATCGAGGAATGGACCATGACAGACCGATACGAAGTCCAGAAAGAACTGGAAGAAAAGCTCGCTGCAGGCGAGGCAGGCCTGGAGAAGCTCAAGGCAAAAATGGCCGAGGCCGGCGATGATGCTTCCGAAGAGATGGCCGAGACTGTCGCAGCGGCCGAGCGGGCCCTCGGTAAGGGCAAAGCCAAGTTAAGCGAGTTGACAGCGGCCACCGATGAGGAGTTCGAGGCCATGTGGAGCGACACAAAGGACGCCTGGCATGAGCTCTCGGCGGGCGCAGAACGTGGCTGGCACAGCCTCAGCGACCGGGTTAAGCGCTTCTTTGCCTGAGAGTGGCCCGGCCAGCCTGGCGGTGCGTACGCTTTTTCCGTCAGTCTCGTGCAGAGGGTTGGAACAATCAACTTGACAATCCCGGGAAGGAACCGCGCATGAAGATCCTGGACATCCTCAATGACATGGGCGCTTTGACATCGGTGGCAAATGACCTCGGGCTGAACCAGTCCGAGGTCAGCTCGGCGGCCGCCGCGTTAGTTCCAGCCATACTCGGTGGCCTGAAGTCGCAGACCCAGACTCAACCGGCGGGCCTTCAGGGCCTGCTGGGTCTACTTGGAGGTCTCGGTGGAGGTGGACTTCTGGACGAAGTGCTTGCACCTCAGCCAACCAGCATCAACCGGGGCAACGACGTTCTCCGGCAAGTCTTCGGCTCGAAGGATGTAAGCCGGGCAGTTGCGCAGAATGCGGCCACCCGGAGCGGCCTCGATCCCGATTCACTCAAGCGGATGCTCCCAGTGCTGGCCATGCTGGTCGTTGGCTACTTGTCGAAGCATGGCGCAGCGCCCGGCGTTGACGCGAGCGCACTGCAGACGGGTGGCGGAGGGACCGACCCCGGCGTCTTGCAAAATCTGGGCTCGCTGATCGACCTGGACGGTGACGGCAATCCGCTCAACGATATCCTTGCGATGACGGACCCATTGATGCGCTAGGTGTTCCCAGCGGGACAAGGACCGGCGGCGATAGGAAGCGCCGTCGGGCAGATCGTTCGCATTCCATGTGTCGTTGCATCCGACCTGTCGTGCCACCGCCGGTCGGATGGTTCCCAATGAAAGATTTTATTCCGTCTCTTTGCGAACGCCCCTTCGACTGACTCGAGCGTCAGACGCCCGTTCTGGTCGTCGACTCGAGCTACCCGCAGCCTGCCTGCACGCGCCGGACGATGTCGTGCTGACGGCCGCAAAAGAAGTTGCGGCTCGCCAGCACGACCGCGCCAGGATCAGGGCTTGACGAGGATCATGTTGTGAACCTTCTTGACGCCGTCAATTGCGGCGGCGACATCACCGGCCTGCTTCTTGTATTTCTCGGCGTTCACCCAGCCACTGAGCAGGACATGGCCCTGCTTAACATCGGTATTGATATCGAATCCTTTCTCGACACCTTCCTGTGTAACCAGTTTGGTCTTGAGTTTCGCCTGGATGTTGGTGTCGTCAAGGGCCACGCCCATGCTGCGGCTGCCCGCCAGCACAACCATGCCATCTTCAACCTTGGTCACACCTTCGATCTTGCCGGCCGCCGCGAGCGCCGCCGCTCGTTCGGCTTCCGAGTCAACAAATCCCGCCAATTGAACGTGGCCCTGGTAAACCTCCACGTTGATGTCGTTGGCCGACACCTTGTCCGAGTCGATCAGCGCGGTCTTCGCGGCCGTCGCCAGCGTCGTATCGTCGACCATGTCGCCGGCCGTCTTCGCGGCGTTTGCAGACGGCATGGCAATCATCAGGCAGGTGCCCGTGGCCAGTGCAAGCAGGCATTTCTTGATCATCTTGCTCATCCTTGTTTGAAATAAAGAGGTGTGTGAACTGAACAGGTCCGGATGCAGACACGCCTGCACTCAAGCCCGGCGCAACCGCGGAGCCTGCCACCTGAAAACACCGCCCGGCCCGTCGCTCGGCCGCAAGCTTTGCCGGGCGGCATCGAATTGTCTATCCGCAAAACGAACAACACGGGTGGTACATACGGCCGCTCAGCGGCGCGCTCGGTCGGTTCCCTGAACCTGTCCTCAACCGCCATGATACCAAGCTGGGCCGCTCCACGAATTGTTTCCAGTATTCCGACAATGCGGGCGTATTGCCATCACAGGCAGGCTAATGGCGGTTTTTATGAAGGCGCGCGGCTGATGCGGCGGTAAGATCGCTGAAGAAATCGCGCAAGCCACCGATCACGCTGCGCCAGGACGAAAGATCAAGGAGCGGCCAGGCATTTTGCTCAAGATAAGCATCAAGACAGATGATGTTGACGAGGCTGTCACGCTGTTGAGCCAGCGCTTTGGATCCCATAGCCGGGTTCAGCGCGGTCCCGGCCCGCTTGGATACGAAATTCGCGGGTTGAAGTCGGCAAAAGTGTTTGTTGGCCATATGTCCGTTGGTGCAGAGAACGTAATCCGCGCCGCCGTGCAGAGTCCTACCGTTCACCTGCAAGTGCGGAGTGACGTTCTCTATCTGGTGGGGAAGCGCGAGTTGCGGACCGCACCTGGCGGTGCCGTCTTCCTGGCGCCGGGGCACGAGTACACGGCCCACGTTCGGGCAGGCAACGTCTCGTTCGGCATACAGGTTGACCCCGAGTTATTGAATGCGGAACTGACTGCACGCCGGGCCGGGCGCACGCGCTCGTTGGCGCTCGTCAGCACCGAGGTCGACCTCTCGCCGGGCTCGCTCGGCGAACTGGAAAACCTGGTCAGAGCACATCGGGCAGCGCGCGAAGCCGCGGCCAATGAGCCGCGCCGGCCGGGCCTGCTGGCGTCTGAACGGCGACTGGCTGCCTGGATGGCCAATCGGATCCTGGAGCGCTCGGGATGTCAGGCCGCCTCCCCTGCAAGCCTGCAACTGGCGGAGGACGTCGAGTCATGGATTCGCGCGCACATTGCCGAGCCGATTTCGATGGAACGTCTTCGCAGGAAAACCGGGGCCAGCAGCCGGTCTCTGCAAAAAGCGTGTCTGGCGCGCTGGGGGGCGACACCGCTCGAACTCGTTACCAGACTGCGAATGTGGCAGGTGCGCGAGCGGCTATCCGGCAGACCGCCCGCCTCATCGGTCACGCAGGTTGCCACTGATTGCGGCTTTACCCACCTCGGCCGATTCGCTGCAACGTATAAGCGGACTTTCGGCGAATACCCGTCGGAGACACGGGGACGACATGCCGCCGACTGAACCTCGCGGCGCCAGAATCCGTACGCTGCCCTGACCCTGGCCTGCCATGTTCCCAATGGATCACCCGTCGGCTAATATTCTTCGTACTCAGGCAGCCCGATCGGTTTACGCGTGCACCGTTCCTCTGCGTATCGGTGAGTCGATCAGCAACCCGCCCTGGCCCGAATTGAATCGTCACGACGGAGGTTCCATGAAGAAAACAACCGTGCTTGCAGTCCCGTTTTTCGCCGCCACCTTGTTGGCTGGGATCACCACGGCCTTTGCCGACAATGCAGAAGCCATGTGCGAAGTGCGAAAGGACGGGGATACGAAGAAAGGCGCATCCGGTCCCTGCGATTTCTCGCAACGCCAGGGCTACATTGAACTGGACCTCAGAAACGGCGACAAGTACAGCCTGAGTCCCACTGACAAGCCGGATCATTTCAAGGACCAGAAACACAACAAGGTCGTGCGCAAGTCGGCCAGTGCCAACAGCCAGGAATTCAGGTGGGAAGGCGGCAAGAAGATCATCGTAACTTTCGTCGCCAGCCAGCCGTAGGGGGCGGCTTCGCCCTAATGAAAGGCGTCAGCTCATGCAGGCATTTCGCGCATTACTGATCGTGCTCTGGGCACTCATCGCAGGCTATACGACGATCGTAATATCGAACCATGGCATGGGACTGCTCAGCGTCTTCTTTGGTGACATGGCGGCCATGGGTTGGCCCGGACAGTTCAACCTCGATTTCATGAGCCTGCTGACGCTCTCCGCGCTGTGGGTTGCCTGGCGTCACCATTTCTCCACCGCAGGGCTGGCGCTCGGAGCGCTGGCCCTGTTCGGTGGCGGTCTGTTCCTGACCACCTACCTGTTCGTCGTAAGCATCCAGGCCGGTGGCGACATGAAGGAAGTCCTGCTCGGAAAGACACGCGCAAACGCGTAGCCACTTGACGCCGGCAAACCCGGCACATGTGCAGTGCCTTCGCACGAAATAGCGTATGGTTTCTGGATTCGCCAACGGAAGCCGAGTCATGACCGGTCCCATCATCGAAGTCGCCGCGGATTTCTGGAATTTCAGAGGCTCGTACAAGATCGGCGGACTGGTCGATGTCGGAACCCACGCGTCGCTGGTGCGCCGCGGCAGTGGACGGTTCGTGCTACTGGATTCCTATACGTTCAGCGACGAGGTCTCTGCATACATCGGCCAGTTGACCCGCGGCGGCCGGGACATCGAAGCGATTCTGAACTTGCATCCGTTTCACACCGTGCATGTCGAGAACGCTCATGCACGTTATCCCAAAGCGACCCTGTACGGCACGGCGCGCCATCACGCTCGCTTTCCCGAACTGCCGTGGGCCCGACTACGGACTGAGGACGCGGCGCTGCATGCCTTGTTTGCCGATGATTTCGATTTTTCAGTACCGCGCGGTGTCGATTTCATTTCTGCTAACGAAAAGGTGCATTTCTCGTCCGTGCTGGCCTTCCACCGAGCCTCGGATACCATTCATTCCGACGACACCCTGATGTACCTGGACCTGCCGCTGGTCTTGAAGCTGTTTGGCCTCGGTGATGCCGTTCGCTTTCATCCAACGCTGGATAAAGCGCTTGAGCGACGCAAGGGTGCCGCGAAGGACTTTCGCAGCTGGGCGAGCGGGATGATCGACCGATGGAAGACAAGCGTAAACCTGTGCACTGCGCATACGGCGGCCTTATTGGACCGCAATAATCACGGTGAGCCGATACCTGCCCGGTTGGAACGAGCACTGAAGAATGTCGAAGGCACGCTGAAGGCCCACGAGCGCAGGTTCGATTAGTCAGGGAGCGATTCCCGCGACAGGACCCTACCAGCCGCCTCCTCCACCGCCGCCGCCGCCGCCGCCCGACGAGCCGCCACCACCGCTGCCGGACCTCGAGCCCGGCGCGGCGGAGGCCGATGAAATCGCATGATCGAGCGACGCGCCGAATCCTGAGGAGAAACGGCCCAGGCTGCGCGTGTCCCATCGATTGCCCGAGTACCAGCCCGGCGCATTCTCCGGCGCCTGCGTCGCGAAGACCTCGGAGAAGCGCTCGGCCCAGCGCTGCTCGACCTCCAGCGCCAGCGCCGCCGGGAGGTTTCGCTCAAACAGACGCGGTGTCAGGGGAGGCGCATCGATGAGCCTGAGATCATCACCCTCCGCCACGTCGAGAAACAGCCTGAAGCCTTCGATCTGATCCATGACGGCCCGGCCAGTGACGGTTGGTGCCTTGAGCAGCCTGCCGAACAGGACGCTCATTGACAGGGCCAGGAGCACCGCCGCAAGCGTTACCCAGCCGGCCGGCGAGGTGAAAAACCAGGCGGGACTGAATCCTCCGAGTGTGATCGGCAAGACGAGGGCCAGCAGCGCGAGCAGCACGGTAATCGCGATTCCAAGCGCGTGCCAGCCGCCGTTGATCCGGAATAACCGAGGCCTGCATTGTTTCCTGAGAGCCGCCTCGTGCGCGTCTTTCGCAGCGCCGACGATCGCATGATTTTCGTTTTTCAGTTCGAGCCGCGATGGCCCGGCAAAAAGCTTCTCCAGAAGGATTCGCTCGTCCGCAGGCAATTCGCCGGCCGGTAGCGGATAGACGCGTGTCAACGCAAATTCGCTCGATCGCCCGAACAGGCCGGCGCTGCTCTGCTCAATCTTCAGGTATCCCTTTACCGCAAGGCTGAGTACGGCGGCAGCGAAACAGCGATCGTCGTAGCTCATCTGCAGCAGGTAGCGCATCGAGGCGGGCGACTGGCCTTGCGGCGCCTCGTAAACGGGGACCGGAACGCGCCCCGGCGGATCCCGGCCCGCCTTCTGCCAGGCGCGAAGGAAGTACGCGAGCAAGGCCAGCAGCCCGCCGATTGCCAGGGCAGCCGGCCAGGCATCCCGGCCGCGGTAACGTGCCTGCGCAATTGCACCAGGTTGGACCACACGGCCCTTGGGCCAGGTAACCACAATCGTCAGCCCCTCGCGCGCATCGAGCACACGGGTCGTGCGGAAAATGGGCTCGCCGTCCTCAAGGTTTGCTGACCAGCCCCTGCCTTTTTCTCCCTGCTGCCCTGTATAGGCCTCGAGATGCACTTCTGACGGCGACACCGACTCAGGCAATCGCACGCGAGCGCTGACCGCGTCGATCGGGAAATCCCAGCCGTTTCCCGTCACATTCCAGTACAGCTCGTCGTGCTCCGGATAGAAGCCCAGCTGACGGTCGGTGACGTACCTGACCCGGTACGTGTATTCGCCCGGTGAAAGGAAAATGTCCGGGTCTCCGATATAGACCCGCACACCGTTGGCCCGGATTTCCTCGTGGTGCGGTTCGGCGCGTCCATCGCGCTCGACCCCGACGAGATCGAAACCCGTCACCACCCGCTGACCTCGCCGGTCTACATACAACGTCGGAAAGTCCCGGAAGATGCCACGGCGAATCGCCGTGCCCTCCGCACGCACCCGCAGCGTCTCAATGACCTCCACGGTGCTGTCAGGGCGTACCCGGATGTCGCTGTCGTAAGAGAGGATACGTTCCTCGGCACTGCCGAACGGTGCCGCCAGCCCTATCGCAAGGAAAAGCAGCAGGCGGTAAATCATTCGGAAACCGACGGGTCCGGCTCGAAGTATTCCGCCGGCAGGAAGTTAAAAATCCGCGCGACGAGCAGGTCGGGGAACGTCTGGATCCGCGTGTTCAGGTTATTGACGGTGCCATTGTAATAACGGCGCGCGTGTTGAATCTGCGTCTCGGTTTCGGTCAGGTTCCTCTGCAGGTCAAGAAACCCTGCGCTGGCCTTGAGATCGGGATACGCCTCGGCGAGGGCGAGCAGGCTTCGCAGGTTCGCGGTCAATGAGCCTTCCAGTCCGGCAGTCTGCGCCGGGCTTGATGAGGGCATGTCAATCGCACGCAGCGCGGTGACCTGCTCCATCAGCGCACCCTCGTAGCTCGCGTAGCGGCTGACGGCCTGCACCAGCTTCGGGATCAGGTCGTGGCGGCGCACCAGCTGCACGCCAACATCGCTCCAGGCCTGGGCGACGCGCTCACGATCGCGGATCAGCCGGTTGAAGGCAATGATGCCCCAGATCAGAATTGCAGCGGCAGCGGCGATGAGGAAACTCCACATCATGGTGTCGATCATAGCCGACCCGAACGCGGAATCGACGTGTGCCCAGGTGATTCCCGCTCCGCTCAGTCCGCAGGCACCGTTCTTTCCGACGCCCACTGCCGCAGCGCATCGATTCGCTCCGCCATGACCACCGACAACGGCCGGGTTGCACGAATCTCGCTGAGCAATTGCCGGCCGGACACCGATTCGCCTTCGGCATGGGCGACGTAGATTGCAGAGACGACGGCCTGCTCGAGTTCGGCGCCAGAGAAGCCTTCGCTTGCGTGTGCCAGGGCCCTGAGTTCACTGTCAGGGAGTTTCAATCCACGCCGGGAGAGGTGGATCGCAAGCACCTCCGCCCGCACCCGCTCCTCGGGCAGGTCCACGAAGAAGATCTCATCGAAGCGCCCCTTGCGGACCAGCTCCGGCGGCAGCGCACTGATATCGTTCGCTGTCGCGACCACAAAGACCGCGTTCTTCTTTTCGGCCATCCATGTGAGGAAAGTACCGAGCACACGCTTTGACGTGCCGCTATCACCGTCACCGGTGGCCAGCCCTTTCTCAATTTCATCGATCCAGAGCACGCAAGGAGACATGACGTCGGCCGTGCGCAACGCCTCTCGCAGGTTGCGCTCGGACTCACCGTGGTACTTGTTGTAAAGGGCGCCGAAATCCATGCGCAGCAGCGGCACGCCGTAGATGCCCGCCGCGGCGCGTGCGGCCAGGCTCTTGCCGCAACCTTGTACACCGAGCAGCAGCAGGCCCTTAGGCCGTTCGACATCCGGCAGCGATCCATCGAACGCCGCTTTTCGCTGCGTCAGCCAGTCCTTGAGGCGCCGCATACCACCGAGATCCGCGAATCGCGCCGTATCGTGCTCGTAGCTGAGTACACCGCTTCGGTTGAGCAGCTGATACTTCGCGTCCATGATTCCCGGCAGGTCGCTTTCGGCCAGCGCCCCGTCATTGAAAATTGCTTTTCTTGCCAGGCGCTCGGTGTCGGCGGTCGACAGGCCCGACAGGTTTTCGACCAGCATCTCCAGCGCCCGGGAATCGATGCGCGCTTGTGCCGATCCGTTAGCGCCTGACCATTCAGCGCCGACACGACGGACGATCACTTCGCGTTCATGCGGGGTCGGGAAAGCCAGGTCGAAACGAGCCGCGAAATGATCGAGCTCACGTGGCAGTGCAATCTCGTGACTCAGCAGGACAACCGTTCGCGGCGCTCGGTCATACCCCTGGCAGATGTCTTTCAGCAGGCGAACGTGAATCGGGTCGCTGATAAAGGGATGGAAATCGAGCAGTACATAAATGCCGGGCTTCTCGGTTGCGCGAATCGACTTCAGGACGTCCGCCGGCTCCGAGTTGTGCCGCTGAGCGCCCCCGAGGTCGATATCGAGACGCCGCAGGCCGTCCGTCACGGTCCACTGGAAGACCGGCGTATGCACCGGGTGCGCCAGCTCGATGGCCAGCGATGAAAGCATCGCGAGCACGCGCGGCTCATCGCGCGTCTCGATCACGATGAGCGGTATCCGGCTCCTTAGCAGCGTGGCCAGTTCGCGGCGAGTATCCGGGACTTTGGGCATCACACCGACTTTATCAGACTGATCCATGCTGACCTGCGCAACGGATCACGCCTCCAGAATCGCAGAATCGGGGACAGTTTACTCATCTCGAACCCCACGAACCTGCCAGCCTCAGGCTCGGCGCCCTCGCCCCGCCCCGGCACAGGCGCAATCTCGAGTCTTGTAGAATCCGCTCGATGAAACACCATGCCTGCCTGATGCTGCTCGCTACGATGTTCTCTGTGCCCTCGTTCGCCGAGCTGACGCAATCCGGACCGGATGGCGCCAGCATCCGGCACGAGTTTCAGATCGGAGCGGCGCCGGCCGAAGCCTGGCAGGCACTGTTGCACCCTGAGAAATGGTGGCCCGATGATCACACCTGGTCGGGCAGCTCAGCGCACCTGAGCCTTAACGCAACCGCCGGAGGCTGCTTTTGTGAACGCTGGGACGGCGGCAGCGCCGAGCATGCCCGGGTGATCATGGCGCAGCCTGTCCGGATGCTGCGCATGCGTGGCTCGCTCGGGCCGCTGCAGGAAATGGCCGTAACCGGTGTTCTGACCATTAAGCTGGCTCCGACCGAGAGCGGCTCACATGCCATCGTGACCTACCGGATCAGCGGTGATTCCAGTCACGCGCTCGAGGGCTTCATGCCCGTGGTCGACAAGGTTATCGGACAGCAGTTTGCTGCCTGGCAGAAGTTCTCCAGTACCGAATAATTCTGGGACAGTTTACTTATCTCGAACCCCGCGGTTTTCCATGCTGGCCGACGCGCTGGAGATAAGTAAACTGTCCCTGATCTAGGTGTGCTTGCCGGCCTGCCAGCCGAGGTAATTGAGGTGCGACGAGGCGAACTCGCTCGGCATTGATTCCAGTGCTGTCGCCATCGTGTCGTTCCAGCGGTTAAGGAAGCCAAACAACGATATTACCGCGACGATCTGTACGATCTGGCGATCGTTGTAATGCTCGCGCAGACGCGCGAAGTGCGACGCCTCGCTTTCGTTCGGCACGCGCCCCGCCGCAAAGGCGAGGTCCAGCGCCGCGCGCTCCGCATCATCAAAGGCCGCGCTTTCCCGGTACCGCAGGATGTTCGCCAGCTTGCGTTCGTCGCCACCGACACGGTGATCACTGTGTGAAGTGTGCGCCTGGCAATACCGGCAACCAGCGCTCAGGCTGACAGCCAATGCAATCAATTGAACCAGCTCCGCCGAGAGGTTCTCGGCCGGATCTCCAGCCTCCGGTGCCCTTCTGACTCGCCAGCACCAGCAGTGGCCTTATATCCGCACCAAACGCCGAAGTGCCCAGCAGCGCGAACGCGAGCGGAAGCTGCGGCATGTGGGCCATGGTGAGCACGCTGTTAGGAACAAAACCCATCCGGGCCTTGACGGCTTCGAGGATCGGCGCCAGATCACTGAGATCTTCGACTCGTAGTGGGGGTACATGTGCCATGGCTTTCTCCCATAGTTCGGGGACAGTTTACTTGTTTCCGAATTGAGTAAACTGTCCCCGAATAAGGAGGTATGCCAATGACAGACGATTCACGACTCGAAGCGATTGAGACCAAGATTGCACACCTGGAGCAAGCCGCCCAGGAGTTGAGCGACGTCGTCTATCGTCAACAGAAGCAGATCGACGACGTCCTGGCCGCTAATCGGCGGCTCGGTCAGCAGATCGCCATACTGGATGCGCGCGTGCCGAACCCGGAGGGGATCAACGAGCTGCCGCCGCATTATTGAGACGGTGTCCGCGTCGAAGCGGATCGACTTTGCGGGTATTCTTCGCGGACCAATAAATACTCAGGGGAAACCATGGAACTCAACACGACCTTTCTGACGCCGGTACTCGCGCTTGTGGTCTGGACACTGGTGATGTGGATCTGGATGTATGCGACTCGCATCCCGGCCATGCAGAAAGCGGGGGTAGACGCACAAGATGCCATGCACCCCGGCTCGCTTGCGAAGCTCCTGCCTTCGGCAACCCAACGCGTTGCTGACAACTACAATCATCTGCATGAGGCGCCGACGATTTTCTACGCGCTGATGTTCTTCGCCGCATTGACTGGTGGCGCCGACGGCACGGCACTGACACTCGCCTGGACCTACGTGTCACTCAGGGTTCTGCATTCGCTGATCCAGAGCACCTTCAACAAGGTCGCGCTGCGTTTCGCGGTGTTTGCGACCAGCACGGCCGTGCTGATGGTCTTCGCCGCACGCGAAGTGCTGCGCGTTCTCTAGACACCGCGGCATCCGGTATCCGCATCGCTGCGCTTGCGGATCCGGCGAGCAAGCGCAGCCGGGGGAATCATGAGATCTGTCCAGATCGACCGACTGTCCGATGGATTCGAACACGTGCGGGTGGCCGACGCAGCGATACCGGAGCCGGGCGAGGGCCAGGTGCGGGTGCGAATGCGCCTGAGTCCTGTCAATCCGTCGGACATCAATTTCATCCGTGGAGACTACCGCGCTGCGCTCGAGCGCGTGATCTGGAACCGTGGTGAGTCCGAGTTGTATTACGACCCGGACCGGAAGCAGCGCTACCTCGACCCGCCGTATTCGCTCGGTGGCGAGGGTGTCGGTGTCGTCGATGCCTGTGGTTCCGGGCTGCTGGCCCGGCGCCTGTCCGGCCGGCGAGTAGCCGTTGCGGCGGGCCCGCCGATGGGAGCCTGGCAGGATTACACGGTCGTCGACGCCAGGAAGGCAATGCCGGTTCCCGATCGCCTCAGCGATGAGCAGGCCGCCATGTACATCGTCAATCCGCTGTCAGCGTTTGCGATGGTTCACGAGGTCCTCAAGGTTCGACAGGGCGCCTGGTTACTTCAGGACGCCGCAGGCTCCGCGCTGGCACAAATGGTCATCCGCATGAGCAAGTTCCATGGCTTCAAAACGATTAACGTCGTGCGCAGCGCGGTGCATCGCCCGGCGCTCGAAGCACTGGGCGCCGACGTCGTCGTCGCAAGCGACTCCGAAGACCTGCGCGACGCAGTGAAGCATGCAACCGGCGGGCGCGGTGTCGAGTACGCAATGGACTGCGTCGGTGGCGAACTCGCCGGACAGATGCTGCGCTGCCTGACGCTCGGTGGGCACATGGTCCTGTTCGGCACGCTGGCCAACCGCCCGATCAGCCTGCCGTCCAGGGACCTGATGATGCCGGGTGCGCGCCTGTCCGGCTTTCTCGTGCCGAACTGGCTCGCCCGGCAATCGCCGCTCAAGCTGCTCGGCGTGATTCGCAAACTCGGCAAGCTGGCCGTGAAGGGCATTTTCGATGTCCCGGTGGGTGCCGAATACCCGCTGGACCGTGTGCGCGAAGCCCTCGCCACTTCCGTGGAGCCCGGGCGGTCTGGCAAGGTGCTGCTCAGGATCGGATCCTGATCCACTGTACGATGGGCCGCTAGCGCACTCATTCGACGGCACTTGTCCCATTGGCAACACGGGTCATTCAATCTCAAAGACGCCCGCTACCGTATGGCTGGCTTGCGCCCTGCCTGGAGTCGGTACGCGGCTGGGCCGAACTGCGGGGATTCGAGTACCGGTTTCTCGACGATGCCCTGTTCGACGTGCTGCCGGCTGACCTCCGCGAAAAGACCCGGGATCAGTTGGTCGTCGCAAGCGACATCGCACGCCTGATCGTCTTGAGACAGGCCCTGGCCGAGGGCCATGAAGCGGTCATCTGGTGCGATTCGGACTTCCTGGTCTTTGACCCGCAGCGACTGACGTTACCGCCGGAAAGCTATGCAGTCGGCCGGGAAGTCTGGGTGCAGTCCGACGGCAAGCGTCTGCGCAGCCACATCAAGGTGCACAACGCGTTCCTTGCTTTCCGTCAGGGTAACGCCTTCCTCGATTTCTACCTCGAGTCGGCCCAGAAACTCGTGCGCGCACATCGAGGGCCGATGGTGCCGCAGTTCGTCGGCCCGAAACTGCTCACCGCGATTCACAACATCGTCGGTTGTCCGGTAGCCGAGTCCGCCGCCATGCTCAGCCCGGAAGTGGCGCGAGATGTCGTAGCGGGATCCGGGCCCGCACTGGCGCTTTTCAATACCAACAGTCGTTCTGCGCCAGCGGCCGTGAACCTGTGCGCGTCGCTGGCTGGCACGCCGCCGGCTCGCCGCAGCCGTGGGCGGAAAACGGCGCGGAGCAGCATGAGAGCCGTTATCGAGCGCCTGTTGTCAGCGGGTTGGCCGAGTTGATCGGCGCGGACCGGGCTACGCGGCAGGCGCAGCACAGTTCGCAGGGACCAAAGGCGAATTCGCCCTTACAATGGTAGAAAGAGAAGCAGCCAGATCCTGTCTACGAATCAGCAGAAGGGCTGAATTAAAATGATTGCAGGCCCGGGAGTCCGAATGCGGAATAAGTCGGGCCTGATCGCTAAACTCGCGGTCCTGCTGAATCGGGCCTGCACCTCGCAGCCGATGCGACAGGCAGATAGTCTGCCGGCCCGGAGCGCCGTGGCGGTGCAGCCCTGAACTCGTCGTGTGTCGCGTGAAAATATAATCAGAGAAGAGGTGGGTCCTGATGGCGAAGATAACGCGTGACCTGATTGTTTTCGGCGCCACGAGCTTCGTCGGTCAGATTCTTTGTGGTTATCTGCTCGAGCAATTCGGTACCCGCGGAAAGCTGCGCTGGGCGATCGCCGGCCGTTCCGAGGGTAAGCTTCGCACCTTGCGGACATCACTGGGCTCGAAGGCCGGCCGACTGCCGATCGTCGTTACCGATGCGGCGGACGAAGTCGCGCTCGAAGCGATGTGCTCATCCGCCCGCGTAATCGTCTCGACCGTGGGTCCCTACGCACTTTACGGTGAGCCACTGGTCAAGGTTTGCGCCGAGACGGGCACCGACTACTGCGACCTCACGGGCGAAGTCCAGTGGATACGCCGGATGCTTGAGCGCTACGAAAAGGAAGCCCGCAAGTCCGGCGCTCGCATCGTGCATTGCTGTGGCTTTGACTCGATCCCCTCCGACCTCGGGGTTTACTATCTGCAGCAACGGGCTCTGGAGCGATTTGGCGAGCCCTGCTCCCGCGTCAAGATGCGCGTGCGCGGCGCAAAGGGCGGCTTCTCCGGCGGCACCGCGGCCAGCCTGATTAATGTCGTCAAGGAATTGAAATCAGACCCGGCGCTGCGCAGGGAACTGACCGACCCTTATTCTCTCTGCCCGGCCAGTCGCAAGTCGCGACCGAAACAACCACAAGTGGTTGCGGCTGAGTTTGACGATGATTTCGCATCCTGGATTGCGCCGTTCGTCATGGGCTCGATCAACACGCGAATCGTACAGCGCAGCAATGCGCTGTCGCGAAACGCGTACGGGAATGACTTCCGCTACGATGAGGCGGTGCTGACCGGACCCGGCATGAAGGGGCGCATGGCCGCCGCCGGCATGACCCTTGGACTGGGTGGCTTCATGCTGGCCAGCGCGATCGGGCCGTCTCGTCTGTTGCTCGAGAAGTTCGTGTTGCCCGGCCCCGGTGAGGGCCCTTCACCCCAAACCCAGGAAAACGGGTTCTTTGACCTGCGGTTTTTCGGTGAAACCAAGGACGGCGAAACGATTCTCACGAAGGTAACGGGCGACCGCGACCCGGGCTACGGCTCAACGGCAAAGATGCTGGGCCAGGCCGGCGCCTGCCTCGCGCTCGATGTCTCGAAGTCGGATAAGGCGGGTGGATTCTGGACGCCGGCGACGATCTTCGGCGATGCACTCATCGAGCGCCTCCAGGCTCACTCGGGCCTGGCTTTCGATGTTCTCGGCTGAACAATACCCCAGTCGGCCCAAACCAGTCGGGTTGCCGGATGTGCCGACATATTTTGACAAGGGAGGATCGCCGATGGCGAGCTGTTTGATCAGGACGACCGTGGCCTGCGCCTGCGTGTTCCTTCTGTGCCTTGCGAGTACGCGTGCAAGTGCCCAGCAGCTCGAACCGCGCGCCTTTGCCCCGAATCCGGTGGGTGCCCGTTTTGTCGTCGCGACCTGGGCACACACCGATGGCGACGTCTTCCTGAGCCAGAGCAGTCCCATCGAGGACTTCAAAATAGTGGCTGACTCGCTGCTGGCCGGCTTTGGCGGCACGTTCGCCCTGGGAAGCCGCGTGGCCAGCCTGGCTATCATCGCGCCTTTCACAAGCGGCGTTGCCAGTGGCAGGCTGAACGGTGTCAAGGGCGAGGTGCATCGCTCAGGCATGGGGGACATGGCTGTTCGTTTCACGGTCAGCCTGCTGCCGGACTCGGCCCTGAACATCGCGGAGTTCAGCAAGCGGCCACCGGATCGAACACTGGGTGCCAGCGTGACGGTGATTGCCCCGACCGGCGAGTATTTTGATGACAAGCTCATCAACATCGGTGCAAACCGCTGGGCCATTCGACCCGAAATCGGCGGTTCTCGCCAGTTCGGTCGCTGGGAGGTCGACGGCTCAGTCGGTGTCTGGTTTTTCACCGATAACAATGACTTCCTCGAAACCTCGGAGCGGTCCCAGGATCCGATCGGCGCCGTGCAGGCACACGTGAGTTACGCGTTCGCGCCACGCCTCTGGTTGGGAGGCAGTGCGACCTGGTACACGGGAGGAGAAACGCGGGTCGACGGTGAATCGAGCCGGGATATGCAGAACAACACCCGTGCGGGGCTGACGCTCGCCCTGCCGATCGGCCAGCGCCATAGCGTCAAGCTGGGCTGGAGTACCGGCGTATCGGTGCGATTCGGCGGTCAGTTCGACCTCTACCTGCTGTCCTGGCAGTACCTCTGGTTTCGGTAAGGCCAGTTCGTTCTCAGTCGTCGACGAGGAAATACTGCACGGTCGTTACGACCCGCACTTTCTTGAAGTCAGGCGAAAACCGGTCGCGGTCCTCGACCGAAAAATAGCCCTGCTGTGCATTGCGGATCGAACCCACACGACTGCGGGAATCCTCTGCGAACTGCTCGGCTGCACGCCGCGCATCGCCTGTAGCCTCGGCAATCATCTCGGGCTTGATCCGGTCCAGGCCGGTAAAAAGGAATGATGTCTGGTACTCGTAGCTGCGAATCAGCGCCACGCCGGCCTTGACCAGCTCGCCGGAGCGCTGCATCGCGCGTTTCGCCGCGTCGATATCGCGTGTTCTCAGCGTCACTGACGTCTCGGCGGAGTAACGCTCGGGTGGCCGGCTGCCCGGAGACATGTTCTGCGTGTTGTAATCCGTGATCCGCGGCACCGAGACACTGAAATCGCTCGCTGTGAAATCCTTGTTCAGGAAATCCGCGATCGTCGCCGCACCGCGGTCGATGCGCTGCTGCAGGGTGCCCAGGTCGTTCGCCGAGACGGAATACACGATCGGCCAAATCGCCAGATCCGCTGGAACTTCGCGCTCGGAGAGCCCCTTGACCGTTACGTAGCGCTCGGTCGCGCGCGCCTCGAACAGGCCGTCGCCAATAAAGTACCCGCCCGTCGCCAACCCGATCGCCACCAGCAGTCCTGGAACCAGGTTTCCGGCACTGCCGCGTTCGCTCGCCATCTTGCTGTCACCGCTAATTGAAAAGAGCTGTCACTTCGATCCACGCGATCGCTGTTGCCATCACTGGACCGTCGTTAAGCGCTTTAGTTTACGGCCTGTAGTGCATCCGTCCAATCGTGGCTTTCGACGCGCCCGCAGCCAGGTCGGCGAACTCACAAAGCCAGCGTCTGGTTTGCGCCGGTCGGATGATTTCCTCGACGTAAAAGCGTTCAGCCGAACGAAACGGTGAGCGCAATCGGCTCAGACGTTCGAGGATTTCGCGTCTTGCGGCGTCGGGGTCGGGCGCCGCTTCGATCTGCGCCTTGTAGGCGGCCTCGACACCACCTTCCAGGGGCAGAGAGCCCCAGTCGCCGCTGGGCCAGGCCAGGCGATAGCGGAACCGGGTGTGATTCATCATGCCGGCACCGGCTACGCCAAAAGCACGCCGGAGAATCACCACGCACCAGGGCACCGTTGACTGGTAGATCGTCGCGATGGCCCGTGTGCCGTCACGAATCGTGCCCGCTTTTTCTGCCTGCGATCCGATCGTGAATCCCCCGACGTCGACGCAGTGCACGACCGGCAGCCGGAACGTTTCGGCCAGTTCGACCAGGCGAACGATCTTGCGGGACGCTGCCGCGGTCCAGGTGCCACCCATCTGGCCGGAGTCGCTCGCGATCACGGCCACCGCAACGCCATCGAGACGCCCAAGTCCCGTCACCACCGATCGGCCCCAGGCCCGGCCCATCTCAAAAAAGCTCTCGCGATCGAACACCGCGCCGAGAATGGGCCTGATTTCATAGGGCCAGCGGCGATCGCGCGGGATCGCGGCATCGAGCCAGTCTTCCTCGCGTTCCGGGGGGTCGTCGACCCTGACGCGCAGCGCCGGCTGGCCAGCGCGGTCGGGAAGGTAGCTCAGGAATCGCCCGGCGCGGGCGAAGGCCTCGGACTCGCTTTGGACGACGTCATCAATGCTGCCGGTCGCCGCATGCAGGTCGGCACCGCCAAGCTCCTCCGCGCTGACCTTCTCGCCGGCAGCGGCAACCACCGGTGGCCCGGCGGTAAACATCTGGCTGATGCCGCGCACCATGACCGCGTAATGGCTGGCGACCAGCCTCGCCGCACCGAGTCCGGCCACCGGCCCGAGTCCGAGGCTGACCACCGGGACCGTCCCGAGATTTTCAACCACCTGCTCGAAGCCCGGGACGTAGGGCACGTAGGTGGCGCCGAGGCGTTCGACCTCCGCGACCGAGCCGCCGCCGCCGGTGCCATCGAGCAGGCGCAGCAATGGCAGGCCGTATTCGGCGGCCATCATTTCCGCCTGCGCATTCTTCTCATGATGATAAGACTCCGAAGAGCCACCACGAATCGTGAAATCATCGGCACTGACCACGATTTTTCGCCCGCCGATCTCGCCACGTCCTACGATGCAGCTCGAAGGCCGGAAACTGAGCAGCGTGCCGTCGGCGTCGTATTGGCCCTCGCCGGCGAGGCTTCCCCATTCCCGAAAGCTGCCCGCGTCGAGCAGCGCGGTAATTCGCTCACGGACGTTGAGCTTGCCGCGCGCGTGCTGACGCTCAAGCCGACCGGCGCCGCCCATTTGTTGCGCCAGCTCCTGACGACGGCCGATTTCCGCGATTTCCGCTTCCCAGTCTGAGTCAGTCATTCACGCCCGACCTTCATCTCTTCACCCGGTGCCGAGCATACTCGAATCCGTGTGATCGGCAGGCGGCCCCGGGGCACCCGGGCCTCGAATCGGTCAAATGGCAGCATCGCCGCGCCGGATACGCTAGCATCAAATTAAACACGGCCAGCGGGGGATCGGACCATGACACAGCGTATTCGACTGAATGCTCAGGACGTCGTCTTTCTGATGGCGGACACGCGCCAGACCCCCATTCACGTCGCCGGGCTGCAGGTCTTCAAGATCCCAGAGAGCGCCTCGCCGCAATTCGTTGCCGAACTGTTCGCCCACCTGCGCAGCTGCCCGGTCTCGGCGGCCCCGTTCAACTATCGGCTCAGGAGCGGCCTGATCGGAAAATTGATGCCGAGCTGGGAGATTGATACGGACGTCGATCTCGACTATCACCTGCGTCATTCGGCCTTGCCATACCCGGGCGGCGAACGAGAACTCGGCGTGCTCGTATCACGCCTGCATTCGATCCCAATGGACCTGACCCGGCCGCTCTGGGAATTCCATCTCATCGAAGGGCTCGAAAACAACCGATTCGCCATCTACTGCAAACTTCACCACGCGCTGGTCGACGGCGTGAACAGCATTCGGCTGATCAACCTCGTCAACGATCCGACGAAGAGTTTCACGCCGCCGATCTGGGCCGAAGCCTCGCCCGACAAGGACGCGAGACGCCCCGGTAAGGGCGGTTTGATAGAACACCTGCCCAATCTCATCAAGCAGGAACTCGGTGCGCTGCCGAGCCTGTCGAAAGGTCTGCTGACCAGCGCGCAGGCGGCCGCCGGGATGTCACGGGACGATGATCTCGCCTCGATCAATGAAGCCCCGCGCACTTTGTTCAATGTCAGAATCAGCGGACAACGGCGCGTCGCAACGCACATGACCAGCGTCGAGCGCCTCAAGGCGATTGGCCGTGCGGCGGGAGGCACGCTCAATGACGTCGTGCTGGCCGCCTGCGGTGGCGCGCTGCGGCGGTACCTCGATGACCTGGGCGCCCTGCCCGATGAAACCCTGATTGCTTCGGTCCCGGTGGCCCTGCACCGCGACGCAGGCGATGCCAGTGGCAATGCCGTCACGAGCCTGTCCGTACGCCTGGGCACGGATACTGCGAATGTCCGCACGCGTTTCGAGGTGATCAAGCGGTCAAGCGAGGCCGGTAAGAAGCACCTTTCGCAAATGACCAATGTCGCGGCCCTCAATTACACATTGGTCATGGCGACGCCGGTGTTGCTGGCGTCCCTGCCCGTGATCGGTGGCCTGCTGCAACCGCCATTCAACCTGATCATTTCGAACGTCCCCGGCCCGCGGGAGAAGCTCTACCTGCAGGGCGCAGAAATGGAGGCCTATTACCCGGTCTCGCAAGTTGCGCAGGGGCAGGCGCTGAATATTACGGTGTTGAGTTACGCCGGCCAGCTCGCCTTTGGCTTTGTCGCCTGCCGGGATAGCGTACCGAGCGTCCAGCGGCTCGCGGTCTACATGGGCGAAGCCATTGAAGAACTGGAGAAAACCTTCGGCGAAGCGCCCGCCCGCCGGTCCGTCAAGAAAAAAACCGCCAGGAAGAAGGCCACCGGAAAGACGTCGCGATCAGCGAAATCGACCAGTGCGACGAAGCAGAAAAAGACAACGGCCAGGAAACAGGCCCGGCCGAAAAAGGCGGCAAAGCGGAAGCGGAAAGCCTGACACGCCGGGTCGGCCAGGTCCCCTGGGCCAGTATTTTCATCGACGAGGGGATCACGCGGTTCAGGCACTGCAAACGGGACAATTCGGATCCCTGCGCAGCGTAAAGGACCGGAACTGCATGTCACGCGCGTCGATCAGCAGCAGGCGTCCCTGTAATCCATTGCCGATACCGAGCAGCAGCTTCAAGGCTTCCGTTGCCTGTATGCAGCCGACGAGGCCGGCTACCGGCCCGAGCACGCCCTGCCCCGTGCAATTCTCCCAGCTGGACGCCGGGTGACTTTCGTCGGTTGATTCGCCATCTTCCCTGTACAGGCACGCATAGCAGGGGCTGTCATCCCTGTCGGCCCTGAAGACGGACGCCTGACCCTCGAGGCCGAGGACAGCCCCGTAAACCAGCGGCGTGCGTGCGGCAACGCAGGCACGATTAATCGCAAACCGTGCGGCGAAGTTATCCGTGCCATCCACGACGATGTCCGCCGCCTGTACGGCCTCACGCAAGCCGGCATCCGAGAGCCGACAGGCATGGCCAACGATTTCGACCCCCGGGTTCAGCGCGCTCAACGTCTCGGCGGCCGACGCGGTCTTGGCCAGACCAACGCCGGATGTGCGGTGCACAATCTGCCGGTGCAGATTGGAGACGTCGACTGCATCGGGATCGACCAGCACCAGTCTGCCGACGCCGGCTGCCGCCAGATAAAGGGCCACCGGTGAGCCAAGACCGCCCAGGCCCAGCACCAGGACCTGTGATTTGGCGAGTCGGCGTTGCCCTTCCTCGTCTATCTCCGGCAGGAATATCTGGCGGCTGTAGCGAAGCAGCTGCTCATCCGTGAGGTCATCGGGTCTCAATGCCATCACCTTGTGAACCGGGTCGTGGGAGTCCTGCGCCATCGTCCATGTATCAATGCCCGCCAAGCCGGCCGTAATCGGTGAACTTCGCGACCACTTTCGCCATTTCTTCCTCGTCGAGCACGTTCGGCTTCAGCCCCGCAGCGAGCATCGCGAGGTACTGACCGGCCAGGTTCTCCACCTCGACGGCCACGGAATGTGCCTGACCGAGGGAGGCACCGACGGCGATCACGCCGTGATTGCCGAGCAGGGCCGCACGACGTCCCTCGAGTCCGCGCAGGGCAAGATCGGCCAGCTCCGCGCTGCCAAACGTCGCATAGGGCATGCAACGGACGGAACCGCCGGCCAGCGCAATCATGTAGTGGAACGCCGGAATACCGGTTCCCGTGCAGGACAGCGCAGTGGCTCGGGGACTGTGTGTGTGCACGATAGCCAGGACCTCGGCTCGATCACGGTAGATTGCCGCGTGCACCTGCCACTCCGACGATGGCCGCAGGCCCACGGGATCGCCGTGGCCGTCAAAGTCCAGCTCGATGAGTTGCCCGCCGCTCAGATCCTGGTAGGGTACGCCCGAGGGCGTGATCAGGAAACCACCTGAAATACGGCAGGACAGGTTACCGGACTTGTTCGGCACGAGCCCCGCATCGTCGAGTGCCCGCGACACGCGGATGATCTCGGCACGCAGTTCCACTGTGCTGCTTCCCATTTCTTATCCCAATGCGCTGAGGCCGAACAGGCTCGAAAGCGGCTCCGACCAGGCGCCACGCCCGTCACCGGGCCCAATGATCGCACTCATCGGTTCTCGCCGGCCACCACGCCGCGTTCCGGAAACAAGGCCAGCAACCCTGAACGGCTCGCCGACGCGACACCGCGCTCTGTTATCAGGCCACTGACCAGCTCCGCCGGCGTCACATCAAAAGCCGGGTTTGCCACCGGGCTGCCCGGCGAAACGACCTCGACCGACACCGGTTGCCCGCTTGCGTCGCGCCCGGTGACATGGGTCACTTCCCGCGCCGGGCGCTCCTCAATCGGTATCTGGCGAAGTCCGTCGCTCAGCGACCAGTCGACGGTCGATGAGGGCAGGGCCGCATAAAAAGGAATGCCACTTTCTCTTGCCGCCAGTGCTTTGAGATAGGTGCCGATCTTGTTAGCCACATCGCCATTCGCCGTGGTGCGATCGCTGCCCACGATGCAGACGTCCACTTTGCCGTGCTGCATCAGGTGACCGCCTGCGTTATCGACGATTACGGTGTGCGGGACACCCTGCGCCGCGAGTTCAAAGGCCGTCAAGGCGCCCCCCTGGTTACGGGGTCGTGTCTCATCAACGTACACATGGACGGCAAGCCCGGCCGCATGGGCCGCGTAAACCGGCGCAAGCGCGGTGCCCCAGTCCAGGCACGCCAGCCAGCCGGCGTTGCAATGGGTCAACACGTTGAGCGCTCGCCCGCCCGCCGCAGCGCTTAATCGCTTCAGTATTTCCATGCCATGACGTCCGATCGCCGCACAGGCTGCAACGTCCTCATCCGCCATCGTCCGGGCTTCTGCATAGGCGCGCTCTGCTCGATCGCCGGGCGCCAGGTCGCGCAGCACGGATTTCATCTGCGCCAGCGCCCAGCGAAGATTGACGGCGGTCGGCCGGGTACGACCGAGCAGTTCGATGGCGGCCTGTAAACCCGAATCGCTCGGATCCTCACGCATGCCCAGCGCAACCCCGTAGGCCGCGGTAACGCCGATCAGCGGCGCGCCGCGCACCGTCATGTCGCGGATTGCATCGGCCGCCTCCTGCGCTGTCCGCAACGGCTGCCGTTCGATTACAAACGGCAACTTAGTCTGGTCGATGACGCTGACCGTCCAGCCGTCATCCGCCACGCAGAGGGTTCGTTGGGGCTTCCCGTCGATCAGCATGCCGTGAAGGTTTCCTCGGGTTGGCCGCGATTACTCGAGGACACGTCCGGCCACCGTGCGGAGTTTTGCAAGCAGCACCGGGTCGCGCGCGTCCGGGCGGGTAATGATCGCTCCGTCCAGTGCACGGTCGGAACCCACCGGGCAAGGCGGGTGCTCTGCCGGGAAATCCGCCGCCAGCCGGGCGAACAGGCGTTGGGCCTTGTCGCGATTGGCTGCCATGACGGCGAGCAGGCTCGCCACGTCGACGGCGTCGTGTGCCGGGTGCCAGCAATCGAAATCGGTGACCATCGCCACGACCGCGTAGGTGATCTCCGCCTCACGCGCCAGTTTCGCCTCCGGCATCGATGTCATGTGAATGATGTCGTAACCCTGCTGACGGTAAGACAGCGATTCCGCCAGCGTCGAGAACTGCGGTCCCTCCATGCAGACCGCCGTGCCGCCACGCTGGAACGGAATGTTCTCGGCGACCGCGGCCCGGGCGAGCAGTTCCTGCAGCCCGGGTCCGACCGGGTGTGAAAAAGCCACGTGTGCGACACAGCCGTTGCCAAAGAATGAACTCTCGCGGCGTACGGTTCGATCCACGAAGTTGTCCACCAGAACAAATGTACCCGGCGGCAGTGACTCACGGTATGAACCGCATGCCGAGAAAGAGACCAGGTCCGTGACACCGGCCTGCTTCATTGCATCAATATTGGCGCGGTAATTGATACCCGACGGGGCCAGTCGGTGACCGCGCCCATGCCGCGGCAGGAAGACGACGTCGGTCCTGCCGACGCGGCCAAGGCGAAGCGCGTCGGACGGCTCGCCCCAGGGCGTGCTCACCGACTGCTCGCGCAAATCCGTCAGGCCCGGAAGCTCGTAAATCCCGGAACCGCCAATTATTCCAAGCACCGCCCTGGCCATGTTCCTCGCCCGTTGCTGTCAACACGGTCAAGATTACCCGTTTTGTCGCACTCAGGAATCGCCTTCGATCAACTCAACGCTCAGCACATGGATGGCCGGGCGCTTTCCTGCGCACGGCCGTTACCGCAATGCGCCCGCCTTGCTGCGCGAGATTCAGGTCCACTCAGTGAGGCCCTCGCGCTCGCACAACAGGCCGAACGAGGACCGTGCTCGCATGCGCTCAGCGTGCTCCGCGAGTTGCGGCCACTCGGTAGCCGGCCGAGGCATGTTGCGCGACCAGCGCATGAGCATCGTGAGCATGAAGTCGACGGTCGTCGGCCTCGCGCCGAGCAGGTACGGTCCGTGGGCGGCGAGGTGCGCGTCGATACGCTGCCACTGCGCCACCAGGCGCGTCGCGACCTGCTCGTGCACGGCCTGCACGTTCGCTTCGCCGGCGACTTCGTCCGGATACCACCACTGTCGCAGCAGCGGCTGCACGGTGTTCGCGAGGTTGAAGGACCACTGGTAGAAAAGTCCGCGCTCGGGACTGCCCGGCGGTGGCGCCAGGCCAGCGTGCGGGTGCAGGTCAGCCAGGTGCATGATCAGCGCGCCGCACTCGCCATACGGCGTGCCGTCGATTGTCAGCGTCGGTACCACGCCATTGGGATTCAGCGCGAGGTATTCCGGGCGCTTCTGCTCGCGTGCGTCCATGTCGATGCGACGCAGTTCGTACGGCACCTCGAATTCGATCAGCAGCCAGTGCACCACAAAGCTCGCGGCGCCCGGTGAGTAATACAGTGTGCAATGCATGGCGTCCTCGCGCGACTCGATGTGAAAGCGCAAGTCTGGCACGCCGCGCCGCCGGCCGCGACCGCAGCCCGGCGCGTCCGCATGTCGCCCTGTGTTCCGCTGGCTCTAAAATCCCGTTGATCGCTGTCCGACTCGGGCCCGCCTGCGGGTCCACCACGATCACTTGCGTACCGGGCACCTGCCGGCGCGCAGCGGCAATCGCCAGGTGGCGGACACACGTGAGCGTGCAGCGGCTATGTGTGCAGGACGCGCGGTTTTCCTGTCTGTGTGACCCACTCGCGGCCTGGACCGGCGTAAGCTACTGATGCCAAGGTCCAAGAGTGGCGATGGCCAAATGAGGTCCCGGAGGTATGGCGGACGTCTTCGTTTCCTATGCACGCAGCGACAAGGCGCTCGTTGCGCCACTCGTGGCCGCGATCGAGGCCCAGGGCTGGTCGGTGTGGTGGGATCCGGCGATTTCACCCGGGCAGGAATTCGACCGCCAGATCACTGCGGAACTAGCGGTCGCTTCCGCCGTGCTGGTGGTCTGGACGCCGCGATCCGTGGAGTCGCGCTGGGTCCGCGGTGAAGGACGCGACGGCGCCGACCGCGGCATCCTGGTCCCTGTACGCTTCGGCGACGCCGTGCTTCCGATCGATTTCCGCGCGTTTCACACGATCGACCTTGACGAGCGGACGGTGGCAGTGGGCGGTCCCGCATTCCAGGAAGCGGTGCGGGCCATCGGCGCCCTGGTTGCCCGCAATAAAACGGCGCGGACAGTGCCGGCCGCGCCGCGCGCGTCCGTGCACGCCCCGGCTGAGTTGCCTGCCGCGCCACGTGCCTCGGTCTGCGTCCTGCCCTTCTCCAACCTGAGCGCCGACCCGGAGCAGGCGTTTTTAAGCGACGGGATCACGGAGGACATCATCACCGAACTGTCGCGCTGGCGCCGCCTCGCGGTGAGATCCCGATCGGCCTCGTTCCGCTACCGAGGCGGCAACATCGACCTCGATCAGGTGACGCGCGAGCTGAACGTCCGCTTCGTCGTCGAAGGAAGCGTCCGGCGCATGGGTGAGCGGATCCGCATCAGCGTGAAGCTGATCGACGTGGAGACCGGCAGCCAGGTCTGGGGCGAGAAATTCGACCGGACTCAGGAGGAGTTATTCACCGTTCAGGATCGGATCGTGCAGCAGATCGTCAGCACGGCCGTGGGCCGGGTCGACGTATCGGATGTCGACCGTGCGCGCCGGAAGACGCCGGCGAACCTTGACGCCTACGAATGCGTGCAGAAGGGCAACGCGCTGCCCTGGGATGATCCACTCGCGGCGGCCGAGGCCATTCATCTTTTCGAGAAGGCGATCGAGCTGGATCCCGGCTACGGACTGGCCCACGCGTTGCTGGCCACGATGCGCTGTGCGCAGTGGCGCAACGACCTTGGTGCCCCCGACGCGATGCTGGAGAGCGCGTTCTTGCTGGCAAAGCGGGCCGTCGAGCTCGACGATGGCGAAAGTACCTGTCATTCGCTGCTGGCGCATGCCTGCCTGTACCGGCGTTCCTTCGAAATGGCCGAACAGCACATGCGGCTGGCCGTGGACATCAACCCGAACAACCAGTGGAATCTGGCAGACATGGGCCTGCTACTGACGTACGTCGGCCGGCCGGAGCAAGCTCTGGAGTACCAGGCGCGAGCGCGCGAAATCGACCCGTACTTCGATCCGCCGTGGCACTGGCGGCAGGCCGGGCAGACTCAGATGGTGCTGCACCGGTTTGAGGAGGCCTTGTCGATGTTCGCCCACATCCCGGTTACTACCTTTCGGACAGCGGCATACCTGGCCGCGTGCCACGCCCGGCTCGGCGACATGGCTCGCGCGAAAGCCTTTTCCGCCGAGTGCCTGTCTTTGCGTGCGGATTTCTCGATACGGCGCTGGATGGCGCGCGAACCCTACCGGCGGGAAGTCGACGCGACCTACCTCGCCGAGTCGTTTCGACTCGCCGGGCTGCCGGAGTAATCGTGGCGGCCTCCGAACCCGCGTGGGTCGGGGACGTGCTGGAATTCTGGTTCCGGGAACTCGGGGATGCGCACTGGTTCGCGAGGAGCAATACCATCGATGGGCAGATCCGCGTTCGCTTCCTCGAACTCCATGAACGCCTGGCAACGGGCCGCGGCCGCGACCTGACCGCGCCACGCCAGATGCTTGCCGCGGTGATTGTCCTCGACCAGTTTTCACGCAACATGTTTCGAGGCACGCCCCGCGCCTTCGCAGCCGATGCCATCGCACGCGGGCTGGCCCGGCAGGCGATCGACCGCGGCTATGACTCCGCGATGACGCGCGCCGAAAGGATGTTTCTGTATCTCCCCTTCGAGCACAGCGAGGATCGCGAGGACCAGGCACTCGCCGTGCGCCTGATCACGCAACTGGGCAACAAAGAGTGGACACGCTACGCAGTGGCTCACCAGGCGATCATCGAACGCTTCGGCCGGTTTCCGCACCGTAACGCGATCCTCGGCCGGCCGTCGAGCGCAGACGAACTGGCGGCGCTCGAAGAACCCCTGGGCTCGTTCTGAGATGACGCAGGATGACCCATGATGCTTCGCCCCGTAAGCCTGGCTCTACTGGCCGCGATCATCTTGCCACTGCAGGCTCACGGCCGGTCGGTGGGCGGCGTAGCGCTTGCTGACACCCTGCAGTTCAAAAGTGAGCAACTGTCCCTGAGCGGCGCCGGTTTGCGAAGCCAGTTCATGATCAGGCTCTACGTCGGCTCTCTTTACGCGGTGAAGACACCGGCTACGCCCGAAGCCATTCTGAACGGTGAGACGATCAGCGCCATTCGTCTCAACATCGTTTCTGATGTCATTACATCGGAAAGAATGACCGAGACCATCGAGGAAGGCTTCAAGAAGTCTGCCGGCCAGGCCTTGCCGGAAATTCGCCCCCAGATAAATGATTTCATCGCGGTCTTCAGGCAGAAGATCGTCAACGGCGATCAGTTCACGCTGATCTCGCTGCCGGGCAACGGCGTGGAAGCGTACAAAAACGGCCAGCTGATCACGGCCATCCGGGGCGAACCTTTTCGCCAAGCCTTGTTCGGCATCTGGCTAGGCAGTCAGCCGGCCGACGTCCGGCTGAAGAACGCGATGCTTGGACGATAGTGAGAGCTTTTCGAGCGGGCACCCGTGACCAGCCGGAACCAATTGCGCAGCGCGCGGTCAGCATGAGCAGTGGAAGTTATATTCAAACGCCTGCCATGCGCGCCATATTGCTCAGTCTGATCCCGATGCTGCTATGCGCCGGTCATGTCGCGCACGCACAGGGCGTCGTCACGATTGGCTCGCAACGGCTCCACCTGGACTTCGGCGAGTCGTTTCCGTCGAGTGAGCGCAGCAAGATGCGCGACTGGCTGGAGGGCGTCGGCGAAGCAATGACCACGGTGTATGGCTCGCTACCGCTTGATGACACCTACGTCCGGATCAAAGCCCGTCCGTCGAGTGACGCGGCAGTGCCCTGGGCGCATGTCCAGCGCGGGCGCCATACGGGCATCGATTTTTACGTCAATCCTGCCTTGCCGCTGGCGGAATTCGCCGGTGACTGGACCGCGTATCACGAATTCAGCCATCTGCTGATCCCGTATCCGGGCGATGACGATCTCTGGTTTTCCGAGGGCCTGGCCAGCTATTACCAGAATGTCGTTCGCGCACGCAGCGGCCGGATCAGTTCCCAGCAGGCATGGCAGAAGCTTTACGACGGCTTTCAGCGGGGCGCCGCGGACGACCGGATGTCGCATATGAGCCTGGCGGAACTGAGCCCGAGGATGCATGAAACGCGCAGCTTCATGCGGGTCTACTGGAGCGGTGCGTACTACTTTCTCGCGGTTGATCTGGCGCTTCGCAAACGCGGCCAGTCGCTGGATGAAGCCCTCGCGCAACTGCGGTCCTGTTGCCTGGTCGGGCCAGGTCGCTGGAGCGCCTCGCAACTGGCACAGCGCCTGGACACGCTTTCAGGCGGCGAGGAATTTCGACGCGAGTATTCACACGTGATCTTGCAGGACCGTATGCCGGCTTTTGATGCGTTGTTCGATCGGCACGGCCTGGTGGTCAGCAACGGCGTGATAGACGACAGCCGCGCAACGCCGGCGGCGCGGGCAATCATGCAACCCGTCGATTCCTTCGAATAACTGCTCGCCGCGGTCGTGATCATGACACCGCCTGCCTGCAGACTGAATCGTATTCCCCGATCTGCGGCAGGTACGCTCCGATCTGCGTTCGGTCAGCCGGCCTTCGCGAGCGCCTGCTCGATGTCCGCGATGATGTCGTCGATGTGCTCGATCCCGATCGAAAGCCTGACCATTTCCTCTGAGACTCCGGCGGCCGCGAGTTCGGCTGCATTTAACTGCCGATGGGTCGTCGATGCCGGATGACAGGCCAGTGACTTGGCATCGCCGATATTCACCAGGCGCAGGATCATCTGCAGCGCATCGATGAAACGGCCGCCCGCCTCGCGCCCGCCCTTGATACCGAAAGCCAGGATGCCCGACGCCTTTCCCTGCGTAATGCGGCTGCAGGTCTCGAAATCCGAACTGTCGGGCAGGGCCGCGTAACGTACCCATTGCACGTTCTTGTGCTGCTGGAGATAGCGCGCCACGCCGAGCGCGTTGTCGCAGTGCCGTTCCATTCTGAGGCCGAGAGTTTCGAGGCCCTGCAGAAGCAGAAATGCGCTGTGCGGGGCCAGCGCGGCGCCGGTATTACGCAGGGGAACCACGCGACACCGGCCGATGAACGCTGCGGCCCCGAGCGCCTGCGCGTAAACGACTCCGTGATATGAAGGATCGGGTTCATTGAACATCGGGAACCGTTCCTTGTGCGCCGCCCAGTCGAACTCACCGGAGTCGACGATGGCTCCGCCAATCGTCGTGCCGTGACCGCCGATGTACTTGGTCAGCGAGTGCACAATGATATCGGCACCGTGATCGAAGGCCCGGCACAGATAGGGCGTTGCAACGGTATTGTCGACAATCAGCGGGATGCCGTGCCGGTGCGCGATCCCGGCCAGCTTCTCGATATCGACAACATTACCGGCCGGATTGCCGATGGTTTCGCAGAACAGCGCCCGGGTCTTGCCGTCAATGAGGCTCTCGAGGCCCGCGTAGTCAGCGAAGGACGCCATGCGCACGTCGATGCCCTGCTGCGGGAAGGTGTGTGCGAACAGGTTGTAGGTACCACCGTACAGCTGCGCGGTACTGACGATGTTGTCGCCGGCGCGGGTCAGGCACTGGATCGAATACGTAATGGCCGCCATACCCGATGCAACGGCCAGCGCCCCGATCCCGCCTTCCATGGCCGCGATGCGCGCCTCGAGCACGGCGGTCGTCGGGTTCATGATGCGCGTGTAGATGTTGCCCTGCTCTTTCAGGTCGAACAGGTCCGCGCCATGCTGAGTGCTGTCGAAGGTATACGAGGTCGTCTGATAGATCGGTACCGCGGCGGCCCGCGTCGGGGGTCCGGGCTCGTATCCGCAGTGCAGAGCAAGGGATTCAAGTTTCATGCGTCGAATTGCTCCAGAGATTCTCAGAACCAGGCAGCGGGACCACACCGCGGCGGGCGCGGAGCTGCCGATCGAGTTTCAACCCGTCAGGACTGACTCGTGCTGCCAACGGTTCTTCGCAGGTAGTCCTTCAGTCGCTTCCAGGCGTCGGCGGCCGGCGCGAGGTTTTTTTCCGGATCCCGGTCCACGTAGAGCCAGAATCCGTGCTGCACGTCATCGTAAACATGCACATCGTTCTCGATGCCGGCGGCGCGCAGAGCAGCGACGAACTTCTCAACGCTTTCCGGTGTGATGTTGCGGTCCTCACCGGCGAAAGTTCCGTAGATCTCGTGATGAATGTGGGACATCTGCTCCGGATCATCCAGCAGACTGCCGTAGAAGATCGCCGTCCCCTCGTGATTCTCGCCTCCCAGCGCATAACTGAGCGCCACGCCACCACCGAAGCACCAGCCGATCGCCGCAACGCGACCCGAGACGTCCTTGCGACCGCGCAGGTAGCGGGCCGCCGCATCGAGATTGGCGATGATCCGCTCCGGGTTTTCGCGCGTGGCCTTTACCAGGGCAATGTTCTCCTCACGATTGGTTCCGGTACGACCGGAATACAGGTCGGCCGCCAGCGCCACATAGCCCTCGGCCGCGAACGCATCGGCGACCTGGCGAACGCGATCAACCAGGCCGTCCCACTCGTGTATCAGGATGACGGCCCCATGCGGACCCGCCCCCTCGGGGAGCGCAAGGTAGCCAACGGTCGAAGCGTCGGCCTCAAAGTAGGCCAGCGCCAGCCCTTGCGGTGAACCGGCCTTGCCGAGAATGGCGTCGGGCACCTCCTGTGCAGCGCTCGTCAGCGTCACGAAGCTCAGGCACAGCATAGAGAAAAATTTCATCGGCATCTCCGGTCGTATCGATTCGCGCGGTGACACACTAAAACAGACAGCGGGCGACCCAGCAAGCCGCGATCGACGAGGCTCCGGCGAGCCGGCCGGGTAGTTCCATGTATCGCCGAATAAAGAAAGGCCCGGGCGGAAAGCCCGGGCCTCTCATCAGTCACCGTCTACTCAGTGTTTCGACGGTTTTCCTGCCATCAGGACTGGCACGCAGCCGGTGCCGTCTGGTCGACGATCACCAGTTGCGGAAGCGCTCCTTCGCTCCCGTCGGTTGCCGGATCACGCGCGATGACGTCGAGCACGTCTCCGCCCGTCAACGCGAGGTCCTGTACCTCGATGGCGATCACACCCTTGTCACCTGCCGGCGTCACGTAGACGTCGTAAGTTCCAGGTGCAACCGACAGCAGCCCTGTGCTGGCCGTGAACGGCACAGCCGCAAAGCTCGGCGTCACGTTCGGATCGTTGATATCGGTACCATCGGCCAGCAGGTACAAATCAACGGCCGGCGTGCTCGGCGAACCGTGCGTGATGCGGAGCTTCGACTCGGTGACGACGCTGCGGCTGTCGTTAACGAGCGCCAGTGGCTGCAGAGCCGGGGTCGAGGTGAGGAAACCGGTCACGATCGCGGTCAACTCGTCTGCCGCTGCAACCGTCAGCGGGAACTGCAGCGCAACCGTTGCCGGGTCACCCGCTGCTGTCACACTGATCGTGTAGTCACCCGGTGCCGGCACCGAAGCGATTTCGCAGGACTGGCTGAAGGCGATGTCGCCCGCGAGCAGAATCGCGTCGTCAGCAGCGGTGCTCAGGTCGTCAGCCAGGATGTCGACCGACGGTGCATCCGGCGAGGCATGCACGGCGACCACAGCGGCCGGTGTCATCTGGTCGAGGATCTCGAAAGACCCGGTACCGTCGAGCGCCACCAACTGGATCGGCGCAGCACCGGGGCCCGTATTCTCAACAGCTGCAACGAGCAGGTCAGTTCCCGCCACCAGATCGAGACTGCCCGAATCGTAGACCACCGTGGCCGGATCACCAGCCAGGGTCACGCGCACCTGGTAAGCCCCGGCCGGCACTTCAAGCTGGCCGGTGTATTCACGGAATGACAAGTCATCGGCGTTGACCGGCGAGCTCATCGTCAGGTCGCCGCCGGGGGCCGTGATGTAAACATCAACATCCGGCGCGTTGGGTGCTGCATGAAGCACCTGTGCGCGGATGTTGCCACTTTGGACAGGCATCGTCGGATTGGCAATCACGAGCGCCGACACCGGGGTGGCGACGTTGCCAAGCGCCACGATGTTGTAGTCAACCCCGTATTCCAGGTCATACGTCTCGTCAATGACCACGGCATTGCCGCCGGGTATGATCGCCTCGACTTGAACTCGATAGGCCTGCTCATCGAGCGCAAGGAACCCGGAACCCTCGGTGTAATCAACATCACTGAGCGCCGGTGCGCCGTCGACGAGGATATTCACGGCCGGTGCATCGGGCGATGCGTGCAACGCGCGAACTCGCGGTGGCGTCGCGCACTCGAGGAAGGTCTGGCTGTCGACTTCGTCGGGATCGAGCACACCATTACGATTCAGGTCGAGACCGCTCTCGAAAACCAGGCCGCCACCGGGGCAGGTGGCATCGCCCATCGGCAGCTCGCGGGTCGCAACGACCGAGTTCAGTCCGTCTGAACCGTCGACACCGTTCTTACCATCGTCGCCCTCGCAGGCACTGAGCAGAACGGCACCTGCGGTGACGAGAAACACATTTCTGAGACGGGCCATTAGTTACTCCTCTGGCATATCCGGATTATTCAAGCTCTCAGGGGTAATCGGATCGCCTGAAAGGCCGGATTCACAGTCGGAGAAAAATTGAGCTTGTCGTGAAGCGCCTCGGGGAACCGCGCATCCGCGGAAGGCAGCCTTGAATCGATATCGTGCGACGGTCTGGTTAACAGGACGGTCTGGAGTCAGCGATCACGCAACCACTGAAGCGCGGCGACGTCGAGCCTGAAATCGCCCTCGGGTCCGTCCGCCAGCAGGAAGCCGATCTGCCGGATCATGGCCGGCACGACCGGGCCGGCATTGCTGACGCGCTGACCGCGGAATACCGGCTCAAAATCCTCAAAATTGAGCGTCACCGTCTGCCAGTCCTGCCCGGTTGCAAACGTTGCGCGCCAGGCAACCCCGTCGAAATTCTTGTCCTGGCGAACCCGGAACTGGTAACGGCGCCCGTCGCCTCGAACGGTGAGCTGCACGCCGGTCGCCGCCTCGAGGTCGTAATCAATTGCGCGGCGTGCCGAGACGAAACCGCCATTGTTCTCGCGCGAGAGCGCACCGCGAAAGATCAGCCCTTCGCCGGCAGCGATGAGCGTGGCCTGCGACAGCCCGCCCATCACGCCGTCGTTGACGATCTGCCACGCCTGGGCAGAAAGCACCGGGTCGGCGCTGGATGGACCGGACGGCCAGGCGTCTGTCACGGTGATTGCGAGCGCGACGAGACCGCACCGGAACAGAAACCCGGCGCGCGGGGCACGGGTCGGGTCACGGAGCCACATCCTCCTGATCCGGGTAAATCAGTTCGTCCGTCGCGAAGCCCAGTGCTTCCGCCTGGTTGAGCAGACGCGCAAGCACCTCCGGTTCGAGCGTCGGCTCGCGGGCAAGAATCCACAGGTAAGACGTATCCGGACCGGCCACCATTGAGTAACGGTATTCAGCTTCGTCCAGTTCGATGATGTTGTAGGAGCCGTAGAACGGACCGAAAAATGACACCTTGAGGCGACCGATGTCCGGAGTTTCTACAAAGTAGGCCTTACCCTCGGCTGTTTCCCACTCGCCGCTCTTCTTGTTGTAGCCCTTGTTGAGTACACGCAGGCCGCCATCTTCGCGCAGGCTGTAGTCGGCCTGGTTCTGCGAAAGACCCCGCTCGAACGGGTGATCCAGGCGGGCAATTTCGTACCAGGTACCGAGGTATCGATCGACTTTGAAATCACGGACTGCGGTCGCGTTATCCGGGATGCCGACGCAACCGGAAAGGTAAAGAAGCAATAAGCCGAGCGCCACCGCTGGTACGCGGCGCTCAGGGCTCCTTGAAACGCTCTTGCCGCGGATCATGCCGGTCTGCATCGGAGTCGATTCATGTGGCCGGGCGCTCGGCAATCAGATGCACGTCGCTGATCGAGCGCTCCCGGAAGCCTCCCTCGCAATAGAAGAGGTAGAAATCCCACATCCGAATGAACTCCTCCGGATAGCCTTGTGCACGAACCTCACTGAGGTGTTCGTGGAAGTTGCGGCGCCAGTGGCTCAACGTCGTCGCATAGTGCAGGCCAATGTCGTCGACGCGGACAACCTTGAGCGCGCTGGAAACGGCGATCGCCTCGCGCATGGCCTGGACGGACGGCAGGCAACTGCCCGGGAAAATGTAGCGTTGAATGAAATCGACCTGGCGACGGTACTGCTCGAAGCGCTCGTCCTCAATTGTAATGGCCTGGATCAGCATGCGACCGCCCGGCCGCAGCAACTGCTCGCACTTCGCAAAGTACGTCCGGTACTGGTCTGCACCGATGGCTTCGATCATCTCCAGAGAGACGAGTTTGTCGTATTGGCCAGCGAGGTCGCGATAGTCGTCGAGCCGCAGCGTGATGCGGTCCTCGAGCCCTGCGGCGGCAACACGCTGCTTTGCATAGTCGTATTGCTCCTGCGATATCGTCGTACTGGTGACGCGACAACCGAACCGGCTCGCCGCGTGAATAGCCATGCCGCCCCATCCGGTACCAATTTCAACGAGGTGGTCATCGGGTTGCAGCCCGAGTCGCTCGCAGATGCGGTCCAGCCGCGTCAGCTGGGCCTCCGCCAGCGTCGCGTCCGGGTTATCGAAAATCGCACAGGAATACATCATGCTCGGGTCGAGCCAGAGCGCAAAGAAATCGTTGCCAAGGTCGTAGTGGGCCGAGATGTTTCGCTTCGCGCCGCGTCGCGTGTTCCGGTTGATCCAGTGAAACAAACGCTGGGCCGGCGCGCTGAGGCGCGCCAGGCCCTCTTCCATGCCATCGAGCATGCCCCGGTTACGGACCATGATGCGCATCAGTTCAACGGGATTGTCGCACTGCCAGTAGCCGCGCATCCACGCTTCGCCGGCGCCGATCGAACCGCCAAAGGCCACGTCCCCGTAAAAGCGCGGGTCGTTCACCGTGACGGTCGCCGTCAGTACCTGCCCGCTCGAACGCTCGCCGAACACGTGCCGCTGCTCGCGATCTTCGATCACCAGCACACCGTGCTTCAGGCCATGCATCTGCCGCAGCACGAGCTTCCGGGCGATTCCATCAAGTATTCCCGGACGCTGGGTACCCGCAAGATGGCCCGGTGAGTTTAACGGTATCGCTTTCATTATCGACTCTCCACCAGGCTCGCCATGGTGCCCGGATGATCATGCACGGGCGCCCCCTTTATCCACAACAGCAGCGCCTGCCAGTGAATGAGCGTGATGACTTTGAGCGTCATCAACGGATAGACCGCCAGAACTCTGGCGAGTGCGCGGCCGGTGATTTCCGTACGCCCCAGCGATAAGGTCGCGCTGAAGATACGCCCACCCTTGCGGGCCGTTTCCATGTGCACCAGCAGTCGTTTTGGAGTCGTTCCAAAACGCCAGACGTAGTCAACGTCCATTTCCATGAACGGCGAGACGTGCATCTGCTTCTTCGGCGCAAACTCGCTGACCTTCCCGTCACCCCTGTTGGACTGTTCGCCCAGCACATAAAGGTGCCGTTCGCCCCAGGGCGTGTTATTGACCTCAGCAACGATCGCTTCGACCTCTTCGCCCTGCTTGTCGAAGCAGTAGTAAAAACTCACGGGGTTGAAGCAATAGCCGAAGTAGCTCAGGTGGGTAAGCAGGCGGATGGGCCCTTCCGGGCGGTTTCCAGTCTCTTCCTCTACGCGCTGGCGCACACATGACGCCAATGACTGCCGAGCATCACCGAAGTGGTCCTCGCGCCGGAAGCGAGCCAGTGCCCAACGTCGTACGGACCAGAACCAGCGGCCCTCGAATACTTTATCGAGTTCGGCCAGGTCCAGGTACATCATGAACAGCCGGTATCGGAATCCGTGTGAAACGGGCGCGACGCGACTGTGCCTAACCCACCCTTCGAAAATCGCGCTGTTCACTGCGCCTCCTTTCCTCAAAGTGCTGCAGGGCGTTGAGCGCGCTGACGACGCCATCTTCATGGAAGCCAAACCGCCAGTAGGCCCCACAGTAGTAGCTGCGCCGGGCGCCATTGACTTCAGCATGACGGCGCTGAGCGGCGACGGCCTCTGGCGTGAACACCGGGTGTTCATAGTCGATGGTCCGGATAATCCGCGATTCGTCGATTGCCTCGCTGTTGTTCAGTGTAACGCAGAACTGCACCGGCGCATCGAGACGCTGCAGGATGTTCATGTTGTAGGTCAGTGCGGCGCGGCCGTCCCCCTGACGGAGAACATGGTAATTCCAGGCGGCCCAGGCGAGCCTGCGGCCCGGCATCAGGCGGGCGTCTGTGTGCAGAACGGCCTGGTTCGACTGGTAGCGAATGGCACCGAGCACCTCGCGTTCTTCCGGCGTCGGGTCCTCGAGCATCGCCAGCGCCTGATCGCTGTGGCAGGCGATAAAAACCTGATCGAACTTCTGGAACTCCGCGCCGCGGACCTTGACCAGCACGTGTGTCGGCAGGCGCCGAATAGATTCCACTGGCGCGCTCAGGTGGACCCGGTCCGCGTGACCGGCGATCAGCTTCGAGAGGTAGCTACGCGATCCGCCCTTGACGACCCGCCAGGTCGGGTGATCGTTAACCGTCAGGAGACCATGATTATCAAAGAACCGGACAAAAAATGCCGCCGGCATCTGGCGCATAACGGCCGGCTCGGCCGACCAGATCGCCGCACCCATTGGAATGATGTAGTTGTCAATGAACTCGGCGCTGAAGCGCCCCTTTTCAAGGAATTCACCGAGCGTCACAGACGGCGCATCGGGACGCAACAGTGCCGGTGCCTCGCGATTGAAACGCAGGATGTCGAGCACCATCCGGTAGAACGACGGTCGAAACAGGTTACTGCGCTGAGCAAACAGCGCATTGACGCTCGTGCCGTTGTACTCGAGGCCTGTGCATTCGTTCTGCACGCTGAAGCTCATCTCACTGGCCTGTGACTCGACACCGAGCTCATCGAGCAGCGCGATAAAGTTCGGGTAAGTGCGATCGTTAAATACGATGAACCCGGTGTCCACGGCATAAGTCCGGCCGCCCCAGCTCACATCGAGGGTGTTCGTGTGGCCGCCCGGACGATCGGCCGCCTCAAACACCGTCACCTCGTGCTTCTGGGCCAGGCGATAGGCCGCCACGTTGCCGGCAATGCCCGTGCCAATGACAGCGATCTTCATGCGCTTTGCTCCGCCAGGCGACCGGCATCCCTTCGGTTCTCTGGAACGTCGCGCAGGTCCCACACCACACCGAGGCGCTCGAGCGCCTTCAACAGATACCAGGTCAAATCAAACTCCCACCAGTAGAAACCCTGGCGGACCGATGAGGGGTAATGATGATGGTTGTTGTGCCAGCCCTCGCCGAAGGTCAGCACCGCCAGCCAGGGGTTATTACGGCTCTCGTCCCGGGTCGCATACCTTCGCGAGCCAAAGCGATGCGCAAGCGAATTGATCGTGAACGTGGCGTGGTAGAGCACAACCGTCGAAACAAAGAATCCCCAGACCAGTAACTGACCGCCGGTCACACCGAGCCCCGGAGCCCAGCGATGGAGCGCGGCACCCAGGGCAAACAATCCCGTTGCGAGAAGCGCCGGGACCAGGATGTCAAAGCGATCGAGGAAACGCAGTTCCGGGAATTTCATCAGGTCGCGCACGCGCTCGCTTCGTAACGGGAAGTTGCCACGCGACAGAAACCAGCCAACATGGCTCCAGAGGAAACTGTCCTCGATCGGCGAGTGCGCATCGCCCGGACGATCGGAAAAGTTGTGGTGATGCCGGTGGTGCGCGGCCCACCATAACGGACCGCGCTGTACGGCGGACGCACCGATCACGGCAAAAACAGTTTGTGCCGCCCGCGAAGTCCGGAAGCTGCGATGCGAGAAATAGCGGTGATAAAAACCGGTAATGGCAAACATTCGCACCGCATACAGCCCGACCGCCACGGCGACAGCAAAGGGGCTCCAGCCGACCCAGATGATGGCCAGGCAGGCCAGGTGCATCCCGATAAACGGCACGGCCCGCAGCCAGTCGATGCGACGATCATCCGGGTCAGCCTCGTCAGAGACAGCGGCATCGAACCAGCGCCGCAGCGCTGATATTTTCGGATCGCTCACCACTGCTGTGGCACCTTGCGAATCTTCGACAGGTCGTAACCGGCCGCTTCGATCATGCGCAGTATCGAGTCGTATCGCTTCTCCGAAAGACTGGGTTCACGGGCCATCACCCAGACGTAGTCACGTTTATTGCGCCCGATGACCGTGACCTGATAGTCCTCGTCGAGATAGATAATCCGGTAGTCGGCCTTGATCGGCCAGACGAACTGCATGCCCCATTCGGCGTTGGTCTCGCCGTTGAGGATAAAGCCTCGAGGGTTGTAGCGCTTCGCTTCGCCATCGAAGCCGCCCTTGCGAAATGTGAAGACAGTGTCGATCGTGCCGTCCGGATCGAGACTGTAGGACTCGACCGCGTTGTATGCCTGCGTTTCAATGTACGTTGGTATGTTGGCGATCACATACCAGTCGCCCATGAATCGATCGACATCGACATGGTCCACCGTCGCCAGCGGCGGCTGGGACGTGCAGGCGCTGCACGCCATCGCGAACAGGATCGCAGTAGCTGATTTCGGCGCGTTCATTGACTTGCGATTTTGTGCGTTCATGTTCTACATCAACTCGTAGCGTAGCGTTCGATCGCCCTGGGTCCGGCTTTCGAGTCCCAGCCAGTGATCGTCAAGCGAATACCAGATCTGCATATCGAGTTCACCTGCCTGCAGCCGGTAGCGCACCGCCTCGACGGACTCTCCACGCACCATGCGACGATCCCGTGTCGGCTCGGAAACCTTGACGGATACGTATTCGCCACTTTGCGTGTTCAGCAGCCGCTGCCGCTCGAGAAAACGGGGATTCCAGTACGCGAAGCTCATGACGCACTCGGGAAGTCGCGCCTCGCCCGACGTGCCGGAAACGGAGAAAAACCCGGCTTTTTGCTCACCGAGGACAAAGAATGGCTCGCCGTTTGCATCGGTCGTGGATTCAATGCCGGTGAGACATTCACCGTCCCAGGTCTCCACGTTGCGGTGCTCGTACCGATAAACCGTGGCACGCAGGAATTTGACGGCGAAATCCGCCTGGGTTTCGAGGCGGAATACGCCATTCTCACCGGCAAGATGAAAGTGCTGACTGCCGATCTCCTTGTCGTCGAGCGAAACCCTGAACGACCACTCACGCGTGTTCGATGTCTCGGCCTGAGCGGGAGACGTCGCAAGGATCATCAGGCTGATCAAAAAGCATAGGTTACGTGTCATAGCGCATCTCCATCAGGCCGCGCCGTCAGATCTGGGCGGACCGGGAAAAAAGGCGTTGGTCCGGCGAATGTAATCCACGTATCCGGGCCGGCGCAGGCCGATGTCCTTTTCCAGCAGCACGACTCCCGATACTTTCAACAACAGCAGCGACATCAGCAGCGGCGAGATGATGGTCCACCACCCGCCGGCCGCGGCAGCCAGGCAGAAATACCCCCACCAGAGCGTAAATTCTCCGAAATAGTTTGGATGCCGGGTCAACCGCCACAGCCCGGTGTCGAGCACCTTCCCGTGACTGGCGGGATCGGCGCGGAAACGCGCCAGCTGAAGATCGCCGGTCACTTCGAAGAACATGCCGGCCATCCAGAGCGCGACGCCCAGCGCGTCGAGCCAGCCAAGCGCCGACGAATCCGAGGAAGCGACCAGCAACGGCAGCGAAATGATCGCCGCAAGCGCCGCCTGAAACCCAAAGACGATGTAGATGCTCTTGAACGCGAAATTGGGTTCGTTGTTGCGCCGAATCGCCTGGTAACGCGCGTCCTCGGGCTTGCCGTGATTTCGGAGCGTGATATAGATCGACAGACGCAGCGCCCAGACGCTCACGAGCAGCAGTATCAGCCATCGGCGCGGGCCGACTGGATCGACGAGATATTGATAGACTCCAAGGATCAACAGGAACATCAGCGACCACAATGAGTCGACGCTGCTTACGTCCCTGCGAACGAGGCTGATCAGCCAGAAGCCGAACGCCGCGGCCAGCGCCGCAGCGACGGCCCAGCCGTATGCCGTCAGGTCAAGCGCCACGACGCAACACCGTCATCGGCACCTGCACACCGTCAAAGCGCTGACCCAGCGCAACGAGCAGCGGTGTTATCAGCGCCCAGCCAATGGCCAGCGCGATGAGCGCGGCCGATTCATTGATGAATTGCAGCCCGCCCAGACGGGCGCCGGCCGCGTAACTCAGGGGTCCTCCGATGGCACCGAACACGATCGCGAGCCAGGGCCGACCACGAAGCCAGCGCATCGAGCGGTTTAATGTCGTCGCAAATGACAACCACAGCGCAACGATCCAGTAAGGGGCCGTTCCCGCCCAGATCGTGCCGTTCGGATATGCGATCCAGCCGCTGCGAACCAGCACCGAATCAAAGACGGCACCGAGTACACCGGCGAGCGCGATCAGCACCAGTTCCGGCCCGGGCCGATTCGCCAGTAGCAAATGCAGCATGATGACGACCAGCACCACGGCCGGCCCCAGCAGCGGATAACCGTTTGCCGCGCCAAGCACGCAGCTGAACCAGCCCACCTGGAACGCCACGACATTCAGCAAGAGCCGGTTCATCGATCCTGTCCACGCCTGAAGCGATAATGACCCACCAGCCACTGCTGTCCACGGGCATGCCCGAACAGTTCGGCGCACGCCATGAAGAAAATACGCCAGCGCATGAACCACTGGGCCGCGCGCTCCCTGCCATAAGTCGCGGCAAGCACCGGCATGACCGCGTCTTTGCGTCGGTCCATGTTGGCAAGCCAGGCGTTTGCGGTCTTCTCGTAGTGTCTGCCATCCCAGAACCAGCGGCGCTCGAGGGCCAGGTCCTCCTGGAAATGCAGCGGCAGGTCGGCGCTCGGCATGATTCCGCCCGAGAAGAAATGCCGGCTCATCCAGTCACCCGGGCCGTTATCCTCGAACGGATAGGCACAATTGCGGTGGCAGAAAATGTGCATCAGGAAACGGCCCTGGGGGTTCAGCCATCGCTCGATACGGCTGAACAGCTCCGGGTAGTTACGCATGTGCTCGAACATCTCGACAGAGACGATGCGGTCGTAACGGTCCGCGGCCTCAAAGTCATTCATGTCGCGGGTCAGAATCGACAGGTTGCCAAGCCCACGCCGAGCCGCCTCGGCTTCGATGTGCTGCCTTTGCCCATTGGAATTCGAAACGCCGGTTATGCGCGACCGGGGATAGCGCTCGGCCATCCACAAGGTCAGCGACCCCCACCCGCAGCCGAGCTCCAGGATGGAATGGCCGTCCTCGATCCCGGCGTGCTCGCAGGTCAGCCTCAGTGACTCCGCCTCGGCTGAATCGAGCGAGGGGCATTGCTCCGGCCAGTAACCGCTGCTGTATTTTCTATGCTTGCCAAGTACCAGGTCGAAGAACGCAGCGGGCACTTCATAGTGCTGCTCATTGGCGAGTTCCGGCACGGGGGCCACTTCCGACTCGCGCATGGCGGCAACAAAGGCATTCAGGTCTTCTGCGGCGCGTTCTATATTGCGCGCGTTGATTTCCTCGAGACGCGCGGCCAGCAACCGGCGTATGCCTGCTCGAATGGCACTGTCGGGAACCAGCCCGGTCTCGGTCCAGCCAATTGCAGTTTCCGCCAGTTTACTCATCGCCGGTCTCCGGTGGGTGCGTCCAGGTCGGGCCGTCATTCGGGCCGGCGCGTACGTCGACGCGCGGCTCGATCGTGGCCTGCAGAATCCTCAGGCCCGTGTTCATGTCCAGGCCACAGGCGATCGCGCCTGCGCGCTCGATTGCTCCGACACAGGCAACCGACGCCGCGCCGCCAACGAAAACCGGGGCCGGGGTCGACTGGACCAGCCGCGGCAGCTCTCGTTCGAGCACGGCAGGAGCCGGCTTTACGGTGCCCGAGAGGATAATGGCTTTACAATCGGCCTTATCAACAACCTGCGGTAACTCCCCCAGCGGCATATCCGAGCCGAGAATGATCACCTGCAGGCCCCTGTCATTGGCGGCCAGCGCGAACAACAGCAGGCCGATCTCGTGCCGGTCACCGGGCAGGCAGCACAGCAGAATCCGGGGGCCGGAAGCGTGGCGGACACGGTGGTGGAACCGCGCGCCGAGCTTGCTGCGCAGATAGAATCCAAAGAAATGTTCTTCGGCGACACTGCCGGTTGAACTCGCCCAGCGACGCCCCAGTTCGCACAACAGTGGCGAAAGCAGGCGATCCGTGACGACTTGCACCTGGTAGAGCGCCTGCATTTCCGTGTAGCTGGCATCGAGTGCCGCCTCATCGAAGCGAATCACCGCCGCCAGCATGCGATTGATGTGGCGCTGCCAGACATCGAGGGTTTCGCTTCCTGCCGCGGTAGTCGGCACCGTCTCTTTAGCCAGTTCAGCCGGCACCTCGCCGATGCGCATGCCGCGATCGAGAAGACCGACGACACGATGAATGAGGTCGATGTCCGACTGGGTGTAGAGCCGGTGACCGCTCGCCTTGCGCACCGGCTTTATGAGGCCGTAGCGACTCTCCCAGGCCCGCAGCGTGATTGCATTGACGTTCGTGAGCTTCGCAACCGTGCTGATCGGGTACAGTGCGACGGAAGCCGCACCGGCATTGTTGCTCTTGGGCATAGACACGCTCCCATCCCGGGCCTCAACGTTATACATTTTCTTCACAACCCAAGAAGTCACCGGCCCGGCAGGAACCGACTGAGGGTGAGCGGATGGCCGATTGACATCCAGCCTGAGCCAGCGATGCATTGACAGGGGAGCATATCGGGGTCGCGATCATCATGGCTCCCATTCTTATACAAAACCTGTACAAGAAGCAAGCAAATCGACTCGATCAGGTCCGTGGCGGCGGTCCGCCGGGCTTTCGCCGCGCCGCCCCGGCGGGATTCAGGCGTCCTCAGCCCGGCGGGCGATCTCCCGGGTCAGGCCCCGGAACAGGAATGCGTGCGCGGGTAACAACGAATACCAGTACAGCAGACCCAGCGGTCCGGCCGGATGCCAGTAAGCGGTCGCGCTGATGCTGCGCTGTTTGCCGCGGTCACGAATGACGAACTCCAGCACGCCGGCGCCCGGCGCCTTCATCTCCATCAGCAGCGTCAAACGATGCCCGGGCTCAACGGCGATCGCGCGCCAGGAATCCACGACATCCCCGACCCGCAGGTCGGTCGGGTGCCGACGCCGCCGCCGAAAACTCGGCCCACCCGCCAACCAGTCGAGCAGGCGGCGAAGAAACCACAAGGAATCGGCGTAGTAGTAGCCCACCGCACCGCCGAACGCCGTCACCTGCCGCCACAAGGCCTCAGCGCTCGCCTCAGTCAGCGCTTCGTCGCCCGCTTTCTTCGCATAAAACGCGTACTCCGGATGAAAGTCGCGGCATGCGATAGAGCCTTCGACCCAGTGGGCCACGACGGCGTTTGCCTGCTCGTCATCGAGCGCTGCCCGCACCGACTCGCGAAAGTCGAGCAGCCTGAGCGGGATCAGCTTGCGGATCTCGGCATCGTCGGCGATGACATCGTGCTCCAGCCCATCGATCAGGGCACGGGCGACGTTTGTGGGCACCGATGTGACCAGCTTGAGCCAATAGGAGGAGAGCCGCGGCGTCAGCACCGGCACGCTTAGCAGCCGAAACTTCTTACCGACGAAGTCGCCGTATTGCCGCATCAATTCTTCGTAAGTCAGGATCTCCGGGCCTCCCACGTCGAATACCCGGTCTGCGGCGGACTCAAGATCGGCGACACCAACGAGATAGTCGAGCAGGTTCGCGAGGGCGATCGGCGTGGATCGCGAACTCACCCAACGTGGCGTGATCATGACCGGCAGGTGATTGACGAGATCGCGGATGACCTCGTAAGCCGCCGACCCAGGCCCAACGATCATGCCTGCCCGGATCTCAGTCACCGGAACCGGGCCCTGGCGCAGGGTATCCCCCGTGGCCGCCCGCGAGGCCAGGTGCTGTGACTTCGGATTGGCCGGCAGCAGTCCGCCGAGGTAAACAATCCGATGAACGCCGGCTTTGTCCGCCGCGGCGGCGAAATTCTGTGCCGCCTCGATATCGAGCGCCGCAAAGTCGGCGCCGGCCGCCATCGAGTGAACGAGGTAAAAGGCCACCTGTACGCCCACAAGCGCGGCGTCGAGGGTCTCCGGACGCAGCGCATCGGCCTCGACGAGTTCGACGCCCTGCCAGCCACGGGACTCCAGGACCTCCCGGTGGCGGGCGCTGGCACGCACCTGCCAGCCGGCTGAAACCAGCCGGGGCGTGAGGTTGGTCCCGATGTACCCACTGGCACCAAACACCAGTGCCAAGCCGGATCGTCGCGATTGCATAAATTGCCCCGTGCTCAGCCGGACGCGCTCAGCGCCTTGAAAGCATCGAGCGCACGTTGCCGGGATTCCGACAATTCGACCATCGGCGCGGGATAGTCGCGCCCCAGGCGCAGGCCGGCCTGCTCGAGCACCGCCGCACTCGCCTGCCATGGACTATGCACGAACTTTGCCGGCACTTTCGAGAGTTCGGGCACGTACCGCCTGACGTATAGACCCTCCGGATCGAACCGCTGCCCCTGCGTCACCGGGTTGAAGATCCGGAAAAATGGCGCTGCATCGGCGCCACAGCCGGCAATCCACTGCCAGCTTGCGCTGTTGTTCGCAAGATCGGCATCGACCAGGGTGTCCCAGAACCAGTCCGCCCCGTGATGCCAGTGGATCATCAGGTTCTTGACCAGGAATGAGCCAACGATCATGCGCACACGATTGTGCATGTACCCGGTCTGCCAGAGCTCACGCATGCCTGCATCGACTATCGGGTAACCCGTAAGACCCCGCTGCCACTTGCGCAGCGATTCCGGGTCGTCCCGCCAGGGGAATCGATCGAATTTTTCCTGCAGGTTCCGTCTTGGCAGCTCGGGCCAGTGGTAAAGCAGGTGGTGCGAAAACTCACGCCAGCCCAGTTCGCTCTGGAAATGGTCGATGTCGGCTGTGACCCCGCCCTCGGCTTGAATGGCGCTGACTTTCGACCAGATCTGGTGCGGCGAAACCTCACCGAAGTGCAGGTGCGGTGAAAGACGCGACACGAAGTCCTGGTCGGGGCGATCGCGACCCTGCTTGTAGTGCCAGATGCCGCCGTCGAGAAAGCGATCCAGGCGCTCCTGGGCGCCGCGCTCGCCCGGCCGCCACTGCTGCGCCAACCGTTCGTACCACGGGACGTCGGGCAGCAGCCCGAGATCAGCAATCGCGCCACCCGATTGCGACGGAACATGGGAAACTTCCACCCCTGCGCTGGCCGGATTGCGTGGTGGCGGCGCGCCCACGAGGCAGCCCTTGCGATAAAAGGGCGTAAACACCTTGTAGGGCGATCCATCCGTCTTGCAGACCTGTTGCGGCTCGAACAAAAGGGACCCGTTAAAGGTCCTGACCTCGAGGCTGCGCTCGCGCAGTGCCGCCTCGATTCGCCGGTCCCGGGCAACGCGCCAGGGTTCGTAGCAACGATTCCAGAACACCGCACGTGCCCCGACGTCGGCTGCCAGAGCGGCAAGCAGCTCATCCGCCCTGCCCTTGAGGACTCGCAGGCCGCCGCCGAGATCGGCACTCAACTGATTGAGACTCTCGTTCAGCCACCACCGGCTGGCCGAACCCATCGCCCACTCACCGGCGTTTTCATCGTCGAGCACATAGACCGGCACCACGGGTGCGCCGGCTTCGGCCGCCGCCACCAGCATCGGGTTGTCCGCGAGGCGGAGATCCTGGCGAAACCAGGTAATGATCGGCCGCGAACTCATATCGACTTGCCGGCGCCGGCCCGTGGTGCCGTGACAGACCAGGCCGCCGCACCGGGGCCTGGGTACGGCGACGGGCTTACCATCTGGTCATGGCCTGGCAGGCGGCCGGTGGCGGAAACCGATGCGACTGGAGAGGGTTTCTCGGATGTCATTGATTACCTCGCTACAGCCGAATGCTAACGTTTCGATCATAGGCTCGTCCGGTGCGATTGGCCGCGCGCTGGTCGATCAGCTCGAAACAGATGACCGGGTGTCGGTCATCAATGCGTTTTCGCGCGACTCGGAGACGCGGATTCAAGGCAAGGTACGGCACCACTTCCTGGACCTCTCTGACGAGCCATCCATTCGTGAAGCCGCCGCCTTTGCGTCAGCCGACGGGCCGATCGACCTGGCCGTGGTTGCGACCGGCATCCTTCATCGTGACAATCGGCTTCAGCCAGAGAAAAGCATGCGGGAACTCGATCCCGGCTCGCTGGCGCTGGTCATCGCAGTGAATGCGATCGGCCCGGGAATCGTTGCCAAGCATTTCCTGCCTGCGATGCGACGTGGCCACAAGACAGTGTTCGCCGCGCTCTCAGCCCGCGTTGGCAGCATCGGCGACAACCGGCTCGGCGGCTGGACCTCGTATCGCGCGTCGAAGGCGGCGCTCAACATGATCCTCAAGAACCTTGCGATCGAGCAGGCGCAGCGTTCCCGCGGCTCGATTGTCGTCGGCCTGCATCCGGGAACGGTCGACTCCGACCTCTCGAAACCGTTCACGGGCCGCGTCGCCGCCGGGCAGCTGTTCTCACCGGCAACCGCGGCGACGCACCTGCTCAGCGTCGTCGACGGGCTGAACACCGAGGACAGCGGCGGCTTCTTTGCCTGGGACGGGCAGCCGATCTGCTTTTAGCGAATTCGGCCTGAAAGCCGTAACTTGGGCGGCCTCGATCGCGTGCCTAGAATTCCGCGAGGAAAGCACTGATCGACGAGCGGCCATCATCCCACAACTGGTAGCGCGCACTCAGCCCGTCGAGCCTCACGACCACGCTCAGTTCGCCGGCGTAGGCAAGATGCTCAATGACTTCCACAGTGGTTGCCGAGACGAGCACCCGAGCCGAGGAGGCCGGAGCGGATTCAAATGCACAGAATCGGCACGGTGATACGGCGCTTATTCTGGCCAGCCAGTCGGGAAACCTCGCGACGGTCGAGGCACTGCTCGACGCGGGCGCCAGCCGTAAGCTCCGCAACCGCGAGGGTGTTGCCGCCGGTGATGCCGCGAAGGCACATGGATATGCCAATGTCGTCGCCGTAATCGACACCCACTAGCGGCGGGAACACCCCGGCTCCGGCGTTTCAGGCCAGCCTATTACCCTCTCGCGTCCCGCTCAGAACACCGGGTCCGCGTCAGTGCAAGCCGCCGACTTTCCTTCCTCATTTACGCCGCCGCGATGACTTCGCTTTTGGCGCTCGAACCGGCTTTGCGCCCGAAGCCGCGTCATTGCCCGCGTGCAAGGCAGTAATCAACTCACCGAGCGCCCTGAATTCTTCGCCCCTGGCGCTACCGCGTCGCCAGGCCAGTGCAATCTCACGGTAATTGTTGTCGGACAGCGGCCAGGTCTGCACGTCCGTAGCCGCCAGCATGGCCGAACCTTCCGCCATTTCCGGAAGAAAGGTAATGCCAAGATCCGCATTCACCATTTCGATCAGCGTCAGGAGACTGGTGGCTGCGAAACGATTTACCTTTTCGACACTGCGCAGACGGCAGGCGTCGATCGCATGATCCCTCAGGCAATGGCCCTCGCGCAGCAGCAGGACACTCTCGGCATTCAGGCGATTGAAGCGGTAATGTTCCGGATCGACAATCTGCGTATCGGCGCGAGCGGCGAGGCGAAACCGGTCGCGGAATAACACCTGTGTTTCCGCGTTGCGCAGTTCGTACGGCAGCGCAATGAGAATCAGGTCAACGCCACCTTCCATCAGCTGCGCATGGAGCTCCGCAGTCGTGTCTTCCGCGAGGTAGGGGCGCAGCCCGGGGAAACTCTTGCGCAGCGCCGGCATGAGTCGCGGCAGCACGAACGGCGCGATAGTCGGAATCACACCCAGCCTCAGCGGTCCGGTCAGCGGCCCCTGCCGGCCTCGCGCAATTTCAACGAGGTCGCCAAGGTCGCGCATGCACAGCCTGGCCTGGCTGGCGATTTCGCGCCCGACCGAGGTTATCGTCACCTGGCGGTTGGTCCGGTCGACCAGCTGCACGTCGAGGGTCGACTCGAGTTCCCGGATGGCCACACTGAACGCCGACTGTGACACGTTGGAGGCCTCGGCGGCCCGGCCGAAATGACCGTGCTCCTCCAGCGCAAGGAAATACTGCAGCTGCCGGGTCGTGGGAAGATGCAAGCTCATCAAATGATCCATTAATACGAACGGTGTATGCTAAATATACTATTTTTCAGATACTCATGTCTCGCTATGATGTTGCCTATCGAAGCTCGGATCAGGAAGCTCACATGAACATGAACATGAACATCAACATCGGCATTTCGGAAAAGAATCGAAAGGAGATTGCGGGCGGTCTTTCCCGGCTGCTGGCAGACAGCTACACACTGTATCTGAAGACGCACAATTACCACTGGAACGTGAAGGGCCCGATGTTTGCGACCCTGCACACGATGTTCGAGCAGCAGTACACGGAGCTGGCTGCCGCCGTCGACGAGATCGCGGAACGGATTCGTGCCCTTGACGAGCCCGCGCCCGGGTCTTATGCCGCCTTCGCGAAACTGACCTCCATCGAGGAAGCCGAAGGTTCGCCGTCCGCCGAGGAAATGATTCGCCAGCTGACGATCGGACAGGAGACCGTGGCCCGAACCGCGCGGGAAATCTTTCCCGCCGCAGACGAAGCGCACGACGAGCCAACTGCAGACCTGCTGACGCAGCGCATGCAGATTCACGAGAAAAACGCCTGGATGCTGCGCAGCCTGCTGCAGTCCGGATGATTTTACCGGGCTGGCTACGGTCATTGCGGCAGGCCAGACCGGCACACCCCTACAAACCATGCATAACTCAGGAGTAAGAAGATGAATCACAAACTTGAAGGCAAGCGCGTCCCGGACGCGACGTTCCGCACCCGCCGCGATCATGAATGGGTCAACGTGAAGTCCTCGGAGATCTTCGACGGCAAGACCGTCATCGTGTTCTCGCTGCCGGGAGCATTTACCCCCACCTGCTCCTCGTCTCACGTGCCGAGGTTTAACCAGCTTGCCTCGACCTTCAGGCAGCACGGCGTGGATGAGATCGTCTGCATTTCGGTCAACGACGCTTTCGTCATGAACGAATGGCAGGAGTCCCAGAACGCCTGGAACATCCGCTTCATCCCGGACGGCAATGGCGAATTCACCGGCAAGATGGGCCTGCTGGTCGATAAGGAGGACCTTGGCTTCGGCAAGCGGTCGTGGCGATACGCCATGCTGGTACGCGACGGTGTCATTGAGAAGATGTTCGTCGAGACGGAAGTCCCGGGCGACCCGTTCAGCGTATCGGACGCCGATACGATGCTCTCGTACCTCGCTCCGGGAGCAGCAAAGCCGCTGGATGTGGCAGTCTTTTCGCGAAAGGGCTGTCCGCATTGCGCACGTGCGAAGGCGCGTCTGAAAGAAACCGGCATCGAGTTTGAGGAACTCGTGCTCAACAGCGACTACACGGACCAGACCCTGCGTGCCGTGTCCCGCAATACGACGTTTCCGCAGGTCTTTATCAATGGTGAAAACATCGGCGGTGCCGACCAGCTCGAAGAATGGCTTCGAGGCAGGCAAGCCGCCTGATCAGCGATCCCACCTGCGGGTGAACCCCGCAGGTGGGATGTTTTTTTGAACCGGAGGAACCCGACCACGAGCACCGATGCGAGCTTCAGGTCGCACGCCCGTATGCGGCGGCCTGTGCCGGCGCCTGAATTAACTCAGGCAGCCGCTGCCCCACGCTTCAGCGGAGTTCACCCCGAATTCTGCTCCTTCAGCAGGTCACGAATCTCGGTCAGCAACGCGACATCGGCCGGCGGCGGCGCCTCGGCGGGCGGCTCGGCAGGCGTACGCAGCCTGTTAATGGCCTTCAGCGCCATGAAGATCGCGCCCGCAATGATCGCGAAGTCGAACACCGACTGCAGAAAGGCACCGTATTTGATGGCAATCGGCTCCCCCGCAGCGTTGGTGCCGAGGTTGATTGCCAGTTCGGTGAAATTGACGCCCCCGATCAGCTTGCCCAGTACAGGCATCACGACGTCGCCCACCAGCGAGGAGACGATCTTGCCGAAGGCAGCGCCGATCACGACACCGACCGCCATGTCGACCACGTTGCCTTTCATCGCGAATTCTTTGAATTCCGTCATCATGCCCATCGGTCGATCTCCTGCTGTTAATACGGTAAATCAACGGCCACTGTCATCGGCTCGGCGCGCCGAAAGCTGCACGGTTCGCACCATGAAAGCTCCGGCATTCTTTCGGAGCCGGGCGGTTGAATCAACCTTTGCCTTGAAGTTGCCACACGCAGCCCGGTCACCTGGTCGTACAGGGTTTGAACGAGATCGCCGAAAGCGTCGCCGCAATGACTTGAATCGTTCTTCGCGCCCCATCTTCGCCTGAAGTTCAGGGGTTGACTGGAACTCAGTCCCCTGATGCATTTTTCGTGTCCGGGTAGATTATGGAGACTGAAGGCTGCGAATCGCGCGATCGCATTGTGCACCGCGCATTGTCAATCCGGAGCGGTGCACTGAACAGACATTTGGCGATTGCTCTGCGTAGTCACGGCTGACCGACTTTGATTGCGGTCACAGGCAGGGGTGCGGAAAATATCAATCGGCGTGGCAGACAGCTGGCCTTGAGACCGCCGTCATGGCTGACGCGGGCCGTCAATTCGCCTAGATATCTGCGCCCGGAGACAGCGATTCCATCCACCTCCGGATCCGGATCGCGTCCGCGATCCGCGTGAGTTTGCCCCATGAATTGAGCAGCACGATCACGACCTGGCGGTCGTCGATCACGGTTTGCATGACGAGACAGCGGCCGGCCTTCGAGATATAGCCGGTCTTCTGGACGTTGACTTGCCAGGCCGGATTCGTGACGAGCCGGTTGGTATTACGGTAATCGAGCCGCTGGCGTTTGACATAAACCGTGTGGCCCGAATCCGTCGAGAACTCACCGATGGTCGGATTTGCGCCGGCCGCGAGTACGAGTTTCGCGAGGTCTTCCGGGCTTGCCACGTTGCGGCTCGAAAGCCCGGTTGGCTCGACGAACCGGGCCGTGTTCATTTTGAGCGCGGCGGCCTTCTCGTTCATGGAACGAACGCAGGCGGCCAGGCCGTCCGGATAGTGGCGGCATAGCGAATAAGCCGCGCGGTTCTCCGAAGACATCAGGGCAAGGTGCAGCATGTCGCCGCGGCTCAGGCGAGCGCCCGGTGCGAGGCGCGAATGGCCGCCCGCAGTACCACGCACGTCCTCCGACGTGATTGCCAGCATTTCGTCCAGGGGTTGGCCGGCCTCCAGCACGACCAGGGCCGTCATCAGCTTCGTGATAGAGGCGATCGGCACGGGAGTCTGCTCATGCCGCGCCGCCAGCACAGTCGAATCGGACTCGTCGAGGACGTAAAAGGCGTGCGAGTGCACGTCGGGCTTCGTCTGCAGGTGTGCAACCCGGTTGGCGGCCGCAGCAGGCACGAGCGCAGCCAGCAGAAAGCTCGCCAGGGTCGAAATAGCGAAAGTCCGGTATCGTCGCATCAGGTGTCTTGCCCGCTTCTTCGTTTCCAGGTTGCCGGGTCACTCACGCCGAGTTCTGACTCGTCGGCACCTGAAGACTAGCGGGTGCCAGGTGGCACGCGGCGTGACAAGACTCGCAGAAACGGGCGCGGCTTGAGACGCACCCGGCAGCCGGCTCATCGGGCAGTTCCGCGGCGAAATGGAAGATCCGTTTCCGGGGGCGCGCAAAGCGGCCGTGCGGACTCACGCGGCAGGCGAGCTCGGCCCGGGCGGGTCGAGTTCGTCGCCAATCAACTCAGTCTTCCAGCAATTCGAAGTCGGACTTGCTGACGCCGCAACCGTCGCATACCCAGTCCTCGGGCACGTCGGCCCAGCGAGTACCCGCCGCAATCCCGTTCGCCGGGTCTCCGGCGACTTCGTCGTAAATGTGGCCACAGACCACGCAGACATACGTATTCATGGCACTGGCCTCTCGTCGCTGCAGACGAAGTCAACTTTGGCGCGCACGGCGCAGTCCGGACAGACGAAGTCCTCGGGAAGCTGCTCAAACGACGTACCCGGCTCATAGCCCTCGCGCCGATCGCCGAGGGCTTCGTCGTAGGCATAGCCGCAGTCGGGGCAAACGTAGACAGACATGATGGTGACTCCTAAGCGGCCAGTCCGCGCGCCAGCGAGCCGGCGTAGCGGGCTTCGATTTCTGAGCGGCGCGCGGGATCGATATTGACGCGCGACAGGTCGCCATTGATGTGCGGCAGTGAGAGCAGCCGCTTATCCATTACGCGATACCAGATCGGCGGCAGCATGGCGATGAAGTACATGCCCGCATAACCATTCGGCAGGGACGGAAGGTCCGCGAAGTTGCGCAGCGTCTGGTAGCGGCGTGTCGGGTGGGCATGGTGATCCGAGTGGCGCTCGAGATGAAAGAGCAGGACATTGGATGCGATATGGTTTGCGTTCCAGCTGTGATAAGGCTGACAGTGCTCAAACCGGCCGTCCGGCTTCCGGGCACGCAGCAGGCCGTAGTGCTCGATGTAGTTGGCGCTCGTCAACTGCCACCAGGCGAAAAAGTTGTGCACGGCGAGAAACGGGATCATCACCCAGCCGAATGCGGCAATCAGGCTCAACTGCAGCCCAGCAGAAAGCGCATACGACTGCAGGATTTCGTTTTCGTAATGCCAGGCGGACTTGCCCTGCCGGGCCAGCCGGTCTTTCTCGGCGGCCCAGCCGCGTCGGAAAGCGCCGGGGATTTCGCGGCAGGCAAATTTGTAGATATTCTCGCCCATTCGCGAGCTGGCCGGATCCTCGGGTGTTGCCACGTGGCGATGATGCCCACGGTTGTGTTCAACGCAGAAGTGACCGTAGGCCGGTACGGCCGAGACGATACGGGCCATCCGGCGCTCGAGCTCCGTTTTCTTGTGGCCGAGCTCGTGCGCGGTGTTGATGCCGAGGCCGCTGTACAGTCCGGCCGTCAGGGCGAGCGCGAACATTCCGGCCCAGCTGACGTCCTGCGTACCAGCAAACCAGGCGATGCCGATCAGGACGGCAAAGTGCATCGGCACCGTCAGGATCGGCAGCCAGCGGTAATAAAGGTCCGCATCGAGCTGCGGTACCAGCTCTTCCGGCGGATTGCTCGCGTCCTCGCCGAGCAGCCAGTCGAACAAGGCGGTGGCGCCGTAGAACAACACCAGTGGCACGGCCAGCAACCATTCGCTGCCGCCCAGCGCGTATAGCCCGATGCCGCTGAGCGCCAACAGCGGGAAGAACAGCGAACTGAGCCAGAGGTAGCGCTTGCGATCGCGGTAGACGATCAGGCCTTTCTCCGGATGGAGTATTTCGAAAGTTTTCATGACCGGTTACCCAGTGAGCATTGACGGGACCATCACTTTATAAAGCGATAACTTGCCCGCCCATTGCCGTTCGTGACAGGATTATGGTCATTTTACGACACACCGATCATGAACCTTCCGCTCACGGCGCTGCAGACGCCCAGTACATACGCCCGGTTACTGCTCAGGCACTGGCCGGAGAAAGCGGAGCGTTTGCTTGCGGAGACCGGCCTTGATGCCACCGAACTGGCCCACGCGCCGCGCATCACGGCGGCGCAGCAGCTGCAGATCTGGCGCAACGCCGAACAGCTCAGCGGGCGTCCGGACTGGGCGCTCGAGTTCGGCCGGCACCTCAATATCCACAGTCACGGCCCGCTTGGTTTTGCCGCGCTCAGCGCCCCGACGCTCGGCGAGGGCCTCGACGTGCTCGGAGAGTTCTCACGTATTCGCAGCCCCTACCTTCGCGTGGAATCTTTACTGAACGATCAGCACCTGGTCATACGGCTCGATACGACACTCTACCCGCTGGGCTCTCTCGAGCTGCCGTTGATCGAGATCCTGATGCAAGTCGCGACGTCTTTCTCGGACGCCGTGCTCGGCGAGAGCACCGTGAATCTACTGGTGTGGATTGCACATCCTCCGCCGCCGCACGCGGCACTGTACCGGCAGTACTTTGCTGCGCGCTATGAGTTCGACGCCCCGTTCAGCGGCATCCTCCTGCCTGCCTCGCTGAAGTCGTTTCCCTGCCCCCTGCACGATGAAAAGACCTACCACGCATCGTTGGCACGATGCCGGGAGGCACTCGGTGCGGTATTGAGCCCCGACGATGTCGTCGCTCGGGTCAACCACTGGATTGCCGCGCATTTCGACCAGGTCGCCGCGACGGGTCATGCCGCGAGTCAGCCACGCCTTGAACCGCTGGCCGAAGCGATGCACATGTCGCCGCGCACGCTGATCCGGCAGCTGGCCGTTCGTGGCACGAGCTTCAGCGAACTGCGCGAAGCACAATTGCTGACCATCGCCCGCCGCCTGCTGGCAGACGCGCGGTACTCAATCCACGAGGTCGGTGCTTTGTTAGGCTACGACGATGCCGCAAACTTCGGCCGCGCCTTCCGGCGGATGACCGGCGTATCACCCGGCAAGTACCGTCGTGGCCATCGCGAGTGATCGGATCCGCCAGATGCCCGATCCCATGATTAGGCGTCGCCGGAGTACTCGGGCAGGGTCTTGCCCGCCTTGACGTGATGCGCAGCGGGTGTCTCGCGAATCAACACGTAGATGTACTCGATCGGCGCGCCAATGGTCTCGTGTACCGCCAGGGTGATGGCTTCGGCCATCGCTGCCTTCTGCTCGGAGCTGCGTCCTTCACGGATGTCGCATTGAATGATGGGCATGGTTCCTTCTCCTTTTCTAATTGCCCTGCGCTATGTTGAACGGAAGCACAAAGCCGGACGCCAGAGGCCCCGGCATCTCCGCAATGAAAGCATAGTCGCCGGGCGTCAGATCGACGGAGAAATAGCCGTGTGACCCCGCAGGCATGTCATTAATGCCACCCAGAAAGGTCACGGGGCTCGGGTCCTCGAGGCCGTCCTTCGCGCGCCAGTCGAGCCACGCATCGGCCTCCCGGACACTATCGTCGTTCTCGACGCGCATCAGATGGACGTCGTTGCCGACGAAGGACGGCAGTGCCTGCTGTTCGAGGAATTCCACGCGGATCGTATTCGTACCCGCCTCGAGCGAGCCGCTGACGATCTCCATCCCGGAATTCCGGATGGCCAGCGTCACGTTGGCCGTCGGTTCCGGTGCGTCGGTCCGTTCATCCGTTACGGTCAGGTCGAGCATCATGCCCACCTTGCCTTCCCCGGGGCTCGTGGTGTGAAAGACACCCTCGGATTTGACGTAGCACTCCATTAAGTAGTGGCCGGGATCAAGGTAAACCGTAGTAAGGCCAGTCCGGCCCGGCGAGAGCAAGCCGGGCCCGCCGTGGCGTCCCAGGTCGCCGATCCACTCGGGGAACTGGGCGAAAGCTGCCTGGACGCCGGCTTCATCTCCCGCGTTCATTGCATCCATCGCGTCCTGAAAATACCGTCCGACCGTGTTGGTGAAAATTCCGGTCGTGATGCCATCCGGCGGCACGTCGATCAGCGCGAAGTGAATCATGCCAGAGGCGTTGACGAACTTGAACGTGGTCCAGCCGGACGGAATTTCCGATGGACCCACGAAGGTCTTGCCTACGGCACGGATTTCCACCACGTTCGGCTGCGGCTCGGAGACAGACGCAGGCTCAGGCGCGGCGGGATCCTGATCCTCGGTCGCTTGCACCGCCACGTCTTGTTTCTGACTGCAGCCTTGAAGCAGGAACAGCCCGAGGATCAGTGCCGCGATGGTCGATACTTTGGTCATCTCGTCCTTCAGGCTTTCTCGAACGCGTAGGCGCCGGATTATACAAGTGCCTCAAACGATACGGGGCCGACCGATTCGCGAAGCGAGTCAGAACGGGTGGCGAGCCGTTGAGACGGGCATCACCGCCTTGGTCCGGAAAGCTCACCGATCAAGGTATCCAGAACTCGTTCTTTGAGTCTCGCCAGCAACTTTCCTTTTCCGGGCCGATCCCGACACAGAAGCCGTTCCCTTTCGCCGTCGAACTGCCACCAGGGAAAACACCCAGGGACGAAACGCAATCAACAGCGCCGTACTGTATCGAGCCTGAGTGGAGGTGGAATCAAGCTCGGCCATCTCAAGAAACTCGCGGTACAGAAGCGACAGCTTGCGCCTGAGTACCTCGATCGACGCGGCCGTCAATTCCGCAGGTTGCCAGCCGAAGAAGTCTCCTTTTCCAGCAAAATCCGACTGCAGGAACTCCGCCTTTACCTGCCGTTCATAGGCTCGGCGTACCGGGCCATTCTTTAGCCACTGTATCTGGCGGCTGACCCGAAGCCGGTGGCCGCGTTTGGCAAAAGTTTCAATCAATTCCAGTTCGACCAGCCGGGCACGGAGTCTCTGCATTTGCGGCTCGTCGAATTCGTATCCCCGCTTTATCTCCTGCTCTGTCCAACCGTTCAGTAGTAAATAGAAATAGCTGAGCAGCGCCGGATCGCGGGCGAGCGCGTTTTCCTGTTCCAGCGACAATGACGTTGCCCGGGCATTGCCGCGCTCGACCATTCGCACCAACTCCGCGAAACTGATTTCGAGAGCGCGACAGACCTGTTCGAGTCGCCTCAGCGTAAAACTTCGCTCCGCAAATATTCGCTTGACGCTGGCTTCGCTGAGATTGATGCGCTCTGCCAGCTCACGATACGTCAGTCCACGCATTTTCAGACACCGCTTCAGCGCGTCTACCAGTTGTCGCGATTCGTCCATGGACGTGCCCGCCTTCGTGGTGATTCGACGCACCTGACGCGCCGTTTCGTATCATCTTATGATACTTATTGTATGTCGTATTGTTTTCTATTCGCGCCGGCCTAACGTCGCTTGCACACCCACCGGAGCAAGCGAATGAACGGATTAGTGGAAATTGCAGGATCGGCGACCAGTGACCAGAAAATTCATCGACGTTCAGTTCAAGCGCCACTTGACGACGTACACGCCCGCCTGAATCCTGCTTTCCCTGCAGTACAGCGGCGTGCGGAGTCACTGGCCGACATACGGCGCGCCATCCATCTGGCCAGGCGGCGCGGACTGGGCGTTTCGATTGCCGGCGGCAGGCATGCGATGGGTGGCCAGCAATTCCTGCAAGGCGGACTGGCGCTCGATATGCGCGGCATGAACCGTATCCTGGACTTTGATCAACGAGAGGGATTGATCACGGTCGAGGCCGGGGCAACCTGGCCCGAGTTGATGCGTGGCTACCTCTCGCGTCAGGCCGGGAAGTCTCCACAGTGGGGAATCCGGCAGAAGCAGACCGGCGCCGATTCGCTGACCATTGGCGGCGCTATCGCCGCCAATATCCACGGTCGCGGCCTGACGAGTCCGCCATTTTCATCGGATGTCGAGTCGTTCCAACTGCTCGGTGCGGACGGGGAACTGATCACCTGCTCAAGACAGCAGAATCCGGACCTGTTTCGCCTGGTTGTTGGGGGTTACGGTCTTTTCGGCGTTGTAGTAGCGGCTCGCCTGAGACTTGTCCGACGGCAGAAAATCGAACGCGTCGTCGAACTCGCCTGCCTGCCGGATTTGATGAATGGGTTCGCTGCGCGAATACGCGATGGCTACACCTACGGTGATTTTCAGTTTGCCACCGACCCCGAAATGCCTGGATTCCTCACTGACGGAGTCTTTTCCTGCTACCGCCCCGTGGATAACGCGCGCCCTATTCCACCAAATCAGCTGCGGCTTCAGCAAAGTGACTGGCGGCGCCTTCTGTATCTGGCTCACGTGAACAAGCGCCAGGCATTCCTGGAGTTCACGGGCTTCTACCTCCGTTCGAGCGGCCAGCTTTACTGGAACGACACACACCAGCTGAACATCTATCTCGACGACTATCACCGCCCGCTTGATGTGTGCCTGGACGCCAGGGTGCCTGGCACCGAGATGATTTGTGAGCTTTACGTGCCACGCGAGCAACTGACATCCTTCATGTCGAGGGTTCGCGAAGACTTTCTGCGGCACGCAGTTGACCTGATCTATGGCACCGTGCGCCTGATCAGGAAGGACCACGACGCCTTTCTGGCCTGGGCCCGGCAAGACTTTGCCTGCGTGATCTTCAACCTTCACGTCGACCATCACACGGCCGGCATTGCGCGCGCTCGACTGGCGTTTCAGCGGCTCATTGATTGTGCGCTTGAGTTCGACGGGAGCTACTTTCTGACGTACCACCGTTACGCGCGTCGCGATCAGTTGCTGCGTTGCTACCCGCAGATGCCGGAATTTCTGCGCCTTAAGCGGGCGGCCGATCCGGATGAACGCTTTTCGAGCGACTGGTATCGGCACCAGCTCGCACTCCTGCCGGACCTGCTGTGATGACTGCCGGGATTGCACAGAAGTGGCGTCGCCTCTGTTTGTGGCTGTGCCTGGGCTTGTTCATCGCACGGGTACTGGGCCAGTTCGAGGCACTGCTGCTCGAGCCATCGTGGCTGCCACCTTTCGAGGCCTGGAGCTCGGGACTGATTCCGTATTCGACGCTGCTCCCCATCCAGGTTCTGATCATTGCCTGGATGGCCGCCATCGCAAGCGATCATTCGCGAGGCCAGGGTCCGTTCTGGCTGTGTGACGGCCGAAAGCGAACCGCACTGCGAGTCTTTGCTGCCATCTACGCGGCTTCGATGCTGCTGCGATTTCTTATCCTGCTCGCGTACCCGCCCCATACCTTGCTGAACCGGGGCCTCATCCCGATCGTGGCGCATTGGGATCTCGCCATCTTCATTTATCTGGTCACTGCCAACCTGATGCCGGCACGTGCAGAGCCGCAATCCACCCTGGCGAATGCGGTCGCAGGACTTTGTGGCGAAAGTCGAAGCCATGCGTGCGAGGCTTGTGCCGCTCCGCACGCGAGCGAACCCAGGCAGGCTCGGTCGGAGCTGCCCACGGTATCTCGCAAACACACAGCAAGGTGATCGGAGCCGGACGTTACTTCGCTCTGACTCGACACGGGCCGATGGGAGTCACCATCGACGTCGTTTGCCATTAGTCCTGGCCGCGGTACCAGTTGCCATCCCGCAGTTGGAGGTTGTTCTTTTCGGCGCACAGTCGCTCAGCGTCCGCACCCGCGCTGCCTACGTCGCCCAGCCCGGCCAGGCCTCCCGCTCCCTGCATACGCTGCTCCTGTTTGATACAGCGTTGCATAGTCAAGGCGTTATCCCTCAACCGGTCGGCCTCCAGCGTCTCTGTGGATTTCTGGTAAGGCCCTGACCAATACCAGTATGCGAACCCCATGATCGCCAGGAATATCACGATTCTTGCCATGGCCCGGGCTCCGATCAATAACAGTGACCTGCAGGTTATTGTAGTGCATAACGCTTTTCAGGGCTTTCTCACTCGACGACCCCGCGTTACGCTGAAGCAGGCGCCGGGTTCATCGTCGGCTTAGTTGAATACACCGTACGCAGAAAGTGGACTGACTCAGTAGATCAGGGAGCGAAACTCGGTCTCCACGCGCAGTCCGCGCGGCTCAAGGTATTCCGATGACCGTCGGCTACAGGCAGCCAGGAAGCTCTCGCCGTACGGTGTCAGACGATACGCGTCTTCTCCCGGGCGTGACCTCGATGCGACGTCGGTCAGCTGCAGCATGGTCAGTGTCTGGAATACTTTCCTGGTCTGGCCAACACTCACACCAAGTGCATCGGCGGCATCGAAGGCCGTGAGCGTACCGCCTGGACCGAGCTCGCCGTGACAGCGAAGCACGGCGTCCTCCAGCTCGCCGAGGTCGACTTCCCTGAACAGGGTCGGCTCGACTCGCACCCCGGTACGACCGCGCCCTGCGGCCTTCGACGCGATCATCGATCGGCACGCTGCATTTCGAAAAATTCTTTGCCACCTGTGATTTATGCGTCGTGTGTATCCCCGGGCCGTGATATACAGATCACGCATCACGCGGCATACTTTTACAGCCAGCAAGATCGCGCAAAGCCAGATTGCGCCGGCAACCAAAGCCGTCAACTGGTCGCCCGCAACGATCGGCGGACCGACGAGTCCGGGCGCAGGTGGCGCACCGCCCAGGAATATTGAGAGAGCGTATTGGCCGGGCAGGCAATAGCCCTGGTAGACGAGCTGCCCGACATTCTGCAGCAGAGTCTGCGTCTGTTCGACGAGCGTCATCGTGAAGCCCTTCGCAAGCTCCGCATTTCTTTCCGTCATTTCGCCGGGTCTTTTGCGATTGACTGGAAAAGAAGCGCATGACACCAGATGCGCGCGATAAACATCGAGCTACACCTCCATAAAAAGTTCGAGATGCGTAACTCCGGTCACTGACTACCTCGCTATCGCAGAACGCAGGTCCGTAGACCGGCTCTCTGCGTAACAGACCCGGCCGGTTCGTCCTCATCGGTCTGGGCGACATTGGGTCGGGCCACATCAATTCGCAAGCGAGGTTTGACAAAATCCCTTTCCAATGCGTTGCACTCAGAACGGGTTCTCGGTTTTCAATGGTGAGCACCGATTCCTCAGCGGAAACGGGCGGCTTGCGCGGAACCGAAACGGGCTTCCGAAGCACGGAGTCCCGACCCGGTTCGGCTCGCGCATGAGCCAGCGTAGGAATTCGCGCGAAAAATTAATAACTCATGCAGACTTATTTCATCGCGAGCAGGATGCCGGCCGGCAAAACTCCCGCCTGGAGCATGGCATTGAAGACCGCCGTGCGGTCATCGCCGGACAGGCCCGCGAACGGTGCCGCCCTGCCGGCGGGTGTAAGCGGTTAGTTGGACGCTGTTCGGGTTCGTAGTTCCGTTCGCCCGCAGGCACCAGGTGACCATACTGCACCATACCGTCGGCGATTTCGGATAAGCCCGGTCATTCGCTCACGGCGTTGGGCGGCGTCCCTCCCTTCAGTCCTGTGACGAGATTCCTCAGCGCCATGCCAACCATATTCGTTCGCGTATCGGCCGTGGCACTTCCGATGTGCGGTGTCAGCAGCACGTTCGGGCAGCCCAGCAATGCCGGATGCACCCTGGGCTCGTCCTCGAAGCAATCCACTGCGGCGGCCGCGATGGCGCCGGATTTCAGCGCGACGGCGAGCGCCGCGTCGTCCACGACGCCGCCGCGACCGGCATGGATCAGCACGGCCGTGGGCTTCATGCGCTTGAACTGCGACTCGCCGATCAAGTGGTGCGTCGATGGGTGGTAGGGCACCTGCACGACCACGAAGTCGGACTCGGCCATCAGGACGTCGAGATCGGCGCGCTGCGCCCGCAGTTCGGCTTCCAGCTCAGGCGCCACCGGCATGGTGTCGAAGTACAGGGTGCGCATCTCGAATCCAGTCGCCCGGCGCGCGATCGCCCGTCCGATGCGCCCGAATCCGATGATGCCCAGCGTCTTGCGGCTCACGTCGATACCGAGACCGAAACCGGTGAAGTTCTCGGGTGTCCAATTCCCCGCCCGTACGAAAGCATCGGCCTGGGGCAATCGGCGCGCAACGGCGATGATCATTCCGAAGACGAGATCGGCCACCGCATCGTCCATCACGCCGGGCGTGTTCGTCACCGTGATCCCGCGTGACCAGGCCGCGGCGACGTCGATGTTGTCGTAGCCGACGCCCACGTTGCAGATAAGTTTGAGCTTCGGGCAAGCTGCCAGGACCTCGGCGTCAAGCGGATCGATCGCCGTGACAAGCGCAGCGTCCGCATCACGCAGCAGCTCAATGATGGCAGCCTTGTCGAGGCGGGCATCGGGCGGGGCAACCGCGACCTCACCGAACTGGGTGAGCTGTTCCTGCACGGGCTGCGGGAGGTGGCGTGTCGCGGCAATCTTCCTCGTCATAATGCGCTCCTGTAATACCGTCGGCGGGGCGATGCCCGAAGTACCTGGTGTGGCGATGGCGCGATCTGCCCTTTCAATCGAGCACGGCGCCTTCGCAGGCAGGCCGGACGTGTCGGCGATAGCGCCGCATGAAGCCGTGCGGCACCTCATGCTCGTAGGGCTCCCAGGCGACCTTTCGCTTCGCGAGCGTTGCCTCGTCGACGTGCAGCAGGAGTCTGCGGTTCGGAATGTCGATCTCGACGAGGTCGCCATCCTCCACCAGCGCGATCGGCCCGCCGTCACTCGCCTCCGGGCAGACGTGCCCGACGCAGGGGCCCGAGGTGGCGCCCGAGAAGCGCCCGTCGGTGACCAGCGCCGCGTTCTTGAATCCATTCATCTTGAGCGCCATCGTGGCGCCCAGCATCTCGGGCATACCGGGCGCGCCCTTCGGCCCCAGGTAGCGCAGCACCACCACGTCGCCCTGCTTCACCTTACCTGCGGCGATCGCCTTCAATGCATCGTCTTCTGAGTTGAAGCACACGGCGGGGCCTTTGCAATGGAGCATGGACTCCTCCACGCCCGCCTGCTTGATGATCGCCGAGTCGGGCGCCAGGTTGCCGCGCAGCACCGTGATCGCGCCGGTCGCCCGGAACGCCTTCTCCACCGGCGGAATGACGGCCTCGTTCACCACGCGCGCCGCATCGATCGTCGCCTTGAGCGGCTTGCCGGTCACGGTCATGCAACCGGTGTCGAGGAAGCCCTCCATGCGCCTGAGCACGGCGGGCATGCCACCCGCCGCCCAGAGGTCCTGGATGCCATAGGGACCGTTCGGGCTCACAGCCAGGAGTGTGGGCACGTCTCGCGCCGCCTCGAAATCGCCCATCGTGAACGGCACGCCGGCAGCCTGCGCAACCGCCGGCAGGTGCAGCGCGGTATTGGTCGACCCGCCTATTGCCATCGCCATTCGCACCGCGTTCTGGAAGGCCGCGGGGGTCAGCATCTGGCGGGCGTTCAGGCCCTCCCGGACCATCGCGACGATCCGCTCGCCGGTGCGGCGCGCAGCATCGAGCTTGTCGGCGTGCCAGCCGGGGATATTGCTGCTGCCCGGCAGACACAGCCCGAACACCTCGGCGAGACACTGGAACGTATTGGCCGTGCCCATGATCTCGCAGGCCCCGCAGGTCGCGCAGGTCGCCGTCTTCGACAGCAGCTGCGGGTCGTCGCCGTAGTCCCCGTGATCGATCGAGCCGCGCTGGCCGGCCGCGTTGCGGATGTCCATCTGCCCGGGCCCCGCCGAGAGGTAGATCGTCGGCAGGTCGAGCCGGGCCGCGGCCATCATCATGGCCGGGTTAATCTTGTCGCAACCGGCGATCACCACCAGCCCGTCATAGGGCTGCGAGCGGACGTGCGTCTCGATCATGTCCGCGATCAGGTCGCGCTGAGCGAGAACGAAGCGCATGCCGTCGTGCGCCATCGCAACTCCGTCGCAGGGCGCCGGCACATTGAACTCCGCGCACTCGCCGCCGGCGGCAAGAATGCCGTCGTGCACCTTGCGCCCGAGCCGATCAAGGTGTGCGTGCCCCGTGGTGAGTTCGGTGTGGGAGTTCGCGATCGCGATCAGCGGCCGCGTGCTGAACCTGTCGGTGTCGTACCCGGCGCCGTGCAGCAGCCCCTTGCGGAACATGTTCATGATCGGGCTGGCGCTGTTCGAAATGATGTCGCTGCGCTTCTTACCTGCTTCGCCGGTCATCGTCCCCCCCCCCATTAGTGGTGCATGCTCGACGTCCGAGTCGTCTGTCCAGCGTTTGCCCATACTGCACCGTCGGCGCCGGCGATGCTTTGACATTCTGCGCCAATCACTTGATATTCCACGCCACTGTCCAATGGAGTCAGGCACGTGATTCGCAGCACCGTGCTCGCGGGCTACTCGGAACTGACGCGATCGCTTGGCGGACACCCGCAACGCCTGCTGCGGGCCTCGGGAATCAATCCGCGTCTCGAAACCGACCCGGACAGCTATGTCAGCTTCGCTGCGCTCTGCGACCTGCTTGAACGGACGGCTGCCGAGACCGGCTGCGAGTCGTTCGGTCTGCGCCTCTCGGAGGCCCAGGGCATCGCGAGCCTCGGCCCGCTCGGTTTCGCATTGCAGAACAGCGCCACGCTGCGCGAAGCGATCGACGAGTACAGGCAGTTCCAGAGCGTGCATCTTCAGGGCGCGCATAGTGAATTCCGGCAGACCGGTCCCCTGCTCCAGTGGATCTATCACGTCGACGAACCCGGTCGCCTCGGAACGCGTCAGAAGGTCACCCAGGCCATGGGTCTTGCGTGCAATGTAATGCGCTCGTTGCTCGGCCCCGCGTGGAAGCCGGTCAGCGTGCATTTCATGCAGCCTGCGCCTGCCGACACCCGCGATTTCAGGCGCGTGTTTCGCTCACCGTTGCGGTTCAACCAGCGTGCGGATCTCATCGAATTGCAGCCCGCTGCACTCGGCCGTCCGATCGAGCGCTCCGATCCCGCCCTGCGGCGGCTCCTCGACCGTCAACTGCTGGAAATGAAAGCTGGCCTCAGCGAGGCGCTGGAAGAACAGGTCCGCAAGGCCATACGCAGCAGCGTGTCCCGGCAGGATTGCTCGATCACGGCGATCGCTGGCATCCTGTCGGTCGCGCCGCGCACGCTGCAGCGGCAGCTTCAGCAGCGCAGCACGAGCTTCTCGCAGCTGCTGGAGGAGGTTCGGGCCAGTCAGGCGCGCCGACACCTGACCGAGTCGCAACTCTCACTCACGCAGCTCGCGGCGATCCTCGGCTATTCGGAGCTGAGTGCTTTCTCCCGTGCGTTTCATCGATGGCACGGCCAGTCGCCGCAGCATTGGCAGCGAGAACGAATCGCGGCCGTCCGCAGCGATGGATTGCGCGGGCGCGGACCCGCTCGGAATGCCACCCGGCAGAACGGGCCTTGAGGTCAGCACAACCTGACGCCGCCAGACTCCGGGCTGTCTTGGAACGGCCACTTCGCGCCCGCGATCGCGGCGGGCCGGATCCGAGATTCCGCGCTTTCGTCAGCAGTGGGCAAATTCGGCAAGTTGAGTTAAAAGTGAACGACAGGGACCCACATTGAGACAGTGCACATGGGACGCACGTACAACATTGTGCCGGCTACGACACTCGACTACCGCAGGCTGTCCGAAAAGCGGTTGCCACGCTTTCTGTTCGACTATATCGACGGCGGCGCCAACGACGAGGTAACGCTCGCCGCGAACGTGTCGGACCTTCAGAAGATTCGCATCAAGCAAAACGTGCTGCGTGATGTGTCCACGCTCGACACGGCCTCGACGATAGCCGGGGAGTCCGTGGGAATGCCGGTCGTCCTGGCCCCGGTAGGCATGGCGGGAATGTTTGCGCGCCGGGGCGAGGTGATGGGCGTACGTGCCGCCGACCAGGCAGGTATTCCGTTCACCTTGTCCACCGTGGGCATTTGCTCAGTCCAAGAAGTGCGCGCGTCCGCAAAGAGGCCGTTCTGGTTCCAGCTCTATATGCTGCGCGATCGGGAGGCCGTTCAGTCGATTCTCGAGCGGGTCGCGATCGCCGGCGTGACGGCGCTCGCTTTCACGGTTGACCTTCCCATGGCCGGCCTGCGCCATCGCGATACGCGCAATGGCATGCTCGCCAAGTCCCTGACCAGCACGCTGTCGCGTGCGTGGCAACTCGGCACGCGCCTGCCGTGGTGCTATGACGTCGGCTTGCGCGGCAAGCCCCATGCCTTCGGCAACATTTCTGACATGATCGCGGACCCCACCGACCTTCACGAATACAAGAAGTGGATTGATGCTCAGTTCGATCCATCAGTGACCTGGAAGGATATCGAATGGTTGCGCGGCATCTGGAAAGGCAAGCTTTTCCTGAAAGGCATCCAGGAGCTGCCCGATGCGAAGCGTGCGGTGGATGTTGGCACTGACGGGATCGTCGTCTCCAACCATGGCGGGCGCCAGCTCGATGGTGTCGCCTCGTCGATTTCGAAGCTGCCCCAGATCGCCGATGCAGTGGGCGATCGCCTTGAGGTGCTGATGGATGGCGGAGTGCGCAGCGGACTCGACGTGTTCAAGGCCGTGGCGATGGGCGCGAAGGGCGTGATGATCGGCCGGCCCTGGGTTTGGGCCATCTCCGGTGCGGGAGAAGCGGGACTCAGCGCCCTGCTCGCCACGTTCAAGCGTGAGATGGAGGTCGCGATGGCGCTTTCCGGCGTAGCCCGCGTAGCTGACATCAACCTTGGCCATATTGATTCGCCTGGGCTTTGATGGATAAGGCAACGCCGTCGAGTCAACTGGCGATCATTCTCCGGTCGGGCGCGACTGTCCTTCCTGACGGCACGAAGAGAGATGGGCGGTAGCGGGAACCGGATCGAGACCGCCGCGGAAGAAAAGCGCGAAAGCATCGTTGCACTACCCCGCGAACATCTCGGCGCCACTGAGGCTAGGATTCCAGCTGTTCGCGGCGCACGGACGAACCCGAGCAAGGGGTCCTGCTCGACGAAAAAGCGGCTCATCGCCCTTGTTCCCGCCCGCTCGCTGGAAGCCTCGATTTCCTGTCCGGTGATCCGATCGTTATGAAAACTGTCCGGGCCATGACTCCGAACGACACATCTCACGACACTGCTTACCTGCGTGCCTATAAGGGCTTGCTCAAAGGCGTCATGCGCTGGCATGACCTCGATGCAGTGTGGGCACAATTGAAACGGCTCAGTGACGGCGGCTGGTACGTCTATGCTGTTGGAGACGCGCCGCCTGCAGCACCTGCAACGCAAGATCAGTTCGAACGGTTCCTGGCCGAGATCAGACAACTCTTGCTTGAGGAGCACAAAGAAGACTACTGCGGCATCGTCTACGCCGACGATCACGAAGAGCCTGGCTTTGTGAAAATCTATGACCCCAACAATCTCGGCATGGTCTGTGGTTCCAGCAAATTCCCGCCTCTCCCCGGCTGGACCTTGTCACGAGTTGCCCCGGACGACCTGATACAAGCCTTTTCGCGAACAGGCAAGCGCCGCAGCTGGTTACGCAGGTTCTTCCGCTGACTGCCAGCCGAAGCGGACAATCTGCAGTCCGACGCCTTCCCGGTGTTTAGCGGCCGAAAGACCCGGAGCCGGAGGATGTCGTCTGCCCCAGGAAGCACCCGCCTTCATGCCCCGCCGGAGGCACAGGATTCATTGGTCGCGTCGGCGGCAATAATCTGCCTGAATCAGCCCGACAACGATGTCCAGTCCGATACGAATAGTACCCGATCGATGCAGGAAGCCCATGGGACTCAACGAGCTGGAAGTGGTTGCCAGGGCAGACCGATTCGCGAAGCGAATGTTTCGAGCGACATCAGCTAAGCCGCCGTTTTAAATTAGCTGGTCTTGAACCGAACTGGACGGAGCAGGGTCCGCAACGGATGGGTTCATTGCCGCCTGTGTACCAGCATCCGATAAGGCCCAGCGGACTGGTCACCCTTGAATGACACAGATGAACGCGAAAAATGCTACGGCAACACTGGCAGAAACTCGTTCTTTGGGCGCAGTCTGATTGACGCCGCGGCTGCGTCCCAGCGCCACCGATTTGCGGCATCGATCGGAGGTCATTGTCCTGGATACCGGGATCACGGCCTGCGCCGGACTGAAATGCTCAGATTAACTCCCGAACAGATCGATGAGCATGCGCTGATGCACTCCCTCGATCGCTTGACGGAGCCGAAACCCACAAACCGGCCCAATGTCTCAGAGCGGTTGGCGCCGGCGTCGAAGGGTTACGATTTAGACGGTCATGCGTCGATGAGCCGATCAAGACCACGAGTGAAGTGCCGAAGGTCCCGACACACTTGCCCTGCATCTGTCGTTGCTGGAGATCTTCTGGTCGCTCCCCGAGTCCTCGCCCATCGCGGATGAACGGCATCGCTGCCAGATCCGTAGGACGGGCAATGACAACTATCATCTCCAGAACTCGGCCACTCACACGAAGGAGACAAAGACACAGAGAAGAACCGGAACCTCAGCCATAACCAGACCATCCGGACGGCTCGGTTTTCAGTGCCGATCCCGGGTCAATTTTCGGCGCAAATCAAAACAGTGGAATAAGGTCAGGGTCACGTGGCCGGGCAGCACAACGGCCGGACGGTGGCGTGGACGCGCACGAAAATGCGATTCCTTCGGGCGTCAATATAGTCTATTCTCATCAGAACAAAAGAGCTGCCTGATAGCTGGAGTGCTGAATCATGGCGTTTATTCCAAAGAACGTGCACATCATTTGGATTGGTGGTGCTTTGCCGGAGAAGAATCAGGCATGCGTCGATTCCTTTCACGCCCTGAATCCGGATTGGACAATCAACCTGTGGTTCGACCCGGATGCGCTTCTCGGAAAGTATCGGCATATCATTCAAGCTGAGGCGATGCGTCAATTTGACGGAACGAAAGACCTGGATATTAAAGCCGCGGGAAAAGCGTCAGCGGCCACGGCGCTTGCTAAGACGCTGACCGCGAAGGCCAAGAAGAAGGGTTCTTTTGATGAAGCGATCGTCAGCTACATCGCGCACAATTCCTCAAAAACGTTTGGAGGCAAGAAGAGCGCGGTTGATGAGTACAAGCGTGTGCTGCGCGCAACCAAGGACGAGAACCTCAAGGCGCTGCAGGATTACGCAGCCAAAGGAACGATTCAGTTGAAGTCGGTGGAGGAGTTTGGTTATGGGCCGAAGAGCCCGTACACGGTCGAGATGCAAAGACGGGGAAATTTTGGTGCGCTCAGTGACATCGTTCGAATTGATGCAATCCTGAAATACGGCGGCGTCTATTTCGATACCGATGTCGAGTGCAAGGAACCTCTCGGCAGCATCGATGTTCCCAACAACCTCGGACGATTCTCCTGCACACATACGGGAATGAAAGTGCAGCTGCTGGCGACGGGTCGGATTGCCAAGACAGATTGGCTGAGCGACAAGTGGTGGAGCGACAAGATCACGGGAGGACCACCGGATCTTGTGAACTCCATCATCGCAGCGCACCCAAACAGCGACATGCTGAAGTCCTACCGCAACCACATCAGCAACAACTACAGGGAAGTACGCAAGGGGACGGTCGACTGGCGGTCTTTCTACCCGGGTGTCCGTAGGGACGTCATCAGTCGAACCGGCCCCGGCACGCTGGTTAACACCGCCAGGGAGAACCCTCAGTTCAGTTATGCCGAAGATCTCGATTACAAGAAGTGGCTGCGCGACACGCTGATTTTCCCGATGTATATCGTGGAAGACAAGTTCTTCCACGATTGGATCTGATCTGTCTGGAGGTTATTGGACCGCGTTAAAGGCGGGAATCGTGGCCAACGGCAGACCGGCTAACTGATCCGAATTTGTCGATATAACTCGGCTACCCTCCCGCACCATGTCTGTTGCTGCTCCCGATCGGGATTCCGGCTTTCAGGTTCCTCTTAGCCGAGTTTCACAAGCAATTGCACATGGACCGCGCCGCGAATACATATCGAGATCAGCAACAACACAGGCTCGATCTGCTCTTGATTTCGAACGCCTTTTCTCGAATCGAGAACTGGCTTTATGTTAAGTCGCGCGGGTTCGTTGGGAGCACGGGCAGCATTGACCTATACTGAGTTCGAAGGGATGTTGCCGAGAAAAACTAGAAGTCTTTACGGGGAGCAAGAAATGCAACGAAACATACGTCTATTTCTCATCATCTGCCTCTCTATTGCGAACGGCACTGCGCTCGCCGACGTGTCCGGTCTCAATGCCGATGCATTGGAAGAATTGCGTGCAGCGGGTGTCGACAAATACCTGGGAACGTCCCGGTCGTTCGCAAGTGACTATGGCGTATGGACCAAACATGATTTTGATCCCAACTATGTGGCGGATGAGACTTACCCCTCCCAGGCACGCCCGGACGGGCCGGTTTGCATTGCAGGCACTCCCTATTCGGTGTTTACAAGGCAGGGTAACCCCAAAAAACTATTGATCTTCCTGCAGGGCGGCGGCGCCTGCTGGCAGGGTTTCTACAATTGCAACATCCTGGCCGAAGATCAGTCGCCTCCCGAAGACGGACCGTTCCCGGGGGTCTTTGACGCCACTGCGGCGGATAACCCGTTTGCGGACTACTCGGTCGTTTACATGCCGTACTGTGACGGTTCGACCTTTGGCGGCGACAACGACGTGGATGATCCCGCCTTCCCAGGCGGTACGCGCCACCACCGCGGCCTCCGCAACGTGAGCGCCGGTATGGATGTCGCGGCAGACATGTTCCCGAAAGCCAGGCAGATCACGGTCATGGGTCATAGTGCAGGTGGCGTCGGTGCCGCCGCCTTCACACCGTTCCTGGCGCGTTTCGTCTTTGGCAACAACACCAAGCTGACCGTTTACAACGACGCAGGGCCGATTGCGGTCAACCTGGGCACGCCGCCCGGGCCAGGCGGTCCCGATTTCCCCTGGCTGTCAGTCTGGGCCCGTCAGAATGACTGGCGATTCCAGCAGTTCTACCCGCAAAGCTGCATCGACGACGGCCGATGCAATGCCTTTGGCCAGCAAACCGGGATTATCGACTGGAGGCTGGAAAACGATTCGACCATCCGCGAAGCGTTTTATGAGACGGACTCTGACCGAACCAATCGGTTCTTCGCACAGGGCGACGGGTCACGCATGGACCCGCAGGTTTACCGTAACCTGATCCTCACCGAGCACGGTGCGCTGAACGAAGCATATCCAAGACGTTACAAGCGCTTCATCGTCAGCGGCGATGACACGCATGGTGCCGTCCAGGTAACGGCTCGAACACCTAACTTCCCTGTCCCGCAGCCATTTTCCTTCTATACCCAGGAGGCAAACGGCACACTTCTCAGCTACTGGGCCACTGAATTTGTCCGCATCGGGCAGCGCCAGTCACGGTTTGGCTGGAAAGACATCGTTGAGGATTACGTTCCGGTTCCGATTCCGTAGAATCGCCAGTCAGGCAAGGGGTCAGACCCTGCATCTCCAGTAAAGCGGCCCTGGGAAATCCCCGGGGCCGCTTTTTTGTTGGCGTGATCGCAGACTTTGGCGCGGCACGTGAACAAACGGCCAGACACCCAGTCGCCACGTGCCCGGCCGTAGCTGAATAAGATGTTGGCCAGGGGCAGACCAATTCGCGAAGCGAATCAGGACAGCACAGTCGCCCAAAAGGTGAGACTCGGCTCCAGCCAATTCGAATCAGTCGAACCGGCAACCTCGTCGTACCGACATGCGGATTTTCAGCTCAGAGTCGTGGCGACGAGCCCGGGTGCCCAGGCTGTTCTCCCTCCACCTTCTGCTGGTCGGTCTGCACCGACCACAAAGAGGCATAGATGCCGTCGTGCGCGAGTAATTCCTCGTGAGTCCCGCTCTCCATGATGCGGCCCTTGTCCATGACGTGAATCTGATCGGCGTTGACAATGGTGGACAGGCGGTGGGCTATCACCAGCGTCGTGCACGTGTGCGAAATCCGCTCAAGCGACCGCTTGATGGCCGCCTCGGTGTCGTTGTCCACCGCAGACGTGGCCTCGTCCAGTACCAGGATGGGCGGGTTCTTCAACAAGGCCCGGGCAATGGACAGGCGCTGGCGTTGACCACCGGAGAGTTTCTGGCCGCGTTCACCGACCACAGTATCGTAGCCTTGTGCCAGGCGATCGATGAACTCGGCAGCTTCGGCAGCGCGGGCTACCTCGCGCACCCGCTCCAGCGAGGCGTTCGGGCTGCCGTAGGCGATGTTCTCCGCGATCGTCCCCTGGAACAGGAACACGTCCTGGCTGACCAGGCCGATCTTGCGCCGCAGGCTTTGCAGACTCACCGTATCGATGGGCTGGCCGTCGATCAGGATCCGGCCGGAGTCCGGCTGGTAGAAGCGCAGCAACAGCTTGACCAGCGTGCTCTTGCCCGACCCCGTCTGGCCAACAAACGCGACCGTACTGCCGGCCGCGATCGTCAGATCGATGTCGTGCAGCACCTGTTCGCCGCTGGCGTAACCGAAGTCGATGTGCTGGAACTCGATCTGGCCGCGCACGTTCTCCAGCGGCCGCGCATTGCTTGCGTCGCTGATCGAGATCGGCGCCTCGATGAGGTCGAGAATGCGTCGCGACGAGGCCATCGCGCGCTCGAAGAGATCCACGGTTTCCGCAACCCGGGTGAGGGGCCAGAGCAGGCGCTGGGTCAGGAAAACCAGCACGCCATAGGCGCCGACGTTGAGCGTGCCATCCAGCGCCATCCAGCCGCCGATCAGGAACGTGGCCACGAAGCCGGCGAGGATGGCCATGCGGATGACGGGGATGAAGGCGGAGCTGATCGCAATGGCCTTCCGGTTCGCCTCCAGGTACGCGTCGCTGTCCTGGCGAATGCGCTCTGCCTCGAAGCGCTCGGTGGCAAAACTCTTGATCGTGGTGATGCCGGAGACATTGGCGGACAGGCGCGCGCCCAGGTTACCCACGCGCTCGCGGACGTCGGCGTACAGCGGCTGGGCGCGTCGTTGGAAATAGAACGCGCCGAGCACAATCAGGGGAATGGGCATAAACGCGATCAGCGCAATCGTCGGGGAGATGGCAAAGAACACCGCACCAACGACAAGGACGGTGGTCACCACCTGGATCAGGTCGTTTGCGCCCCCGTTCAAGAATCGCTCCAACTGGTTGACGTCGTCATTGAGGATGGTCACGAGATTACCGGTGCTGCGATCCTCGAAGTAGGCAAGATCGAGGTTCTGCACGTTTTCATAGGCGTCGAGGCGCATCTCGTGCTGCAGGTCCTGAGCGAGGTTTCGCCAACCGACCAGCAGCAGGTATTCGAACACGGATTCGAATATCCATACCAGCAGCGTCAGCACGCCGAGCAGCGCCAGCTGCCATTTCGGGTCGGGAATGCCCAGGGTGGCCACGAACGAGTCTTTCTGCCTGACCACGACATCGATGGCGATGCCGATGAGGATCTCCGGCATCACGTCGAACAACTTGTTCATCACCGAGTAGATCGTCGACAGGACGATCCGCCGCCGGAAGCCGCTCGCATAGCCAAGCAGCCGGCGAAGGGCTGCAAAAGACGACTTGGCGGCCGTGGTCATCGACGAATGATACAAGCTGGAACTAGGGCGCCGGGTTTCATTGTCACGATATTTGGTATCGTGTTCGATCGCAAGGACGTGTTCATCGGCAGTTTCAACCTCGATCCTGGATCGGGGGCATCGACACCGAAGCGGGCCTGTACATGGAAAGTCCCGAGCTTGCTCGTCAGGTTATCGACTTCATGGACGAGGGCGTCTTGCCGACGGTCGCCTGCCGCGTCATCGACGACAATGGGAAGCTGCGATGGCTGGTGGAAGTCAACGGCGAGCGGGCCGAATACGACAGGAATCCGAACAGCACCTGGCTGCAACGACTCACGGCCAGAATCGTTCAGATGCCGCCGGTTCACGAGCAATTAGAGAAATCAACGGATCGCTATTGCGCTCAGGCTGGCCGTTATCTGTGCCGAGGAATTGCTGTCCTGCCGGCTGGAAAGCGCGGTCCCGGACGCGTACTTGGGCAAACTCATCTCGATGTTATGTGGGCAGCGCCAGGTTTCCCTCGGCGGAGCCTAGCCGGCAAGGTGCCGATGAAGCTTCTCCGTGTCGAGAATCTGAATGCGGCCGTAGGATCGAGCCAGCAGACCGGACGCCTCGAAGCGGCCAAGATGGTCGTTGACGGTTGCGCGCGAGCTGTTTGCCAGCAGCGCGCACGCGGATCAAGCGTTGAGCCTGAAACAACATTGGCTTTTATCGCTCGACGATGCGCGATCGAAAATCAACCGCCGGAGTGACGAGTACAATCGGCCGCCACCGCGCAGAATGCTCGGCTACCTGACCCCTGAAGAGTATGCTGAACAGCAGTTGGAACAGATTGAGAATCAGTGGAAATTAGGTCAGAGTTTCGCAGATGATCTGGCCCGGCTTTTTGGGAGGACCACTGACGCCGAACACCCTCAACTAGTCCGGACCCGATTGCAGGTGATAGCTCAACGCCCATAGACAAGCCTGCGAGCCATTCATCGCGACTATTCCGGTCTTAAGCTCGATAAGATTTCCGGGTTCTCTCGAACGATAGCTTCGATTGCATCCCTGTACATATCTGGCATCGCCCGTTCGAATCCACCCTTCCCGCCAGTCCAGAACGAGCCTTTAACGTAGACCGCGTCACTTACTTTGTTTGACTCCAAAACTCTCTCAGCATCTGATACCTCAACAAGGAATTCATAGGTAAATCTGCCGTTCTGGTACGCATCGAAATTCCAATCGTTGATTAGCACTCTGAGTCTTCTTCCCTCGGACACACCTGGCGTAGCCACAAAGCCGAGATTCGATAAGTCCTTCAGCAGATCTCTTTGTACCAGCTCGGCCAAAGGTTGATCATCATCTGTGCTGACATCATATGGAATCCCGAAACCGGCGCGATATTTCCCTATGTAATAGGGCGGTTTGTCCCCACTCTTTACGTATGGTCGATTATCTCTCACCTCTACGACAACTGCGTCGCCAGCGCGGCTTGCGACCGGTTCGGGCGACTGATATTCAAGATCCAGCTCCTGACCAACCACACATCCGCCCAGAGCCAGGACGGCTGCCATAGAGAGCATCCGTGCCAGCCAGGAAAAAGCAATGGTTCTCGGACCTTCCGCTTGTTTCCGCATTTTTCCACTCCAGCGTTACAGTAGCTCACTGAATCCTGTCGTCCATCAACTGGACCGTGCAAACAACCTCTGCAGCCATCCGAACACTGACGGCACCCAGCGGCCAGTCTTGTTTACGACACTACATTGACGTCGTGAGAATGTGCCTCTGAATGCAAAAATCGCATCGATTGAGCTGACATTGGCATACGTAGTTAACGCTACCCCACTCAGGCTTAGATGAATCATCAGATTCTGCTGCATCATGCGGAACGTGTAACGTGTGCCATCGTCGAAAAACCCGATTCAACACAGGAGACTGCCGATGTCTGTGAACGGCTATCCCAGGACCGCTTTGCTAGCAACCCTTGCGCTGGCTCTTATTGGCTGCGGCCCGAATACCGAAGGCCCCGTGTCCGAAATCGCGCCAGGTGACGGAGTGGCCGCTGCGACTTCATTGACCATTCCGGAGAACCTCGCGCCGTTTGGCGACGGCTATCCTTCCGCTGGTGATCCGTGCAGACGTCTGGGTGAAAGCTCGTCAACAGCGAATTATCTCGACGATAGCGAGATCCTGGTTGGTTGTCCCAGTGTCGAATCCGCAACCGCTCTAGGCGGTCGGCTAGTCGATACCCTGCAAGGCGTAACCCTGGTGTCAATTTCTACAGGGGACGCGAATGCTGGCCTCACCGAAATGCAGTCCACACGCACGTCTGGTGGGGACGGCGAGGACGCATTGGTTACCGGTACCGATTACCATGCAACGGCACAGGTTTCCTGTGGCTTCGGAGGAGCGGAACCAACTACCAATTGTCCTGCAGGCGTGAAGCGCAACTGGGCGGAGGACGGCACAACGTTGGTCGAAATAACCAAACCCGACGGACTGAAACGCGCAATCTTCTTCCGCGGGCCCACGCCCTATGGGGCCGACAGCGCGGAGGCGGACGGCTCTGCCGGCTGGGATTTTGAGGCTTCGCGTCGCGAGGATCAAAGTAAAAGCGTAATCAAGTTTGGTCCGGAAACCTACATCATCTTTGATGCCTTTGTAGTCGGGGGGTGAAGAACTCGGCGCAATATCCCCGAAGTAATCAGGTGCCGATATGTCCGGAACGGCCCAGCTGGAAGTGGTGGCCGGGGGCCGACCGATTCGTGAAGCGAATCGGGACAGCGTAGCTGCCCGAGGGGTGAGAATCGGCCCAAGCCGATTCGAATCAGTCGAACTGCCGACACGCAGGACGAGTCCAGGCGTTTGAGCGTGTTTGGTTTGAGAGTGTTTGGCTTCAGACTTTTGGAATACCTCATATTGCTGATCGTGCTTGAGATCCATGCCAAAACGACCACGCAAAAGAGACCCCGACGCGATCGCCGGGGTCGAGGTGATACAGAGTCGTGTTATGAGTAAACAGCCAGTGATAGTTCATCACTTTGCGCTGGCGAACTTCGCTCACTCGGGCGCCGGCAGGCGCGTGTCCACGGTGCTGACCTCAGTTGTATAGACAGGCACCGCGTCGGGATCTGGCAGTCCGTCACCGTCCGCGTCCTGAGATGGTGCATAAAAAGCAAAGGTGTGCAGCACCTCTATTTTCCCGGGACTGACAAAGGTGAACGTGCCCGTACTCGTGCCAATCCATAGCACCTCGTCCGAGACAGGACTGGGTGGCGGCAACGCTCTCAGGCCGTACCAGACGGAATTGAACACGCCGGCTTTCGGGCCGGTCATCACCAGGTTCGCCATGAGCAGGCTGGTCCTATCGGTCGGCGGGAATAATGGCCCCAGCGAGAATCCTACGTCAATGGACCCGGCGAGCGCCGCACGCCGACCCGACGGATCGGGAGACAGCACGTAGGACCACTGCCCGGGCATTCCGACCACTTTGGCGACCCAGGCGCCCTCCAGCTTGTTTGCCCCGCCCCCCTTATCGGCCATTGCGACTGGCGCTATGAGCAACATACACGCCGAGATCATGAACAGAGCGGCCAATGCCGTCTTGAATCTGCGAAACATCATGCTCTGCCTCCTTGGCTGGCGAAGGAGCAGGCGGGCGCAGCCTTGCGCCGCCGTTCCTGTCCGCTCCTCCGTTGAGCCTGTAACTGTGTACGCACGAATCGTCGTCGACACACCCGGTGGTCATCAGCGTCCTTCGTGGTTTTTCGCGGAGGGCAACGGGCAATTCACCGGGCTCATTTGAGCCTGCACCCGACGCGATGCGTGCACAGTCAGAGGAAATCGGTAGCCCAGTAGCGTCCGACGCTACTCGGAAAGGTGCGGCTGTTACCTGACTCGGAGTGAGTTTAGACCCGGACCAATCATTCGCCAGCGCAACGCAAGGATAATTAGTCGTCCGGGAGTTCCGACCCACCCAATACCGAAAAGTCCGCGCGTCGGTATCGCGGGTCCCGGAGCGCCCGGGCGATGCCGGAAACCGCATGAGGTTCAACGGGATTAAAGAGTGGGCGAGGGACGGCATGGTTGCGCATTCAGCGTACGGACACGCCGTCGATTGTGATGCGCGCGATGCCGAAACCAATGGCGTGGCGGGATTCAAGGATCGCCTTTTGAAATACAGACGTCCATTTGTACGTCTGTTGCCTCACGACGAGAAAGTAGATGCCCGGTTATCACCCGGCGCAAATGAATATCGCAAGACTTGTCGAGCCGATTGACTCGCCTCGGCTGGCGGAGTTCATTGCCAATCTGGATCGAATCAATGCTCTGGCTGACGATGCGCCAGGCTTTGTCTGGCGGCTCCAAACAGAAGAATGCGCCGCGACGGCGATTAGGGGATTCGGAGAAGACCGCATCGTCAATCTGTCTGTCTGGAAAGACATTGCGTCATTACACAGATATGTATATCGCCCTGACCCTATCGATGTCATGCGCCGAAGAAAGGAATGGTTCGAGAAGATGCAGGACGCGTATCTGGTGCCCTGGCGCTTGCCCGCAGGGCTGTTACCGACCGTGATCGAAACGAAAGCCAGGCTCCAGACGTTGCAATCTAAAGTTCCATCCCAGGCGGCGTTTACGTTCAAGCGCCCTTATCCGCCCCCCAAACGTGAAAACCGATTCGGATTAAACCGGCTTTGACGGCTCGTGTCCGACCCACCAGGGCCGTGTTCAGGATCTGGCGTGATGGTCTTTGGTGCAGTAAACAATCTTTAAGCGGGCTGAAGCCGTGTTTGTGGTCGACGAGCGACCGGTCGACACATCCCGCCTGACACAGTTCCTTCCGGTCCATTGCCTTATGCAAAGACTGCAGCCAAGCATCTCGCCGCGATACCTCTCCCCGAAAGTAATACGGTGAATTCTGAGCAAAACATTTTTGCTGGAGTCAGCCTGCGGGATCACAGGTTACGGGAACGACACCGAATACCGGTTGATTCTGTTGTTTCCAGAGCACTAGCGCGCCATGCTTGTCGTCTCTGCAACCAAATACTTGCCCCCGCTGCTTCACCCACGGTACCGGACAGTTTAAGGGTGCGGTTCGTGCCGTGCTCTCTGGCCGAAGGCGATTGGCTGATCGTTCTGTGGATCGCGATACCTTGCCCCCTCAGACTTGCCGAGCGCCATGATGACAGGCGGCAGATCCGCTGTTGCCACCGGTGCACCACGACGACCCATGACGAACTGTTCCGCTGGCGGCGGCGACCACCGCAGCATGTCGTTATTTATGGCTTTGGCTAATTCCTTGCAGTACGCCAGAAGGCTTTGTGGTGTAACCAGACCACCTTTGTGCTGCGGCATCCTTTTGCCTACGCCGTTTGGCATGCCTTCGACAGCAGCTTGCAGGGCCTTGAGCACCAATGTGGAGCAATTATTCTTGATGAAGTTGTATGACCCCACCCTCGTGGCCTTGTTCAGGTGTCTCTGCCAAACGATTTCCGCAGCGTCGACGCTCAGACCTGACGACGGGCGGAAGAAGAATTTATGTGTCGCAGAACCCTCCTCGAGAGACTTGTCGGATCGGTTGACGACGTAGTTCCCACCGGGATTGTGGACGCCGCCAGCGACTTGGCGCGCCGGCTTTTCATTGGTCTCACTAACTTTTCCCGCCTTCGAGTCGTAGTACGCACCGACCGCCTTCGGGTCCAACTTCGAATTGCCGTAGCCGACTGGGTTCTTGCGCGGGTGCCCCGCGCCTGAGCTATTGGCTCCCGCACGACCTGCGGGGTTAAACGGCCCGACTGAGCCACCGGCCGGCCACCAGCTGTAGAATTTGGTCTGAGCAGTCCGCGTAATTTTCATCGACGCGTGGCCCGCATCTTCAACATTATCCCAAATGTAGACAGTCAACATTTGAACGCTCCCCGTGGACGGCTTCTGGTGTCCGGCACATCATACGCCAAGCTGACCTTGGCCCCATTTACGGTCAGTTCTAACTTCGCGTTTCGCTGCCTCCGCGGCCATCTACTGACTATCGAAAAGTCCGCGGGTCGGCATAACCGCCCCGGGCCTGGGTCGCGACCCGCGGCAAACAGATGCGACTCATAGCGACAATAGCTGCAGCGGAAGCCTTGAATGGAAGACAATGCGTTCATCGCAGTGAAGCTCTGTGCTCACAAATTTTCAAGCGGCTTCAAATTGTAGCTGCAAAGCGCCGCCACAGGCTGCGTCCGCGCTCGAAGATAGTCGATATGACAGTGGCAAGGCTTTCGCCAGCGAAAATGCCGCGGCACCCTTGCGCGATCGCCGCCCAGGACAGAATGCGCTGCCGACGTAAAGATAGTGGCCGGCTTTGATTCGGAGGCAGCCCTGTCGCCCGACCTCGAACTCGGCGCGCCGTGGGCTCAATAGCAGCAGCGCGTAGGTGCCTGGCACCGAGCTGAATGATTCAGGGTGCATGACCTCAGAGATTGCCTTCGGCAATTACGAACCTGCCCTGTTGAGACCAATAACTCTCAATTCGCTCCTCTACTGGCCGGTGCGAAACACGATCGACAGCACGTCATTGACTGCCCGCAGCGCAGAATCAACGCGCTCTTCGCCTGACTGCCGGGTGGTGATTAGCCAGCGTTTCAGGATCCCCTTCCGAGATCTTTTTGTACTGTCCGTGATTTCCTTCGTGAGCCAATTACCTCAACAACTTTCGGAATTGCTTCTAAACGCCGGTCCTTAACAATATCAACGCTGCACTATCCTGCAAGGTATCTCTGAAACAGCGCCCAACGATTCGGATAGATCTTTTTCAGCTCGTTCTCGCAGGCTGTCCCGACGGCCGCGTTGTACAGAACCAGATATTCACAGAAGTCCTCCAACCCTACGCTGTCCTTGCCAGGCATGGCATACGGCGATGGGCGCTGCTTGTCGGCATCTGCAAAACGTTGCCATTCAGGCGCGGCATCTTTGTCCTGCCAAAACTTGCCATGGTAGTTGTGCGCGCATTCGTGCGTGACGAGGTTGTCGAAGTAGTTCTGCAGGCCCGTGCCCGAGCCAGTTTCCGCCAGATCCGCGGCCCTGCCCGGAAACAATTCCACCTCGCCACCGCCTGCGCGTCCTCGTAGACGCTGTTCTTCACCCAAGCGCAGCAGGATTCGCGTCGTCATCCTGCGCTGCTCTTTTGGAACTACCCGCAATGCCTCCGCAAGCTGCTTGATGGTCGGCAGCATCGACACGCCCGCTTTGGCATCGCCGGGTCTGACGACATGAATGATATGCCCATCGAGAGAGATCTCTTGCAACACGACCTTCTTGCAGGTTGGGCCGGGCCAATAGGACGGTTTCGGTAAATCGGCTTTGCTGTCAATCAGCTGGGGCGTCGAGATTTGTGCCGCGCCGCTCTTCTTCCGCAGCCGATCGAACACTTTCGGTGGAATCTTGACGCGCCCCTTTGGCTGCGGGTTGAGGTACGCGCAGCTTCCGCGGGCAACATGCCTCGACTTCACTTCCACTGGAGCGGACGTCCCGGCGGACGCAGCAGCGGGCGGCGAGCCTGTTGCGCTGGCCGGAGGACCCTGGCTACCGAACACGTTGAGCTTCAGCCGCGGAATATTGAGCCCGAGCGGCGCCATCGATCTCGCGAGAGGACCGACTGGTTGCCTGAGCGTCGCCTGCGACGGCGTCAGCAGTGAGGGGCGATCTGAGCCCCACCGCATGTCACCCAATGGCCCCGGCCACTTGAAGTTGCCCATTATCCTTCTCTGTCAAAAAATGAAATCTTTGAAGATTCGGCTATCCATGGTAACCCTTTCTGCACCTCGATCTTGCCCCTCGCCATTACAGGCGGTTGGAGACGAACCGAGGAACCAGAAACCCGCATTGGGTCCGCACACCGCGGCATGATGCATGCTGCCGAGGGGTGGCTCGGCGTACATCCGCCACTGCGTGCGGTGTTCGGTGCCCGCTGACTCTTCCAAATCCGGTCTTCAATAGCGGTCGGGATCTTTGCGCATCAGACAGCCAGCAATGTTATTAGCGAGTTGTGAATTGAATTCACCTACCGATTTCGTCTTCTTCGAGCCGGTCCGTTTAGGTGCCGGGTCGTTTAAATGCACAATGCCTTCACTTACCCCTGTTGCGACAACAACGTGACCCGCCTTGGTACCCCACCAATAACCGGCACACCACAGCGGACCATGCCGGACAAGCAGATCCAAAATGGACTCATTACAAAGGGGGAACGAGAAAGACACCGATCTCATACCGACGTTCTTAGCAAGCCTCACAAACTCGACCGGCAAAATCCCTGTCGTACCAGCCCGGTCGTAAACCTCCGGAACTGTCCACATCGGGCCCTGCTTTCCTGTCTTAGTCTGCCAGTACCACCAGATCATCCGGGCCGATGCATTCCAGCACGAATTGTCGTGTGCTTGCCCACGGAGCGGTACGTCCAACATGAGGCTTGCCATAGCTCACCCTCCATCGCTCGCAGCAACGATTACAGCGTACGACAGTCCGCGGAACGAATCGCCTTGGACAGGAAAATCAACCGGTTACTGGCGCGCTCGTTGCAAAGCGTGCCCAACAGTGCAGGACTGTGCAAGACTGATTCACGCGAGACTCACGCAGGCTTTTAGATGGTCCATTTGACGGGGAAGTGAACACAACGTACCGGAGCCCCCCGGCATTAACGCGGCGGTTCATTGTGGTATCGATCGAGGTGGAACGTATATTGGCTGTAGATTTGCCTCGACTCGGAACTTGCTTGGTGCCGTGCAAAATCTCTCAACCCAGCTTGTTGCGTATGCGCTCCAGCCGCCAGGTTTCCAGCAGAGTCGCAAGAAGACCGAAAAGGTTGTTTACAGGAACTGCAGCCGCCGCGTCGCCCCAGCGACCAGGCCCATTCAGGCTTTCACGTGCGACTCGATTGAGGTCTCGTATTGCCGTCTCCAGTTCTGCAAAGTCACAAGACAAATGACGCAGTGATCCCTCCAAATTACCTTGGAACTGGCCGTACGCGCCCCGCCCCAGCGATCTGCGTCGGATTGATGCGGCCTGCTCGGCAAGTGACTGCAGACTGTGCCGAAGTTCAGCAGCCCGGACCTGCGCGTCCGAAACGCAACGCAACAATTCGCGACCATCGATCGATCCGCCGCGTCCAATCGATTGGAGAAAACGGATGTGTTTAGTGAGCGCGCGTACGTTACTTTGGATGCGCGGCAGGCCGCGATTAACGGCAGCGACTATTGCCGCGGACAAGCTGTCCCCCGTCACTTCTTTTCCTCCGACCCCGTCTCGCGCAATACCTGGACCATCAAGCGTACCTATAAAAAGCGCCCTCAGGTCCTCCCATGCGAGTCGGGGGCGACGCTCGGTCTAAGTGACACCCCGAAACTACGATTCGAACATGGGGAGGATCCAAGAGCACGCACCGCTAATTTCCGGGAATGGCGACCGGATTTTGTGCCAGCAAGCAAAGCTTTACGATCGAGCATACCAAGCAAAAACAAGCCGATTCGAGAGTCGTACTCATACCTGCATGATCGCCACCATCCTGCCGATCCGGTCGGTCTCGAGCGCTTCCAACAACGGCCCCATGGGGTGCGCGCCAGCATCCGGGATATGGAACACTTCGCCTATATGCTGTCCTTGGAGGCTGACTGGATCCAGAACCGACCGAACATTGTAGACGTTCCTAGCATTGTCCTTGGCTATCGCGAGGCTCGACCGGGCCTCGGGAATGGGAACAGCGGCGCGAAACCCTTGTTCGACTACGCGGCCCGCCAACCGCGATCGCCCAGCCAGCCCGGATACCAGGCCGATAGCGTGAGCCACGGTGTCCATCGCCTCCACTTCGCCGTAGTTTCTGGAAAGACTCGCGAGACCCGGTGCATTGAACGTCACTCCCGTGACTGGAAAACACGTTACGCGTGCCGCGACAACAGCTGCAAGGCCGCCGCCGAGCGAATGCCCGACTACGAGCAGTCGTTTGCAGCCTTCCCGCTCGAGTTGCGCGCGCGCAGAAGAGAAAAATGAAAATGCATCTCCGAGCTGCGCCGTGGGCAACATCCGTCGGGCTATGGCAACGTCGGCCTCCAGCCAGTCACGGAGTTCCATGGATCCACGGAACGCTATGGCGCCAATCTCGCCGGCCTTGTAGGCCCTGCCGAAGAAGCTGCTCCCGGAGTGATTGGAACGTGAACAGACCACCAACGGGCGGAACGTGCCGACGTTACTGCCAATGCCCTCGTACACATTCAACGCCAGCTTCGCGCATTCAAGTATCGATGGCATCTTGATAATCTCACTGCGGATTTGCGCTGGCGGCAATGACAAGTTAACTCACTGGCGTGGGCCGACACCATGCACTCCGGCGCGTATCACCCCATAACTCGACGACAACGCCCAATACAGCTCTGGCACGAGTTGTCCGCAGCACCGAATGCCGACTTTTCAAAACGCCGTTATTCGGATTCTGGCCTTGGCAGCGCTACGCATTCGAATCACGATCGTGGGACGAACAGGAACTCACCGTTCAGGTGGCCGGCTTCAGCGAGCATCGAGTACCGCGGACTCTGTTCAACTTTGAACTGAGCCGCCGAATCGCGTACCGGCGCAAATATCGCGTCATACAGCGTCGAACCATCGAGCACCGTATCGTTGGAGGCTAGAATCTCGATGAATACGCGCGCAAATATGGAATGTCCGCCGCCGCCGCCGTCCAGCACGGGCGCCTCACCGCCAGAAGTAAGCACCGTTCGCGACGGCAACAAAGCGAGCTTGGTCAGGCGCTTCACTTCCTGCCCACTTTTCGATACGAGAGTTCCCGCACTGCGAGTCAGGGTTCCGGAGTAACAAGAGTCCGCCACAACCAATACGTGTCTCGCGGCCATGCGGGAGATCAGGTCGGTGATTTGCTGATCTTCAATCCATCCGGTCTCTTCATCGCGACGGGCATCCACGGGGAGCCAGTAGCCGCGAAGTTCTTGCGGATCGAGCTCGCCATGCCCGGCGTAGTAGATCAGCAGGTTGTCATTCTCACCGAGCTTCTTCCGATACTCATCGATCGCCGAGAGAATATCCTTGCGGGTCGCGTTGAGCATGATTCGGGTGTTCATGCCGTAGCGCTGCTGCAATAGTTCCCCGATCACGCGCGCGTCATTTTCGGGGGTTTCCAGGCCTGGAAAGTCCTCATAACGGCTATTGCCAATGACCAGAGCGTGGTAATTCGCACCAGTAATTTCCTTCGGCAACGCCCGCGGGCTCGGTGGCAGCCGTGGATTTGCAGGCACTGGCTCAGCCACCGTGCCGGCGCTGCGCATCGCCAGACGCTCCTGTGTCGCTGTCAGATCGACCAGCTGCTCCCGGTAGTCGTCCGCCTCTTTCCTCAGTTCACTGATCAGAACCTCCTGTTCCGCCAGTCGGGCCTCCTGGACAGCTGCTCGTCCTGCCATTTCTTGCAGCTGGGCCTGTTGAGCTGCACTTAAGCCCTGCTGCCGTTTCTCGAGCTGCGACTTCGCTAGCGCCAGCCGTGTTTTGTCCGCCTCCATCTCCGCCGTGAGGTCCGCGACCCGTTGCTCCGTCTCAGACAGCTGTCGCTGAGTACTTGCCAGCAATGCCCGCGTCGTTTCGAGGTCAGCCACCTGGCTGGCCTGGGCCTTCTCGCTGGCCGCGAGTTGCGAACGAAGGTCGGTGACCTCCTGGGTGGCGGAAAGTTGCTGTGACTGCAACGCCGCGATTTGTTCCTGCTGGGCAACAAGCTGTTGCTCGCGGACCCGTAACTGCGCCTGCTGTTGGGCAATCAACTGCTTCTGCTCGGCGCTGGCACCGGCCGCCTGGCTGCTCAGCCGCTGTCGGTCTGCCGCGAGCGCAGCACGCTCCTGAGCCAGCTCCGCTTGCAGCGTCGCCACTCTCTGTTCTGTCTCGCGCAACTTTCGGTTGGCAGCCGCCAGTTGTTCTCGTGCCGCTGTCGTCTCGGCGCTCTGCGCGGCCAATTGCTCCCGGACCAGAGCATCCTGATCGGACGCCGACTGGTAGCGCGCAGCGAGTTCGCCCCGCTGCTTCGCGTTGGTCGCCTCCAGTGCCGCTATCTGGGTCAACTGTTGTTGCAGGACCGTCTCACGTTGATTGAGTTGCCCCTCCAGCGCAGCCAGTCGTTCTTGACTCGCCGAATCGGCGGCCGGCAACGTTCGCTGCCGATCCAGCTCGGCCTGAAGGGTGAGCACCTCGCGACGCGCCGTCACCGCTTGGTTTCGTCGCGCATCAAGTTCGCGCTGTGTCTGTGTGAGGTCGCCGCGCAGGTCTTCAGCCTCTCGGGTCTGGCTTTCAAGCTGTGCCGTTAGCGAATCAATGACCAACTGCGCCTGATCTTTGGCGGCCTGGACTTCTGATTCGTAAGCCAGGTCGTCATCCGTGATCCCCGACGCTTGCCTGTACAGGTTGAGTGCCTTGAGTTCGTTTTGCTCGACCCCCAGTCCCTGTTCATACAGATAGGCGAGGTGCATCTGCGCTTTCGGGTAGCTTTGGTCAGCCGCCTGCCTGTACCACTTGGCCGCGGCGGCATAATCGGGCTCACGACCCAATCCTTTCTCAAATATTTCGCCGACATATGTCTGCGCCGCGGCATCGCCTTCCCTGGCTGTCTCGAGCCAGACCTGCAGTGCCGTCGCATAATTGGCGCGATCATAGGCGACATACTCGCCACCACGAATCTCACAGTCACCGGCCGAGGTGCGCACCGGGCGACGCGGGCTCAGGTAGAGCATTTTTCCGCCGAGCTTGCGTACCTGCCCGGGCAACAAGCAGTCAACAATCAGAAGCTGATCAGGATCTTCGGGTATTGAGCTATTTTCACGTGCATATGCGCCGGGGGCGGATATGCCGGCCGTGACGGTCAAGGCAGCAATTAGCGTAAATACACATAGCGATCCGCCATGACCCGCAGGAACCTGAGAATCGACGCGCTGAATCACATTTGCCCCTCCCACCTGGAGGCTCCCGAATCAATGCGGCTCTGGCCCTGGGCCCACCGCTGACCGTAGCCCGCACACGTTTCATCTGATTCTCATTTTCGCAGACTATACACGCGACCATGACCCGGCAACTCTTAAATTGGGGTGCACGCAGGGCCAAGTTCGATAGAAGCCAGCTCCGCGCGCAACCAATTGACCTGCAAAGCAATCGAGCTTACCGTTGGATCCGGCGCCAGATATACATAATGACTTCAGACCGCGCCATCAAGACAGACAGCGGCGCGTGCCCTGTCGAGTCGCAATAGACACTGGGGAGTAAGATGATGATCTCGAATCTCGGCTATAAAAAGAGCATGCAGCGCAGGTGTGCGACTTATAGGTTTGGGGCAGCCGATCTCGTGCTCGTAGCAACCTCGTTGTTGCTTCTGGCCGGCAACGCGACCGCCCAGGAGTCCAGCTCACTTAACTCGAACCAGGATTCAATGCTGAATGCGATCAAGCAGCAGGACCCGGAAGCCGCAGGGGGTCCTGGGGTTTGCCCCAGACTCGCGGGCATGGATAGCCGGACCGAGCAGGAGCAGGCCTTGTTCGAGCGCTGCAACGCGGTACTCAGGGCGGACATTCCGGGCGAGCAGTCAACCGCGCTGCAGGCCCTTACAACGGAAGAGCTGAATGCCCCGAAAACCAACGGCCGTGACTTCAACCGAACGATGTTTTCGAACATCGCTGACCGACTAGCTAATCTGCGTGGCGGGCGAGGGCTTGCTTCGCTGGCGTATAACAAGCAGGACGACTCCCCGTCATTGCTGCAGGCGGGCGGTGCGGCTGGAGACACAGACGGGCGCCTGGGCTTCTTCCTCAACGGGACTTTTGGCTCCGGCGACAAGAGCAGAACCAGTTATGAGGCCGCGTACGACTTCGACCTGACCGCCCTGACAGGCGGTGTTGACTATCGCTTTTCCGATAACTTTATCGGCGGCATCGCACTTGCCTACACCGACGCCGAAAGCAAGTACAAAGACGGCAGCAAGCTGCAGAGCGACGGTTTTGCCGGCTCGCTGTTCGGCTCCTGGTACGGGTCCAACTACTATTTCGACGGCATCCTCAGCTATGGCGCTCTGGGCCATGATTCGCTGCGTCGCGTTCGCTACGACATAAGCTCAACGGCTCCGCCAGCGGATCCGCCGTTGCTCAATGAGGATTCAGTCGATCACACGGCACGCGGCGACACCGACAGCACTGCCCTCGGAGCCGGCCTTAGCTTCGGCTTCAGTTTCGGCTCAGGCGGACTGCGGCATGGTCCGCTCGCCGCCATCAGCTACCTCAAGATCGATGTAGACAAGTTCAGCGAAAAAGGTGGCAACAACCCGGAACTGAACCTGCGCTACGGAAACTCGGACGCGAAGTCACTGCAGCTGCAGCTCGGCTACGACGTGAGCTATGCGGCCAGCCTGTCCTGGGGCGTGCTCTCCCCTTACGGACGCGTCGTCTATGTCAGCGAGCAGGAAGACGATCGTACGAAATTCTGGATCCAGTATGTCAACGACCCGTTCCAGACAGATGACACAACCGCGCAGGTGATGTCGGATAGGCCGGACAGTTCGTTCTGGCGATGGGCAATCGGCCTTTCGGCAGTATTTGCTAACAACTTCGCGGGTTTCATCGACTACGAGGCCGTCGAAGATCTCGACACGATCAACTACGGTGAATTGACGGTGGGGCTTCGATACCAGTTCCGCTGATCCTGACGGGCAGTCGGTCACTGGCCGGCGATGATCGCCGGCCAGTGCTGCTCCCAGCCCTTTGAATGTGACACGTCTGGCAGCACGCGCACCGCTCCGGCACCGAGCCGCTTCGCGGCCTCCTCGATGATTTCCGGCGGTACATTGTCGTCATTGGCGCCTGCAAAGTGTCTCTGCAATACGGACGAAGGTAGCGCCCCGCCGTCAACCGGGTTCAGCGAGTATCGAAGTGGCGAATACGCGTGGAGTTTCGCCCAGGTTTTTGTGTCGAGAAGACCTGCCAGCGTAATGATGCTGGTTACCTCAGGCATACGCCGCGCCAGCAACACCACCAGCGCTCCTCCACCGCTGTGGCCGATCAGCGTGATCTCACCGGCCCCGGCTTCACCCGCAAGGGTGCGAATGATCGCGGCCATGCTTTTTACCACTTCATCGCTGAACCGGCCCAGGGTCCAGTCCACGGCCTTGCACGGGGGGTCCTCTGCAAGGCCGAAATAGCACGGTCTGCCGACATACACACTCGGCGCAGGGTCCTGGCCCATGAGACGCAACATCACCGGCTGTCGAGGCGTCGGATCGGGGGCCACCACGTAGCGACTCAAATAGGGTGTGCCGTCGCCTTCGATATAAACGCGGAGAGAGCGCTGTGTACCGGAACCCTTCTCGTTGAGATATACGACGTGCCGGTAAGGGTCACCTTGCAGGAGTACTCGCGGAAATCCCGATGCGGTCGCGATTTCGTCAATGCGTTCCTGCCGACTGGTGCAGCCCGCCGCAGCGAGCAGCCCGAAAAGGATCGCTGCCGCTCGGACGATGTGCCCAGGATGATGCGTCACCGGTTGTGCGGGTCCACTGCGTACAGGCGTCTCAGTCGCTTCCGACTGCATGCGCTTCGTCACGGATTTCTCTGAGAATTTCATTCTCAGGATCGATGCGCAGCCCGTAGCCTGCAATCGTCAGGCTGCCGGCCAGATCACCCGAATCTGCCAATCGCCGGGCTTCGTGCTCATACCTCCTGACAACTCTCAGAATGCCTTCGGCCGCCTCGCGGCTGTCCGGATCCATCTTGAGCGCACCGGTGAAAGCTCCGTAGGCGCTGGAAACACCCTCCGACAACAGTGCCGGATTGAACTCCACCTCGGCGAGAGACAGGTAGTCAGCACCCTGCTCCAGCAACACGTCGCGCAGGCGAGTATTCGCCTCATGATCCGGCGGCGCGTTGTTGGCAGCTTCCTGCAAAATGCGATCGACAAACAAAACGTCGGGATCAGGACGTGTCGCCCACCACAACGCGCCTGCAATCGCGACGGCGGCCATCATGCCGCACAACACCAGAATCAGTGCGCGGCGACGGCGAGCTATCGATGCGGGTCCGGCAAGCTCATCCAGAAACTGCTCTACCGAGGCCGTTCGATCCTCTCGCACGAATGCAAGTCCGTGTTCTATGGCCTTCATGCGGCGCCGAGAAAGCCCCTTGACTCGCTTGGGCGATAACTTTCGGTGCTGCGCCGCAGTTGCGGGGAGCCCACCAAAAGGATGCCGCCCGGTCAGCAACTCGTAGGTCACACAGGCCAGGCCATACACATCGTCGCGAAAATCGGGGTCCAGGTTGATATGCATCTCCGGGCTGGCATAGGCCGGAGTCAACGCGCCGAGTCTGCCTGCATCAAACACCGTTGCATCAGGCGCATTAAGTTCAGCGGTGGAAACCGCACGAGCGATCCCGAAATCGAGCACTTTGACCCTGCCGTCAAGCATGACGAATACGTTGCCTGGCTTGAAATCCGAATGGACGATGCTTCGCTTGTGTGCGTAGGACAACGCCTGGCCCGCGCCATCGATAATCGGCCAGGCCTCATCAAACGTCATACCATCTGCAAAATCCTGGCGCAGCATTAGATCCAGCGGCCTGCCATCGAGGTATTCCATCGTCATGTAGATCAGCGTTCCATCGCGATCAAAATCGTGCACGGTAACGATGTTTGGATGTGCGAGACCCTGGGCTTTGGTAGTTTCTCGCTGTAGAGCTATCAACGACTCGGGATGATGACGGAATTCCGCGTTTAGAAACTTGATAGCGACATGCGGGTGGCGATCCTTGGCCTCCTCTCGACGCTGGTCCAATGCACGGAAGACGACGCCCATACCGCCAGAACCAAGTTGCTCCTGCAACACGAATCGATTCTTGATTCTGGTCCCTGCACACAGTTGCTTTTCGGAAGCCGGAGTCAACTCCTCCGGGGATAACTGGGGGTCAGGGTTAACCAGCGTCCCATCATCATCGTTAAGCACTTTTTTGGGACGAACCAGCGTCTGATCATCATTGTAGTTATCGGGCACTTTACGGCGAACCAGTGTCCCATTACCGGGACGTTCCTTGCTGAGCGACCGGCCTCGAATAACAGTTCGATCAGACTCAGAGAAGCCGTTGCCGGTGAACGTTTCGCGGCGCGTGGGCGCGGCGAACCGGGACATAGCTGATGCAAAGATTTGTTCCGAAATCTCACCTCGACGACAGGCAAGCTCGAGAATCGAGATAACTTCGGGCCCCGTCTCGGGTGCCTTCACCAACAAGGCTTCTATTGCCACCAGGAAGGAGTCTGCGTCCTGCTCTCCTCGAATGTGGCTGGCCAGTAATTCCTCAACTGCTCTATTCACGTTACCCTGGGAAGCTGGACAACTATGGTTGTGACGGCATCTCGCGTAACAGTTTAGGCCAATTTAAGTCGAATCGACTGTTGATTTGCAGCCAATATTTATCCAGTTTCATCCGCAAATTGGAGATCCGGTTGACCCGCCTGGTGATCGGGAAAAAGGCCTCTTCCGATGCCTTGGCTTATCTGTCCGAGGCAGAATTCATTGCAAATTCAGGGTCAACTTTCGGCGCAAATAAACAGCTGGGCGGCTCCAGGGCAAAAAGATGCCGGCAAAAACAGAGCCACGCGACGAGTTTCTGCGCTGGCGAACGGCCCCGGGAAGCGTGCAATTGACTGCAAGCCCTGAGTCATCCGCGTCCTTTGTATCCTTTCTGGAGCTTGGCAAGATTAGCCAGGGCGTCCGCCACGCCTGGGACATGACCATCTGCTTCGGCACCTTGCTCTTCTCCAGGCACGAATACAGCCGTAGGAAAGATGGCAAGGGCATTCTTGACGACGAGTACATCATCTTTTTGCTCAATAAGCCTGTCCTTGTGCTGTTGCTCGATCCCGCTGTTGAAACCTGTATTCGAGAATATCGTCACTCTCAGAACGCATCCTTTGTCCCACCGGTACTTTTTGAAAATGCTGGCCAACCTGGTTGTGGCGATTGCCCTGATGCCTTCCTGTTTCGCGGAGTAAGCTTTTGTTTGTGCGCCGGCCATTCTTTGTCGTTCAAAGATCTTCTTATCGATTGCGCCTTTAGCCGTCTCGCGCGCGTCACGTCTTGCCCTCGTGTCGATGATCTTGCCAAACGTCTTGATGTCCTGTTCATCTTCCGTTTGTTTGCCCGCTTGAATCGCGATGCTTTCGGCGCGGTATGACGACGCATAGGTATAGAAATAAACGCCAGGACCGAATAGCTTTTCGCGTGCCTGGTCAAACCCTCCTTTCAGGATCAGCTCCGCGATGCTGCGGTCTTTCGTTCCGTGATATGCCGTCACCGGCGGAAATTCTTGCGTTCGTCCGAAACGACGCTGAAAGGCATCCCTTAGTAATGCCGCCTTCGCGGACAAATTTACGACACCGCCTGCGCATACGGTTCCGTCGAATACAGACTTACGGATCTCCTTGTCGAAGTACTTTTAGATGTATTCATCTGGCGAAATCGCCAGGTCTCTACCCTCGGAATGGATATACTCGATGAGCTGATCGGCGACGGTTTCGTTGTTGAGGCGCGATACGATGTCTGCTAGCGGCATTCGCGAGCTCCTTTTTCAGTCGTCCTGATGGCGCAAGTCGGAATCTTACTCCGAAAATGACACGCTCCCGCGTATTACGCCTTAAACCGTACGGCTGGGGAAACCGGAGAACAGGAACAGCAACCAATGGCTCGATCACCCGCGAAGATCGCAATCTCCGAAGCGTTCGCCGCAGTCCTCGCCGACTGGCTCGAAAGCAACGGGCTGGACCACGCGGCTACCCCACCGAGCAGCGCCAGCACAGCACCGCAGCTGACGATTGAACAGTGGCAACAGCGAGTTCGAGACGCGGTCGCCCGCCGGCCGGGCCCGGCTCGCGGATTGGAGATCGGATCTTTCGTGCGGCTCTCCCACGTCGGCCCGCTGGGCTACATGGCGGTCAATACGGGCACGCTTCGTGAATTCCTGAGTACGTATCTGCTGCTTGAGAAATGGTTCTACGGCATGAACTGGGCGACCGCGACCTTCGACGACACAGGCTGCGAGATCGCCTGGGACGCGCGCTTCGGCTTCCCTGACCGGTTGCTGGAGCAACTTCACGCAGCGGCGCTCGCGACGATTCTGCGCGCCGCCTGTCCCACGGCCGGCTCGCCGCTGCAAGTTGATTTCATGAACGCCGAGGCTGGCGAGGCAGAATCCTATGCCACCACTTTCGGCTGTCCGGTACGCTTCGATGCGCCCGCGCTGCGCTTCGCGTTTTCGGAAGCGTCGCTCGCGGCACCGATCGATGTCACGAGTCCAGCACTGGACACCGCCTGGCGCAGTCGCCAGCGCACCCTGCGCGAAGCGCTACCCGAAGCGACAGCCTTTGCCCGGGCAGTGCAGTCAGCCATTCTTCTGCACCTGCCCGAGGGAGCGCCGGCAGACGCCGCAGCGACGAGCCTTAACCTGTCGCGGCGGACGTTGCAGCGTCGACTTGCCGAACATGGCTGCACCTACCGACTGTTGCTGGACGGCATTCGCGAGAAACATGCCCGGCAACTATTGAACGACCCACGATTGAGCCTGGAGGAAATTGCATTTCTGCTCGGCTATGCCGAGCAAAGCGCATTCAATCATGCGTATCGGCGTTGGACCGGTACCGCCCCGTTGAGAACGCGGCCGTGAAAGCACACCCATCGAAGCGATTGGCGCAAATTATCAATACGGCCAAGCTCGACGACTCTATCGTGCATCACTCCCAGTCACGCAGTGAATGTCATCGTGGAAATATTGGATCTATCGACCCTGATGGGCATTGCGGGATCCACCGCCGGGGTTCTGATGCCCAGCCAGATCCTGATGCTGCTCGCGCTGCCGCTCACGTTGCTGCTGGCCGCCGTCGAGTGGCGTCACTTTCGCCACGGCCATGAGTATGACCTCAAGGACAGCCTGGCGAGCACCATCATGGGCGGAAGCTACGTTCTGCTGGCGGAAGGTCTCATCATCGTCGCGGTGGTGGTCCCACTGTTTAACTGGATATACCAGTTCCGTCTGACCACGCTGGAAATTACACCTGCCAGTCTGGTGGTGCTCTTCCTGCTGGTGGACTTGTGTTTCTACCTGTTTCACCTCGCAGCCCATCGCATACGCTTCTTCTGGGCAGTGCACGAAGTGCATCACGGCTCGGAGTACTTCAATTTCACGGTGGCGTTCCGCCAGAGCGTGATGTATGCGGTCACCGGAGTGTATTTGTTCTTCCTTCCGGCCGTACTGCTGGGTTTTAAGCCCGAGTGGGTGCTGGTCATGCTGGCTGCGAACATGACATACCAGATCTTCGTGCACACGCAGTGGGTAAAGCGCCTGCCCGCGCCGATAGAGTGGCTGTTCAATACGCCGTCGAACCATCGCGCGCACCATGGGCGCAATCCGCGCTATATCGACCGCAACCTGGGCGGCGTGCTCATGGTGTGGGACCACCTCTTCGGCACCTACGTCGCCGAAGACCCTGCCGATCCACCCGACTACGGTGTGGTTCGGCAAATCCACAGCCACAATCCACTGAAACTGACATTTCACGAATGGGGCGCGATGCTGAGCGACGTTGCGCGACCCGGTCCGCTGGCACTGCGCCTCAAACATCTTTGGGCGTCGCCCGAGTGGCAGCGTCCTGTATCAGCACCGGCTGACAAAGCAGACGGCGCAGCCTTCCCCGTCAAGTGGAACACTCAAAGGTAAAGATTCCGGGCTTTTGGCCTTGCCCCCTTTTGCGAACGGTTCCAACGCAGAATCTCGCTGCCTCCGCGGTCATCCACTGACTACCGAAAAGTCCGCGGGTCCGTATAGGGGCCCCCGGACCGTCCCCGGGCGATGCCGAAACTTCAATAGGTTCAACCTATACGGGACCATGCGCCATTCAAATTCATCCGATACCGATCGGCGTTTGTCGTCGCTTTGCCCCGCCGTGAGCTGGCACGACGCTCGACCTTGCCAAAACGCCTCCCGACGCCGACCGGGCTCCTTTAGCGGGGAGCAAAAGACTTGCCCCCTTACCTGCTTTGGGGGCAGGCCGATAAGCTGAAACACTTCCGCTTACCTTTATCTTGATTCGTCTTTCCTTGCCATCCTTCCCCCGCTCGCGCCGCGTGATTTCACCTGTGGCGAGGCGGGGGACGAGATTGCGTGTGATTTTTTTCGGATTTGGCCGAACATTCTGTTCCACGATGACGACACCGCCATCCTTCCGCAAGTCCACCACAATCCCGGTGTGGTGGGGGCGATTCAAGGCCCTATACGCCTCCTCGAACCATGAACCATCCGCAAGTTGCACGTGGGTCCAAATTTCCACCACGTGCTTTCTGAATTGGAGGATGTCCCCTGGACGGATCGAATCCAGAAAGATTCCGTCCCCCCATTTGTAATCGGCGGTGGCTGTGACCCGTACTTCGTCATTGTAGTCCTGCGCCGAGTTCGCACCGATGGATCTCAGCAGGGCATCTACCAGCGCGAAGCAGTCAATCCCGTAACTGCTCCGCAGCGCCTTGCGATCAACTTTTCCTTCAGCTGCGGCCTTGAGCCGGGCATTTAAGTCGTTGGAATTGCCTGCCATGGGATCTCCGCAATCTTGAGTTACTCACTCGCGTCGCGACCGGTGCCGCGAAGATAATTAACCAGGGGAGCGAACGACGTACCCATTAACCTCGCGCCAAGACACGCGGCAACGTAACCGCGGACCCAAGTATGCACGACGCCGGTCGCCAGTGACTTCTCGCCGCCGACCCACCCAATACCGAAAAGTCCGCGGGTCGGTATAGACGCCCACGGGACGTCCTCGGGCGGTGCCGGAAACCCCATGAGGTTCAAGGAGTTGAAACTGGTGGCCAGTGGCAGACCGATTCACGAAGCGAATCAGGACAGCGCAGCTGCCCGAAGGGTGAGGATCGGCCCAAGCCGATCCGAATCGATCGGGTTCTACCCTGATTTTACGGACACTTCAAAGAAGCCCGATAATGGGCAAAAGGAGTGTTCATGTCGAAGAGAAGAAGGTACAAGCGAGGAGTTCAAGCGCGGAGCCGTTGAGCAGGTCCGACAGCCCGGTGTGAGCTACGCACAAGTGGCCCGGGAGCTGGGTATTGGGGCGAACCTTCTCAGCCGCTGGGCGCGGGAGTTCAAGGCCAAAGGTGGCCAGGCCTTTGGTGGAACTGGCAGCCCCAGAGATGAGGAAGTGGCGCGTCTGAAGCGCGAACTGACCCGTGTGAAGAAGGAGCGGGATTTTTTGCGCGAAGCGGCAACGTTCTTTGCCAGGGAGTCGTCCTGAGGTATCAGGCGGGTACTGCCAAATTAACCGGGATTGCGCGACAGTCGCCGGATGAGATGCCAAGCAAGCCTGTACAAGCGGCACCGATTCCCTCCGGCGATCATTCAGTACACCGTCTGGCTCTACTATCGGTTCAATTTGAGCCATCGGGATATTGCGGATCTGCTGGCTCAACGAGGAATTTTCGTTACTCACGAATCGATTCGCCTCTGGTGCAACAACTTTGGACCTCTGTACGCGCATCGATTGCGGTGCAAGCACCAAGGCTACGGCGATACCTTTTTCATTGACGAGGTCTTCGTTCAGATTCAAGGTAAGCAACGGTACCTGTGGCGAGCCGTTGATCAGGATGGCGAGTTGGTCGATGTGTTGATCCAGAAGCGCCGAAACGCGAACGCTGCAAAGCGCTTTCTCGGGCGGTTGCTGAGCCGACATCATGGCGAACCACGAAAGATCGTGACGGACAAGCTGAGCAGTTATGCGGTCGCTCACCGCGAGCTGTTTCCTGAATCGATCCACCATACATCGAGCTACGCGAACAACCGGGCAGAGTTATCGCATCAGCCGACCCGAGTACGAGAACGGGGGATGAGGCGATTCAAATCCATGGTTCAGGCGCAACGATTCGTCCGCGCGCACGCCGCCGTCTCCAACCTCTTTAACCTGGGCCGCCATTTGGTGGCAGCCGATCATTATCGAGGATTGCGCCAGGCGGCCTTTGCGTCCTGGGACCGGGCAACAGCAAGTTGAGCACAACCCGGCCCGCGCACCGTGGTCATTCAGCGTTAACTTGGCAATACCGATCGCAAGCGAGATCGCCACCGCGAACGGCTGCAGGCTCGATGAAGGATCGCCTCATCCCTGCTTGGTGGGGGCACCGACATTGGACCTACGCTGTATTCAATGGGGCTGATGTTCTGGTTCAGCATGATGACGCTTCCGCTCGGCGCACTTGGCCTGCTCCTCAGCCTCATATGGCTTGTGCGACAAGTCGTCAAACGTCGCTGACTTGACTGTGAGGGGAACGGCGGTTGGAAGCTGACGTCGTCCCGCTTTTCGATGCGCTGCTCCGGGCTTAACGCTGAGCGACATGTCGCCCGCCTGCATACAGCCCGGATATGAACCGGCAGGAAGCGAAGAAACGAGCCGTAGATTAAGGCGCTCCAGAACGCCTAGCGTTTGGCGTCGGGCGAGCGGCGCCGGCGAATGCGCGCTCGATCGTCCGGATCGACTCGACGCTGTCCCATTGCCGGGCGCCGCGAAACCTCGCGACGACACGGCCGCCCTCGTCGACAAGCACCGTGAGCGGGATGCTCGAGGCGCCGAGCATGTGCTCCAGCGTCAACCTCGAGTCGATGTAGTGACTGATCGTTGCGTTCGAGTGCCTGAGCCACTTCAACGCCGCCTCCCGATCATCGTCGGTCGAAATGCCGATCACGGTGTACTGACTTCCGGCCTCATCCCACGACAGCCGTTCGAGCGAAGCTGCCTCGGCCCGACAAGGTCCACACCAACTGGCCCACACGTTGATGATCAACTGGCGGCCGCGGTAGCTGGAAAGCGATCGCGGCGGACCGTTCAAGCCGGCCATCACGACGTCCGGCAAAGCATGCCCCACTGCGACAGGCACCGGAGCATCAGGCGCCGCCGCGACTGCATGTACCGTCAGGAACATTAGCGCACAGGCGCCGACTGCAACCGACCGGCCAAGGGCTTGGATCACCAGCATGAGGCGAATTATGCCGGAACTTTCATTGAGAGTTAGCCTGACAATACCATTGCCGGCAAGCGAGGAAAGGTCGAGCTGTCCGCCGATCTGCAAGATGGACCTGATTCTCGCTGAAAAGAAAATGGCCCCACGCTGGTCAGCCTCCACGGGCAACTCACTCCCAAGCCGGAGCTTAAGAACGTGAGCCTTCATATACCTGATTTCCCTAATAAGCCCCGGCACGGATCGAGGCGTAAGATAATGGCACTCGTTGCAAATACGCATTGAGGCAGGAACGTATGGAAGACACTAAGCAATATGTGGATAAATTGGTCGAAAGCCTCCGGCAGCAGCGCGACGAGCTGCACGTCAAGGTGAAACTCGCCGAGATGGAGGCGAGCGACGAATGGAACGGCGTCGAAGCCAAACTCGCCAGGCTGGAAGCCAAGGCAAAGCTTCTGGGCGGTGAAACCTCGGAAGCAGCCGGCGACGTCGGCGCAGCTCTAAAGCTCCTGGGCGAAGAAATACGCGAAGGATTCGTCAGGCTCGCTCGACACTTCTGACCGCCGGAGCCGCGTCATTTCAACGCTGGACCGAACTTTGTTGCCCAGCCCGCCAGGTGCTGCCGCGCCTAATCGTTCTCGATCTCCCCCACCTGCTTCTTCTTGTTCCCGAACGCGTCCGTCTCGTAGACCGTGTCGCCCTTGACCTTGTAACTGGGTCTACCAGATCGGGTATTGCCGAAGGAGTCCTTCTCGACGACCTCCCCGTCTTCGCTGACCTCGTAATGGGGCTTGTGGTACTGGACGTTACCGAACTCTTCCGTCTGATAGATCTTGCCGTCCGTGGACGCGAACTCGGGTTCCTCGGGCTAGTACTGTCAAGTTAAGTGGGCCTGGGCAACCATCCCCGCATGAAAGAATCCACCAACCCCTATAAGCGACACCGTTTTCCACCAGCCATCATCCAGTACGCGGTCTGGCTCTACCATCGCTTCAACCTCAGCCACCGCGACATCGAGGATCTGCTCGCCGAACGAGGGATCGAAGCGAGCTACGAGTCGGTGCGGCTCTGGTGCAATAAGTTCGGCCCACTATTCTCGAAGCGACTCAAGCGCCGTCATCCGGGGTTCGGCGACACGTTCTTCATCGACGAGGTATTCGTCACGATCACGGGGCGACGCCACTACCTGTGGCGAGCCGTCGACCAGGACGGCGACGTCGTCGACGTGTACCTGCAAGCGCGCAGGAGCGCCGAGGCGGCCAAGCGGTTCTTCCGACGGCTGCTCCGGTCTCACGGCACGAGCCCCCGGAAGATCGTGACTGACAAGTTGGGTAGCTACGGCGTCGCCCGCCCGGCACTGATGCCCGAGACGATCCACAGCAAAGATCGCTACGCGAACAACCGGGCGGAACTATCCCACCAGCCGACCCGGACCCGGGAGCGCGGTATGCGCCGCTTCAGTTCACCCCAGCAGGCCCAGCGCTTCTTGAGCGCCCACGCTGTCGTCTACAGCCTGTTCAACCTGCAGCGCCATCTGGCTTCGGCGGCGTTCTATCGGTTCCTCCGGGCGCGCGCCTTCAAACATTGGAATGAAGCCGCTGCGGCGTGCGGTTAGGTGGCAAGCTTCGCTTCCCCCGATGCCGTTAACTTGTCAATGCCCGACGGCGGAAGATGGCCACAACTTCGACGTGCCTGCGCGTTATTACCGCCCCGAACCCGCGATCGCGAGCGGTGCCTGGACCATGCCACTACCGTTACCGTCGCTGGTCGGGAACTACTGAGAATATTGACGATGAAACACAAATTTGAACTGGTTGCGGTCGCGATGTTCAGCATCGCTGCCTGGGGAACCGCGAATTCGCAATCAGACAGCGCGGATCTCGCACAGGAGCTGACGAACCCGATCGCCGACCTGATCACGGTGCCGATCCAAATGAATTTCGACAACGATATCGGACCGCTCGACGAGGGCAACAAGATTCAGCGTGAACCGCCCCGGGAAGTCCGGAGGCTCCGGTGGTTGAGTCAGGCGGCCATTGCCTGAGCCTCGTTGAGCCGATGATATTCCAACTCGTACTCGGCCGGCGGCACGTGGCCGATCGATTCGAGCAGCCACCGATTGTTGAACCAGTCAACCCATTCCAGCGTCGCGTACTCCACGGCATCGAGGGTGCGCCACGGCCCGCGAGCGTGGATCACCTCGGTCTTTTAGAGACCGATGATGGTCTCGGCCAGCGCGTTGTCGTAGGAGTCGCCCACGCTGCCGACCGAGGCCTCGATGCCGACCTCGGCGAGCCGCTCGCTGTATCAGACCGAGACCCGCAAGCCCGAGTCCGAGCAGCGCGAGCGTTCCGGGTTCAGGTGCCGGCATCGGCGCTTCCGACCAATGCAAGTAGTCTCCGCGGTACCAATCCACGTATACACCGTTGATTCTGCCATCCAGATACTCGAACTCGCCGCAGTCCTTGAAAAGTCCGGCCTCCGTAATCGATCCGTATCTGCTATCGCACTCCTGCCAGATAAAGTCCGGGCCGTTGTCGATATTGATGCTTGAGTAATCGCGCCCACAGTCTTCAATGAAGCATTCCCCCGTGACATAGAAGCTCCAGCTGAAGTCCGATGTTTCGAAAACCGCGCCGGAGATCCGCAGCTCGGCCTCTGTTATCGATAACCCGAAATTGATCCACCTTGGCAGCTCGTCGCAGGGCCCGAAGTCCCCGGATGCCTCGCACGCCATCCACGCATCGCGGTAGTCGTAATAGGGCGTCAGGCTCGCCGGGTCATATTGGACGTGACCGTTGCCATAGCCGGCTTGCTCCGATCCAAATGACAACTGCAGATAGCCGAGCGCGCTCGCATCATCAGCGACACAAAGCGGCGCAGCTATCCAGAGCGACACGAGCATCGTCTTCAGGTGTCCCGCGGCTTTCATCTTTGCGTCCTCACACGGACCCGACATCATGGTCTGTTTCACTGGCAGCAAGCGTTGTGCCAGCGTGGCCTGACCCAAATTGAATCAATGGGTTGGTGACAGTGGGAGTTCGACAGACTGTCAGCAACTTAGAATTATGTAAGAAACGCCGACGCCGCTGAATGAGAATCGCTGCGATGGACACGGTCCCGCTGAGCGCTGCTACCCACCCAAAAACTGAAAGTCCGCGGGTCGGTATAGGCGCCCCCGGAGCGTCCCCGGACGATACCGGAAACCCGATGCGTTTCCGTTGGAACTGGTGGCCAGTACAAACCCAATCAGAGACTCGCGCAGACGAGTCCGGCGCGACCGTCGTTCAAGTTTGCAGCGGGAACCTTGTTCGTACGATGGCCAGGGATTGTTGTCACTTATTGCGCCAACCTGGTCTACAGACTTCAGCCGACCTCGGGCTCGGCGCCGAGCCATTGAAGGAAGCGGTCCAGCTGGGCGCGTTCGCCGTCCTTCAGGTAGTGCAGGTTGCGGCCCCGGTCGACGATTTCCCAGGAGTGGGGTGGCGGCGCCTGCAGTAGCTCGTGCCGCAACATCCTGAGGGCGTGGGGTGTCATGTCCCGCATGTCCTCGGCGATCATTCGGGCATTGTCTTCCTCGCCCGCGGAGAGGTAGTAAATGGCGAGCTTCGTCTGGGCCAGGCGCACCCCTATCAGGCTGCGCTGCTGCCTGTGGCTCTCGGTGGGACGTTCCTCGTCCAGGTCGAGCAGCTGGCGCCGGATACGATTCTCGCCCTTAGCCCCATGGCTGTGGGCGTACCGACATAGCGCGGCGACGTCATAGGCGACGGTCTCGGAGACGGCGGGCAAATCCTCCTCGAAGGCGATGTGGCCGTAGTACTGCATGAACGTTACCCCATCGCAGGCCGCATCGGTTTCGCCCAGTTGCAGGAGGTGCTCCAGCAGCATCCGGTACTGGTTCAGGACATCGCCAACGGTTCGCGAGTTGCCCGCTTCGATCGCCGAGCGCGCGTAGGAGTTCATGAAGCGGAAGACCATGCGCACCAGCTCCGGGCGCCCATGCTCTGCGGCGACCTCGCCGATATACCGGGTATCGATAGCCACCAGGGCATTGATTTCCTGCATCGAGCCAAGCGCCTCGTGGTAGATGCCGACGCACTGCTGGAGCGTCTTCCACTCGACCCAAAGGCGCTGGGAATCGAGCTCCGCCAAGAGTTCCCTATCGATTCCGATGAAGTCTGGATTGCCCAGCACGTTGCGGCCCATCCGTAACCACGCTCTATCTTCGTCGGGCCGCCGCGCGATGTAGTCGAGGACGAAGTCCCGGAGCGCATCCACCGCGTCCCCGGCGATGATCTTGTCCCGGCCATCGATGGAGTTGTTCGCGATGTCCGCGATCTCCTCGAGTAGCTGGAGCACGGCGCCCTGCAGCTTATCGACATTCTCTGTGGACACGGAGGCGAGTCCCCGGTGCGCCATCAGGGTCGTGCGCATTCTGAGCCGCTCGATGATGTTGCCTGGCTCCAGGAACCAGAATGTGTAGGCGAAATACGGCAGCATGCTGGCGAGGCCGAGGCTGGTCAGCGTCATCACAAGGAGTAGCAGGCTGCGGGGCACGAAGTCCGCCTGCAGTGTCACGCTCAGCCACACCGCGCACAGGCTCGCGACGACGTAGAAACTCAGCACCGCGATGTGTACGGGATCGCGGAGGAACATCATCGCCACGCCGGTGTATCGTTCTGACGATAGCTGCACGATGATGGCGATGACCGTGAGCACGATGCCGAGTGCGGCCACAATGGTCGTGCCGAGCGCAGGCAGGGCGTCGGTGATGAACTGAGGATTGAAGGTCAGGTAGTGCTCGATCACGCCGATGCCCGCAGACTGCCCTCCCAGGAACAGCAGGTCGACGACGTAGAGGCCGGTGCTGAAGAGCATCGCCACCGCCACGACGATGGCCATGGGTGCTATCCATGTGCGGACTATTCTCGGCGTCGTCAGCCGCCTGGACCGTTCAGTGACCCGCTCGAAGATGTCGCCGCTGACTGTGCGGCCGTAGTTGCCGGCCTTATTGGACTGCTTGCCGGTCGGCACGGACACGATGCCCTCCTTGCCCCCGTTCCCCCCAGTAGTTCCGGTGACCTAAGCTCACAGCCGGGTTGACGTCAATCGTGTATCTCCGCAGGCTGTGGCAAACAGCACCTGTTGGCCGGTGTCGGTCAGCCCACGCTGCAACCCATTGCGAAGTCGACCTCACCCAGACATTTCGTCGATCCTTTGATTTGCTTTTCCGGCTTGTGGATCGTCATCCGAAACCTGAAGTTATCCGAGCCTCGGCTCTCGCAACTGTGTCATCGGTTCTTCGGGAGAACTTGAGGCAGCGTTCATTTACTGATACCACCGCTGAAGACGCCGAAGCGTGACCTCGTCGGTTCTAGAACTCGCGAACCATCTCTGGCGTGTAGTGGGCTCGTAGGCCTCCCCTCAACCGTAACCACTCGGCATGAAGTCTGGCACCCAATACCGAAAAGTCCGCGGGTCGGTATAGGTGCCCCCGGAGCGTCCCCGGGTGATGCCGGAAACCCCATGAGGTTCAAGAAGTTGCCCTTCCCAACAGATGGGTAGCAGTTCATTCCGATCACATAGGTAACACTTTCAGGCCTTTGCGGGGGACGCAAAGTGCCATGGCGGGGGTGTCACGAAATGGACGAACGGCTACGGCTTGTCGCCCGGCTGCTCAGCTTAGAAGCTGACTCTCCGCAACCTGGCAGGGCGTGGGGTCATATTGCTCCTGGCCGAGTTGACGCTCGGTAGAATACTCGCCTCACTGTTCTTGATGTGGAATATCAGACGCCGGATCGAGTCGTGACGGGGTTGCCTGTTGGATCTGGCATGTCCTAACCAGTGACCGGATGGATGTGGGTCCCCGGGCCAATACCTGCGCGGACCAATGCGAGCGACCGCGTAGTGCAGTAACAGAAAGCCCGGCGCAAGGCCGGGCTTCCGAGGGCCAGTTCCGTTACTCAATCGTTCGGCCTGCACCGTACGCAACGAACTTGTTTTCGGGACGGTCAGCGTGACGCAGCAGGAACACCATTTCTTCCGGCCGGTCCCTGCACGATTGCGGTACGTCAATAAATCCTTGGTATCTCCCGCCGCCGCTGGCATCAAACGCAACATACGGCGTGTCAATCCAGGTCGCCGGCGCGAATCGTTGGGTCGAGTCGCAGACCACAGTACCAATCAGATTTTCGGGGCTTTCCGGATACCATGGGGCTCCGATCGGCCCATTGCCGTACTGATTGCCGTTCGTCAGTCCCTTCACCACGAACGACAGGAAACCGTTTTCGAGATTCAGCGTGACACGGCCGCCACCGACTGTACGCCCTCGAGACGCCTGGATCGGACCAACCCAGATGTTCGAGAAGTCCGCAGCGCCGATGCCTTCCACGCGATCCCATCGCACCATCTGCGCATCGGCCGCCCCGTAGGCGAACACGCTCAGTAGGCCCGCTGCCATCGCAATGATCGTCCTCATGCTCTCCTCCTTTCTTCCCGGAGCTACGCACGCCAGGAGCGGCATGCCGTTCGCCCCGCAAATCGAGCTTAACCGGTCGCAACCAAGTCACAATTCGTAGGTGCGGAACTGCCCTTAGGTATTCTTGGCACTTGATAAAAAAAGGCCCGGCACGAGGCCGGGCTTCGGGTTTACGGCACCACTTGGTTGTTTGTCGCGAGTCGGGTTGATCCTTCGACGCTTCAGATCGCGGGCATCTCCCTATCAGCTTTCGCGACGCCGTCGGCTCAGGCCGAGACCGGCGAGGCCGAGGCCAAGCACTATGAGCGTGCCGGGTTCGGAAACTGTCGTGCGTTCCGCCACGAAACCGACGATCGGATCGAGAATACCTTCATCGTTCCAGCAGCATCCCTCGAAATTGGCCCCGAGGTAGGACTCCGAACCCGGTCCATAGTTGTCATTGGGTTCGCTTGCCGTCCACCAGTTCGTGTAGGACCAAGGTTCCCCGGTCACCCAGTACCAATTAGCGGCCGGCGCTGACTGCGGTGGGTCCTGGTAGCCGCCGATCCAGTACTCTCCAACCCTACCGGCAAACACTTGCTGCGTAATGAACGCCTGCTCCGCCGCGCTGGTGATTGTGGCGAGATACCAATCCGGTCCAAGATTTGTCTCGATCCACGCCGCAGCATTCGGCCAGGAAATGTTTGCGTACTCGACGAGTTCATATTCGTGCGTACGGCTGCCGTCGTCCCAAGTGATCGCGAACGCTGCACTCGGCAGCGACAACACTGGAATGCACAATACGGTCAAAGCTATTCGATGCCTGCGCATGTTGGACTCCTACTCAAAAGGGGGGTGCTTCCCGGCCGACGAGCAACCGTTCGCGTCGGCTTCCTCGGTGATATTCTCTGACGGTTTGGTAGCGATCTTTGACGCCGCATTACTCCAACACCAACAAGCTCGAGACCGAGCAGCGCGAGTGTGCCAGGTTCGGGCGTCGTATAAATCCGGGTAAAGTCTACGAATTCGCTGATACGGTAACCGAACTCGGTATTTAACAGATCTTCCGAGAAAACCTCGTTGTACAACTGGACGGTCTGCTCGCAAGAGACACGGTCCCCGACAACCGCGCTGTAGTAGTTGAATCTCGACTCTCCGTAGCAGGTCTCATCGTTGGACAGGATTTCCGTGTAGCCCCTTATGATTCCGGAGCAATCGCCAATCGCCGCGATCAACACGAAGGGTGTGAAGACCGCCAGTTCACCTTGTGCGGAATGGTCGCCACCATCGTAATCCGTGTGCTGAAATAGCGACGGATAAAAGGCTGACTCAAAGAGATAGCTTGCCACGCCGTTGTCCACACTCACGTCGCTTAGAAATGCCCATCCTGGTCTGAAGGAACCCGCGTCAGAGCCCAGCGACGATGCATCGCTCAAGTGATACCGCGCGGCGCTCCCTAATACGATGAAGTATGGCTGCGGCAACGCACTAGGTCGGTAGTAGTCACTCCAGTCGGTGTCCATCCTGTCGATCGTTGTGGCCGATGCTGTTCCTCCAGCCACCGTGATCGACGCGATTACAACTGTCACGAGCATCGTCCTGATTTTCGCGCGCCCTTTTGGCAGCCTTTCACAGTCAGGTGGTCTTTGATTTCTTGATTTCACACAGCGCCCCGTTCTTGACGCTTGAAAGCAAGTATCACATTCGCATTTCATGGCCATGCATTTTCTGTACCCAACGATTCGCTCTTTCCCAGATCAATGGGTTACTCATCTGCAGAAACCGGGAAGGAGCAAAACGTCGGTGAATATGTAAAAAATCACGACGCCTTCAAATGAGAAGCGCTTCCATCAAATGCCCACTTGTCTCGGGCGGTGATGCCTCTTTCAAATTCGACTTTTCGCTTGCAGACTCAAAAATTACCAGTCGTAATCGCCAGGAATTCATCTTTCGTCAGCCTTTTGAAAGCCCGCGTCCCCGGTTCCCGCATCGACACATCCAACGCGTGGCGCTGATGTGCCATCCGGATAGCGTTGAAAGAACCGCGGCGCCGGCAGAGCCGATTCGATTCTTCGTTTGCGGACAGTTCGCATTCGGAGTTTTCCCGCCTCTGCTTTCGGTAGTACCGGACGACCGCTCGGGAACTCGGCTGCAGTAACCCGACAGGTGACGCTCGCCTTGACCAAAAAATTGCTGGAGAAAGAGGAAAGTTCACGGTAATGATCCCGCGAACCTTCCTGTCGATGCATGCAAGCAAATTGCACCATGCAAAGTGCGGCTCAGTGAACCCCGCCGGTGTTCCTCAACGTCCTATGGCCAGGAACGTCCCGCAGTCCGTCGAGCATGCGCCACAGGCACTCTTGGTCAGGGCAACATATCAAGGAAGCCTCCAGATGACCGCAAACGTGCGCCTCCCTTCGCCTTCGGACGTACCCACCACCTGACCACTCGAGTTCACGCCCTCGGCACGGGCCCAGGACCGGGATCGACCATCCAGCGCGGCGAGACGTATCGGAGCCCCGTAATTTCCGAGCGCGTCGGCCTTCCAGGCCACTGCACGCATCACGCCATCTTTCTTCGTATAGCCGTATCCCACGATGACCGTCCGGCCGTTCACCTCACCAACACCAAGCGCTTCGCTGTCGACGCCATCAAGCGCCTGCAGTTCCTGCGCAATCCACGTGCCGTTCTTGAACGTCCAGACCATGGGCACTTCGTATTTGTCGCAGCGTCCAGTACAAGTCTGCCAGCGGTACCCAACCACAACAGTGCCCGCCGAGTTTATGCTGCTAGCGCGTGTAGCAGCGCCGGGCAGATACTTTGATGTGGCTCCGTTCCATACGCGCGCCCGATCGGAGTCGCTTCCTGCCACCAAACCGCTGCTGCTGACAGCAATCGCGTCTCCCGATGGGATCGACTTCGGCTGTGTCCAGGTGCCGTTCGACCGATCCCAGCGCACTGCACGCCACTCGGAATCGGTGCTGTTCGAGCCGACGATGTATTCGCCATTCGCACTGATCCCGTAGGCGATCGCATAAATCATTCCGGGCATCATGGGCAGTGCTTGCATCGGGCCAGCCAGCTGGCGCACGAAAGCCAGCCCCAGCCCCCCGGCACCGTCTGCGAGCCAACCGACCACGGTCCCGTCGTCACTGATTCCCTCGGCACTCCCGCCCGTGGCTGCGCCGAGGGTGCCCAGATCGATCATCCCTGTACTTTCGGCCCAGAGCACAGCCCGCGGCTGCAAGCCGAGGCACCCACCGCCTTGCCCTGCTACCTGCAACGGGTAATAGCCACCCGTGTTGATTCCCAATCCATAGCTTCCACTGCAGTCACTCGATGTACCGAGGCTTACCGGCAGGATCTGCCCGCCACCGGCCGGGCCGCCGCCCTTGCGAGCGGCTTCGGCAGCCGATGACGCAAGAACGAATAAGGAAAGGAAGACGATCGCGGAACGGTGTACCCATTGCAGATTGCCCCCAACGAACGCAGTAATTAGACGCAATTTCATAGAGCCCCCTCGCCACTGTCCCGTGGCTGACAGATCTGGTGCGCCTGTCATCGGGAGCAAGTATCCACCGCAGCCGACCTGCGCATATACGTAGTATTGGAGGGGGGTGTCTAGGTACAACTGCTAGGCCCGCGGCGGAGAATAATGTGCCTGGTAAATACTCGCGCACCACATTCCGGCTCAGTGTCGACTCTGCGTCGGGGGGCCAAAGCAAGACCTCGAACTACCGATCACGCGCGCGTATTCGGGCCCGCTTATATGGCAGGGTAATGTCGGGACGCAGGCTTCCCCTGAAATGAAACCACTCGGTCTTCGTGATTCTGGCACCCAGTACCGAAAAGTCCGCGGGTCGGTATAGGTGCCCCCGGAGCGTGCCCGGGCGATGCCGGAAGCCGCATGACATGTTGATTTGCAACCAATACTGATCCAGTTTCATCACCAAATTGCAGGTTCGGTTGACCCGCCTGGCCACGTGAAAACAGCTTCATTTCCGCCGCTTGCGTCTATCTGGTCGGGTCACACTTCAGTGCAAATCCCGGGTCAACTTTGGGTGCAAATCAACACACTGGAGCATTCCAGCAATCGCATATTGAAAAAGCTACCATAAGAACGTACTGGACTTCTTACCCATGATCGTCACTTGATCGTGCCATGTGCATGCTTGCCCGGTGACACCGAAGCAAACATGTAGAGGGAGCAGGTGTTCCTCGCGTGGATGTGAATATCGGGCGCCTGGGGCTGTCTCCCAGTTGACCAGGCGTTGCGACCGGTCGCTCTTCTCCAGCTCATTTGAACTGCAGGTTTCCAGTAGCCAGGACTCGAACGCCTCGTTGTCAGTGTCACGATTGATGTTGCTGGCTCGCATCAACTCTCGCAGGTTATGAAACGAGAAGCCTGATCCAATGATCAGGATATTGTCCGAAGAAAGCTCCGAAAGCGCCTCGCCCATTCGTATGTGTGCTCCAGGATCCAGGCTGGAGAGCAGCGACAGTTGCACGCATGGAATGTCCGCATCGGGATACATGAGAAGCAAGGGGACAAACATCCCGTGATCAAAGCCTCGTTCAGGATCCAATCGCGCCTCGATTCCCCGACTTTGAAGTGCCTCTTCGAGTTTCGCAGCCAGTTCAGGATCCCCAGGGGATGGATACTCAAGCAAATACGACTCTTCGGGAAAACCGAAATAGTCGTAAATCAGCGGCGGTCGAGCATTTCCCGTAATCGTCGCCACCTTCTCTTCCCAATGAGCACTAATGACGACAATGGCCGACGGCTTCTCGATCGCCGATGCGATCCGGCTCAGTTGGCCAACCATCTCCTGGTGCCTGTCGTCTCCCAGCACGGGCAAAGGTCCGCCGCCATGCGACAGGAATATCGCCGATGGGGAACGAGGAATCGTGCTGCTCACAAGTCTGAAGTCATCTCGTTTGGCACTTCCAGATGATAAGTAATTTCGACCGCCGAATCAGGGCCCAATGCGGCTACGACTCAAGATCCTCGGCAAGTACAACTTTTCCGACCGGTGAGCCAGACTGCGCGTGAAGATGCGCCGTTGATTTGCAGCCAATACTGATCCGGTTTCATCGCCCGATTGCACATCCAGTTCACCCGCCTGGTCACGTGAAAGCAACTGCATTTAACATGCTCGCGTCTATCTGGCCGGGATACAATTCAGTGCAAATCCGCCGTCACCTTTCGGCGCAGATCCACTCCCGCCCCAGCGAAAACCGCTTACGACGGATTGCAACTCGGCTCCCACTGGCAAACTGATTTCCGGCAACTTAAACCAGGCCCTGTCTTGTTGCGATCTGCAGGATTTTCGCGTCGAAGCGCGCCCTGATGAAACAAACTGATCGCAGCCAATTTATCCTAATATCCCATCTCGCCATGGTCGCTATACGGCCGGCGGAACCGGTAAGAAGTAGCAAGCCAATCCGTCCAGATCCGGATCGGGCAAAAGCTTGCTGATCTTAGTGACGTTTCCGGTGCCGCTGAACTTCGTCCCTGCGAGGTCAACCCGATCCGCCTCGATTTCTATCGTCCTGGATTTCGAAAAGGCGCGCGACAGCTTGACCTTGTAGCTTCCCGGCTGCTTCATCTCAAACTGGGCCGTTTGCGCAAGTCTTCCCCCGGTAAGACTCAGACAGAATTTCTTCAGATTTTTCTGGCCGCTGCGCTCGATCCCGGTCGCCTTTAGGGTTTTTGTGCTGCCGAAACCCCCTAGCGCTGCAATATTCACGGTCGTCCCGTCACCGGTATTCGCCCCCAGAGGAATAGCAATGATGCGTCCCGTTCCGTCCAGGTCCTTGAACCGGAACACGTCGCTGCCTTCATCCCTTCCGTGCATGCCTTTACCACGGTTCACCACCCAGACACCGTTCCTGAACTCAGATTCTGAAGGCACGCTGCTGTCGCATTGCACGAAAGCGCCTCCATCCCGCACGGGTATTTTGCCGATTTGGGAGTTGCCGAAATGATGCGCCATGCTCGCGGAAATGACGACCATAGCGTCTACTTTCTGCTGCGCAAGTGTCAGGCTGAGCTGTCCTGCGTTCAAATCACCGCAGACGTCGAGCCCGAAGTGCATACCTTTCGCCCTGAAGTCCTGCGTCGTGTGGTTACCACCACGTCCTCCTGATATGAACTCGGCAACTCCATTGGCAGCCTTGTCGACTTCGCCGTCGTTGTATTTCTTGTCGTAATCGAGCAGCAGATGCCCATCCAGCCAAGCGGGCGCAGAGTTGTATCCGTCATACGCTTTCGTCCCCGGGGCGGTTTTCGGGACCTGCCAGTTCACGGTACCCGGAAACATTATCAGGCCGTTGAGACTGTTGCTTACACTGCGCATCCAGCTATAAATATCGTTCTTCTCACTTTCGTCATACAGTTTGAATCCGGGCTTGATCCAGTAATACTCAGGAGCAGCAAACAGGTATACGGGGTGCTGCGCGTTCATTCGCTTGCTGGCCGCTCGCAGATAAGCGTGGGCCTTTACCAAAGCCCGGTTCAGGTTGGCCTTCTTTTGCGCAAGCGAAAGCGCGTGAATTTCGGGCACTCTAACTTTCCAGATGGCGACGAAAAGTTCATGCATCTATTTCTTCTCCACTAACAGGTCACGGGCAGGCGGTCGGTGCCGACGGAAATCGTCCAGCATCTTAGCAGTGGGTCATGTCTATCGCGCTGAGGCCCGATGGCGACAACATCCGAGATCCTATAGCCAATCTCTGTGAAGGGAGAGCGTAGGCTTCCGCGCCTGGCGCCCGCTCAGAGTGCGTCCTCTGTCAGGATTCCGGGAACCAACTTCTGTTCTGGACCGACCCACCCGAAAACTGAAAGTCCGCGCGTCGGTATAGACGCCCCCGGAGCGTCCCCGGGCGATGCCGGAAACCGCATGAAAATCATCGAGTTGAAAATGGTGGCCAGGGGCAGAATCGAACTGCCGACACGCGGATTTTCAGTCCGCTGCTCTACCAACTGAGCTACCTGGCCATCGCAGAACAAGGTGCCGTGAATCCGGCCATACCTCGCTGAGGGGCGAGATTAGACCCGACGGGCCTTCCCGGCGTCAAGGAAACGGCGCACGACATCCGCAACGGAAAACCGCCTGATTTAGCCGGCCGGCACGGTCACGACCGGCGCTGTTCGCACCGCACCGGTCTCGGCCAGGGAGAGCAGCAACCCCGCGAACATGAAAATCTGCTTTGATTCGTAGTCGCGATCGCTGATCCAGAACCAATGATCGCGGAAGCGGACCTTGACCATCGCATTGTCCGGCTCATCGGTGCCGCTTGCGATCGTCAAAGGCAACAACGTGCGATCGTCTTGCGCCACCGAGTATCTGACACGGCCCTCACCGAGGTGCTCCGCCGGCACGTCCACCGAGGCACCGATCTCACCGAGTATTTCAATCATCGACTTGCTCAGTACGGCAATCTCCGCACCGCCTTGCGGCACCCGCCCGAAAGTCAGCGCGAACTCCTGAACGCCGGAATCGAGACCCAGCGCGTTGCGGATGAACGTCAGGTCTTGTGCCGTCTCCGGGCTGACCGCTTCGCTGAAGAACATCACCGCGACCGCGTCACCTGCCCGACGCTCGATTCGGATGTCGAGTTTCTTCGAGAACTGCACACGCTGCATTGCGTCAAGCAGCGCCGCGTAGTCGCTGTCGCCTTCACCACCGAGTATGCGCAGGCGCGACGGGGCACTGACGTTATTGATTGACCGAACCGCCAGTCCGAAAATGAGTTTGACCGGCCAGCCCGACTGGGTCAGGCTGAACAGTGAGACCGGTGGAATCGGCGACAGCAGACTGCGCGTAAATCGATCGCCTGACAAGGGCGTGTAGGTAACCGTCGGCTGCTCCCGATAGCGGCCCGCAGCACCGAGGTTCTGGCTGTCCCCGCCGATAAGCCCCGTGCCCCACGCGGCGCCCGCGTTGACCGAACCCTCGACGGCATAAGTCGAAATCACCGACGACACTTCAAGGAACATGGGTGCCTCGCCATAGCGCAAGGCCAGCGCGTTGAGCAGCAGTTGTTCCTGCGCCGATGAGCGCAATTCATTGGCATAGTCGAAGTGATCGCGATGAATCTTCCCCGGCCCGATTGAAGCGCAACCGGTCAAGAGCGCGATGACCGAAAGTAACGCAACTCGCAGACCATTTGAGAACGGCCTTGATCTTGTCCCAGCCATACGAATTCCGCTCGCGTCGCGATGCCAGCCGTCTTTATACCGGCTTCGCCCGTACTGGCGCCAGCACGATCAGACCATGAAGCCCAGATCGCGCTGTGCGAAGTTACCGAGGTTTGGCGCAATCAGGGACATCTGTGCGTCATCGATACCGAACCAGCGGGCCAGCGTCGCCGCGTACTGGTCAGACGAAACCGCCGGAATAAACCGCCCGCCACCGACATCGTTCGCGGCACCGATCTCGAGCACCGGGTACTGGCCGTAGATCTCCCGGCCGCGCACGGCATCACCGACCACCATCTGCACACCGCCCCAGGCGTGATCACTTCCGTCGCCATTGGAACTCAGCGAGCGGCCGAAGTCAGACTGCGTGAAAGCCGTCACCGAGGAGGCAACGCCAAGCTCAACCGTGGCCGCGTGAAACGCCGCGAGGCTGGCACTGACATTGGCCAGCAGACCCGGTTGCTCTGTGATCTGTTCATCGTGCGTATCGAAACCACCGGCGGCAACAAAAAAGACCTGCCGCGTCATGCCGAGTTGCTCGCGGACCGCAATCATTTTCGCGACGGTGGCGAGCTGGGTCGCCAGCGGCGAACCCGGGAACACCGTGGCCAGCGGAGGTGCCGATGCCAGCGCCGAATTGACGAGCTGCGCGTTCGCGAGCGCTCGCTCGTGGACATCGGCATAGGCTCGCTCGTAGACCGAGGGATGATCCGCGCCAAGGATTCGCTCAAACGCGCTTTGACGGGCGAGTCGCTTGCCTGAACTGCCAAAGGCTTTCAGTGAGTCTGCCCCTGTCGCACCCATCACGTAAGGTGTCGCTGACGTGCCGGCCTGGAACAGCGTGCTTCCGGACAAAGAGACGTTCATCGCCAGACGCTGTCCCGCCAACTGACCCGCAAGCGCATCGGCCATGCGCCCGGCCCAGCCGGTCTTCGACGGGATTCGTCCGCGCAGCGTGTGCCACTGGCCCTGCTGATCATTGTGAGAGAACAATTGCGGCGGTACCGGGACGGTCTTTGCGCGGTACTGATCGAGTGTCGTCGGTGCGATCAAGGGTCCTATGTTGGCGACGACGGCACATCGGCCCTGATCGAACAACTGGCCCAGTTGGCCCATCGCTGGATGAAACCCGTAGTCACTGCCATCGGTGGGCACGATCGGCAGCAGGGCGTCGCGGGCGATCGCAAGGTTCTGCCGCGAGGCCGCGTAAGCGTTGTATTCAGCCTCGGATCTCGGGACAACCATGCTCCAGGAATCGTTGCCGCCGAGCAGAAACACGCAGACCAGCGCCTTGTAATCGCTGAATCCGTCAAGCGTCGCCGCCTCGGCAAGCACCGACCCCGGCGTACGGCCCATCGCATAGAGCAACCCGCCTGCGCTGGCGGCATGGAGAAAACGACGTCGTGTCAAACGATTCATGCCCGGTTCCTCAGCGCTGCGTGGCGAATTCTGGCGATGTCACCACCAGGTACAAGGCCTCGGCGACCCGATTGCCCGGCTTGCTGAGCGGTTGTCCCGCCGCCAGGGCCATGGCCTCTGCCTTGAGTTGGGGCGAAATTAAACCGCCCAGGAGTTTCGCAGCGATGCGCGTGACCAGCGCATCGGTATCGGCGGCAAGCCCGACCTCCTCGTCGATGTTGAGAACGATCACCCGGGCGCCGAGGCCGCTCACCGTGGAATTCCGCAGGAAGACCTGGTCGTAGAAGAAATTCGCCGCTGTGCTCGCACGATGCTCGGTAATGATCTCCGCTTCCGGCGCAACCAGTCCCCGGTCTGCCACCTCGCCCACTGGCGCAAACGACGGACTGAAGAAGTTGAACACGGACGGCGAAAGCAGCGGTCCCTCGCCGAGGACGTCAGCCACCTCGTCAAACTTGAATTCGCCGTTAGCCGCGGCCGCATCGTAGGCCCGCCAAAGATGCGTCAATCTCAACAGCGGCTCTTTGAGCTTACCTTCGGTATCGCTCGCGGGCTCAGCGCGAGCCTCCGCGTCGAGCAGGATCGCACGGACGACAGCAGCCAGGTTGCCGCGCTCGCCATTGCCATCGTCGTTGAACGTCGCTGCGACGCGCGCCACATAGGCCGGCGATGGATTGCTCGTGACCAATCGCTTGATCAACTGCCCGGCAATGAACGGTCCGACGTTCGGGTGGTTGAAGACGTTGTCCAGCGCATCGGCCAGGTCCTGCTCCGCCGACTGACCGGCCGGGAGCGCCGGCTTGACGACACCCGGGTAGCTCAACAGTGTCTTCGCATCGGTGTCGTGCTGCTCCGGGTAGGCCTGCATCGGGACCACCTGGTTCTCGTTGGTTCGCGTGGCCGCGGAGAACTGGGCTGCACCGGCATAGTGCCAACCCGTGAAGACCCGGGCGAAGTTCTCGATCGTGGACTGGTCGTACGTTGGAATCGGCACGCCGTCAGAGTCCAGCTTCTCGGTTCCATCGGTATTGAGTTGCACCAGGCCGATCGAGAAAAGCTGCATCAACTCACGTGCGTAGTTCTCGTCGGACCGGATGTTCAGCACCGGATCGGGCTTCTGATTACCCAGCGCCGACAGGTAAACGCCCATGGCTGGATGCAGCGTGACGTCCTCGAGCAGTTCACGGAAATTGCCGAAGGCATGCTGAACGAGCGTGTCGTTGTAGGCGGCCACGGACAACGGCTGACGCCACAGCGGTCCAACTTCCGAGACGACGAGAATCTGGGACAGCGCAAATGCGACGCGAAGCCGCAACTGGTCCTGCCCGTTGACGGCATTTTCGAACCATTTCGTGCGGCGTGCCTCTGACGAGACCCGAGGATTGTAAGGATTCGCCAGCACCGCCGCCTGGGTCGCCGGTAACTCCAGCGACGCCGGCAAGGCCATTTGATCGGCTATCCAGCGCCCATAAGCTTCTGGTGCATCACCCAGCGCAACCAACGCCTGAATGTCGCTCTGCGTCGGTCCGAAAGTGCTCTGGCTAAGGAACCGGAAAGCCGCCGCGTCAGTAATTGCGTTCGCCGGATCCTGGACGAAGACAGTGACTGTCTCCCAGGCCGAATCGGAGTCGTTCAGGCACTCGAGCGTAAAGCTCGTCGTTGCCGAGAGCGGGCCGGTTGATTCCGAACCACTGGTTGGCCTGGGCCCGGTCCAGCCATCGTGTGCACTACAGGCGCTCACGTTCGCGGAGGACCAGGTCAGCGTCGCGGGCTCGCCGGGCGCCACCGTGCCAGGCTCGGCACTCAGGGTTACCGAAGGCACAGGCACCGGCTCGGTAACCGTCACGGTCACGCTCTGTGCAGCCGTGCCACCCTCACCCGTGCAGCTCAGCGTGAACTGTGTGGTCGCAGCGAGCGCCGCAGTGCTCTCGCTGCCGCTGGTTGCCTTGCCCCCGCTCCATCCATCGCTGGCTGTGCACGAGGTCGCATCGGTCGATGACCAGCTCAGGGTCGTGACCGAGCCGGTTTCAACGGCGATCGGATCGGCACTGAGCGTGACGGTCGGTGCCGGTGCCGGCTCCCTGACCGTCACGGTCACGCTCTGCTCAGCCGGGCCATAGTCACCGGTGCAGCTCAGCGTGAAACTCGTCGTTGCAACGAGCGGTGCGCTGGCCTCGCTGCCACTCGTCGGCTTGTCACCCGCCCAGCCACCGCTGGCCGCGCAGGCCGTTACATTCTCTGACGACCAAGACAGCGTCGCTGTCTCGCCCGAGAGCACACTCGTCGGCTCGGCACTCAGGGTTACCGAAGGCACAGGCACCGGCTCGGTAACCGTCACGGTCACGCTCTGTGCAGACGTGCCACCCTCACCCGTGCAGCTGAGCGTGAACTGTGTGGTCGCAACGAGCGCCGCAGTGCTCTCGCTGCCACTGGTTGCCTTGCCCCCGCTCCATCCATCGCTGGCTGTGCACGAGGTCGCATCGGTCGATGACCAGCTCAGGGTCGTGACCGAGCCGGTTTCAACGGCGATCGGATCGGCACTGAGCGTGACGGTCGGTGCCGGTGCCGGCTCCCTGACCGTCACGGTTACGCTCTGCTCAGCCGGGCCATAGTCACCGGTGCAGCTCAGCGTGAAGCTCGTCGTTGCAACGAGCGGCGCGCTGCTCTCGCTGCCACTCATCGCCTTCTCACCCGCCCAGCCGCCGCTGGCCGTGCAGGCCGTTACATTCTCTGATGACCAAGACAGCGTCGCTGTCTCGCCCGAGAGCACACTCGTCGGCTCAGCACTCAGGGTTACCGAAGGCGTATTGTCGGGCGCCTCCGGTACGCTGATGCTTCGCAACCGGGAGTGGGCGCTGTAATTGCCCGCGGCATCAAACGCGACCACCGCGTAGGTGTAGGGACGGCCGGGCACGACCGACGTATCCGCAAACGTGGTAACCGGCCCGACCGAGAGCAGTTCGGGCCCGAACTCACGACTGTCGGCCCGATGAATGGCGTAGCCGGTGGTAGCTACATTGTCGGGTGACTCGAGCCATGTCAGGACGGGGATATTGTTGACGATGTCAACCGAGAGGTTCCAGGGCCGTCTCGGCGCCAGCGTATCGGCAACGACGCTCTCATCGTCAACAACCGCGTCAGTGCTGAGAGGCGCCGTGTTGCCCTCGGCCTGCGCTGCAAAAACGGCGGCGGAAAGGATGGCCGCCACGGCCACACGCTTCCATAACCGCCACGCGTATTGTTCATTCCTTTGATCGGGAGACACGGCTTGAAGAGTCCTTTCGAGTAGGTGCGTGAGGCTCGCAGATGAACCGGTGACGCGTCAATATGCAGACTGCATAAGGCCGCTGATTATGTGAAAGCGCGCGCTGATTTTGTCGGCACTTAACGGAATCTCATCAGTCATCAACGCGTATTAAAAAAACAAAGCTCCCCGAAACGCGTTTGCTCATCGATTATCGATTCGCATTCCGGCGGCTCTCCGAGATGAGCGGCCAGCGCGCGTGCTTCGACCAGGCATTCGGCATAGTGCTCACTGCGTTTCGCAGCCGGCAGCGCGCTTTCATCGCAACCGCCCGCCTTAAGCGCAGCCGCGATTGAAAACTCCTGCCGCGATTCCTGGTATTCGCGGTGACTCCACATGCCGCTCTCGGCGTTGAAATCGTACAACGACAGAAAACGGTGCCCGTGTTCTGCGAGAAATTCCACCGACTCGATCACAAAATCGGCTTCTACGTCATCCATCGCATAGTGAAAGCCCACCCGACACCAGCCGGGCTTGATGCCCTGGAATCCTTTTTTCACCCAGCCCCGATAGGCTTCCGAGGTGGGCTCGTCGATGCCGAGCAGGCGATGTCCGTAGGGGCCTGCGCAGGAGCAGCCGGCGCGCGACTGGATGCCGAAAAGGTCATTGAGCAGGACGGTCACGAGCTTGGGATGCAGGTACCGTCCGCGAGGGTCACGCAGATTGAATGACACGATGCCGATACGCCGCGCCGGATCGGTGTTTCCGAGGATCTCGATACGCTCGTTGCTGCCCCAGCGTTTCATCGCGCGGCGCAGCAGCGTCTGCTCACGCTCTTCGATACGCGCCACGCCAATTTCGTCCTTGAGCTCTAAAACCAGCGCCGCCTTCAGGGTCTGCAGAACGCCCGGTGTGCCGGCCTTCTCACGCTCCTCGATATCGGCGATGAAGTCCTGGTCAACCGGGCTGACGTAGTCAACGGTGCCGCCGCCGGCCACACTCGGCGGCAGGTCGCGCCGATACAGGCGATTGTTGAAAACCAGCACGCCGCTCGAACCCGGACCGCCGAGGAACTTGTGCGGCGACAGGAACACTGCATCGAGCGAGCAGTCGCCACCGTGGCCATCCGGCTCCGGGTTCATGTCGATTTCGTCGTACGGTGCGCTCGCTGCATAGTCGAAACAGGCGTAGGCATCGTGTGCGTGCAGCAACCGCGCAATATCCGCGACCGGCGAGCGCATGCCCGTGACATTGGATGCTGCTGAAAACGAGCCGATGCGCAGTCGTCCCTGGTAGACCGGGTCCTGCAGCAGGGCCCGCAGGTGTTCGAGGTCGATACCGCCGTCGGTCGCAAGGTTGACCTCCACGACCGTAGCCAGGCCCTGTCGCCAGGTGACCTCATTGGAGTGATGCTCATACGGGCCGACAAACACGACAGGCTGGTGGGCCTGCTGGAAACTGCAGAACTCGGCGAAGCGTTGCTCGCCCATGAATTCCGTGAGTTCTTCACTCAACACGTCGCGGGTTGCCGGGGACAAGGCCACGCCGATGATCTGCTGGAACTTGTCGATCGCGCCCGTAGCGCCGGTACCGCACGCGATCACGCTGCCGTGCGCACCGGCGTTGACGGCTCGCTTGATGCTCCGCTCGGCCTCGTGCAGCAGTTCACTCATGCTGCGGCCCGTCAGATCGTCCTCCGTGTGCGTGTTGGCGTAGATGCGCTGCAGGTTCTGCAGGTATTTCTCTACGAACAACAGGCAGCGCCCCGAGGCGGTGTAGTCGCAATAGACCATCAGGCGCCGCCCGAACGGCGTTTCGAACGATGAATCAATGCCGACGATCTGGCGCCGCAGAAAGTCGAAACTCCAGTTTTTCATGCGCCGTATTGTACGAGGTGCGACGCCATGGCGCTGTTCACTGCCGCACACCGCGGGGGAAACGGCCACGATCACGTTCCAATGAGGGTTTTCCGGCCCTGACGCCGCCTTAAATAGGGCTAACATGATGTTGCGGAAGTTCACCAATCGACGGGAGTCAAGCCATGATGCAGAACCCCACGATCCCACAGGTTGGCGCACAGGACCCTCAGCTGAAGAATTCGCCGATCGCCGAGGAAGAAGGCGAAGACACGGAGGTTGTGCGACAGCAGGTCCCCGGTGAGCCGGTCTGCTTTTTCAACGGCAAGGCCTACGAAAACGGCGACTACGTGGCCAGCGGGCCCGAGCTGTTGCGCTGCAGCTACGGTATCTGGATCGATGCGGGCGGCAGCGATCCCGGCAACCCCTGAGCACCGCGGCGGCAGAACAGGCCCGAAACCGCGTCCGGACCCTTCCGCGCGACGGCCGGTCGCAGCGGGCGTCGTGCCGAAATGATCAGAAGCCGATCCGGTCGGCGTAGCCGGTCATCTCGAGGTACCCACGCCCGGCCTGTGTGCCGTCAGCGTGCAGCAGCCGCACGGGACCTTCCCAGTAAATGAGCCCGGTCGAGGCGCGCGAATCGAGCTCCGCGTCATCCATCAGGGGCTCAACCTCGTAGAGCGACTGCCCGACGCGAAGTTGCCAGCGCACCGGGTACTCAGCCCCCGTTCTCGGCGAACGCCAGTGCCGCATCGCCGTCCATTCGACGGCCTCAGGGTCAAAGCTCTGCTGCCGGCCATCGACGTCGCGCGAGGTAGCCGCTGCCCAATGCTCATGACCAGAAATATCGCGCATCTGGAAGGCCATCAGGGCCCCGCCGTCGTCGAGATTGATGCCAATCCAGTCCCAGCCCTGCGCCTGCGCCTCGACGAAGTCGCCCGACCACTCGTGATCCAGCCAGGCACGGCCCGACATGCGTTGCCGCCGCCCGTCGATCGTGATCTCGCCCTCGGCCAGCAATTGCGGCTGGCTGTAGTAATAGCTGGCCGAGTCCGGCCCGGGTCCCTTGCGGCTGAAGCCCCGGTCGCCCTGGCGCATTGGCGATTGCGTCGGCGTCAGGCGCAGATCGATTTCGAAGTCATCGCCCGCAACGACTGTGCGATAACCCTCGCCCTCCTCGCGAAGCTGCCAGCCGTCGAGGTGGACGTCGGTCCGGCCTTCGGCCGCTTCGGCAAGACCGAACCCGGCCCGCGAGGCCCGCTCCGCGTGACGCAGCCGGCCCTGGGCGGGATCGGCCAGCGCCGCGTGCGCGAACAGGATCTGCGAGGGCGCAAACCGGCTCGGGTTGGACTCGGCCATCCCGGGTCGGACGCGAAAAAAAGTCACCTGGAAGCCCAGCGGCGCCTGCTGATCGCGCTCGAGCTGCCCGGTCACGTACCACCATTCGATCCGGTGCTCCGGGTGAGCGCCCTCGTCGGCCGGAAATTGCAGCTCATACCCCGGCACGACGGCCGGATAGCGGATATCCGCCCGGGCACCCGGCCATCCGGGCAGCACGGACAGCACCAGCGCGACGGCCCGCAGCCAACGCCCCGCTTCAATGGCAGCCGGCGGGCTCACCAGTCTTCCTTCACAGCACGAACCACGTCCGGTCCCATGGCCGCGCGCCCGCTGAATGCGGCCACTGAGGCCGAGGCCAGTACCAGCGTGCCGGAGAGCACCGTCAGCAGGGGCCATGGAACGTGCAGGTCCATGGTCCAGTGAAAGGACTGACGATTGACCACGTAGATCAGAATCAGGCTCACGATGGCACCGACCAGCAGCCCGGCCAGCACGCCGACGGCACCGAGCAGCGCACCCTCGAAGGCGAGCATTCGCGCAACGTCGCGCCGTGTCACGCCGAGGTAACGCAGCATGCCGAACTCGCCGCGACGGGCCAGCACCTGCGAACTCATGCTGGCACTGACTCCGAACAGGCCGATCAGCACAGCCACGGCCTCGAGCAGGTAAGTCACCGCAAAAGTCCTGTCAAACACCCGCAGGGAACGGCGCCGGATCTCACCGGGCAACGCAACGTCGTAACGCCCGCCTCGCTGCAGGGCATCGCGCACCGCATTCGCCGCATCCTCCGGTGCGACGCCCGCCTTGAGCCAGAGCGCCGCGGTGGTCGCGCGCGAGTCCCCCGTATACCTCAGGAAAACGTCCCTTGGGACGACGAGCGCACCACCGGGACGCTCGTAGTCCCGCCACAGGCCGCGCACGCTGGCCTTCAGTGCCTGACCTCCAAGCGGGAGATCAAAGACTGTGCCGACATCGAGCCCACGCAGATCGAGAGCCGCCTCAGAGGCCCACACGGGCACGGTCCCGGCCGGTGCCGGCTTTGAATCCGAGCGTCGCAGCGGCAACACTTGCCCTGCAGTGGACTCATCGATGGGCCTCGCAATCAGGGTCAGCGGCAGGCTCTCACCGGGCAGAACGATCTCCTGGAAGCGGACGAAGTCGACCCGCGCCACGCCGGCGAGTTCCTGCAGCACGGCCTGTGCTTCGGCGTCGAGGTAGCCGGTCTGGTTGGCTGATCCGGCACGGACAAAAACGTCCGCCGGCAGGATGCGCTGCATCCACGCGTCGAGCGAATGACGGAACGAGTAAACCATGATCGCCATGGCGACCATCAGGCTGAAACTGACCAGCACCGCCGCGACGCTGACGGCCCCGCGCTGCGCGGTACCGCGCAGCTGCGCCACCGCGACCTGGCGCCAGGCGGGCCCGGATGCCGGCAGATGATCGAATACGACGCTGGCGAGGCGAGGCGTGAGAAACACGGCCGCGAGCAGCAGGCAGGCGATCGATGCGTACCCCGGGAGGGCGATCCCGTCCATCGGCGGGATCGCGAGCGCCGCCAGAGCGGCCAGCGCCAGCCACAGCGCGACTTTGCCGTGCCGGCGGACTTCGACGGGCGCCTGGTCGCCTGACTTCAGTGCGGCGGCCGCGGGCACGCTGGCCGCTTCGCGGGCGGGCCCGAGCGTTGCGAAGATCGCGCTCGCGATGCCCAGTGCAAAGAACACGAGACATTCACCGGGCCCAACCGCAAGGTATGGCGTGATGTCCTGGAAATACCCGGCCCCGAGGTCGGCGCCAAAGCGCGCAATACCGGCCCTGGCGACGAGGATTCCGAGCAGTACGCCAAGGCCCGAGCCCATCGCGCCGACGAGACCGCCTGCAATCAGCGAGGCCGTCAGTTGTTCGCGAACGGTCATGCCCATCGCGTGCAGCAAAGCGATTTCCCGGCGCCGGCGTGCGACGGCCAGCGACTGCGTCGCGTAGACAAGAAACGCTCCGGTAAACAGTGCGACGAGCGCAAGCGCCGTCAGGTTGGAGCGGTAGGCACGCGAGAGCCGCACTGCATCGTCGGTAGCCTCGCCCGGTGTCTCGATGGTCGCGCCCGGCGGAAGCAGTGCTGCAAGAGAATTGCGCACCGCGACAAAGTCCGTCCCGGGCCGGAGACGCAGGTCGACCCGGCTCAGGCGTCCGATCTGCCGCAGGCGCCACTGCGCCGTGGCAATGTCGACCACGCCGAGCGGTTGCCGATACTCGCCGGCCGGCAGCAAGCCGGCGACCTGGAGCTCGACGACATCAAGACCGACCTGGATCTTCAGTGCATCTCCTGCAACGAGGCCGAGGCTTTCGGCAGCCGCGGCGCTCAACCACACGGCATCGTCGTGCAGCAGACCGCTGCCGCGGTCGGCACCGCCTGCCCCGCCGCCGGTCAGCGCCGGATAAAAGCGGGCGGCACGGAAGGGATCGAGGCCAATGATCTGCAACGAACCGTCTCGATCGACCAGCCGGGCGCGCACATCGATGACCGGGCTGGCCGCCTCGACGCCGTCCGCCCTGGCCAGCAGGGGATAGATCTGCTCATCAAATCCAGCGCCCGGCGCACGCACTGAGAGGTCGGCCATCCCGAACAGGCTGCGCGAGGCCAGCTGGACTTCCTCGGCCGCAACGCGATTGATCAGGTAAACGGAAAAGCCCAGCGCGACACCGAGCGCGATGGCGATGATCGCAAGCAGTGTGCGCCCCGGGCCCTGCCGCAAAGGCCCCAGGGCCGCCGCGTGCAGCAGCGCCCGGTTAAAGCGGGGCGGGGGAGCGACGGCCGCGGCGCTCATCGCCGATCCGCGGTCGGTCCGCGCAGAAACAGGCCATCGCGAGTGAGTTCATAGACCCGGTCGGTGGTTGCGGCCGCCATCGCCGAGTGAGTCACCAGTACACCGGCTGAACGGTCCCGAACGATCTGCGCACGCAAGGTCTCGAGCACGATCGCGGAATTCTCAGGGTCGAGATTGCCGGTCGGTTCATCGGCCAGCACCAGCGCCGGGCGATGGGCGAGCGCCCGCGCAACAGCGACCCGCTGCATCTCGCCGCCCGAGAGCTCGCGCGGAAAGCTCCCCGAGCGCCCTTCCAGTCCGACCGAGTGGAGCAGTTCTTCGACGCGAATCCGCGCCGGCTCACCGGTGATCCCGTTCAACGCGAGAGGCAGGGCCACGTTGCCGGCGACACTCAGGTGTGGAAGCAGGTGAAACGCCTGGAACACAAAGCCCATGCGGGCGCGGCGCAGCAGGGTTCGGTCGCGCTCGTCGAGCGCCACGAGATCCGTGCCTTCGAGCAGCACCGCTCCACTGTCCGGGACGTCGAGCCCGGCCACGAGATTCAGCAGCGTGGACTTGCCGACACCGGATTCACCGACGATCGCGACGTATTCGCCCGGCTCGACCGCAAAGGAGACGTCGCTCAACACGCGCCGGCCCGAGGGACCGCCGTAAGACTTGGCGAGCTGGCGAACATCGAGCATGGGTTTAAATCGTACGCCTGGCAGCTGCCGGTTTCACGATCACACCGTCCCATTGGCCCTTCATCAGGCCTTGCTGTCTGCGGTCCGGCATTGGGCGGAACTCGTAGACGAAGCCCGCGCACAATAGCGTCTCGAAAGTCAGTCGCAGCTGAAGCCCTCGCCGTCCGACCGGCAAAGATCCGGCCAGCCACGCTTTTCCCAGTAATCCAGCAATCCGGACTCGCGCACCAGCCGTTCGAATTCGGGGCTGTTGCGAAAGTCACTGCGACTCGGAAGCCAGGCGTAGACCAGGAGGTCATCCGGTGTTGCATTCGGTGCGGTCAGCGCCTGCGAGACCGCCAGTTCGTACTCGCCGATGCGCAGCAGATCGTGCAAACGGACCGTCGCGGGATAGCCGGCCGCAGACGCGGCCAGAATGGCCGAACTTGCTTCGGCACGGCGCTTCGGATCGCTCATGGCAGCGTGCAGCAGTTCCGCGAAATCAGCACCCATTCCGACCCGCTCGGCGTATCGGCGGGTTGCGGCCAGCGCCTCGTTCGGCCTGTCCATCTCGTAAAGCACCATGGGCAAAACGGCGCCGGCCACATACCAGGCCCCCATCGACTCGGCGACCTCGAGCTGCTCCAGGGCAGCCTCGTAATCGCCTTCGTAAAACCTGACCTGGCCAAAAACGCTTGCGATTCCCGCATGCGCCGGATTGAGTTCGTAGGCTTTGCGAATTTCATCGCCAAAAACGTCGAGATAGCCGGCCGCGAGGTTGAGAACACCAAACCAGTGATGCGGCGTCGGCTCATCCGGCTGCATCTCAATAGCTCGCCGAAACCCGGATTCGGCTTCGAGCCACTCGAGCCTGAAAAACCTCACTACGGCCTGCACGGCGTAGGGCTCGGCCAGCGTCGGGTCCAGTTCGATGGCTTTTGCCGAGGCATCCCACGCTTGATCGTAAGCCTCGGTGGCATCCACGTTCAGGTAGTTCGCCGTCACGACATGCGTGCTCGCGAGCGCCGCCTGAGCTTCGGCGAATTCAGGGTCGAGTTCGACCGCCGCTTTGAGCAGTTCCAGCGCGCGTTCGATGTTGGGCCCGCTGCGCTGACGCCAGAGATGCCGTCCCTGCAGGAACAGTTCATAGGCGCGGGCGTTCTGCGTTGGCAATGCCCGCCCCACGGTCGCCGCCGCCGGCCCGCCCGTTGCACCGAGTTCGAGTTGCAGGGCATCGACGATTTCTCCTGCTATCTCGGTCTGTACGGCAAAGACGTTGTCCAGCGACCGGTCGAATGTCTTTGCCCAGATGCGGTAGCCGTTAACAACGTCTACGAGCTGCGCGCTGATACGCACCGAGTTACCGACCCTGCGAACGCTGCCCTCAAGAACTGCGCCGACCTTGAGCCGTTCACCGACCTCCGCCAGGTCCGCAGAATCACCCTTGAACTGGAACGAGGCCGTCCGTGCAGCAACCCGCAGGCCCTCGACCTGTGCCAGCGTGTTGAGAATCTCTTCCGACATCCCGTCGGAAAAATACTCGTTGGCCGGGTCCGCGCTCATATTGACGAAGGGCAATACCGCGATCGAGCGCGTAGCGGGCGCAGCGCCGTTCCCGGGAGGTTCCCGCGTATCCGCGATTTCGGGCCCGATTGCCTCGGGCGCGCTCATGAACCGTTCGGCCAGCAGCACAAGTATTGCAAGCGCAAGCGCGGCAATGATCATGCGATCGATGCGCCGTCCGGTTCGCGGTCGTGTCGACGCCTTCTGCGGCACCTCGCTGGTCTTGACAATGCCTTCCGGTGTTATCTCGTATACCCAGGAGATCACGAGCGCGGCAGGAAAACCAAGTAGCAGCAACAGCAGCACGAAGCGATTCGTCCAATCGGGCAAACTGAGCAAGGAGCCGATCAGGTCGGCGCCCTGCAGTATCAGCCACGATGCAACGCCATACAGTATGGCGACGCGAATTACGTTCCTCTGCTTTAGTTCGTTGATGAATGACATCCAGCCGGGCACACCTGCAACGCTTGTCAACCGCCGAGGATACTAACGGAAAGCGCGAACCACGAACCTGAGAATACCGGCATCGAGAAACAGAAGAGCGGCAGGCAGTGTCACAAAGCTCCACCGTCTGTCGGCCCGAAGACGGGTCTCGGTTCGCAGTCGAACCAGAGACGATGGATTCCACGCTGAACGCCAATGAGTTGTGATCGGTTGCCGGATCGCCTGCACGTCTACCCACACCCCGGCCGTAAAATCGTTTCCCGCCAACCAGTTAAGTCGATCACGGCCCGATCGGCTGCCCGGCGGTGGCTCGCAGGCATGGCCCCGGCGGCGCGCGGCTTTGGACGACAAGGGCCCCGTGGCGGGTTGTCGGTATTACTCCGGACCCGAATCGTGGCAACCTTGCGGACCTGAGGCCCGCAAACCGACCAGGGGGGAGCCTTGTGAACGAAAAACAGAAGACCAGCCAATGAGTTGGCCGACGCCCGGCGGAGTGCGCGAGCTGGCGGCTTTCGAGAAGCTGCAGGGCCGGCTGCCGAAGTTGTTTCGCAAGGTGTTTTCCGACCCGCTTGCGCCGCGAACCGTGCTCGCCGTGCCGGCGCTGACAATGGACGACGACGTCCTGGCCCGGGTCGTCGGCGGCCAGCATTACGAAGAGCGGCAGCTTACGATGCTGATGCTGCTGCGGCTGCCCAATACGCGCATCGTCTATGTCAGCAGCACACCGATCGAACCGACGATCATTGATTACTACCTCAATCAGCTGCCGGGCGTGCCGGGGCGACACGCGCGACAACGGTTGACGCTGCTCTCGGCCAGTGACTCCTCACCGGGTACGCTGACACGCAAAATACTCGAACGGCCGCGATTGCTGGCCAGAATCAGGCAGGCGATCGGCGACCCGGCGCTCGCGCACATGTCCTGCTTCAATGTCACCGAGTGTGAACGAACGCTCGCCGTGCGTCTCGGCATTCCACTTTACGGCTGCGATCCCGAACTGCTTTATCTCGGCACCAAGAGCGGCAGCCGCAAGGCGTTCCGCGAGGCCGGGATCGAACTGCCGGAGGGTCATGAAGACCTGCGCGATCCGGAAGACATCGGCGACGCGCTGGCTGCGCTCAAGCAACGCTCGCCGGATCTTTCCCGCGCCGTCGTCAAGCTCAACGACGGCTTCTCCGGCGAGGTCAACGCGGTGTTTTCTTACGCCGGCTGTCCGGGCGGTAACCCGAGTGCCTGGATCAAGGCGCACCTGCCGCTGAACCTCACCTTTGAGGCGACGGACATGCGCTGGGAGAAATACGTCGAAAAGCTCACCGACATGGGTGGCATCGTCGAGGAATGGATACCGGGCCACGATGTACGCTCGCCCTCGGTGCAGATGCGGGTCACACCGGTCGGCAAGCTGGAAATGATTTCCACCCACGACCAGATACTCGGTGGACCCACCGGGCAAATCTTCCAGGGCAGTACGTTTCCCGCCGATACGGCCTATGCGAAAGAAATCCAGACGCTCTCATCAAAGGCGGGCAAGATCCTGCAGCGCAAGGGCGTGCTTGGCCGCTTCGGGGTCGACTTCGTGTCGGTCAAGCGCAATAACCGCTGGAAGCACTACGCGATCGAAGTCAATCTGCGTAAAGGCGGAACAACGCACACTTACCAGTTGCTGCAGCTTCTCACCAACGGCCGCTACGACCCGCGAAAGGCGGAATTTCGCACGCCCACCGGGCAATTGAGGGCGTATTACGCGACCGACAATCTGATCAACCCGCTGTACCGGCGGCTGATCCCGGACGACCTGATCGATATCTCCGTGCAACACGGCATTCATTTCGACCAGACCAGTCAGCAGGGCGTGGTATTCAGCGTGATCGGCGCGCTGCCGCGTTACGGCAAGCTTGGCGTCGTGGCGATCGCGGAAGACCAGGTCAAGGCGCGGGCCATGTTCAACCGCGCGGTCAACCGCCTCGATGCGGAGGCCGCGCTGGAGTAGAGCCCCGGCAATGCCCTGGGGTGCGGCAGGCGGCGCAGGGCCGCGCACCGGCTAGACTTTTTTCAGGAAGCCGCTCTTCAGCACCAGCGTGCTGCGGCCTTCGCGGCACTCGACTTCATCATCCTTTTCGGTCAGCCGAATCCGCTTGAAGACCTTGCCGCGCTTCAGGTTGATCGAAGATCCCTTGACCTTCAGGTCCTTGATCACCGTGACGGAATCGCCGTCGCTCAGTTCGTTGCCGTTGCTGTCCTTTGCCGTCATCGTCGATCCTCGGCGTCCGCCTGCACGCGGCTATTTCTTTTTACGCGCCGTCTTCGCCAAAGTCGCTGACCTTGCCTTGCGGCGTGCCAGCCGGCGGGCAATCGCCGTTCCCATCTCGGCCGGCGAGCGAACCGTGCCGACACGAGCCGCCTCCAGCGCCTCGAACTTGTCCTGGGCCGTGCCCTTGCCACCGGAAATGACGGCGCCTGCATGGCCCATGCGTTTGCCGGGCGGTGCTGTGACGCCGGCGATGTAGGCGACCACGGGCTTGGTGACGTTGCGGCGAATGAACTCGGCGGCCGCCTCTTCGTCGCTGCCCCCGATCTCGCCGACCATGATGATGCCGTCCGTGCGCGGGTCCTCCTCGAACAGTTGCAGCACGTCGATGAAGTTCATGCCGCGCACCGGATCACCGCCGATTCCGATACAACTGCTCTGCCCGAGGCCGTTGTTGGTGGTCTGGAAAACGGCCTCGTAGGTGAGCGTACCGGAGCGCGAGACGATGCCGATGCTGCCCTTCTTGTGAATAAAGCCGGGCATGATACCCATCTTGCACTCACCCGGCGTGATCACGCCCGGGCAGTTCGGGCCGACGAGCCGCGAGCCCGAGTCGCGCAGCGCGGCCTTGACCTTGACCATGTCGTTCACCGGGATGCCCTCGGTGATACAGACGATGAGTTCGATTCCGGCGTCGGCCGCCTCGATGATCGCATCGGCCGCAAATGGCGCCGGCACGTAGATCATCGATGCATTGGCCTCTGTGCGGGCAACGGCCTCGCGGACCGTATTGAACACGGGCCGGCGCAGATGCTTTTCGCCGCCGCGGCCGGGCGTGACACCGCCGACCACGTTGGTCCCGTAGTCGATGCACTGCTGCGAATGGAACGTGCCCTGCTTGCCGGTGAAGCCCTGACAGATCACGCGAGTCTTCTTGTTGACGAGAATTGACATGGAGTCTTCCTGGAGTGCGTGGAGGAGTGGTCGCGGGGAATCAGCCCTGGAGCCGATCCGGCCGGACTGCCGCTCAGTTCTTCCTGGCCGCGGCCACGGCCTTTTTCGCCGCGTCCGTGAGGTCCTCGGCCGCAATCAGCGCGAGACCGCTGCGGGCCAGCATTTCGCGCCCGGCCACCGCGTTGGTTCCCTCGATGCGTACGATGACCGGCACCTGGATGCCAATCTGCTTCGCGGCACCAATGATGCCCTCGGCGATCACGTCGCAACGGACGATTCCGCCAAAGATGTTCACGAGGATCGCGCTCACCTTCGGGTTGCCCAGGATCAGCTTGAACGCCGTGGTTACGCGCTCGCCGGTCGCGGTGCCGCCGACATCGAGAAAATTGGCCGGCGAGCCACCGTGCAGCTTGATCAGGTCCATCGTGGCCATCGCAAGGCCGGCGCCATTGACCATGCAGGCAATGTCGCCGTCCAGTGACACGTAGTTGAGGTCCGCTTCGCCGGCGAGCCGCTCGGCCTCATCTTCCTGCTCCGGATCGCGCCAGGCGACCAGCTCCTTCTGCCGGTAGAGCGCGTTGTCCTCGATGTTGATCTTTGCATCGAGCGCAACGACCTGGCCATCCTCGGTCACGATCAGCGGGTTGACCTCGATGAGGCTCGCGTCGCAATCCAGGTACAGGGCGTAAAGCGCACGGGCGATCGCATCGAACTGCTTCACCTGCTCGCCCTTGAGCCCGAGCCCGAAAGCCAGCGTACGCGTGTGCGAGCCCTGTATGCCCGTGGCCGGGTGGATCTCAACGCGGGTGATCTTCTTGGGTGTCTTCGCGGCAACGGCTTCGATGTCCATGCCGCCCGCCGCCGAGGCCACGAACGCAAGCTTGCTCGTGTCACGGTTGAGCAGCAGGCTGAGATAAAGCTCGCGGGCAATTTTCGAGCCGGACTCGACATAGACCTGGTTGATCGGCAGGCCCTCGGCGCCGGTCTGCTTGGTCGTGAGCCGCTGGCCGAGCATACCTTTCGCGGCGGCGGCGACTTCGCTTGCGTTCTTCGCGAGCTTGACCCCCCCGGCCTTGCCGCGGCCACCGGCGTGAACCTGCGCCTTGACCACCCAGAGTTTGCCGCCGAGCTTGCGGGCCGCTTCGACGGCCTGCTCCGGTGTTTCGGCGACGTAACCCTTCGGCACCGGTATGCCGTATCGCGCGAAGAGTTGCTTCGACTGGTATTCGTGCAGATTCATCCGCTGTAACCCCTGCCGTGTGTTCTTGTGATCGGTGGCGTAGTTTAGCCCAAGCGAGCGGTCGCCCGGGGAGCCTTGTGCATTCCGGGGCCTTACTTCCGATCCCCGGGTGCATCGGACGGGCAGCCGTCCGCCGCCACGCGTCACAGTTCGGGCGACCGGCACGGAGTGCTTCGGGTACCGCTCTGCTAAAGTCGCCGCCCATGGCGAGTGATACCCCCCCGGCGGCTGAAAAACACAGCGTAAGTGCCGTCGACCTGCCGTGGCGGGTGATCGGCCTGCTGAACATCTTCCGGCTGCTGGTGCCGATGGTCCTGCTGCTGGTCTTCTTCTTCGACTCGCCCAATCGCAGCGTCGGCAGCTGGAACCCTGGCTTGTTTATCGGCATTTGCGCCGTCTATTTCGTCTATGGCCTGATCTGTATTCAGGCTACCAGCCAGCGCTGGCTGCCGGCGCACTGGCTGGCACTGACCCAGCTCGCGGCAGACACGCTGGCCATCACGCTGTTGATCCATGCCAGCGGCGGCATCGCGAGCGGACTTGGCACCCTGCTCGTGCTGCCCACGGCGGCGACAGCCGTGATCGTCGGGCCGCGACTGGCCCTGGTCGGGCCGGCGGCTGGCACGCTCGCCCTGCTCTATCAGACCGCCGTATCGGTGCTGGCCGGTACCGGTGAGAGCAGTGATTTCCTGATCGCGGGCCTCACCGGTGCGAGCCTGTTTGCCATCACGCTGCTGGCGGTCCCGCTCGCAGGCCGGCTGCGCGAGAGCGAAGCGCTGGTGCAGCAGAAAGAACTGGATCTTGCCAACCTCGATCAGCTCAACCAGTTCATCGTGCAGCACCTCCGCGAGAGCATCCTCGTGGTGGATACCGAGGACCGTATCCGACTCATCAACGGCACGGCCGCCCGGATGCTGATGAACGGGCCGGTGGAAAAGGACACGCCCCTGGGCCAGATATCGCCGCGATTGCTTGCGCTGCTGGAGTCGTGGCGGCGCGAGGAATCCGACCGGCGAGACAAGGTCGGCGAAGTCGTCTCGGCAGATGGCGGCACCGTGATCCGTCCGCATTTCGTGTCGCTGTCGGATAAAGGCCGCGGCCCGGTGCTGGTGTTTCTCGAAGACACCAGCGTCATCGCCGAAAAAGTGCAGCAGTCCAAGCTCGCCTCGCTGGGGCGCCTGAGCGCCAGCATCGCGCATGAAATCCGCAACCCGGTCGGCGCGATGAGCCACGCCAGTCAGCTGCTGCGCGAATCGGATGCGCTGGGATCGGATGATGCACACCTCACCGAGATCATCGAGAAGAACGCAGTGCGGGTCAGCCAGATCATCGAGAACGTGCTGCAACTGTCCCGCCGGGACGCGACCCGGCAGGAGCGGCTGGAGCTCAAGTCCTGGCTGGAAACGTTTCTGCGGGAATTCCGCGAGACCTCACAGCTCGCCGAAGAGGCGCTGAATGTCAGCGACCATGCCGGGACCAGCGCGATTGAGGTACATTTCGACCCCTCCCATCTGCACCAGATACTCTGGAACCTCTGCGACAACGCCCTCAAGCACGGCTCGTCCAGCGACGGTGCAGGCAGCATCGATTTTACGCTGGGCCGCATCGGCACCACCGGCCGGCCGTACATCGAAATCGGCGACCTCGGCGCCGGTGTCGACCCAACGCACGCCGAGCGCCTGTTCGAACCGTTCTTCACGAACGGAACCGGTGGTACCGGGCTCGGCCTGTTCATCTCCCGCGAGCTGTGCCAGACCAATGGCGCCATGCTGCTCTACGAACCGCGGCCGACGGGCGGCAGTCTCTTCCGCATCATTTTTGCCGACCCGAATCGCTGGGAGTGGTAGCGATGTGAACCGGGATCAGACCAGGCAAGGAATCGGATTCCGGCAGTGGGCGCTGTTGATTGCGTTCACGCTCTCGGGATTCACGGGACTGATCTATGAGTCGATCTGGTCCCACTACCTCAAACTATTTCTTGGCCACTCCGCATTCGCGCAAACGCTGGTGCTGGCGATATTCATGGGCGGCATGGCGATCGGAGCCTGGCTGATCGGGCGGCGGTCCTCACGGTGGCAAAACCTTCTGCTTGTCTATGCGGTTGTCGAAGTCCTGATCGGAATTCTGGGACTGGCCTTCCATCCGATCTTCGAGGCGTTACTGCACTGGAGTCTGGATGTCGCAATCCCGTCCATCGGCGCACCCGGCTCGATACTTGTCTTTAAATGGGCAACGGGTGCCCTGCTGATACTTCCACAATCCGTGCTGCTCGGGATGACTTTTCCGCTGATCTCCGGCGGGCTCATACGACTGGCGCCCGCGCGGACCGGCGAATTCCTTTCACTGCTCTATTTCACGAACTGCCTCGGCGCCGCCGCGGGCGTGCTGGTCAGCGGTTTCTACCTGATCAAGACGGTCGGCCTGCCGGGCACACTCCTGACCGCGGGTCTGCTGAACGTGTTCCTGGCCCTCTTCGTCTGGCTGCTATCGAGAGGCAGCGCGGCGGCGACGGTACCCGAGAAGTCGTCCGCGACTCGCGAGTGGACCCGCCGCGGTTCCAGCTGGTTACTGGCCAGTGCGTTCCTCACGGGCGTCGCCTGCTTCCTTTACGAAATGAGCTGGATTCGGATGCTGAGCCTGGTGCTTGGCAGCTCGACGCATTCGTTCGAACTGATGCTTGCCGCATTCATACTCGGGCTGGCAGTCGGCGGCTACTGGATCCGTAGCCGTATTGATCACCTCCGTGATCCTGACGGCTTTCTCGCCCGCACGCTGCTGCTCATGGGCGTGCTGGCCGCATTGACGATTCCAGGTTACCACTACACGTTTGATCTGCTCGCCTGGGCTAAGTCGGCCTTTGCATCGACGGAGTCCGGTTTCGTCGGATACACGTTTCTCTCTCAGTTCATTGCCATCGCGCTGATGGCACCGGTGACTTTTTTCGCGGGCATGACGCTGCCATTGATCACCCGTCTTCTGATGGACCGGGGAACCGGAGAGAAAGCCATCGGAACCGTCTACGCCCTGAATACCCTTGGCGCGATTGTCGGTGTCTTAGCGGCGGTCCACCTGTTTATGCCCCAAATAGGGGTCAGGGGGACTGTTATTGCCGGTGCGGCCATACACCTGGCCCTCGCCATCGCGGGCTCTTTGCAGAATCGGCAGCCGTTTCACCGTACTGTCGACGCGAAAGCGGTGGTGGTGGGCATGCTGGTAATCGGACTGGTTGCAGTCCTCGTCAAGCCGGACCCGGCGCGCCTTGTATCGGCCGTGTACCGGACCGGCCAGACTACAATCGCGGCGGGATCAGAAATTGCCTACCTGCGGGACGGCAAGACGGCAACGATTTCGCTGACCCGAACCGGTGGCGCCGCGACCATCGCCACCAACGGCAAGCCGGACGCCGTTATCCAGATGTCGGATGGCCCACCGGCCGCCGATGAGATAACGATGATTCTTGTCGGTGCGCTGCCTCTGGCACTGCACCCATCGCCGAGCAAAGTCGCCAACATCGGCATCGGCTCGGGCCTGACCTCCCAGACCCTTCTCTCGAGCGCCCACGTAGACTCGCTGGTATCGATTGAGATTGAACCGTTCATGGTCGACGCGGCGCGGCTCGGATTCATGCCGCGCGTGAAGAGTCTGTTCACGGACCCGCGAAGCCGAATCGTCATCGAGGACGCGAAGACGTTCTTTGCGGCGTCAGGATCCCGGTTCGACGTCATCGTATCGGAACCGTCCAATCCGTGGGTCAGCGGAGTTGCGACCTTGTTCTCAGCAGAGTTCTACGAGCAGGCCGTTCGCTACCTTGAGCCGGGCGGCCTGTTGGTCCAGTGGCTGCAGATTTACGAAACTGACATCGCGGTGGTCATTTCCATCCTTAAGGCCTTGTCGCCACATGTATCCGATTATCATCTCTATAACGTCGACGACTCGAACATTCTCGTGGTCGCTAAGAAGGACGGCCTGCTGCCGGATCCGGATCCAGGAATATTCTCGGAGCAGGCGCTCCGGGCCGAACTGACACGCGCCGGGATCATTGGCCTCGGCGACATCACGAGTCGGCGAATAGGCAACAAACAGTTGCTCGACCCATACATACGTTCGGCCCATGTGCCGGCCAACTCAGACTACTTCCCTTACGTTGACCAGAATGCACAAAGATTCCTGTTTCTGAATCGAAATGCGCTGGAACTTCCGGGACTGACCGTGCTCCCGCTGCCTTTCCTCGAGTTGAGCATCCCTGAATGGAAAACAGCGCCGCTGGACGCAGTCCCGGAGTTTGGCAGAGGTATTCGCGAGGAGTACTCCGACCGGGCCGGCAGAATTCTCGCCAGCATTTCCTCTGGAGATCTGGGCTTTGTTCCCGGCGAGGTCGGCGACACAATCCTGGCAGTGGGCATGCCCGCAGAGACCTGCCGGAAGAACGGCGGTTGGCAGGCCTGGATAGCGGCCGTCCGCAAACTCAGTCGTCAGACCAGCGCCATGTTGCCATATACAGAGCTCTACCCTTTCTGGAGCAAGGTCGTCTCCAGTCCATGCTACGAGGCCGCCGGACCTGGCGAGCTGGGTTGGCCCGACTTTCTGCACGCCGTTGCCAGGCGAGACAGAGAAGAGATCATCAGACTAGGCCAGGCCCTTCTCCAAAACGAGGCCTCACCGTTGGGCACGGAAGACCTCGAATACACGATCGCAGCTATGGCCGCCTCACTGTACGGACTCGGTGACCGGCAATCGGCCAGCAAGATAATTCTGAGCTGGGCCAGGGTCCTGCGGCCAGACAACGAATTCGACCTGGCCCTCCGAATTCTGGCCGCCTCCGGCCTGAGCCATTAAACTCGCCAAACATGCGAAAGCCTTGCGCACTCGTTATCGACGATGAGCCCGATATCCGGGAACTGCTCTCCATTACGCTCGGCCGAATGAACATCGAGGTGAAGACCGCCGGCGACTTTTCCACAGCGATCATCTGTCTCAGTGACCCACATTACGACCTCGTGCTGACCGATATGCGCCTGCCGGACGGCGACGGCCTCGACATCGTCGATTGGATGCAGACCCATTGCCCGGGCGTACCGGTGGCCGTCATTACTGCGCACGGCAACGTGGAGGCGGCGGTGCGTGCGCTCAAGCTCGGCGCTTTTGATTTCATTTCCAAGCCGCTCGACCTCGCGGCGCTGCGCAAACTGATTACCGCAACGCTGAAACTCTCCGAGGATGAAAATGAGTCCACGCAGCGACGCGCGGAACTGAAGCTTCTCGGCAATTCCAGGCCGATGCAGGACCTGCGACAGATGATCAGCAAAGTCGCACGCAGCCAGGCGCCGGTGCACATATCGGGCGACTCGGGCACCGGCAAGGAACTCGCCGCGAGGCTGATTCACGAATCCGGCCCTCGGCGTGATGCTCCGTTCGTCCCGGTCAACTGCGGTGCGATACCGTCTGAGCTGATGGAGAGCGAGTTTTTCGGTCACCGCAAAGGCAGCTTCACGGGTGCCGTCAGCGACAAGGAAGGCCTGTTGCGCAGCGCAGAGGGTGGCACGCTGTTCCTGGACGAGGTCGCCGACCTGCCCCTGCACATGCAGGTGAAGCTGCTGCGCGTGATCCAGGAGAAGGCTGTAAGGCCGGTCGGGGAGACCCGCGAGGTACCGATCGACGTGCGCATTCTCAGCGCGGCCCACAAGGACCTCGCGGAACTGGTCACCGCGGGCCGGTTTCGTGAGGATCTTTACTACCGCATCAATGTCATTGACCTGCACGTCCCAGCGCTTCGTGACCGGATGGACGATGTGCCGCTGCTTGTTGATGCACTGCTCGATCGCGTCTCGAAACAAATCGGTGTGGGGCGACCCGCGATCAACCGGGCCGCGTTAACTCGACTGAACACTTATTCATATCCCGGAAATGTGCGTGAACTGGAAAATATCCTCGAGCGCGCCGTAACACTTTGCACAGATGGCGAGATCACCGCGGACGACATTCAGTTGCGGGCTCAGCAGATCCCCGGGTCCTCCCCGGCCGATAGTGCAAGCACTCCGGACGGCCTGGAAGGACAGCTGGAAACCATCCAGCGGGAAGCCATCATCAATGCGCTCGAGCAGACGAGGTACAACAAGACCGAAGCGGCTGAGTTGCTTGGCATGACGTTCCGGCAGCTACGGTATCGGATCAAGAAGCTCGGCATCGAATAGCCGCGGCTGAAGCCGATCGTGTCGACTGAATTTTCTGCGCCCCTGTCCCGTTTACGTGTTGCGGCGCTGGGGTTGCTTTTCCTTGCGCTCTGGTCCCTGCTCGATCGCTACTGGGGCCTGCAGCACGATGCACAGCTTTATGTGTTGCAGGCATTGGGCCGCCTGGAACCTGATATCTATGGCCAGGATCTGTTCCTGCGCTTCGCGGGCAGCGCGGCACTTACGATTTTCCCTGTGTTTTCAAGCATCTTCGTCGGCGAATTCGGCGCCGCGAAAGGCGCCGCCGTCGCGACCCTGCTGTCGCACGCGCTCTGGTATTTTTCGGCCTGGCTGCTGATTCGTCGCCTGATGAATCGAAAGCTCGCGCTGCTCTCTTTTGGCCTCGTCCTCGCAGTGCCGGTCTGGTATGGATCCGGGCACGTCTTTCGACTGGTCGAACCTTTCCTCAGTGCGCGCCCACTCGCCGAAGCACTGTGCCTGATGGCACTCGCTGCGCTCGCTGCAAAACGACCGGTCGTGGCGATCGTGTCGATTTTGGTGGGAATGAGCATTCATCCACTGATGGCGTTCCCGGTCTTGCTGATGGTCGTGCTCGCCGAAATGCCGTCGAATAAGCCCATACGCCAGGCTTTTCTTGTTCCCATCGTGCTCGTCACGGCTGCCGTTCTCGCAAACTGGTTGCTTGGCGGCTCGGAACCGCTGATGACTGGTCAGTGGCTCGAACTGACGCATCTTCGCAGCGGCTACCTGTTCATCGATTCATGGTCTACCGGAGACTGGCAAACGTCGGCTCTACCGGTGGCGACACTGGCCCTCGCTGCCCTGGCGTTGCCAGCGGGCCCCGCAGCCGTCCTGTCACGAGCAACCCTGATTGTGGGTCTGGCTGGCATGGCGCTGACGCTCATCTGCGGTGGCCCTTTCCCGCTCAAGCTGATATTGCAAGGTCAACCCTGGCGATGGGTGTGGATTGGCGGCTTCCTGGCGCTGGCCTTGCTGCCACTGATCGTCCAGGTGCTTTGGCGATCCGGCCGGCAGGGACGAACGACGGCTTTGCTACTCGTTGCCGGATGGATGCTCGGCAGTTGGTCATCCAGCGACCTGATACCGCCGGTCGGCGCCGGGGCTTTGATCGCGGTGATCGCCGTTGCCCTCTGGGTCGCCCGCGACAAGTGCCCGGAACGCGTCGCCCGGTTATTGCTTGCCGGCAGCTGGACGCTGCTCTTTCTAAGTGGCGCTGGGGCAGTTGCTTCAGCGCTTGCAGTAGCCGGCGGCCGCTTCCACTTCGGCACGGATCCGCGATGGATCGAACTCTCGGTTGAAATCATGAAGTCGTTTCCGCCGATTGCCGCTGCAATCGTACTTGCGGCCTGGTATCTGACCACCGGCGCGACGCGATCGTTTGTAGGGGTTGCGTTGGTCGCTGGCTTATCGGCTGCACTGCTCATCGGGGGCGCAGCTGGGACCCGCCTCAGTTGGGCACAGGGAGTGATCTTCGACGAGGACGCGGCAAAATTCGCAGTTTGGAAGGCGATGATCCCGACGGATGCAGAGGTACTCTGGCCAGACTTTCCGCAGGGTGCATGGTTTCTGCTTGAGCGGCGCTCTTTCCTGTCCGCGTCGCAGCTGGCGGGAATCGTCTTCTCGCAGGATCTGGCCGGCGAGGCACGCCGGCGAGCCGTCGAACTGGCTGGGTTCGCGGACCCGGATGACTGGTTTGGCAAAGCATGCGCGTCTGGAAGCGAATGCAGAAATCCGGATCCCAGCGAAGCGTGTGCAGCCGCGGATCTGGATTTTCTTGTCCTCGAGACAGACAGGGACGGATACGTCGGTAGCGTGGAGTGGCCTGGCCCCGGGAGCCGGGTTTATCTTTACAGGTGCGCAGAATTCGCGGTGGCCAGCGTCCCGTAGCCCGGCAGATCGCGGGCGCGAGATGTGTGTCACAACTTTCCGGTGGTCGGGACGACATAATTCGGCACCGGACACCCAATAGCCAGATACTTCAGACCGATGAATTCCGATGCCTCGACTGATGCCTTGCCTGTGAACTCAGCTGCCACACCATGGTCAGCGGCCGGCCACTCCGGCGGCAAGATCGGCCTGGTCGCGCTGCTTCTCCTGTACGCAGCTATCTGGCTCGTCGTGCTGATGCCGTACGGCGGTATGGCGCATGACGCGCAAGGCTATGCGATTGAAGCCTTGGTCAAACTCAAGCCCGAGCTCTACGCCAACGACATTTTCCTCCAATATCGATCGCAGGAAGAATTCACGATATTTCCAGGTCTTTATGCTGTTCTGATCGACACGTTCGGACTCGAGACAGCCGCTGCATGGGCAGTATTAGTGTGTCAGCTGCTCTGGTACACGATGGCCTTTTTGCTGTTGAGGCAATTGGCCGGCACCAACCCGGCGCTGTTCGGGCTCGGGCTGCTGATCACGCTTTCCAGCAACTATGGCGGGCTGGGGGTTTTCCACTACGCCGAGCCTTTTATGACCGCGCGATTGCCCGCGGAAGTGCTGTCGCTGGCCGGTCTGTGGCTTTTGTTCCGCGACAAGCCGCTTTTTGCCGCAGTCACGCTGGCGCTCGGTATCGCGATGCACCCGTTGATCGCATTTCCGGCCGCGATACTGGCCGGGTGCATTTGGTTCGCCAAGAAGTACTCGACACGCTGGGTGCCTGCGCTGCTCACCGCTGGCGTGATGACGGCGATTCTCGGGAGCTACGCGCTCGGCGGTGAGTCTCCGTTCATGGAAGGTCGCTGGCTGGCAATCACGATGTTTCGCAGCAGCTTCCTGTTCATCGACTTGTGGCGCGCAGCGGACTGGAATGACGCATTGTTCAGCTTGCTGACACTGTGTCTGGCGGCCGTGGCGATACCGAACCGGAACGCGCGACTCGCTGCCGGCTGCGCGGTGGGCGTGGCCCTCGCGGGCCTTGCGCTGGCCGTGATCAGCAGCCTCTGGCTGCACCTGGAAGCACTGATTCAAGGCCAGCCGTGGCGTTGGATCTGGCTGGCCCGCCTCCTGTCAATCGGCCTGTTGCCGGCACTTCTGCTGACGCTCTGGCGTTCATCGTCACCGGGGCGCAGTGCAGCGGTTATGCTCGGCGCCGCCTGGCTGTTCGTTGCGCCGATGACTGTCCGGTCGCCCCTGGTCGACATGTTGCCAACCCTGCTCGCCGGCGTGGCGTTTTTGCTTTGGACGATGCGGTCGCATATCTCTGGTGATCTTCAGCGCACAGTGCGAATCGGTGCCTGGGTGATGCTGACGGCCGTACTGGTTTCATCGGTGGTCACCATGTCATTGGCGTGGGAACTCCTCGGGCAGGATGAAGGCGTGCTTGCGGGCGCCGGTGACAGTCAGATATTGAATCTGCTTCAATTCCGGATCCCCGCCGCGATACTGGCTGTCTGCGCCTGTACCGTGGCACGTTTTGCCTGGACACCGATGCGCGGGGCGCTGGTCGCCGGAGCAGCGATTGCGCTGCTCGTGCTGAACGGCTCTGGGGCAATACTTCAGTGGACAGCACGGTCTTTCGGAACCGAGGAGCATGCGGCGTTTGCGGACTGGCGCGCGGCGATACCCGAAGATTCGGAGGTTCTTTGGTATAACAACCTGCGCGAGACATGGTTTCTTCTGGAACGGCGCTCTTACCTGACCCGCTCGCAGTCCGGGGGCATCGTCTTTTCCGAAGAACTGGCCGACGAAATCGTCCGGCGCGCTCTGGTGCTGGAACCCTATATAAATAAGGACTTCTGGTTCATAAGCCCTGCGGTCACCGACATCGAACCCAATAAGCTGACCAGCGGGATATTGCAAAGCATTTGCCGGGACCCGGAACTGGGCTTCGTCGTGTCGGAAGAGGACATCGGGCTTGCCATGAGCAGTCGCGAGTGGCCCGCGCCCGGAGAGCGATTGTACCTTTACGACTGCAGCAATTTCCGCAGCGGAGCAACCGGATGACTCGGCTCTTAAAGGAGGCCGGGGGCTATGTTGCCGCCTCGGCTGCTGCGTTTGTGCTCGACATCGGGTTACTCGCGATCCAGGTTTCCCTGTTGGGCATCCCCTACCTGCCTGCCGCGGCCATCGCATTCCTGGCGGGTACAGTGTTTGTTTACTGGGCCTCGGTGCGACACATTTTCGCGTTTCGGAGAGTTGAAGATACGCGCCTGGAATTTGGCTTCTTCCTGGCCGTGGGTGTCGTCGGTCTCATCGTCAACCTTGCTGCGATGTATGCCTTCGTGGACGGCTTGGGGCTTCACTATTTGTTCGCTAAGCTGTTTGCTGCCGGATTGACTTTCGGCGTCAATTTTGGACTTCGTCGCCTGTTCCTGTTCTCGCAGTGGCGACGTGAGCCGTCGGGCGGCT
>CAWGLW010000002.1:0-21652 GCA_963823525.1 uncultured Gammaproteobacteria bacterium
ACGTCGATTTTCTCGGAAACCGGCCCGCCGAAACGGTACGGCGTCACGTTCCAGAGGGGTCACATCCCATTTTTCGGGCCTTTGCGGCCAGGAATGCTTTGAACGAAGCGAATTTCCTTCGTCTGAACAAAAATTCAATCGCTCGGCTTAGAAAATACGGTTATTCCATCGCCGTATCCGGTCACTTTGTGAACATTCGAGCCATCGCTCCATTCGTCGAAGCTATCTACAGTTTCAAGATTCGCAGACTCCAGTAACGACATCATCACTTCCTGGGTGAGGTCGCTTCTCCAGCCGCCGAGGCGACCACCTACCCGGCCATGGTGAATCGCGCCAATGGCACCCGGCTTCATAACGCGCGCGAACTCCTGCGCGTACCGGGCGACGTCTACTTTGTTGATGTGAACGAATACGTCAAAGCTCCAGATCCCGTCAATAGAAGAGTCCGGCACTCCCCGCAGGTCTGATCCTGAGCCCACGAGGAATTTCGCGTCCGGAAATTCCGAGAACCTCGCTTCGCAACACTGGATAGCGGAGGTCGACACATCAACTCCAACGTACTCACCCGTTCGCTGCACGAGGTGCTCGGTCCAGCGGCCGCCACCGGGACCAATTTCGAGAATAACTCCCGATTCCGGCATGTAACGATTCAGCACTTGCTCAATCAGGCTCTGTTTCCATTCCTCTGAAACCGTCCACTCTTCTCCAGCCGCCTTCCAGTCCCACGATTCCCAGATTGCTTTGTTGAAACCGACGCTATTGATTCCCGGAAGGCCTTTCCGAATTCGGGTACGCGCCATCTGGGCGAATGTCTTCTCCGCGATGGCGCTCGAGCCATAATATGCTGCCAGCAGAAAGGTATAGACAGGACCATTTTCGCTGAAGGCCCTGGCCGCGAGGCGGAGCTTTTCAGAAAAGCCGATTCGGCGTCGATTCTCTACGAGGTCTTTCATTGGGAAACCCAGGGTCGCGCGCTAGGTGGTTTTACGAGCCCGCAAGGCGGGGGACACTCTGGCCGAGCATTGATCCAGATTGGGCTATGGCCTTCAGTCACGGTGGTCGGCCCCCGCCGGATGTTCGCCATCGCCATAATGACCAGCGATCCATTGGCGGTAGCTGCCGTCCATCACGGATCGCCACCATCGCTCATTGTCCAGGAACCACTGGAGAGTTCCCCTGAGCCCTTCTTCGAGTGCGATTCCTGGCGTGAAACCGAGTTCACTCTCGATTTTTCGTGAATCGATTGCGTAACGGCGATCGTGGCCGGGTCGATCCGGGACAAATCTGATGAGCGATCGCGCCGGCTGATCCTTCGCCGCGGGACTGTGCGGGTACCGCTCCCTAAGTTCGAGGTTTTCCGCGAAGGCCTCGTCAACGATGCCGCACAGGGTTTGCACGAGGTCGATGTTCGATCGCTCGGATTGTCCGCCGACGTTGTAAGTTTCGCCTGGGCATCCTGCGTCCAGTACGAGTTCGATGGCACGGCAATGATCCTGAACATGCAGCCAGTCCCGAATGTTGCCGCCGTCCCCGTAGAGCGGCAGCGTGCGCCCGTCCAGGATGTTGACGATCGCCAATGGCAACAGTTTCTCGGGAAAGTGGTAGGGTCCGTAGTTATTGGAGCAATTGCTGACCGTGACTTGCAGCCCGTAGGTATGCGCATACGCTCTGACCAGGTGATCTGACGCCGCCTTGCTCGCCGCATAGGGCGAATTCGGGGCATAAGGACTCTCTTCGCGGAATGCCGGGTCGTCAGGACCCAGTGAGCCGAAGACCTCGTCTGTTGATACGTGATGAAAATGACTGTCGTTACCGGGACTTTCGACGTTCCACACCTGCCGGCAGGCTTTCAATAAATTGTGGGTGCCGACAATGTTGGTTTCGACGAACGGGTCCGGGCCTCGTATCGACCTGTCTACGTGCGATTCGGCCGCAAAGTGAACTACCGTGTCGATCTCGTGGCGTCGTAGTGTGGTCTCGACCAACTGCTGGTCCAAGATGTTGCCGTGAATGAACGTGAAGCCTGGCGTCGCCTCGAGCGAGGCGAGGCTCATCCGGTTCCCGGCGTAAGTCAACGCGTCCAGTACTACGAGAGGGTGGCCGGGTCGCTCGCGGCGCCAGTGGTGAACGAAGTTTGCACCGATGAACCCGGCGCCTCCCGTCACGAGCAGGCTACGCTTTCTCGAGTTCATCAAACATCGTCCTGAGATTGTCACGCCAATGACACGGTTCCCGTCCCAGGAGCCTGGCGGTTCCTGCTTTCTCGAGCACGCTGTAGCGCGGTCTCCTGGCGGGCCTGGGCAATTCCTCCGTCCGAATAGGTCGAATTTTAACGGGTTTTGACAGCAATCCCCGCTCTGTCGCCTCTTCCTGGATCGCCACGGCAAAGTCATACCAGCTGGCGAGGCCATCGTCGCGCCAGTGCTGGATTCCATGAATATCGGGGCGACGGGCAATCGCCCAGATGCACGTTGCCAGGGACTTGGTCCAGGTCGGTGCGCTCACCTGGTCATAGACTACGTCGACCCGCTCGCGGTTTGCCAGCAGATCGAGAATGGTCGTTACGAAATTGCGGCTGCTTCGGCCATAGAGCCACGACGTGCGAACGATAGTCGCGTCGGATCCGAGCGCACCGCTGACGGCGCGCTCACCAGCGAGTTTCGACTCGCCGTATACATTGATGGGTCGTGCCACCGCTCCGGAGTCGTACGGCACCGGCCGATCACCACCAAAGACGAAATCCGTGGAAACGTGGATCATCCTCGCTCCGGTCGTGGCGGCCGAATCCGCGATGACGCCCGGCGCATCGGCGTTGACGAGAAAAGCCCGCTCAGGATCGCTCTCGGCACGATCGACGTCCGTGTAGGCTGCGGCGTTTATGACCACCTCCGGGCCGACGCCGCTCATCGCTTTACGAACACTCGCAGCGTCACAGATGTCCAGCCCGCTCCGGGAGAGCGCCGTCAGGTCCACTTCAGCAGGCGCGCATTGCCGCAAGGCCGCACCGAGTTGCCCATCCGCTCCTAACAGCAGGACCTTCAATCGTAGACCTCGGCGTCGCGCAGTCGCGTTCCCTGCCGGTCCTTGTCGGAGAGAAGAAGAGCCTCGCCCGCGAAACCCGGCCAGTCGATGGCCAGGTCAGGATCGTTCCACAGTATGGTCCGTTCATGCTCCGGGGCGTAGTAGTCGGTGCACTTGTAGACGACTTCGGCGCTTTCGGTGGTGACGAGGAAACCATGAGCGAAGCCCGGCGGTACGAAGATCTGGTGCCGGTTATCCGCCGAAAGTTCTACGCTGACCGATTGGCCAAAGGTGGCAGAACTGCGCCGGATATCCACTGCAACATCGAAGATCGCGCCGCTGACGACTCTCACGAGTTTTCCTTGCGGTTGTGCGATTTGGTAGTGCAGTCCGCGCAGGGACCCGCCGCGGGATCCGCTTTGGTTTTCCTGCACGAAGGTCAGGTCGAGGCCTGAGTCTGCGTAGGTTCTGGCCTGCCATGCCTCGAAGAAATAACCTCTTTGGTCTTCGAAAACCCGGGGCGTGATTAGCACTACGTCCGGGATTGCGAGCGGCACGGCCTTCACCGCGAGCTTGCCTCGCGCAGGATACGCAGGAGGTACTCACCATACCCGCTCTTTTCCAGTGGTTCGGCGAGTTGCTGAAGTTGCGGGCCGTCAATGAAGCCCATCCGGTACGCGATCTCCTCGATGCAAGCGATTTTCAGGCCCTGGCGTTCCTCGACGATGCGAACGAAATTGGCCGCGTCCAGCAGCGAACCATGAGTACCGGTGTCCAGCCAGGCGGTGCCGCGGCCGAGCTTCTCCAGGGTCAGTGCACCAGACTCGAGGTAGGCGCGATTGAGGTCGGTGATTTCCAGTTCACCGCGCGCGGACGGTCGAAGTCTGCCCGCCAGTTCCACGGCGCGATCGTCATAGAAGTAGATGCCGGTGATCGCATAGTTCGATGGAGCAGGGTCGGGTTTTTCCAGCAGATCAATGACCTGACCAGCGGAATCGAACTTCGCTACACCGTAACGCTCAGGGTCGTTCACGAAGTAGCCGAAGATGGTCGCACCGGATGGTTGCCGAGCGATGCGTTGCAGCGTGATCGATAGATTCTGTCCATAGAAGATGTTGTCGCCCAGAATCAGCGACACGGGATTACCGTCGATGAAGTCGGCGCCGACCAGCAGCGCCTGTGCAATGCCCTCCGGTTTCGGTTGCACGGCGAAGTTGATGCTGATGCCCCACTGGCTGCCATCACCCAGCAATCGTCTGAAGGTGGCTTCGTCCCGGGGAGTCGAAATCAGCAGGAATTCCCGGATGCCAGCCAGCATCAGCGTAGACAGTGGGTAGTACACCATTGGCTTGTCATAGACTGGCAGGAGCTGCTTGCTGAAAGCCGCAGTGACCGGGTGGAGGCGCGTACCCGAGCCGCCGGCGAGAATCAGTCCCTTCCTTGCAAGAGGTGAGTTCATTTCGTTTCTCGAGTGGTCCTCAAGACCCGCGAGTCCTCGTGTTAGGCCAGGTCCGCGATTCTGATCTAGGTCAGCAGTAACCCGGGATGGTAGCATTCGGCCGCTAGTTGCTAACAGTCGGCAATTAGTGAATATGGCACATGCTCCCGGCCCTTTCCGCAGGAACCCTCGCTGTGCGTGTGACCGGCGTCTCACTTCGTGCTTGCTCCTCCTGTAAAATTCGGCTGCGCCCTGGCTGGCAGACGATCGGCAACTGCGGCTAGGAGATCAACGCTCTCTTGGGGGGCGGGTCATCCACGCTTGCTCGTAACGGTGCAGATTTGAAAATGATTGGGAGGTTACTCAACGCATCATCCGCACTGGATGGTGTGCCCCTAATCGGCGCACACCTCGCGGCGGTCCGCGAATCTCGCGATGCGGCGCTCTCGGCAGCCGATCTGTCGCCGGATTTCCGGGATTTAGTTTCGAAAGCGCGATCCGGTCCCGAGTATGAAAGGCCTTTCGAAGAGCCCAACCCGCTCGTGTCGATCTGCGTCGCAACCTTCAATCGCAGCAGGTTGCTGGTGGACAGATGTCTGAGGTCGCTGGTGGAGCAGACCTACGAAAACATCGAGATTCTCGTGGTCGGCGATTGTTGCACGGACGAAACGGAACAGGCGGTGGCCGGTCTCCATGATCGCCGCATCAGGTTCGTCAATCTACCGGAGCGCGGCCGATATCCCGATGACCCGAGGCTGCGCTGGATGGTTGCCGGCACCGTGCCCATGAATCATGCGCTCGGCATGGCTCGTGGCGCGTTCGTCACGCACCTCGATGACGATGACGAGCACTCGCCCGACCGGGTGGCGACACTCCTCGAGTTCAGTCGAACGAACCGTGCCGATCTCGTCTTTCATCCGTTCGAGTGGGAGAGGCGTCCGGGGCAATGGAAGACCAACCCGGCGAAGCGGTTTAGCTACGCGCAGGTGACAACCTCCTCGATCTTTTACCACCGCTGGCTGAGGCAAATACCCTGGGACATTCGTGCCCATAAATACCTCGAGCCTGGTGACTGGAACCGTCTGCGCAAGATAAAGTTCCTGCGAGCCAAACTGGTCCGTTATCCCCGGCCGCTGCTGAAGCATTACGTCGAACGGGCGCAAGCGCGAACATGAGCAGCATACCGTTTCTGCGGCCTAGGCTCGTCAGCGTCGAGGATTGCCTGCCGTACCTGCGCCGTATCGATGAGACGCAGATCTATGCGAATTTCGGACCCCTGAACGAGCAATTCGAAGGCCGAATACTCGCAGAATATTTTCGTGGTAATGGAGCTGTCACGACCGTCCAAAACGCGACCGCCGGACTCATCCTGGCGATTCAGGCGGTGAAACGCGCCGGTAAATATGCGGTTATGCCGAGTTTCACATTCGCGGCTACGCCACAGGCCGCCCTCTGGTGCGGACTGACCCCGTACTTTGTAGACATCAGAGCCGACGATTTCTGCCTGAACGAGAGCCTGCTGGCGGAGACGGTGGAACGCCTCGGCAACGACGTGGCGGTCGTGGTGCCTTACGCCGCGTTCGGGACCGCATGCAGCCTGGAGTACTGCGCCGCGCTGCACCGTTCGGGCGTTCCCGTCGTCGTCGATGCAGCAGCGAGTTTTGGGACTTCGGTAGAGGGGTACCAGTTCGGGTTCGGGTTTCCCGGCGCCGTTGCTTACAGCTTCCATGCCACCAAGGCGTTCGGAATTGGCGAAGGCGGCCTGGTTTACAGTGAAGACGAGGCCCTGATCGACCGGGTCCGCAAGGCGAGCAACTTCGGGTTTTCTGGACAGCGGGAGAGTGTGATGCAGGGGTTGAACGCGAAGCTGCCGGAATACTCAGCCGCGGTCGGGCTGGCGACGCTGGACCGGTTCCACGAAAAGACCCGACGAAGGCGGGAGGTCTACCGTTCGTATTTGGAGGACTTCGATCGCCAGGGACTCTGGGCGCGCGGCTGGGGCAGGCAGGCAGTCGCGGGCGAAGTGCCGCACCAGTTCATGACCGTACTCTGCCCGCCCGAGGAAAATAGCCGGCGCTATGTCGACGCCCTGGCTTCGCGGATGATTCAGGCGCGAACCTATTTCGCGCCGCCCTGCCACCGGCACGAACTGTTTGCGGCGGCCCCCGCCTCGCCGCTGCAGAAAACAGAAGAAATCTCGCGACGCGTTCTCAGCCTGCCATTGTGGGAGGAAATTACGCCGGCCGACATCTCTCGAGTCGTCAAGGCTCTGGTGGAGGCATGAACCAAGTCGTCATCTGGGGCTGCGGAGGCCACGCACGCGAAGTCGCTTGGCTGTGTGAACAGGCGGGACTGACGGTCAAAGGGTTTCTCGACGAACGGCCTGAGTTCAAAGGCAAAATCGTAGACGACCTTCCCGTGCTCGGCACCTTGAACGACATTGCGCCGTTTCGCGACGAAGTGCAGGTGGTTTGCGCGGGAGTCGGCGATCCGTCACTGAAACAGAGATTCGCGCGTGCGACAGTGGATGCAGGTTTTCGAATTGCGAGGGCAATCGTCCATCCTGATGTCGAAGTATCCGCGCGATCGATTATCGAAGCGGGCAGTGTCGTGTGCGCCGGCGTCACGCTCACGGTCAATGTCCGTGTCGCTCGCCACGTCATCGTGAACCGGAACGCCACGCTCGGGCACGATGTATCCGTCGGCGAATTTGCGACCATTGCGCCCGGTGCAATCGTCAGCGGCAACGTCGAAATCGGCGCGGGCGTCTACGTCGGCACCAACGCCGCAATTCGCGAGAAAGTGATTGTTAACTCCTGGTCGGTCATCGGCGGCTGCTCGTTTGTTCGCGATGACATACCTGCCGGGACTCTCTACGCCGGTGTGCCGGCGACACTGAAGAAGCGCCTGCGATGAACCGCTGGCGAATTCGCGCTTTCAATACCTGGCAATGGGCCGTGCATGCGCTGGCCCACATCCTGTATTTTCCCTCGCGTTGGCGCATGCAGTTGCGCAATGATCCCCGACGCAGGCTGCACGTGGGCTGCGGCAGGAACCGTCTTGAGGGGTGGATCAACGCGGATATCGATCCGCGGGCCGAACTGATCGTGCTGCTCGAGCGCCCGCTGCCTTTCGCAGACGCTTCGTTGGACCGGATCTACCTCGAACACGTGCTGGAACATTCGTCGTACGAAAACGGCCTGCGCTTCCTGCGTGAAGCGAGAAGGGCACTGAGCCCCGGTGGCGTGGTTCGAATTGCCGTGCCGGACCTGGAGAATCTCGTCCGCGGCTATTTGAACGACGACTGGCGCAGACGGCTCGACTGGGTCAAATGGCCGGAGTTCGCCTTCATCAAGACCCGGGCGCAGATGCTGAATGTCAGCTTCCGTTGGTGGGGTCACGCGCACCTTTACGATAAGGAAGAATTGACCCGAATTCTTGGTGAGGCGGGGTTTGCAGACTTCGAGTTTGTTGCCCACGGTGAGAGCCGGCATGACGACCTTCGTGCACTCGAGACCCGGCTCGACAGTACACTGGTGGTGGAAGCGACGAAGACCAGATGAACGCCTGGCTCTCGATCGTCGAGAACAGCGCAGCACGGTTGTTCGCCGCCGGGGTCAACCTGATGGTCCTGTTCCTGACTGCACGAGAGCTCGGTCCGGACGGGCGCGGCGTGTTCGTGGTCGTTACGACGTGGATTGTGTTGTTCGCGACCCTCGCCAGCCTGAGTCTCGGGCAGGTCAGTCATCACCAGATCCAGGAACGCCGCGACGAGGAGTGGCTGCCGCGTCTGGCCGGCACGATGCTGCTGGTCGCGCTGGTTGCCGTCCTCGTTGCATTTGCGGTGCTGGCAGGCCTCGTGCTCTGGAAAGACGGCGCCGTGTTTAACGACGTTCCCAGGCAATACCTCGTTCTCGCAGCCGCGCTGATGCCCTTCCTGGTGTTTGACGAGTACGCGAGAAACCTGCTCGCCGCCGCCGGGCGGTTGCGAAGCTATGCGGTCGCGCAGACCGTCGGCAACTCACTGCGGCTGGTGCTGGTCGTAGTGGCCCTGAGCTTCCTCGGGCTGGGTGTTGGCGGCGTGATACTCGCCGTGTTGTTGAGCCAGATCGTCATTGTCGCGATCGAGGCGCAGGTCCTGTGGCGTGCCTGCGGCCGACGGCTCGAGGTCAGTGCCGGCGATACAGTGTCGCTGCTGCGCGGTGCCTTGCGGCTGCATCCCAACACGGTTGCGTCCTTCCTTCTCGCGCAGGCCAATGTGTTGCTGCTCAACCAGTTTGCGACCAAGGCGGATGTCGGTTTGTACCAGTTTGCCTACCAACTGGTGGCTGCGATGGTGCTGTTGCCGCAGGCTGCGGCGATGGTTCTGTTCGGCAAAATTGCGCTGCAAGGACCGAATCCTGCCTGGCCGGATCAGAAGCGCCTGATGCTGCAGGTGCTCGCGGTGCTGGTCGTCGCAGCGCTCGTCGCCGCGGCTGTGGTTCCACAATTGATAGATCTGGTTGTCGGGCCCGAGTTTGGGCCCTCCGGGACGATCTTTCGCTGGCTGCTGCCCGCGCTGCTCGGCTTCTCCCTGGCAGAGATGATGGCTCCGCAATGGTTCGGCCGTGGAATTTTCCTAACGTCGACCATCCTAACTTGTCTCGCGGCCACCGCCAACCTGGCGCTCAACGCAATTCTTATCCAGCGCTACGGGATCTTGGGAGCCGCCTGGGGAACCACCATTTCATACCTGGCGCTGGTGGCGATGGCCCAGATCCTCTTTGCGATGTACTGCCAGAAGAAATATCGCCGCGAGTTTTCGGGCAGACGCTCAGCATCGCCGCAGCTTTCCCGCTGATTCTGGCAACAGACTCCGGCGAATGCGAGTGGGCACTACGCCGAAAATGGTCACACGAATGTGTTCCGTTGCCTTTGCGGCGGCCGGTCAACAAAGGCTTTGTAGAGTAGAGTGGGGCGCGCGGTTCGGCTGTGGCGCCTAGGCCGCACCGGTCTATTCGGTGATTGATCTTGGTACGCTTGGGGTCACCTATCGATACGGCTGAGGCATCAACAACAGCGGCCAGGTCACAGGGAATGCGCGAAATGCCAGCAACCGAAGCTACGCGTCTTCTACGACGACAGCACAATGACAACCCGGGCACGCTCGGGGGTACCGACAGTCAAGGCAGAAGTGCCCGCGAAGACTCGCCCCTATCGCTGCCCACACTACTCAATTCGCGGCCATTTCGTTCAGGCGCGGCACAGACCGGGCGGCAAGTGCTGCATTGATTTTGTGAGCGGCACTTTCTACGAGATGCTTGCTGCCAACGGGGCTCAGGTGATCTTGAGTCTGGTACCACAACCGGCCATCTTTCGCTGCGTAGCACAGCTCGGTGTCGCAGAAGAACTCGACGCTGTCGATGAAAGTGATCGAGGGAAACTTCGCCTGGGCCCTAATCGCTATCTCGCGATATTGCTTATTTCGCGCCGCCATCGTCTCGCGGGGTATTGAGCAAAGCTCGCTTGAAGCGTGCCAGATGAGCGACCGGGCGCAGGCGCGTGGGTCGACCCGCAACTCTGGGTTGTCGATGAAGTAGATGACTTTCTTCTCTGCGGCGATGAGTCTTTCAAAAGTGGCTGACATCGCGAGCTCGAAGGCTTCGGCGTTTCTTGCGACAATGCGCGAGTCAGGCAGGCGGCCCTCGTGAAGCCGACCACCGAGGATTGCCGGCACGGCGTACCCGCTCATCATGACCGTAGAAATCGTTTCGTCCGCCTCGATGGTCTCGAGTGCTCTGCTCATGAAATCCGCCGGGCACAAGAAGTAGTGCCCGTGCTTGAGCGACAAAGGATGAAATGGATTGCAACCTGCGTGCAGCATGACGAGAACGTTGTCTTCGCTGCTGCGGAAGAGATCCCTAGTCCGGACGCCAGGTGGCCGGCGTGGCTGTCTCCAATGACGGCGATCCGGGCCGGGGCGCCTGGATGGAGTATCCGGCATCCTCCCATCTTAGGGTCGGGCGCGGAAATATTGCTGCACTCCGACCAGCCTTCCCAGTGAGTGTCGTACTGAAACTCGCCTGCACGCACGTGATGCAAACGGAACCGGTTTTCAAATCCTCCAGCCGTATAGGTGAGGTATCCGACAGCGCCCATGGACGCGACTGCGGCGGCCACGGCAATGCTCGCGCCGTTACCGCGACTGGCAAATCGAACCGGTCTTTCGACGAACCGATAAGTCAGCCACGCCAAGAGCGCGCTTGCCAGGACCACGCCGGTAATTCGCAAGGTCGAGTCTTCGTGGGGGTACACGATCCGATGGTACGAGAGCAGCAGCCAATGCCACAGGTAGAGTGGATAGCTAATCAGGCCTATCAGCACCATGCTCTTCGCGGCAAGAAATCGGCGACTCACAATCGTCTCGGGACCGGTAAGAATCATCATAAACGTGCCGCAGACCGGCAATAGAGCTAGCCATCCCGGAAACGCACTTTCGCTTCGAATCGCCACAGCAGAAACGACAATAAGGGAAAGGCCGCACGCCGAAATCAGGTCGCGGCGGCCTGCAAGACTGCTTGTCACTTTTTCGAGAAGAATCGGGCGCTCCCTTTGCAGCATCAAGCAGGCGAGCAAACTGCCTGCCACTAGTTCCCAGAGTCGCGTGTGGAGCAAAAAGAACGTTGCAGCACCATCGCGTTCTATTCCAGCCACATTTAACGCGAAGGAAAAAAGGCCAATCACTAGAATCGGCGATAAGATACTCTCCTTCGCCCGCCACAGCGCCCACATCAGCAGCGGGAAAACCAGATAGAACTGTTCTTCGACCGCGAGTGACCAGAGGTGCATCAGCGGCTTCAACTCCGAGTCCCTATCGAAATATCCGGTTTCCTGCCACAACACGAAGTTCTGAACGAAGCCCGAGCCTGCGGCGATGTGTTTGCCGAGTTGCAAGTACTCGTCTGGAAGCAGCACGTACCAACCGATAACGAACGAGGCTGCAAGAATTAAAAATAGTGCGGGAAAGATCCGTCTCGTGCGGCGAGCGTAGAAATCCGAGAAGCTGAAATTCCCGTCTTGAAGATTCCTGAGAATGATGCCGGTAATCAGGAAGCCGGAAATTACGAAGAACACGTCGACGCCGACGAATCCGCCTGGCAACGTCGATGGAAAAGCATGAAACGCAACAACCAACAGGATTGCGACAGCGCGAATGCCGTCGATGTCCTTGCGGTAGGCAGGGTGACTATTGCCCATTCGGTTTTGGTTTCTACGAATCGGCTCTGCTTGCGGACCCGGCACCACGGCGATCCGGCCGAGAGGGTCGCAGGTAACGCAGTGCAGTAAGCAGCACTCAGGTCGCTCCGCCGCGGGACGCCAGCCCCACCCGCAGGCGAGCCACTGTGCGTTCCAGAAATCGAGCGTCCCTCGCGAAACGATAGGCGCCGCCAACGCCCAGTGCGGCGAAGCTTGCTGCGAGTTGTCTCCAGCATGGCACCTCTCCGCTGTGGGCTTGTGCAAGACAGGTATTCAGAGCGGAAGAAAAGCTGCCTGCTCTGTTAACTGTGTCGCGCCTGCTTGCCGTCTGGAGGCTTGGCAGATGGCGAAGCCTGACGGTCTCGATTTGATTTCTCATGTCTTCTGCTTTACCGGTCATCGTCTGGGAGTTGGCGTGCAAGCGGAATCCGGTCGTCGCATCCGGCGAGATCGCGACGTCACCGTTTTCTCCTAGCTTGAGCCATAGGTCCCAGTCCGCTGTGAACCAGAGCGACTCGTCCATTCCACCAACCGTTTCAAAAGCCTCTCGCGTAAATACCGGGGCGGGCATACCGATGAAGTTTTGCACGAGTAATCTTTCGACGAATCGTCGTGAGTCGACCCCGGTCGTGCTGCGATGAAACGGCAGTCGCCAGGTCCCTACGATGTCATCCGTAGGGCCGATGAAGCGGGTTGGGTTGATCCAGAATGAGCAGTCCGGATGATTCTCCGTCGTCTGCCTGAGTGACCGGAGCCTGCCTGGAAGCCACAGGTCATCCTGATGCAGAAAAGTCACGAGACTGGCACGTGATTTTGCCACGGCCGCGTTTGAGTTTGCGACCCAATTCCCTACCCGCGGGCCCTCAACCCGGCGAACGTTTTCGAACCCGGCAAGCGATTCGACGATGTGCATCGAGTCGTCACCGGAACCGTCGTCCGACACAACGATCTCGACGCTCCCATCGCACTGAGCGAGCACGGATCGCAGGGCTGCTTCGAGGTAGCGATCGCCATTGTAGACCGGCATAACTACCGACAACCAGGGTAGGGAAATCACTTCAGTGCCTTGATCTGCAAGTAAGCGCCTGAAAGGCAGTTCGTGCCGGGAGCACCACTCCTAATCTGTCCATGGCTAAACGTGAAATATCGCAGATTTCCTAGCAAACACAGCTTATATAATCGCGCACGGTTTGTCGCCGGACCTCGATAGAGGTCGCATTTTGAGCTGGTAGGCGAGACTTGGCCGGATGTCCAGCGGCGATAGTCGGCATTTTCTAAAGGTGGTTCAGCAGGTGAACGAGGATCAAACGTGACCGATGGGACGCGGCAAAAGCGCCTGCTCTGGAATGACCCGTCGGTGGTAGTGCTGTGCGGGATTGCTCTGCTCGCTACGATAGCAATCATTGGGCTCCAGACATCTCGGCGGAGGGGCGTCTACGACCCCGAAACAGTTGGGATCTTCGACCGACTTTTCCTGTTTCAGGACTATCCGACGTCGTGGCTGCTCATGGCGATGCTGTTGGTCGCGATGGTGCCGGCCGTGCAGCAGGCGGGTAGCCGTCTTGCCCGCTGGTTTGGCGAGAATCCAGGCATTGTCGCAACCCTGAGTATCGTTCTACTGGCCGCCGGAGCGCGCTTCGCTTACATGGCTCACCCGCTGGCGATGGACGAAACGGCAGCGTACATGCAAAGCGAGGCCTTTGCTGCCGGGGCCTTGCTGGGACGGCTTCCGGCTCCCCTGATGGACTGGCTGGTCGTACCCGGGTTTCAGGCACATTTCTTCCAAGTTTCCCACCAGACCGGCGAGGTTGCATCTGCGTATTGGCCAGGCTTCGCTTTGCTGCTCACGCCGTTCGTTGCCGCGGGTGTGCCATGGCTCTGTAATCCCGTGCTCGGCGGGCTCTCCGTCTGGGCAGTCCAGCGGATGGCGAGGAAATTGACCGGCAGCGTCGAAGTGGCCGGAACGGCTGCATTGTTCATGTTGGCCTCGGCAGCGTTTGTCGTGAATGCGATCAGTTTCTATTCGATGACCGCACACCTGCTCAGCAACGCGGTTTTCGTGCTGTTGCTTCTGAATCCGTCGCCACGGCGAGCGCTGGCAGCCGGTGCAATCGGCGGGCTTTCCCTGACGCTGCATAATCCGGTCCCACACTTGTTGTTCGCGGTGCCGTGGCTGCTCTGGTTGTTGTTTCAGAAGGACCGTGTGCGGCTCTGCACAGCCGTTGCAATCGGCTATTTGCCGTGGGTAGTAATTGTAGGATTCGCCTGGCATTTGTTCACGCTCAGCCTCGTGCCGGTTGCAGCCGATGGCACAGTCACTGCTGAAATCGGTCCCATCGCCGAATTGAACCGGCAACTTGCCGCGATATTCAGGTTGCCAGACGGGGAGCTTCTCGACGCCCGACTGGTTGGGCTCGCGAAGCTATGGCTCTGGGCGACGCCAGCCATGGTGCTGGTGGCTGTCGCAGGGTATTGGCGTTTTCGGCGGGACTGGCGTTTCCAGTTGCTTTTTGCATCGGCGGCCCTGACGTTCATCGGATTTCTATTCGTTCCGGTGAGCCAGGGACATGGCTGGGGCTTTCGCTACTTCCACTCCGCGTGGTTCGTTCTGCCGTTGTTCGCTGCTGCAACGGTTGCCACGCCGTCCGGGTCGGGCAATTCGGCGCAGCGATCGCGCTCGAATATCCTCGGCCGCTATGCGCAGGGCGCCGCGCTGGGTGGGTTGCTGGTCCTGACGCCGTTCTTCGTATGGCAGGTGCACGGGTTCATCGCAGGCCACCTCGCGCAGCTACCGGCTACCGACCATGGTCGGCCGAGGGTCGTGATCATAAACCCGTACACCGGTTACTACGCTCAGGACCTGGTACAGAACGACCCGTTTCTTCGGGACCCGGTGATCCGGATGATCACGCACGGTCGCCAAGAAGACGAGGCGATGATGTCGGAGTACTTCCCTGACCTCGTGTTGCTGTCGCATAGCTATCGGGGTTCGGTCTGGGGGTACGCGGACGACGCCGCAGCCACGCCGTCATCCAACTTCGCTGTCGGGCGTGACGAGTAGCGCCAGCAGGAAGGAATTAAACGCGACGTTCAGCCCGAGTACTGCGCTGGTGGTCGCGACGAATGCGAGGTGCACGGTATTTTCCATCGGCCCCTGGCCCGTTGCCCACCACTTCACCAGTATCCCGGCGTCCAGCCCGACGCCTACCATGAAAAGCAGCGCGCCGATGATGAGGCCAAGTTCGAGCGAAAACTTCTGCGTGAGCCAGCCGAAAACTCTGCTTTTCATCCCGGAATAACGTTTCGAGAGAATCGCTTTAGCCATAACTCCAAGATTGATGACGTTGAAGCCGATCATGGCCAGCATCGCGCCCAGCGCGACGAAATGGATGCCCATGTGCAGGCCGCCGACGTCGATCGGCCCCCGCGCCAGTATCGCCAGCAGGATGAGCCCGGCGGCAAGCATGAGTGCACCCGGCACGAAATAGAGATAGTCGGGCGTGTAGGTCAGGATGAAGCGCAGATGTCGCCACCCGTCGCGGAAAGAACGCAGATGCGGCGCCCGGTCGCGCTTGTCCGGGTGAAGGGTGGTGGGAATTTCGCAGATCTTGAGGCCCTGGTAGGACGCGTTCGCGATCATCTCGGTCGCGAATTCCATGCCCTTGGTCTGCGGTTTCATGTGTTCGTAGGCTTCCCGGCTGAAGGCGCGCATCCCGCAGTGAAAGTCGCCGATTGGCGTGCGAAATGCGATGCGCGCAATCGTGGAGAGCACGGGATTGCCCAGGTAACGGTGCAGGCGCGGCATCGCGCCCGGCATGATTCCGCCCTGGAACCGATTGCCCATCACGAGATCGTAGCCTTCCTGGACCTTGCGAACGAACGGCTCGATCGCCGACCAGTCATAGGAATCGTCGGCGTCCGCCATTACGATAATTTCGCCTCTGGCTTCGCGAATCCCGGCCTGAAGCGCTGCACCATAACCCTTGCAGCGCACGTGCACGACTCGCGCCCCATGAGTTTCGGCGACCTCCACGGATTTGTCGCTTGAGCCGTTATCGGCTACTACGACCTCTCCGGCCAGGCCCATGGCGCGGAAACTGGCCTGGGCCTTTTCGATGCAGATCGGCAGCGTGCGCTCTTCATTCAGGCAAGGAATCACGGCGGAAATAACTGGAGCGGCAGCGACTCCAGGCTTTCGCGTACTTGCCAGCTGAACCACTTGGTTCATCTCATCTCCTTCGGCGTGTACATTGGCGGCCCATGCTGTCGATGGAGGCTCTCTGCGAAACAAAAAAGCCCCTGCAGTCTCCTGCAGGGGCTCTCCAATGGATCAAGCAAACTGATCCATGCCTTTTGCCTGCCGGTTTAGCTGCGGCAGTTCGACGGGGCGTACTTGCCCGCGATCGTATTAGACGCAGCGCCGGAATCGAAAGTCGCCGAAGCCGATACCGCTCGGGTGCCGCACCGCCAGATCACATCCAGGTTCGGTGTCCAGCCGGGCTGGAGCGATATCGTCTTGCCGGACAGGGCCCTTGAGTTGGCGTCGTTGCCGTAGGTAACGATGATGGTTCCGCTGCTCACGGATATTCCCGAAACGTACTTGCCCGTCGGGGCAACCGAGACGCCCAGGTCGCTCAGTGCGCTCGGCCAGCTGCCACGGTCCGCATAATATTCAGCAACCGAAGCCTTGGTTGCCGAAGCCATGGCCAGGCCTTCAGAAGCCTGTGAGCGGATCAGGTAGTCCTGGTAAGCAGGAATAGCGATAGCCGCGAGGATGCCGATGATCGCGATAACGATCATCAGCTCGATGAGGGTGAAACCTTTCTGTACTTTGTTGATCATTAGATCAGCTCCTTGCATTTCATTACGAGTCTGTCAGCGGCGCAATCGCCTGCGGTCCAAGACTTTGCAAGGGCCGTGCCATCGCGACGAAAATCTCGTAACCAATTGAAAAGAATAATGAAAGAAGAGCTGATCCTGGCTTGCAGGCTCGTGGATCATGCTTGTCGCTGACAGCCGTTGTCACCTACTGACAAAGTTTGTCAGGCAGCCGCACGGCCCGGGCCGGGTTCCGAGTCCGCAGCATCCACCGAAGATGAGGAATGTTCCTCGTGATAGTCCTCTTCGGTGTTAATCGCCCAGATCGCCTTCTTGTCGAGGCGATCATCGATCAGGCAATCTACTGCTGCCTTCGCGGCAAGCATCGAGTGATCCTGGTTGTTGTAACGGTGCATCCCGTTGCGGCCGATTGCATAGAGATTCTCGAATGAGTCGAGGTAGTCCCTGACGATGCCGATGTCGCGATACTCTCCGAAGTAGGCCGGGTAGGCTTTCGGCACGCGGACCACGGTTCCATCCAGCACATCACGCCGGTCGATGAGCCCGATCTTCTCTAGTTCTTCAGCGGCAAAAGACAGGAATTTCGGATCTTCCGCCTGCCATAGGTCATCCCCCTCGGCGCAGAAATATTCCAGCCCGAGCGATATCGTCCCGGGGTCGGCGACGAGGTCCGGGCTCCAGTTGTTAAAGATCTGCAGCCGGCCCAGGCGCACGTCGGGTTCCTGGATGTAGATCCAGTTGTCGGGCGGCAAGCCGTTGCCGGTCGTGTCGCTCGAGCCGCCACCGCCGGGCAGCATTCGGCGCACGACCAGTCCGGCCGTCATGAAGTCGCGGTAGGGAAGTCCGCCAGCCACACGATGAACGGTGGCATCATCCGGCTGCAGTTGCTCGGCCAGCGCGTTCAGCGGCATCGTTGAGATGAACGCATCGCATTCGATCCAGCGAGTCATGCCGGTGGCTGTGTCCAGCACCTCCGCCGCCTGCACACTGGTCCCGCTCTTGCGCAGACCGACCACCCGATGGTTCAGATGAACTTCGCCGCCGCCCTCAGCGATCTTCTCCGCCACGGTCTCCCACATCTGTCCTGGGCCCAGGCGGGGGTACAGGAACCGTTCGATCAGGCTGGTTTCCACGTCCTTCTGCTGAATGCCCGTATCGCGCCGGACAGCCGACTTCAATGCATGGGCGATTGCCGACGTCACGGACAGGCCCTTGATCCGCTGCGCACCCCATTCTGCAGAGATCTCGTGGCAGGGGACGCCCCAGACCTTCTCCGTATAGTCCTTGAAAAATGTGCGATACAGGCGATCGCCAAATCGATTGACGAAGAAGTCCTCGAGCGTCGACTCGGGGTGGCGTGGGAAGACCCGTGATTTCGTGTAACTCACGCCCAGCAGGCCCGCCTCGGCCAGGCCCAGGTTCGTCAGCGTCTTTGCATTCAGTTTCAGCGGGTAATCGAAGAATCGTCGGCGATAATAGATTCGTGACAGCCGAGAACGCACGAGCATGACATTCTGGTCGGATGTTTCTCTTTCGGGTCGGGGAGAGAAATCCCGCGACTGCCCCTGATAGGCCATGTGTATCGGGCCTTCAAGGATGGAACGGTCACTGACCGGCAGGATGTCCTGCCACCAGTCCATGACCCAGTCCGACTTGGAGAAGAATCGGTGCCCGCCGAGATCCATCCGGTTGCCGCGGTAGTTGACGGTCTTGGAAATACCGCCCACCTGGCTGTCTGCCTCCAGGACGATGGGTTGATAGTCTGACCGGCGCAAGAGTTCCAGTGCGGCTGTCAGTCCAGCCGGACCCGCGCCCGCGATAACAACCTTCTTCTTCATCGAGTCATTTCCTTGGCGGAGCCGCCCGACGGCTCACGTCGCCACTGCGAGAACAGGAACAGGCGACGAAGTCCAAAATTGACGCCGAAAGTCAATCCGGCAGCAAACAGCTTAGCGAACAAATAGTGAAGCCCCAAGCCGTCCACGAAGGCATACATCGCAGCAAGGTTGACGATGAGACCGACGACACCCACGGCCAGGAAGAAGCCAAATTCCAGGCGCGTATCTTCAACTCTCCGAAACGCGAAAATGTGTCGCACCGAGGCCCAGTAAACAAACACTGTACCCGCCAGGAATGCGATGGCCGCGGCAGGCAGGTAGGGGATGCCCAACAGGGAAACCTGGATCGCGAGTAACCCGATGTCGAGCACAAACGCAGCAGCCGAGGCGGCAACATAGCCCCCGGCCTCCTTTAAGAGCCGAGTCATCCGGTTGCTCCGCTGCGGAAATTGCTGCAGTCGTAAAGGTACAATCGCTCTCCGGGCGCGGGCCACTCGCGACTGCTCATGGCAAGCCCGATGTCCTCTTCCGACACGACGAAGCCCAGTTCCGGGTCCCGGCAAATGCTTTGCAATATCCCGCTGGTCAGCTTATTGGGTTCGATGTCGGTGACCGCAGGGCTTATGAACCAGAAGTCCTTATTTATATAGGGTTCCAGCACCAGAGCGCGCCGGACGATTTCGTCGGCCAGTTCTTCGGAAAAGACGATGCCCCCGGACTGCGAGCGGGTCAGGTAAGAGCGCCGTTCCAGAAGAAACCATGTCTCGCGCAGGTTGTTATACCAAAGAACCTCCGAATCTTCGGGTATCGCCGCGCGCCAGTCCGCAAACGCCGCATGCTCCTCGGTTCCGAAAGACCGTGCTGTCCACTGAAGTATTGCCCCAGAGCCGTTCAGCACGAGCAGCGCAATCGCTGCTCCGGCGACCAGCGCCCCGCGCATCGGTGTCCAGGCAAAACGTGCCACGGTACAGGCGCAGACAGCCAGTATCGCGGCGGGGATCCGGAATTGAAGCAGATTCAATATCTGACTGTCACCGGCGCCCGCAAGCACGCCTTCATCCTGCCCGAGGAGTTCCCACGCCAATGACATGGTGACCACCGATGAAACCAGTACGGCCATCAGCATCACCCAGGCACCGATTCGCACTGTGCGCTGAAGATCACCAGAGATATGCGACCGCATCGTCCAAAGCAAAAACGCCACGCCGGCGAGCAGGGTTGGCAACATGTCGACCAGGGGCGACCGGACAGTCATCGGCGCAACGAACAGCCAGGCGGCGCCGAGCATAACCGCTGCACTGCGCCCCGGTGACGATGAACGCCAGAGCGTCAGCAGAAGTGCCGGCAACAGGCCGATTGACAGGAGGCGGGCCAGCCAGATCCAACGCCACGGCTGGCCTTGAATCAGTGCTTCCAGGTGCAGCCAGAGGCTGCTGATCACGGCCAGCGCAAGGCCCGCGAGGGCCACGCCCACCGCGCAGCCGGCAGCGAGTCGCGCGTTCCGGTTCGGTATCGCCACGGCCGCCAGACACAGTGTCAGCAAGCTGAACAATGCGTCATTCCAGTCCGCTGCGCGCCACAAGTCGATGAACAGGAAGCTGCTGCGAAACATCGTGATTGCCAGCCAGCGACCTTCCATGAACGGAGACTCACCGCCGAGCGCGTAGCTCCCGAGAATCGCCGTCATCACGCCAGCGGTGAGCAGCGCAGGCACCCAGCGTGTCGAGTACTTCTTGGCGAACCAAATGCACCCGGCCAGTATCGCGGCCGGAAATGCGATCAACGGGTGCATCGCGATACCGAGCGCCAGCGTGACTGCGGCAAAAAGCGGCTTGTCGCGGAACAAAAGCCACAGACCGGCCAGCGACAGCACTTCCGCGGGCAATCGCGCGGTCATAAAAGGCTCGGCGTAGTGGAAAACCCCCAGCCCGCCATAGTTGCTGGAAAGCGTGATCAGCAGCCCGAGCCCGAACAGCGCCGGGTTGGTGCCGGCCAATTGCCTCAACAGCAAAAAGGCCATCGTGTACCAGAGCAGCTGACACACTAATACTGCCCATGCAGCGGCTGTCTCGAGTCCGAACGTGTCGATCAGAACAGCATAAAGACCTGGAAATATCGTGAATTCTTCCTGCGATCGATATTGGAGGAAAATGTCGTTGGCGTAGAGCTCGGGCTTGAGTTTGACCAAGGCTTCAATCGCATAGCCTTGCGCGTCATGCGCCATACCGCCGTACGGCATCAGCACGACGAGCCAGATAGCTGCGTACAGGAGAAGCAGCGCGACCAGGCCGATCTTGCCGCCGGAGTGGCCGGCCGCTGACCATGGTGTGGCAGCTGAGTTCACAGGCAAGGCATCAGTCGAGGCATCGGAATTCATCGGTCTGAAGTATCTGGCTATTGGGTGTCCGGTGCCGAATTATGTCGTCCCGACCACCGGAAAGTTGTGACACACATCTCGCGCCCGCGATCTGCCGGGCTACGGGACGCTGGCCACCGCGAATTCTGCGCACCTGTAAAGATAAACCCGGCTCCCGGGGCCAGGCCACTCCACGCTACCGACGTATCCGTCCCTGTCTGTCTCGAGGACAAGAAAATCCAGATCCGCGGCTGCACACGCTTCGCTGGGATCCGGATTTCTGCATTCGCTTCCAGACGCGCATGCTTTGCCAAACCAGTCATCCGGGTCCGCGAACCCAGCCAGTTCGACGGCTCGCCGGCGTGCCTCGCCGGCCAGATCCTGCGAGAAGACGATTCCCGCCAGCTGCGACGCGGACAGGAAAGAGCGCCGCTCAAGCAGAAACCATGCACCCTGCGGAAAGTCTGGCCAGAGTACCTCTGCATCCGTCGGGATCATCGCCTTCCAAACTGCGAATTTTGCCGCGTCCTCGTCGAAGATCACTCCCTGTGCCCAACTGAGGCGGGTCCCAGCTGCGCCCCCGATGAGCAGTGCAGCCGATAAGCCAGCGACCAACGCAACCCCTACAAACGATCGCGTCGCGCCGGTGGTCAGATACCAGGCCGCAAGTACGATTGCAGCGGCAATCGGCGGAAACGACTTCATGATTTCAACCGAGAGTTCGATCCATCGCGGATCCGTGCCGAAGTGGAAGCGGCCGCCGGCTACTGCAAGCGCTGAAGCAACTGCCCCAGCGCCACTTAGAAAGAGCAGCGTCCAGCTGCCGGCAAGCAATAACCGGGCGACGCGTTCCGGGCACTTGTCGCGGGCGACCCAGAGGGCAACGGCGATCACCGCGATCAAAGCCCCGGCGCCGACCGGCGG
>CAWGLW010000003.1:0-44784 GCA_963823525.1 uncultured Gammaproteobacteria bacterium
GCCGGAGGTCCAGTACCACCTGGCGGTTGCGTTGGCCCGGAACGGTGATCGCGAGACAGCGGGGCAGATTCTCAGGAAGGTGATCGCTTCGGACGGACCTCAGCAAGTGAGAATCGATGCGAAGCGTGCGTTAGCGGAGATGGGTCAATGACGTCTAGAGAAAGACCGAACAAACAGGATAGAGGAATGAGCATGAGACACACTGGACCGGGACGTTACCTTCTCCTGCTTGGCGTCATTAGCCTGCCTTTCCTGCTGGCCGCATGCGGCGGCAAGACGAAGGTTGTCGAGGCCGCGCCGGCGCCGCCGCCAATGGAACCGTCGGAGTACCACATCGGCCCGGGTGACAGCCTGCGGATTTTCGTGTGGAACCACGAGGATTTATCCATCACGGTTCCCGTACGGCCCGACGGCATGATCTCCACGCCGCTGATCGAGGACATGGTGGCCGAAGGCAAGACCGCCAGCGAGCTCGCCCGCGACATCGAAACGGCCCTGGCCGAGTACATCCGTTCGCCGACGGTGAATGTCATCCTGGTCGGCTTCGTTGGAGCCTATGGCGACCAGATCCGCGTGGTCGGGCAGGCACTCGAGCCGAAATCACTGCCATATCGGTCGAGCATGACCGTTCTCGACGTGATGATTGCTGTCGGAGGGCTGGCCGAGTTTGCGGCTGGAAACCGGGCCGTCATACTGCGTCGCGAAGGTGACCAGCAGCTGAGAATTCCGGTGCGGCTGGCGGATCTATTGAACGATGGCGATATCAGTGCCAACCAGTCCATGCGTCCCGGTGACGTACTCATTATCCCCGAATCGAGATTCTGACTATGCAAGAGATTTTCGCACAGCTGCTGCTGATTCTTCGTGGTGCCTGGCGCTATCGCTGGCATGGGCTGGCGCTGACCTGGTTTCTTTCGCTGCTGGGCTGGGGCATTGTGGCCAGCATTCCGGATACCTTCGAGGCGCGCACGAAGGTCTACGTTGACACTGACTCCCTCTTGAAACCTCTGCTGCAGGGCATTGCCGTGAATCGGGACGTGGTGAGCCAGGTCGCGATGATGCAGGCGGTGATGCTGAGCCGGCCGAACCTCGAGAAGGTTGCGCATGACACGGACCTGTTTCTTGATTCGCCAACTCGCAGGCAGCAGGAAAAGATGCTCGATGAGCTTTCCAGCCGCGTCACCCTGACGAGTTCAACCTCCACGGGGCGGAGAGCCCCACAGGGTGGAACCTTCAGCGTTGCATTTGAGGATGAGGATCCCAAGGTTGCGTACCAGGTCGTGCAATCGCTGCTCAATACCTTCATGGAAGACAGTCTCGGCATGAAACGTTCCGATGCCGGCGTTGCACAGCGATTTCTGCAGACGCAGCTTTCCGAGTATGAGCAGAAGTTGATCAGCGCCGAGACCCGGCTGGCAGAGTTCAAGAAAGCCAACGTCGGACTGATGCCGGGCGCCGAGGGTGATTACTACCAGCGGCTTGACGGCGAAATGGGAAAACTGGAGACGCTCCAATCGCGTTACCGACAGGTTTCGGAGCGGCGCAATGAGTTGCAGAGGCAATTGTCCGGCGAGGAGCCGACCTTCGGTCTCATGGGTGGACTTGGCACCGGCGACCCGATCGACGGGCAGATTGCAGGTTACCAGGCGCGAATCGATCAGTTGCTTGTCCAGTACACCGAAAAGCACCCCGAAGTCGTGGCACTTCAGGAAACCATTGATCGGCTGAGGAAAGAAAAAATGCAGGGCGCAACGGTTTCACCGTCACTCGCGCCCCCCGGGGCCGGTCCGGCCAGCAGCGAGGATCTGCTGGTTCGCAGCCTGGACATGAACCCGGTTTATCAGAATCTCAAGATGTCGTTGAGCACTGCGGATGCGGAACTTGCCGAGCTGCGTGGAGAGTTGGCGGCGCAGCAGCAGACGGTTGCGAATTTGCGTTCGAAGGTCGATGCGATACCGGAGGTCGAGGCCGAACTGTCCAGACTCAACCGCGACTACCAGGTCAACAAGACTCAGTACGATGAGATGTTGCAGCGTCTCGAGTCGGCGCGAATTTCAGAGCAGGCGGACCAGAGCACTGAAGACGTGAAGTTCAGGGTGATTGAGCCGCCCGTGGAGCCCATCACGCCCAGCGGTCCTCATCGCGCGGCCATGAGCACGGTGGTACTTTTGCTGAGCCTCGCGGCCGGTCTTGCGCTGGCCTTCCTTCTGCAACAACTGCGGCCTGTTTTTTCGACACGCGATTCGGTTCAACAGATCACAGGCCTTCCGGTGATCGGTGCGGTCACGGCCGCTATCGTAGAGGGCTTCGTGCCCTGGTATCGCCGTCAGACGGCGCTCGTCGGTGGCGCTCTCGCCGCACTGCTGGTCGTGTTCCTGCTGAACCTGCTTCTTCAAGACAACGTACGCGCCACAATGCGCAATTTCATGGGGTAAGCCATGTCCATCGTCGAAAGAGCGCTGAAAAAGGCGCAAGCCAAGACGCCGAAGCCGGGCGCCCGTGAAGAGTTGCCGGTGGTCCCACCCGACGCAGATGCAGGCGCAGAACAGCCGGCGCCGACAGTCGCGCAGACCGATACGCCGGCGCACCGGAAGGTGCCGCAGGAACGCGAACTCATGGTTGAAGGAGGGCGCGTTGAAATCGACTTCAAGGGGCTTCGCGCCCAGGGGCGCCTGCCGCCGGAAGGTCTTGCGCACCAGACTGAAGAGGAGTTTCGGCGCATCAAATGGCCGGTGCTGAATTCGATTGCCGGTCGCGAGGGCGCCGAACGGGCCGCGAATAACGTCGTGCTCGTCACCAGCGCGATTCCCGGTGAGGGCAAGACGTTCAATGCGCTGAACCTGGCGCTGAGCATAGCGCGTGAGCCGGATCTTGCGGTCCTGCTGGTGGATGGCGATGTTGCTCAGCCCGCCTTGACAGCCAGCCTGGGTCTTTCGATGCGGCCTGGACTGACCGATCTTGTCAGTGACCCGGCTCTGGATGTGGCAAGCGTCACTTACGAGAGCAGCGTCGAGCGACTGGCTATCGTCCCGGCCGGTTCCCGCCGGGACAATTCGCCCGAACTGCTGGCCAGTGCACGGATGCGCGCAATCATTGAGGATCTCTCGCGTCGAATGTCCCCGGGCGTCGTGATCTTCGACTCACCGCCGATTCTCGCCACAAACGAGGCGCAGGTGCTTTCGCGCTATGCAGGACAAGTGGTGATGGTTGTGCTTGCCGATTCGACTGAGCAACGCGTCGTCACGGAGGCGCTCGGCCTGATCGACCGCAGCAAACCGGTCAACGCGGTGCTCAATCGGGTCGAGCCCTCGCTGGTCAGCCGCTACTATAGTCACTACTACTATGGATATGGGCGGGGAGAAAAGAAATGAGAGCAGGGCTGCCACTTGCGTTGACGATTGGCCTCGTGCTGTCCGGTGCGGCACACGGGCAGTCGGTCAGGCCGTCGGCCGGCCCGTACGAGTCAAGTATTCGCACAATATTTGACACCGGAACGACTCGCGAGTTGCTTCAGCCCGGAACGGACCTTTCATTTCGCGTCGGGTCCGCGCTGCAATTCATCGGCAATATCAATCTTTCACCGAATCCGGACAATGAAGTCGACCTGGCCGGAATCGAACTTGTGCCAGGCCTGTTTGCCTCCTTCAACAACAGCAGGGGCTATGGATTCATTGATTACTCACTGATTGGCCGGCTGTGGGAAGACAGTGACTACAATGCATTGACTCATCGATTGACTGCAACGGGTCGGTACCAGCTGTTGGAGGACTGGTTCTCCGTTTCGGCGCAGGCAACCTACGGTGACACCGTGGTCGACCCGCTGCGCAGCTACAATTACGGCACCAGTGGACTGTTTAATCGAAGCAATATTGCCGAAAGGGCATCGGCCTCGATTACACCGATGCTCAATCACGACTTTCGCGATTTCAATTTGTTCGCGAGCTATACCTACGGACGTGTCTGGTACCTTGACAATGGAACAAGGGATGTCCCGGAGTCGCCTGTTTTTACGTTTTTCAAGGATGATTCCAGGGACCAGCGAGCCTACGTTGGCATCACGTCGCGCGATCTCGAGCAACTGGCGACCTTGAAGGTGTTCTATGAGTGGCAGGCATCGGACTTTGAGAATACCGTTCCGTACCGTTACGAGCGTCTCGGAACCGAGCTTGGGTTCCGCTTGTCGCGTACCTTGAGATTCGTCGGCGACGTGGGGCTCGAGAGCGATCTTGATGAGAGTACGGTAGCCGGCGGCCTGGATTCGACGTATTGGCTGGCAGGCCTCGCGTGGTCGCCTGACTCGAAGACGAAACTGGACGTGAGATTCGGCGAGCGCTTTTTCGGCAATTCGCTCTTCGCTTCTTTCAGGCGCGAAACGCGTTACGTGACGTTTCTGCTGAGTTATGTGGAGGACCCCGACGTCGAGACGCGACGGGTCGGCGTGAATTTCGATGTCGACGAATTACCGCTGCCCGATCCGGAGGACCCCAGCGGGCTGACCTCATACCCGTACGTGAAGAAGGACGCAACGGCAACGATCATCGCGGACGGGGCGAAGACCAAGTTGCGGTTTGAGATATACAGCCACGAGCGCGACTACTTGACCGCAATCAAGGCCAATACTGACTCGCAGGGTGTCTGGTTCAATGCGCTGCGGGTGCTGGGCTCCGACCTGTACGCGGAGTTCGACACGCGCTACGTCGATGCCGAGCGTGGTTTATACAGCGACTTAACCGACCCCATTGATCCTCCGGTCGACCCGATCGACCCGCCGCTGGCGCGCGACGTGATCGTTAACAGTAAAGACTGGACCATCAAGGGCAGAGTGACCTGGGAGTACTATCAGAACCTGACCACTGCCCTCGAGGCGGGCTACCTGCAAAGGCGTGGTGACCTCGAGTACGACGGCACTTGGCTGGCCTTGCGTTTCAACTATACGTTCTGATCACGTGAGGCAATCGATTGAATCCGGAACTTTCCAGTCTGCTCCGCGAGCACGACCGCTACGAGACCAGGACACCCAGAAACGCCCTGACGGTTGACGTCGAGGAGCACTTCCAGGTCGCGGCGTTCGAGCAGCAGATCGAGCGCGATGCCTGGGAGATACATCCATCACGGGTTGCCAGAAACACCAACCAGGTGCTGGATGTCTTCGCAGGACGCGGTGTCCGCGCGACCTTTTTCACGCTTGGCTGGGTCGCGGAACGCAACCCGCAACTCATCAGGCGGATCGTAAGCGAAGGGCACGAACTGGCCAGTCATGGCTACGATCACACGCGCGCGATCAAGATGGATCGCGAGACGTTTCATGCCGACGTGCTGAAGACCCGACATATTCTCGAGGACCTCGGCGGCGTGGCTGTACGCGGTTATCGCGCTCCGAGTTATTCCATCGGAGCGAGCAATCTGTGGGCACTGGATGTGCTCCAGGAGGCCGGCTATCTCTACAGTTCCAGCATCTACCCGATCCGGCACGACCTCTATGGCATGCCGGAGGCGCCGCGTTTCGCGTTTCGGATCCGGCCCGGGGCGATCCTCGAATTGCCGGTCACGACGATCGAGGTGGGTGGCCGCAATCTTCCGGCGGGTGGTGGCGGATATTTCCGGCTATTACCGTACGGACTTTTCCGTTGGGGTTTGCAACGAGTCAACCAGCGTGATCGCCAGCCTGGCATTTTCTATTTCCATCCCTGGGAGGTCGACCCGGATCAGCCGCGTGTAGAAGGTGCACCGCTCAGGTCTCAGTTTCGTCACTACCTGAACCTGAAGAGTACGGAAGCCCGGTTGGGACGGTTGCTAAGTGACTTCGAGTGGGGACGAATGGATGAGGTTTTCGATGTTCGATGAGCCAGCCGTTTCGAGTTCGACGGAATCACTCATGAGCCCGGAGGGGCCCGGCGAGGGCGTCGGTCAGGCGCAGGCAGCGGCCACCGAAGCGCCGCAGGGACCGGTGGGCGTTCGCGGCTTTGCGGAGCGTGATCGGGGGGCCTGGAATGCATTCGTGCTGGAACATCCCGAAGGCACGTTCTTCCATCTGGCCGAGTGGCAGGATGTCCTTCACAGGGCTTTTGGGCACCGGACCCACTATCTGCTGGCCGAGCGCGGCGGCATGATCAGTGGCGTACTGCCGCTCGCTGAAGTCAAGAGCCTGCTTTTCGGGCATGCCCTTGTGTCGACACCGTTCTGTGTATACGGAGGTATTGTTGCGGCGGACGCTGTTTCACACGCTGCGCTGACCTCCGCGGCTTGTGAACTCGCCCAGAGACTGGGTGTCGATCATCTGGAAATGCGCAACCGGCATCGCCAGCACCCGGAGTGGCCAGGCAAGGATCTGTACGTCACGTTTCGAAAGGAATTCACGTCGGATACGGAAGAGAATCTTGCAGCGATCCCGCGCAAGCAGCGCGCTGTGGTTCGCAAAGGCATCAAGGCAGGTCTGGACGTCGAGATGGACGAGGATATGGGCCGCCATTATGCGATGTATTCGGAGAGTCTTCGGAACCTCGGAACACCCGTTTTTTCCCGGCGCTACCTCGATATCCTGCGCGACACGTTCGGCGAGGACTGTGAAGTCCTGACCGTGAGCCATCGCGGGTCGCCTGTTGCCAGTTGTCTGAGCTTTTACTTTCGCGACGAGGTGCTGCCTTACTACGGCGGCGGTACGCTTGCCGCCCGGTCGGTCGGGGGCAATGATTACATGTACTGGAAGATCATGGAGCGAGCCCGTGAACGAGGTTGCCGCATCTTTGATTACGGCCGAAGCAAGCGCGGCACCGGCTCATTTGACTTCAAGAAGTACTGGGGTTTCGAGCCGGAACCGCTTTACTACGAGTACTACCTGGTGAAGGCAGCGGCAATGCCGAACCTCAATCCGACCAACCCCAGGTACCAGCGCATGATCCGGGCCTGGCGGCGCCTGCCGCTGGGTATTACACATTTGATCGGCCCGCCGCTGGCGAAATATCTCGGATGAGCGAGATTCTTTTCCTTGCACACCGGATTCCTTATCCACCGAACAAAGGGGACAAAATCCGTTCCTGGCACCTGCTGAAGGGTCTCGCCGGGCAGTTCACCGTCCATCTTGGGACTTTCGTTGACGACCCGGATGACTGGCAGCACGTTCCCGCGGTCACCGAAGTGTGTGGCGAGGTATGCGTCAGGCCGTTGAACCCGAAGGTGGCGCGATTGCGCAGTGCCCGAGGCTTGTTGCAGGGCCAGCCACTGACCTTGCCTTACTACCAGGACGCGCAGCTGGCGAGCTGGGTTAAGGATCTCGCGGCACGTCGTCGCTTGAGCGGCGTGTTCGTTTTCTCCTCCTCCATGGCCCAGTACGCAGAGGCCGTCGACCTGGGCGAACGGGGAAGGCGCGTTGTGGATCTCTGTGACGTGGACTCCGACAAGTGGCGCCAGTACGCATCCTCTCATGGCTGGCCAGCGTCCAGGATTTACGCCCGTGAGGCGCGGCTGCTCGAATCGCTCGAGCGTGTCTATACCGGTTCGTTTGACTCCACGCTGGTCATCGCCGAATCGGAAGCGGAGCTTCTGCGCCGCATCGCGCCAGCTTCGGCCAGCCGGGTTCGCGTCGTCTCGAACGGGGTCGATACTGACTATTTCGATCCGAGTGTCGATTTTCCCGATCCATACGGGGGCGGCGAGCTGCCGATCGTCTTCACCGGGGCCATGGATTACCACGCCAATGTCGAGGGCGTGACCTGGTTTGTCGCGGAGGTGTTGCCGAGAGTGCGCGCGACACTGCCTGCGGCGCGTTTTTATATCGTCGGTTCCAACCCCGTTGCGGAGGTAAGGGCGCTGGCCGCTGACTCGTGCGTGACCGTGACCGGACGCGTCCCGGATGTGCGGCCCTATCTGAAATACGCGGCCGTCGCCGTCGCGCCGTTGCGCATTGCCCGCGGCCTGCAGAACAAAGTGCTCGAGGCCCTGGCCATGCAGAAGAAAGTGGTTACCACGACCGCAGTCGCGCAGGGCCTCAGCGGACCCATGCGCGCTGTACTGCAGGTCACAGACGACGCGACGGAGATGGCGGATCGACTGATCGCGTTACTCGACCCCGTCCGTGCCGCATGGGACGCACCGGAAGCGAGGCAGACCGTCGAAGCCAACTACAGCTGGCAGACGACCGTCGCCACGATAACCGGCCTGATCGCAACCAACGAAATGGCTGTAAAGGCTGCTGCGGTATGAATACGGGCGGCATGACGTGAGAGAGCTGGCTGACTCCGGTCGCGGGGCACACTGGATCGCGTTGGCACTGCTCGCGACGCTGTCGGTCTGGTTTTACCGTGTCTCCTGGAGCGAGATGTTCGGTACCTGGTGGACCGATACGACATTCAGCCACGGTTTGCTCGTACTGCCTATATCTGCATTTCTCGTCTACCACGGACGCCGGGAACTGAGTCGAACCGAGTTGCGCTGGTCCTGGATGGGCGTTTTGTTGATGGCCATCCTGGCTGCTGGCTGGTTGTTTGGTCATTTGGTGCAGGTCCGGCTCATCGAGCAGATCGCCATCGTGACGATGCTGCAGGCGATTCTGATGGCTACCCTCGGGCCCGCCTTCGTGCGACGCTTTCTTTTTCCGGTCGCGTTTCTCTGGTTCGCGGTACCGTTCGGCAAGGGTCTCGTTCCGCCGCTGATGGAGGCGACAGCCGATCTTTCCCTGTTCTTCCTGCATGTTTCAGGTATCCCGGTCTATCGGGATGAAATGCTGCTCTATATTCCAGAAGGGACTTACGAGGTTGCGCGGGCCTGCAGCGGGATAAAGTTCCTGACCGCTATGGTCGCCCTGAGCTCGTTCTACGCGTACCTGATGTACTCCGGCTGGCGAAAGCGTCTGACTTTCGTGCTGGTCGGCATTGTCCTGGCAATCCTGATGAACGGCTTCCGCGCCTACCTGTTGATCCTGATCGGTCATGTCACGGACATGCGCTTTGATCATGACGGCTGGCACGTCAGGCTCGGACAGATACTGTTTGTCATTGTCCTGTTCGCATTCTTCAAGATCGGCGCAAGGTACCGGGATGACACGGCTGACCCGCCCGGTGCCGTTCCTGCGTCCGAGCGGGCAGGCGCCAGCGGGACAGTACTCCAGGGGGTGCTGGTCGTGTTCGCCGGACTGATTGCTCTGGGTGTTCCCGCAAAGGCGGGAAATTCACTGGGGGCTGATGGGCCATCGGCAGCCGAGCTGGTTCGCGTGATCCCAGCGCTTGAAGCGGCGCCCGGCTGGCGTCCGCTTCCGGTGAGATCCATCTCCTGGCGACCGAGTTTCGTCGGTGGCGCTGAGCCCGTCGAAGCAAGTTTCGAGAATTCGGCGGGGCGCGTGGACGTCCTGCTCCGGGCATACCCGATTCCGGCGGATGAGAAGAATGAGATGGTCACGTTCCGCAACCGCATACAACCGGACTCGGACGAACGACTCTACCCGGAGAAAGTCATCACATTGAATGTGGATGGCTTTGGTGAACTGGAGGTTCGCGAAACGACGGTGAAGGGCAGCAGGGACCGGCTGGTCTGGTACTGGTATGACGTGAACGGGGCGCTGGCCGCGACGTCACAGGAAGCAAAACTCTGGGAAGCATGGTCCTTGTTCACAAAGGGGGCCGGCGTACAGAAAGTTATCGTCGTGTCCACGGCGCCGATCACCGAGCAGTCCAGAGGCCTGCTCATGGATTTTCTGCGCGATCACGAGGGTCAGGTTCTTCCGGCTGACGCGGGATCCTGAGGTCGTGGCAGATCGCAACGATAACCCGGTGCTGATTGCGCACATCGTGCACCGTTTTGACTACGGTGGCCTGGAAAACGGACTCGCTAACCTGATCAACCGCATGCCCCGCGAGCGATTTCATCACGCCGTGATTGCCCTGACGGGCTATGGAGAAGCCTTCGCGGAGCGCATCGACCGGGCCCAGGTGCCGATTATTTCGATCGACAAGCGGCCCGGTAAGGATTTGCCCTCGTACGGCCGCCTGTGGCGCCTGCTGCGTCGCCTGCGCCCGGACATCGTGCATACACGCAATGTCGGAACCATCGATATGCAGTGGGTGGCACTCGCATCAGGCGTCGCACACCGGGTGCATGGTGAGCACGGCTGGACGGCCGATGATCCGCGCGGCCTGAACCGCCACAACCTGGCCATACGCCGGGCCTGCCGTCCGGCAATTCACCGTTACGTCGCGATGTCGCGTGACATTGCCAGCTGGCTGCAGCGGGATGTCGGGGCACCCTCAGTAGCCGTCCGGCAGATCTACAATGGTGTCGACACGGTCCGGTTCAGTCCTCAGGGCGACTTACCCGCTGATTTCCCCTGGGCCGGAGAAGCGAGGCTGGTCATCGGTACGGTGGGTCGACTCGACCCGGTGAAAAATCAGCTGGCACTGCTGCAGGGCTTCCACCGAATTCTTGAACACCGTCCCGAACTCCGGGCACAGCTTAGGTTGATAATTGCCGGCAATGGTCCGCTCCGGGCTGAGTTGGAGGATTGGGTACGTAATTCGGGCCTTTCCGAACTGATCTGGATGCCCGGCGCGCGCGAGGACGTCGCGGCCCTGATCCGCGTGATGGACGTGTTTGTCCTGCCTTCGGTCAACGAAGGGATCTCGAACACGATTCTCGAGGCAATGGCCTCCGCATTGCCGGTCGTCGCCGGTCGCGTGGGCGGTAATCCGGAACTGGTCGAGGACGGTGTGACCGGCCGCCTGTACCGCTCGGATGCGCCCGATGAACTGGAGGAGGCAATACTGGGCTACCTGGACGATTCGTCCTTGAGATCTTCGCATGGCCTGAAGGGTCGTGCCCGGGTCGTCGAACATTTCAGTATGACCGCGATGGTGCAGTCCTATGCCAACCTCTATGACGAATTGACTGATTGCAGGAACGCCCTGGTGCTGCCAGGCCACTCGCACGGGGTTCGGAAAGATCCCGGGCAGACTCGAACGACGGATTAAATATGTGCGGCATCGTTGGAATCTTTGATACGCAGGGTAAGCGCGAACTCGATCGCGAGCTGCTGCGCCGCATGAACCAGGTGCAGCATCATCGCGGGCCTGATGAAGGCGGCGAACATTTTGAGCCCGGCGTTGCACTGGGGCATCGTCGCCTGTCAATCATTGACCTGTCGTCGGGACAGCAGCCGCTGTTCAACGAGGACCGCAGCGTTGTCGTTGTCTTCAACGGTGAAATCTACAACTTCCCGGAGCTTGCGAAAGAACTGGCGGCCAGGGGTCATCGCTTTCATACACACTCGGACACCGAAGTCATCGTACATGCCTGGGAAGAGTGGGGCGTTGATTGCGTTCAGCGATTCAACGGCATGTTTGCATTCGTTATCTGGGATCGAAACCGGCAGCAGCTTTTCATGGCCCGCGACCGTCTGGGCAAGAAGCCGCTTTACTACACCGTATTGCCCGACGGAAGGTTACTGTTTTCATCCGAACTGAAGTCACTGCTGGAAGATCGCTCGCTGCCTCGACGGCTGGACCACAAGGCGGTGGAAGAATACCTGGCGCTTGGCTACGTGCCGGATCCGCGTTCGATACTGGAGGCAGTGAAAAAGCTCGCGCCAGGTCACAGCTTGCTCTGGCAGCGAGGGCAGCGCAGCGCGGAGCAGCGCGCCTTCTGGGATCTCAGCTTCCAGACACTGTCCGGGCGCTCCGAGTCTGACCTGGCCGTCGAGGTGGCCGAGCGTCTGCGCGAAGCCACCCGCATCCGCCTGATGTCAGAGGTGCCACTGGGCGCATTTCTCTCCGGTGGCGTGGACTCAAGTGCGGTCGTAGCGATGATGGCCGGGCTGTCCAGTGAGCCAGTCAAGACCTGCTCAATTTCGTTCGGCGTCAAGGAGTACGACGAGTCGGCCTATGCCGAGCAGATCGCGACGCAATTCGCGACGGATCACTTCGTGCGTCAGGTCGATACTGACGACTTCGGCCTGCTGGACCGTCTTGCGGACGTCTACGACGAGCCGTTTGCCGACAGCTCGGCGATCCCGACGTATCGTGTCTGCGAACTGGCGCGTACGCGAGTGACGGTTGCGCTGTCCGGTGACGGCGGTGACGAAGCCTTTGCCGGCTACCGGCGTTACAAGTGGTTCATGACCGAGGAGCGTGTGCGAAGCCGCCTGCCGGATGGGTTGCGACGGCCGGTCTTCGGCTTTCTGGGCAAGTGGTATCCCAAGCTCGATCGGGCACCAAAGATATTCAGGGCGAAGGCGACACTCGAAGCGATTGCCCGGGACGCGGTGGACGGCTACTTTCACGGCGTTTCAGTGACCCCTGATCGCGTGAGGCTTCCGCTGTATTCGGAGGATTTCCTGCGCAGCCTGGATGGCTACCGGGCCGTAGAGGTATTTCGCGGACACGCAGCGAAATCGCCGACCCGGGATCCCTTGTCGCTGGTGCAGTACATTGATTTCAAGACGTACCTGCCGGGGGACATTCTCGTCAAGGTGGATCGTGCCTCGATGGCGCATTCACTTGAGGTGCGGGCACCGATCCTCGATTACACATACATCGACTGGATTTCGAGGCTGCCCCCGGAATTGAAGCTCAAAGGCGCGGAGGGAAAGTACATTTTCAAGAAGAGTCTCGAGCCGATGCTGTCTAAAGAAATCCTCTATCGTTCGAAGATGGGCTTTGCCGTGCCGCTGGCCGCCTGGCTCAGAGGACCTCTTAAAGAGCGCGTACGCGAGCGACTGCTTGGGGCAAGAGCTGACCAGGGCGGAATCTTCGATTCGGAGGCCATTCGCCGCGTTGTAACCGAACACGAGACCGGTGCGCGGGACCACAGCGCGGTGCTCTGGGCGCTTTTGATGTTTGATGCGTCGCGTTCCCGCCTGCTCGGATAAGCAGAGACGATCGTGCTCAAGCTGCTGCTTTTTTCCACGCTTTATCCGAACGCGGCGCAACCCATCCACGGGCCGTTCGTGGAACGACGCTTGCTGAAACTGCTCGCGACCGGTGCGTGCGAGGCGCGGGTGATTGCGCCGGTCCCGTGGTTTCCGTCGGGGTCCCAACGTTTCGGAAAATACGCAGATTTCGCCAGGGTGCCCGCAAGCGAACAGCGTAACGGCGTCGACGTCATGCATCCGCGCTATCCGGTGATTCCAAAAATCGGCATGAATCTCGCTCCATTGCTTCTCGCCCTGGCAGCCTGGCCGGCCGTACGGGACCTGATTGCCGGCGGTTATGATTTTGATGTTATCGATGCCCACTACTACTACCCGGATGGCGTGGCGGCGGCTTTGCTCGGCCGCTGGTCTAAGAAGCCCGTCACGATTACCGCCCGGGGTACGGACATCAATCTGATACCGGAGTATCCGTTCCCGCGCCGCCTGATTCGCTGGGCGTCCAGACAGTCAGCGGCAAGCATTGCGGTTTGCGAGGCACTCAAAAAGGAAATGGTCGAGCTGGGCATGGAGGCGGAGCAGATTCACGTACTGCGCAATGGGGTCGATCTCGATCACTTTCGTCCGATCGACCCGGCAGAGGCACGCCGGCTTCTTGGTCTGCAGGAAACTCGTTGGATGTTGAGCGTTGGCCTGCTGATCGAGCGCAAGGGCCACGATATCCCGATACGCGCGTTGGTTGACCTGCCGGGGTGGTCATTGCTGGTGGCCGGCGATGGACCGTTGCGCGGGGAACTGCAACGACTCGCCGAAAGCCTGGGTGTCGCGGATCGCGTGCGCTTCCTTGGCAGCGTTCCGCAGGCAGAGCTCCCATCATATTACAGTGCGGCCGATGTGCTGGTGCTCGCGTCCAGCCGGGAAGGGTGGGCCAATGTACTGCTCGAGTCGATGGCCTGCGGTACGCCGGTTATTGCGTCCTCGGTCTGGGGAACACCGGAGGTGGTCGCCACAGAAGACGCCGGCGTTTTGATGGCGGAACGCACACCTGCGGGGCTTTTGACCGCGCTGGCCGAACTGCAGCGGCGGCGGCCGAGTCGCGAGCGTACCCGTGCTTATGCAGAGCAGTTCGACTGGGCGCCGACGACCCAGGGGCAGCTGCAGATCTTCGAGCGGCTGGCGGGGCGGGCGGCATGAAAATCCTCTACCACCACCGGATCCGATCCAAGGATGGCCAGTACGTTCATCTCGAGGAGATGGTCAGTGCGCTGACAGAACTCGGGCACGAGGTTGAACTGGTCGGGCCCAGGCACGTCGAGACCGAGCAGTTCGGTGCGGATGCCGGAGCGGTAGCGCTTCTGAAGAAGTGGATGCCCGGTGCCGGCTACGAGGCGCTTGAACTGGCCTACGCGCTTGCAGACTATCGCGGTCTGGCGTCGGCCATACGACGCTTCAAGCCGGACGTTATCTACGAGCGATATAACCTCTACTTCCCGTCGGGAATCTGGGCGAAGCGACGCTTTAATCTCCCGCTGTTGCTTGAAGTGAACGCTCCGCTGTTCGAGGAGCGCAGCCGGTTCGATGGGATCGCCTTGCCGCGTCTTGCACGCTGGAGCGAGTGCTATGCCTGGCAGGGTGCGGATGTCGTTCTTCCGGTGACACAGGTACTCGCGGATCGGGTAATCTCAGCCGGTGTGTCGCCGGATCGGGTTCGGGTCATTCCCAATGGCATCAACACGGAGGCATTCTCGGGACTGCCTTCGCCGGAGGATTCCAAGCGACAGTTTGGCCTGGAAGGCCGTACCGTTCTGGGATTCGTAGGGTTCATGCGTGACTGGCACGGTCTGCATCGCGTGCTCGAGTACATGGCGCAGGCCCGTCAGCGCGACAGCCTTCACGCGCTGTTTATCGGCGACGGGCCGGCCCGTGCCGGCCTGGAGGAGCGTGCGCGGGATCTCGGTATCGCAGACCATGTGACCATTACCGGCGTCATGCCCCGTGATGAAGTTCCGCGGGCGCTGGCTGCCTTTGACGTGGCTCTGCAGCCTGCCGTCGTGGATTACGCATCGCCGCTGAAGTTGTTTGAGTACCTTGCGCTCGGCCTGCCCATCATTGCACCGGATTCGCCGAATATCCGGGAGGTGCTTGACGATGGCTGTAACGCTGCGCTATTCCGCAACGGTGATGGCGATTCGTTCATCGAATGTCTGACGCGAGTGTGCGAGGATGCGGAACTGCGTCAGAAGCTCGCGCGAGGCGCTCGCGACACGATTGCGGCACGCGGTTTGACCTGGCGGCGGAATGCTGAGCGTGTGCAGGATATCGCCGAGAGCCTCCGAGCGAAGAGGGCGGGTTGAGTCATGCGGGATCTGGTTCTGACACTGTTCGTGCTGGGCTCGGTGCCGGTAATGGTTTACCGGCCCTACATCGGGCTGTTGTTCTGGATGTGGATCGGCTTCATGAACCCCCATCGGCTGACCTGGGGTTTTGCTTACTCGTTTCCATTTGTGCAGGTCGCGGCTATCGCCACTATTGCCGGCTGGCTCGTGTCGAAGGAGCCCAAACGGATCCCGATCAACACCGCAACCGTGCTGTGGCTGACATTTACGGCATGGGTAACCCTGACGTCGATATTCGCCATCTACCCGGCGGAGGCGTGGGTGGAGTGGCAGCGCTTCATCAAGATCCAGGTGATGGTCTACGTGATGCTGGCCCTGCTCGTGAACCGGGAACGAATCGACCTGGCTGTGATCGTGATTGCTGCGTCGATTTGCTTCTACGGGGTTAAAGGCGGGCTGTTTACGCTCGCGACGGGCGGTCAGCACATGGTGCTCGGTCCGCGAAACAGTTTCATCGGTGGGAACACCGAGATCGCGTTTGCGATCGTCGTAACCTTGCCCCTGCTCTGGTATCTGCGCGGCATCGCAACGCGCGGATGGGTGCGCCTGGCGCTGACCGGCGTATTCGCCCTGTGCCTGTTGTCAGTGATCGGCAGCTACTCCCGGGGAGCGATTCTAGCAACAACTGCAATGCTCGCCTTTCTCTGGATGCGGTCGAAAGGCAAGATCGTGACGGGCCTGGCTGGCCTTGTCGCCCTTGCGGTCGGGCTGGCCCTGATGCCGGACAAGTGGTTCGATCGCATGGGCACGATTGGCGGCGAACTGGATCGCTCGGAGCAGGGTCGCATCAACGCCTGGTGGTTCGCACACAACCTGGCCAGCGATCACCCCTTGATGGGTGGCGGCTTTGGCGCGTTCAATCCCGATCTCTTTCTTCGATATGCGCCGGACCCGGAATTCTTCCGCGATGCGCACAGCATATTTTTCGAGATTCTCGGTGAACAGGGTTACGCTGGTCTCGCGCTCTACCTGCTCATGGGCCTGGCGATCATCATCAACGGTTGGCGGGTTGAGCGCCGCACCAAGGGAATACCCGAACTGCAATGGGCCGGTCAGCTGGTGCGCATGTGCCAGGTTTCGCTGATTGGTTACGTCGTTGGCGGGCTGTTCCTCGGGCTTGCATACTTCGATCTGCCCTATGCGATCGCCGCATTGATTTTGGCAACCGGCGAATACGTCCGACGATATCTACTGGCAGACACCGCTCTGCCTGCGGTGCCGCGTCCGCAGAGGCATTCGCAAAGGCCACTGGCCGGTGCGGCCGGTCAGGGCCAGGGGGTCCGCTAGTGTCCCTCCTTCAGGAGGCGGTTGGATTCGGAGGAAGATTCCTGCCCTTCGGACGGGGGCGATTGCTCGTACTGATATATCACCGGGTCCATGCAGTCACGGATACCCTGTTTCCCCGCGAGATAACGGCCGACGTCTTCAGATGGCAGATGGAAGTTGTCCGGCGCCACATGCACCCATTGCCGCTCGAAGATGCCATTGACCGGTGGCGACGTGACGAATTGCCGCCGCGTGCGGTCGCAGTGACCTTCGATGATGGCTATGCGGACAACTTCGCGGTCGCCTTGCCGATACTCAGGGAATGCCGGGTGCCGGCCACGTTCTTCATCGCGACCGGATACCTGAACGGCGGACGCATGTGGAACGATACGATTATCGAAGCCGTAAGGCGCTTGCCGGCCGGCCCACTGCGGCTGGAGACGACCGGTCTGCAGACCTCGATCACAGAGGCTGCCGGGGAGCGTCGGCGACTTTGTGAGCAGATAATCGTCAGTGTCAAACATCTTGAACCGGCGGCACGACAGGCCGTTGCGGACGAACTTGCCAGCCTGTGCCACGATCGGCTGCCTGACGACCTGATGATGCTTGATCGGCAGGTGCGCGGGCTCGTCGCAGAAGGCATGACGGTCGGCGGCCACACGGTCACGCATCCGATTCTCAAGAAGCTGCCGGCTGAAGCGGCCAGCCGTGAAATTGAGCGTGGTAAGAAGCAGTTGGAAGCGCTGGTCGGGCAACCGGTCAACCTGTTTGCATATCCGAACGGCAAGCCCGGCGTTGATTACGGACCGGAGCACGCGAAAAGCGTGCAGGAAGCAGGTTTCAAGGCCGCTTTCTCCACCATCCGCGGCGTGGTCTCGAAGGCGTCCAGGGAGTGGGAACTGCCGCGATTCACGCCGTGGGACCGCAGTCCACATCGGTTCCTGGCGCGCATGCTGCTCGAATATCGGAATGCGGCCTAGCGCAGGGCCGTGTTCATTTCTGCCCGAGGGTCATTTGCTGTCGGGGACCCTGGCGGGATCAGACGCCGACATCCGGTGCGTGCTTCTGCAGCCAGATTTCCAGGATCATCAGAATCCAGATGAGCTCGCCGTAGTAACCGGCATGCACATCCCTGTGCTTCTGCAGCGTGTCCTTGAGGAATTCATCCTGGAAAATGCCACGCTTTGACAAGGCTGCAACGCTGCTCTCGGCGATCCCCCGAAGGTCATCATGAGTGCGTGTCCAGACACCGAAGGGCAGTCCAAATCCGTGCTTTTCCTTGTCAATTATCAAGTCCGGTAAAAATCCTCGCATCGCCGTTCGGTAGAACCATCGCAGATCGCCGCGGCGGATCTTCCAGTCAGTGGGGAGTTGGCAGGCAAAGTCGACAAGTTGCCGATCAAGCATCGGATACGCCACGTCGGTCCCGGCGAGGCGGCACATGGAGTTCACCTTGACCAGGTCATTGTCATGCAGGGTGAAGCGCCAGTCGAGCTGCAGCATCCGGTCCAGCGGCTCATCGGAGCTGCACGAACGGTATTCTTCGCGGAGCATCTCCAGCGGCTCATCCGGATTGATGTCCTGCAGAAATGCCGCGGAAAAAACATCACTCAGCTGGTTCCGATGCAGATAATTGTAGCTTTGCAGTCGGTCCGGCAAGGGAACCTTGGCCTGCTCGATGTAGCTCTGTGCTTTGCGCAGCAGGCTGAGGCCCGTGCCGCTCAAGGCAGCACGAACACCGGGTTCGAGCAGTCCCGTTCGGAGAAATGCAGGGATGCGTGAGTACCGTTCGAAGACAAACTGCTTCGCGTAACGGGCGTTACCGCCGAAGATTTCATCGCCACCATCGCCGGCGAGCATGAAATCGAACCCCGCTTTGCGCGCCTGAAGGGCGCAGTGATAAACAGCGACGGCGGATGAGTTGCCGAAGGGTTCCGGCATCGCGCCGGCGATATCTTCAATGGAGTTGACGACCTCCGACGGCGTTAGTTCGTGACGATGCCAATTCAGGCCGAATGTCTTTGCGGCCGCTTCGGCGAACTCGGATTCGTCATAGGCCTTTTCGCCGAAGCCTATCGAGAACGCGTGGACGTTTTCACCGCCGAGGATTTGTGCGGCGAATCCCGCAACGCTTGAGCTGTCCAGGCCGCCGCTAAGAAAGCAGGCCGTCTGTCTGTCGCCCTCGGGCAGGGCTTTTGCGACCGCATCTTTCAGCAGCCGGCCAGCCTCGCTGACCGCGGATTGGAGATCGCTGGTTCGTGAGCGCGGCTTCTCCTGACGATGACGCCGGATGTCCAGTTGCTCGTGATCACAGCTCAGGGAACTGCCAATCGGTAATGCGTCTATTCCCTTGAGCGCGCTTTTCGGCGCGGGAATGACGTGAAAGTAGACGTAGTCATAAATCGCCTGACGGGAGATTTCGGTGGACCCGGTCCCCTCGGCAATCCACGATAAGTCGGTTGCGACTCGAAACTCGTTTCTTGTCCGGGAATAGTAGAGCCGTCGAATTCCCATCCGGTCACCGACCGCGAGCAGCCGTCTGCGATTGCTGTCGACGACCACGCATGCCTGGTTGCCGGTCAGCCCCCCCGCGATGCGCTGCGGATCCTCGTTTGCGAGAAAAGCGGCGAGAATCGCTTCGGCACCGGATAGCCGTGACCCTCCCGGGCCCGGATGGGCTGCATCAGCCGTACCGCACAGCACGGCTGCAACCTGGCCGTCCGCGCTGACCGCATGGGCCGAGCCTTGCAGGAAGAAGCCGGGGCCGATAATCGCGTCCTGCGGCCGGGTGCCGCGAGCATTCGGTACGCTATCGTCAAATGTCAACAGCGCCAGGAGCGCGGGTTCTAAGCTGGTTTCAGAGGAACGCATCGTCAGGAGTCTTTCCGCAGTCTGTGCCGGGCGCTAATGGTAGCCGATGCGCCATGACTGCAGTGTGCGACAGGTCATGCTACGGTTTGAACATAAGCGGAGCCGCGGGCCATGTTGAGACACGTGGCGCCATCGACGATTGATTTCCCTGTAAAATCCTATCTTGATGAAATACGTTCCGCGAACCAGCCCGGCAATGCTGTCCTGGGCTGACCGGAACCCGAGGCAAGAATGACTGCAAGACTGCAAGACTGCGAGGCCAACCGGTGAGAAATAGACTACGACGCATCGCCATCTGTTCACTCGCGCTGCTTGCCAGCGATGCCGCACTGGCATTCCAGTTTCAGGCGACTGAGGCTGAATGGGCGTCATGGCCAGCCTATTGCAAAGCACGGTATGCAACCGTCCGGATTGGCAAGACGCTCGGCTACGACCGGCAGATAAGCCCGGCGGAGATTGAGCGCTGGTATAACGCGGTGGGGCAGGACGCCTGGTACGGTCTGCATCATTTCTGCGCCGGCATGGCATTGCTGGATCGGGCAAAAGCCGAGAGCAATCCCAGCCGTCGGGCCAACGACCTGCAGACTTCGTTGACCAATTACAGCTACATGCTGAGAAACACGCCCAACGGAAACCCGTTTCATGCGGAAACACTGGCGCGCATGGCGCTGGTTTACAAGGAAAGTGGCGATAGAACCCAGGCTGAGGCCTATTTCAAGCGCGCGATACAGGAAGGCCCCGAGCATGCAGCTGGCTACCTTGGCCTGTACCAGTTCTATCGGGATCAAGGCGATGACCGGGAAGCCCTGGCGATACTGACTCAGGCAGACGAGGTGACGCAGGGTCAGTCTGCAGAGGTCAAGTATTTTCTCGGCATGGTGAGCCTCGATCTCGGCAACCGCGAGGCGGCGCTGGAGTATGCGCGCGAGGCCTACGCGCTGGGCTACCAGCTGCCGGCGCTACGCGATCGGCTGGCGAAGATGGGCCTCAATCTCTAAAGACCGACGACGCCTCGCGCGTTGCAACGGCGCTTCGTGCGGCGGCTCCACAGCCGTATTGAGTCGGGGGCTGTGCCGCGCCGGGCATTCTTGAGTCGGTTGAGCCAAGGCGAGCAGCCTCCAGCCGATCCATCATTGACTGCGCCAGCTGAGCTATTTGCTCATCGACCTCGGGTTCCGGGTGACGCCCGATGGACCTCGGAGAAAAATGGGCATGATATTCAGGCTCGAGCGTCAGGCCGACATGCGCCCATGCTCGATGCAGTTCTTCATCCGGATTGGCGATCAGGCTTTCGTAACTGATCAGCGTAATACGCGGATCCTGGGCCAGATTCTGCGAGAAGAGCAGATCGTTACGTATGTACCAGAAAAGAGCACGCGCTGAATTATCGCTCAGGCCACGATCGTAGTGTTCGCGCAGCAGGGCAAGTTGCGAATCGGACAGGTTCATGCGGCGCCAACGGGCACGTTCCGGTTCTTCGAGGGTCATGCGGAGATTTTCCAGCGGGCTGCGCCAGTGCGACGTTCGCACCGCCGAATTGACGACATCCTTGTAGTTCCGGTAGATCCAGATGCCCCGTGAATCCGTGAAATGATTCAACAGTTCGCGCGCTCGCGCACTGTCGGCCAGCGACTTGAATATCACATGACTCGCATGCGAAGAATTGATCAATCCCTCGAGCGTCTCCAGCGGTCTCAGCATGAAATCATCAAATGCGTCCTCGTCACTCTCGTTGTAGACGTCGGTGCTGCGTGTGCGGGTAAAACACTCCTTCAGCATGTTCGTTCCCGAGCGCTGGTCGCCGAAGACGAAAACGGCCGTGGTCTTCTCCGCCGGGCCCGCCAGCCAGTTTCGGAAATGTTTCAGTTGCTTTCGTATTCGTTCGCGCTGAGGAAGCATGCTGGATCCTTCGAGTAAAGTGCCTGACGGCACGCGGGTCGGCGCTGGTCCGTAACCCGGGCTCTGCGACCTGGACGGCGGTCTGCGGGAGCCCGGAAAAGAGACGGGCGAGTCGCTGAAAACACTTCTGCTATCCTAGCGGCGCGGCGGGTTACCGAACCAGTACCTGCCTGTGACGCGAGTCGCAAACCAGCGATGTTACCCGGCGTCTCGCATGCGTCGGCGGCGTGCTGAAAGGTTGCGCTGAATCTTGGCGGTGGTGGCACGCCAGACCGGCCGTGGGTCGCTGAGGTCCAGGTACGGTAGCACGAGGCGGCGTCGGGCTATCGTGTTGCGGGCCATGCCGGCCAGGACGAAGCCCAGGGCCTTCGGGTCGCGCTCAGTGTTGACCCAGGTGTAATGGTCGACCAGCGGGACGTCGGGCAATGGCAGTCCGGCCTGGTCGCAGTATTCGATCCACGGCAGGTTCATGCCATTCGAGATGCAAACCTGGACCCAGAAATCGGTGCGTCCGACCGTCGGCTCAATCACCCAGAGAGCACCTTCTGGGTCGCGTTTCAGCTCAAGTGAGGCCGGGCCGCTGATTGCGGTGGATTCGAAAAAGCGCCGGGTTTCCAGATACACGTCGTCGGCCGGACTCGGCTCCGCGACCGTCGTATGTCCCATGGGTCGGGAGCGCAGTTTACGGCCGTCAAATCGGGCGGCAATCTCGCCCCGTCGAAGATACACGGCACAGAAATGGATCAACTCATCACCGCCGGGTATGAATTGCTGTACGAGAACAGGCAGTGCGTCTACGTGGTGAGAGACGAAATCCGTCAGCCCGTCAGCTGAGTCAACGATCGCTGTCTTGAAGGAAGAAAGCGGTCGTGCCGGTTTCGTAATAAGCGGGAATGACAACGAGTCAGCTATCGCACGGGTTTCATCAAGGCTGGTCAGAGTATGCGAGGCCGGGTACCGGCAGTGGGTCGCCTGGCTGTGTCGTTCGTGCTCCGTTTTTTCGAGCAGAGCGGCCGTTTCTTGCCTCGCGGCTGCCCAGCTGAGGCGGTAGAGCCCTTGCAGTTCGGGCCAGGCGTTTGCGACTTCGGCCACCATACCGTCGTTGGTGAGGAACAGAATGGGGGGCGATGAACCTCCAATCCGGGTGCGCAATTGGATCAGCGAGTCGATCAGTCCCCGGCCCGATATTGCGGGAACCGTGTGAACCTTTGCCAGGCCAGTCCGATTGCCAGGCAATTCGGGTCGAGCCTCAGCCGCGTGCACCGGAACTCCCTGCAAGGCCAGCGCCCGGACGATCGCGAGACCATGCGAGCAGAGCCCGACGACCAGTGCGGGAACCTCTGGTTGCGTCTTCGGATGTGCCAATCAACACCTCATGAATGCGAGTTTAATAATGCACGCCAGGCAGGTCCGAATTCTAGACGGGTCGGCCAGCACCGCATTGTGTGCTGCGTCGCGCTGGCATCGTCTTCCCGCCGCGGGCCCCCGCGAGTTTGAGAACCGGTGCGCAGTTTGTTGTCATAAGCGGGCGGATAATCGGCCCATCCACGCAGGGGTGGATACACACTAGCCGTCGCAGGCGGGAAGGGACTCTTAGATGAAAACACTGTACTCCTTGGCAATACCGGGCTGGCGGTCGGCCAGTGCGCTGTTGTTCGTGCTGCTTGCGGTCCTTGTATCGCCGCTTGCCCTGGGGCAGTCCGCAGCGCCGGTGCTGCGGCCCGGGTATTGGGTCGAGATCAAGGACAGCAGGCTGCGTGATGTCGGACCGGCCGTCTCCCCAGGCGGCAATCTGGCCAAGGTCGTTGATGCCTGGAGCGGGGCTGCGCTCGATACGAAGCGCGATTGGCTGATGGTCTGGGGGGGTGGCCATTCGAACTACGCGGGCAATGAGGTCTACGCTTTCGACCTGCATGAGTTCCGGTGGCTACGGCTCAGTGATCCCAGCCCCGCGGACGACTCCAAGGAGGCAGTGTATCCCGACGGCCAGCCACGTTCACGCCATACCTACGACTACATTGAATACGTTCCGGCGTGGGATCGGCTGGTGTCTTTTGGGGGCTCGGGCCCCTGGCCGCGTGGCGGTGGTGAGTTCACTCGTGAGATCTCCGAGTTCGATCTGGCTGAGCGCCGTTGGGTGACGGGCGAACGGGCGGCCGTCCCCCCGGGTGGAAGCATGATTGCGGCGATCGCGCAGGTCGATCCGGCGACCGGCAACGTGTTTTTTGTACCCGGGGCACGTGGCGCAATGCTCCGGCTTGATCCTGTGACCGGGAAATGGCGAGGCGGCTGGGAACGCGCCCGTCTGACCGCTCATGCAACCGGCGCGATCGATCCGGAGAGGCGTCTTCTGGTCGCCGTCGGGCTCGGCAACCAGGCGGGAAACCGGCAGGCGCTGTCGTGGGATCTGGATCGTGGCGGTGCGCCGACCGATCTGACGGAGTTGACACAGGGCGATACCGACGTCGAGCGTGCAATTGCGCCGGGCTTCGTGTACCACGCGCCGACCCGGCGCTTTGTTGCCTGGATGGGCGGTACGGACCTCTACACGCTGGATCCCGAAACCTGGCGTTGGGAAAAGGTTCCAGCCGCGAAAGATAACGAGGTTGATCCAGGGCCCCAGTCTCCAAGAGGCACCTATGGGCGGTTTCAATATTTACCTCGACTCGATGCGTTCGTTCTGGTCAACAGCGTGGACCAGAACGTATACCTGATCAAACCTGACTTCAGCATGCTGAAGGCGGCGTCAGACGATCGAGTCGGGCCGCCGGTGGTCGAATTGAGTGCAATCCGGTCAGCGTCAGAACCGTCCGATACGCTAATGCTGTCCTGGAGCGCGTATGGCGCGAATCATTGCGAGGCAGCGGGATCGTGGACTGGCTCGAGAAAGCCTTTCGGCTCGGAGCGGGTGCTCGCAACCGGGCAAGGCGCGCGCTACTCGCTGATTTGTGCCGGCAATCACGGCAGCGCCGAAGCGACGGCGGCCGATCCGGGCACCGCTGTCCCGGTCATTTCACTGGCGGCAGAGCCGCGGGCGGTCAATGCGGGTGAGGCGACGACGATCCGCTGGCAAGCGAGCGGGGCCGGTTTTTGCAATGCACGCAATGCCTGGCACGGTCCGCGTGCGGGTGCCGGGTCCGAGCGGACACCGGTGCTGCTGGAGGATGCAACTTTCGAGTTGATCTGCGATGACGGAGCCAGGCCAACTTTTGCCCGGGTTCACGTCCAGGTCGTCCAGGCCAAGACGCAGAACTCAGCGGGGTCTTCGACCCCCGGCAAAACGGCCGAGGAAGGAGGAATCGGCACGATGGACCTGATGGGCCACGCGGTGCTCATGGTACTCGGCACTTTCGCAGCCCTGCGCAGTGGGCAATTGCGCGCGACAACTTGACCTATATAATCAATACGATGACAGCAAAACCTGAGACTCTGCGAGACCTGCGAGACCTGCTCTCGCGAACACTCCAACTCGGCGATCGGTCCGCTGACCTGCACGAATCCACGGCGTTGCTCGGCAACCTGCCGGAGCTGGACTCAATGGCTGTCGTCCAGGTGCTTGCCGCAATCGAGGAACACTTCGGCATTACCGTCGACGATGACGAGGTTTCCGCCGATACGTTTGCCACGTTCGGGGGCCTGGCCGACTTCGTGGAATCCAAACTCGTCGCCTAGCAGTTTCCCGGTCTTGAGCGCTTTCCACGTTGCACAGAATCCGTTCTTTATGGACGGCACCGCCGGACGCTTGTTCTGTATACAGCACGGGGAGTCTCCGAACGCCGGCGACAAGCCTGCGTTGCTGGTGCTTCCGCCGTTTGCTGAAGAAATGAACAAATCCCGCCGGATGATGGCGATGGCGGCGCAGGCCTACAGCGTAAGCGGCCGGCACGCGTTTCTTGTCGATCTGCACGGCACCGGGGACAGCGCAGGGGACTTTCGCGACGCGACGGTCGGTCAATGGTGTGCGGACCTCCAGACGGCGATGAGATGGCTGGCTGACCGGGGATATCGGGACATCGACGTACTTGCCATACGTGCCGGTGCGCTGCTCTTCCCGTCAGAGTCGCTGGCCACGGGGCTGCGCCGGAGGCGACTGGCTCTTTGGCAACCGGTCCTTTCGGGCAAGCAGGTCGTCAGCCAGTTCCTGCGACTGCGTACCGCAGCGTCGATCGTGGGCAAGGCAGGGCAGGAGACGAGTGACCCGCGCAGAGAACTTCAGGATGCCGGGTACCTCGAGATTGCCGGCTACGATCTGAGTCGAACGATGGCCGCCGAGCTGGAGACACTTGACCTGCTGGACCTGCTCGGTGCCGGCTGGGATCGTCTCCAGTGGATGGATGTGGTCGCCGATACCGATGCGCGGCCCAGTCCTGCCAGCGTGAGGATGGTTTCGACGGCGGCAGCGCGTGGAATCAAGGTCGAGACGCTTGCTGTTCCGGGCGAGCCTTTCTGGGCGACACCGGAAATCGCAGACGTTCCCGCGCTCGTCAACGTAACGATGGATTTCTTCGCATGAAGGGTGCTGCCTGGCGCGAGCGAGCCGTGACCTTCGGGCCACCTGGCGCCCTCCTGGTGGGTGTGCTGCACAGTCCGGAGTACCTCACGTCTGAAACCGGAGTTGTCGTGATCGTGGGTGGACCGCAGTACCGTGTCGGCAGTCACCGGCAGTTCGTCCTGCTGGCCCGTGATCTGGCGCGGCATGGCATTCCGGTGCTGCGCTTTGACTACTCCGGTATGGGCGACAGCCTTGGCGGAAGCGTCGCTTTTGACCAGACAGGGCCAGACATCGGGGCGGCAGTGGATTTCCTGCTCGACAACGTCCGCGGGTTGAGCAAAGTCTGCCTTTGGGGTCTATGTGATGCGGCATCCGCTGCCTTGATGTATGCACCGGCGGATCGGCGCGTCGAAAGCCTTCTGTTGCTCAATCCCTGGGTTCGCACGGAGTCCGGTCTTGCTCAGGCCTATATCGAGAATTACTACGGGCGCCGTCTGCGCAGTGGGGCGTTCTGGCGCAAGGCGCTCGGTAACCCGACGACCGTATTGCGGTCGGCACGTGACTTTCTGAAAAACGTGCTGGCGGCCAGATCGCCGGCGGTTGCCGGGACTGCTGCAGGCACTGGCGGGTCCTTCCTGGATCGAATGCTGCGTGGCGCTGTCGATTTCGAGGGTCGCATGCTGATCTTGCTGAGCGGTCGTGACACCGTAGCGACTGAGTTTGAGGTCATTCAGCAACGCGATGCCCGGTGGGCCCGCGCGTTCGCTCGCCGCGGAGTCACAGTGAGCCGACTCGAGGCGGCGGACCATACGTTTTCAAGGCGAGAGTGGCGCGACTGGGTGTCCGGGAAGACCGCGGAGTTCATTCTGAAAGGAACGAAATCGTGACCTTGATCGCGCGCTTCCTGAGTCCCGCGTGGGACACTTCGTCGATGTGACGGGGCCCGGCCAGGGCTCTACGGAGATCCATCTTGTTGCCAACATTCGTCGGTATCGGAGCGCAGCGGGCAGGTACGACCTGGGCGTATAACTGCCTGGCCGAGCACCCGGATGTTTTCATGACGGCCAAGAAGGAACTGCACTTCTTTTACGTCAATTATGGTCGTGGCCTGGACTGGTATCAGCAGCAGTTCGAGGGTGCTGACGGATGCAGCGCGAGGGGTGAAATCACGCCGGACTACATGTATCACGAAACGGCCATACGCAATATCTCCAGGGATATTCCGGACGCGCGACTTTTTGCAGTGCTTCGCAACCCGATCGATCGCGCCGTGTCGCAGTATGCCCTGCACAAGGATCGATTCGGCAATGCCCCGTTTTCCGACGTCAGCATCCCCGGCTCGGAGCTGGTCGACAGGGGGCTCTATTTCCGGCATCTGCAGATGGTCTATTCTTATTTCTCGGCGGACCGCGTGAAAATACTGTTCTACGATGACCTGTCGAATAAGCCGATCGAGTTCCTCGCCGAGCTGTACGATTTCGTCGGCGTGGACAGTGCCTTTCGCCCGCCCTCCCTGCAGACCCGGTACAACCGGGTCATCTATCCTGGAGTTCAGAAAATATTGCTTGGATCCGGGATGGGCTGGATTATTGACGGAATCAAGAGGACAGGTATCGGCGAATGGATCCGGCGCAGGAATACGGGCGAGCGGCGGGATGCCGGTTTCGCAACATCCAGTGATCTCGATCGGCTGAGAAACTATTTCCGGGATGACGTAGCGCGGTTGTCAAGGCTTCTCGACCGTGACCTGCAGCATTGGTTGCAGTGAGGGTGATCATGACAAGCATGTTTTGCGTTGCGCCGAGGGAAGTGGAATGAGCAAGATTGACCGACCCATCCTGGCCATCGGCATGCCCCGGTCCGGGACGACATGGATTGGCAAGATCCTCGACAGCCACCCGCGCACCTTGTACCGACACGAGCCCGACACCTGGCAGAGGCTCGAGGACACACCGATATTCGCTGCGCCACGGCCGACAGAGAAGGAAAAGGCACGGGTCAGGAGCTTCATCGAATCGCTTCCCGGAATGCAGGCGGATCGTGTCTGCGGCAAGCGGCCTCTCTTCGACAAGGAATATGCATCGGCATGGGCGGTTCGCCGGTACGCGGCGGCATCGCTGGCCCACAAGGCCCTTTCGCGCCTGGGGGCCGGCGGCTCGCCCCCTGTACCCCCTCAGCCGGGCTCAGGCCAGTCGTATCGGCTGGTCATGAAGTCAATCGAGTCGCTAGGGCGCATCGGGCTTCTCGCCCACAGTATCCCCGAAGGACGATTCCTGCATATTGTCCGTCACCCCTGCGGTTACGTGGCGTCCGTTCTGCGGGGCGAGGCACAGAAGAGATTCGGCCACAACGAAGCGGCCAGCGATTTTGAGCTGCTGGGCATGGCCTGCGATACTGAACAGGGACGTCGACACTCGTTGTCAGTGGATCACCTTCGCACGCTGACGCCTGCGCAACGCCTTGCATGGCGCTGGCTGATTTTCAATGAGAAGGCTGCCGATGAGACAGCGGAGCAGGGCAACTCGCAAATTCTGTATTACGAGAAGCTTTGCGCCGATCCGGTCGGCGAGACGAGGCGTGTGTTCCAGTTCTGCGATCTCGAATGGAATGCACAAACACAGGGTTTTGTCACGCAGAGCACGACGCACTCCCGGGCCGACTACTACAGCGTCTATAAAGATCCGATGGAGAGCGCGTGGCGCTGGCAGGAGAAAATGGAGCCCGAGTCCATTCGGCAGGTCATGGAAATTGCATCCAGGATTGACCTGACGCGCCCGTACCTGTCTTCCGAACAGTGGAATCGGTCGGTCGAATCAGCATGACGACCGGCTGACCCGCCGATTACGCCTGGGCAGGATCGCGCGCGAGTGCGTTTCGGCCCGATGAACGGCAACCGATGAGGCCTGCAGGATGAGCGATTGGACGACCCAGCGCGTGGACCTGAGTCTCGACCTCGGCATCAAGTCTTCCCGCTCCGTTGGCCGGGTAATCCTGCTCGCGGCGCTGGTGCTTTTCCTGGCCGAGGCTGCCCTGCAGGTGCGCTCCCAGGTACGTACGGGTCGCAGCGTCTGGTCGCTGTTGTCATCGACGTCAATGTATGTCGTCGATGCGGACCTGGGTATCCGCCTGCTGCGGCCTTCCGCCGAGATCGGCGGCAGGCAGACATCGATCAGGACGAATCGTCTCGGTCTGCGGGGGGAGGACATTCCAACGCAGTCGGCGGCTCACGAATGGAGAGTGGCTTTGCTCGGCGCCTCGACCATAATGAGCCCGTTCGCCGCTTCGAATGACGCGACCGCGGCCGCCATTCTCGAGGGTGAGTTGCGTGCCGATCGCGAACCGGAGAAGGTGACGGTCATTAACGCAGGAATCGGCGGGCTGAAAGTGCGTGAACAGGTCGTGCTGCTCAGCGATCGCCTGCTGCCGCTGAATATCTCCTTGCTCGCCTGGTACCCGGGCATGAACGACATCACATGCCAGTCCCCCGGGGGGGAGAGTGCCCGCGAGTCCCGTGTTCGACTGCCCGTCCCCGAGTGGCCTGCCTGGCTATTGAGTTACGACCTGCTGGTCAAGAATTCATCCTGGATTCGACGCAGCAGGGTCAGCAGCAACCAGCGTCTGGTGCCGGCATTTGAACCCTCGAAGCTGCGTTCGGATCTGGAAGCCGGTCTACGGGTGGCCAAGACAGCGGGTATCCCGGTTGTGCTGATTACAAGCGCCGCGTCTTTCGACTCGGGGATGACGGAAGTGGAACTGCGGCGGCGTTCCGCGGCCGCGCTGGAGCACCGTCCCTGTTTCTCTGCAAGAGAGTTTGCCGATGCGTTTGACACCTTCAACGTGGTGCTGCGCGAAGTCGCAATGACACACGGTGTGGGACTGGTCGATGCATCTCAGGCGCTTGGAACAGACCCTGAGCTGTATTCCGATGCAACCCACTTCACCCTTAAAGGGGAACAGCGCCTCGCTGAATTGCTGCGACAGGCATTGCGCAACTATCCCGCACTGACATCGAGCCAGCAATGACCCTGGCAGGTGCGGCCTTCATTTTATTCCTGGCCAGCGTGTACCTGCTTTGGCGATACGTCATAGCCGGTGATGAGGCGCGCAGGAACTTTCTGCTGTTGGCCAGTTATGTTTTCTATTGCACCTGGGACGCTCGACTGGCTTTGGTGCTGGTGCTCACTACCGTCGTGCAGTGGTGGCTTGGAGCCCGTATTGAGCGCGCAGGCAGCGAGGCCGTTCGTCGGCGCCTGGTGACGGCGTCAGTGGTTTTCGGCCTGGCTCTTCTTGGCTATTTCAAGTATGCGGGCTTCTTTGTGGAAGGCCTTAAGGCACTGCTGGCCAGCGTTGGCTTCGACACCGGCGGCAGAATTCTCGACATCGCTGCGCCGATAGGCATCTCTTTTTATACGTTCCAGTCGCTGACCTACACACTGGACATATACCGGGGACACGAGCGTTCGACGCGGAGCTTGCGTGATTTCGCGCTGTTTCTCGCATTCTTCCCCCACGTAACAGCAGGCCCGATTGCGCGCGCCCGAAGGCTGTTGCCTCAGCTCGAGGCACCTTCCTATCGAGGGCCGCTGGAGGCGGAGGGCATCTACCTTCTCGCCAGGGGCCTGTTCAAGAAAGTCGCCATCGCCGATGTGCTGGCGGCGCAATTTGTTCATCCGGCATTTGGTCAGCCCGCGTCGTGGAGTTCGACCTTTCTGGCAGTGGCCGTTGTCGCCTACAGCTTCCAGATATACATGGACCTTTCCGGATACACGGACCTCGCCCGCGGCGCGGCCCGGCTGTTCGGGTATCGCCTTGACAGGAACTTCGACCGGCCCTACCTGGCGCGAACGGTGTCGAACTTCTGGCAGCGTTGGCATATTTCGATGTCGAGTTTCTTCCGGGAGTATCTCTACTTCCCGTTGGGTGGGTCGCGTCGCGGCAACGTTTACGTGAATCTGCTGATCACTTTTGTCGCGATCGGCATGTGGCACGGAGCCGGCTGGAATTTCGTTCTATACGGCCTGTTGCACGGCTCCATGGTCTGCCTGGAGCGTGCGAGGCGGACCCGAAGAAAGGCGCTTGGTCAGCCGGACGTGGTTGCGGGGGCGCCCGCGCTGTTGTCAGGGATCGTGGCAACCTTCGTTTTTGTCAGCCTGGCACGTGTCCTGTTTGTCGCGTCCGACCTGGGGGCTGCGCTGGATTTTTTCTACCAGCTTGGCGGTTCCCCGGGAACCGGCGGGGCGGCAGGGCCGCAAGGCTACGCGACGCTTGCGCTGGCCATGGCTCTGCACCTTCTGCCACGTGGGGGTGAACGGCGAATCGTCAATTCCATGCTTTCGTTACCGAGTATCATACAGGCCATGGGCATGGTCTTCTTTGTGTACCTGCTGGTTATTCTTGCGGCCGACACACAGCCTTTCGTTTACTTCCGGTTCTGAGGTGAACGGGCGAAAGGTACTCGGCTGCGTACTGGCTTTCTTCCTGACGGCACTGCCGTCACTTCTGCTGGCCGCGCAGCCATTGACCACGATCCACGTATCCAGCACCTCCAGGGATGCCCAGAACGCGGTGCCGATAACCGTTGGCCAGGCTTTCGACGTGGCCGAAGTACCAGCCGGTTCGCTCATTGGGGTTCTTGACCGGAAGAAGCATCTATTGCCGGCACAGATTGACTGGAAAGCGAGTCACGCCGACGGCAGTCTGCGTCACGGGGTGCTGACGTTCATCCTGCCTCAGATAGCAGCGGGTGAAGATGAAGCGTTGCAGGTGGTTGTCGACGACAGTGCTGCCTCTGGCCATTCCGTCTCGCTGGCCGACGTCCTCAGCACCGACTTCGATGCGTCGATCAACCTGCAGAAGGCCGACCAACGATACACGGCGGAACTGCGACAGGCACTGGAGAGGCGACCTGCGGAGCCGTGGCTTTCCGGTGCGCTGGTCTCGGAGTGGATCATTCAGGCCGACTTCGCGAATGCGGACGGCGCGGTCCACCCGTACCTGATGGCAGAGTTCCACCTCCGTGCTTACCGCAGTGATCGTGGTCGCCCGACACGCATGCGGCTCGATGTGGTTGTGGAGAATTCCTGGGCCCGGGTGGCCGGGATCGACACTCAGCAGTACGATGTTTCAATCAACGTCGCCGGGCGTCGTGTGTTCGAGCAGACAGGCGTTGTGCATTACGCTCACGCTCGCTGGCATCGGGTGTTCTGGTGGGGCGATGAGCCGAGGGTCTACGCAGGACTCGATACCCGACAGCTGCAACAGAGCAAGGCGGCGCCGCAGTACGCGGATCTGCACCCCGACGACAAGACACTAAATGCGCTGGTCCAGGCGCCCCCCGCGCCGATGGATAACCTCGACCTGGACGACAAGCTGGGCCAGGGCGGGGCTCGTCCTTGGATTGGACCCATGACCCGCTGGGATTCGCTTTACCTGGTCAGCGGTGACCGCCGTGCCTGGCGGGCCATGCTGGCTTACAACGACGCCTGGTCCGCATACCCGATCCATTTTCGCGATCAGAAGTCGGGTCTTGCCGTCGACCTGTCACTGCCGCGAAATCACTTCGGCGGCGTGGCCGGGGCTGGAAAGTCCGATTTCGCCAGACCACTTAGCCGAGGCCCCTACGTCTGGAAGAATTCCCACGCGCCGCCGGCTGGCTACATGGCCTATCTCGTAACCGGCGACCGCTTCTACCTCGATGAACTCCTGTTTGCCGCAAACATCAACCTGCTCCAGGAAATCTCGGTCGGCGCCAGGGCCTACCCATCGACCTGGCCGCGGGTGCTGCATTCCAGGCAGGTTCGGGGTCAGGCCTGGGGCCTTCGAACCCTTGGACTGGCGGCCTACCTGACGCCTGACAATCATCCGCTCAAAGACTATTTCGTTCAGTCGGTTGATGACAACCTGCGTTATTACAATTCCATTTATCCTGCCGATAACCCGCTTGGGCTGATCTCGAGGGAGCGCGGACGCTACACTTACGACACGCTGGGGCCGGATACCGGATATTCGCCCTGGCAGCACAGTTTCTTCACCTTTGCCATTGGCCGACTGGTGGAGATGGGATTCGACCAGGCTCGCCCATTGTTTTCGTTCGTGACGCGCTGGCATCGTGGTGTACTCACGAATCCGGAATTCTGCTGGGTCTTTGCTGTCAACTATTCAGTGGGTGTACGGCCCGCCAAAGACCTGCCCACTTTCAGCACCTACAGGGAGGTATACGAGGCGAACATATTGCCCGGGATCAGGGCCCTTGGCTGCGGGACAGCGGCAATGGCCGAGGCAATTGGCAAACCCGAAGGGGCCTTCAATGATTTCCTGTCGAGCCCGACCAGCTATCAGGCCAATCAACAGCCGGCTGTTGCGATGATGGTGAGCCTCGGCGAGGCAGGCGGGGTCGAGGCCTGGAAACTCGTGAGCACGCGCACGGGAAAACCGACGTACGACAACTATCCGAATTTTGCCGTCGTACCAAGAGCAATGGTCGAAAACCGCAAGCACCAGCGCGCGCCGTAAGAGACCGCTCCGATCCCCGAACGAAGATTATTCCGGCGGTGTCCAGCCAGCGGGTTTGTACACCCAGACGTCACCCGACTCCGGCGCCACGACGCCGAAGAACAGATCCAGATCAGCAGCGTATTCCCACTTACCAAGAACACCGCGCTGACCTTTCAGCTTGCCCTGATAGGTAATGAGTCCGGCATCCATCTGACGCGGCCCGAGCGCCGGGTCGCCAGTCGGCGCCCGTTTTGCAGTCCAGTTGCCTGTCCGAATGTTCGACGGTGGTGTGACGTACCAGATGTCCGGACCACCGTCCCAAAGCACGAAAACACCGCGCTTCTGATCGAAATCCATGCCGTGCAGTTCGGAGATGCTGAACTCACCGTCCGGGTCAGTCGGGGTCGCGAGGAAAGAACGATTGTCCGGCCCCGGCGACGAAGTATCCCAAACGACCAGCGCCCATCCCGCTGAAGTATTCGCGGTTCTGACATAGATCTGGCGGCCGGCATCGTAGGCTCCGGCGCCCTGGTTACCGTATCCGGTGCTGTCCCGGCCAATGATTTCCCATCGATCCTGCGCGGCGGTGTTTCCGACGATGTAGCGATACAATTCGCCGCCGCGGCGCGGTGAGTCGGTAACAAACACGGCGTCCTTGCCCGCTACCGTGTGATACGCCGTTGTCGAATTGACGAAGTCACCGCTCGGACGGTCCACGCCCTGCCCACTGCTAACTACCGTATCGCGGTTTTCCCACATCCCCGCGCCAATCACCTCCGGATAGAGGGCCCGATTCACCTGCGATCCGGTCGTCCCGCCCACCATGTCGGCCCCGGCCTTGCTTGGATCCCAGAGGTAGGGGCCGGTGAGGGTCTCGCCGTCTTCGAGCACCCATTGCTGCTTCCCATTGAATTTCGCACCGCCGAAGGTCAGAAAACGGTCGGCAAGCGGCAGGAAAATCTGGTTGTCGTAGGTATGTGCGGACGTGGGCGCATTGAAGGGACCATCAACAGCGAAATATTGCTGATCGCCCAGCAGGTTGACCGCGTCACTCGGCAGCGATGCTCTCTCCCAGCGAAGCGACACGGTATCGAAGCGGTAAACTTCGTTGCCCGAGTAGTTTGCGTGGCCACCACCCCAGAAAATCAATTGGTCACGATTGGGATCCCACGCCATCGAACCCCACGCGAAAATCACCTTGGCCGGCTGCAGATAGCCGGGCGTATACGGAATCTGGGTGCTGTCGGGCCAGACGTCACTGAACCGATTCTCGTTGACACGCAGCCACGATCCCTCCGGCGCCGCCTGAACGGCTTCGAGCAAAGCCGATCCGTTGACGGGTGGCTGCGTACCGGTTACCCGGACCGTTACCGTGGCCGTGGCAAGCAGGCCGGTCGAGTCCGATACCTCGTATGTGAAGCTGTCCTGACCGGTGAATGACTCCTCCGGCTGGTAACGGACCGTTCCTTCGGCAATCAGCGTGACGCTGCCCCGGGCCGCAGCGCCCAGCGCCACGATTTCGAGCGTGTTGTCACCGTCAGCATCACTGTCGTTTGACAGCACGTCGATATCAACGGATTGATCCATTGACGTATCCGCTGCATCCGCTCGCGCTATCGGTGAATCGGGCACTGCAATGACCTCGACGACCACTTGCGCCGAATCACTTCCTCCGCGACCATCGTCTGACCGGTAGATGAATGTGTCGAAACCGAAAAAGTTCCGCTCTGGCTGGTAGCGCAGCGTTCCGGCAGCGATAATCGTGACAGTTCCGTGCGATGCGCCCGATGCCTCGGCAATGTAAAGCGGATCTCCGTCCGGGTCCCTGTCATTGGCCGCGACCTCGATGTCCACTGCAAGATCTTCGTCAACCGTCGCGTAGTCGTCCTCGGCAATCGGCGGTGCGTTGTCCGGATTCGGTGGAAGGTATTCAGCGGCAGCGACTGTCTGGTCGGCGAACTCGAGTTGCTCGATATTTCGCAGCGTGTCGGTTCGATCGCGGCCGACGACGTCTTCAACCACGAGCGCCTGATTCTCAATGGAGATCAGATAGCTCTGCAACGGACCACTGAACTTGGCCGTGTCTTTCCCCGGGCCGCCGTCGATGACGTCATTGCCCTGGTCACCCGCGATGACGTCGGCACCACTGGTTCCGGTGATTTCGTCATTGGCAAGACTTCCGAGTACCAGCTCAACACCCGATAGTTGCGATTCCGACAGGTCCAGTCGGCCATCGCTGCCGTTGGCGATTGCAAGAATGTCATTGCCGGCGCCTGCATCGATGCGTTCGACTGACACAAGTTTGTCGACGCAGATGTAATCATCATCACTGGAACCCTGAAGGGTATCGATCCCATCATCGCCATAAATGCTGTCGCAGCCCTCGCGGGAGCCATACACAGCTATCACGTCATCGCCTTTGCCGCCGTGGATTTCATCGGGTTGTCTGCCGCCAATGAGCAGATCATCACCGTCGTTGCCGTAGATCTGGTCCTTGCCGGCGCCACCATCGATAAGGTCGTTCGCCTGTGACCCGAACACGGTATCGTATCCGCTTAAAGAATGAATTTCGTGTGCGACGTTCGACGTGCTCACGTCAATCGTGTCGCCGGCACCGGTTCCGTCGATGATCTCGGCAGCGCTGGCCGGCAGGGCGAGAAGCAGACACACCAGTAATACAACCGTTTCTGCCGGCCTGTGCGAAGTCGCCGGTACTTCCGTATCGCCCATCAGCATTGCTCCTGTCCAGCCCGAGACTCAGCCCAACTTCGTGTTGATGGTCCGGGATTCTTATTGGTTGTTCAGCTGTAGGAGTGCATAGGTTAATCAATCACGTACAGGATGCAATTGAAATGTGAATCATCGGGCAATCTGTTAAATAAAATGTGACCGGAGCGGCAGTCAGGCCGGGGAAAGCCGCGCAGAACGGCGCTCTGCGCGGCCGATGCGACGGAGGCCGTTGCCCAGTTGGCTCAGTACTTGAACCAGCCAGGCATTGCGACCAGCGACGGGTCTTCCGCGGGCGTTTTCTCGCCACCAATCGAGATCACGCCGCGCGGCGGAGCAGGGTAGGCCCATGGCCCGGGTCCGATCAGTGTAACCAGTGACTCACTCGTGCTGCCGGTGGAGTCAAACCAGCGGGTCGGCATCGACATGTCTTCCTGGTCCCATCCCGAATAGGTGTTGTTGGCGAAGAAGCCAACGCTGCGTTCGGTCCAGTTGTCGGTCACCGTTCCCCAGAGTTCGGCATTGGAGAACTGCTGGGCCGCGGTGCGCGGGGCGGTGCCGTCGTCACGGTAGGCTCCGCTGCGCCGCTCGCCTTCATCCATCCATCGGAACGTATTGTAGGAGATAAATTTCTTGAAGGAATAGGGATTGGCGGGATCGCCAAGATTGTAGGAACGAACAACGTCCCAGAACGCCCGGTTCACAAAAGTCTCCGGTCCCGCGGTGAACCCCTCCGGCGCCAGGTAGCCGCCACCGTTAACGGAAGTCTGTACGTTCTCCCAGCTCAGATCCGGATATGCCGGTGAATCGGAGCCCCACAATGAGCGTCTCGCCCGCATGAACACCAGGGCCGAGGCAACTCCGCCCCGGGCATCGGTGCGCGCACCGATCAGTTCATTGTTATACAGAACGGTTTCGCCGGCGGAAGCGATATCAATCAACTTCGCAGCACGCAGGCCAATCTCGGGCCGGCTCGGGTCCAGCAGCGTACTGACGTAACTGTTGCGAACCACGTTATGAAAGCGCGTTGACTTGATCGCGCTGCAGCTTCGGGTGCCCGTGATTCGGATGTTATTCATGATCACGTGCGAATTGGGTCGACCCTCGAGATAGAACTGGTGACGGGTGTTGCCGGTGCCGCCCATCTGCGACCCGTGGAAATTCCAGAACCAGTGCTTCCAGAGGGCGTCGCCCTTGACCGCTCCGTACTCCGAACTGCCCTGATAGGCGGGCGTTCCAAAGCCATTGAGTTCGCGCGTACTATCGTGCTGATAGACCTTGGTCACGTACAGGTTGACGGGCCGATCCGTGAAGTACTTACCGCCCGTCACAACCGTGTCGTCCAGTTCGAGGTTCTTCATGTAGGCGGTTTCGAAATTCTGCAGGGTAATCGAGTCACCCGTCAGCGTGGGGCGGTTGCCGGGTTCGCCAAGCAGGTACAGATTGAGTTTGCTTGAGCCAATGTAATAATTTTCCGCATAGGTCCCGGCGGTGATCAGAAGAACGTTTGGTGAAGCGTGCGAGGCATTGTTCACGAGCAGCTTCTGCATCGCCTCCCATGGCGTGGTGGCGGAGTCATAGCCGATGCCTGGGAATTTTGCGCTTGCGCGTTCTCCCCAGGCCAGGGTCGGCTCGAGAACACGAATCTGGAACTCGTCGGACTCGAGGTCGTACTTGGCCGCGGCGAGATGAGCAGTGACTGTTTCGCTGCCCGTGCCGGTGCCGTCGTATCGCAGGACACCGCTGTCGGGGTCATAACTGAGACCGGTCGCGTTTCCGGAGGAAATCACCAGTTCGGTGCTGATGCGGGCCTTCCAGCCTGCGGAATTGTCGAGGTCGCCCGGCGTCCAGCGATTCAGCGTATCGAGTTGGAAGATGCCCATTTCTTCTGTTTCGGCATAACCCCTGACAAAGACGATTTCCGGGATTTCAGCAAAGCGAAACTCGGTGCCCGAGCCATCCGGCGGTGGTTGACGAGGCTCCGGCCCCGGCCACGGCGTCGAGCCGCCGGAACTGGCCGCCTGGGGCGGTACGACCCGCAAGGTGAACGCTTTGAGTGAACTCTGGTTGGATCCGTCCGAGACGGAAATGACGATACCCGGGAACTCGCCCCGGTTTGCCGCGCTCGGCGTGCCGCTGAGCCGGCCCGTCTTGGAGTCAAACTGCGCCCAGCCCGGCTTGTTGGATACCTTAAACGTTAATGGCTGACCGTCCGGGTCGTAAGCCCGCGGCGCGAACTCGTAGAGCTGGCCATCGGCGACTTCGGACTTCGGTGAGCCAGAGATCACCGGAGCGCTGTTGGCGCTTGGCGCTTGCGATCCCGCTCCCGCGATTGCACCGAGGAGAGACTCGTTCTGATCGCTCTTGCAGCCGGCGCCCGTCGCCAGGATAAGAGTGACCAGCAAAAAGCGTGTTGCCGTCCAAAGCCGCGTATCCATTTAATCGTCCCCTCACCTGTACATGACACTCGTACGGTGGGCGGACGCGCCGTGCCTCGTGTGGCCGGCTACCGACTGGATCTACGGCAGCAATCTCTGGCGATTGAACCTGCCGGCAACCCCGCTATCCCTGGCATCAGCCCATGGACCGGAGGCTTTGCGTCCCCGCCTCACGGCGGGTTTGCCCTTGGTACGTGATCTCAATATTGAACAGAAATCCGGCCGGGAACTGCGATGCAGTCCGCAACTCTGGCAGGCGGTGCGGCCTCAAATCAGAGGAGTATTTCCGCGGCGGGTGGATGGCTGAGAAAGCCAAGCGGGCTTGCCGTCAGTCCGTATGCGCCTGACTGGAACACGGCGATCAGGTCACCGACTTCGGCACGCGGCAGATTCATGCGGTCGGCCAGCAGGTCGAGCGGTGTACACAGCGGGCCGACCACGGATGCGATCTCTGTTGCCGGCTCGTCTATGCGGTTGGCAACCAGCACCGGGTAGTTTTTTCTCAGCACCTGGCCGAAGTTTCCGGATGCCGCAAGGTGGTGATGAAGGCCGCCGTCGGTGACCAGGAATACCTGTCCGCGGGAGACTTTGCGATCGAGTACGCGGCAAACGTATACGCCGGATTCGCCCACGAGGTAGCGCCCGAGTTCCACTACGACGTGAGCTTCCGGCAAGGCGGCGTGTATGACCGGCACGAGCTGGCGCAGATTCTCGCCGATTGGCGCGATATCGAGTATCTGCTCCCCCGGGAAATATGGAATTCCAAGGCCGCCGCCAAGATTCAGCAGGCGTACCGGGGCGGGCGCGTCGGCGGCCAGTGCGATAGCGAGGTGGGCGGATTTCTGTTGCGCATCGATCAGCACGTCTGGCCGCAGGTTCTGCGAGCCACTGAAAATATGGAAGCCCCAGAATTCAAGCGGGAGGTCTGCCAGCCTGTGCAACATGGCAGGCACCTGCTCAGCATCGACGCCGAACGGTTTGGGACCGCCGGCCATTTTCATGCCCGAAGACTTGAGTTCGAAGTCGGGATTAACCCGAATCGCCACCTTGGGTCGGGTGGCCGTACGGCTGGCGATATCCGCCAGTCGCTGCATCTCCAGATCTGACTCCATGTTGACCACGATGCCTGCGGCTACCGCCGTTGCCAGTTCCTCGGGCGTCTTGCCGGGACCGGCAAAGCTGATATCTGTCGGGGTCGTGCCGGTGGCCATGGCCACCGCGAGTTCGCCGGCAGAGGCGACGTCCAGTCCGTCGACCAGGGCTGCCATGTGCCGCACGACCGCCGGCATCGGGTTTGCCTTCATTGCGTAATGCAGTTCGACCTGTGCAGGAAAGGCCGCCCGGAGCTGCGCAACCTTCGCGTCCATCACGCTGTGGTCGTAGGCATAAAAGGGCGTTCGCCCGACCCGGGCGGCAAGCTCGGAGACGGTGTGCTCGCCGATCAACAGCTCACCGTGCCGGCTGTCGAAATGCGGATGCGCGCAATGTTGAGTGAACCGGTCGAGACTCATGAATGACCTTCAAATACGTTCTTGAATCGTTGCGCGAGAAGTGGCCTGTCAAACTTGCCGTTCGGATTGCGCGGCAGCTCGTCGAGCCAGGCGATGTACTGGGGAAGCATGTACGTCGGCATTTTGCCGCGACAGTAGGCGAGCAAGGACCGGTCGGCCGCGGCGCTGTCATGGTTAGCCATCGACTCGCCGGCCGGGGGCGCAACGACGATTACGATGCCCTCACCCAGGTCCGGGTGTGCCGCCGCCAACGCCACGACGTCGGATACCTGGCCAGAGGCGTAAACGACTTCTTCGACCTCGGTTGGGCTGACCCGGTATCCGGATGTCTTGATCATCTCGTCGCGCCGTCCGACAAAGTACAGGAAGCCATCTTCGTCCTGCCTGACGGTGTCACCAGACCAGACGGCTAACTCAATCATCGGCAGTTCGCGGAACTGCCCGGGTACAGGCCGGAACCGCTGCGCAGTACGTTCCTGATCGTTCCAGTAGCCGAGGGCGACCAGCGAACCGCGCTGTACCAGCTCGCCCGGCTCGTGCGGCGCGCAAGGTGTGCCGTCGGGCCGTACGACCATGATCTCGGTGTTCGGGATAGCCTTGCCGATGGAGTCCGGGCGGCGGTCAATTTCCTCGGGCGGCAGGTAGGTGCCGCGAAATGCCTCTGTAAGCCCGTACATCAGGTACGGTCGGGTCCTGGGCAGGGCCGCACGCAGCCGGTCAAGTGTGGCCCTCGGCATCCTTCCGCCGGAGTTCGTAATGTAGCGAAGGTGGTCGGTCACTTCGGCCGGCCATTCGAGTTCGGCGAGCTGAATCCACAATGGCGGAACCGCCGCAAGTCCCGTGATACGGTCCCGCGCCAGTGCAGTAATCACGTCACGGGCAAACAGGTGATCCAGGAGGCTGACGCTCGCGCCTGTCAGAAAAGCGGTCGAAAGCTGGCTGAATCCATAGTCGAAGCTGAACGGTAAGACAGCGAGTAATCGGTCGTCGGAGCTGTTTTCCAGGTACTCGGCAACGCTGGACGCTCCGGTCACCATGTTCCGGTGGGAGAGAACGACACCCTTCGGGCGCCCGGTGCTTCCCGACGTGTAGAGTATCGCGCACATATCGGTGTCGATACTGCGATGCAGTAGCCTGCGCGGGTCCGACGTCAGTTCAGCCCATGATGACACGGTCAGGTTCGCATGCGGTCGATCCTCCGAGCCTGTCATTTCGTCGACAATGACGACGTGGCGCAGCGATGAAAGCTCGGCAATCGTCGCCTCGAGGTCGCGGAACCTGTCGGCCGTGGTGACCAGGACCGACGCACCGGAGTCCTGCACGATGTGTCCGACCTGCGGCGGCTTCAGTAGCGGGTTGACCGGGACGAATACACTGCCCGCGAGACTGGCCGCAAAAAAAGCCACGACGGTTTCAGGCCGCTTGTTGAGGTAGACGGCCACTCGAGCCTGACGGCTGATGCCGAGGCCTGCCAGGCCGCCTGCAGCGGCCTCGATGGACTCGGCGAGGCGTCCATAAGTGTGCTCCGTATCCCGGAAGCGCAGTGCGACATTGTCAGGTGCCCGAGCCGCGGTGCGCAGCGGGAGATCGCTCAGCAATGAATTCATTCCATCCTGCCCTTTCTGGAACACCGTAAGTCTAGCGGCAAGCGATGTTGAAAAAGGGTGATGCAGTGAACAAGCCCGATTTCCGGTCACTCGCTATTTCTTGAAATCGTCCGGCGAAATAGTGTGACGAGTCATCAACTTGTAGAAATCGGTGCGATTGCGTTTCGCCAGCCGGGCTGCCTGCGAGACATTGCCTTCCGTGATTCTCAGAAGCTGGATGAGATAGGTTCGGGTGAATTCATCGCGGGCTTCGTCAAACGAGGGCAGGGTGGACGTATGCCCGATCGACTGCCGTATCAACTCATCAGGAATAATGGGGCCGGTGGTCATTGCTGCCACTTCCCGGATGACCTGGCGCAGTTCACGCACATTGCCGGGCCATCGCGTTGCTGCAACGAGTTCAAGGGCCTCCGGCGACAGATTCTTGCGGTTCTGCCCGAATTCGATTGCGACCTCGTCCAGGAATCTCGATACGAGCAATGGAATGTCTTCGCGGCGCTTGGCGAGCGAAGGCATTTCTATCGAGACGCCGCCAAGGCGGTGCACAAGGTCGCTGGAAAAACCCTGGGATTCAATCAGCTTTTCGAGTCGCTGCTCACTCGTGGTCATCAGTCGGACATTCTGGCCCTGTTGCAGGCCGGCCCTGGCGCGGTCATCGACATCTGATGACAGGGCGGCGCTAAGCCAGTCCTGCTGGGCAAAAGGCAGGTCTCCTACATGCAGCAGGAGCAAGGTCCCATCCTGCGCATTCTGGATTTCGCGGAGCAGCGACAAATGACCGGAGGACTCGTCGATAGCGCTGCAATCCACAGCGACCAGTGCGCGATCGCCCCGTCTGCTGGATCGATGTATGGATCTCGCGATAAATTCCTTACCGGTTCCGGGCTCACCGGAGACCAGCACGGCTGAGTCGGTTGTGGACAGCAACCGTGCTTTCGCGAGGCAACTCTCGAGCACCGGGCTTCGGGTCACGAAGGCATAGTCTGGATCGTCGCTCACCTCGGCGAAGCCCGACGCACTGAGGGCCCGGCGAACTTCCTCCAGCAACTGCTCCTTCTCAACCGGCTTGGTGAGGAATGAGAACGCGCCTGACTGGGTGGCTTTGACGGCATCGGGGATCGTGCCGTGAGCAGTCAGCATAATGACTCCGAGACCCGGCCAACGGCTTTGAAGTTCTTTGAGCAACCCGATGCCGTCCATATCGGCCATCCGAAGGTCGGTCAGCACAAGATCAGGGCGGCCTATGCTGCAGGAATCGAGCGCTGCGCGGGCGCTGGGTACTGGTTCGACGTCATAATGAGCCGCTCGCAGGCGGATGGTCAGCAGGCGCAACAATCCAGGGTCGTCATCGACGACCATGATCCTCGCGGCCCGCCCTTTTCGCGGCCGGCTCATGGCGGTACCGGTGGCGTACTGGCCTCGGGTTCACGCTCAATCAGCGAGCGCTCGATCTCGGCGATGGCATCGAGCTTCTTCTGCAATTCGTCCCGCTCTCGCGTAAGGCGCTCGTTTTCGGCGCTGAGTGTCTGCACCTTTTCCATGGCGGCCGTCTCAGCCGAAGCCTGCTGGTGCTCGATTGCGCTTGACTGTCGAGAAAGGTTTTCCTCGAGTTCGGCTCGTGTCGCGTATTCGCGCTGAAATACTTTCGCGAGGCTGCGCTGGTCAGCGCTCAAGGCTGAATCGCCGGTCAATGTGCCGAGCAGCAGATTGCTTGCTTCGGCGGGATCGGACTTTGTGTAATAGGGGCTGCCCAGGGCAAGGGCGTAATCGAGCGTTGCGGCGACTGAGCCCGTATCCCGCGCCGCAAGATACAACTGCTGGATCAGGTCTGCCTCGACAGTGGCGTCGCTGGCTGCAAGACGATCAAGCAACGAGAAATAGTGACTGAGTTCCGGCTCTGCCGGATGAGGCGCACTGGCGGTCGATCCTGCCTCGGCCATCGGGGCATGGGCTGGCAGTGTGTCGCAGGCCGTGAGACAAAAAACGGCGGTGACAGCCATCGAGGCGTGCAGCAGGCCAGCGGCAGGTCGGGTGATATCCAGGTTCATCGCCGTCTATGTTACCGCGCCAACCGCAATCACAGTACAGAGGGTTCAGGAGATAACGAGCCTGTATGCCGCCTTCCCTATGGGAGCCGCAAATAGAAAGAGCGGCGACCTTGCGGTCGCCGCTCCAGTAGAAAGACTCTACTTTCGACGAGTCTGATCGTTTATCGGCTGCGGCGACGGGCCGTCGCGCCAACACCCAGCAGACCCAGGCTCAGAAGAGCCAGCGTGCCCGGCTCAGGAACGAAGGAGAGCTGGCCCGAGTAGGAGCTCGGCCCTGAGTCCCGCGTGGTGCCGGTAATCTGGATGATATAACGACCGGCGACAAGGCCGCGGGCGATGATTTCCCAACGGTCCTGCGAGGCACTCACCTCGTAAAGCTTCGTTCCCGGAACGATGGCGGAGCAGCTGCCCGGCAGTGGGGTGGCCGCAGCGTCACAGGTGCTGCCACCGTCCGACCACAACGCGCCCATGAAGTCCCTGATACCCGTGAAGCGCGTGAAGTCAGCGGAAATCGACCCGGTACCGGCGGGGTCCAGATCGAAAACCAGGAAGTCATTGAACGGCGTGCCCTGGCCGACATCCGCCTGAATGTCAGTATGATTAAACGTGCCGTTATCAAACATGTCCGGGTTGTACTGTCCGATGTACGTGCCAGCCACCGCGTCGATGACTTCACAGCCCGAACAGATTGTTGCGGCATTGGCCGACTGCACAGCAAAACCGAGGCCTGCGACTGCCGTCACGCCAACCAAAATCTTTTTAATGTCCATTTTTCTATTCCTCGTCATTGGAGTCTTTCTGTAAGACGAACTGATGCCCGCCTTGGAGGCAGATAAAGCAATTATCGTGCCACAATAAAAAAAGATATATAAAACAATGACTAGTAATACTATTGTTCAAGCTGCGGTTACGTTTTGTAAGGGATCCCGACGGCCATCCGGCTGTTTTTGGGGAAGGTCGATGCGGAAAAGTGCGCCGGGCTGGTCGTCGGCGATGAGCTCGACGCTCCCACCGTGTGCGGTCACAAACTCCTTGACGATCGACAGGCCAATACCAGTGCCGCGGAGATAGCCGCCGGAAGACGCTTCGCCCTGATAGAAAGCCTCGAAAATGCGCGGGCGGTCTTCGTCGGTCACGCCGGGACCGGAGTCAGCGATCTCGATAACGCACCGGTTGGCCGGCTCC
>CAWGLW010000004.1:0-331907 GCA_963823525.1 uncultured Gammaproteobacteria bacterium
CGATCGCCGCTTCGGCGGTCGCCTGCGGCTGGTTCACGACATCGGGTACGAGCACCGGCTGCACGCCTAAGGAGATCACAGAGATAAACATGGTCCACTGGCGGCGCTTCGTGCCAGCCGATCGGGTTCTGGCTGATCACGTTGCCGCCGGGCCCGTCGCATCGTAGGCGCTGGTCACGTTACCGACCGTCGAGTGTCGCGGCCACGATCACCGCTTCGGCGGCCGCCTGCGGCTGGTTCACGACATATAGGGTACCAGCACGGATCGACCACCCCGGTGATCACCGAGATGAACGTCGGTACCCGGCAGCACGCTGACCGCACCGATGGGTTCTGGCTCATCCTTGGCAGCGACCGTATCGCTGTACGCCGGTGACGTTACCGACCGTAGCGTCGCGGCCACGATCACGGCTCAGGGCTGTGGCTAGGGCCTGACCCGTGACATCAGGCGACCGGCTGCACGCCTAAGGAGATCACGAGATCAACGTTGGTCCCTGGCAGCACGCTGGTGCCACCGATCGGGTCCTGGCTGATCACGTTGCCGGCCGGGACCGTATCGCTGTACGCCGTCGTTGTACATCACCGACCGCGAGCGTCGCCGCCACGATGGCCGCTTCGGCAGTTCCTGCAGCTGGTTCACCACATCGGGCACCAGTACCGGTTCGACACCCAGTGAGATCACCGCAGATCAACGTTGGTACCCGGCAGCGCTTCGTGCCACCGATCGGGTTCTGGCTGATCACGGCTCCCGGGCGGCGACCGTATCGCTGTACGCCGAGGTGACGTTACCGACCGTCAGCGTCGCGGCCACGATGGCCGCTTCGGCTGTGGCCTGGGCCTGACCCGTGACATCCGGGACGAGTACCGGCTCAACGCCTAAGGAGATCACGAGATCAACGTTGGTACCCGGCAGCACACTCGCACCGCCGAGCGGGCTCTGGCTGATCACACGTTGCCGGCCGCGACCGTATCGCTGTCGCCAGTGACGTTACCGACCGTCAGCGTCGCGGCCACGATCGCCGCTTCGGCTGTGGCCTGGGCCTGACCCGTGACGTGCAGACCACCGCACGTCACCGGCTGCACCTAAGGACGATGACGAGATCAACGTTGCCGGGCGGCACGCTCGTCGCCACCGATCGGGTTCTGGCTGATCACGTTACCGGCAGCGACCGTATCGCTGTACGCCAAGGTGACGTTACCGACATGTCAGTGTCGCGGCCTCGATCGCCGCTTCGGCGGTTGCCTGGGCCTGACCCGTGACATCCGGCACCGTCACCGGCTCGGGACCTGTGCCGCTTGGTCGAAGACAACGTCCACCCGGTGGCTGAACAACGGAACGTCTGTGTGGAACACGCTGGACACCGCGTAGCCAGAACCACCACTCCCGCTAACGCCATCCTGCAGCGCGTGGATCAAGCACGCCGCGGTCAACGCCAGACGTCAGGAAGATAATCATTGTCACCCGAATAGCGACCTTGCGGTGCAACACCGAAGCGACATACACCGTGCTTCGCGGGTGATCGCCACCGGTGTCGAAAAATCAACCTGCTGCCAACCGGAAGCCGTCTCATTAGTGAACACCGCTGTGGCGAGTAAGGTCCCGCTGCTACTCCATAGACTGCCGACATGCGTCCCCGCGTTGTTTGGGCCCTTGTGAAGAACGTATCCCGGTAATCTGTCCGTCCACATCCCGGACTGGGAACTTAACGCCGACTTCAATGGAATCCGTATCGGACGTCTCGATGCTTCCCGGCACAACCGAGCTGCTCCAGATGGTGCATCGGCAAGTCAACTCATTGAGCATGAGGATACCGCCGCCGGACTCTCAATGTTGCCGCTGTCATCCACTGCGCGGAAGAGATCGTAACCCGGCAGCAGTCGACGGTGTCAGGAATATTGGTTCAGGCAGCACGGCCATTGGCCCTCCGCCACGTGAGACCGTCGTCAACTGGAGGAACACGACACCACCGACCAATGCCGCCAGCAGTGTTGCCCAGTGGCCGTACCGGAAATCGTGGTCGGCGTGCCCTGCTCCACGTTCGCTGCCGCCGCTGGCGAGACGATTGCCCAGGTCAGCAACGACATCACTCGATGCAAACGCAGCGAAACCAGGCTGCAAGGTCGCTGGCTGTACCGTCATCTTCGGCCAGCAGGTTGACTGTCGCTTGCTGCATTCAAACCCCACCACAGTTGCAGCAATGATGGCTCGCATCAGGCCCAGCCCTGCACAGTGCCGGCGCCGAACGCAACGCACCGCTCGGCGCGCGGTAGAGCGTCAGCGCATGATTTGCCGTTCCCGACGCAAACGTGCTGCCGAAATCCTGCAGCACGACCTGGCGTTGGTCACCGTAGTGGATGACAACCGCGACCGGCCAGCCGAAGCCGTTGTCGAGTATCCGAGTCCCATTCATAACCGCGGTCTGCCGAACGGCAACGTCACGTCTCGTACCGGGCGCCAGCGTTGCAATATCGGTGTTGCGCCAGAGAAGCGCGCCTTGCCTTCCGGCTCGGACGAACAATCAGGGGCGCATACCACGCCGTCGTTGACCATGAAGATCGTGCCGGTCAGCGCGTTCTGGGCCGACCGCCATCGGCCGGCGGACTGAACCAGGTAGCGAGGTGCCCATAGCCCGCCTTCGGCCCGGAGCCGTATTTTCGCGTTGTTGATGTCTTCGACGAGCGTGCGGTACGGTGTGCTCGGCGGGCGACGCGCTGTTCTCCAGCGCGTCTTCCAGAACACCTCGTTGCCACTGAAGAACACCAGGTGCACGCCCGCATCGCGCGCCGCCTCGACATTCGCACGCTGCCCGGCGTATTCGTCGTGGCCGTTGGACATGAACGCCTTGTGGTTCTGGATCATTGCGCCGTTGCGATCGCTGTCCACGCCGGTCGTGGCTCGACGTGGTAGCCGTTCGCCTCCAGCCAGGCGCCCATCGGGTACTCCGCGTTGAACAGCCAGTCCTGGCCGCCATCGACAGCTCAGCTGAACGGCCGGTTGTAGCTGGCTGCGCGGCGCGCTCTGCCTGGCGCATACAGACTCTTGCCGCCGTAGTGGTTGGCCTGCAGGTCGTATCGGCCGTCTGGAACAGCACGTCCGCCGGGCTCGCATCGTCGCGCACGACGAACACGATGAGCTGCGCCGCCGTGCTGGTCCCTGATTAGTTTCGCAATGTAAATACCGGAGGCTGCATGGTGGGCACGGGCCAGCTTCCCGATACCGCCCAGTTGCCACAGTCGATCAGCCCGGTCGCGGCGTCGCTCAGGGCAGGCCGGCTGAGCCTGCGGCAAGGTGGCCGAAGGCGAAACCGTCGTGATCTTGCGGGCACCGAGGCCACCGTAGTCGCGACGGTAGATGTCGAAACGGTAATCGGTCGCGTCTGTATCGACCTTGAACGACACGGTCTCGCCGCGGTTGACGCTGATGTCGGTCGCAAAACCCTGGATGCTCGGATCCCCGGCCCCGACCGCGTCCCACTCGGTCGCCGGATTACCCGTCAGGCAGTTCTCGCAACGATCGGATTGGCGCTGCAATTGACCGGTACCGCCGTCGTGAACGACCAGCTCACATCGGCCGCCAGCGCGTTGCCGGCCACGTCCGGATCACCGGATCCGTCGCGCCACCGCGTACGGTCGGCGTCGACTTTGACTCACTCGCCAGCGGCGCACTGGCGTCAGCACCGCCGGACGACACGCTCGCCGGTGATCGGCGAGAAACACTCGCCGGCACGATCTGTGCGGCCGGCGTAACTCAACCGTGTCCATCCGTCACCGTCGCCCGGGATCCAGCGGCTCGCTGAAGGTCGCGGTAACTGGTGCGTTGGCCGCGATCCCGATCGCCCCGTTCGGGTCGGTCGACAGCACGACCGGCGATCTGTCCGGGCCAATGCTCGTCGCGAACACCAGGTCCACCCAGTAGTTCGTCGAGTTAATGGTGTTGGTGGGGTTGACTTCCCGGCCCCGTCGCGTAGCACACCGTTCCGCCTGACTTCACCGTCTCGCAGCACGTACAACGGATCCGACGTGAAACCCGTTGTCGCAAAGTAATTGACGTTCGCCGCATACCCGCTGGGTGCCGAAGTTCAGCGAGGCGACATAGACCGTGTTCGCGGTGATCGCCACCGGTGTCGCAAACTCGACCTGTTGCCAGCCCGATGCAGACTCATTGGTAAAGGTTGCTGCGGCCAGCAGCCGCGCCCGACGCACTCCAGAGCTTGCCCACGGTACCGGTATTCGCTTCCTTGTAGAAACGCACGCCAGTGACAAATCCATCCACATTCGCGCGGAACTTCACACGAGTTCAATCGCGTCGGGATGAGCTGGCCGACGGTATCGTCGGTACCGTCGTCTACGGCCGGACCCGTAAAGACGAGGGGCGCGGCCGTTTCCTCGACGGTGTGGAATGACCACGAGAGGTCCGCCGCAAGGGCATTGCCGCCACGTCCCGGATCACGGTTCCCATCTCACCCCCACGAACCGTCGCCGTGTAAACGGCGGCCAGAGTTCGAGCGGGGTGTTGGCGTCAGTCGGGCCGTCCGCGTTGCGGCGTCATAGCTGACGATCGTCGGGTACGACCTGTGCGGCCCGTCGCGCCACGCAGCTCGACGGTGCTCGTCGTGACGTCGGCGGATCCAATCGCTTCATTAAAGGTCACGGTTATCGGCGCAATAATCGACACATCCGTCTCACCATCGATTGGGCTCGTCGATACCACCTCCGGCGGCGTCGTATCGGGCGGCAGCGGCGTGGTGTCGAACACCACGTCGACCCAGTAATTGCTGGCACCGAAGCTCTCGCTCGGGAAGGCGCTGCTTGTCGAATAGCCGAAGACGCCGTTGCCACCGGCCTCACCGTCCTGCAACAGGTAAATCGGCCCGGCCGTTACCCCGGAGGCCGTAAAGTACCCGGGATCAACTGCATAACGACCGTTCGGGGCAAAATACGACGCCACATAGACCGTATTCGCGGTGACAGCAACCGGCGTCGCGAAATCGACCTGCTGCCAGCCACTGTCCGTCTCGCCCGTAAACGTGGCCGCCGCAAGCAACGTCCCATCGACGCTCCAGATATTGCCGAGGTGCGTGCCCGTATTACCGGCACCCTTGTAGAAGCGAATCCCCGTGACGGTACCGTTCACGCTCGCGCGGAACTTGACGCCCAGGTTGATCGAAGCTGTATCGTCGAACGCAGCAACCGTCGGCACAGTCGTCCCCGGCCAGACATTGCATGGGCAACTCTCGCCGGTAGAGACCACCAGATCCACCGCTGTGCCCGACGCTACGCTCGTGCCGCCAGGAGGGGTCTGGCTGACCACATCGCCCGCCGGCACCGTGGCGCTGTAAGCCGTCGTGACCGTGCCCAGGACCAGGCTCGCCGCTGTGATAGTGGTCTCAGCAGCCGCCTGGGTCAGACCAACCACATTCGGCACGATGGTCGGCGCGACAGTCGTGAATGTCCACGACACATCCTCCGACAGCGAGTTGCCAACCAGGTCCTTTGCCCGCGGATCGGTCGAGCCGCCCCGGACGGTCGCCGTGTAGGTCTCCCCATTCAGCAGCAACCCAATCGGGTCAAGTGTTGCTGTTCGGCTCGCCGCGTCATAACGCACTGAAGCAGACACCGGCCCGGCGCCTGAGTCGAGCAGCACAAACGTCGAGACGTTGATCGTCGCCGGGTCCATCGCCTCGCTGAAAGTCGCCGTTAGGCTGCCATCCAAGGCCATGTTGTTCGAACCACTGGCCGGGAACGTCGAAATCACGCCCGGCGATACTGTATCCGGCACGTAATTAGCCACGTACGCGCCAGCCAGCGCGCCGAACTTCGCATAGTCGACTCCCTTGACAGTCGTGACTTCGAACGCCACCGGCTCGGTCGCATCCCGGGTAATCGTTGAGAGCACGCCCGTAGTCGTGGCGTAGGGAATCATCGCTTGCAGGCCGTCGGCGCCAAGACTCGCCGCAGCGATCGTGAAACCCAGAGAGGTGCCGCCCCAGACCAGCGAATCGAACGACGACGCGTTGCGCGCATCGAGCCAGTCGAGCAATTGCTTGGCCGTGATCAACGGCACGCCACGCGAAATCGCAGAGGCCGATATCTCGGGGTAGATGTCGATGCCGCGTGGGTCGCCGCTTCCATCGGAATGCGCGTTGGCCGTGAAGATGCCGTATTGTTCGCTCTCTCCCAGTGCACGATCGAGCAATGTGTCGATCGTAAACGGATACGACTGACCCGACTCATCGGTCATCTGGGTGACGACCTGGAAGGTGTCGATCAGTGTGCCGTCCAGATCGGCGAATCGCATCGGCATGGCCGAGCCGGTGAAGTGTCCGGGCCGGTCGTTCACCCAGCCGGGTGGCCAGTAGTAATAGTTCGTGTCCAGCCGAACGCCGTAGTTCGTCGCCCCAGCGATCGCGGTCGAGGCCCAGTCGCTCCAGGCGATGCAGTGCGTGCGGTTGGTCTCCGGTGCCGGAACAAGCAAACCAAAGCGATTCGCGAAACCGCCCATTTGCGAGTGAAAAGTAGTTGTCGAGTTGCTCCAGTCGAAGTTCCCGCAGTGAAGTATTCAGGTGCAGCGCGACCTCGAACCCATCGTCTGCAAGACGCGCCGCGTCGGAGTTGGCTAGCTGGATTGTCTTCGTATAGGTAGACCGTGCCTCTCAGGCAGGTCCAGTCGGCCAGCGAACAATCGGCGGGGCTTTGCGCGGCCAAGGCGTCAAACCGCGTCACCCAGCCCGAAGAACCGTGATCGTCCCCGGTCAGCAAGACGGCCGCTTTGTAGTCCTGCGGGAAATACCAGAAGCGCGGCAGCGGCGTCTGGTCCAGGTTCATCTGGATGATCAGGTTGGCCAGGAATCGCTGCTGCTCGTCGGCCTGCGGAATGCTGACCTTGGTAAGGTCGATCCAGTCTGGTTGCGGATCGCTGGCAGCATTCCCGATAGAACAGGTCGTTGGCTCTGATGGGCCCGGTGCCATCGCGCTCCTGGCCCAACCCAAGCCGGGTTGCCCTGGCGTGTATAAACAATCGACGTCGCCAGGTCGTAGGCGAATGCCGCCGCCTGACCACTGCCGAACCGGTTAAGCGTAACCGCCGGGTAAGCCGTCGGCGTGACGGAATCGGAATAGAGTGTCGCGAAGCTCGAGGCTCCGGCCAAGGTGAAGTATTGCGCAGTACCATGAAACTGCATCGTCTCACCGACGATGCCGCTGCCCGCACGGGTGCTGTTGTTGATGCGAACGTAGCCGTTATCGAGCGTGCCCGCCGCCGGCGATAGCCCAAGCAGGTTGGCCAGGGCCGGATCCGGATCCATCGCGATCAGGTTGCCGCCCAGATTGACCCAGTTACCGAGTGTCGTCGCCTGGTCTGTGCTCAGCGGCATCCCGGCCAGGATCGCGACTTCGTAGTTGGCAAGGAAACCGGCATCGACCGTCGAAATATCGGCGACCGCGAACGCAGTTGAGACCCTCAGTTCGCAGGATCTCCGCGTAGTACGTTCCGAAGGTCGCATCCGGCGAGGTGATCACCAGGATCGGACCGCCGGGGCCCTGGTTCGGGTCGGCGTGAATGTTCTGCGCTAGCCCCAGCAGCCCGAGGAACGACACGAATAGCCCGGTTAAGACTCTGGAAAACAAACCATTAATGAAATTGTGGGCCTTGGGTCTCATCCGCGCATTCCTTGCCAATTGGCTCTGACACAGATGCTATCCGAGCACGAAAAAGCTCGGGTAACGTTATCGATTTCGCCCTACCGCTCCGCAGGTGCCCCTGGTTCCCTGCAAGAATTGCACCGGTTTGAACAGTACTGCACGGCCCAGATCCTTTTTAACAAACGCCCTGCGGTAATGTGACTGGCCTCACAGTTGGCCCAGTTCAATCCGCATGGTCGCTTGCCAAACTGTCGGCCACTGTCGTCCCGGATGTCGTCTCGACGTCGAGGGCGTAACCGATGTAAGGAAACCCGACAGATTAGCCTGCGAGGTCACTGTATGGTCCAGCCGACTTTAGACCTCGTCGCCTGGCAGGAAATTTTGGGGATTGGCTCCGGCACGTGGATTCGAACCACGGACCCGCTGATTAACAGTCAGCTGCTCTACCGCTGAGCTATGCCGGAACGCTGGGAAGGTGGCGGATTTTCCGGCCTGCGTCTGTGCGAGTCAAGCGAGACCGGCGTCACCTCTGGGAAAGCGCCCGTTCGATACGGCGCAAGGCCTCTTCGAGGGCGGCCATGCCCGTCGCGAATGAGAATCGAATATGCCCCGGCGCCCCGAAACCGGTGCCCGGCACACCCGCAACAAGGGCCTTTTCGAGCAGGAATTCGGCGAAAGCCGCGTCATCCGGGAGACCCAGTGTCTCAATGGCCCCGGAGACATCGCAGAACGCGTAAAACGTGCCCGCACCGGGCAACACGCTGAATCCATCGAGACGGTTCAGCCCGCCGATGAAATAGTCATGCCGTGCCTTGAATTCGCGGTTCATTTGCGTCACACACGACTGGTCGCCGGCTCAGCGCCGCGACGGCAGCATGCTGGGAGACCGATGGCGGGTTCGAGGTGCTCTGGCTCTGTACCGTCGCCATCGCACGGATGACTTCGGCCGGGCCGCCGCAATAGCCGATACGCCAGCCCGTCATGGCGTAGCACTTGGAAACGCCGTTGATCGTGATCGTGCGGTCGTAGAGGTCCGGGCAGGCCGTCGCAAAGCTGCAGAACGGCTCGTCACCCCAGAAAATGTGCTCGTAGATGTCGTCCGTCGCGACAAGCACCTGGGGGTACGCGCGCAGGACATCGCCCAGCGCCTCGAATTCGCGACGCGTATAGGCCGCGCCGGTCGGGTTGCAGGGGCTGTTCAGTACGAGCAGGCGCGTTCGGGGCGAGAGCGCCGCCTCCAACTGGCCGGTGGTCATCTTGTAGCCCTGCTCCGGCCCCGCATAGGGCATGACCGGAACCCCGTCGGCCAGCAGCGCCATGTCCGGATACGACACCCAGTACGGGGCCGGCACGATGACCTCGTCGCCCGGGTCGATGACGGCCATGAACAGGTTGTAGATCGTCTGCTTCGCGCCGGTCGAGACGAGGATCTGCGCGCGTTCGTAGTCGAGCGCGTTGTCGCGACGAAACTTGGCGATGATCGCGTCCCTGAGCTCCGCAATGCCTTCGACCGGGCGTGTAGCGCGTGTAGCCGGCCCGGATGGCCTCGATCGCCGCCGCGGCGATGTGCGCCGGCGTGTCGAAATCCGGCTCGCCCACGCCGAGCCCGATGATGTCTTTGCCCTGCGCCTTGAGGGCCGCCACGCGACCGGTCAGCGCGACCGTGGGTGAGGGCTTGACGCGCCGGATGCGCTCGGCAGCTTGGATGGGCACGTCGGCTTTCCGTGAGAGTGGCGGACAAGGTATTTTAGAGGATTAACCGGACGGCCCCAACCGGGCCACGAGCCTGCCCTGCCATGGAACATCGTCCTTTCAGACTCAAGGCTGACTACGAGCCGGCCGGCGACCAGCCGCAGGCGATCGAGCGACTGGTCGAGGGTCTCTCGGACGGGCTCGCGCACCAGACGCTGCTCGGCGTCACGGGCTCGGGCAAGACGTTCACGATAGCCAACGTGATCGAACGCGTGCAGCGGCCGACGCTCGTCATGGCGCATAACAAGACGCTCGCGGCCCAGCTTTACGGCGAATTCAGGGAGTACTTCCCCGACAACGCGGTCGAGTACTTCGTGAGCTACTACGATTACTACCAGCCCGAGGCCTACGTCCCGTCATCGGATACGTTCATCGAGAAGGACGCCTCGGTCAACGAGCACATCGAGCAGATGCGCCTGTCCGCCACCAAGGCGCTGCTGGAGCGATCCGATGCGATCATCGTCGCGACGGTGTCGTGCATCTACGGCCTCGGTGACCCGCAGGCCTACCTGAGCATGGTCCTGCACCTGGTCCGTGGCGATCAGCTCGATCAGCGCAAGTTGCTGCGCCGGCTGGCCGACATGCAGTACACGCGCAACGACATCGAGCTCGGCCAGGGCACTTACCGGGTGCGTGGCGATGTGATCGATATCTTCCCGGCCGAGTCCGAGCGCGAGGCCGTGCGTGTCGAACTGTTCGACGAGGAGATCGAGAGCCTGGCCTGGTTCGACCCGCTGACCGGTGAGGTGCTGCGCAAGGTGCCGAGGCTGACGGTCTACCCCTCCTCCCACTACGTGACGCCCAAAGAGCGCGTGCAGCAGGCCGTCGAACTGATCCGGGTCGAGCTCGGCGAGCGCCTGCGCGAACTGCGCGGCCAGGAAAAGCTGCTCGAAGCCCAGCGGCTGGAGCAACGCACGACATTCGATCTCGAAATGATGATGGAAATGGGCTATTGCGCCGGGATCGAGAATTATTCCCGCTATCTTTCGGGGCGCGCGGCCGGCGAAGCGCCGCCGTGCCTGTTCGACTACCTGCCGGCCGATGCGCTGCTCGTGGTCGACGAAAGCCACGTCACGGTGCCGCAGGTGGGCGCGATGTACCGCGGTGACCGGTCTCGAAAGGAGACGCTGGTGGAGCACGGCTTCCGCCTGCCCTCGGCGCTCGATAACCGGCCGTTGCGGTTCGACGAATGGGAGTCGATGGCGCCGCAGATGATTTTTGTTTCGGCCACGCCGCGGCAGTACGAGCGCGAACACTCCGGCGAATTCATTGAACAGGTGGTCCGGCCCACCGGTCTGCTGGACCCGGTCGTGGAGATTCGCCCGGTCCGCACGCAGGTCGATGACGTGCTCTCGGAAATCAGCGGCCGGGTGGCGAGCGGATGAACGCGTGCTGATCACGACGCTGACCAAGCGCATGGCCGAGGACCTGACCGATTACCTGCAGGAGCACAACGTTCGCGTGCGCTACCTGCACTCCGATATCGAAACCGTGGAGCGCGTCGAGATCATTCGTGACCTGCGCCTCGGCAAGTTCGACGTACTGGTCGGTATCAACCTCCTGCGCGAAGGCCTCGACATGCCCGAAGTCTCGCTGGTCGCAATTCTCGATGCCGACAAGGAGGGGTTTCTGCGCTCCGAGGGCTCGCTGATCCAGACCATCGGGCGCGCCGCCCGAAATGCCAACGGCAAGGCCATCCTTTACGCCGACCGGATCACGGGATCGATGAGCCGGGCGATCGAGGAAACCGACCGACGGCGCGCGAAGCAGGTCGAGTACAACGCGATACACGGCATCACACCCCAGACGATTCGTAAGGCCATCACCGACGTGATGGAAGGTGCGAGGGCAAGCCGGGGCAAGGGCGAGCGCATCGCGCCGGATGGCGAATCCGGTCCGCTGCTGCTCGGCCCCGAGGCCGCGATGAAACGCATCAAGCTGCTCGAGGCCCGCATGTACAAGCATGCCCGCAACCTCGAGTTCGAGGAGGCCGCAAAGCTGCGCGACGAGATCGAGCGTCTGCACGAGCAGGCTTTCCGCTCACCGGGCGCCCTCGCGGGATAAGTCGCTCGCGCGCCTGATCGGCGCCTCCCTTGCCTGCGCCACAGCGTTGCCCGGGCGGTCGGAGTCCCCGGGCCCCGAGCGCCGAGTGTGAACCAGCCCCTAGCCATCACCGCGGCCGGTCGTGTATCTTTCGCGCTCCCTCGTGGGGGCGCGTAGCTCAGCGGTAGAGCACTACCTTGACATGGTAGGGGTCCCTGGTTCGATCCCAGGCGCGCCCACCAATAACAAGACCGAGCGGATCCAGCAGCCGAATCCAACTACAATCCAGGGAACGGTGACAACGGGCAGAGGGATTTGACAGAGCTCGAGTTACACATCTACGACGATCCGTATTCGTCGCTCAGCAAGCGGCGGCGGCGCGTATTCGGCAAAACGGGCGGCACGGTGGGCCGGGCCCTGGATAACTACTGGCTGCTGCCGGACCCGAACTTCTACCTCTCGGGCCATCACTGCGAAATCTTCTACCGCAAGGGTTCGTTCTGGATCCGCGACACCAGTCGCAACGGCGTGTTCCTCAATGGCTCGAAACACGCGCTGGGGTACGGCCACAAGACCCGGCTGAGCGACGGTGATGCGCTGGCTCTTGCGACCTACAAAGTCCGCGTCAAGCTGCGCCGCGCCGCCGTTCACGCCGGCAGCGTTTCGCACGAGCGGGAAGCGCCGGCCCCCGAGGATGACGATCCGGACGACGACCGAAGCGCTGAACACCACGGATCCACCGGCGAGCATGAAAGGCCAGGCGAGACGCAGCAAGTCAGCGAGCAGCCGGAGCCCGCAGCGGAAGGCGATCGCCGATGCCGCTGCTCCCGAGCCGGCACCGCAGCCGGCCGATGCCGTCACGCTGGACCCGCCTCCCTCCCCGGCCGATGAGGCCGAAGACGTCAATGTGACGGACACCCAGGACGTCACCGACGAGGCCGAGGCCGCCTCGGCGGATACAAGGGACACGACTGACGAGGCCGGGCAGGAAAGCGCCGGGGCGCCCCGGCAAAGTGCCCAGGACTTTGAGACGCCGATCACGGCCTCAGAGGATCAGCCGGCCCCTGCCGACGACGATCAACCCGGTGCCGATGCGGCTCTCCCGGCCCTCGAGGGGGAAGAAGTCATCCTCGAGACGCAGACACTGGATCCTGCCCTGCTCGGATCAGGCGCGCCCGGCTTCGTGCACATCGATCGGGAACGCCTGCAGGCCGAGGGACACCTGCCGCCAAAGAAGATTGAGCGGCTGATCAACAACCAGTTCCGCCATATCAAGCGACCGGTGATCAAGAACGCGCTGGGCAAGGGCGTGGAGCCCGCGCCGAACGGGAACCTGATCATGGTGACGAGTTCCCTCCCGGGCGAGGGCAAGAGTTTCAGTTCAATCAACCTCGCGTTCAGCATGGCGCGCGAGAAAGACCTCGACGTGGTCCTGATCGATGCCGACGTCGCGAGGAAGACGATCAGCGGGATCTTCGGGATCAACGACCACTCCGGCCTGCTCGATGCGCTGGCCGACGACGAGTTGGATGTCGAGTCGCTGATCCTCGAGACGGATGTGCCCGGCCTTCAGTTATTGCCGGCCGGACATTGCGACGAGGAAGACCTTGCGACCGAATTGCTCGCCAGTTCACGCATGGATGACATCGCCATGCGACTCGCCGCGCGCAGTCCGCGTCGGATTCTGCTGTTCGATTCATCGCCTCTGCTGCTGACCAACGAATCCCGCGTACTCGCCTCGATCGTTGGCCAGGTCCTGCTGGTCGTCCGCGAGGGCGAGACGCCCCAGCAGGCCGTGATGGAGGCCATTGGTTTTATCGACGAGGACAAGCCGCTGGGGCTGGTGCTCAACCAGAGCAAAGCCCATGCGCCGGGCGGCTATTACGGCTATGGATCCTATGGCTACGGCGTCTACGGCGAAGACAGCAAAAAAGAGAGCTAACGGCGACGCTGCCCGGCCAATCGATCGAGATAGGCCGCAAACGCGGCGCCCATGCGCGGGTGCTTCAACCCGAATTCGACCGTCGCTTCCAGGTAACCCAGTTTCGAGCCGCAATCGTAACGCTTGCCCTCGAACGCGTAGGCATAGACGGATTCATCCTTCATGAGCGCCGCGATCCCGTCGGTCAGCTGGATCTCGCCGCCCGCGCCCCGCCCCGTCGTTTCGAGCTTGCCGTACACGCCGGGCGTCAGCACGTAACGGCCAACGACGGCCAGCGTCGACGGAGCCTTATCCGGAGCGGGCTTCTCAACCATGCCGTGGACCCTGGACAGGCGCTCGGAGACGGGCTCCGAATCGACGATGCCGTACTTGTCCGTCTGGTCCTTCGCCACCGTCTGCACGCCCAGCACGCTGGCGCCGTACTGATCAAAAACGCCGGCCATCTGCTTCAGGCAGGGCACCTCGGCATCGATGAGGTCATCGGCCAGGTGAATGAAAAACGGCTCGTCGCCCACCACGGGCTTGGAGCACAGCACGGCATGGCCAAGACCCAGCGGCGCCGGCTGGCGTATGTAGATACAGCTGGCGTATGACGGCACGATGTTGCGCACGGTCTCGAGGAGCTCCTGCTTGCCCTGCGCTTCGAGCTCCCTTTCGAGGTCGCGGTCGGTGTCGAAATGGTCCTCAATTGCCCGCTTGGACGAGCCGGTGATGAACACCAGTTTCTCCGCACCGGCCTGCAGGGCCTCTTCGGCCGCGTACTGGATCAGCGGCTTGTCGACAATCGGCAACATTTCTTTCGGGCTGGCCTTGGTGGCCGGCAAAAAGCGCGTGCCACGCCCCGCCACCGGGAACACTGCCGTTCGGATCCTTGTCATTGGCTTTCCTGGATTCCTGTCCGTATCGTTTTGAATGATAACGGATCGGTGTTCGCTGAGCCGCGTTGCGGGCCCAAATGCAGGGCAGGACTGCGAACCGCTTCGCAGCCCTGCCCCGGCGGGGCCCCTCAGTCGCCCTTCGGCTTCCGGTCTGTCGTCGATTTGCGAGCGGACTTCTCGATCAGGATGTTGCCTTCATTCATGTCGAGGACACGCTCGCCGATCCCCTTCACATCGAGCAACTGATCGACGCTCTCGAACGGGCCGTTGCGGTCCCGGTATTCAACGATCGCTTCGGCCTTCGCCGGGCCGATGCCGGCGAGTTCTTCAGCCAGCGTGGCCGCATCGGCCGAGTTGATGCTGACGGGGCCCGCCCAGGCCGCCACCGGCAGCAGGCTGGCAATCAGGCTTTGCACAAGCACTCGAGATCCCTTCTTCATGGTTGCCTCCTTGGCATCGTGTGTGCCGCCACCCAGGCCTGGGTACGGTCACGCAGCCACCCTATCCTCGATGAATGGACTGCGCTCGTGAGAACGCGGCGAGTTCCTGCAGATTCGGGCTCAGTCGCCCGCAGCGCCCGGACGGGCGGCCCGGGGAAGAATCTCCAGCGCCGCAATGGCCCGGGATCGCCCCCAGGATTTGCAACGCGGGCAGTGCCAGAGAAAGCTCGAGCTGTCCATGCCGCATTCACTGCATCGATAACGCGCGTGGCGCAGGACCACGTTGCGCAGCGCTTCGGCCGTCGCGAGCAACTGATCGTGCGTGAGCTCCCTGCCCGGCTGCAGCAACGCGCCGGTCAGGTCGCGCAGGTCACTGTCGGTCGCGACCATTTCGCGAACACACTCGAGGATCATCGGGTCGTTGTAATGACCGCTCACAACGGCTGCATAACCAATCTCCGCCGGTTGACCCAGGCCACGCTGTATGAGCTCGGAGATCGCGGTCTTAAGGGCATCCGGATCACTGCTTTGCGATGCGGCCTCGGCCAGTTTCGGCAGTACCAGCGGCAGCAGGTGAAAGTCGCGTCGAATCACGCTTCGATAGAGCTTCACCGCCAGATCCGGCTCACCTTGCTGGCAGGCCAGGTCGCCGCGCAGCATCGCGCTGCGGGTAAAGTCCGGCTGCTTCTCCCGCGCCTTGCGCAGGTAATCCCGCGCCGCCTCAAAATCGCGCGCCCCCAGCGCCGCAGCGGCCAGCTCACAGTAGTAGTGCGCCATCACCGCGGTGCGCTCGGATAACCCGATACCGCGCAGGCGCTCATTGACGGCGATGGCCCGCGGCCAGTCACGCTGCAACTCGTAAATGCGTCTCAGGTAATCCAGCGCGACCGCGGGTTCGCCGCCGCTTTCTGCCAGTTGCAGGAACAATTCCTCGGCGCGGTCGAGCAGGCCGGCTCGAAAGTAGTCTTTGCCCAGTTCGGCCTGCGCCGCTTCGCGGTGCCGCGCATCGAGCGTGCTTCGACCGACGATATTCTGGTGCACCCGTATCGCCCGATCGACCTCGCCACGCCGGCGGTAGAGGCTGCCGAGTGCAAAATGTGTCTCGACGGTCTCGTCGTCCGGCGCAAGGCTCAGAAAGACCTCCAGCGCGCGGTCCGGTTTGTCATCGAGCAGGTATCGCAGACCCTCGAAGCGCCGTTCCCGGCGCCGTCGCGCCCGTCGCTCGCGATGCGCGTTATAGGCAACCGTGATGGCCCAGCCGGCCGCCAGCGTACCGACGAGGGTCAGCCAGAATACGTTCGTCGGGTCACCCCGCATCACGTGGTGGTGACACGGCCGGAGGCCCGGCCCCGCGTCGGGTCTCGGCGAGGCGCAGTGCGTGACGCAGTCGGCCTCGCTCACCGAGCAGCTGGGCAATCCAGACCGAGCGCCACAGCGCGCCGCCCAGCAGCCCGGCCGAAAACGCGATCAGCAGCGCGAGGCCCGAGGTTACCTGGAACCTGGCAAATCCAATGTCAACGTCAAATTCCTGCCGGTTGAGCGCCGTGAACAGCAACGCGGCGGCGAAGAGCAGGATAATCGCGACGGCGAAAGCAAAACGCCTCAGCATGCGTGGCACCCGGTTGACAGCAACAGGGGAAGTCTAGCTTGAAAGTTTCTCGCTGTTTGAATCAGAACGCGTCGGATAAGCGATCGAGCCGGGCATTGCGCCGGGGCCGATGCGTCAAACGGATTTATCGGTGAGCCGAGGCGCCTACTCGGGCGGCTGCCCAGGTACCGTCAGGGTCTTGTTGACCCGCTCGCGCAGGTCCTTGCCGGGCTTGAAATGCGGCACATACTTGCCCGCCAGGGCCACGGTTTCTCCCGTTTTCGGGTTTCGACCCTGCCTGGGTGGCCGGAAATGCAGGCTGAAACTGCCGAACCCGCGAATCTCGATACGCTGCCCCTGGGCCAGGGCATCGCTCATGATTTCCAGGATCTGCTTCACCGCCAGCTCGACGTCCTTCGCTGGCAAGTGACTCTGCTTAGCGGCGATAAGCTCGATGAGCTCAGACTTCGTCATGCTGCGCTCGCCGTCCACTCGCTCCACCCCCGTCAATGATCTGCTTATCAGTAACTTAGCTCAGCAAGGCCCGTGACACTGTGAACTGTGCCACGGGCCCGAGCCGAATCAGCCGTCCTGGCCCGAAATCTGCTCCTTGAGCAGATCGCCGAGACTCGTGCCGGTCGAGGTGTCGGATCGATAGTTCTCGACGGCCTCGGCCTCTTCGCTCATCTCCTTCGCCTTGATGGAGAGCGCGATGGTGCGGACCTTGCGATCCACGGCCGTGAACTTCGCTTCGACCTGGTCGCCGACCTTCAATACGGTCCGCGCATCCTCGACCCGGTCGCGGGCCAGTTCCGACGCGCGCAGGTAGCCTTCGATGCCGCCGCCGAGTTCGATGATGGCACCCTTGGCCTCGACTTCCTTGACCACGCCGTTGACGATGCTGCCCTTCGGGTGCTCGGCAATCCAGGTCGAGAACGGGTCCTTGGCGAGCTGCTTGACGCTGAGCGAAATACGCTCGCGCTCAGGATCGATCGCGACCACGATCGCTTCGACTTCCTGGCCCTTCTGGTAACCGTGCACGGCCTCATCGCCTGTGTCATCCCAGGAGAGGTCCGAAAGATGGACCAGCCCGTCGATGCCGCCGGGCAGGCCGATGAACAGACCGAAGTCCGTGATCGAGCGAATCTGGCCCGTGACCTTGTCGCCCCGGTTGTAGTTGTCGGCAAACTCGCGCCAGGGGTTCGGCTTGCACTGCTTGATGCCGAGTGAAATACGCCGGCGCTCTTCGTCGATGTCGAGGACCATGACTTCGACTTCTTCGCCGATGTGCACGACCTTGGACGGGTTGACGTTCTTGTTGGTCCAGTCCATTTCCGAGACGTGCACCAGGCCTTCCACGCCCTCTTCGATTTCGACGAAGCAGCCGTAGTCGGCGATGTTCGTGATCTTACCGAACAGGCGCGTGCCGGCCGGATAGCGCCGGGCGATGTCCTGCCACGGGTCCGCACCGAGCTGCTTCAGGCCCAGGCTGACGCGCTGACGCTCGCGGTCGAACTTGAGGATCCGCACCTCGATCTCATCGCCCACGTTGACGACTTCGGAGGGGTGCTTGACGCGCTTCCACGCCATGTCCGTGATGTGCAGCAGGCCGTCGATACCGCCCAGGTCAACAAACGCACCGTAGTCGGTGAGGTTCTTGACCACGCCTGGCAACACCGCGCCTTCCTGCAGCTTGTCGAGCAGCTGGCTGCGCTCTTCGCTGTATTCCTGTTCGACCACGGCGCGACGCGAGACCACGACGTTGTTGCGCTTCTGGTCGAGCTTGATGACCTTGAATTCGAGCGTCTTGCCTTCGAGGTAGGCCGGGTCGCGCACCGGGCGCACATCGACCAGCGAGCCGGGCAGAAACGCGCGGACGAAATCGATCTCTACCGTGAAGCCGCCCTTGACGCGGCCGTTGATCAGGCCGGTGACCACCTCGCCCTTTTCGAACGACTGCTCGAGCCGCTCCCAGGTGCGGGCACGCTTTGCCTTTTCGCGCGACAGGCGCGTTTCTCCGGATCCGTCTTCGACGCTGTCGAGGGCCACCTCGACTTCATCGCCCACCTTGACTTCGACCTCACCGGCGTCGTTCTTGAACTGCTGCAGCGGAATGACCGCTTCAGACTTAAGCCCCGCGCTGATCAGGACAACGTCGGGCGTGACTTCAATGACACGACCCATGAGAATCTGGCCGGGACGAATCTGCTGACTCGCCAGGCTCTGTTCAAACATCTCGGCAAAGCTCTCACTCATTATGTTTTGCTTCCAGGGTCTATGACCCGCATCCCCGTTTGCATCCCGCGCGCGGAGGGTTGATGAAAAACGCCCGGCTCCCTGCCAGGTGTCTACAAAAAAATTAACCGCCCCACTTGCGCGGTGGCGGTGGCTCAAATCGTGATCGCAGGCGCTTACCGCTGAGCGAGGGCGTCGATCCGGTTCACGACGTCGTCGATGCTCATTCCCGTTGAGTCGATGACGATCGCATCCTGCGCCGGACGCAAGGGCGACACGGGCCGGTTCGAATCTCGCTGATCCCGCTCCAGGATCTCCTGCGAAAGGCCTGCCAGATTAACAGTAACTCCCTTTTCCATCAACTGGTTATGGCGTCTTTTCGCCCGCTCTTCGGCGCTGGCCGTCAGGAAGACCTTGAGCGCCGCACCCGGGAATACCACGGTCCCCATGTCGCGCCCGTCGGCCACGAGCCCCGGCGGCACCGCGAAGGCCCGCTGCCGCCCAAGCAGCGCGGTCCGCACGGCTGGCATGGCGGCGACCCGGGAGGCTTCATTGCCGGTCTCCTCGAGGCGGAGTTCGTGCGTGACGTCCTGGCCATCGAGCAGGACCTGCTCGCCGCCCGCCGCATCGACCCCGAAACTCACGTCCAGGGCCTCTGCCAGCGCGCCGTGGCCGGCCTCGTCCATTGGTTCGAGCCCGTGCCGGAGGCCGGCGAGCGCGACGAGGCGATACAGGGCACCGCTGTCGAGCAGGTGCCAACCCAGACGCCGCGCCAGCAGCCGGCTGACCGTGCCCTTCCCCGACCCGCTGGGCCCGTCGATGGCGATCACCGGCACGCTCATCGGCCTGCAGCGCGGCTCATGGACATTCCTCCAACTGCAGCCCGACCGTGCGGGCCAGCGCCGGGAAGCCCGGGAACGAAGTGGCCACGTTGGCCGTATCACGAATCTCGATCGGCCCGTCGGCACGCAGGCTTGCGATGACAAAGGCCATGGCGACCCTGTGATCACCGGCACTGTCGATGGCCCCGCCGGCAAAGCGCCCGCCCTCGATCCGCAGGCCGTCGGCCAGCACTTCACTGCGCACACCCAGCGCGGCCAGCCCGCGGGCCATGACCGCGATGCGATCACTCTCCTTGACCTTCAATTCCGCAGCCCCGGTGACCTCGGTGACCCCTTCGGCGCAGGCCGCGGCGATAAAAAACGCCGGGAATTCGTCGATCGCAAGCGGCACGAGCCGCGGCGGCACGGCGATCCCGCGCAGCTTTGCCGGGCGGATCTCGATGTCCGCGACCGGCTCTGCACCGCAGCTGCGATGGTTGTACAGGCGCAGGTCCGCACCCATCCGCGCGAGGATTTCCAGCAGCCCCGTGCGGGTCGGGTTCACGCCGACGCCGCGGATCGTAAACGGCGCCCTCGCGCCAATGCAGGCGGCGACGATGAAGAAAGCGGCCGAGGAGAAGTCGCCCGGCACCTCGACTCGAGACGCGTAAAGCGCTTGCGGCGGCTGCAACACCACCTTGCCGTTTCGATTGGAGAGCACGCAACCGAAGCTCTGCAGCATGCGCTCGGTGTGATCGCGGGTCACGGCCGGCTCGAGCACCGTGGTCGGCCCGGCGGCATAGAGCCCGGCCAGCAGGATGGCGGACTTCACCTGCGCACTGGCAACGGGCATTTCGTAGTGGATACCCTGCAGCCCCTCGCAGGCCTCGATGCCTACGGGTGGCCTGCCGTCGCGCGTCGTAATCTTCGCACCCATCGCGCGCAGCGGAATCGCGACGCGCTCCATCGGCCGTCGCATCAGCGAGGCATCGCCAACCAGCTCCGTGGCAAACGGCTGAGCGCTCAGCAGGCCCATGAACAGGCGCATCGCGGTACCGGCATTGCCCATATCCAGTGCGCCGGCTGGCGCGCTGAGCCCGCGCAGGCCCACGCCCTCCAGGGCGACTTCGCCCGGCGCCTGACGGTTTACCGTGACGCCCAGCGCCCGCACCGCATCGAGCGTCGCCAGGCAGTCCTCACCTTCGAGCAGGCCCGAGACGCACGTCATGCCCTCGGCAATGGCACCGAGCATCAGGGCGCGATGCGAAATCGACTTATCCCCCGGGACCGATACCTCGCCGGCCAGCGCGTCCGCTGGGGTGAGTCGCCAGGCCGTCATTCAGTCACCTCGGAGCGCATCACGCGCGAACGCCTTAAAGGATCGCCTGCGGGTAGGAGCCGAGCACCTTGCACAGCGAGGCCTGCTCGGCGATCTCGGCCAGCGCAGCGGCGAGCGGTTCGCTCTGCGCGTGTCCTTCCACGTCGATAAAGAAGACGTAGTCCCATTTGCGTCGCCGCGAGGGCCGCGATTCGATACGCGTCATGCTGATCGCGTGGCGCGCGAACGGCTCGAGCAGCCGGAACAGCGCACCGGGTGCGTCGGTGTGCGAAGCGGAGACCATCAGCGTGGTCTTGTCGCGGCCGCTGGCTGGGAACGCCTTGCGGCCGATGACCAGGAAACGCGTCGTGTTGTCCGGCCGGTCCTCGATTTCCGGGACCAGCAGGTTGAGCCCGTACACCTCGGCTGCCGAGGTGCCGGCAATCGCCGCCGTACCCTTCTCGTCGCGCGCGCGTCGCGCGCCCTCGGCGTTGCTCGCCACCGCCGAACGCTCGATCCCGGGCAGGTGCTCGTCGAGCCAGCCGCGGCACTGTGCAAGCGCCTGCGGGTGCGCACAGATGCGCTCCACGGTCTCCAGCGAGCCCATTGCGCCCATCAGGTTCTGGTGAATGCGAAGCTCGACTTCACCGCAGATCATCAACGGTGAGGTCAGGAACATGTCCAGCGTGTTGTTGACCGTACCCTCGCTGGAATTCTCGATCGGTACGACACCAAAGTCGGCGCTGCCCGCCTCGACCTCATGGAAAACCTCCTCGATGGAGGTCAGCGGCAGTGCGCGCACCGAGTGCCCGAACTGCTTGAGCACGGCCTGTTGCGTGAACGTGCCCTCCGGGCCGAGGAAGCCGACTTTGAGTGGCTCCTGCTGTGCGAGACAGGCGGACATGATTTCCCGGAACAGGCGCAGGACTTCTTCGTCGCGCAGTGGGCCGCGCTCGCTGCGATTGCGCTCCAGCGCCATGGACAACACCTGTGCCTCGCGCTCGGGCCGGTAGAAATCGACCGTATGGCCGCTGGCGTGCTTGGAGATACCAACGTCCTGGGCGAGCCGGGCACGCTCGTTGATCAGCCGATGCAGGTCGGCGTCGATCCGATCGATGTGCTCGCGTATCCCCTCCATCTCTGCGTTCGTGGCACCCGCTCGCGCATCGACGGTCTTCGTCTTTTTCGACGAAACGTCCGCGGCTTTGCGCTTCTTTGCGGCCACGGCTACACCAGCCGGGCGGCGAGCACGCCGGGGATTGCGCTGATCGCAGCCATCACCGGGGGCTCGATCGGTGCGTCCGTATCGATGATCGTGTAGGCGAGATCGCCGCGGGACTTGTTCAGCAGGTCTTCGATATTCAGGTTCGCGTCGGCCAGGCAGGTCGAGATCTGGCCGACCATGTTCGGCACGTTGGCGTTCGCGACCGTCAGGCGATTCGAGCCAATGCGCGGCAGCACGGCCTCCGGAAAATTCACGCAGTGGCGAACGTTGCCGTTTTCCAGGAAGTCCCGCAGCGTCTCGGCGACCATCACCGCGCAGTTGTCCTCGGCTTCCCCGGTCGACGCGCCGAGGTGTGGCAGCGCGACGACCTTCGGGTGATTCTTGATCGCGCGGGTCGGAAAATCACAGACGTAGCTGGCCAGCTGACCGGAGTCGAGCGCGGCAAGCACGGCCGTCTCGTCGACGATCGGCGCGCGGGCAAAATTCAGGATCACGCCGTGCGGCTTCATCAACGCGATGCGCGGCGCATTGACCAGGCCCCGCGTTTCATCGAGCAGCGGCACGTGAGCCGTAATGAAGTCGGATCGTGCAAACAGATCATCGAGGCTTCGCGCCTGCTCGACGCCGGAGGACAGCTGCCAGGCCCGTTCCACCGTGATCTTAGGGTCGTAGCCCAGGACTTTCATGCGCATGCCGAGCGCGCCATTGGCGACTTCCACACCGATCGCGCCGAGCCCGATGATGCCGAGCGTCATACCCGGCAGCTCACGGCCGACAAACTTCTTCTTGCCCTTCTCGACGGCGGATTCAATTTCCTCGTCAGTGCCCTCGAGTTCGCGCACATAGCCCCAGGCCGGGCAGATGTTGCGCGCCGCGAGGAACAGGCTCGCCATGACGAGCTCTTTGACGGCGTTCGCATTGGCACCCGGTGCGTTGAATACCGGCACGCCGCGCTTGCTCAGATCGTTCACCGGGATATTGTTGGTGCCGGCGCCCGCCCGCGCGACGGCCTTTACGCTGGCCGGAATATCCATCGCGTGCATGTCGGCCGAGCGCAGCATGATCGCATCCGGGTGGCCGATTTCCGAGGCGATTTCGTATTGATCACGGGGCAGGCGCTCGAGTCCGCGCACCGAGATGTTGTTCAGCGTGAGAATCTTGTGCGACATCTTCCTCATCCGTGCCGGCGCTGGAAGTCCTGCATGTACTCGATCAGGGCATCGACGCCGGCCATCGGCATGGCGTTGTAGATGCTGGCCCGCATTCCGCCCACCGAGCGATGCCCTTTCAGGCTCAGCAGTCCGGCGTCTTTCGCGCCCTGCAGGAACGGCTTGTCCAGTGCCGCATCGGGCATCGTGAACGGGACATTCATCCAGGAGCGGCAATCGGGCGTCACCGGGTTGCGATAGAAGCCCGATGAATCGATCGCGCCATAGAGCCGCGAGGCCTTCGCTTCGTTACGTTCGGCCATCGCCGCAAGGCCACCCTGGCGTTTGATCCACTGGAACACGAGTCCGGCCACGTACCAGGCGAAGGTCGCCGGCGTATTGAGCATGGAGCCGTCCGCGGCCATGGCCTTCCAGTTGAAGACCGTCGGCACGTCGGCGCGTGCACGATCGAGCAGGTCATCACGCACGATGACGATCGCGATGCCGGCCGGCCCGATGTTCTTCTGCGCGCCGGCGTAAATCACGCCAAAGCGGCTCACATCCAGCGGCCGGGAAAGAATCGTCGAGGACATATCCGCCACCAGCGGCACCTCGCCGGTATCCGGGACGAACGGAAACTCCACGCCTCCGATGGTCTCGTTGGGTGTGTAGTGCAGGTAGGCCGCGCCGGGCGTACGCTTCCACCCGCTCTGCCCCGGCACCGTCGTGTACTCGCTCGACGCCGCATCGGCCGCGACATTGACCGCACAGTATTTTTTCGACTCGCCAATCGCCTTCTTAGACCAGGCGCCCGTGTTCACGTAATCCGCCACCGAGTCGCTACCGGCCAGGTTCAGCGGCACCGCGGCAAACTGCCCGGTGGCGCCGCCCTGCAGAAACAGCACCTTGTAGTTATCCGGGATGGCGAGAAGGTCGCGAAGATCGGCTTCGGCACGCTCGGCGATTGCGAGAAACGCCTCACCCCGGTGACTGATCTCGACGACCGAGGCGCCACAGCCCGGGTATTCAAGGAACTCGTCGCGGACCTGCTCGAGGACCTCGAGCGGCAGGGCCGCCGGCCCTGCGCTGAAATTGAAAACTCGACTCACGGGCAGACACACTCCGGTTTCATGTTGCAGTGCAGTGTAGCAGGCCGACGCGGGGCTCACGCGCGGCGCGATGGTCAGTCCGATACCGGCGGTTCCCAGGCCGGGTCGTCGCCCTCAACAGGCCCGGCTTCATCGGTGGGCAACTCTGCTTCGTCAGAGCTGTCTTCGCCGGCTGTCGAACTCGCCTCGTCTGCGCCCGCCTCCCCGATGTCCTCATTCTCCGGGTCCAGCGGTTCCACGCCGATCAGTCGTTCGCCCTCGTCGAGCCGAATCAACCGCACACCCTGCGTGTTGCGCCCCAGGATCGAAATATCGCCGGCCGGTGTGCGGACCAGCGTACCGCTCGAACTCATGAGCATCAGGTCATTGGCCGGGTCGACCTGGACCGCGACCACCAGCGCACCGTTGCGCTCGCTGGTCTGCATTCCGATCACGCCTTGTCCGCCGCGTCGATGAATCGGGAATTCCTCCACCGAGGTCAGCTTCCCGTACCCGTTCTCCGACGCCGTGAGGATCGTGCCGTTGGCATCCGGGATGATCAGCGAAATCAGCTGCTCGTCGGCCCGCAGGCGGATGCCGCGCACACCGGCCGCGTTGCGCCCCATCGGGCGTACATCGGATTCGGAAAAGCGGATCGCTTTGCCCCCGGAACTGCAGAGCATGATGTCGCGCTCACCGTCGGTGATCGCAGCGCCCACGAGCTTGTCGCCTTCATCGAGCGCCAGCGCGATGATGCCGGCCGCGCGCGGTCGCGAGAACGCGACCAGCGGGGTTTTCTTGATCGTGCCGCCCGCCGTCGCCATGAACACGAAGCGGTCTTCTTCAAATTCCTGGATCGCCAGCACGGCGGTGATGCGCTCACCCTCTTCGAGCGGCAAGAGGTTTACGAGCGGCCGTCCGCGCGACCCGCGGCCGGCCTGCGGTAACTGGTAGACCTTCAGCCAGTAGACCTGGCCCCGGCTCGAAAAGCACAGCAGCGTATCGTGCGAATTGGCCACGAGCAGTGTTTCGACGAAGTCTTCGTCCTTCACGGCCGTCGCTGACTTGCCCCGGCCGCCACGGATCTGAGCGCGGTACTCGCTGATCGGCTGTGACTTTGCATAGCCGCCGCGCGAGATCGTGACCACGAGGTCCTGCGGCGTGATGAGGTCCTCCAGCGAAAGGTCCGATTCGTCCTGGTGAATCTCGGTGCGGCGCTCGTCGCCGTATTTCTCGCGTATCTCGATCAGTTCTTCGCGTATCACTGCCAGCAGACGCTCGGGTCGCATGAGGATATCGCCGAGATCCTTGATCGTATCGAGCACCTGGCCGTACTCGGCAAGGATCTTGTCCTGCTCCAGGCCGGTCAGCCGGTGCAGCCGCAGATCGAGAATGGCCTGGGCCTGGGCATCGGAAAGCCGGTAGCCCTTTTCGCCCATTCCGAATTCGTCTCCGAGACCATCGGGGCGGACCGCGATCGAACCGGCCCGCTCGAGCATCTGCAGCACGGTTCCCGAGCGCCAGGTGCGGGCCAGCAGCGCCACTTTCGCCTCGGCAGGCGACGGCGAGGCCTTGATCAGCGCAATGACTTCGTCGATGTTGGCCAGCGCGACGGCGAGGCCTTCGAGAATGTGGGCCCGTTCGCGGGCTTTGCGCAGGTCGAAAACGGTGCGGCGGGTGACGATTTCGCGCCGGTGCCGCAGGAACGCCTCGATCATCTCTTTCAGGTTGAACAGCTTCGGCCGCCCGTCCTGCAGCGCCACCATGTTGATGCCGAAGACGGTTGCCATCGGCGTCTGCTTATAGAGGTTATTCAGCACGACGTCGGCGACCTCGCCGCGCTTGAGTTCGATGACGACGCGCATGCCGTCCTTGTCGGACTCGTCACGCAGCTCCGAGATGCCCTCGATGTGCTTGCCGCGCACCAGGTCGGCGATGCGTTCGATCAACCGCGCCTTGTTGACCTGGTAGGGCAGCTCCGTAACGATGATCGCCTCGCGATTGCCGCCAGGCAGGTCTTCGGTGTGCGTACGCGCACGCACGGCGACGCGGCCACGGCCGGTCGTGTATCCCCGGTAAATCTCGCGCGCTCCGTTGATGATTCCCGCGGTCGGAAAGTCCGGCCCGGGGATGAACTCCATCAGTTCGGGAATCGTAATTTCCGGGTTGTCGATGCGCGCGATGCAGGCGTTGACCACCTCGGTCAGGTTGTGCGGCGGGATGTTCGTGGCCATGCCCACGGCAATACCCGAGGAACCGTTGATGAGCAGGTTCGGTACACGCGTCGGCAGGACGGTCGGCTCGCTTTCCGACTCGTCGTAGTTGGCCGCGAAATCGACCGTCTCTTTGTCGATATCGGCGAGCAGCTCCGCCGCGAGCCTCGACATGCGCACTTCGGTGTATCGCATGGCGGCCGGCGAATCGCCATCGACCGAGCCGAAGTTGCCCTGCCCGTCCACGAGCAGGTAGCGCATCGAAAACGGCTGCGCCATTCGCACGATCGTGTCGTAAACAGCCGTATCGCCATGCGGATGGTATTTGCCGATCACGTCGCCGACGACGCGCGCCGACTTCTTGTAAGGCTTGTTCCACTCGTTGCCGAGTTCGCGCATCGCGTAAAGCACGCGGCGGTGCACGGGCTTCAGACCGTCACGGACATCCGGCAATGCACGGCCTACGATCACGCTCATCGCGTAATCGAGGTAGGACTGTTTCATCTCGTCTTCGAGGTTGACGTGCAGAATTTCGCGGGCAATTTCGGCCATGGATCTGATCGACTCTCGGCGCGCTGAAGCGGCGGGTAAAAAGACAGGAAATATTACCACATTGAGGCGCCTGAACGGCGCCTGGAGACCCCCCGCGGCAGGGTGGCCGGCGTGCAAATCGCTATACTGCCCGCCCGTTCCAGAGCTGCACCGTCAATGGAGTCCATCGATACACTGATCTGCGCGCGCTGGGTCCTGCCGATCGAGCCGGACGGGCAGGTCCTGGACGATCACGCCGTGGCCATTCGCGACGGACGCATCGTCGCGGTGCTGCCGGCCCGCGAGGCACGCCTGCGTTTTGAGGCGGCCGAGACGCTGAGCCGGCCCGCCCACGCACTGCTGCCCGGCTTCGTCAATGCCCACACGCACGCGGCGATGTCCCTGTTGCGCGGGCGTGCCGAGAACCTGCTGCTCGGACCCTGGCTGCGCGAGACCGTGTTGCCGCTGGAGCGGCGCTGGATAGACCCGGAATACGTCCGCGACGGCACCGAGCTGGCGATGGCGGAAATGCTTCGAGCCGGTATCACCTGTTTCGGCGACATGCACCCCTGGCCCGACGTGGTGGCCCGGACAGCCGCCGAAATGCACATGCGCGCCAGTGTCGGCCTGCTGGTGACCGATTCGCCGAGCAGCTGGGCTCAGAGTGCCGACGAGTACATCGACAAGGGCATGCGCCTGCACGACGAGTATCACGGCGACCCGTTGATCAGCACGCACTTTGCGCCGAATGCGCCCTACTCGGTCTGCGACGACACGCTCAGGCGCGTGCGACGGCTCGCCGACGAACTCGAGTTGCCGGTCGCGATTCATCTGCATGAGACCCGCTGGGAAATCGAGCACAGCCTGCGCGATCACGGGAAGCGTCCACTGGCCCGCCTGGCGGGTCTGGGTCTCGCGAGCCAGGTTCTCGTCGCAATCCACATGACGCAGGTCGAAGCCGAGGATCTCGACACACTCGCCGAAGCCGGCGCAAGCGTCGTCCACTGCCCCGAGTCGAATCTGAAACTCGGCAGCGGTGTGTGCCCTGTGCCGAGCCTGCTCGGACGCGGCGTGCGAGTCGCCCTCGGCACGGATGGCGCTGCCGCCAACAACGACCTGGACCTGCTGTCGGAGGCGCGAAGTGCCGGACTGCTGAGCTCCGGCGTGACCGCCTCGCCGGGTACCGTGACGGCGAGCGACCTGTTGCGCATGGCCACGCTCGAAGGTGCACGGACCCTGAACATCGGTGAGGTCACCGGCAGTCTGCTCGCCGGCAAGTGGGCCGACCTGTGCTGCATCAACCTGGCCGCGCCGCGCAGCTGGCCGGTACACGACGTGCCGGCCACGCTCGTTTATTCGGCCTCCTCGGCGCAGGTCTGCGATACGTGGGTGGCCGGCCGCCACCTCCTGAACAAGGGGACGCTTGGCTCGATCGACGAGGCGGAGCTGCTGAGCCGCACCGATGCCTGGCGCAAACGCATGAATGCCCCGTCAGCGGCAGGAAAGGAGCCAGCCGATGAGCAACGTTGACCGTGAGGAAATCGCCCGCTTCGATGCCGCCGCCGATCGCTGGTGGGACCCGAAAGGTGAAATGGGTCCGCTGCACGAAATCAACCCCGTGCGGCTCGAATACGTCGAGCGTCACGCGCAACTCGCAGGTCGCGATGTGCTAGACGTCGGTTGCGGTGGCGGCATCCTCGCCGAAGCGATGGCGTGCCAGGGCGCGCGGGTCGTGGGCCTGGACCTCGCCGAAGACCTGCTCGGGGTCGCCCGGGCGCATGCCCGCGAAGCGGGAATCGAGGTCGACTACCGGCTCGAATCGGCCGAGCAGCACGCCGCTGCCAACCCGGCCCGCTACGACCTCGTGACCTGCATGGAAATGCTCGAGCACGTACCCGACCCGGCCGCGGTGATCGCGGCGCTGGCCGAGACAGCCCGGCCCGGTGCGGACCTGTTTCTTTCGACGATCAACCGGACCTCGCGCGCCTACCTGCAGGCGGTACTGGGTGCCGAATACGTTTTGCGCCTGCTGCCCACCGGCACGCACAGCTACGATAAATTCATTCGGCCCTCCGAACTCGCCGAGTGGGCGCGGGACGCCGGCCTCGTCACGATCGACGTGATGGGCATCGCGTACGACCCGTTCGCCCGGCAGGCGCGGCTGCACACCGATGCGCGCATCAACTACCTGGTGCACCTGCGCAAACCGGACGGCGGGCACGCCGCCTGATGAATTACCGGCTTGCACTGCTGCTCGATCTCGATGGCACGCTGCTCGATACGGCAGCGGACATGGGCGCGGCGCTCAATCGGCTGCGTGTCGAGGAGAACCGGGATCCACTCGACTTCGAGACCATACGGCCCAACGTCTCCCACGGCGCGGTCCGGCTGATCGGTCTTGGATTTCCCGCGGCTGAGGGCAATGAGTTCGAGCGCCTGCGCCGGCGTTTCCTCGAGCTGTACGCAGCCGACATCGCCGCGCATACCTGCCTGTTCCCTGGCCTGGACGCCGTGCTCGATGAATCGGAGCGGCGCAATATCCCCTGGGGTATCGTCACCAACAAGCCGGGCTGGCTGACCGACCCTCTGCTTTCGCAACTGGGTCTCGACCGGCGTGCTGCCTGTGTCGTCAGCGGCGATACGCTCGCGGAGCGAAAACCGCATCCACTGCCGCTGCTGCATGCCGCCGATGCCGTGCGTGTGGCACCGGAACGTTGTGTGTACGTGGGCGATGCGGAGCGAGACATCCAGGCCGGACGCGCCGCCGGCATGACCACCGTGGTCGCCAGTTATGGCTATGTCTCAGCGACCGACGACCTCGGGAGCTGGCAGGCCACGGGTATCGCCCAGCACCCCGCCGAGCTGATGCACTGGCTCGATGAGGCCCGCCTCTGCCCGCCGGGAGTGGGCGCTTGAGTCTCACGCCACTGACCGCGGCGTTGATCCTGCTTGGCGTCGCGCTCGTCGCGATGGCCGCAGGCTGGCTGATCGGCCGACGCCGCGAACACAGCATGGAACTCGAACTGGCCACGGCAAGGGCGGAACTGAAGTCCGCCGAACTGCTCGCACAAGAGCGCGAACAGACCATCGAGCGGGCAATGGAACGCCTGCGCTCGGGGTTCGACAACCTCGCCGGCGATGCGCTGCGCGACAACAACGAGGTTTTCCTGCAGCTGGCGCGGCAGACGCTCAGCCAGCAGCAGGAGGCCGCGAGGCGCGATCTCGGCGAGCGTGAAAAAGCCGTCGAGGCCATGCTCGGACCGGTTCGCGAGGCACTGGCGCGAACGCATGAACAGATGGGCCGGATCGAGAAGGAGCGCGCTGAGGCCTTTGGCGCGCTGCGCAGTTCCATCGAGAGCGTGACGCTGGGCCAACTGGCTCTGCAGAAAGAAACCCGCAGTCTCGTGACCGCGCTGCGTCGACCCGAAGTGCGCGGGCGCTGGGGCGAGATGACGCTGAGGCGACTCGCCGAACTGGCCGGAATGGTCGAGCACTGTGACTTCATCGAGCAGGCTCATGTCGCCGGTGAAGAGCGGTCATTCCGCCCGGACATGATCGTCAACATGCCCGACGGCCGCCAACTGGTCGTCGATGTAAAGACACCGCTCGATGCCTACCTGTCGGCCTCCGAAGCGGCCACGGACGAGGAACGGGCCGTTGCCATCAAGCGCCACGCGCAGGCCGTGCAGGAGCGTGTCCGGCAACTGGCACAGAAAGCCTACTGGGCGCAGTTCGAGCGCAGCCCGGATTTCGTCGTGTTGTTCATACCGGGGGACCAGTTCCTCACGGCCGCCGTGGGTGAAATCCCCTCGTTACTCGAGGACGCCATTCGCCAGGACGTGATCATCGCCACGCCGTCCAGCTTTGTGGCGCTGCTCAAGGCCGTTGCCTACGGCTGGCGCCAGAACCAGCTCGCAGAAAACGCAGTGAAGATACAGGGGCTCGGTGAGGACCTTTACAAGCGTCTGGCAACGTTCACGACACACTTGTCGAAAGTCGGTCGCGCGCTGGGACAGGGCGTGGAGGCCTACAACAACGCGGTCGGTTCGCTGGAGCGCCAGGTGCTGCCGGGCGCGAGAAAATTCACGGAACTCGGCCTGCGACCGAGCCGAGAGATTCCCGAACCCGCGGCGGTCGACAAGCTGGCCCGCGACCTGCGCGAGGATGACGGTGACGACACCGGCGAGCGCTGACGCAGCGGGCGGCGGTCCACCGCCAGGCTCACTGCGATATTTTGCGATCCTGTTTTCGCCGCCGGACTCGCGACCGTTTCTCAACGCGCTGTACGCGCTGGAGTTTGAGTTGCGGGCGGCCGCTGACAGCCAGAGCCACGAGGCCGCGCATGCACGTATTCTCTGGTGGAAGGACGAACTCAATCGGTTCATCAGCGGGGCGCCTGCCCACCCCGTCACGCGCGCCCTGCTCCCGCTGCAGGCGAACCTCGAAGCGACGGACCGCAAGGTGTTGCACGACCTGGCAATTGCCGCCGATCTCGATCTGGCCGGGCTCGCCTATGACACCGAGGCGGAAATGCAGGCGTATTGCCAGCGCAGCGCCGGGTCGCTGCAGACGGTAATTGCCGCGGTGCTCGCACCCGGGCATCGGCCTTCGGAAAACGAACGCCGTTTCGCTCGCGCACTGGGCTCGGCGCTCAGGCAAACCGAAATGCTGCGGGACTTCCATCCGGACCTTCGACGCGGGCGCCGCTACCTGCCGACTGAACGGATCGAGGCCTGTGGCCTCAATCCGCAAACGCCGGGACCTGCGATGGACGCCGCGGCACTGGCCGGCCTGCTGCGCGAATGGCGGGTGCGTGTGGCTGAAGACCTTGCCCGGCTGCCGGATCTGCTTGACGAGCGCGAGCGCGCCACGCAACGTCACGGACTGGTTCTTGGTGCATTGCATGCGCGCCTTCTGGAGGAGATCGGTCGCTCTGACACCAGCCTGCCGGACGCCGCGCCTGCGATCGTCCCGCCGCTGGCACGCCTCTGGACGGCGTGGCGCACCGCGGTCCGTTATTCCTGATCACCTGGAGCAAACCGCTTGAAAACCGAACTGGACGTACGCGAGTTTCTGCCGCACCCGGGCTCGCTCGAGGGCCGGGTGATCCTGATCACTGGTGCCGGCGGAGCACTGGGCCGCGCACTGGCAATCCGCAGCGCCGCACTCGGCGCACGGGTCGTCCTCAGCGGTAAGACGGTGCGCAAGCTCGAGGCCGTCTACGATGCGATCGTCGCCGCCGGTGGGGCGCGTCCGTCGATCGCGCCGCTGGACCTCGAGCGCGCCGATGCCAGCCAGTACTCGGGGCTCGCAGATGCCGTACGCAACGAGTTCGGGCGGCTCGATGGCCTCGTGCACTGTGCCGGACTCCTCGGCGAGCGCTCGCCGATCGAGCACTACGACGTCATCACCTGGATGCGCGTCATGCACGTCAACGTAAACGCCGCCTTTATCCTGACCCAGGCGCTGCTTCCTTTGCTGAGGGTGTCGGAGGATGCATCAGTGATCTTCACGACCAGCGGCGTGTCGGTGCATGGCCGCGCCTTCTGGGGCGCCTATGCCGTATCGAAGTTTGCGCTCGAGGGCCTGATGCAGGTCCTGGCCGACGAGGTCGACACCACGACGGCGATCCGGGTCAACAGCGTCAATCCCGGGAAAATGCGAACGGCCATGCGTGCGCTTGCCTACCCGGGCGAAGACCCGCAGAGTCTGCCGGAACCCTCCGCGGTGCTCGGACCTTTCCTTTACCTGCTGGGCCCGGAGAGCCGCGGCGTCACCGGTCAGCGTTTCGACGCCCAGTAGTCCTGCGGCCCCGGGCAGCCGTGGCGCGCCGGGTCTTCTTTGCGGCCGGCTTTTTCTTCGCGACCGACGCGTCGTAGCCGGCCATGCCGAGCAGCGCGTCGAGCTCCGGCCCGACCAGGTCGCGGGAGCGGGAGCGCGGCAGGTCGCGCGGCAGTGTCACCGGGCCCCAGCGAACGAGCAGGACGCGGCTGACCTTGAGGCCGGCCTCATCGAACAGCGCGCGGATTGCACCGCGCGGGATCGTGCGATCCGCCGCCACCCGAAACCAGACATTGGTGCCGGCGGACTCCAGCGGCTCAACGGCCGATAGCACGACATCCTTGCCTTCGAAGTGCATCGCGCGCGGCAATTCCGGAAAAGCGCCTCCGCCGCGGGGCTGGAGCACACGGACCCGGTACTCGACCGGCAATTCGTAACCCTGGCGCGCAACGTTGAGGGCCAGCGACCCGTCACTGCTCAGAATCAGCAGCCCACCTTCGTCAAATCCGAGCGCGTTGACCGCGACCCAGCGCCCGGCATGCAAACTGGGCAGGCGTGCCTCGACGCTGGCCCGATCGTCCCCGCCGCGACGGCGCAACATCTCGCCACCGGGCTTGTGATAGACGATGACCCGCAGTGATTGCCGGGCAGAGAGTTCACGCGACACATCGCGGCCGTCGACCCGAATGCGATCAGAAGGCTTGATCGATTGCCCGATAAGGGCCGGCTGGCCATTGACCAGCACACGCCCCTCGCGAATCCAGTTCTCGACCTGTCGTCTCGAGCCGATCCCGTGCCTGGCCAGCGCCTTGTGTATGCGCTCTTCCACCCGCGCGGTCAGCGCTCGCCATCGTCAGGCGGCGCAGCAACCAGCGTGGGCACACGGGACGCTTCCCGGCCCGCGTCTTCATCGTCGTCCTGCAGATCCTCGTCGTCGATCGCGAGCGGTTCATCGGCTGACACTTCCCGGTCGCCGGTGGCAAGGCTCTGCGGAGCAGGCTCACTGGCCTCATCCGAATCGGTCGCTCCGTCGAGAGCCGGCAACTCACCGGCGTTATCCGCGGATTCCGGAGCCTGCAGATCGAGCTGCACGTTGAGGTCGTCGAGATCGCTCAGCTCGGCCAGCGAGGGCAGGTCTTCGAGACTCTTGAGGCCGAAGGTGTCCAGGAAATCTTTCGTGGTCCCCAGCAGTTCCGGCCGGCCCGGCACTTCGCGATGTCCCACGACGCGCACCCAGTTGCGCTCCTGCAGGGTCCGCATGATCGTGGTGCTGACACTTACGCCACGGATCTCCTCAATCTCACCGCGGGTGATCGGTTGCCGGTACGCAATCAACGCCAGCGTCTCGAGCAGCGCGCGCGAGTATCGGCTCGGCCGCTCCTGCCAGAGGCGCGAGACTGTCTCGGCGTGTCGTGTACGTATCTGCAGACGCCATCCGCTGGCGACCTCACGCAGTTCGACCGCGCGGTCTTCACAACGACGACCGAGTTCTTCGAGCGCGTCCTGAACCTGCTGAGCGTCGGGGCGCCGTTGTTCATCGAACAACTCCTGGATCTGCGCGACGCTCACCGGGCGGCCGGCGGCCAGCAGGATTGCTTCAATCTCGTTGGTGTAGGCGATTTCAGTCATGACTGTGTCCGGTTATCGAATTCGGCCTCAATAAAATCCTCGGCCCGGTCATTGTCCACCACCAGGGTGACATGACGCGGCGAGCCAGCTCTTACGTGAATCGGTGCAAATGCCTCGGACTGAACGATCTCGATAAGGCCTTCGCGCAGCAACTCCAGGATGGCGGAGAACGTCACCGCCACGCCCATGCGTCCTTCTTCGGGGCGGAACAGGTGCGCAAACTCCGTGAAGGCCTGGCTACGCAGTGCATCGAGTACATCGGACATGCGCTGTCGGACCGAGAGCGGCTCACGATGAACATGGTGATGCGCAAACATCTCGGCGCGAACCATCACGTCCTTGAGCGCGGAGAGCATTTCCTGCAGGGTCACGGTCGGCAACACCTTCGGCAGATGAAGCTCCACCACCTCGGCCGATGCCTGGAACGTGTCGCGCTCGACCCGGGGCAGCGTATCGAGATCCTCGGCCGCCGTTTTGAAACGCTCGTATTCCTGCAGCCGGCGAACCAGGTCCGCGCGCGGGTCGACCTCCTCCTCACTCTCGGAGACCGGGCGCGGCAACAGCATCCGCGACTTGATCTCTGCCAGCGTCGCGGCCATGACCAGGTACTCGCCGGCCAGCTCGAGCTGGAGATCCGTCATCACGTCGATGTATTGCGTGTACTGGCGCGTGATGTCGGCGATCGGGATATTCAGGATGTCGAGATTCTGGCGACGTATCAGATAGAGCAGCAGATCGAGCGGCCCTTCGAATGCTTCGAGAAAGACCTGCAATGCGTCGGGCGGAATGTACAGATCACGCGGCAACTGCGTGATTGCTTCACCCTGCACCACCGCGAAGGGCATCTCACCCTGCTGCGAGAGTTCCGCCACCTCCGTCGAAGGGCTCTCGGCGGCCGGGGAGCCGCCCTCGACAAGTCTCAGTTCAGGCTTGGTCATTGGCGTGCCTCATCGGTATACCAGGCCCATGGCCTGCTTGACGTCGTCGAGGGTCTGGCCGGCGACGTCGCGCGCCTTTGCGCAACCGTCCGCGATGATGCCCTTGACCAGGTCGGGATTCTCTTCGTACTCATGGGCGCGTTGACGAATCGCGCTGACCTCGGCAACCACACGATCGATGAGCGGCTTCTTGCACTCGAGACAGCCGATTCCAGCCGTCCGGCAGCCCTGATCCACCCAGGCGCGGGTCTCCTCGCCGGAATAGAGCTTGTGCAGGTCCCAGACCGGGCATTTCTCCGGGTCACCAGGGTCTGTGCGACGCACCCGAGCGGGGTCGGTCTGCATCGTCTTGAGCTTGTGCGCCACGACATCCGGGTCTTCCCGCAAGCCAATTGTATTGCCATACGACTTGGACATCTTGCGCCCGTCCAGCCCCGAGACCTTCGGGGTCTTTGTGAGCAACGCCTCAGGCTCGTTCAAAATCGTTCGCCCCGTGCCCTCGAGATACCCGAGCAGGCGTTCACGATCAGCCACCGTCAGCCTGGAATTACCATCGAGTAACGCGTGGGCTCTCTCCAGCGCGTTCTCCTGGCCCTGTTCCTGGTAGCCCCGGCGCAGGTCCCGGTAAAGTCTCGCGTTCTTCGAGCCGAGTTGCCTGATCGCGCGCTCGGCCTTGGCCTCGAAATCCCGCTCGCGGCCATAGAGGTAATTGAAGCGCCGGGCGACCTCACGGGTGATCTCCACGTGCGCCACCTGGTCTTCGCCCACCGGCACGTACATCGGACGGTAAAGCAGAATATCGGCGCTTTGCAGCAACGGATAACCCAGGAACCCGTATGTCGCGAGGTCGCGTTCCTTGAGCTGCTCCTGCTGATCCTTGTAGCTTGGCACGCGCTCGAGCCAGCCCAGCGGAGTAATCATCGACAGCAGCAGGTGCAGCTCTGCGTGCTCCGGCACCCGGGACTGAATGAACATCGTGCACACGGCCGGATTGAGGCCAGCAGCTAACCAGTCAACGGCCATCTCCCAGGCGTGCTTCTCGATCCCGGTCGTGTCCTCGTAACCGGTGGTCAGCGCGTGATAATCCGCAATGAAGAAATAGCAGTCGTATTCGTACTGCAATTCCGTCCAGTTCTTCAGCGCGCCGAGATAATTGCCGAGATGAAGGCTGCCAGTGGGCCTCATGCCGGACAACACGCGACGGGCCATGGTAGCAGTAGATGACAAAGTCGACCCTTGAGACCGTTGTTTATAAATCAATCTATTTCAATTACTTGCAGGACATGCCTAATGCTTTGCTTTAAAAACAGCGTGCCAGCAAGGTGCATTGCTGATGATTATACGCAGCCGACTGGCCGCGCGTCGTCATTCAAAAACCGACACGTCACCCCGCCCATGCCGCACGACGAGCGGTAACGGGCCGGTCAGGTCAATCACGCTGCTCGGTTCAAAGCCCCCGGTGCCACCGTCGATCACCAGGTCGACTTCATGCGCGAGGCGCTCGCGGATTTCCTCCGGGTCGGTCAGCGGCGCTTCATCGCCCGGCAGCGTCAGCGTCGAACTCATGATCGGCTCACCGAGCTCAGCGAGCAGCATTCGTGCAATGGCATTGTCGGGGACGCGGATACCAATCGTCTTTCGCTTCGGATTCTGCAACCGCTTCGGCACCTCGCGGGTCGCCTCCAGGATGAAGGTGTAGGGCCCGGGCAGGAACGCCTTGAGTGTCCGGTACTGACTGTTATCCACTCTCGCGTAGCGGGCAATCTCGGAGAGGTCTTTGCACACCAGCGTGAAGTTATGGGTCTTACCGGCCTCACGGATCCGCCGGATGGCTTCCATCGCCTCCCGGTCGCCGATCAGGCAGCCGAGCGCATAGCTCGAATCCGTCGGGTAGGCGATCACGCTGCCCCCACGCATCGCCGCGACCGCCTGTCGGACCAGGCGCGGCTGGGGGTTATCCGGGTGGATCGAAAGCAGCATGACCATCCTGAAATCAGGCGAAACCATCGATTCTACACTCAGCTTGCTATCATATCCGTCCCTGACCCGATGGCCGCACAGCGGCGGCGCCTCACCTATGCAGTTTCTCCTCGACCTCCTGCCGGTCATCGCGTTTTTTATCGCGTACAAGCTCACCGACATCTACGTGGCCACCGGCGTGCTGATCGTTGGCGTGCTGGCGCAGACGGCCGTCAGCTGGATTCGCTACCGCAAGGTCAGCGGCATGCTGATGACCTCGGCGATCCTGGTGCTGATTTTTGGCGGTCTCACGCTGCTGATTCACGACGCGACGTTCATCAAGTGGAAGCCGACTGTCGTCAACTGGCTCTTCGCCGGTGCCTTCCTCGTCAGTCACTTGATGAAGGGGCCGTCGATTCTGCAGCGATTGATGGCCGAAAACGTCACCCTCGAGGAGGCCGACTGGGCGCGCCTCAACTACATGTGGATCGCATTCTTCATGCTGGCCGGGGCACTGAACATCTGGGTCGCATATCACTTTGACGAGGCGACCTGGGTGAACTTCAAGTTATTCGGGCTGATGGGCCTGACTTTCCTTTTTGCCATCGCCCAGGGCTTCTGGATTGCCCGCAGAAGCGAAACCACCGAGACGAGTGATCACTGAGATGCTCTATGCAATCGTCGGCCGGGACGTTGCCGGGTCCCTGCCCTCACGCCAGCGTGTCCGCGCCGCTCACCTCCTCCGAATCCGGGAACTTGCGGACGCCGGGCGGGTCGTATTGGCCGGCCCCCTGCCGGCGATCGATGCGCCGGACCCGGGCCCGGCCGGTTTCAGCGGGAGCCTGATCGTGGCTGAATTTGAATCGCTCGATGAAGCCCGCGAGTGGATCGACGCGGACCCTTACGTAACGGAAGGCGTATTCGAGTCTGTGGAAGTAAAGCCCTTCCTGAAGGTTTTGCCATGAATGCCGAGCGCGTCGACGAACTGAAAAGACGACTGAGCGATGCGCTTCAACCGACCCGGCTGGAAGTGTCCGATGACAGCGACAAGCACATCGGCCACGAGGGCGCAGCGGGTGGACTCGGGCACTTCAGCGTGCTGGTGGTCTCCGATCGCTTCGCTGGCTTGTCGACGATTCGCCGCCACCGACTGATCTACGACATCGTGGGCGACATGATGACGACCGATATCCATGCCTTGTCCATCAAGGCAATGACCCCGAACGAACTGAGCTGATTGCAATCTGATTTTTTGTTTCACACGAGAGGCCGACATATGCGAAAGATTCAACTGCCCCTTCTCCTGGTTGCCGCCGCCGTGGCGACGGCGGCTTGCACACCTCCCTCCGGGGATTCGGGTTCCGCGGCCTCCACGATCGCGTCCTCGAAGCCGCCGGTCGCGACGATCAACGGCAAGGAGATGAGCGGCGAACTTTTTGACGTGTTCATTGATGCCGTCACTAACGGACAGCCCGATACGCTCACTGAAGAGCAGAAGAGCCAGGCGCTCGATCAATTGATCAGCATGTGGCTGGCAGCCGAGGTCTCGGAAAAAGACGGGCTGGCGAACGACCCTGAAGTTCAGGCACGCCTCGGCTTGCTGCGCCTGCAGGTCCTCGCCGAGGCTTCCACCTCGAAGCATGCCGAAGAGAACCCGGTAACCGATGAGGAAGTCCGTGCAGAGTTCGACACGCAGGTCGCCGGCATGCCCAAGGAATACAAGGCACGGCACATCCTCGTTGACGACGAAGCCGAGGCAGTGGAGATCACCGCCGAACTTGACGCTGGAGCGGATTTCGCGAAGCTGGCCAAAGCAAAATCTAAAGACAAGGGTAGCGCCGAGAAGGGCGGCGACCTTGGCTGGTTTTCGCCTCAAACCATGGTCGCGCCATTTGCCGAAGCGGTTGTCGTACTTGAGGAAGGCGCCATGACCACCGCGCCGGTGCAGAGTGATTTCGGATGGCACATCATTCTGCTCGAGGATGTTCGCGAACCCGAAGCGCCGGATTTCGAACAGGTCAAGCCGCAGGTTGAGTCCCTGGTTCGTCGCAAGCACTTGCAGGAGTACCTGGACGAGCTTCGCGCAGGCGCAGACATCCAGAAAAAGATTTAGCTGTCAAGCCGATTTTTTGGCTTCTACGGCCGGCCTTCCTGATGGAGGGTCGGCCGTTTTTTTGGAGGCGGGCCAAAACTTGAACTTCATCGACAAACCGGAATCAGTCTGCTTGGTAACAACTGGGTGGAGGAGCGGCTAAACCTTTGCGCCGATTCTGGACCAGATAAAAAATCATACATTTCATTTATATATCGACTGCAAACCATTTTTTATTAATTGATTTGGAAGTTACAGATTAGGTACTTGCTCGTCTGGCCTGCCTGGGCTGGATTACGGCGGATAGCTAAAAGTAGTGCGTGAACGCGAGGCGGGCTCGGTTCTGCTGAAGCAGCCTCGTGCGCCGACAAAAAGTAGGCAAGCAAATTCGCCAGCCGCTCGGCATGGCCGGCTGAGACTAATAGTGCGAGCGTGGGCGATAGCTTATCTGAACCGCAGGCCAGTTCGACGGCTGGTTTGACCACGGCAAGCCTGATGAATTCGAAGGCACCAAGACGGGGGCGTGACGCCGCATCCACCAACTGACTCCTTGCCCGCCGCGTAGCGCCATAAATACGCTGGAGGTGTTGCGGGATAGCGTCTCTTTTCCGCGCAATTGCCCACGTATCGAGGGGCTGGGCAGGATGATGGCGAAGGAAGTCGAGCGTGCGAGACCCGATCGTCGAAGCTAGCGCAGGCTCCGCGTTGCGATACGATACGTTTAATCACCGAGAGCCGCGGTGAACATCCGTTCCCTGGCGGCCCCGCGGATCGCGTGCTCAGCGTAGGCCTTGAGGAACTCGGCCGTGATGGAGTCCTTAGGGCCAAGCGGCGCGCAGATCACGAAACGCCGGGTACCGTTGAACCAAAGTGTCAAAGCGGTCACGAATATTCGACAGGTCCTGCGCCACTCCGCCAGTTACCAGATTACTCAACGATCCGTAGATGTCGAGAATACATCCGATTGAGTGGATTCAGTTCAAGACCTTGGACGCGCGGGCTAACCAGTTTGCGGGTTCGGACATGGAACAACGGGATAAAGGCTGCATCTGCTAGCAGAATGCGCTCAGCTTCTTGAAGCAGCCGTTGCCGACCGAGTGGATCCAACTCGAGCTCGGCACTTCGGAGAAGTTGCTCGAAGTTCGAATTGGCGTACCCGAATACATTGACCGGATTGGATTCACGGAAGAGATCAAGAAACGTGCTCGCATCATTGTAATCGGCAACCCACCCCATCCGGATCAATTCCCATTGCTCAGGGTCGTGCTGAGTCTGCAGAAAGGCGCGAAATTCCTCGGAGACGATATCGACTTCAATCCCCAACGCTTCTTTCCACATCGCCGCAACGGCGATCAGGGTGCTTCGAACGACCTCACTGTTGCCGTAGATGATTCGCAGTTTCAGCGGTGCGATTTGGCTTTTCCATGCTCTAGAGAAATAGTCGCGGGCTAGAGCGCGACGGTCCGACGTGGACAATGCGCCCCATGGATAGGCTTGTAGTTGGTACTCAGCCGTGCCTGCGGGTACCAACCCAAATGCCGGTATCTGCGCATCCTTGAGGACTTGCCGCGCCAGTACATCGCGATCAATGGCGAGGCTGAGCGCGAGCCGCAGATCCAGATTGCCCGCGAAGGGTGGCCGCCGGAGGTTGAAACCAAGGAACAACGTGCTGAGGTTCGGGGCCATGCGCAGCTCGGATGGACGATCGCGACGAATCTCATCGAGATTGTTGACCGGCACCGAGGCCGTGACATCGAGTTCTCCAGCACGGTAACGCATGTACTCAGAGGACTCCGAAGAAACCGGGTAATACTGGACACGCTCGATCTGCACGGACCGGCTGTTCCAGTAGTGCGGATTGCGCACTACCTCAATACGGGAGTTGGGCACCCAACTCACCAGCCGATAGGCGCCGTTGCCCACTACGCCCGCGCTTTCGGTGCCAAATGCGGCAGGCGCCGCCGGATGGCGTGGAAAAAATACGGGGTGGGTCAGAAGAGAAAGAAAATAGGCTACCGGCGACGACAGAGTAATCTCAAGCTCGCGCGGTCCGATCGCATTGACGGCCAGCTCGGCTGGGTCTGCCCTATCACCGAGAATTTGTTCAGCGTGGACGATGGGCCGCAGCATGTCCGCAGCCGGGGAGGCTGTCGCAGGATCAACGGCACGCCGAAAAGCCGTAACAAAGTGCCCCGCCTCGACGCTCGAGCCGTCTGACCAACGTGCATTTTCGCGCAGGGTGAACCGGTACGTCAGGCCGTCGTCCGATACGCTCCAACTGGCAGCGACGCCTGGAATGACCGCACCGTCGGGCGATTCGGATACGAGGCCTTCAAAAAGATCGCGCTGAATCTCGTACGAATAGTGATCGGCAGCCCGCTGGGGATCGAGCGAGCCAGGGTCACCGCCATTTCCACGACGTAACAGCGAAGTCTGGGCTCCGGCTTGAAAAGCTGCGGCCTCCTCCGGCGATTGGCGATCGCAACCGCCCAAGAAAAAAAAGAGTGCAAGCGCTAGGATGAACTGGAGGCGCAAGTCCAGCGACCTCAGGGCGCTAACCCAATCCGGCAAAACCGCTCAGCCGATAAGACGTACAAGTGTCCGTCGACTGGCGCCACCTTGTGCGTGAAAGCGCCCTCCAGCTGAAAGCCCAATTGCTTAAGGACGGCGATCGAAGGGAGATTCTCCGGATCCACGGACGCGACGACCTCATCCAAGGACAAGTGTTCGAAACACTGCTCAAGAAGCGCTTGGGATGCTTCGGAGGCGAAGCCTTTTCGCCAATGAGACCGCTGAAAAGCAAACAACAGCTCGATGCGCTCGAAACCCGGTAGCTGCTGAACCCCCGCCCAGCCGACCACCTCGCGTGTGGCGAGCAAACTCACGGCAAATGGCCCGTAACCTGAGGCATCGAACCGTTTGATCAATGCCGCGAGATTCTTCCGCGACTCGGATCTATTAAGGGTCCCGTTCATGTATCGGCACGCCTGCGGATCACAATGAATGGCGTAGAGCGCGTCGGCGTCAGCCATTGAAAAAGCCCGGATTTCCAACCGTTTAGTCGCCAAGGGTAGCGGAAACCGCATCGCCGGCAGTGCCGAGGTGCGGGACGGGTCGATATCGCTCATCACGGCCATCCTTGGAGGTCGCTGTCGGTACATTCCATTCTGGATGAGTGCTGTCCGGACTCTCTGCCAGCTTGTTGCCTTTTAGCAACAGTTAATTAACGCAAACATAACCATTCTGCCCGAACTTCTTAAATAATATGCAAATCTTGTGGAAATCGTGAATTGCTCATGGCATACACTTAACTTATGATCGGCTCAGAAGCGATAAAACATAATCTCCTGTCAGCAATGCGGGGGGTACTGCGGCCTCTGGTGAGGATCGCGCTAAAGAACGGAATCATGTACTCGGAATTTGCTCAGGAACTTAGAGGCGCTTTTATGGATGCGGGGCGCGAATTAGCGGTGCAGTCGGGGCGACCAGTCTCGGATACTCGCTTGCGCCTTATGACAGGGCTGTCCACCACCGACGTTCTGCGCGCTAAGCAGCACGTCGAAGAGATCGAACCGGGCTCCACAGGAACTGACGCTCACACATTGGCGGCTATGGTGCTTTCCACCTGGCATTCGGATCCCGAGTACACGGCGCTCTATGGCCTACCGATCGAATTGCCGTTTGACGCGCCGGAAGGGAAAGTTTCGGTCACCGACCTCGTCAAACGAGTGGAGCCTTTCGGTGACGCCTCGCTAGCTATAGAAAGACTAATGGACGCCGAGTGCGTGAAAGAGGTCGCACCTAACCGGTACGCAGCGGTCTCGCGAGTGTATTTAGCGCCGCGAATGAGTGCGGCAGGCTTGGCGCATTTTGCGCAAGCTACGGGTCGATTTATCGGGACCATTGAAAGCAATATCAGTGGCGGCGGACGCGAGAAGCTTTTGGAAAGAGCAGTTTTTGCCGATCACGGTATTGACGCGAGTCGGCTAGGCGAGTTTTCGGAATTCGTTAAGAGACAGTGGGCGTTGTTCGCCGATCCAATTGATAACTGGCTTAACAGTGCGGAAATGGTTTCGGAGATCGACGAAGGTTCAACTGAAATCGTTGAGACGGGGGTTGGTGTTTATCACTACGTGGTAGTGCACCCGCAGCCGGACGAATGGAAGAGCAAAGAAGACGACACGCAAAGGGAGCGGTCAGGAAAATGAGCAATAGAAATACAGGCCACAAAGCGGCCGTCACCTGGTCGATTGTTCTCGCCGGTGCAACCGGTCTTGCCGCGCAGCCCGCGACGAGTGGTCAAGTTGGCACTGGAATTATTGCTAACGGTCAAGTCGGCAGCGGGATTATTTTCAACGGCCAGGTCGGTAGCGGCATAGCGGACCTGAAATCTCTCGCTCCGGATTTACTGCTGGTCGGGCCGATCGAATCAATCAACGCGAAAGCGCGTACAGTTACGATTCTCGGCCAAGTGGTTCGTCTGCATGATATCGGCTCAATCGCACAGGCCGCAGTAAGCGGGTCAAGTGTTGCGGTCTTCGGCAAGGCCCGCAGAGACGGGAGCATCATTGCTCGGGCGATGATCGCAAGCGGAACGCGGTATGTAGACGGGTCCGACGAATTATATCTGAAGGGCGAGGTTCAATCGGTCAACGCGCTGCTTGGCACGGTTCGAATCGGCAAGCTCGATGTGGACTACAGCGGTGCGCTATACGACCTGGACGCCTCCTCCGTCGTCGTCGGATCAACCATTGAATTCATGGGAATACGGCCTACTCGCAGCGGCGCGCTGATCGCCTCGCGCGGGGTCGTCGACGGCCAGGTCGGCTCGGGTCTCGATGGCCAGGTCGGTTCCGGGCTGAACGGCCAGGTCGGCTCAGGCCTCAATGGCCAGGTTGGTTCTGGACTGAACGGACAGGTTGGCTCAGGCCTCGATGGACAGGTTGGTTCCGGACTGAACGGCCAGGTCGGCTCAGGCCTCGATGGACAGGTTGGTTCCGGACTGAACGGCCAGGTTGGTTCCGGACTGAACGGCCAGGTTGGTTCCGGGCTGAACGGACAGGTTGGCTCAGGCCTCGATGGACAGGTTGGTTCCGGGCTGAACGGCCAGGTTGGTTCCGGACTGAACGGCCAGGTTGGCTCAGGCCTCGATGGCCAGGTTGGTTCTGGACTGAACGGCCAGGTTGGTTCCGGGCTGAACGGACAGGTTGGCTCAGGCCTCGATGGACAGGTTGGTTCCGGACTGAACGGCCAGGTTGGTTCCGGGCTGAACGGACAGGTTGGCTCAGGCCTCGATGGCCAGGTTGGTTCTGGACTGAACGGACAGGTTGGCTCAGGCCTCGATGGACAGGTTGGTTCCGGACTGAACGGCCAGGTTGGTTCCGGGCTGAACGGCCAGGTTGGTTCCGGGCTGAACGGACAGGTTGGCTCAGGCCTCGATGGCCAGGTTGGTTCCGGGCTGAACGGACAGGTTGGCTCAGGCCTCGATGGCCAGGTTGGTTCTGGACTGAACGGCCAGGTCGGCTCAGGCCTCGATGGACAGGTTGGCTCAGGCCTCGATGGACAGGTTGGTTCCGGGCTGAACGGCCAGGTTGGTTCCGGGCTGAACGGCCAGGTTGGTTCCGGGCTGAACGGCCAGGTTGGCTCAGGCCTCGATGGACAGGTTGGTTCCGGACTGAACGGCCAGGTTGGTTCCGGACTGAACGGCCAGGTCGGCTCGGGTGTCGTTGATGGTCAAGTTGGCAGCGGCCTGACTGACAAATAGTTACCTCAGACTAATCACTGAGAAGGGCGGCTTGGCCGCCCTTTTTCTTTTAAGCAACTGCAAAGGCTAATTGTCTTCGTGCAACTTTTCTGTAACCCATTCCCCCGACACACTCTCCGCGGTTGGCCCTTCGTAGTAAAAAACACCGACTCCGACACGCAAGTTGCGCCCCTCCAAATCGACATTGATATCCGCGGATTCGTGATCGGCAAGCCAATCATTAACCGATTCAACAAATGCTATTGCTTGCGATCGCGACCATCTACGGAATATCGGTGCAACCGCAGCATCCAGATGGTCTGAAAATGCAAAGCGTTGAATGAAGCCCTCAGAAGAACGATTTGGATTGGCGTTATAGTCGATGCCCGCAGCCAACGGGAAAAGCATTCCAGACAGTACTGTGATGGCTTTTTCGTCAAAATCCTGCGGCACAAAATAGCGCTTAACAGGCCTCAGCCTTCCATCGTCCAGTTCAATGATCGCACCGGCCCTCCTCAACTCTGCGCGTACGGCTCCGGGCGGAACGTCCCCAGCTTCGGCGCGGGCAAGGTCAACAAAACAAGGGCTTTCGCCTTCAACCGGCAAGTCCAATGGGCTCCCATCGTCTCTAAGATACTCTGGCAAGCTGTGCCATGCATGAAGGACTCTTGCCGGCGGTCCCGAGTGATCAAGAATCGAATCCGCTCCAATGCTATTGGATATCCCGTCACCCAAGACAATACGACGGACTTCTTTGCGCGAAATTCCTGTACGGACGGAAACGCGAGAGGCATTGATACGTCGACCGTGATCATCTGTCTCATTAAATGCTTCGTGGATATATGCCTGCTTGGCGATCTCCGAGAATTGCCGATAAGTAATACCGTATCGCAATAGCAAACGCGACAATGGCCTAAGGCAGGCATATAGCGAGCCCATGAGTCGCGACTGAACGTCAACACTCACTGAAGAGCACCCCTCCCACTGCGGTCAGATCAAATAAATAGACAACAAAGCAGGCCAAAAACTGGCCTACGTAAAATTCCGAACAAAATTCCGCCGATAATGATCCAGTTCCCGGATCGAATCTTTCACATCCTCGAGCGCAATGTGTGCCGAGTTCTTCTTCACCCCGGCCAACACGTCCGGCGCCCAGCGTCTGGCCAGTTCCTTCAGGGTGCTGACGTCGAGGTTTCGGTAATGGAAAAAACTCTCGAGCTGCGGCATTTCGCGCGCCAGAAAACGGCGATCTTGACAGATACTGTTGCCGCACATGGGCGACGTACCTGCGTCAACGTGACGGAGCAAAAATGAAAGCGTCTGCCCTTCCGCATCGGCAAGCGAAACGCCACTCTTGCGAATGCGCTCCAGCAGGCCCGACTCCCCGTGCGTCGATTGATTCCACGCATCCATCTTTTCCAGCACCGATTCCGGCTGACGTATCGCGAGCACGGGACCCTCGGCGAGGATATTCAGCATTGCATCGGTGACGATCGTGGCAATCTCGATGATGCTGTCACGCTGTGGGTCCAGACCGGTCATTTCGAGGTCAATCCAGACCAGGTTCGTTGACCTGTCGATCTCCAAGACGGTACATCCTTCCCAGCGCGATTGTCCCGCATTCTATCAAAGGCTAAGCTGCCCACCGAAATTCAAGGGGTCACCATCGCGTGCTAACGGCTGTCTTCGTCTTTGCTGTAGTTCTTCACCTGATCGTCCAGCTCGGGCTGGCCCGGCGGCAGATCGCCCATGTATCGGCACTGAGCGACCGTGTGCCGGAGCGATTCGCCACCGTGATCAGCGCCGAGGAACACGCACAGGCTGCAAAGTATACGGCTGCGAAACAAAGACTTGGCATGGTCGAAGCGGTCTTTGAGGCCGCCGTGCTGCTGCTCCTGACGCTCGGCGGCGGCATTTCGGCGCTGGCGGCCTGGGTGTCCGGCTGGAGCAATTCAGGGATCCTGACGGGTACCGCGCTGGTTTTAGCGGTTTTCGTGGTTCTTTCCGTCGCTGCGCTCCCGTTCAACGTCTACCGGACATTTGTGCTGGAAGAACGCTTTGGTTTCAATCGCAGCACGCCCGCCGTATTTGTCACGGATCTGCTGAAGTCCGCGCTGGTGGGCGGGCTGCTCGGTGGGGCGCTGGTCGCCGCAATCCTGTTCATCATGTCGGCGGCAGGCCAGGCCTGGTGGATCGTTGCCTGGGCCGTCTGGCTGGCCTTTTCGCTTCTGATTACCCTGGCATGGCCACGATTCATCGCACCGTTGTTCAATCGGTTCTGGCCACTGGATAACGCCGAACTTCGATCCCGGATCGACGCGCTGCTGGCGCGGTGCGATTTTCGTACGAAGTCGGTTTACATAATGGACGGGTCCCGCCGCTCGGCGCATGGCAACGCCTATTTCACCGGATTGGGCCGGGAGAAGCGCATCGTCTTTTTCGACACGCTGCTCGCCACCCTGACCCCGGCGCAGATCGAGTCCGTGCTCGCGCATGAACTCGCGCATTTCAAGCTGCGCCACATCCCGCAGCGACTGGTTTTGAGTGCGGTGCTCAGTTTCGCCGGATTCGCCCTGCTTGGCTGGCTCTCGCGGCAGCCGTGGTTCTATGCCTCACTCGGCGTCAGCGAGGCCAGCAATGCGACGGCGCTGCTGCTGTTTATCCTCGTCGTGCCCGTTTTCAGCTGGATTGTCTCGCCGGCCCTGTCAGCCTGGTCGCGACGTCATGAGTTCGAGGCTGATGCTTTCGCGGCGCAACACAGTAACGCGTCAGAGCTCGCCGATGCGCTGGTTGCGCTTTACAGGGACAACGCCAATACCTTGACGCCCGACCCGCTCTACTCCGCCTTTTACGACTCTCACCCGCCCCCGGCCGTCCGCATCGAACGACTCCTCGCCCGGTGAGTACCGGCCACGAATCCGGGCTGGTGGTCGAGTCGTACGGGCGCCGTGTGGTTGTCGCGCGCGCCGACGGGCAGCGCGTGCAATGCAAGCTGAAGGGCCGGCGCCTTGAAGTCGTCGCTGGCGATGCCGTGGTCATCGGAGAGCTGGCCGGATCCGATGACTGGACCGTCATCGAGCGAATTGCCAGGCGAAACGCGCTCTGTCGCAGCGACAGCCAGGGGCGCGAGGAAACCATCGCCGCGAACCTCGACCAGTTGGGCATCGTTGTCGCTCCGCAGCCACGCTGCGATCCCTTTATCGTCGATCGATACATTGCCGGGGCCTGCTACTCGGGCATCGACGTGGTCCTGCTGGTCAACAAGCAGGATCTGCCTGCCGATGCGGGCGACCTCGCCTTCCTGGACAGTTACCGCGGCCTCGATCTGCGCATTCAAAAAGTGTCCGCACGGACCGGTGCCGGACTGAATGAGCTGATCGCAACGCTTGCAGGCAAGCGCACGCTGCTGGCCGGGCAATCCGGCGTCGGGAAGTCCTCGCTGCTCAACACGCTGGCCGGCGATGAGCTGCGCGTAACCGGCGCGCTATCCGGCGCCTCGGGAGAGGGCCGGCATACGACCGTATCGTCGGCCATCCTGCAGATGCCCTGGGGCGAACTGGCCGACTCGCCGGGAGTCCGGGATTACGCGCCTCCGATTGTGCCGCTCGCACAGGTCCAGTTCGGGTTCACCGAAATGGCGCGGCTCGCCGGCGGCTGTCGGTTCGATAACTGCCTGCACCTGCGCGAACCGAGTTGTGCGGTGATTTCGGCCGTCGCGCAAGGCTCGATCGACGAGCGGCGTTACGAGAGCTACAAGCGCCTGCTCAACCTGACCCGCCAGCTCGAGGAGCGGCGGGGCTGGCGGTAATTACCGCGAAACTCCCCCCTGCGCGCGGCCCCGATCGGCAACGCTCGCTCGAAGGGCTTCAGCACGCCGGGGCCGCTGTCGGCTGAGTGTGACGACCGACGAGGCGCTACCTCGGGCGATATCGAGCCCGGCCAGCCTCCGGTGGGCCCGCAGCCGTTCGAGGCTGGTATGATGTTGCACTGCAACGGTTTTCAGAACACAAAGAGGAGACAGGCGCGTGCGCAGAATAATGGTAGGCGTAAAACGCGTGGTTGATTACAACGTTCGAATTCGCGTCAAGCCCGATAACACGGGCGTGGTCACCGATGGGGTCAAGATGAGCATCAACCCCTTCGACGAGATCGCGCTCGAAGAGGCGCTGCGCATCAAAGAGCGTGGATCGGCCGACGAAGTGATCGCAGTCAGCATCGGTACAGCGGATTCGCAGCAGCAGTTACGCACCGCGCTGGCCATGGGCGCCGATCGCGCGATCCTGGTGCAGACCGACGCCACGCCCGGTCCGTTGTCGGTGGCGAAGTTGTTCAGGAAACTCGTCGAGAAAGAGGACCCCTTCCTGGTTCTGCTCGGCAAGCAGGCGATCGACAATGACAATGGCCAGACGGCTCAAATGCTGGCGGCCTTGTGGGACAGACCGCAAGCGGCTTCCTGCTCGAAGGTCACGCTCGATGATGCCAAGGCGACCGTTGAACGCGAGGTGGATGCGGGCATCGAAACGCTGGAGATCGACCTTCCGGCCGTACTCAGCGTAGACCTGCGACTCAACGAGCCGCGTTACGTCAAGTTGCCCGATATCATGAAGGCGAAGAAAAAGCCGCTCGATACGGTCTCGCCCGACGACCTCGGTGTCACACTCACGGACGCGGGCAAGGTCATCTCGGTTGAGCCGCCCGCGGAGCGCGCCAAGGGCATCCTTGTCAAGGACGTCGCCGAACTCGTCGGCGCACTCAAGCAGAAGGGGCTGATCTGATGAGCAAGATCCTGATCGTTGCAGAACACGAAAACGGCAAACTCAATGCCAGCACGGCCAAGTGCCTGAGCGCTGCCGCCGGTGTTCCCGGTGCGAGCATCGACATCCTGGTGCTCGCCGACAATGGCGCCGCCGTGGCCGCCGAAGCCGCCGGCCTGGCCGGCGCCAGCAAAGTCCTGCTCGCGGACAATCCGGCAAACAAAGAGCCCCTGGCCGCCGCGCTGGCACCGCAGATCGCAGAGCTGGCGAAGGATTACACGCATATCTTTGGCCCGTCGACGACGTTCGGAAAGGATGTCATGCCGCGCGTTGCCGCCCTTCTCGATGTGGACCAGGTCACCGATATCATGGCCATCGAAGGTGCGCATCGCTTCAAGCGCCCGATCTACGCCGGCAATGCGGTGTTGACGCTGGAGGTACCGGCCGATTCCAAAGTCGTGGCGACGATTCGCGTAGCCTCGTTTGAAGCCGCAGGAAGTGGCGGCAGCGCGGCGGTCGAGAGCGTGTCGACCAGCGCCACACCCGCTACCCACACGCGCTTCGTTTCACGCAGCAGCGCCTCGACGGGTCGGCCTGACCTGCAGTCGGCGGCTCGGGTCGTCGCGGGCGGTCGCGCACTGGGCAGCGCTGAGAACTTCGAACTGATCTACAAGCTGGCCGACAAGCTCGGTGCGGGCGTCGGTGCATCGCGCGCGGCCGTCGATGCCGGGTACGTACCAAATGACATGCAGGTGGGGCAGACCGGCAAGATCATTGCGCCGGAGCTGTACATCGCAATTGGCATTTCAGGTGCGATTCAGCACATGACCGGCATCAAGGACGCACGCACGATCGTGGCGATCAACAAGGACGGGGAAGCGCCGATTTTCGAAGCCGCGGATATCGGACTGGTCGGCGACCTGTTCAAGATCGTCCCGGAGCTCGAAGCCGCACTTGGCTAATGCCCCCGGCGGGTGCCGGTTAACCAACGCCCGCCGGGAGTTTCAATCGCCCGAGCTCAAGCCAGGAAACTGCGCACCAGCAGGTAAAGCGACAGGCACAGGATCATCAGCCAGGTCAGCACCGTGCCCCAGTAACGGCCGAAGGATGCCCCGGCACTGCGCGTCAGGCCCATGGCGTGCAGCACCCGCCCGATGACAAACACCGTCCCTGCCCCGTGCAGCAGCCATGCCGGGGACGATCCGAGCTCGGCCAGCAGCAACAGGATCAGGAAGATCGGCGCGTATTCCACGAGGTTCGCATGGACTCGTATCGGCTGGACGAGTTCGCCCGCCGGGCCTTCGCCGAGGGTGACCGAATGCTTGTCGCGCGCCCGTACCACGAGATAGGCCAGCGTGAGGTACAGCAGGCCGAGCAGGGCTGCGTAGATCGTCGTTACGGGCGCCATGAGGCCTGATCTCCGGAAGCAGTCGAGGCGATGGCCGGGCTAGATCTGCTGCAGCAGGTGCTCGGCACTGGAGACCTTGAATTCGCCGGGCGCTTCAACGTACAAGCCCTTCACCACGCCGTCATCGGCGTAGATTGCGAAGCGCTGGCCGCGCGTACCCATGCCGAACCCGCTGCCGTCAAAGTCAAGCCCCAGCGCTTTGGCGTACTCCGCGTTTCCATCGGCGAGCATCAGGACCTTTTCGCCGACACCTGAGGCCTTACCCCAGGCATTCATGACAAAAACATCATTGACGGCCATGCAGGCAATCGTGTCGATGCCTTTTGCCTTGAAAGCCCCGGCATGTTCAATGAAGCCGGGCAGGTGCTTGGCATCGCAGGTCGGCGTAAACGCACCGGGAACTGAAAAGAGCACGACCTTCTTGCCGGCAAACAGCTTGTCGGTGGTCATTTTCTGTGGCCCGTCGGGGCCCATGTGCATCAGGGCGCCCTTGGGCAATTGATCGCCTAGCTTGATTGTCATCTTGCGTTCTCCCGCAGTGAATCGGCCAGTAAGGCAGGAATGGTATCAGGGCTGTTCGCGGCAGCGGTAACGCCGGATTCAATACCGGTGCAGCGCCCTCCCGCCGCCGCGCGACAGCCACTGTGATCAGGCCGCCGCGCTGTCCCGAGTAAACCGCGGCGCGCTGCGCAGACGGGTATCAAGCGACAGCAGAAGCCGCTCAGTCGTGGCCCAGTCGATGCAGGCATCGGTCACCGATACCCCGTACTTCAACTCGCTGAGGTCCGCCGGGATATCCTGCCGCCCGGCAGCGAGGTTGCTCTCCAGCATCAGGCCAACTATCGAACGATTGCCCTCGAGGATCTGGTTGCCCAGATTCTCGGCGACCAGTGGTTGCAGCGCCGGATTCTTGCTGGAATTGCCATGACTGCAGTCCACGACCACGCTTTTCGGCAGTCCCGCTTTCTCGAGCTCCTGCTCGCACAGAGCGATATTCACCGAGTCGTAGTTGGTGTGACCGCCCCCACCGCGCAGAACCAGGTGTCCATGCCGGTTACCCCGGGTGCGGAAAACGGCCGACTGGCCCTGCTGGGTGATGCCGAGAAAATGATGCGGCTGACTGGCCGACTGAAGGGCATTGATCGCGACCGTCAGCGAGCCGTCGGTGCCATTCTTGAACCCCACTGGCATCGAAAGGCCGCTGGCCATTTCCCGGTGGGTCTGGGATTCCGTCGTGCGCGCGCCGATCGCAGTCCATGTCACGAGCTCGGAAAGGTACTGCGGCATGATCGGGTCGAGTGCTTCGGTCGCCGCCGGCAGGCCAATATCGGCCAGGTGCAGGAGCAGTTCCCGCGCCCGGCGAATGCCCTTCTCTATCCGGAACGAATCATCCATGTCCGGATCGTTGATCAGCCCTTTCCAGCCGACCGTCGTTCGGGGTTTTTCGAAATACACCCGCATCACGAGCATCAGCGTCTTGTTGACGCGTTCGGCCAGCTCGCGCAGCCTCGCCGCGTATTCCCGGCCCGCCCTCGGGTCGTGAATGGAACACGGGCCGACGACCACGAAAAGCCGCGGGTCCTTGTGCTCCAGGATACCTTCCACCGCGAGGCGACTGCGATAGATGAACTCCTCCGCCGGGGCGGAAAGGCTCAGATCCTGCTTGATCTGCTCCGGCGTCGGCAGCAGTTCGCGCGAGACGACATTGACGTTTTGCAGGCGTTCTTTCATCGGAACGGGAGTATGCCGTAACTGGCCCTCTTGCGCCGCATCGCTCACATCGAGGTGCGTACCGACCAGAGCTCGGGAAAGAAGCGCAGCTCCAGGGCCCTGGCAAGATAGGCTGCACCGCTGGAGCCGCCGGTCCCGCGCTTGAAACCGATGATCCGCTCGACCGTCTTCAAATGGCTGAAGCGCCAGAGCTGAAACTGGTGATCGAGATCGACCAGCTTTTCGGCCAGTTCGTACAGGTCCCAGTGCCGCGTTGAATTGCGATACACGGCCAGCCAGGCCGCGGTCACCGCCTCGCTGGGCACGTAGGGCCGTGACCAGTCGCGCTCGATGTACTCATCCGGAATATCGTAGCCGCGGCGGCTGAGCAGCCGCAGGCACTCGTCATAAAGACTCGGGCTGTTCAGCAATTGCTCGAGCCGGGCGAAGGCTGCCGGGTCGCGCTTGTGGACCTTGATCATGGCCGGGTTCTTGTTGCCGATCATGTACTCCAGCGACCGGTATTGAAAAGACTGGAACCCCGAAGCCTTGCCAAGATCGTCGCGAAAAGCGCTGTAGTCCGAAGGCGTCATCGTGGAGAGCACACTCCAGGATTGCGACAACTGCGCCTGCACTCGCGAAATGCGCGCCAGCATCTTGAATGCAGGGCCGAGCACATCGCGCCTGATGTGATCCATCGCTGCCGTCAGTTCATGGATGCACAGTTTCATCCAGAGCTCGGACGCCTGGTGAATGATGAGGAACAGCATTTCCTCGTGGTTGTCCGAGAGTGGCTGCTGGGCCTCGAGGATCAAATCAAGCCTCAGGTACTGCCCGTAACTCAGCGACTCGCCGAGATCCCAGTGAATCTTCTCGCGCGCCACGTCGACATGAGGCCCGGAGCTTTTCTTCGGGTCGTCAGCCGTGCTCATTGTTTACTCCGGATCCGGTCGTTACCGGGCGACTGGCTCATGGAAATACCCAGGCCGGAACGTTACGCCAGCCTCTGAGCAGTTCGGCATCGAGCGCCCGCCACTCCGGTTCAATGGACTCAACCAGGCGCCAGAACCGTGCCGAGTGGTTGAGGTGCCTGCGGTGACAAAGTTCGTGGATCATCAGGTAACGGACGACCGCCGGGCGCTGAAACACGAGGCTGACATTCAGGCTGATCGTCCCCGTCGAGGAGCAACTGCCCCAGCGGGTGCGCTGACGGCGCAACTGCACGCGCTCATAACCGATACCGAGCGAGCGGGACAGCGATTCGAGTTCGCTGACCAGGTGCCCGGAGGCTACACGCGACAGCCACGGCAGCAGTGCCTTGCTGGCCTCGGCACTGGATGAATTCAACGCGCGGACCTGCAGATGATCGTCGGTGACTTCGCGAGCGCCCCGGCGGCGACCCTCAACGTAGCTGACGCGCCAGCGTCGATCGAGCAACGCCAGGGCGACCTCCTCGGGCCTCTCAGTCGTCCTCGGCGGGGCGTGAAGTTCGAACTCTCGCGCGCACTTTTCCGCCCATTCGCGATGCGTCGAGACAAACCGCTCGATCGCCGGTATGCCGACACCCGGTGGCACGATCACCTCGACCCGTCCGCCCGGTACGACCCGCATGGACAGCCGCCGCGCCCGACGGCTGATCCGCACATGCCAGCCCGGTGTACTGTCGCTCGTCGACCACAGCGGCATCTGCAGTGGATCCGCCTCTACGGCATTGCGTCGTCGCAGTCTCAAGATCGTCGGCTCCCCGTTTTTTTCTAGAGTTCTCGCAGGCCGGATGTGATGGGCTGACGCACCGCACGAAGGCCCGGCAGCAATCCGCCCGCCAGGCCAAGTATGAGCGAATACATCAACCCCGTCAGCAGCAGCCCCGGCGTGACCCTGAATGCAAAGGTAATCTGGCTGAAGCTCGCCCAGTTCAGCGTCGAGGCCTGATAGCCATTGAGCGCGAAGTACACCAGTACACCACCGAGTATTCCGCCGAGCAGGCCCAGCATCAGCGCCTCGAGCAGTACCGAAACCAGCACCGGCGCCGCGCCAAATCCAAGTGCGCGCAGCGTCGCGATTTCCCGCGAGCGCGAAGATACGGTCGAGTACATCGTATTGAGAGCCGCAAAGACCGCACCCACACCCATCAGGGCCGCGATCAGGGTGCCGACATACTTGACCATGCCGATCAGGATTCGAGACTGGTCGGCGTAAAACTGCCGCTCGCTGCGCACCGTCGCATCGACCCGGGGATCGGCATCGAGCGCCTGCGCAATCCCGGTCAGTGCACCGGGCGAGGTCATCTGCGCACGCACAATCTGGACGGAGTTGCCACGCCGGTAGGTCGCCTGCAACACGGGCAGATCCGTCCAGACTTCACTTTCCGATACGCTGCCGCCCGCCGCAAAAACGCCGACAACGCGCCAGTTCTGCGAGCCCCAGGTCACCTCGCGGCCCAGATCCACGTTGCCAAACTGTGCGAAGGCGCCGCGACCGACGATCACTTCGCCCTTGCCACGCTCGAACATGCGCCCGGCGACGATCGAGAAGCCTTCCCGCACTTTCGCCGCGCGTTCGGTGACGCCGCGAAACGGCACGTTCGCCGACGTGCCGGTACTGCGCATCGGCAGGTCGACGATCGTATAGAACTCCGGGGACGCGATCGGGCCGCTTTCATCGCGGGCGATGCCCGGCGCTGACGCGATGATGTTGAACTGTTCCCAGGAAAATGAACTCGAGAGTTCATCACTGGAGCCGCCACGTAGAATCATCGCCACATCGTCCCGGCCCGACAGTTCCATCGCGGCCTTGAACCCCTCCCCCATCGACAACAAGGAGACCAGAACCGCGACGACGCCGCCGATGCCGATCACTGCCACCAGCGACGTGCCGAGCCGGGCTGGCAGGTTACGCAGGTTCATCGCCGTCACTTTCACTATCTGTGTGATCCAGGGACCCATAGACATCAATCCCGCCGCAGCGCTTCGACGATACGCAGGCGCATGGCCTGAAGCGACGGCACGGCACCGGCCAGCAGGCCCAGAACCAGCGCATAGAGCGCAGCCGTTCCGAAGGTCTCCCGGGGCACCGCGAAGCCAGGCAGGTACTGCCTGAACAACGGCTCGAACTGGACACCGATCCACCAGGCGGCGGCAATGCCGAGCGCCGCACCAATGACCGTGACGAGGATTGACTCGGCCAGTACCAGGCCCAGCACACCGACGTTCGTGAAGCCGAGCGTCTTGAGCACGCCGATTTCGCTGGTACGCTCGCGCACGGATTGCGCCATCGTGTTCGCGGTCACGAGCAGCATCGTAAAAAATACGGCGCCGACGATCGCCCGCAGAATAGAGCCGATATTGCCGATCTGGTTGACGAACGACTGTGCCATGGCCCGCTCGGAGGACGTCTTGGTCTCGGCCGGAGAGTTGGCGAACAGCGCGTCGATCTTTTCTGAAGTCGACTGCACCGCCGCGGCATCTTTCAGCTTGATGAGGTACCAGCCGACCTGGCCCTTTGCGAACGCCTTCGCCTGTTCGAAGTACTCCTGGTGCATCAGGATCTGCCGCGTATCGCCACCCTCGGGCAGATCGTAGATCGCGCGGACGGTGACGTCCCAGGTCGCGGAGCCGTCCTCGCGCGTCCAGATGCCGGATCGCAGCGGAACGACGTCCCCGAGTTTCCAGCCATAGATATCCACGAGCCCGCGACCGATGAGTATGCCGGCCCGATCGGCGATCCAGGCCTGCTTCTGATCCTCAGGAATGATGTATTCGTCGTAGATCTCGAGGAAGGCTTCGGGCCGGGTGGGAAAGGTCGGAATCAGGTTGCGCTCGTCCTGGTACCAGCCACCAAGCCAGGTCTGCGGCGTGACCGCCACGACGCCATCGACGCCGCGGATCCGGTTCTCATAGCTCTCCGGCAACAGCTGCGTGAAAGAGACCTTGTGCATCGTGAGCAGGCGATCCGCACCGGCGATATCGATGCCGGACTGCAGCGCAAAACGCATCGATTCAGCCAGTCCGAACAACAGGAACGCGATGAGGATCGACGCCAGCGTAAAGAAGACCCTCAGGCGCTTCCGCTTGAGACTCGAGGCCAGCAACGGCAGGTACTTGCCGATCATGCGGCCTCATCGCTCAGCAGGCCCTTGTCCAGATGCACGGTTCGGTGCGCGCGTTCGGCCGCGTGCGGATCGTGCGTCACCATGATGATGGTCTTGCCGTACTCGTCATTCAGCGCCTCGAGCAGGTCGAGCACTTCGTCCCCGGACTTTCGATCGAGATCGCCGGTCGGCTCGTCACACAGCAGCAGCGTCGGATCCGTAACGATCGCCCGGGCGATACCCACCCGCTGTTCCTGTCCACCGGAGAGTTCCCGCGGCCGATGCTTCGCGCGTTGCTCCAGACCGACCAGCCTGAGCGCTGCGGCAACCCGCCGCTGGCGCTGGCGACGGGACATGTCCTTCAGCAGCAGCGGCAATTCCACGTTACCTTCGGCCGTCAGCACCGGCAGCAGGTTGTACATCTGGAAGACGAAACCGACGTGGTCGGCCCGCCAGCGGGCCAGCGCAGCATCGCCGAGCTGATCGATGCGCAGACCGGAGACCTCTACGCTGCCCGAAGTCGGCCGGTCCAGACCGCCAATCAGGTTGAGCAGGGTCGACTTGCCCGAGCCCGAGGGCCCCATCAGGGCAACAAAATCCCCGCGGTCGATGTCCAGCGAGAGGCCGTCGAGCACACGCACGACTTCGACCCCGCGTTGATAGTTCTTTTCGAGGTCACGAATGCGGACGATGGGTTCGCCGTGCACCGCTATTCATCCACGAGCTCAACGGCACGGCCTTCACGCAGGCGACGGGGTGCATCGATCACGACGGTCTCACCACCGTCGAGTCCCTCGAGCACGGGCAGGCGCCCTTCTCGCGCCTCGCCGACACGGATACCTCGCCGCTCGACCTTGCCGTCCCGGACCACCCAGACCGCGTCTGATTCGCCACTGCGCAGCAGCGCCGCTTCCGGTATTGAGGGGTGCTCGGCACCGGTCTGTTCCGCTGCGCTGCCGAGGAATCCGACCTTGATACCCATGTCCGGCAGCATGCGCGGGTCCAGTGTTTCAAACCCGACTCTCACCCGTACGGTGGCTTTCTGGCGATCGGCCGTTGGCACGATGCTGATCACCCTGGCCGGGATTACCCAGTCCGGGTAGGCATCGAGCACGGCCTCAACCGGCTGGCCGTCCCGGACTCGATTGATATAGGCCTCGTTGACGTCGACCTCGATCTCCCGCGAACTCATGTCGACGATCGTGGCAATACCCGTCCGCGTGAATCCGCCGCCGGCAGAAATCGGTGAGACCATTTCACCGGGCTGCGCATCCTTGGACAGAATGACCCCGGCAAACGGCGCCCGGATCACCAGGTCATCGAGCGCCTGTTCAGTCAGTGCGAGATTGCTCTCGGCAACCGCGACCTCTGCGCGCGCCGCCTCCAGCCGCGCGGCCAGTGCCCCCACCTCGGCCTCGGATGATTCGAGCACGCTTTGGGCGACGAGCCGGCGCTCGACGAGGCTGAGGTTGCGCTCCAGCGTACGACGCGAATCCTGCAATCGCACCTCGATTTCGCGCAGCCCGCGCCGGGCCGCTTCGAGACTGCTTTGCGCAACGCGGCGACGGGCCAGTTCCGTCGATGCATCGAGCTTCGCGAGCACCTGGCCGCCCTCGACGCTGGCGCCTTCCTCGAACAGCACCTCCTCGACGCGGCCGGTCACTTTCGCACTGACCGTCGCCAGGCGCCGCGCAACGACGTAACCGGATGCATTCAGGACGGCCCCTGCGGATGCACTCGCGGGACTGTCGACCGTTGCTGTCTTTACGGGCAACGCGGCGTTAAGCATCCGCCAGCCCAACGCCGCCGCGATCAGCCCGATCAGCCCCGCGAGCAGCCACCAGCGATAGCGGCGCGCCGGCGAATCCTCGTAGCGCGCCTTGTCGTTGCCGTGTTCCATTCGCAGGGACTCGAGGGCGGCTTTATCAAGGCTCATATGTGTCTCATTAGTCGATCGGAAAGCGCGCGCCGGGCGCTCCCGCGGTTCGCTTAGAATAACCCGGCCGCAACACTCCATGGCCGTCGGTCGCGGCGGCGGACATTATCACAGCCCAAAACGCCATGAAGACTGCACTGACCGATATCGGACTGAACCTGGCCCATGACAGCTTTGACGCGGACCGGGACGAAGTCATCGCCGAGGCGAGCGCCGCCGGCGTCGGCTATTTCGTGATCACCGGAAGCACGCTCGAGAGCACCCGCGCGGCGATTGAACTGGCCCGACAGTCACCGGCAAGGTTCCGGGCTACCGCGGGCGTGCATCCGCATCACGCCCGCGAGTTTCACGATCGTGACGTGCCCGCGCTGCGAGAACTCCTGTGCGCCGCCGAGGTTGGCGCCGCCGGCGAGTGCGGGCTCGATTACTTCCGCAACTTTTCACCGCACGAGGACCAGGAGCGCGTCTTTCGCCTCCAGCTTGAACTGGCGGTCGAACTTGGCCGACCCGTATTTCTGCATCAACGCGATGCCCACCAGAGGTTCATGGGAATTCTCGACGAGTACCTGCCGCAACTGCGGGGCGCCGTCGCACACTGCTTCACCGGCAACCGGCACGAACTCACCGATTGCCTGGAGCGCGGGCTTTTAATCGGCATTACCGGCTGGATCTGCGATGAACGCCGCGGTCAGCACCTGCGTGACCTCGTCGGGCTGATTCCACCGGATCGCCTGATGATCGAGACGGACGCGCCCTACCTGTTGCCACGGGATCTTTCACCAAGACCCAAAAGCCGGCGAAATGAGCCAAAATACCTGCCGCACATCCTCAAGGTGATCGCGGCTTGTCGCGGAGAGGATCCGCTCTCACTGGCCCGGGTAACGACCGAAAACGCGCTGAGATTCTTCGCGTTTCCTGCTGCCAGCGCCGAGCCACAGACCTCGAATTATTGTTAATATAATACCTCAACTTATTGGTTTAATTGGCTATGAACAACAAAGAAATTCGCTCATTTGTCGACACGGCCTGGCAGGACTCGATTCTTCCGGAGCTCATCGAGTACGTGCAAATTCCCAACAAGTCCCCCATCTTCGACCCGGACTGGGAAGCCAACGGGCACATGGAGGCCGCGGTTCAACTGATGCTGCGGTGGACACAAGCGCAGCTCGGCTCACTGCCTGGCGCCAGCGTCGAAGTGCTGCGTCTTGCCGGGCGGACACCGGTCCTGATGGTGGACATACCGGGCGCGGTCGACGACTGCGTCCTGCTCTACGGACACCTCGACAAGCAACCGGAATTCAGCGGCTGGTCGGAGGGCCTGGAACCGTGGAAACCGGTGGTTCGTGACGGCAAGCTGTATGGCCGCGGCGGTGCGGACGATGGGTATGCGCTGTTCGCATCGCTGACCGCAATTCAGGCGCTGCGTGCCCAGGGGCTCGCGCACGCACGCTGTGTGATCCTCATCGAGGCCAGTGAGGAAAGCGGCAGCCCCGATCTCGAGCATCACATCAAGGCGCTCGGCGATCGGCTCGGGTCGCCCACCCTCGTTGTCTGCCTCGATGCCGAGTGCGGCAACTACGATCAGCTCTGGTGCACGACTTCGTTGCGCGGCAACCTCGTGGGCACGCTGCGGGTCGATGTTTTGTCTGAGGGCGTGCATTCGGGATCGGCGAGCGGGGTGGTGCCGTCGAGCTTTCGCGTGATCCGGGAATTGCTCGCGCGGGTTGAAGACCAGAGCACCGGCGCGATCCTGGTCGATGAGCTCAACACGCCGATTCCCGAGGACCGTCGCGAGCAGGCCGCCGCGGCGGCCGATGCTCTCGGTAACTCAGTGTTCGAAAAATTCCCGTTCCTTCCCGGGATGCGCCCGATATCGAGCGACCCGCTCGAACTGCTGCTCAACAACAACTGGCGCCCGACACTTTGCGTCACCGGTGCAGAAGGCGTGCCGGCGATGGGCAGTGCAGGCAATACACTGCGGCCGTACACAGCCCTGAAGCTCTCGCTCAGGCTGCCTCCCGTCGCTGAACCGGCCCGCGCCGCGGCAGCCATCAAGAAGACGCTGGAAAGTGACCCGCCCTACGGCGCGAAGGTCAGTTTCGAGGTTGAATCGGCGATGCCGGGCTGGAATGCACCGGTGGTGGCGCCCTGGCTTGAGCGATCGATGCAGGCCGCATCAATGGAATTTTTCGGCCGCGATTCGATGTACATGGGCACGGGCGGCAGCATCCCGTTCATGGGAATGCTCGGTGATTTGTTTCCAGGCACGCAGTTCCTGGTCACGGGCCTGCTCGGGCCGAAGTCCAATGCGCACGGCCCGAACGAGTTCCTGCACATCGACACCGGGCGCAAGCTGACGGCCTGCGTTGCCCGCGTATTGGCCGACCACGCGACCCGTTCAGCCGAGGCGCGCGCCGCCTGATTCGTGGGCGGCCCGGCCGCCGGTACGAATGGCGCCTCAGCGGGCCAGCGGATTGGGCTGCGTGGCGCCCTTGATCTGTTCCCAGACGGGCGCGAAGGCCGCGGCGGCACTGCCCTGCGACTTGTCGACAACCGGGAACTCGTCCTGCAGTGCATCGAGGCGCAGCACGGACTCGGGCTGGCCTTTCGGAAACTCGCCGCGCATCGAGAAGACAATGCGACCCTCGACCGGCACTTTGCCGGCAATCTGCTTCACCGCCGCCACGCGGTCATACAACATCGGCAAGGGGTTGGTAAAAGTGAAATGTCGCTTTGCGCCGAACACCGACCACTGCTGCATCTTCTCACCGGCAAAAATGATTCCCGGCACATCGAACAGCTCGATCACGAGCAGGCCGCGCTCCGTCAGCAACAGGTAGTTGATGTGCGTCTGCTGGCCGCCGCTGGTCAGAAGCACGTTGTGCAGTTCATCGTGCGCGACCGATGAAATCACGTTATCGATGGCCTTGCGGGCACGGAACCCTCGCAGCCAGATAAAGGCGAAGTAAAAAAGCGCAGCAAGCAACACGCAGCCGAGGGCGATCCACACCCAGACCGGCAAACCGAGGAACTTCATCATGTCGTCTCCAGCAGGACGCCGCGCAGCGCGTCGAGTTCCGCCTCGACCTCGACCTGCAGCGAGGGCTTGGCCAGCAATTCCGCCAGCGCAGCCGGCACCGGCACCTCGGTGCCGATCAGCGGCTCGACGATATCGTTGAACTTGGCCGGGTGGGCGGTTCCCACGAGCACCCAGTGCTCGCGCTGCCGCGCCGGGTCCAGTCGTGCATACACTGCAGCGGCCGTGGCCGTATGCGGGCACCAGGTCTGTCCAAGCGCAGCGTAATCGCGACGAATGGTCGCGCGGATCTCGTCGTCGCTGACGGCGCTTGCGCTGAGTTGCTCGCGCAGCTGCGACCACTCGGGATACAGCCAGCGCAAACGCTCCATGTTGCTTGGGTTGCCGACATCCATCGCCGATGCCAGTGTCGCAATACTCGCCCGGGGCGTCCACTCACCTTCGCGCAGGTATTCCGGAACGCTCTGGTTCGCATTGGTCGCCAGCACGATATCGCCGATCGGCAGTCCCGCAGCCCGTGCCCAGACACAGGCCAGGGCGTTACCGAGGTTTCCGGTCGGAATGATGAAATTCGCGGGCCGGCCGTCGCTGCGATCGAGCGCGAGGCTGGCCTCGGCGTAGTAGAGCATCTGCGGCAGCAGGCGGCCCACGTTGATGCTGTTCGCCGAGGAGAGCAGCAGTTTCTCGTTCAGCTGTGGATCGACGAAGGCGTCCTTGACCATGCGCTGGCAATCGTCGAACGTGCCGGCAACCGCGAGCGTTCGAACGTTTCGTCCCCAGCAGGCCAGCTGTTTTTCCTGCCGCGCCGAGACGAGACCCTGCGGGTACAACACCACCACGTCGACCCAGGGACGATCGAAGAAAGCCGCAGCGACCGCACCACCGGTGTCCCCGGACGTTGCCACGAGGATCGTCAGGCGCCGCGGGTCATCGCGCGGCATTCGTTGCATCGACGCGGCCAGGAAGCGGGCGCCGAAATCCTTGAATGCGGCCGTCGGGCCGTGAAACAGCTCCAGTACGGCCAGTGGTCCCGGTCCGGCCGGCACATCGACCAGGGGTGCCGGAAAATTGAACGCATCGATTGCAATCGCATCGAGAGCGTCAGCCAGCGCGTCACCCTCAGCAAACGGCGCGATGAGTCGGGAGGCAAGCTCTGGCAGGCTCACAGACCGCTGCAATGCCTGGAGGTCTGCTTGCGGCAGGCGCTCGGGCACGAACAGCCCCCCATCGGGCGCAAGACCGCGGCTGATCGCCTCACTGAGGCTCACGCCGTGACCCGCTCCGCGGGTGCTCAGGTAGCGCATCAGCCCTGCACCAGCCGCGCGCCCTGCGGCTCAATGGTTGAGATCCAGCTGTCGCTCGAGAGGTCATTGGCGCGAAAGGCCTCTACCATGCCCCGGCGCACGGGTTCGGCATCCTGCGTTTCCACCCACGCAAAGATTGTCGGGCCCGCCCCCGAAATTGAACAGCCCAGGGCCCCGGCCCCGATTGCGGCCTGTTTGACCGCCACAAAACCGGGAATGAGCTTCTGGCGCTGCGGTTCGATCAGTACGTCGAGCAGCGAAGCGCGGATCAGTGGCAGGTCCGAGGTGTAGCAACCGGCCAGGAAACCTGCGAGGTTGGCCTGTTGCCAGGTCACGTCCGCGAGGTCGATCTGCCGGCTGAGAATATCGCGCGCATCCCGTGTGGCGACCATCATGTGCGGGCGCACGAGTACGCAGCGAATCCCCGCCGGCACCGGAATCTGCCTGACCAGCGGATCGTCGATCCCGACGGTCAGCACCAGCCCGCCAAACAGTGACGGCGCAATGTTGTCTACGTGCACCGAGCCACTGGCGACCGCCTCACCCTGCATCGCGAACTTGAGCAGCCGGGTGCGATCAATCGGCTCCGGCGCGAACGCCGCCGCCGCCACAACGGCCGCAACCGCCGATGCGGCCGAGCCTCCGAGACCCGATCCCAGCGGAATGCCCTTTTCGATCTCCAGTTCGAAACCGAACGGCAGCTCCAGCTCACGCTGCACGGCCAGCGCCGCCATACCGGCCGTGTTACGTTCGGCTTCCAGTGGCAGGTTCTGCACGATGCCGCCGATCGACTTGATTCGCACGCCGGGCTCGGCCCGCCGGGTGATGCGGACGCGGTCACCGAGGGCGCCAACCGAATGACCGAGGATATCGAAACCGACGGCAACGTTGCCGACGCTGGCTGGCGCAAATGCCGTGACAGGCCCGCTCGCCGCGGTCATACCTTGGCGCCCAGGTAGGCGCAAACGCGCAGCAGGTCCGCAAATACGCCGGCCGCCGTCACCGCCGGGCCGGCGCCCGGCCCCTGCACGATCAACGGGTTCTGGTCGTAACGCGCCGTCTCGAAGCGCACAATGTTGTCGGTAAGGGCAATGTTGGCAAACGGATGGTCACGGGGCGCCTGGACGACACCGACCTGCGCACGCCCCTCGACGTCTACCGAACCGACGTAACGCAGGACTTCTCCCGAGGCGCGCGCCCGCTCGAGCCGCTGCAGCATCGGTGCGTCGAACTCACTGAGCCGGTCGAGGAACTCATCCACCCCACAGCCCTCGAGCGCCTCAGGAACCAGGCTCTCGATCACCACATCTTCCATCTCGAGGCGCAGCCCCATCTCCCGGGCTACGATGATCAGCTTGCGCGCGACATCCGTGCCGGATAAGTCATCGCGCGGATCGGGCTCCGTATAGCCGAGGCTTCGGGCTGCGCCGACGACGCCCGAGAAAGACTGGCTGCCGTCCCAGGTATTGAACAGGTAGGCCAGCGTCCCGGAGAAGATGCCCTCCACACGGCGAATCTCATCGCCGGTTTCACGCAGGTCGCGCAGGGTCTGGATCACGGGCAGGCCGGCGCCCACGGTGGCTTCGTAAAGGTAGTGTGCCCCGGCGCTGCGTCGCGCCGAGGCAATCCGCTCGTAGTATTCGAATGACGCGCTGTTCGCTTTCTTGTTCGGCGTCACCACGTGGATGCCCTGGGTCAGCCAGTCCGCATAACGCGAAGCCACCTCCTCGCTCGCACTGCAGTCGATGATGATCGCGTGCGGCAGGTGCTCGGCATTGACGTGCCGGGCAAAGGCACCGAGATCCAGGGGCTCGGCTCCCGCCGTCTTCTGTTCGCGCCATTGATCGAGGTCGATGGATCCGCCGGCAAGGTACATTTCGCTTGAACTGGCGATCCCGCGGATCCGCAGGTCGAGTTTGAGATCGTCGCGCAGGCGCGACGCCTGCGATGCGATCTGCTCGATAAGCGCTGCCCCGACCAGCCCGGGCCCGACCAGGCCGATGGAAACCGTGTGGGCCGACAGATAAAAGCTGGAGTGCACCGCGCGCAGAGCGCGCGAGCTGCTGCGCCCATCGATGACCACCGAGATATTGCGCTCAGACGCCCCCTGCGCGATCGCCCGGATGTTCACGCCCGCCGAACTGAGCGCCGTAAAGACTTGTGCCGCAACACCGTGAGCACCGGCCATGCCATCGCCAACCACCGCCATGATGCTGCAGGTGTGATTGACCTCGATACTCTGTATCTGGCCCTCTCGCAGTTCGGGCTCAAAGGCGCGCCTGACCACGCGGTCGGCCCGCTGCGACTCAGCCTCGGGCACGGCGAAGCAGATCGAATGCTCCGAACTGCCCTGCGAGATCAGGATCACCGAGATGCCCTCCTCGCGCAGCGCGCCGAACAGACGGTGCGCGGTACCAGGCACACCGATCATGCCCGCGCCTTCGAGGTTCAGCAGCGAGATCCGATCGATCGTGGTGATGCCCTTGACCAGCGGAGTCCCGACGGCCTGGTCGTGAATCAGCGTGCCCGGCAGCTCGGGGGCAAAGGTGTTACGTATCCGGATCGGAATGCGTTTCTGCACGGCCGGTGCCATCGTGTGGGGATGGATCACCTTGGCGCCGAAATACGCCAGTTCCATCGCCTCGTTATACGACAGCGCCTCGATGACCTGGGCCTCCGGCACGAGTCGCGGATCCGCGCTCAGCACGCCGTTGACATCGGTCCAGATCACGATCTCCGAGGCATTGAGCAGGGAGCCGAAAATCGACGCGGAGAAGTCACTTCCATTACGGCCCAGCGTCGTCTGCAGGCCCTGTGCATCCGAGGCGATGAAACCCGGAATGACCGCGGTCCCGGTGAAATCGGCGGGCAGCCTCGCTGCGAGATTGGATTCGGTCTGCGCCCAGCGCACGCCGGGACCGAGTGGACCCCACTCGACAAGCAGCACTTCCCGCGCATCGAGCCAGAGCAGGCCCCCAGCGGCGCCACGGTGCCGCAGCATGCTCTCGAACAACCGCGTGGACCAGAGCTCTCCGTAGCCCGCGATCAGGTCCCGCATCGTCGTCGAGGCCGAACGCACCAGGCGAACCGTCTGCAGAATACCGGCGATATCCTGAACGTCCTGCTCCAGTGTCGCGACATAGCCATCACGCAGCTCGCCCCGGCCCAGCAGCTCGTCGGCCAGCGCAATGTGCCGTTCGCGCAGTTCCCGGGTGCGATCTTCCAGCGCGATGTCCTGCTGCTCGGCGAGTTCGACCAGCGTCAGCAACGCATCCGTGACGCCGCGGCAGGCCGAAAGCACCACGGCCTTGCGCGGGGTCGGGTCGCTCGCGATGATTCGGGCAACGCGGTCCATGCAGGAGGCATCGGCCACGCTGGATCCGCCAAACTTGTGGACTTTCCAGGCTTCGGGGTTCACTAGGCTAATTGCGCGCCATGCACACGGTTTCGGGCCCCGGACGTCTCACGACGACGAGCTGCAACGGGTCGGGACGCGCAGGGACTCCATGGGTTAAAGTCGGTGCAACTCTAGCTTCTTGCAGCGCAGCAATCAATCTAACCAGGAATGAACCCGCCAGGCGCACCCGGACTTCACGCCGCGATACTTGCGGCCGGCCCTTCGAGCCGCTTCGGAAGCCCGAAGCAGCTGGTTCGACTCGCCGGCGCGCCGGTGCTGCACCGTGCAATCTCCAACGTTGCTTTTGTCGCCGGGCAGTCGATTACAGTCGTTCTGGGCGCCAACGCCGGCGAAGTCACCGCCGCGCTGCGCCAGTCTGCCGCCTCGATAGTGATCAATCGAGACTGGGAAGAAGGCCTGGCGAGTTCAATCCGCATCGCGGTCCAGTGCACACCGCCGGGTTGTGAGGCGCTGCTGATCCAGCTGGCCGACCAGGTGGCGCTGTCGGCCGACGACCTCAGGCGCCTGCACGCCGCGTGGCGGCGCCACCCCGTGCTGCTTGCGGCCGCTCTGCACGGCGGCGCACCGGGGCTGCCGGCGATATTCCCGCACTGGTGTTTCAGCGACCTGCTCAGCCTGCGGGGCGACCGGGACCCGAAGATCGTCATCCGGCGCAATATCGACCGGGTCGTGCGCGTGCCGATGGCCAATGCCGCGATCAACCTCGACACGCCGGAAGACCTTCTGGAGCTCGGGGCGAGCAACCCGTTACCCTCTCCGGAGCGGTAGCGTTTATTATGTCGCCCGCACCGGCGGCCGTGATTGAGAAACGCGTCGTGGTTTTGTTTGGCCAGACATGGGCCAATAGACGAGTCTGAACGACACTATCGAAAAGCGGAAATCTGGAGGCAAGTATGCGTCGCATTCTTTCAGCGGCCCTTTTTTGTGGAATCTCATTGACGGTCGCGACCGCTGCCAGCGCAGGATCTGTCGCCACTCAGTTCAAGGCGGGCGCGTTCGGTGTTCCCTGGAATGCCTCCAAGGCAAGCATCGAAGCGAAATATCCCGGCGGCAAATGGGAAAAATCCGCTGAGAACCGTGATGTTTACTGTGTCGCGAGCCAGCAGACCCTGCTCAAGTTGCCCGCTGAGCACAAGACCCAGCGACTGTGCTTCATGATCGGCTCCGACGGCACGCTGGGCAGCGCCACAGCGCAGATGCCCGCATCGCTTCCGTCGCTGCTCGCCGTTGTCAATCGATCGAGAACGACGTTCGGGGATTTCGATGCGGTGCTGCGCGATCAGAGTGCGATTCAGTCGCGTTCCAACTCAATGCTCTGGACCCACGACATGCCCTACGTCGTGAAGGTATCCAGCACAAACGACGCCGACGGCCGACCGGTGGAAGTCACCTTTACGATCGCCGACGAGGCCGCCCTGCATACTGGCGGTGCGGTGAAGGTCTCCCACCAGCCCGGTACCAACTAGCCACGTAAAACGCCTCGGTCATCGGCTGGCCAGGAGGCCGGGGTGCCGGGCAAGCCCCACAGCGGGCAGCGCGTGCTAGCGCAGCGCGGAAACGGAGCCGGTGTCGATTGGCGCCGGATCCGGCCGCGAGGCATCGTCGACGGGGACCAGCGAGATCGAACGCCGCTCGAGCCACTCGACCAGTGGCTTCCAGGTATCCAGATCGGGCTTGAGCAGAGACCCCGTCATCTCATGAATTCCCATGCCCGACTCGGCCGAACGAACGTAGGCCTGGGAATCGCGCAACACGCCGGCCACCGGTATGCGCAGACTCCGCAGAAAGCTCATCAGTGCCTGGTAGGCCTTCGTGTAGCGCCGGGCACGATTTGCGACGATTACCAGCCGCTTCTCGGACCGATGCACCTTCGCGATCAACAGCAAGTCCGATATGCAGCGCGAGGCCGCATGAATGTCAATTTCCGAGGGCAGCACCGGAACGACAATTGCGCTGGCGTCGCGCACGAGCTCGGGCATATCGGTGCTGAGCAGTGCCGCCGGCGTGTCGACGATCAACCGGTCGGTACCCGCCGGCGTGCGCAGTGCGAACGATCGCGTCACGTTCATGCGCTTTTCATAGGCGACGATGCCGTGTATCGACGGCAACCCGGCCGGCCTGACCTTCAACCAGCGCGTGCTCGAGCCCTGCGGGTCCATGTCCATCAGCGAAACCACCTGGCCGCGCCAGCAATAGTACGCGGCCAGGTTGGTCGCAATCGTCGTCTTTCCCGATCCACCCTTGGGATTCAGGACGACGATCTTCTGAGGCGCTGTTGCATTCGATGAATTCATAGCTGACCGCGTGAAACCCTAACGGACCCCGTCCGGCGGAGCAAGATCCGGCCCCGTGTCCATCCTGACACCCGCCGTCCCGATTGTATCAAGCCCCGGCACGCAGCTTCGCCGCAATGAACACCGAGTGCGGCACGTGCAGCAGGTCAGCCACGCGCCGAATGATATGTTCTTCGTACTTGTGGACGATCTGGTCGGCTTGAGCGACACGCCAGAGTTGCTCCACCAGCTGTCTCTTCTGCTCAGCCCCGAAAGCCCGGTTGACCTGTGAGGTGAACTGGTACAGGTCATGGGACTTGTCGATCTCTTCCTCGGCCAGCGACAGGAGTTGCTCCGCGGTTTCTTCAGGAAGCGAAAGGATCTGTCGCATCGAAGTGAGAACCTGCCTTCGCTCTGGCGCGGATACATCGTAGTCGGCCCTGAGGACCTCGACGAGCAGCGCTGCAACGGCAAGATTAATCCGGCCGTCAGCGTCCTCATCGGCCCCGGCACCGGGAAGACCGATGTGTTTCTCAAGAAATCTGCGTGCGGCTGAGAGCATCTGAGGTCTATTGTGGCATCCCGACCTTCGATGCTGCCATGCGCCGTTGCGCCGGGCAAAGTCCCCGGTTTGCTTGGCGACCTGCCGGCAGCCTGTGAGAGGAACCCCCCGCGCGGCTATAAGGCTCGTCCTGGACAGCACTTTTCACCGTGCCGCGGTCGACATCAGCTGAGCGTAAAAATCGATCATGCGCTCGAGATCGGCGAGGGCCAGGCGCTCGCCGGTACCGTGAATGCGCTGCAGCTCAGCCTGAGGCATCCAGGCCGGAGCGAACCGATAGACATTAGTGGCAATCGTGGCATAGAAGCGGGAATCGGTTGCGGCCAGCACCAGGGCCGGTACGACGGGCGCTCCGGGAGGCGAATGCGCGCCGGCCAGGGCGGCGAGCAGTTCATAGGCCTCGCCGCTGCTCGATGAGACCGGTGAAGGCTCACTGAAGCGGCCAGACGTTTCCACTGTGACCCCCTCTATCCCGGCGACTGAGTGGCGCAGGTGGGCCAGGGCACCGGCCACACTGTCGCGCGGATGCAGGCGCAGGTTCAGGTAGGCCTGTGCCTCCTGGGGTAACACGTTCGGCTTTGTCCCGGCCAGGAGCATTGTTGGTGCCAGCGTCGTTCGCAGCAGCGCATTGCCGGCCGGTGTCGCCCCGGTCCTGCTGACCAGCAATGGCTCGAAGAGCCACCGGTTCGCAATCGCCGCCCTGGCGACAAAGCCCAGTTGGGGCGCCATTGTCTCGAGCATCTCGCCGGCGGGACCGTGGTCAAAGCCACCCGGGAACGGCTCTCCACGGATCGCGAGAATCGCCTGAGAAAGGCGCTCAGCCGCCGAATCATCCGGTGGCATCGAGGAATGCCCGCCCGGGGCTCGCGCCGTGACCCGCACCGTCAGGTAGCCCTTTTCGGCCACCCCGACCAGGGCGGCCGGTTCGCCTGTCAACGGCAGATCCATCAGGACGATCGAGCCTTCGTCCAGCACAAACCAGGGGCTGACCCCTCGCTCCCGAAGACGTTCCACGGTTGCCTCGGCGCCGCGGCCCATGACTTCCTCGTCGTGGCCAAACGCCAGAATGATGCTCCGCCGCGGCTCGAATCCGTCGGTCAGCAAGGCCTCCATGGCCTCGAGGATCGCGATAATCGAGCCTTTGTTATCAAAGGCGCCGCGGCCATAAACAAAACCGTCCCGAATCTCGCCTGCGAACGGCGGAGCCTCCCAATCCTGCTCGGTTCCCTCCTCCACGGGCACGACGTCCTGGTGCGCGAGCAGCACGATGGGCGGCAATGACGCATCGCGCCCGGCCAGCGTATAGAGCAGGCTGAACTTCTCGATGCGCTCGGGCGGCATCTGCCGGTACACACGCGGATAGCTCGACTTCAGGAACGCATGCAGATCGCGAAAGGCCTTCGGGTCATCGACAACGCCCTGCTCGCGCGAGACGGTCTTGAAGCGAATCGACTGAGCCAGGCGCTCCGCGGCAAGCACCGGATCGACCTCCGGCGCCGGCGCCATGCCTTGTGTAGTGAGCGGGGTCCACGGCGTGGACGACACCAGGGTCCGTACCACGATGAACAGCAGGGCCAGCCCGAGGGCCGCCAGTAAACTCAGAAATAACCTGCGCAGCATATTCATGTTCGCGCCGTTGGTACGAGCGCTTGCTTACTCCCGGTAGTGACAACCCTTGCTGACCGGGTTCTCCCAGGCTGCCAGCGTCACGATCAGGGCGACGCGAACCGCGTTACGCAAACCGATCAGTTCGTCGTTCAACGCCGCCGCGCGATAAAAGCGCTCGACTTCCACCTCGAGATTTCTCAGGTCGCTGATCGCCCGGGCCAGGCGTCGTGAGGTACGCACCAGCCCCACGTAATTCCACATGATATGCCGCAATGAGACCATATCCTGAGCCACCAGCGCCGCATCCGGCTCCTCGGTTCCCGTCGGACGCCAGGGCGGGATATCGCCGGCGGCGACAGGCTGCCCGGCGGGCACGCTTTCCGCGATATGAGCGGCGGCCCGATATCCCCAGACCAGCCCTTCCAGCAGCGACGTGCTGGCCAGTCGATTGGCACCGTGGACACCCGTGCAGGAGACCTCGCCGATCGCGTAAAGGCGATCAATCGTGCTGCGGCCGTACTCGTCGACCCAGACACCGCCGCAGGCATAGTGGGCCGCCGGGACAACCGGCACGAGGTCGCGGGTGATGTCGATGCCATACTCAATACAGCCCCGGTACATTTCCGGGAACTCCTGGCGAATGCGTTCGACGGGAATGTACGAGGCGAGATCGAGGTAAACATTCGGTACACCGCGCCGAAGCATTTCCGAGTGGATGCTGCGTGCGACCACATCGCGCGGTGCGAGGTCCTTCCACTTCGCGTCGTATTCATCCATGAACGGACTGCCGTGCATGTCGACGAGCCTCGCGCCGGCGCCCCGCACCGCTTCGGTAATGAGAAAGCACGGCGCGTTTCGATGATGGAACGCGGTTGGATGAAACTGCACGTACTCTGTGTTGATGACTCGCGCGCCCGCCCGATAGGCCATCGCCACGCCATCACCCCGCGCGCCGGACGGGTTGGTCGTGCGCAGGAAAATCTGGCCGAGACCGCCGGTAGCCAGGATCGTGGCGTGCGCGAACACCGCGCGGATTGCGCCGCTGGCCTGGTCCAGGACATAAGCGCCGACACACGATGGCGTCTGATAAACGGCTCGACGATCACGGCCGTGATGCGCTGGCGTCAGCAGGTCCACGCCTGTATGCCCTGTCAGCGAGTTGATATTGGGGTGACGGGCGATCTCCGCCAGCAAAGCGGACTCGATCGCCTTACCGGTCGCGTCGGCCGCGTGCACGATGCGTGGCAGGGAATGCCCCCCTTCGCGTCCCAGTGCGAGCCCGCCATTGCTGTCACGATCGAATGGCACACTGAGCTTCTCGATCAGAATCGATCGCACAAGGCCGGGCCCCTCGCGGGCAAGGATATCGACGGCCTTCTCGTAGCAAAGTCCGTCCCCGGCATTCTTGATGTCCTCGGCGAGCAGTTCGGGAGAGTCGCCGTCACCCCGGTAGATGATCCCGCCCTGTGCCCAGTAAGTATTGGAATCCTGGGCCTCGGCGGCCCGGGTGACCAGCGTGACGCGAAGGCCGGCGCGCGCCAGCTCCAGCGCGGCCGTGCAACCGGCGATCCCGCAGCCGAGGATCAGGACATCACTGGTGGCCGGCTCGCTCAATCTATTTTCGGCCCGATTTCGAGCATCCTTTCAACGGCCCTCAGCGCTCGCACCCGGATGGGCTCCGGCACTTCGATCTGCCATCGCATGTGCTGCAGCGAGTCACGGGTCTGTTCCAGCGTGATTTCGTGCATGTGCGGGCATCGATGGCTGCACATCCGGAGCATTTCCTTACCCGGGTTGGCCGCCACGATGTTGTCGCCCATCGAACACTCGGTCAGCAGGAGATACCGGCTGGCCTTCGAGCGCTCGACGAACGCGATCATTGCCGTTGTGCTGCCCGAGAAATCCGCTTTTTCGACGACGTCGGGGCTGCACTCGGGGTGCGCAACGATCAGAACATCGGGGAATTGCTTGCGAACCGAGTCGACATCCTCGGGCGTAAACATTTCATGCACTTCGCAACGCCCTTTCCAGCCGATCATGCGGTGTTCGATCACCGTGTCGTCACGCGCGCCGGCCTTTGGCAACACCGAGGGCACGATGATGTGCCTGCCGGTTTCCCGCGCCACGTTGCGTGCGAGGAATTCATCGGGCAGAAAGATCACCGTATCCGTATTCAGTGACTCGACCACGGCGGCGGCGTTGCTCGAGGTGCAACAGATATCTGTCTCGGCTTTGACGTCCGCGTAGGTATTGATGTATGTGACCACCGGGACGCCCGGGTAAGCCTTGCGAAGCGCGCGCACATCTTCCGCGGTGATGCTCTCCGCCAGCGAGCAACCGCCCTTCTCAGTCGGCAACAGCACGATCTTATCCGGGCTGAGTATCTTGGCCGTCTCGGCCATGAACCGAACCCCGCAGAATACGATCACGGACTTGTCCGTCTCGGCCGCCTTGCGACTGAGTTCAAGTGAGTCACCACGGAAATCGGGTACCGAATGAAACAGGGCCGGCTCCATGTAATTGTGGCCAAGGATGACCGCGTCACGCTCCTCTTTCAGTCGCAGGACATCGGCGGCGACCTCTGCCTTGAGCAGGATCTCCGCATCCGGCATGACATCACCGAGTTTGACTTTCAATTCCTCGTACAGCGCTTCGGCCTGCATGCCTTTGGTTCCTGTTTTTGCCCGTGGGCCCTCAGATAATCGCAGACTACCAGAACGACTTTGCCCGAGGCGAGGCGGCCCGCCTGCCCGCCGGCGCACCTGCCCGGCCATCGATTGCCTCAAGAAACGCGCCCGGGACGCCCGCAGGGCATAGAATAGCGCGGCCACGGCAAACCCATGGAGAACGCAGGTGACAGACGATTCGACCCTGGACCAGGCGGCGGCCACCGCGATCCTGGCCATCGACACCTTGTGGGGTGGCGATGTCATGAACCCTTCCGGCACCGGACGCTTCATCGCCGATTCCTGGTTTTCCGACGAGCCGTTGCCGCTGGCGTACACCCACCCGTCCGCAGCGCGACTTCGCGCGAGCGGTGGCGTGGCCAGCCAGAGCCCCGACACTTCGGCAATCGATGAATACCTGGCCGCGATCGACGTGCCGGGTGCCATTGCTGAAATGGGCAGCATCGGGCGCAAGCTCAATGGCCTTCGCGGCGCCTACCTGGAGGGCATGGGTGAGTGCCTGGGCGTGATGTGGGACCTCGTCCAGGAAATCCTCGGACGCGGGCCGAAAGTCTCTTATCAGCGTTGCGTGAATGCCTCCACCGGCAGTGCGCCGACACCGTCGGACCCCGAGCCTAAGCGACTTCGGGTCGCAGAGCTTCTCTCCGAACAGGGCTATGCATCGAGCAGCGCCGAGCAGCTGCTCGCGGCCGTCGACGCCTGGCGGCTGGCGCGGCTGGTTCCCCGTAAATCCATCAAGATGATTGCCGATGCCTGTATCGCGCAGTTCAATGAGGGTGCGCGCAAGCACATCGTTCCCTACCTGCCCACGAGCCTGCACGAGGTCCCGCGCGCGAACATCCGGTTTCTGCCGATCGAGAATGCCTGGTTCTCAGGGTCGATGAATTACCTCGGCCGGGCGCGGAACGCCGACGGCTCGCCGCAGTACGAAGCGACCTATGAGATCAATGCGTCGCTGGAAATCTCGGTGCCGGAGTTTTTTCAGCTCGTTTCGCACGAGGTTGTCCCCGGCCACGTGATGAACTTCGCCCTGATTCATGCGCTGAACGTGGAGCAACGGCTCGGTTTCGAGTCCACCGTACTGACCATGAATACGCGCGGTGCGGCGCTGTCCGAGGGTATTGCCAACAATGCGATCCTGATGGCAAACGGACTGCTCGAGATCGAGGACCTCCCGGATCCGGACCTGCAGATCGGGACGCTTCTGGCACTGCTGCAGGACGACGCAAAAAACCAGTCCTCATACCTGACCTGGCAGGAACATCGCCCCGTCGAGGAAGTTCGCGACCGTCTTCGCAACGAGTTCCTTTGCTCCGAGGAGCGCGCCGACAAGTTATCCGGCGCCTGGGGCCAGCACCCCCTGCTCGGGCGCATGTACCTGCCGGCGTACCGCGCGGGAACCGAAAAAGTCGCGGAATTGCGCCGAAGACATCCGCCTGAGGCCATCATCCCGGCCTTGTATTGCGCGCTGGGACTGGTGGATCTGGTCACGATCGACCAGGTGCTCGAAGAGCCCGCGGACTGAACCCATCTGCCCAGCGGCGAAATCCGGGTCGATTGCGCGCCCGAACCGCCGCAAGGGTACGGGCCCTGATTTGCCCAGCGGGCTGCGACCGTGCGGCATAATCAAGGGCATGAGCGGGAGCCCGACAGCGAAAATCCAGCATCCGTCGATTGCAGGCGACAGCCATGGACACGATTGAGCAAATACTGACGAATGCGTTGAACCAGGTCCTGCTGGTCGTTCGATCGCCGGCCCAGTGGTGGCAGATTGTCATCCTGCTGCTTGGGGCGGCGGCGGCAGCGCTGATCGCCAGTGCGGTCCGCAAGCAGATCAGCGCGCGTGAGTTCGAAACGGAGAACCCGGCCAGCGCGGTACTCGCCGGCATCGCCAACCGGATCGCACTGCCGACGGTGCTTGGTGTGATCTGCCTGATAGCGGCCGCGATTTTGCGCTGGCAGGAACTGCCGCAGGGCATTCTCTCGATGGTGGCCGTGCTGGCACTGGCGCTGGTCGCGATTCAGCTGATTGCCGAGTTGCTCAAGCGCGTCGTGAAACCCGGCCCCATGCTCGTCACCTTCGAGCATGCGATCTCCTGGAGCATCTGGTTCCTGGTTGCACTGCAACTGCTCGGCTGGATCGAACCGGTCGCCGGCGCGCTCGACGCCATTGCGCTGCCGCTTGGCAAATCGCGTTTCTCGCTGCTCGACGCCATTCGTGTGATGGTCACCTTGCTGCTGTTCTCGCTTGCGGCGGCCTATATTGGTTCACTGGCCTCGAAACGAATCATGGGTGTTGGCAGCATCTCGATCGGCCTGCGGGTCGGGATCGCCAAGACCATCCGAGTGCTCCTGTTCGGACTGGCCACGGTGTTTGCGCTCGACGCCGTCGGGGTCAACCTCAGTGCCCTGACCGTTTTTGGCGGCGCGCTCGGTATTGGCCTCGGTTTTGGCCTGCAGCGCATTGCGGCGAACTTCATCAGCGGGTTCGTCATCATTGCCGACCGATCCATTCGCCAGGGGGATGTGATTACGATCGGCGATCGATTTGGCGTGGTGCGCGAACTGCGTGCCCGCTACATCGTCGTGCAGGATAGAGACGGCGTGGACACGCTGATACCAAACGAGCAGGTGTTCAACTCCGAGGTCATCAACTGGAGCTACGCGGACCGTGCGATAAGGCTGAAACTACCGGTACAGATCAGCTACCAGGACAATCCGAGACAGGCACTGCAGATCCTGCTCGATGCCGCGGAAAAACACCCGAGGGTGCAGCAAGATCCGAAACCGGCCAGCCGGGTCATGGCCTTCGGCGACAATGGCATCGAACTGGAACTGCGATTCTGGATTCTCGATCCGGAATTCGGGGTTAATAACGTCCGATCCGACCTCTACCTGGAATTGTGGGACCGATTCGAAGCCGCCGGCATCACGATACCGTATCCGCAGCGCGACCTGCATCTGCGCGATGGCTGGCCGACACCCGGCCGCGAGGCGGAGATCCAATGATCGACCTGTACACCGCCGCCACACCGAACGGCCACAAGATTTCCATCGCCCTGGAGGAACTCGAGCTTCCCTACGAAATGCATGCGCTAGACCTCGGCGCCCTCGAGCAGAAGCGCCCGGAGTTTCTTCGGATCAGTCCCAACGGCCGCATACCGGCAATCGTCGACCGTGATGCCGGAGACTTCGCCGTGTTCGAATCCGGCGCCATTCTCGTGTACCTGGCCGAGAAAACGGGTCGCCTGATGCCGGCCGACCCGAAAGGCCGTTCCCGCGTGATGCAATGGCTGATGTTCCAGATGGGCGGCATCGGCCCGATGATGGGACAAGCCAATGTCTTTTATCGATATTTTCCGGAGAAGATCCAACCCGCCATAGACCGCTATCAGGGCGAGTGCCGCCGGCTCTTCGAAGTCCTCGACGCGCGACTCGGCGAAGTGGACTACCTGGCCGGCAGCTTTTCGATCGCCGATATCGCCAACTGGGCGTGGGTCCGTACCTATCGATGGTCAGGCGTCGAGGTGGACGGACTGCCCAACCTGATTCGCTGGAAGGACGACCTGGCGGCACGCCCGGCGTTCGGGCGAGGCATTGAGAAGCCGCCGACGAGGATCAGTACGGAGGACGCAGCGGAGGCAGAGAAATTCATTGCTGAGGCGCGAAAGATGGTCGAGACCGGTCACTCCAAAGGCGACGTTGGGAAGCGATGAGCATCCGGTTTGTGACGCCCGCCTAGATCAGCCACTTGAGATTCAAAGCGACCAGCAGCTTGTAGATTCCACGCTGCTTGCGAGTCGTACTCGCTTTGCTACCCTTCTGTTCCATCAGTCTGCGGCGCATTTCCAGCCATTCCGGCGAGCCCCACAGGTAAGCCGATTCGCGCAGAAACTCGAGCTGCTCCGCCAGGTCTTCCTGCAACCCCTCGCTCGTGAAAAAGAATCCCATCTCGTTATTAAAAAGACGCGAACGGTAATCAAAATTTGACGTGCCAATAAATCCGAAACCGGTTGCGAGAATAAACTTCGCGTGCAACTTCCCGTAAGTATGGCCGCCCGGGACGATCAGGTCCGAGTCGAGTTTGCCAGTCTGATAGATCCGGATCCGGGGGTTCTGCACCTGCCGCCGCCAGTCCTCACTGCCGACGATATCCGGATTGAACTCACCGGAATCCAGCCCTGAGAGCCAGGCATCACGCAAGGCCGGACTGAGCAGCATCCGGGGCGCCATATCCATATCGATCACCGACTGCGCGAGAAAATTGTCGCTGGTCAGGACGGAGTTCGTGATGACGAGCAACCGCAGGTCCGGATCCTTTGCCAGTTGTCTCTGTGCCTCGACCGCGCCATCGAAAATCGTGTCGCCTTTCTTGTTCTTGTAACTCGGCACGAAAAGGTAGGGCGATACGACCTGCACATCACCGTGCGAGAAGCCTTTCTCAGCGCCCGCGTAGAGGAGGTAGGAGATTGAATTGGGATTCCGAAGAAGATTTCCTTCGACATCGCTCACGACGTTTTGATCGGACAGGTTACCGAGTTCGTGCGCCAGCCGGACCTGCGCCTCGGACAGACCGGATTCCACATATCCTGGCATCTGCGCCAGCATCTCACGGATCTGCGGAAATGCCTTGATCTGCGCCAAAGCGGACCGCGCCTTCGCCCTTTCTCCACCATAGGCCCCAAAATCGCCCATTGGGACGATGCGCTTGTTCCCCTCATGCATGAACAACAGATTGAAATAGATGCTGCTGATGTCGCCGACCGTATGCTTGCCTGCATCGCCCGGACCGGGCCGAAGCATGAGTTCCAGGTCAAGGTACGCAGTCGGGTCGGCCGAGCCATCGGCTTTGATACCGTAATACGCCAGCGAGACGTTGCGCCCGCCCGTCATCAAAATTGCCTTGTCCGGGAAATTCCCATCAGCGATCAGCAATTTGTCGTGCGAACGCCGATTGATCGAAGCGGCTAACCTGGTCAGGGCATTGAAGATGACGACCTGGACACGCGCCCTGTTTACGGTAGGCAAACCTTCGCCCGTCACCATGTAACCGGCGTTATCCGCGCAGCTCTCCAGTGCCTTGAGCTCTGAATGTGTCGGGTGCATCGAGCCGGCACTGTCGATGATGACGCGCACATCGACGCCGCGCTGTACCGCATCGCACAGCGCACCAAGCACCGCATAGCCCACAAGGTCCCGCTTGAATATGTAGTAGGCGACGTCGAGCGTGTGAACGGCATGCTCGATCATCCACAGCTTGACGACCAGCGAACGCAATGAGTCTTCCGGCCTCGGACCGAGGATTTTTCCGACGGCATCGTTGGTCGGAATGTCGGCCTCGCTGCCAATCCTGACCGGATCAACTGAAAGCCGCTGCGGTGCAATCCAGGTCCGGAAATCATAGACAGCCTGCGTCCGTACGTCGGCAACTGCCCCCGTCGGCGGCGGTGCCGCTGCCTGTTCGCCGGGCGTATAAGTGGCGCAGGCTGTGCCAAGCGTGGCAATCAGCGACACGAACGCAGGGCGCAGCCACGAAACCAGCCGGCGCCGGTTACTCATCGGACTGAGACACCCGTTGCGCGTCGGCCGACCGGCCGATGTCGGCCACGACCGCCAGGTGGTCTGAAACGACATCCGGCCATACCCGGTAGCCCAGGAACTCGAGATCGCGAGAAATCAGGATCCAGTCGATGCGCTTGCCGTTGGCTGGATACGTTACCAGCTGCTCTGAGTCGGGTTGATAGACTCGCATGTCCAGTCGATCTGCGAGCTGTCTCAATGCTCCGTTCTCTGCCAGCCAGTCGCTGTTAAAGTCGCCCAGAACAACGGTCGGTGATGTTCGTTGTGAAAGCACTTCACTGAGTTCGTCAATCTGCTTTCTGCGCACGCTGCGGCGCGAGAAGTCCAGGTGGACCGACACGATATCGACGCCCTGTGACTCCCGATTATTGCCTCCCGACGGCCAGTCAACGTGCACCAGTTGAAAGCCCTTGTTGAAGGTAGGCGGCGACGGACTGAACGTGTGCCCGTAGTTCTCAGCGACTGGCCACCTCGAAAGAATGGCTGTCCCATAGGAAAACAGCCAGCTCTCTGCGTGACCGACACGGGCCTGCCAGGGATACTCGGCCTGCCGGGCGAGCCACTCGACGTGATCAAAATTGCCGCTCCAGCGTGACGGTCCATCCGCCTCCTGGAGCGCAACGATGTCGGCATCTATCCGCGTCAATAGCTCGGAAATCCGCTGCAGATTCCCGTGGATCCGAGCTTCGCTCTGCAACAGCTGGCTGATTCCGTCCTTCCGCCCATGGGCCATGTTCAGTGAGACGAGCCGCAGGCTGGCCGACCGGTTCTGAGCAGCGTTGTCTTTCGTCGCATGAGTCGCCGGCAATGCATCGCCCGGCACTTCCGCGCGAATCGCCATCGACCCGAAAGTGCCTGCCAGGATCAGCAGGCTGCATGCGCCCACCATCACCGGCCAGCGTCCCATTCCGCGCGCGGGAGGCACAGTCCCCGTCCGCGAAAGGCCCTGCGCGGTTTGACCCCGCCGCCAGCGAGACTGACCTTGGCTACTGCTGTCTGTCGTGCCGTACATCAGCCGCCGTCTCGCGGTAGGTTTCGAGTTCTGCCCCAAGCCACGCTCCCGTTGGCTGCGGGCTCTGCCCGGGGCAACTTGCCGTGTACACCTTTCCCGAAAGGAGGCTGCGGGTAGCCGCTAACTCGATAAATGACTCCGCGCTGTCGATACGATCGGCAAAGTGATCGTATTTCTGGCGCATGTGGCGGGCCGCCTCGGCACCGCTGTGCGAATCGCCGTTGCGGACGAAGCGACACTCGGAATGACTGACATAGTTGAGCAGATGCTCTATTTCCGCGGTAGACGCCGGATCGGCACCCGCAGATCCAGCGGCGAGAAGTCCGGCGAGCAACCAGGCGAAGCACCCGTGCGCGAGAGATAATATCGATCCGCGCTGCGACCGGAATGACTCGCTTGTGAGCTGTTCTGTCGCTGTCACTCCGGCCTCAACGGCTGCGCCCGGGCGGCCAGTTCAGTCTCGAGCTCAACGAGCTTCGCCTTGATCGTCGCAGCATTCTCCGGTCCCATCCGAATCAGTGCTTTCTGACCCGCCGATCGTGCCTCGAGCGAGGGGTCCGCATACTTATAGAGCACGTGCGGCCGCACCAGCCGGATCGGGCCGGAAACCTCCGGTGTCGCAAGCAGGTGGCCGATCACCTCCATCAGCCGATTATGGAACTGCTGATCCGGGTAGCCGAGTTCCTCGTAGGCTTGTTGGAAGAGCGGGTAATAACGCACGTAGAGGTCGGCCAGTTGCCCGGCATCCGCGCCCCGGATGAGACCGACGAACGGTTCGTAGCGGGCGAAGTTAGCCGAATCGATCACGGTCTCCTCTCCACGACTCAGTACCTGGAAACTGCCACCCAGCGCCGGAACCGCCCTGACGCGCATGTTGACGCTCTCTCTGGGCAGGTTATCGACGGTAATCACCAGCTTGCGCACCACGGCCTCCCCGACCAGGAACCGTTCGATCGCCTCCTCGCCCAGCGCTGTGCCAGCTGACTGCCGGACCGACGCGTCACTGTCATCGAGAGCCGGCAGCGGCTCGAGTTCATCCTCGGCTGGACCCGGCGGAGCCATCTGCACCGGCGGCGGCGTGACTTCAGCCGGAGCCGTAACGGGCGCCTCGGAGACCGGCATCACGGTCTCAGATTTCCGCGTGAAATAGTAGTACGCAATCGCCAGCCCGATGAGGACCGGGATGACCAGCCATAGGGACCTGCTTTTCATGATTTTCCTGCCCGAGTAAGCATCCTCTGCATTATGGACCCCAACCGCCGGAAATCGTTCGAAAAACGGCCCAGGCAGCGGGCACTAACCGCAACCTCACCCATCCGGAGGTGTCGCCGGCCGACTCCGGGCCAGCAGGTCGTAAAATCGGCCCTGTCCGTTGCCCTTCAGCGCATCGACGATCATCCCGTCCGGATCGCATTCGCTGGCGTGCGCGAGCAGGCGCTCGAAACTGTAAATATAAGACTCGCTGTGCCGGGTTCGGACTGGCGTCCCGAACAGCAGCGCGCGCGCGGCCTCCGGGTCCTCGCTCTCGGTGGAGATGTACAGCAGGATCATGCGGCGGCTGAAAAGGGAAGTCTCGCCACCGGCGAGGCGCGTCCAGAGCTCATCCATTTCATCGGCCGAAACGAGCCCGGAGCCCGGTGGGCCCTGGCTGGAAAGAAACAGCATGCCGGCCGTCACCTCGAGCTGCAGCGTGACCATCTGAGCGACGCCGATGAACGTGTCCTGGCGCGCATGTAGCTCGTTGGCCGCAATCGCCTGGGTCTGGATTTCAGCCTGTTCGGCAGCCCGAAGCATGATTTCGTGTTGCTTCTGGATCGCCCGGTTGTTCGCCGAGAGCTCCGTCTGCTGCAGAAACAGGCCCAGCACGAGCCAGAGGAATGCCAGGGGCGCAAAGGCGCCGTCGAGAAACTCACCCATCGAGCCAGGCGTCTGCTTGAAGAAATTGCCCCAGCCGAATGTGATGCCGACATACGCGACACCGGCCGCCAGCCAGAGGACCGTCAGAACGAGCCCCATTTGCACGCGTCGATCGCGCCTGGGCGTTTCCTGGATTGAACTTTCCTGCTTTATCACGAATGCGCACCCGAGATTACGCCTGCACCTGGCAGGGTGCGGCTGGATTTAGACATCGAGTCACCCTATTCTGCAAGGATAACAGCGGATCCGACACCGCGCTTTGCACTGACCAAGGGAGCGAATAAGCCAATGAATTACTTCGAGGCGAAGCCGACCGCCGTTCTTCTTCTGACGTTGTTTGGTCTGCTCTCGTGCAAGCAGGCGAATGAACCGGGCGGCAGCTCCACTGTCGGCTCCCAGCCCGTCACATCGCCGGCCGAACCTTCGGCCACCTCCGGAAGTACGTCGGGTCCCACCGTGACGGGCACCGGCAGCGCGACAGAATCGAACGCCGAGCGTCCGGTGGCTCGCATCAACGTCCCGGCGCCCGGCACGGCCATCGCGCTGGAATCGGTTGCGAGCCGGACCGCGCGCAGTGGCAAGCCGAACATCCTGATCATCATGGGCGACGACATCGGCTTCTGGAACCTCAGCTACAACAGTCGCGGCATGATGGGTTACCAGACGCCCAATATCGACCGGATCGCACACGAGGGCATCGGCTTTACCGACTACTACGCCGAGCAGTCCTGCACGGCGGGACGATCCGCGTTTATCACGGGACAGATGCCGATTCGCACGGGTTTGACGAAGGTCGGTATGCCCGGCGCGGACCTCGGCCTCAGAAAAGAAGACCCCACGCTGGCGGGACTGCTCAAACCGATGGGCTACGCGACCGGTCAGTTTGGAAAAAACCACCTCGGTGACCGTGACGAGTTCCTGCCGACCAATCACGGCTTTGATGAGTTCTTCGGCAATCTCTATCACCTCAACGCCGAGGAAACTCCAGAGCACCCGCTCTACCCCCAGGACCCCGCATTTCGAAAGCAGTTCGGGCCACGCGGTGTCATCCGCTCCAGCGCCGACGGGCGCATCGAAGACACCGGGCCGCTGACCAGGAAGCGCATGGAAACCGTCGACGAGGAGTTTATTTCTGCCGCGATGGACTTCATCGACCGCAGCGTCTCTGCGAAAAAACCATTCCTGGCCTGGGTCAACACGACACGGATGCACTACTACACGCACGTGCCCGATTCTTACCTCGGCAAATCGGGCCTGAACTTCTATGCCGATGGCATGATGCAGCATGACGATGATGTCGGAAAGCTCCTGCAACAGCTCGACGACCTCGGGATTGCCGAGAACACGATCGTCATTTACACCACTGACAACGGACCGCACTACAACATGTGGCCCGACGGCGGTGTCGCGCCCTTCCGAGGTGAGAAAAACACAAACTGGGAAGGCGGCTTTCGAGTCCCCTTCCTGATTCGCTGGCCGGGCGTGCTTCAGGCCGGGCAAACGATTAACGAGATCGCTTCGCACACCGACTGGGTGCCGACACTGATGGCGGCGGCCGGCGAACCCGATATCACGCAGAAACTTCTGCAAGGGCACGCAGCCGGAAACATGACTTACCGGGTGCACCTCGATGGCTACAACCTGTTGCCAATGCTGACCGGCCAGGGCGGCCAGTGGCCACGCAACGAATTCTTTTACTGGAGCGACGACGGCGACCTGCTGGCAATCCGCGACGGGCGCTGGAAGCTGGTCTTCATGGAGCAGCGGGCCAGGCAATTCGCCGTGTGGGCTGAACCTTTCGTGAAACTGAGGGTCCCGATGCTTTTCGACCTGCGCATGGATCCATTCGAAAGGGCATCCACGGACACCAACACCTACTATGAATGGGCCGAGCGGATCCTGCAGTTCCAGGCCGTACCCGCACAGGTGAAGGCGGCGCAGATGCTGGCGACATTCCGCGAGTATCCGCCGCGCCAGAAACCAGCGTCTTTCAACCTTGACCGGGTCATGGAACAGATGATGGCCGCTCCGGAGCAGAAGAAATGAGGGCTTCCACTTCACGAGGATTTCCTGGCAGGCGGGCTTGCCGGCTCGCCGCTGGCGTTTCGGCTTCCGGCTGACAGGATCGGCGAATGACAAATCGTGAAGCGTTACGTGGTATCGAAGCGCGGATGAATGAGGCCATCATCGGTCAGCAGGAAGTCGTCCAGGCTTTGCTGCTGGCCCTGCTGGCGGACGGCAACGTCCTGATGGAGGGCTTGCCCGGCACCGCAAAGACGCGATCGATCAAGACGCTCGCCAGGACGATTGACTCGACGTTCAGTCGCGTTCAATTCACGCCGGACCTTCTGCCGTCAGATGTCACCGGTTCAGACATTTACCATGAGCAGCGGGGCACTTTCGAATTTCAGCAGGGCCCCATTTTCGGCAACCTCGTACTGGCCGACGAGGTTAACCGGGCACCTGCAAAGGTCCAGGCCGCGCTGCTGGAGGCAATGGAAGAGCGCCAGGTCACGGTCGCCGGCAAGACCCATACGCTGCCCGAGTTGTTCCTGGTGCTCGCGACGCAGAACCCGATCGAGCAGGAAGGCACGTACCCGCTGCCGGAGGCGCAGATGGACCGCTTCCTGTTACAGGTACTTGTGCCCTACCCGCCGGCCGACAAAGAGGCCGAGATACTGCGGCTGGTCAGAAGCGAAAAAGCCAACACGGACCCCGCACCCCCGCCGGTTCCGGTGCCGCAGTCAACGATCTTCGCCGCGCGCCGCGAAGTCAGCGGCGTGCACGTCTCCGAGGCCGCGGAGGCCTATATGGTCGATGTCGTCGTGGCCAGCCGGGAACCGCAACGCTACGGGGACGACCTGGCCCGGTGGGTACGCCTCGGAGCCAGTCCACGAGGGACGCTGGCGCTGGACGCCGTTGCACGCGCCCATGCCTGGCTGCACGGCAGGGATTTCGTCACCCCCGATGACATCCGCAACGTGGCCACCAGCTGCCTGCGTCACCGCGTACACCTGAGTTATGAAGCCGAAGCAGAAGGCGTCAGCGGTGACGACGTAATCCGAATGATTCTCGACAAGGTGGCCACGGTTTGAGATATGGCACACGCCTCTACCGCAGCAGGCAGACCTGAACGCCCGGCCCGGGAAGAGCCTTCGGGCAGTCACGTCAGCCTGGCTCAACTCAGCCGCATGGAGTTTGCCGCTCGCAGCATCAGCCTGCTGCCGCGGCAGCCGGTTCGAAGTCTGCTCAGCGGTCGTCACGGCACGCGACTGCGCGGGCGCGGATTGACGTTCGAAGAGATTCGCCAGTACCGGCCGGGTGACGACATTCGCTCGATGGACTGGAAGGCCACGGCACGATTGCGCGAGCCCCATGTCCGTGTATTCAGCGAGGAACGCGACCGACCGACCCTGCTGCTCGTGGATCAGCGCTCGCTGATGTTTTTCGGCAGCGAGCGGGCCACCAAGTCCGTTGTCGCGGCCACGATCGCGGCAATCGTCGCGTGGTCCTCACTGGCCTCCGGTGATCGCGTCGGCGCCGTCATCATCGGGGATGAGGAATGCGTCGAGATCAAGCCGCACCGCAGTCGGCGTAATGTGCTTCGCATACTTGGCGAGATTGCACGACTCAACGCGCTGCTCCCCGGTCCGCGCAGCCTGCGCGCACAGGAGCAGTTCCACCATGCATTCGAGCGGGTCCTGCGCCACCAGCCGCACGACGGCATGGTGTTCGCGGCGCTCGGTTTCTATGGCCTGGATGCACGGACCGCTGAACTTGCCACGCGGATAGCGGCTCACAACGACGTACTGCTCGCGCTCACCTACGATCCACTGGAAGCGGTCCTGCCCGCCGGCGATGGCATGGTGGCCAGTGACGGGATGCTGGAGGTTGGAATCCCCCGATCGGCTGAGTTCGCGCGACAATACCGGCAGGCGACCCTGCAACGTCTGGCCAACATACGCGCCCTGCTGAGACGCCTGCGCGTTCCCGTCGTTCCGGTCTGCACCGCGGACCCGGTGCTCGATCAGCTCGAGGAGCTTTTTGGACTGAGACGACATGCCTGAGGATCCGGCCAGTCTTGCCAACCTGCAGGACATCGCAATGCCACCGGAAATCTCCTGGTGGCCGTTGGCACCGGGATGGTACCTGCTCATCGCTGCCACGCTGCTCTGTCTGGGCTGGTTCGGATGGCGCAGCTGGCGACAGTATCGGCGCAATGTGTATCGACGCGCCGCGCTGGCTGAACTCGATGTCATCGCAACCCGCGTGACGACAAAGAGCACCGACAGTTCGATCGCAACGGAACTCGGCGGACTGTTGCGGCGCACGGCGCTCGCCGTGGCGCCTCGCGAAGCCGTCGCTGCGCGCCATGGTGCCGCATGGCATGCGTTCCTGAACGAGCGGCTGCCGGCAGCACAGCACAGGTCCTGGGACTGGATCGAGCGCGCCTATCGGTCTGGCCGGCCGATCGGAGAGCAGGAAGCCGAGCACTGGATGCAGAGCACGCGCGCCTGGATCACGCATCACCGGGGCGAAGACGCATGCTGAGCTTCGCCTACCCATGGCTTTTCTGGCTCTTGCCCCTGCCAGCTGCCGTCTGGTGGCTGGTTCCGGCGCGCCGGAACCGACGCATGGCGGTGCGTGTCTCCTTCATGTCCACGCTGGAGGATTTGATCGGTTCGAGCCCTGTACGCGTCGGTACAAGCGCAGGCGCCCTGCGCCTGCTGACCCGGGCCTTGCTCTGGAGCCTGCTGGTCACTGCGATCGCACGGCCGCAGTGGCTTGAGCCGCCGATCACCCGGGAGCAACCCACTCGCGACCTGTTATTGCTGGTGGATCTTTCAGGCTCTATGGAGCACGAGGATTTCACCAGTGTGTCGGGTGCCACCGTCGATCGCCTCAGCGCGGTGAAAGAAGTGCTGACCGATTTCCTGCGGCATCGCCAGGGCGATCGCGTTGGACTCGTCGTCTTTGGCGACGCGGCGTACGTGCAGTCGCCGTTTACCACAGACCTCGAACTGACCCGGCAATTACTCGACGAAGTGCAGGCGCGCATGGCCGGCCCGCGAACTGCGCTCGGAGATGCGGTCGGGCTCGGAATTACGCTGTTTGAGCACAGTGAACTGCCAACCCGGACAATGATCGCGCTGACCGACGGAAACGATACGGCCAGCGCCGTGCCACCGTCGAAAGCGGCCGATGTCGCGGCGGACCGCGGTATTACGATTCACACCGTCGTGGTCGGCGACCCGACATCGGTCGGAGAAGAAAAAATCGACGAGATCACATTGCGGGAGGTTGCGGAAAAGACCGGAGGCCGGTTCTTTGCTGCCAGCGACCGCGAGCAACTGGCGGGAATATACGCCGAACTTGATGCACTGGAGACCGTCTCGGTAAATACGATCTCGCACCGCACCCGGATCGAGCTGTACTGGCTGCCAATGGGCATTGCCCTCCTGCTGTCGTTGCTGGGCGAATCGATCCGCTGGTGGTTTTCGAGCCGGCGCCAGCGAATAAATCTGTCCGAAACCGCCGCACTGCATCGCGTGCGTGTAAACGCCCGCACGGGCGAACTCGAACTGGAGCGGGCATCGCAGTGAACGTTCTGTCCGATTTCCACTTTCTGCGGCCGCTCTGGCTTCTCCTTTTGCCTCTGATCGGGCTGCTGTCGTGGCAGCTGCGACGCGGCACCGACCCGCTGCGCGGCTGGCGAAGATTGATCGAACCGGGCTTGCTGAGCTCGCTGACGGTGGGCGGGGATCACCGCGGCAGCGTCGCCCGATATGCATTGCCCGCGGCCTGGCTGATCGCCCTGATCGCCGTCGCCGGGCCGACCTGGCAACGGGCGCCCTCGCCTTTCGGAGATAACGACGTTCCGGTCATGCTGGTCATGAAAGCAACGCAGAGCATGAACGCGGCCGACCTGGCCCCGAGCCGGCAGGCGCGGGCGCATCTGGAAATCGCCGATCTCGCCACCGAGCGACCGGGATTGCCCCTCGGCCTGGTTGCCTATGCCGGCACCGCCCACCTCGCCCTGCCGCCGACCCGTGACGTCGGACTGGTTGCATCGATGGCCGGCTATATTGACTCGCAGGTCATGCCCGTTCCTGGCGATGACCTGGCCGCCGCGCTGTCGCTGGCCGCACGGAGCCTCGCCGGAGGTGAATCCAGCGGCCTGATCGTACTGCTGGCAGACTCGGTTCAAGGCGACCAGCGAAGTGCGTTACAGGCTTTTCGAGCGCAGTACCCGGCGCCGGTCGCGATACTGCCGCTGCCCGGTGCCGGCGCGAGCGACGATTCGCTGCAGGCAGCGGCCCGCCTGCTGGGTGCCGACGTGGTTCGCCTGAGCGCCGATCAGGCCGATTCACGCAAGCTGGTCCGTCTCGCCGCGGCCGTACCGGCCGGTGCAGTCGCCGGTGAAGGCAATACGCGGTGGCAGGAATCGGGCTACTGGCTCGTTCCGCTGATTGCTCCGCTGTTGTTGCTTGGTTTTCGACGCCGCGCGCATGTCGCCTCGATGCTCGTGCTGGCCGTGCTTTGCAGCGTCCCGACTGGCCGGGCCGAGGCACAACAGGGCGACCTTCTGTTCAGCGCGGACCAGATGGGTCAGCGACTCTTTGCACGCGGCGAATATCTCGCGGCGGCCGAACACTTCGCCGACTCACAATGGAAGGGCGTTGCCTACTATCGTGCCGGTGAGTTCGAGCAAGCCGAGCAGGCGTTCGCACGCGGCGTAACGGCCGAGGACTTCTACAATCGTGGCAACGCCTTGCTGATGCAGGGCAAGTACGCGGAGGCCATCAGCCAGTATGACCAGGCACTGGACCTGCGAAATAACTGGGTGCAGGCGGCAAAGAATCGTGAACTTGCCCAGGTTCGTGCCGAGCGCATGCACAAAGAAGCAGGCGACATGACCGGCGGCAAGATGGGGGCTGACGGTGTCGTCTTCGATCTCGATAAAAGCGCGGAGAACGCGGGCCAAGAGACCGTCCTGGGTACCCGCGACGAACCGTTCGACGACGAGACACTCGAGGCCCTCTGGTTGAGGAACGTGCAGACGGAACCCGGGGACTTTCTGCGCTCGAAATTTTCGTACCAGGTCGCGGAAGAACAGGCGGTGCGCGAGCAAGGCGGAGCGTCGCGGAATCCTCCGCCGTGAATCGCGCGGCGTCAGGCGTCCGGCATCGCGGTTGTGCCGGCTTCGCGTCGACGCTTGCAGCCGGACTGCTCGTGTATGGCACGGCGCTCGCACAGTCGACGACGCAAGGCGCCCGGCCAGGCGGCGCCCAGGCCTCACCCAATGTTCGCGCGACCGCGACAGCAACCGAAGCCTGGCTGGGCGAGAAGCTGGTCATCACAGTCGAACTGCGCTCGCCAACGTTCTTTGCCGATTCCCCGGTCTTTTATCTGCCGCGAGTCCCGGGGGCCCTACTGATGAAGCCGATGGAGTCGCCGGTACTGCAGACACAGCTCATCGAAGGGAAGGAATACGCGATACAGCGGCACGAGATTCTGCTTTTTGCGCAGCGGCCTGGGCCGATAGACGTGCCGCCGATCCGTGTCCGGTTTGCGATCGAGGCCGAGCCGCGGCTCGAAATCGAGGAGGAAACTCCGGCATTCCGGATCACAGCCAGGACGCCGCCCGGAACTGAAAACCTCGACAGTGTCATCACCACATCAAGCCTGACGGTCAGCGAAGACGCTGCCACCAGCCCCGGGAAGTTACGCGTGGGCGATGCCTTCACTCGCCGCATCGTCGTTCAGGCTCTCGATGTACCGGGCATGTTGCTGCCTCCACTGCGGGTCGATCCGCCGCAGGGCATCAGGGCCTATCCGCGCGAACCACTGGTCAGTGACCGGTACGTTCGCGGCCAGATGACGGGTGAGCGGATCGAAGAAATCAGTTACCTCGGCGAACGGCCCGGCCGTTTCGCGTTGCCGGAGCAACGCATTCGCTGGTGGGACCCGGAGACCCGCGATCTGCGCGAAGCGGTACTGCCGGCCATCCGGTTCCAGGTCACCCGCAGCGCGGCCGATATCGCCCGTATTGCCCTTTGGACGGCGCTGTTGCTCGGGTCGCCGCTGTGGCTGGCCTGGTATCGGCGCGATGCACTGTCTGCGACCTGGAAGCGCTGGAATGTATGGGCCAACCATCTCGAGCCCGTGCAGTTTCGCCGCCTTCTGCGCGCCTGCGAGGCCAATGATGCTGCGCGTGCGCGGCGAGCACTGGTCAACTGGCACCAGAGCCTGGAACCGGCCCGGCAGGCTGCCCTGATGACAGCATCGGCCTCGGTCGCCGAGTGTGTCGCCGGGCTGGATGAGGCGTTGTACGGACGGCCCGTGCGGACTGACTGGTCCGGCGCGTCGCTTGCCACGCAGCTTCGCAAGGCCCGGCGGGCCCTGCGTTCCCGCCACGCTGCACTGCACGGTCGCGACCGTGGGCGTGGGCTCCCTGAGCTGAACCCGACCCTGCCACGCGAATAGCTCCTTCACTCGGCGCCGCGTCGCGCACAACGTCTGTCCGTCAAGAATCGTTGCTTACCGGCGTACAGATACCACGTGGCCAGTGCCCCCGGGGCCACGATGCGAGTGCGCGTGCAAACCATGCAGAACAAGCCTGTGGCCTCAATTCCCGACGACGTGATTGTGCATGCGGTGTTCAGCTGCCGTCGGGTCGCCATGAGGACAACGGGCGACTGACGCCCGGTGCAATCGGCTCACCACTGTCGCGCTCGAGCACTGCCTGCTTGAACCCCGCGACTTCGGCACGGTTTTTGAACCAGGCGCCTTCCGGACTGTGCCGCGTCATACCGTCGAACAGTGTCGCGAAACGCTGGGTGTTGGCCAGACCCATGCTGTCGTACGCCTGGTTGATCATCATTTTCTGCATCATGAGTTGATTCTTCGGTACCGCTGCAATTCGGGCTGCCAGCGCCCCCACTCGATCGTCGAGCTCAGCACGCGGTACGGCCTCCAGCACCAGCCCAAGACGCTCGGCCTCCCGGCCATCGACCAGGTCACCGCTGAATAACATCCGCTTGGCACGCTCGGCTCCGAGCCGATAGACCCACATCGCAGTGGTCGGGCAACCCCAGACACGCGCGGGCGGATAGCCGATCCGCGCGTCCTCCGCCATGAGCACGAGGTCACAGCACAGCGCGATGTCGCTGCCACCGGCGACCGCGGGCCCCTGCACCCGCGCAATTGTCGGCTTGTAACTGCGCCAGAGCGACATGTAGTGCTGGGTGAATTCATACATTCCATAGAAATCCGCCATCGGATCCCAGTGTCCTGTCGAGGCGGATTCACCGGCGAGTTGCGAGCCGGGTTGCTCGCCCGGCGCCTCGGCGAAATCTACGAGGTCATAACCACTGCAGAATCCGTCACCGGCCCCGGTCAGTACAATGACATGCACGGCGTCGTCCCGATTGGCCCGGTCAACGGCTGCGGCAATCTCCGCCGGCATGCCAAGGCTGATCGCATTCATGCGTGCCGGGCGGTTGAGCGTGATCGTTGCGACCCGATTTTCCGTTCGATAAAGAAGCGTTTCGAATACCATTGATGAATCCTGTGTTTTACCGGTCCGTTACCCATGCAACTGCAGACGCTGGCCTTGACCGACCTCGCCATCGCGGTGCTGCCCGTAGCGCTCGTCGGCGTCATTATGGCTCGCTGGCTGAACGACCGGCGACAGGTGCTCTACGCCACGGTGCGGATGGTCCTGCAACTCCTGCTGGTCGGCTACGCGCTGCAGGCACTGTTCGAGCAGGATGTCACGGCCGTCACGCTGGCGCTGATTGGCCTGATGATCGGCGTGTCGAGCTGGATCGCCCTGCGACCTGTGCAACCACACACATACGAACATTTCAGATCTGTGATCTGGGCGATCGCAATCGGCGGCAGCCTGAACCTGGCGCTGGTGATTTTCGGTGTCATCCGCCCTGACAACTGGCACCAGCCCGCCTTGCTCATCCCGCTGGCCGGCATGGTCTACGCAAACTGCATGAATGCCGTCAGCCTCGCGGCCGAGCGTTACCAGTCTGACCGAAGGGTTCACAATCACATCGATGCACGAAATGCCGCTTTCAGCGCGGCCATGCTGCCGCAGATCAACTCGCTGCTGGCGGTTGGCCTGGTCTCCCTCCCCGGAATGATGACCGGCCAGATCTTGAGCGGCGTCTCACCGCTGATCGCGGTTCGGTACCAGATCGTCGTGATGTGCATGGTGCTCGGCAGCGCCGGGATGAGCACCGCGATCTACCTGCAATTACGGGGCCGGAATCAAGGACCCGGCAATGGCGAGGTGGCAGAGTTGCGGACCGGTTGAACTGACGCTTCGCCCGGCTCCATCGATTGTTGGCCAGGCAGCGTTGCTCGAGCCGGCCAGCGGGTAGATTATCTTCCGCAAGTCAGTATGCTTTGCCGATGCGCATATCCAGAGCGTTTTTCGAATTGGTGATCGAATCGAGGGTCACCCGGCCTTTCTTCGGCGATCAACTGGAGTCGGTCCCGGAAGGCGACTTGCGTCATCCATGAAAAGGCCAATTGATTTCGTACGGGAGTTGAGCCGACGACGTGTCATACGCTCGGTAGGGGGTTACGTCGGGATCGTGTGGGTCCTGTCGCTCGGTGCCGCCGAGTTTTTCCCCGCTTTCGGTCTGCCCGTCTGGTCGGTCCGGGCGTTCGTCCTCGCCGGCGTAGCCGCGATTCCGATCGTCGCGCTGCTTTCATGGAAATTCGACCTCGGCCGCGATGGACTGATTCGAGATGTCGACTCACCGTTGTCAGACGAATCCGCCGAAGCGCATCTCCTGCGGAACCTGCGCAGGACGACGATCACGCGCCCTGAACACGGTTTCATTTCGGTCTCCTGGCTCGGGCCGAACGGCACGCCGGTTCGCCGCGAATTCACGCATGGTTTTGTCGTCGGTCGGGACCTGGGTGCCGATGTGCGCCTGGACGACTCACGCGTGAGCCGGCGTCACCTGGAGGTGGACTTCCAGAATGGCAGCTGGCGCCTGCGTGACCTGCACAGTTCAAACGGCACGTATCTCAGTGGCGCACCGGTCGTTGAAATTGCGCTGCCGCCTCGGTGCAGCCTGCGTCTGGATCGGCACGGGCCCGAGTTAACGATTGAGTTGCACGAATCCGGGGACGCGACGCTGGCCCGGCCGCGCTAAAGTCATTTCGATGACTCCCACTTCATCCGCGAGAGTACCCTCGATGCTGCGTTTCATGATTTTGCTGCTGTCATGCCTCCTTTCGCTGCCCGTGCTGGCAGAGCGCGGACCGATCGCGCTTGTCATCCATGGCGGCGCCGGCACGATGTCGCGAGAGACCCTGAGCGATGAAGACGAAGCCGGTATTCGTGCCGACCTGAACGCGGCGCTCGATGCCGGAAGTGCCATTCTGCGCACCGGCGGCAGCGCCCTCGATGCCGTCACCGCTGCCGTCGTCGTACTCGAGGATTCCCCGCGTTTCAATGCCGGGCGGGGTGCGGTTTTCAATGCCGAAGGTATCAATGAACTCGACGCCGCGATCATGGACGGGTCGTCCCAGCGGGCCGGTGCCGTGGCGGCACTGCACACCGTCCGGAACCCGATTCGCCTGGCACGCGCTGTCATGGAGCATTCGAAGCACGTGATGCTGATTGGCGATGGCGCGGAGGCCTTCGGCCGCTCAGTTGGAATCGACTTCGTCAATCCGAGGTACTTCTACACGGATTACCGATGGCAGCAACTGCAGGACGCGAAAGCCCGTGAGGCCGCCAGCTCGGCGATCCCCAGCGTTCTGAAAATCGGCACGGTCGGGGCGGTGGCGCTTGATTCGGAGGGCCACATTGCCGCGGCGACCAGCACCGGCGGAATGACCAACAAACGCTGGGGACGGGTCGGCGACGTTCCGGTCATCGGCGCCGGCACCTGGGCCGACGCGCAATGCGGCGTCTCGGCAACGGGCTGGGGGGAATTCTTTATTCGCCTCGCGGTCGCTCACGATATCTGTGCGCGCATGGCCTATCGCGGAGACCCCCTTGCCGCCGCCGCGGAGGACGTCGTGATGAAGCGCGTACCCCAGCTGGGTGGCGACGGCGGAATCATCGCGCTGGACGCCCGGGGCAATATGGCGCTGACCTTCAATACCTCCGGCATGTACCGCGCATGGATCAAGCCGGACGGCAGCCGCGGAACGGCCATCTTCAAATAGCCACGCGTTCGCCGTAACGCGGGTCCATGCCGGACTAAAAAAGAAAGGCGGCGGCCTCGCGGCCACCGCCTTCCCCACGATTGAGCTTCTGTACGAGAAGCCCGTTAGCCTTAGCGGCTGCGACGACGCGCGGTTGCGCCGATGCCCAGCAGGCCAAGGCTCAGAAGCGCGAGCGTGCCCGGCTCAGGAACGAAGGACAGCTGGCCCGAGTAGGAGCTCGGTCCGCTCTGACGCGTCGTGCCCGTGACCTGGATGATGTAACGGCCCGCATCCAGGCCCCTCGCCAGGATTTCCCAACGATCACTCGTAGCACTGACGCGGAAGAGTTCCGTGCCCGGGACGATCGCTGAGCATGCGCCCGGCAGCGGAACCGCAGCGGCGTTACACGTGCTGCCACCGTCGGTCCACAGAGCGCCCTCGAAATCAATGATGCCGGTGAAGCGCGTAAAGTCAGCCGAGATCGAACCCGTACCGGCCGGATCCAGGTCGAAAACCAGGAAGTCGTTGAATGGCGTACCCGGGCCGACGTTGGCCTGGATATCCGTATGATTGAACGTGCCGTTATCGAACAGGTCCGGGTTGTACAGACCGATGTAGGTCCCCGCTTCGCCGTCGATCACTTCGCAGCCGGAGCAAATGGTGCCGGCGCTGGCGCTTTGTGCGGCCAGGGCCATCCCACCCACGGCTGCGATTGTCCCTATTGTTTTAATCAGTCTCATGACTCGTTTACTCCTAAATATCATTATTGTCTGAAAATCTTCCCTGCCAGCAGTGGGCGGGCAATAGGATTGGAGCAAGTTACGTGCCATCGACATTTACTTATTAAAAATCAATCGATTGCACATAATATTTGAGAACTATTTTCAGCTTCTGTAAGGTCGCTCGACGTAAAAGCACGGAGCTCGCCCAGCCGCTTAGCCCGGCCAGGCCCGGGTTGAGGTCGGTGGATCAGTTGTCTTCGTAGCGCTGCAGAACCAGCGATGCGTTGGTCCCGCCAAAGCCGAAATTGTTGCTCAGGACCGTGCGCACACCCGCGTCAATGCGGCTCACCGTGAGGATCGGCAGACCTGCTGCCTTCGGATCAAGCTCGACGATGTTGGCCGAACCGGCCAGGAAGTCGCTCTCCAGCATCAGCAGGCAGTGAATGGCCTCCTGCACGCCGGCTGCACCGAGGGAATGCCCGCAAAGTGACTTGCTGGAACTCAGTGGGGGAACGGCCTCCCCGAATACCTCGCGGATCGCATCGAGTTCCGCGATGTCACCCACCGGCGTACTGGTTCCGTGGGTGTTGATGTAATCGATCGGGGCGTCGACGGTCGCGAGCGCCTGTTGCATGCAGCGGGCCGCGCCCTCGCCCGAGGGTGCGACCATGTTCTCGCCGTCCGAGGTGGCGCCATACCCAACGAGCTCGGCCAGGATCCGCGCGCCACGCGCGCGCGCGTGTTCGAGCTCTTCGAGCACGACCATCCCACCACCCGCTGCAATCACGAACCCATCGCGCGCCGCGTCATAAGGCCGCGACGCCTGCGCGGGCTGATCGTTGTAGCTTGATGACAGTGCGCCCATGCCGTCGAACATCATCGCCAGGGACCAGTCCTCCTCCTCACCACCGCCGGCGAAGATCATGTCCTGTTTACCCCACTGGATCTGCTCCATTGCGACCCCGATACAATGCGTGCTGGTCGCGCAGGCCGAGGTCACTGAATAGTTGAGGCCACGAATCCCGAAGTGCGTTGCGAGGCAGGCCGACACGGTGCTGCTCATCGTTCTCGGCACCAGGTACGGGCCGACACGCCGGACGCCCTTATCCCGCAAGGTATCGGCACCCCAGACCGTATTTGCACTCGATGCGCCACCGGATCCGGCAATCAGGCCCGTACGGGTATTCGATATCTGCTCCGTGCCGAGCCCGGCGTCTTCGATTGCCTTCTGCATCGCGACGTACGCGTAAGCGGCCGCATCGCCCATGAAGCGTCGCACCTTGCGATCAATGTGCTCACTCAGATCGATGTCGACCGAGCCGCAGACGTGACTTCGCAATCCGACTTCCTTAAAGCTCTCGTTGAAGCGAATCCCGGATTTCCCGTCGCGCAATGACTCGGTGACAGATTCCCTGGTATTTCCGAGGCAGGAAACGATACCCATGCCCGTAATGACGACCCGGCGCATTTGATGCTCCTCAGAAGCTATCGGTTGAGACAAACAGCCCGACCCGCAGGTCCTCGGCCGTGTAAATCGTCCGACCGTCCACGGCGACTGTGCCGTCGGCGATCACCATGCTCAGCTTACGGTTGATCATTCGCTTCACGTCGAGTGCGTAGGACACCCGCTTTGCGGTCGGCAAAACCTGCCCGGTGAACTTAACCGACCCGACACCCAGGGCGCGGCCCTTTCCCTTGCAGCCCGACCACGCAGGAAAGAAGCCGCACAATTGCCACAGCGCATCGAGTCCCAGGCAACCCGGCATCACCGGATCATCAATGAAGTGGCAGCCGAAAAACCAGAGGTCCGGCCGGATATCGAGCTCAGCCGTGATTTGTCCCTTACCGTGCGTGCCCCCGTCGGCGCCGATGTGGGTTATCCGATCAAACATGAGCATGTTGTCAGAAGGCAGTCTTGCGCTGTCTTTGCCGAACAGCTCAGCCCGTGCACAGCGCTGCAGGTCCTCCAGGTCGTAGGCATTCTTCCGCACTTGCTGTTCGCTCATGGTGATCCATCTTCCCCGTATGACACTGAGGCTCTGACTCTCCGATCTATGCGACCGATGATGCCACCGGATTGACATGCAGGGCCAGCCCAACGAGCGGCTGAAGGAAAGACATCCGACTTCGCCTCAAGAATCTGTCGACCGACCGCCGGCACACCAGCGCGCTTTGCCGTTGTCTCATCCCGCCGGATCTCCCGGCTCGTCGCGTGGCGAGATCAACGGTGAGACCAGCTCGATCCAGCGCTCCAGGATGCGTGCAATGAACTGCCGGTCGTCCGTGTATTGCTGCTGGATCACCAGCCCACGGATCAGGCAGGCATTCATCGCCATCAGCAGGTCTACATCCTCTTCTCTCCCGCTCGTCGCCGCATAGCCCTGACGTGTCATCTCGGCCGATTGCTCATGCCAGGCTCTCAATGCCGGTGACAGGCGCTCACGCAACCGCGTGTCGGTGCGCATCCTGACGAGTATTTCCAGCAGCGCCTGAAACTCGTCGGTGTTCGCACCTCGCCGCCAGATGCGCCTGAGTTCGCGGGCGGTCGAACGCGCGGCTGTGTCCCCGCGGGTATTGCGCATGTGCAGAAAAGTCGCATTGCCGAGCAGATGGGCCGCGGTCGCGGCCATCAGGTCTTCCTTGCTTGGATAGTGATGCTGCAACGCACCTTTCGAAACGCCTGCCTGCGCCGCTACCCGGTTGATCGAGGTATCCGCGTAGCCGAGCTCGACCAGGCACCCGGTCACGGCACGGCAGATCTTCTCGCGCGCCAGTGCGCTCTTCGCTTCCTGGACTCCCGTTGCATCGGGATCACTGCGAGTGCCCTGTTTCACGTATGCGACTGTCTCCCTGCCAGGCGTGGCCCGGGGTTCGAATCGCGACCCCCGAGCCCGATACGATCCGCCGATACGCATGATGCTGAAAGCATTCAACGACAAAAGCAATACGACTGGCTTCTTTTTTTCCGGGAACGGTGCTACAAAGACCCGCCGGGTGGAAGCAAAGGGGACGCCGGATGACCGGGAAAATCGTTCGAATCGGTGGAGCCAGCGGTTTCTGGGGTGATGCGTCAATGGCGACACCGCAACTGCTGGCTGACGGCCGGCTCGACTACCTGGTCTACGACTATCTCGCGGAAATCACGATGTCGATCCTGGCCCGGGCCCGCGCGAAAGACCCGGCACTGGGTTATGCGACCGATTTCGTCTACTCGGCCATGAAGCCCAACCTCGCGGAGATTGCCAGGCAGGGCGTCAAAGTGATCAGTAACGCGGGCGGCATCAATCCCGGTGCCTGCGCGCAGGCCTTGCGTGAGCAGATACGGGCGGCCGGGTTGGCTCTGAACGTCGCCGTCGTCGAGGGTGACGACCTTTTCGATCGTCGCGAATCGCTCGCCTCGGCCGGCATCTCTGAAATGTTCTCGGGGGAAGCCTTCCCACCGACGGCCAGCGTCGCCAGCGTCAACGCATACCTCGGCGCGTTTCCTGTTGCGGACGCACTGGATCGCGGTGCGGACATCGTGATCACTGGACGGTGCGTGGACAGTGCCGTCACGCTGGCGGCCGGCATACACGAATTCGGCTGGGGCCGGGAAGACTGCGACCGGCTGGCGGGCGGCAGCCTGGCCGGCCACATACTCGAATGCGGAACGCAGGCCACCGGCGGTAATTTCACGGATTGGGAACAAGTGGTCGACAGCCTGGCCGACGTCGGTTATCCGATCGCGGAACTCGCGGCCGATGGAAGCTTCGTGTGCACCAAGCCGGCCGGTACCGGCGGCATGGTCTCGGTCGGCACCGTCGCCGAACAGATGCTCTATGAAATCGGCGACCCGGCTGCCTATGTCCTGCCCGATGTGACCTGCGACTTCTCCCGTGTCGTGATGAGTCAGGCCGGTAAAGATCGCGTGCAGGTGAGCGGCGCGCGCGGCCGCCCCGCCCCTGCCGCCTACAAGGTCAGCGCGACTTTCGCGGACGGATTCCGCGGCGGCGAAACCTGGACCATCTACGGCCGGGACGCGGAGAAAAAAGCAGAAAAAATCGCCGACAACGCGCTCGCGCGGGCGCGACGTGCGCTCGAAGCAAAGGGTTTGCCCGACTACACTGACACCTGTGTGGAGATTATCGGCACGGAGACTCATTACGGTTCGGCCCGCCGGATCGGCGAGGTCCGTGAAGTCGACATGAAAGTCGCAGCACGCCACCCGAGTGCCGCCGGGATCGAGATCCTGCTGAAGGAATTCATTGGCACCGCACTCGCAGCGCCGCCCGGACTGACTGCCTTCGCCGGCCGCCCAAGACCCTCGCCGGTGGTGCGGCTGTTTTCGTTCCTGCTGCCCAAGACGGCCGCCGAGATCCGTGTGGACGTCGAAGGTGAAACGCGATTCGTGAACGACCCACTGCCGCAGGCCGGTGAGCCGGAGTCATACGCGGTGCCGATACCTGCCCCGCCGCCACCGGCATCCGGCGATAGCGTCGAGGTGTCGCTGGAGCGCCTGGCCTGGGCGCGCAGCGGCGACAAGGGCAACAAGGCCAACATCGGCGTCATTGCGCGCGACCCGCGATACATGCCCTACATCTGGGCCGCGTTGACGCCGCAGCGCGTTACGAAGCGATTCGCGCATTTTCTGCAGGGACCGGTCGAGCGATTTGCCCTGCCCGGGCTCCCCGCCATCAACTTCATTCTGCACGACGTGCTCGGCGGCGGCGGCATCGCCAGCCTGCGCAACGACCCGCAGGGCAAGGGCTACGCCCAGTTGCTGCTCGATGAGCCGATCCGGATTCCAGTCAGCCTGGCGGAGACCCTCCGATGACCGTTTTCCAGAGCAAAGTGAATGTGAAATCGGAGGCCTTCATCGCCAACAGGGCCGACATGCTGGCCCTCGTTGAGCGTCTCCGGGGACTCGAAGCCAGAGCGGAGGCTCTGTCCGAGAAACGGCGATCCCGATTCGAAGAGCGTGGCCAGCTCACACCGCGGGAGCGGGTCGCACGGTTGCTGGACCCGGGTATGCCCTTCGTCGAACTGTACAACATGGCTAATTACCTGGTCGAGGACCCGAACCCGGACACCAGCGTTCCCGGCGCGAGCACGATCACCGGCGTCGGTTTCGTCGGCGGCGTGCGTTGCATGATCATGGCGGATGACAGTGGCATCAACGCCGGTGCGATGACCTCGAGTTCGGTTCCGAAAGGTCTCGGCGCACTCGAACTGGCACAGCGCCACAAGCTGCCACTCGTGCACCTGGTCGAGAGCGCCGGCGCCAACCTGCTGAGCTACAAGGTCGAACTCTGGGCCCATGGCGGCGGGATGTTTCACGGCAAGGCCCTGCTCAGTGCGGCCGGCATACCGACCCTCGTTGTGCTGCACGGTCCATCGACGGCGGGCGGCGCCTACCAGCCCGGCATGAGTGACTACGTCATCGGGGTCAAGAAGAACGGCATGGCCGCACTGGCCGGCGCCGCGCTGACCCGCGCGGCGACCGGTGAAATTGCGAATGATCGTGACCTGGGCGGAACGGAAATGCACGCATCGGTTTCAGGCCTGGTCGAGTACCTTGCCGAAGACGACGCCCACGGCCTGTTGATCGCCCGCGACCTGCTCGAGCACCTGGACTGGAACAAGGACTGCCCGACCCTTCCGAACCGCGATTTTGCCGCACCGCTCTACGACCCGCAGGAGATCGCCGGCCTCGTACCCGTTGACTATCGAAAACCCTACGACATACGTGAACTGGCGGCTCGGCTGGTTGACGGTTCGGACTTCATCGAATTCAAACCGCGCTACGGCCCGGCGACCGTCTGCCTGCAGGCCAGCCTGTTCGGACACTCCTGCGGCATCATCGGCAACAACGGCCCGATCGATCCGAACGGCGCTGCCAAGGCCGCACAGTTTTTTCAGCTCTGCGACCAGGCCGATCAACCCATCATCTTCCTTCACAACACGACCGGATACATGGTGGGCACCGAATACGAACGGGCCGGGATGATCAAGCACGGATCAAAAATGATCCAGGCTGTCTCCAACGTCCGCGTTCCACGAATTTCGATGTACGTCGGTGCCAGTTTCGGCGCCGGCAACTACGGGATGTGCGGTTACGCGTACAAGCCTGACTTCCTGTTCGCCTGGCCCAACGCGGTCACGGGTGTCATGGGTGGCGAGCAGGCTGCACTGACGATGGAACAGGTCGCTCGTGTCTCTGCACGGCGCCGCGGCCAGGACGTCGATGAGGATGCACTGGCACGTCAGCGCGCCGCGGTGGTTGCACTCTATGACCAGCAGTCGGATGCGTTCTACACCTCGGGACGATGCATTGATCACGGCATCATCGATCCCCGCGATACGCGCCGGATCCTCGGCTTCGCGCTGGACACCTGCTGGGAATCACGCAATCGAAAACTGCAACCGAACAGCTTCGGCGTCGGCCGGATGTAGGCGGAGACACAGGGCAATGGCGGTGAACAAGTACGAGACGCTGCTGATCGAAGGGAACAGTGAGTGGGTGACGATCTGGTTCAATCGCCCGGGCAGTCGCAATGCCCTGTCCGGCGAAATGGTCGACGAGTTGCGCAAGGCACTCGATGCAATCGCCAACGACCCGCAGATCCGTGGTGTCACGATCCGCGGCAAAGGCGGTGTGTTCTGTGCCGGCGGCGATCTGAAAGGTTTCATGAAAGTCCTCCAGGGCGGAGACAGTAGCGAGGCAGCCATCGCGCGTCTCAGCCGGGAAGCCGGCGAGTTGTTTGCGCGGGTCGAATCCCTGCCACAGGTCGTACTCATGCTCGTCGAAGGCGCGGCCATGGCCGGCGGACTCGGCCTGCTGTGCTGCGCCGATGTCGTTGCGGTCACCGATGACAGTCAGTTCGCGCTTACCGAAACCCGGCTTGGAATACCGCCGGCCCAGATTGCGCCGTATGTTGCCGAGCGCCTCGGCCTGCCCCGTGCGCGGCGATTGATACTCACTGCGGCGTCATTTACAGGTGCCGAGGCCGCTGCACTGGGACTTGCTGACCATGTCGTCCGCGACGCGGCCGGTCTCGAGGATATCGAGGCCGAAATCCGAAAACAGGTGTTGCGCTGCGCGCCCGGCGCGAACGCCGAAACCAAGCGAATCCTGCTGGCGACTCGCCGGTTGTCCCGCGATGAGATGATCGACCTGGCCAGCAGCCGCTTCGCCCGGTGTCTGCTCAGCGACGAAGGTCGCGAAGGTATTGCTGCGTTTGTCGAGAAACGCCCGCCCACCTGGGCCGGGCCGGGATCGAGGACGGAAACATGAGCCGCATTCGCCGTATCCTCGTGGCCAACCGGGGCGAAATTGCAGTGCGCGTGATTCGCACGGCGCGCGCGCTCGGCTATCGAACCATCGCCGTCTACTCAGAAGCCGACGCCGACGCTCCGCACGTCCGGCTCGCCGACGACGCCGCGGCGATCGGTCCACCACCGGTCAATGAATCGTACCTCGATGCCCGCCGCATACTCGCGGCGGCCGCAAAGACAGGAGCGGATGCGATACACCCGGGTTACGGATTTCTCTCGGAGAACGCGGCGTTTGCCCGCGCCGTCGAAGCCGCCGGTCTGACTTTCATCGGCCCGGCGCCCGAGTCTATCGAATTGATGGGAAACAAGGCGGCCGCACGGCGCCGTATGCAGGCGGCGGGCGTGCCTTGCGTCCCCGGATACGATGGCGAAGACCAGTCCGACGCTGCGCTCGGCAAGGCTGCCAGTGCGATCGGCTTTCCAATCATGGTCAAAGCGGCCGCCGGTGGCGGAGGACGTGGCATGCGCCTGGTACGCGACGCAGCCGGGCTGCCCGCAGCGTTAAAAAGCGCCCGGTCAGAGGCATTGAACGCATTTGGCTCTGAAGAACTGATTCTGGAGAAGGCCGTACTGCGGCCGCGCCACGTGGAAATACAGGTTTTCGCCGATTCGCAGGGCCAAACGATTCACCTGGGTGAGCGCGACTGCTCGGTGCAGCGACGTCACCAGAAAGTCATTGAAGAATCACCCTGCCCTGCCATGACCCCGGCGCTACGCGAACGCATGGGGGCCGCGGCCATCGAGGTGGCACGCAGTATTGGCTATCGTGGGGCCGGAACCGTGGAATTCCTGCTCGATCAGAATGCCGAGTTCTACTTTCTCGAAATGAACACCCGGCTGCAGGTCGAACATCCGGTGACCGAAATGGTCACCGGCATGGACCTGGTGGCAATGCAGATTCGCGTGGCCGAAGGCAAGCCGCTGGGTCTGCAGCAGGATGAGATTGATATGTACGGTCACGCGATCGAAGCCCGGCTCTACGCCGAAGACCCGGCACAGGACTTCCTTCCGGTCAGTGGCCGGATTGCGCGATGGCAGCCGGCCGAAGGTGAAGGGATCAGGATCGATTCGGGTATTGTCGGCGGCCAGGCCGTCTCACCCTTTTACGACCCGATGCTGGCCAAGGTCATCGCCTGGGGTGAGGATCGGACTATCGCCATCCGTCGTCTCGTTGAAGCCTTGAAGCAGACGCGCCTGTTCGGCCTCAGGACCAACAAGGCGTTCCTGGTTGACTTGCTCGAAAGCGACACCTTTGCCAGCGGCGCAGCGACCACGGCGTTGATTGCTGAGGAGTTTGCCGACCCGGCCGGCCAGGAACGCGAGATCGACGCGAGCGATGCCGCGGTCGCTGGGGTGTTGCAGTTTCTTCTCGAGCGTGACCGCGCCCAGTCGCTCTCGCTGGGGTGCGGCATTGAACTGCTGGACTGGACGAGCCGCGGCCGGTCTCGTGCCTGCTTCCGCTACCGCAGCGGAGAGACCGTGCTCGATGCCGTTGTCAGTCCCGAGGGTACCAACCGCTACACCGTCGAGATCGGCGAACGACGTATTGCAGTCGCGGTGCATTCAAGAGAGCACGAGACCGCCACGCTGGATCTCGACTCGCGCCGGATGCGCGTCGGGTATTACAGCGAGCGACCAGGCACTCTGCATCTCGCGATCGACGGTACGACGATCACGCTGCGCAACGAGCTGGCGTACGCCGGGCTGCCCGAAGAAAAGGGCAGTGGCGGGCGGGTGATCGCGCCGATGCACGGCGTATTGCTCGAGGTCTTTGTCAAACCGGGGGAGTCAGTCAGCAAGGGAAGCCGGCTCGCGGTTCTCGAGGCGATGAAAATGCAGCATGAGCTGCTCTCCGAAGTCGATGGCGTGGTTCAAGAGGTGCCACTGGCCGCCGGCGCACAGGTTGCCGCCGACGACCTGCTGTTCGAAATTTCTGTCAGCAACGGCGGCTAACGCCAGTCAACCCGAAGGTCCGAACCATGATGCAGCAGGCCATTGATTTTTCTGACGAGAGCGAAGCCCTCTACGGACTGCTTGAGCCGCTCAGCGACGCTGAATTGGCTCGCCCGACCCAGTTCAAGGGCTGGACGCTGAACAACATGATCGGTCACCTGCACGTATGGAACCGGGCTGCCGACCTGTCACTGCGTAATGGCGATGAGTTTCTCGCCTGGATGGCCACCGTCATGAAGGATCTCGTCCGCGGAGGCATGCGCGGCTTTGAAGACCGCTGGCTCGATGGCCGTCACGGACAGGCGCTGCTCCGGGAATGGCGTGAATTCTATCAACCGATGTCCGAGCGCTTTGCCTCGGCCGATCCAAAGTTGCGCGTCAAGTGGGCGGGCCCGGACATGAGCGTGCGCTCCTCAATGACCGCGCGCCTGATGGAAACGTGGGCGCACGCGCAGGCAGCCTACGACCTGATGGGTGTCGAGCGGAAAGACACCGATCGCATTCGCAACATTGCGCAACTCGGCATCAACACCTTCGGCTGGACCTTCAAGAATCGCGGGCTGGAGCTACCCGGCGCCCCCCCGCGGGTCGTGTTACGGGCCCCTTCAGGTGCCCAGTGGGAGTGGAATCCGGAGAATACGACCGATCTCATCGAAGGTTCGGCCACCGAGTTCTGCCAGGTGGTCGCGCAGACCCGAAATATCGCTGATACGCAGTTGCGCCTAAATGGCGACGTCGCAACGAGCTGGATGGCGATCGCACAATGTTTTGCGGGACCCCCACAGGATCCACCGGCGCCGGGCACTCGTCACATCGCGCACGCCTGAGCACTGAGCCTCGATGATGACCTCGCCGGCGATCTACTCGTCCTGCGCGAGCGCCTGCAGGTCTCTGGCGTAAATGCCTCCCGCTGCAATGTAATGATCAGCGCCCATCCGGATCATGGATTGCTCTTCTGCGCTCAGGATTCGCTTCACTTTTCCGGGCACGCCAATCACCATCGCGCCGTCCGGAACCTCCATGTTCTCCGGCACCAGCGCGTTGGCGCCGATCAGGCAACCCTTCCCGATTTTCGCACCGTTCAGAACGACGGCGTTGATGCCGATCAACGAACCGTCACCGATTGTGCAGCCATGCAGCATGGCCTTGTGTCCCACCGTCACTCGCTCGCCGATGTGCATCGGACAACCCGGATCGACGTGCAGGACCGCCCCGTCCTGGATGTTACTGCCGGCGCCGATCGCTATGACGTCTTCATCCGCCCGGATCACGGCGTTGAACCACACGCTGGTACTGGCGCCGAGCGTTACGGCGCCGACAATGGTGGCATTGGGCGCAACGTAATGACCATCGCCGTTGAGAACGGGGCGCTTGTCTTCGAGCCGGTACAACATTGATTTTCCCCGGTTCATGGCGGTTACGCCCGTGTGGCCGCGATCATCGGCCGACGGGACGGATCAGTGTTCAGGAAGATAACACGGCTCGGCGTGGCGTTTTCACGGCCACCCGGCGTGCGGCACTTTGACGTCGGCGACTTCCACGCAGCCCTGGCGGGCCGCGGCCGCCTGCGTGTGATCTGAGGTTGGCGCGGTCAGCAGGTGCAATCTCCGGCCATCTTCTCCGCCAAGCATGCAGGCGAAGCAAGGCTGGCTGGTCTCGACCACATCGAGAACCTCACCCCCGGGGGCAACCAGTACACACTCCGGGGCCAGCGCATTGGCCACCCAGACATTGCCCATCGCATCGAGACAGATGCCATCGGGTGCGCGCATGCCGACCGGCGCCCAGACCCGGCGGTTCGACAGGCTGCCGTCACTGTCGATATCAAACGCGGTCAGGCACATGGCAAGCGTTTCGGCGACAATCAGCGTGGCGCCGTCCGGCGTAATCACGCTACCGTTCGGGAAATGCATCTCGCGCGCCGCGACCTGCACGGTGCCATCGGGATCGACCCGTACGAGCGTCGTGGTCGGATGATCGGCAATCAGCCCCTCGACACCGACACGCGCCATCGTCGCGTCGAGGTCGAAGCCAAAGTTCCCGACGTAGGCCGTTCCATTCGACCCGACGACCATGTCGTTGCACAGGTGCCGGGCCACCGAGCCAAGCTCTGCGTGCACCTGAACGCCCTCGGGATCGACACGCAGGACCCGCAGCGTGCTCATTGCGACCACCAGCATGCGCCCGTCCGGCAACCAGCCCAGCCCGCTCGGCTGATCATCGATCTGCAGCTGCACCGACACACGGCCCGATGCATCCATCGACTTGACCGCGCGATCGTAGAAATCACTGAACCAGAGGCGACCATCGTGCCAGCGAGGCCCCTCGCCGAAATACAAGCCTCTTGCCAATACCGACGCTCTGGTCATGACTTTCGCTCCCCGAAAGCTGATACGGTTGCCCGCCGAATTCTCTTCGATCCTACCCCAATTCGGGGACAGTTTACTTATCTCAATATTTTCAGACTTCGCGCCTGTTCCACGCTCGGCACAGTCTACCGAATCTCAGAAGCGGCACCCGCTTTCACCCGCTGACCGTTGATTTCCAGAGACAGGTAAACTGTCCCCGAATTAGTTTCGGCCGACCCGGTCTACGGCGTAGGTGTAAACGACATCGGTGCTCGAATTCAGGGCTGTCTCGGCTGAGTCCTGGATCACGCTGATGATGAAGCCCACGGCAACGACCTGCATGGATACGTCGTAGGAGATGCCGAACAGCGAGCACGCAAGGGGCACCAGCAGCAGGCTGCCGGAAGGCACACCGCTGGCCCCGCATGCCGCAAGCGCTGCGATGACGCACAGCAGCAGCGAACTGCCCGGTGACACGTCGATCCCGAGTGTATTGGCGGCCGCCAGGGTGAGGACCGTGATCGTTATGGCCGCGCCGGCCATGTTCACTGTAGCGCCGATTGGAATCGTCACCGCATACAACTCTTCGCTGATCCCGAGCTTCCTGGAAAGGGCCAGATTGACCGGTATGTTGGCCGCGGAACTGCGGGTAAAAAAGGCCGTGATGCCGGACTCCTGCAGGCACTTGAAAACGATCGGGTATGGGTTCTGCCGGGTGACCGCAAACACGATCAGCGGGTTGACTATAAGCGCCATGATCAGCATCGCGCTGACCAGCAGCAGGGCCAAACTCGCGTAGCTCGCCAGCGCCTGAAGACCGATCGTCGCCACGGTGTGCGTCACCAGACCGAAGATGCCGACTGGCGCGAGACGGATGACGTAGCGCACGATATCGGTGATCGCATCGGCAAGCGTCTGAAGATGCTGACGGAAGTTATCCGGCGCCTTCCTGAAGCCGATCCCGAGCAGGATGGCCCAGGTAAGGCAACCAAGGAAATTGCCGGTCAGCAAGGCATTGACCGGGTTGTCGATCAGTTTGAACAACACGTCGGCAAGCACGCCACCCACGGCGGCCGGCGGACTTCCCTGCGCGCCCACGACCTGGCCAAGGGCGATCGTCTGGGGGAATGCCCGACTCATCAACAGCGCGATCAGCGCCGCAGAAATCGTCCCGATGAGGTATAGCGCGATCGTAAGGAAAGTCTTGCGCCCGTCCATCCCGGACTCATGCCGATTGGCCACCGCCGACATCACCAGGACCATGACCAGCAGCGGAGCGACGGCCTTGAGCATGCCGACGAACAGCTGTCCGAGCAGGCCCAATTGTTCACCTGCACCCGGCACCACCCAGCCCACGAGTGCGCCCAGCAGCACACCGATCAGGATTTGCGGAACCAGGCCCAGCTTGAGAATACTCATTCGATTATTCGCTTCCTGTTGCGCCGCCGGGCTCTGCGGTAGGCGCGGAGTATTACCGCTTGGCGCATGCACCGCCACACCATCGCGCTCGACAATCCCTGGCGCGGGGTTTACAAGGACTCGCTCTCGCCGTCCGCACGCACCCGATATGCAAGGAATTCCCGATGTCCGCACACCCGGCTCCCCTTCTCCTGGCCCTCGTGCTGCTGGCCACGCCAACAATGGCCGCGGACGTCCCTGACGACCCAAAAGATGTCGCTCCGCTGCCGGTCGGCGCGAGCATACCGGACGTCACGGTTCGCAAACCCGATGGCAGCGATCGCCGGATCGACCCGGACACATTACTGAAACCCACGGTCCTGATCTTCTATCGTGGCGGGTGGTGCCCCTATTGCAACGCCCACCTGGGCGCGCTGTCTGCTGCGGAGTCCGACCTGATCTCGCTCGGCTACGAGGTGATTTTTCTCAGCGCCGATCAACCCTCGCTGCTCTACTCCAGCCTCAAGGATCCGGGCCTGCACTACACGCTGTTGTCCGATGCGACGATGCAGGCGGCGCGAGCTTATGGCGTGGCTTTTCGGGTCGATGACGCCACCGTCGCCCGTTACAAGACACTGGGCATCGACCTGGAGGCAGCCTCCGGACAAACTCATCACGAGTTGCCGGTACCAGCAGTTTTTATCATCGATCGTGAAGGCGTGGTCCGGTTTGTCCACGCGGACCCGGATTACAAGGTTCGCCTGTCGCCGGATACGTTGCTCGCGGCGGCCCGCGGTGTCGCGGGCACGAATTGACGATTAGCAGAGGCCGTGCGTCGCGGCGGCCCGGTGAGCCTGTCAGGTTGCCCCGAAACGGCGCGCCAGTCCCATGCCGATGAGACCGAGGCAAAGCAGTGCCAGTGTTCCGGACTCAGGAACGGCAAAACGAAAACCCGTGACGAGCCCGTAGTTATCGTATCCGATGCCGAAGTCCGTCCATCGACTGAAGCGTCCGGGGGAATTCGCCGGGACGTCGCCGGGCCCGAGCGCCGCAAAGAACGGCCCGTAGTGACCGGCGGGCGCCCCACTGACGCGGATATCGAGCAGCAGATTACCGAGTGCCGGGTCATACAGGAACGGAGCTCCACTGATGCGCAGTTCCGGACCCGCCAGCGTGAAGCCGCCCAGCAGCGTCGCGAAAAACTGCGTGTCATCGCCAAGGTTGTTGTCAAACGCCTGGCCGCTCAATTGGTTGACCCCGGAATCGGTCACCGAAAAAAAGATGTCGAAGGTCGCAGGCAGAATCGGAGCCGCGGTGTTGCTGGTCGGATAGAAAACCAGTTCCTGTATCTGCGCCGGCACAGAAAAAGACTCGGCGCCGTAGACCTGCTGGTAACGGGTGTTTGAATACCCGTAGTAACCGGGCAGTGTGCCAAACGGAAACCCGTTCTGCCCTTGCCCATAGTCGGCTTGACCAATAACGATCTCGGTATTCGACGCGTTGGCCTGGGCGCAATGAATTGCGCAGACGGCCGCAAGTGCCAGTATCTTCACTGAACGATTCATTTCGGTCGGCTGCCTTCTTCGCGAATCTGTCGAGCCTTGACTCGGTGGTCGACTGTGACGCCGTCGGGCTGGGATTGCGCGCGCAATTTGACTTAAGCGCAGACTAATTACCGCATTGCTGCGCCTGATTTCCCGAATTTGCGCGCTTCGTCACAGGAAAGCCCGCTCCACTGGCCGCCAGCCGGATGCCACCTCGCGCGCTCGGCAGTCAACCGATGAGCAGGCGCGGGACTTAACACGCAGTTCAAGAGCGGCCGTCAACGTAAGCCGGTTCGTGCGTCGAACGGCTCGCCTGGAGTCCTAATGTTTCAACCAGCGATGCAGCTGCGAATAGACTTCCGGGTGCCCGAGCAACTCCGTGTGCCCGATCTCGTAACCGATCCACTGGCGGTCGTCAGCAAACTCCAGCGTTCGGGTCGGGTGTTTGCTCCGTCCCAGTGCGCTGTCGACAGGCACCAGACCGTCGCCGGTCAGCCTGTCACTGAGACGACCCGGTTTTCTGCCCAGCGTCGCCGCAAGCGCATAGCAGCTGACACCAGCAGGCAACGGTACGAATTCGCGGTCGACCCCGGTGATGCTGCCATGACGCAAGTCCATGATGCCCGCGCTGCGGGCCTTGCCGATCCGTGCGAAAGGCGCGACATAGGGGCTCAGTTCCATCGTGTAATCAAGCACACCGCCACCGCGCTCGAGCGGTGCACCGTGATGGGGTGTGCCGATGAAGAACAACTTGCGAAGCCGCCGAGGCCACTCATATCCAGCGGCACGCGCCTGGTGGACCGCACTTCTTGCGATCAGGCCACCCATGCTGTGGCCGACGATCGTGATTTCCTCCGGGTTTCGGGGCCACCGACCGAGCAGATCCTCCAGCAGGCCTGCCAGTTCGCGCCCGTTACTCGCGATCGGCATTCCGGTGTTGTAGCGCAGGTAAAGCGGCGCATGGCCCAGCCCGGCGGCCAGCGCCTCGGATCGATTGACACCTGCACGAGTCCAGTGTCCTTCGTTCAGGCACAGGCCATGGATGAAGATCATGACTTTTCGTTTGCCAGGTAACTGGCCGGCAACGTCCGTCGAAGCGCCTGGCTCACCGGCTTCGATCGGCCGGCCCCTGTATCGCAGACCCATCCGGATCGCGAGCGGATTTCCAGTCCGTTCGAGATGATCGCCGTATATGCCGTTCACCACCGAAACAAAAGCGTCGCGTTGCGGCGAGGGCGCCGTCGCAGGCAGAAATGCGGCGACCGGCGCCATGCCAGCATCAAGGCCCCACCCCACGAGACGCGTGGTGCCACGAACGGTCCGATAAACAAATCCGGTCAAACCGCCCGTGTTACCGGCGCGCGAGGCACCGAGCGGCCCGTGTCCCAACTGGATCGTGTGATGCATTCTCTCGACGACGTCAGTGATGCCGACGGTTGCATCAATGACCAGGCGCGCTGCGCCGCGCAGGTCCGAGAGTTGCTGGCGATTCAAAGTGGCCATTTGCGGCGCCTCGTTCTTCACTTGCCCAGTGTATCGATGACAGCTGTCGGATCATTCTGAATCGCTCGCAGCCACGCGCGCGGGTCCGGTTGGTTGCCGACGGACCTGCTCCCGGTTTCTGAGCGTTGAGACCTCGATCGCCGGCAGTTTCTCGGAGACCCCCTGGACCCGAGGCGGCATCGACAGTACCTCACCGGCGCAGGTACGTCCCGGATATATCACAACATCGGCACCGCGCGGGTGAAGCCCCGGCGAAACAGCCCAGCCGGGATCAGGTCGCCGGCCGGTTCACTTCTTCGCTTCGACGCATTCCACGTTCACCGTGACCGCCTGCCACTGCCGCGTCGCCCGCAGAACGCTCGTCGCGCGCTTGTGCGGCTTCACAAAGATGGTGCTGCGGGTCGGCAACTGCGGATCGGCCTGGTATTCAAAGTCACAGCGCACTTTGAGGTCCGTCTCGTTACTCACATTGACGACGAGAACGCCGTCATTCGCCTGAGGCTCGATCTTGATGGCCAGATCATGCAGGGTCGGGTTGACCGTGACCGAGTAAAGCTGGGCGAGCGCGGCGGGCCCCAGTAAGATCCCGAGCAGTGTCGCGAACACGCCGGTCATCCTGGTAAATCCACTTCGATGCCTGGTCATGGTGCTGCCCTGAGCCGTACAACAGGGAAGACGCTATGAGATCCGGATCGTGATGTCCAGTGACTCGGCGCCGCGGTCGCCCACCGCGATGGCGCTGACGGCGCTTGAGTCAGTGCATCCGGCCGCTATCCTGCTGCGAATTCTATGAGGTCTGCCATGAAAATATGGGTCGACGCCGATGCATGTCCGGTCGTGATCAAGGAAATCCTTTTCAGGGCGGCCGAGCGCACCGGCGTGACCGTGATCCTGGTGGCCAATCAGCCGATACGAATAAATCCCTCCCCGCACATAAAGATGCTTCAGGTGGCATCGGGTTTCGACGTGGCCGACAACGAAATCGTCAGGCGACTCGATGCCGGTGACCTCGTAATCACCAGTGACATCCCGCTTGCAGCCGAAGTCCTCGACAAGGGCGGCCACGCACTGAGTCCACGCGGTGAACGCTATTCGCCTGACACGATACGATCGGTGCTGAACATGCGGGATTTTATGGACACCATGCGGGCGAGCGGGATCAACACCGGCGGTCCCCCATCCCTGAGCCAGGGCGATCGCAAGGCCTTCGCCAGTCACCTCGACAAGTTCCTGGCGTCTCGCGGGCAAAACACCTGATGCCAGCGCCGCCGCGAACTGTACAATCGACGCGCCGATCCGGCCGGGACAGATCGGCTCCTTTTGCACGGCCCATCGCATGCTCACCGCAGCGACCCATCGGCCGCGCAAACCCAGTCACAATAAGGACCTGATCATGGATTCGTCTGTATTCGCGAAGCCGGTGCGTTTCGGTGCAATTGAACTGGCCAACCCGGTCGTGATGGCACCACTGACCCGGTTGCGCAACAGCCCCAAAGGCGTACCCGGAGCGTTGGCAGCGAGCTACTACGCCCAGCGCGCTTCGGCCGGCCTGATCATTTCGGAGGCCACGGTGATTCGTCCCGACGGTGTGGGTTATCCCTGTTCGCCCGGCATCTGGCTACCCGAGCAGGTCCGCGCGTGGAGTGAGATCACGGAGGCCGTGCACCAGGCCGGCGGCAAGATAGTCCTGCAATTGTGGCACGTTGGGCGAATTTCGAACTCATCGCTGCAACCCGGGCAGGGATTACCGATCGCCCCTTCGGCGATCGCCGCCGAAGGAATGGGGATGACCGCAGACTGGAAATCCGAGCCGTTCCCGGTACCCCGCGCTTTGCCCATCGAGGAAATTCCACAACTCGTCGCTGACTATGCGCAGGCTGCGCGCAATGCAAAGCTGGCCGGTTTCGATGGTGTGGAAGTCCACGGCGCCAATGGATACCTGCCAGACCAGTTTCTTCAGGACGGCAGCAATCGGCGTGAAGACGCCTACGGCGGCCCGATTACAAATCGCGCCCGACTGCTGCTTGAGTTCGTCGACGCCGCGATCGGGGTCTGGGGCAACGATCGGGTCGGCGTGCGGCTGTCACCGTACGGAACGCTCAACGGCATGGCCGACAGCGACCCGATTGCACTTTTCCGGCACGTCATCGGCGAACTCGATACGCGCTCGATAGCCTACCTGCATCTGGTCGAACCGCGCACCGGTAGTCCCGGTGCGCGGGATGAACACATCGACGCGCCGCTGACCCGTCAGGTATTCCGGCCCTTTTTCCACGGACCGCTGCTTTCGGCAGGTGGCTACGACCGGGCGGACGCGCTGGCAGCGCTCAGCGATGGAAACGTCGATGCCGTTGCATTCGGCCGACACATGATCGCCAACCCTGACCTGCCTGAACGCCTGCTGATTGACGCGCCACTCAATCCCTATGACCGCCGCACGTTCTACGGTGGTGGGGCTGAGGGTTACACCGACTACCCGACCCTGGACCAGGTCGTCGCCTGAGCCCGGCTGAATACAGGTCCGCGGCACCAATTCGCCCTTCCGGATGCGAACCGTATGCCAGTCCGTGTATGGTGGAGGGCCTCCGCGCGATTTATTGCAGCACTGGGAATCGCCTGTGACACAAACGATGGAACCCGTCTCGCGGGTGGCCCTGAGAAGGCTCGTCGGGCCGTTTGCCCGAGCAGACAACACAAAGGCGCTCTGGCAATTGTGCAACACGGTCGTGCCTTTCGTTCTGTCGTGGCTAACGATGGTGCTTTTGCTCGAGCCTGGCGGAGGCTGGTCGCTGCTGCTGCTGCTGCCGACCGCCGGGCTTTACGTGCGCCTCTTTGTCATTCAGCACGACTGCGGGCACGGTTCCTTTTTCGAGAGCCAGCGAATGAATGATCGGGTTGGCGCACTGCTTGGGATGGTGACGTTATTCCCGTACGCGTACTGGAAGAAGACACACGCGATACACCACCGGACATCGGGCAACCTCGATCGGCGCGGACTGGGTGACATCACCACGTTGACCCTGGCGGAATACCTGGCCCGCGGCCGCTGGCAGCGGCTCGCCTACCGGGTTTACCGAAGCATGCCGGTATTGCTGGGTGTCGGACCCATCTACCAGTTACTCATCAAGCACCGATTTCCGTTTGACCTGCCTTTACGCGAGTCCAGGGAATGGGCCAGCGTTTTGTGGAACGACATCGCCTTGCTGTTCGCCGGTATTTCTCTGCTGCTGATTTTTGGCTGGCAGTCGATGCTGATCGTGCAGGTGCCACTGATGTTGCTCGCGGGTGCCGCCGGTGTCTGGCTGTTTTACGTCCAGCACCAGTTTGAAGGCACGTACTGGCAACCTCAGGACCACTGGTCCGCCGAGTCAGCGGCGATGGCGGGCAGTTCCTTTTACGACCTGCCGCGCGTGCTGCATTGGTTTACAGCCAACATTGGTTATCACCACATTCACCACCTTGCGCCCGGCATACCCAATTACCGTCTGCGCGAGTGTTTTGAATCGAGCCCACTGCTTCAGACAGCCCCGCGGCTGACCCTTTGGAGCAGCCTGCGCTGCGCGCGCCTGAAGCTCTGGGATGAGCAGGCCCAGCGACTGGTCGGTTTTCCGGCAGGCGCGGCGATCGCTGGCCTCTGAGGGCAGTTCGGTGCGCTGAACTGACCGGCCAGTCGACGCCGGCCGCGGGCCGCGGCCTCATGCGAATGGCCGGGAACGCTCGTTAGGGGCCCGCTCACGGACTCCTGCACGGACAGCCGCCCCGCTTGCCCCCCCGGTTGCCCGTCGGATGACGCGCCCCGCGACGCTCCGGAAGGTCTTCGCCGCGGGTCCTGAGGACCCCGCCATTGGCGGCTGAACGGCCGCCTGCCGGGCGTGAGTCAGACTGTAGGTTTCTACCCATTCGGCCGACCCTCGCAAGCGCCCATCCTATACAGAAGCGACTGGGTACGGCGATCCGCCACACCGGCCACCTGATCCGGCCACGCAGCGATTGATTTTCGCCTATCGATACGTCTAACCCTTTTTCAGACCCGCAAATGCCCGTCGCAGGCTCGAATGCGACGCGCTATTGGAGTTCTGGCGTAAATGGCAGACGGATTCCCACGGGGGCTTGAGACTCCAGCGATCGGCGGCTGGCAAACACGCAGTGCCTGCCGCCGGCGGGCTATTGCGTCACCCCTGTCGGGCAAGTCAGGTGGATGGCCGCCATGAGTACCCCGGCCAGGACGATTGACGCCCCTAAAGCCGAGCCGCTGAGCGCTGTTCCAGGCGCTCAGCAGCCGGCAGGCGGTCTCTCAGAACGGGTGCTCGGTCGCTGGCGCAGCGCCGAGGGGTCGTTGCTCCTCGTGCTTGGCGGCCTTTTTATCGCCCGGCTCCTGGCGATGCTGGTCGTTCCGTTGACGGATCCCACCGAAGCCCGATACGCCGAGATCGCCCGCAAGATGCTCGAGACCGGCGACTGGATCACACCGCAAATCGCCTACGGCGTGCCCTTCTGGGGGAAACCACCCCTGCATACCTGGCTGTCCGCGGCGGGCATGGGCATCTTCGGCGTTAACGAGTTCGGGACCCGGATCGGGATTTTCCTCGCTGCCTGTGCCCTGCTCTGGCTGCTGTATCGCTGGTGTGCCGAATTGCGCGGCCGAGCTTTCGCGCTGAATGTCCTCGTGGTGCTCGCCAGTTCCGCCCTGTTCTTCGGAGCCTCTGCGTTCGTGATGACCGACATGGTCATGACCTTCGGCACCACGCTCAGCATGATCGCCTTCTGGCGCGCGAGTGTCACTGGCGACAGGGCCTCGGGATACCTGTTCTTTGTCGGGCTCGGCATCGGTCTGCTCGCGAAAGGGCCGATTGCGGTCGTCCTGACGGGAATGCCGATCGGCCTCTGGGTGATTCTTGGACGGCGCTGGAGCACGCTTCGGCACCTGCCATGGGTTGGCGGCGCTGCGCTGGTCCTGGCGATCGCCGGACCCTGGTACGCGGCAGCCGAGCACAAGACCCCCGGATTCCTGCACTACTTCATTGTCGGCGAGCACTTCCAGCGCTTCGTTCAAAGTGGCTGGAGCGGAGATCTTTACGGATGGGGCCACTCCGCACCGAAGGGCAGCATCTGGCTCTACGCGCTGCTGGCCTGCCTGCCCTGGAGCCTGTTTGCGCTTGCATTGATCGCCCGGCCGCGCGCCGTGCACGCTGCGTTCAGGAACGATTCATCGGGCCTTCGTGCTTACCTGCTGCTCTGGATGCTGGCCCCGCTGGTGTTCTTCACGATGGCCGCCAACATTCTCCCGGCCTACGTACTGCCAGGCACGCCTGCGGCTGCCGTTCTGCTCGTCCAGCTCTGGACGGACGTGTGGGACGGGGGCCGAACGGACGGGACCCGCCGCCCGTTCATCGTCGCCGCAGGCGCCAGCTTGCTCGGGTTCATGGTGCTGATCGGCACGCTGGCCATCGCGCCGGAGCGGGCCGCGATACGCTCACAGAAAAGCCTGGTCCAGGAAGCCGAGCAGCTGGCACCGGGCGCCGATCTCTATTACTGGAAAGAGCATATTTACTCCGCGGATTTCTACAGTCACGGCCAGGCCCGGACGCTTGGCAATGCGGCTCAGCTGCGCGACCTGCCAGCGAACGGCAAGCGCATCTGCCTCGTGGCACGCAAGAAGAAATTCGCGAAACTGCCGGCGGAACTGCGCCGCAGGTTCGTCGAGATCGGCTCGATCGGCCAGCACACGCTATTTATCGGCAACAACGTCCCTGCTGAGAACTCTTGATAAACACTTATCCCGTTGCGACCAGCGAGCTGGCCACCGTGCATCCAATGCGCGTCGTTGCCAGCCAACTCGAGCGTGCGAAGCTGGACCTGTCTTTCGTCATACCCGCCTTCAACGAAGAGGCCAGTATCGGCGATACGATACGTCGCGTATCCGAGGAAGCGACTCGCCTCGATCAGCGTCATGAAATCCTTGTCGTCGATGACGGCAGTACCGACGCAACCGAGCTCAGGGTAAAAGCAATGATACCGCGCTACCCGGTCCGGCTCGTCCGTCTGTCGCGCAATTTCGGCAAAGAACAGGCGATGATGGCCGGGCTTAAACGCGCGCGCGGGGAAGCCGTCGTGATACTCGATGCCGACCTTCAGGAGCCGCTGCACTATCTTGAAGCGATGCTGGCCCGGCGAAGTCAGGGCTACGAGATGATCTACGCCGTGCGCGCTCACCGCGAGGACGAGTCGCTGCCAAAAAGGCTCGCCACCCGGGCTTTCTACTGGTTGCTCGGGCGCGGCAGCAGCGTGGCGATTCCTCCCGACGCCAGGGATTTCCGCCTGATGGACCGAAAGGTCGTCGATGCCATCTGCGCGCTGCCGGAGAGCAACCGCTTCATGAAAGGCCTGTTCAGCTGGGTCGGGTTCCGCTCGATCGCAATGCCGATCGAGATGGCCCCTCGACAGAGCGGCGAATCGAAGTTTGGCGCCCGCGGCCTCACGGCGCTGGCCAAGACCGGGTTGATGTCATTTTCGGACTGGCCGCTGCGGGTCTGGACCGGGATCGGCTTCGCGCTGGCCGCGTTGTCGATTCTCTATGGTGGCTGGATCGCGCTGCGAACGCTGATCTGGGGCATCGATGTGCCCGGCTGGGCGACGCTGGCCGTTGCGGTCTTCTTTCTCGGCGGCGTGCAGCTCATCTCCATCGGTGTGCTCGGCGAGTACCTCGGTCGTGTCTTCACCGAAGTGAAGCGACGCCCCGGCTTCCTGGTCGCCGAGGAGTTCCCGGCACCCGAGGAGACACCCTGAACATGTCGATCGGGCAACCGGCCCGATTTGCGGCGGTGGGAATCGGCGCGACGCTGCTGCACATCCTCGTGGGCACGTGGCTGATCCGCTCCGGCACCGCGGCGCCAATGGCCAACCTGCTCGCATTCATGCTGGCCTTCCTGTTCAGTTTTCTCGGCCATCATTACTTCAGCTTCCGTCGCCACGGCCAACGCATCCGCCAGACGCTCAGACGCTTCGCCCTCGTGGCCCTTGCCGGGTTTGCCCTCAATCAGACACTGCTGCTGGTGCTGCTGCGCTGGCTGCCGGCCGAGGTTACGCTGCCAGTCGTGGTGCTTTTCGTTGCCGGACTGACTTATCTCGCGAGTCGCCACTGGGCGTTCGGTCGCAGTCGGAAAGTGACAGGCCCCTGCCCTTAGCACCGAACGGGACGCAGATCGTGAATACCGTGTAATTCCTCGCGAACATTCTGGGAGGGATGGAGGAGCATCACGACAAGCGGATGGCGCTGATGAGGCGATTGTCGGTCTCTGACTTTTAGCGGCGCCCGTGAACCGGGCCGCTGAAGGCCGTGCTGACGAATTCGATCGCGCGGCGCGCTCAAACCGATGCGGTGCTTCATCCGGCTGCGCGCTGACGAAACCCGTGGCGGAGGATCCACCGGCCGCGGGAGGCGAGTGAGTGCTGCTTCATTAGCTGTGACCAGCCGACTGGCACCGTTACGCTGACCCGCCGCGATCGGACAACAGACGCGGACTCGGTGGCGATTTATCAGTACAGCGTCCATCATTGACGATCCAGCGTTTGTAGCTTCTGAGAAAGAGGGAATAGCAATGGCAAATGAGGGTTACCACGAACCGGTCGAAGAGCTCTCCGGCGAGACTCGTGACATGCATCGAGCCATCATCTCGCTCATGGAGGAACTTGAAGCGGTCGACTGGTACAACCAGCGAGTTGACGCCTGCAAGGACAAGGCGCTCAAAGCCATCCTCGCCCACAACCGGGACGAGGAGAAGGAACATGCCGCCATGGTCCTCGAGTGGATCCGGCGCAAAGACCCGCGTTTCGACAAGGAGCTGAAGGATTACCTGTTCACGGACAAACCGATCGCGCACGAATAGGCCGATCGTCCGATCATCACTTTATCTCGCGCTCGATACGTATAAGGCCAGGATTTTCGCAAGCGCCTGGATGGCGAGCGCCGCGCTACGTTTCGCGGATTGAGGTTGTACACCTCGGCGGCCCCGTCGAGCCTACCCCGAACTTCCACCCCGCAACGGGCCGCGCTCAACGTTGTCGACCTGATGGAGCGGCATTGATCACCTGGGATGCCAGTCGTCGGGTCGTCAGTCGTCTCTCAGCTCCTCGATGATCGACGCGTCCATCCAGTGGATCTCCGCGTCGGTCCTGGCAGGCCAGGGCTCGTCGTAGCGTCGCGAGAACGAGAGCCATCGTCCATCGGGCGAAACCGTCGGGCAGAACTCAAGCTCCTCGGTGTTGATCACCGGGCCCATGTTCTTCGGTTCCGTCCAGCCGCCGCCAGGCGTACAAAACGCAACAAAGAGTGGAATTGACCCGCGATGGTGGGCCGGCAGTTCTCTCAGGAATGTACCTCACGTGAGACCACCCTCTGTCCTGGCTACGAATCATCGGCGGACCGACAACCCAGGGGCTGTGTGTGATTTACGTTCGAATGACCCGGGACGCACTGTGATCCGAACGTGCCGCAACGCGTGGGCTTGCAGGACAAACGGATCATGCGCGCCGGGTATTCTTTGCGCTGCTGGCGCCAACGCTGCTACGGCGTGTACCAGATCGGCGACGTGTAGGCGCGGTCCTGGATGCTCGCCGGCACGTCGGCTGGCAGCTTCACGCCGAAGACCTTGGCGTCATAGGTCGTCCAGCGCGGCGTCGGGATCTCCAGTACCCGCACGTAGTAGAACGCGCGCCGCTTCGGATCAAAGTCGGGATCCCTCCAGTACGCTGTGAGATACGGCGATCCGATCGAGTTTCTGAAGCTGGCTTCCTGGACGTTCACGGTGTTGCCGACGGCTGGCAGCTTGCCGTCTGCGCCGGGTTTACGGTCGCCGGACCACGCCACGTCGTAGACTTTCTCCTGGGTCCTGCCCGAGGCGTCCAGCCAGCCTTTAACTACCTGGATGCGGTCGAGGTTGGCCCCGTCCTCATCACGCATGGCACGAACCAGCAATGCCGGCGCCTTGCCCGCGGACGCGCTCTTGAGATCGCCACCCATCGGCACGCCGCGTTTGTAGCCTTGTTCGGCAAAGTCCGACCGCTCGAGATCCTGGGCCGTGAAGTCGAAGCCGCCAAACACCCGCACCACGAGTCGCGTACCCGTGGTCGCATACACCTCTTTGCGCGCCATCGCATCCCAGAGCGCCTCGCGCGTGTTCTCGCGCGCCCACACCGCAGCGAGACCCGATGCGCTGGTTTCGCGCGCCAGGTGCTGGTTCCTGCGCTCCCGCCCCTCTGGCGTCCGGCCAACGATGATCTCATCGAATCGGATCGGATCCGCCGTCGGCTCGAGTACGGCGACCTTGCCGAAGAAATTGTCCTCCGTGGTCGTAGCCAGGCCCGTGTGTGAATCGGTCGAGCCGATCAAGCCAAACTTGAATGGATTGACGCCGAGCTTCGCCTCATAGGCCAGGCCACGCTTGAGCGCCTCACGCGTGTATTCGCGCGGCAGCATGTCGGGGCTCTTGAGTTCCGGGCCGAAGCTTCCCCGGTCCCAACGCTCGAAGTTCGCGAACTCATCATTGGGAGAGAGGGCCGGGTGCGTTTCGCCGTCGCCCTTGGGCTGTGTCGTCTCGTAGATCGGCTCCCACCGTGCGCGCCGCTCGGCATAGTCGCGGTCCAGCGGCTTGCGGCTCGTCAAGGTCACGTCGTCAAACATCAGGCCGTTTGACAGGTTGCCGTTGTGCGGAATCGCGAGCATCCGGCCGCCGGTCTTCTTCTCATACGCCGCCATCCACGCCCACAGATCCTCCGGATCGCCGGTGTCGTAGTAGGACAAGGGAATGATCTGGTCGGCTTTGTCCTTGCCGTCGCGAAAGACCACGTTGCGATGCAGGTTGTTGCCATCCGGCCCGGACGTCCACTCGAAGCCGACCAGGGCCGTAAAGCGGCCAGGCTCGTTGTATTTCTCGGCCGTCGCCGTGATGTACTGCCAGGCAGGACGGGCCATCTCTTCTTCCTGCCCCTTGAAGGGATCATCCAGTGCCTGCATGGCCGCCAGCCACATGTCGAAGGCCTGGCTCTGGCCTTCGATCGTGCCGGTCTTAACCAGGTCGTGCACCTGCTTGCCCCACGGCGAGCGCAGCAGCGCCGGGTTCGACTCCGCGATCATCGGCGCGAGTCCAAGGTTTTCAGCGTGATCAGCGATCACGAGGAAATCGAGCGGCTTCTGCAGCTTGACACGCTGCCCGCTGTTGGACTTGACCTCCTCGCCCCGCGCAAAGCGATACGCGTCCTCGGGTCCAACAATGGCGCCAGCCATGCCTGCATCCGCGGAATACGAGGTGTGCAGATGGGTGTCACCGAAGTAGACGCGATTCGGGAATGTCTGCGCGGGGTACGGCGAGTAGTCCACCTTCGGCGTGGCCGAACCTGGGCTTTCCTGCGCGTCGGCGTCTGGCGCCCAGGCCGCCGCCACCAGGCTGCCGGCAAGCAGGAAAGCGCTGGCGCCGACGTAGAACCATTTTCGTCTCTTGCATCTCATGTTGGCCTTCCTCCTCCCGAAATGATCACTGCCGCTCAGCCGGAAAGCGCCGGCTTGCGGGGGCAGCATTTGTCCTATTCGATCAGGCCGCGGTCAACCTCGCTGATCGACCTCGCCCCGGTCAGCGCCATGGCGACGGCCAGCTCCCGCCTGAATGTCGCGAGCAGGTCGACGAGACCCGCCTCACCGCCACCGGCGATCGCCCAGGCCCACGGACGGCCGATCAGCACTCCCGTGGCGCCCAGGGCGACGGCCTTGAATACGTCCATGCCGCCGCGGACACCTCCATCCATGAACACCTCAAGGCGCCCCCCGACGGCTTCGATCACCGCCGGCAGCTTGGAAATCGTCGAAGCGACGCTGTCGAGCTGGCGGCCCCCGTGATTCGAGATCACGACGCCATCTGCACCGGCATCGAGCGCCGCCCGTGCATCGTCAGCCTCGAGTATTCCCTTGATGACCAGCTTGCCTTGCCAGAGTCCGCGCAGCCAGGCGATGTCCGCCCAGGTCACGGCCGGGTCGTATTGGCTGTCCACCCAGGCTTTGACCGCCCGCGTGTTCGTCGGATCAGAGACCTGATCCGAGATGCTCCCGAAGGTGTGCGGCTTGCCGCGCAACCCGACGTCGTAGAGCCATCCTGGCCGCTGTCCGAGTTGCCACGCGCGGCCAAGCCTGGAGCTGACGCCTTCAGTGATCATGCCGTTACGCGTGTCGCGGTAACGCATGCCGGCGACGGGCATGTCGACCGTGAAGAGCAATGTCGTGCAGCCATTCTCCATTGCCCGTTCGAGTATTCGGCGGACCGCCTTGCGGTCACGGATCATGTATTGCTGGAACCAGAATGGTTTCTTCGCTTGCGCGCGGAGTTCCTCCAGCGAGCAGATGCCCAGCGTTGAAAGCGTGAACGGTATGCCCGCCACGTCGGACGCGCGCATCGCCTGCAATTCGCCCCGACGACTGTACAGTCCCGCCATGCCAACCGGCGCCAGCACGACGGGCATGGCGACCGTCTCGCCGAGCAGCGTTGTCGACGTTTCAATATCCGAGACGTCGCGCATCACGTGCTGGCGGACACGGATGGACTGGAAATCCTCCACGTTGCGCTGCAGCGTCAGTTCGTCATTGGCGCCTCCGTCAATGTAGTCGAACAGGAAGCGAGGCAGGCGCTTCTCGGCCAGGCGTCGGTAGTCCAGGCTGGTCGCCGGGACGAAGTTATACGTGCGTCCCATCAGGCCGCCCCCCTGGTGTCCTGCCTGAGCATGTCGACCCCCTTCTCGGCAATCATGATGGCAGGCGCCATGGTGTTGCCACCGACGATACACGGCATGATGGAACTGTCGATGATGCGCAGGCCCTGCAGCCCGTGCACCCGCAGCCGGGCATCGACCACCGAGTCGGATGGATCAGAGCCCATGCGGCAGCTGCCAACCGGGTGGTAGACGGTCCCAGCGCGGTTGCGGGCGAATTCCGCCCAGTCCTCATCGGTCCTGCAATGCTCGGTGAGCAGGTCGCGCCTGATGCGACGGCTCATGGTCGGTGTCTTCATGATGCCGGCGACGCGCCGCAGTCCCGCGACCATCGTCGGCAGGTCGTCCGGGTGCGAGAAGTAACGAAAGTCGACCAGCGGATCGGCCAGCGGGTCCGTCGAGGCGAGCTTCACGCTGCCCCTGCTCCCTGGCCTGAGCAGGATCGCGACGACCGACATGCCGTGCCGGGCATAGACGTCGCGGCCATGATCGAGGGCCACGCCAATTACGAACTGACATTGGACTTCAGGGCGCGGCGAGTCCGGTCGCAGACAGAAATAGCCGGAAAGTTCGCCGAAGTTCGTGGCGCCCATGCCGCGGCGTTCCTTCCGCCATCGCCGGATGGCCCGCAGCAGGGCCAGCGCCCCGGTCGGTGATATTCCCATCAGGTTGGGATCGCCGGGGATATGGTAGGCCAGCGTGACGGCGGGATGGTCATGCAGGTACCGGCCCACGGCCGGTGATTCGTGCACCACGGGAATTCCCATGGCCTGCAGCTCGGCGCCCGGGCCCACACCTGAGAGCAGCAGCAGCTTCGCCGAGAGGATGCCGCCGCCGCAGACGATGACCTCCCGTCGGGCCCGCAGCGCCCGGTGTTGGCCACCCTGGATGACTTCGACGCCCACCGCACGCCGGCCTTCGAACAGCACCCGCGTGCAGTGCGTTTCGCACATCAGCTGCAGGTTCTGGCGTTTGCCGAGGTAGGGGTGGATGTAGGCCTTTCCGGTGTGCCAGCGTTCGCCGTTCTTCATCGTCGCCTGGACCGAGCCGCAGCCCGCCTGGGTCGCTCCATTGAAGTCCTCAATGATGGGCTCGCCGGCCTCGCGACACGCCTGTTTGACGATGTCGTGGTAAGGGTTGTCGGTGCGCAGGTCCTCGACCCACATCGGGCCATCGTTGCCGTGGTATTCGTCGCGGAAAGTCTGGTTGTTCTCCAGTTTCTTGAAATACGGCAGGACGTCGGCGTAGCTCCAGCCGGGGTTGCCCAGGGCCGCCCACTCGTCATAATCGCCACGGTGGCCGCGCATGTAGACCAGCGCATTGAACGATGTGCCGCCGCCCAGGCCACGTCCAATCGAGTGAAAGTCGCTGCGGTTGTTCAGGCCGGGATCCGGCAATGTGTTGAAACCCCAGTTGTTGCTCGACTTGCGCGGAGCATGCTTCAGCATGCTGAGGGCGGTGTTGTCGGCGAGCCAGCCGCGCCAGTCGGGACCGGCCTCGAGCAGCGCCACGCTGCAGCCTGGGTCCTCTGTCAGGCGTGAAGCGGTGACGCAGCCCCCGGGACCTCCTCCGACCACGATGAAGTCGAACTCGCTCATAGGCCTTGCTCCTCTCAGTAGCCCGAATCCGGCAGCGCGCCGGGGGTCGTCGCCGTGCCGCGTCCGCGCGCGACGCCGAGGGCCTGCGCGGCGCCGGCGCGGAGGAAATTGCCGTCCGTGCCGGCCGAGGCGAAGTCGAATCCCGCCTGCAACGACTGCGCGGCCATCTCCGGCGTATAGCCGAAGATCCCGGCTGCGCGGTCGTGTCTGGTGCAGACCGACAGGATCGCGCCGAGGGCCTGCTGGAAGCGCGCATCGGCGAAGCTTCCCGGCGGCAGGCCGAGCCCATAGCAGAGATCCATGGGGCCGACGAACAGGCCGTCGACGCCGTCGGTGGCCGCGATCGCCTCGACGTTGCGCAGTCCCTCCTCGGTCTCGATCATCACCACGCAGCTCACCTGTTCGTTCGCGGTCTGCAGGTAGGCGAGGCCCTCATGCATTGCCGCGCGAATCGGGCCGCAGGATCGCGCGCCCGCCGGTGGATAGCGGCAGGCGGCGACGGCCTTGCGCGCATCCTCGACCGTGTTCACCAGTGGCACGATCACACCTTGCGCCCCGGCATCGAGTGCCTTGCCGACCTGGTCGGGCTGGTTCGCTGCGACCCGCACGAGCGGCGTGACGCGTGCCTGCGCGATGGCGGGCAGCAGGCGCGTCAGGTGCGAATAGTCCATCAGGCCGTGCTGCAGATCGAAGCACACCCAGTCAAAGCCGAGTTGAGCGAGGATCTCGGCGCTGTACAGGTCGGACATGGTCAGCCAGGCGCCGATGGATTTCTCGTGCGCCCGCCATCGTTCCAGGGCATGGTTCAACATCAGCGCCTCCCTCGGCCGGATGGTGTGTTAATCAAACTGGCGTCAACCGAGCGCGCCGCCGGTGACATGCCTGATGAACTGGCGGGCCGTCTCGCCGTGCGGTGACATCAGAGGTTCAATGCGTGCATCGGCCGCCACCTCAACCACGCCGCGCGGATTGGAAAACTCGCGGAATCCTTCGAAGCCGTGGTGCCGCCCCATGCCGCTGTTGCCGACGCCGCCGAAGCCGAGATTCGCCTGCGCACCCTGCATCGACGCCGCGTTGACACAGAAGCCGCCCGACGACGTGCTGCGGCGCAGACGTTCCACCAGCGCGGGCTGGTTCGAGAAGATGTAGATGCCGAGCGGACGCTCGCCGGCCTGGATGTGCTCGATGACCTCGTCGAACTGCCGGTAGGTGTGTACTGGCAGAATCGGCCCGAATATCTCATGCTGGCACACCAGTGCCTCGGGCGCGGGATTGATGACCAGGGTCACCGGTGTGCGACGCGGATTCGCCGCCGTGGCGGGTGAACCGATCTCGATCACGCCTCTCCGGTCTCGTTCACGTGCGTCATCCAGGTACCGCTGCAGCCGGTCCATCTGCCTGGCGTTGATCACCGAGCAACCCACCTGCTGACTCGTCGTGTAGTCGCCCACTAAAGACTCGATCACCTCCCGCACCAGGCCTACGAATCTGTCGAGTGCCGAGTCTGGAACGAGCACGTGGTTGACCGCGATGCACAGCTGGCCGTTCTTGGTCAGCTTGGAACCGAGCATGAGGCGGACGTTATCGCGCGTGACCGCATCCTCGGTGAACACGGTCGGATTGCGGCCGCCGAGCTCCAGCGTCACCGGCACCAGGTTTCGCGCCGCGTTCTGCATAATCTCTTTGCCGACCGCAGTGTTACCCGTATAGAGCAGGTGGTCCCACTTCAAGGTGCTGAAATGGCGCGCGAGGTCGAGTCCGCCATTGACCACCGAGACCTGCTCGCGGCCAAAGGTGTCACCCAGCATTTCGGCCAGCAATAGGCCGACGGCCGGTGTCTGCTCCGACGGCTTGATGATCACCCGATTGCCGGCGGCCAGCATCTCGACCAGTGGCCCGACCGAGAGGTCGACCGGGAAGTTCCAGGCCGGCATGTTGCCGATCACGCCTTTGGGCTGGAACTCGATGTACGCCTTTGAGCTGCCGTACAACTGCGGCTCGAGCTCGCGCTCATCGCGCTGCATCCACTGCTCGAGGTGCGCGGCGGCGTATTGGGCACGCTCGGCAACGTTGAGGACGTCGAACAGGTAGGCCGTGAGTTCGTTGTGATAGCCATAGTCGTCGTTCAGGGCTGCCGCGATGCGCCTGGCGTTGGCCATCATCATTCCGGGGATGCGTCCCAGCAGTTCCAGCCGGGTGGCGAGGCTCGGGTCGGGTTCCTTCAGGTAGGCACGCCGCTGCAGGTCCAAGGTCTCGTGCAGCCTGGCGATGGCCGTCTGGTCGGAAGGCGTCGTCATTTCGGTCTCCTCCTGGGTCAGCAGCAGTCAATATTGCGCCGATCGCGGCCCACGGCTTTAGAATCGAAGACATGCGACGTAACCCGGGGGTTCGCCATTTCACCCGCGCCGGCTCACTGAGCGGGCTGGACGTGCTGGCGCGCGAGCTGCGCCAGCCCCTGGGGCCGATGTTGCGCCGCCACGGGCTGACACTCGAGCAACTGGCCGACCCGGAGGCCCGCGTGCCCTACGCAGAATGGTCCGAGCTTCTGGAAGACTGCGCGTTGAGCTGGCACTGCCCGGAATTCGGGCTGCGGCTGGGTATGATCCAGAACCTGAACGTCCTTGGACCCATCGGCCTGGTGGCCCGCCTGACCGACACAGTGGGTGAGGCACTTAGGGCAATCGAAGCCAACATGGCAACCCATACCAGTGGTTCCACCCTGGAACTGCGTCTGCCTGCTGTGACCTCGAGAGCCGGCGCGCGTCGACCTGACGCTGCACTTGCGTATGCTCCAAAGCCGCACACCGCCGCAGGACGACAGATCGTCGAAATGGCACTCGCGTCGATGGGCAATTGCGTGGCGATGTTGATCGGAGAGGCGCGCCCCCGATTCGCTCGTGTCACGTTCCAGCACGACGCGCCGCCGACCAATCGCATGGCGCGGCGCCACTTCGGCTGTCCGATCCAATACAGCGCAGAAAGGAATGCGCTGCGTTTCGATGCAAGGTGGCTCGAGCTGCGCACCGCAGTGCGTGACCCGACCTACGCGCCGATCGTCAATGCCTACCTTGAACGGGCGCGGGAGCAGATCGAGGTCGACGTCGTCGAGTCAACGCGTCAGTTCATCGGCGCGCTGCTGGCCACGGGCCGCTGCTCGCGGGACGCGGTCGCGAAGTGTCTGCACCTGCATCCCCGTACGCTGCAACGCCGTCTGGAAGAGCGCGGCGTGACATTTGCCAACCTGCTGGACGCCGTGCGCCGGGAGCGCGCCATGGATCTCGTCAAGCGGAATCGGCTGCCGTTCCTCCAGGCGGCCATGGCGCTCGGCTATTCCAGCCAGAGCTGTTTCAATCAGGCATTTCGTCGCTGGACCTCGACAACGCCGACGAATTATCGCCAGGGCCGGCGCTGAACGCGAACCGACCATGGGCCCGCCTTCAGGTATGGCAGCGCGGCCCGCGGAAGCGGGCTGCGGCATGATTGCTGGGTTCGGGCTCGCGCTGGCCCAGAAGTTGACCGACACCGAGTCGGACATCGCGGAAGCGGGGGCCCGATATGGCAATTATTTGCCACCCTGCCCCGCCTAAAACGCCGCAAGCGCTGAGTGCAGCGCAACGTAGCCTGGGTCTGCCGAATGATCAGATACCGCCCCTTCATTGAATTCGGGGGCGCCTATATGCGTAGACCGCCACACGCACCGCCAAAATTTTTTAAAAAATTCTCTACAGTGGATCCATTTGCCCCTACAGGCCTCGTTGTGCCACCAAAATGGCGCAATTCTGGTGATGTCAGACGTTTACCGGGCTAAGAGAAGCCCCAGATGCCTCCCCCTGCATTTCACCCTTTTTGGGGGCTTTCCCGTGTACCTGTAGCACTTTGACAGCGCGGCGGCCGTAGACGATCTCACCTATGCGCACAGTCATTCGACAGTGGCGACAGATCGCGGGCCAGATCGCGGGCCAGATCGCAACCGGCGCAACGATCTGTCACTCGCTGCGCCAGGGTTTCAAGCCGTTCGATATGGTTGATACGCTCGACCTGGGCGACTGACGCGAAGGTGAACTGCTGGTCACGATTTTTATGTGAGTATCGACCGACGGGCCCGCAGCAGGGATACCGTTGGGGAAAGAAAGAATCATCACAATGCTGTGGGCACGCTGATGCCGTACAGCTCCTGGACGTGGCCGGCGATGTCCGAATAGCTCCTGCCGGGCCGGTACATCGACAGGATTTTTGCCTCGATCTCGACGGCGACGGTGCGCTCGTGCTTCCTCACCACCTTGGTTCAAACGTACCGGCGCGATCCCGTGGCGTCTCGAGTTCGAAGGCACCGCTGGTGCCTCTCACGATCTTTTTCGACTTGCCATTGCGGCGGTTGCCGGCCACGTCCTGCGCTAAGTGCGAATCGAGCTCACCTTGCTGTGCCGCCTCGGTTAACTGCTTGAACAGCGGCGCCAGAACGCTCTCCGCGCAGCGCCCGAAAATCCACGGATACAACTTCAACGCCCGGCTACGATAACCCTGTTCGCGATCCTCGCGCGCCGGGCCTCTGCGACGATACTGTCGAGCCGATCATGATCGGGGCCGTTTTGGCTTTCGAGGCATGGCACGAATGCTCGCTGCGTTTGCGATGCTCGTCAATTCTCCGCTTCCGGTTGCCGCAACCTGTCGTCACGCACCCGAAGCATCCGGGCCTCCCGATCCGACGCCAGACCATTCTCGACGAGCCAGGCAGCGAACGCATCGATCACCAGTTGAGCGAACTCTGCCGACCGGATTGACGCATGCCCGATGTCGAACCACAGAGTCGTTCTGGGCTCGCCTGCCTGCGCCTGCAAACGGCGGCCGAGTGCCTCCGGCATCCGCGAATCACCGGTACCGTTGATCAGCAGGGTCGGGCGCGGAGCGACGCGGCCGATGTACTTCAACGGTTCGAGCGGCGAAACCACGAGGTTAGCGACCCATGCGACGGGCTTTTCGACCGGGGCCGGCAACTCGAGATTGGCCGCGATCAGAGGCTCGAGCGCACCGGCTCCAAACAACACGGCCAACGCCGCGATGCGCGGCTCCGCCGCCGCCGCGGCCGGCGCAATCAGGGCTCCCAGGCTGCCACCGGCCAGTATGATGCGTTGCCGATCGATATCCTTACGCGTGTGCAGGTAGTCCACTGCCATCATCGTAGCCGGCACCGTGTCGAGCAGACCACGACGCATGGCGGGCCACGTTGTGAATGCCTCCCAGACTGACAGGTCTCGCCGCTTGCCCTCGTACGGGTAGTCGATCGAAACCACGACGAAGTGTCCCGTCGACGGCAGTTGCTCGCTGACCCGGCCACCGCTCTTGACACCTCCGAGGGTGAGCAGCGCCGGGTGGGGGCGTCCGTCCGCGCGGGGTTCCCTGACCTGGATCGTAACGGCGAGCCCGCGGTCATTCGTCAGCCGGAGCCTGCGCAGCGTCGAGCCGTGCAGTTCGACGTGTTCAAGTTCAGCGACCCGAACCAGTTGGCCCTTTTGCGCCTGGAACCAGGGAAGCCAGTCTCGGGCAGCGTAGTGCTCACCCGCTCGGTAGGTTGCGCCAAGCACCGCCGCGCTCACGGCAACGATAACCGCCCACTTCACGAGTCTGGACGTCACGGATATCGCCTCATTCAGCTCTGCGAGAGCAGGGTGCCCCGCTGATGACTGGCCAGCCACTTCAGGAACAACTTGTGAGCTTCCATGACGACGAGGATCAAAAGCGCAATCAAGAACAGGTAAAGCATGGTCATGGCGTCCACCGGCTCTGTTCCGAGCAGCGCCTGCCCCCACGGGATATAGAGCATCGACAGGTGTATGAGGAAGGCGCTCAGCATGCCAGCCATGAGAATCGGGCTCTTTCGCGGAGAAATGGCAAAAGCCGACTGTGTCTCTGACCGGCAATTGAAGATGTGGACGTTTTCAAACAGCACCATCAGTAGCAACAGGGCGTTGCGGGCCGAGTACTCGCTCCAGCCAATGTCGAGCAGGTGCCGGAAGACAACGAACCCGACGGATCCCATGGTCAGTGCGGAGAGCAAGGTCCGCTCGATCATTATGCGATTGAAAATGGACTCGCTGGCCGGTCGCGGCCGTCGCTTGAGCACCCCTTCTTCGCCCGGCTCGAATGCAAGTGCAACATCCTGTATTCCGTTGGTGACAAGGTTGAGCCAAAGCAGCTGCGCAGGCAGCAGCGGCAGCGGCAATCCGAAGCTCACTGCGAGCGCCACCAGTACGACCTCGGCAAGTCCGGTCGAGACCAGCAGAAAAATTACTTTTCGGACGTTGTCGTACGCGATGCGTCCTTCTTCAATGCCATGGGTAATGGTCGCGAAATGATCGTCTGTAATGACGATATCCGCAGCCTCTCTCGCAACGTCCGTACCCGCTTTACCCATCGCCACGCCTATGTTGGCCGCTCGCAGCGCAGGGGCATCATTCACGCCATCTCCTGTTACGGCGACGTAGCGACCCGTCGCGCGTGCCGCCCTCACGATTGACAGCTTTTGATGTGGTGAAACCCGTGCGAAGACTTTTGCAGTGTTCAGCAGGACCGCCACTTCGTCATCCGCTGTCGGTAAGTCGGCGCCATTGATCACCTGGTCAGTGGAATCGGCGAGGCCAAGATCGCGGGCAATTGCCAACGCTGTCACCGGGTGATCGCCTGTGATCATTATTGTGCCGACGCCGGCGTCCAGCGCGATCCGGACCGCCTCGCGCACACCGGACCGCAGCGGATCGATCATTCCGACCAGCCCCAGACAGCGAACGTCAGTGGGTTCCGACGGAACATCAAACTCATTGAGTTCGGACGGTGCGATCCCATCCGCGAATGCCAGCACGCGATAGCCTTCCGAAGCCATCTGATGGGCTACGTCGATCAGTTTCTGACTGACAGCAGGGTCACCGACCATATCCGCGACCCTTTCGGGGGCACCTTTCACGATCGCGTGATTCGCGCCGGCGATCGGATGATAGCTTGACGAAAACCGCCTTTCAGGCTCGAAAGGTATGCTGTTCAGTTCCGGATGATTCTGTATTTCAACTTCGCGTTTGATACCGATTTTTCGGGCAAGCGACAGAAGCGCAATATCAGTCGGGTCGCCGCGCCATGACCAGGCCTGGGCATCCCTGCGCAAGTCGCCTTCGTTGCACAGTGCGCAGGCCCGCATCAACTCGCCCAGCGCGGCGTGGTCCAGCGGGTCGATTTCGTTGCCCATGCAAAGAACCTGTCCGTCTGGCGCATAACCCTCACCGCTGACTTCGTACTTCGTACCGTCGAGCAGCCGCACTTCTCTGACTGTGAGCTCATTGCAGGTCAGCGTGCCGGTCTTGTCACTCGCGATGAGTGAGCAGCTGCCGAGACCTTCAACGGCCGCCAGTCGGCGTATAACGACACCGCGCTTGGCCATACGTTGACTGCCCACGGCGAGCGCGACAGTCAACGCGATCGGCAGTCCCTCCGGAATGGCCGAGACCGCCAGAGCGATCGATACCAGGAGCATGTCGTACAAGCCATAGCCCTGCAGCGTGACGCCGAGCACGGCAATCACCGCGGCCAGCAAGATGACTGCGACGCCAACCCGTTGGCTGAAGCGAGCCATGCGCTCGACCAGCGGCGGCTTGCCCTCGTCAGCGCCAAGAACGTCGGCCGCCAGCGAACCAATTGCGCTCGCCGTCCCGGTCGCCACGACCACTCCACGACTGCGTCCACGCGCAACGGTCGATCCGGCGAAGGCCATGTTGCGCCTGTCTGCGAGCGGCGCGTCGTCGGTTCCAAGCCAACCCGGATCTTTTACGACTGCAAACGATTCTCCGGTCAGCAGGGATTCATCGACCTCGAGCCCCTTTGCACCGAGCAGACGAAGATCGGCCGGTACCCGGTCACCCGATTCAAGCCAGACAATGTCACCGGTAACGAGTCCTTCAGCGTCGATCTCATAGACCTCGCCGTCCCGAAGCACGCTTGCCCGGGTCTTGAGCACCTTTTGTAAAGCACGCGTGCTCTTTTCCGCACGAGCCTCCTGGTAGCTGCCTATCAGTGCGTTGATGAACAGGACCGCGACGATGAAGCCCGCATCCTTGAACTCGCCGGCCACAGCCGCGACGACGGCGGCAAACGCCAGAATGTAGATAAGGGGACTCGCGAACTGCCGAACAAAAAGCTGCCGGAAGGTAAGGGGAGGACGCTCGGGCAGTCTGTTCGGTCCTTGGGCCTCCAGGCGGGCCGCAGCCTCGTTCTTTGTAAGCCCTGCATCGGTTGACTGGAGTCGAGCCAGAACGTCCCCTGCGTCTGGCATGTGCCAGGACCAGGATTCGGCGGACGCCTGTGTCGCTCGCTCGTTCATCCTTCAGTTCAAGCGTACTGGTACAACTACAAAGGATACGCCCTCACCGAACACTGCAGGTACGAAACCGGACTGCCTCGATACGCCCTTTGCGTTGACTTCTATTCGCTGGCCGGCGACCAGCGATGACGCGACTGACCTTGATTCGGGGTCCGCCTGTATGCAGAGGGACAGACCATAGAAGTCACTCGAAGAACCATTGATAAGTTATTATAATTTATTGCTATTTAGCGGTTACAATCCTGCGCTGAAGAATTTGCCCTCCGCCGCGGTCAGAGCGACAGCGTCACGCGCACCTGCCGCGGGTCTTCCGGGTCGGTCTCGATATCGAAGCCTAAGGACTTCGCAAGACCCTGCATTCGCTTGTTCTCCGGCAGTGTCGAGCCCACCATGTGGCTGAACCCCCGATCCGTGCGTCGTCCAACGCAGAAGTGTTGATCCCGCAAATTGCCGACCGATATCAAAAACCAGCGGGCGATCTGGCAAGAACGCTGCACAAGACTGACGCAGACCGGGCGCGACCGGAGCTTAGCCGGATTCCAGGGCCGCTAAAGGTCGTACCATCTGATAACCAGATTGAGCTGTACAACCAGACAGGCCGCCTGGAGGCAGCCCTTCTGCGTGCTGTCGGAGCAAGGTCGACAGCAGGTAATTATGGTAGCGGGGGCAGGATTGACCGTTCGCCGAAGCTCACGTTTGTCGGCCGACTACGTCGGCCTCGGTACAAACCTGCGCCGCTTCGCGGCTTCGCAGGTTCAAACCTTCACCATCGCCAAACGAAAACGGGCCCCACAAGGGGGCCCATTCTTCGTTTGGTAGCGGGGGCAGGATTGACCGTTCGCGGCCGCTCACGTTTGTCGGCCGACTACGTCGGCCTCGGTACAAACCTGCGCCGCTTCGCGGCTTCGCAGGTTCAAACCTTCACCATCGCCAAACGAAAACGGGCCCCACAAGGGGGCCCATTCTTCGTTTGGTAGCGGGGGCAGGATTTGAACCTGCGACCTTCGGGTTATGAGCCCGACGAGCTGCCAGACTGCTCCACCCCGCAATCGAGCCGCCTACTATACCGGCAAGATTGCCCTTTATCAATCCTCTGAGATCCAGCCCGGTCCGACATGGCTTCCCCTGCCATGCCGCTCGCCCCCATCGGCCACCATGCTTGTCAGCCGCCGAACGGGTCCCAGGATCCCTGCGTTTGCTGTGAAAGCCCAACGTCCCGACGAACCGACTCGTTCTGGGTCTCGAGCTGTTCAAGTTGCATCCGGGTATAGCAGTAGGTCTTCGCAAACCGTGTTCCGGTCACTTTCTGCGCCCGGCAGTACACTGTCTCTCCGTCGCGCGTCTTCTTTCTGTAGCCATTCGGTGGCTTGTACTCCGGTTTCGCATCTCGCAGCGTGGCTGTGGTTTCGACGGCAGCAGACTCGGCCTTGCCGTCACTGTCCTGTCCGGCCGCCTTATCGGAGACAGTATCAGCTCGCGCACTGGACAGAGCGAGCGACAAAACAAAAAGAAGAAGAAACGAGTTGCGCATGAGAAAGAACCTGCAGTTTTGCACCGGTCTCGGCCTGAATGTTCATAGGTTCGCGTAACGAGCCGATGAAGACAAGCCTCATCAGCACGGAACCTGTCAGATATGCAATGGATGATCGACTTGATCGATGCCGCGAGCACGGGCCGTCCGCATCCGCCATCAACCGCAGGCCGGCAATATCACCGGGCGATAGCTCATGTAGATCAGGCTGGCGAAGTGACCAGGAGAGACAGTCAACCTGCCGATCGCGTCACCTTCGATACCCGAACGGACTCGTTTCAATCGCAGCGATCTGCACCGCTGATCCGTGTGAGGTCTTTGGCCGGTGGCTCACGATCGATTGAGGTCAGCGCATCGGTCAGCCACCGTTCGGTGCAGGCCCCTGTTGCTGCGAAATTGCAACATTTCTTCGCACCAGCTCATTTTGCTCTTCAAGCTGTTCGAGTTGCATCTGCGTGTAGCAGAAGGTCTTCGCGAATCGGGTTCCAATCACTTTCTGCGGACGGCAATACACGGTCTTTCCGTTGGTCGTCTTTTTCTTGAAGCCCTTCGGCGGCTTGTACTCGGGTTCCGCCTCGCTCGGCGCCGCGCTCGATTCCACGGCGGCCGTCTCGGCCTTCTGATCGACGTCCTTGCTGCCCCCCTTCTCCACCGCTGTCTCAGCTCGTATGGCGCTGGCGGCTAGCGCCAAAGCAACAAGCAGGAAAATCGATTTTCTCATCGCCGGATACCTCAGGCTGTGCGCAGGCCTCGGCCTGGCTGCAAAACCGGATCTCGCAACGCGCTTTGATAGACAAGGTGATCGTATCCAGATCAACTCGCACGCTTCGAGTGCCGGTCTCCCGAATCGAACCTTAACCTCGCGCCTCCGGTCTGGTAAACACTTCAGCTCAGCACCCGCGCACACACTGCGAGCAGCAGCCCGGGGAACAGCCCCAGCACCAACACCGCGAGACCATTCAGGCTGAGCGTAACCTTCAATGTGCCGCCGCCCTGCAGCGGCTGCGACTCGACGGGTTCGTCAAAGTACATCAGCTTGATCACGCGCAAATAGTAGTAGGCGCCGATCACGGACAACACGACGGCAACGATCGCGAGCCACAGGTGCCCACCGTCCAGCACCGACTGGATGACCCCCAGCTTGGCCCAGAAGCCGACGAACGGGGGAATACCCGCCATGCTGAACATCAGCATCAGCATGATGGCCGCGAACCAGGGACTGCGCGCGTTCAAGCCCTTGAAATCGTCGAGCGAATCGGCTTCGAATCCCTTGCGCGACAAAAGGATAATCATGCCGAACGCCCCCACCGACATGATGACATACGTGATCGTGTAGTAGAGGGCTGCCTCGTAGCCCTGCACCGTCCCGGCAAGAATGCCCAGCAATATGAATCCGACATGCGAGATCGTTGAATACGCCAGCATGCGCTTGATGTTGGGCTGCGCGATGGCCACCACATTACCGAGCGTCATCGACAGGACCGATATCACGATCAGCATGTCCTGCCAGGCTGGCTGCAGCGTGGCAAGGCCTTCGGCCAGCAGCCGATACGCCAACGCAAACGAAGCAAGCTTCGGCGCGGAACTCAGAAACAAGGTCACCGGCGTCGGCGCCCCCTGATAGACGTCGGGAACCCACATATGGAATGGCACTGCGCCAAACTTGAACGCAATCCCGACGATCATGAACGCCAGTGCGAACAACAGACCGATCTGCGCCGGCCCACCGAGTCGCGTTGCGCTCTCGCCAATCGGGCCAAGTTCGAGTGAACCGGTCACACCGTAGAGGATGGACATGCCAAACAACAAGGCACCGGACGCGATGGACCCAAGCACGAAGTACTTGATTGCCGCTTCTGCTGCGTCGCCGGAATCCCGGTCGAACGCGACCATCGCGTACATCGACAGCGCAAGCAGTTCCACGCCGAGGTAAAGCGTCACGAGGCTGTTTGCGGAGACCAGCACCATGATGCCGAGCAAGGCAAAAAGTCCAAGCACGAAATACTCGCCCTTGAGCAAGCCACGCTGCTTGAGGTAGTCGTACGAATACAGGAACGCCAGCGCGACGGCTGCGTAAGCGCACAGTTTCAGCAAGCCGCCGACAGGATCTGACACGTAGCTTCCGTGCCATCCCACGGTTCGCGCCTCTACACCGGTTGCTACCGTAACCCACGCGGCCCCGGCCAACGTCGCCAGTGACAGACCCAGGGTCACCCAGCGCGCATCATCCGGGATGAACAGATCGACCAGCAGCACGACACAGACGGCCGTCAGCATGAAGATCTCCGGCGCCGCCAGCATGAGGTCGAGGTGTGTTATCGATGCCGGGTTCATTTGCTAGATCTTCGTTGTCATCATTTGCTGTACCAGGTGCTCGATCGTTGGCCGCATCACGTCGAGCAACGGCGCGGGCCACAGTCCAAGCAGCAGCACGGCCACGGCCAGTACACCGAGCACGAGGAACTCGCGCGAATTCAGGTCCTGCAAAGCCGCCACCCGGTCGTTCGCTACAGCACCGAAAACGACCCGTTTGACCAGCCAGAGCGTATAGGCAGCGCCCAGGACCAGTGTCGTAGCTGCGAGGAAGGCATACCAGAAACTCGCCCGGAAGCTCGCAAGGATGACGAGGAATTCGCCCACGAAACCGGACGTGCCCGGCAGACCGGCATTGGCCATCGCAAACAGGACCATGAAGGCCGCAAAGACCGGCATCGTATTGACCACACCGCCGTAGTCGGCAATCGCCCGACTGTGCACGCGGTCATACAGAACCCCGATGCAGAAAAACAGCGCACCGGATATCAGGCCATGGGAAATCATCTGCACCATGGCACCGTCCAGACCCATCGCAGCCCCGGTTAACTGCCCGGAGTTCTGCAGAATCTGGAACCCGGCGAAAGCGCCCAGTGTCACGAAACCCATGTGAGCGATCGACGAATAAGCGATCAGCTTCTTCATATCCTGCTGTGCCAGCGCCACGAAGCCGATGTAGACGACTGCGATCAGCGACAGCGCGATGACCAGCCAGTCCAGCTCACGACTGCCATCCGGCGTGATCGGCAGGCTGAATCTCAGGAATCCGTAGCCGCCCATTTTCAACATGATCGCCGCGAGGATCACCGAGCCGCCCGTGGGCGCCTCGACGTGCGCATCGGGCAACCAGGTGTGCACGGGCCACATCGGGACCTTCACGGCGAAGGCCAGCATGAAAGCGATGAATATCAGGACCTGTTCATGCAGGCTCAGTGGCATCGCCTGCAGGTCGGCGATCGCGTAGCTGCCACCCTCCAGGTACAGGTAGATCAGGGCGATCAGCATCGCTACGGAACCGAGGAACGTATAGAGGAAGAACTTAACCGTGGCGTAGACGCGCCGTGGGCCGCCCCAGATGCCGATAATCACGAACATCGGGATCAGCATGGCTTCCCAGAGCACGTAGAACAGCATCGCATCGAGCGCGGCGAACACGCCGATCATCAGGCCTTCGAGGATCAGGAATGCCGCGAGGTACTGCAGCGCCCGCCGCTGGATCACGGTCCAGCCAGCCACCACCACGAGCGGCGTGATAAACGCGGTCAGCACGATCAGCGGCATCGAGATGCCGTCCACACCGAGGTGGTACCAGGCGTTAAATGTACCGATCCAGGGCTGCCGTTCGACAAACTGCATCGCCGCGGTCGTCGTATCGAAACGGTTCCACAGGATGACGCTGATCGCAAAAGTTGCCAGCGAGGCCAGCAGGGCGAGCCAGCGCCCTGCAGCCGCTCCCTTCTCACCCATGACGAGCAGGAGCAGGCCCGTGACGATCGGCAGCCAGATCAACGCGCTGAGAATGGGCCAGTCCATCGTCATGGTCATCGCCAGATCAGCCACGCGAGCAGCGCCGCAAGCCCGATAATCGTCACGAAAGCGTAGTGATAGAGGTAACCGCTTTGCAGCGCGCGGGCGGCATTGGCCACCCAGCCGACCAGTCGGGCGGTGCCATTGACGGCTGCGCCATCGATCAGGGTGACGTCACCGACGCGCCAGAGCACATTGCCGATTCCGCGGCTGCCCGCGGCGAGCACCTTCTGGTTAAAGGCATCAAAGTAATAGTTGTTCTGCAGCACCTTGTAGATGGGCGAAAGCGCCTCGCGAAGCTGACCGGCCAGGGCCGGCCGCTTCAGGTACAGGTACCAGGCACAAAAGACCCCCGCGGCGTCCAGCCAGACAGCCGGCGAGTTCAGCCCATGCAGCAGGAAAGCCGCGGGTCCGTGGAACTCCTCGCCGAGATGGGCGAGCACATCATGCTGCGGCAGCACGAAGATCGCGTCACCGAAGAAATCGCCGAACAGCAGTGGCCCGATCGTGAACCAGCCGATGATGAATGAAGGAATTGCGAGCAGCACCAGCGGCAATGTCACCACCCAGGGGCTCTCGTGAAGGTGTTCCCGCGTGTGCTCATCCATGCGTTCTTCGCCGTGGAACGTCATGAACACCAGCCGGAACGTGTAGAGCGCCGTGATGAACACGCCGATCAGGGCGCAGGCATAGGCGTAGGTGGCTGCCGGCAGGTGCGAGGCATGCACGGCCTCGATCAGCGCGTCCTTGGAGAAGAACCCTGAGAAACCCGGGAACCCGATCAGCGCCAGGGATCCGATCAGCGCCGTCCAGTAGGTGATCGGCAGGTACTTCCTGAGCCCGCCCATCTTGCGCATGTCCTGCTCGTGATGCATCGCGATGATCACCGAGCCCGCGGCGAGGAACAGCAGCGCCTTGAAGAACGCGTGGGTCATCAGGTGGAAGATCGCGCCCGCGTACGCCGAGACCCCGAGCGCGACGGTCATGTAGCCAAGCTGTGACAAGGTCGAGTAGGCCACGACCCGCTTGATGTCGTTATTGACGATACCGAGCAGGCCCATGAACAGGGCCGTCGTCGCACCGATCACGAGCACAAAACTGAGCGCCGTCTCGGAGAGCTCGAACAAGGGCGACATGCGCGCGACCATGAAAATGCCGGCCGTCACCATGGTTGCGGCGTGGATCAGCGCCGAAATCGGAGTCGGGCCTTCCATCGAGTCCGGCAACCAGACGTGCAGCGGCACCTGTGCGGACTTGCCCATCGCTCCGATGAACAGGCAGATGCAGATGACCGTCACCGCGGACCACGAGACGCCCGGAAGCAGCTCGAAATGCGCCGCCGCAATCGAATCGGCCTGACCGAAGATCTCAGCGTAATGCAGGGAGCCGGTCAGGTAGACGATGCCGGCGATGCCGAGCAAGAACCCGAAATCACCCACCCGGTTGACGAGGAAGGCCTTGAGGTTCGCTGCGATCGCGGTCGGCTTCGTGTACCAGAAGCCGATCAACAGGTACGAAACCAGTCCGACCGCTTCCCAGCCAAAGAACAGCTGAAGCAGGTTGTTCGACATGACCAGCATCAGCATCGCGAAAGTAAACAGCGATATGTAGCTGAAGAACCGGGTATAGCCCGGGTCGTCGTGCATGTAGCCAATCGTGTAGACGTGCACCATCAGCGAGACGAAGGTCACCACGACCATCATCAGCGCAGTGAGGCGATCGACGAGGAAGCCGATCTCCATGCGAATGCCGTCGCTGACGAGCCAGGTGTAGACCGGGCCATCGAAGACCGGCGCTCCGTGCAGCGAGTCCCAGAGAACCTTGATCGACAAGGCACAGGAAATCGCCACCGCGGCGATCGTCAGCGTGTGCGTGGCCGCTCGCCCGATACGCCGGCCAAAAAAGCCGGCAATGACCGAGGCCACGAGCGGCACAAGCACAATGCTCAGCAGTATCCTCTCCACGGCTCAGCCCCTCAACGCGTCGAGATCGTCGACGTCGATACTGCGGCGCCGGCGGAACAGCACCACGAGGATGGCCAGCCCGATCGCCGCCTCGGCGGCCGCGACCGTCAGGATAAAGAACACAAAAACCTGGCCCGCAAGGTCGTCGAGGTAATAAGAGAAGGCCACGAAATTAAAGTTCACCGAGAGCAGCATCAGTTCGATGCACATCAGCAACAGCAGGACGTTTCGGCGATTGATGAAGATCCCGGCCACGCTGAGGCTGAACAGGATCCCGGAGAGCAACAGCACGTGAGACAGGGGAATCACTGCCCCTCCTCCGCATCCATCTGCACGATACGCACCCGGTCCTTCGCCTTGACCGCCACTTGCCGGCTGATGTTCTGCACCTTATGGCCCGGTCGCTTGCGCATGGTCAGCGTGATGGCCGCGACGATCGCGACCAGCAGGATGACCGCGGCCACCTCGAACGGAAACAGGTGCTCGGTATAGAGCAGGTGACCGAGTTCGGCCGTGTTCGAGTAGCCCTGCGGCTTCGGCGCCGGCGCAGCGAATGTCGAGTCGAAGCCCAGGTTTCGCGCCCAGGTGACGACCGCAATTTCGATGACGACCAGCGTCGCGATCAATGCGCCGAGTGGAGCGTAACGCGTGAAGCCACGGCGAATCTGCTCGACGTCAATATCCAGCATCATCACGACGAACAGCCACAGCACCATCACCGCACCGACGTAGACCACGATCAGCGTAATCGCCAGGAATTCCGCCTCTAACAACAGCCAGATCACCGCGCTGTTGACGAACGCGAACACCAGCAACAGCGCGCAGTGCACCGGGTTCCGGGCCGTGATGACGCCAACGGCCGAGGCGACCAGGATGGCGGCAAAGACGTAGAAAAGAATATTGACGATCATTCGCGTGATCTTCCGTCAGCGGTAGCGGGCGTCGGCCGCCTTGTCCATGTCGATCATCGCCTCGAAGCGCTCGCCGACGGCCAGCAGCTTGTCCTTGGTCATGATGTTCTCGCCGCGATTCTCCATGTGGTATTCGTGGATGCGCGTCTCGACGATCGCATCCACCGGGCAGGCTTCCTCGCAGAAACCGCAGTAGATGCATTTGAACAGGTCGATGTCATAGCGCGTCGTGCGCCGCGTGCCATCCTCACTGACATCGGACTCGATCGTGATCGCCAGTGCCGGGCAGACCGCCTCACAGAGCTTGCAGGCAATGCAACGCTCCTGGCCGTTCGGATAACGCCGCAGCGCGTGCAGGCCGCGAAAGCGCGGCGACTGCGGCGCCTTCTCCTCCGGATACTGGATTGTGACCTTGCGCGCAAACAGGTTGCGCAGCGTCACCGACAGACCCTGCAGCAGTTCGTAAAGAAAGAAGGTTTTGAAGAAGTTCAGCATGATGTCCGTCAGCCGCGCCAGGGCCCGATGCCGTGGTACCAGAGCGCCGCTTCGACACACAGCCACACGAGCGTGACGGGGATGAACACTTTCCAGCCCAGGCGCATGATCTGGTCATATCGGTAACGCGGGAAAGTCGCTCGAAACCACAGGAAACAGAACAGGAAGAAGCAGGTCTTCAGGACGAACCAATGCAGGCCAGGCGCCGCGAGCCAGCTCTCGCCCACCAGCGGGTAGCCTTCGAACGGTGACAACCAGCCGCCCAGGAAGAACGTCGCCGTCAGCGCCGAGATCAGGATCATGTTCGCGTATTCGCCGAGGAAGAACAGCGCGAACGCCATCCCCGAGTACTCGACGTGGAAACCCGCGACGATTTCCGACTCACCCTCGGCCACATCAAAAGGCGCACGGTTGGTCTCGGCGACACCCGATATGAAATAGACGATGAACAGCGGGAAAAGCCAGAGCCAGTACCAGGACAGCGGCCCTCCGGACTGCGCCTCGACGATCTTGCCGATATTCAATGTGCCCGAAGCCATTACCACGCCGACCAGCGCAAACCCCATCGCAATTTCATAGGCAACGATCTGCGCAGCCGCGCGCATCGCACCGAGGAACGCATATTGTGAGTTGGTCGCCCAGCCGGCAAGGATCACGCCGTAGGCACCGAAACCGGCGAGCGCAAGAACATAAAGCACGCCCGCATCGACGTCGGCAATTGAAAAGTCCGGCCACAGCGAGATGACGGCCCAGGCAGCAAAGGCGGGCGTCAGCGTCAACAGCGGAGCGAGCACAAACAGGAAGCGATTCGAACGCGCCGGCACGACCACTTCCTTGACCAGGAGCTTGAGCACATCGGCGAAGGGCTGCAGCAAGCCCAGCGGCCCGACCCTGTTCGGGCCGATACGCACCTGCATGTAGCCGATGACCTTGCGCTCGGCCAGCGTGAGGTAGGCGACGCTGAGAATCACGGTGATCAGCACGCCGAGAATCTGCAGCAGCGTGACCAGCGTCTCCCTGATGCTCTCTGGCCATGACATCCACAAGTCTGTCGCCCATTGGATCACGGCGCGTCACCTGCCCAGGCGCGGCCTTCACGGGTCGCCTGCAGGGGTTGCGATCGGCGCACGACCGGGTCGACCCGATACATGTGAACCGGCGTCAATGGGTCGGGGACGTCCAGCGCGAGCGCCATCCCCGCGCCGGGCGAGGGGCTCGCCGGGAGCACCTCGGCCAGTTGCCTTCGCAACTCATCGCGGATCTCATCTGAACTGAGGTACTCGAAGCCGTTCAGACCGAGCAGATTGCCCAGCACGCGCAGCACCTTCCAGGCCGGCCGGGCCTCACCGGGCGGGCGGGCCGCACCGGCCACGCTCTGCCAGCACCCCTCGACATTGACCCAGGTGCCTGATGTCTCGGCGAAGGCCGCGATGGGCAGGATCACGCTGCTCATATCCAGCTGCTCGTCGGCCGCGTACGGTGTCAGTGCGATGACGCAACGGGCCGCCTGCAGGGCACTCTTGAAGGCATGCTCTGGCGCCACGTCCTCGGACTCAATACCACCAACCAGCAGGTAAGCATTCAGCTTGCCGGCGAGCATCTTATTGACCGGCATACCGGGGCCGGCAACCGGCTGCCCGCCCAGGGCCCGATGCGGGGTCGCACCAGCCAGGGCGGCACCGACGGCGTTACCGCCTTCCGGCAGGTAGCCAAGGCGCGCGCCCGTGGCTTTGGCAAGCTCGACCGCGAGCGCACGCAATCCCGCGAAGGCCGGGTGTCGCTGAGCAAGCGCGCCGAGCACAATGACCCGAACCTCGCCTGTCCCCAGCCTCCTCGCCACGCTTTCGTGCTCTGCGGTGGGAGTGAGCGGTTCGAGCGCTGCCTGCAGATGGGCCGGGACCGGACCGTTGTTCAGACGCAGAGCCGCGAGCAGCACGCAACCGAGGTGTTGCGGCCATCGTACCGTCGGCACGGGTCAATTCAGCCAGCAGTGGAAAAGTCACCTCGGTACGCAACGGATTGATCAATGCCACGCCGGCCTCGTGCCGGGTGGCCGCCATGCGGATCCGGTGAGCGATCAAGGGTGCTTCCTGGCGCGGATTGGAACCCACGAGCAGTATGGCCGAGGCACCCTGCAACTCGACGAGGCTGCAGCCCAGCTCCGGCGCCAGCGCATCCGCCTGCTGGCCGCTGAAGTCCACGCGCCGTAACCGATGATCGACGTTCTCGCTGCCAAGTCCACGCATCAACCGAGACGAAAGGTAGAGTTCTTCGAGCGTTGCGTTAGGGGAAACGAGGCATCCGATCCCGCCGGGACCGGCCTCGCGTACCGCGTCCTGCAGGCCTGTCGCCGCGGCGGCCAGCGCCGTTTCCCAGTCGGTCTCTCGCCACTTGCCGTCCTCGCGGACCATCGGGCGCATGGCACGGTCGTCGGCGTACAGGCCTTCGCAACTGAATCGATCTCGATCAGCAATCCAGGTTTCGTTGATCTGCTCGTTATCCCGCGGCACGACGCGCATCAGCCGGCCGCGCAACACGTGCCCGTAGAGATTGGTTCCGACGCAGTCGTGCGGCGAGACCAGCGGATGCTGGGTCATCTCCCAGGCGCGTGCACGATACCGATAGGGCTTGTTGTTCAACGCACCGACCGGACAAAGATCAATGATGTTGCCCGACAGTTCGTGGTCGACCCCGCCCTGCACATAGGTCGAAATCTGGGTGAATTCACCCCGGCCCATCGTACCGAGCTCCTGGATGCCCTCGATCTCCTGACCGAAACGGACGCAGCGAGTGCACAGGATGCAGCGTGTCATGTCCGTCGAGATCAACGGCCCGATGTTATTGTCCTTGATGACGCGCTTGGTCTCGACGTAGCGCGACACGTCACGCCCGTAACCCATCGCCAGGTCCTGCAGCTCACACTCACCGCCCTGGTCGCAGATCGGGCAATCCAGCGGGTGATTGATGAGCAGGAATTCCATTGTCGCTTTCTGCGCGGCAATGGCCCGCGGCGAGCGGGTAAATACCTTGAGCCCCTCGGCCACGGGTGTTGCACAGGCCGGCAGCGGCTTCGGTGCTTTCTCGACATCGACCAGGCACATGCGGCAATTCGCGGCGATGCTCAGCTTCTCGTGGTAGCAGAAGCGCGGCACGTAGGCACCATGCCGATCGGTCACTTCGATCAGCATCGCGCCCTTGCGCGCCTGCACGGGCTTGCCGTCGATTTCCAGGTTGACGAATTCTTCGCTCATCGCCTCAGGCCGCCCGGTTGCGTGCATCGACGATGCTGTGCCCGTGTTCCACGAAGTACTCGAACTCGTCACGGAAGCGCCGAACGAAGCTCTGCACCGGCCAGGCCGCCGCATCACCGAGTGCGCAGATCGTGTGGCCCTCGATCTTGTTCGCGACATCGACCAGCATGTCGATATGCTCGGGCCTGCCTTCGCCGCTGAGGATTCGCTTCAGGGTTCGATTGAGCCAGCCCGTGCCCTCGCGGCAGGGTGTGCACTGCCCGCATGACTCCATGTGATAGAACCGCGACAGCCGCTCGAGCACGCGGACCATGCAGGTGGACTCATCCATGACGATAACCGCTGCCGAGCCGATCGCCGAACCGGCCTGCTTGAGCGAGTCATAGTCCATGTTGGTTTCCATCATGACGTCGCCCGGCACCACGGGCACCGAGGAGCCGCCAGGAATCACGGCCTTGAGCTTGCGGCCACCGCGCACGCCGCCCGCAATGGCCAGCAGCTCCCGGAAGGGAATGCCCAGCGGTAACTCGAAATTACCGGGCTTCTCGACGTGCCCGGAAACCGAGAAAATCACCGTGCCGCCGGAATTCTGCGGCCCGAGTTCAGCGAACCACTGGGGGCCCTTGCGCAGGATCGTCGGCACCGAGGCAAAACTCTGCGCATTGTTGATCGTCGTCGGCTTGCCATACAGGCCGAAATTAGCCGGAAACGGCGGCTTGAAACGCGGCTTTCCCTGCTTGCCTTCAAGCGATTCGAGCAGGGCGGTCTCTTCGCCACAGATATACGCCCCTGCTCCGACAAATGTGTAGAGATCGAAATCGACGCCTGAGCCCTGGACGTTCCTGCCGAGCAGCCCGGCAGCGTATGCTTCCTTGAGTGCCGCCTCGAAACGCGGCACGGGCTCAGCCATGAACTCGCCGCGTATGTAGTTGTAGCCGACGGTCGCGTTCATCGCATAGCCACCGATCGCCATGCCCTCGATCAGCGCATGCGGGTTGTATCGCAGGATGTCGCGATCGTGGCAGGTGCCCGGCTCGCTCTCGTCCGAGTTACAGACCACGTACTTCTGCACCGGCGCATTGCGCGGCATGAACGACCATTTCAGGCCGGTCGGGAAACCCGCTCCACCGCGACCGCGCAGGCCCGATTCCTTGACCAGATCGATCACTTCTTCGCGGGGCGTCTTCCCGGCGAGAATCTTTTTCCAGGCCTGGTAGCCACCGATCTCCAGATAGGTTTCCAGTTCCCAGGGACGTTCGCGCCCGAGTGACTCGAAACAAACCAGGTTCAGCTGATCGCTCCAGTTTGTCACGGCCCAGCCCCTACTTGTGCTCATCGAGAATCCTGTCCACCTTCTCCGGCGTCAGGTTCTCGAAATAAACGTGATCGACCATCATCATCGGCGCACCGTTGCAGGCGGCCAGGCATTCTTCTTCCTGCTTCAGAAAGAAACGCCCATCCGGTGTGCTCTCACCGACCTTGATGCCGAGGCGGCGCTCAACGTGGCCGAGAATTTCCTCACCGCCGCAGAGCATGCAGGAAATATTCGTGCACACCGAGATGTGGTGCCGGCCAACGGGCTTCGTCTCGAACATCGAGTAGAAACTCGCCACCTCGTAGACCTGTATCGACGGTATGCCCAGGTAGGCTGCAACGGCGTCCATGGTCTGCTGCGTCAGGTAGCCGTGCTCGTGCTGAACGGCGTGCAGCGCGCCGATCACCGCCGAACGACGGCGCTCCGGGGGGAACTTCCCGACCCAGTGATCGATTTCATCGCGCACGTGCTGCGACAGCACATCGGCGGACTCCCCGGGCGTCCCGCCGCTCATCGGTCGATCTCCCCGAAAACGATGTCAGCGGTACCGATCACGGCGACGACATCGGCCAGCATGTGACCGACCGTCATCTCGTGCAAGGCAGCAAGATGGGGAAAACCCGGCGCACGGCACTTGAGACGATACGGCTTGTTGGCGCCGTCGGAGACGAGGTAGATGCCGAACTCGCCCTTCGGGGCTTCCACCGCTGCGTAGGCCTCGCCCTCGGGCACGCAGTAGCCCTCGGTAAACAGCTTGAAGTGATGAATCAGCGCTTCCATGTCGTCTTTCATTTCGACCCGCCGCGGCGGAACCACTTTCTGGTCACCGACCATGACCGGTCCACGGTTCGCACGCAGCCAGTCCACGCACTGCCGGATGATCCGGTTGGACTGGCGCATCTCTTCGACGCGCACGAGGTAACGGTCGTAGCAATCGCCATTCACACCGACCGGGATGTCGAAATCCAGCGCGGCGTAAGTCTCGTAGGTCTGTTTCTTTCGCAGGTCCCAGGCGATACCGGATCCCCGCAGCATCGGCCCGGTGAAGCCAAGGTTGAGCGCCCGCTCCGGACTGACGACGCCGATATTGACCGTGCGTTGCTTCCAGATCCGGTTATCGGTCAGCAGCGTTTCGTACTCATCGACGCAGGCCGGGAACCGCGTGGTGAAGTCCTCGATGAAATCGAGCAGCGAACCGCTGCGGGCCTCGTTCAGACGAGCCGCCTCGCCCTCGCTCTTCCACCTTGAAGCCTGGTATTTGGGCATCGTCTCGGGCAGGTCACGATAGACGCCACCTGGCCGGTAGTAGGTGGCGTGCATTCGCGTGCCGGAGACGGCCTCATAGACGTCCATCAGGTCTTCACGCTCGCGGAAGCAATACAGGAAAACCGTCATCGCGCCGATGTCGAGACCGTGCGCGCCAAGCCACATCAGGTGGTTCAGGATTCGCGTGATCTCATCGAACATGACCCGGATGTACTGCGCACGAATCGGCGGCGCGATGCCGAGCAGCTTTTCGATGGCCATCACGTAGGCATGCTCGTTGCACATCATCGAGACGTAGTCCAGCCGGTCCATGTAGCCGATCGACTGGTTGAATGGCTTGCTCTCCGCGAGTTTCTCGGTGCCCCGATGAAGCAGGCCGACGTGCGGATCGGCGCGCTGCACGACCTCGCCATCGAGTTCAAGCACGAGGCGCAGCACGCCGTGCGCCGCCGGGTGCTGCGGGCCGAAGTTCATCGTGTAATTATGAATTTCAGCCATTACCGGTCCCGTCCTTGAGCGCCGGATCGTAGCGGTTGTCACTGCGGATGACGCGCGGCACCAGCGTACGAGGCTCGATCTGCACCGGTTCATAAATGACCCGGCGCTCGGTCGGATCGTAACGGACCTCGACATTGCCGATCAGGGGAAAATCCTTGCGGAACGGGTGACCGACAAAACCGTAATCCGTGAGCAGGCGACGCAGGTCAGGGTGACCGCGGAACAGGATTCCGAACAGGTCGAACGCTTCGCGCTCAAACCAGTCTGCCGAACTCCATACGCTGACCACGGAGTCGAGCATCGGCGGCTCGATGCCCTCACAGAATGCCCGCAGTCGCAGGCGACGGTTGTGCGTGACGGACAGCAGGTGGTAAACGGCGGCGAATCGTCGCTTCGGGCCTTCGCCCTCATTGCCGCTGCCTGCAATGACGCCCCGGCTGAAGCCCTGACTGGTCGCGGACTGGGCGTTCCACTCGCTGCGCCCGTAGTCGAGGTAGTCGATACCGGCCACGTCGATCAGTTGCTCGAAGCACCAGCGTTCCTCATCACGCAATGCCCGGCACACTTCGAGCAGCGCGGTCGATTCCACCTCGAAGGTCAGCTCACCACAGGACGACGGCACCGCCTTCAACGCATGGGGAAAATGCGCGGTCAGTCCTTCGGTAAACTGTTCCCGGGTCTGGCTCATGGTTTCAGCGCGCGATGGTCTGCGTACGGTGAATCTTTTTCTGCAGTTGTATCAGGCCGTAAAGCAGTGCTTCGGCCGTAGGCGGACAACCGGGCACATAGACATCCACCGGAACGATCCGGTCGCAGCCACGCACCACGGCATACGAGTAATGGTAATAGCCCCCGCCATTGGCACACGAACCCATCGATATCACCCAGCGTGGCTCCGGCATCTGGTCATAGACCTTGCGCAACGCAGGGGCCATCTTGTTGACGAGCGTCCCGGCGACGATCATCACGTCGGACTGGCGCGGGCTGGGACGGAAGACGATGCCGAAACGGTCCAGGTCATAGCGCGCGGCACCGGCATGCATCATTTCAACGGCACAGCAGGCCAGGCCAAAGGTCATCGGCCACATCGAGCCGGTCCGGGCCCAGTTCATGACCGCGTCGATACTCGTCGTGACGAAACCTCGATCCGGAAGGTCGGTCGCCTCTAGTCCCACTCCAGCGCCCCCTTCTTCCACTCGTAAATAAAACCCACGACGAGGACAAACAGGAACACGCCCATCGCGGCGAGCCCGACCACACCGATCGTGTCGAGTGCCACCGCCCAGGGGAAAAGAAAGGCGATTTCGAGGTCAAAGACAATGAAGAGAATCGCGACCAGATAGTAGCGAACGTCGAATCGCGCGTGAGTGTCCTCAAATGCCTCGAAGCCGCATTCGTACGGCGAGAGCTTCTCGGGATCCGCGCGACGCGGACCGAACAGGAAACCCAGCGAAAGCAGGAGTATTCCGAGCCCGCCCGAGACGCCAAGAAATATCAGGACCGGCAAGTACTCAGCGAGCATTCGTGCAATTCCAACTCCGGGTGGGGGGAACCCGATCAGCGCCGGATTCTAACAGGGACGATCGCCAACTCGCGAGCAGGCCAACAAAAAAGCGAGCCTGCGGCTCGCCTTTTTCGGGGCTGATCTGGTGCGGATGGAGAGACTCGAACTCTCACGCCTTACGGCACTACCCCCTCAAGATAGCGTGTCTACCAGTTCCACCACATCCGCAAACGTATCGAATCGTCCGTCACTCGGCCGGCGGCAGGGTATCCTCCGGGGCAGCCGGCACGGCACCGGTATCCTCGCCAGGCATCGCCGGCAACTCCGAGGGCGGAGCCGACAGACCCGGCAGCTCCTGAGGTGCGGGTGTCGTGACCCGGTCCATGACGCTTTCGGGAGCGACGTCTCGGCTGAAAAGGTAAGTCAGTCCGAGGCTCGTTATGAAAAACAGGGTCGCCAGCACCGCGGTCGTGCGCGAGAGAAACGAAGCCGATCCCCGCGCGCCAAAGACGGTCCCGGACGCGCCTGCGCCAAACCCGGCACCGGCATCGGCGCCCTTGCCGCGCTGAATGAGGACCAGGCCGATGATCCCGGCAGCAACCAGCACATGCAAGACAACCGCCAGCGTCATTAAAAGATTCATTCGAACACGATCTCCGCGTCAACCGGCCGCAGCGCAAATCTGCGCAAACTCATCGGCCTTGAGCGAGGCCCCGCCGACGAGACCGCCGTCGATGTCGGGCATCGCGAAAAGTTCCTTTGCATTCGAACCCTTGACGCTGCCGCCATACAGGATTCGTACCGAATCGCTAACTATACCATCCAGGGCCGCGACATGGCTGCGGATCATCGCATGGACTTCCTGCGCCTGCTCCGGCGACGCGGTTCGCCCGGTACCAATCGCCCAGACCGGCTCATAGGCAATGACCGCCTTCGCCAGTGCGCTCGCACCGGTCACCGACAGCACGGCCGAGAGCTGCCTCGAGACGACCGACATCGTCTGGTCAGCCTCACGCTCTTCCAGGGTCTCGCCAACGCATAGCACGGGCACCAGGCCCTGCGACTGCGCCGCGACGAATTTCCGCGCGACGAGTTCGTCCGACTCGCCAAAGAGCTGTCGCCGTTCGGAATGGCCGACGATCACGTAGGAGCATCCGACGTCTTTCAACATCGCCGCGGACACTTCGCCGGTGAACGCGCCCACGGGTTCTGCGCAAACGGACTGTCCGCCGAGTTCGATACCGCTGCCATTGAGCTGCCGCCCGGTTTCCCAGAGGTACACGGATGGCGGGCAGAGCAGCACTTCACCGTCCGACGGCTCGCCGAACTGATCGATCAATGAATTGACCAGCGCGGCGTTTTCGCCCCGCGAGCCATGCATTTTCCAATTACCGGCGACCAGCGGTCTTCGCATCTTGATACCCCCAGGAGCAGCCAGGGCCTGAAACAGCCGACCGCGAAAGGCGCGCGATGTTAGCGGCGTGAGGCCCGGAAATCAATTCGGGCGCGCAGGTTCAGACGGCCGACTCGACCACGGCTGCGAGATTATCGGCAAAAGCGCGCACCTTCGCCTCCTCACGACCCTCGACCATCACGCGAATCAATGGCTCGGTTCCGGAGGCACGCAGCACCACGCGCCCCGAATTACCCAGCGCCCGCTCCACCTCCTGCACGGCGGACTGTATCTGCGGCGACTCGGCCGGGTCGAATCGCTGCTTGACACGGACATTGACCATGACCTGTGGATACGTCTTCATGCCGGCGCTCAATTCAGCCAGCCGCTTGCCCGTACGTTTCATAACGGCCAGTACCTGCAGCGCGCTGACCAGGCCATCGCCCGTCGTCGTCCTGTCCAGGCAAAGCAGGTGCCCCGAGGATTCACCGCCCAGCACGCCGCCGTTTTCCTTCAACATGGCCAGCACGTAGCGATCACCCACGGCGGCCCGCAGGAAGCCGATGCCCTGCTGCGCCAGCGCCTGCTCCAGCCCGAGATTGCTCATCACAGTGCCGACCACCGGCCCGACCAGTTCGCCGCAGGCCTGGCGATCGAGCGCGATCATGTACAGCAGCTGATCGCCACCAACCAGGCGACCGAGGTGATCGACCATCACGAGACGATCACCGTCACCGTCCAGGGCAATGCCAACATCGGCACCGACCCCGGAGACCGTCGCCTGCAGCAACTCCGGCGCCGTCGAACCACAGCGCAGGTTGATGTTGCGCCCGTTCGGCGAGCAACCGATCGGTATGATTTCCGCCCCGAGGTCGGAGAGCACGCGGGGCGCAACCTTGTAGGTGGCGCCGTTTGCGCAATCGATCACGATCTTCAATCCCTCGAGATTCATCCCCTCCGGAAGCGTCGAGGCGCAGAATTTCTGGTAATCGACCCGCGACCGATCGACCCGCGTGGCACGCCCAAGGCGTTCGGATCGCCGTGTCAGGGCGGGTTTATCGAGCAGTTCCTCGATCCGTTGCTCGAGTTCATCAGACAACTTGCTGCCCGTGGAATCGAAGAACTTGATGCCGTTGTCGTCAAAGAGATTATGCGAGGCGCTGATCACGACGCCGAAATCACATTTAAATCGCTGCGTCATGTATGCAATGCCCGGTGTCGGCAACGGCCCGATCAGGCTGACATTGACGCCGGCCGCGACGAAACCTGCTTCCAGTCCGGCCTCGAACATGTAGCCGGACAACCGGGTGTCCTTACCGACCAGCGCGGTGCCACCTTCCGGTGCCAGCACCTGGGCTGCAGCACTGGCCAGGCGCAATGCAAATTCGACGGTCATCGGCTCTTCACCGACACGCCCGCGAACACCGTCGGTGCCGAAATACTTCCTGCTCACCTGTCCGTACCTCCCACGACCGCACTTTGCAGTGCCCGCGCCACCTTGACCGCATCAACCGTTGCCGCCACGTCATGCGCGCGCAGAATTGCTGCGCCCCCCGCAACCGCCAGCGCAGCAAAAGCGACGCTGCCAGCGAGCCGCTGGTTCAGCGGCCGGCCCGTAATGATACCGACCAGGGACTTTCTCGAAACGCCGACCAGTACCGGAATCGTCGCATCCGCCAGCGAACGCAAATTCCTCAGCAGGGTGAGATTGTGCTCCACGCGCTTTCCAAAACCGATACCGGGATCGACGCAGACCCGCTCGCGATCGATGCCGGCGGCCTCGCAGGCCTCGATTCGCCTGCGCAGAAACCCACGCACTTCCGCGACGACGTCATCGTATTGCGGATCGGCCTGCATATTGGCCGGCTCGCCCTGCATGTGCATCAGGCAGACGCCGGCTCCGCTGGCCGCCGCGGCTTCGATCGCACCGGGTCGCTGCAGCGCCCGAACGTCGTTGATCAGCCCGGCCCCGGCGGCGACGGCGGCGGCTATCACCGGCGCTTTACTGGTGTCGACCGACACTGTCACCGGCGACCTCGACACAATCCGCTCGATAACCGGCACGACACGGTCTATCTCCTCGGCCGTGCTTACCGGCGCGGCGCCCGGTCGGGTCGATTCCCCGCCGACATCGATGATGCCGGCGCCTTCAGCCGCCATCGCCAGCGCCCGATCCAGGGCCGCGTCGCAGTCCGGGTAGGAACCGCCGTCCGAAAAGGAATCGGGCGTGACGTTGAGCACGCCCATGACGACGGGCTCGGTCAGGTCGAGCACGGTGTTTCGGCAAAACAGCTTCATGAATCCGATGGGCCTGAAGAAGTTCGCCCGGCGATGCCGGGCGAATGAGTCGATCAGTTAATGCTGTGGAGCCGGTGTCCCGGTCGGCGCACTGCCCTCCGGTCGCTCGCGAGGCGGCGTGGACCCGGAACTCGGGGGAATGTCTTCCCAGCCATCCGGCGGCCGCGGAACGCGCCCTTCCATGATGTCCCGGATCTGCGCCTCATCGATGGTCTCGTACTTGATCAGTGCCCCGGCCATCGTGTGCAGCTTGTCCTTCTCGCGCTCGAGAATGTCTTCCGCGTTCTTGTAATTCGAGTCGATCACGCGCCTGACCTCTTCGTCAATCGCGTGGGCCGTGACGTCCGAGACCATCTTGTGCTGAGTCACGGAACGCCCGAGGAACACCTCACCGTCTTCCTCGCTGTACGTCAGCGGACCGAGGCGGTCCGACAGGCCCCACTTGGTCACCATGTTGCGGGCGATCTCCGTGGCGCGCTCGATGTCATTGGATGCACCGGTCGTCACCGATTCGGCACCGAAAATCATCTCCTCGGCTATTCGGCCGCCAAAGAGCGTGGCAATACTGCTTTCGAGCCGGCGTTTGCTCGTGCTGTAACGATCGGCTTCGGGAAGGAACATCGTCACGCCCAGCGCCCGGCCACGCGGGATGATCGTAACCTTGTAGACCGGGTCGTGATCGGGCACGTTCAGGCCCACGATCGCATGCCCGGCCTCGTGATAAGCCGTGAGCTTCTTCTCCTGTTCGTCCATGACCATGGACTTGCGCTCTGCGCCCATCAGGATCTTGTCCTTGGCCCGCTCGAACTCCTCCATCGAAACCGTGCGCTTGTTCGCACGCGCTGCAAACAGCGCGGCCTCGTTGACAAGATTCGCGAGATCCGCGCCGGAGAAACCGGGCGTGCCACGCGCGATGATCGACGGCTTGACGTCTTCGGCCAGTGGCAGCTTGCGCATGTGGACCTTGAGGATCTGCTCGCGCCCGCGCACATCGGGCAGCGGCACCACCACCTGCCGGTCGAATCGACCGGGTCGCAGCAGTGCGGGGTCGAGCACGTCGGGACGGTTGGTCGCCGCGATGACGATCACGCCCTCATTACCCTCAAAGCCGTCCATCTCGACCAGCAACTGGTTCAGTGTCTGCTCGCGTTCGTCATGCCCACCGCCGAGTCCGGCCCCGCGGTGCCGCCCAACCGCATCGATTTCATCGATGAAGATGATGCAGGGGGCGTGTTTCTTCGCCTGCTCGAACATGTCCCGCACACGCGAAGCGCCGACACCGACAAACATTTCGACAAAGTCGGAACCGGAAATCGTGAAAAACGGCACTTTGGCCTCACCGGCGATGGCCTTTGCCAGCAGCGTCTTGCCCGTGCCGGGCGAACCCACCATCAGCACACCGCGCGGGATCTTGCCGCCGAGGCGCTGGAACTTCGCCGGATCCTTCAGGAAATCGACGATTTCGCCGACCTCCTCCTTGGCCTCGTCGACGCCCGCCACGTCGGAGAACGTCACCGTGACCTGGTCTTCATTCAGCAGTCGCGCGCGGCTCTTGCCGAACGACATCGCGCCTCGGCCACCGGCACCGCCTTGCATCTGGCGCATGAAGTACACCCATACACCGATCAGCAACAGGATCGGGAACGAGGAGATCAGCAGTTGCATGAGCAACGACTGACGCTCCGGGGGCGCCGCGTTAAAGATCACGTCGGCGTCCTGCAGGGTTCCGATCAGGGCTGAATTGTCCGTCTCGGGGTTATAAACGACGAACTGTTCACCGGTTGAACGCAAGCCGTTGATCTTGTCGCCGCTGAACGTGACCTGAGCCACCGTGCCATCTTTCACATGATCAAGAAACGCCGAATACGGCATTTCCTGCACCGCGTTGGTGCGCGTGCTGAAACTGCTGACGACTGTCGCCAGCACGACCGCGATGACTATCCACAGTACGACGTTCTTTGCCAGATCGTTCAAGTCTTTAGACCTCATGGGCTGCCGGTGCGCAAGCAAGTGCTCCTGACCGGTTCAACCGACACTACACCAATCGAAACCCGCGTGCCAGAAGGTAAACCTCTGCACTGCGGCCCCTTGAAGCTTTCGGCTTGCGCAACTTCACGGATTCAAAACGCCTGCGAAGATCCGCGACGAGCGGCTGAAACTCGCGGCCCTGAAAAACCTTCATCAGCAGGTCGCCCCCGGGCCGCAGATTCGCTGCCGCAAAGTCCACCGCCAGGTCCACCAGGTTCATGGACCGGGCGTGATCGACCTGCGCAATACCCATCATATTTGGGGCCATATCTGACATAACAAGGTCCACCTGGCCACCGTCGAGTTGCTCCGTCAGGCGCAAGAGGCCATCCGGCGAGTCGAAATCCGCCTCAATGAACTGCACACCGGGAATGGCGGGCATGGGCAGGACATCCAGCGCAATGACCCGCCCGCGGCCTTCGAGCAGACGCGCCGCGTACTGGCTCCAGCCCCCGGGCGCGGCCCCGAGGTCCACGACGGTCATACCCGGACGGATCAGCCGGTCCGCGTGCTGGATTTCTTCGAGTTTGAAGACCGCACGCGATCGCCAGCCCTCGGCCCGGGCACGCTGCACATAGATATCCGCCGCATGCTCTTCCAGCCATCTCGACGAACTGCGCGAGCGCTTCGCCATCAGTTGAAGACCTCGTTGCCAGCCGAACGTCGCGTATGGACGCAACCTGACGGGCGAACTACCCGTTTCACCGTTATCCTAATGGCCCCTGCACTGCCGGGCTACCCGGCACCAACGCTCCTGGAATGACAACGATGGCCCTTAAAGAAGCCCAGAGAAAATACCTTCGTCGACTCGGCCACGAACGCAAGCCGATCGTGCTGATTGGTCAGGGCGGCCTGAGCCCGAATATCGTCGCAGAACTCGAGCGTGCGCTGCTCGATCACGAGCTTGTCAAGGTCCGGGCGCGGGTCGGCGACCGCGGCGAGCGGGATCGAATCCTCACCGAACTGGCGGGCGCGACGGGCGCCGAAATCGTGCAGCGCATCGGACACGTCGCCCTTTATTATCGAAGCAACCCGGAAAAGCCCGGAATCCTGCTGCCGGACTGATTCAGACGTAGCGAACAGAGACGATTTCAAGGGCCCGCGTCCCACCCGGGGCGGCCACGTCAACAGCATCACCCTCTTCCTTGCCAATCAGTGCGCGTGCGATCGGCGAGGTAATCGAAATCAGCCCTGCGCCAACGTCCGCCTCGGCCTCGCCCACGATCTGGAATACCACCTCCGAGTTGTCGTCCATGTCCTCGAGGTGCACCGTCGCGCCGAAGACGACCCGGCCCGTCTGTGGCAGGTGGGCAATATCGATGATCTGGCAGTGAGAGAGGTTGTACTCGATGTCCTTGATCCTGGCCTCGACAAAGCCCTGCTGCTCGCGGGCGGCATGATACTCGGCGTTTTCGCTGAGATCCCCGTGAGCGCGGGCCTCTGCGATGGCCTGGATGATTGTCGGACGCTCCTCGCTCTTCAGGCGGCGCAGCTCCACACGAAGCTTATCTGCCCCCTTTTGAGTCATAGGCTTACGGCTCATGCCTGAACCTCTTTATGAAGATCCTGGAGACGATTCACCTCGACATCCTTGAGGTGATCCAGCGCCGCACAGACCGCAAAACCGCCGGCCAGTGTCGTGTAGTAGGTCACCCTCCGGGCCACCGCCTCGCGGCGGATCGAGTTCGATTCCAGTATGGCCTGCTTGCCCTCGGTGGTGTTGACGACCAGCTTGATCTCATCGTTCTTCAACATGTCAACAATGTGCGGCCGCCCCTCGCGAACCTTGTTGGCGCGCCGGCACTCGACGCCCGCCGCCTCGATTGCGTCGGCCGTACCGTGCGTCGCCACGATTTCAAATCCGCGCTCGATCAGCAGCTTTGCCAGCTTCACGGCGCCTTCCTTGTCCCGGTCGCGGACGCTGATGAGGCAATCGCCACGGGTCGGCACGATGACCCCTGAGGCAGTCTGCGCCTTGGCATAGGCCTCGCCGAAACTTCGCCCGGTGCCCATGACCTCGCCGGTGGATTTCATCTCCGGCCCCAGGATCGGGTCGGCGTCCTGGAACTTGTTGAACGGAAACACCGCTTCCTTGACGGAGAAGTATGGCGGCACCACCTCGCGTCCGAGTTTCAACTCCGCCAGCGTTTTGCCGGCCATGACCCGCGCACCGACCTTGGCCAGCGGCACGCCGGTCGCCTTCGAGACGAAAGGCACCGTTCTCGAGGCACGTGGATTGACCTCGAGGACGTAGATGATCCCGTTCTGTATCGCGAACTGCACGTTCATCAGCCCGATGACGTTCAACGCCAGTGCCATGCGCCGGGTCTGATCCCGCAGGGACTCCTGCACTTCGGCGCTGAGAGTATTCGGTGGCAGCGAACACCCCGAATCTCCCGAGTGCACGCCCGCCTGCTCAACATGCTCCATCACGCCGCCGACAAACACGTGCCGCCCGTCGCAAACTGCATCGACGTCGACTTCGATCGCCAGGTCGAGGAAGCGATCGAGCAGCACCGGGCTGTCATTCGATACCTTGACGGCACTGGTCATGTACGAACGCAGGTCATCCTCACTGTAGACGATTTCCATCGCGCGACCACCCAGCACGTACGAGGGCCGCACCACCAGCGGGAAACCGACCTCACCGGCCAGTTTGACCGCCTGGTCCTCGGTCCGCGCCGTGCGATTGGGTGGCTGGCGCAAGCCCAGCCGTTCGACGAGTTTCTGAAAGCGCTCGCGATCTTCCGCGACGTCGATCGAGTCCGGGCTGGTACCGATGATGGGTACGCCGGAGGCCTCCAGCGCACGCGCCAGCTTGAGCGGCGTCTGCCCACCGTACTGCACGATGACGCCGAATGGCTGCTCGATGTGCAGCACTTCCATGACGTCCTCGAATGTCAACGGCTCGAAGTACAGCCGATCCGAGGTATCGAAATCCGTCGATACGGTCTCCGGATTGCAGTTGACCATGATGGTCTCAAAGCCGTCTTCACGCAGCGCCAGCGCGGCATGAACACAGCAATAATCAAACTCGATGCCCTGCCCGATACGATTGGGCCCGCCGCCGAGGATCACGACCTTCCGGTGATCCGTCGGCTCGGCTTCGCACTCCTCCTCGTAAGTCGAGTACAGGTAGGCCGTGCTGGTCGCAAACTCAGCCGCACAGGTATCGACGCGCTTGAAAACCGGCCGCACGCCGGCGGCCAGGCGGCGCTCACGAATCGCCGCCTCGGTCGTGTCGAGCAGCCGAGCCAGCCGGCTGTCTGCAAAGCCCTTGCGCTTGAGTGTCCTGATTCGACTCTTATCGAGCGCTTCGATCGCTCCGGCGGCAACGGCCGACTCCTCGCGCACGATGTCCTCGATCTGCACCAGGAACCACGGGTCGATGTAGCAGGCACGGTGGACGTCATCGAGCGTCAGGCCCGCTCGAAAAGCGTCCGCCACGTAGCGCAGGCGGTCCGGCCCCGGCATCCGGAGTTCCTCGAGCAGCTCGCCTCGGGTCTCATCGGTGAGCGGCAGCGAGATGATGGGCACCAGCCCGTCGATCCCTGTTTCCAGACCGCGCAGCGCCTTCTGCAGCGACTCCTGGAATGTACGTCCCATGGCCATGACTTCTCCGACCGACTTCATCTGCGTCGTCAACCGGTCGTTGGCCAGCGGGAATTTCTCGAACGTGAACCTTGGAATCTTAGTGACGACGTAGTCGATGGAGGGTTCGAACGACGCCGGCGTCGCACCACCGGTGATCTCGTTGCGCAACTCATCGAGCGTGTAGCCGATGGCCAGCTTGGCCGCAATCTTGGCGATGGGGAATCCGGTCGCCTTCGATGCAAGCGCGGAAGAGCGCGAGACGCGCGGGTTCATTTCGATAACCAACAGCCGGCCATCCGTCGGGCTCACGGCAAACTGCACGTTGGAACCGCCGCACTCAACCCCTATCTTGCGCAATACCGCGATCGACGCATCGCGCATCACCTGGTATTCCTTGTCCGTCAGCGTCTGTGCCGGCGCAACGGTGATTGAATCGCCGGTGTGCACACCCATCGGGTCGAGGTTCTCGATGGAACAGACGATGATGCAGTTGTCGTTGCGGTCGCGAACGACCTCCATCTCGAATTCTTTCCAGCCGATCACCGACTCTTCCAGCAACACCTCACTGGTCGGCGAGGCATCGAGGCCGCGCGCGACGATCGTTTCAAATTCCTCGCGGTTGTACGCAATACCACCCCCGGAGCCACCGAGCGTGAATGAGGGCCGGATGACGCATGGGAAACCGATTTCCGCCTGGATCGCGAGGCCCTCTTCCATGCTGTGAGCGATTCGCGATCGCGGGCATTCGAGCCCTATCTCGCGCATCGCCCTGCGAAAGAGTTCGCGGTCCTCCGCCATGTCGATCGCATTGCGCGAAGCCGCAATCAACTCGACGTTGAATTTCTCCAGTACCCCTTCGCGCACGAGGTCCAGCGCACAGTTCAGCGCCGTCTGCCCGCCCATCGTTGGCAACAGCGCATCGGGGCGTTCTTTTTCGATGATCCGCGCAACGACCCGCCAGTCGACCGGCTCGATGTATACGGCATCGGCCGTTTCCGGATCGGTCATGATGGTCGCCGGATTCGAATTGACGAGGATGACCCGAAGGCCCTCCTCTTTCAGCGCCTTGCAGGCCTGCGCTCCGGAGTAATCAAACTCGCAGGCCTGGCCGATTACGATCGGCCCGGCGCCGATGATCAGCACGCTCTCAATGTCGGTACGTCTTGGCATTCTTGGCGGCTCTGCCGGTTACGCGAGTTGACTGACCGGCAAGGCACCCTTGCGCAGCATGGATTCGACGAAACGTCCGAACAACGGAGCCAGGTCCCGAGGTCCCGGACTGGCCTCGGGATGGCCCTGGAAACCAAAGGCCGGTCTGTCGGTGCTCACGATGCCCTGCAGCGAGCCGTCAAACAGCGATCGATGCGTCGCGCGCAGCGTGGGCGGCAGGCTGGCCTCGTCGACCGAGAAACCGTGATTCTGGCTGGAAATAAAAACCCGCCCCGTGTCGATCTCCAGTACCGGGTGGTTGGCGCCGTGATGGCCGAATTTCATCTTCAGCGTACTGGCGCCTGCTGCGAGACCGAGCAACTGGTGACCCAGGCAGATCCCGAACAGCGGCGTACCGGTATCCAGGTACGTCTTGATCGCCTCGATCGCATAGGTGCAGGGTTCGGGGTCCCCGGGGCCGTTGGAGAGAAACACGCCATCGGGCTGCAACGCGAGCACTTCATCGGCCGGTGTCTGCGCCGGAACGACCGTCATGCGGCAGCCGAAGTCGGCGAGCAGGCGCAGGATATTTCGCTTGATGCCGAAATCGTGCACGACCACGTGCAGGCGAGCGGCCGTGCGCCTTCGCGGCCCGGACTCCAGCGCCCAGTTGGTGCCTTCGTTCCACTGGTACGTGCGATCGGTCGAGACAACCTTCGCCAGGTCCATTCCCTTAAGGCCCGGGAACCGGCGGGCCGCTTCCAGCGCGAGTGCCGGACGCGATGCCGCCTCTCCACTGGCAATGCACCCGGCCTGGGCACCGCCTTCACGAAGCCGGCGGGTCAATTTCCGAGTATCGATCTCGGCAATCGCGACGATCCGCCCGCGCTTGAGGAAGGCCGACAGTGACTCGGTGGCGCGCCAGCTCGAATGCAGCAGCGGCAGATCCCGGATCACGAGGCCGGCGGCATGAATCGAGCTGGACTCGAGATCCTCGGGATTCGTTCCGGTATTGCCGATGTGGGGATAGGTCAGCGTGACGATCTGGCGCGCGTAGGACGGGTCGGTCAGGATTTCCTGGTACCCGGTCATCGCGGTGTTGAAGACCACTTCGCCGGTCGTGGTCCCGTCGACGCCAATCGAAATGCCTTCAAAAACCGAGCCGTCCTCAAGAGCCAGAACAGCGGGTTTCGTCACGGCATGAACCTCCGGTGGTGCCAGTGCGCCGGCCCAGGGGCGCTTTTTGCGCGTGCGAAAACGCCTGAGGCGGGTAGCGGCCCACCCCCTGCGATTTCTACGCACGGGCTAAGGGTGTAGTTTACGCGACCGCGTTGCCCGGCGCTATGGATCCTGCAAAGGATTGTTCCCGGCGCCGGCTCTGCGCGTGCCGCATAGCGGCCCCCGTGCCGGTGTTTGCGCCTGCCTAGAGGCCGAGCACGTCGCTCATGCTGTACAGGGACGGCTTACGGCCCGCTACCCAGCCTGCCGCGGCCACCGCACCGCGGGCAAACCCGGAACGATCCTGGGCCCGGTGGGTGATTTCGAACTGCTCTCCGGGACCAGCGAACACCAGCCGGTGCTCACCGACGATGTCACCGCCGCGCATCACGCTGAAGCCGATTGCGCCTTTTGCCCGGGCACCCGTGATTCCGTGGCGCTCGTAGACCGCCACGTCATCGAGGTCGATGCCTCGCCCTTCCGCGGCGGCTCGCCCGAGCGCCAGCGCCGTACCGCTCGGTGCATCGACCTTGTGGCGGTGGTGCGCCTCGAAGATTTCCGCATCGTACTCATCATCCAGTGCCGCCCCGGCCAGTTGGGCCAGCTTGAGCATCAGGTTGACACCGAGACTCATGTTCGGCGCCAGTACCATGGGGATGTGCGTGGCGATCTCCGCGAGTTCGTCGCGCTGCCTGGCGTCGAAACCGGTCGTGCCGATGACCATCGCGCAGTCGCGTTCGCGGCAGAAACGCGCATGGGCGAGGGTGGCCACCGGCCGTGTGAAATCAATCGCGACCGCAGCACCCGTGAAGGCCTTCGCCAGGTCGGCCACGACCGGGACGCGGGCCGGTGAAACACCGGCCAGCACGCCCGCGTCGCTGCCGATCGCAGGATCGTCCGGCGCCGCCAGGGCCCCGCTGAGGTGCATGCGATCGCGCGCCATGACCAGCGGCACGATGGAGCGACCCATGCGACCGGAGGCTCCGCATATCACGATGTTCAACATCCGCGTCTACTCCGCGAGGCTGGTGAAGAATCGCTTCACGCCGTCCAGCCATTTGTTTTCGCGCGGCCGGTGCCGCTGACTGTCACCCTTCAGCGAGTCCTCGAATTCCTGCAGCAGTTCTTTCTGGTGCCGCGAGAGCTTGACGGGGGTCTCGACGACGACTCGGCAGAAAAGGTCGCCCGTGGTACCGCCCCGAACCGGCCGGATACCCTTCTCACGCAGCCGGAATACGCGGCCGGACTGCGTCTCCGACGGGATCTTGATCGTGACGTTTCCATCGAGAGTCGGCACTTCAATGCTGCCGCCGAGCGCTGCCGTCGCAAAGCCCAGTGGCACTTCGCAGGACAGGTGGCTGCCGTCGCGCTCGAATATCTCGTGCGGGCGGACTCGCACTTCGACATACAGGTCGCCGGCCGGTCCGCCGCTGCGGCCGGCTTCGCCCTCGCCCGACAAGCGGATCCGATCGCCCGTGTCGACGCCCGGCGGAATCTTCACCGAAAGGGTTTTCTGTTTGCGGACCCGCCCCTGTCCGCGGCAGGTATCGCAGGGATCACTGACCACCTGGCCCTTGCCCTCGCAACGCGGGCAGGTCTGCTGCACGCTGAAAAATCCCTGCTGTATCCGTACCTGCCCCGCTCCGTGACAGGTCTCGCAGGAAATGGGCCGGGAACCTTCCTTCGAACCCGAGCCTGTGCAGGTCTCGCATTCAGCAAACGTCGTGAATTCAACCGGCGCGGTATCACCGAAAACAGCCTGCTCCAGGTCGAGTTCGAGCTCGTAGCGCAGGTCGGCCCCGCGGAACACCTGCGAGCGGCCGCGGCGCCCGGCACCAAAAATATCGCCGAAGACTTCGCCGAATATGTCGCCAAAGGCATCGCGCGGATCGAAACCCCGCCCGCCACGCGCTCCGGCCGACGGATCGACCCCGGCGTGGCCGAACTGGTCATAGGCCGCCCGCTTGCGGGCGTCGGAGAGCACCTCGTAGGCTTCTTTCGCCTCTTTGAAGTGCTCAATCGACTCGTGATTATCCGGGTTTCGGTCAGGATGATGTTTCATCGCGAGTCGGCGATACGCCCGCTTGATGTCCGGCTCCGTCGCCGTGCGAGCCACGCCAAGCACTTCGTAATAGTCGCGTTTTGCCATGACAGTCCTGGCCTGCTACGTAAATAGACAGCCGCCGCGGGCCTTAGGGCCCGCGGCGGCTGGATTCAGCCGGTCGATTTCATTGCATCGCGCCGGCGCCTTCCTCAGGAGGTCTTTTCGTCCTTTTCGCTGACCTCTTCAAACTCCGCATCGAGCACCTCGTCCGAACCCGAGGCCCCGGCGCCGGCCGGGCCGGCATCCGCCGCACCGCCCTCGGGCTGACTGGCGTACGCCTGCTGGGCGATCGCCGCCGAAGCTTCAGCCAGCGCCTTCGCCTTGGTCTCGATCGCATCCTTGGTGCCATCCTTGAGCACCGAACGGAGGTCCGCGATTGCCGATTCGGCCTTGGCGCGCTCGGCCGGGTCGACCTTGTCACCCAGATCGGCAAGCGACTTTTCGGTTGCATGCAGCAACGCATCGGCCTGATTGCGCGTATCGGCCAACTCTCGGAACTTGCGATCTTCCTCGGCGTGAGTCTCTGCGTCGCTGACCATGCGATTGATCTCGTCTTCCGACAGACCGCTCGAGGCCTTGATCACGATCCGCTGCTCCTTACCGGTCGCCTTGTCTTTCGCTGACACGTTCAGAATGCCGTTCGCATCGATGTCGAAAGTCACCTCGACCTGGGGCATGCCTCTTGGCGCCGGCGGTATGTCGGACAAATCGAAGCGGCCAAGGGACTTGTTGTCCGCGGCGCGCTCACGCTCACCCTGCAGGACGTGAATTGTCACGGCCGTCTGGTTGTCATCCGCGGTCGAGAACACCTGGGTCGCCTTGGTGGGGATCGTCGTGTTCTTTTCGATCAGCTTCGTCATCACGCCGCCGAGCGTCTCGATGCCGAGCGACAACGGCGTCACATCGAGCAGCAGCACGTCCTTGACCTCACCGGTCAGCACGCCGGCCTGCACCGCAGCACCGACCGCAACGGCCTCGTCCGGGTTGACGTCCTTGCGCGGATCCTTGCCGAAGAAATCCTTGACAATCTTCTGGACCAGCGGCATGCGGGTCTGCCCGCCGACCAGGATCACTTCCTGAACATCACCGACGGCGAGGCCGGCATCCTTGAGCGCCACCTTGCAGGGCCCGATCGTCCGCTGCACGAGATCGTCGACCAGCGACTCGAGCTTGGCCCGGGTCAGTTTCATGGTCAGGTGCTTCGGACCGGAGGCGTCGGCCGTGATGTACGGCAGGTTGACCTCGGTCTGCTGGCTCGAGGAAAGCTCGATCTTCGCCTTCTCAGCCGCCTCCTTCAGGCGCTGCATGGCGAGCGGATCGCGCCGCACGTCCACACCGCTTTCTTTCTCGAACTCAGCGGCCAGGTAGTCGATGATCCGCTTGTCGAAGTCCTCGCCACCCAGGAACGTATCTCCGTTGGTCGCAAGCACCTCGAACTGCCGCTCGCCGTCGACGTCAGCCAGCTCGATGATCGAGATATCGAAAGTGCCGCCACCCAGGTCGTAGACCGCAATCTTGCGGTCGCCGCCGGAGGATTTGTCCAGCCCGTAGGCCAGTGCTGCGGCGGTCGGCTCATTGATGATGCGCTTGACCTCCAGACCGGCGATGCGACCGGCGTCCTTGGTGGCCTGCCGCTGGGAGTCGTTGAAATACGCCGGAACCGTGATCACGGCCTCGGTAACCGGCTCGCCCAGGAAGTCCTCGGCCGTCTTCTTCATTTTCATCAGCACGCGCGCCGAAATCTCCGGCGGGGCCATCGCCTTGCCGTTGGCCTCGAGCCAGGCGTCGCCATTTTCTGCCTTGACGATCTTGTAGGGAACCATGTCGACGTCTTTCTGCACGACGTGATCTTCAAAACGACGGCCGATCAGACGCTTGACCGCGTAGAACGTGTTGTGCGGGTTGGTAACGGCCTGCCGCTTCGCGGACTGGCCGACCAGGACCTCGTCGTCCTTGGTGAAAGCGACGTATGAAGGCGTGGTTCGATCACCCTCGCTGTTCTCGATCACGCGCGGCTTGCCGCCGTCCATGACCGCGACGCAGGAATTCGTGGTGCCGAGGTCGATACCGATGACTTTGGCCATTTGGCAGGTCTCCGAAAGTAAGAATTTCTTGCAGGCTATGGTGGGGCTGGTCGCTCAGGATTCAAGGTTTCCGGTTCAGGCAGGGGCCTTGGCGATAATCACGCGCGCCGGCCTGAGCAGGCGGCCGTTGAGCACGTAGCCCTTCTGAAAGACCTCCAGTACCGTGCCCTCCGGCACCTCGGAGGTCTCCTGGACAGTCATCGCCTCGTGCAGCTCCGGGTCAAATGGCTCGCCCCTCGGGTCAACGACCGCGATTCCGGATTTCTCAAAGGCACGCTGGAGCAACCGCAGCGTCGCTTCCATTCCTTCGGTCAGGCCGCTGGCGGCGCCGTCGCCGGCCGCGATTCCGAGCTCCAGGCTGTCAATGACATCGAGCAGTTCGGCGGCAAAGCCCTCGATCGCAAAACGCCGGGCGGCTTCGAGATCGCGCTGCGTGCGTTTGCGAACGTTCTCGGCCTCCGCCACCGCCCGCAGGTAGTTATTCTGGTTCTCTTCGGCCTGCGCCCGCGCAGCGTCCAGTTCACCCAGCAGCCGCTCGAGGCCCTCCGGCCCCTCGAAAGACTGCGCCGCCGGGGCCTCGCTACCCTCCAGATCGGCTTCCTGTTGCTCGTGATCGGTTTTCATAGCGTCCTTCTTTGTGTAATCGACGCCACGCCCGCCCGCGCATTGCAAACGGGCCGGCCCGGCAGACTATTGCCCAGATGGGGCCTAGCGTTTCGATTTCAAGGCAGAACCGAGCAAACGGGCCGTGACATCGACGATCGGTATGACCCGATCATAGGCCATGCGCGTCGGGCCGATCACGCCCAGCACACCCACGGTCTCATCTTCGAACGTGTAAGGGGCCGTGACGAGGCTGCAGTCGTCGAGAATCTGGTAGCCGGACTCCTGCCCGATGAAGATCTGCACACCCTCCGCGCGCAGGCTCAGGTCCAGCAAGTGAAGGATATCGCGCTTCGCGGTAAAGGCATCGAACAGGCGGCGCAGCTTTTCGACGTCAGAGAGTTCCGCAAACTCCATCAGGTTCGTCTCGCCCGCAATCACGTACTCGGGCTTGCCCTGCTGACCCTCACCGACCATCTGCTGAGCGACCCGTATCGCGTCGAACATCAGCTGATTGAGTCGCTCGCCCGTCCGCTTGAGTTCTCCGACAAGGTCTTCGCGCACCTTTTCGAGTTCCTTGCCGCCGAACTGAATGTTCAGGAAATTCGATGCCTGGCGCAATTCATCGGCAGTGTATGCCCGCTCGAGCTGCACGATGCGGTTCTGTACGTCCTTTCCGTTGACGACCATCACCGCCAGCACTCGATTGTCGGAGATGGGCAGGAACTCGATCTGGCTCAGTGACCGGTGCGACTGGCGAGGAATCGTCACGACGCCAGCCAGGTGGGTAATCGAGGACAGAACCTCCGAGGCCACCGAGATCAGGGTTTTCGGCTCGCGATCTTCCTCCTGCTCGAGACGCTGTTCGAGTTCTGCCATCACGTCGTCGACCGAGCCAGTCTGATCCTGCCTGAGCAGGGAATCGACGAAAAAGCGGTAGCCCTTGTCAGTTGGCACCCGGCCCGCGGACGTGTGCGGTGAGCTGACAAACCCATACTCCTCGAGGTCCGCCATCACATTACGCACCGTGGCGGAACTGAGCTTTAGCCCGGAATCCCGGGTCAAGGTGCGCGAACCCACCGGCTGCCCCTCCCGGATGTAGTTTTCAATCAGCACTTTGAGCAGGTGCTGCGCACGCGCGGTCAGCAGTTCGTCGTGGGTATCCGTTGGCATTGGGCTAAGTTGCTGTACGAAAACGTGTTTTTCAACTGGCTTGCGGGGCACGATGCTACGCTCCTGCACTCAAGTCAAGAACGTCGGACCACAGACCCTTACGTTTAGCGCCGCGGTGGCCCCCCGCGTGCCGCGCGTGCTAAAACACCGACCACTCATGGACGCACTGGACACTGCCATCGACACCGTCGTACTGACCGGGCGAGCTGCGGACCCGCGCGTAGCTGAAGGCCTGCGAATGCTCACCGAGCACCTGCTTCGAAGTGGTATCGCGGTTCGGATCGCGGAGGACGAACAGCTCGAGCTCGGTTTTGCGGACGTGACGCGCGTGCCCGAAGCGAAGCTAGCGGATGGCGCCGGCCTGATCGTCGCGGTCGGCGGCGATGGGACGATGCTGCATGCGGCCCGGATGGCCGCCGGTTCCGGCGTACCGCTGCTCGGCGTCAATCGCGGACGCCTCGGATTCCTGGCCGATGTCACGCCGGAGAAAATGCTCGAAAGCATCGATGATGCGCTGGCGGGCCGGTGCATTCCTGAGCAACGCACGTTGCTGCGCGCCGACGTTCCGCAAGGCAGCGGCGCAATCACCGAGATCGCATTGAATGATGTGGTGGTCTCCAAGCACGACACCGGCCGCACACTCGGCCTGCAGACCTGGGTTGATGGCACTTACGTCAACACCCATGGAAGCGACGGCTTCATTGTCTCGACGACCACCGGCTCAACGGCATACGCACTGTCCTGTGGCGGACCGATCGTGCACCCGAGCGTCAGCGCGCTCGTACTGGTCCCGATCTGCCCACACACGCTGTCGGACCGGCCGCTCGTGGTCGGCGAGGACAGCGTGATCGAGATCGAACTGGCTGAGCGATTTGACACCGCCGCACAGGTGATCTGTGATGGCATCGTGCTGTGTGATCTCGAGCCGGGCGTCCGCCTCAGGGTGGCGCGCGCCGAGGTGACGGCGACGCTGCTCCACCCGCCCGGACACGACTACTACCGCATCCTGCGCTCCAAGCTCCACTGGGGACGCAGCGCACGCAGCAAGCGGTCGTCGGAAGATTGAGCCAGCGATGCTGACCGAACTGCAGATTCGCGATTTCGCGATCGTCGACTCGGTTGAACTGAACCTCGGGGCCGGATTCACCGCCTTGACCGGCGAGACCGGCGCGGGCAAATCCATCCTGATCGATGCGCTGCTGATCGCGGTCGGCGCCCGGGCCGATTCGGGCTCGGTCCGACATGGCACAGAGCGCGCCGAGGTCGCGGCAACATTTGATGTCAGCGGCAACCCGGCGGCGGCGCAGTGGCTGCTCGAGCAGTCGATCGAGAACGACGGCGATTGCATTTTGCGCCGTGTCGTCAACGCCGACGGCCGCAGTCGCGCGTACATCAACGGGCGGCCCGTGCCAGCCGCGTCCCTGCGTGAACTCGGTGGGCGGCTGGTCGATATCCATGGCCAGCTCGAATTCCAGTCCCTCGCCCAGCGCAGCCATCAGCGTTCGCTGCTCGATGAGTTCGGCGGGCTCGGGAAGAAGACCGCCGCCGTGAGCGCCGCATTCCAGGCCTGGCGTACCCTGAGCCGTGAGCGTGACGGGCTCGAGGCGCGCGCCAGGGATCGGGACGCGCGACTCGAACTGCTGTCGCATTACGTGGATGAGCTCGGAGCACTGAACCCGAAAGACGGCGAAAGCCTGGCGCTCCAGGAGGAAAGGCGGCGAGCGGCCGGGCTCGGACGTCTGGTCGAGGGCACGGCGCGGCTCGAAGCGCTGCTCTCCACCGAGGAAGGCGCGGCCGGGGCGCTGGCGAGGGCTTCGTCGGTGATGCGCCAGCTCAGTGCGCTGGACCCGACCCTGCAGGCCACCGAAGCACTGGTCGATGAAGCAGCGATCGCCTGCGAGGAAGCACTCTCGAATCTGCGTCGATACAACGACACGCTGGAAGCCGACCCGGCGCGACAGGAATGGATTGAATCACGACTGGCCGCACTCGAGGCGGCCGCGCGCAAGCACCGGGTTGAACTCGAGGCGCTGCCCGACCTGCTCGTTAAACTGGCGGAGGAGCGTGAAGAACTGCAGAACGCGGCGACGAGCCTCGTGGAACTCGATGGACAGCTCTCACAGAAAGCGAACGAGTACCAGCGACTGGCCGCGGACCTGTCCGGCGCCAGAGCGAACGCCGCGGTCGCCCTCGACGAACAGGTCAGCGCCTTGATACAGGATCTGGGCATGCCCGGCGGTCGGCTGGTGACTCGGGTAGAACCTCATGACCCGGTCGAATTCAGTGACTCCGGTAATGACCTGGTCGAATTCCTCGTTGCCGCAAACCCGGGCCAGCCGCCACGGCCGCTCGCGCGCGTCGCCTCGGGCGGCGAACTCTCGCGGATCAGTCTCGCCATGCAGGTCGTCACGCGCAACGCGGCACACCTGCCCTGCCTGATTTTCGATGAAGTCGATACGGGCGTCGGTGGTGCCGTTGCTGAAATGGTCGGACGGCAATTACGCACGCTGGCTGACAGCGGGCAGGTTCTGAGCGTGACCCACCTGCCCCAGGTGGCCGCCCAGGCCAATCACCAGGTGCGGGTCAGCAAGAGCACGGATGCGCAGACGACGCGGACCTCGCTGGAGAGGCTCGATTCGGAGGCGCGCGTGGGTGAAATTGCCCGGATGCTCGGTGGCGCCCGCATCACCGAGCGAACCCGCGAGCACGCCCGGGAGATGCTGGCCGCCGCGCTCGAACGACCGGCGGAAAAACCGCGCCGCCGTGCTATTTCCGGGCGCGGTGCGGACAGTTCTCGCGCTCGCAGCGGCCGTGCAAGATGAGCGAGTGATCGGCAATTGCGAAACCCAGCCGGGCAGCGACCTGCCGCTGGCGTTCCTCGATCTGCTCGTCGGCAAATTCTTCGACCCGCCCGCAATCCACGCAGACGATGTGGTCGTGGTGCACGCCCTCGTTCATCTCGAAAACCGCCGTGCCACCTTCGAAACGGTGACGGGTGACAATGCCCGCGGTCTCGAACTGTGTGAGCACACGGTACACGGTCGCGAGCCCGATATCCTCCTGCCCCTCGAGGAGCCGGCGATAAACGTCTTCCGCACTCATATGCCGTTGCTGATTATCGGTCAGGATTTCGAGTATCTTTACCCGCGGAGCGGTGATCTTGAGTCCTGCTTCACGTAGCTGATTGGGTTCCACAAGGGGCTCCGGCGTCGAGATCCGCGCCGAAGGACGCGGTTCCTGTATGATCCGCGCCCATTATGTCCGGCCCGAGCCGGCAACTCCAGAGCGATGAAATCGAGCGGAACATTCCTGGCCATGCGCCCAGCCCTGAAAACCATCACACTGATTGCCTGCGCGCTGGCGCTTTCGGCCTGCGTCTACCGGCCCGCCATTCAGCAGGGAAACCTGTTGAAAGTCGAGGAGATCGAACAGGTCGTACCGGGGATGACGCGCAGCCAGGTGCGCTACCTGCTCGGCACGCCGATGGTCTCGGATCCGTTCAATCCACAGCGCTGGGATTACATCTACCGTCTCGACAGCGGCAGCCAGGGCCGGCGTGAAATCAGCCGGGCGCACTTTGTTGTCTATTACGAAGGTGACACCGTGAGTCGCGTCGAAATTCTCGACAGGCCGGACCCGGTGGTTGCCCAGGAACGCAAGTGGTGGCGAATTGACGGCCCGGAGCTGCGCCCGCCGCCGAGCGCAGTGGACGAGGAGAATGCGCCTGACCCAGCCGCAAGCATGCCGTCGGACCAGGCGGGGACCGCCGCCCCGGACGCAAACAACGACTGATCGGCCACGGCGGCCCGTTCAGCGCCGCCGCTGAGTCCGGTCCGTCGCAGCCAGTCGCCGTCGGCTCTCACGCGGATCAACCAGCAGTGGCCGCAGAATTTCCACACGATCGCCTGCATCCAGTGGCTTGTCGGGGGCAATCCTGCGACCGAAAACACCGAGCTCCAGCGCGCTGCCCCGCAACTCGGGGACGGCCTCGATCAGGCCAGAGGCCTGCACAGCGCCGATGGCTGTGAGACCCGGCACGAGATCGACGTAGACGACCCACTGGCGCTCTGGCAACGCATAAACGACCTCGATGCGGTTTGGGTCAGAGACCTGCACACTTACCTCCGGGTCTCTGCAACCGTGCAGCAGGCGCCCGGCGGTGTAATCGGAACGCCTCGATCCCATTTTCGGGACAACGAAGGGAAACAGCCTCGAACATCGGTCACCATGGGCCGGACGCCGCGCAGGCGGCCCGGCTAGAATGCGCGATCAAGCCGGATCAAGCCAATGGCAGCTCAGAAAAAAGACAAACACCCCCCTGCAATCGCGCTGAACAAGCGCGCGCGCCACGAGTACGCGATCGAGGAGAACTACGAGGCGGGTCTCGTCCTGCAGGGCTGGGAAGTCAAGAGCCTGCGCGCCGGCCGGGCCCAGATCAGCGAAGGCTATGTGCTGATCAAGAATAACGAAGCCTGGCTGTTCGGGGCGCACATCAACCCGTTGCCCACCGTCTCGACCCACGTCGTGGCTGACCCCACCCGAACGCGCAAGCTGCTGCTCAACCGGACAGAACTCGACCGCCTGATCGGCGCGGTGGAACGCCGCGGCTACACGCTCGTGCCGCTGAAGCTTTACTGGAAGAAAGGCCACGTGAAGCTCGATGTCGGACTCGCCAAGGGCAAGAAAGCCCACGACAAGCGCGCCAGCGAGAAAGACCGCGACTGGCAGCGCGAGAAATCCCGCATCCTGAAGGGCTCGCTCCGCTAGCCCCCAATTCGGGGACAGTTTGCTTAACTCTCGACCACGAACTCGAGCATGGCCGCGGATTTCCTGGAATAAGTAAACTGTCCCAGAATTTACAGAATGCTCAAATTTTGATGATTCCCCTTGGAAGCTGCCCCAATCGCCCATACACTGGGCTCATCTGGGGGCGACCGGTTTCGACGTGGGTCGCGAAACTTCAGGTGCATGCCGAGGTGCGGGTCTCCTCGTTAAACAACTTGCAAACTTTTAGTTGCCAACGACGACAACTACGCACTCGCTGCTTAATACCCAGTAGGGTGCCGTCTGAACTGAGGCCGTGCTTGTGCGCTCAGATTTCGGGCGTCATATCTCACAAGATCGCGGAACCGGTGTGCTGAGGGCCGGCCCGCTAAAACTAACCTGAGCTGGCTGCACGCCTTCCCTGCCCATTGGGTAGCGTGCAGCGAGATTAATTAACGGGATAAGCATGTAGAGCCTGGAATGTAGGGCTTGCGGACGCGGGTTCAATTCCCGCCGCCTCCACCAATAACCAAGGGCCGTCCCATCGGGCGGCCCTTTCGCATTTCAGCGGTGGGATGCAGAACCCGCGTAGCGGGTTCACAAGGCGCCAGCCGCAGGACGTGAGAGCGCAGCGAGCACGGTCCCGAGCAATGCGAGGGATGAGCGGAACAGCCGCTGCCCGCTCTTGAGATTGTAGCTTTCGGCCGCGGAGGCCCAGAACTTCGCGATCATTATCACGCCGAAGATGCTGACCCAGACGAAGAACACGAAGGCGATCGATACGCCCGCCCAGGCGAGCGCGCAGAAGATCAGCATGTTCTAGGCGACGAACAGCGTCAGAAAGCGCTCGAACGGCGACAGTCCGGCGCGATCAGTCAGCCACTGCTGCGGTTCGTTCTTCTCATGTCGCTTCCCCTCCCCCGGGCAGGAGGCCTGCCTAGTCGATCGGTATTCCTTCCAGCGCCGGTTCGCGCTCGACGAGCAACCTTGGATACCCCTGTTCCAGCGCGCGACGGACCAGTTGCGATGCTTCCTGCTTCCTGCCCTGCTGGGCGGCTGTGAGTCCCGCGAAGTAGGTCACCGTCGGCAGCTGCGCACCGAGCTCGAGCGCCCGGTTCTTGTACCGCTCGGACCGCTCCGCATCGTCCAGCCGTGCATAGAAGAAGCCGAGCAGCGCCCAGGTCTCAGCCTGCGAATCATTGATCGCGAGCGACTGCTCGGCCAGCGCCACCGCCCGGCGATAGTCCTCGACGGCCTCACGCCGCCTCGAGGGTATGTTCCAGAGCGCGTCGCCTCGAGCGCCCCACATCGTTTCGTCCTTGGGCGCCAGCTCGATGGCCTTCGTGTACATCTTCGCAGCTTCCTCCATGCGACCTGTGTAGTAGTACACGGTACCGAGGTTCACCACCGCGGAACTCCCCGGTTCGATCGCCATCGAGCGTTCGAAGGCCTTCTCAGCCTGCCCGAGGTCCCCGGTGGTCAGCAAGGCGGCCCCGAGGTTACTCAAGCCAGAGGTATTGCCCGGTGCGAGTTCGGTAACCCGCCGGTACGCCTCCACCGCTTCCGCCGCGCGCCCGCGCTCAAAGAGGAAGCTCCCGAGACTGTTGTAGGCCTGCCAGTAACCCGGCTCGACCACGATCGCCTCGCGAAACTCCTTCTCTGCCTCCTGTTCCCGGTGCTGGGCGGCCAGTGCTCCGCCGAGGCCGATGTGGAACTCTGCGTCACGGGGCGCCCGCCTCAACAGCGAGCGGTACACGGCTTCCGCCTGCTCGTAGCGCCCGCCCACCGCGTATAGCTTGGCCAGCGCGGCCTCCGTCTCCGGCAGCGGGGCTTCCGACTCGAGCGCCGCACGGCACGATGCCTCGGCCGCGTGCATCGCTGCCGGATCCTTGCTCCGAACATAGCGCATGATCCCCACCTCGCACAGCCCTGCCTGGGCGCGCGCGAACCCGGGATCGATCGCGAGCGCACGCTCGAACAGGCTGGCGGCCTCGTCATACCGGCTCATCGCACCGCCTTTCCTGAGCTCCGCCAGGCCCGCAAGATAGAAATCGTAGGCGCGCGGATCAGAGGTCGGGGCGGCCTTGAGCTGCACGGCCTGCTCGGGCGTGAGCACGATGCGCAGCTGCTCGGCGATCGCGCTCGAGATGTCCTGCTGGATCGCGAGCAGGTCCTGCCAGGACCGGTCGTAGCTATCTGTCCAGACGTGGAACCCCGTCACCGCATCGATCAGCTGGGCGGTGATTCGGACCCGCTCGCCCTCGCGGCGGACGCTGCCCTCGAGGACGTACCGTACGCCCAGCTGCTCGCCGATCGACCGGACATCCACTTCCTTGCCCCGGAAGGCGAAGGACGAGGTCCGGGCGGCGACGCGCAGGCCGGGCAGCTTCGCGAGATCGCTGGACAGTTCCTCGCTGAGTCCATCGCCGAGATAGGCGGCCTCCCCCGCAGGGCTCATGTCCACCAGCGGCAGCACGGCGATCGAATAGGCGCTGGGCTCGACCTTGCCTGGAGTGGATAGCGCGACGGGCTGCCGGCCGATCGCGTGCCACCAGGCATAGCCGGTCACACCGGCCATCAGCGTGACGCCTACCAGGATGATGGGCGCGAGGGCCCGTCGTCTCGCCCTGGGCAGCCGCAGGCCCCCAGGCCCGCCGTCGTCGAGAACGATTCCGCCCGGCGTGATCTCATACGCCCAGGCGACCACGAGCACTATCGGCAGACCGAGCACGGCCAGGATCGTGAGCGCCGTCATCCACCAGTCCGGGAGGCGCAGGGGTTCGAAAGTGACTTCGGCGACCTGCAGCACGACCCACATGCCGATCAGATAGGCGCCGGCGACCCGGAAGACGTGCCGACGCTTGAGCTCTATGATGAAGTGCTCTAGGCGGCGCACGAAGGGACTGCTCGCGGTCGGCTGGGGCTCGGCGTGTGTGGGGACACTCGGATCCTCGTTCTCCTCGTACTCGGCGATGAGCGCATAGCCGCGGCGCGGCACTGACGAGATATAGCTGGGCCGGTGGATATCATCACCCAGCGCCTCCCTAAGGCTGCGAACGACCGCACGAAGTTCGTGATCCGCGGCGACCCTGTCAGGCCAGACGCGCTGCTTCAAGCTGTGGCGGTCCACCGCCTCGCCGTGATACTCGACGAGCGCCAGCAGCAGTTCCAGCTGCTCGGGCGACAGTTCGCGGGCCGAATCGCGGCTCTCCAGCAACCGCTGTGCAGGCCGAACCCGCCAGTCCCCCAGCCGAAACCCTTCTACGCGGCGGTCGGTGACCATTCCCCGGACCTGACTTCCTGTTCTGCCGTCAGGATACCAGAGGGTTCCGTCGGCGCATGATGAGGCCACCGACGGCCGCAGGGAGTCCGCCCTCAGCCGCTTCTAACAGACCGGGCTCGGTTTCTGCGCGGCAGGTGGAGATTCAGGGACACCAGAGAACCCGCACGCGAGGTGCCGCCGACCATTCGTGTGTCAATTGATGCGTTCACCGCGCAGTAGGCATTCGCCGAGTCGCTGATACCGCTGAGACCGCCGATACAGGGCGCTTGAGAGTACTGTCCTCTCCGATCCGCGTACGTACATGAGCACGCCCAGGGTCGGACGGTCGCGCCCCGGCGGCGCGACTTCAAGCCCGAGCTGCACAAAGTTCGCATCATTCCGATACCGTAGCGCCGGACACCTCGGCCATAGTCTTCTCACAGAGATCCGCCTGCCCGGCGACGCGGTCCACGAGACCCTTCGCAACCACCGACAGTCCCCCGGTCCCCACCGCCAACGCGCCGGAAGCGACGCCCTTCGCGCCCGTCGCCACGCGCGGGCTCTTCAGCGTGCCGGCGAGCTCGATGAATGGGTTGGTGAACATCCCCGGACTGATGCCGATACCCTTGCGGGGGCGGGTATTGAAGTCGAAGCTGATTTCCTCCGTGCGCAGGTCCACCGTACCCTCGGCCGTGACCGTCACCTTGTCGGACTGCATAAGCACGGGATCTACCTTGGCCTGACCATCGACGATTTCGATCTTCGCGACGGTGCACTCGACTTTCGTGTAGGGATCCTCGGCGGAGAAAGGATTCAGCTGGCTGCCGACCTGACTCAGGATGTCGGAGCCCAGCACGCCGATGACGCCTTTTTTCACGCGTCCCTTCCCCTGAGTGAACACCACCCTGCCGTTCGCGCCGGATGCCATCTGCCGCGGCGACGCGCCGCTCGCCCGCATATCGAGATCGAAGTTTGTCGGCGGTGACTTGCCCGAACCGTCGCCCGGCGGTGCCAGCAGGCCGGCTCGCAGATCGTGCACGGCCAACTTCATCGTCATGTCCGCGCCTCCCTGCGACGGAACGAGGAGCACATCGCTCTCGATCGTGCCCTGCAGCTGCCCCTTGGCACGGAAATCGAGAGACATGCGACCCTCGTCCAGCTGCAGGGTGCCCGTGACGTCCCTGAGGGTCCCCGCGTTCAGCGCCAGTTCGGTGAACGTCCACTGCACCTGAGCGTCCCTGACATTGAGCTTGTCCAGTGGCAGCGGCCTGTCGCGGAACACGTATTTCTCTTTCGGTTCAGCGTCCTTGCCCGTTGCCCCGGGGTTCTCCGTATCCTGCGGCTTCTCCTTATGGAACGGAGTCAGATCCACGCGAGGCGAACTGAGTTGGGCCTCGATGCGCTTGCGACCTCCCCGCTGGACAGCCGCCTGCCCGGTCAGTTCGCTCTTGTCCAGACGCAATCGAAGTTCCTTGATCTCGAACCCGTTGCGATTTCCGGTGTAGTTCCCAGCCGCCGCGGCAGGAATTTCCGGCAGGCCAGTCTTCAGCCGGGCGATGTTGTCGAGCGAAGCCTCGAAGCGCAGCGTCGAGGTTCCCTTTGCGGACCTCGGTACCGTGCCATCGAGCGTCGCTTGAGCGCCCGGCAGCTGCAAGGTGAAGTTCTCGAGACCGATCTGTTCCTGCATGGTCTGCATACGTCCGCCCAGGCGGAGCTCCTGCTGCGGCACGTCCTCGAGACCGAACAACGCGGCGAGCCGGGCCGCGTCGCCCACCGTCGCCGAGACCTCCAGGTCCGAGTCCACAAGCCCGAGCGCTGCGAGCGTCCCGCTGACGGTCGCCTTGATGTCACCGAGCGTCGCATCGACAGCGAGGCCGGTACGCTCGCCTGCGTCACTCAGCTTCGCCGTTGCCTGCATGGCGCCTTCCGCCACGACCGGCAACTGCAGGTTCTCGAGCATGGTTCCGACATCCGGATTCACGAGCTCGAGACGCAGGTCCGCGCCGTCCAGCGGATACAGGCGGCCGACACCACCCTCGACGTTCAGGCCGAGGTTGCCGACGGAGGCGTCGAGGGCGATGCGGATATCCCGACCCGCGACCAGGGCATCGATGGGCCCGATCTCGCCCTGGAGCCCCGTTGCATACTCATTCAGCGTGCCGTCTGCAGCGATGGCCAGCAACTCACCGGTACCTGGGGCAATGGTGAAGTTGTTGAAAACCGCCACGCGATCTGCCTTACCGGCCTGCCGGTAGGTGACTCGCAGGTTGCTCAACCGTCCTTTCTCGATGACGGCCGGGACTTCCCTGACCGCCGCATCCGCCGGATCCTCCTCCTCGTGCTCGGCCGGATCCTTCAGGACCCAGTTGGCGTTGTCTTCCGCATCCTTCTCGAGAAGCACGGTTACGTCGCTGATCTCCAGGCTTCGTATCTGCATCGGGCCGGAAATGAGCGACGAGAGGCTGATCTCGGTCGCGAACCGCCCGACACTGAGCATCGGTTGCTCGCTTCCCCACCCGGCATTGGCGAATCGCACGTTCTCGGCGACGACGGAGACGGCTGGCAGCACTTCGAGCTCGAAAGGGCCTTCGATCTGGAAAGCCCGCCCAGTACGTTCGGAGACGAAAGCCTCGATCCGTGGTTTGTGCCGGCTGAGGTCGCCGAAGGCGAGATAAAGGAGCGCACCAAGAACCAGCGCCAGGAGGAGGAGAACGACTGTGAGCAACGAACGGCGCAGCGGCATGGCAGGCAACTCCTTACCGGGAACCGCTCCGTCGTCACGCAGTGCGCGCACGACTCGCGTTCCTGGTTTTCTTCAGCCTGTGTATGCCCATGCTAACGCATCGGGCCGGCCAGGGATGAGTCGCACCTTCCACCAGTCGCCGACCGGGCGACTACCAGCGGACCCGCTGAGATGCCAGCGCAATCCGCCGTGCCTACGCCGAACCAGCTTGCGTTCCGCAACCTGTTCCGCGAACTCGTCGAGAGCAACACGACGCTCTCCTCCGGCAGCTGCACAGAAGCCGCGGAGAAAATGGCCGATAGATTGCGCAAGGCCGGGATGCCTGCGCTTCGCTCCATACGTCTTCCCCGGGGCCGGGAAAATGATGCCCACGTGCCCTGCGGATGACACGCATTTACCACCGGAACTGACTGGCGTATGAGGGGAGTTTGCGTCTGTGCGCGCACACAGAACACTTCAAACGCCGCGGTAAGGGGGAGAATCATGCGAGCGCTCTTTATTTTTGTTGCATTGCTGGCGGCCACACCGGCTGCCATCCCGAAATCGAATGCTCCGGCGGTCAATCCGGCCAGTGACAAATTTGTTGTCGAGGTTGTTTCATCCGCAGCGCACCAGGTCAGCGGCGGCGACGCGCGGCTGCACATCCAGGTGCCGCGCACGGTGCCGTTGCACCAGGCCGAAGTATGGGTGAACGGTACCGATCAGCGCGGCCATTTCACCGTCATTCCCGGCACCCGCACACTGACCGGCGTCGTGGATGGCCTCGAACTCGGCGAGAACGAATTGGTTGTCAAAGCTAATGGCAACGGCAGGGGCAGGCCAGAATCGGTGGGCATGACCCTGACGAATTACCCGACCACGGGACCAATCTTTTCGGGTCCTCACCAATATCCGTTCGTCTGCACAACAATGACGGAAGGACTGGGCCAACCGATCCCGGACGATCCGGCGACCGGCACGAAGTCTTTCGATGCCGGGGGCGCGCTGGTCGGTTATAGCCGCGACTGTTCGGCGCCCACTCATGTTACGTTTCATTACCGCAGTGCGAACGGATCGTGGAAGGACTACACCCCGGGAATGCAGCGTCCGGGGGACATGACGCAGACGACGACCACGAACGGTCGTACGGTCGATTTCATCGTCCGCCGTGAGCGTGGCACGATCAATCGCTTCCTCTACAGCATCGCCATGCTGGCGCCGTTTGATTCAGGGCCCGAAGCGCTTGGACGAGAAGCCTGGAACGGCAACGTCGTTTACCGTTTCGACGGCGGTGTGGCGATCGGGCATACACAGGGCAACCTGAGCACCTCAGGGTCGTTGTACGACTTCCCACTGGCACGCGGTTATGCGGTGCTCTACTCGTCAGGGACGCGCACAAGCACCCACTACAATCTTCAACTCGGTGGCGAAACAGCGCTGATGGTGAAAGAGCGCTTCATCGAACTCTACGATCTCCCGGGCTACACGGTCGGCATTGGCGGGTCCGGCGGGGCGATTCAGCAGTACGTCTACGCGCAGAATCATCCGGGTCTTCTCGATGCCGGCATCCCTCAGTATTCATATCCGGACATGGTCAGCCAGGCCGTGCACGTGGGCGACTGCGAGTTGCTCGAGTTCTACATGGACGCACTCGACGGCACGAATCCGCGATGGGCGACCTGGACCAATCGGGTATTGCTCGAGGGCATGAATGCCAGCAACACGCTGCCGAATCCTTATACCGGCGGCGTACCGGGTCTTACCGAGTGCATTAACGGTTGGCGTGGACTATCACCGATTGCGCTTAACCCGAATTACGGCCAGGCCTCGAACCAGGAATTGTTCGAGCCGCAGTCGGCGCTCGCTGCGACCGAATGGAGCCATTTTGGCGACATCATCAACATCGTCGGTCGGGATGCGGACGGGTACGCCCGCAACTACTGGGACAACGTCGGTGTCCAGTACGGCCTCCAGTCGGTTGCGAATGGCAGCATCACTGCAGCGGAGTTTCTCAAGCTGAATGCTCTTGTCGGGGGCTGGAAGAACGAGCCCGATATGGTGCAGGAGGGTTCGCCATTTTATCCGCCAGGTGTAATCGATCTGACCAACTGGGACCCGTGGAGCTACCGTAACCAGGTTTTTAGTATCACGGGGGTACCTGCGCCGCGCCAGGAGGGAAACATCGCAGCCATGCGCGCTGTGTATGAATCGGGCCTCGTATTCCGCGGCGATATCGACATTCCCATCATCGACTGGCGCCACTACCTCGAGGATGAACTCGACATGCACAACTCGCACCAGTCCTTCGCCTCCCGCAAGCGCTTGCTCAACTTCGACGGAGACGCGAGCAATCAGGTGATCTGGTTCACGGATGTCGTCGACCCGAACGCGCGCTTCGATCAGACGCCGGAGGCGCTCGAGGTCATTGACGAATGGATGGCCAACATTCGCGCCAACCCCTCGGGCGGTGCGGCGGGCAACAAGCCGCCTCGGGCGACGGACCGCTGCTTCGACGAGAACGGCAACGAGATTGCCAGTGGTCCGAATGTCTGGGACGGCATCATCGATCAGAAACCGGCCGGGACCTGCACGATACGATTTAAAACCTACAGCACCTCGCGTCGCGTGGCCGGGGGTCCATTCGAGCAGAGCATCTTTAAGTGCCAGCGCATGCCAGTGGGCGATGCCATTGCCCGGGGTCTCTACGGCGTCTGGCAACCAGGGCCCGCGGAAGCTGCGATGCTGCAGGCGATCTTCCCCTCCGGTGTTTGCGACTACGACAGGCCGGACATGGGTCTGCCAGCGGGCTGGTGATCGAGGCGGGTCAGACTCAGCTAATGGCGGCGCTGGCTTTGCTGCAGGTAGAAAGCCGTGCCGCCATTACCCGGTAAAGCCCTCCGGCCGCGAAGACGGTTGCAACTGAAGCTCGCGCGCCGCATCGCAGATCCTGCGACGAAAAATTACTAATCAGCTGCGTGAGCGGCCGCTGACTGCGTGCTAAAAGGACAAGTCTTCGGCTGGCTGTCGTCGGCCGCGGCTCGCGCTCGTTCGACTGCCCGACGATCGACGTCGCGCCCGTCTGGCGTTTGCGCTTGATCGGCAGACCTTCTTCGGATCGAGTTAGAAAGAAAACCCGTTTTCCGCAAGGCTCGAACTGCGGATTGACGGTCACGTCAAGATTTCCTCGCAGTGACGAAATGCGCAGACACCGGGAACACAGCCCGACCATCGGCCGTCGCGAAGGAACTGAGCTCCCGCTCGGCGTCTTCGAGTATGCAGCCAATCTGCTCCTCACTCAGGATGACTCCCATCACCGGCAACCAGCCCCTCAGGTCGGCTTCGACCATGGTCCGGATGCTGGGAAACCGTGCGGTGCCATGATGGGCTGTTATCTCCGCGCAGGTTGCCCCGGCTTCCGAGAACAACCTGGCCAGGTCTTTCTGATTGCCAAGCACGAATGGCGCACGCAGGGCATCGGCCGCCTGCCGACCGGCCATTCGGCCGATGAGTGCCACCTCCGTCGCGTACGCGGGTATGTTTTCAAGAGAGTCCCATACCGCAATGGCCAACCGCCCCCCGGGAGCCAGCAGGCGAAGCATCTCGCTAATGGCTTGACGACGGTCCGAGAAGAACATGAGGCCAAACTGGCTGACGACCGCGTCGAAGGATTGATCAGGGAACGGGAGTGACTCGGCGACTGCCTCTCGCCACTCGACGGCCGAGGTGAGTTGTTTTGCTACGGCAACCATTCCCGGATTCGGGTCAACCCCTGCGAGACGGCCCGCTGATCCGATTCGGGAGGCGACTTCACGCGAAAGGACCCCAGTGCCACAAGCAACGTCCAGCACTCGATCACCAGGCTGGAGCTGCGCGGCATCAGCGACCTTCGGAGCCCATTGTTCGAAGAGCGCGGGCACGAACAGCGATTCGTAAGCTTTTGCCGCATCGATCTGAGCTTGCAGCGTCGGTTCCTTCATGCCGTGTCCTCCGCTACGCGGTGCCTGACTATTATTAGAAACCATATTAGCTCTCGACCGCGGCCGATTACTTCTTGCACCAACTGGATAATGAGCAACTTCCTCCCGCCCGGTTCGACTTGTCCCTTTGCAGTCGGCCTCCGGTCGAGACCCACGCACTTAATCAGAGCATCAACAGCTGGGGCGGCGATGCTGCGGCCCACTTGCCTCCAAAACAGGGCGTCGCCGGCACCGTGGTCCGAGTGGCCATGCGAGTACAGCAGCCACAAGACCCTGATGAGCACACCATAACGGCCGATACAATTCATGAACAATCAGGAGCCCCGGTTTCTGGCGCGATAAGCTTGGTTTCTGACGCGATAAGTATGGCAGCGTTCAAATGACCTGCACGCTGCGTGCGACGAACCGGGTAGAGTGGGTGTGGAATCTGTAGGGATAAACCTCGATCACAGCATCTGCATTGAAGGCACGATAATTAAAAGAGCGGAATCCCATGTTTCGCTACGAGTGATCCGTCGGGCACCTGAAGGCCCCCGTGTGCGTGTGATCCAACGATTAGCGGAGCTTAAGCGAACCCTTCGCGCGACCGATACAGCGGACCCGGCGAGATTTTCGAGACACGCGACCAGTCGATGAAAACTCAGGCGCAAGCTTCCGAAGACATCTCTTACTGGACAATGTCAGTGACTGGCGACTGCGTCTGCAGTGGCAGGTCCTGCGGTCGAAGTGATTCCGACAAATTCCCCGGGCTTCGAAGTACCACCCTCTTGAAGATAGAGCGACATTTGACAAGGGCATGACAACCATGAACATACAAACCGCAACCATCAGCACTCGCTGCGTGCTGACTGCAACTCTCGCGGCGACAGCAATGGCCGCGTCAGTCGTGCAAGCGAAAGAAGTCGTCACTGGCAAACTCGGATTACCGAATGCCACGACGACCATCAGCGGCAAGCAACTGCCCGCGCCTGAGCCGAAATTCGGCGGCGAGATCAAGGATGGTGCTCTGCAGTCTACGCCCTGGTGGGCACCGCGTATCGTCCCGCCTGCAGGTGCGCCCAATGTCCTGTTGATCATCACCGATGACGCAGGCTTCGGCGTCCCGAGCACCTTCGGTGGGGTGATCCCGACGCCGACGATGGACCGCATCGCGAATGCCGGCTTGCGGTACAACAATATTCATTCCACCGCGCTTTGCTCACCGACCCGCGCTGCGCTCATCACCGGGCGTAACCACCATTCCGTAGGTTTCGGTGTGATCTCCGAGCAGGCAACAGGCTTCCCCGGCTACAACAGCATCATCACCAAGGACAAGGCCACTATCGGACGTATTCTGCTGGATAACGGATACTCCACCGCGTGGTTCGGTAAAGACCACAACACGCCAGCCTTCGCCGCAAGCCAGGCCGGGCCGTTTGATCTGTGGCCGACCGGCCTCGGTTTCGAGTATTTCTATGGCTTCGTGGGCGGTGACGCCAACCAGTGGCAGCCAAATCTATACCGCAATACCACCGCAATCTATCCATTTGCGGGTAAGCCGGGCTGGAACCTGGTTACGGGGATGGCGGACGATGCCATCGACTACCTGAATCGCATGAACCAGATGATGCCGAGCAAGCCGTTCTTCATCAAGTACGCTCCCGGCGCCACTCATGCGCCACACCACCCGACCAAAGAGTGGCTGGATAAGATCAGTAACATGCACTTGTTCGACGAGGGTTATAACAAGCTGCGTGAGCGGATATTTGAAAATCAGAAACGCCTCGGCGTGATCCCGCAGGATACCGAGCTGGAACCCTGGCCCAAGGATGTCCTCAAGAACTGGGATGATCTGACCGCCGAGGAGCGGAAGCTCTTCATCCGGCAGGTGGATGTCTTTGCGGCCTATGCGGCATACAACGACCACGAAATCGGCCGGGTCATTGACGCGATTGAGGAGATGGGTCGGCTCGATAACACGCTCGTCATCTACATTAACGGTGACAACGGCACCAGCGCGGAAGGTGGTCCTCTCGGCACACCTAACGAGGTGGCCTTTTTTAATGGTATCAACATGATGCCAGCCGAAACTCAGATGAAGTGGTACGACGTCTGGGGCACCGAGCAGACTTACAACCACATGTCGGCCGGCTGGTCCTGGGCCTTTGACACGCCGTTTACCTGGTTCAAGCAGAACGCCTCCAAGCTTGGCGGTATCCGCCAGAACATGGCTGTCTCGTGGCCGGCGCGCATCAAGGACACGGGTGGGCTGCGTGATCAGTTCATGCACGTCATTGACGTGGTGCCTACCATTCTGGAAGTGACCGGCATTGCCGCACCGGAAATGGTGGACGGCATCAAGCAGGCGCCGATCGAAGGCACCAGCTTTGCTTACACTTTTGACAAGGCAAACGCCGGTGAGACGTCACGTCACAAGACCCAGTACTTCGAGATGATGGGCCAGTGGGCCGTGTATCACGAAGGCTGGCTGCTGAGCACCAAGGTGAACCGGGCACCGTGGGAAGCCTTCGGCGCTGCCAATCCCGACCCGCTGAACAACCAGGTACTCGAACTCTATGACCTGAATTCGGACTTCAGCCAGTCGAACAACATCGCCGCGCAGAACCCGCAAAAGGTCAAGGAGATGAAGGAACTGTTCATCAGGGAAGCGAGGAAATACCAGGTTTTCCCGATGGATGCCTCGGTGGCGGGCCGTTTAGTCGCACCGCGGCCGAACATCACCGCCGATCGTACAGAGTTCGTGTACACCCACCCAATGGTGGGTCTGCCACAGGGCGATTCGCCCTCCCTGCTTAACAGCTCGTACACGATCACCGCCGATATCGATGTTCCACAAGGCGGCGCTGAGGGCATGATCCTTACCTCCGGCGGACGCTTCGGTGGTTACGGCTTCTACCTGCTGAAGGGCAAGCCAGTTTTCCTCTGGAACATGATCGATCTGAATCGCATCAAGTGGGAAGGCCCGGATGCGCTCGCGCCCGGCAGGCACACTGTCGAATTCGACTTCAAATATGATGGCCTCGGCGCCGGCACACTCGCCTTCAACGATATGAGTGGTGTCGGCCGTAGCGGCACGGGCACGCTCAAGGTGGATGGCAAAGTGGTTGCCACCAGGAAGATGGACAAGACTCTGCCTATGATCCTGCAATGGGATGAGAGTTTCGACATTGCCTCAGACACACTCACCGGCGTGAACGACGCCGACTACAAGCCGCCGTTCGCCTTCACTGGTGATCTGATCAAGTTAACCCTCAAGGTGGACCGTCCCGAACTCAGTGAGGCGGATGTGAAGAAGCTACAGGCCGCACAGGCGGCTGCAGCCGATGCCAGTTAACAGCGATCGGAAGGTCGGGCGGTATTCGCCCGGCTGAAACACTCTGCCAGTGCAGCATACGGGCCGCTTCCACGCCGGAAGCGGCCCGTTTTTTTGTGCCAGGCATGCCAAGGTCAAAAAGGCGCCGAAGTTTGCGACTCGACGGCGGCGCGCGCCGTCGTCCACGGCACGTTGCGCTACGGGGCCTGCAAACGGCAGAGGACGTTTGCGTTGCGTAAGTGTCGCCGCCTCAAGCACTCTTGGGGCCACAGCAATCCAACCCGGGTCCCTGCAGCGTCATATGGGAAAGGGGATCAGGGCGCGGTGGCCGGCGCCATCCACTCGTAGTACGGGTTTTCGGGGGCCGCCCTGCGCAGCCGGCGCAGGCTGTCGCCAAGCCTGGCACGATCGCCCTCGAGTGATGCCTGCAACGCCTGGAACAGCAGCCCCAGTTCGCCGCGGTGGCGGTCGACGGCCGCCTGGAACGCCGGGTCGGCGTCAACCAGCGGCGGGTCGGTGGTGAATGCGACCACAGCCGGCAGCACGCGTGCCATTTCGCCCGGACGCAACCACGGCGCCACCTCGATGCGGGGCCGGTCGTCGGTAACCGGCGGTGCGTCGCCCACGAATTCGAGCAACCCGTCCCGGTCGGTCACCCATGTTGCGAGTAGCGCCGCCGCCGAATCGATACCGACTTCGCCCAGCGCCGCCGCTACGCCGGGTCGCCCGAACCGATCCGTGACGCGTGCGACATCGAGTTGCATCGGCTGCATCGAGCCGACCAGGAGCATCTCGTGCACCTCGGTCGTCCACAGGCTGACATAGGGGAAGGCATCGAGGAAGCTGCGCACCAGCGACTGCGAGTCCTCGAGGTTCTGTGTCGGCAAGGGCCACCATTGAGCGACCATGCCCGCCGGTGCCAGCCTGCGCTTCGCCAGCTCATAGAACTCGCGCGAATACAGGTTGACCACGCCTGCCGCGGTCGGCGGCGGCGGTTCAAGCGTGATCAGGTCCCAGGACTCCGCGCTGCGCAGCAGCTCGTGGCGGCCGTCGGCAATCCGGATCTCGATCCGGTCATCCTGTGCGACGCCGAAATTACCAGCGAACCGGCTGGTTGCATGGACGACTTCCGGCAGCAATTCCACACAAGTGCGTCGCGTGAGGTCAGGATCGGCCAGCAACGCACCGCAGGTGATACCGGTGCCGAGCGCGATGACCATCGCCGAACGCGGCTCGCCGGAGTGAATGAGCAACGGCAATAAGGCCTGAAGTCGCATGTAGCGCAGCGAGGCCAGCGAGTCACCCGAGTTCGACACACCGGAAATATACAAGCGACGGAAATCCCCGGCTGGCGTGCTCTGTGACAGCACCGCCACAGCGCCTCCGGCGCCTTCCTCATAGAAATCGAGCCTGCCACCACGGGTCTCGGCCAACAACACGCCGAGCTTGTCCCGCGGCAGGCCGATTGCGGCGGCCACGCTCGCCATCAGCAGGACGGCGCTCACAACGGCGGTCCCGGCGTGCCGCCTCGAGGACGCGAGCGTCGCGATCATGCCGATAAGGGCGGCGAGGATTGCCAATACGAACAGCGTCCACGCGAGCCCGAGGCGCGGCACCGCCACGAAGCCTACGACAAGGGTCCCGCCAATCGCGCCGGCCATGTTCCAGGCGGCCACGCGGCCGACCGAGCGGCCTGCCTGCGTGGCATCGCCGGTCAAACGCACGGCCGCCGGAAACGCAGCGCCCAGCAGCAAGGTGGGCGGCAGCACGATGGCCACCGCCGCGAGCAGGAAACGCGAGTACATGCCGAGTGCATGCGAACCTGACGCGCGGCCGACAAGGGCGCCCAGGAGTTCCTGTCCCCGCGGTAGCCAGGGTCCGAGCATCGCGTAGGTCAGGACGGCCGTCAGCCCTGCGGCCGCGATCAGGATGCCGAACGCCGCCCAGCGATCGGCCACCCGGTCGGCAAATCTCGACCAGAGCGCGCTGCCTGCGGCGAGACCGATGAGGTACACCGACAGGACAAGGGCAAACGCGGCGCCCCGCGTACTGGTGAACGGGGCGACCAGCTGCGACCAAAGCACCTCGTAGCCCATGGCGATACCGCCTGCGCAGGCATATAGGACCAGTCCGAGCATGATCTTTGGGTCGGGCGCCAGCGCTGGCGTCAAGGATGTCTGCCTGGTCGCACTGGGGACCGAGCCGTTCAGCCTGCGGTCCAGCCACAGGGCAAAGCCAGCGGTCGCAAGGCAGCACAGGGCCGTTGCGATTCCCGCGCCACGAACCCCGAGCCCGGGGACGAGCGCAAACGGCGCTATCAAAGCCCCGGCGACGGCACCCGCTGTATTCCATGCATAGAGGGAGCCGGCGTCGTGACCGAAGCCCGAGTCTGGCGGCCTTAACGAACGAATCGCCGCGGGCAGCGTGCCGCCCATGAAAAACGCGGGTACCGCTACCAGGGCCATCGGCAGACTCCAGGCGAGCCATCCTGCGGACGCCTGACTCGCAACAAAGATACCCGGTGTGAGGGGCATCACCAGCGTCGTGGCCAGCCCCAGCACCGCCACCAGCATCTCGAGCCTCGCGTACCAGCGCAGGGGCCGACCCTGCCCGTCCAGCCATATCCCGATCGCAGCCGACCCGCCCGCGAGGCCGGCAAAGAAAGCGGCGACGCCGATCGAGACGGCGAGGACCTCGACTCCGACGACGAGCGTGAGTTGTTTGACCCATAGGGTCTGGAAGGCCAGCGCGCCGGCACCTGACAGGAACAACAGCAACCCGACAGCCGCCGGAACACGCGCTCGTGTAGCTTTGTTTGTGCGGGCCGGCGGCGCCGGCGACCGGGTGACCATGACGGTCAGCCCGACGTGCGCCCGTCCATGGGCGCACGCGTTTGTGGATATATCCGCAGCGCCGGTCTACTGCGACGGGTTAGATGTGAGCGTGTCCATCACCGCTTCCAGGTTGAAGCTACCGGGCTTCTGACGCGGCGGGAATTCCTTGAAGCTCTCCAGCCACTGTGTGGCATAAGCCTGGGCCGGGCCCATGAGGTACGTGCGATCGAACCGCCACTTTTCATAGCCCATCGCCTCATGATCCGCGCGCTCGAACGGGTCCATGCGGAGATCAAAGATCTTGGGCAGCCGCAACGTTACCAGTGGCTCCTGCCACACGTCGAAGCCATGCGCCCGTTGCTCCATGAACACGACCTTCCAGCGGTTGTATCGCAGGGCCGCGAGCCCGCCGTCGTCGGTCCAGTAAAGGAACTCTTTGCGCGGCCACTCGGACGTACTTCCCTGGAAATAGGGCATCAGGTTGTACCCGTCCAGGTGCACCTTGTACTTGGCACCACCGGCCGACGTGCCTTTGAGCAGGGACTCCTTGATATCCGGCGCACCCGCTGCGGCCAGCAGGGTCGGCAACCAGTCCTCGTGTGCAACAATCTCGTTGATGGTGGTCCCGGGCTTGATGACGCCCGGCCAGCGTGCAACGAGCGGAACGCGATAGCCACCCTCCCAGTTCGTGTTCTTCTCACCCTTGAAAGGCGTCATGCCGCCGTCGGGCCAGGTCATGACCTCTGCACCGTTATCTGACGTCCAGATCACAATGGTGTTATCGGCGATGCCGAGGGTATCGAGCAGACCGAGCATCCGGCCGATGTGGCCATCGTGCTCGACCATGCCATCCGCGTACACGCCAAGTCCCGTCTTGCCCTCCGCCTCGGGCGCCAGGTGAGTCCAGACGTGCATGCGCGACGTGTTGAACCAGACGAACCAGGGCTGCCCGGCTTTTGTCTTATCCCGGATGAACCGCTCAGCCTGGTCTGCGACTTCCGTATCGAAGGTCTTCATACGCTCGCGCGACAGGGGGCCGGTATCGTCGCAACGCTGCTTGCCCCACTTGCCGAAGCGCGGGTCCTCGGGAAGCGAACTCACCTCCTTCGTCGCGTAGCAGTGGAAGACACCCCGGGGGCCGAAATTCTGCTTGAACTGAGGATCCTTGGGATAATCAGCGTTTTCCGGTTCCTCTTCGGCGTTGAGGTGATAGAAGTTGCCGAAGAACTCATCGAAGCCGTGCACCGTGGGGAAGAACTCATTGCGATCGCCCAGATGATTCTTGCCAAACTGGCCCGTGGCGTAGCCCCGCGCCTTGACCAGGTCGGCGATCGTCGGGTCTTCCGCGCGAAGGCCCTCGGCCGCTCCCGGGAGTCCAACCTTCAGCATCCCCGTGCGGATGGGTGACTGTCCGGTAATGAATGCCGCGCGTCCGGCCGTGCAGCTTTGCTGGGCGTAAGCGTCCGTGAACTTCACGCCCTCGCTGGCAATCCGGTCGATATTGGGCGTCTTGTAGCCCATCATTCCCTGGTTATAAGTGCTGACGTTCCAGAACCCGACGTCGTCGCCAAACATGACGAGGATATTGGGCTTGGACGTAGCCTGAGCGTCTGCGGGTGCCGAAAAAGTGACGCCCAGCGTCATCAGCGCCAGCGATGCCGCCGAAATCGTGCTCAAACGCATTGTAAGAACTCCCCTTTGATATCTCGATCCTATCGCGACGATAGGGATTCAGCGCAATAAGATAAGCGATGTCCCTCTATCCGTCCAATGCAGCGATTAGATTTTTTTAATAACTTTCTTGCATGTCTATAGGCCTGCGACACCTTACAGGCTGCATTCAGGGCCGCCGGGTCTCTCCCCGGCCATGGGTTCGCCCGCACACTGTTCGCCGCCGCACCGATCACCGGGCCAGCCGCCAACGAAGCGGTCACTGGCCAGAATGCCTTACCAGCCCGTGAAAGCCGTCACCGGCTCCAGTCCTGGTCTGGTCAACCGAGCCGCTCGCGTAATGATTACGGCCCCACTGGCAAATCTGCCTCATCGATCGCATCGCACCGAGGGGTTGAACCGGCTGCTCAGCAATACGGGTGCACTGGGAACCTATGTGTAAGAGAATGCGCGGCCACGCCTGTGCGCGCCGTTGCGCTTCGCCACCCGAATGGCGGATTTAAGGAGATTCTTGTTTATGGCCAACGGTTACGCTCAGAGCGGTGACGCAAGAGGCACCCTCCTCGGGCACCCCAAGGGGCTGTTCGTGCTGTTCTTCGCGGAGATGTGGGAGCGGTTCTCGTATTACGGGATGCGCGCTCTGCTGATCTTTTACCTCGTCCAGCACTGGCTGTTCTCTGACGGCGAAGCAAGCGTCATCTACGGCGCCTATACCGCGCTGGTCTACATCACACCCGTTATCGGCGGCTACCTGGCGGACCGCTACCTGGGGCAGCGGAAGGCAGTCCTTTTCGGTGCGGTGCTGCTGACTTTCGGTCATTTCCTGATGGCGTTCGAGGGCAGCGGTGGTGGCCAGAGCGACCCGGCAATCAATATCTTCTGGCTTGCGCTGGCCTTCATCATCGTCGGCTCGGGCTTTCTGAAGGCCAACATTTCCGTCATTGTCGGCCAGCTGTACCCGCGCACGGATTTACGCCGGGACGGCGCCTACACGATCTTCTACATGGGCATCAACCTGGGAGCCGCCCTCGGTTCGATCGTCGCGGGTTATCTCGGTCAGACCTACGGCTGGTCGTACGGCTTTGGTGCCGCGGGTATCGGCATGTTGCTGGGTCTGGTCGTGTTCATCTGGGGCAAGCCGTATTTGCTGGGCCGCGGAGAACCCGAGGACCCGGCCTTGCTGAAACGGCGCACGGCGGGTATCCGGCTCGAGTGGCTGCTGTATGCCGCAGGGCTGCTGCTGGTTGGCCTGTGCTGGCTGCTGGTGCAGAAGCAGTCGCTGGTCGGCGGCCTGCTCGGCATCTTTGGCGCGGGGCTGGTTCTGTACGTCATTGCGACAGCTGTGACCAGGCTCGAGCGACATGATCGTGACCGGATCTTCGCCGCGCTGTTTCTGATTTTCGGCTCGATACTCTTCTGGGCACTGTTTGAGCAGGCCGGCTCGTCACTGAATCTGTTCACTGACCGCCACGTGGACAGAACAATTTTCGGGGTCGAGGTCCCCGCCTCGGTCTTCCAGTCCATCAATGCGATCTACATCGTGCTGCTCGCACCGATATTCGCCGGCCTCTGGACAATTCTGGGCAGAAGAGGCCTCGAGCCCTCGGTGAACATAAAGTTCGCGCTCGGCCTGGCTCAACTGGGACTCGGCTTCCTGGTACTGGTTGCGGGAGCCGGGTCGGACGGGCTGACGCCGGTGCTGTTCATTTTCCTGATCTACCTGCTGCACACGACGGGCGAGCTGTGCCTGTCGCCGGTGGGGCTGAGCGCGATGAACCGGCTGGCGCCTGCGAACATGGCCTCGCTGATCATGGGTACCTGGTTTTTCGCCAGCGCGACCGGGAACTTCGCGGCGGGCCTGATTGCTGCCGCCACCGGCGCGGAAAGCGCAAGCGGTGGCGGCGCCGGCAAGCAGGTCGTGCTCGACGTCTATACGACCGTGGGATGGGTGGCCATCGCGACCGCCGTCGCCGTCGCGCTGGTCTCACCGTTGATTACCCGGCTCATGCATCTCGACACCCTCAAGGACGACCACCCGGACGACCACCTGGCCGGTCAACGGGAATTCGGGGAACCGACCGCGGCGGGGGTGCATCCGGCGATCCGGGAGTGATGCAGGCGATCTGGCCGGTTTTTACCGCGAGCGCCCAGTCTCGCGGCCCGATTGAGTCCCGGTCGAAATGTCCCCGACCTTGTCCATACGGTCACGGCAGTGCAAGATCGCGCCGAGCCCCGACGCATTCGGCAGGCTTCGCCCGGCGAAGCCCCCAAAGGTCATATGCCACACGATGTATTCCTGAGTTACTCCGCCGACGATAAGGACACGGCATTAGCCGTGCTGTCGGGACTCGAGACGCAGGGAATGCGCTGCTGGATCGCCCCGCGCGACGTGCCGCCAGGATCCGAATACGGCGAGCAGATTGTCGAGGCCGTGAAGGCCTGTCGCGTATTCGTGGTGATCTTCTCCGCGAGCGCCAATTCCTCGCCGCACGTTCGGCGTGAGGTCGAGCGGGCCGTGTCCCTGGACAGGACCATCGTTCCCTTCCGCGTCGAAGACGTGCCACCCACCGGGGCCATGGAATACTGCCTCGGCGGTACGCACTGGCTGGACGCGCTGACGCGCCCGATCGAGCCCCACGTCGCGACTCTGGTCACGACATTACGACGCATGCTGGGCACCGCCGCTGGCTCACCGGGAGCGGGCGGGGCCAAGCCGGAGCCGGCCGAGCGGATCTCGATCGCGGTGCTGCCATTCAATAACATGAGCGGTGACACCGAGCAGGAGTACTTCAGCGACGGGATCACCGAGGACATCATTACCGACCTGTCGAAGATCTCCGGCCTTTTCGTCGTAGCGCGAAACACCGCATTCACCTACAAGGGAAAGGCGGTAAAGGTGCAGGACGTCAGCAGGGAACTCGATGTCCGGTTCGTGCTGGAAGGCAGCGTGCGCAAGGCCGGCTCGCGGGTGCGGGTTACGGGCCAGCTCATCAACGGCGAGACTGGCGGGCATGTGTGGGCGGACCGCTACGATCGCGACCTCACCGACATTTTTGCAATCCAGGACGAGATCACCCATGCGATCGTCGAGCAACTGAAGGTCAATCTGCTGCCGCAGGAACGGCAATCGATTGCGCAGGCGCCCACCGACAATATCGAGGCGTACACGTATTACCTGCGGGGCCGGCAGTTCTTTCACCGGCACTCGAAGTCGTACTACCAGCTGGCGCGGCGCATGTTCACGAAGGCCGTAGAGCTCGATCCCATGTATGCGCGAGCGTACGCGGGTATTGCGGACTGCGACTCCTTCCTGTTCCTCCACTATCACGTCGACGTCGCAATCGACGCGATCCTGGCGACCAGCGCGCAGGCCCTCGCGCTGGATGCAGGCCTCGCCGAGGCCCATGCATCACGCGGCCTGGCGCTGTCGCTGGCCGAGAAATACGACGAGGCCATGGAAGAATTCGAGCGGGCAACGGCCCTCGACCCCAATCTGTTCGAGGCCCATTACTTCATGGCACGCGCCTGCTTCGCACAGGACAAGATGGACCGGGCCGCCGAACACTTCGAGCGCGCCGCCGCGCTCAGGCCGGACGACTACCAGGCGCTTGCCATGTTGAGGATGATCTATCCCTCGATCGGTCGCGAGGCCGATATTGGCCCCGTCGCGCGCCGGGCAATCGAGCGCGCCGAGCGAGAACTGGCACAGCACCCCGAGAATCCCCGCCCCGCCTACCTCGGCGCCGGCTGCCTGCTCTCGATAGGCGAAAATGATCGCGCGAGGGAGTGGCTGGGCAGGGCAATGGCCATCGACCCTGACGACGTGCTGACCCAGTACAACATCGCCTGTGTGCTCGCCCAGCTCGGCGACCACGATGAAGCCTTCGACCTCCTCGAGCGGCTGCTGCCACGTGCGAACCATGAGACAAAATCATGGATCAAGAACGATTCAGACTTTGATTCGCTTCGCGCACTGCCGCGCTACGAGAAGGTGCTGGAGCTGATCCGCTAGTCGGTTCTCCGCTTTCGCGGCGATTGGGGTGCTCGTGGACGCGACTTCGACAAACGCTGGCTCGCCGCGTCGGCGTGTCCAGACTCAGGCGTCGATGCGGCAAGCGGTCGGGCCACCGTCGAGCGCAGAGATCTGAGTGCAGAGGCGCCATTCTCCGCAACTCGATTGCCTGATGATCGGAACCGATCAATGAAATATCCAGGTCCACAAGCAACCGAAAATAGCCAGGGAAACTGGCTGGGACACGGCTCTGGACATTGCCTTGCCGGCCAATGCTCGGATCTGGAAGACATGAATACGGGACTGAGCACGAGGCGGAGGAAATCGAACCTGAATGAAGGCAAGTGTTATGGACCGACGAAACTTGAGCTCGTATTTGAGGCACATCATCTGACTGCGTTTCGCCGGCGCACGCCCTCCATTCCGAGACGCAGGCTTCTCCTCTTTTGCAGCGCCGGGGCGACCTCGCTCAGTGTCTTGACGCCTGTTTTCGTGCGCCGGTTCGCCTCACGTATGCAGCGGACTCACGAGTTGCGCCCTGAGCACCCGTGGTCGCCCGCATGAACGCAACCGGTCGACGCAGCGCGCGCTTCGACAGCGTCACGGTAGCGCAGTTGCGGGAGCGTGGAAGCCTCAAGTGGACAAAGCTCCCGGATGCGCTTGGCGCGTTCGTGGCGGAGAGCGACTTCGGCCTGGCTCCGGTGATCGCTGAGGCGCTGCACGCGGCCGTCAACGCGGGCCGCACGGGCTACCTGACGACCGCGGCCACAAACGGACTGGCCGAGGCAACCGCCGCCTGGTGCGCCGTGCGCTATGGCTGGTCGGTGGCACCAGCGCAGGTGCAACCAATGGCGGATGTGCTGAGCGTGCTGGCACTGATGCTCGATGAGTTCACCGATGACGGCGCCGTCATCGTGCCAACGCCCGCCTACATGCCGTTTCTCGACCCGGTCGCACTGCGCGGCCGCGAGATTGTCGAAGTGCCGGCGGCCACCGTTGACGGGCGGGCCGCGCTCGACCTTGACGGCATCGAAGCCGCCTTTGCCGCGGGCGCGCGCGTGCTGTTGCTCTGCAACCCCTGGAACCCGGTCGGACGGGTTTTGTCGATCGAGGAACTGTGCGAGCTGGCCACGCTCGTCGACCGGTACGGCGCCCGTGTCTTCGCCGATGAGATTCACGCGCCGGTGGTGTTTGGCTCGGCGCGGCATGTCCCGTATGCATCCGTATCCGCCGCCGCGGCCGCTCACTCAATGACCGCCCTCTCGGCCTCCAAGGCGTTCAACCTTCCGGGTCTGAAATGCGCTCAGCTCGTGCTTACGAACGAGCCGGATGTTGAGCACTTCCGACAAGTCGGCACGCAGGCTGTGCAAGGCGCCAGCGGTCCCGGCGTACTGGCCAACACGGTCGCCTACGCCGCCGGTAGCCCGTGGCTGGACGGCGTGCTCGGCTACCTCGACGAGAACCGGCGGGCACTGTCGGATCTGCTGGCAGAGCTCCTGCCCGAGGTGACATACGCGCAGCCGGAGGGCACCTATATCGCCTGGCTCGACTGCCGCACGCTCGACCTCGGGCCGAACCCGGCCGGATTCTTTCTTGAGCGTGCGGGCGTTGCGCTCACCGACGGCCCGCAGTGCGGCAAGTCCGGTTCCGGATTCGCACGGCTGGTCTTTGCGACGCCCCGCCCGATTCTCGAGCGCATGATCACGCAGATGGCTGCCGCTGTCCGCAGCCGCTGAGGCGCGCTGCGCAACTACTCGTCGCGGGACGCAGTCTCCGGCCTTAGCCGGGCACGGGTCTGGATCACTCCTGAAAATTCTCCGAAAGACTGGCAATCGCGCGGCGATGCGCATCGAGCAGCGCGGCTTCCAGGTCGACAATCAACCGAAAATGATCAAGGAAGTTGGTGGCAAACAGGTTCGATTGATTGATCTGACTCATATCACGCTCGGCTGCGGTTGCGTTGGCGAGCACCGACAGATTCGCGTCCACCAGGCTGTAACCCATCCGGCGGTAAATATCGATGATCGAATAGGTTTTCGAGAGTGAAACCAGGAGGTCGAGGTCTGTTGAATGAGCGAGTCCGGCGGTGCTCAACGCCTGCCAGGCAGAACTCGATATCTGCAGAGCAGGCACAAACTGCCTGTCCTCCCCGACACTCGAAACATCCGATTCGAGCTGCGCTACTACCGCGGCATTGTTCTCGTGAACCGTCTCCAGTAACCGCAGGTTGGCGGTCAATTCATTGCGCACGTTCAGGAGGGCCGATCGCATCCGCTCGGCGTCTTCCTTACCCGTCTGCCACTCCGAAACGGCCAGGGCGAGCAACACACCGAGAACGATGGAGCCGATTTCGATTCCAATTCGAGCCAGAGAACGGCGCGTCAGCAGAGGGGTCCGTGCCGCCACGGGTGGAGCCGGTTTTTTCATCCGGGCATTTTAGCAAGCCGGCCTCCCGGACGGGCGGCTGCAGTTCCCGCAACGAAAACTGAATTATCGATTCTCGTTCGCGGCGATTGTCTGGTCGCAGCGGGTCAAACAACACAGAAAGTTGCAGCGACCCTGTTGGCAGAGCACCGCCGCTTGCCGGAAACAGGCCGCGTAAACGGCGCTTTCATCCGTCAGCCTGCGATCCCCGCGGGCCGCAGGCCCGCCCCTCTTTGTCCCGTGGCGTTGGCGGTTAAGCAGTTTCCTCCACCAGGTTTTCCGCCACCAGCTCGAGCAGGCTATCCGCCGTGTAGCGCCAGTCAAAGTGGTTCTGGCAATCGTCGAAGTTCTGCCGGCAGTTGGCGCAGCTGGAAAGCAGCAGGTCCGCCCCGGTGTCTTCGACCTGCTTCATCTTCAGTTCAAACACCTTGTAGCGCAGGTCCTTAGCGCGCTGGATCGTGACCACGCCCCCGCCGCCGCCGCAGCACCAGTTGTAGTCGGCGCCGTTATTCATCTCGCGGAAGTCGACACCCAGGTGGCGGAGAATATCGCGTGGCGCATCGGTCGCGCCGCCTCGCCGCGACACCTGGCAGGGGTCATGAAACGTCACGGCCTTGTTGACCTTTCGCACCTTGAGCCGGCCCTGGTTGAGGGCGTCGGCAATGTACTCACTGACGTGCTGCACCTTGAACGGCAACGGTTCGCCATTCATGTTGCCGCCCATCCAGCGCAAGGCCATGTAGGCATGCCCGCATTCCGGCAGCAGCAACAATTTGGCGCCGACTTTCTTCGCCGCCTCGATCACCTTCCGGCTCATGTCACGCTGCCAGTCAAGGTTGCCTGACAGAAGACCGAAATTGGTGGCCTCGAACCCGTCAGTTCTGAAGGTCCATGACTCGTTCATGGCGTTGAGGATCCTGGCTGTGGCCGCCATCGCATCCGGATACTTCTGGATCTCAATCGACGACATCAGCACCAGTACGTCGGCCTGGTCGAGGTCAACGTTGATAGGCACGTCGTGCTCATCCTCGATCCACTCCAGGCGATCCTCAAACGTCTCCGGGGAGACGCCCAGGGGACTGCCTTCGTCCTCGGCGCGCCGGGCCACGTCGTACAGGTCCTGTGGCGCGAGCCCGGCCTTGAACATGCCGTGGCGGACCTGCCCGATCATCGTGGCGATGTCGATCCCCATGGGGCAGATCAGCGAGCAGCGCCCGCACACCGTGCAGCTGTCATAGATCAGGTGTTGCCACTGTTCGAGTTGCCGCGCGGTCACGGCTTGCTTCAGGCCCAGCTTGCGGAAGAACCAGGCGAACGGGCTGCGCTCGCGCTTGTAGGCCTGCTTGAACGGCTCGAGTTTCCAGATGGGCGTGTACTGCGGATCGCCGGTGCTCACGTAGTAGTGGCAGGCCTCGGCACAGACGCCGCAATGAATGCAGCTCTCGAGGTACGTGGCCGTCGTGGTGCTGAAGTCCTTGGCAAAATGCTCCATTGCCAGTTGTACGCGTTGCTCGTCGCCGAGTTCGCCCTGCTTGTCGAAGGGTCGGTCGGAACTGTGAAAGCCGTGTTTTTCGGGATCCGAATAAGCGGTACGTCCCTCTTCCGTGTTCCCGTTGTTCATGTTTTGGCCCCCCTGCGTTCCAGCACCATTCCGGTCGTGCCCCGGGACAGAAAGATCAGATAGGCATGCGCCAGTTTGCCGAACGGCAGCCAGATGAACAGCAGCGCGACGCTGAGGATGTGAGCCGCGATCAGCGTGTCCTCGGACAGCGCCGGTCCCAGCGGAATCACCAGGCCCGTGACCAGCGGTGCCACCGTCACCAGCCAGCTGAAGTAGTCATCGAAATTCGAGAGCATTTTCAGTACCGGGTGGGTCAGCCGCCGGTACAGCATGACCAGCAGGATGGCGACGGTGCCATAGCCAATGGCATAGACGAGTACGTCCGGCAGCGCCGGCCAGCCAAATCCCAGAAGCTCCCTGAAGTACTCTACGTGTGCGGCGAGGAACAGGATGGTGATGAACATGCCGATGTGGAAGGAGTAGCCCAGCGTCTTGAGGTGAAAATTCTCCTTCTTGAAGGCCGGCGCGCCGAGGCTCCGCGTCCAGATCACTTTCAGCGCTCCGCTTAAGCCGCCCGCCTGGCGCGGCTCCGAGTAGTCGGGCTTGTTGCCGATTCGCAGGATACCAACCAGGCGCCACAACGATCCCAGGATCAGCACTGCGAAGGAAAACTGCAGTGCCGCCCTCGCAAATTCAAGTAGGTCCACTTTTCCGTCTCCCGGCCCGGCGGGCCGTCATATTGACTGGAACAACACACATATCGGGCGACGCAAAGTATACGACAGAGCGTGCGCCGCACCGCCCCACCATCGGCTCACCCGACTCACGGTGAGCGTCCGGATCGTGTGGGCCGGGTAAGGAAGACAGCCACGCACGATACAGCCTCCATCGCGAAATACAGCAGTGTGCCAGCTTCGGAGAATTTCAAACTCAGCACTTTCCGCAGCCCATCACGCTGCTGAATAGTATCGCCGATAAACCACCGAGGTCTTACGCTTGTGTGTCCGCGGCACCCGCCAATTCGGCGATGCGTGTACGGTTCCGAGGTCGCCCAAGAAAGGGCATGCCGGTGACGCCCCACGGCAGGAAGTCCCATATTTCGGCACGAAGCCGCTACGCGTTAGCACGTATAGGCTTGATCAAAGAGCGGTCGCACCGTTGTGTGGGCGATTGAAGGACACAAGGAATGTTGCAAGCGGCCGGGCGTGCGTCGCGCAGGAGACCGGAATCGACCTGGCTGCTCGCCCTCTTGCTAGTGTTGTCCGGCTGCGTTTCGCAGCGTTCCGTCGAACAGGCCAGCTGCAGCCGCATCGAACCCCAGCTCGCGTTGCCGACAGAGGCACCCGTGCCGGCGGAGATCAACGTACTCGCACTGTCGGCAGGCGGTCCCTGGGGTGGGTTCGGCGTTGGCTTTCTGCACGGTTGGTCCGAGGTGAGCCCATCGTCGGGTCGCGCGCGACCGAAGTTCGACCTTGCCGTGGGCGTCTCCACCGGCGCGACCATCGTTACCTTCGCCTTCCTGGGGTCAGAATACGACGAAGCCATGCGGGCCGAATTGTTCAGCCTGTCTACGGCCAAGGTCTACCATCGCCGAAACATCCTTGCCGCACTCACGGGAGACTCGGTCACCGATACCGCGCCTTTAAGGAAACGGCTGCGGAAAATCGTCACGCCGGAAGTGCTTGACCGGGTTGCTGATGCCTGGACCGTAGAAGGCCGCCGGCTGGCGGTCATCGCGGTGGATATGGACTGCGGAAATCCCGAGATTCTTGATCTGACGGCCGTCGCTTTACAGCGAAACCGACCGGACCGGGTCGATCGCTACATCGACTACATCATGGCCTCTTCGGCAAGCCCGGTGGCTTTTCCTCCGGTGTTCATCGACGGACGGATGATGGTCGATGGCGCACTGCGACAGCACATCCCGCTGCCGAGACAGGTCGCGGCACTGCTGGAGGGGCGAGAGGCACCCGGGCAGCAGGTCAACCTGCACATTGTCATCAACAGCCCGTTGATGACCATTCCGCAATGTGTCTCTGATCACGTCCTGCTGATCGCCCTTCGCACCTCCGATGTCTGGACCGGGGAGCGCGCCGTCGATGGTCTTGCCCTCACGGTGCTCGATGCGGCCATGCGCGACTGGTCAGCGAAATACGTGATGCCGAACGGTGCGCCCTGCGAGCCGGTACCGCCCGCAGAGGACTATTTCAATCCGCAGTTCATGCAGTGTCAGTATGAATATGGCCACCGGATTGCCACCGGTGTCGAGTCGCCGTGGAAGGAGGGACTCGCCGGGCTGCCGACCTCAGACGAGGTGGACGGCGACTACCCGCACCCCTGCACACGCTGATGATCAGCTGCCCTGTCCGTATGTGTCCGACTCAAAACCTGCGCGAGGCTCGTACTCGTCACGATGCAATGATCCGGGGCACGGGATGGCCGCATGGACTGCGCGACGGGCCCGATTTTCGACCATCGTTATCGGATGAGTGTGCGCTTTAGAGGCAATCATTTTCTGCAGCTGCTGCTGCTCTGGCTCGTGGGTCTTTGGCTCGCCGCGGCAATCGCGCCATTCGACCGGCGGGACTGGCTGCTCGAGAACCTGCTGGTCTTCATCTGTGCGGCCTTGCTGCTGTGCACCTATCGCCGCTTCGCCTTCTCCAATCTTTCCTACGGCCTGTTCGCCCTGTTTCTCAGCATGCACCTGGTCGGTGCTCACTACACGTATTCCGAAACACCGGTTGGCTTCTGGCTGCAGGAGTTGTTCGGCCTGTCTCGCAATCACTATGATCGAATCGTGCATTTCTCTTTCGGGCTTCTGGTTGCATATCCGTTCCGTGAATTGCTGATGCGTGCAGCCGGCGTGAAGATCGGCTGGTCTTACCTGCTGGCGGTGATCATCGTGCTCGGTTTCAGCGGCTTCTACGAGGCCCTGGAGGGGCTGGTCGCCATGGTCGTCAGCCCGGACCTCGGTGCGGCGTACCTGGGTACGCAGGGCGACGAGTGGGATTCGCAGAAGGACACGGCCCTGGCTTTCACCGGTGCCATCATCGCGATGGTCGCAACGATGTGGCTGGCTTCGGCTAAAAACTCAGGTTCGCATCGGTCGTGAACACCCAGCCATCGCCGCCGACGATGAACGGCACGCTCGCGTAGCCGACCGGCGAGCGGTCGAGATACAGGCCCTGGACGTTGATTCGGAGTTCCTTGCGCTTGAGCGGAAACCAGTTCATCCCGATCGCCAGATCCCAGGGGTCACCGTACTCGCCGAAAATCTTCGATCCCGATGCATACGTCTGCAACACAGTCGGCATCAGCATCGTCGAGCCCTGCAACTGGAAGCCATGATCGAACAACTCATCGACGGGAATCTCACTCACGGTTTTGAAGTCATCAACCCAGCGCCAGTAATACTCGCCGTCCAGCGACCAACCGCGGTATTTGAATCCGCCGCTTACGGCGGCCATCTGATAGGTGGCCCTTTTGATCCGCCCTTCTGTCGCAAATGCACCGGGCTGAAAGATTCGCGTGCCGTCCGAGAGTCTGATTTGACTGTTTTCGAAGTCGTTCACACCCGGCTGACCCTGCGCATCTTCGCGGCTGCGAGTCAAATTCACGCTCGCGATCGTGGCAAGCTCATCATGGAACTCGTAGTCGCCAAAGCCAGCACCCGGCCCGTACTCGCCGGTAGTGGGCATCCACCAGAGCGCGCCGGAGAACGTATTGAAGTTCCCATCGAGCTGGCCGGCGTCCACGCCGAGCTGGCTCAGGTTGTTGCCCGCCATGACCCGGTAGTTGAGCGTGTCAGTCAGCTTGCCCGAGGCCCAGAGGCCGCTGGTATACGACCCGCGGAAGAACTCATCCGCCACCGTCCGGTTATCCACACGCAGCCAGTTCGGGAACGTGTAATTCGTCGAGCGGGTTGAGGGCAGAGCCCCGATGCCGCCTGCCAGAATGAAGGCATCGTTGAAGCGATAACTCAGGTTGCCGGCGACCACGACCTGGGCGGCCTGCCCCTGACTCGTGTTGCTGGTCCAGGTGTAGAACAGGTAGCGGAAGTTCGGGTCGAACAGCCAGCCCTTGAAGCTCAGGTTGACCTTCTGCAACTGCACGTCCTGCCTGAGATCGAGTTCGCTGGTCCGGCCAAAGGCATCCGTGTAGGTATCCGACAGGGCCTTCTGATTGAGATACCGCACATACGAAAAGACACTGAAATCGACCTCGCCGAGGTCGGTGCGTGCGAGCACCATCCCCTTGCCGCCTTCATAGCGCCCCCACGTCTTTGGGTCGACTTCATTGACAATCGGTGGACTGACGGAAGCCGGAACGCCAACGGCTGGCGACGCGGCAGCGGCCGGTGCGGCCGCACCGGTGACCGTATTGAGCTGGGTTTCCAGGTCGCGAATGCGTGCATCGCGCTCGAGAAGCTGGTTCTCGAGTTGGGTCTGCCGTTGTTCCAGGGCACGCATTCGCGCTTCGATCGACGCATCAGGCTCCGCCGCGCCAACCACAATCGGAAGCGATACGATCGCCGCCACCGCTGCTTGCCAAACGCTCATAGCTGCTCTCCGTTGGTTGGTCAACTGTACCTTCCATGTTTCAACTCGAAATATGATGCGGTCCGACTGGAATAAGCTTCCGGCATCACCCCTGTCGGGTCCCGGAGAGGTTCGACCCGGCCGCCATACAGTCCCGCGTTTCGGCCACGATTGAACAGGGTCTCCGAGTGCCCGCGCTCGAGCGCGTAGTCGATTTCGTGCGGGCCGATAAAGTCGGTACGACCCAGAACAAGCATCTCAAGCTCTTTCGCGGCGGGCTCGACCACGGATCTCGCGCCAACGACGCCGGCGCCGGCCAGCAGCAGGCCGCCACCTGTGAACTGCCTTCGCGTCGCCTTGTCGCTCGCCCCTATTCGCAAAGCGATTGGTCAAGAATACCGAACTGCCGCGCACTATTCGAGCGTCGTATCCCACCCTGACGGCGTGGCCGTCCCGCGTGGGCAAAGCCAGCCGATGCAGGACCCGCCAACCTGTTGTGTACCGCCGGGCTGCACCCGATTGGCAATGGTATTGAAACCTGATTAAGGACGCCAAATGGAGGTGCGAGCCGGAAACAGCCAAAGTTGCCTCGGCAATGCCGACTTCAATACCCTGCCTCGGTGGCGTAAGATCTCGAGGCTCGACAACTATGCGAGAAGCGCTTTTGACTGAGGCTCATTTACGTGTGGGAAAAATGCTGAGTGGCCTCCGTATTCTGTGTGGAAAGCAAGCGCAAGGACGCTATGGCTCGAATTGCCTGCCCCGCCGTCGCTCAATCGATCTCACTTAGCCCTACGGAAAAAATACGATGATCAGGATAAATAGATGGTTGCTCTCTGGTTGCGCAGCGACAGTGCTTTCAGCCTCGGTTGCCCTGCCGCAAACGGCCGTAGCAGCGGAGGACGGACTGCATTCTGAACTCACGATTTACGGCTGGATGAAGAGCCTGGATGGGACAACCGGCGATAAGGATCTTTCGCTGAATTTTTTCCAGGACATACTGGACAATCTCGATGCCGCGCTGATGCTGCGCTACGAGGCACAAATCGGGCGCTGGGCATTTTATGGCGATTACCAGTACGCCGACGTTGGCATTGATCACAAGCTGTCGGGCAGCTTCGACTATGGCCTTCCCCCCAATGGCATGCCGGTTGTCCCGGTGGATGCCAGCGGCAAGTTGAAAGCCAGCGACATTCAGAAAGAACTCGAGTTAGGCGTTGCCTACAGTTTTTACGATCACGAAGACATGACCTGGCAGGTGGTTGGTGGCGCCCGTTTCTTCGACTACCAGACCGACGTAAAGATCAAGAACATCCAGCTCAATCTTGAAAACCTGCCCAACCCGATCGAGATTCCGACCCAGAAGACCACAATCGGCGACGATTGGGCGCAGGGTTTCCTGGGCGTGCGCTTCGCTTCACAGGTCAGCGAAAAATGGCGCCTGCGAGGCCGGTATGACTATGGCTATGGCGGATCGGATAACCGCTCGTGGTTGAGTGAATTTCTGATGGACTACCGCATCACGAACTGGGGCTCGATCGAGTTCGGCTACCGGATGCACGACATCACCTACTACAGCGACCGCAAAAAAGACGGTTTTTCCTACGACGTGACGGAACAGGGACCGAGGGTCGGCTTCATCTTTTTCTTCTAGCGGCCGCTCCGTCGGGGACAGTTTACTTATTTCGAAATAAGTAAACTGTCCTCGATTTGACGGGGCTTCGCTTTGCGCCGGGAGCAAAAATTAGGTAGCCTCAGTCAAAGCGGTCAAAAGAACCGCGCACGGAGAAGAATAAGTGTCGGGTTCACCCGCCCACCGTCAACCACCGTCCTGGGCGCACCAACTGGCGGACCGGTATCCGTCCCTGCCATCGGTTATTGCCCTGGCAGGAATGATCGTGATCATGTTTGCGGTGGCCCCGGCCGAAATGATGGCCGAAACCTCAGGCCGCGGCGCCATGGTCGAATCCATCGAAAGAGTTGGGCCTGATTACGTGGCCGAGATCGCGCTCGATGCCCGTAACTTCATCGTCGCGCGTGTTCCGGACGAAGTTCGTGTCTGGCTGCGACAACTCATCGCCAATCCGATGCTGTACCTGTTTATCCCGTTTGTACTTCTGCTCGAATGGTTGTTTCCCGGCGAGGCCAGGCGTCAACTGCAGGCCCGTGCCTACCTGCAGGACATCGTCTGGTTCGTCATCACGGCGCTGACAAGAGTGGTGATCGTCGGAACGGTCGCGGTGTGGCTGGCTGGGTTCTATGCAGATCACCTTTCGTTTCTCACGGTCGAATCGGCTACCGACTGGCCCTTGCCCATACAAATCGCGGTTGCGGTAATGCTGAGTGAGTTCGTCGTCTGGCTGCACCACATTGCGCGGCACAAGATTCGTGCATTGTGGCTGTTTCACGCAATCCATCATTCTCAGAGGAGGATGAACCTATTTACCGACGATCGGCAGCACGTGTCGACATACTGACCCAGCTCGTCTTTTCTTTCATCCCTCTGCTGATGTTCCAGGTCGACCTGCTTTATGCAGTGGCGATCGTTGGGCTCTATATGTCGATGCACACACGCATCATTCATGCGAACCTGAAAATGGACTTCGGCTGGCTGGGCTACATACTGACGTCCCCCCAGTTTCACCGGGTCCACCATTCGTCGGATCCGGTCCATCAGGACATGAACTTCGGTGGGATTGTCAGTCTGTTTGACTACGTTTTTGGTACGGCACATCTGTCCCGTGACAGCTACCCCGAAACGGGGATCCAGGATGAGGCGTTCCCCTTTGAGGACAAGTGCCCGGCCTGGCAACTCCCCTGGAACTGGGTGCGGCAAACGGTCTACCCGTTCGTGCAACTGCTGCGACCACAGGCATCGCGCGCCAGGACAATCCCGGCGAAGACTGCACCGGGAGTTGCCCAGGGCGTCCGGTGCCGGCCCTTGGAAAGCGTCCGGGTAAGACCTGTCGACACCGGCCTCGGGCGACTCAGCAAATAGCCATACCGACTCGCACCGCCCCGGCGCGTCAGGCGGGGACATCCTCACGGGAACCACCGCGTGCCGTCCATCCGCCTGAGTCAATGGACCAGCGACTCACAGCCTTTCTGCATTAGACTGCCGCTCGGATTTTGCAAAACGACATTCCCTGGGAGCCTCTGTTGCAATCCATACGAAGCAGACTGAGGCACGTACCGGAGGGCACGGCGGCCCTGTTTTTTATTCAGATTTTTTCGACTCTGGGCTTTGCGGTGCTCTATTCAACGCTGGTGCTTTATGCAACGCGGCATCTGAATTTTTCGGCCCGTGACGCAGCGGCGATCATGGGTGTGTTTGGCGCCTTCAACTACGGGCTGCACCTGTTCGGCGGCTACCTCGGCGGTCGATTCCTGAGCAATCGAAACCTGTTTGTCGGTGGCATGGTGTTACAGGTGTTCGGCTGCGCGCTCATGGCGGGCGGCACGGTCGCCACGCTTTACTGGGGGCTCGCGCTCTTCCTGACCGGCAGCGGCCTCAACGTCACCTGCCTGAACATGATGTTGACCCAGCGTTTCGCGCCAGAGGATATCCGCCGCGAAGGCGCCTTCCTCTGGAACTACGCCGGCATGAACGTCGGCTTTTTTGTCGGCTTCGCTGTCGCTGGCCATTACCAGTTGACCGAGAGTTACACGAGCCTGTTCATCTTCGCGACCCTTGGCAATCTCTTTGCAATCATCCTCGCCGGTGTCAACTGGCGTGTGCTGGCGGACCTTGATACGCCACTGCTGAGCATGACGCCCAACCAGTACAAGGCGCGATTTGCGGCCGGGATTGCAATCCTGATCGGACTCGTCCCCATCGTCTGGATCATGCTGCAACACACCGCCTCGACCGGCAGGCTGCTGAAAGCCGTCTGCGCGATGGTGGCGGCCGTGCTGGTCTACCTCACGCTCAAGCATCGTGACCCGCGTGAGCGGAACAACATGTGGGCGTACCTGATCCTCGCGCTGGGCTCGCTCGTGTTCTGGTCGCTCTACCAGATGGCACCGAATGGTCTGCAACTGTTCGCCGTGAACAACGTCGATCTGCGTCTCTGGGGCATCCCGGTCGCGCCGCAGTGGGTGCAGAACATCAACACCATCGTGATCGTCGTGGGCGGCCCCCTGCTGGCCGCGCTGTTCAGCAAACTGCGAGCCAGGGGATGGAAGATCGACATCCCGAAGCAATTTGCCGTCTCGCTGATCCTGATGGGACTCGGCTTCCTGGCACTGCCGGTCGGGATTTCGCTGGCCGATGAGGCAGGCAAGTCGGCCTTCTTCTGGCTGTTCCTGAGCTACGTGCTGCAGAGCATCGGCGAGCTGCTCATCTCGCCAATCGGTTACGCCATGATCGGCAAACTCGCTCCGCGCCAGTACCAGGGAATCATGATGGGCAGCTGGATGCTTGTGACCGGCCTCGCCTCGCTGTTCGCCGGTGACTTTTCCGGCATGATTCCCGAGCCCGCCGGTACCACGGCCCTGGTGACCAACCCGGCATATGCCGAATTGTTCGCGAAGCTGGGCTGGGGCAGCACCGCGGTCGGTATCCTGCTCGTATTGCTGATCCCGTTCCTGCGTCGGCTCATCAAAGACAAGGAGACGCCGGCCGACGAGGAGCCGGTTGCAGTCATCGTCACGCGGTAGACTGGAGTGCGCATGACTTCGACAACGCCCGTCCTGTACGTGTTTGCCATTTCGCATTACTGTGAAAAAGCGCGCTGGGCACTCGAGTACCTTGGCGTCGAGCATAAACTGCGTCATGTCGCCCCGGGCGAGCACGGTCAGATCGCGAAACGACTTGGCGCACCGCGCTCTTCCGTTCCGTACCTGAGTGTGGACGCACGGGTCATACAGGGCTCGGCGAACATCATCGACTGGGCGGACGAGACCGCGTCGGCCAACCGGCGCCTGACACCGGCAGGCGATCGTGATCGCGCTGCCTGCGAGCAAATCGAGCAGCGCATTGACGACACCGCTGGCGTGCACGTCAGGCGCTTCTACTACTCTGAAGCACTCATCGACTATCCGCAGACCGTGCGGCCGATATTTACGCGTGACCTGCCCTTCTCGAAAAAGCTGCTCGTAAGCGCCGCCTGGGGCAAGATCCGCCAGTTCATGATCTCCGGCATGGACCTCGGCTCGACGCAGGGTCAGCAATCGCAACAAATTGTCGATGGCGAACTGCAATGGCTCGACGAGCTGCTCGCCGATGGTCGGCAATACCTCGTCGGCCGGCAGTTCTCGCGGGCTGACATCGCCGTCGCAAGCCTGCTATCCCCGCTGGTATTGCCGCCCCAACACCCGGTATATGCCAATCTCGAACTTCCGCCGGGTATTGCGGCCTGCGTCTCGGAGTGGAATTCCCGTCGGTCAATCGGCTGGGTGCGTGAAATTTATGCTCGCCACCGCCGATCCTGAACGGACGCAGCCTTCAGACGGCCTCGCTGAGTTCGAGAAGGTTCGCGACCGTGACTGAGGGCTGTATGCCCCAGGGGTCGAAAACCGCGCCTGGATCCCGCCTGACCCAGACGGTCCTCCAGCCGGCCGCGCCGGCACCGATGACGTCGAATGGGTTGCCCGATACCAGCCAGGTGTCGTGCACCGCGGACCCGGTGCTGTCGATGAAGTGCTGGTAGACGACCGGATCGGGCTTATAACTGGCCGTAGGATGCACGCTGACGATGCCATCGAGCTGCGCCTCGAGACCCGCCTGTCGCAACAGGTACGCCAGGTCATCCGGGTGACCGTTGGAAAACGCGTACGCCCGGCAGTCCCTGTTCTTCAGCAGGACCAATGCATCGCCGGCGTCCGCGTAAGCCGGCAGCTGCCGGTACTGGCCCATGAGCGTATCGCAGGCCTGTGGCGAGAGATGCGTTCGCAGCCGCTCGTCCGTAAACAGAAGCGCCTCTCGCGTGCAGGTCGGGAAATCGCGATAGTCGCGCATCAGGGCCCGGCGGAAAAGGTACTCGAGTTGCTTGTCTCTCCAGGCCTGGGCAAACACCGGCGCCTGCTCTCCAACGTAGGAGCGCAGCGCCGTCCCAATGCCCAGCGGGTCGATCAACGTCCCGTAAACGTCAAAGGCAAAGGTTGCGCTCATGCTCAGTCCTCGTGCGTACGGACACTTCGAGCCTCTCACCAGCCAATTCCAGGGAACACCAACGCGCCCTGCGACCCGTCCGCCGGTCGCCTTTTGCCCGACATCGAGTAGAAGCGGAAGCGCGACCGGGCACCAGTGTAACGTACGGCAGTGCCGGAACGATTGGCTCGCTGAATCACGATCCGCCGACGCGGACTGACCGGCTTCTGATTGTCGCCAATGATCGACCAAGGCCTCCGAGACTGCGTTTCCACGACTAGCACGGCGCCGTGACACGGGACAAGGCGTCCGACTTGCGCCTAGAATCCGGTTTCCTGATCGAGCGGAGTAAGACCCCATGCGGAAACTGACCGGAGCATTGTCGGTTCTTTTTGCCCTGTTGCTGCCGGCTGCACAGGCGACCGAGACCGCAGTGGCTGACGCCGAGCAGAAGGTCATCCGCCTGTCTGAGCCGGTGGAGAGCACCGACGCCTATGAGGTCTTCGGTGCGCCCATGACTGATGCGGGCCAAGCCGTTTCGCTTCACGAACTGGTAAGCAACGAGGAGCAGTACCTGGGCCGTGAAGTGCTGCTGCGCACGCGCATCGCCAAGGTATGCCAGAAGAAAGGTTGCTTCTTCATCGCCCAGGACGGCAACGCCGTTGCGCGCATCACGTTCAAGGATTACGGCTTCTTCATCCCCACGGACTCGGCCGGCAAGGAGGTCACCCTGACCGGCACATTCAACCGCCAGCAGTTGAGTGGGGCAAAAGCCAGGCACTACCAGCAGGACCTCGGTGAGACACCCGCCAAACGTCCGGGCACGTCGCTCGAGTACCAGGTGGTGGCAACCTCGGTCCGCATCCCGAAATAGCCCCGTGTGAGTGGCGGCGGCCACCAGCCAGTCTGAACGACGCGCCGAATGGAGGTCATCCGATGTGGATGGAACTATTGATCAACCTCGTCGCCTCAGCAATCCTGATCGGTGGCGGATATCTGGGTGGCAAATACCGCGAACGCCTATCGCAAGTGGGGCGAAACCTCGACGAATACGACTTCTACCCGTTCGGGCTCGACGAACGAAACAGCCTCTATTTCGACCGGTCGAAATTCAATGTCGCCGTCCACCACTTTCTGCGACACCGAGACAGCGTCGCCGCGCACCAGCTCATCCTTGTTGGACAGCAGAACGATGTTGAGAACCAGTTGACCGGCGAAGACAGATCCTGCTATCGGAAGCTGTACATCAAGTACGAAGGCGACAAAATCAAGGATGACACCGCCAAGTTTCTTGCCAACTTCAAGCGCATTGTGCGCCTGGTCGGTGACAGCTTTCCGGACTCCGGCATCGAGATCCTGTTGCACGACCTCACCAATCCGGCGACGGCCCTTTGCTACATCAAGAACAACGTCACGGGCCGGAACGTGGAGGCGCCGGCCACGAATCTCGTGCTGGATCTGAAAACACGAGGGCAGCGCAACCAGGATAAATTGAACTACGAGCTGAACATCGGCTCTCGAAAGTTCAAGTGCACCACGATCCCGATCTATCGGGAAAGCTACGGCCTGGTCGGTGCAATCTGCATCAATGTCGACGTCAACTATCTGAACGAGGCGGTCCGCGAGGACAGCGCGCAGCTCGATGCGTTCTTCAGCGCGCTTTGCAAGACCGACATGAAGCTGGACGAAAACATACTCAGCAAAGCCGAATACGACAGGGCGATAGCCGGCAAGCGCCATTTCCGCGATTTCGCGTCGGCAACCGGCTGAGCGGGGCGGGCCGATAACTGATTCCACCGATGTCGCCCTGCTTCCGGAAACCTTTCCGCCGGCAATACGGCCCTTTGACGTCCCCGCGCAGTCCCTGATTCTTGGGTGCAGAAGGTTAAATCAGGGACCGTCCCCTGCATACAGGCTCAAAATACCCAGCGTATTACTCAGGCCGTGAGCCAGGGTCGCCGGCCAGATGCTGCCACGGGCAATCAAAACCACGCTCCCGTAAATCAGGCCATTGATTGCCGATCCGATGACGCCGACCGGTCCCTGGTAAAGGTGAACCAGTCCGAAGACAATCGCCTGGACGATTAACGCGGCGGCAAGTGCCCCGCGCCCGTCACCCAGTGAATGGGCGATGCCCCGCATGAGCACAATGCGAAAGGCGATTTCCTCACCGAAGGCGGCGACCGCCCAGCTGAACGCGAGCAGGCTTAGCAGCGCGCCCGGTGAGCCAACAACGCCTGCGAAACGCTCCAAGTCGCGACCGCCACCGAAGAAGCCTTCGAGCCATGGATCAAGCAGCGCCGAACTCAAGCGGATTACGATCACGGCGGCGATGGCCAGGCCAATGTGCAGCGCCGGCCGGAACGGCAGCTCAAAGCCAAAGCGTCGGAACGGCGCACCGGTCCGCAGTAGCAGGATGGCGGCCAATATCGTCAGGCCAATGTAGACGGGCGTTGCGAACCGGCCCACGGCCGCCAGCGGCGACGTCCCGAACTGGGCCGCACGCAACAGTCCCGTCATGATCAGGCCGATAGCGAAAACCGCCACGATGGCCAGTGCGCGGCGCTTCAGTCGGCCGGTCACCGGTGTTCGGGCGCTACGGGAAGCTCAGGCTCGCAGTTCATGCGGGTCGCCGTTGTGAAAGACGACCAGTCTATTGCGACGGAGTCGACCAGGCCATCTACTCGGGTTTTCGGAAAAGAAACGTAAACCGGTCCGTGTTGCCCGTGACCGTCTTTCGACCGACTTCGTAACGCAGCTCATCATCCGGCCGGTAGTGCAGGGTCGAGTAATCGACAAACTCGAAACCGGCGGCCTCGATCTCCTTGATGGCCTGCACCGGGTCCAGGCGTCGCCGGTTTTCGTCGGTGTCGGGCCCCATGTGCCGGCGGGTGTGGTCGACGACCCCGTAGTATCCACCGGGCTTCAGCGCTTTGAATGCCGCCTTGTTCAGGTTGGCCCGTCCGACCTCCGTGAAGTTATGCAGGTTGCGGAACGTCAGCACGAGATCGATGCCCGTCACGCCAAGATCGAAAGCGCCGATGCTATAGAAACGGCCCTCGGGCGTCGGCTGCGCCGCAATGGGCAACACCTTGACGGCCTCGAAGCCCGGTTGTCCGATCAAGCCTTCCTCGACCCGTCGGGTTCCCACTGCGACGTACAGCTGGCCGTTCTCCTTGAGAACGGGCGCGAGAATCCGCGTGTACCAGCCACCGCCCGGAATCAGCTCGACTACCTTGAAACCCTCCTGAAGGCGCAGGAACTCCAGCGTCTCCTTCGGCTTGCGGTTGTCGTCACGGGCCCGGTCAGCGGCAGGGCGAGACTCATCGGCGATGGCCGCATCCAGTTTCTCTTCCAGCGTTGCGGCCTTTGCGGCAGAAAACAGCGCGAAGGCGCAGATCATTAACGCGTGTATCGGCTTCATCGTGAGTGTCTCCTCGGCATCAGGTGCTGCAATCACAGCGGACTGTCGAAATCAGATCAGAGTCAGGCCTTCGCAGACTCCGCCAGGCGTCACGCCGATCGGCCCGGCGATCGTTGGAATCGTCGCCCACGTTTTCCAAGTACCTCAGATCGGCCTAGACCTAAACAACCAATCAACCGTTTTTGTGCTATATACCGCAACAGCACGCATCAGTGTACAGAGTCAGGCTCAGGTCACTGCCTTTTCGGCAGACCGAGCAGTCCCAAAAACAAATCGGTGGGCGATCCCTGTCTGCCATTCTCGGGGGAGGGTCGACAATGGCATGCGACTTTTACAGCACATGCACGAATGACGAATGGGCCGAACCGGCCCAGTGGGGATTCCCGTTCAAGTGCTGCAAGACACACTTCGACGATCGACTAAAAAACGAGGTGGCTGGCAAAATGCCGGGCAGAGTTGATCTCGATGATACTTTCCTCCAGGACTATACCAAGCTGTTTTTAATGATGACGTCCCCGGGCGGACAAGAAACCGTTCGGTTACGCTTGAGGGCACTGGCCGAGAAAATGCAGAAAAAGAAGGACTCACAAGCCAGCGAGGATTTCTACGTCAAGCTTTCCGCCATCCTTGCCGAATATGAAGAGATGGCGTGGTTTCCGCCAAGCAACGAGGTTTTTCTTGGTTTCTTACCGGGATTTCAATTTCAGAACTCAATCGCAAAAGGAATAATGGCGAAAGATCCTGGAGCCGGCGTCAACCATGGTGATTTCACGCACAGGTTGCAGTGGCACGCGATCATCAGCGTGATTACCAACGAGTTCACGGTCCACAAGCGGCCCGGCTGGAATCACACCCCGCTTGAGCTGTACACGAACCTGGGGTCGCCAAAATACCAGGCAGGAAATATCTGGTTTGCGCTGTTCGACGATGCAAGCAAACCTGATTTCCGAAGCCCCGACATACTGCACGGCGAGATCCGGCATGGGAAAGACTACGGCCTGCTGCAAATCGCCGTCGTCCAGCGCCATAAGAAGCGTCTCGACGAATACAAGGCGCAACTCAATGATGGCGAGAGTCCGGCAAGCAAGGTAATGAGCACTCACCCGCAGATCACGGATTTGATCAATCCTGATGGCGCAGTCTCTGCAAAGGCCGGTGAAGCGTATGCGCGGCGAAAGATCGGCAATCAAAGACAAAGAAAAGTCGTTGGCCTGCAATGGGCGCCGAAGTGGGCAAAAGCCGATGGAGCAGGCAAGTTCAAGCCTATGTTATTACTGAGCGAGCGCATCAGGCGAAGCAACGGCGGGCTGAACAAACTGGAGCATGAGTACTCCCCGGTACTGGGTCCCGTGAGTCGTCCTGGCATGGAAGAATGGGTCGTGGACCTTTGAGGTTTTCGGCCGCACTGACAGAAGTCTGGCCCCCGACCGGGTCAAGCCCCTGAAACAAAAAGTCCGGCACGTGGCCGGACTTCCTGTTGAATCAAACGAGTGACTCAGTTCGTTCTGCGTCGCACCATCCCGAGGCTCAGGAGGCCAAGGCCCAGCAGGGCCAGCGTGCCCGGCTCCGGCACGAAAGCCAGCTGACCGGAGTATGAACTCGGCCCGGTGGTCCTCGTGGTTCCCGTCACCTGGATGATGTAGCGACCAGCAACCAGCCCATTGGCGATGATTTCCCAACGGTCGTTGGAGGCGCTGACCTCGTAGAGTTTCACGCCTGGACTGATCGCCGAGCACAGCCCAGGGCTGGCTGACGTGTCACAGGTGCTGCCGGTGTCAGTCCACAAGGCGCCCATGAAGTCGCGGATCGCCGTGAAGCGGGTGAAATCGGCCGAAATCGAACCGGTTCCAGCCGGATCGAGGTCGAACACCCAGAAGTCGCTGAACGCCACATCCGGACCCAGCTCCAGACGGATCGCCGTGTGATTGAACGTGCCGTTGTCGAAGTTGTCGGGGTTGTATGTGCCGATATACGTACCGGTCGAACCGTCGATGTATTCGCAACCGGCACAGATCGTATCGGCGCTCGCAAGCTGTGCTGCGAGCGACAATCCGGTGATGGCGGCAGCGCTGACGAAAAGCTTCTTGGCGTTCATTTCCTGTTTCCTGGTCCGTTTGGTTCTGTTTTGCACCACGACTTCCGCGTGGCTCTGATTCAATTCTTGCAATTCCAATGCCAAGATTGGCTTTCATTTAAAAACAATAACTTACAGACTATTATGTTTCCGGCTCGCGACGTTTTGTAAGCAATTTCGACGGCAATAGGCGCCTCCCCTGATGGCCGCCACCCCCCCGCGGGCGTAGCATGGCTTTAGAGAAAGACCGCCCCGCAAGGGGTCCGTGAAACAAGGGGCATGCTGATGACCGAACAAATCACTGCGGCAAGACTCCGTGAAGACCTCGCAGCCGTTGTGCGCGACGCAGAGGCACTGATCAAGGCATCCGCCAGCGAAGGCGGCGCGAAGGCCAGCGAGGCGCAGGCAAAAATTCGCGCGTCGATCGATGCGGCCAAGACCCGCTTACATGACGCGGAACACGCGGCCCTGCACAAGGGTGAAGATGCCGTGCGCTCGGCAGAGGACTACGCCAAGCGAAATCCGTGGCAGGCGATGGGCATTGCGGCCGGTGTCGGGCTGGTGTTCGGCGTCTTGCTGAGCCGACGCTAAACCGGCATGGACAACGACGCCGCCGGCGGGCCGGCCACCAGTCTGTTGCGGTCGCTGGTGCAACTGGGCGGCACCTTGCTGGGCGCTGCCGAGACGCGCTTCGAGTTGCTTTCGGCCGAAGTCAACGAGGACCTGGATCGCGCGATCCATATCGTGCTATGGGCCTTCGTTGCGCTGTTAACCGGGATTCTTGGCGCGCTGCTGGCGGGCGCGGCCGTCGTCATCGTGTTCTGGGACACTCACCGGATCGCGGCTGTATTGGGTGTGACCACTGTCTTCCTGCTGGTCGCGGCGTTCGCCGGGCTCACGGTGCGCAAGCGGCTCGGCGAGAAGCCGCGCTTTCTCGATGCAACGCGAGCGGAGTTGCGCAGCGATATCGAGTCGCTCAGGGGCCGGCAATGAACGCTCGCCTGGCGGCGCTGACGGCCCGCCGCACGGCCTTGCAGGCCAAGTGCGCCGCGGAGCGAGACAGCATCGCGCAGACCTATGCGCTGATCGAGCACAGTGCCGGCCGAGTGGACCACGTGATCGACACGGCGCGCCGTCTCACGCCGCTGCTGGCACTCGGCGGCATCGTGGCCATCGTGGTCGCGGGCCCCAGCCGGGCCATCGGGATGCTGCGCAAAGGCCTGACGCTGGCGCTCTACACCAGCCAGGCCTCCCGGCTTTTTCGCTGACAACCCTCGCGGGTGCGCCAAGTACGTCGGACCTCGTTCGACCTTGCCCTCGCTCCGCCCGAGTGTCAGTCCTGCAGCGCTTTTAACACGGCGTCCATGCTGACCTTCGCATCGCCGAACAACATGCGCGTGTTGTCTTTGAAGAAAAGCGGATTCTGAACGCCGGCATAGCCGGTCGCCATGCTTCGCTTCAGTACGATCGAGGTTTTGCCCTTCCAGACTTCCAGAACCGGCATGCCCGCGATCGGGCTGTTCGGGTCGTCCTGGGCCGAAGGGTTGACGATGTCGTTGGCGCCGATGACGATCGATACGTCCACGTCGGGGAAATCTTCATTGATCTCCTCCATCTCGTAGACGATATCGTAGGGTACCTTGGCCTCGGCGAGCAGCACGTTCATATGACCCGGCATGCGCCCGGCCACCGGGTGAATACCGAATCGCACGTTCACCCCCTTTTCACGCAAGACCTTTGTGATGTCGTTGACGGTGTGCTGGGCCTGGGCCACGGCCATGCCGTAACCCGGAATGATCATGACTTCCCTGGCGTCAGCGAGCAGCTCGGCCACTTCGTCCGCTTCGATCGGGCTGACCTCGCCCTGCTCGCCCTCCAGCGCGGCCACCGAAGCCCCCGATGTCGTGCCAAAGCCGCCGGCAATGACCGAGAGGAACTTGCGGTTCATCGCGCGGCACATGATGTAACTCAGGATCGCACCACTGCTGCCGACCAGCGCGCCGGTCACGATCAGCAGGTCGTTGGAGAGCATGAACCCGGTCGCCGCAGCCGCCCAGCCGGAGTAACTGTTGAGCATCGATACGACCACGGGCATGTCGGCGCCACCGATCGCCATCACCATGTGCACCCCGAAAGCCAGCGCGAGCAAGGTCATCAGGATCAGCGGCACCATGCCACCGCCCTCAGCGGCCTGCGAGATGAACTCGTACCCGAGCCAGATACTCGCGAGCAGCAGCCCGAGGTTCAACCAATGACGCCCCGGCAGCAACACGGGGCTGCCTGAGATCTTTCCCCGGAGCTTACCAAACGCGATGATCGACCCGGAGAACGTTACCGCGCCAATCAGCACGCCGACGTAGATCTCGATTTCGTGAATGGTCTTCTCGACGCCGCTGAGCCCGGCCTCGCCCATGAAGCTCACGTAACCGACCAGCACCGCGGCCAGGCCCACCAGGCTGTGCAGGCTTGCAACCAGCTCCGGCATCTGGGTCATCTCGACCTTGCGAGCCAGGAACAGGCCGATCGTCCCGCCGATCACCATGGCAACGATCAGCGTGCCGTACGAGGTCACCTGCGGCCCGAGAATCGTTGCCAGCACGGCGATCGCCATGCCGACGATGCCGTAGATGTTTCCGCGGCGCGCGGTCTCCTGGTTGCTCAGTCCCCCGAGGGTCAGAATGAACAGTATGGCGGCCCCGATGTAGGCGACGGTTACGACTCCTGATGACATCTGCGCCGCCCCTTACTTCTGGAACATCTTCAGCATGCGTTGCGTGACCGCAAAACCGCCGCTGATGTTGATACTGGTGATGAGAATGGCAAAAGCGGCAATCGCCGCCAGCAACTTGTTGGGCGAGGAAACCTGGATCAACGCGCCGATGACAATGATGCTGCTGATGGCGTTCGTCACGCTCATCAGTGGTGTGTGAAGCGCCGGCGTCACGTTCCAGACCACCATGTACCCAACGAAGCAGGCAAGCACGAAAACCGTGAAGTGCTGCATGAATGAGGCCGGCGCCGTGGCGCCGATGCCGAACAGCGCCAGACCGCCAACGACCAGCAGCAGCATCGACTTCGCCAGCGGCGAGAGCAGCGGTTTCTTTTCAACCTTCACGACCGGCGCCGCCGCCTGTGCCAGCTTCGCAGGCGCCGCGCTGATCTTCGCCGGCGGTGGCGGCCAGGTGATTTCACCGGCCTTGATGACGGTCGCGCCGCGCACCACCTCATCTTCCATGTCTACGACAAGCTGCCCATCCTTCTTCGGGCACATGTCGTCCATCAGGTGGCGCAGATTCGTCGCGTAGAGCTGGCTGGCCTGCGTCGCGAGACGGCTGGGCAGGTCGGTGTAGCCGATGATCGTAACGCCGTGCGTACTGACCACCTTTCCGGGAACGGTGAGCTCGCAGTTTCCACCCTGCTCGGCGGCGAGGTCGACGATTACACTGCCGTCCTTCATCGACTCCACCATGGCAGCGGTAATGAGCTTCGGCGCAGGCTTGCCCGGGATCAGCGCCGTCGTGATGATGATGTCCACCTCGCGGGCCTGCTCGGCAAACAGCGCCATCTCTGCCTTGATGAACGCTTCGCTCATCACCTTGGCATAGCCGCCCTGACCGGAGCCTTCCTCCTCGAAGTCGAGTTCGAGGAATTCCGCTCCCATGCTCTTGACCTGGTCTTTGACCTCAGGACGGGTGTCGAACGCACGCACGATCGCGCCGAGGCTGCTGGCGGTTCCGAGCGCTGAGAGCCCGGCTACGCCGGCACCGATGACCATCACCTTGGCGGGCGGCACTTTGCCGGCGGCGGTGATCTGGCCCGTGAAGAAGCGCCCGAAATGCTCGGCCGCCTCGATGACTGCACGGTACCCGGCGATGTTGGCCATTGAGCTCAGCGCGTCGAGCTTCTGAGCGCGCGAGATGCGGGGCACACTATCCATGGCCAGTACGGTGGCCTGCCTGCTCGCCAGCCGATCCATGAGCTCGGCGTTCTGAGCTGGCCAGATGAAACTGACCAGCGTCTTATCTTTGTCCAGCAGGTCCGCCTCGTGCTTGCCGAGTCCCGGGTGCTGTTCGGGCGCGCGTACCTTGAAAATGATGTCCGAGTTCGCCCAGAGGGACTCTGTGTCTGCAACGACCTCGGCCCCGGCATCGCGGTAGGCCTGGTCGGAGAAGTTCGCCGCCTCGCCCGCCCCGGCCTCGACGGCAACCGAAAACCCCAGTTTCCGGAGCTTCTCGACAACATCGGGCGTGGTGGCTACGCGCCGCTCTCCAGTGTGTACCTCCGTCGGCACTCCGATTCTCATTGTCATCTCCCCGAGGTTGGTGGCAAGGCTGCGGACATTGCCGGACTCAGCCGACACACGAAAACGGTGCCATTATGGACCCCCTGATCGTACCGGCAGGAATCCGCGCTGCGGGCGCGGGTCAACCGGCGTGGCAATGTACCCGAGACGCCGTGCCTATTCCAGCCGTTGGCGGCCTGGTGCTCATTGCAAGGATTGTCTCCACCGTGTGCTCGAAGACTCCGCCTGACATTCGAAAATCACTGGAGCTGCGCGACACCGCAGTGACAATTCGCACGCTGATGCCCGAAGACGCTGCGATCGAGGCCGCCTTCGTCAGAAACCTGTCCGACCGATCGCGCTACTTTCGCTTTCACGCGCCGCTACGCGAACTCACGCCGACCATGCTGAGCAGACTCGTCAACGTCAGCTACCCGGACAGCATGGCGCTGATCGCCACCATCAACGTGGGCGGTACTGAACAGCAGATCGGGGTCGCCCGGTACGCCCGGTGCGAACACGACAACGCGGCCGAAGTCGCGATCGCAGTGGCCGATGAATGGCAGGGATGCGGCCTCGGCACCCGGTTACTGCGCGAATTGAGGAATGTCGCCGTCGCCGCGGGATATACGCAGCTGCATATGGTCGTGCTTGCGGAGAACAAGCGCATGCTGCAACTCGCCCGGGAACTGGGCTTCAGCGACGAGGTCGAAATCAAGGACTATGTGTCGCGTCAGCTGGCCAAGTCGCTGCCGCCGGGCACGTCATGAATCGGAGCGCGTTCCGCTCTAACCGAGGCTGATCAACACTCGCAACCCTCATTCTCGTCCCGGGATTCTGAAGGAAATTCAATCCAGCAGCGAAATCGGCGCAAGTCCCTCGATATGCATGGTCCCGTCCTCGATCCTCACGTGGTCCTCGTTTCGCACTTCGTGGTCAAAGCGGTACACGATCCTTGCTGTGCCATTGGTCATTGCCGCATCCCAGTCCGCGGACTGCTGCTGTACCGCCTCATTGCGCTCGCGCCAGGCGTGCATGGCGTCCCCACCATGACGCGCCTCCAGCCATTGGCTGGCAATTCCCGGCGAAGCAATCGTCGCCGTGGCGTTATTGCCGCCAAATCCCTTGGCGTTCAGGAACGACGCATCCCAGTCGGCCGGGGAGCGTTCGAGTGCCTGTGGCGAGAAGCGCAGGTGTTTGCGGTGCACATCGCTCGCGACTTCGTCGATCGTCGTAATGCCGGGCAGGATACCGTGCGCAAAAACACCGAGAGTTGAGGCGAGCTGATCGCCACCTGCGGCCGCCATCGTGTGGCCGACAAAACACTTGATCGCCGCCACCGGCCAGTTCTCGATCCCGAACGCCGCCGCAACACCATCGAGGATCTGCGACTCCGTCGTGCGGTTCTGCGGCGTACCGGTGCCGTGCGCCTGCACGAAACTTCGTTGGCGCACCGATTCTTCGCCGATGTCGCGCATGGCCCGAGCGACGGCCCGCGCAAACGTCAGGTAGTTGCCAACGCCAGGAGAGGAAATCGACTTCTTGTATCCATCGGCCTGCACCTGAACGTCCGTCACGACGCCGTAAACCGTTGCGCCGAGTTCGATGGCCAGAGAGTCATCGAGCAACACCACAAACTGCCCGCCCTCGGCAATTGTGAAACCGCAGTTTTCAGCGAACGGCCTGCAGGCGCGACGCAGGTCCGGCCCGGTCAGGTCTCGGTGACGATCAAGTTCCAGCAGCGCCTGGTCCCTGCCCAGCGCACCCATGGTCGAGAGACCTTCGATCACGTCGGCCGTCAATGGCGCCTCGGCCCCGCCGACCAGCGCAACGCGGGAGCGGCCAGACTGAATATCGAACAGGCCGTGGCGCAGGTTGTACAGGAAGGTTGCACAAGCGCCCATGTTGTGACCGGTCTGGCCCACGCTGCCAAGCACATAGGCATTAACGAAATCGGCGGGCATCTCGGCCAGCCCCATGGGCACCTGCTTCGAGGTGGGTCGCAGGCCGCGGCCACGCGAACCCAGGAGCCCTCCGGAGCCCTCCTGGTCGAGCTGGCCCATTGCGCTGCCGGCATACACGCTGACTTTGTTTGGCGGCACGTGCCGCATCACCGTGTCCCAATCGATACCCAGTGAGCCGAGCGCGTCATTGGCGGCAAACAAGGTGATCTGGACGGCTCGCGGGTGCCCGCGGCCTGGGTACAGCGCCTTCGGATCGAATCCCGCCGGCAACTGACCGGCCGCACTGACATCGAGTGTTCGACTGACCGGCAGGAACAACTGTGCGCCCGGCGCTACGGTGATGCAGGCGGCACCGTCCGCGTCCGTGCTGCGACTCCAGCCATCCGGCAGCCGGTCTGGCAGGTCGCGGGGCGAGACCAGGAAAGTGACCGGCCCATGCCCGGGTGACAATCGGGCCTTGCAGTTCCAGCCCACGTCGCGCGGATCGAGAAATGCCGGTTCGAGGCCGCGTACCAGCGTGTGCTCGAGAACATAGTTCCGCTGTCCTTCGCCGATCTCGCCGCGGACGCCCATGAGCCCCGCGAGGCTGCGAATCGTCTGGTCTGCCCGATCAGCATCGAGCACATCGATCACCGAACGGCGATAGCCATGGTGACCGGAACTTCGTCCGGCCGCATTGATACCGCCAAGACCCGCGATGACTGCGAGAGGTTTCATTGCCACGAGAGCCCTTAGTCAGACGCGCAACGGGGGTGTGCGCGCGTGGCGCAGTCTAGACCTGCCTTTTCGTGCAAAGTTGTACTATTTAGTCACTTTATTCGCTATTCTGGCCACATGCCCACCGTGGCGTTCTTTCTTCATCCCCGCTCGCTGATCACCAGCATCACCTTACCCGTCGAGATGATGCGCTCGGCGGATCACTTTGCTCGTGTCAGCAAGCGCGCCGAGTCCGACCTGGTCGTGCGGATCGCCACCGCCGACGGCCAGCCGATCCCGGCATTCGATCGGATGTCGATCGAACCTGACTGTGCCTTCGCCGACCTCGAGGAGGTGGACCTGCTCTTTCTGCCTTCCCTGTTTCGCAACCCGTTGCCGTCCGTCCGGCAAAGCCGTGAAATCCTTCCGTCACTGCGACGCCTCTCGACTTCCAACGCCATGATCTGCTCCTCTGGCACAGGTGCGTGTTTTACGGCCGAGGCGGGCCTGCTCGATCACAAGCCAGCCACCACGCACTGGTTCTTCCTCGACGAATTCGCCCGTCGTTACCCGAAGGTGGAACTCAAACGCGATCACCTGATCACCCGTGCCGGTAATCAATACTGCGCAGGGAGCCTCAACGCCCTCGCCGACCTGTCGATCTACTTCATCGACCTGCTCTACGGTCCCGGCGTTGCGCTGAACGTCGCCAGCCAGTTTTCGCCGGAGATACGCCGCCCCTACCTCTCGCAGGGTTTCATCGAGGGCGAGAGCAATCCCCACTTTGACGAATTGATCATTGACGCACAGCAATGGCTGGTCGAACGTGCCACCGAGAAAGTCCGGATCGGCGATCTGGCCGCACATCTCGGCATCAGTCAACGCAGCCTGAACCGGCGTTTCCAGCAGGCGGTCGGCATGTCACCCATCGAGTACCAGCGTGACCTGCGCATCCGGCTCGCCTGCGATCTGCTCGGCAAGAGCAACCTGCCGATCGCCCGGATTGGCGCGGATGTCGGATACCCGGACAAGGGGCAGTTCTCCAGCGTCTTTCGCAGGCGGGTCACGACAACACCGTCCGACTATCGGCGGGCGGTACGCCGAAAGCTCTTTACACTTGAGAACTGAATGCCGTCTTCCGATTCACATGCTGTTCGACTGACCCGCAGGACCGCGGCACGATCGGGGCGGGCGTCCGTACCCAAAGGTATCCGACATGAAAATTGAAAAGCGCATCGCCCTGCTGGACCGCATGCTCGGCGAATGGCGCGAGCCCCTTGGCGAGCAGTACGACGCCTACCGAAACCACGTTTACCGGATGTTGAACTACTGTTTCACGCTCCATGAATGTACCGGCGATGATCGTGACAAGCTGATTATTGCCGGCTGCTTCCATGATCTGGGTATCTGGCCCGACGACACGATCGATTACCTGCCCCCGTCGATCGAACTGGCGAACCAGCACTTGAAAGCAATCGGCCGAGCGGCATGGATCCCCGAAATCACCCTGATGATCGATCAGCACCATAAGGTTCGTCCGGTCGAGAGCGATGACTTCCCACTGGTCGAGTTGTTCAGGAAAGCAGACTGGATTGATGTTTCCCTCGGCCTGCATGCGTTCGGCGTGCCCCGAGGGTATATACGCTGCGTAATGAATAATTTTCCGAACCTTGGCTTCCACCGTAACCTGGCTCGCCTGACGATTGCAGAGCTGAAAAGAAACCCGCGTAACCCGCTGCCGATGATGAAGTGGTAGAGCCGGGGCACTGGTCTTTGTGCGCGGGCGGCCCGCCGCGGTGCTAATGGTGGCACTGGAACTCGTGTTCCTCGTTCAAGCGAGTCGTCCTCGGGAACGCACGCCGACAATCATCGACGCAAAAACGGGCACCGGGTGTGAAACTCGCAGCCGGCGGGCCGATCCAGCAGGCTCGGCACCTCACCCTTCAACTCCAGCCGCTCAATCGAGGCGTCCGGATCCGGTTCGGGATTGGCGGAGAGAAGCGCCCGCATGTGCGGGTCGAACGAAGCCGCCCGTTCGGGCAGTTTGCCGAGAAAATCCGCGTGAAATCTCTTCAGCGCGTCTCGCAGCGAGATATGCGCCGCAAGGGGAATGAACGCCCCCGTCGCGCCAATCTCCTTGGCTCTGTGTGCCTCAGAGCAATCACTGCAAGTTCAATTGGCAGCTTTTCCTACCATCTTCTGACAAAGACTCAGATAAAATGCCCGTGAGCCCCTGGAGGGATCAATTGAACAAGACCAACGCCCCATATCCCCTGCTCGGCTGGCGTGAATGGGTTGCGCTTCCCGAACTCGGCATTGAAACCATAAAGGCAAAAGTCGACACTGGCGCACGCACGTCGGCTCTGCACGCCTTCCGAGTCGAGCCTTACGAGGCCAACGGCCAGCAGCGTGTCCGGTTCGCGCTGCATCCGCTGCAACGCAACGTCAAGAAAATAGTAGAGTGTGAGGCGCCCGTCCTCGACCGCCGACAGGTCACCGACTCCGGTGGTCATCGAGAGCAACGCATCGTGATTGCGACAACTGTCGAGATCGGGACAGCGCTTTGGCCAATTGAAGTTACGCTTACGGATCGCGATACCATGGGCTTTCGAATGTTGCTGGGCCGCACGGCCATTCGCGGACGCTACCTGGTTGACCCGAAAGCTTCGTACCTGACGCGCGGGCGTCGGCGCTGACACGAGCGGGAGTTCGCCCCGGAATCCCGAATCAGGAACCATTATGAAGATTGCGATTCTTTCCCGACGGCCAAGCCTCTATTCCACGTCGCGCCTGGTCGAGGCAGCGACAGCGCGCGGCCACGAAGTCCGCGTGGTCGACCCGTTGCGCTGTTACATGAACATCACATCGCACCGGCCATCAATACACTACAAGGGCTCGACACTGACCGGATTCGATGCCGTGATTCCGCGTATTGGCGCCTCAATCACGTTCTATGGCTGCGCCGTCGTGCGCCAGTTCGAAATGATGGGCGTCTATTCCTTGAATGAGTCGGTAGCAATCAGCCGTTCGCGCGACAAGCTGCGTTCGCTGCAGTTGCTCGCTCGAAAAGGCATCGGCTTGCCCGTTACCGGTTTCGCCCATTCGCCTGACGACATCGGCGACGTCATACAAATGGTCGGTGGCGCGCCGCTGGTGATCAAGCTGCTCGAGGGTACCCAGGGTATCGGCGTCGTGCTGGCCGAAACAGAGAAAGCCGCGGAAAGTGTCTTCGAGGCTTTCCTTGGGATGAAAGCCAATATTCTTGCGCAGGAATTTATCGGCGAGGCCGGCGGTTCGGATATCCGCTGTTTCGTGATCGATGAGAAGGTCGTGGCGGCCATGAAGCGCACAGGCAAGGAGGGCGATTTCCGTTCCAATCTGCACCGCGGTGGCAAGGCGGAACTGATCCGAATTACACCGGAGGAGCGCAGCACCGCCGTGCGCGCGGCCCGTGTCATGGGGCTGAACGTCGCTGGCGTGGACCTGCTTCGTTCGAATCACGGCCCGCTTGTCATGGAGGTCAATTCCTCGCCCGGACTTCAGGGTATAGAAGAAGCGACCGGAAAAGACGTGGCCGACATGGTCATACAGTTTCTCGAGAAGAACGCCCAGCCGAATCGTACCCGCACCCGAGGACAAGGATGAGAAACACCGGTCGCGCTCCCTTTGTAATCGACGGCCACGAAGTACTGCCGGGCAGTCGCGCCACGATCGAACTGCCGACCGTCAACCTGATCACCCATACCGAGCTGTATATGCCGGTGCATGTCGTGAACGGGCTTCGCGATGGGCCCCGGTTACTCGTTTGCGCCGCCATTCACGGCGACGAACTCAACGGCATCGAAATCATACGGCGCCTGCTCGCCTCGCCCCGATTGAGCCGGCTGCGGGGGGCGCTTATTGCAGTGCCAATGGTCAACGTCCACGGCGTCATTCAGCACTCACGCTACCTCCCCGACCGAAGGGACCTTAACCGCGTGTTTCCGGGATCGGAGAGCGGTTCGCTGGCCGCTCGACTCGCTCATTTCTTTCTCGATCGTATCGTGCGGCGCTGCACTCACGGGATCGACCTGCACACGGGGGCCCAGCACCGCATCAACCTGCCCCAGATTCGAGCCGATCTCGACGATCCGGAGACCGAGCGACTGGCTCGCGCGTTTGGCACGCCCGTATTGATCAATGCAGCCATTCGCGACGGCTCATTACGACAGGTCGCCTCCGATCTCGGCATTCCCATGCTCGTCTACGAAGGCGGCGAAGGCCTGCGCTTCGATGAATTCTCGATCCGAGCCGGTGTGCGCGGCATTATCCAGGTGATGCGGGCCCTTGACATGCTGCCCGCCGCCGCAGCGCGCTCGTCACGCGCGCCAGTAGAGCCGTTTGTCGCACGCTCCAGCAGTTGGACTCGCGCTCCGGAGAGCGGGATCATGCGAACACTTCGTGCGCTCGGGAGCCGGGTCCGGGAAAACGAGGAACTGGCCCTGATCTCTGACCCGTTCGGTGAGCACGAAACGCCCGTCAAGGCGCACCAGGGCGGCCTGATCATCGGGCGCACGCACCTGCCGCTGGTCAATGCTGGCGACGCCTTATTCCACATCGCTCGTTTTGAAAGGCCATCACTGGTCGCAAGCGAAGTCGAGGCCTTTCAGGAAGTTCACCAGGTGGTGGACGACCCGGTGGACAACGTGATGGATCCACCGATCGTCTGACGGCGTCAGTCGTCGAAAACCGATCGAAAGACAAAGGTAATCCCGCGCAGGTCACCGTTCGTGCTTCGGCGATAGCCAATGCCCAGCCGGTCGAATGACATGAACCAGATTTTCAAGGGTTTATCCTTCTTGCCAAGCGCAAGGGCTAACTCCCACTGGTCAGATATGGCATCCCGCGTCGGCCCCTCGACAATGAACTCCAGGTCTCGTTCAAGGCTCGTGTACGTCAGGTGCAAGGTCAGCAACGTCGGGTCACCGCCCAGCTTGAATTTGGCGGGCGAATACTCGAACTGCAGGCCGATCATCAATGGCCAGAAATAGTCTGACGGCCCGCTATTGGGTGAATAACCCACGTAGCCGAGCGAATTGAGCAGGGACCATTGCAGATCGCTGGCCTGGTGGAAGGTGTACCGGCTCTTGATGCCCGCCCAGTAAATCCAGGCCGACTCGCTGCGGTCAAGCACCGTGCCCCAACCCAGCGTCGCGAACGGGCGTATCGCCCAGAGATCGGTGATCGGCACCTCGATATCGACACCCGGCGTCACCGTAAGCGTCGCCAGGTTGTCGACATTCAGCGTCCCTGAAAGATCGTCAAACAGAAAGACGTCCAGCCCGGCCGTCACCGGGAAGCGCAGGTAGACGCCGGGCGATCGCTGGCCATCTTCACCCAGTGAGGCTGTCCGCAAATCCCAGCGCGGCGTGTAGCGCAAGATGTAGGCGTCACGGTCATTATTGACCTGATACCAACCCGTGCCGAAATACGCGGAATAGGCCCAATGCACGGACAGAGGGTCCAGCGAACGGGGCTCAGCCGCCCACGCAGTCGTGGAGACGATCATCAGCAGCGCTGCCGCGAGTCTTTTCAGGGGCTATTCTCAATCTGCAGCGGTGTGCGGTTATGAAATCATGGCTGTCGCCACCCAGCGCCTGCCTTCCCGGCAGTCCACAATGCCATCACAGGAGCTTACCTTCATGTAGCCAGGCAGTCTCGGCAGACTTTACCCTGTACGCTACCGTCACTTCACCTGCGAGGGCTCGGCCATGCCCGCCCGGTTACTCCCTGCAACCCACTGCATCGACAGCAACCACCCGCGCGTTGTCGCGTTCGTTGAGCTCCATCGTCAAGGCAACAGCGTCACAGAACAGGCTGTGTCGCTTTTCTACGCGGTTCGCGACGGCTTTCGCTATGACCCGTACAAGCTGGATCTTTCAGCCGATGGAATGAAGGCAAGCGCGGTGCTGGAAAACGGTTACGGATGGTGCGTACCCAAGGCCACCTTGCTCGCCGCTGCCTGCCGCGCCGCCGGCATCCCGGCCCGGCTCGGCTTCGCCGACGTGCGCAATCATCTCTCCACGGAGCGCATGCGCCAGGTGATGCAGACGGACGTCTTCTACTGGCATGGGTTCACGGAAATCTGGATCGAAGGGGCCTGGCGCAAGGCAACACCGGCGTTCAACCTTGAACTCTGCGAGCGATTCGGACTGCTGCCACTGGAATTTAACGGCGTCGACGACTCGATTTATCACCCGTTCGACCGGGCCGGCCATCGCCACATGGAATACCTGAACATGCGGGGAAGCTTCGACGACGTGCCTCTTGCGCAAATGGTTGCGGATTTTTCCCGGCACTACCCGGCCATGCGACGAGAATTCAATGCAATGCAGGAGGGTGATTTCTTAACTGACGTAAACCGCGAGACGCAAAGCTGATGACAACAACCGCCATGTTTCGCCGTGCGTCGCTGGAGGACCTTCCCGCGCTGGTGGCGCTGCTCGCCGACGATCCCCTGGGCGCCACGCGTGAAAACACTGCCCAGCCACTCGACCCCGGGTACACCGCGGCGTTCAGGGCCATGGAAGGCGACGCCAACTACTGTCTGGCTGTAGCGGAAAAAGGAGGTGTGGTTGTCGGCTGCCTGCAATTGTCCTTTCTCCCCGGCCTGTCCCATCGGGGCATGTGGCGAGGGCAGATCGAAAACGTCCGCATCAGCCGAGCGATGCGTGGCCAGGGGCTCGGCAGCGAAATGATTCGATGGGCAATAGAAGCCTGCCGGGAACGCAAATGCGGCCTGGTCCAGTTGACTTCACATGGTTCGCGCAGCAATGCCCGGCGCTTTTACGAGGCGCTTGGCTTCGAGGCGACCCATGTCGGACTGAAATTATTCCTGTAATTCTGCCGGTTCAGTGCGAATCCCGAAACGGGAACTGCGATGCCGACGGTCAACCTGTCGCACCCAGCGGGGTCGATCGCCGCGACCGGCAGTCGTTCTCTCGACCAGGCTAGCGGCGCCGGAACAGCATGGCCAGTCCGCCGGCCAGGACCAGCAGGGCCACCAGCACTGGCCCGAAGGGCTGATCGAGCACCAGGGCGCAGGCAAATGCCGCGACGTAGGCTGACACTCCGATCCCGAAGCTGATCCAGAGACCGTTGCGCCATTTCCCTGCAATACTGAAAGCGACCCAGGGCGGCACGAATACCAGTGCGAACGCTCCCATCAGCCCCAGGCTGCCCGCACCGGCCGCCATCGCCAGGGCGGCAATCACATCGAAACCCACATGCCACTGCCAGGCCGGCAGTCGGTTGGCAATCTCGTAGCCCGGGAAGAGGTGTGCGCGAATCAATCGAGGCATGAGCCAGGGCAAGGCGGCAGCGACCAGTGCAGCGACCAGCGCGGCTACGACGAGATGCGTCGTACCGGCAAAGTAGAGCTGGCCTTCCACGAGCGCGTGTCCCATCACGCTGCCGAGCGAGCTGTTCGCTGCGATGAGCAGCGTGCTTGCCCAACCGACGAGGATCATCACTGCGTAGACCGTGTTGCCGCTGAAGCGGCCGAGGCTTTTGACCAGTGCACCGGCCAGCGCTCCGAGCGGCGCACCGAGCACAACCGGCAGGCCGACGGCGAGACCGAGCAGGCCACTGGCACCGGCCAGGTGAGCAAGACCGAGCGCGGCGAGCCACTCGTCGCGAAGCCTGAGCATGACGCCGATCAGGGGCAGGCTGGCCGCGAGCAGAAGCCCGACTGCAAAAGGCGTTCGAAACAACGGGTCGAACAGCAGTTCAAATTTCATTCGCCAACCTCGAGCAACCGGCTGCTCACGCGCTCGAGAAACGCCCGCTCGTGGCTGACCAGCAAGACGGCGCGATCCTCCAGACCTCCCTGCAATGCATGAGCAAGGATCGTCTCACCCTCCGGGTCCAGGTTGTTGGTTGGCTCGTCGAGCAGGACCAGGTCGGCGGGACCACCGAGGACGGCCCAGACGCTGAGTATTTGAAACTGCCCACCGCTCAACGAGTCCACCCGCTGGTCCAGCCAGGCAGCAAGCCTCGGCGGCACCATCTGAGGATCGGCCTCGGCGTAGCGGAGGTAATCGCGGCCACTGAATGGCTTTTCCGCCGGGAATACCGGTTGCTGTTGCTGCCAGCCGAGCCGGAGACCGGGCCTCTTCTCAACCTGCCCGGAGAAAATCCGGGCACCACCGGCAAGGGCCTTGAGAAACGTCGATTTACCGGATCCGTTCGGGCCGGAAAGTCCAATGACATCGCCGGGCTCAATGATCAATGTAATCGGCCCGACGACCGGCACCCCATAGCCGGCAACGATCGCATTCGCCTGCAGCAGGGGCGTAGCCATCAGCGACCCTCTACCAGCGCATTGACCCAGCCATCCATGTGACGAAGGTAGCCTTCGCCGTCCGCGTCGAGTGGCGGCTCGAGCGGCAGCCGTACGGTCGGCCAGCCCAGCGCGCCACCCAGTGCCTTTGGCGCCTGATCGGACTGGTAAGTCGTAAACAGGATCACGCCCCTCTTACCCTTGAGCGAGTCGGTCAACTCCTTGATATGCGCGGCGGTCGGCGGCACCCCAGGCACCGGCTCGAGCATGCCAAGCGAGGGAGCGCCAAAGCGATCCAGCAGGTAACGCATGTCCACGTGATAGGAGACCGCGCCGGGGGACCCGGCCACCCGTGCTTTCCAGCCCGGCATCCGCTGCTGCACCTTGTCCTGAAAAGCCGCAGCCCGTGATCGGTACTCAGCCGCGTTTTCGGGATCGAGTTCAGCCAGTCGCTCCGCCAGCGCGTTCCCGACTGCGGCCATTCGAACGGGATCCATGTTGACGTGCGGATTGCCTACCGGATGAACGTCGCCCAGCGCCCGGTTGGCCTGGCCACGTTTGTCCAGCAGGTTGACCTGGGCCGCAGCCTCGAAATAGCCAGGCCGACCAGGCAGGATCTTCGGATTCGCCGCCTGCTGGATCGCGATCGGCAACCAACCCACTTCGAGGTCCGCGCCCACTGCAGTGACCAGGTCGGCGGCACGCAGTTCACGCATCATGCTTGGGCGAACCTGCAGCAGATGCAGGTCTCGATCGGGCGGCGCCAGTATGCTGAGCTTTGCGTGATCGCCGGCAATCTCACGAACCAGCATACCCGTGCTGCTGCTCGTGGCCACGATATCCAGGGCCGCCTGGGCGAATCCGGGCAGCAGCAGGGTCAGAAGGACGAGAGGCCTGATTGTTCGCATGCGTGATCTCCCGCTCAAAACCGGTGGGCACCGTGCGCGCCCATGCTCATCAGGAACTGCAGCCAGAAGGCATTGAACGACTCGCGCACACCCGGCTCGATCAAGATATCGCTGTATTCGTACTGCAGTCGAAAAGTCGAAAACTCGGTTGGAACCCAGGTCACCGCGGCGGACCATCGATCCGAGGAGCCGTAGCTCTCCCTTTCGCCACCGCTCACCTTGTTGGTCAGACCGAGCACGTCGTAACGCAGGCCCGCCTGCCAGCGCGGCGCGACACCATAGAGGCCCTGGATATACAGCCCGTCGGTCGTGAAATCGCGAGTTGAGCCGATCGCTTCGGGATCGCCACCAACCACGCGCAGGTCCTTGACCGAACGAAGGTATTCGCTTTGAAGCTTGAAGTCGCGATGACCGTAGGGCGCCTCGCTGTCAAACTTGTAGACGAGGTCCAGGCCCCACAAATCGGCATCGCCCTCGAGTCCGGTCCCGGGCTCCGCAGGGTCGGCCTCCATCGCATGGGCGTCAATCTCCTGATGCTGGCTGTTGTGCGCAAACGACGCACCCAGTTGCAGCGCATGTTCGTAGCCAAGATCGGGGGACACCTTGACGAAGGCTGTCCAGAGCCGAGGCCCGTCGTCGCGCTCGTCAAGACCCATTGCCGCCCGCTCATCGGCATCATCGACAAACGCGCCAAGCTGTTCCTGGTCGCCCTGGAGTATTTCCGCGCCCAGCAGCGTATAAACCGGCCAGTCAGGTAGCCAGGTCAACTGCACGCCGACGTCCTGCAGGCCGTGATCGCCGAGCAGGTTCAGGTAGGGCAGGTTCTGGTCGGCGTAGTCCCACTGGTGCGGGTGCTGGTTATTCGCGTAGCCGAAATTACTTAAAAACTTGCCGGCCTTGAGCTTGAGTCCGTAAGGCAGCGCGCGCGTCTGGAACCACGCCTCTTCCAGCTCGAGCGTGCCCTCGCCGTCGATCGACAGGTACACGGCCGCGTCGAAATAGGGATCGACCGCCGCGGAGAGCGCCAGCTCCGCCTCGCTGAAGTTGAAGCCGTTGGCCACACCGCCGTGGTCGTGGCCTTCGTGTGCGTGACCCGACTGCGAGGCTTGCCAAGCGGCCGCTGCCAGTTCGGTCCCTTCACCATCGATGTCGTCGTGATAGAAGTTTCCGTTCAGTATCGCGGATATTTGCGGGTTAAACGCATTTCCCGACGACACGGTGCCCATTGACGCCACCGCGCCCGCAGGTGATTCGACGACGCCCGCCGCAGCCGGTCCGTCGTCAGATCGCTCCGCCCGCGCAAGGCGTTGTTCGAGATCGGCGATCCGCTGCTCGTACTCCTCGCGCATCTCCGTGATCATTCGTCTGAGATCAGCCAGTTCATCGCTGTCCGCGGCCGACGCGCCCGGCGGACCGGCAATGGCCAATGACGCGACAAAACCGATCAATAGCCGGTTCATCTTGGTACTCCCGAGAGATCCATCCTGGCGGCGCGATTCGCCGCCTGCGAACTTCTAGCCGTGGATCTGCCGGGACGGTGGCCCGCGGGCCGGATAGTTGCGGATGCACTGAGGGAGACTGACGCACAGGGTCGAAACACTTTCGGATGCCTGACCGGCTGGCTCAAACGATAGCGGCGCCGCCGGGGTCGGTGCGTTGTCCAGACCGTGCCCGAGCAGGCAGACGGCACACGTGGCACGATCGCCTCCGCCCGCCAGGTCATGGGCATCGTGCATTGCCAGCAACAGTTGCGCCGAGATCAGCATCAGCGCAAACAAGGCAGCACCGCCGGCGGGCGATCGCACCGGAGGACGGCGAAATCGCCTTATTTTCCGCTCGATCAACGCGACAGCTGCAAACGGACGCATGATGCGATCATATACATCAACTGGCCGAAGAAAAGACCCATTTGCGTCGATTGTGTACCCACCCGGGGGCTGCACAATTGCTATCTTCACTTATGCCGGGCCGGGTGGCTCCGGTTGTGACCCACCCCGGTCCTCCGGCCGTTCAGCGGGGCATCCGACATTCTTGCATTGGAGCAGCGTCAACCATGGACGTTCATGAGGTCGAATTGATCCGGCGAGCCCTCGAGGAGACGCGCGAGACATTGCGCACCGAGGACAGCACGGCGCGAGACGCGGCGCGACCGGTGGCGCTCGATCAGTCAAGCGTGGGCCGACTCTCGCGCATGGACGCGATGCAGGGTCAGGCGATGGCCATTGAGTCCCGACGGCGAAGGCAGGTGCAACTGACGCGCGTCGATGCCGCCCTGAGGCGCATAGAAACAGGCGCCTACGGCCGTTGTCACGGCTGCGACGCGGACATCGATCCGCGTCGGCTGGCGGTTGATCCGACCGTTACCCTTTGCATCGGGTGCGCATCCAGTCAGACCTAGCGGGCGACCGCGGAAGTCGCGCCAGCGCTCCGAGTGCTGCAGAAGTCTTTTACCATTCGGCTGACTCCCCTATTCTGCGAAGTCGTCAGCAACCCAATCGGCAGGTAAAACCTCATGGCAGTCAGCTTCGACTTCACCGGGCAAAATGTGCTCGTCATTGGCGGCACCAGTGGCATCAACCTCGGCATCGCCCTCGCCTTTTCGTCCAGGGGCGCGCAGCTTGGCGTCGCCGGTCGCAAGCAGGAGAAAATCGACGCGGCGCTTCAGCAGCTCGCCACTGAGACGAGATCAGCCGTTGGCTACAGCCTGGATGTGCGTGATCCGCAAGCCGTCGCTGCGGCAATCGACAACTTTGCCGGCCGCTTCGGCCCGATCGACGTTCTCGTCTCGGGTGCAGCCGGCAACTTTCCGGCCAGCGCCGCGGAGCTTTCGCCAAACGGCTTCAAGTCCGTTGTCGACATTGACCTGCTCGGAACATTTCACGTCATGCGCGCGGCCTATCCCCACCTGGCCCGACCCGGCGCCTGCGTCATCAACATTTCCGCGCCACAGGCCTTTATTCCAAGCCCGATGCAAGTGCATGTATGCGCCGCGAAAGCCGGGGTTGACATGGTGACGCGCACACTGGCCATGGAATGGGGTCCCGAGGGCGTGCGAGTGAACTCCGTGACACCCGGCCCGATCGACGGCACCGAGGGCATGCGCCGCCTTGCACCGACTGAGGCCATGCGACAGAAGGTCGTGGGGTCGGTACCGTTGCGCCGGATGGGTACGCCGGATGACGTCGCCCAGGCCTGCCTGTTTCTTGCCTCCGACGCCGGCCGGTATGTCTCGGGCACAATTCTGCCGGTCGACGGTGCCTGGTCGACAGGCGGCGCATCGTTGGGCCTGTAACAATGCCGTGAATTCGGCGAATTCGGGGACAGTTTACTTATCTATGAGATAAGTAAACTGTCCCCGAATCAGCTTGAGGTAGAACGATGCTTGTGTTCGTGACGGCGATTTCGGTTGCCCTCGTCTTTTCGTTCCTCTGTTCAATCTATGAGTCCGTGCTGCTTTCCGTTGGCCCCGCCAGGATCGAATCCCTCGCCCGGCAGGGCAAGCGTTCCGGCGAGCTTTTGCGGTCATTCAAGGCAGACATCGACGCGCCGATCGCCGCAATCCTGATCGTCAACACGATTGCCCACACCATCGGCGCGGCGGTGGCCGGCGCAACCTACTCGAAGGTCTTTGACTCATCGACGCTGTGGATCTTCACGATCGTCTTCACGCTCGCGATCCTGCTATTCACGGAGATCATTCCGAAAACGCTCGGTGTGACGCACGCGAATCGGCTGGCCTCGCCAGTCGCCTACGGCATCTACCTTTTCACAGTTGTCCTGAAACCGCTCGTGATGCTGAGCGCATGGATTTCCAGGGCTCTGCGAGGCGACAATGAGAGGCCGGTCACGTCGGTGGAGGAAATTCGCCTGCTGGCAGCGCTCGGGCGCCGCGAGGGCAGCGTCGGTAAGCGAACGGCCTCGATGATCGAGGGGGTCACGCACCTGCGTCAGTTGCGAGCGGTCGACGCGATGATTCCGCGCACGGCCGTCTCGATTCTCTCCGGCGCCCAGGACCGGGAAGCGGTTTTCGAACAGGTCAGGCAAACGGGGTATAGCCGATTTCCGTTTTCACCCACCGGCGACCCCGACCAGGCAACGTCTATTGTGCTGGCCAAGGAATTGTTGATCTGGCTGCAGGAGAACCCGGAACGGGACATCGACTGGCCCGGACTGACACGCGAGGGTCTGATTGTTCCGGAGGGCCAGCCCTTGAACGAACTGCTTCTCACGTTCCAGGCGGGCCGGTCACACATGGCGCTGGTAGTGGACGAATACGGTGTCTTTCAGGGCTGCGTCACCAGCGAGGATCTGCTCGAGGAAATCGTCGGCGAAATCTTCGACGAGAGCGACCGGCCTTTCGATGATATGTGGCCACAACCCGACGGCTCCTTGTATGTCAGTGCGATTGTTGATCTGCGGCGTATTTGTGCACGACTCAATATCCCCTGGTCCCCGGATGCAGAAAGCGTGACGATCGGCGGTCTGGTCACTGAGCAGCTCGGCAAGCTGCCCGAGGAAGGCGACCGCGTGCAGTGGCGCGGTTTCTGGCTGGACGTCGTCTCCGCGGGTCCCCGACGGGCCGAGCGGATTCGGATCTCGCGAATCAACTAGTTCGGCTTACGGAGAACGCTGCGTGGTAATCGGGACCGCCATGCGCCCCGGACTTCGCAACAGAGGACCTCGATGAGACCTGTTTACCTCGACTACAACGCCACCACGCCGGTCGCACCCGAGGTAGTCGATGCGATGATGCCGTATCTCCGCGAGCACTTCGGCAACCCCTCCTCCGACCATGCGTACGGCGAACGGGCCGCGAACGGCATCAGTCGCGCGCGCAAAGCCGTCGCTGACCTGATCGGCGCCGGCAGCAGCGAGATCATCTTTACCGGCTGCGCGACGGAGGCCAACAACCTCGCCATTCTGGGTGTCGCCCGGGCGTGGCCGGGTGGGCCCGGACACGTGGTGATCAGTGCCGTCGAACATCCGGCCGTCGCGGCACCGGCTGAGCAACTGAGAACCCAGGGCTGGGCCGTCAGCGTGCTGCCCGTGAATCCTTATGGACGGATCGACCCGGCCGACGTCGCCGCTTCTCTGCGTCCGGATACCGTGATCGTCTCGGTCATGCATGCCAACAACGAGGTCGGAACGCTGCAACCGATCAGGGAAGTGGCGTGCCTCGCAAAAGCCCGGGGCGTGATCGTGCACACCGACGCCGCTCAGTCGATTGGCAAGATCGAGGTCAATGTCGACGATCTCGGTATCGACCTGCTCACGATCGCAGGCCACAAGTTTTATGCCAGCAAGGGGGTCGGAGCACTTTACGTCCGCTCGGGCACCCGTATCGTCAACGTCAGTTACGGACCCGGGCAGGAGCGAGGTCTCCGCCCTGGCACCGAGAACGTCCCGGCCATCGTCGGGCTCGGTGCGGCGGCGGAACTCGCAAGAGGCCGGCTCCCCGGCATCACATCGCAGCTAAGGACACTGCGCGATGCGTTGCATGACAGCATCGCGAATTCAATACCGGGTCTGCTGCTGAATGGCGATCCTGAGGAACGCCTGCCGAATACGCTGAATGTGTCGTTCCCGGGCGTCACCGGCCGCAAACTGCTCGACGCCGCCAGTGGCGAGGTGGCCGCGTCCGTCGGATCCGCTTGCCATTCCGACGACGATGAGGTCAGTGGGATACTGGCGGCCATGGGAGCCGATGCGGCGCGGGCTGCGGGCGCCGTGCGACTCTCCGTTGGCTACATGACCACGGCAGCGGATGTCGATACGGCCTCCGCTGCGCTGGTCGCGCACTGGCACGCGCGCTCGAGTCGGTGAGCATGGGACTTCACAATAGCTGACCCATCGTCATCACAATCTGCGTCGGCTATTCGGAGAACGTGATAGCGGTCTGACCGACACGACCAGGGATCATCGTCCGCGCTCCGGTGCCACGCGGGCAGCATGAAGCGGGGACAGTTTACTGATCTCAGTTTGCTAGACTGGCCAAAAATCCAGGTAGGCCGTCGTGTCAGCAAGAGACCCTAAGAAGCTTCGCAGTCATCGCTGGTTCGGTGGCGATCCTTTTTCGATCGAGCACACCGGGCACGCGCTGCAGGCGGGTTTTGCCCGCGAGGAATTCGAGGGTCGGCCGGTCATCGGGATCATCAACACCTGGAGCGACCTGAACCCCTGTCATGCACACCTGCGCGAGCGCGCAGAGGCAGTCAAGCGAGGCGTCTGGCAAGCTGGCGGTTTCCCGGTCGAGTTGCCGGCGATGTCGCTCGGTGAAGGCTTTGTAAAGCCCACCACGATGCTCTACCGGAACTTCCTGGCCATGGAGACCGAGGAACTGCTGCGCAGTCTACCGGTCGACGGCGCCGTCCTGCTCGGCGGATGCGACAAGACCACGCCCGGACTGCTGATGGGTGCAATCAGCATGAACCTGCCCACCATTTACTGCCCGGCGGGTTTCACAATGGGCGCGCAGTTTCGAGGCGAGCGGTTTGGCAGCGGGACGGGCGCGTTCCGCTGGGCCGGGCAACTGATCTCCGGCCAACTCTCACTTGAGGACTGGAAAGTCATTGAGCAACGAACCTGGAGTTCACCGGGCACCTGCAACACGATGGGTACGGCGTCGACCATGACGGCGCTGGCGGAGGTGCTGGGCTTTTCGCTGTCCGGAGCCTCTTCGATCCCGGCCATGGATTCCCAGGGGCATCAACTGGCGGCCGCCGCCGGCCGGCGCATCGTTCAGATGGTCTGGGACGACACCAGGCCCGGCGATATGCTAACCGAGGCTGCATTCCGCAACGCGGGGAAAGTCAGCGTCGCACTCGGGGGCTCGACCAACGCAGCGATCCATCTGATCGCCCTCGCCCGCCGCGCCGGTGTCGATTTCGGACTGGACGATTTCGATGCGATTGGCCGCGAGATCCCGGTGCTCGCCAACATACAACCGTCCGGTGAGTACCTGATGCCCGACTTTGCTAGTGCCGGCGGATTGCCTGCACTGTTGATGCGGCTGTCCGGACATCTCGATCTCGACTGCCGGACCGCATCGGGGGCTTCACTCCGGGAGGCGATTGCGGGGGCGAGGGTCGAGAACGATGACGTCATCCGACCGTTGGAACGCCCGGTCGCGACCGAGGCGCTGGCCGTCCTGCGTGGCAATCTCGCGCCGGAGGGCTGCGTGATCAAGCCCAGCGCATCCAGCAAGGTGTTGCAGAAGCACCGGGGCCGCGCCGTTGTCTTCAACGGCGCAGCGGATATGGAGAAGCGCATTCACGACCCCGACCTGCCGGTTGATGCAGACAGCGTGCTGGTGTTGCGCAACGCAGGTCCGCAAGGCGGCCCCGGCATGGCGGAAAATGGCATGCTGCCGATTCCCAAGAAGCTCGTGCAGGCCGGCGTCCGCGACATGGTCCGGATCAGCGATGCCAGGATGAGCGGCACCAGTTTCGGCACCTGCGTACTGCACGTCAGTCCCGAAGCTTTCATTGGCGGGACACTGGCGCTGGTCCGGGACGGCGACGAAATCGAACTCGATGTACCGGGCCGCCGAATCACGCTCTGCGTCGATGACACCGAACTGGAACGACGCCGGTCAGCCTGGCAGGCCCCGGAGCCCCACTACAAGCGTGGCTGGGGTTTATTGTTCTCTCAGAACGTCACGCAGGCCCATGAGGGCTGCGACTTCGACCTGCTGGCCAGTCGTGAGCCGACACCCGACCCGCCGATCCACCGCAAGGTCTGATATCGGGGACGGCTTACGGGTCGCGGAGATAGGTGTACTGTCCCGGAATCAGTCAGTGCGTATAGACGAAACCGCCGTACAAGTGCTTGCTGGCCTCAGCGCCCAGCACGAGCACTCGTTGGCCTTGCAACAGAAGGCCGGACCGGCGCAGTTCGTCAAGTGCAATCCATATCGCCGCTGACCCTAGATTGCCCAGCCGGTCCGCGATCACAAAAACCTTGCCCGTCACGACCGGAAAGCGCGCTTCAACCAACGCTCCCATATGACCGTTCGCCTGGTGCGGCAAGATCCAGTCGAAATCCGATAAGGCATAGCCCCGGCACTCAATCGCCGCGACACCGGCCAGTATCAATTGCTCGCCGTCGCGTCGTACGTCGCCAGCGCGGTGCCGGAAATACGGCAGTCCCCGTTCGCATTGTGGCGAGCCCGAACCGCCTCCTTCGAGGCAGATACCCGGGGGCTTGTTGATACCCGACTGACCGCAATAGATGTCCGAGATGATTTCCCGCTCCGACCCGTCGTCCGCGGCCAACACGACGGCCCCCGCACCGTCGCCCATTTGCACATAGTTTATGAGTTGCTCCCGGTCCAGGAAGACGTTCGAGATGTCGAAATACGGCGAACCGGTCTCGCTGCCAACAATGCCGATTCTGGTCGACGGGTCTTCCGCAATCATCGCGGCGGAAATCGCCAGCGCGTTCGCGAAGCCTGTGCAGGCCTGGCGCAATTCGAGATACGGGCCGTCGTAACGCATGCGCTCGGCGACCCAGGCGATATTGGCAGGCAGCAGCGTATGCGGGGTCGCCGTGTGACCGATCAGGTAAGACAGGGCCGCATCGGCGCCGGCTTGTTGCAGCGCCCCGGCACATAACGCGGGCGCCTCGAGGCCCGGCCGCGTGCCACTGAGCCCGCGAGTCAGGTCACGGCTGAGATGCCGGGAGGCGATACCCAGCCGGTTAACGTAGCGCTGCGCCCGCCTGGCAGCGCCGGATCCGCACCGGCTTGCGAGCGCCGCCAGCAGCTCTTCATTGCCGACCGCTGCACCCGGCAGCGCCGACCCGGTTCCCAGCAGTTTCAAACGAGTCGGCGAGTAGCGGGTACTCACGCGTGACGGTCCCGCCGGACTTCACTGAACAACCTGTCGCTGTCGACGCCGAGTACCTCGAAGGCCGAACCCACGGGCTCGAGCATTTCCACGAGGCCGGCACGGACCTCTGCCGCTGCGTCTCGCCGCGATTGCTCGTCCAGTCCGAGGCCGGCAGCGTAACGGCGGCTGACGTTGACGTGCCAGGCCTCGTCGCGCTTGATGCTCGCCGCAAGCAGCCTCAACGGTGACGACGATTCGAGCGCACTTTTCTCGATGTGCCACATGATCCGGCACACGGCGCTGTCGAGATGCGCGATGCGCCCGAAGTGCGCAGCCAGCGTGTCCGCACGCCCGAGACCAGCGAAAAACCGCTGAGCCCGGCGCTTCAGGCCGTGCTGGTCGGCCGTGCCCGGAAGCTGCTCCAGGAATGCCCGCAGTGCGGTCTCGTGCAGCAACTCGTCGCGTTCGATGGCTCGTAACTGCGCGACTGCTGCCAACTCCCCACCTGCCCGGGTCCGTTCGATCTCCCGGGCAAACACACGCACTGCCGACTCCTCACCGCAGAGCAGCACGGTCGCCAGTCGTGCCGACGCCTCCAGGCGGGTGTCGTTCAGGCCGGGACCGGTTCGTTGTAAACGACCGCGCCACTGCTCGTACCAGCGCGGAGCTGTTGTCTCGGCTATATCCATTCTTTCCGTCAATCCCTTCGGCTTGAGCGTTCTGGAGATGTCAGCATCGCCGGCAGCAACAGCAGATCAACCGCCAACGCCAGCGCGATGATGGCGACCGACAACAGGCTCATGCTCCAGATCGGCTCGAAATCCGACAGCAGTCCCAGGCTGAGACTCGCCACCAGCGTAACCGTTGTCACGACCAGGGCCGGCCCAACGCGTTGCAGCGTATGCAACACCGGATCGGCCAGGTTTCGAGCACGGGCGCGGCGATAAGTCGTCAACAGGTAGATCGTATCGTCGATCACAATACCCAGAATCATCCCCATGACCACCGCGGCGCCCAGGCTTATCCGTCCTTTCACCACGGCCCATACCGAATAGACCAGCAGAACGGGCAGAATATTGCAGATCAGCCCGACCACGGCCATCCGGGCCGAACGCAGAACTGCACCCAGCACAACCGCGGCCAGTAACAGCGCGGCCGACAATGCAAACAGCATGCTGCGCACATTCTGCTCGCCCAGGTAGGCGAACATCAGCACCGGTCCTCCGCCCGTAAGCTCCAGAGCGCTGAGGTTCACGGCCGCCCAGTCACGCACCCGCCGATCAAAAGCGACCAGCGCGGCCGAATCCAGCCTGTGCAGGTAGGCAACGACCGCGGTCGCGGCGTAGTCTGCCGATACCTCACGCGCGATCAGGGGGCCACCGCCACGACGGTCGTCAACGAGTTGCCGATAGAACATCAAGCGATCCTGCAGACGTCCGGCCTCCCGCGCCTCGGCCAGCTGCCTGGCGTCGGACACCGCCGTTACCCTGACCACCTCCGGCTGCCGCTGCAGCCATCGACCAAACTCGTCCACCAATTCAATCGCAGCGGCCTCGAACAAGCCGTTTGGTGCACCCGTATCCAGTGAATACAGCACTTCGCTGACGCCGCTCAGCCGGTGCTCGACCAGTGCCGTGTCCCGATGGAACGGGTGCGACGGCGGGAAGTACTCGAGCAGGTTGTCGCTGATGACATTGCGGCTCAACAGCCACGTGGCCGGCAACGCCAACAACAAAGTCCCGACCAGCAGCGCTCTACGCGGGCGACCGGCAATGTTCACCCATGCAGCCCCCATTAAACTGTCCGTCCGCGCGCGCGGGGAAGCCGGATCGAAACGGGCCTGCAGCGCCGGCAGTAAGGTCATGCAGAGAACAAATGACGTGGCGACTCCGGCCGCGGTTACATAGCCCACGACCCGAATCGGTGGAGACGGGCTGAGCAGCAGGCCCAGAAAACCGAGCGCCGTTGTGGCGTTGGCGAGCGTCATCGGCAGCAGATTGAACCTGACCGCCGAACAGGCCGCCTCGTCCGGGACCTCGCCAGCGGCACGGTAGCGAGCGAAAGACAAGGCCATGTGCATGCAACCGGCCAGGCTGATGCTGAGGATGATCACCGGAACGAAGGTATTGACCGCGGCGAGTTCCGCCTGCAGCCATCCGGCCAGGCCGAAGCCCGCGAGCACGGCACCGACACCCACCGGCAGCGCAACGAAAACAGCCCTGGCGCTACGCAAAAAAAAGGCAGGCACGACGATCATCACGAGCAACAGCAACGGCAGAATCACAGCCAGGTCGTGCCGAACCACGCTGATGTAAGCCTCGTTCAATGCAAGCGTGCCCGTGTAATGCACAGTAACCGACCTGCCGGCGAGGTCCGCCTCCACGGCTCCGCGAATCAACTTCAGCGCGCTGAGCACGGTTCCCGCCTGCCGGTCGGGCAACTCGAAATCGATATTGATCGCGGCCAGCCGCCCGTCCGCGGATATGAGCAAACCGATGGCACGCCCGTGTTCGCGAAGCTGCTGCATCGTCGGCACCAGCGCGCCATCTGCCGTCTCGGACTCGCCGGCGATACCGAGTTCGCTGATCGAGATCACGCTGCGCACGTGCTCGAGCGCGGACAGTCGCGAAGTCAGGTCCTCCAGGAGTTCGAACAAGTCAGCCGAGACAAACGTGTCGTCCTCGCTGACCAGCATGACTAACACGTTGTCGCCACGCGCGAAGGTCTTCGCGATCGCCTGCTGCTCGAGCAGGCGTGGATCATCGGCGTCCAAATAGACGCTGTAGTGGCTGTTGAACCGGAGATTGCCGAGCCCCGGCACCGCGAGCAGTGTCACCAAAAAGAGAACGAGGAGCCCGACGCCCCTCAGCCACTTTGTCGTCACGCGAATCGCGTCGGGGTCGCACGCCATACCGCCGGCTACTCGAAGTCCCGTTCAGCGACCTTTTCCGCCCAACGGCGATCCGCGTTCTTGACGTAAGCCGGCACGTCTTTGATCCAGACATCGCGTATGGCACGGCTGTAATTGAGATACAGTTTTCCGGCTTCAATATGCCAGGCTTGCGGATCAGTCGGCACGACCCGGCCGCCGCTCATGGCATATGCGCAATAGCCGCCATACTGTGGCGCGTATCGTTCGGGGTCGGCACGGAACAAGTCGCGGTTAGCCTCGCTGGCGAAGTACCAGGAGGCGTTGTTGTAATGCACCGACCACTTCGGATCTCCTCGAACGGGTTTTTGTGACAGGTGGTACGCGACGGGGTCGTGGCCCCTGATCGCGCCCCCTTCGTCGGCAAACGTCGGCGTCTCGAGCGTCGTGCACGCCGCGATCGCAATGGCGAGGATAGAAAGACCAAAGGCTTTGAGTGTATTGGCCACCGCGAACTCCGTTAAGACAGGCTGTGACTTTACTGGACCGGCCCGGGCCGCCAGACATTTCACTCGTCGCACGGCATCGCGAAAATGCGCGACACGATCAAGGCGATTGGGTGGCCTGCTCTGGATACCTCGGGATGGGGTCGATGTCGGGTTCAACGAACGTGGCACGCGCCTCGTCCGAAAACAACAGCTCCGCAGCGTAGTGCGTCAGCATGATCCTGCCGTCGAGCATCATGGGATTGCGGTCGATAAACGAGTCGGCCGAGTCGGCTTGCGAAGTATTCGCCATGAAACGCCGGACGGCCAGTATCCAGGCCCGGGTCATGGTGTCGTGGTATTTCGAGCGTTCGACGCCGTGATGCTCGAGAAAACCGAGTCAGGAGTCCCGCATCGATTCGTAGGCCGCCTCGGCGCTCTGTTGCACCAGGTAGACATAGGCCAGCCGCAGGTGCGCCCGATGATCGAATTCGGTCGGGAGAAATGCGCAGGATTCAAACGATTTCCGGAATTCAAGGTCGGCCGCTGAATCCAGATGGGCCATCGATCACCTCTTTTGTCGAGACAGGATCCGCACCTCTGCGCACGGAAGACGCAGGTCGTCTTGATCCAATCCGAGCTACAGCTTTCGCAACACCTTTCGCCAACGGGCTTCATCACCACGCGCCGCATCACGTAGCGCCTGGCCCTGCCTGATCAGGCAACGAACTTCGCCAGCTACCCGCTCGCGAAGCCTGACCAGCGTATCCAGGTCATCTTCCTTGCCCTTGTACCGGGCCGTGCTGATCGCCCGGCCCACGACGTAGTGGAAGGGTTCCGGTCTTGGCAGGACGGTCAGCCCCAACCCACGGGCGATGGGCGGAAACTCCTCCGCGTCCTTGCGAACCTTGATGCCGAGGGCATGGGTGACGAACTTCAGCAGCCGGGAGTCCTGCACGGCCGCTGCATCCAGGTAGATGGTGTAAGCATCGTCCGCCCCCACCGACGCGAAAGGTTGAATGGGATAGCCGTGCCTGACCGCCAGTGAGACAAATCCGAGCCGCTGCTTCCAGATCAGCCGGTATTTCTCGCCTTTGCGCTTCATGACCTCGCGGCCTCCCCCCGGGAAGACGAGAATGCTCTCGCCCTGCTGCATCGCGAGTGAGCAGTTCTCTCTCGTGCCGCGAATCGCACCGAACGACTCGAGGTAACGCGCCCAGGCCGGAATCGCATAGTGGAGGTGATCGGCCAGGCCCCGTAACCAGATACCACTGTGGTTGTATACGCCGGCCTGGAACAGCGGGATATCCAGCAGCCCGTAGATTGTATGGTTGCCGACGAAAAGGCTGCCGCGCTTCGGTCGCAGGCGCTCCATGCCGTGAAACGAAGGGGTAAACCAGGCTTCCAGTGCCGAGAGAAGCCGCGATTCCCAGGGACGCTCGGGAGGTTCGAACTCGGGCAACCGCGCGCTCATTTCTCGCTCAACAGGATCGGCCGGATACGTTCGGTCCAACGCCGATAACCTTCCTTGCTGAGATGAAGACCGTCAAGTCTGTAAAGGTTGCGATCCGGTTCCCCGTCCGCGTCGACGAACAGGTCCCAGGTCGTAATGAAATGCGTTCGCGGATGCTGTGCCATCAAGGCCTCGGCCGCATCATTGGCGGCCCGTACCGCACTGCGCTTGGCCCAGGAATACCGGGTTGGTGTGATCGCGATGTAATAGATCTCCGTATCGGGCCGGGCCGCCTGAATGATCGCGACCAGCTGCTCGAGACCTGCAACGATGTCCGGAACAACGTCCATCGCCGTATCACTGACGTTGATGTCATTGCTGCCAACGAAAATCACGACCTTGGACGGGGCGTATTTCGTGATCAGCCGATCCGCATAGTGAACCACGTCATCCATGCGAGCGCCGCCGAAACCGCGGCGGATCGTGACAAGCGGCGCCATGTCCTCCTCGAGGCTGTGCCAGAACCGAATCGAGGAACTGCCCACGAACAGCACCGCATCCGCCGGCCGCGGGTGCACGCGGTCATCCTCCTCAAATCGGGCGATATCGGCTTCCCATACACTCGGGTCGTCATCGGCTGCTTTGCGCGCTTCGCCGTACACTGACGCCAAGAAAATGGCGGCGCTGAACAGCAGCGCAATTACCAGCAACGAGAATAATTTCTTCAAATCAGTTTAATTAAACAATCTTACGCATTGTATTTATTCATTTTTTAGATCGCTCGACTGGCGATTTTGAGTATTGTCAGGCCGGGATCTTATCGATCGACCTCGAGGCCGCTGCAGTATCGCCTCCTATCCGGCGAATCTCTACCGGTGTTCCGTTCAATACGGCCGTCCCGGTCAATTCGTCGATCGCCTGCTCATCGATGACGTCGTTGATGCTCGTACCGGCGAATTGTCCTGCCACCGACAATCTCACACCCGCCCGGTCATGCCCCCAGCCGTGCGGCAGGCTGACGACGCCCGGCATCACCTCGTCGGAGATTTCTACGCTGACTTCGATCTGCCCAACCCGGGACTTGAGCGAAACACGATCGCCCGCCGCAAGCGAACGCGCCGTCGCGTCCCGCGGATTGATCATCAGCGTGCAGCGAGGTTTGCCCTTGACCAGCCGATAACTGTTGTGCAGCCAGCTGTTGTTGCTGCGCGTGTGCCGTCGGCCGATCAAGAGGAGCTCAGGTACCGGCTCATCAAGTGCGCTCCGAGCACGTTGCAAGTCGTGCAGGTAAACCTCCGGAGCCAGGTGGATGCGCCCGTCGGCGGTCGCCAGTCGTCGCGCCAGGCAGGGTTTCAGCGGCCCGAGATCCACGCCGTGCACTGCCTCCCGCAGCTTGCCCAGGTTCAGTTCGCCCCCGTTTTTCGTTCCGTAGGGCCCTGCCCGCAGCGCGTGATCGAGCACCTGTTCCGGTGTCGACGCCGGCCCGCTCGGCGCCGGGCCCAGCCGCACCGTCAGCTCCGCGAGAATCTCGTGATCGTGCATCGCATCGGTTGGCTTTTCGAACAACGGTTCCGAATAGCGGGCGAAGTTTCTGACCGCAAGACTGGCGAGCGCCACATCGTAATGACTGCGTTCGAGCGGACTGACCGGCGGCAATATGAAGTTGGCATGCCGGGTGGTTTCGTTCAGGTACGGGTCAACCGAAACCATGAACTCGAGGCCGGCCAGCGCCTGGTCGAGACGGCGCCCGTTCGGCGTCGAGAGCACCGGATTGCCAGCGAAGGTAAACAGCGCACGCACCTGCCCCGCGCCCGGCGTCTGGATCTCCTCCGCCAGCGTTGCGACCGGTAGTTCGTTGCTGAATTCCGGCAGATCACGCACCCGGGAACGAAAGCGATCAAAGTGCCCTTTAGAGCCCAGCGGGAACGCAGGGTCGGCAAACATCATCCCGCCTTCGCGGTCCAGGCTGGCTGTCAGCGCGTTCAGGCAATTGATCAGCCAGAGAGACAATCCGCCGAACGACTGCGTACACGCACCGATTCGGCCGTAAACGAGCGCGCGAGGCTCATCGATCAATTCCCGCGCCAACCGACGAATGCGCGCCGACGGGATGCCGGTACGCTCGGACATCCGCTCCAGGTCGAAATCGACGAGCGCCTCTCGCAGCGATTCCACGCCATCAATCAGCGGTCCGAGATGCCCCGTGTCGTGTGATCCCGCGGCGAATACTTCTTTCAACAGCCCGATAAGCAGAAAGACATCAGTGCCCGGACGAATGGGCAGGTGCTCATCGGCGATCGCCGCCGACCGGGTGCGCCGCGGGTCAATCACGATGAAACGTCCACCGCGCGCCTGCAGGGCTGATACGCGCTTCGCGAAGCCCGGCGCGCCCATGATCGAACCGCCGGAGACGACCGGGTTGCCGCCGATACACACGAACAACTGCGTGCGATCCACGTCGGGGACGGGCATCAGGAACTGGTGACCGAACATCATCAGGCCCGCCACCATGTGGGGCAGCTGATCGACGCTGGTCGCCGAATAGAGATTCTTCGTCTTCACCGCACGGATGAAGTTACCGACGCCAAGTGTCGCACCGAGGTTGTGAACCGTCGGATTGCCGAGATAGATCGCCACCGCATCGTGGCCGTGATCCGCCCGGATCGAGCCGATCCGTTGCGCTATCTCACTGAACGCCGCACCCCACGAAACCGCTTCCCAGCCACTCGCCGTGCGCCGGATCGGCTGGCGCAGCCGGTCCGGGTCCTCGTGAAGATCTTTGAGCGCCACGGCTTTCGGACAGATGTGCCCATTGCTGAAGACGTCATCCCGATCGGGCTTGATCGAAAGAATTTCGCCTTCACGATGGGCAATGCGGATGCCGCACATCGCCTCGCAAAGGCAGCATGTTCGATAATGTGTCTTCGTTTCGACCATGCCTTCTCCCGCGCCTTACAATCAACGCCACGCTGCGTTATCGACGGCGTGTTCCGACGCCCGGAGTCAACTCTTCGCCTGCCCTCCCGGCAACCGGCTCAAGCCAAGCAGTCCGAGCAGGCAGATCAGGACCAGCCCCGCGCCACCACCACCACTGTTCTTTTTCCTGCCACATTTCGTGTTGCCCTTAATCGTTCCGCCCGACAGGCTGAGCTGAAACACGACACCCTGCGAACACGCGCCACCGTTCTCCACCGTGCCGACGAACAAGTCGTCGGAAAGCTGCAGCAGGCTGCCTGTTGGATTTGCGCCCTCTGAACCGGTGAAGGCATAAAGGCTGACGAAATCCGTGCCGTCGCGCGCAATCGAGAAGATCGTGCCAAAACCGGCTGACGCGCCTTCTATAACACCACCCGAGAACGTCGTGCCATAAAGGCGTCCGTCGCGACCCAGCGTCAGTGCGGTGGAAGGCCGCTCGCCATCGGTTGCAGAAAAGGACCGGAGCGCGGAAATAACCGAGCCATCCGGCGCGACCGCGAACACCGTGCCGTTGCCGGTTTCGCCGCCTTTGCTCGCAGTGCCGTAGAAAAACCCGTCTCCGCCATCGATCAGTCCGGCCAGCGGCGCAGCGCCCTCGGCATTGGCCGGCAGTGCAGCATCGTCGGTGAGGACTGTCTCGCTGAACACGTGAACGACCTCGAAGCCCGTGCCGTCAAACCGCAGGCGGAAAATCGTACCGTTGCCGTTTGCACCGCCGGCGAACGCGGTGCCATAAAAATAGCCATCTGCGCCTTCAACCAGCGCCCCCTCGGGATTGACGCCATCTTCATTTGTGCTCTGCAGAGTCAGTTCATCCTCCTCAAACGGCGCGAACTCGTGCAGTGTGCTGAAACCTGTGCCGTCGCGCGCGATTCGAAATACCGTTCCGGCGCCGCTCGCACCGCCGCTGCGCGTCACGCCATACAGGTTGCCGTCGCTGCCCTCGATCATTGCCGCCGCCGGATACGCGCCATTGCTGTTGATCGCCACACCGGTGGCGCTGACGCTTTTCGGATCGGCAAACTCGAACAGTGACTCAAACGTTTCATCGTCAGGCGAGACCCTGAAAATCGTCCCCGACGTAGTCGACTGGACCTCCCCCCAGACAGTGGTTCCATAAAGCAGGCCATCGCTCGCCAGCAGCAATCCGCCTTCAGGCCGAAGGCCATCGAGTTCTCCCAGCTGATACACCGTATTGACGTCTGACCCGTCCAGGGTCGTCGAATAAATCAACCCCCCGGCGACAAAAGCCGACGATAGCGCCGGCCCGTAGAGCCGATTGTCAGGGCCCAGCGTCACTTCGGCCGTCGTCTGCGACCCGCTGAAAGCCAGTATCGTGGAGACCGCCGGCGCATCCTGCGCCTGCGCAGACAGCGGCATCGCGGCCACAAGCAAAGGCCAGGCCCGTCTGGCGATTCGGACGAGTGAGGGGAACGGCAGGCGGCTGTCGGGCTGCATGGTCAGTAAGTCTCCGTGGATCCGGCCCGGCAGAAGCACCGTCCGGGCAAGTGTTGCGATTGTGCCGGATTCCGGCGGCCGACGCGATGCCCCGGCCGATCGCGAGGCGGACCAGCTAAAATGAAATCCCCTGCAAATGGACCCCCACGGCATTGATTCAACTGCAAGACCTGACGCTGGCGCGCGGCGCAGAGCCACTGATCCGAGACGCTTCGCTGCAGATTCACACCGCCTGGCGCGTCGGCCTGGTCGGTCCCAATGGCAGCGGCAAAAGCAGCCTCCTGGCCTTGTTGAGGGGTGACCTGCAGGCCGACGCGGGGGACTGCCGGGTGCCGAAAGAATGGCGCATCGCCTCGGTGGCGCAGGAGACGCCGGCTCTTGCACGTTCCGCGCTGGACTTTGTGCAGGATGGCGATACCGAACTGCGCGCCGTCGAGGCAGCCATCGAAGCGGCGCATGCCGCCAACGATGGCCCGGCGATCGCCGAGCTCCACGGACGCCTGGAGGCGATCGATGGCTACGCGGCATCCGCGCGCGCCGCTGCCCTGCTGGCGGGACTCGGATTCTCTGCGTCGGATCTCACGCGATCCGTAGCCGAGTTTTCAGGCGGATGGCGCATGCGCCTGAATCTTGCCCGGGCGCTGGCCGGGCGCGCGGATCTGTTGCTGCTGGACGAGCCAACCAATCACCTGGACCTCGATGCGATCGTCTGGTTCGAGCGCTGGCTGGCCGGTTTCCGCGGCACGCTGCTGGTGGTCTCGCACGATCGCGACTTTCTCGACGCCTGTACGACCCACATCGCCAGCATCGAGGGCGGACGCCTCTTGTTTTACACCGGAAACTACTCGGCGTTCGAGCAGCAACGAGCAGCCCGCCTGGCCGCGCAGCAATCCCTGTTCGAAAAGCAGCAACGCGAAATTGCCCACATGACGAGCTTCATCGACCGTTTCCGGGCTAAGGCGACCAAGGCACGCCAGGCGCAAAGCAGACTGAAGGCGCTACAGCGACTCGAACGCGTATCGGCTGCTCATGTCGATGCTCCCTTTGACTTTGAATTTCCCCGGCCGCAACGATCGCCGGACCCGTTGCTCGTACTCGATGACGCTGCGGCCGGCTACGGCGAACAAACGGTGCTCCAGTCGCTGCATCTGACGCTGCATCCCGGCGCGAGGATCGGGTTGCTGGGGCGTAACGGCGCAGGTAAATCGACGTTGACACGGTTGCTCGCGGGCGCCGCGGAACCCTTGTCGGGACGGCGCACCGAGGGCTATGGACTCAAGGTCGGCTACTTCGCCCAGCATCAACTCGAACAACTTCACCCTGCCGACTCCCCGCTGCGGCACCTCGTGCTGCAGGAGCCGCAGACCCGTGAATCCGAGCTTCGCAGCTACCTCGGGCACTTCGATTTTCGGGGCGAGAAGGCCGACGCTCCTGTTGCCCCGCTGTCCGGCGGCGAGAAATCAAGACTGGCGCTCGCACTGATGGTCCGACGAAGACCCAACCTGCTGCTGCTCGACGAACCAACGAATCATCTCGACCTCGAGATGCGCCACGCACTGACGCGGGCGCTGGCCGCCTACGAGGGCAGTCTCGTGCTGGTTTCGCACGACCGCACGCTGCTTCGCACGGTCTGTGACCGTTTTCTGCTGGTTGCCGACGGCACGGCCGCCGAGTTTGACGGTGACATTGACGATTACCTGCAGTGGCTTGCCGGCAGACGCGACGACGAGGCCACCACCAATGGCCCGATGACGGCGCAGCCGGAGGAGCGCGAGGCGCGCCGGCTCGAGCGCATACGGCAATCCGAGCAGCGCCGTGAACGCCTTGCCCGGCGTCGGCCGCTCGCGAAAGAAGCAGCGGCGCTGGAAGCACGTATCACACGGCTCGAGTCAGAGAAGGCAGCGCTCGATAGCCGCCTGGCCGATCCGGATTCTTACTCGACGGACGGCGGACCAGACATTGCGGAATTGAGTCGTCGCCACGGCGGCGTGAGCAGCGAACTGTCTGCTGCGGAAGAGCGCTGGCTGGCCGTGCAGTCTGAAATCGAACGGTTGGACGCGAACTGATCAGATGCGAATGACAACCTTGCCGCGTGCACGCCGTCCAGCGAGGGATTCGAACGCTGCCGCGTAATCCGCCAGCTCGTGGACCTCGCCGACCACGGGGCGGAGCTTGCCCTGCTCGATCAGTTGCCACAGCTCCATTGCGTTCGCGAATTGCTGCTGCGGTTCGCGACGGGCAAAGTCGCCCCAGTAGACACCGATTACCGCGCTACCCTTGAGCAACAACAGGTTCAGCGGTATGCGGGGTATCTCACCACCGGCGAAGCCGATCACGAGGTAGCGTCCCTTCCATGCGAGGCTGCGAAGCGCCGGCTCCGCAAGCTGCGCACCGACCGGATCGTAAACGACGTCGACGCCCTTTCCGGCCGTGAGTTCCTTGACCCGCGCCCTGAGATCCTCAGTCGTGTAGTTGATCGTTTCATCGGCCCCGAGGGTGCGTGCGAGCTCCAGCTTTTCCGGGCTGCTCGCCGCGGCGATTACGCGTGCGCCCATCACCTTGCCAAGCTCGACGGCCGTAACTCCGACGCCGCCGGCGGCGCCGAGCACCAATAACGTCTCGCCAGGCTGCAGACCCGCGCGTTGTTTCAGTGCATGCTGGGTCGTGAAATAGGTAATGCAGATCCCCGAGGCTGACTCGAAGTCGAGATTGGCTGGCGCAGGCAGCAGCAGGTCCGCTTTTACAACCGTCTTCTCAGCCAGCGCATTTCCCGAGACAGAAACGACGCGATCGCCCGGCTTGAATCGTTCAACACCCTTGCCCACGCCTTCAACGACGCCGGCGAACTCCGCACCCGGCACAAATGGCAACGCCGGCTGCTCCTGGTACATGCCCTTGATCATCAGCAGGTCCGGGAAATTAAGGGCTGCGGCTTTCACATCCACCAGCACTTCACCGGGACCGGCCTGCGGCTCCGGCCAGTGCTCTTCCAGGCTCAGTCCACCCAGCCCGGTCAACTCTTTGCAGATCACAGCTCGCATTCGCTCGCCCCCCCCTTTCATAAATCGCGTGTTCAGGACCAGATCAGGTCGCGATCGAGGTCGTCGATAGTGGCGGCGCCGACCAGTGTCATCACGCGTTCCATTTCCGTGCGCAGGATCCGCAGGGCGCGCGCGACCCCGGGCTGCCCCGCGGCGGCAAGACCGTACAAGGTTGCACGACCGATCATCACGCCGTGCGCGCCGAGCGCAACGGCTTTGGCAATATCCGAGCCTCGCCGGAATCCTCCGTCCACGAGAATGGTCATGCGCTCGCCGAACTCGGCGACGACTGACGGTAGTATTTCCAGTCCTGAAATCGTGCTATCGAGCTGACGTCCTCCATGATTTGACAGCACAACGCCATCGACGCCCAGTTCATGTGCGCGCCGCACATCGTCAACACACAACAAGCCCTTGACGATCAGGTCGCCACTCCAGCGCCTGCGCATCTCCGCGATGTGCGCCCACGACAGGCCCGGGTTGATCTGCGTCGACATGAACTTCGCGCCCTGCATCGCCGAGGCACCGCCGGGCGGCAGGAAATCCACGAGGTTCGCAAATTCCGGTGGACCGCCGGGCAGCATGACCTGCCGCAGCCACGTTGGGTGAGCCAGCACGTCAAGCATGCTCGAGAGACTGAGCTTCATCAGTTCACGGTAGTTGCGCGCGTCCCATTCGCGCGCACCATAGACGGGAACATCGGATGTGACGACGAGCTTGGTGCAGCCCGTCTCCGCGGCCCGATCGATGATCTGATTGACGACCTTCGGATCCTTGATCGGATAAAGCTGGAACCAGACACGATTCCGTGGCACCTGTTCGACCATCCTGCGCACGTCGTAATTGGAAACTGTGCTCAGCGTGAACGGAATGCCGGCCTCCGCGGCAGCCTTGGCAAGCATCAGGTCACCCTCGGGCCACAACAGCCCGTTAAAGCCGGTCGGCGCAATGATGACCGGCATGCTGCAGGCATTACCCATGATTTCGACGGAAAGATCTGGCGCATCGAAACCGACCAGTGTTTTCGGCTGCCAGGTGATGCGCTCAAATACGTCGCGATTGCGCCGCAGGCTCACTTCGTCCTCGGCACCGCCTTCAAGATACTCCCGCGAGAATTGCGGCAGGCGCCGTATCGCCCGCCGCCGCAGGTCCTCGATGGTGATCGCCCTGTCGAGGTTCCTGCCCGTGTAATAGCTACGCATGCCCCGCCCCGCTGTGCTGAACCAGGTCCGATATCCGGATCGCGGTCTCCAGTGCCTGCAATCCGTCTTCGCCGGATACTACCGGAGGCAGTCCCTCACGAATCGAATGCAGGAACGCTTCGATTTCCAGCTTCAGCGCATCGCCCTGCTCATAGCTGCGCTCCTCGATGGCGACCTGTCCCGGCGGCCCCTTGGCGTCGGGCGCTGGCTTGCGCACGATCGTAAGTATTTTCTGCTGAAGATCGATCGAGATGTAGGCATCGTCCTGGAACATGCGCAGCTTGCGCTCCATCTTCATACTGACCCGGCTGGCCGTGGTGTTCGCCACACAGCCGCCCTCGAAGCGGATGCGGGCATTGGCGATGTCCAGGCCGGAGGAGAACACCGACGTACCGACTGCGTCGATCGACTCGATCGGCCGGCCGACCAGGCTTTGAATCAGATCGATGTCGTGGATCATCAGGTCGAGCACGACATTAACATCGGTTCCGCGTTCCTTGAAGGGCGCCAGACGATGTGACTCGATAAAACGCGGTGTCCCCAGCTCAGGCTCCAGAGCGAGAATCGCTTCATTGAATCGCTCCAGGTGCCCGACCTGGAGTATGCATCCCGACCGCGCTGCGACCGTCAGGAGTTCACGACCCTCCTCGAGGGTCTCGGTGATCGGCTTTTCGACCAGCACGTGCACACCGTGTTCCAGGCAATCCCTCGCAATCGGAAAGTGCAGCGGCGTCGGTGTGGCGATACTCACCGCATCGACCCGCCCGAAGAGGTCACGGTAATCGGCGACACTCTGGACCCCGAGTTCATCGGCCACCCGTTGGCGCGTCGCCGGGTCCGCGTCCACGACCGAAATGAGTTGCGAATCATCGAGCGCTGCATATTTCTGTGCGTGAAAACGGCCGAGGTAGCCCACGCCGATCACCGCGGTTCGTATTTTTGTCATGCACCCGATCATACTAAACTCGGCTCTTGCGGTTGCCCGGACTTGGCCTCACGATTGAACCGATGAACTTCAAGCGCGATTTGTACTGGCTCGTGGCTGCGCTCCTGTTTGGCGTACTGGCCCTGCCGTTCCTTGTGTACTACACCGGCGTGGCCACCCTGGGACCTTACTCAAACGGCGGTCCTTTTGATTTTTTCTGGAATTTCTTCGCGGATCTTGCACGATTCAGGCGCGCGGCCTGGGCGCTGGCGCTTGGACCGCTCGTAATCACGCTGTTCTGGCGCATCCTGCTGCGCGTATTCCTGCCGCGCCGGACCCTTTCGACGCACCACGACTCAGCAACGTGACCTGAATCCTGTTGCAACGTGGCCGGACGGGTATTCTTGGGACCGGAACCGTTTATTCCGCTCCCTGGGAGAAAGAGGAGCCCGACAGCCATGGGAACCCTCAAGCAATGGTGGCGAAAACTGGCCGGCCGAGGCGCGCCGGCGATTCCACGACCCGAACCGCGTCGAACCGCACCGCCACGCCGCACAACGCCGAACGCGCGGTCAGCCGACGAGCTCGCGCTGATCGATGAGCCGCCCCCTCGGCCGGATCGGCACCACGGCGCCGCCGGCGTCGACCCCTACGCCAATGATGCCGGCTTTGCGAAACCGCATTCCTGGGAGCGGGTCGATCACGACTGAACGACCCGCTCGCCCGGAGAGTTACCTGGTTGCGGTGGCCGCCGCCGCGCGGCTGCTCTCGCGCACCGGCCGAAACTCGTTGCCGGGATACCATTCGGGGAAGCCGCGCTCGTTACTGAGCCGGTAGGCCACGTCGAAATACAGCTCGACGTCTTCGACCACACCGCTGAGGTCCCAGCTCGCATCGAATTCGTCGCTCGGCTTGTGGTATCGATTTGAGACGTAGTCCGCCTGCTGGGCCAGACCCCAGTCCGGGCCATGCTCACGGCTGTCGATACCGCCCTTCGCGTACAGCATCGGGACCCCCTTTTTGGCGAGGTTGAAGTGGTCCGACCGATAGTAGGAGCCCTTCTCCGGCGTCGGATCCGGGCGCAGCACGCGATCCTGTCCCACGGCGGCCTCGCGCAGAAAATCCTCGAGCTCTGAGGCGCCATAGCCCACCACCGTCACATCACGCGTCCGTCCGTAAACGGACATCGCATCGATATTCACACCGCCGGCGATGGCGGCGAGCGGTACGGTCGGGTTTTCCGCATAGTAGAGGCTGCCGAGCAGTCCGGATTCCTCGCCCGTCAGCGCCGCGAAAATGACGGTCCGCTCAGGTTGAGGGCGAACCTCGGAGAACGCCCGCGCCAGCTCCAGCAACGCCGCCATTCCGGTGGCATTGTCGATGGCACCATTGAAGACTGAGTCTCCGCTGAACGCGAGCGCCTTGCCCAGGTGATCCCAGTGCGCGGTCAGTATCACGTACTCATCCGGCCGCTTCGTGCCCTCGACCCGACCGATCACGTTATACGAGGTGGCGCGGCGAACGCCGTTGCGAACCGAGGTCGAGACATTGAGACCGAGCTTGACTGGATTGAAACCGGGCTGCGCAGCCTTCGCTTTCAACTCGTCGTAATCCAGGCCTGCCGCCTTCATGACGCGCACGGCTGAATCACGCGTCATCCAGCCCTCTACTGCCACGCGGTCGGCATTGCCACCGGGCGTGTCGATGTCCAGTTGCGGCCGCGCAGCACCATTCTGCACAACCGCCCAGGGATACGCAGCCGGTTTTTCCTCGTGAACGATGATCGCACCGGCGGCGCCCTGCCGTGACGCCTCTTCATACTTGTACGTCCAGCGACCGAAGTACGTCATGGCCTTGCCATTGAACAGTTTCTCGTCGCCGGTCGCATATCCTGGGTCGTTGACCAGGATTACAGCCGTTTTGCCCTTCATGTCGAGTCCGGCATAATCGTTCCAGTTCCGCGCCGGATCGACGATACCGTAGCCCACGAACACGAGATCACTCTTATCCAGCGTGACCTCGGGGACCACCCGCTTGGTCCAGTAAACCGCCTCGTCACCGTAGCGCAGCTCGAACGGCTCACCCTGGCCCTCGATGCGGATCGTATCGGCGGCCCGGGTCGTGAGTTCCACGAAAGGCACGGGTTGCAGGTAACTGTCACCGGCCCCGGGTTTCAGGCCCAGCTTTCGATAAGCCTGCTCCACGTAGGCGATGGTCTTCTCCTCTCCGCGGGTCGCGGGACGGCGACCCTCGAACTCATCCGAGGCCAGGGTGCGCACATGTGCGGCAACACCCTCGGCGGTGAATACCGGCGTGCTGGTATCGCCCGCTGCTTCGTTAGCGAAGGTCACCGACCAGGCACCGGTCGAAACCAGCGCAACCATTGCGAAAATACTTCTGACTTTCAACATCAACTCCAGTATTTATATGATTGTTTTATATGGTAAAATGCGTAACGAAGGCTACGTTCGTGTTGACCAGTACAATGCTGCCATCAACACCAGCGAGCCCCACATGGCGGCCTGCGCCCACCAGCGCCAGGGTCGATTTTTCGCCAGTCCAAGGAAACTGAATCCGGAAAGCGCGGTCAAAGCGATGAACACCACGACGTATCGCGCGAGAAGTGGCAGCTCGGCGCGAAATTGCGGGTGCTCCCCGGAGAGCACCAGAAAGACGACCAGCGTCGCGGACAGACCAAAGGTGGTCGCCGCTGACGAGCCCAGCACGATCCCGGTAATTACGGTAAGTGGTCGCAAGCGTGTGGTTTTATTTGTCTAAATGACTGCCCCGGCCCTTGATTGGCGCTGGGGGTATCTCTAGCCTAGTCCCCAACCCAATGTTGAGGTTCGCATAAAGTGTATCAGGCAGACCGCCGGAACAAGATGCCATCGGTTCAGTCCACCGGGAAACGGCTCGTCGTCGTCGCGCTGGTAGTGGCGGCAATCGCGCTGGGCTTCCGGACGCTGGGCTCCTCGCCGGCGCCCGTGGCAACGGCGACCGCGACGACCGTGGATTTCGCTCCCACTGACCGGCAGGCGCGCGTCTCCCGACTGGTCAGCAGCATGTTCGAGCGCTCCCACTACCGGCAGGCACCGGTCAATGACCCGGTGTCGGCGCTGGTGCTCGACCGTTACCTGGACTCCCTGGATCGCTCACGCAGCTACTTCCTGGCCAGCGATATCGCCGAGTTTGAGCGCTACCGCTACGAACTGGACGAGGCCATCAAGACGGGACAGCTCGAGCCGGCATTCGTCATTTTTAACCGCTTCCAGGAGAGGACCCGCGAGCGCATGGCCTTCGCGCTGAAGGTTCTCGAGAAGGAACCGGACTTCACGCTCAACGAGGAATTCGATTTCGATCGGGAAGACGCGCCCTGGGCGAAGGACCGCGCCGAGCTCGATGAGTTCTGGCGCAAGCGCGTCAAGAACGACGCTCTCTCGCTGATGCTGACCGAGAAAACCTGGCCGGAAACGCACGATATCCTCCAGAAGCGCTATGAACGGGCGATGAAGCGCTCCGAGCAGATCACGTCGGATGACGTGTTTGAGAATTTCATGAATGCGTTCGCACACGTATTCGATCCGCATTCGAGCTACTTCTCACCGCGCAACTCCGAGGAATACCGCATCCAGATGAGCCTGTCCTATGAGGGCATTGGCGCGTCGCTGCAGATGATTGACGACTACGTCACGGTCATGGACCTGCTGCCCGGTGGCTCAGCTCAACAGACCGGCCTGCTCACCGCCAACGACCGGATACTCGCCGTTGGCCAGGGCAAGTCCGAGGAGATGGTCGATGTGGTCGGCTGGCGTCTCGATGATGTCGTCCAGCTGATTCGCGGGCCGGTGGGCACCTCCGTTCGCCTGCAGATTCAACCCGGAACCGCAGCCCCCGGTACCGCAGAGAAAACGATCGAACTGCCGCGCACCAAGATTACGCTCGAGGCCCAGGCGGCAAAGAAGGAACTGCGCGAGATCAAGCGTGATGGCAGGACCGAACGCATCGGGATCATCACGGTTCCGTCCTTTTACCAGGACTACAATGCGCGATCCGCGGGTGATGAGGATTACCGCAGTACAACCCGCGACGTGGCTCGCCTGATCGAGGAATTCAAGAAGGAAGGCGGGATCGACGGACTGGTGCTGGATCTGCGCGAAAATGGCGGCGGACATCTCAGCGAGGCGATTGGCCTCGTCAACCTGTTTGTGCCCAAGGGCCCGGTCGTGCAGTTGCGCGAATCGGGCGGACGCGTCGAGGTGCTCGAGTCCGAGGAGGCCGGCGTCGCCTATGACGGTCCGATGACCATACTGGTCGATCGCTTCAGCGCTTCTGCGTCGGAGATCTTTGCCGCGGCAATGCAGGACTACGGCCGTGGAATCGTCATCGGCCAGGAAACCTACGGCAAGGGCTCGGTACAGAACCTGTATCCGCTGGATCGTTTCGCGCTCGGAAAGGATCCGGGCTATGGTCAGCTGACCGTCACGATCGGCATGTACTACCGCGTGACCGGCGAGAGCACGCAGAACCGCGGTGTTCAACCCGATATCGCCCTGCCCTCGGCCATCAGTCCGCACGATGTCGGCGAGAGCTCCCGCGAGTCTGCACTGCCCTGGAATCGAATCCGTGGCACCGAATTCCAGCGCGAAGTGACGCTCGCGCCAGTGGTGGCGGAGCTGCAGAGTAAGCACGAGGCACGGATTCAGGACGATCCGGATTTCCAGTACGCGCTGGCCGAAATCGCCGCAATGGACGAGATGCGATCTCAAAAGTCCGTCTCGCTCAACCTGGAAACCCGCAAGGCCGAGCGCTCAGCACGCAGCAAGGAACAGCTGGACCGTGAAAACGCCCGGCGGGCCGCACAGGGCAAGCCCAAACTCGACAAGGTCGAAGACATTGACGACGTACCCGATGCGCTGCTCTCCGAAGCCGCCGAGGTGACCGCGGATTTTGCCCTGATCGAACCGCGTTACCTCGCCAAGCGACAGGAAGGCGCCTGAGGGCTCGGTCGGCCGAAGCGCCGCATAACTGGCAATGACAGTGTTGTACTTGACTATAACACTATAGAGCCATAGGATTCCGGTAACGGTCAGTCGACCGTCTGGAAATTATCCTATGTCGCGCACAATCCAAAGCGGTCAAAACAGCGGATATCGGGCAGTCTGGTTGCTCGCGGCGACCGCTTTCAGCCTGTCCCTGGCCTCATGCAGTAACGGCAAAGCCACCGACCAGGCCGGAGGCGAAGCCGATGCCGAGACGTCGGTCCCGGTCGAGGTCCAGCCTGTACGCCGTGCCAGCATGACGGCCGCGTACTCGGGAACGGCGCCGATTGAGGCCCACGAGGAAGCCGAAGTGGTCGCCAAGGTCGGTGGTGAAGTCCGCGAGATCTTCGTCGAGGAAGGCGACACCGTGACAAAGGGCCAGGTTCTCGCACGGCTCGATGGCGATCGGTTGCGCCTCGATGTCGCTCAGGCCGAGGCCAATCTGCGCAAGCTCGAACGCGACAACAGCCGGCTGCAGGAACTCAGCGAACAGGGACTGGTTGCCAAGGGCACGGCGGAAAATGCGCGATACGACCTCGACGCGCTGCGTGCCTCCTATGATCGCGCCCGCCTGGAACTGAGCTACACCACGATCAGGGCCCCGATCGCGGGAGTCATCTCGACCCGCTACATCAAGGTCGGAAATACCATTGGCCCCGACCAGCCAACCTTCCGGGTGACGGATCTTGATCCGTTGATCGCCTACGTGCACGTTCCGGAGAAGGAACTTCGCAAGCTCGCACCCGGCCAGAAGGCGGCCATACTGGTCGACGCGCTCGGTGCGGACCTCTTTGAAGGCACGATCTCGCGCATCAGCCCGACGATCGACTCGAAGACCGGTACTTTCCGGGTCCGGGTGGAGGTGCCTGATGAATCGCGGAGACTGAGGCCGGGCATGTTTGCCCGGGTCAACATCGTATACGAGCAACGCGAGAACACACTGCAGGTACCACGCAACTCCATCCTGGATGCTGATGGCCGTCAGTCGGTGTTCGTGATCGTCGGCGGAAAGGCCGAACAACGCCAGATCGGCGTCGGGCTCAGTAACGGCGGCTGGGTGGAAGTCACCGAGGGTCTCGACGGCGGCGAGAGTGTCGTCGTCGTCGGCCAGGGCGGACTGAAGACAGGCACGCAGGTCAAAGTCGTCGAGGCAGTCCGTGCAGACGGCCCCGCCGGTGACCCGGCTATGGCTCGCTGAGACCCTTCGTACGCCACTCAGCCGGAGCAACCATGCAGCAGTTGATCGACTTCGCCATACGCAGGCGCGTCACCATCATCATGTGCACGATCGCGATCGCGCTGTTCGGGCTCGTGTCACTTTCCCGCCTCAAGCTGAACCTGTTGCCCGACCTGTCCTACCCTACCCTCACGGTCCGTACCGAACTGGTCGGTGCCGCGCCTCTGGAAGTGGAGACACTCATCACCCGGCCGGTTGAGGAAGCCGTGGGCATCATCCGTAATGTTCGCCAGGTGCGCTCCGTCTCGCGTGCCGGGCAGTCCGATGTCGTGCTGGAATTTGTATGGGGCACTGACATGGACCTTGCCGGTATCGATGTTCGCGAGAAACTCGACGTCCTGCAGCTGCCGCTGGAGGCCGAGCGGCCACTGCTGTTGCGATTTGACCCATCCAACGAGCCGGTCCTGCGGCTCGCCTTCCTTGATGCGGAATCCGGCACGCAAGAGGAGACCGTGGACCGACTCAAGGCACTGCGCCGTTTTGCCGATGATCGGCTCAAACCGGACCTCGAGGCCGTAGAGGGCTCTGCCGCGGTCAAGGTCAGCGGTGGTTATGAAGACGAAGTACAGGTCTTTGTTGACCAGCAGAAACTCGCTCAGCTGGGCTTGTCGATCGAATCGGTCACTCGACGTATTCGTGCCGAGAACGTCAACCTGTCCGGGGGGAGACTCGAACAGGGCATGCAGCGTTTCCTGGTGCGAACGCTCAACGAGTTCGAAACCATCGAACAGATGGCCGATTCGATCATCGCTACGCGCGACGGACAGCCCGTGTACCTGCACGATATCGCGACTGTTTCGCGTGGCTACAAGGAACGTGAAGCCATTACCCGGGTCGATGGCGCCGAAGCCATTGAACTCGCCGTCTACAAGGAAGGCGACGCCAACACGGTTCAGCTCGCGGACGGCATCAATGCGCGCGTGGCGGAGCTCAGCAAGGGCTTGCCGGAAGGCACCGAAATCAGGACGGTCTATGACCAGTCCCGGTTCATCTCCGCCGCCATCAGCGAGGTCAAGAATGCCGCACTGATCGGTGGTCTGCTGGCCATTCTCGTGCTTTATGCTTTTCTGCGTGACGCAAGGGCAACGGCGATCACCAGCATCGCGATACCACTGTCGGTCCTGGGCACGTTCGTCGCGATGTACGCTTTCGACCTGACGCTGAACATCATGTCGCTGGGTGGCATCGCACTGGCGGTGGGCATGCTCGTGGATAACGCTGTCGTTGTGCTCGAGAGCATTGTCCGCAAGCGTGAACAAGGTCTCGACCGGGCCATGGCAGCCAGCCTGGGCACCAGCGAGGTTGCTACCGCGGTCACGGCCTCGACACTGACCTCGATCGCGGTTTTCTTTCCGATGATTTTCATCACCGGCATCGCCGGACAACTGTTCAAGGACCAGTCGCTGACCGTCACCTTCGCGCTGGTGCTGTCGCTGGTCGTCGCCCTGACGCTCGTACCGATGCTTGCCGCCGGCAACACACCCGGCGCGGCGCTTCCGGCCGATACGATTCCACGGGCGCCAGGCCGGGTTGGCCGAGGTCTGTCATGGCTGGCCGCGGGGGTGCGCCGCCTTTTCCGCGGTATTGGCTCCGCCTTTCGCTGGCTGCTCAGCCCACTCGTCCGTGTGACCCAGGGACTCACGGGCTGGGCTGAGGCTCGTTATCCCGCCACGATCAACTGGGCGCTGACGAACCCGGCCAAGGTCCTCGGCGCGGCGATGGCGCTGTTTCTCGTCACCGTATTCGGCATTGCCCCGCAACTCGGCACGGAGCTGATACCGCAGATGGCGCAGGGTGAGTTCAACGTCGACCTGCGGCTTCCGCCCGGCACACCCCTGGAACAGACGGACCGGACGGTGCTGGCCGCGCAACAGGCCAGCGCGGAACTGGGCAATGTCGCCCTCGCCTACTCGGTCGCAGGCACCGGTAATCGCCTCGATGCCAATCCCGTGGACTCCGGCGACAACACGGGACGCCTGAGCATTACGCTGGACAGCGGTGCCGGGCGAGCCGAGGAGACCGTTGCAATCGAAGCCATGCGCGAGCGTCTCAATGCGCTGGCGGGCGTCCAGTACCGTTTCAGCCGGCCGAGCCTGTTCAACCTTTCGACACCGCTGGAGGTCGTGATCGCCGGCTACGAGTTCGATCGCCTCGAGGCCGCGGCAGAGCAGGTTCGACTGCGCATGGCCGCGGATGCACAGTTCGCCGACGTGAAGACGACCGTTGAAGCCGGTAACCCGGAAATCCAGATCGTTTTTGACCAGGAGCGGGCCGCGCAACTCGGACTGATGGTGCGGGACGTTGCCGATCGTGTGGTCAACAGCGTCCGCGGCGAGGTTGCCACGCGTTACAAGCTCAGGGATAAAAAGATCGACGTGCTGGTACGCAGCGTCGATTCGCGTGCGGCGTCGGTGGAGGAGATCCGCAACCTGATCGTCAACCCCGGCAGCGCCTACCCGGTGCCGCTCAGTGCGGTGGCCGATGTGCAGCTATCCGTGGGGCCGGCCGAAGTGCGCCGTCTCGGCCAGGAGCGCGTCGCGGTCGTCTCAGCCAACCTCGCCGGTGGTGACCTGGGCACGGCGGTCATCGCGCTTCAGAAAATCGTCGCTGATGTCGACCTGCCGGTGGGCACGGTAGCCTTGTTGTCGGGCCAGAGCGAGGAGATGGCCGATTCGTTCCGCTCGCTGCAATTCGTATTGCTGATGGCCGTTTTCCTGGTCTACATCGTCATGGCCTCGCAGTTCGAATCGCTGATGCACCCGTTCGTGATCCTGCTGACCGTGCCGCTGGCCGTCATCGGCGCGATCTGGGCCCTGTGGCTGACGGGAACGACCGTAAACGTCGTTGCCTATATCGGCCTGATCATGCTGGCCGGTATCGTCGTCAACCAGTCGATCGTGCTCATCGATGCCGTGAACCGTTTTCGGGAGCAAGGCATGCCGAAAGCCGAAGCGATAGCCCGCGGCGGCCAGCTGCGGCTGCGACCGATTCTCATCACGACCCTGACGACGATCCTCGGTCTGCTGCCGATGGCGCTGGGCCTCGGCGAGGGCGCCGAAGTGCGCGCACCGATGGCCATCACGGTGATCGGGGGTGTCGCGCTGGCCACCACACTGACCTTGCTGGTCATCCCGGTTGTGTATTCGGTACTTGACCGGAAAGTGTTTAACGCAGCGCCGGTTCCGACCGGGGAGCCCCAGCCCGCGAACGGCTGAGCACCGCGATGCGTCACACCGAGATCGCGCTCAACCGACCTGTCACGACGGTGATGGTATTCCTGGCCATCCTCGCGATCGGCATGATCTCGACCCGTCTGTTGCGCCTGGAGGCCTATCCGGACATCACGTTCCCGGGGATGCGCATCATCATCCCCTACCCCGGTTCGACACCCGAAGAAGTCGAGCAGCTGATCGTCCGGCCTGTCGAGGAAGCCCTCGCAACGCTCTCGGGAATCGAAGAAATTCGAGCCAGCGCACGCACCGACGAAGCGCAGTTCGATGTCCTGTTCGACTGGGACCGCGACCCTGACACGGCGGCTTTCGACGTTCGCACCAAGCTCGATGCAATCCGCTCGCAGTTTCCAGACGGTGCCGACCGGCTGCTGATGTTCGCCTACAGCGTCTCCGACGAGCCGGTCACCGTGATCCGGATTTCCTCTGAACGCGACCTGACCGATGAATACGACATGCTTGAGAAATTCCTCAAGCGGCCCCTCGAGCGCCTCGATGGCGTGGCGCGGGTTGAACTCGAAGGCGTCGAACCACGCGAGGTCCGCATTCTGGTCGACCCCACGCGGCTCGCGGCACACAGCATCGACGTGCAGGTGCTCCGCGGCCAGCTCGAGGCGAGCAATTTCTCCGTCAGCGCCGGCGAGATCACCGAGAATGGGGCGCGCTTCCTTGTCCGCCCGATCGGGGAGCTGCGCACGCTCGATGACGTTCGCGAAGTCATTGTCGCGCCGGGTATCCGGGTAGGCGACCTCGCGCGCGTCGAAATGCGCGCACCGGAGCTCAACGTCGGCCGGCACATCGGCGGCCGGCCCGCGGTCGGACTCGACGTCTACAAGGCGACCCAGGCCAACGTCGTCGAAGTGGCCGACAACATCATCGCAGAGGTGGACCGGGCGCGCGCGGCACCGCAGCTGCAGGGTATCGAAATACTGGTCATCGCGAACCAGGCCGAGAGCATTCGCAACTCCCTCTCGGAGCTTCGCAAGGCCGGCATGATCGGTGCCGTGCTGTCGTTCTTCACGCTGCTGTTTTTCCTTCGCCACCTGCCGACGACGATTATCGTCAGCCTGGCCGTGCCCGGATCGCTGCTGATCACGCTCGGGGCCATGTATTTCCTCGGCCTGACGCTCAACGTGCTGACGATGATGGGCATGCTGCTGGCCATCGGCATGCTGGTCGACAACTCCGTGGTCGTGACCGAGAGCATTTTCCGTCAACGACAGATGCACCCCGAGGAATCAGCAAAGCAAGCGACGCTGAACGGCGTCAAGGAAGTCGGCATCGCGACTCTTGCCGGCACGTTCTCGACGATCATCGTCTTTCTGCCGATGGTCTTTGGCGAGCAGAACCAGATGTCGCTGTTCCTGGTTCACGTCGCCATTCCGATCGTCGTCGCGATGCTGGCCTCCTTACTGGTCGCGCAGACCCTGATCCCGATGCTGGCTGCGCGCATGTCGCCACCGCCGCCGGTGGCCCCGGGCTCGCTGTTCGCGAGAATGCAGGATCGTTACGAACGTCGGCTGGCCTGGGCACTTGATCACCCGAAGACGATGGGCCTGATCGCGGTGCTGATCCTGCTCTCACCGGTCCCGCTGTTCGCGCTGAAGATAGCCAAGGTGGATCCATTTCCTCAGGCGGCCAGCCGCACGCTGACCCTGCCCTACCACATCCAGGGCTCACACCCGATGGAACGGGTCGAGCAGGCCGTCAACCGCGTCGAAGCCTACATCGAAGCGAATAAGGATCGATTCGAAGTCGACACCTACTACTCGTTCTGGCTCACGGACCAGGCCGTGACGCGGCTGTATCTGACGCCCAAGGAAGAAGCCACGGTGCCGGCCGATGAAATCATGGCGGCCATCACCGAGGAGATGCCGGAAATCATCATCGGCCAGCCCAGTTTCAGTTTCGAAGAAGGCAAAGGCGGCAGCACGACGTTCAGTCTGCAGCTCTCCGGGGAGTCAACTGAAAATCTCGCCGAATTGTCCTTTGACGTCGTACGACGGCTGTCCTCCGTGCCAGGGCTCGAGGCGGTGCGCTCGGAGGCCCGGGCCGGCGATGAAGAGGTGCAGGTCATCGTTGATCGTGACCGGGCCTCGCAGCTTGGCCTGACCACGCAGGATATCGCGGCCCGCGTGGCCGGCGCGATGCGCGGTGACAAACTGCCCGAGCTGCGCAGCAGCGATCGCGAGCTGACCATGCGGCTCGCCTTTCGGGACAACGACAAGCAGTCGGTCGAGGACCTCGCCCGCCTGCCACTGGTGCTCGCCGACGGTACACGTATCGAGCTCGGCGCGATCGCCGATTTCGTGGTCAAGCCGAGCGACCGCGAGATCAACCGGCTGAACAGGCTGACCACGGTCGTCGTCAACGCCAATCTCTCCAAGGGCACGACGATGGAGGAAGCCCGCGAACGCGTGGAGCCGATCATGGAGGCCTTCGCGATGCCGCCCGGCTATTCATGGAAATTCGGCCGCGGCCTGGAGGAAGACGACAAGGCGATCCAGACCATGATGCAGAACCTGGTGCTGGCCGTTGTGATGATATTCCTGGTCATGGCCTCGTTGTTCGAGTCGATGCTCTACCCGCTGTCGATCATTACATCGATCCTGTTCGCCATCGTCGGCTCGATATGGTTCCTGGCAATGACCGCGACGCCGATCACGATGATGGCAATGATCGGCTTCATGATCCTGATCGGCGTGGTCGTCAATATCGGTATCGTCTTGATCACCCACGTGATCGACCTGCGCAAACAGGGCACGCCGCGGCGCGAGGCGATCCTGCGCGCCGGCCGGGACAGGCTGCGCCCGATCCTGATGACCACGTTGACCACGCTGCTCGGGCTGCTGCCGCTGTCGATCGGCGATGCCCAGGTCGGCGGAAGCGGCGAGGGCCCGGCGTACTACCCGATGGCCCGGGCAATCATGGGTGGGCTGGCCTTCTCGGCCGCCGTGTCGCTGCTGATCGTGCCCATGTTTTACGTCTGGTTCGATGACCTGCACCTGTGGGCCAGGCGAACGTTTTCCAGCCATCGTACAGTCGATAACCAGGGTCAGTCTGTTACGGGCCCGTCACCCGAACCGGGCAGGCTCTAGAGACACCGACCGCGGCACCCTTTGTTGTCACGTTGAGCGGAGGACCAGGCGACGAGGCGTCTGCATAGAGCAAGCGCCGGACGTGCCGGGCCGCTCCGAGATGCGCCAGTGCCTTCAGAAAAAAGGAGGGCCCTCCCGGGCCCTCCTCCTGGTGTCAGCAGTGCAGATGGCTTACGGCGCGGCCAGATACTTCTGGATCGTGCCAGCCAGAACGCAGCTTGCATCCATCGTGTCGACGCTGCCGTATACGTCGACGGCATCGCCCACGGCGAGATCGGCGAACCCGATTTCCATCGTCTCGCTGGCACCGGAAGACTCGGTGATTTCCAGGTAGCGCGTCTCGGCATCGGTCGTTACACACTGGTCCATGGCACTCGGAGTGTCTACGGTGAGTTGCCGGGTGGCAGGGTCCATGTCATCGTCAGCCGGGATGCCCGTGATTACGGCATCGGTCAGCGCAACGTCAGGGGTCGCGTCCTGCTCGAGCACGATCAGGGATGACCTGAGCGGCTCTCCGTCCGTCGCCGGATCGGTGAACACTCCGTCCACCTCGCCCAGCGTACCGGGCTGCAGCGCCGCGGACGTCAGCTCCGCATTGCTGCCGATTGCGAAAATGCGCGTACCGGCCTGCAGGAGCACGTCGATCGCATCGGTCGCATCGTCGGCGGGCGTCGGATCGAACGCGAACAAGTCATTATTGCCGGGCACCGACACGACACGACCCGGAATGCCCTGGAACGTGCCGAGCGCACCGAGTTCGATCACCACCGCGTCGAGCCGCAGGTCATCCATGCGTGTGTCGCCATCGCTACCATCGTGCAGACTCAGGAAGCCAATCGCCGTCAGCGGGTTTCCGTCGATGATCGTGTCGGGGCCGACCGGCGCACCGGTCTCGTCAAAAATGCCGGTGCTCCCATCCGTGAATACATCCAGGCAATCGCGACCGGCGACGGGGTCGTCGCGATCCGTCGAAGAGGCCGGTTCCGATGGACACAACTCGAACGCCATACCGTTGACGTTGATTGCCTCGCCAAAGACGCGAACAAGCTTCATGCCGTCGGGTCTGATGTTTACGAAGACGACCGGCCGGAACTGCCACTTGCCGTTGCCCGTCTGGTGGACGTGCAGCGACTTCTCCATGTCCAGATCGAGTTCGATGACCATCGTCTCACCGCCCACGACCTGGAACGTGCCTCGCGGGTTCAGATCGAGCTTGCCGTTGCCCGGCAGGTTGGGGTGCTCCCAGTCGGACTCGGGCTCCGGGACGCCGTCAACGCACTCGACCAGCGCAAGGTCTGATAACGTCAGGCGCACCTTGGAGTAAGTGCCGACGGGCACGACCGGATCGATCGAAAAGAAATCCGTGTAGTTGCGCATATTGAGCACATCTACGGTCTCGGGGCCCGTAAAGATATTCGTTGGCGAGCCGTTACCGCCCAGTAGATCAATGCGTTCGACCGTCGCCGGGATCTGGCAGAACGCGTCCGTGGGCCCGTCGGTAAACAGGACGGCGACCTGGCCCGTGGCGGGCGCCTGCGGGCTGTCATTCGAAGAACCCGAGCCGCCGCTGCACGCGGTCATAGTCAGCAGCGCAGCCGAAACGAGTCCAAACGCGGCAGGACGGCCTGAATACAGGCGTGTAGAAAAAGCCATCATCTCCTCCTTGCGATGAATCGCAGGTTTCCTCATGGAGTCTGGCGCCCACGACCGCGAGGGCCTATTCGACTGGTTCACAGTATTGTGAGCTGATCGGCGTTTGTGCCTCGATGACGGCCCCGAGAAAAGTTCGGGGACAGTTTACTTATCTCGAGATAAGTAAACTGTCCCCGATTTCAGGGGCAGGATCAGTTTTGCGCGGAGGCCGATTCGATCAGCTCCGCGAGGTTGAGGTGCCCCTGGCCCCCAGCAAGTTCGGCGGCGGTTCGGCCGTCCTTGTTGCGCAGACCGCGATCTGCGCCCCGCCCAAGCAGGTAACGGACGGCCGGCTCGCCGCCCGCGTACGCCGCCACCATCAGAGGTGTCAGGCCGTTGACTCCCACCGCATCGATCGGCGCACCCGCATCGAGCAACAGGCCGATTGCCCCCACGTTGCCCGTGCTCGCTGCCAGCATCAGCGGAGTTACATCAACCCCGGGTGGCCCGGCCGGCGAGGCGCCCGCCGCGAGCAGGCGACGCAGGACGTCGGCGGAGCGACTGATCGAGTAGGTGACCACAGTCCACCCGGTCGAGCTCACGGCCGATACCTCCGCTCCTCTCGAGAGGAGCAGATTGACGGTCGCCGGGTCGCCGCGTTCGACGGCCCTCATCAGCGGCGTCACTCCCGCCCGGTTGGCGAGGTTCACATCCGCACCACTGTCGAGCAACGTGTCTATAGCCGCCGAATTGCCCGACCAGATGGCCAGCAGCAGCGCGCTGCTGCCGTCGTTCATGACCAGCCGGGCGTTGGCCCCGCGCTTCAATAGTTCGGCGATGGCCGGCGCACGGCCATTCCCGGCCGCGTAAAGCAGTGCACTCAATCCCGCCTTGTCACGATGATCCATTTCGGCCCCGGCATCGAGCAACGCATCGATGCATGCCGGTTTGCCCTGGGCGGCTGCCAGTGAGAGTGCCTGGCGTCCTCCGGGATCGACTGCATCCACCATCGCGCCCGTGCCGAGCAGTTGGTTGACCACCTCACAGTGCCCGCCCCGGGCCGCCCGAAGCAACGCGGTTTCGTCCGTCTCGCTTCGCGCATTGGGGTCTGCACCGGCGCGCAGCAGCAGGGCAACCGTATCAGTGCGTCCGCGCGCCGCGGCCTCCATGAGCGCCGAGTTGCCCTCATCATCACGCGCGTGCGGTGAAACACCTGCGTCGAGCAGGCGACGCACCGCATCCGCGTCACCGGCTGACGCGGCCGCTACCAACTGCTCTGCTGATTCCGGGCCGTTAGCAACCTTCACAGTCTGCTCGACGGCCGTGGTGGCGTCATCCGGCAGCGATGCGCAGGCGACAAGGCCGAACGTCAGCAGGTAAACAGCAGTGCGCAGAGTCGTCTGAATCACGTTCGAAAAGCCCCCGATCAAGGGCGGGACCGGATGGCTCCGGCCCCGCCTGCCCGATGATGCCGAACTAGCGGATCACAGTGCTCGCCGTGTAACTGTTGTTGGCGGTGTTCGTGTCGCCATCGGCGATCAGCGTTGCGGTCCAGTTGACCGTACCGCCGGGATTATCGACCAGCCACGAGAATGTCGTCTTCTCGCTCTCGCCGGGCGCCATCGGACCGAAGACGAAGCTCTGCGTCTCGATCGTCACGCCGTCGAGCGTGCCGACGATGTTCAGGACACCAGAGGCAATCGCAGGTCCGTAGTTAGCTACCGTGGCGTCGATTTTTCGAACGTCACCGTACTTCACTTTAGACGGCACCTTGAACTCGGTCACGGCCATATCGAACGCGGTTGCAGGCGGCTCGACACCACCGCCCTCGCCCTCGTAGACGATCTCGAGCCGGGCTTTAAAAATCGAAGTCGGCTTCTGGTCGCCCTTGATATAGACCGCGAGGTCGAAGTCCGGGGTCAGCGGCAGACCGTTGATCGATATTCCGTTTGGGGCTGCTGGATTTCCGTCCGGAGCCAGGTTCTGCAGGTTTTGCGCTGCGTCGATCCAGCCACGGCTCGAAAGCAGCGGCGATTCCGGGATCGTGTCACTCGACTTCCAGTCCAGCAGGTTGATCGTCGTCACCGTCGGCTCACCGACCTCGTACTTGATGTTTTCCGAGGTGAAGGGCACCGGGCTGCATTCGATCAACGGGATTTCGAGGCCCGGGATGTCCTGGCCAAACTTGTTGGCTCTCAGCCGCCAGCGCGGGCCGATTCCGCTGACCGGGTCAGGCTCAAACGGATCGCGTTGTATCGTCGTGTACCAGGCGTTCGTGAACCCCTCCACAAGGTCCGCCGAGTAGGCTGGATCCGCATCCTGGCCTTCACCTCGAACAGGCGTCTTGAGGTATGTGCCCTCGGGGAGGTAGTCGCCATCGCCCTCGTAGCATTCGCCGACTGAGTAGCGGTACTCGCCGATCGCCAGATACTTCGGGATACGGCCCGTCGCGCCTTCATTCTCCATGTCCTCCGGGCGTAACTGGTCGTTCGGGTTGTTGGTGATCAGGTGCTCGACGATCAGCCTGGCCTCGAGGACTGGGAAGTCCGTTTCCGGATTGTCCTTCCACTCCTGCGGCAACGGCAGTTTCGCGTAGATGCGCACGTCATTCGGACGCTTGACCAGGTTGCCGAAGCGGTACAGCGCCTTACCGTCGTCCTTGAACGTCAGTCCGTAGTCGGGTCCGACCGCGATCTGGTCACGCACGGTCGATTCGTTGGCCGGCAGAATCTCACCTGGCTCGAGCGGGTCGCCCGGTATGCCGCCCACGACCTTTCTCAGCGTATTGTCCAGCTTGCCTTCAGCGCAGGTTCCGATCACTTCGCCGGTTGCCGGGTTCGTCAGCGGCCCCTGCTCGCCGGTTGCCGGATCCGCGTAAAGATACGGAATCGTCTCGAAACAGGTCTTCACATGCTCCAGCACGGAATAGTGCTCCGTCGAGCACTTGATGCTGGTGCCGCCGAGACCGGCACACCAGGTGCCCATGTTGGACTTCACCTTGAACGTGTCGGTTGGTACGTTGGAAACGCGCAGGCCAACGATCTGGTTATTCTCGTAGATGTCGCCGACCCAGCCTTCGCCCCAGACCCCATCGTCTCTTGACTTTGTCGCCGCGCCGACGAAATCGCTGACGATAAAACCAAACTCCGAATTCACCGGGTACAGCATGATGCCGGTCTTGTCGGGCTCCGGCTGCGGCCCACCCAGCGGGCAGGATGGACTCCCGTCGACTGGCAGGCCGCAAATGATCGTCGGGTCCTCGGCGAAGACACTGCCGTCGAAGCCACCCTGCACGTCATCAACCGAGAACGTGTGTTCGACTGAATGGGTCACCTCGGCTGCCAGGCCGGTACCGGCGGCCGCGAGCGTAAATGCTCCCGCGAGTGACAGCAAGAAAGGACGCGTCCTGCAGAATTGTCTAGACATGGTTTGCTCCTTGTCAGATAGCCAGTGGATACCGCCCAGCGCCACGCGCGAAGCGCCGATCGCGCGCAGCCGCAGACGCAGCGGCATAGCTGCGTTGTAACGGTGCAGGCGATTGGCTTTTGCGGGAGTCGTGGTGCTGCTGGTTGAGGAGGTGACTGCCGGTGAGGCGGTCAGATCGTCTTCTGATAACGGAAACACACGCCATCGGCCGGACAGCTTAGGGTCCGACCGATACGCGGTCGTACCCCCAGCTCTATGTACCGAAGTCATGGCCCCTCCCCAGGGGCGCAACCAGAGCCTGTTATTTAACAGCCTGAACGCGAAGTTCCTATGAGGGTTACTCCCATCCGTGCAGCTGCGTATGCGCCGCCGGTTTGAGCCTGCGATACTGGCGCGTCTGTGCGTCGCGGCCGATCAGCGATTATGTAAAGTTCGGGGACAGTTTACTTATCTCGAGATAAGTAAACTGTCCCCGAATTGTTATGCGGCGAGCATGCCTTCGAGTCGCTGCCGGATCAGTGCATCGGCCTCGGTCATGATCCGATCGATCAATTCCTTGCAGGTCGGGATATCGTGGATCAACCCCGCGACCATGCCGCAGGACCAGGCGCCGGCTTCCATATCGCCGTCCATCATAACTTTCGGGTAGACGCCGGCCACCTGCTCGAAGATATCCTGGATCTTCAGTGCGTCACCCTTCTCTTTCTCGATACGCAGGATCTCATCGACGGCCGAGTTCTGCATCACTCTCTCCGTGTTGCGCAGACCGCGCATCACGAGCCGCGTGTCGAGTTCCGTCGCGGCGACGATCGCCTTTTTTACGTTCTCATGCACCGGCGCTTCCCGGGTCGCGATAAATCGAGTCCCCATGTTGATGCCCTCGGCACCCATTGCGAGCGATGCGACCAGCGAGCGCCCGTCGGCCATGCCCCCCGAGGCGACAAACGGGATCGTCAACTCATCGGCCGCACGCGGCAACAGGATCATGTTCGGAATATCGTCTTCGCCCGGGTGACCGCCGCACTCGAAGCCGTCTACGCTGACCGCGTCGCATCCAATCTGCTCGGCTTTCAGCGAATGGCGCACCGACGTGCACTTGTGGATCACCTTGATTCCGGCTTCTTTCAGTATCGGAAGGTATTGCGCCGGGTTGCGGCCCGCCGTCTCCACCGCCTTGACGCCACCGTCGATGATCGCCGCGATGTACTCGGGATACGGGGGATCGGTGAACGCGGGCAGAAACGTAAGGTTTACACCGAAGGGCTTGTCGGTCATTGCCCGGCACTTCGCGATCTCCGCCGCGAGCGCCTCCGGCGTCTTCTGGGTCAGCCCCGTGATGATGCCGAGACCGCCAGCGTTGGACACCGCTGCCGCCAGCTCGGCAAACCCCACGTAGTGCATGCCGCCCTGGATGATGGGATGCTCGATACCAAAGAGTTCAGTAATGCGTGTTTTCATTCGTCGCTCGCCCTGACTGTCGTTTACGATCCGCCAGTTTCCCGCATTTACCGATTGCTGTCACAGCACCCGACGCTTTGCGATCGGCAGGCGCGTGCCGCTGCCCTTGCAGCCTGCTCACCCCATGGGATTCAATACACCTACGAATCGTACCAGGAGAGCCCCGATGCCTTTCGACAGTGACCGCAATTTCTGGGGATGGGGCGTCAACTCCGTGGTTTTTCCGGCCGATCGCCTGTCCCGGGTCGTGCAGTTCCTTTCTACCCTCCTGGGCCGACCGGTCGCAGATGCAATACCGGCGCCATCCCTCGACGATCTGCGCATGCCGGAGCCGGCGCTCGAGATTCCCGAAGAATTCAGGGCATTCGTGAGCGGTGATCGATACGCCCGCGCAACGCACACCTACGGCAAGGCATTTCGCGACATCGTGCGCGGCCTGAGCGGCGACTATTCGGCAGCGCCCGATCTCGTGGCCTACCCCAGGAACGAGCAACAGATTGCGGCCCTGCTCGACTGGGCGCAACGTGAAGCAGTTGCGGTCATTCCTTTTGGCGGCGGGTCGAGTGTCGTCGGCGGCGTCGAAGCGCCCCGCACCGGGCGTGATCGTTATGCGGGCGTGCTTACGCTGGACCTGTGCGAACAAGACCAGGTGCTCGAGATCGACAGGGAATCACGTTGCGCTCGTGTGCAGGGTGGTGCCTATGGGCCCGCACTTGAACGACAACTCAAACCCCATGGCTACACGCTGCGCCATTTTCCGCAGAGCTTCGAGTTTTCCACCGTCGGCGGGTGGATTGCGACGCGGGCAGGCGGTCATTACGCGACGGTGTACACGCACATCGACGACTTCGTCGAAAGCCTGCGCATGATCACGCCCGCGGGCATCGTGCAGACCCGGCGCCTTCCCGGCAATGGTGCCGGCCCACAGGAAGACCGGCTGCTGATTGGTTCGGAAGGCGTGCTCGGCGTGATCACGGAAGCCTGGCTGAGACTGCAGGACATTCCGCGCTTCAGGGCGGGCTGCAGCGTGCGCTTCGAAACGTTCGAGAGCGGCGCAGCCGCCTGCCGCGAACTCGCACTATCGGGCCTCTTCCCGGCCAATGCGCGGCTGATTCAGCGCGAGGAGACAGCGTTCATGGGAGCCGGGGATGGACGGCATCACCTGTTGGTGCTTGGGTTTGAATCGGCGTCCCTGCCGCAGGCCGACAAGCTCGAGGCCGCTGTTTCGATCTGTGCCGCACAGGGCGGCGAGGCGCAACAGGCCACCACCGGCGGGCCGGGAGATGCACAAGGCAGCACCACCGCGGATCAATGGAAGCAGGCGTTTATGCAGGCGCCCTATATGCGCGACGAACTCGTGCGCCGTGGCCTTGTGATCGAGACCTTCGAGACCTGCACGACCTGGAGTAACTTCCCGGTTCTCGATGCCGCGATTCGCCGCGCGGCACGCGAAGCCATGCAGGCGCAATGCGGCGGCGGCATCATTACCTGCCGCTTTACGCATCTCTATCCGGACGGCCCTGCACCGTATTATACCGTGATCGCCCCGGGCGAACCCGGTCGGCAGCTCGCGCAATGGGATGCCATCAAGGATGCGGTCTCCCGGGCCCTGATCGATAACGGTGCGACGATCACCCACCATCACGCGGTCGGCAAGGACCACCGGCCTTACTACCTGGAACAGAACGATCCGCTGTCGCTGTCGATGCTGCAGGCGGCCCGCCGAACCGTTGACCCGAGGGGCATCATGAATCCGGGAACGCTGCTGCCGGACTGAGGCGGCTTGCGGGTCAGCGCAGCAAAGACTTGTAGATATCCCAGTATTCGTCGAGCAGCACGTTCGCCGGCACACCGTCCTTCGCAGGCTTGAGCGCAGGAACACTCTCCGGCGAAGGAATCGCGTCCGCATCCGCCTTGTACGAGACCGAGCGACGCAGCCGATCCGTGCGCGCCTTGATGTCGGGCAGGTCTTCCTGCATCTGTTCGAGTTCCGCGATTGCGCTGCTGGCGCCCCGGATCAGTGACTCGCACGCGGCGCGCTCACCGTACGAGGTCTCATAGACGCGCTTCACCGTGCTCTGCCGCGCAAGGTCGGCCAGGCCCTTGAGGCTCAGGCGCTCGTAAAGCGACTCGGCCAGACCGAGCACCGCGAGGTTGACCGCACGCCGGCCCTCAATGCTCATGCCCTCGAACAGCGGCGGTGGTTCCGATTCGATATCTTCGCGACGCTGCCGGAGCTCTGTGAGCTCGTGCTGGACGGTCTCGAGCCGCAGGGCGCGAGCGCTGACTTCTTCCGTCAGCTTCCGCCGGCGAAAATAATTCCAGAAGCCGTGCATCGATGTCAGCCTCGCCCTGGCGCTTAACTGCTCCGCCTCCAGTTCATCGGCCAGAATCCGGGCCTCGCCGATTTCGCGGTCAAGGTCACCGACACGCTGGCCCTGCAAACGCTCGAATTTCTCGAGCTGCTGGCGTCGCTCTCGATCTTTCTGCTGCCGGGCGAGCTCCGCCGAGAAATGCTGCAGGCGACGCGATGCGGCGCGCCAGACGGCGCGCAGGTGGAAATAAGCGATGCTCTTGTAGCCCTCGTCGGGCCGGCCGAGGTATTGCTCCAGCTCGGCGAGCTGCTCCTCGACCCGCATCGTCGCACCTTCCTGCAACTTCAGCCGATCGAGTAACTGGTGGCGTTCTTCGTCGAGCGCGTTGAGTTCTTTTTTCAGTTCGACGCGATTGCGGAACAGCGCAAGGAGACGTTCATCCTCGATCGGTGTCCCACGACCGGTGAGCCGGTAGGCACCGTGCCTCAGGCTGTCACGCAGGCTCATGAACCGCGGTCTGCGGTCGTGCGATGGCCGCCACGAAGCGATGCCCGCGCTCCTCGAGGTAATCAAGCCACTTGTTGAGCATCATGTTGCGCAGCCAGCGCTCGCCGAGCGACGCAGACAGGCTGCAGCGGATGGTCTCCAGGCTCGGGTGGCGGATCCACTGCGAGCAGTGACTGGCCTCGGCGAGCCTCGCGTCATGATAGATGCGCACTTCGAGATCGGGATCGGCCACCTGGCCGTCTTCGAACAGGTAGGTCAGTCGCAGGATAGAGGTATAGCGGCATTGCTCGACCAGTTCGAGGTGCAGGTCGCAGTCATCATCGGTCCGCGAGACGATGTGTCCGGTAACGCCGCGGACATCATGCACCAGGGCGCGCAACCGGACGTAATTGCTTTCATACAGCGTCATGAGGCTGACAAAGCTGGCCGGCCGAGCACGCCACGAAGTGATGCACAGGCTATCCTCGATCATGGCCGGAATATAGCACAGGGTTTTCGGGTAACCGTGACCCAGGGCACCGTTTCAACTATGGGCGCAACCTGCGTTCAATGCCCTTCGCGTCAATTATTCGGCTCGCTATTTCCTCTATCGAGCATTCCGTGGTATCGAGCTGCGGGACTCCGAACCGCCGCAGGATTCCCTCCGCCGTGCGCACCTCGTACTCACACTGGGCCAGCGACGCGTAGCGGCTGTCGGGCTTGCGCTCCGTGCGGATCTGCTGGAGGCGACTTGGCTGGATCGTCAGCCCGAACAGCTTGTCCGTGTGGACGCGCAGCATCGCGGGCAGTTCCCCGCTCTCGAAATCGTCATCGGTGAGCGGATAATTGGCCGCAAAGACGCCGTATTGCATCGCCATGTAAATGCAGGTCGGTGTCTTGCCCGAGCGCGACACGCCGGCCAGTATCACGTCCGCTTTGGAATAGTCCGAGCTGACCGCACCATCATCGGCGGACAACGCGAAGTTGGTCGCGGCAATCCGGGCGCTGTAGGTATTTACATCCGCGATGCCGTGTGCCCGCCCTTGCCGCATGGTGGACTTGACCTGCAGTTCGTCTTCCAGAGGCCGCAGAAAAGCCGCAAAGAAATCAAGGAACAGGCCGTTGCTGCGCTGCACAGCGTCGCGCAGGTCCTCCCTGACGAGCGTGCTGAAGACGACCGGACGAAGGCCATCGGCCTGCCCGGTCGCATTGATCCGGCGTACGGCCTCCTCTGCCTTGTCAACGGTGGATAGGAATGGCAGAGTCACTTGTCGAAATTCGAGGCCTTCGAATTGCGTGAGCAGGCTGTGACCCATGGTCTCCGCGGTAACGCCGGTCTGGTCGGAGACAAAGAAAACTGTGCGACGGGCCATCGGCGCCTCGTGTTCCTGATTCGTGCTATTCGTGTCATTCTTCATGCCCAACGTTGAAGTAGCAAGGGGTCTGGCTTGAACCCTTACACCATCCCGTTCGCCGAGCTCGGTCGGCACGATGTCGCCGAGGTCGGCGGCAAGAATTCCTCGCTTGGCGAGATGATCGCGAAGCTGTCTGAATTGCACGTCAGCGTGCCGGGCGGCTTTGCCACGACGGCGGAGGCGTACCGGGATTTCCTCAAGCACGATTCCCTCGCTGAGCGCATCGCCGCCGAATTGTCAGGCCTCGATATCGAGGACGTGGAAAAACTCGCCGAGGCCGGAGCGCGCATTCGCGGCTGGGTCCTTTCGACGCCATTCCCCGTGCGCCTTCAGGAAGAAATCGCCCGCGGCTATGAGCAGATGTGCAGCAATGGCGTCGACGTCGCCGTCGCGGTGCGCTCATCGGCTACGGCCGAAGACCTGCCGGAAGCCTCTTTCGCGGGGCAACAGGAGACCTTCCTGAACGTGCGCGGTCGCGATGCCGTCGTCAGGGCCGTGCACGACGTATTCGCCTCACTGTTCAACGACCGGGCCATTGCGTATCGCGAGCACCACGGCTTCGCGCACTCGGAGGTCGCGCTGTCGGCCGGCATCCAGCACATGGTACGCAGCGACTTAGGTGCGAGCGGCGTGATGTTCACGCTCGATACCGACTCCGGCTTCCGCGATGTCGTCCTCATCACCGCGTCATGGGGTCTCGGCGAAACCGTGGTTCAGGGCGCCGTCAATCCGGACGAGTTCTATGTCTACAAGCCGACGCTGCGCGCCGGCCACCGGGCCATCGTGCGACGAACGCTGGGTGGCAAGGCGCTGAAGATGATCTACGCGCCGGATGGCCAGAGCGACGAACGGATCGTGACCGTGGACGTGCCAGAGGCCGACCGGATGCGTTTCTGCCTGTCCGACGAAGACATTACGGAACTGGCCCGGCAGGCGCTGATCATCGAAGATCACTACGGTTGCCCGATGGATATCGAATGGGGCAAGGACGGTGAGACCGGCAAGATCTACATCCTGCAGGCCCGCCCGGAGACGGTACAAAGCCGCAGCGGACAGAGCCTGCAGCGCTACAAGCTAAAGGGCGAAGGAAGGCTCCTGATCAGTGGCCGCAGCATCGGGCACCGCATCGGTGCCGGGCCGGCTCGGATCATCCGCAACGTCAAGGAAATGACCCGTGTGGAATCGGGCGACGTGCTCGTTGCTGACATGACCGACCCTGACTGGGAGCCTGTCATGAAACGCGCGGCCGCGATCGTGACCAATCGCGGTGGACGCACCTGTCACGCGGCGATTATCGCGCGGGAACTGGGCATCCCCGCCGTGGTCGGTTGCGGCGATGCGACCTCAGTGATCAGGGAAGGCCAGGAAGTCACCGTATCTTGCGCCGAGGGCGACGTTGGCCACGTCTATGAAGGTGAGTTGCCGTTCGAGCGAACGCAGGTTGAACTCGACACGCTTCCGCCGATACCACTGAAAATCATGATGAACGTCGGCAATCCTGACCGGGCGTTCGATTTTGCCGGCATCCCGAACCGCGGCGTCGGGCTGGCGCGCCTGGAGTTCATCATCAACCGGATGATCGGGGTGCATCCCCGCGCCCTGCTGGAGTTCGACAGTCTCAAGGACGACCAGCTCAAGGAAACCATTCGCCGGCAGATGGCCGGTTACGCCGATCCGGTCGAGTTCTACATCGAGAAGCTATGCGAGGGCATCGGCACGATCGCCGCCGCTTTTGCCCCGCAACCGGTCATCGTGCGGCTCTCAGATTTCAAGTCCAACGAGTACGCGAACCTGATCGGCGGCCGGGCCTACGAGCCGGTCGAAGAAAACCCGATGCTCGGCTTCCGCGGCGCCTCGCGCTACGTGGACCGGACGTTTCGACCGTGTTTCGAGCTCGAATGCCGCGCGCTGAAGCGGGTCCGCGAAGAAATGGGCCTGGCGAATGTATGGGTCATGGTTCCCTTCGTGCGCACGGTGAAGGAAGCCGAAAAAGTCGTTGAACTGCTCGCGCGCAACGGACTGAAGCGGGGCGAGAACGGACTCAAGGTCATCATGATGTGCGAGCTGCCGACCAACGCACTGCTGGCTGATCGCTACCTGGAGCATTTCGACGGCATGTCGATTGGCTCCAATGACATGACCCAGCTGACCCTCGGGCTGGACCGCGACTCGGCCGTCATCGCACACCTGTTCGACGAGCGCGACGAAGCCGTAAAGGCCCTGCTGCATCTGGCCATTCAGGCCTGCCGCAAAGCCGGGAAGTACATCGGCATCTGCGGCCAGGGGCCATCCGACCACCCCGACCTCGCCCGCTGGCTGCTTGATGAAGGTATCGAGAGCGTATCGCTGAACCCGGATACGGTCGTAGAGACCTGGCTGTTCCTGGCAGGCCAGAAAACGTAGCGCGAGGATCTCCGGTGTCAGTGAGTTTTCGCCATCAGCGGCTGCCACCTCGGGTCATCGCGCAGCGGCCGCAGGAACGGAGACCAACGGAACTGCGATAACTCGATCCGTTCCGCCGAGAATTGCTCATCTCCCTCGATGACTTCAGCTGTGTTTGCCAGCACCTCGAAAGCCGCATCGACTTCACCGCGGTAGGCATGGACGTCGGCCAGCCGCAGGGCGGCTGCAGTGCCTTGTGTGCTCATCAGGAGCCGCATCGCAACGGCGGCTTCCTCTTCCCGACCCTGGGCGGACCGAATCATTGCCCTTGCTGCCTGTGTGTCCTCGCTGTCCGGTGCACGCTCAACTAACTCGAGGGCTTCGTCATGGCGGCCCTGCAGAATGAGTGCGTTTGCGAGCATCAATTCCGCATGCGGGATCGCATACATCTCCAGCAACGCGCGCAATTCCTGCTCCGCCGCCTGTAAGCGCCCGTCGGCTAGCAGGTAGGCTGCCAGGTTGAGGCGGTTCGTCGGCGCAAGCGGATCGACTTTTGCGGCCTGCCTCTGCAATTCGATTGCTTCCCCGGTTCGACCCTGCCGCGCCGCGTAGCCTGCCGACACGGCGAGAACCAGTGCGTTGTTCGGCTCGACCTGGCGCGCCTTGCGCAGGTGCTCCTCGGCTTTGCTCTGCTCATGCCGCCAGTAGTAATAACGTGCGACCCGCGCGTGAGCCTCGGCGAGGCCTGGGTCCAGAGACAATGCTCGCAAGGCCGCCTCATCAGCAGCGCTCCGCCCGACCTCCGGATCGATTTCCCGGTCAGCAATCAGCCTCGCATAAACACCCGCCAGCCCGGCCCATGCCGGCGCGTATCCTGGGTCACCACGCAATACCCGTCCGTAGTGCTCGGCGGCCCGCCGCATGTCGCCCGGCCCATATCGATTGTAGAAAAACCTGGCCACCAGGAATTGATCGTACACACCGGGGGTCCCTGCGGGCCCGTTCGCACGCGACAAACGGCTGCCCAGCGAAACGTGCAGCACGTCTGCCACCTCCCCGGCGATCTCCTCCTGCAGCGCCAGCACCTGGCCCAGTTCTCGATCGAATGTGCGTGACCACAGATGGCGACTGTCTGATGCGTCGACCAGTTGCGCCGTCACGCGGACCTTATTACCGGACTTGCGCACGCTGCCCTCGAGCACGTGGCTGACGTTCAACCGCTTCGCGATGACGGCAATATCGACAGGCTGACCCTTGAATGAGAAAGAAGATGTTCGCGCGATCACCCGCAAATCGGGGGACAGAGCCAACAGGTGGATGAGTTCCTCGGACAAGCCGTCGGCAAAATACTCCTGGTCACCGTTCCGACTCATGTCAACGAAAGGCAGCACCGCGATCGAAATCGCCGGCTCCCCGACCGGCGCTTGCCGTCCGGCGGATGGAACTTTCGCGCCGTTCGTGCCAAGGACCCAGCCGAGCGCCGCGATGACCGCCAGTGCCGCCACCAACACGCCAGTCCGCCATCGACGATCGGTTTTGCGCAGACCATGGGCTGTGGCTGGGGTCGAGGTTGCGGACGACGGTGTGCCTTCGGCGACGGATGCGGCAAGCCCTGAGCTACTGATAACCGGTGCCTCGAATATGTACCCGCGCCGCGGCACCGTTCGGATGATCTGTTGAGATTTGTCGTCGAGCGCGCGCCGGATGTCCATCAGGCAATGAGTCAGGGAGTCCTCGGTGACAATCTTTCTGCCCCAGACCGCGTCCAGCAACTCCTGCTTGCTTACCAGTCGGCCACGATGTTCGACGAGATAGCGGAGCACCGCATAGGACTGAGGCCGAAGTTTGACCGCGGTATCCCCACGCAACAGCGATCCACATTTAACGTCGAGCTTGAACTCGCCGAAACAAAGATCGCCATGCGGTACGTCCCCGGCCGACATGATTCTTTATTCCCCTTGCCCCTCTCTTGTCGCCTGGAGAGGTCATAACCGTCCATCCATTGGCTGGCGCGCGGCCGTCGCTGACCGGTCCCGCTGTATCCCTTCGCGCGCCCGCCTGCAAGACGCCCGTCAGTGTCGATGACCGATCCGGTCATGCCTCAAACCCGGGTTTCGGGCTGCCTGTCATGTTACCCGGGCCGGTTTCGGAAATCTTTCGCCGTCTTTTCGTCCCGGCGTCGGTACACCAATGCCGCGCTGCCGTAGGTTCAGGTTGACTTGACTGGTTTGGCCGGCGCCGTGGCGCAAGCCTTTCACGTCAAGTCAATGGCAAGTTATTCAGCTACTTATGACACAAAAGTCATCATTACCAGAAAGTCTTTAGCCGATTTGATCGGAGGGGAAACTAACATGACTACCAGGCTTAGATTCCAGGCACTGATACCGGGCCTCTTGGCGTTGGCCGGTCTTGGACTTACCGGCCCCATGCAAGCCACGGCGGGCGGTCAGCCGATGTCCGCGCAGACCAAACAGGAACTGGCCCAGGCGCGACGGGCCACGGCCAGGTACCACAATATCGACAACGCGATCGCTGATGGATACGCCAACATCGATTTCGTAATTCCCGGAGTCGGCTGCCACATGATGCATCTGGGACTGCTGGTCGATGGAGTGATTGATCTGAACCGTCCCGAGTTTCTGATCTATGCGGACTGCTCCGGAGAGCTGGGCGGTCGTTCGGAGTTGCGCGCGATTGAATATGCCGTGCCTTGCGGTGGTCCGCCGGCCTGCGCCATCCCGGCCCCTGAAGGGTTCGCGGGAGACGATGACGTCTGGGCTGTGTTCGGCGCGGGTGAACTATGGACGCTGCATGCCTGGACCTGGCGCCACAACCCGGACGGGATCTTCGTCAAAGTAAATCCGCGCATCAACGACTAGGCAGGAGAATCGACAGTCCTTGCCAGGGACGGCGAGGCTTCTCCTTGAAACTCATATTGAGCGCTATCAACAGCAAATGAAAATTCTTGTGGCACTCAGCGCTCTGCAGATCCTGGTGCTGACCGTTCTGCTGACCAGAATCACTGCGTTAGAACCGGACGTGATTTCCATTAAGGGCCCTGCAGCGACTGAGCGCGCCAGCGAAGTTGTGAGCCATACATATGCCAGCCCGTTCATGGATTCAAAGCTGCCGGATTACCCGTCCGAGAGTCGGTTGCGAGCTGTCATCCGGGAAGAACTCCAGAGACAACTGGCAATGGTTCCGGCGGCAGAGCTTGCCCCGAACCCGGCGCTGGCCGTCGCGAACGGCACTCCAATCGCTGATGCGCATCAGGTGCAGCTCGTTGAGCAGGAACTCGAGTATTACGTCAGTCTTGGATCAATTTCCAGGATCGAAATGGCGAATCTTCAGCGGCAAATAGCAGGACTCGATGACGCGAGTCGGAAGGACCTGCTTCGCAAGCTGACGAAGGCACTGAACTCACGATCGCTTGATGGCCGCCTTTGACCGCAATCAACGTGCACGTAAAAGGAGCAACAAATGACTGACAGTACTCTTCTGCTATCAATCGCAGCCCTGTCGCTGGTGATTTCGACCGCATCCGCAGGCACGGTGCAGCCTGCCCCCGTCATGATCGATCTCGACAACATGCAGGCGCAGGGGGACATGGCGACAGCGAGGTTCTCCGACAACGAATTCGAATTTATCGGTTGCGGAGTGCGCCAGTTCGACGATGGCTCAGGCGGCGACTTCACTTTTGGCTTTTGCCAGGCGCGCGTAGCTGAGGATGCAGGCATCGTTTGCGTAACCCTGCGTTCAAGTCTGATCGACGCGATGAAATCGATTGGCGACTATTCGTTCATTTCGTTCGGCTGGGATGAAAACGGTGACTGCACGCGAGTCGGAATCTCCACACAGTCGTTCTATATTCCTGAATTCAAGCTCAAGGACAAGTAACGGCTGAACATGCAGTAACCCGCTCTCCTCCAATGGAGAGCGGGTTCCAGACCAGTGCCCACTGAATGTCAGCCCAGCTTTTGCCTGCCCTGAAGCGCATGGGCCAGCGTTCCGCCGTCCACGTATTCGAGCTCGCCGCCCATCGGCACACCGTGAGCAATGCGCGAGGCACTCACGCCGGCTTTTGCGGCCACTTCACCGAGGAAATGAGCCGTCGCCTCGCCTTCCACGGTGGGATTGGTCGCGAGTATGACCTCGCGGACCTCGCCCTCAGCCAGCAGCTTCTGGAAAACGTCGATACCGATCTGTTCCGGCCCGAGCCCATCGAGGGGCGACAAGTGGCCCATCAACACGAAATAACAACCGCTGAAACTGCCCGACTGTTCGATGGCCACCACGTCGGCCGGTGACTCGACCACGCAGAGCAGCGCCCGATCGCGCTGGGTGGACGCACAGACCGGACACAACTCACCCTCGGCAAACATCCGGCAGCGCTGGCAATGACCGAGCTTCTCCAGCGCGGCACCGACTGCCGCCGCGAGCTCACGACTGCCCTGCTCATCGCGCTCGAGCAGGTGAAAAGCCATGCGCTGGGCAGACTTCGGCCCGACGCCCGGCAGGCAGCGCAATGCCTCGATGAGCCTGGAGAGGGCCGGCGGATACAGCATCGAGTCGCCGCCGGCTACATCGGCATTTTGAAACCGGGCGGCAGGTTCATCCCACCCATCAACCCGGACATCTTTTCCTGGGTCGCCGACTCGACCCGGTGCGCGGCATCGTTGATCGCCGCAGCGATCAGGTCTTCGAGCATCTCGCGGTCGTCGGTGGGTATCGCCGGGTCGATCTGCACACGCCTGGCCTCGTGACGACCGTTCAACGTCACCTTGACCATGCCGCCACCGGACTCGCCGGTGACCTCGAGCTCCGCGATCTGCGCCTGCGCTTTCTGCATTTCAGCCTGCATCTTCTGCGCCTGCTTCATCAAGTTACCGATGCCACCTTTCATGAGCCTGTGTACTCCTGCCTTGTTTCAATCGACCGGTTTGACCGAACCGGGCTGTACCTTCGCACCAAACACTTCCTGCATCGCGCGCACCGCCGGGTCTGCGTCGATCGCCTGCTCAGCGGCCTTCAGTTTTTCCTGCGCTGCGCGCTCTTTCTTCTGCGCCGGTGTTTCCTGCTCGACCTCACCGAGGGTGAATTCGAGCCGTACACTGTGGCCGAAATGTTTCGCCAGCGCCTGGCCCAGCTTTTTCTCGAGTTGTGCGCGGCGATAGACTTCACCCGCTTTGTCGAGCCTGAGCCTGATCACGTCATTGGCCTGCCCCACCAGCAGGCAGTGCTCTGCGAGCTGACTGACCGGACCCTTCAGGTTCATGGCCTCGAGGATACTGCCCCAGTCATCCCCGCCCCCGGTCCTGGCCGACGGCGTTCGCCTGCTCGCCTTCCGCTCCACAGTCTCCGCTCTCTTGCCCTCGTCGCGCGCGCCGCGCGAACCGGTCACGCGCGCGGCTATCGCCGCAGGCGGCTGCTTCGATCGCTCCCCGCCAGCGGCCTGTCCGGCCGTCTGCGGCCGGAAAGCCAGCATGCGCAGCAACGCCATTTCGAATCCGCCTCGCGCGTCGGGCGCGTAGTCAAGATCCCGGCGGGCCATGATCGCGATCTGGTAGAGCAGTTGCAGGTCTTCCGCTTCGAATCGGGCGGCCAGTGCCGCCAGCATCTGGTCCTGCTCTTCGTCCGCTTCGGCCAGAGCAGGCAGCGCCTGCAGCAGCGCCGTGCGTTGAATAGCACCGGCCAGTTCGCCGAGCACCTGCTGATAATCCGGCGCCCGCTCATCGAGCTCGGCGGCACAGTGCATCAGCGCCTGACCGTCACGCTCGAGCAGGGCCTGGAGAATCCCCTCGACCTGCCGACGATCAAGCGTGCCGAGCAGCGTGCTGACCTCGCTCGCGATGGCGCGACCCCCGCCGAAAGCGAGAACCTGATCGAACAGTGACAGCGCGTCGCGGAGGCTGCCCTCGGCGGCCCGTGCAACCGCCTTCAGCGCTGCTGGCTCGAACTCGACTTCCTCAGCGGTCGCGATCTTCTCGAGGCGCTCAAAGATCTGTTGCTTGGACAGACGCCGCAAGTGGAACTGAAGACAGCGCGAGAGCACGGTCACTGGAAGCTTCTGAGGGTCGGTGGTCGCCAGCAGAAACTTCACGTGCGGTGGCGGCTCCTCGAGCGTCTTCAGCAACGCGTTGAACGAGTGCGCCGAGAGCATGTGCACTTCGTCGATCAGGTATACCTTGTAACGCCCGCGGGCCGGCGCGTACTGGACGTTCTCCAGCAACTCTCTTGTATCGTCCACCTTGGTCCGTGAGGCGGCATCGACCTCGAGCAGGTCGACGAAGCGACCGGCATCGATATCACGACAGGCCGAGCACTCGCCGCAGGGCGTCGCGCTGACCCCTCGTTCGCAATTGAGTGACTTGGCGAATATGCGGGCAATCGTCGTCTTGCCGACACCGCGCGTCCCGGTAAACAGCAGTGCGTGATGGATACGCCCCGAATCGAGCGCGTTCGTCAGCGCCTGTCGCACCGGCTCTTGCCCGACCAGTTCTTCGAAGTTTCGTGGCCGCCACTTGCGGGCGAGAACGAGATAGCTCATCGGGCGCTGTTCCGAGGTCTTCAAAAGTGCAATGTAAGGAGGCGGCCCGCGCCAGAATACCCCCGGCACCCGACTTGGCCGCTACCGCTGCTCCCTTCCGGGCCTGACGGAATTTACGGCTAGCCGTCGCGAGGGACCCGACGCGAGCCACCATCGATCGATGGGTTCGCCGGCAGCAGAGGAAGTCGCCGGGAAACCCTGAACGGGCTCAGACTATAACAGTCCGGGCCGTCCGCCAAAAGTTCGTGTAACGTATTAAAATAATAACATAATCAATTGTTTTATATGATTTTACACTGCAATTTAACCCGGGGCAGCAGGATGCCGGTCGATCGATGCAACCATGGCCTGCACTCATCCCCGGCCTCGATAAGGAGCCACCCCCTGCTCAGGGATCCAGAGATCGCGCGGCGCCTTGCCGGATTGCCAGAAGACATCGATGGGTATCCCTCCACGCGGGAACCAGTAGCCGCCAATCCGCAGCCAGCGCGGCTCGAGGAAATCAGCCAGCCGTGCCCCGATCGCGATCGTGCAGTCCTCGTGAAATGCACCGTGGTTACGAAAACTGCCCAGGTAGAGTTTCAGGGACTTGCTCTCCAGCAGCCATCGGTCCGGCACGTAATCGATCACGAGGTGCGCGAAATCCGGCTGGCCGGTAATCGGGCACAGCGACGTGAACTCGGGCGCCGAGAAACGCGCAAGGTACCGTTTGCGCGGATGCGGGTTGGGCACCCGCTCGAGCCGCGCTTCGGCCGGTGACGCCGGAAGCCCCGTCGGCTGGCCGAGCTGCCTCAGGCCAGGCATCGTCTTCGCGCCGCCGCGCGTCTTCTTCTTTGCCGCCATCTATCGTCCCGAACAACGGCCGGCAGACCGGCCGCCTGAGATTGAACCAAGGTATTGAATCGACATAGGAATCTACCTGACTGCGGAAACCAACCGCGGCAAAAGCTTGCCTGCATTCACTTTTGCCCGCAATGTACAGACACCGCTAATATATGTTGCACCGCGTCAGGCGATAACGCCTGCCCATTGGTTTCAGAGGAAGTCGCATGGCCACCGCTGCAAATGGAGCGCAAACCTCAAGGCTCAAGTATTCGCTGCTTGAAGGCCGGGCACTGCTGGAAATCGCAACATTGCCCTACTTCCTGCCACTGCTGCAGACCTCGCCGCGCGGTGATGGGCACCCCGTACTGCTGGTGCCCGGGTTCACCGCAACTGACGCGACCATGAACGGTCTGCGGGTCTTCCTGCGATCGCGGGGACATTCCGTCGAACACTGGGGGTTTGGCCAGAACACCGGCTTCAAGCTCAAGTTCAGCCAGGCGCTCGAACAAAAGGTCCGCCACATGCATCACCGACACAAGAAGAAAGTCAGCCTGGTCGGCTGGAGCCTGGGTGGTGTCTACGCCTATTACACGGCGCACAGCGCACCAGAATGCGTGCGCACGGTAATTTCCCTGGGCAGCCCGCTGCGATTCACCGAGGGTGACGTGAAGGTGCCGATGCTTGTGCAGGCCCTGTACCGATATTTCGCGCACCCGATGGGTCCGGTTGCGCACCTCGCCAACGTTCGCGCCAAGGTGCTCAAGTCCCCTCCGCCGGTTCCGTCGACCTGCGTGTATTCAGACACCGATGGCGTCGTCACGCCCGGCAATGCCCGCATCGAATCGACGGATGCCGAGCACGAAAACATCTGGGTACCGGGCAGCCACTGCGGCCTTGGATTCAACGCCGCGGTGATGTGGATCGTTGCCGACCGCCTGGCCCAACCCGAGGGCAAATGGCAACCGTTCCGCCCGCGCGGGGTCGTCGGTGCGGCCTATGAACGACTGGCGCGGATGATTCGAAGCGAGGCATTCGACCCGGCAGCGCCACTGGCCTAGTCGCGGGGTCGCGGCGACCAGCCACGCGACCTCACCGCCCACTAGGCCGCCTTGCGCCGCCCCTTCGCGCCCGTTCGTTTGGCCGCTTTCGATTTTGCCACGGGCCGCCCCTTTTTCTTTGAGCTGGCCTTGATTTTCGAGCCCGTCTTCGCCTGCTTGCCAGCCGGAGCCTTCTTGCGCTTGGCCGCGGCACGGGCCGCTGTTTTCTTCCGCACAGCAGCCTTGCGCTTCGCCTTCTTGCGCGCCGGGCGTCGCTTGTCGGCCAGCGCCAGGTAGGCCTGGAAGCACTCGCGAATACAGAACGCGAAAAATTCCGGGTCCGGCATCTGCTCGCGGCAGGAGGTCGGCGATATGATGATCTGGCCGTCGTAGCTGGTCACGGCAAACACCAGCCCCATGCCGTCATGAATCGGCATGATTGCCGAGAAGTACCGCATGCGGGAACTGTTCAGGTACAGGGGCACCGACGGCCCCGGCACGTTGCTGATCGTGCAACTGGCCAGCGGCGCCGTCCGCCCGAGCCCGATCGCCGAGCGGCTGAACAGGCGTGCCGACATCGCCAGCGTGGCCGCCGGCGCAAATTTCGTTACGTCGGTCAGTTCCTTGGCGCCGACGGCCATGTCCATCTGGTCGGACTTCGACATGAAATCGGATATCGACTCGAGCCGCTTGATCGGGTCCTCGATCTGCGTGCCGATTGGCACCCTCACCATTGTCATGTCCGCGCCAGCGTTACCTTCGAGGTTGCGAATTGAAACCGGTGCGATGGATACAAGGCTTGGCTCCGGAAGTTCTCCATGCGCCAGCAGGTAACGGCGCAATCCGCCGCCGCAGACGGAGAGCACGGCATCGTTGATCGTGGCTTTCGGTACCAGGTCGCGGATCCGCTTGAACTCATCCATCGTGAATCGCCGGGTTTCGAACACCCGGTGAGAGGAGACCTCGGAATTGAAGCGGGTGATCGGGAAACGCTCCGGGTGCAGGAACAACTCGCTGAGCGTACCGACCACGGCCGGCCCGAAATTCTTCAGGATGCGCGTCAACGGTGCGGCGACCATGAACGGCTGAATCGCATTGTGGCAGGCTGCCCTGGCCAGCAGCGAAAGTGAGCTCGGCGGGGATTCTGGAAACCACGGCTCCGGGGGCTCCGGGTGCGGTGGGTGTGGCGAGGTATCGTGCAGCAGTGTCGTTATTTCCGACTCGCCGTGTACGTCGATCGCGGCATGATGGATCTTGGCCAGGATCGCAAAACTGTCCTTGGGCAGGTCAATGAACGTGTCGAGCTCCTCGACCAGGTAGAGCTCCCACAGCGGCCGGGTCAGGTCCAGCGGCCGTGCGTGGATACGGGAAGCCTGTATGCAGAACTGCCGCCAGTCACCGGGCTTGGGCAGCGCAATGTGACGGACGTGGTATTCAAGATCGAATCGCTCGTCTTCGATCCAGTACGGATGATCGAGGTCGAGCGGAACGCGCAGCAGCTTCTGACGGAAAATCGGAGACAGGTGCAGGCGGCTTTCGATGTAGCTCAACAGCCCCTTGAATCGCACACGCCCTTCCGGCGAGGTCGATGGATCGTAAATATAGACCAGCGTGATGTTTGAATTCTGCTGGTCGGTTTCCGCGTACAGAAACCTGGCATCCTCACCGTGCAGCTGACGCATAAATCAAGACTCCTCGGGCGGCCCGGGCCGCAGTCCAGCAGAGTCTAGCATTGCCCGCGTGGCACTAGCCCCCGCGCTTATCGCATACTGCAGAGGCGATGACGAGTTTCATTCCACTCGTTGACCTGGTGTTCCTCTGGATCGACCGTCCGGAGACGCCATCGAACGTCGGCATTGTGCTGTTATTTGATCCGCCCGAGGGCCGCAGCGCGCGCAGCTCGGTGCAGGCCCTGTTGCGCCGGTATCGCGCCGCCTCGCCGTCTCCGCCATTCGACTGCGTGCCTGAGTTTCCGGCACTCGGCCTGCCACGCTGGCGCAAGATCAACGGCTTTGACCCCAAATACCATGTGCAGAGCGCGGTACTCGGCAAGCCCGGGGGACCGGCCGAGCTAAGGGAAAAAATCGCCGAGCTGCATCGGGACCGGCTGGATCGTTCCCGGCCGCTGTTTCAGCTGCACCTGATTGACGGGCTGGCCACGGGTCAGTTCGCGGTTTACCTGAAATCCCACCACGCCTCCTGGGACGGCCGCTCGGCGATGCCCCGCGTGTTCGGCACGATGACGCGCGAGCCCGGTCCGATCCGCGAGCCTTTCTTCGCCGGGGACCCGGGTGCGACCGCAGCCGCCGCCGAGCTGCTGCCGGCGGAAATCGCGGTGAGCGGCCTGAAAGCGATCCTGAGCCAGACGGTTGCGGTGCGCGAGCTGTTCAGCCAGCTCACGGCCCGGGCAAGCAGCCGGCGCGAAGCGGGAGCGCCATCATCGGCAACCGGCAATCAGCCCTTCGGAGGACCAAAGACCCGTTTCAACCGCCCGTTGCAGAACGAGCGATCGTTCGCGCACTTTTCGTTGCCGCTGGCGGCGATGCGCGAAGTGGCCAGCGCCTTCGACACCAAGGTCAACGACGTGATCCTCTCGGTTGTCGATGCCGGTGCCCATCGTTACCTGTCCGGCCACGGTGAATCACCCGAAGGGCCGCTGGTGGCGATGGTGCCAGTCTCCCTGCGTGAACCGGGTGACGAGGAAGCTACGACCAAGGTTGCCAGCATGTTCGTGCCGCTGGGCAGACCGCGTTCTGGTGCTGCACGGCGCCTCGACGAAATCGTCCGCTGCACACGCGCCGCAAAGGCGGAATTCGACGCCCTGTCGAATGACGCGAAGCTCGACTTTTCGCTGCTCGCCTTCGGCATCTGGTTCGGATCACACGCGCTCGGCATGGACGCCTTTACGCGGCCAGTCATCAACCTGGTCATTTCAAACGTCGGAGGCGTTCCCGGCCCCTATTATCTCGGCCAGTCGCGCCTGGCCGGCGCCTATCCGGTGTCGATGCTGGGGGACCCGGTCGGTCTGAACGTGACCATGCTTTCCGTCGGCGACCGGATGGATTTCGGAATCGTGGCCAACCGGGCGGCCATACCGGACCCCGAACGGCTGGCTGAACACTGCAGTGCTGCGTTTGCGACGCTGCACGCGGCCGCCCGGCGCAGGAGACGTATACCCGCCCCGTCCGCAAAGCCCACCGCAAAGAAGAGCCGCCGGCGCGTCAGTTCCTGACTTTCAGAAAGCCCCCGCCGCGCAGACTGTCACGGACCTTGCGCATGCCGGCAAGCCAGCGCCGGTAGTTCCCGGCCTTGTGCTGGAAATAACCCAGCACTTCAGGATGCGTCAGGATCGGGAACTGCGCGCTCTCGATTCCGTCAATGATCCTCGCAGCGGCCTCGTCGACGTTCAACACGCCGGCAATGTCCCCGGATGCCGTATTTTCGTCGAGCCCGACGATCGAGGTGGCGACATACTGCGGGCAGACCACCGAGACCTGGATACCACGGTCTGCGTAGGTAATCGCCAGCGATTCGGCCAGCGCGACCGCCGCATGCTTGGTCGCGCTGTAGGGTGCGTCTCCGACCTGGCTCAACAGTCCCGCCGCAGAAGCCACATTGACCAGGCAACCGGTTTCGCGCGCCAGCATTCCCGGCAAGACCGCCCGGCAGGCGTAGACATGCGCCATGACGTGGACGTCCCACATTCGCTGCCAGGTCTCGTTGCTCGCGGCGAGTGCGTCCCTTAGGTCGAGTTCGGTGCTGCCGAATCCGGCATTCGAGACCAGCAGGTCGATGTGACCATAGCGCTGCAAAACGGTATCCACCATTTGTTGCACGGCTGATTCGTCGGATACATCGCAGGCGATGCCGAGACCGCCGAGTTCCGCGGCGAGTTGCTGCGCGGCAGTCCCGTCAAGGTCCGCAACGGCCACAGCGAGCGCGCCACGACGCGCCAGTTCGCGGCAGATCGCGCGGCCAATGCCACGCCCCGCACCCGTCACCAGCGCGACCGTACCGTTCGGATCCATCGGCGAGTTCCTCAGCCCGGCTTACGCAGGCCAAGCTCAAACTTTGCGACCTGGTTTCGATGGACTTCGTCCGGACCGTCGGCAATGCGCAGCGTGCGCGTGTTTGCGTAAGCCCAGGCCAGGCCATGGTCATCTGACACACCCGCGCCACCAAACAGCTGGATCGCCGTGTCGAGCACCTGGCAGCCGACGTTGGGCGCCACGACCTTGATCATCGCAATTTCCTTCTGCGCTGCCTTGTTCCCGGCCACGTCCATTTTCCAGGCCGCGTACATGACGAGCAGGCGTGCCTGGTCGATCATGATGCGTGCGTTGGCGATGCGTTCGCGCCACACGCCCTGGTCGGCAAGTGGCCGATGGAACGCCACCCGCGACAACGCACGGTCACACATCGACTCGAGGGCGCGCTCAGCGAGACCAATGATGCGCATGCAGTGATGGATACGCCCCGGACCGAGGCGCCCTTGTGCAATTTCAAAGCCGCGGCCCTCGCCAAGCAGGATATTCGTTGCGGGCACGCGCACGTCCTTGAAGTCCACTTCGGAGTGCCCGTGCGGTGCATCGTCGTATCCGAACACCGGCACCTGGCGCAGCACCTTGACCCCGGGCGCATCCATCGGCACGAGGATCATCGACTGCTGGCGATGCCGGCTGGCATTGTCCGGGTCGGTCTTGCCCATGAAGATCAGAATCCTGCAGCGAGGATCCCCGGCACCGGAGGTCCACCACTTACGGCCGTTGATGACGTACTCGTCGCCGTCGCGCTCGATACGCGCTTCGATGTTGGTTGCATCGGAAGATGCCACGGCCGGCTCAGTCATTGCAAAACCGGAGCGAATTTCACCGGCCAGCAAGGGCAGAAGCCAATGCTTCTTCTGCTCCTCGCTGCCGTAACGCACCAGCACCTCCATGTTGCCGGTATCAGGCGCCGAGCAGTTGAAGGTTTCCGGCGCGATGTGAGAGCGCCCCATGATCTCGCACAGCGGCGCATACTCGGCGTTGGTCAGTCCCGCGCCGTATTCGGACTCCGGCAGCCACAGGTTCCACAGCCCGGCCGCCTTGGCTTTGAGCTTGAGTTCTTCGACGATCGTCGTGGGTATCCAGGCGTTGCCCTTCTCACGGTTGGCCTTTAATTCACCGAAGAACCGGGGTTCAGCCGGATACACATGCTCATCCATGAAGGCCAGCAGGCGCTGCTGCAGATCCTTCACCTTGTCCGAAGTGGAAAAATCCATCGTCGTCTCCTCAGGCAGTCTGCAGCCGCTCGACTTCGCACCAGGCCGCTTCTGCGAGTTGGCGCGCACGGCTGCCGGTCTCGAGTGCATCTGCACTCGCCGCGTTGCCCTGCAGTGCGCGCGCGTAGACGCCCTGCAATATCGCGGCCAGCCGGAACAGGTTGTAAGCCATGTAATACTGCCATTGTGCGGCGGGTAGTTCGTCCCGACCACTGCGACGCAAGTAATCCCTGACGTAGGCGTGTTCCGTCGGAATTCCGAGAGCGGCAAAATCCGCACCCGCCAGGCCGCGAAATGTCCCCGGTGGAATGCGCCAGGCCATGCAATGGTAAGCGAAGTCCGCCAGCGGATGTCCGAGAGTCGACAGTTCCCAGTCGAGCACCGCGAGAATACGCGGCTCGACGGGATCAAATACCAGGTTGTCGATCCGGAAATCGCCGTGAACGATCCGTGTCTCATCTGCGCCGGGCAGGTTTGCGGGCAGCCAGTCAATCATTCGATCCATCGCAGCGATGGTCTCGGTTTCCGCGGCCCGATACTGCCGGCTCCAGCGCGAGATCTGTCGTTCGACATAGCCGCCATGCCGACCGAAATCATCCAGCCCGACCACTGCCGGATCGAGTCCGTGCAAGGCCGCGATGACTCGGTTCATTTCCTCGAAAATCAGCCCGCGCTCCGGCACCGCGACATCCGGCAGGCGCGGATCCCAGAATATGCGCCCCTCGACAAAATCCATGACGTAGAAGGCCGTCCCTGCTACCGCCTCGTCCTCGCAAATCGCATGGACCTTAGGCACCGGCACCTCGGTTCGCTCGAGCGCCTGCAGAACCTTGTATTCACGGTCGACCGCGTGCGCAGAGGCGAGCAAACGACCCGGCGGTTTGCGCCGCAATACCCAGCGCCTTTCCCCGGCCTGCAGCAGGTACGTCGGATTCGACTGGCCACCTTTGAACTGGGTGATTTCCAGTGGGCCGGAGAAATCGCCGACATTGGCCGCCATCCATGCCTCGAGGCGCCCCTTCCCGATGGCGTGCTCGGGCGCGACGGGTCGGGTGCCTGTGAATTTCCCGGGCATTCCGCCTCCCTTACCCGCCTGCACTCTTACGCGGCCCTGGCGCAAGCAAAGCCGTCGGCAGCAACTTGAGCACCGGTGCGATCAGGCTCCATGGCATGACTGGCACGAACCGGAAACCCACCTCGCGCTCGATCATTCGCGCCATGATCGCTGCGCCCTTCTCCAGCGGTATCAGGAAAGGCCGACTGCGCACGTCGCGATTCAGGTCCGTATCGATGTAACCGGGTGAGAGTTCGGTGACGGTGATGGGCTCGTGTCTGACCTCGGCACGCAGCGATTGAATATAACGGTGCAGGCCGGCCTTGGCCGCGCAATATGCACCCATTGAAGGCAGCCCGCGCGCGCCGGCGATCGAGGTGATGCCGACGATCTGACCGCCACCCTGGGCCCGCAGCAGCGGCAGGCCAGCCTCAATGGTCGCAATCGCACCGGTCAGGTTGGTATCGATTGTGCGAATGACTTTGTCGAGCTGGTCGCGTCCAATCGGTGTCGAGGAGCCGACCCCGGCATTGACGACCAGCGTATCGATACGACCGAGCTGCTCCGCGGCACCTCGCAGCGCACCGCCGATACGCTCGAAGTCCGTGACGTCGAGAGCTACCGGCAGCACGCGGGAAGCACCGCATGCCTGCAGTTTCTTCGCAAGTTCCTCGAGCCGCTCGACTCGTCGCGCGGCCAGCGCAATCGCATAGCCACGCCGGGCAAACTCGAGGGCCAGTCCGGCTCCGATTCCGGAGGAGGCGCCGGTGATGAATATCGTGCGAGGGGTCAAGGACATAAGCTCAGAACCACTCATCGCGCATCGCCAGTGCCGTATCATCGAGACGCTCGAGCAGGTCCAGCGCTGGCGCGATACGTGGCAACTCCCAACGGAAAAAGAATGCCGCAGCCTGCCGCTTCCCGGCGTAGAAATCACCCGCCTTCTGATGTGCGACGCAGGCCTGGTCCAGCCACAGCCAGGCGACCACGAGGTGGCCGAACGCCTCGAGATAGACGGTCGCGTTGGCCAGCGCCCGCATCGGGTCCTCGGCGCTCTGCAGCCCACGGGTCACTGTCAAAAGACGCTGCGCGGCCAACTCGAGTGCATCGGCGTGCGACGTCAGTTGTTCATCACCGCAGGCGCGCGCACGTCCAGCGGTCGCCTGCATCGCCCGCCCGACAAGCACCAGGCCCCGACCGCCGGCCAGTCCGACCTTGCGTCCGAGCAGGTCCAGGGCCTGGATGCCGTGCGTGCCTTCGTGAATCGGGTTCAGGCGGTTGTCCCGATAGAGTTGCTCAACCGGGAAATCGCGCGTGTAGCCGCAGCCGCCGTGCACCTGGATCGCGAGGTCATTGGCATTCAGGCACCATTGTGATGGCCATGACTTTGCCATCGGGGTCAGGATATCGAGCAACATGCCGGCTTCGTCGCGCTGCTCGGCGGTGGCTGCGGTCGCCTGCTCGTCGACGAGGCGCGCGCAGTAAAGGCTGAGAGCGAGCCCGCCCTCGACGTACGCTTTTTGCGCCAGCAACATGCGACGAACATCCGGATGCTCGATGATCGGCACTTGTGCGGTCGCCGGGTCCTTGTTGTTCAGCGGTCGCCCCTGTGGCCGGTTGCGTGCATATTCCAGCGACTCGAGATAGCCGGCATAGCCCAGCGCCACCGCGCCCAGCCCGACCCCGATACGTGCTTCGTTCATCATGTGAAACATGCACGCCAACCCCTGGTTCGGCTCACCGACCAGGTAACCCACGGCGCCGGATCGTCCCAGTGGCTGGTAACGCCCTTCGCCGAAGTTCAGCATCGTATTGACAGTGCCGCGGTAACCCATCTTGTGATTCAAACCGGCCAGGGTCACGTCATTGCGCTCGCCCCGCTCACCCGCCGCATCGACCAGGAACTTCGGCACGACGAACAAGGAAATCCCCTTGACCCCGGCCGGTGCGCCAGCGATCCGCGCCAATACGAGGTGGATGATGTTCTCCGAAAGTTCATGATCGCCGCCCGAGATCCACATCTTGTTGCCAGTGAGCCGGTATTGCGGACCGAGCGGCGAGTCGCCATCGGGGTCCGCGCGGGTCAATACATCCGCCAGCGAGGAGCCCGCCTGCGGCTCGGACAGGCACATCGTGCCGGTGAATCGGCCGGCCAGCACCGGGCGGGCAAAAGCCTCAATCTGTGTTGCGGACCCGTATGCGAGCAGCAGGTTCGCGTTGCCGATGCTGAGCAGCGGGTAGCTGGCCGTCGCGACATTGGCGCCGAGAAACCAGGCAAAGCAGGCTTTGTCGACGACGGTCGGCAGCTGCATTCCGCCAAACTCGTATTCCTGTGCAGCGGCGAGCAACCCGGCCTGCGCAAAGGCATCAACGGCCGGCTTGACCTCGGGGACCAGGTGGACTCGCTCGCCATCGAATCGCGGTTCTTCGCGATCAGCCTTGCGGCGATGAGGCAGGAACAGGTCGCGCGCAATGCGCTCCGCCGTCTCGAGTGCAGAGTCGAAAGTCTCGCGCGAATGGTCGGCAAATCGCTCGCGATCACACAGGGCCTCGATCCCAAGCCACTCATAGAGCAGGAACTCGATGTCTCGTCGCGACAGCACGCCATTCGTCATGCGGTCATCATACCGAATGAATGCCGAACCGGCCGATGGCGTTGCGCTCTGTGCAGCAGCCCCAAGCTCTGCTAGTTTCACTCTCATGGCCAAGAAAAAACCCCCGGGCCTGCTGGACCTCGTCGGCATGCTGCCGACGCCGGCGGGAGAAATCGCCAGGGCCGCCAGGATGGTGGGCCTGACCCAGGAAACGATCAAGAAGCGTGCCGAATCGCTTGAGAGCCTCTTTGGCGTGAAACTGATCGATTCGGCAACCCGGGCCCTTAAGCCCGGCGAAGCCAGCAAACTGATGATGGAGCATGCCAGTCGCATCTTTTCTCAGGCTCGTGACCTGACCCGCGACCTCGAGGAGCTGGCGGGCCTGCAGGCACCTGAACTCGTATTCGGCACTGACATGCTCGCAGCCGAGTTGCCACTCGGCACGGCACTTGGTCGCATGGCCACGGCCAACTCGCGTCTGCGCGTTGATGCCTCGGTCGGCGATTTCGAAGATCTCGTAAAGGCCGTGATCGCCGGACGGCTTGAATTCGCGATCGCCGATACGACCAGTGCGGAACGGCAGACCGCCCGGGTCGCGATCGAGCCGGTCGCCGAGCATCGCATCTTCTTTTTCACCCGACCGGGTCATCCGCTGACCGCGAGTCCTTCCGTATCGCTCAATACGATCCTGGTCTTCCCTCTGGCCGGCCCCCGCCTGCCACAACGCATTGCCGTGCACTTCGAGAAGCCGATGCCACAGGCGAGGATTGACCGGGAGACCGGCGATTTGTCGCCCAACCTCATGTTGAACAGCTTCTCTGCAGTCAAGAGCGCCGTGATGGCCGGCGATGCGGTCGGACTGGCACCGCTGGCCGCCATCGAAGCGGAGCTTCGCACCAACAAGGTCGCCCTGGTACCGTTCGATGCCCCCTGGCTGCACCTCAGCTACGGGCTGTTCTATCCGCGCAAACGCTCGCTCTCCAGAGTCGCGCAGTTGTTCGTCACTCAGTTGCGACAGGTCGAAGCGCTGATCCAGGCAAGCGAGCAGAAGGCGCTGGCTCGAAAGACCGCCAGGCGCAAGACAAAGAAAACGACGGCCAGGAAGAAGACGCCGAAGAAGGCGAAGAAAACGAAGAAGGCAACGAAGGTAACGCAGGGCCGCAAAAAATCATCGGCAAAAAAGAAGAGAAGGACCTAGTCGTGTACACCTGCCTGCTTCGCGCGCTGGTACTTCTGTCAACGACACCCGGCCTCTTTGCGACAGCCGTCGCGGCCGAACCGCCCGGCACAATGCGCGTTGATTACGTCCATACCGGCGGGCAGGGCCTGGAAGTCTTTTCGCTTGATGAAATTGTCATCGAGCCACTGCCGTTTCCGGGCCACCCGAGCCAGGTCAGTGACGATCCGCTATCCGGCAATTATCGATTTGAGCTTCGCGACAACGCCGGTCACCTGCTGTACACGAGAGGCTTCTCGTCGATTTTTGCCGAGTGGGTGCTGACGCGGGAGGCGACGGAGTCCCATCGCAGCTTTCATGAATCGCTGCGATTTCCCACGCCCGCGGTTGCTGCGCAATTGAGTGTATTGCGACGCAACGAGGGGCAGTCCTTCGATACCGTCTGGTCGATAGCGATCGATCCAGCCGGCATGTTTGTCGATGACTCAGCACCGCCGCGGCCGCAATTGATTGCGATACAGAACAGTGGCCCGCCGGAGCGGAAACTCGATCTGCTTCTGATCGGTGACGGATACATGCAGCCTGAGTGCGCGGGGCGGTTTGAGCCGCAGGCCCGAGAACTGACCGCGGCCTTGTTCGAGAAGGAACCGTTCAAATCGCGCCGTAACGACATTAATGTCTGGGCCCTTTGCCCGCCGGCCATGAGCAGCGGCATTTCACGGCCATCGACCGGGCAGCACCGGCGCAGCCCGGTCGGTGCGACCTACGATGCTTTCGGATCCGAGCGCTATATCCTGACGTTCGATAACAAGGCGCTGAGAGACCTGGCCGCCTGGGCTCCCTACGAGTTCCTGGTCATCCTGGCGAACAACGACACCTATGGTGGTGGCGGCATACACAATGCGTTTGCGACCGTTGCCGCGGGAAGTGAATGGGCACCGTACGTGTTTGTTCATGAACTGGGGCATCACTTTGCCGCGCTGGCTGACGAGTACTACACCTCGCCGGTCGCCTACGAACCGGCACAGGTCGTAATCGAGCCATGGGAGCCAAACGTCACGGCCCTGAAGACCCCCGACCGCGTCAAGTGGCAACACCTCATTACCGCCGGCACCAGCGTGCCAACCACCTGGCCCAAACAGCTGTTCGAGGAGCATCAACGCGACTTCCAGGCACGACGCAAGCAGATAAGGGCAGCCAATCGACCGGAGAGTGAGATGAACGCGTTGTTCCGCGAAGAACAGGCTTTCACCACGGCGTTACTTGCGCGCTCGCCGGAAGCGGGCAAGGTGGGCGCTTTCCAGGGCGCCAACTATGACGCCGAAGCTTTCTATCGCCCGCAACTCGATTGCGTCATGTTCACGCGCGACGAAGTACCTTTCTGCAGGGTCTGCCAGTATGCCCTTGACCAGGTCATCAATCTCTACACGACAGCCCCGGACTGACCCTGACCCGGATCCGGGTCATCGCTCCGCCCATGCAGGGCGTCTTGAGTGCCTTTGTGCCTCGCGGGGCGTGATAGTGCCATGAGTCTTGATTTCGATCTCGATGCCGCGTGGAACTTCGCCACGGCCTTGCTGATCGGCACGCTGATCGGTATCGAGCGCGAACGCCACCGGCGCGCGAGCGGCACCGTCGCCATTGGCGGCCTGCGCACGTTCGCGCTACTCGCCCTGCTCGGTGCCGTCGCGGGCTGGCTCTCCGTGGAGTTGAACTCACCCTGGATCATCGCAGCGACACTGCTCGCCGCGGGGGCTCTGGTGGTCACCGGCTACGCGCTCAGCGTCCGGGCGCGCCCGCAATCGCTCGGACTGACAACTGAAATTGCCGCGGTCCTGACTTTCCTGCTCGGCGTGATGACAACCCTCGGCTATCGTGAGATCGCCGTCGCGATCGGCGTTGTTGTCGCGGCGACACTCGCTTACAAGCAACCCCTGCACGGCATCGTCGAAAAGCTGGATCGCGAGGACATCTACGCCGGACTGCGACTGCTGATCGCGACCTTCATCATCCTGCCGCTGCTGCCCGACCGGGCCGTCGACCCCTGGGGCGCGCTCAATCCCCGATCGCTGTGGCTGCTCGTCCTGTTGATCTCAGGGCTGTCACTGGTCGGCTACGTTGCCACCCGCCTGCTCGGGACCAGTCGCGGCATCCTGCTGACGGGGCTCACCGGCGGGCTCGTTTCATCGACGGCCGTCACGCTGACCTTCGCCCGGCAGAGCCGACAGCTCGAGTACGCACGTGCATCCAGCGTGCTGGCCGGCGGCATCCTCCTGGCGTGGACCGTGATGTTCGCCCGCGTGCTGATCGAGGTACTGGTTGTCAATGGGGCGCTGCTCAACGGAGTCCTGGCGCCCCTGGTGACGATGGGCATCGTCGCGATCGCCTTCACCGCCTACTATCGCAGCACGTCGGCTGCCGCCGGCCAAAGCGACGACGTGCACCTGAAGAACCCGTTCAGCCTCCGCTCGGCCGCCAAGTTTGCGGCGCTTTTCGCGCTGATCCTGCTGGTCGTCAAGCTCGCGGAACAATATGCGCCCGATAGCGGAATGTATTTCGTCGCCGCCCTTTCCGGCACGACCGACGTCGACGCAATCACGCTGTCGATGGCCCAGTACGCGAAAAGCGGCGACCCGGCGATCGCGACCAACGCCATCCTGATTGCGGTCCTGTCGAATACGGTGGTCAAGGCCGGGATGGTGCTCGTGCTCGGCTCGCCGGCCATTCGTGGGCCGATCCTCGCCGCAACCGGCGCCATTGTGATCGCCGGCACCGCGGCTGCGTTCGTGTTTTAGAATTCGCCCATTGCATTGAAGAGCGGACTCATCCCCATGCCAGATACGATCGGCCACGCCCTCGCCTCGCCGCTCAGAAAACCACGCGTTGCACGTATCACGGCGGTCGGCCTGTGCATCTTGCTCCTGCTCGCCGCACTGATCATTACGATGGTCGTTGGCGGGCTCGGCAGCGAGGCCACGAAGGTATTCTTTCAGGCACTGGCCGTGTCCTCTGTGCTCAGCGTCATTCCGGTCGCGATCCTGTGGTTCCTCGATCGGCGCGAGCGCGAATCAGTGTGGCTGTTTGCGGCCGCTTTCCTCTGGGGAGGACTGATTGCGACCTCGGTGGCGCTGCCGATGAACACGACGATCATGTTCCTGGTCGGACAATGGCTGGAACAGAACGTCGCGTTGAAGGAAGTGCTTGGCCCGGACGGCGCGATCATGATTGGCGCGCCGCTGGCCGGGCCGATCATCGAGGAAACCACCAAGGGCATCGGCATTGTCCTGCTTTTCTGGCTGATGCGGGCGGAATTCGATAACGTCCGCGATGGTTTCATCTATGGCGCACTGGTCGGCGTCGGTTTCAACTGGTTCGAATCCGCTCTGTACGTGCAGCAGAATTTCGTCCAGTTTGGTTCAGCACCCTTTGGCTTTCAGCTCGGCGCGCGCTACGCCTGGCTGGGACTGGCGGGTCACGCGCTTTTTTCCGGCATTTTCGGCGCGTCCCTCGGACTTGCGAGGGCAACGAGCCGACGCTGGCTGCGTTATATCGCCCCGCTCTGCGGATTTTCACTGGCCGTCATTGCCCACGCCTGGAACAATTCCCTGCCCCTGTTCATGGCGCTGGCCGCCTCGCGGGCAGGCGAGGCGCCGCCCACCGAGGCGCAGGCGCCGCCCGACCTCGGCCTCCTCGAGGCAATGGTCTCGGCGAGCATTTCCAACCTGATTATTTTCCTGCCTTTTGCGGTGCTCCTCGCACTGATTATTCGCCGCAGCGGGCAATGGGAACGCACCGTCATTCGCGAAGAGCTTGCCGATGAAATCGGCCGCAGCGTCACGGCTGAGGAATACGAAAAAGTCGTCGCGGACACGCGTTACCGCACACGCCGGATCGACCGGCAGGAACGCAAGGTCTCGGCGGCACTGGTCAATGCACAGAACGAACTGGCCATACGCAAGCGCCGGCTGAAAGATCGTGGCTTTGATCCCGAGTCCGATCCGCTGGTCGCCCGGTGGCGCGGTGAAGTCGAGCAGATACGGCGGCAATTCAAAGCCTGAACGACACTGGCCGGGCTACCCCGGCCAGCGCGGCGCTACCCGACTTCCGAAACTACGTATTCACTTGAGGGCTCCCTGAGCCTATTTGATTAACAGCGCCCGCCGAACCGGCAACGCCCGACGGGTTTTGTATCTCGAGACCAGGAGTGATGATGTCCATTCTAAGACGCGCCCTGCTGCCACTGGCAGCCATTGTTCTGGCCGTCTCCGCGCCAGCCATCCAGGCCAAGTCGACCTTCAGCGCCGAATTAAGCGGTGCGGCCCATTTGCCCGAACCCAACACCACGCCGGCCTCGGGCACCCTCTCGCTGACCATCAGCGATGACGGCAGCAAGCTGACCTACAAGCTGGACGTCAAAAACCTGTCCAACGTGGTTGCGGCAGACCTGCACCTGGGACCGGACAGCGCCAACGGGCCACTGGTCGCGAGATTGTTCCCGCGTGGAAAAGCAAAGGCCTGGCTCTACCCCTATTCCGGCACGCTTGCGGAGGGCGTGATCGATGCGGGCGACCTGATCGGCCCGCTGCTGGGCTCGAGTCTTAGCGACCTGATCGAGGAAATCCGCGCCGGAAACACATACGTCAACGTCCATACCAACGATGGCATCGATCCGCCAGACACGGGTCCGGGTGACTTCACGCTCGGCGAGATCCGGGGCCAGATACAGTAGGTCGCCATCCGCGCAGGTCCGCCGCGGGGGGTACTGCGGCGGATCTTATGTCGCCTCGTATTTGCCCTGCAGGGCGCGACTGGCCTACTCTTGCCTGACGCGGTTGGAAAACCGCGGTCAGAATAAGGAAACAGGGGACGATCATGAAGGGGTTGCTCATCATCGTCGGCATTGCTGCGATGGCCCTGCTTACGACGGCGGCGACAACGCAGGCTCAGTCGGCCGGGGCACAGGACATCGTGCAGCTCTACGCCGCCAATGGCCTGACCGACGCCGGCAGGCTGCAGGTTAAAGATCCGCTTGGGGGAGGCTCCGTGCCCAGCGTACCCGAGCCAGACGCCGGCGACCCGCCGAGAATCTACAGCCCCCTGGCGCTGCTCGCGATCCTCGCGGCGATTGCGCTGCTGACCCTGGCCGTCGTCATACTGATTCGCAAGGGATTGAGGGAAGGCTCGCGCAGCGGCCGAAGGCGCCGTCGCGCACGGCTTGCATGAGAGCAGTCATGACCGGCACGGACAAATGCTACGGGCACAAGCCGAACACGCGCATCGCGTTGCCGGAAAGAAAGGCATCCTGCACCGCCGGGGCCAGTGCGAGCGTTTCGAGCGAATCGAGCGCCTTTTGCGGCGCGATCATTGGCCAGTTCGAGCCGAACATCACCTTCTCGCGGCCGTGCCCTCGGAGATAGGCCACCAGTTCCGCCGGATAGCGCTGCACGGTGTAGGCAGAGGTATCGATGTAGACGTTGCGATGTTTTGTTGCGACCGCAATCATCTCGGCGGCCCATGGATAGCCGATATGACCGCAAACAATCGACAAATCCGGAAAGTCGAGCGCTACCTGGTCGATATAAGGAATCGGCCGTCCCGGCTCGGAGGGCATCAGCGGCCCAGTGTGGCCGACCTGAGTACAGAACGGCACCTCGAGTTCGCAGCACTCGCTGAAGACCGGATAAAAACGCGCATGCGTGGGCGGCAGCGCCCACAGCCAGGGCAGGACGCGAATGGCGCGAAAGCCGAGTTCGCAAATGCAGCGACGAATCTCACGCACCGCTTCGCGCGGCCGGGATATATCCACGGATCCGACGCCGATCAGACGATCCGGCGCCGCAGCAACAAACCCGGCGACTTCGTCGTTGGAGATCAGTGTCACCCCCGGGCCCACCCAGGCACTGATCAGACTGCGGTCGATGCCGCCGGCGTCCATCGCCGCGAGTGTGACCGCAACCGGCCATTGCGCTGCCGGTGCGCCGGCGATTTGCTCAGACTTCGTCCATCGCCGCAACGATTCGAACATCGGGTGTGCGAGATGGCGTGCGGTAGGATGCTGACTCCAGGCATCGATGATCACGCAAAATACCCCTCGATTCGTAGATTTCGATCCATCGGGCTAGTATGCACCCGACCTTACCGTAATGACCCGGCACCCGGGAGGCGACAATGGAAGGCCGCAAGTTGACGGATCCAGACGAAGCGAAGTCAGAAGAGAAGTCGGAGACCGTCCTGCAGGAGTCGATCGACGATTCCGACGAGGTCGTGCAACTGACGGATCTCCATACGTTTGCCGATGCCCTGGCCGATGACCTGGATGACGACGACCCGGGCTATGAGCTGCCAGCCATCAAGCGGCTGCCCGATGGCATCGAGGTGACCGAGCGCCCGCTCGGCCACGCAAAGGCTCAGTGGCTGCTGCAGGTGCGCTGTGAATGCGGCCGGCGCTGGTTTGAACTGCAGGAAGTTGAAACCGCGACCTGCCCGCGATGCAAGACCTTCCTGGTCGTCAAGGTCGAGGGCAGCAAGCGGACCTGACGCCTTCAGTCTCGGGCGACGATTGACTGAAGCGGCACCCGGGCCGAGCCGCTTCGATCGGCCATCTGCGCAAGAAACAGTTCAGCCGTCGCAATCGCGTCGCCCAGGGCGTCATGTACCGCGTGAGGTGGCAGGTTGTACTGCTCCCGCAGCGCCCCGAGTCGCAGCGCCCCGGCAGGCGCCGCCTTGACGCGTCTTGCATAGGACTGGCGCGCCAGCACCAGCGTGTCGACAGTGGGTACCGACAGGCCCGTGCCGAAAACGTGCTTGCAGGCGGCGTCAAGAAAGCCGATTTCGGTTGCGGCGTAGTGGGCGATCAGCACGCAACCTTTCAATGCGCCGAGCAGCGCGGCCAGCATCGCGGGCAGCGTCTCCCCGCGCGCCGACTCATCGTCCGTGATCGCATGCAGTACCGCGCTCGGCTCGGGCATCGGAATCGACGTCCGGAGGATGCGATGATCGGCCGAACCGAGCACGATGGCCTGGTTCTGGAGCCGGACCCAACCGGCGCTGACGATCTGATCGTGACCCGGGTCGCGTCCGGTCGTCTCAAGGTCGACGGCCAGGAACGAAGTGCGTCGCCAGTCGGTCTTTCCGGGCGGAACAGGCGCATCATAGAAGTCCCGCAGCGCGCCGGGCCCGGCCGATCTTGCGAGGCGGCCGCGGCGCAGCCTCATGAGCCACCACAATGCGCTGTTCACAGTGGCAATCGGCCGTGGTAAGCGGCCCGGAGGGATTCCTGTACCGTGGTGACAGCCGCGAACGCGTCCTTGAGGTGCCTTCGCTCCAGGTCGATCAGCGCGGCTGGGGCCACGCGATTGTCAACGGCCTCATTGCGCCGCAGGCAATCGGCCTGGTGCAAAGCGCGCAAAGTGCCGATGAACTCGAACGCCACGCGCAGGTTGTCGGCACCGTCCTCGCTCAGTAGCCCGGACGATACTGCCGCGTGCAGGCGGTCTTCTGTCTCGACCATGGCCGCGGCGGAACGCAGCGCGTAGAACCTCGCCAGGTCCACGATCGGGATCAGGCCCTGCACCTTGAGATCAACGGTTCCCTCCTGCTGTTCATCGTGAGTCAGCACGAAGCGCCTGAAGAAGCCCAGTGGGGGACGGGCACCGAGTGCATGGCCCGCGAGGTGGGCGAGAAACGATTCGTTGTCCGCGCAACGCGGGAGTTCAGATCTCATCAGGGCATCGCGCAGTGAGTCCTCACCCCAGACCGTCCGCATGTCGAAGAAGTTCGCGACCAGCGTCGCGGACGTGTGATCGGCATGATCAACCCAGCTGCGCAGGTACTCGTGCCAGCGGCTTACCGGCTGACGCCAGCGTGGATTCGATGCCATCACTTCGCCAGGACACAAGCGAAAACCGCAAGTCGCGAGACCTGAATTGACGAACCGGGCCAGCTCATCGAAATAGACACCCTGCGTGGCCTCCTCGTAGGCATCGTCGAGGATCATTGAATTGTCCTGATCCGAACCCACACCGAGCTCGCCGCGCCCCTGCGATCCCGTGGCTATCCATGCGAACGGGACTGGCGGTGACCCCTGTCGATCAATCGCCAGTTCGATCAGCCGCCGGGTAGCTGCATCGGCTACGGCTGTGATCGCGTGGCCGAGCTGCCTCGCGGTGGCGTGCGCGGCCATCAACTGCAGGTGCAGTTCACGCATCTGCTCACAGTCGGAACCGAGGGCCGAGACCGACGAAGCACGTCGAATGCGATCCGCCACGTGCAGGGGATTGCTGCTCTGCACGCGCAACAGATCGTGCGTTGAGACGAGCCCGCAGAGACGATCGTCGTGCACGACCGGCAGATGATGCACACGATGCTCCGTCATTTTCAGAAGTGCATCGAACGCCGAAGCCTCGCGTGAGATCGTGACCGGCGCCGCGGTCATGATCCGGCCCAGGGGCGTTGCCGGGTCGGCGGCCGCTGCGACGAAACGCGATCTGAGATCACGGTCGGTTACGATACCCCTGAGATTTCCCCCCTCGACGACCATCAGCGCCGAGACACGCTCACGGGTCATCAGACCGGCCGCATCGCAGACGCTCATTTCCGCACGCGCAGTGACCGGATCGCGGGCCAGAAGATCGCCCACCGCGAGCCGAAGCAGGTTGCCGCCAACGGGCGGCGCAGCGAGGATCGCGTCGCGTGCACCCTGCAGGCGGCCCTTTAGCGTTTGTTCGAAACTCGCGTTGAATCGTGCGTCCGCCTCGCGCAGCGCGTCCAGCTCATCGGCGGGCAGAACGTAGAGCAGTGTGTCCTCGATCGCCACGCCACTGCAGCGGGCATCCCTGACCGCCGCCTCGGCCGCTTCGTCGCAGTGCTCGCCCTCCGCCAGTCTCGCGATCAGTACGCCCGACTCGGCGCGTATCTCCACCGCGCCCTTGCGCAGCAGATAAAATGCCCGCGGGTCCTCGTCATCCGGCGGAAAGCGCGTACCGCGACGCAGGTACCGCACGGTAAATCGACCCGGCAATTCATCGAGTGTTGCCGGCGGCAGCAAGGCGAAAGGCTGGCATCGCGCCAGGAAGTCGCGTATGTCGCGCAGTTCCCCGACCAAGAGCGTGCTCCACGGAACCTCGACCCATGTTCCGCCCGCCCCTGCCGCGAATGCAAGAGGAGGATCCACGGGTCCTTCCGCACGGCCGGCCTCCGTGCGCAGTCCCTGTCGCCATAGCCGGGCACGGCGTAAGTCCGGTGCAAAAGAAAGCCCCGGCATGGCCGGGGCTTCTCGGTTGGTGGCACCGCTCGACGCGCCGCGCAGCTGGGTCGATGACTCAGCAATTCGTGGCGCAACGCACCGGGCGGGCCGGTTCAGTTGCAAATGCGAATTGCAAACGAGGCAGCAACTCAAACACAGCGTGAACCGGGCCGCAATACGAATTCAACATAAGGGCCCACCGATGAGAATCCCGAAGCCTGCGCATGACGGCGGGACGTCGGAACCGCGCTCAGCCATCCAACGATTCGCAATCAGCGCAGCCTTCGACGCCGGGTCAGGGACAGACCCAAAAGCCCCAGGCCGAACAGCGCCAGTGTGCCCGGCTCCGGCGTCTGGACAGGCGGGTCCGAATCGTAGGTGAGCATCACCCGCACCGAGTCCTGATTATCGCTGTTGTTTGAATCCCAGTAGAAAAGCTCGAGCGTGCCCGTTGCCGGCGCCGCGCCGGAAAAACTGGTACCCAGCAGCAGGTAGACATCAGCGATCCGACCGACCAGCGCGCCAAACGGAGCCGTGAATCCATTCTGCGTCCACGGCGCAAAGGGCGCCCCGATCCGTGTGCCCTCGGGCTGCCCGGACTCATCCGAGCCGGTGGCGAAAAGGTCGACTATGAGCCCATCGGCGTTCGACCATCGCGGCAACGCACCGGCACTCCAGAGGTCACCCGAATCCACCGACACGGCAAACCGGTCTCCGGCCGTCAGACTGACACTCGCGAGCGGCGTACCGCCCGAGGAGCTGTTTTGCAGCGCGAATACGTCGACCGTCATGACGGCCGCCTGCAGCCCGCCGGAGAGCAGCAGCGAGAAAAGCAACATCGACAATTGGGCGCTTGTCTTTCTACGTTTCATGGCCAACCCCCGTGCTGTGCATACCAACGCACTATGTAAGACGCAAGATTCGTGCCCGTTTCCAGAAATCTACTTCGATCAATCACTTGCGCTTGGCAGCGAAAGTCAGGAAACGCCGATATGTAAGAAGCATCGACGATTACGCGCCCGTCGCGGCTCCGTGCAAAGCCTGCCGGGAGAAATCGAGTACGCCGCGGGGAGTTGCACCGGACGGAAGCCACGCCGATTTGTGAGATCATCATAGATCGCAATCCCTGATGAATAGAGGACACCGGCATGGCGCAGACGGCACAAATACGCGAATTTCCGGCCAGCACCCAATCCGAAGCGCAGCGAGTGCTCAATGCGCAACGTACGGCCTTTCTCAGGAACCCCTACCCCGAGATCGGTGAGCGCCGGGAAAACCTGCTGAAACTCGAACAGATCCTGGTGCGGAACCAGGAGGCGATCGCCGAGGCGATTTCCCGCGATTTCGGCAATCGGGCGATCCAGGAAAGCAAACTGCTGGAGTTGTTTCTCTCGATCGACGGCTTCCGCTACTGCCGCAAGCACCTGAAAAAATGGATGAAGCCTCAGAGCCGGGATGTGTCGATCTGGTTTGCCGGCGCTCAGAACCGCCTCTTCCCGCAACCCAAGGGCGTCGTTGGCGTCGTCGCGCCATGGAACTATCCCCTGTTCCTGGTCATGGGTCCGCTGGCCAGCGCGATGGCCGCGGGCAATCGCTGCATGGTCAAGATGGCAGCCAATTCCAGCAATCTCTGCACCCTGCTGCACAAGCTCATCGGCGAGCAGTTTGGCGAGGACACCCTGGCCATCCTGCCGGGCGTAAGGGGTTCGGAATTCTCGAGCCTGCCCTTCGATCACCTGATCTTTACCGGCTCGGCCGATACCGGACGCTCGGTCATGAAGGCCGCCGCCGAGAACCTCACGCCGGTCACGCTCGAACTCGGCGGCAAGTCACCGGCGATCGTCGCGCGCGACTTTGACATCAAGCTCGCGGCCAGCCGGATGCTGTTCGCAAAATTCATGAACGCGGGCCAGACATGTGTGGCACCGGACTATGCGTTTGTGCCGGCCGGCCAGGTCGACTCATTCGTGGCGGAGTCGCAGAACATACTCGCCCGTCGGTACCCCGACATCGGCAACGGCCAGTACACCTCGATCATCGATGACGACTCGTTCGACCGGCTGTTCGCGACGCTGGCCGACGCCGAAGCGAAGGGCGCTACGCTGGTCAACCTGGCGCCCGGCAAGCAGCCCGACAGAGCAACCCGACTTTTCCCGCCTCACCTGGTGCTCAATCCCGGCGACGACACGATCATCATGCGAGAGGAGATTTTTGGCCCGTTGCTGCCGGTGCGCAGTTACAAGACACTCGATGAAGTCATCGACTACATCAACCGCCATGATCGACCGCTCGGTCTGTACCTGTTCAGTGACGACAAATCCGTACAGGAAAGGGTCATGAAGAACACACTGTCCGGCGGCGTCAGCATCAACGAGTGTTCTTTCCATGTCGCGCAGCATGACCTGCCCTTTGGCGGCATTGGCGCCAGCGGCATGGGCCACTATCACGGCCACGAGGGTTTCCTCGAATTCAGCAAGATGCGGCCCGTCTTCTCGCAGTTTCGTTACTCGGCCCTGCCGCTGCTGTACCCTCCGTACGGCAAGGTGTTCGAGCGCCTCTACAGCCTGATGATCAAGCTGAAGTGGTAGCGAACTCAAACCAGTTTATCCCGCCATGCGGACTCCCGCATCGCTGGCAGCCGTCCGGGGCGATACCACGGCATCAGACTCGCGGCGAGGAGAGTCGTTATTGCAGGGTCGCCGCTGCAGACTCGCGGGGCTGCTCGAGCAGAACGGCCCGCGCGCATTTCGGACAGGTCTGGATACTCTCGAATTCCGTAGAAAACCATCGGCGACCGCAGGCACAGCGAATCGCATAGACGATTTCGACCTTTCCGCGCACCATCTCGCGCTCACGTACTTCGACTTCGTTCGTCGCGGCCGCCAGCCCCCGGGGCGCTCTGGCGCGATACGGACCCTGGGGTTCCTCGGGCACGTCTGAAGCACTTACGTAGGTCTCAGGCGCGAGACGTTCGCGCACATCACCCAGCCATTGTCTGATCTTCATATTTCGTTCTTTTTATTGTGTTTCGGCCCGCGTAAGCCGACTGCACTGCAAGCATTCTGACGCACCGGTCGGTCAGTGGAAGCGCCCCTGACCTCCGGATCGGAAGCCGGGAACCCCGGCACCAGGGCCGGGGTTCCTCGTTGGGATGACAGCGGCAATCACGCTTTCCTGCGCCGGCTCAGGCCAACGCCGAACAAGCCCAGGCTCAACAGTGCGAGCGTTCCCGGCTCCGGGACGAAAGCCAGCTGACCCGAGTAGGAACTCGGACCGGAAGCGCGGGTCGTGCCCGTCACCTGGATGATGTAGCGGCCGGCAGCGAGTCCGTTCGCCAGAATTTCCCAACGATCGTTGGACGCGTTGACTTGGTAGAGCCTGGTACCGGGAACGATCGCCGAGCACGCGCCCGGGAGCGGCGTGGCTGCCGCGTCGCAGGTGCTGCCGCCATCCGTCCACAGCGCGCCCATGAAGTTGGCAACGGCCGTAAAGCGCGTGAAGTCGGCCGAGATCGAACCCGAACCGGCCGGGCTCAGGTCGAACACGAGGAAGTCATTGAAATCCGTGCTCGGGCCGACGTCGGCCTGGATGTCGGTGTGGTTGAACGTGCCGTTGTCGAACGTGTCCGGGTTGTAGAGGCCGATGTAGGTGCCCGCCTCGCCGTCCAGTACTTCGCAACCACTGCAGATCGTGTTGGCACTGGCGCCCTGGGCGGCCAGCGCAAGGCCACCGATGGCCGCGCAGGTGCTGATTGTCTTGAATATATTCATGGCTCTGTTACTCCTGATCCAATTTTCCGATAAGTGTCGATCCGTCAGATCGATGTTTTCGACAGGAGATGTAGCAAGCTGCGTGCCAACTCTACTTTTCTTTTTTAAAACAATAAATTACACATAATCATTCAATTGCTTTTTGAGGAATCGTAATGTCAGCCGACACGGCCTCGCAAGCGACTGTGACGCCCGTTCACTTTTATCTGAGGCACGGTTCCCGGTCGGGAAATGCACCAGGAGCGGATTAAAGAAGCGGGTAAGAATCCCGCCGCGAAGCTGGGATTTTCACCGTGCGCAAGGCCCCGGATACAGCCAGCTGACGCGCATCCATACTGCCCCCCCCGCGCCACTGGCTCCACTCACTACATAACGGCCAGCCTGTCGGCAAGGGCGAGAAGCTGGGCTCCGCCGTCGCCCTCGTAGGCGCTGCCGTGCATGCAGGCCAGTATCCGGGGCTCCAGCGAGGCCAGTCGTTCCAGCACCGGTCGCGTATTCGCGCCATGGGCGAAATAATCCATGGCGGCACGCATCTGCTCGCTGGACTCAAGAACGTCATCACTGACCGGCGCGTGCTCACACCCTCCCTGCGTGAACAGGTCGCCGCAGAAAAGTATCCGCCGTGTCTTTTCGAACAGGAAGCCGTTCTCCCAGGAATGCGGCACGTGTGGCGCATCGAGCCATTGGACGACGTGACGACCCAGCGACAGTGTTTCGCCATCGGCAAGCACCCGCGGCGGCCGGTCTGCGAGATCGGTCATACTGGTCATCGCGGCCACCTCGCTGCATAGCGGCTCCGCCTGCGGCGCGGCGTTGAGAAACTGGTTGAGTGCGCCGCATTCATCCGCCTCGACATGGCAAAAGGCGATGTAGCGAAGTTTGTCCAGCGGGCACACCGTGGCAATGGCGTTGCTCACCGCATTGAAAAATCCACGCTGGCCCGTGTGAAACAACAGCGCCGACTCATCCATCAACAAGTACTGATTGAACGTGAATCCACCGGGTGCCATCTCCGGTGGTATCGCAGTGCTGATGCGGTAGAGATTCTCAGCGACTTCATCGATTCGGGTCGTCACCTGGTTCATGCCGATCACTCCTGCTTTTTCCGGAGGACAGGTTTGAGCCTACTCCTGTCCCGATGGACGCGCATGGCATAGTTGCCGCACGGCTGAATATCGCCGGCTGGCGCTGAAGACCGGGCTGGTGTCCTCGTCTTGCCGGTACCAGCGCGTTACGGTCAATACTGACGTGACCGGCGCCCCATGCGGCCCCACGAGGCGCGACAATGGCGAGGCCTCGCCCTTATCATCGCGCACCCGCAAGAAACGCCGTCATCATGGACTTCATCAACGCATATCCCTTCCTGCTTGCCCCGGCCATCTTCCTGGCGCGGGTGATCGACGTGTCACTCGGGACTTTTCGCACCATTGTCGTGTTTCGCGGCTACCCCGCCCTCGCTGCTGCCATCGGCTTCTTCGAGGTCCTGATCTGGGTCGCCGCGGCCAGCCAGGTGCTGCGACAGGTCAACGCCTGGCCGCTGATGGTGGCCTATGCGGGCGGTTTTGCCTGTGGCAATTACCTTGGCGTCTGGCTCGAGGCCAAGGTCGCCATGGGCCGCGAACTGATCCGGGTGATCTCGCATGCGCGACCCGGCACGATCTCGGAACGGCTGGCGAATTCGGCGCAGCAGATACTGGTGTTGCGCGGTGAAATGAACGGGCGCCCCGCCGAGATGCTCGTCATCACCGCGGATCGCCGGCGCACGCCCGATTTGCTCGCTGCCGTGCAAGCCGCGGACCCGAACGCCGAGTACACGATTTCCGATGTGAAATCGATGCGCAAAACCGGGCCAAACCTGGCACGACGCCTGCCACTGGTGCCTTCCGGCTGGCGGGTCCGGGGTAAGCGCAAATAAGGTCTGCTGCAGTCGCGCGCAGCCGCATTTGGGCTAGTATCGCCTCATGCAACGCGCGCTGGTCGGGATCGGACTGTTGATCGTCATCGCCGGCGTGCTCTGGCCGTGGCTCTCGAAGGTTCCGCTGGGCCGCCTGCCCGGCGACATCATTGTCGACAAACCAGGCTTCAAAATATTTGCCCCGTTCACGACGATGATCGTGTTGAGTATCGTCCTGAGCCTGGTCCTCTGGTTTTTCCGCCGCTGATCTGCTGCCCCGGCAGTGGACGGCATCGCGCGGCTGGCCACGTACGCAATGAACCACTCTTCCAACGACGGCCGGCACGGCGAGGTCGCCCAATCGCTTATACTTTCAGTCCTCGCAGCAGAGAATCGAGCATGGCAGCAGAACATTTCGACGTCGTCATCGTCGGCGCAGGCCTCTCGGGAATCGGCGCCGCCTACCACCTGCAGCACGAGTGCCCCGGCAAGACCTATGCAATCCTCGAGAGTCGCGAATCGATTGGCGGAACCTGGGACCTGTTCCGCTATCCGGGCATTCGCTCCGACAGCGACATGCACACGCTCGGCTATCGTTTCAAACCCTGGCTCGCCAGCAAGGCCATCGCCGATGGACCATCGATTCTCGACTACATAAAGGAAACTGCGACCGAGAACAATATCCTGCCGCATGTGCGCAACGGCATCGAGGTACAGTCGGCACACTGGTCATCGGACAGCGCAAGCTGGACTGTCCAGGGCGTACGCAAAGATACCGGTGCCGCAATCGAGTTCAGCTGCAACTTCCTTCTGATGTGTGCCGGCTACTACAATTACGAGGCGGGCTTCACACCAGAATTCAAGGGCGTTGAACGCTTCACGGGGACCGTGGTTCACCCTCAGCACTGGCCGCAGGGACTGGACTACCACGATAAGCGCGTCGTCATCATCGGATCGGGCGCCACGGCGATGACGCTGGTGCCCTCGATGGCAAAAGACGCAGGCAGCGTCGTGATGCTGCAGCGCTCGCCGACTTACGTGATTTCGCGGCCCGACACGGACGCGATTGCCAACCGGCTGCGCACATTCCTGCCCGATCACTGGGCCTACGCGATCACGCGCTGGAAGAACACCCGGATGCAGCAGTGGCTCTACCGGCTGACGCGAACAAGGCCGGAGTTCGTCAGAAAGAAACTGCTGCAACGTGTCCGAAATGAACTCGGTCCTGATTTCGACGTCGAGCGGCATTTCACGCCGAGCTACAACCCCTGGGACGAACGCCTTTGCCTGGTGCCGAACAGCGACTTGTTTGCCGCGATTCGCTCGGGCAAGGCTTCGGTCGTGACCGACCGTATCGAAACCTTCACTGAACGCGGGTTGCGGCTCGAGTCGGGCCAGGAACTCGACGCGGACATCATTGTAACGGCGACCGGCCTCAACCTGCAGGTCCTGGGCGGTGTACAGTTTTCGGTCGACGGCAAACCGGTCGATTTCCCGGCGACATGGACCTACAAGGGGCTGATGTATTCGGATGTCCCGAATCTCGTCAATACCTTCGGCTACGTCAACGCCTCGTGGACCCTGCGCGCCGACCTGACGGCCGAGTATGTCTGCCGCCTGATCAATCACATGGATGAATCGGGATTGCGCCAGGTGACGCCCCGGCTTCTGGCGACCGACCGAAACATGAAGCCGCGGCCGTGGATCGATGACTTTGCGCCCGGCTACATCCGCCGGGTCATGCACCTGTTCCCGAAGCAAGGCGATCACGATCCGTGGACGAACCACCAGAACTATGCGCACGATCGGGCCCTGTTCCGTGAAGCAGCACTCGAGGATGGCGCCCTGGTCTTTGACAACCCGGTCGTTGCGGCCTCCGGCGGAGAAGCCAAAGACGTCGCGGGCCGGGCCGCGGCCTAGGCACGACCGCGCCCAGGATGAACAGAAAGGCCCGGCAGGAGACAAGGGCATCGGGTTGAACGGCAAGGTCCGGTCAGCGGCACCGGCCTCCCCGCGAAGCCAAGCCGAGGCAGACGAGGACCCGGCAGCGCGGGCGTGCCCGGACACGGCCAGGTTGGCGAGTACCGCGACGACCGTCGGCGAGCGGGCCCGCAGGCCGTAATCCAGGGATCTTCTTCGTTTCGTAATCCCCTCTTGGCGTGATGTTCGTGTCTGCCCTGGAACGGCCAGCCGGCCTCCTGAAAGCACGGGTATCACAGCCTGCGCAAGCGCCTGTCACCATAATCTCGATTTATTTTTTTTTGTAGCTTTCGCCTCGTTAGATCCGCCCTTCTGTAACAAGCGCTTGTAGCGGGCCCAATGGCAGGAGTAATGTGATCGCCGAGCGATAAGAAAAAAAACCGCAATAGGGGGCTCGCTCGACAGGTGTCGCTGCGCATTGTTTATCCCGTGACTGAACAGCAGGTCGTGGCTGCCGGGCGCGACGGCCGGACTGATTTCGGCCGGCTGTAACAGAGCATCAGTGCCAATATCGCGAGAGTTTCTGGTCCGGCGCGGCCGGACCATTCGCATCGGCTCCGGAAGAGGCCGGGCATTGCGCCAGCGATAATTATTTCCGAGAAGCACTGCGTCATGGAAGGACCGTGCACCGCGAGGGTCGCAGAAGATGGATCTCTGAATAATCGAAAACATTACTTATGAGACGGGGGAAGAAGCATGAAACGTAATTTGTGTGGAGCAGTAATCGCTCCCATGTTGCTGGCGGCGATGCTGCCGGCCGCGGCCGGTGCCGCCAACGGCACCGAGCAGCTGCCCATGGGCGGCGCAAACACAGACAACCCCAGCCATCCGTTGGGAGACAAGCAGAAGGCACTGAAACTCCGGGCCTTCGAAGCCAGGATGAACGGCAAGACGAGTGGCCCTGTTGCAGAAGTTGCCAAGGGGCAGTTCGTTGAACTCGAACGCGAAGGCGAAGACTCGATCTGGACAGTGATCGGCGAGTTCGGCAATAACGAATCACCCTACGGCATACTCCAGGGTGGCGCGCTTGGCCCGCAACACAATCAGATTCCCGAGCCCGACCGCAGTGTCGACAACACGACAATCTGGGCACCCGACTTCACGCCGGCGTACTACGAGAACCTGCTGTTCTCGGAGGCTCCCGGCGCCGTCTCGATGCGCAATTTCTACATTGAACAGTCGTCGAACCGCTACACCGTTAATGGTGAAGTCACGGACTGGGTGCAGCTTCCATACCGGACGGCTCACTACGGCCGCGATTACTGCGGCGGGATCGTTTGCCAGACGACGTGGTGGTTCGTCAATGACTCGATCGACGCCTGGTACAACGCACAGCTCGCGGCGGGCAAGACAGCGGCCGAGATCAACGACTACCTGGCTCAGTTCGATGTATGGGACCGTTACGACATCGACGGTGACGGCAACTTCAACGAGCCGGACGGTTACATCGATCACTTCCAGGCCGTCCACGCAGGCGAAGGCCAGGAGACCGGCGGCGGCTCGTATGGCAGTGATGCCATCTGGAGTCATCGCTGGTATGCGTACTTTTCGGCAAACGGCCCCGACGGCTCCGGCCCGAGTGGCTACGGTGGCGTAAGGGTCGGCGACAGCAACTACTGGATCGGAGACTACACGGTCGAGCCCGAGAACGGTGGGGTCGGCGTCTTCTCGCATGAGTTCGGCCATGACCTCGGTCTGCCCGACCTCTACGACACATCCGGTAACACCGGCGGTGCGGAGAACTCCGTGGCGTTCTGGTCACTGTATTCCAGCGGTTCCTATGGCAACACGGGCATCGCCTCCGAGGGCATCGGGTCCAAGCCGATCCCGATGAGCGCATACGAGAAAATCTTCCTCGGATGGTCTGACTACACGGTCGTTGGTTACGGGCAAAAGGCCTCGATCAAGCTCGGCCCGTCCAATTTCACGACCAAGCAGGCCCAGCAACTCGTCATGCTGCTCCCCGACAAGCAACTGGACTTCGCGGTGGGCGATCCTTACTCCGGAGACTATTTTTACTTCTCCGGCTCGGGTAACGATCTCGACAACCGCATGACCCGCAACGTTACGCTGCCAGCCGGCGCGCCGTCACTGAACGCGAAAGTCAACGTCGACATCGAACTGGACTGGGACTATGCGTATCTGACCGTGAACGGCACATCCGTTGAGACAAACCTGTCGACCAGCACGAATCCGTTCGGCCAGAATTTCGGCTATGGCATCACCGGCAACTCCGGTGGCTGGGTCGACCTGACGGCGGATCTCTCGGCCTACGCGGGCCAGACGGTCGAGATCGGTTTCCGTTACTGGACCGACGGTGCCGTGGCCAATCCTGGGATGTTCGTCGATGACATCGCGATCTCCGGTCAGGCGCTCGATGATGCCGAAACGGACGCCGGCTGGGCCTACGCCGGAATCATTCGCACCGGCAGTGTCATCACCCAGTCGTTCTTCAACGCCTATTTCGCCGAGTTCCGCACCTACAAGGGCTACGACGACGGCCTGCGCACGGGCCCGTACAACTTCGGATTCCTCAATGATCCGTTGCTCGGCAACTGGGTTGAGCACTTCCCGTACCAGGACGGACTGCTGGTGTGGTACTACGACACCTCGTTCGAGGACAACAACGTCGGCGACAGCTGCTTATCCGGTCGTTGTGGCGGTCTCGTGCTGCCGGTGGACGCGCACCCGGACCTGTTACTGCGTCCGGATAACGGTAACGTCTGGCGGCCGCGAATCCAATCCTATGATTCGACGTTCGGGCTCGAGCCGACCGATGTCGTATGCCTGCACCTGAACAGCGTGGAAGGCTGCTACGGTGGCCTGCCGGCGAATCCGCTGTTCGACGACACGCAGTCGTACTGGGTCGCGCCCGATGCATCGATCGGCCACCTTGGCTGGGCCAGTGTGCCGTTGCCGGCGACCGGAACGACGATTCGCGTGCGCAGCGTATCGGCACAGGGCAACTTCATGCAGGTTCACGTCAACAAGTGAGCTGAACCTGCTCTGAAGAGGAGCCACCGAGATCCCCTGCAGGCATGGCCTGCAGGGGATTTTTTTGCCATACGGTCAGGCCAGTGACCTCAGCCCTAACTCACGGAGCCGGCTCAAACCATCGTCACGAATCGATGACCCAGAAAATCCTGATTCAGCGCGTCCGCCATCAGGGCTGATAGATGACGTAGACCTTGCGGGTGGTCTCGATGACTTCCCACTCGCCCTCGAAGCCAGCCGGTATCACGACGCGGTCACCGGCCTGTAGCGCACGCTCCGCCCCGCTCGGGTCACGCAGAATCGAGCGCCCGGAGAGAATCTCGAAAAATTCATGCTCCGTGTACCGGATACGCCAGCAGCCCGGCTCGCCTTCCCAGATACCGCTGAAGAACTTTTCATCGTCGCTCGTGAAGTGATTCCACGTGCGCTGCAAAGGCTGGCCGCGGATACATCGCTCAACGGGCGTTGCTGACTCCTCGAAGTCCGGCTCGTTGCCAGCGAAATACACGATGTCGTCGGCTGTCTTGTTGCCCACCTGAATCTCTCCGCTGTGGTCCTGACGGACACAATCGTTCTGCGGTGAGCATGCGCCGCAGGCCCGACGCATTCAATACCACGCCCACCCCCTGTTGCGCCCGGCGCAGCCAACGGCTAGGTTACCTGCGTGACCACGCCTGACAGCCGCGACGTCGCTGCCCTGCAGACGTTTCTCGATCTTCACCGCCGAATCGTGGTCCTGACCGGGGCGGGCATCAGTGCCGAGTCGGGCATTCCCACCTATCGGGACCGTGACGGCGCCTGGCGTCGCAGCGAACCGATCCGGCACCAGGATTTTATTGCCGACCCGGCCACGCGGCGCCGTTACTGGGCCCGCTCCTTCCATGGCTGGCCTGTCGTTGCAGCCGCCCGTTCCAACGAAGCACACCACGCGCTGGCCAAACTCGAAGCGCTCGGGCATGTGGAACTGTTGATCACCCAGAATGTCGACCGCCTGCATCAGCAGGCCGGCAGTCAACGTGTCGTCGACTTGCACGGTCGCCTCGATCGTGTTGGCTGCCTGCAATGCAACGGCTTTCATTCTCGCGAAGCGATGCAGGATTGGCTGGCGACGGCCAATCCGCAGTTGGTCCATAGCCCGGCGGCGGTCGCACCGGACGGCGATGCCGATCTGCCCGAAGAACAGCTGGCAGGAATTGCCGTGCCGGAGTGCCCTAAGTGCGCCGGCACCCTGATGCCGGACGTGGTGTTCTTTGGCGGCACTGTGCCGCGTGATCGTGTCGAAGCGTGCCATGCGGCGGTCGCCCGCGCCGACGCACTGCTGGCGGTCGGCAGCTCGCTGCAGGTCTTTTCGGGTTATCGCTTCTGCCGACAGGCCGCGCAGCTCGGCAAACCGGTCGCCGTGATCAACCCGGGCCCGACGCGTGCGGATGCGCTCGCGAGCGCGAAATTCGCAACGGAGGCCGCACCGCTGCTCGCGGCCATCGTGCCCGGGCGGCGCCAATCGGTTAAACGCGACATCGCTTGAAATCGGTCACCGTCGCTACCGGGACCCCGCGCACGGTCGAGTTTAGTATGCTGTTGGCCCACCAATACGAGCGCCCTGCCGCAGACCCCGGCCCGATTGCGGATGCGGCAGCACAGAGGGGAACCTGGCATGCGTGTGACAAAAAAGATCAGAGCCGCGGGCGAACGAACCGAAGACTTCGTCGAGCGGATGGGCGGACGCCTCGTGCGGTTCTTCCACCTGCTCGGGCTGTTCGTGATTGGTGCGACGATTTTCTGGTCCGCGGCTACTTTCTATACCGAATTGATTGCCGCTGGACACGCGAGCCTGCACGACATCCTGCTCCTGTTCATATACATCGAACTTGGCGCCATGGTCGGGATCTATTTCCACACCGAAGAGCTGCCGGTTGAATTCCTGCTCTACATCGCCATCACGGTGATTACCCGGACGCTGGTCAGCTTCGAAGACCTCAGCGAGAGCCGGGTCATGGTCGCGACTGGCTCCGTACTCGTGCTGGCCGGCGCCGCGGTGCTGCTGCGCTGGGGATCTTACCGCTTCTCCTCATCGGATGCCGGAGCCGTCAAGCACACCGACCTGCCCGAATGAACGCTGAGACGCTGGCGAGCGCGAAGAGACCGGGCGCGAGACCATGGGCGAGTGGATTCAGTGGCTCGCAGAGCGCTTCGCCGAACGCGAGGGCAGCGAGCCCCCGACACCTGCGCACTTGCTGCCGTACCGGAACTGGCGGCCCCATTGAGACAGGCATCGCAACGCCGGCCCAGCCGCCCGAAACCGCAGATTAGTGACTGAACGAATCAGCGTGCCCCGGGGCCGGTTTCGAAACCACGCGGGGCGGTCGGTGATTTATTGATCGTTTGCGTCAATGAACGCGGCCAGGTCGCGCTTGAACTTCTCCATTGACGGCGGGTGAACGTACATCATGTGCCCGGCCTCGTAATACTCGATGCTCACGTTGGCGCGGAGCGCTGGCGTCACGTCGAGATGATCGAGCACGTATTCAACGGTGCCGTATGGACAGGCCAGGTCGAAGTAACCCTGCTGCACCATGACCTTCATGTTCGGGTTCATCCGCATTGTCATCGCGAGGTCCACTGCGGTATTCGGGTAAGGGACCTTAAACCCGCCGAGGTCCGGCTGCTCGTGGCGGTTGTCCCAGTCCTTCCACAGGCCACCCGACAGGATGTAGGTTTCCCCGGACTCGACCTCGAGTTCTTCGCGGTAGTAATCGTTGAACGTGGCCACGATCGCCGCAGAGACTGCAGCGTCGTATGGATCGTATTTCATCGTCTCGGACAACGGGTTGATGTTCGCCCCGGTATAACGCGTGTCAACCCGACCGGCCAGCACGCCTTTGCTGCGCATCAGTTCCTGCAGAAAATGCCCTTCGTCCATCCGCAGGTTCGCTTTGTCCCAGTAGTCGGCGCTGACGCCCGTGTAACGCTCGAGGCCCACCAGCACGGTCTGCCGTTCGCTCGCGCTGGCGCGGGAGCCTTTGAGCAGCACCGGTGCGTACACGTCATGGGCAAACCCCTCGACTTCGCGCAGGAATGGCTGCAGTTCGGCGGGCCGGTTCGACAGCAGGTCGTGGTACCAGGCGGTTGCCGCATAAGTCGAGAGGAAGTTGACGTACGGCACGTCGAGTTCCAGGCCGGCCCAACCCGAGGCCATGTCCATGTACGGCGAGACGAGGATCATTCCGTTCAGGGCTACGTTGTACTCGTCCAACAACCGGTAGCCGACGCCACCGGAGCGCATGCCACCGTAGCTCTCGCCGAGAATGAACTTCGGTGACGACCAGCGACCGTATTCGCCCAGATATTGCACAATGAATGCCGAGACCGAGTTGATGTCCTGGTCGACACCCCAGAAGTCCTTCCCCTCGCCCTTCCCAACCGGACGCGCAAAACCCGTGCCCACCGGGTCGAGCATCACGAGATCGGCGTGGTCGAGAATCCCGAACTCGTTCTCTATGGTCCTAAAAGGACCGCGGGTATTGTGTTCCACATCGGTCAATACGGTACGCTTCGGCCCGAGGATACCCATGTGCAGCCAGGCCGAGGCCGACCCCGGGCCACCGTTGTACGCAAAAATGATGGGCCGCGTGCTGGTGTCCCCGCCGTCCTTCACGTAAGCGGTGAAACCGAACAGCGCAATCGGCTCGCCCTCTTTGTCCTTCATCAGCATCGTGCCAGCCGTGGCCGTGTAGCGCAGCGTCTTGCCGCCCATCTTGATCTTGTGCTTCGTGACCCAGGTCTTTGCCTCGGGGATCGGCTTGTCGGCCGGAGCGACCACAGAATCGGCTGCGCCCGCGGCCGGGGATTCGTCGGCCGTGGCGGTGACGACCGGCAGCGTCCCGTAAAGCAGAAACAGGCCGACAGCAAGCCGTGCGAAAACTGGATTCATCATTGGTACCGGTGCGTGAAAGTGCGTGAAAGTGAAGGAGTATAGGGTAACGCCTAAACCCCGCCAGCCCGTGGCAACAACGATGATGCCTGCGACTGCAGCGGCGGCTCGTCAGGCAACGGCCGCAGAGACGGGTGCCCCGGGGCATGCACGTTGTTCCGACGACAGCTGCCAGTCGGTCCCCGGCGCCTGCCGGGGCCGTGCACCGAGCGAAGGCACTGGTCACGCTGGGTTCGCAGTCGCACGAGAGCCAGTGGGTCGCCGAAGACTTATTGACGAGCACATCGCGATCGAAGCGTTACCGTTTCGCTTTCTTCCGCTGAATCAACCGCTTGACTTTCTCCTTGATCGCAAACTCCCTGCCCTTCTTCCCTGAACACGTCGGCCGCAGATTTCCTGCCATGTGAGCCGAGGATCCCGAGTTGACGCGAAGGGGGCTATCATGGAGCTATCATTCAGTGTTTCGATAATCGGTTTCCCGGGCACCCGGCAGAAGTTGCTCCAAATCAAGAACGAGGCTCTATGTCATCGCTGAAAGAAGCGAGGACCCGAGCGCTGCTCGGGCTGTTTGCGTTGACCGGGCTGCTCGCCGCCTGTGGCAACAAGGAGACGGCTCAACCGACCGCCGGCGCCGTCCCGGTGACGGTCGTCACGCTGGCGCCGCAGAGCGTCACCCTGCGGCGGGAACTGCCGGGCCGGACCAGCCCCTATCTCATCGCCGAAGTGCGCCCGCAGGTCAGCGGCATCGTCGCGCGGCGGCTGTTCACGGAAGGCGGCGTCGTCAAGGCCGGGCAAACCCTGTACCAGCTCGACGATGCGAAGTACCGGGCCGAGTACGAAAGTGCGAGGGCGGCGCTCGCGCGCGCGCAGGCGACGCAGAACACCGCCCGGTTATATGCGCGACGCTCCTCTGAGCTCGTTGAGATCAATGCGATCAGCAAGCAGGACAACGACAATGTCATAGCGGCCTTGCAGCAGGCGGAGGCGGATGTTGCCGCAGCCGAGGCCGAGGTGAGCAGCGCTCGGGTCACCCTCGGCTATGCACGAATCGATGCGCCGATCAGCGGTCGCATCGGCCGGTCCTCGGTCACCCAGGGCGCGCTCGTAACGGCCAACCAGGAGACGCCGCTCGCCACGGTGCAGCAACTCGACCCGATCTATATCGACATTACGCAGTCGAGTACCGAGCTGCTCGAACTGCGCAGGCATCTGGCTGCCGGGACGCTGGAAAGCGCCGGCGACCTGCCCGTTACCATCATCCTGGAAGACGGATCGCCCTATGAACACCAGGGCCGACTCGCATTTGCCGAGGTGACCGTAGACCCGACGACGGGTCGCTTTACCTCGCGCGTGGTTGCGCCGAACCCGGATGGCGTACTGCTGCCAGGCATGTACGTGCGCGCCGTGGTTGGTACCGGCATCCGTCCGGATGCGCTGCTGGTGCCGCAGCAGGCCGTGACGCGTAATTCCAAAGGTGAAACCACGGCCATGGTCGTCGCCGCCGACGACAGCGCCGAACTGCGTCCCGTGAAGGTCAGCCAGACCATCGGTGATCGCTGGCTGGTCGAGAGCGGCCTCGCGGCAGGCGACCGGGTAATTATCGAGGGTCTGCAGAAAATACGCCCGGGCGTTACCGTGCAGGCTGCCGAGGCCGGATCCGGGGCCGCCACGCCCGCCCCGGCCCCGCCGCAGTAGGGCGAATCACGGATGGCGCGCTTCTTCATCGACCGCCCGATTTTCGCCTGGGTGATTGCGATCATCATCATGCTCGCGGGCGGGCTCGCGATCACGCGACTCCCGATTTCCATGTATCCGACAATCGCGCCACCGGCAGTCACGGTCAGTGCCAGCTATCCCGGTGCTTCGGCCAAGGTAGTCGATGACTCGGTCACGCAGGTCATCGAGCAGAACATGAAGGGTCTCGACGGGCTCATCTACATGTCCGCCACGAGCGAGGCGACGGGCCGGGCCTCGGTCACGCTGACCTTCGACAACAAGACCGATCCGGATATCGCGCAGGTGCAGGTACAGAACAAGCTGCAGCTCGCGATGCCTCTGCTGCCACAGGAAGTGCAGCGTCAGGGTGTCAGCGTCAGCAAATCGCGCAGCGGCTTCCTGATGGTCGTTGGCTTTGTCTCCGACGACGGCAGCATGATGCGCAACGACATCGCCGACTATGTCGGTACGAACCTGCTCGATCCTCTGAGCCGTGTGCCCGGCGTGGGCACGATCCAGCTGTTCGGCTCGCTGTATGCGATGCGCATCTGGCTCGACCCAAACAAGCTGCAAATCTATGACCTCGCGGTCGATGACATCGTCGCCGCGGTTCGGGCGCAGAACGCTCAGGTCACGGTCGGTCAACTCGGTGGAACACCAGCCGTTGCTGGCCAGCAGTTGAACGCCACAATCGCCGCGCAGGAGCGACTGCAGACACCGGAGCAGTTTCGCGCGATTATCGTGCGCAGCAACCCCGACGGCTCGTCTCTCAAGCTGGGTGATGTCGCCCGCGTGGAACTCGGTTCCGAGAGCTACTCATACATCAGTCGCTTCAACGGCAAGCCTGCGGCCGGTATGGCGATCTCACTCGCCACCGGTGCCAATGCACTGGAGACGGCTGCGGCCGTGGAGCAGGCGCTCGAGCAACTCAAGCCATTCTTTCCGCCGGGGCTGACTGCGGTCGTGCCGTTTGACACGACTCCGTTCGTGCGTGTGTCGATCCGCGGGGTGATAGAGACGCTGGCCGAGGCCATCGTCCTGGTGTTCCTGGTCATGTACCTGTTCCTGCAGAACCTCCGGGCGACACTGATACCGACAATCGCCGTGCCGGTCGTGCTGCTCGGCACCTTTGGCGTGCTCGCCGCACTCGGCATGTCGATCAATATGCTGACGATGTTTGCGATGGTGCTCGCGATCGGTCTTCTCGTGGACGACGCGATCGTCGTGGTCGAGAACGTTGAGCGACTGATGAGCGAGGAAGGCCTCTCGCCGATCGAGGCCACGCGCAAGTCCATGGACCAGATCACAGGCGCCCTCGTGGCCATCGGCCTGATCCTCGCGGCGGTCTTCGTGCCCATGGCATTCTTGAGCGGCTCCACAGGCATCATCTACCGGCAATTCTCCGCAACGATTGTCTCGGCCATGGCGCTCTCGGTGCTCGTCGCGATCGTGCTGACCCCGGCCTTGTGCGCGACCATACTCAAGCCGCTGGGAAAAAACGGGCGTCATGGCGAGAACCGCTTTTTCGCTGGGTTTAACCGACGATTCGAAGCCGGCAGTTCGACCTATCGCAGAATCCTGGGTGGGGTCCTGGCGCGCAGTGGCCGCGTCCTGGCGCTCTATGGGCTCCTGGTCGCAGGCACCATCATATTGTTCATGCGACTGCCCAGCGCGTTCCTGCCGGCCGAGGACCAGGGGACGCTTCTTAACCAGATCATCACGCCGGTCGGCGCCACCCAGCAGCGCACGATGCAGTCCGTCGAGAAGCTTGAGCAGTACTACCTGCAGAACGAGCAGGCGGCCATCAAATCGGTCTTCAGCGTACAGGGCTTCAGCTTCGCGGGCGCCGGGCAGAACAATGCCATCGCCTTCGTCAGCCTGAGGCCCTGGGACGAGCGCAAGTCGGCGGACCTGCACGTGAGCGCGGTCGCCGGGCGCGCGATGGCCGCACTGAGCCAGATCAAGGACGCGTTCGCTTTCGCCTTCGTTCCACCGCCAGTACCCGAGCTCGGCGTTGCCGCGGGATTCGCACTTTTTCTTCAGGACAAGGCAGGACAGGGGCACGAGGCCCTGCTGGAGGCCCGCAACCAGCTGCTCGGCGCGGCATCACAAAACGCGCTGCTCACGAATGTTCGCCCGAACGGACAGAATGACGCGCCCCAGTTCCACATCGACGTGGACAATGAGAAAGCCGCGGCACTCGGACTGTCAATCGACCGGATTAATTCCACCTTGTCGGCGGCCTGGGGCGGACAGTACATCGACGACTTTGTCGATCGCGGCCGGGTCAAGCGTGTCTATGTCCAGGCCGATGCCCCCTTTCGCATGACGCCGCGGGACTTCGAACTGTGGTCCGTGAGAAACGAAACCGGTCAGATGGTGCCGTTTTCTGCGTTTGCGAGTTCCAGCTGGGATTACGGCTCACCGCGCCTGGAGCGCTATAACGGCGTCCCGGCGATGGAAATCAACGGGCAGGGAGCACCCGGCGTGAGCACGGGCAAGGCCATGGCCGAAATCGAGCGCATCGCGGCCGATTTACCATCGGGCTTCGGTATCGAGTGGACGGCGATCTCCTACCAGGAACGCCAGGCGGGCGCGCAGACACCCCTCCTGTACGCACTCTCGCTGCTCGTCGTGTTCCTGTGTCTCGCGGCACTCTACGAAAGCTGGTCCATCCCCACCGCGGTGCTGCTCGTCGTGCCGATCGGTGTGCTTGGTGCGACGCTGGCGAGTGTGCTGCGCGGCATGGAGCGCGACGTCTACTTTCAGGTCGCGATGCTGACTACCGTGGGACTGACGAGCAAGAACGCGATCCTGATCGTCGGCTTCGCCAAGCAGAACCTCGAGAACGGCATGGACCTGTTGCCCTCTATCATGCAGGCCGTACAGGACCGGCTGCGGCCGATATTGATGACGTCGCTCGCCTTCGGCTTCGGCGTGCTGCCACTGGCGATCGCCTCGGGTGCCGGATCCGGCGCTCAGCGGGCGATCGGCACGGGCGTACTCGGTGGCATGGTGGCCGGCACCCTGCTCGGCATCTTCTTCGTGCCGCTGTTCTTCGTGCTTATCGAACGCGTATTCGGCGCGCGAAAGACGGCAAAGACCGGCGGCCCGTCTCAGCCCTAGCAAGATCGGCAAGATCGGCAAGATCGGGGACAGTTTACTTATCTCCTCCGGTTGCTGGTTACGATCGAATCGGCAAGCTGCGAGATAAGTAAACTGTCCCGGAACTCAGGAACGCGAGGTTTACATATGGCGGCTCTGCCGCATCAACGCCAGCACCTCGTCGTGCGGCAGCGCGATGGAGCAGTTGCCATCGCGGCCGACCATCGTCTCATTCACCAACATCGCATCAATCACCGCCTCTTCTACGGCTTCGACCGTCGCGTTGAAGAGCGTATCAAGACTGACGTTCGGCAGGCATTCCATTCTTCGCACACCGTCGTCGTTCGCAGCCAGCGCCGCTAGATTGGCTGTGGAAAATGCAAGGAAGATGTCTCCGGAACCATTATTTCCGACGGTTCCGGTACGGGCCAGGCCCAACGGCACGCGCCGGGCGATTCGCTTCAGCTGATGCGCCAGCATGGGGGCGTCAGTCGCCACGACCACTATCACTGAGCCCTGGTCCTTGTTGCGCAATTTGTCGCGGGTGATGTGACGGCCCACCGGACATCCGAGAATCGTCAGCTGCTCGCGTGAACCAAAATTCGCCTGCAGGAAGACGCCGAGCGTGTACTGCTTGTCGGCGACCGTGACTACTCGCGAGGCCGAACCGTTACCGCCTTTGAAGTCGTAACAGATCATGCCGGTGCCACCGCCCACGCTCCCGAGTGCTACGGGCCCACCCCGCGCGGCATCAAGCGCACTGATCGCGTGCTCGGCTGTTACATGAAAGCCGTTGATGTCGTTCAACTCGCCGTCATAAGTCTCCGCTGAAACCGGCAGGGCCCACTCCTGTGCGGTGCCGTGTCCGCGGGAGACGAGCCAGCGCACGGTCGCATCGCGTGTGACCCCGCAACTGTGCGTGTTGGTCAGGGTAATCGGCGTCTGCAGCTCGCCACTTTCCTCTATCCACGCAACGCCGGTCATCTCGCCGTTGCCATTGAATGAGTAGTGACCCGCGGCACAGGGCACCGCCGCGGCCGTGCGGCCACGCGGAAGGATAGCGGTAACGCCCGTTCGCACCGGACCGCGCTCCGGGACCAGCGGCCCTTCGCCCGAAATCAGTGTGACCGTGCCGACTTCCACGCCCGCCACGTCAGTGATCGCATTGTGCCGACCCGGCGTGCCCGGGAAAGGCAATCCCAGGCCCCTGCCCCGCCTCGATCCTGAATCTCCCATCACCTCACTCCTCAAGGTGAGCCTGCCCCACGACGGTGAGGTGAATTATCACCTTGCTGCCGAACCTCCACACAGTTCCCAAAAGCCGTCCGGGCTTCCGGGCACTGGCAGTCACCGGAAGACAGATGCCTTACTGTCGGAGCGAGGTCCAGCCCCTACCGGTCGACAGCCAGCTACTGGCGGTCAACGGCCCTTGCGCCAAGGGCGGGCGCCCGTTTGCCTTGCGCTCATCGTGTGAGATCCGATCAGGCGGCGTGGGCTCGGCAAGGCGACGTCGATCTCAAGGCAGTCGACGTTTCACTTTGGCAAACGAGCGTGCACAGTACAGTGATAGATACGGAACCGTCTGCCTGTTTTTCGACGTCGTAATCTCAGCGCCAGCCAGCCGAACTGACAGATAAGTAATCTGTCCCCGATGGACGGTCTCGCCCTGATGCCAATTGCTGGCTACATTTCGGCGCTGTTGCGAACCGGCTGGTTTGGATAAGTGTCCTCATCCTCCAGGTCGATGGCAGCCGACGGCGGCAACTTCGCGATGATTTCCTCGAGCATGGCTACGTGCTCTGCCTCCTCTTCCCGCAGCTCTTCGAAAAGCGCTTTGACATCGGCCTGATCCACGTGGCGAAGGGCTTCGTCGTAGAACGCGAAGGCCTTCTTTTCGGATGACAAGGCCACGAAATACGCCTTTCGCGGTGACATGCTCCAGCTGGATGCGCCGAACTCGGGAGCCTCCACATCGAAGATGTCCTCGAGCTTGACCTTTGGAGGCTCTATCGCCAAACAGCGCATGCCGGCGCTCGGCAAGCTGCTCGCAGTGCTTGTTCTCGTTGACCGACATCGACTGGAATACTGCGCCGGCGTCGTTGACACCACGGCTGCCGAGTGCTTCGGCGAATTGTGTGTACCGCTTACACGCTTCGAGTTCAATGATGGCGGCGAGATCGAGGGCATCCATCAAAGTGAGTTTGGACAAATCGAGTGTGGTGGACATGGAACCTCCCGCTGACGGTACAACGCCCCGGTCGCAGGGGCGTACTCCCGTCAGGTAAATTAGCGATTCAAGCATCCGAGCTCGGCAACGATAACGCTATCACCGCGCTGATCGTCCGGTCAAACAATGGTCCTGGCGTTGGAATCGTTTGGATTCTTCACAAGGGCGGCCTTATCGCCCTTCCGTCAGGGCGATGAAATCCGGATCGCCGCGCAGGGCGTCAAGGTCGGGATCGTGTTTCATCCAGCCGAAGTTTTCGTAGCCGCCGGCGATCGCCCGTTGAAGCGACTCGACGGCCTTTGCCGTCTCGTCGAGCCTCGAGTAGAGGCAGGCGCAGTTGTACAGCATCATCGGGTCACCCGGGCTCAGCTCGAGGGCCATCGAGCCTTCCCGCATCGCTTCCACCTTGCGTCCCCGCTCAGCAAGCGTGATCGCGTAGTACATCCTGGCTCGCGAGTCGTCGGGGTTCTGCAGAAGGTAGTTCGGCAGCAGCTCCAGCAGCTGCTGGGATGCCACTTCCGCCTCTTCCTTGCGACCGAGTCCCTCGCAAGTCTGCGCGAGGTCCGCGTAGGCCGCGTAGAAGCCGGGCTTGAGATCGATGACGCGACGGAATGGCCCAAGCGCCTGCTCGAGTTCGCCGTTGGTGAAATGAATCCGACCAAGCGTCCAGAAAGCGATGAAGTCGTCCGGGTCGAGCTCGATGGCCTTGCGACTCGAGGCGCCAGCCTCGTCGAGCTTTCCCCAGATGAAATAGGACAGGCCCATCGCCGCGTAGGCTTCAGGCAGGTTGCTGTCATACATCAGCGCCTTGAAGCTGAGTTCCTGGGCCTTGTCCCGGTGCCGGTCCTCGCGCGAGAACCACTGGTACATCTGTCCGTAGGCACTGGAGCAGGCCGCATAGGCGGCCGCATAGCGCGGATCAAGCTCAATGGCCTTCTCGAAGAGCTGGATCGCATACTCGACGCTGCGCTTCGTGAGGCGATACAGGTAGTCCTGGCCGCGCAGGTAGAGATCGTAGGCCTGAGCGTTGACCGTCTGGCGCTTCGTCAGTGAAACTTTTTCCGAGAAGCTGAGCTTCAGCTTCAGCGCCTCGACGATCTGCTGTGCCACCTTTTCCTGGATGTCGAAGATGTCGTCGAGCTTGCCCTTGTAGGTGTTGCCCCAGATCTGGCGGTTCGTCACGACGTCGACCAGCTGCACGGTGATGCGGACGGAGTCCTGGAACCTGCGGACGCTGCCGCCGACGACGTAGCGCGCACCGAGTTCGCGGCCGATCAACTTGAGGTCCTGCTTTGCCTCCTTGAACTGCATCGACGCCCAGCGCGAGACGAGTTCGATCTCGCTCACGAGCGAGAGTCTCGCAATCAGTTCCTCGGTCAGGCCATCGCTGAAATAGTCCGTCTCGGTGTCGGGACTGATGTTGTCAAACGGGAGTACAGCGAGGGCGCCGGACTCGACGGCAGGCTCGGTACCCTGCCCCGCCGGCGGCGCGAATTCCTCGACTTGGGAGGCCGTGGCCGACGCGGCGGCCGGCTCGCTGCGCGGGGCACTGATGCGGACGCCGACGCGCTCGAGGGAGCGCAGGATGGTCCGCAGGTTCTCGTTCGAGTCACCCTGGAAATACTCGATGTGCTGGATGCCGGCGAGGGGGTACTTGAGGCTCGGCGGGATTTGAGTGGGCTCGAGGTGCACGGGCAGGATGTGCCCCTTTCGTTCGCTGGCCAGGATGACTTCCCTGGCGACGTTCTGAGAGTGAACCGAGGACTCTGTAACCATGAGCATGAGAACCTTGGCCCGATCGAGGGCGTTGACGATCTCCTCGCCCCACATGGCCGCACCGTCAATTCCGCCCACGTCCATCCATAGCGGAACGCCGGCCGCGCGAAGCTTGGCGGTCAGGTCAAGGACCTTGTCCTTGTCCTCGCGCGAATAGCTGATGAAAACATCCCCGTCCTCGGCCATGTGTATTCCCTTTAAGTGCGACTCGATTGCTGTGCGAAATTGGCTGAATCGCTTTGAGTCTCGAGCAGCCCGGCCCGGCGTCTTACCGGCGCAGCCGGCAGAGGCTAGCCGATCCGTGAGCCGCTGAGAAGGAGCCGCCGTATTTCATGCTGCGCCGCAAAACGATCGGTTCCACTGCCTGCGGTCTCAATTCAGCGGGTAAATGGCCCAACTGCAGCCAAAACCAGTATCGAATCCTTAAATCTTGCTGGCTGCCGCCGACTTCGGTAATCCAGATAATTGGCTGCGACGCCGCATAAAAAGAACCCGGGCGCAGCATCGAGACTCCACGCTCGGCGCTGGTTCGCCGCATCGGAACAGTTTACGTATCTCAACGGTCCGTTGGTCGTCGCTGCCAGCGATGCACCTGGCAATCCGTAACGGCCCAGGGATTACCCTGCCTTGGACAAGTGGGCTGCAGATAAGTGTAGACCCCTATCGCACGGCAGGAAGTCTTGTACGTCAATCCCCGACCCCTGGCGAGACCGCAAGGGCCGCACGAATCCGTGGAGTTGACTAAGCGAACCGTTCGGGGAGCGACTGATTCAGTCGGCCGAGGCCGAGGGCATCCCTTTTGACTTTCTCCTGTAATTCGGTTCGGGCCCGATCAGGGTTCTCCGTGAATCTACTACCCAGGGAGATCTTTCCATGAAGGGCAAGCGCCGTTCACATGAGAAGATGATTTTGATCTTGAAGGAGCACGAGTCGGGCGTTCCGGTTGCCGCGCTCTTTCGGCTCGGGGTCTCTGAGCAATCGCTCTGCGGTGGACGATGAAGTTCGGCGGGATGGTGGTCTCTGATGGGGTGCGCTCTACGGATCTGGAAGAAGATAACCGGCGCTTGAAGCACCTGGTGGTGGACCTGTTTCTCGACAAGACGAGAGTTTCAACGTCTCATTTCCGGAGAATTGCTTCAATCCGCATGGATTCAAGGATCGCTTCGATTCCTGACGACCCATTGATGCCTCGCGATAGCACTACAATGATGTCCGATCCCCAGCTCATGGGCGACAGGCCACCCCGCGATTCCGCACAGCAGGTGGCCTGATATGATCGAGTTTCTTCAACTGATTTGGGCTGAACCGAGAGGGAAGCTCGTGCCGAAGCTTCCGACTCGGCCAAGAATGATTGCGGTTTTCACAACCCTGCATGACGCAGGTGCATACGGGCGGTCCACTCGACCCGCAGACGAGATTGATCGATGAGCTGGATTACGACGATCTGGTCGATGGCTGCGGGCGCGTCCCTGACACTCGCATGTATCCATTTGATCGTCTGGCTTCGAGACCGAGACGCGTGGGCGAACCTTTTTTTCTCCATCAGCGCCATAGCCGCCGCAGTCCTCGCCATGCAGGAATCGGCGGTCATGCGCGCGCAGACCCCTGCCGATTTTTCCGAGATGCTGCGTTGGATGCATCTTTCGGCAGCGACGCTCCTAATTGCGATAGTCTGGTTCATCCACTTTCATCTGAAAGCAGGCCGTCTTTGGCTCGCATGGCTCATAACCGGCCTGCGCTTGCTGATCTTGATTGCGAATTTCTTCCTGTACCCGAACGCTA
>CAWGLW010000005.1:0-650671 GCA_963823525.1 uncultured Gammaproteobacteria bacterium
GCTTCGTCGAGGCGGAGGCGAAGTACGCCAGCAAGAACCTCGCGAAATGGATCGAGCCGCGGCGCGTATATACGCCGATGATGCTGCAGCCCGGCCGCAGCTACGTCCAGCCGGAGCCGAAGGGCGTGGTGCTGATCATCGCGCCATGGAACTACCCGCTGTCGATGGTGATCGCGCCACTGGTGGGTGCCGTCGCCGCGGGCAACTGCGCGGTGATGAAGCCGTCTGAGGTCACGACGCACACGTCGGCGGCCATTGCCAGCATCCTGCCTCGTTATCTCGACGGCGATGCGTTCGCCGTCGTCGAGGGCGGCATCCCGGAGACGACGGAACTGCTCGAGCAGCAGTTCGACCACATCCTCTACACGGGCAACGAGCGTGTCGCGCGCGTCGTGATGGCCGCGGCCGCGAAGCACCTGACGCCGGTCACGCTCGAGCTCGGCGGCAAGAGCCCCTGCCTGATCGACAAGAGCGCCGACCTCGAGGTCGCTGCCTCGCGGATCGCCTGGGGCAAGTTCATCAATGCGGGCCAGACCTGCGTGGCGCCAGATCACGTGCTCGTGCATCGCGAGGTGTCGGCGCAGTTCGTCGACTTGCTGGCGGGCAAGATCAGGCAGTTCTACGGGGACGACCCCGCGCAGAGCCCGGATTTCTGCCGGATCGCCAGCGAGCGGCACGCCGCGCGATTCCAGCAGTTGCTCGAGGGCGAGAAGATCCACACGGGCGGGCAGCGTCGACGTCGCGCACCGCTACGTCGCGCCGACCATAGTGCTCGATCCGGCGCCCGATTCAGCGCTGATGCACGAGGAGATCTTCGGGCCGGTGCTGCCGGTGATCACCGTCGACGAGATGCACCACGCGATCAAGCACGTCGCGGATCGGCCGAAGCCGCTGGCGCTGTACCTGTTCACGAAGAGCAAGGCGCTCGAGGAGGCCGTGCTGGCCCGCTGAGTGCAGGCAGCGTGTGCATCAACGACGCGGTGATCTTCATGGTGTCGCCCGAGCTGCCGTTCGGCGGCATCGGCAACAGCGGCATGGGCCGTTACACGGGGTGGTACGGCTTCGAGACGTTCAGCCACATGAAGCCGGTGATGAAGCGCAGCTTCCGCTTCGACGCTCCGACGCGCTATCCGCCGTACACCGAGCTCAAGGCGAAGCTGATCAAGCTGGTGCGGTAAAGCGGTGCCGGGTCTGACGCTCGTTCGTCAGGCCCGGCACCAGGCTTGTCGGTCTCAGCCGGCCGGGGCGCCGGGGGCACGTCGATTTCGGAGAGTTCAGTCACGGTGTCCACGATGTCCGGGACCGTACAGGCCGCGGTCAGGTCGTGTTCGTGGGTCGTGTCCTGCAGATGCTCCTCGAACGTCTGCAGCCGCAGCACGTTGCCGCCTGCGCCGACCGCCGGAATGCCCGCCAACCGGGTCTTCCCCGTCTCGGGGTCATGGCCGTTCGGGATGCAGATCTCCGGATGGTCAAACTTGCCCTGCTCGTGCGCAACCCGCCAGTCCGTCAGGCCCGTTTCCATGAATTCGACCACCGCAGCCTCGTCGGCCACACCGAGGTTGAAGATGCGCATGCCTGCATCGAGGTTGGCGAGGTTCAGCGTCGGGAAGTGTCCGGCCGTCTTGTAGAACTCCAGCACCTGCCGCAAGTTCATCTTTGCGCCGTTGTGCAGGTACGGACCGGTGAACTTCACATTGCGCAGGCCCTGCGCCTTGAACGCGCCATTGCGCAGCAAGCGCTCGCCCGGGATCACGTTCGGCACGCAGTTTGCGACTGGGTTGTTGTTTGCATTCGGGTTGTTCAGGCCCGGACCGCAAGCGAGCCCCAGTTGCCACGGCACCGGCGTCAGGTCCGTGGGCGAGGTCGGGAGGCGCAGCATGGTGCCGTTCGCCAGCCAGGTGCTGATGATGTCGATTTTTCCGTCATCCAGGCCTGTGAGGTCGCCTCCGTTGATGGCGTCGGCCAGCTTTGAGAAAGCCAGTGGCACGCCGCCGATCTGGCCGCCGAGTGAAATGTCCTCGGGCGTCGGCCGAACGCCGAGATTGTAGAAACCGGCGTCGTACACCGCGGGCAGCCCGTTGAAGGTGACCATGCGTTCCATGACCACCGGCGCCTCGATCTCGCGCTTCACCTGCCCGGGCGGCAGGATTCCGACCGGCCCGGCGCCGAAGCCCGTGATCGCCTGGACCGTGGCGCCGGTGAATTCCGGATTGAAGTGGCAGACGCTGCAGGCGGTCGCACCGGCAAAGAACCGCCCCATGCCCCGGTCGACGTTCAGCAATGTGGCGCGCGCGTTCTGCAGATTCGGGCTGCTGGTGCAGGCCGGCGGATTCGCGCATCCGCCGATTGGCTGACCCGCGGCAACGGGATTCGGAGCGAGGCCGGATTCCGTCCCCGTCGTCGCGTTCGGGTGTATGAACTTGGCATAGTGCGCCGTGCAGAGGTCGGTGGCCACCGCTTGCTGCGCCGGTCTGTTGCCGAGGGCGAGGTTGAGGATGCAGGCCTCCAGCGGCAGTCCTGCGGTGTTGACGACTTTCTGGTTCCTGCCCGTGCCGTTCGTCAACGTTCCGGTGGCCTTGCCGCCGACGATCAGGTCCACGATCGTGTCCTCGGTCGTCAGTGTCGCCTCGTAGGCCTGCACCGCGAGGCCGAAGAACAGCGAGAAATTCCACTCGGTGAGCGTGTACGTTTCAGGACCGCAGGCGGCACTGGCCCCGGCTTCATCGAAGCACGTCTCGCCGTCGTCCAAGAATCGAGAGTCGAAGATCTGACTGATCATCGCGCCGTAGGTGGTCGGTAGGCCACGCACGCCGTCCGCGTCGGGCGCGCAGGTGACCAAGGCGCCTAGCAGCGAGTCATCGCACTTGACCAGCTGTCCCGCGAGCGGCGTCGCGCCGACCAGTTTCTTGCCGAGCTGCCGGTGTGCCCGTCCGCCTGTGTTGTCGGTCTTGCTGAACACCATTTCCATGTCGCTTTCGATCGGCCCCACGGCCTGCGAGGCCAGCGATGAGAATGGAATGTTGAGTCGCTCCTCTCCGGTGCGCGTCTTGACCATCGCGGTGGGATCGCGGAAACCCAACGGATTTACGCCGTTGAAGAACGCATCGGCCCGCCCGTCCCAGAAATTGCGGAAGTTGTAGACCGCGTTGAGCACAGTGGGCGCATTGCGCGGCTCGACCCGTCGCACCGTGTCGGGAATGCCGTCAGCGTTCGCGGAGAAATTGAAGTTGAATCCCGGATCCTCAGTTGCAAGCGTCGCCGTATCGACGCGGCTCGGCGGACTAACGGTGACATGCGTGCCCTTGCGCACTCCCTGCGACGACACGACGTCGTTGACGTCCAGGTTCGCGGCGGCCTTGGCCACCGTGCCCGGTTCGCCGCCCGGGGCGATGTCCGGAGTGGCGCCCGCTAAAATCAACGCAGCCTCGCTGACCGGGAGCCCGATGGGCGAACCCGCGCCGCCGAAGTGGGCGCGTATGAGTGTCGAGTTCGGACCGCCGCCGATGAGATCGTGGGCGGTATCACCGGCCTTGAGCCCCGGGCTCATCTGGTTGGCTCTGCGATGGTCAGCGCCCGCGTGGTAGTGGCAGGTGGCGCAAGCCTGGATGCCGTCACCGCCCACCTGCATGTCCCAGAAGAGCGCCTTGCCCAACTGCTGCAAGTCGGTCGTCTGACCTTCGTTGGTGATCTGTGGCCAGCTCGATGCATTTAAACCTGTTTTATCCAGCAGTCCGAGAACGTTGACGTCCGGGACTATCGTACGGATCAGTGGAAACACCGGCGGATTGATGGCCTGGCCGGGTGCCGTCGCCTGCTGCGCCTGTGGCTGGCCCGCAATGAACGTCATCGACGCGACCACCAGTGCAATCGACGTTGCACGCGGCCCGCCTGCTCGCCTGAGCTTGTTTCGCATTTCCATATCCCCCCTGTCTCGCTTCTTTTCGGGTTGCACGTTCTCGCGGGTCGCCGCTGGCTGCCCACGATGCGCCGTGAGGAATACGGCGGACGGAGGTGCGGCGGATAGCAGTAATCGGCGAATCGTTTGAAGAAATCCGCGCCGATTCGCTCTCAGTGACAAAATTCGGATCCGCCGGGACGCACGGCCACCCCGGCGCGAACCGAGTCGACGGCGCGTCAAGCGATTTCAGTCCTCGAGATGGCCCATGCTGCGCGCATACGCCGACGGCGTGACGCCAACATGAGCTTTGAAGACTCGATCGAAGTATGAGTGGTCACTGAAGCCCGTCGCGTAGGCGATGTCCGTGATCGATGCACGCGGGCGTCGAAGCATGCGACGGGCCTCGTTGATGCGGTGGTTGACGACGTATTCCTTGAGCGACATTCCGAACGTGCTCCGGAACGCGCGACTGAAAGTGGCGCTATTCATGGAGCAAACCGCCGCGATTTCGTCAACCCGCAACTGCCTGTGGTAGTGACTCTTGATGAAATAGATCGCAGGCAGCAACGTCTGCTTGGCGCAATGCGAGTCAAATGGCACGTCTTCAGGTACGTCCTGCTCCGGCGGCAGCACGGACGGCGCGATTGTGCGGGTCGCTGAGGTGATCTCCACGAGGCGCTGCAGGTTGAGATCCAGTTCCGCGAGCGGGACGGGCTTGACCAGGTAATTCCAGACCCGTGCGCGAAAGGCCCAGACCGCCAGGGCCTCGGAATGCTCCGTCGTGAGCATTAGCACCAGAATGCTGGCGTGTTGTCGCTTGATATGTTGCAGACCCCGCAGGCGCTTTCGATCCGGGTAATCGAAATCGAAGCAGAGGATCTTCGGATCCAGACTCTCGATCTCTGTAGGCACGAGATCGATGCAGGCCGAGCTTTCGGCAATGTCGAAATACTGGCGCGCACGGCACGCGAGCGGGGACACGCTACCTTGCGTGGTGCCATTGAACCAGAGCAGCAAAGGTCGCTTCGCGCCGCTGACGACGGGTTCCGCCGTCGCAACCTCTGCCGCCTGCCGACCTAAGCGGCCGGCAGCGAACGCATAGCGCTCGCTCATCCCCATAGCTGGATTCCCCCCCGTCTCGTCATACGCGCTGGCTACTTTGGAGCCAAAACGCGCTGATCTTGTTTATGGGTCAGGATCGCGGCAAATGGACCTTAAGTCAACAAGTGCGGTCGGCGCTCGGGCTCATCAGGTGTCGACCCGGTCCACCGACGCCTGGCCCGAGAGCCGCCGGCGGATGTGCGACCACGACATGCCGACGCCGAGCACGACGCCGAGCACGCCGAGCACGACCCAGGCCATGGCATTGCGGTTGCCCAGGTCCAGCCAGCCGCGGCTCGTGACCCACCAGACGATCGAGGCGAACAGCGCGAGCAGCAGCCCGACGCCGAGCGCACCCATCGCCGCGAGCGTCGAGCGCACGAAGAAGATCCAGGCGCCGAGCAGCACGATTCCGGCCACGGCCTCGCCGGGCGTGATCGACGGGAATCCGTCCAGCAGCCAGTGATAATACGAGTGACCGGTGGGGTTGAACGTCAGCAGCACCAGCGCCACCGAGAACACCAGTCGCCACAGGAATCCCGAAAAGCTGAACTCGTCCATAGGGGCGCTCGCACTCCGTGGTTGGCAGGCGCGCGCATCTTACCGCCCGCGCGACCCGGACGGTCTGGCTGGATATCCATACAGCCAGGCCCTATAGTCGCCACACCCATGACGATCGATGCGGCATTCGCAGGGCTCAACGCCGCGCAGCGCGAGGCGGCCACGCACGGCGAGGTGGTGGGCAATGGCGTTCGCGCTCCGCCGTTGCTGGTCATTGCCGGCGCCGGCACCGGTAAGACGAACACTTTGGCGCATCGCGTCGCGTACTTCCTGCTGCACGGCGTCCCGCCGGAGCGCCTGCTGCTGCTGACGTTCACTCGCCGCGCGGCACTCGAGATGACGCGCCGGGCGCAGCATGTCGTCGCGGAGGCGTTGGCTGCCGCAAAGCCTGGCGGGGCGCTGCCGTCCATGCTGCGGCTGCCGTGGTCCGGCACATTCCACGCGATTGGCAACCGATTGATCCGCCAGCACGCGCCGCGATGGGCTATACCGGCAGTCGCAACATTGAGGAAATGCGCACGCAGCCGAAGTTCGTTCGTATTACCAGTGCCGGCGTGCGCGAGAGTCACGTGCACGACGTGACGATTACCAAGGAAGCACCCAACTACCGTGTCAGCTGATAACCTGGCGCCGCGACCGCCCGATATCCATGCTCACCGCATACTGATTCTCGATTTCGGAGCGCAGTACACGCAGCTGATCGCCCGGCGGGTCCGGGAGTCCGGCGTGTATTGCGAAATACACCCCTGGGACATCGCCGAGACGGAGGTGCGCGACTTCAACCCCCGCGGCGTGATCCTCTCCGGCGGGCCGGAGTCAGTGACGGCCAGTGAACCGCCCAGGGCGCCAGAGGCCGTGTTTGAGGCGGGTGTACCCGTGCTGGGCATCTGCTACGGCATGCAGGCGATGGCCAGCCAGCTCGGCGGGCGCGTGACGCCGGCAGAACATCGGGAATTCGGCTATGCGCAGGTGACGGTCACTTCACCCTGCAGGCTCTTTGCCGAGATCCGTGACCACAGCGATGCGCAGGGCCGGGCCGTGCTCGACGTCTGGATGAGCCACGGTGATCGCGTCGATGCATTGCCTGCCGGATTCGTGCCAGTCGCCTCGACACCCAGCGCCCCGGTGGCCGCAATGGCGGACGAGGAACGACGATTCTATGGTGTTCAGTTTCACCCGGAGGTGACGCATACGCTGCAGGGTGAACGCATCATCGAGCGATTCGTACGGGAGATCTGCGGCTGCGATGCGCGCTGGGAGCCGGGCAACATCATTGCCGACGGCATCGCACGGGTGCGCGAGCAGGTCGGTAGCGACCGCGTCCTGCTCGGGCTTTCCGGCGGCGTCGATTCGTCCGTCGTCGCGGCGCTGCTGCAGCGTGCAATCGGTGATCAACTGGTCTGCGTCTTCGTTGACCACGGTCTGCTTCGCGAAGGCGAGGGCGAGCAGGTCATGCGCACGCTCGGCGAGAACATGGGCGTGCGGGTCGTGCGCGTCAATGCCCAGGACCGGTTCCTTGCCGAGTTGCGCGGCGAGGAAGACCCCGAGCGCAAACGCAAGATCATCGGGCGCTGTTTTGTCGAAGTCTTCGAGGAGGAGGCTCACAAGCTCGAGGGGATTCGCTGGCTTGCACAGGGGACGATCTACCCGGACGTCATCGAGTCCGCTGGCGCAAAGACGGGCAAGGCGCACGTCATCAAGTCGCATCACAACGTCGGCGGCCTGCCCGAGCAGATGAAAATGAAGCTGGTCGAGCCATTGCGCGAGTTGTTCAAGGACGAAGTTCGGCGGTTGGGCCTCGAACTCGGCCTGCCCCGCGAGATGGTCTACCGGCACCCCTTCCCGGGTCCGGGTCTCGGCGTGCGGATCCTGGGCGAGGTGACCCGCCCCTATGCCGATCTGCTGCGCAAGGCCGATAAGATCTTTATCGACGAGTTGCATGCGCACGACTTGTACGACAAGACCAGTCAGGCGTTCGCGGTATTTCTGCCGGTGCGCTCTGTCGCGGTAATGGGTGACGGTCGTCGTTACGACTATGTGATTGCACTGCGTGCAGTCGAAACGGTCGATTTCATGACGGCGCGGTGGGCACGCCTTCCTTATGAGTTTCTTGATCTCGTCGCCCGACGGATTATCAACGAGGTCAGCGGGATCTCGCGGGTGACCTATGACGTCTCCGGCAAGCCCCCGGCCACGATTGAGTGGGAGTAGGCCATATCTGGCATTGGCTGGTACTTGCTGGCATCAAGACGCAGCAAGCCCGTATAACCAGTAACTTATCCTCATTTCTGTCTGGCAGCATCTGGCACTGGCAGGCATCGGCAAGCAGCTAGTGCCATTTTCCAATGGTATAGATCATGGTATCGCCGCACCCAGTTTCTGCGCGGTGCGCCAATACCATGTCATGCTTGTTGAACTGTTCATGGTATCGGCGATTTCACTTGATTAATGTATTACAAATGTTACATTAAATGCATTTAATGTCACATGAATAAAACATTATGCCAAAACCACATATGCCGTCTTCTGCTGTCAGGCGTGTCTTGCGCAGGTTGGGTACCGATCTCCGCGAAGCCCGGCAGCGGCGCCGTTTGACCATGGCTGTGGTTGCAGAGCGTGCCTTTACCAGCCGGGCTACCCTGCAGCGGATTGAGGCGGGGGATCCGGGTGTGAGTATGGGTATTTACGCCGCGGTCTTGCAGGCGCTGGGCTTGCTGGACAGGCTAGATCAGCTCGCCGATCCGGCCCATGATGAAATCGGTCAGGCGCTTGCTTCCGGCGAACTTCCCAAGCGCGTGCGCATGTCGACGAAGCGCAGGAAGAAATCGGATGACTGACGTAGAGGTCCATATTGATCTGGAAGGGCAGGTACGACCCCTCGGGATACTTCATCGTCAGGCATCACGCCGTGGAGAGACCGTTACCTTTGAATATGACGAGACCTGGCTGGGCGATGCAAACCGGTTTTCGATTGAGCCGGCACTGACTCTGACTGCAGGGGCATTCCCGCCGCAGGCGGGCCAGCCCATATTCGGGTCGATTGGCGACTCGGCGCCGGATACCTGGGGCAGACGCCTGATGCAGCGTGCTGAAAGACGTCTGGCGGAGCGTGAAGGACGGCGGGTGCGTACGCTGGGAGAACTACATTATCTGCTTGGTGTAGCGGATGAGACCCGCTTGGGTGCGCTCAGGTTTCGCTGGCGTGGTGAGGAGGTATTTCAGTCACCCGTACGTGACGGTGTCCCTGCGCTCATCGAGCTGGGTCGTCTGCTTCAGATCACTGAACGGATAGAACGTGACGAAGAGACGGATGATGAGCTGCAACTGATTTTCGCGCCGGGCTCGTCACTGGGTGGCGCTCGTCCCAAGGCATCTGTGATTGATCAGCATAGCCATCTGTCGATCGCGAAATTCCCCAAGGTGTCCGATGACTACAGCATTGAAACCTGGGAAGAAATCGCGCTCAGATTGGCGGAGCGGGCGGGGATTCAAACCCCCAAGCATGCATTGCTGCAGGTTGCCGGCAAACAGGTGCTGTTGTCGCGCCGATTTGATCGTGACAACGGTTGGCGAATTCCCTTTCTGTCAGCGATGTCAATGACGGGGTCACGGGACGGTGAACGTGGCAGTTACCCCGAACTGGTAGATGCTTTGACGGCGCATGGTGCCCAGGCCAAGGAAGATGCGTTGCAGCTTTATCGCCGTGTGGTTTTTAATGTTCTGGTGTCCAACGTTGACGATCATTTGCGTAACCATGGGTTCCTATGGTCAGGGCAGGGGGGCTGGGTCCTTTCGCCTGCCTATGATCTCAATCCGACACCGGAGGATGTGAAGGCACGGATCCTGACAACAAACATTGACCTTGATGAAGGTACTTGCTCAGTGGAGTTGTTGCAGGAAACGGCTGGTTATTTTGGCCTTGGCGACAGGAAGTCGTGCACGATTATCCGTGAAGTGGCAGAGGTAACACGCACCTGGCAGGCAGTGGCGGCAGAGGTGGGCGCAAGGCGTGCTGAGATCACACGCATGGCCAGTGCATTCGAGCATGAAGATTTACAGGCGGCATTGAAATTATAGAGTGACGAGGAATCCAGTTTTTTAAAGAAATTTCTGAGCATGGTATTTTCATGGTATTACCGTTTAGCATGAAAATAAGCCATTGAATATAAAAGATAAAAATGGCTTATCTATAATAGTGTGGGAGTATCTTGTCGGTCTGCGTGCCTGAGGAGAATCAGTAGCTTGCGGTGCCATAGAGACGATTGACATTGAATCGTCGCAGACAGCTCAGGGATTTGCGAACTCATTGAGCCATCAGGCGTTTCCTGATTCCGCCCGCTGATTGCGGCGCGGTTCAAGCAAATATTTTTGACGGTAAATCTGACGGTAAAGAATTCTGCTCCATCTCGGGCCGGGATATTTACCGTCGAGTGAGCCTATTCCTGCAAGAAGTGGCCAGTTTTTTAGAGGCTGCAGAGCGCGCACATGACATAGCGTGCTTCGTCCTTGCCCGCTCTGCAGGACGCTCGCCATGCCCGCTGCCGCTGCCCACGCGCGGCATCCGCGCGCACCGCCGTTCGTCGAACCTCCAGGTTACGCACGTCATCGACCCGAGAGCACGCTGCTGTGACCTGCCGGGTGATTTTCGGACCGTTTGATATTTGAGAGGATGGCTCTCCGGGCAAGCCGAGGGAGTCATGAGGAAGGCAAGATTTAGTGAAGAGCAGATGGTCAAGATTCTCTGCGAGGCCGACAAAGCGCCGGTGGCGGAGGTGTCCAAGAAGCATGGCATCAGCGATCAGACGATCTACGGCTGGCGGCGGCGTTACGGGACGCTAGCGCCAGCGGATGTGAAGCGCTTGCGGCAGCTGGAGCAGGAGAACACGCGGCTGAAGAAGCTGGTTGCCGATCGGGATCTCGAGCTGGACGCGATGCGGGAGATCAGCCGAAAAAATGGTGAGCGCGCAGGCTCGCCGACGACAAGTGAGCTACGCGCGGCAGCGCGGGGTGTCGTCGCGACGGGCGTGCGCGCTGCTTTCGGTGGCCCGATCGACGCTCGGCTACGAGTCACGCCTGGCGGCGAAGCATGCGCCGGTGGTCGCGGCCATGCGCGAGCTGTCGCAGCGCTATCCGCGCTTCGGCTACCGCCGCATCCATGTCTTTCTGGCGCGCCAGGGGCACCTCATGAGCCCAGATCGCGCGCATCGGTTGTGGCGCCAGGAGGGTCTGCAAGTGCCGCGCAAGCGGCCTCGACGACGGATCTCGACCGGCCGGCCACGACCCTTGCTGCCAGAGCATGTCAACCCTGTCTGGACCTACGACTTCGTGTTCGACGCCTGTGCCAATGGCCACCCGCTGAAGTGCTTGACCATCGTCGATGAGCATTCCCGGGAGTGTCTGACGATCGACGTCGCCGGCGGCATTCGTTCCGGCCGGGTGATCGAGGTGCTGACCCGGTTGATCAGTCTCCACGGCACACCGCGGTATCTGCGATCGGACCACGGGCCGGAGTTTGTCGCCACGGCATTGCTGCGCTGGCTGGATAACGCGGACATCGAGACCGCGCTGATCGAACCCGGCAAGCCATGGCAGAACGGGCTCGGCGAGAGCTTCAATGGCAAGTTCCGCGACGAGTGCCTGAGCATGGAGTGGTTCCGCAACCGAACTGATGCGAAGATCGTGATCGAAGCATGGCGTCGTCATTACAACGAGGTTCGACCGCACTCGAATCTCGGGAATCTGACGCCGGCTGAGTTCAAGAAGGTAGTCTTATCAACCCGCTCGGAGTCGGCCATCCTCCAAGTTTAAAATGGTCCGAAAAAAGCCAGCAGGTCAGCACATTTCAAGCTACTTGTTGGAGATGGCCGGTGTCACTCGCGCTACCGGCGACACCGGTGCCGTCACGCTGATTCAGCGCTTCGGTTCGGCGCTGAACCTGAACGTGCACTTTCACATGATCTTTCTGGATGGTGTGTATCTGCCGGCAGGCGATCAGCCTGTCTTCCGCCACGTGCCGGCGCCTACCGCAGCGCAGCTGCAAGAGTTGGTGCAGCAGATTGCCGAGCGCATCGGCAAGTTACTGGAGAAGCGCGGCCTGATCGAGCGTGACATGGAGAACGCCTGGTTCACCGTCGACGGGCCAGGCGGCGCACTGGATGACCTGATCGGCCATTCCATCACCTACCGCATCGCGGTGGGCCCGCGCGCCGGGCAGAAGCTGTTCACACTGCAGACGCTGTCAGTCAGTGCATTGCCGGGAGCTGAGCAGCAAGGAGATCACCGCGGTGCTGCGCAGGCCGGAGGGTTCTCGCTGCACGCCGACATCGACATTGAGCCTGGTCAGCGTCAGAAGCTCGAACGACTGTGCCGCTACGTCAGCCGCCCGCCAGTAGCCGTGGATCGCCTGGCGCTCACATCGTCAGGGCAGGTGCGCTACACCCTGAAGACGCCGTATCGAGATGGCACCACCCACATTGTGGTGGAGCCGCTGGATCTGATGGCACGTCTGGCGGCGCTGGTACCGCCGCCGCGGATGCATCTGACGCGGTACCACGGGGTATTCGCGCCGCACAGCAAGTTGCGCGCAGCAGTGGCGCCGGCAGGTCGGGGCAAGGGCGGGAAGCCGCAAGCGGAAGAGGGCACTGAGCCATCTTCCACCCCGCGCCATGTGGCCATGAGGTGGGCGAAGCGCTTGAAGCGGGTATTCGGGATCGACATCGAGGCCTGTGCGCGCTGCGGCGGGAAGCTCAAGGTCATTGCCAGCATCGAGGAGCCGGCGGTCATCGCAAAGATCCTGGCGCACCTGGAGCGCACAGCCCCGCAGCAGCATCAGGCGGAGTTGCCGCTCGGGGCCAGAGCGCCGCCGGTGCAGTCCAGTCTGCTGTGAGTTCGAAGCTGAGGGGGCGTATCGGCTGCCGGACGACGGCGGGGTGGGTCGGCCTGTGTCTGGCTTACGGTCGGGGCGGGGAGGGGCGGGATTTCCCGGTGCAGGCAGGGGTGAGTGCGGCCGGCAGACGGTCCGGAGGGGATCCTGGCTGCCGGATTCACCGGGCGGGGTATGACGATGGCGGGCGCGGGCTCACCATAAGGCCCGTTCGACGAAGAAGGCTATGCGCGAGGGGCGTTTGAACTTCCTATCCGCCAGGATTTGCACTGTTCCGACAGCGGCCACACGAGTTCGCTCAAGGTAACGTAGGGTGACCCGAAAGCGGATGAGATCGAATTCATACTCACTCATTGGAAGCGGCGCAGCCTCTTGTTGGGCACCGCGTCCAGTAGCGCGGGTTTGATTCCCCGGGGCAATGCGATGAACTCATCTCAGACGCTTGATTCCTACCCAATGGGCTGCAGCAGTTTTCGAAACGGCGGGTAATCGACGAGGGATCGGAACGCTGGCTCCCTGTGAATCCAGTCGTCCATGCTTGTCCCCTCGGAGAACGCCCTTCGCAGGAAAACCATGGCCTGATCCTGGTTCCCCAATGCAGCGGCAATTTTTGCCTGCCAGACCGAAGCGCTGCCAAAAGTGTACGGTACGTCAATTCCCTCGAGTTGTGCGCTGATGCGTTCAGCCTCCGAACGATCACCCTGCCGGGCCCTGGCAACGCCCAATGCGCCCAGCATGGAAACCCGATCCGGGAGTTTCTGTTGCAACGGCTCCAAGAGCACGATCGCCTCATCCACCCGACCGGCCGATAGAAACGTGGAGGCCAGAGCTTGGCTCAGTGCTTCCAGTTCCTTGGGCGGCCGATCCCGATACCATTTGATCGCCCGTGCCAGAGTTTCTCGGCCGGCGTCGACCTTCCCGTGCGCAATCAACTCCTCGCCCGCCGCCCGCAACAATCCGCCTAATGTCCAGCCCGGCTGCACACCAAGCCTGATGGCGTCATCTGTCAGTTGATGTATTCCATCAAGATCACCGAGCGCGGCACGTACGCGAAACTCCGCAAATATCAGGAGCGTCGAGTTCGGATAAATTGCGCGGGCCTGCAATACTTCTTTTAGCTCTTCATCATACTCCCCAAGCATATGCCTGGCCGCAGTAAGACGTTCCCAGTACTGGGTCCAGCCAATCAGAACGCGACTCGTGTCGATCGTCTGCAGGGCTTCGATTCCTTCTCGTGGTCGGTTTAGCGCGATCGCATACGCCGCACCGTCAACTACAGGGCCGAACTCCGGCGAAATTGAGCTGGCCTGGTGGGCTGCGTAATGAGCGGCATCAAGATCGCCATTAGTAATGGCGATGAGTTGGTCTACGCGGTACCTTTCGTAAGGTGATAATTCGTCGCGCCTGCGCTCCAATTCGCTGAGCAGCGATTCCGCCTCTGCCCACTCACCGACGTTTGTGTGCGAAAACACCAACAGAATGCGCGGCAGATGGTAATCGGCATCCAGCTCGATCGAGCGTTGAAAGTGCTGCCTGGAGTCGACGAAATCCGAGCGCCAGAAGACTTCCAGACCTTCAATGAAGGCTCTGTAAGCATCGTAGTCTGGCATGTGGCCCATCAGTTCGGCCGGCTGTTCGATGCGCGGATCGATAATCGAGGCAATAGCCCCGATAACGCGCTGGCGCAAGGCATCGATCGCCTCATCCGGCCTGTCGTAAGGTCCCTCCACCGGCTCGATAGCAACGTGCTGACGACGCTTCACATCATTGCTCATGTCGATGACCTGAGCATGAAACTGAATCGCATCACCACTGCGATAATAGGTGCCGGTGACCGCATGCGTGGCACCCGTTTCCTGTGCGAGCCTGGCGACCGGGTCGCTTTCAGGATCGTCCGACTCCGCGATACTCCGCGATATGTGCAGGGCCGTATCGGGTGATACGACGTCCACGATCCCTGTTCTCTGCAGCCCCGCGCTGATCATATCGGCCGCCATGCGACCGACAGAATCAAGCGAAGCATCGCCTGAGCCATTGTTGAATGCTGCAACTACGAATCGCGTTTGCACTTCCTGAGTCGGCGCAGCGCGCCGCTGTTCGGCAAATTCCGCACTAATAAAGAGGACCGCAGCCAGACCGGCGGTTGCAACGAACCAGACTGCATAGCGCAGCAATGTCGATGAAGAAACAGGTGTTTGATCACGAGGCTCGACGTCGCTCGAGGTCGGAGCCTCACGCCTTAATCCTTGCGGAGTCAGTTCGAATGCCCAGCCGATAATCAGGGCAACTGGAAACCCGGCTACAAGCAGGAACAGGAAGGACTGCATCACCCAGCTGGGTGCATTGAAGTTGCCCAAAATGAGATCTGCAACTTGCGCCAGCAACCAGGCCGCCAGCGCATAGACGACGCCCACGCGCACAACGTGGCGCCGCTGCAACTCTCTCCACAGCTTATCCATGTCGACTCTCAGGGATCCTGTTGTCTGGCATCACCCTATTTGGCGTGAATACTTGCCTTAGATCAAATCCTCGCCGTCATCAGCCTATCACTCGACCGGCTACTGCTAGTCTCATAGCGACCGACACGAACGCGGAAGGCCTCGTTTCTACGAGCTTTTCTGGTCGGCTGCACGTATAGCCAAATCTCGGTAGCGGGGGCTTGATTCGCACCCATCGGGTTCGGGTTGGGTAATTGCCGGCTGCAAAAGCAGACGTTCCAAGCATCGCGCCCGAGCGTCGCCTTTGGGTCGCTTTTCCCCGTTGACTGTCGGCTTTCGGGCCCCGTCCGGGGGGCGTTGCGAGCAACGGTGGGATTGCGGACACGTCCTATGCGTTCGGCCAGCGCTGCCGGCAAATGAACGTCGTGCCTTCGGTCGGCTCGGTAGGCGATGCCTATGACAATGCAATGGCCGAGAGCTTCTTCGCCACCTTGGAGACCGAGCTGCTCGATCGCCGCCACTTCCAGACGCGATCCGAAGCTCGATTAGCGATCTTCGAGTTCATCGAAGGCTGGTACAACCCGCATCGACGCCACAGCGCGCTGGACTACTTGTCACCGATCAACTACGAGAGGAGGATGCTCAAACAGCAAGCTGCATGATTTGTGAGACAACAACCCGTCCACCAAAGCGGGGCAAGTCCAATCCGCGATCAAAATATCTCTGTGAGAATCCACAGGGCAATGATGATGCCGAACACAAGTACGAGCCAGGGGGGCAAGCCGATCACTAACGAGGATTGCGCCAGGCGGCCTTTGCGTACTGGGACCGGGCAACGGCAAGCTGAGCACAACCCGGCCCGCGCACCGTGGTCATTCAGCGTTAACTTGGCAATACCCAGAAAAGGATTGTTGCGGCAAGGTGCTTGTCGGTAGACTCGGCTTACAAAGAAAGGCCAATTCTTTCTATCCTCGCGAGGAGTCTGTCGATGAATGGAAGTTCGGGCCCGCCCAAGAGGGCGCCTCCGGTGTATAACCCCTCCCCCGCAACGACAGCGCCGAGGAGGACGAGATCCCCCCGCCTACAGCCGGATTTCACGAAGCTCATCATTTCAGGCAACGTCGTATGCTTGACTTTGAAGAGGGAGCTCAAGGAGAGGACGTTACCAGAAATCCACGAGAAGATTGATGACATTGCCACGAGTTCTACTCCGGCGGATTTTCTGACCCAGCTCGAGAAGGTGGTGAACTGCCCGGGCTTTAACCAGACTCTCATCGCCCCGATCCGCAGAGTGATAAAGCCTGTGTTCCTGAATCTGTTCAGGTGTGAGGGCCACATAACGTCGAAGCCGGAGTTCGTAAATTTCATTATTCAGCACTGCGACGCTGAGGCAATCGAAATCGGACTCATTCGGTTAATGATGAGGGAGTGGCGCACAGATCCAAATAAGTTCATGCGCACCACGAGTACCCTGGCATGCAAGCTTCAAAGCGCCCATCTCGTCCAGCTGGGGTTCGAAAAAGACGCTACAGCCCCGGAAAGGAGCAATGAGCCTAAGGACCTCCCATTCTCGATGCAGGAGGCGCAGGCAGTGATGGCGAATTGGGGGAGTTATAAGGTTCACAACGTCATGTGTGCGTATGGACATCGACAGGCGGGGCGTCTGAGGAATTCGATGCAAGATGGGCGAGCCTGCGCTCGAAGGTTCGTCAGCGATTTGGTGATTTTGAAGCTCCTCTGCCCGATGTTGGCACTAAAGGGGCAGGGACGAGCCTCTGTCGCCTTAATCCGCGCAGCGAACGATGTTCAGGAAACAGCGACGTCGAGGCGAATCGACGACGCGACGTGGGCTGTGCTCAAAGATGTGTGCGACGCAATTACAAAGCAGGTCACTTGCTATCAGTCGATCTAGTCCACATTATGCGTGAACTGCCGGCAAGTAGCTGAGAAGCGGCTCGCCCGTGTGCAGAACGCCAGATTGTAGTGTCGAGTATAGGAAGGATAAACCGTCTTTTAGCGCGTCGGAGGCGCCTTCCGGCGTTAGCCGACTCCGCAGCCTTGCCGTCGACCCGACCTGAGAAGTGGCACTCAGCACGAATCCCAAGTCTGGCTCCGCCCAACCGGCCGCTCCGCCGAGTTCCCACTCAACGCAGACGTTCCATAAGTTGGGCCATATGGACGATGTGTTTACGACGCAACTCGAGAGCATCAGTAGCCTGTTCTCCGCAACGTACATTCTTGGTGCCCTTCGCGACCGGCAATTCGATCAGGCCGAAAGTTTGGCGGCACCGCAGACAGTAGGATACCAAATCGTGCCCAAGTCTCCTGACGACAACTCAATCCGTACACAACGGCGGCAAGGCAGTCGGAAACACCTTTGCTGGCACCGGGCCCTGAGGGGTGATCGACCTTGCGATGCGAGCCGCGGCGCATGGCCGAGACGGCCGCACTGCTGGTCGATCAGGTTTTGCCCGAACGCCCGCTGCGGCAGTGGGTGCTATCGCTGCCACATGCGTTGCGGTTCCTGCTGGCGAGGAACCCGGCCGCGCTGACGCAGGTGCTCGGCGTGGTGTATCGCGTGATCTCGGGCGACCTGCTGAAGCGTGCCGGGCTCACCCGCACCACTGGCCACACCGGCGCCGTGACGCTGATCCAGCGCTTCGGCTCCGCGCTGAACCTGAACATCCACTTTCATATGCTGTTCCTCGATGGGGTGTACCTGATCGACGAGGCCGGGCAGGCGGTGTTCCGGCAGGTGCCGCAACCCGGCCCACAGGACCTTCAGATCCTCGTCGAACACATCGCAGAGCGCATCGGTCGCGCCCTGGAGAAGCAGGGCCTGATCAAGCGCGACACGGAGAACGCCTGGCTCGCCGAAGATGGCGAAGGCGGCCCGCTCGACGACCTGCTCGGCCACTCGATTACCTACCGCATCGCGGTCGGCCTGAGAGCCGGGCAGAAGCTGTTCACGCTGCAGACGGTGCCGGCCCGATCGCCGCAGTGGCTGGACGATCCCGGCGGCGCGGCACGGGCCGGCGGATTCTCCTTGCATGCCGGCATCGACATCGCGCCCGGGCAGCGCGCCAGGCTTGAGCGCCTGTGCCGCTATGTGAGCCGCCCGCCGGTGGCCACCGAGCGCATGGCGCTCACCTCATGCGGGCAGGTGCGCTATCAACTCAAGACCCCGTACCGCGACGGCACCACGCACCTCGCGATCGAGCCGCTGGATTTCATGGCGCGGTTGGCGGCGCTGGTACCGCCGCCGCGGATGCACCTGACGCGCTACCACGGCGTGTTCGCGCCGCACAGCAAGCTACGCGCAGCGGTGACGCCGGCGGGTCGGGGCATCGGCGCCCCGCAGCGAACGGGCCCGGTCACCGATGCAGTCCAGCCGCCGACACCCAGGCACGTGGCGATGAGTTGGGCGCGTCGGCTGAAGCGCGTGTTCGGCATCGAGATCGAGGACTGTGCCCGCTGCGGCGGGAAGCTCAGGGTCATCGCCAGCATCGAGGAGCCGGAGGTGATCGCGAAGATTCTGGCGCACCTGGAGAAGAGCGCTCCCGATCAGTCCCAGCCCGAGCTGCCGCTCGGTGCGCGGGCGCCGCCGCCGGCCCGCCTGCTTTGAATCCGAAGGTGAGGGGCGTTTGGGCCGACCGGTGAACCGGTCGGGCAGGGGCGGTGCGTGCCGGGATTGCGGTGGGCGCCAGGCGAGGGCGGTTTGCGGGGGCCAAGCCGAGAGAGGCCGGGGATTCAGGGGCAAGACGGCCGTTCGGCTGCCTGTCTGGCCGCCCAATGGGCGGGTCTTGGGCTGGCGGCGACAGGCGCGGTTCCGTCATGAGGCTCGTTCGGCCAAGTAGACTGCGCCGCAGGAGCGCTTTGAACTTCCTATCCGCGGGTTGCGATTGCCGATTCGCCGCAGTTTTTAACCAAGCCTAAACCTAGCAATTATAGCATCGAAGCATTCGTTTAACTTGATGAAAATATGATTGAGCGGTCCCAAGTTGCGTCCACTCAGACGATGAAGAAGCGGCAGGATGCCTTCCCGCTGCGGGCGCCTGATTCTTTCGAACCCTTGATCGATCGTTTGTGAGGCCCGACCGTCTATCCGGCGGAGCGGCTCAATCATATTTTCATCAAGTTAAACGAATGTCCCGGTGCTACATTTAAGGGTCAACTCGATTCAAGATTCCGCTATACCGGCAATCGGCCTGGTCTAATGAACCCAAACAGGTGTTCCGGCCAGGCACGAGGAATTTGATATTTCTAATAGCAAAAAGGAGAAGGAAATGGGACTTGCGTACCAGGAACACAGGGTTTACGTGGACATCGCGAAAGGTTTTCGGGAAATTCGACGCGCTGAGAATGCTTTTTACAAGGACAAGCTGGACAGTGGCGTCAATCACCTCGCCAAAGCCCTGAATGATTTTAGCGCGGCCGTGGACCATGCGGAAAAAGCTGCGGACGACGCGTACGGCAAGGCGGCCAAAGACATCGATAAAGGTATCACCGAGCTACAGAAAAGCATTGATGCGTATGGTGATGACGATAACGATAAGGCTGTGACGCATTACGATCGGGCAGTGGCACATTTCGACGATGCGTTGGATTTGATCGTCTAGCGGTTAACGGTTTTCCACGGTTCATTATGGTCGCAAACACCAGTGGCAGCTTGCCACTGGTGTTTGCTATCCAGACGCTGAAACATCAGCTTGTGAACTACAAAAATATCGGTGGCCTTAACTCCGCTAAAGGACCAGAACATGATCAAACTCCGAATTACAGCTTTGCTGCTTGCCTGTGCCCTCTCGCCGCTCGCATTCGCCGATAACTGGCAGCCCATTACGGGCGCTGACGCCCTGCGTGACATAATTTCCGGGGCCGTGGTCGAGGTCGGGCTGAAAGCCGGCGTCACGTCCATTGCCACTTATTCGGCTGACGGTACCGCGGTGGTCAAGGCCTGGGGCGAGACCTTCCAGCGCACCTGGGAGATCGTGGGAGATGACCAGGTCTGCTACACGGATATCGAGACGAACTGTTTTACTCTGGAGCGGAATCCGGATGATCCGGGGGCGCTCAGGGCCACTGATGTGGAGAGCGGGGAGGTCTTTATGGCGCAGATCTCCGGATCCGCTGGCGCTGAATTTATCTGGGAAGAACCGGCGGGCAGCGAGGGCGCGCTGGGTGAACCCTCTGCAGCGGAAGTTGCCGCTGCCCTGCTAGATCCGAACAGCACCATGGGAACCCTGAATTTTAATCTTGATTACGTTTCTTACAAGGGTGATATTCCCGGAGCCGGCAGCGCGGATGCCTGGCGCATGGTCTTTCAGCCCGTGTTGCCTTATTCGTTATCCGACACTACCAACCTCTTTGTGCGTCCGGCGATTCCGGTAATTTTTTCCCAGGACGTACCGCAGGCGGGCGGCGGCTTCAGCTCCGAGGGGGTTGACCTGGGTGATATCGGCTTTGATGTGGCGGTGGGCAAAACCCTGCCCGGTGGAATCGTGGTGCTCGGGGGCGTTGTGGGCGCCTTGCCAACGGCCACCAATGATGCGCTCGGACTGGATCAATGGCTGCTGGGCCCGGAGTTCGCCATCGCCAAGCTGGCGGATTGGGGTGTTGTGGGCGTGCTCCTGACGCACCAGTGGGACATCGCCGGCGACGACGACTTCGACACCAGTATTACCGGTGGTCAATACTCCTATGCCTTCAACCTCAAGAACGGCTGGCAGATCTTCAGCGCACCGACCTTTTCCTATAACCACGAGGCCAGTAGCGGCAACAAGTGGACGCTCCCCGTGGGGGTCGGTGTCGCCAAGACTTCGATCATCAGCGGCCGGCCCTGGAAATTCACTGCCCAGTACTGGCAGTACGTGAAAACCCCGGAAGACTTTGGGCCTGACTTTCAGTTGCGTTTCACCGTTACGCCGGTGGTTAGTTTGCCCTGGTGAGCTGCCGGCATCGACATCGCGCCCGGGCAGCGCGCCAGGCTTGAGCGCCTGTGCCGCTATGTGAGCCGCCCGCCGGTGGCCACCGAGCGCATGGCGCTCACCTCATGCGGGCAGGTGCGCTATCAACTCAAGACCCCGTACCGCGACGGCACCACGCACCTCGCGATCGAGCCGCTGGATTTCATGGCGCGGTTGGCGGCGCTGGTACCGCCGCCGCGGATGCATCTGACGCGGTACCACGGGGTGTTCGCCCCGCGCAGCAAGCTGCGCGCAGCGGTGACGCCGGCGCACCGGGGCATCGGCGCCCCGCAGCGAACGGGCCCGGTCACCGATGCAGTCCAGCCGCCGACACCCAGGCACGTGGCGATGAGTTGGGCGCGTCGGCTGAAGCGCGTGTTCGGCATCGAGATCGAGGACTGTGCCCGCTGCGGCGGGAAGCTCAGGGTCATCGCCAGCATCGAGGAGCCGGAGGTGATCGCGAAGATTCTGGCGCACCTGGAGAAGAGCGCTCCCGATCAGTCCCAGCCCGAGCTGCCGCTCGGTGCGCGGGCGCCGCCGTCGCAGGCCAGGCTGCTTTGAGTGCGGAGGTGAGGGGCGTATGGCCTGACCGGTGAACCGGTCGGGCAGGGACGGTGCGTGCCGGATCGCGGTGGGCGGTTGGCGAGGGCATCCGACTGACTGCCAGGCCGCCCAACCGACGGGTTTCAGGTTGGCGGCGGCAGGCTCAGTCCCAACGTAAGGCCCGTTCCACGAACCGACTTGGGCGCGGAAGGCGGTTTGAACTTCCTATCCGCGACAACAGCTTCATTGTGGTCATGCAGGAATTTGCGCGCTTGGAGGGGTTGCCTGATGTGAACGATGATGGAACTTGGCAGTAATGACCGCTTCTGGCCGAGCCCAGTCGGTCGCCTAGAAAACAAATGAGCGGCTGCTACTGACCCAAAGCGGACGCCCACAACTCAGTTGGCCAGCGGTACAAGCGTGTTTACACTCATTACTAGCACAGCCAATACCGAGTAGGCTGAAAAGACGCGATGAAATACCAGATTGTCGGTGCGCAATGCGAACAAGGACAACACGATTAATGGCCCCACGAACGCCGCATACGGCAGGTGACCAACAATAGACACGTCTTTGTCCAGCTTGATGAGGTAGTCGATAGTATCAACGCAGAGAAAAAGCAGCAGCACACCGAAAAACCAGACCCGATTCCGCATGAACTGCTTTCGATAGTTATGATCCGCCGGCACGCCCTCCGGAAACAGGAGCGCCATCAGAAGGAAAAGAAGAGTCGAGTAGGCCAGCAAAAAAACGAACAGCGGATACGTCCACTGCTGCTGTTCGGCAAGCACGAACGTAAACCACCAAAATGCAATGGTCCAAATCAAAATCGTTGCGGACCACAATAGCTGCACCCAGGAAACCGTAACGTCAGCCCGCACATGGATGATTCGCGCGACGTTAGTTAGAAAAGACGTCACAGACAATCCGATCACGACGGATATCAGTACGGTCAAATATTCGAAAGCCATGCCCTTATTATGCGCTACGTCAATTGCAATTCCATCGATATTGGTAGGTTCGAACGGCGGCTATTGGCCGATGGCTGAAGTTCACCAGGAGCTTGAACGAGCGACTGCTTTTCGAAAGCGCTGTCGTTCACGAATCAACTTTCGCTTTGTGCACCGCATACGGCTTCTATGGTTGACATAGCCGCCGGTCGATCGAACTGAGGTATTGTGACGGCTGGTGACCCAAAGGAGACACTCAGCGCTGTCTGTTCGAACGTCCGCTTTTGTGTAGCGAGGTACATCGTCAGCTTGGGAAGCTGATGTTCTACCGTTGAACTACACCCGCAAGTTGCTTGGTATGCGGAGGTCCTACAGTCAGGCGGTGTGACGAGTCACGGTCAGGCGGTAGAGGAATGGTCTTGGGACTGACGCTCGATTCCTCGAGCCCGTTCATCTGGAGAACGATCCGAGGTTTGCCGACGACGAGGAATACGTCCAGCAGGTCTACGATGAAATCGAAGGCACGATTCAGGACGGCATGAACGAACTCGCGAAGAAGCGGAAGTTCCCGGTTTTTGCCTGACGGGCACGATTCGCGCTAAGCCGGCATTGCACCGGAGAAGGTTTGGTCGATCGAGGCGGTCCGAACCGAGCTGCGCGAGATAAGTGACTGGCCGCGGATACGCGACCGGCGGCGAAACTCGAACGCAGTCGGCAGTTCGCATTCGCGAACACGGCCTTATGTCACCTGGCCGCCCCATTTGTTGCGACGCCGACTGCGGGTATGCAGACTCTCCGGAGAATCAACCGGGCGTCCGATCAGCACGACCGCCTTGCCCTTTCCGGTTCGCGAGGCAATCTCGCGCGCATCGGCCAGCGTCCAGCAGGCATGCACGCCCCCATGCTCGAGCCCCGAAATGGGCGGCGTCATCGGACGCGCCCCCGTCGCGATCAGCAACTTGTCGCGGCGCATGGCCGAGACGGCCGCACTGACCTGCCGGTTTTCTTCGGACCAATTCAGCTTTGGAAGATGGTCTCCTCGGAACGGGTTGTTGAAATCTGTTTTCTGAATTCCGCCGGCGTCAGATTGTTGTATCGTGCTCAACGCATATGCCTATGGGCATGAAATTAGTGCCCGACTTACAAGGATCCAGCGACTTGTTTGCGGCTCTTTGCAGGGCAGTCTTCATGGCATTCGGGTGCATGGGTCACTATAAAATGTGGACTTTGAAGAAAAATAAATGCGGGTTGACCATCGAGTGGGAGTAGATCGGCGGTCCGGGCTGGCCGCGAACACAAAAGGCGAAGCCGTGGAGCCAGACGACGTCGTGTTCATGCGCCGTGCCCTGGAACTGGCCGGCGAGGCGGAAGCCGCCGGTGAAGTGCCGGTCGGTGCCGTCCTGGTCCATGCCGGGTCGATCGTTGCCGAGGGCTGGAATCGTCCGATCGGCCAGTGCGATCCCTCCGCGCATGCTGAGATGATTGCGCTGAGGGCGGGCGCGAACGCGCTGGGCAGCTACCGCCTGCTCGATACGACCCTGTACGTCACGCTGGAGCCCTGCGCGATGTGCGCGGGCGCGATGGTCCACGCGCGCGTCAGGCGCCTGGTTTTTGCGGCGACCGATCCGCGAGCCGGAGCGGCGGGCAGTGTGTTCAATGTCGTACAGCATCCTTCCCTGAATCATCGGATCGAATGCAGCGGCGGAGTACTTGCCGAGGAATGTGCCGCCAGGCTGCGACAGTTCTTCGTGGCCCGACGTTGAGTCACCACTGAAAGAAGCGGGCGCTGATTCCGGGCTCAGCTCGATTCGGCGGCGGTTTCAATGGATTCGAAGACAGGCCCGGTGCCGAGCATCTCGAGGATGTTCAGGTACGACTGAACATGCTCGACGTAGCGCACGGGTTCCCAGCCACGCGCATAGCCCCGCTTGGTGCGTGTATACCAGCGTTCCTGGCTCAGCAGCGGCAGGTAGCGGCGCACCTCTTCCCAGCTGTCGGGATTACGGCCGGCGCCCTGGGCGAGAATACGTGCGTCCTCGAGATGCCCGAAGCCGACGTTGTAGGCGGCTACGGCCATCCATGTGCGATCCGGCTCGGGCACCCGTTCGGGAATCTTGTCAAAGACCCGCGCAAGGTAGCGGGCGCCGCCGAAAATACTTTGGCGAGGGTCGTACGGGTTGCGCACGCGCATCATCGTCGCGGTCCCGCCGGTCAGTTGCATCAGTCCTCGTGCGCCGGCGTAGGAGACGGCCTTCGGATCCCATTTTGATTCCTGGTAACTCATTGCCGCCAGCAGCCGCCAGTCGAGTTCGTACCGTTCTGCTGCTTCCTGGAACATACCCAGGTAAGCGGGCAGTCGACTGTCCAGGTGTTGCATGAAATTGCGCGACAGCAGGTAATTGAATCGCTCGTCTTCGCCGTAGTAGCGATCCAGCAGCACGGTGATAGCGCCCTCCGTCCGGGCCGTGACAAAGAACGCGTTGATCCGATTGAGCAGGCTCTTGTCGTTGCCTTCGGTATTGACCATCCAGGCGATCGAGGCCTGTGGTGCGAGATCCAGCGCAATTGACAGCTCCGGATGAACCGACCGGTTCAACGCAAACTCGGTGGAGCTTGCGAGCGTGTATTGCGTATCGCCGCGCGAGACCTCCGCGAGGATCTGTTCCGTGTCCGTATTGGCGCGCTCGATCCAGACCAGTTCCGGATCCTTCAGACGCAGGTCTTCGAGCGTCCTCTGGTGCGCGCTGCCGGCCGCCACCTCGATTCGACCGCGTGAGGCGGCGCGAATCGACAGCGGTTTAGGACTGCGCCGGCGGTAGACCAGATGAGCCTGGACACGATGATAGCCCGGAGCGAAAGCTACCCCCGGGGGCAGGCCAATGCCCGTGGTCAGGCCTGCCGCTGCCACATGCGCCCGCCCTGAGGCCACCTCTTCGATCGCTGCTTCGCGGGTCGGGGCGGTGTACAGGCGAAGCTGGACACCCAGGTACTCGGCAAAACGGCTGGCCAGTTCATAGCTCGGACCCTCCGGCCCCTGGCTGCCCAGGTAGTAGGCATCGGGACTGTTGCGCGTGACGACGCGTAACTGGCCGCTCGCGAGGATTCGCTCGAGCATGGCTGGCGGCTGCGAGCAGGTAGCAAGCAGCAAAGTCGCGACGAGTGCGAGGAGGGTTCTCATGGCCGTTTTTCCTGGCGATATTGTCGCTGTTTTGGCCTTCTCGCGTGTGCGTGGTTCATTGCGCCGACCTTGCTATAGAATAGCGACCCCTGAGACGGTCCATCGCGCCCGTGTCGCGGTCAACGGAGAGGTACCGAAGTGGTCATAACGGCGCCGACTCGAAATCGGATGGGGGCGTAATTGCCCCACGTGGGTTCGAATCCCACCCTCTCCGCCAGTAAACGATGACGGGCCCCTTGTGGGCCCGTATTCGTTTACCGGGGCAGGGTGTGTGGACGGAGCCACCGGGTTCGAGGCGAGGCCGATTTATGGCCGAGACAACGCGCAGCGAACGCAGTGAGCGAGCGGCCCCCTTGAGGGGTGAGCACGCGCGGCGTGCGAATCATCCCACCCTCTCCGCCAGTAAACGATGACGGGCCCCTTGTGGGCCCGTATTCGTTTACCGGGGCAGGGTGTGTGGACGGAGCCACCGGGTTCGAGCCGAGGCCGATTTATGGCCGAGACAACGCGCAGCGAACGCAGTGAGCGAGCGGCCCCCTTGAGGGGTGAGCACGCGCGGCGTGCGAATCATCCCACCCTCTCCGCCAGTAAACGATGACGGGCCCCTTGTGGGCCCGTATTCGTTTACCGGGGCAGGGTGTGTGGACGGAGCCACCGGGTTCGAGGCGAGGCCGATTTATGGCCGAGACAACGCGCAGCGAACGCAGTGAGCGAGCGGCCCCCTTGAGGGGTGAGCACGCGGGGCGTGCGAATCATCCCACCCTCTCCGCCGATCTTGCGTTGACCGGCCCAGCCTCGTTCCTGAGTGCTCAGCGCTTGCGGTCTTTTTCGAGCTGATTGCGCGCCTCGAGATAGGAGCGCGCAAATTCTTCCCGGAACGAGTGCGGCAGCTCTTTGTCGAGGTTCTGGGTCAATACCCGATGCAGCTCGGCGAAATGTTCCCAGTATCGAGGGCGAGGGTCCTCGCCCGGGGAAAGCTCTGATGCGCGGCCATTTTTTATCTGGTCGAGCACTTTCTGCGGATCGAGCTGTCCGACCACGGCACGCACACCCTCGGGCAGTGCGGTGGCCGTCGCTTGCTCGTGATCCTTGATGTCCCGCAGGACCTCGCGCAGCGTGTCAACGGCCCCGCCGTAGATGCGGCCATGCGACTCGAGCAGTTCGAGCAGGGTCTTATCGACGCTGGCCGAGGCCGAACGCAGCGGATTGGTGCCGGCCGGCCGCTCGGCAACCAGTGAAGCCTGCTGGCTGTTCCTGTGTGCCTGCAGCACATCGCGCAGGCCGACGACGACCTCGCGCAGCACCTGTCCGGCCAGCAACGGGAGCATCTCCTGCGCTTCCGTGGACAACGCGGAGGGCTCGATTCCGGCGCCCCGGCAGAATGCCTGTACGGCCGACTGTAGGTCGCTCCACGTGGCGGCTTTTCGATGCACCGGGACGTTCTGCTTGATCGCCTCGAGACGTCCCTGGCGACGCGCGATGGCATCGGCCAGTTCCTCGCGCGTGATCGGCTGAGTACGTGTGGCCCAGTCCGGTGGGTCCGTCCGGGCCGGCGCCGGGACGCGTGTGCTCATCGGCGGCGGCGGCGGTTCATCGTCCGTTTCCTCGGCCAAAGCCGTAGCTGCGGCCGTGGCCGCCCGACGCATGTCCCGGGGAACCTTGATCCCGTAGGCATTGCGGATCGATATGGAACCGGACTGCTCGGCGTCGCGCGGGCTCAACAGGTTGTCGAGCGCGAGGTTTGCACCGAGGTGCGAATCGAGATGCTTCGCGGAAGACTGTGCTTCACCGGCGGAGGGAAGGAAGTCAGTCCTGCCATCGATGCTCACGAGGACTTCGAAGTCGCCGATCTGCAGCCGATCCCCATCCTGCAGAGCCGCAGGACCGGTCGCGGACACCGGCTTTCGCGAACCGTTGATGAAAACGCCGTTGGTGCTCGAGTCCGTCAACCAGTAGGAACCGCCGCGGTACTCGATCTGACAGTGGTGCCCTGAGACAATGCGGTCGGGATCGGGCAATACCCAGTCATTGTCGGGCGCACGGCCGATACTGCCGCCGCTGACACCGAACACGCGCGAACGCTCTTCACCGAGGTCCCGGTAATGATCGCTGATGACTCTGAGTTTTACTGCCATGTCTGCCGCATCGTGTGCCTCAGCACCCCGGCTGCCGGGTGCCGCCCGGGCTGACGCTGATCAGCGTCCCTTGTAATATGCACAGACACCTTACACAAGAGCGTTCTGCCTAGATGGCTGCCAGTCACATTTTCAAGGTTATCTTCCATAATCAAGGCAAAGTCTACGAGGTTTACGCCCGAAGAGTAGGCCACGGGGAGCTTTTCGGCTTTGTCGAAGTGGAGCAATTGATCTTTGGTGAGCGCTCGACGCTGGTCGTGGATCCGGCCGAAGAGAAGATCCAGACGGAATTCACCGGCGTGAAGCGAACCTATCTGCCATTGCACTGCGTTATTCGCATCGATGAGGTGCGCCAGTCAGGCGTCAGCAAGGTGTCCTCGGCTGAGGGCTCGAATGTGACGCAGCTGCCGTTTCCGGTCTATACGCCGGGCGACTCAGGACCCGGCAAGAAATAACCTTCACCGCAGGCTTCTTTTCGATGCTGACACTCAGTGGCCCGGCCGCTCTCTCGGATTTCCGCCTGGCGAAGTTGCTTGACGCCATCAGGGCAGTGGCCAACGGGGCGACTGCGGTGGACTCACGCTACCTGCACTTCATCGACAGCGAACGGGCCCTTGATGCGGCTGAATTGAAGGTGCTGGAGTCGTTGCTGCGCTACGGGCCCCGTTCCGCGGCCGGCGAGCCGGCGGGCGAGTTGATCCTGGTCGTGCCGCGGCTGGGGACGGTCTCGCCATGGTCCAGCAAGGCCACGGACATCGCCAGGGTGTGCGATCTCCCGGTCCGTCGCATCGAGCGCGGTGTCGCCTATTTTGTTGCCGGTGCACGCCGTTTCACGGACCGCGAATGGCAGGCGATCAGCGAGCGCCTGCACGATCGAATGACGGAGACCGTGCTGCGCAACCTGGACGAGGCGGGGGCGTTGTTCGTGCATGCCGACCCGAAGCCGCTGCAGACAGTGCCCTTGCTCGAGGACGGGCCGGCCGCCCTCGAGGCGGCTAACACGGCGCTCGGGCTGGCGCTATCGGCCGAGGAGATCGCTTACCTGGCGGAGGCTTTCGGTCAGCTTGGGCGCGATCCGACGGACGTCGAACTGATGATGTTCGCGCAGGCGAATTCTGAGCATTGCCGGCACAAGATCTTCAATGCCGACTGGATCATCGACGGAGAACACGGCGAGAAGACGCTGTTCGACATGATCCGCAACACCTATGACCATGCTCCGCAGGGCGTGCTCTCGGCCTATCGGGACAATGCCGCAGTGATCGAGGGCAGCCCCGGGCATCGCTGGTTCGCCCAGCCGGGCGGCGGGCCGTACGTTCAGTCGCCCGAGCCGATCGACATTCTCATGAAGGTCGAGACGCACAATCACCCGACGGCGATCTCACCGTTCCCCGGTGCCGCCACCGGTTCCGGCGGCGAGATTCGTGACGAAGGGGCGACCGGTGTGGGGGCCAAGCCCAAGGCCGGGCTGGTTGGCTTCACGGTTTCGAACCTGCGAATTCCCGGATTCGAACAGCCCTGGGAGCAGGACTTCGGCAAGCCCGAGCGCATCGTCTCGGCCCTGCAGATCATGCTGGAAGGGCCGGTCGGTGCGGCGTCTTTCAACAACGAGTTCGGGCGCCCGAACGTGCTGGGTTATTTCCGCAGTTTTGAGCAGGCGGTGGACAGCGAACAGCGCTCACGGCTGCGTGGCTATCACAAGCCGATCATGATTGCCGGAGGCCTGGGCAACATCCGGCGGCAGCACGTCGAAAAATCGCCAATCGTTGCCGGCGCAAAAATCGTCGTGCTCGGAGGGCCGGCCATGCTGATCGGACTCGGTGGCGGTGCCGCATCCTCGCTCGGTGCCGGCAGCAGTGCCGCCGATCTGGATTTCGCGTCGGTGCAGCGCGGCAACCCCGAAATGCAGCGCCGGGCGCAGGAGGTGATCGATGCCTGCTGGGGCCTCGATGATGAGAACCCGATCCTGCTGATCCACGATGTCGGGGCCGGCGGGCTGTCGAATGCGGTGCCCGAGTCGATCGACCATGAGGGCATGGGAGGGCAGGTTGATCTTCGCAGGATCAACAGCGATGAGCCGGGCATGTCGCCGCTTGAGATCTGGTGCAACGAGGCGCAGGAACGTTACGTGCTGATCGTCTCCGCCGATCGCCTGCCCGCTTTCGGGGCCTTGTGTGAACGTGAGCGTTGCCCGTTTTCGGTGATCGGCGAGGTCACCGCCGGTGGCTGGCTGCGCGTCGATGATCCGCTGTTCGGCGATCCGCCCGTTGACCTGCCGCTCGATACCATCCTTGGCAAGACACCGCGCATGACACGCAACGTTACCCGGATCGACGGCGTGTCGGACGAATTTGACGGAAGCGGCTGTGACCTCAAGGAGGCCGCACTGCGCCTGTTGCGCCTGCCGACCGTGGCGGACAAGGGCTTCCTGGTAACGATCGGCGATCGCTCGGTGGGCGGCATGATCAGCCGCGATCCGCTGGTCGGTCCCTGGCAGGTGCCGGTCAGCGATGTGGCGGTCACCGTAACCGATTATTTTTCGACGCGCGGCGAGGCGATGGCGATTGGAGAGCGAGCACCCGTCGCGCTGCTCGACGCCGCCGCGTCGGCTCGTATCGCTGTGGCCGAAGCGGTCACCAACATCGCCGCAGCCGATGTGGCCCGAATCGAAGACATCCGCCTCTCAGCCAACTGGATGGCCGCCTGTGGAGAACCGGGCGAGGACGCGGACCTGTTCGACGCGGTGCGCGCGGTCGGGGAGGAACTGTGTCCGGCGCTGGGCATCGCCATTCCGGTGGGCAAGGACTCGCTGTCCATGAAGACTGCCTGGCAGCAGCAGGGCCGGGAGATCAAGGTCGTCGCACCCGTCTCGCTGGTTGTCTCGGCGTTTGCGCCGGTCGAGGATGTGAGGGGGACGCTGACGCCCCAGCTGCGCGTCGATCAGGGTGAAACGCTGCTGCTGCTGATCGATCTGGGCGGCGGACGCAACCGGCTGGGTGGATCCTGCTTTGCTCAGGTCTATGGCAGGGTCGGGCAGCAGCCGCCCGACTGTGACGATCCGGTCATCCTGCGCGGATTCTTTACGGCCATCGCACGATTGCGCCGTGACGGTCACGTCCTGGCCTATCACGATCGCTCCGACGGCGGCCTTTTTATTACCTTGTGCGAGATGGCGTTTGCGGGGCGCTGCGGCGTCGAGGTTGACCTGGCGGACGTGGAGCCCGCCAGGGCCGCGGCGGCGCTGTTCGCGGAAGAACTGGGCGCGGTGCTCCAGGTTCCCAGAGCCTCCCGTGAGATCGCCATGCAGATCCTGGCCGAGGCGGGTATCGCCGAGTATGCCCGCTTTATCGGGCGGGTTCACGCGGACGATCGCCTGGAAATACGCTGTGCCGGGAAGCCATGCCTGACGGAGACGCGCAGCGCGCTGCGCGCCGCCTGGTCGGAGACGAGTTACCGGATGCAGGCTCTGCGCGACAACCCGCAGTGCGCACTCGAGGAGTACGAGCGCGCCACGGATCCGCGGGACCCCGGTCTGCATGCCAGCTTGAGCTTTGATCCGGACGAGGACGTGGCGGCGCCGTATGCAGCCAGCGGTAAACGGCCGAAGGTCGCGATTCTTCGTGAACAGGGCGTCAACAGCCAGAGTGAAATGGCCGCCGCATTTCACCGCGCCGGCTTCCTGCCGGTGGATGTGCACATGACCGACCTGATCACCGGCCGCGCGCATCTGAATCAGTACAGGGGCCTGGTCGCCTGCGGTGGATTCTCCTACGGCGACGTGCTGGGGGCTGGCGAGGGTTGGGCCAAATCGATCCTGTTCAATGCGCAACTGCGCGATCAGTTCGAGGCGTTTTTTGCCCGCGAAGATACTTTTTCACTGGGCGTCTGCAACGGCTGCCAGATGATGTCAGAACTCAACTCGCTCGTGCCGGGCGCCGGCCACTGGCCGCGTTTCGTTCGCAATCGTTCGGAGCAGTTCGAGGGACGCGTCGGGTTGCTCGAGGTGCTTCCGACGCCGTCGATTTTCTTTGCCGGCATGGCCGGTTCGGTCATGCCCGTTGCAGTCGCGCACGGCGAGGGCAGGGCGGAGTTCGCTGAGGCGGCGGCCCTGGACGACTGCCTGGACAGCGGACTGGTCAGTCTGCGTTTCGTCGATAACCTCGGCCAGGTTACGGAGCGTTATCCCGCTAATCCGAACGGTTCCCCGGGCGGGATCACCGGCCTTTGCAGTGAAGATGGCCGCGCAACCATTGTCATGCCGCATCCCGAACGCGTCTTTCGAAGTGTCCAGAATTCCTGGCACCCCGACAGCTGGGGCGAAGACAGTGGCTGGATGCGCATGTTTCGCAATGCGCGGGTCTGGGCGGGCTGATCAGATCGTCTTCAGCAAGGCCTTGAAGCGAGGGTGCTCGCGGATCGACTCGAGGTCCGGGTCGTGCTCGAAGTAGCGCTTGTTACGTGACCCGAGTTCAACGGCCCTTTCGATAAGTTCGAGTGCCTTGTCGCTTTCGCCGAGGCGCGCGAAAATGCATGCGGTGTTGTAGGCCACGCCATTCGATTCGGGATTTGTTTGCTGCGCAAGGGCCGCCCATTCCAATGCCGTTTCGCGATTGCCCAGCGTAAGTTGTGCGCTCGCTCCAAGGATCAGTGCCCTGCTGTCCGAAGGGTTCAGCTCGAACGCCTGTCGAGCCGCAGCTATTGTCATTGACGCAGCTTCTCTGGCCAGGGCGTTGTTGCCGATCGCCTGATACATCGTGGCCTGAATCGCTCGAGCCTGATAGTCCTCCGGACGGGCATCCGCCGCCTGGCCGAACAGGATCGCCGCCCGATCATAATCGCCGAGAGAACGCACCATTTGTGCGTAAAAATGTATCGGCTCGAAGAGTCGGGGGTTGATCGCAATGGCCTTCTCAAACTCGGCCTCGGCTTCCTCGAAGCGTTCGCTCACGCGGTGAGCCAACCCGCGGGCAGTATGCGACTCGGCCAGGTGGGGTGCCAGCTCGACGGCTTTGCGGCTGCTCTGCTGGGCCTGATCTATCCATGCAGTATCTTTGTCACTATACCAGTACGTGTCGACGTAGCAGTAGGTCAGTCCGGCGTAGGCGAGCGCGTATTCCGGGTCGATGCGAATGGATTCTTCAAACATTTCACGCGACTGCTGCAGGTGACCGCTTTCGGTACGGTGGTAAAGTTCCCGGCCGCGCAGGTAGTAGTCGTAGGCCTTGACGTTCGACGTTGTGCTGTGCAACGCGCGTCGATCGGCAGAAGTCAGGGTCAGTTTCAACGCACTCACGATGCTGGTCGCGATCTCGCTTTGCAGTTCGAAAATATCGCGCAGCTCGCGATCGTAGGTCTCGGACCACAGGTGCCGATCCTCACGGGCGTTGACCAGCTGCGCATTGATGCGAACCCGATCTTCGAGCCGCCGGATGCTGCCTTCCAGGACGTGACTGACGCCGAGTTTCTCCGCAACCGTCGCCATGTCCATGTCCTTATTTTTCAGAACGAACGACGATGTGCGCGAGCACACGCGCAAATCCGGCACCCGGCTCAGCACGTTCAGCAACTCCTCCGACAGCCCGTCGCTGAAATATTCGTTCTCCGCAATGCCGCTGATGTTCACGAAAGGCAGCACAGCGATGGAAGGCGCGCTTGCCGCGCTGCTCGCTTCTTTCCGTGCAGGTTCAGCGCCATCTGCGGGTGGTGTCACGGCGATGCCCGATGGCGTGACATCCAGCAACCAGGCCAGTATCACTGCGGCCGGGAAGCCCAGCCCCACCAGCCAGACGACGAGTGTCTCGGTCCACTCGGGCAGGTGCAGCGGCTCGGCTGTGGCGTCGGCAATCTGGATTAACACCCATCCGGCCAGCAGGTAGGCAACGGCAATGCGAACGACCTTGCGGCGCTTGAGTTCTGCAACAAATGCCGTGATACGAGATTCTGTTTTTGACGGGTTTGCGACGGGAAACTCCGATTCCAGCTCAACCGTTCTGGCTGTCACCCTACACCGGATAACCGGAAAGTTTAAGTCGCCTTGATTTCAGGCTGACCGGGCCAGGTCAATTCACCCGCGCGCGCATTCGGCGCGGCCGCCGCCGGATCAGGGAAGATCGTGCATCGCTTCTTCGGCAGCCTCGTTGGCCGGCTCAGCCTCGATTCCGGCACCTTCGAAACTCAGCTGGTAGCGTGCGCGATCGGTCAGTGGCCGCCATGGGCTGAACAGATGCGGTCCGACTGAAACCACTGCGTCCCAAGGCCTGCCGTTCCAATCCGCGCGACCTGCCGACCTGGTCAACGGATGCGGCTCCGGTGTCTCCGGCGGGGTCGGTGCCGCGCCAAGGAATCGCGTGCTTAGCCGCTCAAGCCGGTAGCGTGACCTCAGTCCGAGAGGCTGCATGACGGGTTGCCAGTCCAACAGGCGTCCATCGACTCGCCATTCATCGCCCGCGACAACAAAGACTTTCATCCGGCCGCTCGGAAGGCGGGTCAGCGTCGCGCGGTAATGCCTCGCCGAGGTCTTCTCGAAGACGATTTCGGCGACAGGACCGGCCGCCACATGATCATCGAACGTGCGCAGCTCCTGCGCGAACCGCATCGTTGCCAGGGCGATGATGCCCAGTAACAGACCCAGCATGAAATGGCCGAGAGCCGCCGCCCGATGTCCGGACAGTAGCCGGCCAAGCGCGATCAGCAGTGCGGCAATCGAGAAGAACGCAAGGACGACGGCAACGGGCTGCAAAAGCGTGGCTCAGTTGACCGTTCTTGCCAGTTGACCACTGCTAACCAGCGTGGCCATGATCTCGATGTCACGGTCGAGACGATGGTCCCGGTCCCGATACGGCACGTGCTCGCGCAAAGCCGCGTGCACCCGCTGCAGTTCCGGCGTGGGCTGCAGCGGTCGCTGGCAATCGATCGCATGTGCGCCAACCAGTAACTCGATCCCGAGGACGCGAGCCGTATTGCGGCAGATCATCTGCAGTTTGCGCCCGGCCCACGGTGCCATGCTGACGTGATCCTCCTGACCAGCGGAGGTCGGCAGGCTGTCGACAGACGCCGGGTGCGCATAGGTCTTGTTCTCCGAGACCAGTGCGGCGGCGGTGACGTGGGCCATCATGAAACCGGACTCGAGCCCCGGCTCGGTTGCCAGGAACATATTCAGGTTCGGATTGATGCGCCGATCCAGCAGGTCGATGCGCCGTTCCGAGATGCTGGCCAGTTCGGCGACCGCGATCGCCAGGAAATCGCTGACGAAGCCCACCGGTTCCGCGTGAAAATTACCGCCTGACAGCACCGCATCTTCGAATACCAGCGGGTTGTCGGTCACGCCATTGACCGCTGCTGCCAGCACTTCGCGCGCATGCGTCAGTGTGTGTTGCACAGCGCCGAACACCTGCGGCATGCAGCGCACTGCGTATGGGTCCTGCACCCGGTCGCAGTCCTTGTGGCCCTGGTGGATTTCGCTGTCTGTCAATAACGAACGCAGCCGCTGCGCGACGGCCACCTGTCCGGGCAGCCGGCTGGCCAGGGCAATACGATCGTCGAATGGCGCGTAACTGCCGGCCAGACCTTCGACCGTCAGGGCGCCGGCAATGATGGAGGTTTCGAGCAGGTTCTCCGCCTGGAACAGTCCGTCGAGGGCCAGTGCAAGACTCAGCTGCGTCCCGTTCAGCAAGGCCAGGCCTTCTTTCGCGGCCGGTCGCAGCACCTCAATGCCGATTGCCTCGAGCGCCGCGCTGCGCTCCAGGCGCTGCCCGCCGAGCCGGGCTTCGCCTTCACCAATGAGCACCAGCGCGAGGTGTGCCAGAGGGGCCAGGTCGCCCGAGGCACCGACTGATCCCTGGCAAGGCATGATGGGTAGCAGGTCAGCATTGAGCATCGCCAGCAGGCGGTCCACCACCTCGGGCCGAGCACCCGAGAAGCCGGCCGCGAGGCTGTTTGCCTTGAGCAGCAGCATCGAGCGTACGATCGGGTCCGGCAGTGGATCGCCCGTTCCACAGGCATGGCTGCGGATCAGGTTCAATTGCAGTCGTCGGGTCTTCTCCAGCGGGATGACCTTGTTGGCGAAAGCACCGAAGCCCGTATTGATGCCGTAGGTCACCTGGCCGCGTTCGACTGTTCGTGCCACCGTGTCCGCGGACGCCTGCATTCGCTCGCGCGCACGGCCTGCCATGACGACCCGTGGCCGTACGGCTTCGAACGTCAGCAGATCGTCAAGTGTCAGACTGCTGCCATCAATTTCCAAATGGCCCTGGGCGTGGCTGCTGCTCATGATAGGCCTGCTCTGCGGAACCCCGGTCAGCCGTGAAGGCTGCGAAAACGTACGCGGTGGGGTTGTTCGGCCTCTTCGCCGCGCCGCCGCTTAAGGTCCTCGACATATTCCGAGTAGTTGCCCTCGAACCAGACAACCTCGCTGTTACCCTCGAAGGCGAGGATATGGGTGGCTATCCGGTCCAGGAACCAGCGATCGTGTGAGATCACGGCCGCACATCCGGGGAAGCTCAGCAAGGCTTCCTCGAGAGCGCGAAGTGTTTCGACGTCGAGATCGTTGGTCGGTTCGTCGAGCAGAATGACGTTGCCGCCGGACTTCAGGACCTTGGCCAGGTGCACGCGGTTTCGCTCGCCGCCGGAGAGTTCGCCGATCAATTGCTGCTGCTGCGCGCCGCGAAAATTGAAGCGGCCGACGTAGGCCCGGGAGGACGTCTCGTAGTTGCCCACCTTGAGAATGTCGAGTCCGTCGGAGATTTCCTCCCAGACTGATTTCTTGTCGTCCAGTGTCTGCCGCGATTGATCAACATAGGCCAGTTGCACCGTCGGACCTTCGCGCAGTTCACCGGCGTCGGCGCTTTCCTGACCCGTTATGATGCGGAACAATGTGGTCTTGCCGGCACCGTTTGGCCCGACGATGCCGACGATTCCGCCTTGCGGCAGACTGAAGTTCAGGTCTTCGAACAGCAGCTTCTCACCGTATGCCTTACTCAGGCCGCTGGCCTCGATGACCAGTTCGCCGAGGCGCGGGCCCGGTGGTATGTATATCTCGTTGGTCTCGTTGCGCTGCTGGAACTCACGCGTCGAGAGTTCTTCGAATCGCTGCATGCGCGCCTTGCTCTTGGCCTGGCGCGCCTTCGGGTTCGAGCGAACCCACTCGAGTTCGCGTTCGAGCATGCGCTTCAGTGCAGCCTGTTGCTGTTCCTCGACCTGCAGGCGCTGCTCTTTCTGTTCGAGCCAGGATGAGTAGTTGCCTTCCCAGGGGATGCCGTGACCTCGGTCGAGTTCGAGTATCCAGCCCGCGACGTTGTCGAGAAAGTAACGATCGTGCGTGACCGCAATGACCGTGCCCGGGTACTGCTCGAGGTAGTGCTCGAGCCAGCGAACTGATTCCGCGTCCAGGTGGTTCGTCGGTTCGTCCAGCAGCAGCATGTCCGGCTTGGAGAGCAACAGCTGGCACAGTGCGACCCGTCTGCGCTCGCCGCCGGAGATCTTCGTTACATCGGCATCCCAAGGCGGCAGCCGCAACGCATCGCCCGCCACTTCGAGAGTCCGATCCAGGTTGTGGCCGTCGGCGGCTTCGATGATGGCCTCCAGCCGGGCCTGCTCAGCGGCGAGCTTCTCGAAGTCGGCTCCTTCCTCGGCATACGCGGCGTATACACCGTCAAGTTTCTGCAGCGCATCGTTGATGTGTTTGACGGCTTCTTCGACGTTGCCCCTCACGTCTTTTTCAGGGTCGAGCTGCGGCTCCTGCGGCAGAAAGCCGATCTTGATCCCGGGTTGTGGCCGGGCTTCACCGTCAAACTCTTTGTCTACACCGGCCATGATACGCAGCAGCGTCGATTTGCCGGAGCCGTTCAGACCCAGCACACCAATCTTGGCCCCTGGAAAGAAACTCAGGGATATGTCCCTGAGGATCACGCGCTTCGGTGGCACGAGTTTGCTAACACGATTCATGGTGTAAATGAACTGAGCCATACGATCGTGTCCTGCCTTCGTGCTGTTCGAAACGGGTCGCAATTATCCTGCATCGCCGGGGGCTGAGTCACCCCGGGTGAGACCGGCTGCGGCCGCCGGTACTCGAATGGTTACAGGCACTGAACATCAAAGGCCGGTTTTCGCTGGACTCCTGCGCGATTTCCGGCCAATGTGGCATCCACATGCCGGATGTTGTTCTTGTCACGGGTGAGGATCTCGCCCGCTACGGTTTTGATGCGGACCATCCGTTCGGGCTGGACCGCCAGGGCGCGTTCCTCCTCGAGCTGCAGCGCAGCCGCTGTTATCGCTCACTGAGAATCGTTCAGCCGCGCATCGCGGAGCGTAAGGAAATCGAGACCTTCCATCGGCCCGAGTATGTTGATCTGGTCGTACGGCGGTCGGTAGACGGCCAGGGCTACCTCGACGCGGGTGATACGCCGGCCTTTCGGGGCGTCTACGAAGCCGCCAGCTTTGTGGTCGGTGGCACGCTTCGGGCGGTCGAGGAGATCATGGCCGGACGCGCGCGACGCGCATTCATACCGATCGCAGGACTGCATCACGCGTCACGAGGCGGAGCCGCCGGGTTCTGCGTATTCAATGATTGCGGTGTGGCGATCGAGACGCTGCTGCAGCGCCACGCGCTGCAACGAATCGCCTACGTGGATATCGATGCCCATCACGGCGATGGCGTCTTTTACGGATTCGAGTCCGATCCCGCCGTGCTCATCGCCGATATTCATGAAGATGGCCGCTACCTCTACCCGGGAACCGGGTCGGCCACCGAGACCGGGACGGGGGTGGCCAGCGGCAGCAAACTGAACCTGCCAGTGCCTCCCGCGGCCAATGACGCGGAATTTTATCGCCAATGGCGACGGGTCGAGGCGTTTCTGCGTGATACGCGGCCCGAGTTCATCATCCTGCAGTGTGGCGCGGACAGTCTGGCCGGCGACCCGATCACGCACCTGGCATTCACCGAGGAGGCGCATGCGACAGCCGCAGAGTCTGTGTGTCGCATCGCCGAGGAAATGGGCCACGGCCGGGTTCTGGCGCTCGGCGGCGGCGGATACGACCGCCGTAACCTGGCCCGTGCCTGGACCCGCGTCGTCGAGGCTCTGGCAGGCGTTTGAGGTGCTATCGGATACAATAACTGCCCCCCCGCACCTGACCATGGCCCGTCACCTGGAGAGCCGATGTTTCCCGCCAGCATGACCATTGCCGGATTCGACCCCGAACTGGCGAACGCGATCAATCAAGAGCGCACGCGACAGGAAGATCACCTCGAACTGATCGCCTCGGAGAATTACGCCAGTCCCCGCGTGCTGGAGGCGCAGGGGTCAGTGCTGACTAACAAGTACGCCGAAGGCTACCCGGGCAAACGCTATTACGGTGGCTGCGAATACGTCGACGTGGCCGAGACGCTGGCGATCGATCGGGCGAAGCAGCTGTTCTCGGCGGACTATGCCAACGTGCAACCGCATTCGGGTTCGCAGGCGAACGCGGCGGCTTACCTGGCGCTGCTCAAGCCGGGCGACCCGATTCTCGGGATGAGCCTGGATCATGGCGGTCACCTCACACACGGCGCGAAGGTGAATTTCTCCGGCAAGATTTTTAATGCCGTCCAGTACGGGCTCGATTCGGCAACCGGGGAAATCGACTACGCGCAGGTTGAAACACTGGCGCGGACACACCGTCCGAAAATGATCATTGGCGGATTCTCCGCTTACTCGAGGGTTGTGGACTGGCAGCGGTTTCGCCAGATCGCCGATTCGGTCGACGCGTTCCTGCTGGTGGACATGGCGCACGTGGCCGGCCTGGTGGCCGCCGGCGTGTATCCCAGCCCGCTGCCTTTCGCCGACGTGGTGACGACCACGACGCACAAGACGCTGCGCGGTCCGCGGGGCGGATTGATTCTTGCGCGCCGGAACGACGACATTACGAAGAAGCTCAATTCCCTGATTTTCCCCGGAACCCAGGGCGGCCCGCTGATGCACGTCATTGCTGCCAAGGCCGTAGCCTTTCTCGAGGCCATGCAGCCGGAGTTTGTCGATTATCAGCGCCAGGTCGTGGCGAATGCGCGCGCGATGGTCGACGTGCTGCTCGCCCGGGGCTATCGGATCGTCTCCGGCGGAACCGACAACCATCTGTTTCTCGTCGACCTGATCGGCAAGCAGGTCACCGGCAAGGATGCCGACGCCGCGCTGGGTCGGGCCCACATAACGGTCAACAAGAACACCGTGCCCAACGACCCTCTTTCGCCATTCGTCACCAGCGGCTTGCGTATCGGCACGCCCGCGGTGACCACGCGTGGCTTCAAGGAGCCTGAATGCGTTCAGCTCGGCCACTGGATCGCCGACGTGCTCGACGACATCAGTGACGAGTCCGCCATCGAGCGCACCCGCGCGGCGGTGCTCGAGATCTGTCGGCGTTTCCCGGTCTATGGTCAGGCGCCGGGCAGCTGATCCGGCCTGCGCATGTTCTGTCCGTTCTGTGCTCACCAGGAGACCAAGGTCATCGACTCGCGGCTTTCGGCCGAGGGCCAGCAGGTGCGTCGCCGGCGCGAGTGCATGGACTGCGGCGAGCGTTTTACGACGTTTGAGACAGCCGAACTGGTGATGCCGCGAGTCATCAAGAGTGATGCAACCCGTGAACCTTTCGACGAGACCAAGCTGCGTGCCGGAATGCTCAGGGCCCTGGAGAAGCGAGCCGTCGCCAGCGCTTCCATCGATGCGGCGCTCAATCACGTCTGTCACCGCCTGCGTACGCTCGGTGAGCGAGAGGTGCCATCGAGGCTGATCGGCGAACTGGTGATGGACGAACTGCACCAGCTCGACGAAGTGGCCTACGTCCGCTTTGCCTCGGTGTATCGCAGTTTCCAGGACGTCGACGCGTTCCGCGAAGAAATTGACCGCCTGCGCCAGCGCCGGCCGACGACGGTTGAAGACCTGCAGCTCGGCCTGTGGTCGGGCGACGAGTCTGCCGCCAAGAAGCGCTGAAGATGTTCAGCGCGGACGATCATCGCTACATGGCACGTGCGCTGGTGCTGGCCCGGCGGGGTCAGTATTCCACGCCCCCGAATCCCAGCGTCGGCTGCGTCGTTGTCAAAGACGGTCGTATCGCCGGTGAGGGCCTGCACGGCTTCGCTGGCGGTCCGCATGCAGAAATCGTTGCGCTCACGGCCGCGGGCGATAAAGCGTGCGGCGCAACGGTTTACGTAACGTTGGAGCCCTGTGCTCACCACGGACGCACACCGCCTTGCACTGAAGCCCTGCGCGCTGCCGGTGTTGCGCGCGTGGTTGCAGCGATTATCGATCCCAACCCTCAGGTGGCCGGTGATGGTCTCAAGGTGCTGCAGCGTGCCGGAATCGCGACCGCCGCGGGCCTGCTCGCGGACGACGCGCGACGCCTGAATCGCGGGTTCCTGTCGCGTATGACGCGCGCGCGGCCCTGGGTGACGCTGAAGATTGGCGGGAGTCTGGATGGGCGTACGGCGCTGGCAAATGGTCGCAGTCAGTGGATCACCGGAGACCCGGCAAGGCAGGATGTGCAGCGCCTGCGCGCCCGATCCTCTGCGATACTGACCGGGATCGGAACGGTACTGGCCGATGATCCGCGCCTCACGATTCGCAGTCCTGACTGGCCGATCGGCGGCCGGCGCCCCCTGCGCGTGGTACTGGATTCGTCGCTGCGAACACCCGTCAGTGCCCGGCTTGCCGACGCCGAGGCGCCGACCCTCATTTTTACGTCGCAGGAATCGCTGCCGCATGCGACCGGTCTGCTCGCGGCGGGCGTGAGTGTCGAGGCACTCGCACGCCGAGCGGGCGGGCTGGACCTCAGGCAATGCCTGCAGCGCCTGTCAGCGCTTGAATGCAACGAAGTGCTCGTTGAGGCCGGCTCGACGCTCTCCGGCGCGCTGCTCAGTTCCGCACTGGTGGATGAAGTCGTGCTCTATCTTGCGCCGGTCATGCTCGGTCAGGATGCGCAGGCGATGCTGCGTCTGCCGATGATCGAGCACCTGGGCGAGGGTGAGCGGTTCGAGATGAGTGAAGTCCGGCAACTGGGGCGCGACCTGCGCCTGACTTTGCGGCCACAGAAGCAGGAAGAGGATCTATGTTCACCGGAATAGTGCAGGGTGTCGGGCGGGTGATCGGGCTGGAGCCACGCGGCGGTGACGTGACGCTGGTCTTTGAGACAGGCCCGGTGCCGGTCGATCAGACCGCTGTCGGCGACAGCATCGCGGTCAACGGCGTGTGCCTGACTGCAACCCGGGTCGAGGCGCGAGGGTTCGCGGCGGATGTCTCGCGGGAAACGCTGTCGATGACGACGCTCGGGGAGTGGCGTCCTGGCGCTCGTGTGAATATTGAAAAGGCGATTGTGGCGGGTCAGTCCCTGGGCGGACACTACGTCACCGGCCATGTCGATGGCGTTGGTCAGGTGGTCAGCCGCGAGGATGATGCGCGTTCGGTTCGAATGGAGTTCGACGTGCCTCCTGAGCTGGCACGCTACATCGCCCGCAAAGGATCCGTGTGCATCGATGGCGTGAGCCTGACCGTCAATGGCATCGGAGGTTCGCGTTTCGACGTCAACCTGGTGCCGCACACGCTGCAGGTGACGATTCTCGACGACTACCGTCCCGGGACCCGGGTCAATCTCGAAGTGGACATCATTGCCCGCTATGTAGAGCGACTGACGGGCAATCCCTGAACGGCCTGATACACTTCGCGCTCAATATCTGCCAGGCAAGCGCAAGACGGCCATAAAACAATAATAAAACAATGAGTTAAATGATATAAATGCCAAGCAACTTTAATAGTATTGAGGAGATTCTCCAGGACATCGCGGAAGGCCGGATGGTGGTCATTGTCGATGACGAGGATCGAGAGAACGAAGGGGATCTCGTCATGGCCGCCTCGCAGGTCGGGGCCGATGACATCAATTTCATGGCCCGCTATGGGCGCGGCCTCATCTGCCTGACACTGACGCGAGATCGCTGCAGGCAGCTTCGCCTGCCCCTGATGGTCAGTGAGACCGACCTCGATCAGCAAACGAATTTCACGATCTCTATCGAGGCGGCGGAAGGCGTCACCACGGGTATCTCCGCCCACGATCGGGCGCACACCGTTCGCACCGCGGTTGAGCCCAATGCGCGCCCCGAGGATCTGCGTCAGCCCGGCCACATCTTTCCTCTGATGGCACAGCCCGGCGGCGTATTGACGCGGGCGGGCCACACGGAGGCGGGCTGTGACCTGACCCGGCTGGCAGGGCTGGAGCCCGCGGCCGTCATTGTCGAGATCCTGAACGAGGACGGCACGATGGCGCGTCGCGCGGATCTGGAGGCCTTTGCGCGGGAGCACGGGCTGAAGATGGGTACCGTTGCGGACCTCATTCGCTACCGGCTCGAGAAGGAACGTTCGGTCGAGCGTATTGCCGAAAGGAACATCCGCACTGAGTTCGGGCCGTTCCGCCTGCTCTGCTACGAGGATCATGTTCACAGCACCGTGCACCTCGTGCTGGTCCGCGGCGAATTGACGGACGAGACGGTTCCGCTCGTCCGGGTTCACCTGCAGGACACACTTCGTGACGTCGTGGGCCTGCGCGGCGGCAGCGGGGGCGGCTGGTCGATCAGGAGCGTCATGCAAAGGATGGCCGATGAACACTCGGCGATCATCGTGCTGCTGCGACCGCATGAGAGCCCGCGCGACATCGTTGAAGTCGTCGCGGCCGGCGGCGCGACCGATGGCCCGTCACGGGGAGCCGGTGCACGGGTCCTGCGAACCTATGGCATCGGTGCGCAGATACTGAGAGACCTTGGCATCTCGAAGATGCGTGTGCTGAGCGCGCCGATTCAAATGCACGGCCTGTCGGCTTTCGGCCTGGAAGTCGAAGAGTACGTCGATTAGCGGAGTGAGGAGCAGCGGCATGGAGAACATTCGAAGCATCAGCGGTGACCTGCTGGCGCGGGATCTGCGCATAGCGATCGTTGCGGCTCGTTTCAACGAAGCCATCGTCGAGTCACTCATCCGGGGCGCGGTCGATACCTTGCTTCGCCACGGCAGCAGTGAAAAGCAGATCGAACTGATCCGCGTCCCCGGTGCGTTTGACCTGCCACTGGTGGTTCAACGGGCGGCCGCGAGCGGCCGTTACGACGCCGTGGTGGCACTCGGGGTCGTGATTCGCGGTGCAACCCCCCATTTTGATTTCGTCGCCGGACAATGTGCGGCGGGTCTCGCCAGCGTCGCACGGGACTCAGGCGTGCCGGTCGCGTTCGGCGTGCTGACCACCGAGACGATCGAGCAGGCCATCGAACGCGCCGGAACCAAGGCGGGCAACAAGGGTGCCGACGCGGCACTGTGCGCCATCGAGCTGGCCAACCTGCTCAAGCGCCTGGAGGCCTGATCATGGCAGGACGCCCGAACCGGCCGGCGCGGGCACGAAGCCTTGCACGCAAGTTCGCGATGCAGGCCCTCTACCAGTGGCAGTTGACCGGCTACGGTCCGGCCAAACTGCGTGATCAATTTGCCACCGAAGAGGGTTTCGAGGGTGCTGATCGGGAATACTTCGGCGAGCTGTTGGAGGGAATCATCTCGACGATCGACGAGCTCGATCAGTCAATCACCGCGCTGGCCGATCGTCCACTGGCGCAACTCGACCCGGTTGAGCACGCGATCCTGCTGATCGGTGTGTTCGAACTCGGCCAGCGCGCCGATGTGCCCTACCGTGTCGTCATCAACGAGGGGGTCGAGTTGGCAAAGCGCTTTGGAGCGACCGAGGCGCACAAGTACGTCAACGCCGTTCTGGACCGCGCGGCCGGAACTCTGCGGGCGGCGGAACAGGCCGCTGCGGCAGGTGGCGGTTCGCGCTGATCCGGGCCCAGGCCGTGCCGCTCGGCGAATTTGACCTGATCGCAAAGTTTTTCTCCCGTCCGCCCGGGCGCGACGACGTCGTGCTCGGTGTCGGTGACGATGCGGCCCTCTTGCGCGTGCCCGCCGACCAGACCCTGGTCGCCGCGACGGATACGCTGGTCGAGGGACGACACTTCCTGACCGGCGCGTCGCCCGAGTCGATTGGTTACCGGGCCCTTGCGGTGAACCTGAGCGATCTTGCTGCAATGGGTGCTGAGCCGGCCTGGGCGCTGCTCTCATTGTCGATTCCAGCCGCAGATGAGATCTGGCTGAGCGGATTCGCCAAAGGTCTGCTGACCCTGGCGAGCCGGTTCGGTGTCGATCTCGTTGGCGGAGACACCGTGCGCGGCCCACTCGTCGTGACCGTGCAGCTGATGGGACTCGTGCCGGCGGGCAAGGCTTTGCGTCGCAGCACGGCTCGGCCGGGGGACCTGCTGTTCGTTTCGGGATGGCCCGGCGAGGCGGCCGCCGGGCTGGCCCGGTTGCGCACCTCCGATGCCGGTCCGGCAGGCCCCCTGGTTCGACGGTTCCTGTTTCCCGAACCGCGGCTCCGACTCGGACGCTTACTTCGCGATTACGCGACGTCGGCCATGGACGTCTCCGATGGCCTGCTCGGCGATGCGGAAAAGCTGTGCGCGGCAAGCGGTGTCTCCGCGTGCATCGATCTCGATGACCTGCCCGTGTCACCGGAGTTGCTGCGGTGCCACCCGGCGACCGAGGCCGAGCGATTCGTGCTGCATGGAGGCGATGACTACGAGCTCATCTTTACGCTGCCGCCCGGCAAGGCGGTCGATGCTGTCCGTGAGCGTCTGCCAGCCGACTGTCCGATCACCGCAGTCGGGCGGATCGAAAGTGGGAGTGGCGTGCGATGCCAGAGAGGGGGCGCAACCGTGGTTGTGCCGGGAGGCGGCTATGACCACTTCACCTGACAGCGATCGTGATCGCACGAAGCTGGGATTGAAGAGCCTGGCCGACCCGGTGCATTTCTTCGCGCTCGGATTCGGTTCCGGTCTGGCGCCCGTTGCGCCGGGGACGTTTGGTTCCATCGTGGGCGTGCTGTTTGCGCTGATCGTGGCGCCGCTCGGGCCCTGGGCGGCGGGCGGGCTCACGTTGCTGGCCTGCCTCCTCGGCATCTGGATCTGCGGCGCGAGCGCATCCCGGCTGGGTGTTCACGATCACCCGTCAATCGTCTGGGACGAAATCGCAGGGATGATGATCGCGATGCTGGCGGCGCCCCCCGTCGGCTGGGGTTACCTGCTGGCATTCGCCTTGTTTCGTCTGTTCGATATCTGGAAGCCGTGGCCGATCCGGGAGATCGATCACGGAATGCGCGGCGGCATCGGCATTATGCTCGACGACGTAGTGGCTGGGCTCATGGCTGCCGTCGTACTCATGCTGGTTAGAACAATACTGTGACAGATAGACAAGCTGCTTACCCGGGTGCGAAAACTGAACCGATGCTTGTGGCGCCGACCATGGGGCCGCCGGAGCGCATCGGTAAGTACTATGTCGTTCACGAGGTCGGACGCGGGAGCACCGGAACGGTCTACCTGTCCCACGATCCGTTTTACGGGCGTGACGTAGCGATAAAGGTCTATCACGCCACGACGCCGAGTAATACTGACGGGCGCAATGCCAGGCGCATGTTCCTCGGCGAGGCGAACATGGTCGGCAAGCTTCAGCACCCCAATATCGTACCGATTTACGACGCAGGCGAAGAGGGCGGGCATCGCTACATCGTGACCGAACACGTTCACGGCGCGCGCACCCTGTCGGTCTACTGCCGTCCGGCGAGCCTGCTGCCGATCGACCGCGTGGTCAGCATCATCTACAAGGTCGTCAAGGCGTTGCATTACGCACACCTGCGCGGCGTCGTGCATCGTGACATCAAGCCGTCAAACCTGCTGCTTACCCAGGAAGGCGACGTGCGGCTCGTGGACTTCGGCATCGCGCTGGTGGCCGACTCGGACGTCTCGCGACTGGAAGGCGTTGCCGGCAGTCCCGCCTACATGTCACCCGAACAGGTCCAGGGCCTGGACACCGACCCGCGATCCGATCTCTATTCGCTCGGGGCGGTCATGTACGAAATGCTCTGCGGGCACCGGCCATACCGCGCCGGTGCGCTGGGCAAGTTGCTCAAAGAGATCGTGCATGGATCTCCGGTTCCGCTGCGCGAGGTGCGGCCGGAAATCCCCCCTGAACTCGAGGCCGTCGTCGATCGTGCCCTGCAGAAAGAGCCGGGCAAGCGCTATCGAAGCGGAGCGGAATTTGCTGCCGAATTGACCCGGGTGCATCAGAAACTCCGTGCCGCGCAGGCGGACCTCGATGACGAGGAAAGCTTCGCTGTGTTGCGCAAGCTGCGCTTCTTCCATGACTTCTCGCACGCGGAGATTCATGAGGTCATGCAGGCTGGAAGCTGGGTCGAATGCCAGCCCGGCGAGCCCGTGCTGCGTCCCGGCGACACCGACGATCGCTTCTACGTCGTCGTATCGGGTCGCGTGCAGGTTACCCGCCGGGGCGAGGTCATTGGCCGGATAGACAGCGGTGGCTGCTTCGGCGAAGCCGGTTTTGGCGAAGGATCGCGCCAGGACGTGGTGATCGAGGCCGTTGGGCCCGTGACGCTGCTGAAGGTCTCGGCGACGCTGCTCGAACAGGTGACGATCTCCTGCCAGTTGAAGTTCAACAAAGTCTTCCTGAGAGAGCTGGTCGGTCGCCTGCAGCACGGGGAACGCACCTCGCGCTCCAGTGAGGCGAACTGAACGGGCGCAGGGCGTTCGGTTCAGCCGGCCTCGGCCTGTTTATCGCGCTCGATGAGCGCATACGCCGAGTGATTATGTATCGATTCGAAGTTCTCCGCTTCGACCACGTAGGCGCCCACTCGCGGGTCATCGTTCAGTCGCATCGCGACATCGCGCACGATGTCCTCGACGAACTTCGGATTATCGTAAGCGCGTTCGGTTACGTATTTTTCGTCGGGCCGCTTGAGAATTCCGAATAACTCGCTGGAGGCTTCCTGCTCGGCGAACTCGATGAGTTCTTCGATCCAGATGTGCTCCTGGACCCGGGCCTTGATCGTTATCTGTGAGCGCTGATTGTGTGCGCCGTAGTCAGCGATCCCCTTGGAACAGGGACAAAGGCTGGTAACGCCGACCCGCACGTGGACCCACATCTGTTCGTTCCCGTCGTGAATTTCGCCGACCAGGCTCGCTTCATAATTCATCAGGCTTGCGACCCGCGAGACGGGCGCCTGCTTCATGACGAAGTAGGGAAAGCTCATTTCAATGTGACCCGACGTTGCACCGAGCCTGGCCGTCATCTCGGCCAGCATCTGGCGGAACGAGTCGACTGAAATTTCCCGCTCGTGCTGGTGCAGGACTTCCACGAAGCGTGACATGTGCGTGCCTTTGAAATCCTGGGGCAACGCGACGTACATGTTGAAGTTTGCGACCGTGTGCTGTTCGCCCCCGGACCGATCCTTGATCCGGACCGGGTGAAAGATGTCCTTTATGCCGACCTTGTTGATCGGGATACGGCGCGAGTCCGTCCGGCCCTGCACGTCTTCCATGGTGAATGTCGAGCGCGCGCGTGCCGGCTCATCGGTGCGAGCGTGGCCGGCAGCAGGGGTTGTTGTTGACTGGTCCATGCGTGCGGAACCTGCGGGGCTGCGTCATTCGGGCGGAAAGGGAATGGCGAAGTATAAGCGAGGCGGCTTCGGGAATCTCCCGCAGCCTCTATAGAGATGATGCGCCGCCAATCACGGCGACACGCCCTTTTCTGCCCGCGTCCCAGATTTCGGCGATCTCGCGTTCGATTCCGATGGAATCAAGGCCGGCCATTGCAAGGCATTCCTCGCGCGACCCATGTTCAATAAACCGGTCAGGAATGCCGACGTGATGGACCATGCAGTCGATGCCATGCGCCGCGAGGCACTCACTGACCGCACTGCCGGCACCTCCGGCGACTACGTTTTCCTCGAGCGTTACGACGCAGCGATGCGTGGCTGCCAGCCTGCAGACGGTCTTCACGTCCAGCGGCTTCACGAATCGCATGTTGACGAGTGTGGCGTCGTAGCGTTCGGCCAGCGCTTCACACGGCGTGACCATCGTTCCGAATGCCAGCAGCAAAAGGCCGGAGCGGCCCTCGCGGCGCACTTCGGCGCGGCCGAGGGGCAGGGCGGTCATCTCGCGTTCAATCGTCACACCCGGGCCCTGTCCGCGCGGATAGCGCACGGCGCCGGGGCCGTCGAGCGTCGTGCAGGTGTACAGCATCTGCCGGCATTCGTTTTCATCGGCCGGCGTCATCACCACCATGTTCGGTATGCATCGCAGGAAGCTCAGATCGAAGGCGCCCTGGTGCGTGGCACCGTCACCGCCAACCAGTCCGCCACGGTCGATTGCAAAAGCGACTGGCAGATTCTGCAGGGCCACGTCGTGAATCAGCTGGTCGTAGGCACGCTGAAGGAAGGTCGAGTAAATCGCGACCACCGGCCGCGACCCCTCGCAGGCCAGTCCCGCAGCGAAGGTCACGGCGTGCTGCTCCGCGATCGCGACGTCGAAGTAGCGATCTGGAAACCGCCGGGAATATTCAACCATGCCGGAGCCTTCGCGCATCGCCGGTGTAATTCCGACGATTCGCTCGTCCCGCTGTGCCATGTCGCACAGCCAGTCGCCGAACACCTTCGAGTAGACCGGGCCGGTTTCTTCTCCCTTGAAAATCGTGCCGCTGGCCGGGTCAAACGGGCCGGGCCCGTGCCATTTGATTGGATCGGCTTCGGCCGGCGCGTAGCCCTTTCCCTTGCGCGTCACGACATGCAGAAATTGCGGGCCCTGAAGATCGCGGAGGTTGGTCAGTGTCTTGACCAGGGCGTCGAGGTCGTGACCGTCAATTGGCCCGATATAGTTGAAGCCGAGTTCCTCGAACATCGTTCCCGGCAGGACCATCCCCTTGACGTGTTCCTCTGATCGTCGCGCGAGCTCCCACACGGTCGGCATCCGGCGCAGTATCTTTTTGCCACCCTCGCGCAGCGTGGAATACGTCTTGCCGGAAAGCACGCGCGCAAAATAGTTGGACAGCGCGCCGACATTCTCCGAGATTGACATGTCATTGTCGTTCAGGACGACGAGCATGTTCACATCGAGTGGCCCTGCGTGATTGAGCGCTTCGAACGCCTGCCCGCCACTCATCGCGCCGTCGCCGATCACGGCGACGACCCGTCGATTGATTCCTGCTCTCGCCAGGCCAAGAGCCATGCCGAGCGCCGCGCTGATCGAACTGCTCGAATGACCAACACCGAACGTGTCGTATTCACTCTCTGTCCGGTTCGGGAACGGGGCCAGTCCGCCCTTGTGCTTGATGCTCTGCAAGCGGTCACGACGCCCGGTCAGCACCTTGTGCGGGTAGGCCTGGTGGCCGACGTCCCAGACGAGCCGGTCGTCTGGGGTTTCGAAGATGTAATGCAGCGCGATGGTCAATTCCACTGTTCCGAGACCCGCTGCAAAATGCCCGCCCATCTGGCTGACGCCCTGGATCAGGAAATCGCGCAATTCGTTTGCCAGTGGCACCAGGTCGGTCTCCGCCAGCTGACGCAAGTCGGCCGGCGAATCGATGCGCGAAAGCAACGGGTAACGTTCTTCAGGGAGCATTGCGGCGCAGTTTACACACAAGCAGGCAATTTACCGCGCAGGATACGCTCGGCGAGGGCTCAGTGGGAGCGACTGAGCATCCAGTCGGCCAGCTTCCCCAGCGCCCGGCCGCGCCAGCCGTTTTCGGCGAGCAACCCGGCCGCGCCCTCGTGGAGTTCCCGCACGCGTTCGCGGGCCTTTCCGATCCCGGCAATGGCGGGGTAGGTTGGCATGGCGCGGGCCTGGTCGCTGCCTGTAGCCTTGCCCAGCAACGCGTCGTTGCCCTCGACGTCGAGGATGTCGTCCTGAATCTGGAAGGCCAGCCCGACGGCGGCGCCAAAACTGCCCAGCGCCGCCAGCTGGCCCGCGTTGACCCGCTCCGAACAATGGGCGGCCATCAGCACGCTGGCCCGTATCAGTGCGCCGGTCTTCAGTGCGTGCAACTGCTCGATCTCGCCGATGCTCAGCACACGACCTTCCGCTTCGAGGTCAAGGGCCTGTCCGCCGGCCATTCCCGCCGTACCACTGGCGTCAGCCAGCAACTCGATGAGGCCCACCCGTATCCGGTTATCCTGCGGCATATTCGGATGGCTCGCCAGCAGCTTGAACGCAAGCACCTGCAGCGAGTCCCCGGCCAGGATGGCCGTTCCTTCGTCAAATGCGCGGTGGCAGGTCGGTCGTCCGCGACGCAGGTCGTCGTCGTCCATCGCCGGCAGGTCATCGTGGACCAGCGAATACGCGTGAATCAGTTCAATTGCGCAAGCGACCGCATCGACGCGATCGAGCGGCGTTTCCAGGGTCTCGGCGGTCGCGTAGGCAAGTGCCGGTCGAATCCGTTTGCCCGGGCCGAGTACGCTGTAACGTTGCGCGGCGTGCAGACGCTGCGGTGCCAGCCGCTCGCTCGGCAGCCAGTGATCGAGTTGCTCTTCGACCCGGACACGCCAGGAATCCAGGCGGGTGCTCAGCGTGTCATCCATGTCGGGTTCTCGCGGCGGATGCAATCGCCCCTCAGTCTTCGGGTTCGAACGGTTCTGTCGGCGCGTCGGGCGTCTTTTTTAACAGGATTTCGACCCGCTGCTCAGCCTTCCGCAGGTCGGCCTGACAACCGCGGGCGAGTTCCACGCCGCGCTCGAACTGCTTGAGGGCCTCTTCGAGGGGCAGGTCACCGTTTTCGAGTCGCTCGACGACGGTCTCCAGTTCCGCCAGGGACTGCTCGAAATCGCGCGTTTTGGTTTTTCTGGTTGCCACAGGAGCCTCCGAACCGCGAAGCCTTACACAGCGAACGAATCGAGGTCAACGATGGAAGAAACCGCAATACCGGTCTGCTCTGATGCCGCTCCCGGCGTATCGGTGTTAGCGTTGACTCTGGCCGAGTCACCGATTATCTTATCGGATTATTAGACTGAGTCTAAACACGCGACGGTCGAGCCGACCGCCGCTCCCAACGCAGAGTGGAGGAAACGATGAAGGATTTGAAGGGTACCCAGACCGAGGAAAACCTCAAGGCCGCGTTTGCCGGCGAGTCGCAGGCAAATCGCCGTTATCTTTACTTCGCTCAGAAAGCCGACATCGAAGGCTTCAATGACGTTGCCACGGTTTTTCGGTCGACCGCCGAAGGCGAGACGGGCCATGCTCACGGGCACCTCGAGTACCTCGAGCAGGTCGGGGATCCCGCGACCGGACTGCCGATCGGTGGTACGTCGGACAATTTGAAGGCAGCGATCGCTGGTGAAACGCACGAGTACACGGACATGTACCCGGGGATGGCGAAAGCGGCCCGCGACGAAGGCTTTGATGAGATTTCCGACTGGTTCGAGACACTCGCCAAGGCGGAGCGGTCGCATGCGAACCGATTCCAGAAGGCCCTCGACGCCCTCTGATCGGTTGATCCATGCGGACTTGAGACAAGGGCGGATCCTGCACCGGGTCCGCCCTTTCGTTTGCGGTCAGCGCGGTAATGTCAGCTGCGAGGAGAAGGTGAATGAGCGGGGAAAACAGTTCCAACAGTACTCGCGAGGGTAGCCTCGAAGCGCCGACACGGCACCCCATCGCCTGGCGCGATCCTGCCTTCTACGATGAGAAAGCCCTGTTTGAAGAACTCGAACGCGTCTACGACATCTGTCATGGCTGCCGGCGTTGTTTCAGCCTGTGCAACGCCTTTCCGTTGCTCTTCGATGCGATCGACGAGTCTTCCACAGGCGAGCTCGACGGGGTGGCGAAGAAGGTCTACTGGGACGTGGTGGATCATTGTTACCTCTGCGACATGTGCTACATGAGCAAGTGTCCCTATGTGCCGCCGCACCCGTGGAATATCGACTTTCCTCACCTGATGCTGCGAGCGAAGGCGATCCGGTTTCGCGAGGGCGAGACGCGGACCCGCGACAAACTGCTCAGTTCGACTGACCTGGTTGGTTCGCTGGCCGGAACTCCGGTCGTGTCGCAGGTGGTCAATGCCGTCAACAGCAGTGCGTTCGGTCGTCGCATGCTGGACAAGACCCTGGGCGTGCACCCGGAGGCGCCCATCCCCTCCTATCACAGTGACAGCGGGCGCAAGCGTGTTGCGCGCGGCGACTACGGTGCGGGTGAGGCGCAGGCGACGGCCGAGACGCGCGGCCGGGTCGTGCTCTTTACAACCTGCTACTGCAACCGCAATGAGCCGGATATCAGCGAGGACCTGGCCCTTGTGTTTCGCCACAATGGCATTCCGGTCACCGTCAGTGCGCAGGAGCGCTGTTGCGGGATGCCCAAGCTTGAACTCGGCGACTTCGAGTCGATCGAAAAGGCGAAGAACATCAATATCCCGGCGCTTGCAGCGCTCGTGGACGAAGGCTGGGATATCGTCGCGCCCATCCCTTCGTGCGTACTGATGTTCAAGCAGGAATTGCCTTTGATGTACCCGGATGATCCGCAGGTGCAGAAGGTCAAAGAGGCCATGTTCGACCCGTTCGAATACCTGATGCTGCGCCACAAGGCCGGAGTGCTGCGAACCGACTTCAAGCATGAGCTTGGCAAGGTGAGCTATCACGTGCCCTGTCATCTGAGGGTGCAGAACATTGGCCTGAAAACCCGCGATACGCTGAAGCTCGTACCGGGCACCGAGGTCGAGACGATCGAGCGCTGCTCCGGACACAACGGCACTTATGGCGTAAAGCGGGAATTCCGCGAGATTTCCATGAAGATCGGCCGGCCCGTCATCAGTCGCGTCAAGTCGGCCGAAGCGAGTTACTACGCCAGTGACTGCCCGATGGCCGGGCGTCAGATCGAATCGGGCCTGGACGAGACCCGTGGACCCACACACCCCCTGACGCTGATGCGCAGGGCCTACGGTATTTGACCGGTCCGGGTAAGGCCGACCGGAACTGAGGAGATCGGGAGCATGCAGAACACGGTGGACATGGCCTCGTTGAAAACCGGCAGCGGCCCGCTGCGGGCCGAAGACCTTTTCAGCCTCGAGCAGTATGCCAGGCAACGGTCGGCCTTCAGGCCACTGGTTATGGAGCACAAGAAGGCGCGCAATATCCAGGTCGGGCCGAATGCCACCTGGTGTTTCGAAGATCGGATCACGGTCCAGTACCAGGTCCAGGAGATGCTGCGCATCGAGCGCATCTTCGAATCCGAAGGCATCGCCGAGGAACTCGCTGCATACAATCCACTGGTGCCTGACGGCTCGAACTGGAAAGTCACCTTGCTGGTCGAATTCCCGGATCCCGCCGAGCGCCGGATCGCGCTTGCGGAGATGAAGGGCATCGAGGATCGCTGCTGGGTGCAGGTTGCCGGTCACGATAAGGTTTTCGCAATAGCCGACGAGGACCTCGAACGCGAGAACGAGGAAAAAACCTCGTCGGTACATTTCCTGAGATTTGAATTGACCGATGCGATGGCGTCGGCGGCCCGCAGCGGCGCGGACATATCGATCGGCATGGACCACGATCGCTATCGCTTCGCTGTTTCGCCGCTGGAACAGGCGTCGCGCACTTCGCTCGTGGATGACCTGGCTCAGCCTGGTTCCTGAAGCCCGGTTTCACGCCATATCGGGGAATGCCCGGGGGCATGTCCACGCGGGCGTGCGAGGCGGCGGGTGCGCTGCTAGAATCCGCGCGCCTATTCTGACGCGAGTGCGCGGATAATTTTCCGATGAGCCAGAACTATACCGCTCAAGACATTGAGGTCCTGAGTGGACTCGAGCCCGTCCGGCGTCGTCCGGGCATGTATACCGACACGACTCGGCCGAATCACCTTGCTCACGAAGTGGTCGACAACAGCGTCGATGAAGCGCTGGCCGGACACTGCAGCCGGATTGATGTGACGGTCTACAAGGACGGTTCCGTGGAAGTGGCCGACGATGGGCGTGGAATGCCGGTTGATCTGCACGCCAGGGAGAAGGTCAGCGGCGTCGAGTTGATCCTCACGCGCCTGCATGCCGGCGGCAAGTTTTCCGATCGCACCTACAAGTTTTCCGGTGGCCTGCACGGCGTGGGCGTCTCGGTGGTGAACGCGCTGTCGAAGAACCTCGAATGCTGGGTGCGCCGCGGCGGAAAGGAATACAACATTTCTTTCCGCAACGGCAAAGTCGACTCAAAGCTAGAGGTCGTTGGCAAGGTCGGTCGCAACAACACCGGGACGACGATTCGATTCTGGCCCGACCCCGGGTACTTCGACACGCCGGAATTCTCGTTGCCCCGCCTGCGGCACGTGCTCAAGGCAAAGGCCGTGCTCTGTCCGGGTCTTCGTCTGCGGCTCAGGGTCGAGAAAACAGGGGAAACTGAGGAGTGGCTGTACACGGGCGGACTGTCCGAGTACCTGCAGGAGTCGCTGGGCCCCGGTGACTGGCTCCCGCAGGAGCCGTTCATCGGCAGCGTGGAAGGCGAGCACGAGGGCGTGGACTGGGCCGTTGTGTGGCGACCGGGTGGTGGCCCGCGGGTCGAGGAAAGCTACGTCAACCTGATCCCGACGCTGCAGGGAGGAACCCATGTCAACGGGTTCAGGCTGGGTCTGACCGAAGCGGTCCGCGAGTTCTGTGAATTTCGCAACCTGATGCCTCGCGGCCTGAAGCTGGCCCCGGAAGATGTCTGGGATGACACCAGTTACGTCTTGTCGGCCAAGATGCGCGACCCCCAGTTCGCCGGCCAGACCAAGGAACGCCTCTCATCGCGTGAGCCGGCGGCATTCGTATCGGGCATCGTCAAGGACCAGTTCGCGATGTGGCTTAACCAGCATCCCGAGGCGGGTGAGGGTATCGCGCAACTGGCGATTGGCAATGCACAGGCGCGCCTCAAGTCCAGCCAGAAAGTGGCGCGCAAACGCCTGGTCAGCGGCCCGGCGCTGCCGGGCAAGCTCGCCGACTGCACGAGTCAGGACCCGAAACGCGGGGAACTGTTCCTGGTGGAAGGCGACTCCGCGGGCGGTTCGGCCAAGCAGGCCCGTGATCGGCAGTTCCAGGCCGTGATGCCGCTGCGTGGCAAGATTCTCAATACCTGGGAGGTTGAGCAGAATCAGCTGCTGTCATCGCAGGAAGTTCACGACATTACGGTCGCCATCGGCGTCGAGCCGGGTGCCAGCGATATTTCCGGGTTGCGCTATCACAAGATCTGCATTCTGGCTGACGCAGATTCAGACGGGCTGCACATTGCAACCCTGCTGTGCGCGTTGTTTCTCAGACATTTCCGCCCGCTGGTACTGGCCGGGAACGTGTTTGTCGCGATGCCGCCCCTGTATCGAATCGACTATGGAAAGCAGGTCGAATACGCGCTCGACGATGCCGAGCGTAATGGCATCCTCGATCGGATCCAGGCCGAAAAGCCGCGCGCGAAGCCGGTCGTCACGCGCTTCAAGGGCCTGGGCGAAATGAATCCCCTGCAACTGAGGGAAACGACGATGGCGCCCGAAACGCGCCGGCTCGTGCAGCTGACCGTGGAGGCCGGCGATGAAGCGGACGCGATCATGGACATGATGCTGGCCAAGAAACGCGCTTCAGACCGCCGCGTCTGGCTGCAGACGAAGGGCAATCTGGCCAGTGTAGTAAGCCCCGATATCGAGGAACGCCGTGAGTGATCAGAGCGAACTGAATTTCGAAGGTCTTGAAAGGCTGCCATTGCGGACTTTCACGGAGAAGTCGTACCTCGAGTATTCGATGTACGTCATCCTGGACCGGGCGTTGCCACACGTCGGGGACGGCCTCAAGCCCGTACAGAGACGCATCATCTATGCGATGAGCGAGCTTGGACTCTCGGCTCTTTCGAAGCACAAGAAATCAGCACGGACCGTGGGTGACGTGATTGGCAAGTTTCACCCGCACGGTGATTCCGCCTGTTACGAGGCGATGGTGCTGATGGCGCAGCCGTTTTCCTGCCGGTACCCCATCGTCGACGGTCAGGGAAATTTCGGCTCCCCGGACGACCCGAAGTCGTTCGCTGCGATGCGCTATACCGAGTCAAAGCTTTCGCGTTACGCGCAGCTTCTGCTGACCGAGCTCAGCGACGGCACGACCGACTGGACGCCCAACTTCGACGGTACCCTCGAAGAACCGACCTTGCTGCCGGCACGCCTGCCGAACCTGTTGCTCAATGGCGCGACCGGTATTGCCGTGGGCATGTCGACGGACGTCCCGCCGCACAACCTTCGCGAAGTGGCGGCAGCCTGCGTGCGACTGCTCGAAGAACCCAAAGCTACGCTCGAGCAGTTGTGCGAGCACGTGCTTGGGCCGGATCTGCCAACGGGCGCAGAGCTCGTATCACCGCGCATTGACCTCCTCAATATCTATCAGACGGGCGGGGGCACCTATCGAGTTCGCGCGCGCTACGAGGTGGAGAATGGTGAGATTGTGTTTACCGAACTCCCTTACCAGGTCTCCGGCGGCAAGGTGCTGGAGCAGATCGCGGTCCAGATGCGGGCCAAGAAGCTGCCGATGATCGAGGATCTGCGCGACGAATCCGATCACGAGCACCCCACTCGCCTGGTCGTCACGCCGCGTTCAAACAGGGTGAACCTCGAACAGGTGGCTGCGCACCTTTTTGCAACCACTGATCTGGAGCGCAGCTATCGCGTAAATCTGAACGTGATCGCGCGCGATGGCCGCCCGCGGGTCATGGGTCTGCGCGATCTTCTCGGCGAGTGGCTGTCATTCCGGGTTGACACCGTGACACGGCGCCTGGCCTTCCGTCTGGAAAAGGTCAACGCGCGACTGCACATACTCGACGGCCTCATGATCGCCTACCTGGACCTCGATGAAGTGATCCGGATCGTTCGCAACGAGGATGAACCCAGGACTGCTCTCATCAAGCGATTCGCGCTCAGCGAGGCGCAGGCAGAGGCGATCCTCGAGACGAAGCTTCGCCACCTCGCCAGGCTGGAAGAAATGAAGATTCGCGGCGAGCAGAAGTCACTCGAGGCGGAGCGTGATGACATCGAAAAAACGCTGAAAAGCAAGGCGCGTCTGAGGCGGCTGGTGCGAGACGAAATCATCGCCGACGCGGAAACGTTCGGGGATGAGCGGCGTACCCGGCTGGTTGAGCGGGCCGCGGCACAGGCCATCGCCGTCGAAGAGCTCGTTGCCGCCGAGCCTGTCACCGTCGTGCTCTCCAGTCGCGGGTGGGTGCGCGCCGCAAAGGGTCACGAGGTGGACCCGTACGCACTTTCCTACAAGACAGGCGACGAGTTCCGGGCCGCGGCGCGCGGCCGCAGCAACCAGCTTGCCGTTTTTATCGACAGCACCGGTCGCGCCTACAGCCTCTCTGCACACACGCTGCCTTCAGCGCGCGGGCAGGGCGAGCCGGTTTCCGGCCGGCTCGATCCGCCCGACGGCGCGACCTTTGAAGGTGTTGCGATTGGTGAAGCGGATGATCGCTGGGTCATGGCCAGCCGGGCTGGCTACGGGTTCGTGGTTCGGCTGGGCGATCTGCACAGCCGCAATCGGGCCGGAAAGGCCGTGCTGAAGGTTCCGAAGGGGTCCGGCGTGCTCGCTCCGGCTGCGATTCCAGACGGTGACGACCCGTTGCTGGCAGCGGTGAACAGCGATGGCCGCCTGCTGGTGTTCCCGGTCAGCGACCTGCCCGAGCTGCCGCGCGGCAAGGGCAACAAGATTTTCGGCATACCGGCGAAGAAGGCGGCCTCCGGTGAGGAGACACTGCTTGCCATTGCCGTGGTCGGGCCCGGGCAGTCGCTGCAGGTGCTCTCTGGTGAGAGACAGATGAGCATTGCGTATCGGAACCTGGACGACTACCGGGGAGAACGCGGCCAGCGTGGCGCGCTGCTGCCGCGCGGATGGCGCAAGGTCAACGGCCTGCAGGTCGTCTGACTACGTTCAGCTGCTGAGCACGACTTCTTCGGGACTGTTGACGAAATAGCCCTGTATGAATCCGATGCCGAGCTGCCAGAGCACGGCCATCGTGTTGGCGTCCTCGACACGCTCGGCAATCGTCGCAATGTCGTGCTTGCCGGCCTGGTCGACGAGTTCCTTGACCCGGTCCTGCAACGGGCGATCGTTCGCCAGGCCCTGCATCAGTGAACCGTCGATCTTCACGAAGCTCATCGGCACGTGATCAAGCAGGCGACCCGGATCGTGCCCGGAGCCGAAATTCTCGACACCGAAGCCAAAGCCAAGCGAGGCGAGCAGCTTCTGCAGTTGCTTGATCTCTTTGAGGTGTCTTGTCGCCACTGCTTCGGCGATTTCAAACACCATCCGCGCTGGCTCTATCCGCGAAGACTTGACCTGCTGGAGCAGCCAGGGGCCGAGTGTTTCGTCAAGGATCGAGTCCCTCGACAATCGGACAAAGACCCGGTGCGGCTTGCGGGCCGAACAAAAAGACATCGCCGCGCCAACCACCCAACGGTCGATGTTCTTCATCAGATCGATGCGTTCGGCTGCCGCAATGAATTCGGACGGCAGTACTTCCTCACCGTTGTCGTCGAGCATGCGCACCAGCAGGTCGTACATTTCCGCCTCATCGCCGACCAGGCTGGCGATCGGCTGCTGAACGAGGCGAAACCGGTTTGCCATCAGTGCGCCCTTTATACGAGCAGCCCACGCCTGGTCGTCGGCCTGGGCGGTGGCCGTTCCGGTGGCGTCTTTCTCGTGCGTCACCCGAACGCCGCCGGTAACCGCCGACTTTCGCCGTGCTTCAATGGCTGCTTCCAGCGGCGTGTCCAGCGTTTCACCCTGCGCACTGCAGGCGGCGGCTCCGGCGCTGCAGGTAATCGAAACGGATCGCGCGCCCACCTGGAACACCTGTTCTGCTATGCGCTTGAGCAACTGGTCGATCCACGCCTCGAGGTCGCGCATGTTGCCACGCTCGACCAGCAGAGCAACGCCTCGCATCGAGACCCGGCCGACCGTGTCGCCTGGCTGAACCTGGCCATGAACCAGGGTGCCCAGCGCTTCCATCAGGTCTTCAATTGCCAGCGGGCCAAGATCTTCCTCCAGGGCCGTGAACTTGTCGGGCTCGAGGTAGACGACACCCCGAATTCCGCCTTTCAATGGCGTCTCAGCGACTTCTCTGGCGCGCTCGAGGAAAGCCGCTCGCTTGAGCAGTCCGGTCGCCGCGTCATAGCGCAGCGCGTCTTCGAGCTGCTGGGTCAGAGCCTCGAGATCACGTTTCTGAGTTACGATCCGCAGGCGCACTGCCGGGTCACCCTCAAACTCGATCTGTTCGAGCTGCAGATCGAGCGGCATCTCGTTCCCCGACTCGGTGGCGGCAACGGTTGCGATTGATTTACCCGGCCAGCGGCCTTGTGCCGCAGCCACGAGTGCGCCCTTGAGTGCCGAATGGCTGCGCGCGTGGAACAGGTCCATCAGCGGCTGGCCAAGCAGGCTGTCCGCGCCTTTGTGCCCGAACAGATCAATCCAGGCCGGATTGACATCGACGATGATGCCTTCCTGGACATTGGCGATCGCGTCGGTCGATCCGGTCATGAAGGCCTTGACCTGATCGCGATACTGCCGCGCAGAGGCGAGCGTCCCGGCGAGCGCGCGATCGAGGCGCGCGATATGCAGTTCACGAGCGGCGACCGCCTGCAGCCGCGATGTGGCGGTCAGCGTCACCACGTCCTGGGCACCGAGGTCAATCGCTGATGACAAGTCGGCTTCGCTCAATGAGTCCTTGATCAGCACCACCGGCATCCCCGACGCGTGCCTGCCACGCACCTCGAGCGCCGCCTCGATTTCCGCCGGCTCGGTGCCCCTGGCAAAAAGCAGCTCGGGTTCCACCTTGTCCAGTGAGTCGCCAAGGTCGCTCAGTTCGCGAACCCAGGTGCAATGCACCGGGTGTCCGGCATTGCGCAGCGCGCTGTTGATGATTTCCACGTCGTCCTGCTGACGGGAAAGAACAATCAATGGAATCGGACGGGTCTCGGGCAAGACTGACCTCCAGGGCGGAACCAGGAGCACGCGATAAAGTGAGGCTGAAAGACGTGCTCGATCATAGCATTGCCAGTTGACGCCCTAGCGTGACGTAAGTGGCACCATTACCTTGGCGGATTCGCCCTCAACCTCTCGAACCAGTTTCGGAACCAGGTACCCGGGGAGGCGATGCGATAACTCGATCACATATTTGCGCGCCTCGGCTTCTGGCACCTCGAAATGATGCGCACCGGCGACCGGGTCGAGCAGGTGCAGGTAGTAGGGGAGGACGCCGGCGCTGAACAGGGCGTCGCTCAGACCCGCGAGCGCCTCGACGTTGTCATTGACGCCACGCAGCAGGACCGATTGATTGAGCACGGTCGTTCGGGTCGACTGCAGTCGCACCAGCGCCTCGCGAACACTGTCATCGATCTCCCGGGGGTGGTTGGCGTGAACGACAAGAATCTTCTCCAGGGCCAGCGACGCCCACCACTGAAGAAACTGATCGTCGAGCCGCTCCGGAATGACCACTGGCAGCCGGGTGTGTACCCGAATCCGCTTTATCCAGGGAATGCGCTCCAGCGAGGCGGAAAGCGACGCCAGTCGTCGATCGTTCAACATCAAGGGATCGCCGCCGCTCAGAATGACTTCGGTCAGGCTTTTATCGCCTCGTATCGTTTCAAGTGCGGCGTCGAAATCGCGCCGTGCCGCATTTTCCTCGGCGTAGGGAAAGTGCCTGCGAAAGCAATACCGGCAGTTGATCGCACAGGAGCCTGTCGAAATCAGCAACGCGCGGCCGGAGTACTTGCGCAGCACCCCCGGCCCGAGGCGGGCCTGGCGTTCACCGAGCGGATCCTGCACGAACCCGGGCCGGTTTTCCTGCTCCGTGGCCATCGGCAACACTTGCCGGAGCAGCGGATCGGCCGGGTCCTCGCGGCGCATCCGGGCAATGAAGCCGCGCGGTACCCGCAAACCGAATAATCGCGCCGCAAGCTGTGCGGGCGCCAGGTATTGCGGGCCAAGCCCCAGCAGTTCGATCAGCTCGCCCGGGTCCGTAACAGCCTGTTGCAACGCTCGTTGCCATGCGGGGGGCTGACTGCCGGAGCCCGACACTGGTACCATGAGCGGCTTCATCGACGCATTCTGCCATTTTTCAGACGCCGGGTTGATCCAACAAGTCATGGCTACTTTCAGCACCAACGAATTTCGTTCCGGACTCAAGATCATTCTCGATGGCGACCCGTATGCCATCGTGGAAAACGAGTTCGTCAAACCCGGTAAAGGTCAGGCGATCAACCGCGTAAAGATCCGCAACCTGAAGAGCGGCAGGGTGCTTGAGCGAAGTTTTCGCTCCGGCGATACGGTCGAAGCGGCCGATATCATGGAAACTGAAATGCAGTACCTCTACAGCGATGGTGATTTCTGGCATTTCATGGTCCCCGACACGTTCGAGCAATTCACCGCAGATAAAACCGCGGTCGCGGATGCTGCGCCGTGGCTGAAGGACGGCGTGAACTGCACTGTCATGCTCTGGAACGGCGAACCACTGGCGGTGACGGCCCCGGCGCACGTAGAGCTGGAAATTGTCGAAACAGACCCGGGTGTGCGCGGGGACACAGCGACCGGTGGCCAGAAGCCGGCGAAACTGGAAACCGGTGCGGTGGTTCGCGTGCCACTGTTCCTTAACCAGGGCGAGGTCATACGGGTCGATACCCGCACCGGCGAGTACCTGTCCCGGGCCAAGGGCTAAAGCGCGCGGCTGATGCCGCCGGTCGCCGCAAGCAGGATCGCAACCACTCGCTCCAGTCCCTCGGCATCGCTCCGGTCGAAACGGCCGTGAGCCGGACTGTCGATATCGAGTACCCCGATCAATTGATCGTCCCTGACCATGGGCACGACGATTTCCGAGTTCGACGCGGCGTCGCAGGCGATGTGGCCCGGGAAGGCGTGGACGTCAGCGACAATCAGTGTCTCGCGGCGTTCGGCGGCCGTGCCGCAGACGCCTTTGCCGATTGGAATTCTCACGCAGGCAGGTTTGCCCTGGAACGGGCCGACCAGCAGGTCGCCGCTGGACGGTTCCGCCAGGTAAAAGCCGGCCCAGTTGATTGCGGGCAGGCTGGTGAAAATCAGCGACGCCGTGTTGGCGGCACAGGCGATAAAGTCTGATTCGCCGGCCAGCAGCGCCTGCAGGCTGGCGCCGAGTTCCGCGTACGCGGCGGGCTTTGTCGGCAAAAGATATTTCCAGATCAGTGTGCATGCGGGCGGGTCCGTCTCAGTGATTCAGGCGCGTTCGGTCGGGAAGGCAATGACATCATCGATATGTGCGACGCCGGAGGCAACCATCACCAGGCGATCGAAGCCGAGTGCAACCCCGGCGCAGTCGGGCAGACCCGCCGCAAGCGCCGCGAGAAATCGTTCATCGACTGAGAGGTCAGGCTGAGCGCGCAGCCGGCGTGCGCGCCGGTCGGATTCGAAGCGGCGGGACTGCTCGGCCGCGTCCGACAGTTCGTGGAAGCCGTTGGCCAGTTCCGTCTCGCCCCAGAACGCCTCAAAACGAGAGGCAACGGGTCCGCGGATGCGCGCCAGGGCGGCCTGAGTGGCCGGGAAGTCATAGAGGAACGTCAGGCGATCCGTGGGGAAGCGTGGCGTAACAACGGCCGTGAGCGCGATGTCGAGTAGGGCGTCGCGATCGCTGACCAGCGACTGCGGTACCGGCGCTTTGCGGAGCGCAATCGCCCCCTGCAGTTCTTCCAGGGAGCCGTCGATCGGGTCGACACCGAGGGACTCCCGGAATGCATCCCGATAGGCCACCCGGCGGCTCGGAGCCGACGACGTGTGTGGCCTGAGCGCTGCCAGCAGCAGGCGATCGACGTCGTCGATCAATGCCTGGTGATCGATGCCAAGCCGGTACCACTCAACCATCGTGAACTCGGGGCTGTGCCGGCGGCCACGCTCGCCCCCGCGGAATACCGGCGCGACCTGGAAAATATCGGGCCAGCCAGCACAAAGCAGGCGCTTCATCGCGTATTCAGGGGATGTGTGCAGGTAACCGATCCGCTCGTCACGCTCGCCGACGACATTCATTGACTGGAGGTGGACGTCGGTCACCGGGGCCTGGACGAGCACCGGCGTCGTGACCTCCAGCGCGCCAGTATCGGCAAAATACCGCCTGACGGTGCTCAGCATGGCCGCTCGCAGACGCGCCAATTCCAGGGTTGAGCCCGGCCGCCAGTCTTCCGCCGGCATGGTTTCAGAGCAATCGTGCAAGTCGCTCACCCATGCGTACGGGGCTGCCGGATTCTGAGCCCGGCAGGAATCGTACGGCCTCATTACCGATCAGCACGATGACGGTGGAGCCCATGTTGAATCGCCCGAGCTCCTCGCCGCGTTCGAATACCGTGCCAACACCGGCCTCAATCTCGCGAATCTGCCCGCCGCGCGCAGGCGGCGGGTTGATTTCGCCTGCGTAGACGGTTTCGATGCTGCCGACGAACAACGCGCCGACGAGCACCATGGCCAATGGGCCGACGGCTGTTTCGAACTCGCAGATCACGCGTTCGTTAAGCGCAAAGAGATTCGGTATCGACCGGGCGGTGGCTGGACTGACGCTGAAGAACTTGCCCGGCACGTAACGGGTGCGGGTGAGACGCCCGCCGATCGGCATGTGGATTCGATGATAGTTGTATGGCGCAAGGTACAGGCAGGCAAAGTGCCCGCCCCGGTAAACCGTCGGGGCGTCGAGGTCGGCCAGCAACGCCGCAGCGGAGTAGCGAATGCCCTTCGCCTGCACCAGCGAGCCCTCATCGATCGCTCCGGACTGGCTGATCGTTCCATCGACCGGGTACACGATATCCTTCTCGCCGGACGCGACAGGCCTCGCGCCAGGCGCCAGCGTGCGCGTGAAGAAGTCGTTGAAAGATGCGTAGGCGTACGGATCGGGTTGCTGAGCCTCACGCATGTCGATCATCGGGTAGCCGCGCAGGACCGCGCCGATCATGCCGTTGCGAATCGCCGGTCGCGTGCTGCGGGCCAGCCGATGCATTGCATTCGACAGCACCCGCTTGGGCAGCACTTCCTGCATCAATGCGAAGGCTCGATCACCGACGCTGGGTTTCGGCCGGGCGGGGCTCATGATCAGCGCCCGAAATGCGTAACCAGTGAGCGATAGTCACTGGCGAGTACAGCGGCGTCGTGGGGGGCAGACGAATAGGCGACGACGCCACCCGATGGCGCGACGATGAAGATTCCAGAGCCATGATCCATCGTGTAGCCACCTTCGGGGAGGTCAACGCGGGCAAAGGGGACGCCGAAAGTCTCGGCCGCTCGCGTGATGGCGGCCTCAGTCCCGGTCGCGCCGAGAAATGATGGATCAAAAAAGCGCAGGTAATTGCCCAGCTGAACAGGATTGTCGCGCTCGGGATCGACACTGATCATGAGCACCCGTGGCCGTTCCGCTGCCGGCAGATCCTGAAGCCGATTCGTCACCTGAACCAGGGTAGCCAGCGTCGTCGGACAGATATCCGGGCAACTCGTGAAGCCGAAAAACACCAGCGTCCAGCCCTGCCGGAAAAAATCTGTGTTCATCGGGGCGCCGTCCTGGTCCATCAGGTCCAGCCGCGGGATCGCCCGCGCCGCCGGAAAAGCCGTCGCCTGCAGTGTCAATGGCGGGCCCTCCGCCGGGCCGACAAAAGCGCGCGCGAGCAGCAATCCGGCCGCGAAGGCTACAATTGCAGCTGCGCCAATGGTTGAAGCACGTGCGGCCATGAGCGGTTCCGGGGATTCCTTCGGGGCTGGCAGGGTGTTTGATTATCCCACAACGGTGAACAGTGACATGGCCGAGATCAGACAGCTGCAGGGGCGGCCGGCGCGCAGACCGAGCGTCGAGGAACTCATTCGATTCGGTGCCGCCGAGTTTGAGCGAGCCGGTCTCGTATTTGGCCATGGCACGGACAATGCGATTGACGAGGCGGCGGCGTTGCTGTTCCACGTGCTAGGGCTCGATCATGACCGGGCGGCGGAAGTCTATGAGCAGGTTCCCGACCCGGCCGGGGTCGAGCAGGTGCTCGACATTTTTAACCAGCGCATACGCCGGCGCATTCCGGCGGCTTACCTGATGGGAAAGATGTGGTTCGCAGGCCTGGAATTTGATGTCGATGATCGGGTCCTCGTGCCGCGTTCGCCATTCGCCGAACTCATCCTGTCAAAATTCGAGCCCTGGACCGATCCGCGCGCGCTGCGTCGAATCCTTGAAATAGGGACCGGTTCCGGGTGCATCGCGATCGCCTGTGCGAGGCTTCTGGATGATGTTCAGGTCGATGCGGTCGATATCTCGGCCGGGGCCATCAACGTGGCACGGCAGAACGTGCGGAAACATCAGGCGGAGGATCGGGTGACGCTGTTCCAGGGCGACGTCTATGAGCCGCTGGGCCAGCGCCGTTACGATCTCATCCTGGCGAATCCGCCTTACGTCAGCGAGACGGAGATGGCAGAACTGCCACCCGAATATCTCTGTGAGCCCGACCTGGCCCTGCGTGCCGGCGTGGACGGGCTCGATGTGGTGCGCCGCATCCTGCTTGGAGCCAGTGAGCACCTCAACCCGGACGGGGTCCTGTTCGTTGAAGTGGGCAACAGCGATGAGCGCCTGGAGCAGGCGTTTCCGACACTGCCGTTTCTCTGGCTGGAATTCGAAAGCGGCGGCGGAGGCGTTTTCATGTTGACTCGGCGTGAGCTTCAGAGGCACCTTTCCGGGTCGCGGTAAGCGGACTGAATCATGTCGGGTAATACTTTCGGTCGATTGTTTTCGGTTACGTCTTTTGGCGAAAGCCACGGACCGGCGCTGGGTTGTATCGTGGATGGCTGCCCGCCCGGGCTTGAAATCAGCGCGGAAGATATCCAGGCGGACGTGGAACGGCGACGCTCGGGCACCTCGCGATTCACGAGCCAGCGACGCGAGCCTGACACTGTAAGGATCCTTTCGGGCGTCTTTGACGGCCGCACAACCGGCGCGCCCATCGGTTTGCTGGTCGAAAACCAGGACCAGCGCTCTTACGACTACGCGAAAATCAAGGATCGATTCCGCCCTGGGCACGCGGACTACACGTACCAGCAGAAGTATGGCTTCCGGGATTACCGTGGCGGTGGGCGATCATCCGCGCGAGAGACGGTGATGCGTGTAGCCGCCGCGGCGATTGCCAGGAAGTACCTCGCTGAAAGGCTGGGCGTCAATATCTATGGATTCCTGGCCCAGATGGGAGAGATACGGCTTCGAGCGCTGGATCTTGCCGCGGTGGACCAGAACCCGTTTTTCTGTGCCGATCCCGAGCGTGTGCCAGAACTTGAGAACCTGATCAATGACTTACGACGCGACGGGGACTCGATCGGCGCCCGGGTGACGGTGGTAGCAACCGGCGTCCCACCCGGTCTGGGCGAGCCGGTATTCGATCGCCTGGATGCCGACCTCGCGCACGCAATGATGGGTATCAACGCAGTAAAAGGCGTCGAAGTCGGCGCCGGCTTTGCTGCCGTGGCACAGCGAGGCTCGGAACACCGTGATGAAATGACCCCGGAGGGGTTTCTTTCGAATCACGCGGGCGGCACGCTGGGCGGGATCTCTTCAGGGCAGGATATTGTCGTCAGCCTGGCGCTGAAGCCAACCTCGAGTATCGTCATTCCGGGCCGGACAATCGATCTTCAGGGGCGACCGGTTGAGGTCAGCACCACGGGCCGCCATGACCCTTGCGTCGGTATCCGGGCGGTTCCGATCGCCGAAGCCATGCTGGCACTGGTGCTGATGGATCACTATCTGCGGCATCGGGGCCAGAATGCCGATGTGAACTCGTCCACTCCAATCGTACCGGGTCGGCAGTGATTTAAGCATCAGAGCCCGGAATTGTGCAGCGTGTCCAGCCAGAGCAGGCCACAACGCGATACAAAGAGACATAAATAGGCCCAGAGGATGGGCGCAGTTGTAGCTGTCAGCTATAGTTATGTTCAATTTGTCGAATCAACGTCAATACGCTGAGGGGGTCATGCGACCGCCAGAGGCACAGTTCTGCACTTGCAGGGAGTCCAGATGAAGAGAGCCGTTCGTAGCGTCCTCGTAATGAGCGCCCTGATGTCACCGGCAGCGTCATTCGCACTGGGCCTCGGTGAGATCAGGCTGAATTCGGCACTGAATGAGCCGTTCGACGCGGAAATCGAGCTCGTTGCGGCGACTCCCGAGGACCTCGCGGCCCTTCGGGCATCGCTGGCCTCGAACGATACCTTCAGCCGATACGGGCTCGATCGCCCCGCCTATCTGTCGGAGTTCAGTTTTCGAGTGGCCAGTTCGGGCGGGCGCGACGTGCTCAAGGTCACCTCCCCGGACGCGGTAACGGAGCCTTTCGTCACCCTTCTGGTGGAGGCCAACTGGCCGCGTGGGCGGTTGTTGCGCGAGTACACCGTGCTGCTCGATCCGCCACTTTATGCGCCGGCCATGCCGGCCGCCGAGCGCCCCGTTGCGGCACCCAGCGAGCGTGCGCCGGCGCCGGTTGTTTCGGGGACGCCCGAGCCGTTTGCCGTCGCGGCGCCGCCTCCGACTCCACGTTCGACTCGGGCGCCTGCGAGTGGCCGCAGCGCCCCTGCACGCGCGCCGAGTGTGCAGCCCGGATCGAGCTATACGGTACAGCGCAACGACACTCTGTGGAAAATTGCCAGCCGGGCAAACCCGGGCCGTACCGACGATGTGAATCGCGGGATGATCGCCATCTATCAGGCGAATCCACAGGCATTTGACGGCAACATCAACCTGCTGCTTGCCGGCGCGGTGCTGAACATTCCCGAGGCAAGCGAGATGTCCGCGATTCCGGCCTCGGCGGCCGCGAGCGAAGTCGCGAGACAGTACCGTTTGTGGCGCGATGGCGTGTCCGACGCGCCGGGGGTGGCAGACGAAGGCGGGCAGCTGAGGCTGGTGACGCCGGAGCAGGACGCCGTGGCACCGGCGCTGGAAACCGGCCCGGCTGTTACGGGCCAGTCAACGACAGACGAACTGCAGTCGCGTGTTCAGCAGCTCGAGTCTGAGCTGGCCGAGGCACGCCGCCTGCTCGAGCTGCGTAATGAGCGGCTGAGCGACCTTCAGGATGGCACGCCGGGTGCGACCGCAGGCGGGGAGCTGGAAGAACAGGCGCCTGCAGATGAAGTGCTGCAGCCGTCGGAGCCTGCCGCGGAGGCGGCGCCCGAGGCTGTTGAAGAGGCGCCGGTCGAGACCTCGCCGCCGGCGCCGGTTGTTGAAGAACCTGCGCCTGCGCCGGTTGCCGAGGAAGCAGCGCCGGCTGAGGAAAAGCCGGGCCTGTTGTCGCGTCTCGCCGAGCACTGGTGGAAGCTGCTTGGATTGCTTGCGGCGCTGGCAGGGCTGGTGTTTTTCCTGCGCAGTCGACGCGACAGGGGAGAAGCCGAGAGCAGCCTTGAAGACGCACTTGCGCGCCCGGCCGTCGACGACATGCGCTCACGCAGTACGGCTTTGCCGCTGGATGACTCGAACATTGTCGTCGAAGAAGTTGTGGGTTCCGGAGTCGACGCTACGGCGGCCCGCAAGGCCCCGGAACCCGCTCGCAAACCCGTTTCTATCCAGGACACGATCGCCGGCGGCGCGCCGGTCGGTGTCGATGCGGGAGACCCGCTTGCCGAGGCTGATTTCCATATGGCCTATGGTCTTTATGACCAGGCCGCCGATCTCGTGCAGGCCGCACTGAAGCGGGAACCGGGACGCCGCGATCTCAAGCTGAAGTTGCTGGAGATTTTCTTCGTCTGGGGCAACCAGGATCGTTTCCTGCAGATCGCCCGGGAAATGCATGAAGCCGGCGGCGGAGCGCCCTCCGGCGAATGGGACAAAATCGTCATCATGGGCAAGCAGATTGCCCCGGAGGACCCGCTGTTTGCCGGGGTCTCCGCGCGACAGGCCCCGGAAGACAGCCTGGACATGGAATTGCACGAGGCGGGCAGCGAGCTCGACATGGATTTCTCGGCGACTTCCGGGGATTCGTCGGAAGCCGATCAAACCGGCGGAATAGACCGTCTCGCCGACGCGAGCGGGCTCGACTTCGTGTTTGACGAGCCCTTGCCGCTCGGCGATGAGTCGGCCGACGACGGCGTGACGGTCGAGTCGCCTGGTCTGGGCACAGAGTCTGCGAGCGGCGATGTGACCGAGGAGGTCCCGATCGAAAGCCTGGCGCTCGGTGGTGGAATGGAGGTCGACTCCGGCGATACGCTGGAAGGTTTTGAAAGCCTCGAGGACAGCCTCTCGGGCCTTGACGATACCGCGCGAAATCGCGCACTCGATGACCTGGACGAGAATGACGCAACGGTTCAGCGAACGAGAGTCGGCGAGGGCAACGAAGAAACCATCGAGCGAACGATTGTCACCGATGGCAGCGAGGAGACCGTTGAGCGAGTCATCGTTGGCGATGGTGGTGAGGAAACCGTTGAGCGCGCGACCTTCAGCGAAACGGTTGAGGTGACCATCGAGCGTACGGTCGTTGCCGAGATGCCCGAAGAAACGGTCGAAAGTCCGCTGGTGAGTGACTCTGGCGGGGCAGAGGATACGGTCGAGCGACCGGTGATGACCGGTACGGAGGCGACCGCCGAACATCCGGTCATGGCCGAAGACTTTGACTCCCCGGACGCTGACATGCTGAGCGTGACGAGCATTCTGCGTTCCGATGCCGTGGTCAATGCAATGAAGGACGCGGAAGAAGCGGAGGAGGCAGAAGCCCAGGCCGCGCTTGCACAGACCGGTGAGATGCCGATCTTCGAGCTCGATGTGTCAGAGGAAGATGTGGACGAGTCGGAAGGGAACGGGCAGGAGTCGGACGAGGGCCTGCAGGCCGTCGACTTTTCATTGAGCGATGAAGTGGCAACGATGAGCGAAGTCGGAACCAAGCTCGATCTGGCACGCGCCTATGTTGACATGGGCGATCCTGACGGCGCGCGCAGCATCCTCGAGGAAGTGCTGCAGGAAGGCAATGCGGGCCAGAAAGAGGAGGCCGAGCGCCTGATCGGCAGTCTGCCCTGACCGGCGTACCGTGCGAATCGCGCTGGGGATCGAATACGACGGCTCGGCGTTCTCCGGCTGGCAGGTGCAACCTCACGCGCGAAGCGTGCAGGGCGAACTGGAACAGGCACTTGCCCGGGTCGCCGACCACGATGTTCGCCTGACGGTCGCTGGCCGTACTGACGCCGGCGTGCACGCGATCAATCAGGTGGCTCATTTTGACGCGACGGCTGAGCGCAGCGAGCGTGCCTGGGCCCTGGGTGCTAACAACTATGCAGGGTCGGATCTCAGCGTTCTCTGGGCGCGAGTCGTCGCCGAGAACTTTAACGCGCGTTACAGTGCGCAGTGGCGCCGTTACGTCTACAGGATCGTGGAGCGCCCGACACGCCCTGCGCTGCAGCGCGCGCGAACCTGCTGGAGCCGTGAGCGCCTGGATGTCGGGCGGATGCACGAAGCCGCGCAGTGCCTGCTCGGCCAGCACGACTTCTCGGCTTTTCGAGCCGCGCAGTGCCAGGCGAGGACCGCGGTGCGCCATGTGATTTCAATAGAAGTTCGCCGAGACACGCCTTTTATCGAAATCGACATCAGCGCGAATGCCTTCCTGCATCACATGGTGCGGAATATTGCCGGATCGTTGATGGCTGTCGGTGCCGGTACCCACCCGCCGTCCTGGCTGGACACGGTGCTCGAGTCGCGCGAGCGGCGCCGCGCCGGCATGACTGCCCCTGCCGCCGGGCTGTACCTCGTGGCCGTCGGGTATCCGACCAGATTCAACCTGCCCGTCGCAACTCCTGATCCACGGTCGAGTCTGACTTGCCAGTCGGCGCCACCGGGCGTATAGACTGCGCAACCGCAAGCAGGAGGTCGGCCGTGACCTGGTTCGAGAAGATCATGCCCTCGCGTATCAAGACGGAACGCCGGATGCGCTCGGTGCCCGAAGGACTGTGGAGCAAATGTCCTGCCTGCGATGCCGTCCTGTATCGGGCCGAGCTCGAGCGCAATCTCAAGGTCTGCCCGAAGTGCGGGCACCACATGCGCATTTCGGCTCGCGAGCGCCTCGAGCATTTCCTTGACCCCGGAAAACAGGAAGAGCTGGCCGCCGATGTCGGTCCTGAAGACCCGCTGAAATTCCGCGACAGCCGCAAGTATCGGGATCGAATCGCCATTGCACAAAAGCAGACCGGCGAAAAGGACGCGTTAATTGTCGTCGCAGGTGCATTGAAGGGCATGGAAATCATCGCCTGTGCTTTCGAGTTTCGATTTCTGGGCGGATCGATGGGCTCGGCGGTCGGGGAGCGATTCGTACGCGGCGCGGAACAGAGTATCGAGCGTCGTGCGCCGCTGATCTGCTTTTCGTCGAGCGGTGGTGCGCGCATGCAGGAAGGCCTGTTGTCGCTGTTGCAGATGAGCAAGACCAGCGCAGCGCTGGCACGGATGGCCAGGGCGGGGTTGCCGTTTGTGTCGGTGCTGACCGACCCGACGACCGGCGGTGTCTCGGCGAGTCTTGCGATGCTCGGTGACCTCAACATTGCCGAGCCGCGGGCGCTGATCGGATTCGCAGGTCCGCGCGTCATTGAGCAGACGGTTCGCGAGACTTTGCCGGAAGGCTTTCAACGCAGCGAATTCCTGCTCGAGCACGGCGCGCTGGATATGATAGTAGACCGGCGTGAAATGCGTGATCGTGTTGCCGCGCTGCTGGCTTTGCTCATGCAGAAACCCATGCCGGAGGCGTCCGTCGAGCCGGCCTGAAATGCCCTCAGGCATCCGCTTCCCGGACCTTGCGGCCTGGCTGCAGTGGCAACAGGCTTTTCATCCCAAAGCCATTGATCCGGGGCTCGAGCGCATACGCCGCGTGCTGCAGCGGACCGGCTGGAAAAAGCCGGCCTCAGTCGTGCTGACGATTGCAGGCACGAATGGCAAGGGCTCCTGCGTCGCCATGGCTGAGTCGATACTCCTTGCCTGCGGGTATCGGACCGGCAGTTTTACCTCACCTCACCTGATCGACTATCGAGAACGCGTGCGTCTAGACGGACGTATGACCTCTGAGGCCTCGCTGGTCACAGCCTTCGAACGCATTGTCGATTCACTGGGTGCCGATTCGCTGACTTACTTTGAATTCAACGCTCTCGCGGCGTTGTTGATCATCGAGACGTTTCGGCCGGACGTGACGATTCTGGAGGTTGGCATGGGGGGGCGGCTCGATGCTGTCAACGTAGTCGACGCCGATGTTTCGATCATCGCCTCAATCAGTGTTGATCACGAGCAGTGGCTGGGCAGCGATACGGAAACCATCGGGCGTGAGAAGGCCGGCGTTTTCAGGCCCGATCAGCCCGCCATATTCGGATCCGGGCCGGTCCCGTTATCCGTTGCGGCCGAGGCGCGACGTATCGGTGCACGACTGCAATTACCGGGTCGCGATTTCAAAACCACTGCGAACCCGGACGGCACCTGGAATTTCCGGGGACGTCAGTATTGTCTCGATTCCTTGCCGTGGCCCGGCTTTGGTGGAGTCTCACAGCTGGCCAACGCCGCCGCTACGCTGGCTGCGCTGTTCGAACTGCCGGGCCTGAGGCTGGCGCCGGCATCGGTTGCTGAAGGCCTGCGGTTGGCCCGGCTGCCCGGGCGATTGCAGCGTCTGGAGGACTCGCAGGGCTGCCACTGGATCCTCGATGTCGCCCACAATCCCGGCGCGGTGCGGGAACTGGTCGACAGCCTCGGACGCGAACCGGTCAACGGCCGCACCGTTGGAATCGTCGGCCTGCTGGCCGACAAGGATGCCTCGGGCATTTTCGCTGCAATCGGTGACTGTTTCGATGAACTTGTCGCGGTCGAAACCGAGGGTGTCAGGGGACAGTCAGATGTTGAGCTGGTGAAACAGGCCGCAGAAGCGGGAGTCAGCATGCGCCCAGGCGGCTCCGTAGCCGATGCAATTCGCGCGGCCCGGCGCGACTGCGCCACAGGCGACCGACTGGTCGTGTTCGGTTCGTTCCACACGGTCGGTCCGGCGCTGGGTCTGTTGCGTGCCTGAGGGCTTATAATTCGCGGACCATGGATGAACAACTCAAGGCGCGTTTGATCGGGGCCGCCGCACTGGTCCTTCTTGCCGTAGTGCTGATCCCGGAATTGCTTTCCTCCCATCGCCCGTCCGGCACGGCTGAAAACGACGAGGGCGAGGCCGAGGGAGTGCGCTCGATTACGATCGACCTAGGCGGGACCGGCGGCCGGGTGACGCCCTCCGAGGCAACGCGATTGCCGGCCAGCACGCCATCGAAGACGCCAGCGAATGCCGCTGAGGCCGGGGCGGCTGATGGCGGCCAGCCAATGGCGGCCCCGGCTGCAAAGCCGGCCGATGTTTCGCGCCCCGTTTCCGCCAAGGCGGCGCCCGAAGCCCGGGATGGCGCGGCCGCGCAAACGCCTGTCGCGGCGAAGCCGGAACCGCTGGCGGTTGCGAAGCCGAAGCCGCCGCCTGCGCCGGCAGCCGCTGTTGCTTCCGGCTGGTCGGTTCAGGTAGGTGCCTTTCGTTCCAGCGACTCCGCCCAGAAAGTTGCGCGTGATCTCAAGGAGGCCGGATTCAGTGCCTATGTCATTCCCGCGAAGTCGGACAAGGGACTGAACCGCGTACGAGTCGGTCCCGAGCCGGACAAGGAAAAGGCCAATGAACTGGCGCGACGCCTGAAGGCGAGGGGCCTGCCGGTAGCAGTCGTGTCAAATCGATGAGTTGGCTCTGCTAGAATTCGCGCGGTCAGACGCCCAAGGAACAGACGGACCGACGTATGACGACTCTGGACTACATTCTGGCCGCTATTGTGCTGGTTTCGATCCTGTTCGGTGCAGCGCGAGGGTTTCTGCGGGAGTCCATCGCACTGCTCAGCTGGCTGGTCGGACTCTGGCTGGCGTGGCGCTATTCTGACCTTATCGAGCCGTATCTGGGGGGCGCGCTTGCCGGCACGGAGCTGCAGGTCTGGGTCGCCCGCCTGATTATTCTTCTGATGGTCGTCGTAACAGGCTGGGTGCTTGCCTCTCTGCTTGGCTTTCTTGTGCAGCGCTCAGGGCTCACGCTGGGGGTGGATCGGGTGCTCGGGGCCGTCTTTGGACTGGTCCGCGGCGCGGTGATTGTTGGTTTTATCGTCATGATGGGGCAGGCAGCCAAGCTGCAGTCCGAGCCCTGGTGGGACGCGTCGCTGATCATGCCGCTCGGCGAGGAGATGGCGGCGATTCTCAGCGGCTACGTTGAAACCGGGCGTCAGGTCGTGCAGGACTCGTTGCCGGACACTTGAGGCAGAACCATGTGCGGAATCGTCGGTATCGTCGGTGTTGGCCCGGTCAACCAGAAGATCTATGACGCTTTGACGGTGCTCCAGCATCGCGGCCAGGATGCCGCGGGCATCATGACGGCCGACCAGGGCAAAATCTATCTCCGCAAGGACAACGGGCTGGTTCGTGACGTCTTTCAGCAGCGCCACATGTTGCAGCTCAAAGGCAATGTCGGTGTGGGTCACGTGCGTTACCCGACGGCCGGGTGCGCGAGCTCGGCTGAGGCGCAGCCATTCTACGTCAATGCGCCCTATGGTATTTGTCTTGCTCACAACGGCAACCTGACCAATGCAGCGGAGCTGGCCGAGACGCTGATTCGCGATGATCGCCGGCACCTGAATACGTCCTCCGATTCGGAAGTGCTGCTGAACGTTCTGGCCAGCGAGTTGCAGCGATTCGGGGCAGCGCGCGCTTCCGCGGAAGATATCTTTGCGGCGGTCGGCGCTGTCTACCGGCGGGTGCGAGGAGGCTTTGCAGGCGTCGCGATGATTCTCGATCATGGAATTCTTGGATTTCGGGACCCCTACGGAATTCGCCCGCTGATCATAGGGAAGCGAGAAGTGCCGGGCGGCACGGAGTACATGCTGGCTTCGGAAAGCGTCGCGCTCGACATGATCGGTTTCGAGATGCTGCGCGACGTGGCGCCGGGCGAGGCCGTGTTCATAGACATGGCCGGTCAGTTTCATGCCCAGCAGTGCGCACAGTGCGTGGCGCACACGCCCTGCATATTCGAGTACGTCTATTTTGCGCGACCGGACTCGATCATCGACAACATCTCAGTCTACAAGGCGCGCCTGCGCATGGGTGAACTGCTCGCCGAGCAGATTCGCGTCCAGCGACCGGATCACGACATCGACGTCGTGATCCCGATACCCGACACCAGCCGCACGAGCGCGCTGCAGGTGGCCCAGTTGCTCGGTGTGAAATACCGCGAAGGATTCATAAAAAATCGCTATATCGGTCGCACGTTCATCATGCCCGGCCAGGATTTGCGCTCCAGGTCGGTACGCAACAAGCTCAACGCAATCGACCTGGAGTTCCGTGGCAAGAATGTGCTGCTGGTGGACGATTCGATCGTGCGCGGTACGACCTCGGCACAGATTATCGAAATCGCCCGCGAAGCCGGCGCGCGCAAGGTGTATTTTGCCTCGGCAGCGCCGCCGGTTCGATATCCGAATGTCTATGGCATTGATATGCCGGCGGCATCTGAACTGGTGGCTTCAGGGCGTACGGAGGAGGAGGTCGCGCGAATCATCGGCGCCGACTGGCTTATCTACCAGAAGCTCTCCGACCTCGTGCGCGCGGTGCGACATCACGACTCCGAGGTGACGGAATTCGACACGTCATGCTTCTCGGGAGACTATGTGACCGGCGATATCACCGCCGAATACCTCGACAATCTTCAGGCAGAACGATCCGATCAGGCCAAGACGCGGCGCTTGTCTGCAGAGGCGGGCTCTCTGAAGGTCGTCGTGGCGCTCTGAGCGCGTCGCCGTTGCCGGGCCACGACGCGCAAGCGCATGGCGCCGCGCCGATCGGGCCCTCCGGAGCCAAGGTGCTTCTCGAATGCCTGCAAAGCGCGCTCCGGGCTGTGGACGCGCGATCGTGCGTGCGTGCGGCGCTTGCCGACGAGGCCCCCGCAGGCGACTGGCGGGTCGTCGCCATCGGCAAGGCCGCGGGCGCGATGACGATGGGTGCCTTCGACTTTCTTGCCGACCGCATGAACGGCGCACTGGTCATTTCAAAGCCCGGTTATTTCCCGCCAGGGCTGATGAAGGTACCGGGCGTGGAGTGGATGGACTCGGCCCACCCCGAACCGGACCAGCGCAGTCTCGAGGCAGGTCACAGGCTCGAGTCGCTGGTCGGCGCAGCGCCGCGCGGCGAGCGTTTCCTGTTTCTGATCTCCGGCGGCGCTTCGAGCCTCGTCGAAGCGCTGCGCCAGGGCGTCGATCTCGCTGATCTGCAACGCCTCAATCGCTGGGCCCTGTCGAGCGGCTGGACGATTGAGGCCGTGAACGAGCTGCGGCGGCGCATCTCCCGCATCAAGGGTGGCGGGCTCGCCAGATGGGTTGGCAGCCGCGAAGCGTTGGCATTGATGATTTCCGACGTCGTTACCGATGACCCCGCTGTCATAGGCTCCGGCCTGCTGCACGCACCGGCCGTCACCACGGAACGGCCGGCAGGCGAACCGGCCTGGATTGAAGGAATGCTCAAGCGAGCCGCGGGGCGTGAGGCGGACGGCCCGGCGCGTCCGCCTATCCGTTACCGAATCGTTGCCGGCAACCGCACAGCTTGCCGGGCTGCGGGCCGCTGCGGCGAACGCCAGGGTCTGCGGGTCCGCTACGGGCGCAGCCGTTTTTCCGGGGACGCGCAGCACCTGGGAACCCGGTTTGCGCGCGCCGCCTTGCAGGCGCAGCCTGGCACGCTGTGGGTCTGGGGCGGTGAGTCGACCGTCGTATTGCCTCCTTCACCAGGGCGAGGCGGACGCAACCAGCACCTGGCATTAAGCGCTGCGAGGGGGCTTGCTGGTCACGGTGGCGCCTGGTTACTCGCGGTGGGCACGGACGGCGCTGACGGCTGCAGCGACGATGCCGGCGCACTGGTTGACGGAAAGACGATCGCGCGCGGATCGCTGGCGGGCCTTGATTCGCAACAGTGTCTTCGTGAGGCTGACTCCGGCCGCTTTCTGCAGGCCTCGGGCGATCTGGTGCACACTGGACCGACATTGACCAACGTTGGTGACCTCGTGCTCGCGCTGAAACTCGAGGCGCGATTGTGAGCCCGCGCACGCTCATAATCAGTGACCGCGCCGAGTTCCGGCAGTTGCTGGCCCATCACCTGACGCTCGAGTGGCCGGATGCCATGCCGGCGGAATACGAACCGTCGAGCCGCGGTCGACTGAAGGCTGGCTTTACCGGTGCCGCCTACGATGCCGTGCTGCTCGATTATCGGGTGCAGGAGGAGCGGGGCATCGAATGGCTCGAGGATCTGAGCGAGCGGGCCGGGTTTCCGCCGATTGTGTATTTTGCGTCGGGCAACGATGCCGGGACCACCCGGGCAGCCCGGCGCTCAGGTGCCTCCTACGTGCTCGCGCAACGGGATTTCGAACATTCGCAGTTTGCGGCCGTTTTAAGGGACGCCGTTGCGCGGCACCAGAATATTCTTTCCGGCACCTCCCGGGCCGCTCTTAAACCGGCGCCGGAGGATCGCTTTGGATCCGTGCGCATCAAGGGTCATCGCTGCCTGCGCAGGATCTCGGTGGGCGGGTCCTCGAGTGTATTTCTTGCCGAGAACGTAAGGACAGGCAAAAAGCTTGTGCTAAAGGTATTTCGCCAGGTGCCGGATGTCGTTGAATCGAGCACGACCTTCGACCGGTTTCTGCGCGAGTACGAACTCGTGGCCCACCTGAGTCACCCGAACATTGCGAGGATTTACGACATCGGCGTGGCCGACGATCACCTGTTCCTGGCCATGGAATACTTTTCGGGCGGAGATCTCAGGACCCGCATGAAGCGCGCGCTGCCCTGGCGTACCTCGCTGGCCTATCTCGGTCAGATGGCCGGCGCACTCGACGCGCTGCACACGGTCGGCGTACTGCACCGGGACCTGAAGCCAGGTAACGTACTGCTGCGGGCAGATGACAGTGTTGCGTTAATTGATTTCGGTCTGGCGAGGCAGCTGAATCTCGACAGCGACATCACGGGGACCGGCGCGATTTTCGGCACGCCTCATTACATGAGCCCTGAGCAGGGGCACGGATTACCGCTTGATGAGCGCAGCGACATCTACAGTCTGGGCGTTATTTTCTATGAAATGCTGATGGCGGAGAAACCCTATGTCGCGGAGTCGCCGCTGGCCGTCATCTACAAGCATGCGAATGAACCGGTTCCGCCGTTGCCCGGTTCGCTGGTGAACCTGCAGCCGCTGCTGAACTCACTGCTGGCAAAGGATCCGGCCGGGCGTCCCACATCGGCAGCGGACCTTATCGCCTGGGTCGGGGAGATCCAGGCCGCCTCTGCATCATGAGCGGATCGCAAACGGACATTCTGCTGGCGGCTTCTCCGCAGGAGTGGTTTGCGCTGGCGGGGACGCGCTGGCCGGAGCTGTTGCTGGACCATGCAAATTGCGAGAAGAAGGCTGCGTCGACCGCGCTTTCGCTGATGTTTGCCTACGCGGAGGATTTTGACCTCGCCGCGCGGATGTCGCGACTGGCTCGCGAGGAATTGCGCCATTTCGAGCTCGTCCAGATGAAACTGAAGGAGCACAACGTCGCCTTTCGGCGCTTGAGTCCCTCCCGGTATGCGGAGGGTTTGCGAAAGAGCCTGAGCCGCGACGAGCCGGCCCGAAGGCTGGACCTGCTGCTGTGCGGAGCTTTGATCGAAGCGCGGTCCTGTGAGCGGTTTGTCGGGCTGGTCCCGCGACTCGAGACGCCTCTCGCGGCGCTCTATGCGTCTCTGGCGAAGTCAGAGGCGCGCCATGCTGGCCTGTACCTGCGTCTTGCGGCAAAGGTGGATCCGGACTGGCGTGATCGCCTGTCGGCGCTGGCAGAAGTCGAGGCCGAACTGGCGACAGCGCCGGATTGCCAGTTCAGGTTTCATTCGGGCCGGCCGATCTGAGCGACCCGCTTGCCTTGGCCGGCAGCCTCAGCGAGGCAGCCGGCGCAGATCGATTCCATCCGGGCGCCACTCCAGTACGCTGCCCGCAGCGTGCCAGTCACCGAGCACGATGCGGCGCGCAGCGGCGCCGTCCAGGTCCAGTTCGTGTATCGCGGGCCGGTGCGTATGTCCGTGAACGAGGGTTTTTACGCCGGCTCGGCGCAGTGCATCAGTCACGGCCACCAGGTTGACATCCATGATGGCGAATTCGGTCGCGCTGGTGTGCATGCGGCTGCCGGCCCGCATGCGCTCGGCCAGCGCCCGTCGCCTTTCCAGACTCAGGTGCCGAAACGTCCACTGGACCGCCGGATTGCGCACGATGCGTCTAAGGCGCTGGTAACTGGTATCGTCGGTACAAAGCACGTCGCCGTGCATCAGCATGATGCGCTCGCCGTACAGCGAAATGATCGTGCCATCCTCGATGAGCTCGGCCCCGGTCTCGTCGCAGAAATCCCGCCCGATCAGGAAGTCACGATTGCCATGCATCAGGCGGCAAGGCACGCCGGCGCGGGTCAGATTTCTGAGGGCCCGCCGCGTTTCACGATAGGCCGGCTGCGGGTCATCGTCCCCGAGCCAGACCTCGAACAGGTCGCCCAGTATGTAAAGTGCCTGCGCATCTGCCGCCTCACACTGGAGAAAATCAAGAAACTGGCGGGAGACTTCCGGTGTCCCGGGATCCAGGTGAAGGTCCGATACGAAAAATGTCTTCAATGCTTTCTGCCTGTTCCAGGCCGGACAGTGCCGGCACGGGGCGTTTACCATGAGGCCGGTAAGTCCGGCCCTGTGCTGAAAGATTAGCAACATTATCCGTGCCTGGCTCAAAGCGGGCTGAGCGGGTTCCACGGCAGCGCCGGGAGCGTCTTACCGGCCGGCGCCGGGGGTGGCGATACGCACGGTCGGCGGCGTGCCTTCCGGTATCATTAGCTGAATATGTCCAGCAATTTCACGAAGACCCGTTTTGCGCCGAGCCCAACCGGTTACCTGCACCTGGGAAATGCTCGCACGGCCCTGTTCAGCTACCTGCAGGGGCGCGCAGACGGTGGCCGGTTCGTGTTGCGCATCGAGGATACCGATGCCGGCCGTAACGCCGAAAACGCGCTTGAGCAGGCGCTGGACGATCTTCGCTGGCTTGGCCTCGCCTGGGACGAGGGACCCGATGTCGGCGGTCCCGCCGCGCCTTACCGGCAGAGCGAACGCGGTGATCACTACGCGGCCGCTCTCGCGGCACTCGACCGCAAAGGGCTCACGTACCCCTGTTTCTGCACGCCTGAAGAATTGCGCCTGTCGCGTCGCGCTCAGCTCAACGCCGGGCGCGCGCCAAGGTACGCCGGGACCTGTTCGATGCTCTCGAGCGATGAGGCGCTACGCCGCCTCGAGGTCGGGAAGCCGGCGGCCATTCGTTTCCGCGTGGAGCCGGGCCGGCTGGTCGAGTTCGACGATGCAATTCACGCTCACCAGCAATTTTCTACTGACGATATTGGTGACTTTGTCATTCGCCGGGCCGATGGTTCGACCTCGTTTCTGCTCAGCAACGCGATCGATGATGCCGCGATGGGCGTCAACTTCGTTATCCGCGGTGATGATCACCTGGCCAATACGCCTCGACAGATACTGCTGCTCGAAGGTCTCGGGTTGGCTGCTCCGCGCTATGCGCATCTGCCATTACTGCTGGGCCCGGACGGCAAGCCTTTGTCGAAACGCGAGGGCGCCGTCAGCCTGCACGAACTGAGAACGCGGGGGTATCTGCCCGGAGCGATCCGGAATTACCTGGTGCGACTCGGTCATGCCTGCAGCCAGGACGAGTGGCTGGAAACCGAAGCGATGCATGAACACTTCAGTCTCGAGCGGAGCAGCCGCTCACCCGCGCATTACGACGAAGCGCAACTTCGACACTGGCAGCGCGAAGCCCTGCTGAGGGCGAACACGGAGGAGTTGCTGCAGTGGCTGGGCGCGGCAAGACTCGCGCCGCTCGGCAGTGACGACCGGCAGGTCGCGTTCATCGAAGCCGTGCGCGGAAATCTGCTGTTCCCGGCCGACGCCGATGCATTGCTGGAGGTGATTCTGGCGGATGAAATCGACTTCAGCGAGGAGGCTGCGGCCGAGATTTCCTCGGCAGGACGCGCGTTCTTCCGCACGTGCGCGGAGACCTGGAGCGACGAAGCGCCTGATTTCAGACGCTGGGTGCGTGCCACCGGATCCGTAACGGGCCGCAAGGGCGCGGCGCTGTACATGCCGCTGCGATCCGCACTGACTGGCGAAACGCACGGGCCTGAACTGGCGCCGCTGGTCGGGCTGATGGAACCGGACCAGGTCACCCGGCGGCTCGATGCCGCACGCGAACGTACGGGCCTGTGAGACGGACGATCGATTCCAGAGAACGCGAAAATGATTCAGATTCATAATTCACTGAGCGGCCGGAAAGAGGAGTTTTATCCGATCCACCCAGGCCAGGTTCGAATGTACGTCTGCGGGATGACGGTTTATGATTTCTGCCACCTCGGGCACGCACGCGCCTATCTTGTCTATGACGTCGTCCGGCGCCATTTCCTGGCGCGCGGTTATGCCGTGGACTACGTCAGGAATATTACCGATATCGATGACAAGATCATCCAGCGCGCGCAGCAGAACGGCGAGCCCTTCGAGAAGCTCACGGAGCGGTTCATCCGCGCGATGCACGAGGACTTCGCGGCGCTCGGTCTGGATCCGCCGGACCACGAGCCCCGTGCCACGGACTACATGGACCAGATCATCGAGATGGTCGCCACGCTGATCAAAAAAGGACATGCATACGCCGCTGAAAACGGCGATGTCTATTACGCGGTGGGGAGTTTCAAACCGTATGGCCAGTTGTCCGGGAAACGCCTGGCCGACCTGCGCTCCGGCGCCCGGATCGAGATTGACCAGTCCAAGCGCGATCCCCTCGATTTCGTACTGTGGAAAGCGGCGAAACCCGGCGAGCCGGCATGGGAATCGCCCTGGGGTCCCGGGCGGCCCGGCTGGCACATCGAATGCTCGGCAATGTCGACGGCCCTGCTTGGTCCGCATTTCGACATACACGGCGGGGGCATGGACCTGAAGTTCCCTCACCACGAGAACGAGATTGCGCAGAGTTGCGCGGCCTGCGACTCGGAATTCGTGAACATCTGGATGCACAACGGATTCGTGCGACTGGACGACGAAAAGATGTCCAAGTCACTGGGCAACTTCTTTACCGTGCGAGACGTGCTCAAGGATGTTCGCGATCCGGAAGTGATCCGCTACTTCATGCTGAACAGCCACTATCGCGGGCCGATTAATTATACGCCCGACAACCTCGCGCAGGCTGATGCGGCGCTGGAGCGTCTCTACATTTCACTGCGCGGGCTCGAAACCGCAGCGGGCGAGGTCGCCGGGGAGGCGACCGGGCGCTTTGATGCGGCGATGGACGACGACTTCAACACGCCGAACGCAATTGCCGAGCTTCAGACACTGGCGCGCAGGATCAACAGCGCAAGAGCCGACGGGCAGATGGCACTCGCGAAGTCTCTCGCCGGCGAATTGCGTACGCTCGGGGCCCGGCTCGGCCTGCTGAAACTCGAGGCCGACGCTTTCCTTCGTATGCGCCCTTCGCGTCTGGTGCCCGCGGATGAGGCGGCGCACGTCAGGGAGGGCGATGAACTCTCGGATGCTGATATCGAAGGGCTGATTGCGGCGCGGGCGGCGGCCCGGAAGACTCGCGATTTCAGTGAATCAGATCGAATCCGTGATCTGCTGATGAGCGAGGGGGTTGTGCTCGAGGATCAACCGGGAGGCAAGACGCTTTGGCGAAGGGGCCAATGAGGGTCGCTTAGGCCTGATGAGCCTGTCGGTGCTGAGCCGATTCCAGTGTGTTTTTCATCAGGATTGCCACCGTCATCGGCCCGACGCCACCGGGCACCGGCGTGATCCAGCCGGCGCGCTCAGAGGCACTTTCGAACTGCACATCGCCGACCAGTTTTCCGGACGGCAGCCGGTTGATACCGACGTCGATGACCACCGAGCCCTTTCTGACCCATTCGCCTGGAATCAGGCCGGGGTGCCCGACCGCGACGACCAGAATCTCCGCGCGTTCGACTTCCGCCTGCAGATCGGTGGTGAATCGATGGCAGATCGTGACGGTCGCGCCGGCGAGCAGCAGTTCGAGTGCCATTGGTCGGCCGACGAGGTTCGATGCGCCGACAATGACGGCCCGGCGGCCTTTCGTGGGCAGGCCATTGCGTTCCAGAAGGCGTATCACGCCGTATGGTGTGCACGGGCGCATGAGCGGATTGCGCAAGGCGAGGCGCCCGACATTGTATGGGTGGAAACCGTCCACGTCCTTGGCGGGGCTGATTGACTCGATCACGGTACGTTCATCGATGTGATCTGGCAGCGGGACCTGGACCAGGATGCCGTCGATGCCGTCGTCGGCGTTGAGTCGCTCGATCAGGCTGATCAGCTCCATCTGGGTGGCAGAATGCGGCAGATCGTGGCTCACCGATACGAAACCACATTCTTCGCATGCGGCTCGCTTGTTGCGCACATAGATGCGCGAGGCCGGGTCATCTCCCACCAGGACGACAGCAAGACCCGGGCGACGCTTGCCCTGGGCGGCCAGGTGGTCACTTTGCTCGCGGACTTCCCGGCGGATTTCCGCCGCTGTCTTCTTGCCATCAATGATGCGGGCCGACATCGTCATTCCGTGCAATCGATCAAGGCACGTATTCTCGCATGACGAACGGCGTGGCCGTCAGGGGCTGGAGTAATGAAATTGACGCTCGGTGAGCCGGATCCGTATGATCCGCGTGCCTGTTCGGGGTCCGGCCTGGGTCCCGGTGACGACTGAAACAGCGGTTCGGGGCATGGCGCAGTCTGGTAGCGCATCTGCTTTGGGAGCAGAGGGTCGGGGGTTCGAATCCCTCTGCCCCGACCATTTATATCTTGAGCGGTTCTGGCTCGTCCCCCGGTCAGGGATATGAGGGTCAGTTGACTAGAGTCCACGCGCGATGGACAATTCGCGACCCGTTGCCGGGCCCAATTAATCGCTGGGTCGGACATGCGCCCGTAGCTCAGCTGGATAGAGCATCGGCCTTCTAAGCCGAGGGTCGCAGGTTCGAGTCCTGCCGGGCGCGCCATGTGACTGGAAGTTTTGCCGAACAATGGTGGACGTAGCTCAGCTGGTTAGAGCCCCGGATTGTGATTCCGGATGTCGTGGGTTCGAATCCCATCGTCCACCCCAACCCCCCGGTTGGGCCGTTAGCTCAGTTGGTAGAGCTGCTGACTCTTAATCAGTAGGTCGTAGGTTCGAGTCCTACACGGCCCACCATCTCAATGACTTAAGCACGTTTCCCTGGAAACCTCGTTGTTGCCTGGCCGCGCGGTCTGGTACTTTCAGCAGCCAGCAAGCGCCATCGTGATATGGGGGCGCTAAACTGATGCGCTCTGCAGTGATTCACGAGCCGAATAACAGGTAGCCTCTCATGAGTGAGTCCCGAACCGCGACCAGCCCAAAGATCGTCTCGGGCGCCGACTACATTGACAGTCTCAGGGGCCGCAAACTCGACCTGTGGTATTTCGGCGAGAGAATCGATGAGCCCGTCGAGCACGCGGTCATGCGGCCGTCGATCAACGCGATGGCCCGCACCTATGACCTCGCGGTCGAAAATCCGGAACTCGCGAGCGTCATCTCACCGTTTACGGGCGAGCGTGTCAGCCGATTCCTTCATGTCTGCACCGAGGTGGATGACCTGGTGCGGCAGAACAAAATGCAGCGCCGCCTGGGCCAGTTGACGGGAACCTGTTTTCAGCGTTGTGTTGGTATGGACGCGTTCAACTCGCTTTATTCCGTCACGCATGAAATGGATGAGCAGCACGGTACGGGTTACCACTCGCGGCTGCGGGAGTTCCTGACACAAATGCATCGCGGCAACCGGGTGGTCGGTGGTGCGATGACCGACGTAAAGGGAGACCGCTCCAGGGGGCCCAGCCAGCAGGATGATCCGGACCTCTTTGTGCACGTCACCCGGCGTACCGAGAAGGGCGTGTTTATCACGGGCGCGAAGGCGCACCAGACAGGTTGCATCAATTCACACTGGCTGCTCGTGATGCCGACACTGCGTCTGAGTCAGGAGGACGCTGACTATGCGATTACCGGCGCGGTGCCGGTGGATGCGGCAGGCATTACTTACATCTACGGCCGGCAGTCCTGCGACTCGCGCGCGCTCGAAGGCGGCGAAATCGATTCTGGCAATTCAATGTACTCCGGCCAGGAAGCGATGATCGTTTTCCAGGACGTGTTCATCCCGAATGAACTGATCTTCATGGACGGTGAGACGGAGTTTGCGGCGCTGCTCGTGCAGCGGTTCACTGCGTATCACCGCCGCTCGTACGTCTGCAAGTCCGGTGTCGGCGACGTACTCATCGGTGCGGCGGCCCAGGTGGCCGAGATGAACGGTGTGCATAAAGCGAGCCATATCAAGGACAAGCTCGTGGAAATGACGCACCTGAACGAGACGATTTACGGGACCGGTATCGCCGCCAGCTACCAGGGATATGCGACCCGTTCGGGTGCGTATATCTGCGATGAGATGCTGGCCAATGTCTGCAAGCACCAGGTCACGCGTTTGCCGTATGACCTCGGGCGAATTGCACAGGACATCGCTGGCGGACTGGTGGCGACCATGCCATCGGAAGCGGACCTGAACCACCCCCATGTCGGGCCGATGATCCGCAAGTACCTGCGGGGAAACCCGGCGTTTTCGGCCGAACAGCGCATGCGCGTGCTCAGGCTGATCGAAAACATGACGCTGGGGCGAAATGCCGTTGGCTACCTCACCGAGTCCATGCACGGGGCGGGCAGCCCGCAGGCGCAGCGCATTGAAATCGGGCGGGCGATGCAGGTCGAGTACAAGAAAAGCCTGGCCCGGCAGTTGGCGGGTGTCGCCCCGGAGGCGGACGCCGAGGTCCTGGCCGACGAACTCTCAGGCTATTTCGGGCGTGTTTTCCAGCTCTCAGAATCAAAAGCGGACTGAGGTCACGCCGCGAGGCTGCAAAATGCGCTCTCCTGTGTGGCACGACAACCGATGACGGGCGAATCATCCGTTTCTGATATCGGCGCTTCCGCTTGAGTTAGCTGACAGGGTCGCCCTCCGTGCCATTTCCATCCATTGAAGAGTACACGGACACGCTTCGCCTTCCGCTGGGCAAAGTGCTGTCGGATCCGTTGCTCGCCTACGGCGAAATTGTACAGGGCAGCACGGGTCAGCCCGTGGTCAGCAGCGGCAATTTCGCGCTCACTTATCAGGTGACCTCCGGTGGACGGCGTTACGCGCTGCGGTGCTTCCACCGGGAGTCAGACGCTCTGCTGCTACGCTACAAGGCGATCGTCAAGAAGCTGCGCAGTATTCGCAGTCCGCATTTCGTGTACTTTGATTTCCAGTCGCTGGGCATCCGGACGGAAAGCGGCTCCTACCCCATCGTGCGGATGGATTGGGCCGACGGGGACACGCTGGCCCGGTTCGTGGCAACCCATCGCAACGATCCCGAGGTACTGCAGCAATTGCGTACGTCGTTGCGCGCATTGGCGGCGCATCTGCTGGAGCATGGCATTGCTCACGGCGACGTACAGCCGGGCAACGTGATCGTCCGCAACGCGCATGCATTGCGGCTGATCGATTATGACGGCATGTTCGTACCTGAGCTCGCTCCGCTGATCAGCGCTGAGCTCGGTCAGAGGAATTTTCAACACCCGGGTCGTACAGCGCTGCATTTTGATCAGCGAATGGACATCTTTTCATTCTGCGTGCTGGACCTGGCGCTGGAGGCGCTCGCACGCCAACCCGACCTGTGGAATCTGACCGACAGCGATGAACAGGCGTTCGTTCTTCGTGCGGCCGACTTCGCCGACCCGGGTAACTCCTATGCGTTGAGCCTGATCGCCCAGGTTCCGGAAATGGCGGTTCGCGCTCAGCACTTCGCGGCCGTCTGCGTGTCGGCCTACGAGCGAATCCCCTCATTTGAGGACTTCCTGGCCGGCCGAAACATTCCGCCAACACGGGTTTTCCCTGCGCCGCGCCCTGAGGCGTTACAGAGGCCCGCCTACACATCCGCATACAGCGTAATTCATGCTGCTGATTTCGCGCAGTGTTGTGCTCACATTGGTCACCGGGTCGAACTGATCGGGCGGATTGCGCGGGTTGTGCGAATGCAGGCCGCAAACGGGCAGCCACCAGGCCTGCGCCTTGAACTGGGTAAATTTCCGCGGGATCTGGCCTGTGTCACGATTGCGGAAGCCGTCTGGTCAGAGACGCGCGAAGCGATCGCGGAAGACTGGGTGGACCAGTGGATCAGTGTCACCGGGCTGGTCAATCCGGTGACTACGGAGGCCACGGGCGATGCGCGACTCAAGTATGTCTCCATCGAACTCGAGGATGCATTTCTGCTGCGGCGCTTGAGCGAGGGCGAAGCACGCTACCGGATCGGCGAGGCGCCTGCGCGAGTCGGGAGCCGGACGGAAGTCAGCGGAATCCTCGGCACCGACCCCGTCGAGCCCGAAAGCGCGGGCGAGAAAGCAGCGCTCGCTGCCGTGCCAGCCAGGCCGCCTCCAGCGGTGCCGGAGGAGGTCGCGGTCGAGGAGGTCCCTCTCAAAGTCATGCCGCCGCTGGCTGCGCATCGTCCCGCGGCCGATGAGCCGTCGTTCGACCAGGCACCGCCAGGACTGCAGAGCGTCCGCAAATCCGGGCTGACTGACGAGGGGCGAGCGCCCGCGAGGCCGGTCGCGCGGCCGGGATCGGCGCGGTCCCGCGATCGAAGGCGGCGATGGGCGATGGTTTCAGCGGCGGCCGCGGCGATATTCGCGGCGGTGCTTTACTTCGGCAAGCCCGAGACCGGGCGCGTGCCTGAGGCCGACTCCGCCGTGAGTTCACGCGGCGACTCGATTGAGGTCGCGCCAGCGGCTGGGGAAGGGCGGGCTCCTCCGGCGCCGGCCGGGCTCGAACCGGTCGTAAGTGCGCCGGTTCCGGTCGAACTTCGATCGGCCGCCCGAGTCCGATCGGCGGATGGCGCCGTACCGACGGTCGCGGGCCTCGTCCGGGTCGTTGCTGACGAAAATCGGCCGGATATGCAGTTGGCGACGCTCAATGAGCAGCCATTCGACGGTCTGCAAGATGGCCTGGTCGAGTTCGTTTACCACGCCGTCTTTTCGGACCGCGATGTCGTGGTGGGTTACACGGATTGCCTGGACGGCGGCGAGCCATGCGGGCGGCGGCGGCCGTTCTGGCTGGTGCTCTTTCCAGAGCGCTCGCCGAGGCTGCTGCGTTCGGACGAAATCTGGTCGAGTGGCAGCTCCGCCGGGGTGACGGCACTTGCCAGTGGCGTGCACGTGCCACTCGGCGTGTGGGATGGTGTCCGGCGTATCGCGACGCTCACGGCGAGGGACGAGGTGTACGTGACCCGCTCGGTGGAACCCATGCGCCCGCTGCAGCGAGGCGACTGCCGTACCGTCGCCCGCGCCCTCGAGTCGTGCGCCCGGAGCAGTGAGTGCCGGGACTTCGAGTCGAGTTCTCGCCGCATCCCGGCCGACAGGCAACGGGCACTGAACCGCCTGTTCCATGAGACGACCGGATTTAACGCGCCGGCCTTCGCCGAATTCTGTCAGACGAGTTGCGAACTGGCGTTGACACCCAGTTACGGATTCATTCGCACACGGGTCTGCAGTGGGTCAGAAGACGGGCAATGGGCCGACGCAGACGGACCGGTCCCGGGCAGCGGTCCGGCTGAGGCGCAGCCGACTCCCTGAGCCCGCTCATCAGGCCCGGGAGGTGCGCAGCCGATTCTGGCCGGTCCAACCGTCGCCGGGGCGTGAGGTGAGGGCTGAACCGGCTTGCCTGACGGTGGGCGGGTTGGCGCGAAAAGGGCAAAGCTGGGCCGTGAATCTGACCAAGTTTTCCTTATAAAACAATATTTTATATCATATCCTTTCAGCTCAGTTTATTTTCCGTCGGGTCTGCGGAATCTTGCAGGCCCCTCGGCGGTGGCCGGCACAGGCATGCCACCGACAGTGCAACGAGTGGTAGCGCAGGTCAGTGGCTGGCTTGACCGTCCTTGAGTCACAAAAGGCCCGTTGCCGTGCGGCGATCGATATCTTCAGGTAGATTCCGCGCGGGGCCTGGGCCGGCCCGGGACGCCTGATCGTTGTTCCTGACCTGCCGTGGCCCGTGTCTGCGAGGTTCAATGCGGCGAAAGTGGCGGAATTGGTAGACGCGCCGGATTTAGGTTCCGGTGGGTAACCCCCGTGAGGGTTCGAGTCCCTCCTTTCGCACCAGAACATTCAGTTCACTCGAGCGGTTCAATTTCGTGGCAAAATAAGCGGCTTTTCCGGACGGCCCCCCCTGGCGGGGCCCTGTCACCTTTCGAGGATCGACCAGCATGCAGGTTTCAGTCGAGACAACCGACGCGCTTGAGCGTCGTATGGAAGTGAGCGTTGAAAAAGAACGCGTCGAGCAGGCGGTCGAAGAACGGCTCAAGCGAGTCAGCAAGACGGTCAAGCTCAAGGGTTTTCGGCCAGGCAAGGTGCCGCTGAAGGTCGTCAAGCAGCAATTCGGGGCGCAGGTCCGTCAGGAAGTGCTATCCGACCTCATGCAGTCCAGTTTTGCCGAGGCGGTCACGGAGCAGAAGCTCAATCCCGCGGCCGGGCCGCGGATCGAGCCGCTGGAGATGGCTCCCGGTGCAGACCTGAAATACCGTGCCGTTTTCGAGGTTTTCCCGGAAATCAAGCTCGGTAAGGTCGAGGGGCTGGCAGCCAAGCGCCCCGTGGCCGAGGTCACGGAGGCGGACATCGATGCGATGATTGAGAATCTGCGGGAGCAGCGACCGGAGTACGTGCCGGTGGAGCGGGCCAGCGAGGTCGGCGATCGCGTCACGCTGGATTTCCATGGAACGCTCGATGGCGAGCCTTTTGAGGGTGGCAAGGGCGAAGACGTTGCGATCGTATTGGGCGACGGGCGAATGCTGAAGGATTTCGAAGACGGCGTACTCGGGCTGAAGGCGGGCGAGCGGCGCACCATCGAGGTCGGCTTTCCGGCGGACTATCACAGCGAATCGCTGGCCGGTAAACAGGCGGCTTTTGAGATCAGTCTGAAGGAAGTGGCCGAGAAGCATCTGCCGGAACTCGACGACGAGTTCTGCCGCGCTTACGGGATCATGGACGGCGGTATTGAGCAAATGCGCAGCGAGGTTGCCGATAACATGCGCCGCGAACTCGAAGATAACATTCGGGCACGGCTGAAACAGCAGCTTCTCGATGGCTTGCTTGAAGCCAATCCGGTGGAAGTCCCGCGCAGCCTGGTCGATGGGCAGGCGCGGGAGATGCAGCTGGATATGGCGCGGCGCAGCGGTGCGAGGGACGCCTCGGGGTTACCGTCGCCGGAGTCCTTCGCCGAGCCGGCGCGGCGGCGCGTTGCGCTGGGCATGCTGATCGGGGAACTGATCCGCGATCGCGGGATCGAACTGGACAGGGGTAAGGTCGAGGAGCGGCTGGCCGATTTGGCCAGCGGGCAGCCGGACCCGGAGGCGATGCTGAAGGCTTACCGGGGCAGTGCCGAGGCGATGCGTCAGATCGAGAACATGGTGCTGGAGGATCAGGTGGTCGACTATCTGGTCGACCGTGCCGAATTGAGCGACGAGAAAACCACTTTCAAGGGCCTGATGAATTTTGGAGTGTAGACACAATGACTGATATCCGCGCCCTGAACCTCGTACCGATGGTGGTCGAACAGACGGCCCGTGGCGAGCGTGCGTACGATATTTACTCCCGCCTTCTGAAGGAAAGGGTCGTATTCATGGTCGGTCCCGTTGAGGATCAGATGGCCAACCTGATCGTCGCCCAGCTGCTGTTTCTCGAGTCGGAGAACCCGGACAAGGACATCGCTTTGTACATCAATTCGCCGGGTGGCTCGGTGAGTGCCGGCCTGGCGATCTATGACACGATGCAGTTCATCAAGCCCGACATCAGTTCAATCTGCGTCGGCCAGGCGGCGAGCATGGGTGCTGTGCTGCTGGCCGGGGGTACGAAGGGCAAACGATTCTGCCTGCCGCATTCGCGAATCATGATCCATCAGCCACTCGGCGGCTTCCAGGGCCAGGCGACGGACATCGAGATTCACGCACGTGAGATTCTCGATGCGCGCGATCGTCTCAACCAGATACTGGCCCGGCACACGGGACAGTCGATCGAGAAGATTGCCAGGGACACGGATCGCGACAACTTCATGACGGGCGAGCAGGCGGTCCAGTACGGACTGCTCGACTCGGTCCTGACAGAGCGTGGCAAGAGTCAGGCGAAGCCCGGAACGTGACGCCGGTCCGATAGTTAACTCTATGTTGGCGCACGGCTTTTTGCGCCGACGCAACCCTCATGGTATAAGCCCGTGGGGTCGGCAAGACTAAGGTTAGAGCATGGCGGACGATTCGCGCGGCAAACAGGACGACGGCAAGCTTCTCTACTGCTCCTTCTGCGGGAAGAGTCAGCACGAAGTTCGCAAGTTGATTGCGGGTCCCTCGGTGTTCGTCTGTGACGAATGCGTGGAGCTTTGCAATGACATTATTCGCGAGGAACTCGAGGAGAAAGCCGAGAAGACTCGAGAGAAGCTTCCCAAGCCTCACGAAATCAAGGGCATTCTCGATGATTACGTCATTGGCCAGGAGAGGGCCAAGAAGGTCCTGGCTGTTGCGGTCTACAACCACTACAAGCGACTGCAGTCGGCCGGCGCGGAGCGCTCGCGCGACGAGGTGGAACTGGCCAAGAGCAACATCCTGCTGATCGGACCGACAGGCAGCGGCAAGACCTTGCTGGCTGAGACGCTGGCGAGACTGCTCAACGTACCGTTTACGATTGCCGATGCAACGACGCTCACCGAAGCGGGCTACGTGGGTGAAGATGTCGAGAACATCATCCAGAAGCTGCTGCAGAAGTGCGATTACGATGTCGAGAAGGCGCAGACCGGCATTGTCTACATTGATGAGATCGACAAGATCTCGCGTAAGTCCGACAACCCTTCGATCACCCGGGACGTATCCGGTGAAGGTGTGCAGCAGGCACTGCTGAAACTCATCGAAGGGACGGTTGCATCGGTCCCGCCGCAGGGCGGACGTAAGCATCCCCAGCAGGAGTTTCTGCAGGTCGACACCAGCAGCATCCTGTTTATCTGTGGTGGTGCGTTCTCGGGCCTCGAGAAAATCATCATGAACCGAACCCAGAAAAGTGGCATCGGGTTCGTCGCTGACGTTCGCGATCAGAGCGAGCGCAAGCAGGGCAGTGACCTTTTCCACGAAGTCGAGCCCGAGGACCTGGTCAAGTACGGCCTGATACCCGAATTCGTCGGGCGGTTGCCGGTTGTGGCGACCCTGGATGAACTCGACGAAGCGGCGCTGGTGCAGATCCTGACTGAACCGCGTAATGCGCTGACCAAGCAGTACCATAAGCTCTTCGAAATGGAGGGCGTGGAAATCGAATTTCGCGAGGACGCTTTGCGCGCCGTCGCGCGGCGGGCGATGCAGCGAAAGACGGGAGCCCGCGGCCTGCGGACTATCCTGGAAAACGTTTTGCTCGATATAATGTACGATCTGCCCGGAATGAAGAATGTCCAGAAGGTCGTCATCGACGATGATGTCATTGACGGCGAAAGCAAGCCGTACCTGGTATACGGTGCCGAGGAATCCCGGCTCGCTTCGGTTGAAGAGCGACGCACAGGTTCGGACAACTGACATCCGGCTGCGCGTGCCTCGGCTGCCGTGCGATTCGCCATCGATGGCTGCGCGCGACCGTTTTGTCGTTATCAATAGGCATTTCTGCTCTTGAAACCTGATATCTCATCCCCAAGGATGAGAATGCTCGCCGGGCAGGGCCGCGCAGTCGCGTGTGGCCCTTCTCTTTTTGCGCCCGACGCCGGAGTACGCTCGTGACAACTGAAGATCTTACGCCTGCCGTTCCCGATCTCGCGCCGGATGCCCTGCCGGTTCTGCCGCTGCGCGACGTTGTGGTCTATCCGCACATGGTAATCCCGTTGTTTGTCGGACGGGAGAAGTCGATCGTTGCGCTCGAACAGGCAATGAAGATCAATAAGCAGATCCTGCTGCTGGCGCAGAAACAGGCCGATGTCGATGATCCGCAGCCCAGGGATCTGTATGAGGTCGGGACCATCTCGACCATCCTGCAGTTGCTCAAGTTACCTGACGGCACGGTTAAGGTGCTCGTTGAAGGCGGTGAGCGCGCAAGAGTCGAATCGATGACAGCCGGTGAGTTTTTTGCCGCGCGCGCGATACCGCTGCCGGACGCCGAGCAGTACGACGAGCGCGAAATGGATGTGATGGCGCGATCCGTTGTCACTCAGTTTGAGCAGTACGTGAAGCTCAACCGGAAAGTACCGCCGGAAATTCTCACCTCCCTTGCGGGGATCGAGCAGCCGGGCCGCCTGGCTGATACGGTCGCTGCTCACATGACGCTGAAACTCGATGCAAAGCAGAAGATTCTGGAAATCCAGGACGTTCGTGGCCGGCTCGAGCACATTCTCGCGCTGATCGAGGGCGAGATGGACGTGCTGCAGATCGAAAAGCGCATTCGCGGGCGCGTCAAGCAGCAGATGGAAAAGAGCCAGCGTGAGTACTACCTCAACGAGCAGATGAAAGCGATTCAGAAAGAGCTCGGTGAGATGGACGATGCGCCGAACGAGATCGCTGAACTCGAGAAGCGGATTGCCAAAGCCGGGATGCCGAAAGATGCCAGGGAAAAGGCCAATTCGGAACTCGCCAAGCTGAAACTAATGTCGCCGATGTCGGCCGAGGCGACGGTCGTCCGAAACTATGTCGACTGGCTGGTGAAGGTCCCGTGGCGCAAGCGCACCAAGGTCAAGCACGACATCGCGGAGGCCGAGCGCGTTCTGGACGAGGACCACTTTGGTCTGGACAAGGTCAAAGAAAGGATCATTGAGTACCTTGCCGTGCAGCAGCGAGTTAAGAAACTGCGTGGCCCGATCCTCTGCCTGGTGGGTCCTCCGGGCGTCGGCAAGACCTCGCTGGGCCAGAGTATCGCCCGGGCGACTAACCGGAATTTTGTGCGCATGTCCCTGGGTGGCGTTCGGGACGAAGCCGAAATTCGCGGTCACCGCCGAACCTACATTGGCTCCATGCCCGGCAAGGTCGTGCAGAATATGGCACGAACCGGCGTCCGGAATCCATTTTTCCTCTTCGACGAAGTGGACAAGATGGCGATGGATTTTCGGGGCGACCCGTCGTCGGCCCTGCTTGAGGTGCTGGATCCGGAGCAGAACTCTGCATTCAGTGATCACTACCTCGAGGTTGATTTCGACCTTTCCGAGGTGATGTTTGTCTGCACCGCCAACAGCCTGAACATTCCCGCGCCCTTGCTCGATCGGATGGAAGTCATTCGGCTGCCGGGCTATACGGAAGACGAGAAGGCCAATATCGCGCGACGCTACCTGTTGCCGAAACAGATCAAGCAGAACGGTCTGGATCCGACCGAACTCAAGGTCAGCGACTCGGCAATTCTCGAAATTATCCGGCGCTATACTCGCGAGGCGGGTGTGCGGAATCTTGAACGCGAGCTTTCCAAGATCTGCCGCAAGTCCGTCAAGGAACTGCTGCTGAACAAGAAGCGCAAGGCCGTTTCGGTCACACCCCGAAATATTGAGAAATACCTGGGTGTGAAGCGTTTCCGGTTCGGCCAGGCTGAAGAGAGCGACCAGATCGGGCAGGTGACGGGTCTCGCCTGGACGGAAGTCGGCGGCGAACTGCTGACGATTGAGGCCGCCGTCGTCTCTGGAAAAGGCAAACTCACGCACACGGGCCAGTTGGGCGAGGTGATGCAGGAATCGATCCAGGCGGCAATGACGGTTGTGCGCAGTCGCGCCAATGTGCTTGGGCTGGAGCCCGAGTTCTATCAGAAGGCCGATGTGCACATTCACGTTCCGGAGGGCGCAACCCCGAAGGATGGCCCGAGCGCGGGCATCGGTATGTGCACTGCACTGGTCTCTGCGCTGACCCGGATTCCTGTCCGCGGTGACGTCGCGATGACCGGAGAGATTACGCTGCGCGGAGAAGTGTTGCCGATCGGTGGTCTCAAGGAGAAGCTCCTCGCGGCCCACCGTGGCGGCATACGGACGGTGCTGATCCCGGACGAGAACGTGAAAGACCTCGCTGAGATTCCGCAGAACATCAAGGGCAATCTGGAGATCATCCCTGTCAAGTGGATCGACGAGGTGCTGCAGGTGGCGTTGAAAAACATGCCGCAGCCGGTCGGCGTCGCTTCACAGGATGCAGGGGGCGCTTCGGAGCCCGAGAAGGTCGCAGACAAGCAGAAAGGCAAACAGGTGCATGCGCACTGAAACAATTACCAGGAGCAATCGTGAACAAAAATGAGTTAATCGAAGCCGTGAGTGAACGCACCGGGCTCGCCAAGTCAGACGCCGCCAGGGCGCTCGAAGCCGTGCTCGGCACAATCGCCGACACCCTGCAGAAAGGGGATGTCGTTAACCTGCCCGGGTTTGGCAGTTTTGTCGTTCGTGAGCGTGCAGAGCGTTCGGGGCGCAATCCGCGGTCCGGCGAGCCGATTACGATCCCGGCCAGCCGTGCCCCGGCCTTCAAAGCTGGCAAGGCTCTGAAGGATGCCGTAAACTAGCGCGCCTCCCAGGAGGCGCGGGTGCTTAGCTCAGCTGGGAGAGCGTCGCCTTTACACGGCGAAGGTCGGGGGTTCGATCCCCTCAGCACCCACCAGAATACGCGGAGTGGTAGTTCAGCTGGTTAGAATACCGGCCTGTCACGCCGGGGGTCGCGGGTTCGAGTCCCGTCCACTCCGCCAATACTGGAACGATGAAGGCCCGCTCGCGCGGGCTTTTTCGTAAGCGGGAATGAAGAACTGGACCGACGACGTACACGAGATGGTTGCCTAACTCATGCTTCAAAAAATTCGCGACAACATTACCGGCTGGTTTGCCAGCTTGTTTCTGGCCGTGATCGCCATCGTATTCGTGTTCTGGGGAATACAGTTCGAGTCCGCCCCGGAGACGTACGCGGCGAAGGTTAACGGTGAGGCTGTCCCGCTGCAGGCGGTGCGCGACGCATGGCAGAGCCGTCGGGCCGAATTGATGCAGCAGACGCGTGACGAGTTACCTGCGGAGACCGTGGCCAGCGAGCAGCAGGAGATCATGTCCGACTTTATTCGTCGGGAACTTTTAATTCAGAGAACAGAGGAACTCGGCTACCGGGTCAGCGACGGGGAACTCGCTGAAATGCTGAACGGGATTCCCGCCCTGCAGGTGGACGGGCGCTTCTCTCGTGACCGCTATGCGGCGCTGCTTAGGCAGCAGGGTCGCACGGAGGCTCAGTTTGAGGATCAGTTCCGACGCGACCTCGAAGCCACGCAATTGCGCAACGGCATCGCTATGTCATCCTTTGCGACGCCCAGTGAGCTGCAGCGCCGGGCGCGTATTGGAGGGGAACAGCGTGACCTCGACTACATCACGTGGTCGGTCGATGGATTCATGGACAAGGTTTCCGTCAAACCTGAGGACGCGGCGAACTACTACGATGAACACAAAGACGAGTTTGTCTCGGCCGAGGCGGTCACGCTCAAGTACGTGCTTCTGAAACTGTCGGACATTGAGGCGGAAGTCGAAGTCAGCGAAGAGGCCCTGCACGAGTTTTACGACGAAGTGGCCGCTGCACGTTTCCTTGCCCCGGAACGTCGTCGGGCGAGCCACATTCTTATTGAATCGGGCGAGGATGATTCGGCGGCTCGTGAACGAGCCGAAGCGCTACTCAAGAGGGCCCAGGCCGGCGAGGATTTCTCAAAGCTCGCCCGAGAAAACACGGAGGACCCGGGCTCGAAGGAGCAGGGCGGGGACCTCGGCTGGGCGACCCGTGAGAGTTTTGTTCCGCAGTTTTCCGAGGCACTGTTCGGGATGACCGCAGCGGGTGAGATCGTCGGGCCTGTCAAGACACCGTTCGGCTATCACGTGATTCGACTCGATGGAATCGAGGTTTCGCGACAGCGGACCTTCGATGAAGTGCGCGCAGAACTCGAGGCCGAGTACCGTACAGAAAAGGCGCAATCGATTTTCTACGATCGGCGCGAGCGACTCGCCGACGAAGCGTTTTCGGCACTCAATGAGCTTGACAGTGTCGCAGCGAATCTCGGCATGACCTTGCAGACCGTCGAGGAGTTCACCCGTGAAGGCGGCGGCCTGTTTGGAAACGATCGAAAGGTCATCGATGCGGCCTTCAGCGGCGCGGTGCTGGACGAGGGGCAGAACAGTCCGGCAATCGGTCTCGGCGATGATCAGGTCGTTGTGCTGCGTGTTTCCGACCACCGTCCGCCGGCCCAGGAGAGCTTCGAAGCCGTCAAGGCAGATGTGGAGGACCTGTTGCGCCGAAAAGCCGCCGCCGAAGCGGCGAGGACTGCAGCTGTCGCTGCGCTCGCCAGGCTGGAAGCCGGCGAGGATCTGGCAGCCGTAGCCAAGCCGCTGGGACTGGAGACAGCGGGCAAGATGACGGTCGGTCGCTACAGCGATACGGTACCCCCGGCACTGTTGGCAGCGGTCTTCGCGACGGTAGCGGACGCTCCCGGGAAGGGCCTGGCGACGCTTGCGAACGGCGATGTGGCCCTGTTTGTCGTCGATAACATTCGTGCGGGCAGCCTGCCGTCCGCGGCAGAGATGCCGATGGTTGCCCAGCAGGTGGCCGGTATGACTGCGCTCGCTGAGTTTGGCGCCTATGCGCGCGAACTGGAAAGCAACGCCGAGGTGACGTTAAACAAGAGCGTGTTTGAATAGTTCCGCCGCCGCGGGGCGTTAAGTCACTGCGGCTATTCGGGGAAAGACATCGCCACGTTTCGATACCCGGCATCGACATAAATTACTTCGCCGGTGATGCCTGCAGCGAGGTCTGAGCACAGGAAGGCGGCCGCGTTGCCAACGTCTTCCGTCGAGACGTTCTTCCGCAGCGGGGTTACCGAGGCCACGTGCGAAAGCATCTTGCGGAAACCACTGATTCCAGCTGCGGCCAGCGTCTTGATCGGCCCCGCCGATATCGCGTTGACCCGGGTTCCTTCAGGTCCAAGGTCAGCGGCCAGAAACCGTACATTGGCTTCCAGGCTGGCCTTGGCAAGCCCCATGACATTGTAGTTCGGCAATGAGCGCACGGCGCCCAGGTAGGAAAGCGTTAGAATCGCACCCTGCCTGCCATGCATCAACGGGCGGCCTGCCCTGGCAAGCGCAGCGAGGCTGTAGCTCGAGATGTCATGTGCGATCTGGAAGCCCTCGCGGGTCACGCTGTCGATGTAACGTCCCGCGAGTTGCTCTCGCGGTGCGAAGCCGACGGAATGCACGATGATATCGAGTGAGTCCCAGGCCTCACCGACGCGACTGAAGGCGTTGTCAATCTCGACGTCACTTGCCACGTCCATTGGCATCGTCAATTCACTGCCGATTGCTGAGGCCATGTCGACGACACGATCCTTGAGCCGGTCGTTCTGATAGCTGAAGGCAAGCTCAGCCCCTTCGCGGCGCATTGCCAGCGCGATGCCATGCGCGATCGAGCGCTCCGATGCCAGTCCAACGATCAGTGCCCGTTTACCTGAGAGAAATCCCATCCTGTCATCCCCCGCTGGCGTTGCCCGAGCCGACGTAAAGAACCAGGCGTTGCCCGGCACGCAGCGAGTTCGAGCGACGAATATCATTCCAGGTCATCAATTGGCGCACCGAGACGTCGAACTTCCGGGCGATTTCCGAAAGCGTGTCGCCGCGACGAACCTTATAGGTGACACGCTGGGCTGCCATGCTGGCGCTGCCGCCGGATGCCCCGCCCGGTATCCTGAGCGGCGTGCCGACTTTGAGCGTGCTGCTGGCATTGACGCCGTTGGCGCTGGCCAGCTGCGGTACGGTGACCCCGTAGCGTCGTGCCACGCCCCACAGGGTATCGCCGGCCTTGACCTTGTGCACGGTCGGTGTGTTGCTCGACTTCGTGCGGGCTGGCGCTGGTTGTTGCCCCGGCAATTGCGAGGAAATATCCGGGCGGGCCGGCGCTGCGGCCGCCAGCCCCGGGATGACGAGCTTGTCTCCGGGATGGATGACGGTCGTACCGAGCTGATTCGCATCACGGAGCGTGGCGACTGAAACGCCGTAGCGGCGCGCGATCACGCTGAGGGACTCGCCCCGCCGGACACGATGACCCACGAGGACTTCGGTCTGTACGGCCGTGCCCACCGCCGGTCCCGCCCCGCTGGCCATGGCCTGGCGGAATACTTCAGCATTATCGATGGGCAGCAGCAGCCGGTGCGGGCCATTCGGCGGCGTGGTCATCCGATTGAATGCCGGGTTCAACGCAAAAAGGTCGTCGTTGCTGATACCGGCAAGTCGGGCGGCGTCACCGAGATCGACCTGGCGGTCAGGATCGACGATGTCAAAGTAAGGCTGGTTGGGAATGGCCGAGAACTGCAGACCGTAGGCCTTCGGATTGGCCACGATGCGGCTGATGGCGAGCAGCTTGGGTACATAGTTGCGCGTCTCGGCGCGCAGCTTCAGGCTGAAGAAATCCGTCGGACGGCCCTTTGCCGCGTTCGCGCGCACGGCCTTTCGGATCGTACCTTCACCGCCGTTGTACGCGGCGATGGCGAGGAACCAGTCGCCCTCGAAATAACGATGCAGGTACTGCAGGTAGTCCAGCGCAGCGATGGTCGACTTGATCACGTCGCGTCTTTCGTCAATCCACCAGTTCTGTTCCAGTCCGAAATGCTTGCCCGTGCTCGGAATGAACTGCCAGAGGCCGGCGGCACGGCTGCGCGAGTAGGCAACGGGGTTGAACGCACTCTCCACAACCGGCAACAGGGCCAGTTCCATCGGCATGCCTCGCCGTTCGATTTCCCCGACGATGTAGTAGAGATAACGCGTACCACGCCGAAACGTCCGGTCGAGGTAATCCGGGCTCGATTGATAGGCCTCAATCTCGCGATCCACGGCCCGATTGCTCGCGCCAGGCAACGCGTAGCCGGCCCGGATCCGATTGAGCAGGTCCGCCTGCAGGGGCAACCGGTCATCGGGTTCAGGATCACGGATCTGGTCCTGCCAGCGTGGATTGATCTTCAGCTCGGTGGCGGACGGCGGGTATTGCGGCGAGGGCGGCAGGCTTGAATACTCGCCTTCCGTCGGGGTGCTGCTGCAGCCGGTGACCAGAAGCCCGGCAAGTGCTACGAGCGCCAGCCCGGTGAGTTGATTTCTCATCTCAGTTAAACCCGTCTTTCCAGGACCGGATCGCCGCGAAAACGTCTTCGGGGGCAGGCAGGGCCCGGCCCGCGTGGGCTTCCGCAGCGGTACGGACCGAAGGTACCCGGCAGCGAAGAAACGGGTTGATTTTCTTTTCGCAGCCGATCTGGGAGGGCAGTGTCACCGCATCCCGCGCCCGTATACCGCGAACTTCATCCAGGCGCGCCCTGATGTCGTCATTTTCCGGCTCCACCACAGCGGCGAACCGGAGGTTGGTGAGTGTGTATTCATGCGCACAGTAGACCAGCGTGTCGTCCGGCAGCGACCCGAGACGCTCCAGCGAATCCAGCATTTGCTCCGGCCGGCCCTCGAACAGCCGACCGCAGCCCGCGCTGAACAGCGTGTCGCCGCAAAACAGCGCGCCGTGCCCCGCGTATGCGATGTGTCCGAGCGTGTGTCCAGGGACACCGATGACCCGGAATTCAAGGTCAAGATGCGCGAACTTGACGGTATCACCCTCATCAACAGCCTCGACAGGGCACGGCATACGCTCCCTCGCCGGTCCCAGCACTCGGGCCTCGTAGCGCTCTGCGAGCTCGCGCGCCCCACCCGTATGGTCCGGGTGATGGTGGGTAATGAGGATCGCCCGCAGCTCAAGCCCGCGCCTGTCCAGCTCGGCTGTGACCGGCGCTGCATCGCCGGGGTCGACCACTACGGCGCCGACCGCATCGCCCGGCGAGCGTATCAGCCAGATGTAGTTATCTGAAAATGCCCTCACGGGGCTGACACCGAGCATGTCGGATTCCTGACGGGGCTCACGATTCGGCCGCGGGTATTACAACGGTTCGATGGGGAAATATCCAGAATATGTCGCACGTTTTTCGACCGAATCGACACAGCTTGCCGCTATGCTTGCGGTTCATGCCGAACTCCGACCACATAACCCGCTGGCTTGCGACCCCGCTTGGCATGAACGTGCTTGGCCTCGAGCGCGAGGTGCTGGCCGATGCCTTATCCGACGTGGTCGGGTTCGAGCTCCTGCAGGTCGGTTCCTGGGGCAGCGCAAGTGAGCTCTGCCGGTCTGCCCGGACCCAGCACCGGCGCTGGATCGCGCCCGATGCCACCGGGGATGACGCGATTCGCGCCGACTATCATGCGCTGCCGGTGGCAAGCGCTTCCGTTGAGGCGGTTTTTCTCCCGCATACTCTCGAGTACGCGGCCCACCCTCACCTCGTGCTGCGTGAAGTCGAAAGAATCCTGGTCGGTGAGGGCATCGTCACAATCTGCGGGTTCAATCTAATTGGCCCCTGGGGAGGGCGTCACCTGCTGGCACGAAGAAAGTTTCCGCCCTGCGCGATGCGCCTGCTCAGCGAGGGTCGACTGCGCGACTGGCTTAGGTTGCTCGGCCTGGAGGTCGTCAATGCGCAGCGCTACCTGTTCACGCCGCCCTGGCCGCGCCGCCTGCCGGGCTCAGGTGGCCGATGGTTTGAGTCCACTGGCCCGCACCTGGTGCCGCCGCTGGCCGGGGCGTACCTCGTGCAGGCACGCAAGCGGGTTCACGTTCTCACGCCTCTGCGTCCGGCCTGGCAGACGCCGCGCGCGGTGGTTGGGGGTATCGCTGAACCGACCTCGAGAAATGTAACGTGAAGGAAGTCGAGATTTACACCGATGGCGCGTGCCGGGGGAATCCGGGGCCGGGAGGGTGGGGCGCATTGCTTCTCTCCGGTGTACATCGCAAAGAGTTGTGGGGCGGAGAAGCCCATACGACGAATAACCGCATGGAACTCATCGCGGCGATCGAGGCGCTGGCAGCTCTTCGCAGGGCCTGCCGGGTGCAGCTCTACACCGACTCCCAGTACGTGCGCAATGGAATTACCGAGTGGCTGCCCGGATGGAAGGCCCGGGGCTGGAAAACCGCCGCCCGCAAGCCGGTAAAAAACGCGGATCTCTGGGTCAGGCTGGAGGAGGAGATGCAGCGGCACGAGGTTCAGTGGCACTGGGTACGGGGCCATGCCGGGCATGCGGGGAACGAGCAGGCCGACGCGCTGGCCAATCGCGGCATAGACGAACTGACGCGCTGAGGCACATGGTCGGGTGCGCGTTCGCCTGGCCGCGCCCGGGTAAGGGCGAATCTGCAGGTGTCTACCCCATGCAAGTCAATCGCTTACACTACGGGGCCATACAGGTCTCGAGAGGCGCGGTGGCGGCATGAATTTCATAGACCTCAAGTCCCAGTACGCACGAATCAAGTCATCGGTTGATTCGCGGATCGCGAGTGTGCTCGAGCACGGCCAGTACATCATGGGTCCCGAGGTGCGTGAACTCGAAGCGTCACTGGCGCAGTTCGTCGGCACCGGGCACTGCGTCGCGGTTGCGAGCGGAACAGACGCGTTGCAGATCGCGCTGATGGCGCTGGATATCGGCCCCGGCGACGAGGTCATTACGGTCCCCTTTACCTTCTTCGCAACGGCCGAGGTGATCGGTCTGACCGGCGCGACACCGGTTTTCGTGGATATCGACCCACGCACCTACAACATGGACCCAGGCCGGCTGGAACGAGCGGTCACGCCGAGAAGCCGGGCGATCATGCCGGTCTCCCTGTACGGCCAATGCGCCGACCTCGATGCGATCAACGCGATTGCGGCGCGCCATGAGCTGCCGGTCATCGAGGATGCGGCTCAGAGCTTCGGTGCAACCTACAAGGGTCGGCGCTCGGGCGGCCTGACGACGATCGGGGCGACCTCGTTTTTCCCTTCGAAACCTCTCGGCTGCTACGGTGACGGCGGCGCGCTGTTTACAGATGACGAGGGCCTTGCGCAGCTGGCGAGGGAGATCAGGGTGCACGGCCAGGACCGGCGCTACCATCATCCACGTCTCGGACTCACCAGTCGGCTGGATTCGATACAGGCGGCCGTGCTGCTTGCCAAGCTCGAGGTTTTCGAAGACGAGGTCAGGGCCCGCACAGAGATTGGTGCACGATACAGCCGGATGATTGATGCGGCGTTCGCGGATACGGGCATCGCTGTCAGGAGCCCGAAGCTGGAGGACTTCAATACCAGTGTCTATGCACAGTACACGATCGAGGTGGAGGACCGCGAGGGTGTCGAGTCGCGCCTGAAGTCGCTCGGCGTGCCAACGGCAGTGCACTACCCGGTGACGATGCATCGTCAGCCGGCTTTCGCGAAACTCGGGCTCGCCGAGGGCAGCTTCCCTGTGGCCGAGGCGGCGGCCCGCCGCGTGATCAGCCTGCCGATGCATCCGTACCTCAGCGAAGACCAGCAGAGGACTGTTGTCGATGCGCTTCGCAAGGCTGTAGTCGCCTGACATGCGCCAGGTTGTGCTTGATACGGAAACGACGGGGCTCGAGCCGGAGCTCGGTCACCGGGTGATCGAAATCGGGTGTATCGAAGTCATCGGGCGCCGTCCCACGGCCCGCCAGTTCCATCGATACCTCTGCCCGGACCGCGAGATCGACCCTGGCGCGCTGCAGGTGCACGGTATCACCGCAGAATTCCTGAGAAATCAACCGCGATTTGCCGACATCGCTGACGAACTAATGGAATTTGTCGGCGGTGCTGAACTGATCATTCACAATGCACCCTTCGATGTCGCGTTCCTCGACGCGGAGCTCGGCCGCCTGCCCGGAGTCACTCGCCGCGTGGCGGACCTTTGCCAGGTGCTCGACACGCTGCCGCTGGCGAGGAAGCGGCACCCGGGGCAGCGCAACAGCCTCGACGCCCTGTGCAAACGGTACTCGGTCGACAATTCCCAACGCGACCTGCATGGCGCATTGCTGGACGCAAGGCTGCTGCTCGAGGTCTATCTGGCAATGACAGGCGGGCAGGGCGCGCTGACGCTCGATAAGCCCACGCAGGACGCATCATCGCCGGGGTCCGGGGCACGCGCGGCGCGGCAGAGGCCCAGCGGCCGTCTGATCGTGCGTTGCGCCGATGCGAGCGAACTTCAAGCCCATGAAAAAATGCTCGAGGTGCTGGACCACGCCAGCGGTGGAAAGACCTCATGGCGCACGAGCGGACAGGTGTCGTGACCGTCACGCTGACACAGGCCTTCGCCCGCAACTTCCTTGGACAGACGCCGGGCTGGTACAAGGCCACGATCGGTGCATTCCTGATTGCCAATCCTGTCCTGCTGATCCTGTTCGGGCCTGTCGTGACGGGCTGGGCCCTGCTGCTCGAATTCATTTTCACGCTGGCGATGGCCCTGCGGTGCTATCCGCTGCAGCCGGGCGGCCTGCTCGCGATCGAAGCCGTGGTGATTGGTCTGACGACGCCAGAGAGCGTCTACGAGGAAGTGGTACAGGCATTCCCGGTGCTCTTGCTGTTGATGTTCATGGTGGCGGGCATCTATTTTCTAAGGGACCTGCTGCTGTTCCTGTTCACGCGGCTGCTGCTGCGGGTGCGCTCGCCCCCGACGCTGGCCGTGCTTTTCTGCGGCGCCTCGGCGGTGCTCTCGGCTTTTCTCGATGCACTGACCGTGGTCGCCGTGGCCATCACAGTGGGCCTTGGCTTCTATGAGGTCTATCATCGCGTGGCATCCGGCAAGCGGCATGAAGACAGCCACGACTCCAGCGCCGACGAGACGGTGCAGTTGCTGCATCGGGAAAATCTGGAGCAGTTCCGGGCGTTTCTCCGCTCGCTGATGATGCATTCGGCCGTCGGCACGGCCCTCGGCGGTGTCTCGACGCAAGTCGGCGAGCCGCAGAATCTTCTGATTGCCTCGCAGGCGGGATGGAATTTCATGGAGTTCTTCCAGGAAACTCTACCCGTGTCGGGGCCGGTCATCGTTGCGGGCCTTGCGACCTGCTGGCTACTCGAGCGCTTCCGGCTGTTTGGCTATGGAGCACCGCTACCCGATGCGGTTCGGGCTGTGCTGATGGACTACAACGAAGAACTGGCGACGCGTTCGACCATGAAGGACCGGCAGGTGCTGATCGTGCAGGCGATCGTTGCCGTGCTGCTGGTGGCTTCGCTCGCGTTGCACGTCGCGGAAGTGGGCCTCATCGGGTTGATGGTGATCATCCTGGCGACCACGTTCACCGGGATCATTGAGGAGCACCGGCTCGGCCATGCGTTCGAGGCGGCGCTGCCATTTACGGCTTTACTTGTCGTGTTCTTCTCTATCGTCGCGGTGCTGCATGACCAACACTTGTTTGACCCGGTGATTCACTGGGTACTGGGACTGGAAGGACGCACACAGGCGCCAATGCTCTACCTGGCTACCGGTGCGTTGTCAGCGATCAGCGATAATGTCTTTGTTGCGTCGATCTACATTACTGAAATCAAGGCTGCACTGCTCGAAGGCGCGATCTCCCGCGAAACCTTCGAACGGCTGGCGGTCGCGATCAACACAGGCACCAATATCCCGAGTGTCGCCACTCCAAACGGCCAGGCGGCGTTCCTTTTCCTGCTGACCTCGACACTTGCGCCATTGATCAGGCTGGGTTACGGGCGAATGGTCTGGATGGCGCTGCCCTATTTTGTAGTCATTACAACGGTGGGCCTGCTGGCAGTCATCTATCTGCTGTAAGCGGGGGGCAGCGTCACTGCGTGACGGGTGCCTCAATTCCGGAAAACCACTTGTGGCATCCTTTTCAGATCTGAAAATACTCAAGATATATGCGAAATTTCAACCTCAAAAATCTCAAGATCGGCGTCGTTGGGCTGGGCTACGTCGGCCTGCCTCTGGCAGTAGAATTTGGTAAGCGATTCCAGACCGTCGGGTTCGACATCAACAAGGCGCGCGTCGCCGAGTTACAGGCCGGCGAGGACAGCACGCTGGAGGTTGATGCCGTCGAACTGACCGAGGCGAAACGACTCAGCTGCACGAGCAGGCTCGAAGACCTGCGTCGGTGTCGTGTATTTATCGTCACGGTCCCGACACCGATCGACGAATACAAGAGACCGGACCTGAGGCCGCTGGAACGATCCAGCGAGTCCGTCGGCAAGGTTTTGAAGAAAGGCGATGTCGTTGTCTACGAGTCGACCGTGTATCCCGGTTGCACCGAGGAGGTCTGCGTCCCGATCCTGGAGACTGTTTCGGGGCTGAAGTTCAACGAGGATTTCTTCGTCGGGTACAGCCCCGAGCGCATCAATCCCGGTGATAAACAACACCGATTGACGACGATCGTAAAGATCACGTCAGGTTCGACGCCGGAAGTGGCCGAATTCGTAGATGAGATCTACTCCTCGATCGTGGCGGCCGGCACGCACCGTGCGTCGAGCATCCGGGTCGCCGAGGCGGCCAAAGTCATCGAGAATACGCAGCGGGACGTGAATATCGCATTGATCAATGAACTGGCACTGATTTTCAGCCGGCTCGGAATAGACACCGAGGAAGTGCTGCAGGCGGCCGGCAGCAAGTGGAACTTCCTGCCGTTCCGGCCGGGTCTCGTGGGCGGGCACTGCATCGGCGTTGACCCCTACTACCTGACGCACAAAGCGCAGGCCGTGGGCTATAACCCGGAGGTCATTCTCGCCGGCCGGCGGATCAACGACAACATGGGTGCGCACGTCGCGCAGCAGGTGACGAAACTGATGATCAGGAACCGGATTCAGGTCTGCGATTCGCGCATCCTGGTCATGGGGCTGACGTTCAAGGAAAACTGTCCTGATGTGCGCAACACGAAGATCGTCGACGTCGTTCGCGAGCTGCAGAATTTCGGCGCAAGGGTGGACGTCTATGATCCCTGGGTCGATCCCGACGAGGCAGAGCACGAATACGGACTGCGGCCGGTCAAACGGTTGCGGCGCGGCGCCTACGACACGGTCGTGCTCGGCGTAGCCCATGACAAATTCCGTGAACTTGGCATCGACGGGGTGCGGGCACTTGGAAAGAAGCGCCACGTCCTCTACGACATCAAGTACGTATTCAAGGCGAATGAAGTGGATGGAAGGCTCTGAGACATGAAGATTCTGGTGACCGGTGCTGCGGGCTTTATTGGATTCCACACTGCGAAGAAGCTGCTCGCTCGGGGAGATGAGGTTGTTGGTCTGGACAACCTCAATGATTACTACGATGTCCGGTTGAAGAAGGCGCGGCTGGCCCTGCTGGAAGAATTCCCGAAATTCCATTTCGTCAAACTTGACCTGGCCGATCGCCCGGGAATGGCTGAACTCTTCGAGCGGGAAAAATTCGACCGGGTGATCAACCTCGCAGCTCAGGCGGGCGTCCGCTACTCGATCAAGAATCCGCTGGCCTATGTCGACAGCAACGTAGTCGGGTTCGCAAACGTTCTCGAAGGGTGTCGGCATAATGGCGTCGAGCACCTGGTCTATGCGTCGACGAGTTCCGTTTATGGCGCGAACACGAAAATGCCGTTCTCGGTTCATCAGAATGTCGACCACCCGTTGTCATTCTATGCGGCGACCAAGAAAGCCAACGAATTGATGGCGCACACCTACGCCCACCTGTATTCACTGCCGGTAACGGGGCTGAGGTTCTTCACGGTCTACGGCCCCTGGGGCCGCCCGGACATGGCCTTGTTCCTGTTCACACGCAACATTCTCGAGGGGCGGCCGATCGACGTGTTCAACCATGGCCACCACAAGCGTGACTTCACGTATGTCGAGGATATTGCCGAGGGCGTGGTGCGCTCATGCGATCACGTGGCGACCGGAAATCCGGCCTGGGACAGTGAGGCGCCCGATCCGGGCTCGAGCCGGGATCCGTATCGCCTCTACAACATCGGCAACAATCAGCCGGTGGAACTCATGCATTACATCGAAGTACTCGAGCAGTGCCTGGGCAGGAAGGCGGAAAAAAACCTGCTTCCGCTGCAGGCCGGCGATGTGCCCGATACCTGGGCCAATATCGACGATCTTCAGCAGGCGGTCTCCTACACACCCGCCACCCCGGTTGAAACAGGCATCAGGGCCTTTGTCGACTGGTATCTGTCCTATTACCAGTCAAGTGGTGGGGCCAACCCCAAGGTCGTAAACGTCGGCTGAACCGGCGCGAGGCCCTCTCGGCGGCTCCCGGCCAGCCGACCGGTTCTCTGCTGGCTCCCGCGCCGGTATACAATCGCTCTCTCGCGGCGTCAGCGCGACGCCGGAAACGAGGGATTATTCATGTTTTCAGGCAAACCGGCGATCACCGATCGTCGAATCCGGATCGCCGTCATCGGCTGCGGGCGCATTTCCGGCAATCATCTGGCGGCGATTCGAGATCACAGCGAGAATCTGGAGCTGGTCGCGGTCTGCGACACCAACCAGGCTCGGTTGCAGGCAGCTGCCGAGGCCAGCGGGGTCCGCGGATTCGCCTCGCTGGACGAGTTGCTGGCCGAGGGCAATGTCGACGTCGTCGCACTGTGTACGCCCAGCGGCCTGCACCCGGCACAGGCTGTTACGGCTGCAAGGGCCGGCTGCCATGTCGTTACCGAAAAGCCAATGGCAACGCGCTGGGTGGATGGCCTTCGCATGGTCCGCGAATGTGACGAAGCCGGCGTGCGCCTGTTCGTTGTCAAGCAGAATCGTTGCAACAGCACACTGCAGCTTCTGCGGCGGGCCGTAAAGAAGGGACGCTTCGGGCGGATCTTCATGGTTGCGATCAACGTCTTCTGGACGCGGCCTCAATCCTATTACGACAGCGCCGAGTGGCGGGGAACCTGGGAGTTTGATGGCGGGGCGCTGATGAATCAGGCCAGTCACTACATCGACCTCGTTGACTGGCTCATCGGTCCGGTCGAAAGCGTTCAGGCCTACGTCGCGACGCTTGGATCGCAACATCCAGGTGGAGGATACCGCGACGGTCGGCGTCCGCTGGCGCTCTGGCGCCCTTGGTTCGATCAATGTCACGATGCTGACCTATCCGCGCAATCTCGAAGGATCGATCACGATCATCGGCGAGCGCGGCACCGTAAAGGTAGGCGGCACGGCGGTCAATAAGTTCGAACAATGGGAATTTGCGGACAGTGACCCGGATGACGAGAAAGTCCAGGCTGCGAACTACGAGACGACCTCGGTCTATGGTTTTGGTCACCCGCTTTACTACGATAACGTCGTTCGCACACTGCGCGGCGAGTGCGAGCCTGACACTGACGGACGGGAGGGGCTGCGCTCGCTCGAGATACTGATTGCGAGCTACCTTTCGGCCCGCGATCAGCGGCGAATCGCATTGCCTCTGGAGTATTGAGATTGGGCGCAGTGACCGTACACCCGACGGCCATCGTTGATGCAGGTGCGACGATCGGCGAGGGCACGCGAATCTGGCATTGGACACACGTCAGCGCCGGCGCGGTCATCGGGCGCGGCTGTTCATTGGGTCAGAATGTATACGTTGGCAATCGAGTCCGCATCGGCGACAACGTGAAGATCCAGAATAACGTCTCGGTCTATGACAACGTCGTCCTGGAAGACGACGTATTCTGTGGCCCGAGCATGGTGTTCACCAACGTCTACAACCCAAGGTCTGCCGTGTCGCGAAAAAATGAGTACCGAGACACGCGGGTGCGGCGAGGTGCGACGCTCGGTGCCAACTGCACCATCGTCTGCGGCGTGGTCATCGGCGAATATGCGTTCGTCGGAGCTGGCGCAGTGGTGAACACTGAGGTGGCGGACTTTGCGCTCGTGCTGGGTGTGCCTGCGCGGCAGGCCGGCTGGATGAGCCGCTTTGGCGAAAGGTTGCCGCTGCCGATGACGGGCAGCGGGGAGGCGATCTGCCATCACACCGGCGATCGTTATTGCTTGCGGGACGGCAAGCTTTCGGTGACCGCGGCACCTTCGGGCACTGCCGCTGATGACACCTGATGCGAGTGCATCGCGGCCAGGGAGCTGAACATGGCTGATCGCACGGCCTCGCGCGCCTGGCGCGCGCTGCAGGACAATGCAAAGCAGCTCAAGGGTCTGTCATTGCGTGAATTGTTCGCGAAGGAACCCACACGATTTGACGATTTGAGTATCGAATCCCTCGATCTGCTTTACGACTTTTCACGCCAGCGTGTAACACCGCAGACATGTGAGTTGCTCATCGGTCTGGCCCGTGAATGTGACCTTGAGCGTCGACTTGAGGCGTTGTTTGCCGGTGAGATTGTTAACAACACCGAGCGTCGCCCGGCCATGCACATGGCCCTGCGAAACCGCTCGGATCGTCCGATGCATGCCGCCAGCGTCGACGTAATGCCGGTTGTGCGCGCCGAGCTCGCAAAAATGCGGAAATTCGTGCGGGCGGTCCGCGAAGGAAGCTGCCTTGGCGTCACGGGTCAACGTTTCACCGATGTCGTCAACATCGGAATCGGCGGCTCCGATCTCGGTATCGTCATGGCAACCGAGGCGCTCGGTGGATTTCGCGATCCAGGCATCCGCCTGCATTGCATCTCCGGCGTCGATGGCGTTGAACTCGCCGATACGCTGCAGACGGTCAATCCGGCCACAACGCTGTTCGTTGTCTGCTCAAAGACTTTTACGACGCTCGAGACCTTGAGCAACGCAACGGGTGCGCGTGAATGGCTGGTGGAAGAACTTGGTGAGGCGGCCGTGCCGAGGCACTTCGTTGCCGTTTCGACCAACCAGGAAGCCATGGATGCTTTCGGCATCGCACCGGAGTTCCGGTTCACGATCTGGGACTGGGTCGGGGGTCGATACTCACTCTGGTCGGCGGTCGGTCTGTCCATTGCGCTCGCCATCGGCATGGATAACTTCGAGTCGCTGCTCCAGGGCGCCAGCGATATGGATCGGCATTTTGCCGGCGCACCTCTCGAGGCCAATCTGCCGGTCCTGATGGGTTTGCTAGGCGTTTGGAACATCAACTTCCTTGGCAATGAGTCGCTGGCGGTGCTGCCGTACGACAGCCGTTTGCATCGATTTCCGGCCTACCTGCAGCAGCTGGAAATGGAGTCAAACGGGAAAAGTGTCCACCGGGACGGAACACCGGTGAATTTTGCGACGGGTGCCATCGTCTGGGGTGAACCGGGCAGCAATGCTCAGCATTCGTTTTTCCAGCTGTTGCACCAGGGGACCGCACGCGTTGCGCTCGATTTCATTGTGCCCGTGCATGCATCGAGCCAATTCCAGGGACGGCACGACCTCGCGCTGGCAAACTGCTTCGCCCAGATGGAAGCGTTTGCTTTCGGGCAGACGGCGGACCAGGTACGCACGGACTTGCGTCGCAGTGGCCTGAGTGCAGCGGCAATCGATGAACTCTTGCCGCACAAGGTGCATGCGGGGAATGTCCCCAGCAGTCTGATCCTGTTTCCGCGGCTCGGGCCGCGCACTCTTGGAAAACTGGTCGCTCTCTACGAGCACAAGGTCTTCGTACAGAGCGTGATCTGGGACATCAATCCGTTCGATCAATGGGGCGTCGAACTCGGCAAAAAGATGGCCGGTGCAATGTTACCCGCCGTCCGATCCGCCTCATGGGAGGGTGGCCCCGAGCACGTCCAGGCCCTGCTGCGGCAGCTCGGCCGCTGGCGTTCGGAGTAGCACCGGGCAAATGGCCAGGGCCCTCGTCAGTCTGGTTCTTCTTGCGTTTGCAGTCGCTACGAACGCTGGCGAACCCTGGCTTCCGCCGGGTAATGTGCAGGTTCGGCACGACCTGCAATTGCTCGTGGACGAGGGCGTCATCAACCTGCCGATGTCCACCTGGCCGATCGCCGTGTCGGATCTCGCCGCAGCGTTGACCCGTATTGGTCAGAATCCTGGCGGACGATCGTCTAAGACTACTTCTGATCAGGTCGCCGCGTCGCGGCTGACCCCGGCGCAGGCGGCGGCGGTGCGGCGCCTGCGCCGATATGCTCGCGAGGGGCAGCCGCAAATCGGCTCTGAACTTCGGGCCACCAATCGCCCGATGGTGCTACGCACCTTTGCTGACGAACCGCGCGAGCAAGCTGAAATCTCCGCGTGGGTGAGCGGATTCATGGGGGATCGCTGGGGGGGGCGGCTGCAGGTACGAGGGGTGGCCGACCCGGACGACGACAAGCCCCTGCGTCTGGACGGCTCCTACCTGGCCGGGAAGTTCGGCAACTGGATCGTCACGGCCGGAGCGCTGGATCGATGGTGGGGGTCGGGGTGGGAGGGCAGCCTGATTCTTTCCAACAACGCCCGGCCGGTCCCGGCCATTTCTCTGGACCGGGCGATCTCCGATCCGTTCCAAACCAAGTGGCTCCGATGGCTGGGACCCTGGAGGTTGACTACTTTCATGGGCTACATGGACGGCGACCGGCAGGATTACGATCACCCTCTGCTGTTCGGGATGCGTGTCTCTGCCCGGCCATTGCGGGGTCTGGAGATCAGCCTGGAGCGAACGGCGCAGTGGTGCGGCGAAGGGCGTTCCTGTACGTGGAATGACTTCTGGAACTTGTGGCGAGGCAACGACAACGCCGGTGAGAACGTCGCACCCGAGGATGAGCCGGGCAATCAGCTGGCCGGGTGGGACATACGCTGGGCATCGCCGCTTATGGACTGGCCGTACGCCCTGTACTTCCAGCACACGGGCGAAACGATTGACAACAAAATTGGCAGGCCCTACCGCAGCCTCGATCTCGCGGGCCTGGAGGTGTGGGGTGACGGAGGGGCCGCAGCCAGCTGGAGAACCTCCCTGGAATGGTCGCTGACGCGCTGCGGAGGCACCGAGGACGGGCAGAAGCTATGGGACTGCGCGTACAACAGCGCGATTTTCCGACCGGACGGTTATCGGTACTACGGGCGCCCGATCGGGCATTCGATGGATGGTGACAGCGAGATGTTCTCGGCGCGATTCACCCGCATTGATGCGTCTGAGGCGACCCTGGCCGCGGTCGCTCGTTTTACAAAAATCAACCAGGGTGGGACGGTGCCCGACCCGAGTAATTCTGTTGCCCCCGGGCCTGAGGAGTGGTGGAGCGCCGATGTCAGCTATCGGCGTCCGATGGCAGCCGGTTGGATTGAAGTGGGCGTTGGCGCTGACTATCGCGATCGTGCGTGGAACGATACGGATGCATTACTACCCCGGGCATCGTTGACTTGGCACCAAGGTTTCAACTAGCCACCGGTAGCGGCCCGCGGGCTCAGGGTCCGTCGAAAGCAGGTACGGGTTGGAAGCTGGTCGGCTGGCTGTTGTCTGCCTGGATTGGATACGCTCCGTTACCTGCAAAGAGCGAGCCCTGGGCGTCGCCCGGGAGCACCACCGTCAGGCACGACCTGCAGATACTTGCGGACGCAGGGCTGCTAAGCGGTCCGTCGTTGAGCTGGCCGGTTCCATGGTCTCTGATTGATCGCGAACTCAGTGCCGTGGACCTGGGCGTCTTACCGGCATCGACTCTGTCCAGCGCGAGCCGCATGCGCCGGCTTGCCGCCAGCGAGACCGGCTCGTCCGGGTCGGTGAGTGTCGAGGCGCAGCTCTCGGGAAGCCTGAATCCAACGGAGCTGCGCAGCTTTGAGGATACGCCGCGCCAGGATGGCGAAGTCTCGCTGAGCGCGACCGGAATGGGGGAGCGCGTTGCCTGGCGGGCATCGCTTACGGTTGTTACGGATCCCCAGGATGGCCAAAGCATACGTCCTGATGGCAGCTACCTGGCCGTAGGCCTTGGCAATTGGGCCTTGTCGGCCGGATACATTGACCGTTGGTGGGGGCCAGGCTGGCAAGGCAGCCTCATCTTGTCGACCAACGCCCGACCCATACCGGCGTTGGCCGTTGACCGGATTGAAGCCCGCCCTTTCGATGTGCCCGTTCTGCGATGGCTTGGGCCCTGGCGGCTCAGCACCTTCATGGGCCAGTTGGAAAGCGACCGCGACTATCCGAATGCCTGGCTATTCGGGTTGCGCGCCGAGATCCGCCCGTTCCCGTCGCTGCAGATCGCCGCCAGCCGTACAGCGCAGTGGTGCGGTGAGGGCCGTCCCTGCGACCTGGGCACATTCTGGGACCTGTTGATCGGGAACGACAATGATCAGGCCCTGGAGGATCAGCCCGGCAACCAACTCGCGGGATTTGACCTGCGCTGGTCCTGGCCCGGCGCGCGGGTGCCGCTGGCGGTGTACGCGCAGGGGATCGGGGAAGATGAGGCCGGGTTTCTCCCCTCGAAATACCTCGGCTTGTTTGGTTTCGAGGTCTGGGGTGGTCTGGCCGACGGCAATTGGCGGGCCCACGTCGAGTACGCTGATACAAGCTGTGAATTCCTGAGGTCGCCGCCTGAGTTCGGCTGCGCGTATACGAATGTGATCTATACCAGTGGCTACCGATATCGGGGCAGGGCGATCGGCCATTCGATTGATGCTGACGGGCGGTCCCTGGGTGGCGGGTTCCTTTTCGTCGAACCCTCGGGTCACCGCTGGGAGCTGATCGTGCGAACCGTGGAACTCAATCGGGCCGGACAGGCCAGGGAGCATTCACTGGCGAACGGTCCGGCAGACGTCGCGGACTTCGCGCTCACCCACGAACGAGGCTTCCGTTGGGGTAAGATTACCGTTTCGCTCGGCTACACGGCCGTCGACGCCGAATCCGTGGTGACCATCGAGGATGGTCTGCGCGGCTTCATCGACTGGCGGTACGAGATCCGCTGAGCAAGTATGAGGGATTTTGCGGCAGACACAATGAGCTGGAAAAGACGACATACGGGTATCGGCACAGGACGCCGCGGCCTGGCCTGCGGCTCGGCGCTGCTTGCCGTGCTGGCAACGATGCTGCTGGGAACCGCCCATGCACAGACACCGACTGCCAGCCAGGCGGAGGCATTCCGGAATCTGTCGCCGCAACAGCAGCGCGCGCTGATGGAGCAGATGGGCGTCAACACCCAGGACGTTCGCCGCGATGGCACGCTGGAGTCCAGTGGTGCACCCGACGTTCGGCCATTGCCCATGGAGGTGGAGCCGGAGCGAATCTTCGACGCCGAAACGCGCCTGATCGGCGGCGATACCTTGATTATCGAAATCGACCCGGTCGAGTTCGAAGACCAGAACAGAATCCTGACCCCGACGCCGCTGCCCGGTGGATCCGCTCCGACTGAGGCCAGCGGCCAGCCGGACAGCCGCGGGCCCTCACAGGCCGCCGGGGCAACCGGCGCAGGCGATGCAACGGCAAAGCGGATCATGGTTGACCGCGGCGCCAGCGAGCAAGACCGCGTTGAACGGTTTTCCGAGACGGTGCTTGCTGCGAACCCGTACCGGTTGTCGGCGTCGGGAAGTATTGATCTTCCGGGACTCGGTACCGTTCAGCTCGCGGGCCTGACCACGCTGCAGGCGACGCAGCGCCTGGCGATCGAGCCGTACCTGCGTGACTTCACCATTCGTATCACGTTGATGCCGCTTGAGCCGGCCGGGCGCGATGCGCTCAAGCCCTTTGGCTATGACCTCTTCTCCGGTCAGCTCACGTCGTTCATGCCCGCGGTCGACGTGCCCGTCCCTTCAGAATACGTTGTTGGGCCTGGCGACAGGCTTGAGGTCCAGCTGGTCGGAAATGCAAGCAACCAGTATTCGCTGGTGGTCAATCGTGACGGTCGCGTGATGTTCCCGGACCTGGGCCCCATCGCGGTTGCTGGCCTGAGTTTTCCCGATGCAAGGCGTATGCTCGAGGAGCGCGTCACACAGCAAATGATCGGCACCACCGCGGTCGTCAGCATGGGCGAGTTGCGCTCGATCCGGATCTTCGTGCTCGGCGAAGCCAATAATCCCGGCTCGTACACGGTCAGCGGGCTATCGACGATCACGAATGCGCTTTACTACAGCGGGGGCGTGACTCCGATCGGTTCGATGCGCGACATTCAGCTCAAGCGCAGTGGCCGGATCGTGGCCCGGCTCGATCTGTACGACCTGTTGTTGCGCGGCGATACCTCCAATGACAAGCGGCTTCAGCCCGGTGACGTGATCTTCATTCCGCCGGTCGGCAAAACCGCGGGCGTGACCGGCGAAGTCCGACGGCCGGCCATTTACGAGTTCAAAGGCGAGGGCAGCCCCAGGGAGTTGATTTCTCTGGCGGGCGGCCTGACGCCGGATGCCGACCCCAGGTTCGCGCAGCTCGAGCGGATCGATACACGCCAGGAGCGGGTTGTACTGGACGTAGACCTGACGCAATCCAGCTCGAGCAAAATGGCGCTGAATGCCGGGGACCTGTTGCGCATACAGGCCGTCAAGCCGACCTATTCGAATTCCGTCAGTGTCCAGGGGCACGTCCTGAGACCGGGCTCCTATCAGTTTAGAAGTGGCCTGAGGCTTGCGGATGTCATCAGAAGCGTTGACGAACTGAAGCCGAATGCCGATCTCAATTACGTTCTCATCCGCCGGGAACTGCCGGGTAACCGCCAGGTCCAGGCCGTGTCGGCGGACCTCAGTCGCGCGTGGCAGAGTCGATATACTGACGAGAATCCCTTGCTATCCCCGCGCGACCAGATCTTTGTCTTTGATCGGGAAACCGGCCGCCAGTCAGTACTCGAGCCGATGCTGCTCGATTTCCGGCTGCAGGCCGGAAGTTCCGAGCCATCTCAGATCGTGAAAGTCTCAGGCCGCGTGCGCGCTCCGGGGGAGTATCCGCTGGAGCCCGGAATGCGCATCAGCGACCTCGTGCGGGCGGGCGGCGGCCTGGCGCAGGACGCTTATAGTGGCGAGGCCGAACTGGCGCGTTACCAGGTGCTCAATGGAGAGACGCGCAAGACCGACGTCATTCGCATCGACATGAACCGTGCGCTGGCCGGAGACCCGGCGGCCGACATGCTGCTCGGGCCTTTCGACCTGCTGGTCGTCAAGGAGATTTCTCAGTGGTCCGTGCAGGAGATCGTCAGGCTTGAGGGCGAGGTAAAGTTCCCTGGCGAGTACCCGATAGAGCCCGGTGAGACACTGAGTTCCGTCATCTCCCGGGCGGGCGGGCTCACGCCGTTTGCGTTTGCCGCCGGCAGCGTATTTACGCGGGAAACGCTGAAGGAGCGTGAGCGCGAACAATTGCAGATGCTGGCAGACCGGTTGAATCAGGACCTCGGGTCCCTTGCGTTGCAGGCCGCTCAAGCCATGGATGGAGGGACGCAGCAGGCCGCCGAAACGCTTTCGGTCGGTCAGTCCCTGCTGAACGACATTCGTAACACCGAACCGGTCGGCCGCCTGGTCATCGACCTCGACCAGATCGTGGCCTCTGAAGCGAGGTCTGTCCGCGATGTGATTCTCAAGGACGGCGACACCCTTCGAGTGCCGAAGACCGCGCAGGAAGTCACGGTCATCGGCGAGGTGCAAAGTGCGACATCGCACCTGTTCGACCCGGATCTGGCTCGAGACGACTATATTCGCCTGAGTGGTGGCACAACGCAGAAGGCGGACAAGTCACGCATTTATGTCGTTCGTGCGAACGGCCGCGTCGAGGCGGGCTCGGGAAGCCGGTGGTTCCGCGGCTCCAGCGAAATCATGCCGGGCGATACCATCGTCGTACCGCTGGACGCGGAGCGCATGCGCCCGCTGCCGATGTGGGCCTCGATCACCACGATTCTTTACAACATGGCGATTGCCGTGGCCGCCGTGAATTCGTTCTGATGATGGCCGGAGCGGTGCTCCATCCGGCGGTTGAGCTGTGCTGTGCAAGCACAGTTGACAGTCTCGGCTGATTGTCGCCCCGTGGCACGTTTTCTGCCTTTTGCCCTTCCGGATATTGGCGAAGAGGAAATCGCGGAGGTCGTTGATTCTCTGCGCTCAGGCTGGATAACCACCGGCCCGAAGACCCGTCGATTCGAAGAGTCATTCCTTGAATTCCTCGGCGATGCGGGCCTGCATGCAGTCGCCGTCAACTCTGCCACGGCGGGCCTTCATCTGGCGCTCGAGGCGCTGGGACTGGGTCCCGGTGACCAGGTGATCACCACGACGCACACCTTCACTGCCACGGCTGAGGTCGTGCGGTACATGGGCGCAGACCCGGTCTTCGTTGATATTGACCCGAGCACTCACTGCATAGACGCCCGCCTCGTGGAAGAGGCGATAGGCAGCAGGACCCGGGTCATACTGCCCGTTCATTACGCAGGGCTGCCCTGCGACATGCAGGCGCTGGTCGACATCGCGTCGCGCAATGAGCTGCAGATTGTTGAGGATGCCGCACACGCCTTTCCGACGCGCTACCAGTCGCGGCTGATCGGAACGCTCGACAGCGCGGCAACCGTGTTCAGTTTTTACGCGACCAAGACGATTGCGACAGGCGAGGGGGGCATGATCCTTACTCGGGACGAGGACATCGCGAAACGCAGTCGAATCATGCGGCTGCATGGCATCGATCGCGACGCGTTCGACCGCTATACCTCTGAACGCCCGGCCTGGTACTACGAAGTCGTGGCGCCCGGGTTCAAGTACAATATGACGGACCTGGCTGCCTCGCTGGGTATTCACCAGTTGCGAAAGGCAGAGGCGTTTCGTGCTTCGCCGGCAGGAGATTGCCGCGAGATACGATGCAGGGCTGGCTGATCTGCCGTTGCGGCTGCCGCCGTCGGTCGCGCCCGGGGATCAGCATGCCTGGCACCTTTACGTCGTGCAGGTGGATGAGGGTGCCGGCATCGGGCGCGACGCGGCGATACAGCGTCTATATGAACTCGGCATCGGTTGCAGCGTGCACTACATTCCGCTGCATCTGCAGCCCTACTGGCGGGATCGATATGGACTGCGACCGGAGCAATTTCCGCACTCGCAAAGGCTCTACGAAACGGCGATAAGCCTGCCGATATATTCGAAAATGACCGACTCCGATCAGGCCCGTGTCATCGAAGCACTGCATTCGATCTTTTGATATGGGTAAACGACTGTTCGACATCCTCGCTGCGTCCGCCGGGCTGCTGCTCGGGGCGCCATTGCTGATTGCACTGGCGGTCTGGGTCAAGCTCGATTCCGCAGGACCGGCCCTTTTTCGCCAGCGGCGCGTCGGCTTATCCGGCAGACCGTTTCACATTCATAAATTCAGGACGATGCACCCGCAGGCCGAAGTGTGCGGTCCGGCCATTACCGCGGACGGGGACCCGCGGATTACGCGTGCGGGCCAGTTCCTGCGCCGCTACAAGCTCGATGAATTGCCGCAGCTGCTCGATGTACTCGTCGGCAGCATGAGCCTCGTCGGGCCGCGTCCGGAGGTTCCTAAGTATGTTGCAATGTACCCGCCCGAGACGCGCGCGAGAGTGCTTTCGGTTCGGCCCGGAATCACGGATGAAGCCGCAATTCTGTTTGCCGACGAGGAGCAGTTACTCGCGCGTTCGGATGATCCCGAATGGACCTACGTCAACGAGATTCTGCCTAAAAAGCTTGAACTCTACGAGCAATACGCCGCGCACCACACGCTGGCAGGCGACCTGCAGATCGTGGGACGAACCCTTGCCAGGGTATCGCGACGCCGCGGAACCTGAATGGGTTCAGCCGGACACAGGGCGGTTCTGATCCGGCGTCCTCTTTCAGGGCTTTCGAATCCAGCAAACGAGATGCGAGCGCAGCAACGGCAATAGATTGAAGACATCGTAGAGCGGGCCTGCCACGCGGCACAAGGCCCGGCTCAACGGTGGCGCGAGCGTTGTGCTCCAGGCCCTGACCGTCGCGTCGGGAAACAGGGCCTTGATCTCGGCAAGTTTCAGGCCACGAACGGAGTGGTTACGAGGATTGTCGAATCGCAGGTCATACCAGAGCAAGCCGCCGCCCGGAGCGAGTACGCGCCAGATTTCATCTCGAACCTTGAGCGTCGTCCGGTCATCCAGAATCGATGAGAACACGAGCGACTGCAGCACGAGGTCAATGCTGCCTGAATCGATATCGAGGTGATCTGCGCTGCCTGTCAGCAGGCGAACTTCGTCGGGTAATCGCTCTCTCGCCTGCGTGATACGGTCCGGAACGATGTCGTTGCCGATCAGGTTCTCGGGCCTGAAGCCGAGGCGCAGCAGGAAGAGCAGGTTGCCGCCGCTTCCGCAACCGATTTCGAGTGCCCGCAACGTGGGCAGACTCGCCAGGCCAGCCTTGCGCAATGCGTGAATAAATGCCAGGTCGCGTGATCGCACCGTGCGAGCGACCCATTGGGACAGCGGGTCGTACTGTACGGGCGGTTGGGCATCACGCTGCCTGTAATACTCGGTCACGCGGTTGTTCTCGTTCGTGTTCACCGGGTCAGCACCCCGAGGCCCTGGCGTCCCCGGCGGCGCAACACGACGAAGTCGACGATGCCGAGAAGGAAACCGAATCCGTAGCCCGAGTGACAGCAAATGAACGCAGCGGCCAGCCCCGGCGCCAGCCGCCAGCTGCGCTGACGACGACAGATCCCCAGGGTCACGATCAGGATGCCACCGAGGTAAAGCGCTGCAAGCACGCCCAGTGTTGCCCATGCCTTCGCACTCCAGAAGCCGGCCAGGGCGAGCGCAACGCCGAGCAGGACCGCCGCCACCGGTACGAGGTGCCGGATCGAGGCAGGCAAACGGTGTTTCTGGATCACCCTGACTTTCCAGTAGCCATACTGAAAATATTGCCGGTACAGCCGGCTCAGTGAGTCTCTGGGAAAATAACGATATCGAATCGTCGGGCTCTGGTAGATGCGCCCGCCCGCGCGTGTCAGCCGCAGGTTCAATTCGTCATCCTGATTGCGCACCAGCTCCTCATCGTAAAGTCCAAGCTCCATCAGCTTGCTTCGGCGGTAAAAGCCAGTTGAGGTCGTGTCGACCTCGCCAGCGAAATCCAGATCGTGCCAGCGCGCCCCGCCGCTCGAATACGGCGAATTGAAGGCCAGCGCGATGGCCTGCTGCCGCGGCGTGCGCCCCGCAGCCTGGGCCGGGCCACCGACATTATCGGCGCCGGTCTCGCGCTGTATGCGCAGGCATTCGGACAGGTAGTCGCTGGCGTATTGGGCATGAGCGCTGATGATCGCGACGAAGTCGCCGCGTGCCTGCCGAATGCCTTCATTAAGGCCAGTCGGCACTATCTGTCGTGGATTGTCGAGGAGCCTGATTCGCGAATCCCGCGCACTCCACTGCGCCACAATCTCTCGTGTGCGGTCCGTGCTCATGCCATCAACAACCAGGATCTCCAGATCGCCCGGGACCGCCGCCTGAGCACTGATGCCCTGAAGGCAGTTGTCGATATAGCCCTCCTCATTGCGGCAAATGACGATAACCGTGATCAGTGTCTGGCCCGCGAGTCCGCGGCCGGAAAATTCATCCTTTGCGCTGTCGGGTCCGGCCGCTTCAGGGGTGGCAGATGACACTGGCAAATCGGGTCTGGAATTCGCGCCGACGGACGCTTCTCTCGAAGTGCTCATATTCTTCGTGCGCACCATGCCTGGGTATTACGCCCTGTCACTGAATGCATTCTCTGCGGCGTGCGCGGGAGCTTAGCGCAACTGGCGGAGCGGCGGAAATCTAGATCCGGCCCGTGCTCGCCTGTGTGAGTTGCTGACTGATAGCCGCGTAAAGCCCGAGAAGCTTTTCAGCCTCGCGCTCCCAGTTCAGGCTGGCTGCAATCAGTTGCCGTCCATTACGGCCCATTTTTTCGGCTGCCCCCGAGTCATCAAGAATGCTCTGCATCGTAGACGCGATCTGGTCCGGGTCTCGAGGATTGACAAACCTGGCGCAGCCCGCCAGGCCCGGCATCGAAGACCAGAAATCAAAATTCGAAGCGATCGACGGCAGTCCCGCGGACATGTACTCGAATAACTTGGTCGGATAGGACTCCAGATAATTCGGCACGGGCCAGAGAAGCACCAGCCCTGCCCGCGCATCGGTGAGAAGTCGCTTGACCCCGGCCCGGTCCACGTGACCAAAGTACCGTGTCCTCGACCATCCGGGCAGGGACTCGAGCTCCTGGCGAAGCTGCTCTGACTCGAACGTCCCTGCCAGCCACAGTTCCGCGTGGTATTGCTCCGGCACTCGCGCAATTGCCTCCACCATTTCCCGGGCGCCCCGGATCCGAGTAATACCGCCCAGATAGACGAAAGCCGCCGTGCGCTCGTTGAAGGGACTGCCATGAGTGCTTTCCAACTCCTGCTGCTTCGGGAAATTCTGGACCGTGATGACCCGGCAATGGGGGAAACCCTCAGCGATGTGCGGTGTCGCGGCAACGACCGCATCAACGCGCGTTGCCACAAATCGCTGGATTGCGGCCGTGATCCACCCCAGCGATTGACGGGCCGGCGCCGGTATCCAGGGTTTTGAAAGGATCTGCGCGTGAAGGTCCTCGTGCACGTCGTAGATGACGCGTTTACCCGAAAGCTTGAGCAATATTGCGATCGGCAGGAGTTCCGGATCGTGCAGATGGTAGATGTCGCCTTCGGCCCGACGCGCCGCGCGCCACGCCCTCCATGGCGCAACAAGCATCCGGGAGAACCGTCCACCGCTGCGTTGGAAGGGCACAATCGTCACCCCAGCGATCGACTCCGAACGATCATGTGGCACGACATAGCTGACCTGGTAACCCGAGGCCGCCAGCGTTGTGCATTCTTTGGTTAAGATCCGGATGTCGTACGGTGGGTGTACGCTACTCAGATGGACCACTCTTGCTGACAATGATTAGGAGTCCCTGATTGCGGCTGATGCAGGGAGAATTCCCGCGCGGCGCGCGCCGGATCTTACCGCGAATAACCCCGAATGCAAGCGTTCCGCCGGCATGGGAGCCGAAGGGCTGCGTCAATTGCATCGCTTCATTTCGGCCGCTAACAAGAAATCCACACGACACAACGACGGCTGGTCAGCACGTCGCGCCGACGTGTCTGAGTGGCGGCCTACTAAGTCGGGAGAATTCGCCGGTAAACCGACAGTAGTTGTTCCTTTTCCGCCTCCCAGCAGTATCGGTCTCTGCATCTCTCCGCGGCAGACTTGTACTGCCTTAAGAGGACCGGGTCCCCGGCCAGCAGTTTGATGGCCTCTGCAAGGCGCGCGGTGGAGTCGTAAGGGTAAAGACAGCCAACGCCTTCTTCCCTGACGACCCGGGCGATTTCGGGCAGGTCTGAAGAAATGATGGCCAGTCCACCCTGAAGGTACTCGAACAGCTTGTTCGGCAGGGCGAGATTATAAGACTCGCATAGCGGTTCCAGCGGAAGCACGCCGATATCTGCATCGCTGGTGTAACAGGGCAGGACATTTGGGGGCACGGCATCGATGACATGAACCCGGCCGCCGGCCCCGGCGGCCGCCACTCGGGCTCGCAATTCCTCCGCCCGGGTGCCATTGCCCATGAATACGAGGGACGAATCCGCAATCGCCGACTGAAGGTAGGCATCCAGCAATCGCTCAACACCGCGACCGGAGCTCAACCCACCCTGATAGAGGATGAGAAGTGTTTCAGCAGACACTCCAAGATCCCGTCGCAGTCGCTTGTTTGTATCGGACAGAGTCCATTTCTCTGGAGTATTTCGGACGACATCGACGCTTGATAAGCCGATTTCTGCCCGAAGCCGGTCTGCGATGCCATTGCAGACCGTGATGACTGCGTCGCTGCGCCGAGATAGATAAGCCTGCGCGCCAAGGAATGTTCGGACGAAAGATCGGGGAAGGTCGCGATAGCCCTGTACGTCGGCCCAATACTCGTGCGAGTCATAGACGAGCCGGGCGCCCGTTGCCCGTGCGATGCAGTAGCCGATTATCAGCCCGTGGACGTCGTGCGCGTGCACAAGGGATGGTTTCAGTCTCGCTCCGGACACCAGCATTCTCGCGAGCAGTTCCGCGTACTTGACCGCCTGTATCCAAGCGATTTTTGACAGTCTGCGGCTGCGCAAGTGGAACCGCTGGACACTGACGCCGCGCTGCTCCTCCTTCAACGGGAGGCCCTCTTCGTGAAGCGCGAACACCTGTACGTCATCGAAGAACTCCAGTCCGGCCGTCGCCGCGCGCAGGACCCGCGAGTCATTTTCGAACGAGTTCAATACGATGTGCAGTGCATTCACGGGTTACGGCCTCGACGGTTCTTTCCGGTATCGGCCGTTCCTAGCTCGAGTACGGTCTTTAGCATGTCAGGGGCATCGTTCATCGGCGGCAAACGATCGAGTCGCGCGAAAAATCACGAGCAGATAAACACCGTAGGTAACTACACGTCCTGCCGACAAAGCCGCGACCGATTGCAGGAAGGTCAGGTCGAGCCACCGGGTCGCGACCAGGACGCCAAGGACCAGCGTGATGGCTGCGAGGTCATACGCGAGCTTGTATTCCTGCTTCTGGACGACGAGCAGGACACGGCTGACCGTGCTGACAACAAACGCGGCGTAGAGCCAGGGTGCAATAATGGCCGCGACGGTGCCGCTGGCCTGCCACTGGTCGCCGAATATGAGACCGAATAGAGCTGGAGCCAGCGTCATGACCGCTATCAGCGGAACGACTCCCAGGGCGGCCAGACGACCTACGAGTGAGCGAAGCAGCAACTGTATTTCGCCCGGCGCGTTGGCGCGCAGCTTCTCGGCCATTTCGCGCTGTGCGACGTCCGCGATCGCACGGCCAATGTGCGTGTTCGGCAGTGCGACCACTCGCTGCGCGAGGCCAAGGAAAGCAGCCTCTTTCAGTCCGAACATATGTGCATAGACCGGAAGCACCAGCAGCGCTCCGGCGGAATCGATCAGGGTCGACGGAAGTTCGACGGTCGGATACTTCGGATACTTCCTGGCGACTGCGAGCATTTGCGCTCCATTGCGCGTACCGCTGTCGGTGCCGGTGCCACGACGATCGAGTAGCCAGACTCCGATCCACGCGGCGAGGGCTTCGGCAACGACCAGGCCTGAGGCGCCAACGCCAAGGAAACCCGCCGCGATCTTGATTGCCGCGCTTCCTACGGAACGTCCTATCGTTGCAGAGCGCACGGCTGTCAGCTTGGCTTCGCGAATGTCAAAAGCCCGGCGAGCCTGGAACAGGCCCGAGGCGATCAGAAAGGCGATGCTCGCTGCGAAAGCCAGTCGAGGCAACGATGCGAGGTCGGCAACGTCGAATGCGGCGAGCGCTATTAGAATGGGGAGGGCGAGCAGTGAAACAGCGACAGTCAGTACGCGGCAGAGCGCAAGTAGCGTACGGGTGTCCTGGTCGTCCTCGGCCACGAACAACGCAGACTCATAGCGCAGTGTAAGCAAGGTGCTCCACATGGCCAGCATCGCCATCAGCACGGCAAAGGCACCGTACTCTTCAGGCGAAAATAGCCGGGTTATGACGGGGAGCGCCGCCAGTGTTACGGCGTGCGCGGCCGCCGTGCCGCCGGCGAGTACGCTGACTTGCTTCCAGAAGTTCATGGGCAACGGGGGAGGTGCGATACGGCGACGCGATCGTCCGGCTGGAAAACCGGCGTTAGATTCCTGCCTGCTTTCATCGTCGGTCGGTCAGGCCGATTCGGACGGGCAATGGGTTTGCATTTACGAACCAAAGCACGACCAAGGAAAACAGCAGTCCGTGGCCAACCAGGCCGGTCAGCAGGTCGGAACTGACAAACAGACTCGTAAACGGAACAATGACGACACAAAGCGCGAGCCACACAGGCAGGCGGCCGACAGAGAGTTTGTCGCATGCCGCCAGAAGCAGTCCGACAATACCGCTGGTCGCAAACATCCCGGCCACTCCAAAATTCATGAAAGCATTAGCAAGAAAGCCTGCGTTGGCCCAGGCCCCGTAGAGCCCTGCTGCATCGCTGATCAGCAGCGGAGGCGGGCTGTCAAACCGATACGTGCCAAGCCACGAGAATTCGCTGGTGTTCGCCATATAGACCAAGCCGTGCATGGAGAAGAAATCGTAGTACATGTATTCAAGTTCGGCGGGAAGGTACAGCAGCCGGCGGATGACAATCCCCGGGATGATGGATGGCCCGCCTGACCAGTGAACCAGAAGTCCCATCGTCACCACGCCCAGCATGCAACCGAGCAACCAGAACACCGCCGCCCGGCGACGCACAGCCACATAGAGAAAAAGCACGAGTATCGGATAAACAAGCAACTGCTTGTGCGAGCTGACAGCGAAGAAATAGACCTGCAGGAGAGCCAGCCCCAGGAACGCCAGGTACCAGCGCTGAAACAGGGCCCAGCCCATCAGCAATACGTTCAGGACCTTGTACGTCCAGCGAGATATGTAGCTGAAAAGGCCGACGGATACCTCGGTGTTGTAGGCCTGGCGGAACTCGTAGACTCGCGTGATGTCCAGGTTCAGGAGTTGCGCGCCGCCGGCTCGATACAGCCAGGCCGCGACGCCCAGCGAGATCAGCAGGCTGCCGCCGATCACCGCCTTCCAGAACCCCTTGAGTGCCGGCAAAGCGGGCAGTACGACCAGCCTGGCTACGCTGACAATGATGAAGCTCACGATGACCGCGTAGAAGTAAACGCGGCTCTGGTCGCTCAGTGCATAGTAGGAAAGGATCGGCAACACCGGGACGACAAACAGCACGACGAGCAGTAGATCAGAGGGTTTACGAACCCGCGTCGGCAGCATCGCCGTCAGGCATATCGTCGCCAGGTACGATTCGACCAGCTTCAGCGCGTCGACATCGACATTGAAGCCGGCATAAAGGCTGACGAAGCTCACGTATGCGGTGTCCATGGCCATACGGAGCAGGACAACGAGCCCGATGAGGGCAATCCGGTCAACCGGAATGCGTCCGAGCAACGGAACGCCCTGGTGGACGTCGGCTGAAACCCCTGCAGCCGAAACGCCGCCGGCAATGTTCATGCGTTTACCGGCTGGGGCTGGCAACCAGTTCACGCAACAGCACCAGCAGCAGGCCGGCCACACCACCGCCGAAAAGTCCCAGAACCAGGATGGCCAGCCGGTTAGGGCCGGCGATGTCGTCTTTCTCCGGGGCAACCGCCGGATCAATCACTCGGAATCCGTACTGTTCGCGAACATTAGCCAGCATGATCGTACTGATCTGTTCCTGGACGAGCTGGTAGATGGCCTTGTCGAGATCCACATTGCTGGTGAGGTCAGCTTGCTCCTGCAGGTACTTGATGCTCTTTTCCGCTTCCGCTATCGCACGCTTGCGCAGTTCCAGGTTGATGCGCTCAACCAGCGCGTTCGCCCAGTCCGCCGCCTGTTGTGGATCGCGCCATTCGATACGCAGCGAGACCATGCTCGTCTTGCTGTCTTCAACGACCTTTCGGATGCTTCGCGTGAAGAGGTTTACCGCGTCCGCGAGGGTCGGCGGGTTGTCGGCGAACTCCGCCGCCCAGTCGCCGGCGCCGGGATCCCACTGCTCTGAAAACAGTATCGGAACGAGGTTATTTTCCTCGATAAAAGCACGCGCGAGCGCGCGGGACTTCAGGGCGGCAATGGCCTCCGCCTGTGCATTCGAGGCGGCCGGCAGCCCAATCAGTGAGCCGATGCCGCCGAGCTTGCCCGCCATCTGTGCGAGCGCGGACCCACTGCCGGTGTCGGTCACTGGCGACACGACGACCTCTGCCTGGTAGTACGGCTCCAGCGTGAATGCGAGCGCGGCAGACAGCAGCAGGCTGAGTAGCACGGTGCTCAGGAACAGCCATTTCCGACGCCAGATTGCGCGCCAGATATCCACGAGCAGTAGCTGCTCGTAACGCTCTGTTTGTGCCTCCATGACTACCTTCTATCAGGTTCGCTGATTCGGACCCGGATCGCGAAATGCGCCGCTGGGTTTGCACTTGCGAACGCTGAAGGCGCCCGCGATTGCCGGTTTTCTCGGGATTTCAGAATGCAAGTGTTGCCACGCACGGCAATGGGCGCGAATAGTAACAAGATCAGCAAGATAGGGGAATCGACCGACTTTTGAGTTCAGTCACTGAGCCGGCCCGACAAGCGAAGTGGATTCTCGCCTCCGGCCCGGGGGCTCCCGGCGGGCGCACGCCCGTGCTTTTGTGTGCCGAACCCATGCCAGGTCGAATTTAGATTAGAATCCGCGCACCGGAAAGCAGTGGGGCATTTCCCCTGAACTCATCAGGGGAGGGTCGACAGTTCAAACGTCGGCAACATACGACGGATCAAGGAATGATAAAGCGAGTTTCTGACCTGTTTGAGCGCGTTATCCTGCGACTGATTGGCTGGTCAAGAACCCGCAAGCGCGCGCTGATGCTCGGCGCGGATATCGTTTTCATTCCGGCGGCGCTGTTCACTGCGCTGGCCCTCAAGCAGGGCGGCTGGCCGGTTGCCGCTGGCGCACTCCCCTGGCCCTATGTATTGGCCCTGGCGGCGAGCGTCCCGATATTTGTGCATCTTGGTCTGTACCGGGCGGTACTGCGTTACGTTGGCTCGAAAGCCGCGGTAGCCGTTGTGGCGGGGGTGACCTCGTCCGTGGTCGTGCTGGCGGCCGTCAATATGGCCCTCGGTGCCGCCGGCATCTCGCTCAGCGCGATCCTGATTTACTGGGCGCTGGCGCTCGTCTATGTGGGCGGGACCCGAGTATTGATGCGAAATCTCCTCAATACGCGGCAGGCGGGCAGCGAACGCGTCATCATTTATGGGGCGGGGGCGGCCGGCGCCCAGGTGGCCGCTGCGCTGCGGACCAACGGCCAGTTCGATCCTGTCGCATTTGTCGATGACGACGTCTCCATGCAGCGCAGCGTCGTCGCCGGGGTTGAGGTATTCAAGCCGTCGGAGCTCTCGCGGCTGATTCAGACGGAGGAGGCCAAGGTCCTGTTGCTGGCTCTGCCATCACAATCGCGCAGGCGCCGGCAGGAAATTCTGGGCATCCTCGAGCCGCTGGCCGTGCGTGTGATGACGGTTCCGGATATCTCCGACCTGGTGTCGGGGGTGGCGCGGGTTCAGGATGTTCGCGACGTTGACGCCAGTGACCTGCTCGGACGCGACCCGGTGCCACCGATTCACACGCTTTTCGATGCCTCGATTCGCGGCAAGACGGTGATGGTGACGGGGGCGGGCGGGTCGATTGGTTCCGAGCTTTGTCGTCAAATCCTGATGCTCGGCCCACACCAGCTCGTGCTCCTGGAGATGTCAGAGCTTGCGCTCTACAGCATTGACAGAGAACTGGCGCTGCTTTGCGAGCGCGAACGGTTGAGTGTCGAAGTAATCAGCCTGCTGGGGAGCGCGCATCACAAGCAACGCGTGGTTGAAATCATGCAGGCTTACGGTGTGCAGACCGTTTATCACGCTGCAGCCTATAAACATGTTCCGATCGTCGAGCAGAACACGATCGAGGGAATCCACAACAACGTAATAAGCACCTGGCACACAGCCGAGGCGGCGCTGGAGTGCGGTGTCGACAAATTTGTCCTCATTTCGACCGATAAGGCAGTCAACCCCACGAACGTCATGGGCGCGACCAAGCGCATGGCGGAAATCGTTCTGCAGGGCCTGAATCATCGTGGCGGCCGGACGCGTTTCTGCATGGTCCGGTTTGGCAACGTGCTCGAGTCCTCGGGATCCGTTGTGCCTGTCTTCCGCGATCAGATCAGCCGTGGTGGGCCGGTGACGGTGACCCACCCCGACGTCACGCGCTATTTCATGACGATTCCTGAGGCCTCACAGCTCGTTCTGCAGGCAGGCGCGATGGCCAAAGGTGGTGATGTCTTCGTACTCGACATGGGCAAGCCGATACGCATTGATGATCTTGCCCGGCGGATGGTGGGCCTTTCGGGTTTCTCGGTGCGCGATGAAAAGAACCCGGAAGGTGACATTGAAATTCGATACACAGGGTTGCGTCCGGCCGAGAAGCTGTTCGAGGAACTGCTGATCGGCAACAATGTGACCGGGACGGAACATCCCATGATCATGCGGGCGATGGAACACTCCCTGCCGTGGCCCGAGGTCGAGCGGCTGCTGCAGCAACTGCTGAACGCCATGGGCGAGTTCGATGTTGCAAAGGCGAGGGAACTCCTGAAACAGGGTGTCAGTGAGTACGAACCAAGCAACAGTCCAGCCGACCTGGTCTGGTGCATTCGGGAAGCCAGGCGTCAGCAACAAGCCAAGGTCATGCAACTCCCGGACCGTCGCGCAACGGGGCAGCGTGAGGGCCCGCCCGCTCGCTCAAACTGAGCCATGTCGGCAGCCATGGGTCACTCGGTGTGCAGGAAAAAACCACCTGTCCGGGCATCCCTTGCCTGACACTCAGGGAGAATACGGAAAGACCGGTGACCGTCTCGCAGGGCTCCAATCGGCTGGTCCGGCCTTCGGAATTGACCGAACGGGTGTCGGATGTGCTGGAGGGGCGCTGGAATACGGGCACGCGACCTGAGTTGTGGGATGGCCAGACGGCCCAACGCTGCGTAACGGCGCTGAGGCGCCGCGCCATAGGATAAAGGGCCGGCGAGCCGAACCGCCCGGGCGGTAGAGCACTGCGGGCAAGGGTTGACCTGATGATTGCGGGGTGGCCAGCTGCGCACCTTCGCCACACATCGTGATACATGTCATTGCACGCGAATCCTGCATCAATTAGGCTATGCGCATAATTAATTCAACTCCATCAAAGGCTTACGAGTGAAAGTTACAGTATTTGGTTCCGGGTACGTCGGATTGGTCACGGGCGCCTGCCTGGCCGAGGTGGGTAACCACGTGCTTTGCGTCGACATCGACGCAGAGAAGATTGCGCGACTTCAGCGGGGAGAGATTCCGATCCATGAGCCCGGGCTCGATGAAGTCGTCAAGCGAAACCACGAAAAAGGCCGCCTGAACTTTACGACCAGTTCGGAAGAGGGCGTCGCCCACGGCCTGTTCCAGTTCATTGCCGTGGGGACACCGCCCGATGAGGACGGGTCGGCCGACCTGTCGCATGTGGTCGCCGTTGCCGAGACGATCGGTCGGCACATGGGCGAGTACCGGGTGATCGTGGATAAGTCCACGGTGCCGGTCGGAACCGCTGACAGGGTCCGCGAGAGAATCGAGCAGACGCTCGATGAGCGCGGCTTCGAAGTGGAGTTCGACGTGGTTTCCAATCCGGAATTCCTCAAAGAGGGCGCCGCGATTGCCGATTTCATGAAGCCCGATCGCATCGTCGTCGGTACGGATAACCCGCGCACGGCCGAGCTTCTCAAGACACTGTACGAGCCGTTCACTCGCAGTCATGACCGCATGATCGTGATGGACATTCGCTCAGCCGAGCTCACGAAGTACGCAGCTAACGCGATGCTGGCCACCAAGATCAGTTTCATGAACGAAGTCGCCAACCTGGCTGAACGTGTGGGGGCGGATATCGAAAAAGTCCGCGTCGGTATCGGATCCGATCCACGCATCGGCTACAGCTTCATCTACCCGGGTGCCGGCTATGGTGGTTCCTGTTTTCCGAAGGACGTCAAGGCGCTGGTGCACAGCGCTTCCGAGCACGACTTTGACGCAAAGATTCTCAAGGCCGTGGAGGCCGTCAACAAGCGGCAGAAGCAGGTGCTGTTCGGCAAGATGAACGCGTTCTTCAATGGCGACCTCAAGGGCCGGACCATTGCCTTGTGGGGGCTTGCATTCAAGCCCAATACCGATGACATGCGCGATGCGCCGAGCCGAGAGCTCATGGAGGCCCTGTGGGAGCAGGGCGCCCGCATCCAGGCCTACGACCCTGTGGCGATGGACGAGGCGCGGAGAATCTATGGTGAGCGCACTGACCTGGCTCTGGTCGAAAGCGCCGAGCAGGCGCTGACGGGCGCCGATGCGCTGGTGTTGTTGACCGAGTGGCAGGAGTTCCGCAGTCCCGATTTCGAGATGATTCGCGACCAGTTGAAGACGCCGGTCATCTTTGACGGGCGTAACGTCTACGACCCGGCTTTCGTCAAGAGTTACGGCCTGCGTTATTTTGGCATCGGCCGCGGTGAGTCGCTGACGCCTTGACGTTTGAGATCCTCATCACGCTGGCGGTAGTGGCCGCCGTGTTCGTGCTGCTGGCGTCCACGCGGCTCGATACCGACCTGGTGCTGGTCAGCGCGATGATGGCGGTCACGTTCGCCGGTATCATCTCACCCAGCCAGGCGCTCGATGGCTTTTCCAGCCCCGGAGTGATGACGATCGCCGCCCTATACCTGGTCGTCGCGGGTCTGCGAGAGACGGGCGCGATGGCGTGGATCTCTCGCTGGGTGCTGGGACGGCCCCGCTCACTGATGGTGGCGCAAGCCAAGCTGATGGCGGTGACCAGCGCACTCAGCGGCGTGATTAACAATACGCCGGTGGTGGCCCTGTTCATTCCGGTCGCACAGGAATGGTCTGCGCGTTACGGCTTCCCGATCTCAAAACTGCTGATGCCGATGAATCACGTCGTGACACTGGCCGGCATGTGCACGCTCATTGGAACCAGTACGAACCTGATCGTCAGCAGCCTGCTCAGGGCGGCAGTGCCGGACGTGCAACTGGGCCTTTTCGATATCGCCGCGGTCGGCCTGCCGCTGACGATTGTCGGTATCACATACGCATTGCTGATTGGTTCGCGCCTGCTGCCGGATCGGCAGGGGCCGGTAGAGCAGCTGCAGAACGCACGCGAGTACAGCGTCGAGGCGAGGGTGCTGCCGGGCGGACCCCTGGTCAATCGGACGATTGCCGAAGTCGGGCTGCGCAGCATGAAGTACGCATACGTGCTCGAAATTGAGCGAGATGAGAGGCTCATGACGGCGGTTGGGCCCGACGAAGTCCTGCGTTCTGACGATCGGGTGACTTTTGTGGGCGTGGTCGACGCGGTCAACGAACTGCGACGCGTTCCCGGCCTGTCCGTCGCGGAGGACCAGCGCTTCAAGCTCAACCTGCGCAATTCGCAACGTTGCCTGATCGAGCTCGTACTGTCGCGCACCTGTCCGATGATCGGGCAGACCGTCCGTGAGACCCATTTTCGCAGTGTTTACCGGGCCGCAATCCTGTCGATTTCACGCGACGGTGCCCGGCTGGACGGCAAGCTCGGCGACGTGCGCCTGCGCGCGGGTGACACGCTGCTGATTGAGGCGGACCATGGTTTCGTCGAACGGCATCGATACAGCCGCGATTTCCTGCTGGTCAGTTCTCTGCGCGACTCCACGCCACCGGACTTCAAGCGCGCACCGGTCGCGCTTGCGATCCTGGCGGGAATGGTGGCGGTGGCGGCGACGGAACTGATGTCTTTGTTCGAGGTCGCGTTTCTTGCGGCCGGGCTGATGGTCGCAACGCGCTGTGTGCCTTTGTCCGTGGGTCGTCGCAGCATCGAGTACCCTGTGCTGGTCGGGATTGCCGCGTCCTTTGCGCTCGGCGCCGCGCTCAGCGAGTCCGGCACTGCGGACCTGATTGCGGGCGCCATCGGAAGCCTTGCCGGATCCGACCCTTTCTGGTCGCTCGCGCTGCTTTATCTGGCAACGGTGCTGACGACTGAATTGATTACGAATAACGCCGCCGGCGTGATGATGTTTCCGATCGCGATGGCGACGGCGAGTGGAACGGACGCCAGTGTCATGCCCTTCGTGATAGCGGTCATGATTGGTGCCTCGGCCGGATTCGTGACACCCATCGGGTACCAGACCAACCTCATGATTTACGGGCCCGGCGGTTACCGCTTCAGCGACTACCTCCGATTCGGGCTGCCATTGAGCGTGCTCGTCGGGATCACGGCGGTCGTTTTGATTCCCCGGATCTGGCCGTTTTGAGATGCCGATGCGACCCGATGTCGAGTCGAGATCCCGATCACAATCCCGATCGGGGCGTCCCGGTACGATACGGTATGAAGATCATTATGGTCGCGATCCACTCGGGTGTGCGTGGTCGTTCGGGGCTATGTGCCTGATACTGCTGTCGCGATCCCCGGGCGGCCGGGCGAATGGGGTGGCTGCCGTCGGGAGCCAGACCGGCCGGCGTTCGCCTGATCCGCTGCGGGCGTGGCGAAGCGCTATGGTTACAATGGTCCACTGGAGGAACCCATGCTCGTACCGGTAATCCTTTCCGGCGGCTCTGGAACCCGTCTGTGGCCCCTGTCGCGCGAACTGTACCCGAAGCAGCTATTGCCGCTGCTCGGGGAACGCACGATGTTGCAGGAGACCGCTTTGCGGACGAGCGGCATCGAGGCCGGTGAAGCGGCACCGATCGTTGTCTGCAACGAAAGTCACCGGTTCATGGTCGCTCAGCAGCTGCGGGACGTCGGTGTCCGTCCGGAGGCAATCGTGCTCGAGCCGGTCGGCCGCAACACGGCGCCGGCGGTCGCAGTGGCAGCCCTGCTTGCGGCACGGTCGGCGCCCGAAGGTGACGATCCGATATTGCTGGTGTTGCCGGCCGACCACGCGATTCGCGATGCCGGTGCATTCCGCGCAAGCGTTCGTCTCGGGCTCGATTCCGCGCGTGCCGGCAGCCTGGTGACCTTTGGTATCGTGCCCAATCGGCCCGAAACCGGGTATGGCTATATTCGTCGCGCGGAGGGGCCCGGACCCGTATTCCCGGTGGCCCGGTTCGTCGAGAAACCCGACATCGAGACGGCCCGGAGGTACCTGGAGTCCGGCGAGTATTTCTGGAACAGCGGCATGTTTCTTTTTCGCGCCAGTCGCTACCTGGCCGAGCTCGCGAAGTTCGCGCCGGTTATGCTGTCCGCCTGCGAAAGCGCTGTCGAAGCCGCGCAGCGGGACCTGGATTTCACGCGGCTGCCTGCCGAGGAATTCGGCGCCTGTCCGGGCGACTCGATCGACTATGCCGTCATGGAGAAGACCGATTCGGCCGTGGTACTTCCGCTCGATGCCGGCTGGAGTGACGTGGGCTCATGGGCTGCGCTGCAGGATGCCCTGAGCGCTGACGAGCACGGCAACGTGACCGCGGGCGACGTGATTGCCGAAGACACCTCGGGTTGCCTGCTGCACGCGAGCAGCCGGCTGATTGCGGCGGTCGGACTGAAGGATCACGTGGTCGTGGAAACCAAGGACGCGGTGCTGGTCGCACCCCGGGATAAGGTGCAGGACGTCAAGAGCCTGGTGACCCGGCTCAAGGGGCAGGGACGTTATGAAACCTCTCTGCATCGCGAGGTGTTCAGGCCCTGGGGCAGCTATGACAGTCTCGACAACGGCGACCGGTTCCAGGTGAAGCGGCTGGTCGTCAAACCCGGTGCCTCGATGTCACTGCAGTTGCATCATCATCGAGCAGAGCACTGGATCGTCGTGTCCGGTACCGCACGTATTACGCGCGACGACGAGGTTCTGCTGCTTGGCGAAAATGAATCGACCTACATTCCCATGGGTACCCGGCATCGCATCGAAAATCCGGGCAAGGTGACGCTGCACATCATCGAGGTGCAGTCCGGCAGCTACCTTGGCGAGGACGATATCGTCAGGTTTGAGGATCAATACGGTCGCCAGAGCGACAGCAAGTGAGTGGACATGACCCAGTCTGAGGAAAAATCGACCGCATCGGCCCGCCCCGGGAACGGCAACGGGGCAGATTCGCGGCCCGATAACGTGATCATCCTGACCGGTGGACTCACCGGCAGTTCGGCGCTGGCCGGGATCCTCAGTGCGGCCGGCTTCTGGTCCGGTGAAGACACGTTCAAGAAGCGTGACTACAACACCTACGAGAATTCGGAACTCATACGCCTGAACAGGCAGCTGATGGAGCGTGTTTCGGCGAACGAAGGCTACACGACACGGTTTCTCCCGGATGCGATCACCGAGATCGAGCGGTTGTCCGGGACCGAGGATGAAGCTGAGTACCGTGCGCTGGTATCGCGCTGTGAGGCGCATGCACCCTGGATGTGGAAGGACCCGCGGCTCTGGATGACGATCCGATTCTGGCAGCCATTGCTTCAATGGGATCGAATCAAGGTGTTGCTCCTGCGCCGGGATCCGATGCAGTCCTGGATTTCATGCACTCAACGACGCCAGATTCAGACACTGGCTTATGCCCGCAACTACAATGAGGCAATACAGTCTTCACTGAGGCAATTCCTCGAAACGCACTCGATTCGTTACCTGCCCCTGTTGTTTGAAGACCTGATTCTTACGCCGGAAAAGGAGATCGAGCGGATCGGCGAATTCCTTGACTTCCCGGTCACCATGGATCACCTGAGATCGACCTACTCGGGTACGCTTTACCGGCGCCCGAAATCCAATGGCGATGCGGTCGAGGCGTTTCTGATTTACCTGAAAAACTACCGCGAGCGTTTGCGCTGAGGCGGCCCGTTGGCTGGCTCTCTTCATGACATCGGAGTCCGGTAACCGATCACCGATTGCGGCCGGCCGCGAGCTCGCCCGCGGGTCTGCGTGGATGATCGGCATGCGCTGGGCCATACGTGGCATCGGTCTTGTCAGCACGGTCATTCTGGCCCGCCTCCTGACTCCCGACGATTTTGGCGTCGTGGCGATGGCGATGGTCTCGGTAGCGATACTCGAGGTCTTTACCCAGTCCGGGGTAGACTTGGCGCTGCTACGAACGACCGAGCCGACACGAGAACATTATGATGCGGCGTGGTCGATGGAGATCATCCAGGGATTCGTGCTCGCAATCGTTCTCTATGTGACGGCACCGTACGTCGGCGGTCATTTCGAGGATCCGCGCGTGACGGTGGTTGTTCGGATCCTCTCATTGCGTGCGGCGATAGGCGGATTTCAGAATATCGGCGTCGTGAATTTCCGGCGGGAACTCGCGTTCGGGCGCGAATTCCAGTTTGGCATATTCAAAAAGCTGGCCACTTTTTCGGTCACCGTGGTCACGGCTTTTCTTCTGAAAAACTACTGGGCGCTGGTCATAGGCCAGGTCGTGGGACGGTTGCTCGAGGTCGGCATCAGTTACCTGATGTCCGCCTATCGGCCGCGCTTTTCACTGGCCCGGGTAGGGGAGATATGGGGGTTTTCCCGCTGGTTGATTCTGTCGCGATTCGCGCGCCTGGTGAACAAACAGCTGGATCGCTGGGTCGTTGGCTCAGTCGGTGGCGCTGCGGCGATGGGAAACTATTACATTGCGACCGACATGGCATCGTCACCTTCCGACGAGATAGTCGTACCCATGTCACGTGCCGCTTTCCCGGTTTACTCGCGGCTCGCGGATGACCCCGATCAACTCGGTGAAACATTTACGCGTGCGCTCAGTTCCATGACTGCCATCACCTTTGTCATGGGCCTCGGCATTGCGGTCGTTGCCGACGATTTCGTGCGCGTCGTGCTGGGCGATCGCTGGCTGGAGGCTATACCGCTGATTCCCTGGCTCGGCATCTTCGGCGCCCTTTACGGCATCGTGCACACTATTGACATCTTCCTGCTGGCGACAGGGCGGGAGCGATTGGCGGCTCTGCTTACGGTCGGCAATGCGGCGATGCTGGTGCCCGTACTCTGGGCGGTCAGCACGTACCAGGACATCGAGTTGATCGCGGCTGCCAAGGCGGCTACCGCGCTACTGTTCGTGTTGAGCCTGATGTGGGCGGCGACCAGACGCCCGCCACTGACTTTTCGTAATCTCTGGCGGGCGATCTGGCCACCGCTTGCCGCGGCACTGATCATGGCGGGGTCCGTCAAGGCGCTGCAGGCCGGCTTCGACGTCGCCCGGCCGGTGTTTGGCCTGGCCCGGGATGTGGCCTTCGGCGCAATCGTCTATAGTCTTGCGACGTTTGTGATCTGGACGATGCGTGGACGTCCGGACGGCGTAGAGCGTGAGATGTTGTCGCGGATCTCCGCAAGGTTCCGGCGCAACTGACAAGGCCTGCTTTAACGGTAAGGAGAGCGCGATGAGTGGCGGCAGTATTGCCGGTTTCAAGGCCTACGACCTGCGTGGGCGGGTTCCATCGGAGCTCAACGAGGACGTGGCGTATCGAATCGGCCGCGCTTATGCGGAGTTTCTGAAGCCTCGCAAAGTGGTGGTCGGCCGGGACATCCGGTTGTCGAGCGAAGAGATAGCCAGGGCCCTGGAGCAGGGCCTGCTCGATTCGGGCGTCGATGTGCACGACATCGGTCTGTGTGGCACAGAGGCCGTGTATTTTGCAACGTTCTCGGAACGCATGGACGGCGGGATCATGGTCACGGCCAGTCACAACCCGCCCGACTACAACGGCATGAAGTTTGTGCGCGAGGATTCGCGACCGATTTCCGGTGATACCGGTCTGCAGGACATTCGCCGAATTGCCGAGAGCGGGGAATTTTCAAAACCCGACCGGCTTGGTGAGCGCTACGCGATCGACATCATGCCGTCCTATATCCAGCACTTGCTGTCGTACGTCGACCTCGGAAAATTGCGTCCCCTGAAGATTGTGGCGCATGCCGGCAACGGCGGGGCCGGACTGATCGTGGACAAACTCGAGCCGCACCTTCCGTTTGAGTTCATCAAGGTTGATCACGAGCCGGATGGGGAGTTTCCGAACGGTGTGCCCAACCCGATGCTGATCGAAAACCACCGTGCACCGGTGGAGGCTTTGCGACGTCACGGTGCAGACCTGGCGGTATCGTGGGACGGCGATTTCGACCGTTGCTTTTTCTTTGATGAGACCGGCGCCTTCATCGAGGGCTACTACATCGTTGGTCTGCTCGCATCGATGTTCCTGGAACGTCACCCTGGCAGTGTGATCATCCATGACCCGCGCCTGACCTGGAACACGCTCGATATCGTCGCGAAGGGTGGTGGCAAGGCCGTGCAGTCAAAGTCGGGCCACGCATTCATCAAGCAGCGAATGCGGGAAGTCGATGGAATTTATGGCGGCGAGATGAGCGCGCATCATTACTTCCGCGACTTTGCGTATTGTGACAGCGGCATGATTCCCTGGCTGCTGGTGACCCAGATGATCAGTGAGGCCGGCAGACCGCTGTCGGAACTCGTAGGCGAACGCATCCGGTTGTTCCCGGCCAGCGGCGAGATCAATCGTCGCGTGCTGGACGCCCAGCAAACGATTGATGCAGTTCTCGCGCACTATCAGCCCACCGCGCTGGCCGTTGATTTCACGGATGGGGTGAGTCTCGAATTCGAAAAATGGCGGTTCAATTTAAGGGCCTCGAACACGGAACCCCTGATTCGACTTAATGTCGAGAGCCGCGGCGATGAGGCGCTTATGAAGGCCAGGACAGGGGAGCTGCTCGATCGCATCGGGGGCGAACCGGGCTAGCGGCGCAGGCAGCGGGGGCTGCGCATCGCCTCGCGAGGGTGGTCTGCGATGCCGGACATCCCGAGGCATGGCCGGGCGCGTTGACCGGCATGGCCCACGACCCTACACTACACGCCCTTCGGGCGGTTAGCTCAGCGGTAGAGCACTGCTTTCACACGGCAGGGGTCGGTGGTTCGATCCCACCACCGCCCACCATTGTCTCGCGCCGGCCCCAGTGGCCGGCGCAGTCATATATGGAATCCAACTCATGACCGTTCGCACACGATTCGCACCAAGCCCGACTGGGATGCTACACATCGGCGGCGTGCGCACCGCGCTTTTCAGCTGGCTTTATGCGCGGCGCCATGGCGGACAGTTTGTGCTGCGTATTGAAGACACGGACCGCGAAAGGTCAACGCCTGAGGCGATTGACGTCATCCTTGAAGGCATGCAGTGGCTGGGGCTCGATCACGATGAGGGCCCGTTCTACCAGTCGCAGCGCATGGATCGGTACCGGGAAGTCATCGAGATCTTTCTCGAGCGGGGGAAAGCCTACCGTTGCTACTGCTCCCGCGAAGATCTCGAGGCGATGCGGGCCGGGCAGCTGGCTCGGAAAGAAAAGCCGCGCTACGATGGTCGTTGCAGGGACCTGAGCGGGCCACGCCCAGGTGTCAATCCGGTGGTACGGTTTCGCAACCCGGACGGCGGCGAAGTGATCGTCGACGATGTCGTGCACGGCCCGGTCCGCTTCGACAGCGCCGAACTGGATGACCTGATCATTGCCCGGTCGGACGGTACGCCGACCTACAACTTCTCGGTCGTCGTTGATGACTACGACATGAAGATTACCCATGTCATCCGCGGCGATGATCACCTGAACAACACGCCACGACAGATCAACATGCTGCGGGCGCTGGGTGTCGAACCGCCTGTGTACGCGCACGTGCCGATGATCCTGGGGCCGGATGGTTCCAAGCTGTCGAAGCGGCACGGTGCACTGAGCGTGCTTTCCTATCGTGACGAAGGATTTCTGCCCGAAGGCCTGCTCAACTACCTGGGTCGGCTCGGGTGGTCGCATGGCGACCAGGAGATCTTCAGTATCGAGGAAATGATCCGCCTGTTTGACATCGGCGACGTCAACAAGTCGGCATCGGCCCTGAATCCGGAGAAGATGCTGTGGACCAATCAACAGCACATACTTCGGTCCAATCCAGGGCATCTCGGCAGGTACCTCGCGCCCATGCTCGAGGCCTGCGGCGTATCCGCCGATGACCCCCAGCGTGTCGCCGCCGTTGCGCAGGTGCAGCAGGAACGAGCGAAGACGCTCAAGGAAATGGCGGAGAACAGCCTTTTCTTTTTCCGCGAGGTTACCGAATACGAGGGCAAGGCGGCTAAGAAGCACCTGAACGAAGGCACGACCCCGCTACTCGAGGCCGTCTGCGAGCGCTTCGCGGCGCTGCCGGAATGGAACGCGCCCGCCATTCATGAAGTCGTAATGGCGGTTGCCGGGGAGCACGACGTCGGCATGGGCCGGGTCGCCCAGCCCATTCGCGTGGCGGTCTCGGGTGGCGCAGTTTCACCGCCGATTGACGTCACGCTGGAGATTCTGGGTCGTGAGACGACTCTGGCCCGGTTGCGCAAGGCGATCGCCTACTCGCAACGGTGAGGCGTGGCAGGCGACTTCTAGTTAATCGTCTTGCTGGCCACGTTCGACAGGCTGCTTTCGACGTTACTTTCGTTGTAGGCCTTCACGGCAAAGTACCAGGTCGCCGGTGCGAGGTTTTCGACGACTGCCGTGCTCACGCCCGGGTTCGGTATGTCGAGTACGGTATCGAGGTTGGCCGCCTTCGTGCCATATTGAATCCGGTACCCCTTCAAGTCCGTCAGCGGGGAGCCGTCCTCGTTCTGCGTCGGTGGCGTCCAGCTCAGCGTGGCGGATCCCGACTGTACATCCTGCACTGCAATCGAGAACGCCGGCAGGCTGGCGCTGAGTTCGCCATCGGAGACACTGATGCGGATGTTCGAGTACGTGCCGGTGTCTGATGACGATGGTGTACCGTCCAACAGGCCGGTGCGGGTGTTGAATCGGGCCCAGGCAGGCTGGTTGATCACGCTGAACGACAGGGCCTGACCGTCCGGGTCCGATGCCGAAGGCAGGAAGCGGTAGGATTGCCCCGCAGCCACCGCCTCCGCGGGTGTCCCGGAAATGCGCGGCGGTTTGTTTTGAGGCGCAGGCGCCGTTCCACCGGTAACCTCGATATCGAACGATGGTAACGAGGCTTCTGCAACCCCGTCAGACACCGATATGACAACGTTACCGAACACGCCGATGTCCTCCGGGGCCGGTGTGCCCGCGAGTCGGCCGCTGATCCGATCGAACTCCGCCCAGGGCGGAAGGTTCGCAACCGAGTAGAGAAGTGCCTGGCTGTCGGGATCGGAGGCGCTGGGTATGAATTCGTAAAAGTTCCCAGCCACGACGGTCGATTCCGGTTTCCCGGAAATGCTCGGAGGAACGTTGGCGGCGCTGGCAGGGTCGGTTCCCTGAACCGAAAGATCGAATGCCGGAAGTGCCGAGCTCTCTGTGCCGTCCGTGACGGAAATTTCGATTCCGACGTACTGCGATTTCGAGTTCGTCTGCGGGGTCCCGGCGAACCGGCCGGTCGTCGGGCTGAACGTAGCCCACTCGGGACGATTTTCAATATGAAAGGTCAGCGTGTCGCCGTCGCTGTCGGCCGCTTCGGGCAGAAACTCGTACTCGACACCGACGACGGCCAGCGGTGTCGGATTGCCCGTAATCTGCGGCTTGGTGTTCGACACCGCAGTGGATTGAAGGCCTGTTGATTGCCCGCTGCCGCCGGACCCGCTGCCACAGGCGACAAGCAGTCCACAGGCCAATGGAAGCGCCAACCGAAAACTGAAAGCGACGGAAATCATCGCCGATTCGCTCCACGCTGCCTTGCGACACACATCGGAATCGCATACAGGTGCCCGATCTTACTGACCTGCCGACCGTTCGCAAACCTGCTTGGGGGCATCTTTTACTACCGTCAGTTAATCGCTTTGCTGGCGACGTTGGACAAGGCGCTTTCGACGTTGCTGTCGTTGTAGGCCTTCACGGCGAAGTACCAGGTGGCCGGTGAAAGATTTTCAACGACCGCGCTGCTGATGCCCGGGTTCGGTATCTCGAGCGAGCTATCAAGGTTCGCTGCGCTCTTGCCATATTGAATCCTGTAACCTTTCAAGTCCGTCAGCGGAGATCCGTCCTCGTTCTGCGTTGGCGGCGTCCAGCTCAGCGTCGCGGAGCCCAGTTGCACGTCCTGGACGGATATCGAGAACGCCGGCAGGGTGGCGCTCAGCTGACCGTCGGAGACACTGATGCGGATGTTCGAGTACGTGCCGGTGTCGGATGCCGAGGGCGTGCCGTTCAGCCGTCCGGTGCCGGTGTTGAAGCTGGCCCAGGCGGGCTTGCCACTGATGGAGAAGCTCAGCGAGTCACCGTCGGGGTCGGAGGCGTTGGGCGTGAAGCTGTAGGCCTCATTGGCGGTCACCGATCCGGCTGGCGAGCCGCTGATCGTCGGGGCCTGGTTGGCGGCCGTGACATTGATCGAGAACGCCGGCAGGGTGGCGCTCAGCTGACCGTCGGAGACACTGATGCGGATGTTCGAGTACGTGCCGGTGTCGGACGCCGAGGGCGTGCCGTTGAGCCGTCCGGTGCCGGTGTTGAAGCTGGCCCAGGCGGGCTTGCCACTGATGGAGAAGCTCAGCGAGTCACCGTCGGGGTCGGAGCCGTTGGGCGTGAAGCTGTAGGCCTCATTGGCGGTCACCGATCCGGCCGGCGAGCCGCTGATCGTCGGGGCCCGGTTGGCCGCCGTGACATTGATCGAGAACGCCGGCAGGGTGGCGCTCAGCTGACCGTCGGAGACACTGATGCGGATGTTCGAGTACGTGCCGGTGTCCGATGCCGAGGGTGTGCCGTTGAGCCGTCCGGTGCCGGTGTTGAAACTGGCCCAGGCGGGCTTGCCACTGATGGAGAAAGTCAGCGAGTCACCGTCGGGGTCGGAGCCGTTGGGCGTGAAGCTGTAGGCCTCATTGGCGGTCACCGATCCGGCCGGCGAGCCGCTGATCGTCGGGGCCCGGTTGGCCGCCGTGACATTGATCGAGAACGCCGGCAGGGTGGCGCTCAGCTGACCGTCGGAGACACTGATGCGGATGTTCGAGTACGTGCCGGTGTCCGATGCCGAGGGTGTGCCGTTGAGCCGTCCGGTGCCGGTGTTGAAACTGGCCCAGGCGGGCTTGCCACTGATGGAGAAAGTCAGCGAGTCACCGTCGGGGTCGGAGCCGTTGGGCGTGAAGCTGTAGGCCTCATTGGCGGTCACCGATCCGGCCGGCGAGCCGCTGATCGTCGGGGCCCGGTTGGCCGCCGTGACGTTGATCGAGAACGCCGGCAGGGTGGCGCTCAGCTGACCGTCGGAGACGGTGATGCGGATGTTGGAGTAGGTGCCGGTGTCGGGCGAGGTCGGCGTGCCCGTGAGCCGGCCGCTCGCGCCATTGAATGTCGCCCACGAGGGCTTGCCACTGATGGAGAAGCTCAGCGCGTCACCGTCGGGGTCGGAGGCCGACGGCAGGAAGTTGTAAGCCTCGTTGGCGGTCACCGAGGCGACCGGCGAGCCGCTGATCGTCGGGGCCCGGTTCGGGGCCGTGACCTGTACCGTGAATGGGGCCAGCGACGATTGCTGTGCGCCGTCCGTCACGGCAATCACGATGTTTGAATAGGTGCCCACATCTGCGGAAGTCGGCGTACCGCTTATGAGCCCCGTGTTCAAATTGAAGCTTGCCCAACCGGGCTTGTTTGAAACTGAAAACGAAAGTGAATCACCGTCGGCATCCGAAGCGGAAGGGAGGAACTGGTAGGGTTGCCCCGCTTCGACGGTTGACGCAGGTGTCCCGCTGATCCGTGGTGGATTGTTCTGTGGGATGACGGTGATCGTGAAGGTGAGCGTGGCATCGGCCGCCCCGTCCGAAACAGAGATCGTCACGGCTTCATAGGTACCGACGTGCTGGGCCGAAGGCGTGCCACTGAGGCGTCCGTTCTTCGGGCTGAAAGTTGCCCAGTTCGGACGATTGGTGATTGAGAAAGTCAGCGCCTGGCCGTCCGGGTCCGAGGCATCCGGAAGGAACATATACTGCTGGCCAACAGCGACTGCCTCGGCGGGCGAGCCGGAAATACTGGGCGGTCGATTCGAAGCGGTCGGTGCCGTACCGGCGGTGACTTCGATGCTGAAGGCAGGCAGGGAAGATTCGTCCAGGCCGTCGGAGACGGTTATGAGAATGTTTTCGAACAGTCCGATGTCATCCGATGTGGGCGTGCCCCAGAGACGGCCGGTCACCTCGTCGAACTGCGCCCAGCCGGGTGAGTTGTCGATGCGATACGTCAGTGTCTGTCCATCCGGATCGGAGCCTTCCGGGAGGAATTCATAGGAGTTTCCCGCGACGATGCTGGCCTCGGGCGTGCCGGAAATGACCGGCGGACTGTTGGCCTGCGCGGGTGCCTCCGTACCGCTTATCGAGAGGTCGAACGGTGCAAGCTCGGAAGTGTCTCTGCCATCGGTGACCGAGATGACGATCCCGAGATAGATCGGCTCGGCGGTTGGCGACGGTGTTCCGGCCAGCTTCCCGTTGAGCGGGCTGAAAGTGGCCCAGTCGGGTCGATTCTCGATGTGGAAAGTCAGGGTGTCGCCGTCGGCGTCACTGGCCTCCGGGACGAATTCGTATGCGATGCCGGCCTGCGCTTCGAGAACGGGAGTGCCGGAGATCACGGGCTTCGTGTTGAGCGCCCCCGCCGCCGACTCTGGCTCGCTGGCCAGCGAACCTGTTCCTTTAGAGCTGCTTCCGCACGCAGTCATGATGGCGCAGGTGGCCAAGACCGCAATCCGCCTGGAAATCTCTGCGACACTCATTATCGATTCCACCTTCCTCGCCCCGGCCAGGAGAGGGAATCGCATGGGAAGCAGAGATTATCGGCCGCCGGTTGATGTGCCTGCGACGGTGGGCTCTGGCAACCCCGCTATCCAGGACTCTCGTCCCTCGGACCGGAGGCTTTGCGTCCCTGCCTTTCAGCAGGTTTGCCTTTGTCAAGAACTGTTCAGGCGGAATTATGCTCGAAGTTGTGGCGACCTCAACATAACTGCCATTTCGCTTTCATGGACTGTGACGAGATCGGAAATATCTTCCGGAAAGCCCGCGGCCCGGTGTGGCAACACTACTGGATTGTTTTCACGGCCTCGTTTGAGTCGTCACTTTCCGCGCCTTTGTCCGTTGTCGCTCTAACGGCGAAGTACCAGGTGGTCGGCGCCAGGTTTTCGATGACGGCGGATGTGATTCCGGGGTTCGAAATAGTCAATCGATCGGTGTACTGACCCGAGGCCTGTCCGTAGCTGATGATGTATCCGTTGAGGCCCAGCAGTGGGGTTCCGTCGGTGTTGGTCGTCGGTGGTGTCCACGACAGCGTTACTGCGCCAGAGCCTATCTGGGTTACGTCGATCGAAAAAGCCGCCAGACTCGCCTCGGCCTTGCCGTCGCTGACCGAAATGACGACGTCCCAGAAGGTGCCCGCATCGGCGTCGCCGGGCGTGCCACTGAGCTGCCCGGTGCGCGAATCGAAGCTGGCCCAGGCTGGCTTGTTGCTGACGCTGAACGTCAAAGTGTCGTTGTCGGCATCGGCTGCGGACGGTGTGAAAGCGTAGCTCTGTCCCGCCTGGACCGTTGTCGGCGGCGTGCCTGAAATGGTCGGCGCACGATTTGGCGTACCCTGGACCTCGATCGAAAACGGCGCGAGCTCAGCCGTGGACTCTGCGTCGCTGACGCTGATCCGGATGTTGGTGTAGGTGCCGGCATCGTTCTCGGCTGGCGTGCCGCGGAGCCGACCAGTGCCTGAGTTGAAGCTGGCCCAGGCTGGCTTGTTGCTGACGCTGAACGTCAAAGTGTCGTTGTCGGCATCGGCTGCGGACGGTGTGAAAGCATAGCTCTGTCCCGCCTGGACCGTTGTCGGCGGCGTCCCTGAAATGGTTGGCGCACGATTTGGCGTGCCCTGTACCTCGATTGAAAATGGTGCGAGGTCGACGGTGGTCTCAGCGTCGCTGACGCTGATCCGGATGTTGGTGTAGGTGCCCGCATCGGTCTCGGCCGGCGTGCCGCTGATCCGGCCGCTTGCAAAGCTGAATGAGGCCCAGGCCGGCTGATTGCTGATCTTGAAGTTCAGCGTGTCGCCGTCGGCGTCGGCTGCGGACGGCGTGAAAGCGTAGCTCTGTCCCGCCTGGACCGTTGTCGGCGGCGTCCCTGAAATGGTCGGCGCACGATTTGGCGTGCCCTGGACCTCGATCGAAAACGGCGCGAGCTCAGCCGTGAACTCTGCGTCGCTGACGCTGATCTGGATGTTGGTGTACATGCCGGCATCGGCGTCCCTGGGTGAGCCACTGAGCGTACCAGTGCTGGCATTGAAGCTGGCCCATGAGGGCCGGTTGCGGACGGTGAAAGCCAAGGTGTCGTTGTCGGGATCGGTTGCGACCGGCGTAAACGCATAGGTTTGCCCGGTCTGTACCGAGGTCGGCGGTGTGCCCGAAAGGGTCGGCGCACGATTCGGTGTGCCCTGGACCTCGATCGAAAACGGCGCGAGTTCGACGATCGCGGTTCCATCGCTGACACTGATCCGGATGTCGGCGTAAGCGCCGGCGTCAGTTTCTTTCGGCGTGCCGGCGAGCCGGCCACTCGCAAAGCTGAATGAGGCCCAGCTCGGTTGATGGCTGATTGAGAAGGTCAGTGTGTCACCCTCGGCATCGGATGCCACGGGCGTGAAAACATAGGTTTGCCCGGCCTGAATCGAGGTCGGCGGCTCACCATGTATCTCCGGCGGGGTGTTGGGTTGCTTTGGCGCAATGCCGACGTCGGCAGCTTGCAGGTCGACAGTAATATCAAATGACGGAAGCTGGGCGTAGTCGGTACCGTCGCTCACGTAGATTCGAATCCGCCGATACAGACCCACGTCGCTGGCGGCGGGTGTTCCCGTAAGCTCGCCCGTACTGGAGTTAAAGGCCGCCCAGCCGGGCATGGATCGGATGTGGAACTTCAGCGAGTCGCCGTCGCGGTCGCCCGCGGTCGGCTTGAAGTAGTATGGCGAACCGGCGGAGACACTGGCAGGCGGAGTGCCTAAGATGGACGGCGCGGAGTTTGCCGTTTGGTCGCCAGAGCGGTTCTTATAGCGGTGTGGACCCGCATCGGCCGTGCTCATGAAGGTCAGCGCGACAGTCACAAAAACAGCCCAGCTCAAGCCGGATCGAAGCGAATTTCGAATATGCATAACGAGGCACTCTCTCGGTAGCCCCGCTATCCGCACGCGGACCGGAGGCTTTGCGTCCCTGCCTTGCGACAGGTTTGCCGTTGTTGACGTCGAACACGATTCTGCGTCGAAATGGTGTGCGGCGCCTACAGTGGGCAAGGGTTAAATGTAAAGACTGTGACCTGATTCTCGGCGCCATGACCGGCGCCGTTTTTCACGGTCTACTGAACGGTCTTGCTCACCTCTGCGGAAAAGTCACTTTCGGCGCCATCCGCGTTGTAAGCGCGGATCGCGAAATACCAGCGAGACGGGCCAAGATCCTCGATGACAGCCGATGTGACAGTCGCGCCTGATACGGTGAGGTTCTGGCTGTAGGTGCCCGATGCCGTGCCGTAGTAGAGCTTGTACCCGGCGAGGTTCTTGAGCGCCGAACCGTCTGTATTTTTCGTGGGAGCTGTCCACGAGAGCGTCACCGAAGAGCCTGACTGTGAGGCAGCGGCAACCACGATTTCGAACGCGCCGAGCGAAGCGGTTGCCTGACCATCCGTGACCCGTATGACGATGTTCGTGTACGAGCCCGCTTCTCCGGCCCCCGGCGTGCCAGTCAGTCGCCCGGTGCCGGTGTTGAAACTGGCCCAGGCCGGCTTGTTCGATATCGAGAACGTGAGCTTGTCGCCATCCGGGTCATACACCGTGGGCGCGAAGGAATAATACTCACCCTCGGCGATCGCGGTCTTCGGTTGCCCGGAGATCGTCGGCGGACCATTCGACGCGGCACTGGTGGCTACAACCTTTATCGCGAACGGTGGCAACGAATCGCTGGCTTCGGCGTCCGAGACACTGATGACGATGTTGCCGTAAGTGCCGGCATCGGTGCCCTTGGGCGTGCCGCTGAGCCGGCCGCTGCCGGAATCGAAGCTGGCCCAGGCCGGCTTGTTCGATATCGAGAACGTGAGCTTGTCGCCATCCGGGTCATACACCGTGGGAGCGAAAGAATAATACTCACCCTCGGCGATCGAGGTCTTGGGTTGCCCGGAAATTGTCGGCGCACCGTTCGCGGCGGCGCTCGTACTGACGACTTTTATTGCGAACTCCGCCAGCGAGGTCGTGGTCTTGCCATCAGTGACGCGGATCAGGACACCGGAGTAAGTCGCGGCGTCGCTGGCTCGAGGTGTTCCGGTCAGCCGTCCGGTGGTCGGGTTGAAGCTGGCCCAGCCCGGCTTGTTCGAGATTGAGAACGTGAGCTCATCGCCATCGGGATCGCTGGCCGTCGGCCTGAACGAATACCACTGGTCGACCGCGATCGAGGTCTTCGGCTGCCCCGAGATGGCCGGGGGGCGATTGCCGCTGCTGGTGGAGCCGCTGCCGACCTTGATCGAGAAGCCTGGCAGCGCCGAGCTGACCTTGCCATCGGAAACGCGGATCAGGATGTTCTGATAGCTGCCCGTATCGCCGGCCCGGGGCGTGCCCATCAGCCGTCCGGTGGTCGGGTTGAAGCTGGCCCAGCCCGGCTTGTTCGAGATTGAGAACGTGAGCTCATCGCCATCGGGATCGCTGGCGGTCGGCCTGAACGAATACCACTGGTCGACCCCGATCGAGGTCTTCGGCTGCCCGGAGATGGCCGGGGGGCGATTGCCGCTGCTGGTGGAGCCGCTGCCGACCTTGATCGAGAAGCCTGGCAGCGCCGAGCTGACCTTGCCATCGGAAACGCGGATCAGGATGTTCTGATAGCTGCCCGTATCGCCGGCCCGGGGGGTGCCCATCAGCCGTCCGGTGGTCGGGTTGAAGCTGGCCCAGGCTGGCTTGTTCGAGATTGAGAACGTGAGCTCATCGCCATCGGGATCGCTGGCCGTCGGCCTGAACGAATACCACTGGTCGACCCCGATCGAGGTCTTCGGCTGCCCGGAGATGGCCGGGGTGCGATTGCCGCTGCTGGTGGAGCCGCTGCCGACCTTGATCGAGAAGCCTGGCAGCGCCGAGCTGACCTTGCCATCGGAAACGCGGATCAGGATGTTCTGATAGCTGCCCGTATCGCCGGCCCGGGGGGTGCCCATCAGCCGTCCGGTGGTCGGGTTGAAGCTGGCCCAGCCCGGCTTGTTCGAGATTGAGAACTTCAGTTCATCGCCATCGGGATCGCTGGCGGTCGGCCTGAACGAATACCACTGGTCGACCCCGATCGAGGTCTTCGGCTGCCCCGAGATGGCCGGGGGGCGATTGGCCTGGACCGCGGCTGTTTGCCCGGCAACGGCTGGTGGCAGCCAGAAAGGCAGTATGGTGGCCACGAGCAGGCCGGCGAAAAAGGTTCGTGAAGGACGGGAAACTAACTGCACTTACTCACCAGCCTGCGCATAGCGCCTTCTCAATCGGGGCCATGGCAGCGGCCCTCCCGGGGTACGTTTTCAGGTCGGGAATCGCGGTAGGATTCTCTCGACCTGGCGTGTAGAGCGCTGAGTGGTTCTATCCCGGGCGGGAAGTGCACAAGGGTTCACCATGCCTGGTCCTTGCAAAGACCCGCCGGTGGTTCCGCTGGCGACACCGCTATCCACTTGGGCACCTGGCCCAGGGACCGGAAGTTTTGCGCCCCCACCTCGCGGTGGGTTTGCCCTGATCAGCGATCGGGAAGAATTATCGGCCGGTGCGCCTGATCAACAAGACGACGATGTGTCGCGCTCAGGGGACGGCAAACCTGTCGCAAAAAGCGGACATGCGTACATCTGCGTGCGCTATTTGCGGGCGCTGTGAGGCGGCTTCAGGGTCTTTGCTCCGAAGCCCCGAGCCTCTGGCGGAGCCTGGATTTCTTGACAGGGTAGGTGGGGTGCCATACAGTCCCCGCCCTTCCGTGGGGCCATAGCTCAGCTGGGAGAGCGCTTGCATGGCATGCAAGAGGTCGACGGTTCGATCCCGTCTGGCTCCACCAGTTTTTAGCGTGTGCCTCACGCCGATCTTTTTAGATCAGCGTCCCCATCGTCTAGAGGCCTAGGACACAACCCTTTCACGGTTGCGACCGGGGTTCGAATCCCCGTGGGGACGCCACTCTATGCTGCCAGCTCCCCGATCGGGGCGCTTTCGCGCGGCTGAGCCAATGCGAAATTCGCTTTATCCCCGCGCGAATCGCGACCTTTTTACATAGTGCGACCGACATCACAGGCCAGTACACGCCGAGCGGCTAGACTTTGATTGAGACAGTTGCAGTCAATCATTAAATTAAACTCGCAAGTTGAAGCAAAACTTGAAAAAATAGGGCCGGTCCCGGGCGGAGAACGCTTCGGGAGACGCCGGGGGGCAATTCGGGCCATGGAGTGCACATGACACTGATTCCGCAAACCGACGCGAGAGCACGTCCATAGCCATGTCGTTCCGTTTTCTGCGTATGTACCTGAAGGTGCCCATCCTGCTTCTGGCGTTGATCGAAGCGTTCCTGTTCGTCTTCGCGCCGTATCTCGCGGCTGCGCTGCGTTTCGGGTCAGCGGCGTCTGAAAGGGTTACGCCAACCGGTCATCTACTTCCCACGGCGATTCTGTTTTCGCTTTTTGCCCTGGTGTCGCTCGTCGCGGTAGGTCTTTACACAACCCGACAGCGTGCAGGCACGGCCGGCATGGTCCTGCGCGTCGTCGCTGCGATTGTCAACGCGGCGGCGTTAAGCGCCCTGGCTTACTACCTGTTCCCGAACCTGGCCATCGGGCGGGGCATGCTGGGCATCACCACGGTCGTCGCGATCGCCTGCAGCGTCGTGGTGCGGCTACTGTTTGAGAATATCCTGGATCAGGACATGTTCAAGCGTCGCGTGCTCGTCTACGGGGCGGGGAAGCGTGTAGCCAGTTTATTGGAGTTACGGCGGCGTTCTGATCGGCGCGGGTTCAGGCTGGTCGCGTTCATGGCAACTGAAGGCGACGAGGTCATTGTCCCGGCTGAGCGGCTCGAGCCGAGACCCGCTGACCTGTTCAAGTGGATCAACGAGCATCCCGTCGACGAGATCGTCGTCGCCATGGATGATCGCCGTCGCGGCTTCCCGATGCATGAGCTGCTCGAGTGCCGGGTGGCCGGCATCGATATTGTCGAGCTGCCAAGCTTTCTGGAGCGCGAGACGGGCAAAGTGCGGCTGGACGTGCTCAATCCAAGCTGGATTATCTTTGGCGAAGGGTTTCGCGCCTCGTTGATCCAGCGCGCCCTCGAGCGCGGTTTTGATGTGTTGGCGAGCCTGGGACTGCTGCTGGTAAGCGCACCTGCGATGTTTCTGACCGCTGTGGCGATAAAGATCGAGGACGGATTCCGGGCGCCGGTGTTGTACAAGCAACAGCGAGTCGGCCGTCATGGCGAGGTTTTCGGAGTCCTGAAGTTTCGCAGTATGCGTGTCGATGCCGAGAGTGCTGGCAAGGCCCAGTGGGCAACGACCGATGATCCCCGCGTCACCAGAGTGGGTGCGTTCATTCGCAAGACCCGCCTCGACGAACTGCCCCAGTTGTTGAATGTGCTCAGGGGTGACATGGGCTTTGTGGGTCCGAGGCCGGAGCGACCGGAGTTCGTTCAGGACCTGGAACAGAAGATCCCGTATTATCGGGAACGGCACACCGTCAAGCCTGGAATCACGGGCTGGGCCCAGTTGTGTTATCCGTATGGTTCGTCGGAAAAGGATGCGCTCGAGAAGCTGCAATACGATCTTTACTACGTGAAGAATCGCAGCCTGTTGTTTGATCTCGCGATCCTCGTCCAGACGGTTGAAGTCGTTCTATGGGGCAAGGGAGCCCGCTGATCAGCGTTATCTCATGCTGACATTCGGGGCCATTGCCTACGGACTGGCGGCGGCCGGATTCCTGTTGCTGACGCTGCTGCTCGCAACCAGCTGGGGAGGCCGCGGACAGGGCGCGCGGCTCATTATTGCCTGCGCAGTGAACTCGGTCTGGGCCGCGTCGCTGGCTTACGCTTCTTATTCTCAGTCGATGCAGCTCGGTTGGGTGTTGCTGGTCGAATTCGCCCGCGACGCAGCCTGGCTTTCTGTTCTGATCGGCCTGATTGAGCGCGGGGGATTTCCTCGGCTTTTTTCGCGCCTGACCTACGGGCTTGCGGGCGGGGCGGTCCTGCTGGCCGTCGCGATCTTCGTCAGCACGCTGCGAAACGGGCCCTATGAACATGCGCCGCAGATACTGATCCTCGGTGGCTTGTTCCTGTCACTTGCCGCGCTGGTGTTGCTCGAGCAGATTTTCCGTAACGCGAGCCAGACGGGCCGGTACACGCTCAAGTATTTCGTCATCGGCATCGGCGCGCTGTTCGCCTATGACCTCTTTCTTTTCTCTCAGGGCCAACTCGTCAAGGGCGTGGAAGTTTCGTCGTGGGAAGCGAGGGGGCTGGTTAATGCACTCGCCGTGCCGCTGATCGCCCTGGCCGCACGTGCCAATCCTCAGTGGTCGCTGAACGTTTTTGTATCCAGACAGGTCGTCTTTTATACGACCTCAATTCTCGCGATCGGTCTGTACTTGCTTTTCATGGCCGTCGGCGGGTATGCAATTCGCCTTTACGGCGGCACGTGGGGACGTATTGCGCAAATTGTCTTCTTTTTCGGCGCGGGAGTCGTGCTGGCGACGCTGCTTGCGTCGACCTCATTGCGAAACCGTCTGCGCGTCTTTCTGAGCAAGCACTTCTATCGCAACAAGTACGATTACCGTGTCGAGTGGCTGCGGTTCATTGAAACGCTGTCATCCCCCGAGGGTGACATCGAACCTCAGCCGAACGCGCTGCGCTCGGTTGCGCAGATCATCAGCAGCCCGGGCGGCGTCCTGTTCATGCCCGTGGAGGCCGCCGGTGGGTTTGCGCCGGTTGCCTGCTGGCCGTCCGAGAAGTTCAGTCGCACTGATTACGGCGTATTGTCGGACAACGATGAATTGCCCGGTTTCCTGCGACGGACCCAGTGGGTAATTGACCTGGCCGAGTATCGGAGCAGTCCCGATGCCTATCAGAATGTGCTGATGCCGGATTTCCTGGAGGCCCGGACGAATCTTCGTCTGCTGGTACCGCTGATGCAGCAGGCCGATCTGACGGGGTTTCTTGTCCTGGCTGAGCCGCCGCCGCCATTTGAGTTGACCTACGAAGATCGGGATCTGTTGAAGACGGTCGGTCGTCACGTTGCAACGCATCTCGCACAGCATGAAGCCGACCGCCTGCTGTCAGAGAGCCGCCAGTTCGAGGCCTACCACCGCCTCACCGCTTTTGTGATGCATGACTTGAAGAACCTCGCGGCGCAGCTTTCCCTGCTGGTAGCCAACGCCGAGAAGCACAAACGCAACCCCGAATTTATCGATGACGCAATCGGCACGATTGCGAACTCAACAACCCGCATGCAGCGACTGATCGATCAGCTTCGAAGGCGCGAAGTGCAGAGCCTGGACCGGCGGACGTCATTGACGGAAGTGGCCCGGCATGCCTGCGAGCGTTGCGCAGTGCGGCCGCCTGTGCCCGTGTTGGGGGAGGCAGCGCTCGATGCTTTCGCCATGGCCGACCCTGAACGACTGACGATGATGGTGGAGCACCTGATTCGAAACGCCCAGGAAGCAACCGGCGAGACGGGCCGCGTATCGGTTTCGGTCACCGTCCGCCGCGGTGCGCCCGCTGATGCGCTGCTGGCGACCGGTGTGCATCGCGTATCAGGCCGCCTTGCAGCGGCCGGTGGCGCCGCTGAGTCGGAGGAGGGTTTGCGGAACGGATCCGAGGCGACGTCCCCGGCCCTGGACCTCGCCTGCCTGACCGTGACGGATACCGGTACCGGAATGAACCCGGAATTTATCAAGGAGCGCCTGTTCAAACCTTTTGATACGACCAAGGGCAGCAAGGGCATGGGTATCGGCGCTTACCAGGTGCGTGAATACGTCAAATCCCTGGGTGGGCGTATTCAGGTCCACAGTCAGCCTGGCGAGGGGAGTGCCATCACGCTCCTTCTACCGCTGGCCGAGCCACCGGAGATCGGCCAGGAATCGACAGAGGCATCGGGCAGCCTCGATTCCTCAACAGCCGGACTCTGAACCCATTTCACAAAATATGACTGTATCTCTCTGTATGATTAATAATTATTTGGTCCAGGACCCCCCGATCATCGGGCGATCAGACAGGTGGCCGTGAGCAAGCCGAAGCTATTGATTGTCGAGGACGACCCAGGGCTGCAGAAGCAGCTCAAGTGGTGTTTCGACGAGTACGAAGTGCTGATTGCCGAAAACCGGCAGGCGGCGGTGGCCGCTCTGCGCCGTCACGAACCGGCCGTGGTGTTGCAGGATCTCGGTCTGCCTCCTGATCCGGAGGGGGTCTCGGAGGGTTTCGCGACGCTGCTGGAAACCTTGCGACTGGCGCCTCATACCAAGGTGATCGTCGTGACGGGTCAATCCGATACGGAGAATGCGGTCAAGGCCGTGGGACTGGGTGCCTACGATTTTTACCAGAAGCCGGTAGACACTGACGTGCTGCGACTGCTCGTCCAGCGCGGCTTCTACATCCATGAGCTCGAAGAAATCAATCGGTCCCTTTCGCGCCCGCAGGGCGCGATGCCGTTGTCCGGCGTCATTGCGACCAGCGATTCCATGATGCGTGTCTGTCGAATCATCGAGAAGGTTGCGCCGACGCAGGCAACAACACTGCTGTTGGGCGAGAGCGGGACGGGCAAGGAACTACTGGCTCGTGCCGTGCACGAGTTGAGTCCCCGGGCGGAGCAGCCGTTTGTTGCGATCAACTGTGCGGCGATTCCGGATACGTTGCTGGAGGCCGAGCTTTTCGGTTATGAAAAAGGAGCGTTCACCGGTGCCGTCAAGCAGACGCCCGGAAAATTCGAGCTGGCCGACGGTGGTACGCTTTTCCTTGACGAGATTGGCGACATGCCGCTGGCACTGCAGGCCAAGCTGCTGAGGTTTCTGCAGGAACGCGTCGTGGAGCGAGTCGGCGGCCGTGAGCGTATCCCGGTCGACGTGCGCATCGTGTGCGCAACAAATAAGGATTTGGCTGGCTTGATCGAGAGCAAAGAATACCGCGAAGATCTCTACTACCGGATCAGCGAGGTCACCGTCCAGATACCGCCGCTGCGCGAGCGGCCGGGTGACGCGGTGGTGATTGCGCAGGCCATCCTGGGGCGCCGTGCCAAGGAGCACGGTCGTGCGATCCGCGGTTTCGCACCGGAGGCGATGAAGGCGATCCAGGCCTACCCGTGGCCCGGCAATATCCGCGAGCTGGAGAACCGGATCAACGGCGCGGTCATCATGGCGGAAGGCAAGCAGCTCAGCATCGAAGATCTGGGTCTGCCGAGGGTTGAAGGCTCAACTGACTGGCTCAATTTGCGAGCAGCCCGGCAGCGAGCTGAGACTGAAGCGATCAATCAGGCGCTGGCGGTGGCGGCCGGGAACCTGTCGAGGGCTGCTGAACTGCTTGGAATTACGCGGCCGACGCTTTATGACCTTCTTCAGAAAAACGAAATTGCGGTGCCTGATCGCGTCGCGGAAGGGTAGGACCAGTGGTGAAACACATCGATACGAGGCGGATCCGGCGCGCAACACTCTCAATGGTCGTTCGCCTGGCCAGGGTACCTGCGTCGTTCGTGGCCGGCCGCGCGCGTGCGATCGTGGTGCTGGCGGCGGCCACTTTAATCGCGGCCTGTGGGCCGAAGGGCGAAGCCTTGCTCAGCCGCGCCGAGCAGAACATTGCAGCAGGCGAATATCGAGCTGCGATGATCGATCTGCGGAACTACGTAGCGGACAATCCTCAGGATGCCCGGGCGCGAGCGATGCTCAGCCAGGTCATGATCGAAATGGGGGATATACAGGCAGCACAGGCGGAGTTGAGAAAGGCCAGGGATCTTGGCGCCAGTCAGAACGATACGCTGGTGCCGGAATGCCGTTTGATGGTTATCGATGACGACTATGAACGTGTACTTGAGACGTGCACGGCGACAGGTAACGACGCGCTCGACGCGGACCTGGCGGCAGCTCGAGGCGACGCGCAGATCGGCCTGCGGCGATTCCCGGAAGCTCGCGTCAATTTCGAGGAAGCGTTGCGACTGAACCCGACCAGCATGAGCGCGATACAAGGTATCGCGGCCGCTGCTTTCGCGGCCGATGGAATCGTCGCTGCTCGCGCCGTTTTCGAATCCGCACCGGAGAGCGCCCGTCGCCAGCCGCAGCTCTGGCTCGCGCTTGGCTCACTCGAAATGCGTTCCGGCAATTTTGCTGAAGCAGAGGCATCCTATTCGGAGGCTGCACAGCGGGCCGAGGACGTCGAGGAGAACCGGGACCGCCTGTCGGCGCTGGCCGGGCTTGCAGAGGCGCAGCTACGCCAGGCAAAGACCGATGACGCGGTCCAGACCAGCCAGCTTCTGCTCGATGCGGCACCCAAGAGCCCGTACGCGAAGTTGCTTCGGGCGCAGGCGGCAGCCAGCGCAGGTGACCTGAAGACGGCTCGTGGGTTGCTCGAAGAGGCCGTGAGTTCCGATCCCAATAACCTGCAGGCCAGGACCGTGCTCGGTGCGGTGAACCTCCAGCAGGGCAATTACGGGCAGGCGGAGATGCACCTCGCTAACGTTGTGGCAAAGGAGCCAGACAATCTGCAGGCTCAGCGGCTCCTGGCTCAGGTTCGCAACCAGTTGCAGTCACCCGAACAGACGCTTGAGGCACTGAAGCCTTCCTTGACTGAAGGTTCTGCCGATCCGGGTTTGCTCACGCTCGCCAGTCGCCTGAGTCTGCAGAGTGGTAAAAAGGATGAGGCTCTCGATTATCTCGAGCAGGCGGCGACGGCAGCTGCCGGGACATCGCCGGCCGCTCAGCTCGATGTCGCTGGCGCGTACCTTGCCGCCGGTGACGTCGACAAGGCGATAGCAGTACTCGAATCGATGCCGCAGGACAGCGGCGCATCCGGAGTTCAGCGCGAGACGCTGCTGATGACGGCCCTGCTCAGGCAAGGCAAAGCAGACGAGGCGGTGGCGCGGGCCCAGGCATTGGCCAGCGAAGCGCCCGACGATCCGGCTGTGCGCACCGTTGCAGGCGCGGTTTTCGCGGCAACCGGTCGGACCGAACAGGCGCGCGCTGAATTCGAGGCCGTGTTGAAGCTCAGGCCGGGTGATGCGGCCACGCATCTGAATATCGCGCGACTGGACTTGCGAGCCGGCGATTTCGCCGCTGCCGGTGCACAGTTACAGAATGTGCTCGATACGGAGGCTGATAACCTCAGCGCAACGCTTGGCATGGCCGCTGTCGCGCAGGCGCAGAATGACCGTGACGCGGCCGAGCGATGGTTGGAGAAGGCGGTAACCGATCACCCGGACTCGTTGCAGGCGCGCCTCGCGCTGGCCCAGTTTTACCTGGGAGGGAAGAATTTCGGCCAGGCAAAGATTGAGACCGACGCGGCCGTACGCCAGGCGCCGGAGAACTCCATGGCCTTGAACATGCGAGGTCTGGCCCGCCTTGGCGGCGGCGATCTGCCGGGGGCGATCGAAAGCTTCCAGGCGGCCGTCGAGCACGCCCCACAACAGCCGGCTTTCCGACTCAACCTGGCTCGCGCGTATGCCCTGCAGCGACGCCCGGAGGCCGCGCTCGAGGTCGTTGACCAGACGCTGATCGCCTCGCCGGGCAACGCGCAAGCATTGTCGCTGGGCGCGGTCCTCTCTCTGCAGGCTGGCAATGTTGAAAAAGCGGCGGGATATATCGAGCGAGTGCGCACACTTGCACCGGATGCGGCCGCGACGTGGATGCTTGAAGGCGACCTCGCCTCGGCACGGAAGCAGTACAAGGATGCCGTGGGTTACTACGACAAGGCAGCCTCCGCAGGCATCGATCGAACACTGACCCTGGCACGGTACCGCGCCGCGCGGCTGGCCAACACGCCGCAGCCGCAGGAGGCTCTCGAGGAATGGCTGGCGCTTCAACCTGACGATGCAGACGTTCGCGTACTGCTGGCTGAATACCTGGTCGGCGCAGGTCAGAAGCCGCAGGCGATCGCCGAATACGAACGCGCGCTGGTCTCGAATCCGGCCCATGTCGTTGCGTTGAACAACCTCGCGATGATTTATCAGCAGGACGATGATGCGCGGGCCCTGCAAATGGCGGAGCGAGCCTTTGCGGCGGCGCCCGGCAGCGCTGCCGTGCAGGACACCTACGGCTGGGTGCTGATCGAGAATGGCCGCCTGGATGAAGGGCTTTCGCACCTCCGGGATGCTGCGCAGGCGATGGAAGATTCGCCGGAGGTCCAGTACCACCTGGCGGTTGCGTTGGCCCGGAACGGTGATCGCGAGACAGCGGGGCAGATTCTCAGGAAGGTGATCGCTTCGGACGGACCTCAGCAAGTGAGAATCGATGCGAAGCGTGCGTTAGCGGAGATGGGTCAATGACGTCTAGAGAAAGACCGAACAAACAGGATAGAGGAATGAGCATGAGACACACTGGACCGGGACGTTACCTTCTCCTGCTTGGCGTCATTAGCCTGCCTTTCCTGCTGGCCGCATGCGGCGGCAAGACGAAGGTTGTCGAGGCCGCGCCGGCGCCGCCGCCAATGGAACCGTCGGAGTACCACATCGGCCCGGGTGACAGCCTGCGGATTTTCGTGTGGAACCACGAGGATTTATCCATCACGGTTCCCGTACGGCCCGACGGCATGATCTCCACGCCGCTGATCGAGGACATGGTGGCCGAAGGCAAGACCGCCAGCGAGCTCGCCCGCGACATCGAAACGGCCCTGGCCGAGTACATCCGTTCGCCGACGGTGAATGTCATCCTGGTCGGCTTCGTTGGAGCCTATGGCGACCAGATCCGCGTGGTCGGGCAGGCACTCGAGCCGAAATCACTGCCATATCGGTCGAGCATGACCGTTCTCGACGTGATGATTGCTGTCGGAGGGCTGGCCGAGTTTGCGGCTGGAAACCGGGCCGTCATACTGCGTCGCGAAGGTGACCAGCAGCTGAGAATTCCGGTGCGGCTGGCGGATCTATTGAACGATGGCGATATCAGTGCCAACCAGTCCATGCGTCCCGGTGACGTACTCATTATCCCCGAATCGAGATTCTGACTATGCAAGAGATTTTCGCACAGCTGCTGCTGATTCTTCGTGGTGCCTGGCGCTATCGCTGGCATGGGCTGGCGCTGACCTGGTTTCTTTCGCTGCTGGGCTGGGGCATTGTGGCCAGCATTCCGGATACCTTCGAGGCGCGCACGAAGGTCTACGTTGACACTGACTCCCTCTTGAAACCTCTGCTGCAGGGCATTGCCGTGAATCGGGACGTGGTGAGCCAGGTCGCGATGATGCAGGCGGTGATGCTGAGCCGGCCGAACCTCGAGAAGGTTGCGCATGACACGGACCTGTTTCTTGATTCGCCAACTCGCAGGCAGCAGGAAAAGATGCTCGATGAGCTTTCCAGCCGCGTCACCCTGACGAGTTCAACCTCCACGGGGCGGAGAGCCCCACAGGGTGGAACCTTCAGCGTTGCATTTGAGGATGAGGATCCCAAGGTTGCGTACCAGGTCGTGCAATCGCTGCTCAATACCTTCATGGAAGACAGTCTCGGCATGAAACGTTCCGATGCCGGCGTTGCACAGCGATTTCTGCAGACGCAGCTTTCCGAGTATGAGCAGAAGTTGATCAGCGCCGAGACCCGGCTGGCAGAGTTCAAGAAAGCCAACGTCGGACTGATGCCGGGCGCCGAGGGTGATTACTACCAGCGGCTTGACGGCGAAATGGGAAAACTGGAGACGCTCCAATCGCGTTACCGACAGGTTTCGGAGCGGCGCAATGAGTTGCAGAGGCAATTGTCCGGCGAGGAGCCGACCTTCGGTCTCATGGGTGGACTTGGCACCGGCGACCCGATCGACGGGCAGATTGCAGGTTACCAGGCGCGAATCGATCAGTTGCTTGTCCAGTACACCGAAAAGCACCCCGAAGTCGTGGCACTTCAGGAAACCATTGATCGGCTGAGGAAAGAAAAAATGCAGGGCGCAACGGTTTCACCGTCACTCGCGCCCCCCGGGGCCGGTCCGGCCAGCAGCGAGGATCTGCTGGTTCGCAGCCTGGACATGAACCCGGTTTATCAGAATCTCAAGATGTCGTTGAGCACTGCGGATGCGGAACTTGCCGAGCTGCGTGGAGAGTTGGCGGCGCAGCAGCAGACGGTTGCGAATTTGCGTTCGAAGGTCGATGCGATACCGGAGGTCGAGGCCGAACTGTCCAGACTCAACCGCGACTACCAGGTCAACAAGACTCAGTACGATGAGATGTTGCAGCGTCTCGAGTCGGCGCGAATTTCAGAGCAGGCGGACCAGAGCACTGAAGACGTGAAGTTCAGGGTGATTGAGCCGCCCGTGGAGCCCATCACGCCCAGCGGTCCTCATCGCGCGGCCATGAGCACGGTGGTACTTTTGCTGAGCCTCGCGGCCGGTCTTGCGCTGGCCTTCCTTCTGCAACAACTGCGGCCTGTTTTTTCGACACGCGATTCGGTTCAACAGATCACAGGCCTTCCGGTGATCGGTGCGGTCACGGCCGCTATCGTAGAGGGCTTCGTGCCCTGGTATCGCCGTCAGACGGCGCTCGTCGGTGGCGCTCTCGCCGCACTGCTGGTCGTGTTCCTGCTGAACCTGCTTCTTCAAGACAACGTACGCGCCACAATGCGCAATTTCATGGGGTAAGCCATGTCCATCGTCGAAAGAGCGCTGAAAAAGGCGCAAGCCAAGACGCCGAAGCCGGGCGCCCGTGAAGCATTGCCGGGTCCACCCGACGCAAGATGCAGGCGCACAACGCCCGCCGACAGTCGCGAGAATACGCGGGCGCACCGGGGTGCCGCAGGAACGCGAATCTCGTGGTGGAATGACGTTGATATCGACTTCAAGGGCCTTCGCGCGCAGGGGCGACTGCCGCCGGAGGGTCTTGCGCACCAGACTGAAGAGGAGTTTCGGCGCATTAAATGGCGGGTGCTGAATTCGATCACGGGTCGCGAGGGCGCCGAACGGGCTGCGAATAACGTCGTGCTCGTCACCAGCGCGATTCCCGGTGAGGGTAAGACGTTCAATGCGCTGAATCTGGCGTTGAGTATGGCGCGTGAGGCGGATCTTGCGGTCTTGCTGGTCGACGGTGATGTTGCACAGCCGGCGTTGACAGCCTGCCTCGGTCTCTCGATGCGGCCAGGACTGACTGATCTGGTCAGTGACCCTCTGGATGTGGCAAGCGGTGACGTACGAGAGCAACGTCGAGCGACTGCGGTTATGCCGGCCGGTGCTCGCCGGGACAATTCGCCCGAACTGCTGGCGAGTGCACGGATCCGCGCAATTATCGAGGAGCTGTCGCGTCGAATGTCACCCGGGCGTCGTGATCTTCGACTCACCGCCGATTCTCGCCACAAACGAGGCGCAGGTGCTTTCGCGCTATGCAGGACAAGTGGTGATGGTTGTGCTTGCCGATTCGACTGAGCAACGCGTCGTCACGGAGGCGCTCGGCCTGATCGACCGCAGCAAACCGGTCAACGCGGTGCTGAATCGGGTCGAGTCCTCGCTGGTCAGCCGCTACTATAGTCACTACTACTATGGATATGGGCGGGGAAAGGCCGGGTGAAGCGAACGCTTTTCGCGGTAGCATTATGGGTAGTCGCGCTGCCCGTTTACTCCGCGCCATATGCGCCGTATCAGTCAGATCTGCGCTCAAAGTTCACGCGGGAAGATGACCGCAAGAATCTTCAGCAAGGCTCGGTCATTGAGCCCCGAGTGGAGTCCGGTCTGCTTTTCGTTGGCAATATCAATCTGGCGGAAGACAGTAAGGACGAGGTCAATCTTGCCGGGATCGAGTTTGTTCCCGGTATTTACATGTCGACCCTCAACGAACGTGCGCAAGGGTTTTTGGACTATTCCCTGATCGGTCGCGTGTGGGAGGATAGCGATTACAATGGATTTTCACACCGGCTGACCACAAGTGGTGAATACTCGATCGTCCCTGACTGGTTCTATCTGCAGGGTCACGCGACTTACAGTCAGACGATCATCGACCCGACCATCAGTTATAACTATGGTCAGAGCAGCCTGTTTGCGCGCAGTAATCTTGCGGATCGGGCGGCCATATCAGCGACCCCTGTGCTCCGACACGAATTTCGGGACTTTATCGCGTACGCAAGTTACACATACGGGCGTGTCTGGTACATGCAAAACGAGGACCGCCAGACCCCCGAGTCACCTGTCTTCACTTTTTACAAGGACGATTCCGTAGACCAACGGACTTACGCAAGCATCGCGACACGCGATCCTGATAGGGCTGCGAATCTCACGGTGTCCTATGAAAGACAGGCCTCGGATTTTGACCGCACTGTACCGTACAGGTATGAAAGGCTGGGTATTGATACCGGACTGAGACTGACTCGAACACTGCGTGCGGTCGCCGATGCCGGCCTCGAGAGTGATCTGGCTTCGAGTACGGTCGCTGGAGGGTTGGACTCTACATACTGGCACGCTGGAGTCGCCTGGCGCCCCGATACACGCACAGAGCTGGATGTAAGGTACGGCCAGCGGTTTTTCGGTGATGCATGGAAAGTCCTTTTCAGTCGTGAGGCGCGATATCTGACGTTGCGACTGTCGTATTCACAGGACCCTGACGTAGAGACTCGGCGCATTGGCATTAACTTTGATCCTGATGAATTGCCCTTGCCAGATCCGGATACGGACCTTTCGGGTTTTACGTCGTACGCGTATATCAGAACGGACGCCAACCTGACTCTGCTTGCCGAGGGAGCGCGCACCCGGGTCCGACTGGATGTCTTCGATCGAAGCCGGGACTACATCCGTCGCAGCTGGCCCGACACGGATACCACGGGATTTGATTTCAACCTGCAGCGAGACCTCGGATCGAATTACTATGCGGAGTTGCACCTGCGCTACAACGACATTGAACGTGGACAGTTTAGCGATGGTGAAGAGATTCAATATGTACTTTTTGCTGCACAGGACTGGACAGCAATGGGGCGCTTTACATGGGAATTTTATTCAAATTTCATAGCGAGCGCGGAAGCGGGGTATCTTCGGAGATCGGGCGATCGTAATTACGATGGTCAATGGGCCGCGTTTCGTTTTCGATACACATTCTAGCCGCTTGAGGCCGCCTCGTGACAAATGCCCTATCCAGTCTGCTCCGGGAGCACGATCGCTACGAGACTGATGCGCCTCGAAACGCCCTGACGGTTGACGTCGAGGAACACTTCCAGGTCGCAGCCTTCGAGCGCCAGATTACCCGCGAAGCATGGGGCTCGCATCCATCGCGAGTGGCTCAAAACACCGACCAGGTGCTCGATGTCTTCGCAGGACGCGGTGTCCGCGCGACCTTTTTCACGCTTGGCTGGGTCGCGGAACGCAACCCGCAACTCATCAGGCGGATCGTAAGCGAAGGGCACGAACTGGCCAGTCATGGCTACGATCACACGCGCGCGATCAAGATGGATCGCGAGACGTTTCATGCCGACGTGCTGAAGACCCGGCATATTCTCGAGGACCTCGGCGGCGTGGCTGTACGCGGTTATCGCGCTCCGAGTTATTCCATCGGAGCGAGCAATCTGTGGGCACTGGATGTGCTCCAGGAGGCCGGCTATCTCTACAGTTCCAGCATCTACCCGATCCGGCACGACCTCTATGGCATGCCGGAGGCGCCGCGTTTCGCGTTTCGGATCCGGCCCGGGGCGATCCTCGAATTGCCGGTCACGACGATCGAGGTGGGCGGCCGCAATCTTCCGGCGGGTGGTGGCGGATATTTCCGGCTATTACCGTACGGACTTTTCCGTTGGGGTTTGCAACGAGTCAACCAGCGTGATCGCCAGCCTGGCATTTTCTATTTCCATCCCTGGGAGGTCGACCCAGATCAACCGCGCATAGATGGGGCGCCTTTGAGGTCTCGGTTTCGCCACTACCTGAACCTCAAGAGCACGGAAACCCGGTTGCGACGGTTACTGAACGACTTCGAGTGGGGAAGAATGGATGAGGTTTTCAATGTTGGATGAATCGACCGTTTCGAGTTCGACCGACGTGCCTTTGGGGCCCACCCGCGCGGATGCGGATGTTGGCCAGGCCGAGTCAATGGTTGCCGACACGCCGCGGGGCCCGGTCAGCACCCGCGCTTTTGCCGCACGCGACCGCGAGGCCTGGAACGCCTTTGTCGAAGCGAATCCAGACGGCACGTTTTTCCATCTGGCCGAGTGGCAGGACGTTCTGCGCAGGGCCTTTGGCCACCGACTTCACTACCTGCTGGCGGAGCGAGGTGGCGAGATCACCGGTGTATTGCCGTTGGCCGAGGTCAAGAGCCTGTTATTCGGTCATGCCCTGGTGTCAACACCGTTCTGCGTGTACGGGGGCATCGTTGCCGCGGATGCTGCGTCCCACGCGGCGCTGACATCGGCCGCTTGCGAGCTGGCGCAGAGGCTGGGCGTGGATCATCTCGAGATGCGCAACAGGCACCGGCAGCACCCGGAGTGGCCGAGCAAGGACCTGTACGTGACGTTCCGAAAGGCATTCACCCCCGATCCCGAGAAAAATCTCGCGGCAATTCCGCGCAAGCAGCGCGCGGTTGTGCGAAAGGGCATCAAGGCGGGTCTTGACGTCGAGACCGACGGGGATGTGGATCGACACTACGCGATGTATTCGGAAAGCCTGCGCAATCTGGGGACGCCGGTCTTTTCTCGGCGCTATCTGGAGATCCTGTGCGACACGTTTGGTGAGGACTGTGAAATCCTGACGGTGAGTCACAATGGGTCTCCTGTCGCCAGCTGTCTGAGTTTCTACTTTCGCGACGAAGTGCTGCCTTATTACGGAGGTGGCTCACTGGCCGCCCGCTCGGTCGGCGGCAATGACTATATGTACTGGCAGATCATGGAGCGTGCGCGCGAACGCGGCTGCCGTATATTTGACTACGGCCGCAGTAAGCGAGGCACCGGCGCATTTGATTTTAAGAAGTACTGGGGTTTTGATCCGGAGCCGCTCTTCTACGAGTATTACCTGGTGAAGGCAGCGGAAATGCCCAACCTGAGCCCGACGAATCCCAGGTACCAGCGGATGATAGAGACCTGGCGGCGCTTGCCATTGGGAATCACTCAGGTGATCGGCCCGCCAGTGGCGAAGTATCTTGGATGAGCGAGATTCTTTTTCTTGCACACCGGATCCCTTACCCGCCGAACAAAGGCGACAAGATTCGGTCCTGGCATCTGCTGAAGGGCCTGGCGGAGCGTTTCACCGTTCATTTAGGCACCTTCGTTGATGACCCCGATGACTGGCAGTACGTGCCGGCCGTCTCCGAGGTCTGCGAGGAAGTTTGTATTCGCCCACTGAACCCCAGGATAGCTCGTCTTAGAAGCACACGCGGGCTGTTGCAGGGCCGTCCATTGACCTTGCCGTACTACCAGGATGCGAAGCTGGAAGGCTGGGTTCGGGATCTCGCTGCACGCCGCGATTTGAGTGGCGTCTTTGTCTTCTCCTCCTCGATGGTGCAGTACGCAGAAGATATAGAACTCGGTGAGCTCGGCAGGCGGGTCGTGGACCTCTGTGATGTGGATTCGGACAAGTGGCGTCAGTATGCAGCGTCACACAGTTGGCCTGCATCGACAATTTATGGGCGGGAAGCCCGGTTGCTGGAGGCACTTGAGCGGCGCTGTATAGACGTGTTTGACCGCACGCTGGTAGTTGCGGAGGTCGAGGCTGAAATCCTGAGGGAATTCAAGCTGGCAGATTCCCGCAGGATTGAAGTACTGACAAACGGCGTAGATACGGAGTTTTTTGATCCGCGGCAGGAATGGCGCAGCCCATTCCAGCCAGGCCAGCGTCCGATTGTTTTCACTGGCGCGATGGACTATCACGCAAACGTTGACGCTGTCACCTGGTTTGCTCAGCAGGTTTTCCCCCGGATTCGCACCGCTGTGCCGGAGGCTGTTTTTGCAATTGTTGGGTCGAACCCAAAACCAGCGGTCATGGCGTTGGCGGCGCGGGAGGCTATTCTCGTGACAGGGCGGGTGCCGGATGTCCGGCCCTACCTTGCTCACGCTCAGACGGTCGTCGCCCCTCTGCAGATCGCTCGGGGTGTGCAGAACAAGGTCCTTGAAGCGATGGCAATGGCGAAGTTCGTCGTCGCTACGTCGAGCGCGGTCCAGGGGTTGGGTCGCATCGCCAGGGGAACCGTGGCCGTGGCGGACTCGGCCAGCGATTTTGCCGAGGCGGTTGTGCACGCACTATCAATTGGACCATATGATGTGCCGGTTGCCCGCGAGTTCGTTGAAAAGAATTTCTCCTGGAATACCCAGGTAGCCTTGCTGGTAGAGATGATGCGGCCTTGCGCGCCTGCATCGGCGCAGATCGTCCATTCAAGTCCGCGTTTGGAGTTGCCGGGACAGTGAGTGCGACCGGCCCGTCTCGTTCTGCCCTGGTCTGGTTGCTGGTCGGATCACTGGGCATCCTGCTGGCCCTCTATTTCGACACTTATGCGTCGATCGTCGCTAAGTGGTTTTCGGACGCAGGATTCTCACACGGTGTCCTCGTCCTGCCAATTAGCCTGGCCTTGATCTGGCGACGGCGGGCGGTCTTTGCCGATGCCGAGTGGCGACCCGACTGGCTTGGGCTCATCGCATTGATCGCGTGCGGTGGTGCATGGCTGCTGGCGCGCGGCACAGGTGTCCTCGTCGTTGAGCAGTTGGCAGCTGTTGCGATGGTTCCCGCGGTGGTCCTCGCACTAGTGGGTCGCAATGCCACTCGAACCATAATGTTTCCACTTCTTTTTCTCCTGTTTGCCGTGCCATTTGGGCAGGGGGCCGTGCCCTCCCTGATGCGGATCACCGCCGACCTGACCGTCACTGCGCTTCACTTGTCCGGCGTCCCGGTGATTCGGGACGGCATGATGTTCAGTATACCTTCGGGTGATTTCGAAGTTGCGAGGGCCTGTAGCGGTCTGAATTACCTGATAACCGGCGTGGCTCTCGGAATGATCTACGCCTATCTGACCTACGCGTCGTTCTGGAAACGATTGGCGTTCACGCTTGCGGCGATAGGCCTGCCGATTCTTCTCAACGGATTTCGTGCTTACGTAATAATTGCTGTCGCCCACCTGACAGACATGCAGTGGGGCGCGGGAAAGGAACACGTGCTTTTTGGGCGAGTGCTATTTCTTCTCGCGATGCTGCTCTTGTTCTGGATCGGGCAACGGTGGCGCGATCCGATACAGAATGAAACCTCCACCAACCGGCTGGCTGCCACAAGAAGCACGGAATCAACTGGAGTGAAATGGCGCATCGTTGTGGTGCTGAGCCTATTCGCCATTGTTGCTCCGTATGCGGTTGCGGATAGCTGGTCTTCGAATCGACATAGCAATACGGCAATCATTCAAATTGCCCTGCCGCATCTCAATGCCAGCTGGCGTGGGCCGGAAATATACGAGGCCGCATGGCGGCCGCATTACAGTGGGGCGGCGCAGGAGGTCGCTGGTACATACGAGCATCCTGTCTACGGGGTCGTGGAGGTGTTCGCGGCGGTGTATTTGCCGAGCAAGTTTGGCGGCCAGGAAATGATTTCTTACAGGAATCGAATCGTTGACACTCAGACTGAAAGCCTGCTGCCGGAGTCGCTGTTGGATCTGTCCCTGGGCCATCAGCAGCTGTCGGTTCGTGAGTTTCTGGTGCCGGATGGACGGTCAGGGCGCATTGTCTGGCAGTGGTATATGGTCGACGAAGCCCTGCTTACCGGCGACTTCCAGGTCAAATGGAAAGAGGCAATATCCCTGGTAATGGGGCGGCCTGCCATTGGTCGTGTCCTGGTACTCAGCGCTGCTTCTGAGTCAGGTCCCGAAGAGGCGCGTGCCAGTCTGCTTGCGTTTGCCAAATCCAACGAAGCGTGCATCAGGGCAGGCTTCGCGACCGCAAAGTGCAGTCGATGAATGCAGACTGTCATATCGCCCACATTGTTTACCGATTCGACTATGGCGGGCTTGAGAACGGAATTGTGAACCTGGTCAACCGGATGCCCCGCGACCGTTTCAGACACTCCGTTATCTGCCTCGCAGGGTATGGTGAAAAATTCATAGAACGATTGGATCGCACGAGTGTGCAGGTCATTTCGATCGACAAACGACCTGGCAAGGACCTGCCCTCATACTTCCGCCTGTGGCGCGTGCTGAGGAGCCTCAGACCTGACATCGTGCATACGAGGAACATCGGTACGGTGGATATGCAATGGGTGGCGATGGCGGCTGGCGTATCTGGCAGAGTGCATGGTGAGCATGGCTGGACAGCTGACGACCCGACGGGAAAGGATAAACGAAAGCTCGCCATCAGGCGTTCCTGCCGTCCGGCCATTCATCGTCACTTGGCCATGTCACATGATATCGCCGTTTGGCTGGAGCGCGACGTCGGGGTGCCCGCAGCAAGCATTCAACAGATCTACAACGGTGTCGATACATTTCGCTGCCATCCCGATGGTCCTGTGCCTGCAGATTTACCCTGGGCGGGTCAGGCAAAAACTGTAATTGGTACAGTGGGTCGGCTCGACCCTGTAAAGAACCAGGGTGCATTGTTGCAAAGCGTGCGGCAAATTCTTGACCAGCGTCCCGAACTGCGACAAGAGCTTCGGTTGATAATTGCTGGAGACGGTCCGGAGCGGGCCGCCTTGGAAGGAATGATTCGGAACTTTGGGCTGACCGATGAAGTCTGGGTGCCAGGTGCTCGAGAGGACGTACCGGCGCTGATGCGTGCGATGGATGTGTTTGTGCTGCCGTCAGTCAACGAGGGAATATCGAACACAATCCTCGAGGCCATGGCTACAGGTCGGCCGGTCGTGGCGGCTCGCGTGGGTGGCAACCCGGAGCTCGTTGAAAATGGCACGACAGGCACCTTATACAGCGGGCATGGATCAGAGGCGTTGGCGGAAGCGATCTTTCCTTACCTGGTGGATCCGAATTTGCGGACGGTGCATGGCAGAGCGGCACGTGAGCGGGTGCTTTTGCAATTCAGTCTCCCGGCAATGGTGGACTCCTATGTTGCTTTCTATGACGAATTGTTAAATCGAAGTAACGCCGCGGCGCGGTCCGGCCACGCAGGGCGCGGGCAGCGTACGGCTCGGCAAACCCGGACCTTGGACTAGATTATGTGCGGCATCGTTGGAATCTTTGATACGCAGGGTAAGCGCGAACTCGATCGCGAGCTGCTGCGCCGCATGAACCAGGTGCAGCATCATCGCGGGCCTGATGAAGGCGGCGAACATTTTGAGCCCGGCGTTGCACTGGGGCATCGTCGCCTGTCAATCATTGACCTGTCGTCGGGACAGCAGCCGCTGTTCAACGAGGACCGCAGCGTTGTCGTTGTCTTCAACGGTGAAATCTACAACTTCCCGGAGCTTGCGAAAGAACTGGCGGCCAGGGGTCATCGCTTTCATACACACTCGGACACCGAAGTCATCGTACATGCCTGGGAAGAGTGGGGCGTTGATTGCGTTCAGCGATTCAACGGCATGTTTGCATTCGTTATCTGGGATCGAAACCGGCAGCAGCTTTTCATGGCCCGCGACCGTCTGGGCAAGAAGCCGCTTTACTACACCGTATTGCCCGACGGAAGGTTACTGTTTTCATCCGAACTGAAGTCACTGCTGGAAGATCGCTCGCTGCCTCGACGGCTGGACCACAAGGCGGTGGAAGAATACCTGGCGCTTGGCTACGTGCCGGATCCGCGTTCGATACTGGAGGCAGTGAAAAAGCTCGCGCCAGGTCACAGCTTGCTCTGGCAGCGAGGGCAGCGCAGCGCGGAGCAGCGCGCCTTCTGGGATCTCAGCTTCCAGACACTGTCCGGGCGCTCCGAGTCTGACCTGGCCGTCGAGGTGGCCGAGCGTCTGCGCGAAGCCACCCGCATCCGCCTGATGTCAGAGGTGCCACTGGGCGCATTTCTCTCCGGTGGCGTGGACTCAAGTGCGGTCGTAGCGATGATGGCCGGGCTGTCCAGTGAGCCAGTCAAGACCTGCTCAATTTCGTTCGGCGTCAAGGAGTACGACGAGTCGGCCTATGCCGAGCAGATCGCGACGCAATTCGCGACGGATCACTTCGTGCGTCAGGTCGATACTGACGACTTCGGCCTGCTGGACCGTCTTGCGGACGTCTACGACGAGCCGTTTGCCGACAGCTCGGCGATCCCGACGTATCGTGTCTGCGAACTGGCGCGTACGCGAGTGACGGTTGCGCTGTCCGGTGACGGCGGTGACGAAGCCTTTGCCGGCTACCGGCGTTACAAGTGGTTCATGACCGAGGAGCGTGTGCGAAGCCGCCTGCCGGATGGGTTGCGACGGCCGGTCTTCGGCTTTCTGGGCAAGTGGTATCCCAAGCTCGATCGGGCACCAAAGATATTCAGGGCGAAGGCGACACTCGAAGCGATTGCCCGGGACGCGGTGGACGGCTACTTTCACGGCGTTTCAGTGACCCCTGATCGCGTGAGGCTTCCGCTGTATTCGGAGGATTTCCTGCGCAGCCTGGATGGCTACCGGGCCGTAGAGGTATTTCGCGGACACGCAGCGAAATCGCCGACCCGGGATCCCTTGTCGCTGGTGCAGTACATTGATTTCAAGACGTACCTGCCGGGGGACATTCTCGTCAAGGTGGATCGTGCCTCGATGGCGCATTCACTTGAGGTGCGGGCACCGATCCTCGATTACACATACATCGACTGGATTTCGAGGCTGCCCCCGGAATTGAAGCTCAAAGGCGCGGAGGGAAAGTACATTTTCAAGAAGAGTCTCGAGCCGATGCTGTCTAAAGAAATCCTCTATCGTTCGAAGATGGGCTTTGCCGTGCCGCTGGCCGCCTGGCTCAGAGGACCTCTTAAAGAGCGCGTACGCGAGCGACTGCTTGGGGCAAGAGCTGACCAGGGCGGAATCTTCGATCCGGAGGCCATTCGCCGCGTTGTAACCGAACACGAGACCGGTGCGCGGGACCACAGCGCGGTGCTCTGGGCGCTTTTGATGTTTGATGCGTCGCGTTCCCGCCTGCTCGGATAAGCAGAGACGATCGTGATCAAGCTGCTGCTTTTTTCCACGCTTTATCCGAACGCGGCGCAACCCATCCACGGGCCGTTCGTGGAACGACGCTTGCTGAAACTGCTCGCGACCGGTGCGTGCGAGGCGCGGGTGATTGCGCCGGTCCCGTGGTTTCCGTCGGGGTCCCAACGTTTCGGAAAATACGCAGATTTCGCCAGGGTGCCCGCAAGCGAACAGCGTAACGGCGTCGACGTCATGCATCCGCGCTATCCGGTGATTCCAAAAATCGGCATGAATCTCGCTCCATTGCTTCTCGCCCTGGCAGCCTGGCCGGCCGTACGGGACCTGATTGCCGGCGGTTATGATTTTGATGTTATCGATGCCCACTACTACTACCCGGATGGCGTGGCGGCGGCTTTGCTCGGCCGCTGGTCTAAGAAGCCCGTCACGATTACCGCCCGGGGTACGGACATCAATCTGATACCGGAGTATCCGTTCCCGCGCCGCCTGATTCGCTGGGCGTCCAGACAGTCAGCGGCAAGCATTGCGGTTTGCGAGGCACTCAAAAAGGAAATGGTCGAGCTGGGCATGGAGGCGGAGCAGATTCACGTACTGCGCAATGGCGTCGATCTCGATCACTTTCGTCCGATCGACCCGGCAGAGGCACGCCGGCTTCTTGGTCTGCAGGAAACTCGTTGGATGTTGAGCGTTGGCCTGCTGATCGAGCGCAAGGGCCACGATATCCCGATACGCGCGTTGGTTGACCTGCCGGGGTGGTCATTGCTGGTGGCCGGCGATGGACCGTTGCGCGGGGAACTGCAACGACTCGCCGAAAGCCTGGGTGTCGCGGATCGCGTGCGCTTCCTTGGCAGCGTTCCGCAGGCAGAGCTCCCATCATATTACAGTGCGGCCGATGTGCTGGTGCTCGCGTCCAGCCGGGAAGGGTGGGCCAATGTACTGCTCGAGTCGATGGCCTGCGGTACGCCGGTTATTGCGTCCTCGGTCTGGGGAACACCGGAGGTGGTCGCCACAGAAGACGCCGGCGTTTTGATGGCGGAACGCACACCTGCGGGGCTTTTGACCGCGCTGGCCGAACTGCAGCGGCGGCGGCCGAGTCGCGAGCGTACCCGTGCTTATGCAGAGCAGTTCGACTGGGCGCCGACGACCCAGGGGCAGCTGCAGATCTTCGAGCGGCTGGCGGGGCGGGCGGCATGAAAATCCTCTACCACCACCGGATCCGATCCAAGGATGGCCAGTACGTTCATCTCGAGGAGATGGTCAGTGCGCTGACAGAACTCGGGCACGAGGTTGAACTGGTCGGGCCCAGGCACGTCGAGACCGAGCAGTTCGGTGCGGATGCCGGAGCGGTAGCGCTTCTGAAGAAGTGGATGCCCGGTGCCGGCTACGAGGCGCTTGAACTGGCCTACGCGCTTGCGGACTATCGCGGTCTGGCGTCGGCCATACGACGCTTCAAGCCGGACGTTATCTACGAGCGATATAACCTCTACTTCCCGTCGGGAATCTGGGCGAAGCGACGCTTTAATCTCCCGCTGTTGCTTGAAGTGAACGCTCCGCTGTTCGAGGAGCGCAGCCGGTTCGATGGGATCGCCTTGCCGCGTCTTGCACGCTGGAGCGAGTGCTATGCCTGGCAGGGTGCGGATGTCGTTCTTCCGGTGACACAGGTACTCGCGGATCGGGTGATCTCAGCCGGTGTGTCGCCGGATCGGGTTCGGGTCATTCCCAATGGCATCAACACGGAGGCATTCTCGGGACTGCCTTCGCCGGAGGATTCCAAGCGACAGTTTGGCCTGGAAGGCCGTACCGTTCTGGGATTCGTCGGGTTCATGCGTGACTGGCACGGTCTGCATCGCGTGCTCGAGTACATGGCGCAGGCCCGTCAGCGCGACAGCCTTCACGCGCTGTTTATCGGCGACGGGCCGGCCCGTGCCGGCCTGGAGGAGCGTGCGCGGGATCTCGGCATCGCAGACCATGTGACCATTACCGGCGTCATGCCCCGTGATGAAGTTCCGCGGGCGCTGGCTGCCTTTGACGTGGCTCTGCAGCCTGCCGTCGTGGATTACGCATCGCCGCTGAAGTTGTTTGAGTACCTTGCGCTCGGTCTGCCCATCATTGCACCGGATTCGCCGAATATCCGGGAGGTGCTTGACGATGGCTGTAACGCTGCTTTATTCCGCAACGGTGATGGCGATTCGTTCATCGAATGTCTGACGCGCGTGTGCGAGGATGCGGACCTGCGTCATCGTATTGCTCGCGGTGCCCGGTCAACGATTGAAGTTCAGGGTTTGACATGGCGCCGCAACGCAGAAAGGGTGCAGGAGCTGGCGGAGGGATTGCTCAGGCAGGAGCCGGTTGAGCCATGAGAGATCTGATACTGACACTTTTTGTTCTCGGTTCCGTGCCGCTGATGGTCTACCGGCCCTTTGTCGGCCTGTTATTCTGGATGTGGATTGGTTTCATGAATCCGCATCGCCTGACCTGGAGTTTTGCGTACTCATTTCCGTTCGTACAAGTGGCAGCTATTGCGACGATCATAGGTTGGCTCGCCTCAAATGAACCGAAGCGTATACCTATCAACGCGGCTACGGTGCTTTGGCTGATGTTCACGGCCTGGCTAACCCTCACTACATTGTTTGCACTGAATCCAGCCGATGCATGGCCGGAATGGCAGCGCTTCATCAAGATACAGGTCATGGTGTACATGATGCTGGCGCTGCTCGTAAACCGCGAGCGGATCGATCTCGCCGTAATCGTAATCGCGGCGTCCATCTGTTTTTACGGTGTTAAAGGTGGAGTTTTCACGCTCATTACCGGCGGTCAGCACATGGTCTTAGGGCCACCGAACAGTTTTATCGGTGGAAACACGGAGATTGCGTTTGCGACCGTCGTGACCCTGCCGCTACTGTGGTATTTGCGCGGGATTGCTACGCGGGGTTGGGTGCGCATCGCACTGGCGGGCGTCTTCGGACTCTGTCTCTTGTCGGTGATTGGTAGTTACTCGCGCGGTGCCATCCTCGCGACAACGGCGATGCTGGGGTTTCTCTGGATGCGCTCAAAAGGAAAAATTGTTACCGGTTTCGTTGGGCTTGTTGCCCTCGTTGTTGGTCTTGCCCTGATGCCGGACAAATGGTTCGATCGAATGGGGACGATTGGCGGTGACCTCGATCGTTCTGAACTGGGTCGCATTAATGCATGGTGGTTTGCGTTTCGGATTGCCAATGATCATCCGATCGTCGGCGGAGGTTTCCGGGCATTCAGTCCCGAGCAGTTTCTCCGGTACGCACCGGATCCGGAGTTCTTCCGCGACGCCCACAGCATATTTTTTGAAATTCTCGGCGAACACGGATATATGGGGCTTTTCCTCTACCTGCTCATGGGGCTGGCAATCTTTGGACACGGTTGGCGCATAGAGCGGCTTACGCGAGGTAACCCGGAGCTTGAGTGGGCCAGTCAACTGACCCGCATGTGCCAGGTCTCGTTGGTGGGTTACGTGGTCGGGGGGCTTTTCCTGGGCTTGGCGTATTTCGATCTCCCGTACGCCATTATGGCACTGGTCGTGGCTACCGGGGCCGTGGTGGAAGTTCGGCTAAAGAATCCAGCATCGGCGGTTGAAGCCAGGCGCCCAAATCGGTTAACGGGCAGGATGATTCAAAGCGGCTGACAGTAGGGTGCCTATCTTGACCGAACAGTTGAATTCACTGGTATCCCTGGCTCTGCGTCCGCTGACCCGGCGCAAGAAGAACCTTGTCATCTTGATTTACCATCGCGTCCATGAGCCGGCGGACATGATGTTTCCAAATGAAATGACGGCCGCGATCTTTGAGGAGCAGATGGTGCTCATTGCAAAGCACATGGCGCCAATCCCATTGACGGAAGCTGTAGCAAGACTAGCCCGGAATCAACTGCCCGAGCGGGCCGTCGTGGTCACTTTCGATGATGGTTACGCAGATGATGCAACAGTAGCTGCGCCGATTTTGAGGTCAACCGGAGTGCCCGCGACCTTCTTCATCGCGTCTGGCTACCTGGATGGTGGTCGGATGTGGAACGATACGGTGACGGAAGCAGTTCGTGCCCTTCCGTCTGGAGAGTACGGATTCAGTGAGCTTGGAGTAGCTGATAGGCGACTCGAAGACTACCCAAGCCGGCGTCGCTTTTCGGAGGAAGTGATTGACGCGATAAAGTATCGGCCGCAGAGCGAACGCCAGCGGTTAGCAGAAGAAATTGCGCAAGACGTTGTCAGTTCACTCCCCACCAACTTGATGATGACGTCAGATCAGGTACGTATGCTCAGCAACACCGGCATTGAAATCGGGGCGCACACTGTTTCCCATCCTATATTGAAAGGGCTGCGATATGAGCCAGGCCCGGCGCGAGATTTTGGAGGGAAAGCGTAAACTGGAGCAGATTGTCGGTCAGCCTGTGCGTTTGTTTGCATATCCGAATGGCCGGCCCGGGATCGACTATGACGAGGAGCACGTCCGAATCGTACGTGATTGTGGATTCGACGCTGCGGTTACAACCAACAGGCTGTCTGTGGTCCGGGCGCAGACCTGTGGCAGCTTTCCAGATTGACGCCCTGGGACAGACGGCCGGAGCGGTTTCTGGCGCGGATTCTGCTGGGATCTCAGTTAAAGGTAGCCAGCTGACAGTGTAAGCGCCACCTACGCTTGCGGATGCGCTGCTTCACCAGCGCTGCCAGCCTGTCGCTCATGCCGCTGCAGAGTTCGGCAATGGAGTCTGCAATCTCTGGGTTGTCGTAGCGATTCATGGAACTTGTCGAAAGATGACTGAATGCTTTTTTGACGAGTTCCAAGCCAAGAAATTCGAAAATCCGGTGCAACTCCGATTCCGGGTCGCAAACGAGATTCTCGTACTTGACCAGTAGGACTCGCTCGTCGCTCTCGAGCGACTGGGTAAAGTAGGTATCATTGCGAAGGTACCAGATGAGGGCACGGGCAGAAGCTTCAGTAAGCGCATCGGAGTAATACTGACGGACCAGGCCCATGTGATCCTCGGGTCATCCCATGAACTCGCCAGCCAGCGCGGATCGGGTCCTCCAGCAGCCATCTCAAGTGCTCCCGATGGTTCGGAAAGCGCCGCAACGCAGAATTCACGACGTCCTGGTAGCGCCGATAAATCCATATGGCCTTGCTGCCCTGAAATGCGTCCAATATTTCCCTGGCACGACCGCTGTCCGCGATGCATTTGAACACGGTGTGGGAAGACCTGGCCTCAGCCACCAGACCTGCAATTACCGGCATTTCTCTCAGTTCATAGGCCCGGAACGCGGCGTCATCATTTTCGTTATAAATCGTTGTGCCCGGTGTTCGGTCCAAGCATTCTGTAAGCATGTTCGTGCCACTTCTCATCTCGCCGAGAAGGAATACAGGGCGGGACTCGCCGCCAAAATCCGATGTGAGGTTTTTTATCGACTTAACTGCTTTTCGCAGGCGTTCGCGTTTTGTCAGCATGATTGTGAGGGTCTCTCTGAATAAAGCTGTTGCCAGTGAATCTCATCGCAACTGCGCATGCGGCGCGTGGTGTTGGAACCACAGCTCCATGACGGTCAGGACCCAGAGCAATTCGCCATAGTAGGCCGCGTGCTCTTCCCGATGAAGTCGCGGAAGGTTGGCGAGGAAACCGGGATTAAATACGCCGCGTTCCCGCAGCGATTTCAGGGCGTCATCAGATAGCTTTCGCAAGTCCCTATCTTGCTTCATCCAGACACCAAAAGGCAGGCCGAAACCATGCTTGGGCTTATTGATAATGCTCTCGGAAGAAAATTCTTGAAGGAATGCTTATAGAACCAGCGAAGCTGGCCCCCCTTCAGCTTGACCGCGCCCGGAATTGAGCTACTGAATCTTACAAGTTCAGGGTCAATCATCGGGTAGGCAACATCTACACCGGCGAACCCGCAGGCGGCGTTGACCTTGACAAGATCATTGTCGTGAAGAGTAAATTTCCAGTCAAGGAACCACATCCTGTCAACCGGATCAGCCTCCGGATGCACATCGTACTCCTCGCGAAGACCCTGTAAGGGAGAAGCGGTATCGACCTGGGACAGGAAGTCCATCGTGAATACATCGGCAGGCGCGTGTCTATGCAGATAATTGTAGCTCTGCAGCCGATCGGGCAACCCGATTCGGGCTTGACTGGCATAGTTCGCAATCTTGGCCAGGCCGGGAGTCCGTGCAAGGCGGAGTGACCAATATGGGTTCCAATAACCGAGTGCGAAGCCAGGCCGGCAGCGAAAGGTAACGCTCAACAGTAGCTGTTTTGCATACCTTCCGTTTCCGGCGAATAGTTCATCGCCTCCGTCCCCGGCGAGTAAGCGCTGGACACCGTTCTCGCGGGCGAGTTTTGCGCAGAAATACACGGGAACAACGGAAGAGTTTCCGAAGGGTTCATCAAACGCTGTCACGATGTCGCGGATGCTGGAAGCGACGTCACCGGGAGTTACATAGTATTCGTGGGACGCTGTGCCGAAGTGGTTTGCTGCGATTCGCGCATACTTGATCTCGTCGTAGCCATCGGCGTCGAAACCAATTGAAAACGTAGGCACCCTGGCATCTTCGGACGTGCGTGCGAGCATCCCCGCGACCGTTGAGCTGTCGAGACCGCCGCTTAGAAATGCGCCGTGGCTGATATTGGGGACCAGCGAGCGCTGTACAGCAGACTGGATCTTATCGACCAGCTCCACCGACTGCCTGTCAAGCGACATGGGCGGATCCTTGGAGAAGTCGGGTGCAAAATGTCGCCGGACGCTTGGCCCCTTTTCGTCATAGCAGGCAGTATGGCCCGCCTGCAGCTTATAGACCCCACGGTACAAGGTGCTGGGACTTGGGATGACGTGAAAATAAACGTAGTCAAAAACAGATTGAGGACTGATTGCAGGAGCATCCTTGAGTTCCGATAGAAGGTTCGCCAGGTGCGTCGCCGCTACGATGCGCCCCGGGCGGCTTGTATGGAACATTTGATGAACGCCTGCTGCATCTACGGCAGCGGTTACGAGCCGCCTGCCAATATCAACTACGACACCTGCCAATGGCAGGTTGCCGACATCGATCCAGTCCGAACGCCGTTGCCCGTATCGTTCCGCCACCCGTTGGGCCAGAGCGTTGCGTTCGTTCGGCAGGGTCTGTCTGCCGCGCCCACTCGACGATACCGCAATGGCAGCTGCCAGCCCTCGATCGGGGCTGTTCCAAGTCCGTCTCCCTCAATCCGTTGTACGGCATCAAACTGCCCGGCGAGCAGCTTTTGTGCGTCGACTGATGAAAGGACTTCGGTCATTCTGCGCCTCAGTGATCTTTCAAGGAAATTGTTGAGCATTTGAACTGAAGGGCCAGTGACGCGGGAGTCCCAGAGTGCCCCACGGATTGGGGTGCAAAGGACTTAAGGTAGTCCCAGACAGCGCCATCACCGGCTTTTACCGCTGACGCAACCCCCTCCAGCCAGTTGTCTTCTATGACAAACGTAACCGGGACTTTAGCCTGCGTTTTCGGATGTCCCTTCGGTTTTCCTACCCAGTCTTCATACATTGCACGCGCCACACTGGCGCCGACCGCATCGCCAAGTCGATGCTGATCCCAGTGGCGGGCGTTCAGTTCAATTAGATAAAGTCGATCATTGCCGGCGTGCCGTTTAAATTCGACTTCAGACGCCCCCGTGTAACGAAGCGCTCTTAAAAGTTTCAGGCTTGATTCGGTCAAATCCGATGGCATCGGTTCGGCCCGTAGAGCGACGCCATTGCCGCATTCGCGGGGGTATTGCAGTAATTTTCGAGCCGTAAAATAGGCCTTCGGCACGCTGTCCGTCCCAATGTATGAACCGAAAATCTCCAGTTGCCGCTCGTCGCCCGGTATAAATTCCTGTAACACGACTCTCGGTGCAACGGGCTCAAGCCTGTTATACAAATCCCGAATATCACGCGGATTATCGAAAATGAACGCCTTATTTTTGGCGACCAGCGCGCGGACAAGGGGACGTCGCCAGTCTCGGGAGACGGCTGGCTTCACTACTATGGGCATCATCATTCCGACCAGAGCGGTCTCCAACTGGCCGAAATTGCCTACTTCCTGGCTTTGCGGGCACTCAACACCCGCATTGCGTGCAACCTCAAATAGGCTTTGCTTGTCCAGCACGCGGGCCAGGACGTCGTCGTCGGCAATGGCAAGGTCAAAGCCGGCCGACAGTTCGGTGCGGTGCTTCTGCAGGAAGTGGATGTCGTGATCACGGGTCGGGACCAGGAGTGGTCGGTCGCCAAGCGTACTCCGGAATTCAGTTGGAAAGCGGGCGGCACCAGTCGGATCAACTTCTGTATCCGGACTTCTGACGAACTCCAGGCATCGCGACCAACGCCCTGGGGGGCTCTCCTCACCTGTCAGCGCATAGACCTTGACCGGAAGGTCACGCAGACTCCGGGCAATCCCCAGACCCGTGTAATGGGCATTAAGTACGACGATCGAGCGAAGGTTGGGCATCGGTGCGAAAAGTCTCTATATCGGATTTCTGGCCGACAGCGGGTGCGACTCACATTGATTGTGCGGTGACGGTGAAGAATGATACGTCAGCGCTGGAGGGGAAAGTGGCAGTCGATCACAAATCGGCGGGCGGAAATGCTCGCGACCAAGCCGGTGGCTGTGTTCAGGGGGGGCTGCAAAATGTGTACTGCCTATCGAACCAGTGAGTCCTTAACAGGTTAAAATCAGCGACCGGATACCCGACATGCGTCGGACAAGCAAGGCAGAAGGATCAGAGCAAATGGTAGCGACGGAAGAAACGCTCGGAATCGTCCGAACGGCACTCGGTGACGTACTCCAGCTAGGTGCCAAGGCGGAGGCTTTAGGCCGCGACTCGCCGCTGCTCGGTGCGATTGCAGAGTTGGATTCAATGGCCGTTGTGCACGTATTGACGGCGTTGGAGGACATGCTGGGCATCGTAGTAGAGGACGACGAAATCTCAGCCGATTCGTTCGCCACATTGGGTTCTCTCGCTGATTTTCTCGAATCAAAGCTTTCGGCTTGACGAGAATTGCATGACCGGGACTGATGTCAACGTCAGGCCCTTCTTTATTGAAGGGCAAACCGGACGTATTTTTTGCATTTATTACGCGCCCGTGAGTGAAGGCACGACAGGCGGTCCGAGTCGTGCCGTAATGGTTCTGCCTGCTTTTGCAGAAGAGATGAACAAGACTCGGCGCATGCTGAGCCTGCTTGGCCGGCAGTTGTCCAGTCGCGGTATTGGGCTCCTGATCCCTGACTTATACGGTACCGGCGATAGCGAGGGGCACTTTGGCAGTGCGCGACTGATCCACTGGCAGAAAGATCTTGCATCCTGTACTGCGTGGCTTCGTGGCCTGGGTGTTCAGAAACTTGACATACTAGCCGTGCGGGCTGGCGCGCTTCTGCTCCCCGGGCTTTCTTGGGCCGATGAAACATTGCGTGCCGGTAAACTGTTGCTTTGGATGCCAGTGCTTAATGGGCGTCGGTGGGTCAGCCAGTTTCTGCGCCTTAAGTTGACGGCGGAGATGGTTAGCGTGCAATCCGGAGATAAGCGCAAAAGCCTGCGACAGCAGCTTTGCGACGATGGGGTACTAGAGGTTGCCGGTTACGAGCTTTCTAACGAGCTGGCCGCAGGACTTGAGTTAATTGATCTCAGCCCCGGGCCACCAGTTGAGGCGTTCGAAAATGTTCATTGGTTCGAAGTCGTCGGAGATGCTGCTGGCGGATCGACTCCTGCGACTGACAGGGCCGTGGAAGCCTGGCGTGCGGTCGGCGCCGAGGTTCGCGTTCAGTGCGTGCCTGGCCCACCGTTTTGGGGTACCGCTGAAATAGCTACGATACCTGCGCTGCTCGATTACACCGTTGAGTCACTCGCTGAGGAGGGTCGGCCGGGTGAGTGAGCAGGCTGTTGTTTTCGGTTCAGACAGGCAGTTACTCGGGATCCTGCACAGGCCGGAATCCTGTGGTTCGCGTACCGGCGTGGTCGTTGTCGTCGGTGGCCCACAGTACAGAGTTGGGAGTCACAGGCAGTTCGTTCTTCTCGCCCGGCGTTTATCACGGCAGGGGGTTCCGGTCTTGCGCTTCGATTATTCCGGAATGGGCGACAGCGGAGGGCCGTCCATAGACTTTGAATCCGCTTCAAATGATATTGCAGCCGCCGTACAGGCTTTGTTTACATATTGTCCAGAACTGCGTTCCGCTGTTCTTTGGGGGCTGTGCGACGGAGCATCGGCGTCGCTGATTTATGCGCCGACCGATCAACGCGTGCGGGGTCTGGTGTTACTCAACCCGTGGGTGCGCAGTGAGGCGGGCCTCGCTCAGACACACTTGAAAAATTACTACGGGCAAAGATTTAAAAGCGCTGCGTTCTGGCGAAAGATGGCTCGTGAGCCAGCCAGCCTGTTTTCCTCAGCCGCCGGCTACCTGTCAGACTTTTTCGCGGCGCGTGGTGCCGTAGATGCTTCAACAGGCAGTTTTCTTGAGCGGATGCTGTCAGCAAAGGGGGCCTTCTCTGGCAGAACCGCCCTGCTATTGAGCGGCAATGATCTGACAGCAGGCGAGTTCAAGGCTCTACTAAACCGAAATTCAGAGTGGCAGTCGAGATTCTGCACTTCTCAGGACTCATGGGACGAACTCGATGGGGCAAATCACACGTTTTCCTCTCGAGACTGGCGAGAGTGGGTTGAATGCCAAACCGTGGATTTCGTCATGTCAATAGACGCGACGTACTGACAGTATCTGGCCGGTAATCTCAGCCGCTCCTATTGGGGAACTAATTGTTAATCCGGAGATCTAAATGCTCCCTACGTTCCTAGGACTTGGAGCCCAGCGGGCAGGAACGACGTGGTTGTACCGTTGCCTGGCAGAGCATCCCCAGGTATTCATGACCGCGAAAAAGGAGGTCTACTTCTTTCATCTGAATTATGACCGTGGGATGAGCTGGTATCAGGATCTGTTCGCCGATGCGGGCAGCGCCTTGGCTCGTGGCGAAATCACGCCCGATTACATGTATCGTGAGCAGGCGCTTGACCGAATTGCGAACGATTTGCCCGACGTCCGCGTAATAGTGATGCTTCGAGACCCGGTGGAAAGAGCGATCTCTGCAATCGCGCTTCATCCGGATCGCTACAAAGGCCTCTCGCTCCGTGACACGTTCGAAAAGTTCCCCGATTTGATCGAACGGGGCTTGTATACACTGCATCTCAAGAAGATCTATGAGTATATTGACCCGCAGCGTGTCCTCATTCTTTTCTACGATGATATTTCGCTGGCTCCGGGCCGAATGCTGGATCAGGTGTTTGAATTCATCGGCGTAGACAAAGGCGTGCGTCCACCTTCAATGGGTACACGCGTGAATCGCGTAATTTATCCCGGCGCACAGGGGCTGATTCAGCGCATTGGATTGGGGTGGTCTATCGAGTTTGTGAAGCGAACACCGATTGGCGGCTGGATTCGCCGCAATAATGCGTATTCGCGTAAAGCCAGCGGTACTGCGACTGAGGATGACCTTCGCTGGATGGCCGAATACTTCCGCGAGGACGTCGAAAAACTGGCGAGGCAGACCGGCCGATCACTCGACCATTGGTTGGATTAGGTAAGCCACCTGCGACGGTGAACACTGAGTAACTATTTTGAATCAACAATCAGGACCGATCTTGTTGTTTGGCATGCCGCGCTCGGGAACGACATGGCTTGGCAAGATATTCGACAGCCATCCGATGACACTGTATCGGCATGAGCCGGACACGTGGCGTTCGATCGAGGGCGTGCCCTTGTTTCCGGAGCCCGGGTCCGTTAATCGGTATAGAAAGACAATCGCGGAGTACGTGGCAACGGTTGGCGCAATGCGATCGGAGCGCGTCTGCGCTAAACAGCCCATATTCCCAAAGGATTATCTCAGCGGATTGGAGTTTGCCGCATACAAGGCAACAGCGGCACTCAGTAAGGCGGCAGGTCGGGCGGGGTTAGATTTGCCAGTATTTGGCGCGCCTTGCGGCGATGGTGAACGGGGAGTGCGTCTGGCCTGGAAGTCCATTGAGTCACTCGGCCGCCTGGGGTTGCTTCTGGAGTGCCTGCCTGATGCGCGCGCAGTTCAGATCATTCGACATCCCTGTGGGTACGTCAGTTCTGTCCTACGGGGTGAGGCAGCGCAGCGTTTTACACACGGTGGCGCGGCAGAGGACTTTGGCATTTTTGAAATGCTGTGTGGAACCACTCAGGCACAGCGTCGCGGATTGACTTTGGAGGACCTGAAGATGATGGGGCCAGCCGAAAGACTGGCCTGGCGTTGGGTCTTGTACAACGAAAAAGCATGGGAAGAGGCGCAGCAGTCCAGTCGTTGCCTGCTAGTGAACTATGAAGAGCTGTGTTTCGATCCGCAGGGAGTGGCTCGCAGGATATTTCAGTTCTGCGGTCTTCCCTGGGACAGCCAGACCGAAGCATTCCTGGGCGAAAGCACTTCTAGCAGCAAGGACGATTACTACAGTGTTTTCAAGGATCCGCTGAAGAGCGCATGGCGATGGGCCGAGGTGCTGGAGGCCTCGAATGTGCAGCACGTAATGGCTGTTGCCGGGAACAGTCAATTGGCCGGTCCCTATTTCGAGTCACTGGTGTGGAATAACGCGACACGCCGGGGAGACCCGGAGCCAGCGGCCGGGAACGACGCGGCCTGCCCAACTGTCAACGGATCGAGAGCATGATTGAACGCAACATGAATGCACCTTCTGTCTTGCTCCTGATCTGTGCTCTCGCGGTTCCGCTTGAATCGACATTTGCCTCAAGTTCATTTGCGGGGCGACTGGATCAGATCGGACCGGGGACCTGGGCCGCGATCAGCAAGAATACGGTTGCAGACGTAAATCCAAAGAACGACCCTGCGCTGAACCCGGAGCGGCTACAAAGAGTACCTTGGCGGGGAAGCACCGGGCAGGCCTCCGTGATTGATGCATGGAACGGGGGTGTATTTGTGCCTTCGCTGGGGGCGGCGGGGGCCTTGGTTCTGTTCGGGGGGGGGCATGGCAACTACTTTGGAAACGAACTGTATGCATTCGATATCGCCAAGAGTAAGTGGTCCAGACTTACCGATCCATTCATTGCAACCCACGAGGTCTTAACGGCCGAATATCCGCTGGCCGAGTTTCCCGATGGGTCGCCTTTGCCGCCGCATACCTATGATTATGTCGAATACGATCCGTCAACTGACTCAATAGTTGTCCTGAAGGGTCTGCAGCGACTCAACGTCTCGGGGAATCCATATTCTTCAGGACCACCGCACATTTTTGATGTTGGAATACGAAAGTGGATTCGCGGTCGCGGACACGGCTACCCGGTACTCTCCGGTGGGTACAGTGCGTATGACAGCAGGCGGAAGGTGATTTGGACTGAGTCGCCTGGACGACAGACTGCGGGTCTGCGTAGTTTTGACCCGTCAACGTCGAATCCCGACGGGACACGGGGGAGTTGGTCTGTTGAATTTGGCCGTACGGGTATCGTGGCCGACAGTGTGGCCGCATACGATCCGCAACGCGACCTGCTCGTTTTTACGCGATTCCGAAAGGGCGCTGACGAGATATATGCCATAGATCTCAAGAATCCCGACGCGGGCGCTTTACGCTTGAGGCAAGCCGGATCCGCACCTGCGCCGGAGCCTGCGCATGGTTGGGAATGGTCTGCGCGCCGACAATCCTTTTTGTACTGGCGGCGAGGTGGCGATGTCTATGAATTTAAGCCGCCGACCGGCAACTGGCAACAAGCCGAATGGCGATGGTCGCTGCTGACCAGTGGTGCGAATTCGACAGCGCCCGGGCCAATGAAGAGAGATAACGGGGTTTACGGCCGCTTTCGGGTCGTGGAATTTGCGGGGATGGAGTTTGCGATTGTGGTCAACAGTGTAATTCAGCCGGTGTTTGCGTTCCGAGTCCCGTGAACAGGAGGATTGTGAGTGATCACCTACGGACATTCTGAATCTGTAAGGGCTGCCCGCGAATGAACGACTCGATTCTTTCATCTGCACTTGAAGTTCGTCGGCAATCGGGGAAAGGCCTTACGCGGCAGTTCCTGGAAGCCCTGACGCTCAGGCTTGGTGCTACAAAACTTGGGATCACCGAATACTATTTTTACCGCGTGTTTGCGAACCAGTTTTCGACGACGGACCGGGAAAGATTTGCAGGGTTCCGATTAGAACGATTTGTGGATGACGTTTTTAACAGTCTGCATTGGTGGGCAACGGCCAATGACAAGTTCTTGTTTTACTCAATGCTTGACTCGTTGGAAATCCGATATCCCAGACTATTCGGCATTTACTCGCCGACTGCACGCCGCTTGCCGGGGACAAAAGTCCTGCGCGATGTGAAGTCTGTTGCAGACTTTGTCCGCGACTCGTCGCACTATCCGATGTTCATGAAGCCACTGCACGGTTCGTTCGGTCGTGGCGCTTGTTCAGCGGCTCGGTTTGAGCCGGAAACGGATACTGTTGTTCTGGGTAATGGTGAGCGGTGGCCCGTCCAGGAGGCTGTGAAGACATTTGTTGAGCCATCCTGCAAAGGCTACCTTTTCCAGCAACTGGGCCAGCCGCACGAGGAACTCAGAGCATTGTGCGGGCCGACCGTAAGCAGCGTTCGCGTCATGCTGCTTCTTGAAGAAACGGGTCCGAAAATCTTGATTTGCACGTGGAAGATTGCAACCGGGGCCAACATGATTGACAATTTTTTCCACGGGCAGACCGGTAATCTCCTGGCGGCGGTGGACGTCGAAACGGGTCGCGTGACCCGTATCGTCCAACGCGCTGGAGTCAACCAGACGGAAATAGAGAATCATCCCGATACGGGCAAGCGAATTCTCGGTGTTTGCCTGCCACAGTGGCAGGAGGTCAGAAATCTGGCCCTGGAGGGCAGCGCGGCTTTCCCGGGGTTGCGGCTGCAGCACTGGGATATTGCACTGGCTGAAGGGGGGCCTATGGCGTTGGAACTGAATGTACGTGGTGGGCTCGACCTGCATCAGGTGGCGTCCGGAGTCGGCGGAGTCGGCGTTGATTTGAAGGCGGCTCTGGACAAAGACCCGAGGGGCCGCAAGGGAATAGGAGCTTGAAATGTTTGTACAATGTAACTACCTGATGCATGACATTAAGCGCGCTGCGGACTTCAGGTTCTGCGCCATTGCTGTTGCGCTGCTGCTTGTGACAACTACCGCTCACGCATTTCAGTTCGTTCCCCAGTCGGCGGAGTGGGCGGTATGGTCGCCCCTGTGCAAGGCACGGTATTCGGTCACGAAGGCCGCGAACAGTTCGCCCTATGCGAATTCGGTACCGGCTTCGGAAGTTGCTGCATGGAAAAGTCGGGTCGGCGACTATTCGTGGGAGCATATGCACCACTTCTGCGCCGGTCAGGCCTACCTGTATCGGGCGCGAACTGAACTAAATCCTGGGAAGAAGCAGGAATATCTCGTTTCTGCCTCCCGCGAGGCGGGCTACACTTACAACTGGCTGACAAAGAGGCCCGGCCAGAGTCTCCTGCCCGATGTCGCCATTACTCTCGCGATGATCAAGATGGAGCAGGGCAATCCTTTGAAGGGCGTTAACTACCTGGAAAAAGCGGCGCTAGAGTCACCGGGCGATGCCAACGTCTATCTTGCAATGTATACGATCTATCGCCGAGGCGGCGATCGGGAATCCGCGTATAAGGCGCTTCTGAGGGGAGATGAGGCGACCGGGGGAGCGTCGGCGGAAATCAGCTACTATCTCGGCATGGCGTCACTGGACCGCGGTGATGTCGACGATGCTATAGCTTACGCCAAGAAAGCTTACGGCGCAGGTTTCCAGATGCCCGCACTGCGCCGCCGGCTTGCCGAGGCCGGGCACAGTATCTGACCGGCTATCTGACTGCAGTCGGCTGCCATGCAGTGGGTTTGTAAGCCCAGACGTCTCCACGCTCGGGATCCTGGACTCCAAGAAAGATGTCGTATTCCCGTGAATACTTCCACTTGCCGAGAATCCCATGCTGTCGCTTGGTCTTGCCTCCAGGCGTCGTAAGAGATCCATCGGACTGTTTCGGAAATTCTGCACCTGAGGCCACGGCTAAGGCTGCGGTCCAATCTCCGTCGGCCCGGTCGCTTGAGGGGGTGACGTACCAGACGTCCCGACTGCCGTCCCAGAGTACGAATACGCCGCGAACCTGGTCGAAGTCCATGCCGTGCTCAGGCGTAATCTGGAATTGGCCCACTGGGTCTGTCGGCTCGACGACGAAGCTCTGATTGTCAGCCCCCGGATCATCGAGACTCCAGGCCACCACGGCGAAACCCCTTTTGGTCTTTGCTGTCCGAGCGTAGATGTTTCGATCCGGGTCGTAAGCACCGGCGCCCTGGTCAGACTGGCCATCAGGGCCTTTGACACCCATTAGTTCCCACCTGTCCTGATTCGGGTCGCCGAGATCACTCACTACATAGCGGAACAGGCGCCCGCCCTCACTCGGTGTCTCGGTAACGAGGATAGAATCCTTGCCCTCATACGGCGCGTAAGCCGATGTGCCATTCCAGAATATTGACGGCCGGACTGCACCATTCCCAAGCATCGAAACGGTATTGCGGTTCTCCCACATCTGTCCTCCGACAACATCGGGGAACCTTGCGGGATCTACGTGTGACCCCGTGGTTCCGCCGACCATGTCAGCGCCGGCCCGACTTGGGTCCCAGAAATACGGGCCCGTAGCCGTTTCGCCATCAGCGAGCACAAATCGGTTACCGCCGTCATATTTAGCTCCACCAAAGGTTATGAATCGATCCGAGAGCGGCAGGAACTCCTGATTGTCATAGGTATGCGCAGCTGTCGGTGCACTCAGTGGCCCATCGACCGAGAAAAACTGGTTATCGCCCAGCGGAGCAACCACATCGCTCGGCAGTGAGGCCCGCTCCCAGCGTCGGGTCTTCAGGTCAAATCGGTAGACCTCATTGCCTGAGTAGTTCGAGTGCCCGCCGCCCCAGAAAATCAGCTGCCCGCGATTGGAGTCATAGGCCATGGAACTCCATGCGAAAAGGACCCGCGCCGGGTTCATATCAATGACAGTCTGAGGTCTTTGTTCGTAAGGGGTCCAGACGTCTTTAAATTCGTTGACATTTAAACGTGTCCATGAGCCCTCAGGCGCGTCCTCGAGAAGCGCCAGCAGCGGATCCGCTTCTAAATCCGGGCCCGAGGAAGTGACGGTGATGCGCACAAGCGCGCTCGCTCGCGCACCGCTTTCGTCCGCAATTTCGTACAACACCTGATCTTCGCCAACAAATCCGAAATCGGGCGTGTAGCGCAGCTGCGTCGGCGAGATCTGTGTGGCGACACCGTTGTGCGGCTGTCCGACGAAGGCAATCTCCAGTGACTCGCCATCGGGGTCGCTGTCGTTACCGATGACTTCGATGACACGTTCGGAATCGGCGGGTACGGTGACAACGTCGTCGTTCGCAATCGGATCATCAGCGACCGGCCGAAGGTGAATGGTTACCGTGGCGGTCGCTGTGCCCTGATTGCCGTCGTCGATCGTATAAAGAAATGTATCAATACCATTGAAATTCGCGGACGGGACGTATTCGACCAGACCATTTGCCTGTAGTTGTGCTGTGCCATTCGCCGGCTGGCTAACTGAAATCACCGCAATTGAGTCACCGTCAGGGTCGGAGTCGTTCGCCAGTGCATCCACTACGACACTGTTGTCTTCATACGTCTCGGCGCTGTCTGCAACGGCAATCGGTTTCAAATTCGTGTAGTCATCGGGCCAGAATGACCCGCTACTGAAGTGGCCATCAGAAAACCGGATGGTCTCAATATTGGAAAGCAGATCGATGCCTTCCTTGGTGGTCGATGCGGCAACCCTGATTCCTTCTGAGGTCAGTTCTACCTGGTAGCCTGAGTATGGGCCCTCGTAAATAACCGTATCGGTACCGGGCCCGCCGTCAATGAGGTCGTTGCCACGCCCGCCTTGAATGACATCCGGACCGGACGAACCGATAATCAGGTCGCTACCGTATCCACCCTCGACGAGTTCGACGCCTGAAAGCGCGGTGCCACTCAGGTCAAGGATCGAATCCGGCCCGCTTTGCAGTCGCAGCACGTCAAAGCCCGAGCCACCGTCGATGAGTTCAACCTCGAGCAGCCCTCTAACGCCGATCACGTCGTCAAGCGGTGACCCCACCAGCGCGTCGATTCCATCTCCGCCGCTGACCAAATCGAAGCCACTACGACTCCCTGAATATTCGAATCGGTCATTGCCGGGGCCGCCATAAAGTTGGTCATTGCCGACGTCGCCGCGGAGCACGTCATCTCCGTTGTTACCGTACAGAATGTCGGAACCGGGGCCCCCGTCGATGAGGTCCGCCGCTGATGTTCCTTTGACCAGGTCGGAACCGCCCAGCGCGTAGACTTCGTATGGCGTGCTCTCCTCAGTGAGATCTATGAGGTCATCTGCACCCGATCCGTTGAGGAGGGTCGCAGCAGAGGCACCCTTGGGAATCAGGAGAAGTAGAACAATTACCCGAGCTGCTAGCGAAGTGGTTTGATTCATCATAAAGGCAGTCCTGCGGGGCTCTGTGGCCCCGTCAGGTGCGAGTGGACACCGATGAACGTCTCACTGTCAAGTCAGGAGCGTGTTCAGGAAGTTATGTCATCTTCGTGTTTTGATTCGCTTTTGCTTGGCCGGCGTTCAGCTAAAAGCGGAACCATGCGGGCAACGGCACCTCTTGGACATTCGGTGATCCCGGTTTGCGCTCGCCGCCGACCTCGACCATGAGCGGTTCCCGGTCCGCCGGCAGCGGCGCATCGTGATTAGGCCAGAAGGATTTGTCAGCCTTGTCCTGTCCAGGCCCATAGAGCCGATTTTGGTCCATTTGAGCGATGCCGGGTGCATCGGTTCGCCTGAATGCACTCGTCCCGACGTCCTCTGCGTGCCATCCTTCGTAAGAATTGTTGGCAAGGAACGTCACGCTGGCATCTAGCCAATTGGGCGGGACCGCTCCGTATCGCGATGCGGTGCTGCCGATGTAAATAGCCGTAGCCGGCAAAGTGCCGCTGTCGCGGATCGACTCGTGGCTATCGCTTACGAGGTCAGGATGATTCAGCCAGGTGAAGCGGTTGAAAGCGACGAACTTCTTGAAGGTGAATGGATTGTCTGGAATGGCCCGGCCGTCTGGGCTGGAACCGTTCTTCCAGGAGCGCATGGCATCCCAGTACTCTTGGCCGGCGTCCGGTACGAATGCTTTCGGCCCATCTGAATACCATGGGAGCTGCAGGTGAGCGTCCTGAAAAGACGTCACTGCAAGGTAATTCGAGTTTCTATAGACAGTTAGTTGAACAGGCGCTTTGCTCGCCAGGTCGCCACCGACGATCTGTACTTCGTAGATGCCATTCTGGCTAATCTCGTCGGGATCAAGGGTTACGATCCAGTCATCACCAGATCCCTTGGCATTCGGTACGAAAGCCGGGCCTTTGGCGGCTGGTTGCCAGCTTCCATTCTCCTTGCGGATTTCCACCGTCGCATTCGGGTATGTATCGCCGGCGACGTCTGAGTCGTCGAAAGGAAAAGAGAACTGCTTGAACGGAGCATCCTGAAAGGTGACATCCGGATACCGCGGGATATCTGAGCCCCACAGCGTGCGGCGCTGCCGGAAGGATATCAGGCCAGCCCGTGTTCCAGCGGCCTTGCCGTCGACCAGGCGTTTCCCGCCAATGAGATGGTTATTGTATATGGCCACGTCTGAGGCCGACGGAACGTCCAGCAACTGTTGATTCAGTGGGTCGGAGAGGTCTCCGGGATTATTCTCGTCCGCAAAAGCGCTTATGCGTGAATTCAGCACACGATAGTGGCCAACGGTAGCCTTTACAGCCGATGACTGATTGCCGCCATTGTGCACGTTGTTGTTGTATACGAGCCAGGCGTCCGGTCGACCGTGCAGGTAGATCGTATGCTTCAGTACATTTCCACCGGTCTTCAGGAATTGATTGTTCCAGAAAAAGCTTTGCCAGTCGTTCGGTGCCAGCGGGACACCGAAGCGGACTGTCTTGTCGGTTGTATCACCTTCAGAACTGTCCGAGCCGAACACATCGTCATTAATGGCCGTCACGTCGGGCCATTTGCTTCTATTAAGGCCATATGTGCTGTGGACAAAAAGCTTGCTCCAATACTTCCTGTTCGGAACACCGACACGCCATCCACCCGACGAGCCGGTGACCATCGTCTCGAGTTCGATATTTCGGAAGACAGTCACACGATATCCGGCGTAGAACAGGATGCCCCCGGACCGCACGTCCTGTCCGGAGATGCGAGGTCGGGCCCCAGGCTCGCCGACCAGGTAAAACCACGGGCGCTGCTCGGACGATTTAGTGGCCAGCCAGCGCACTCTGCTCGCCGGCTGTCCAGTCTGCTCGTCCACCTGCCCGCTGAGTCTGGCTTCAGTGGCGGAATCGTAGCTGCCAGTCAGGATGAGCATGACATCGGGATGGTCTTCTTCTCCGACAGTCGGAACGGCGCTCCATGCATCTCTGTAAGATGTCTTTCCTGCATCAAATTTAGGTACCGAGGGGAATTTCTTCTTAATGTCTTCGCGAGTGGTCGCATTCGCGCCCCAGATGACTGACGGACGCAAAACGCGGATATAAAATGGATTGCTCCGTGCGCCGACGTTCGGTGAAACGAGTTGGACGAGTGCCCATCCAACGGCTCCGTTCCCATCGTAGCGGAGGATTCCGGTGTCCTGGTCGTAGTCCACACCGTCGAGAAAGCCATCCAGGACTTCCAGCCGGGTCGGGAGACGCGGACGCCATCCTGAACTGTTTGTAAGATCACCTGGTGTCCAGCGGTTCGAATTGTCAAGATGGAAAGGCCCGAGATGCTCCGTTTCCGGGTAACTCTCGACGAAGGATAGCTCCGGAATGTCTGCAAACGAGAACGAACCGGCGCCGGAATCGGATCGGGAACGTGCGGGGGCGATAACAATCGCAAACGGTGCCATGAAAACCTTCTCGGTGCCGATCGCTGCATTCACGCGGATGTCCTGATGCACACCGATATCCACTGCCTGCGGGATTCCGCTGATCTTGCCGGTTCTCGAGTCGAAGTCAGCCCAGGGTGGCAGATTGTCGACGGAGAAAATTGGCGTATCGGATTGCGAGCCTCCTAACTCGGGCTCGAACGAATAGAGTCGGCCAACTTCGCCGTATTTTGTTGGAATACCGGAGAGCGATGTAGAGGAACGATCTTCGGAAGCGGCAGTCGACTTGGCAACCACGTTAATAGAAAAAGGATCAAGCTTGTCCGTAGCGGCCCCATCGGTGACGAAAACGACAATGTTATCGTAGAGTCCCACATCGGCCTTTGAAGGTTGGCCCCTCAAGCGCCCGGTCTTTTCATTGAAGTCCGCCCAGGGTGGCGCGTTCCGAATACCGAAACTTAGTAGCTGACCATCTGCATCAGCGGCTGTCGGAGTGAAAACGTATGTCTCGCCAAGAGCGATACGAGTGACTGGCTTTCCCGAAATAGTGGGCGGAGTGTTGGCACTGCTCCCAGAAGGCGGTAGGAAGAGCAGGTTCCCGTCTTCCCGACAGGCAGATACCGCTAGTAGCATGAGCAGTAGTGGCAGTAGGCGGTGCGCTGATGACCCAACCATGGTCCAGGTTCCTCCGGTCGCATAGCCGTGGATCCTGATGGATGTCGGGTGAGGGCTGCCGCCGGACTCGCAGTCGGCAATCAATACGACGAGCGAGCAGCACGATGTGCGTCTTTGGCAACCCCGCTATCCCGATTATGGCTCCAGGACCGGAGGCTTTGCGTCCTCGCCTTGCGGCGAGTTTGCTTTTGAACAAGAGTCGACGGGACCTATTTAACTACCGGAGACAGCTGCGATGCGTGACCCAGCCCTCAGATCTCGTGCAAAAGCGATACACGAATGAGAACAGTTTCCAGAGATAAGAAACTGGATCCGACTAGTAGAAAATTTCGACCGGCTCGGGGTGACTGAGGAAGCCGAGCGGGCTAGCGGTCAGCCCATACGCGCCGGATTGAAAAACCGCGACGAGGTCGCCAACTTGTGCTTCGGGTAATGGCATTCGATCACACAGAAGATCAAGGGGTGTGCACAGTGGTCCAACAACTGACGCGGTTTCACTTCTGGGACTGCCGATTCGATTGGCGATTGTCACCGGATAATTTTTTCGGAGGACCTGCCCGAAGTTACCGGAAGCGGCCAGGTGATGGTGCAGTCCGCCGTCTGTAATCAGAAACACCTGGCCGCGTGAAATTTTCTTGTCGATTACACGGCATACATAAACACCGGACTCGCCAACCAGATAGCGTCCAAGTTCGAGCACGATGTGCGCCTCTGGCAGTGCCGACTGGATCGTCGGCACGAGTTCGTGCAAGTGGCGCGCAACCGGCGCGACGTCAAGTTGACTCTCGCCGGGAAAGTAAGGGATCCCGAATCCCCCGCCGAGATTGAGAAGCCGAACGGGAGCCGGCGCGTATTTCGAGAGTTTGATCGCCAGTTCCATTGTCTTGCTCTGTGCCTCTATCAGACTCTGCGCGCGGAGATTCTGCGATCCACTGAATATATGGAATCCCCAGAAATCCAACGACATCGAATTCATTTGTCCAAGGAGGTCAGGCACCACTTCAGCATCGATTCCGAACTGTTTCGGGCCACCTGCCATCTTCATTCCAGATGTTTTCAATTCAAAATCGGGATTTACTCTGATCGCGACCTTTGGACGACGGCCCGTTCTGTTCGAAATTTCCGCCAGTCGCTGTACCTCAAGCGCGGATTCGGCGTTCAGCACGATTCCGGCGTTAACGGCGGCTTCAAGTTCCTGCGGGCGTTTACCCGGCCCAGCGAAACTTATTTCAAGCGGATCCATGCCCGAGGCAATGGCCACCATCATTTCTCGTTCAGAGGCAACGTCCAGTCCATCGACAATTCGCGCGAAATGATTCACGACGTCTGGCATGGGATTGGCCTTGACGGCGTAGTGCAGTTCGACAGCTGCTGGCAGCAGCGCTCGCAACTCATCGACCTTCTGAGTCATCACGCGACTGTCGTAGACATACAGTGGTGTGCCGCCGGCGTCTGAGGCGATACTGGAGACGGTTCGCCCAGCTATTATCAGCTCGCCGTTCTTTTCTTCATAATATGGATTTGCGCAATGCTGTGTAAATTTATCGAGGGTCATTGCTCTGTCTCGAGGACGTCGGCGTATTTCGCCGCCAGCCCATTTCTGTCAAATTTTCCGTTAGGATTTCTCGGTAGCGATTCGCACCAGATGACTTTCTTTGGAATCATGTACAAGGGCATCTGGGCTTTAAGGAACGACGCCAACTTTTCATCTAACGCCGCTCTACCGGGTTCATCAGCGATGTGCTCAGGCGGCGAAGCAATGAGGACGATAGCCGCGCCAAGCTTGTCGTGCGGAACGCCGATCGCGACGGCATCGCATACGAAATTCGATGCGTAGGCAATTTCCTCAACTTCAGTAGGACTCACCCTGTAACTTGAGGTCTTTATCATTTCGTCGCGCCGACCAACAAAGTACAGGAACCCGTCCTCGTCCATTCGAACCGTGTCGCCAGACCAGACGGCAAGTTCGGTAGTGGGAAGCTCGGCAGGGTGGCCGGGTACAGGCTTGAATCTCTCCGCCGTCTTGGCGGGATCGTTCCAGTAACCAAGCGCGACCAGGGATCCTCGCTGTACGAGTTCGCCCGGTTCGTTCGGACCACAATGGCTTCCGTCCGGACGAACGATTATGACTTCTGCGTTGGGTATCGCCTTGCCGATTGAGTCGGGTCGGCAGTCCACTTCTTCCGGGGGTAAATACGTGGCACGAAAGGCCTCGGTCAGTCCGTACATCAGATAGGGAGAGGCGCCGGGCAGCAGACGCCGCAACTTCGCGAGAGTTGCGCCGGGCATACGCCCGCCGGAGTTCGTGAAGTAACGCAGATGCGTGGCCACCTCATCCGGCCAGGGCAGGTCGGCCAGCTGGATCCATAAAGGAGGGACAGCAGCGAGGCCTGTCACTCCCTCTTCAGCCACGGCGCGTATGATGTCCCGCGGAAAAAGGAAATCGAGAAGTACCACGGAAGCGCCGACGGAAAAGGCGGTCGAGAGCTGGCTGAAGCCATAATCAAAGCTCAGCGGCAGTGCAGCAAGCAGTACGTCGGATGAAGTGTTCTGCAGGTATGTCGCTACGCTCCTCGCACCCGCAACCATGTTTCGATGCGAGAGTATTACGCCCTTCGGTTTCCCAGTGCTACCTGAAGTGTAGAGTATCGCGGCAACGTCCTGATCAATTGCCGGACAACGGTCCGCCGCCGCGGATGACATGAATGCTGTCCAAGGAACAATGCGGGGATCGCTGGCCTCGGCGGAGGAAGCATCGCCCAAAAGAATCAGAAGACGCAGGCTTGAACTCTCTCCGATTTCGTGACGCAACGTTTCAAAGCGATCACGGGTTGTCACCAGGACACTGGCCGAGCAGTCTCGAATGATATGCTGTACCTGCGGCGCGCGTAACAAAGGGTTCACTGGAACGAAAACCGCTCCCGAGTGGACTGATCCAAAAATTGCAGTGATTGTTCGCGGTTCTTTGCCGAGGTAAATTGCGACGCGTTCCCCCCGTCGGATGCCAGCCTTGGTCAGCGCACCGGCGAAGGACTCGATATCCGATGCCAGCTGCCCGTAGGTTGTGCTTTGCCCACTGTGGCGCAATGCGACCTTGTCGGCGTGCGCACGAGCACAGGCGAGCGGGAGATCGGATAGCAGGTCACTCGAGTAGTTCATTGGAGCCTCTGTAATTCTGCCAAAATCATTGCGCGGCCCTACCGGCGCCTGCTATTCCGGCGATGAGGCAATTCGACGCCGCCTCAGCCGTTCCATGCCGTTGTCGAGAAACCACTGCTCGGCGCCGTCTGGTCTGCCTGCAAACTGCCAGAAAATACCAAGTGCCAGCACGTATGAAACAGCGCCGGCCGAGATCAGGATGGACAGCTGCAAAGCGGCATTGGCCGTGTTTTGCGGCGTGTCGAACCAAGAGCGCGTCAACAGAAGAGCAGCAGCCATCGATATTGTGGCCGCGATTGGTCGCCACAGCGCCTTCACCATCGATGAGCGCGGCGCCTCTACACACCGGCACAAAGTAGACAGATCAATCGGAACAGCGACCAGCGCAGCGATGAGGTAGGCCCATGCGGCGCCCACGTGCCCGTACCGAGGGGTCAGCGTAAAGACCAGGGCGAGAAGAACCGAAACAAAGATGCCAAGCATCAGCGCCTGAAGCTTTGGTCGGCCCACGGCGAAATACAGCGCCTGGCTGTTTGACTGCAAGGCTGCGATGGCTCCATACACGCCAAGCACCTGGAATGCTGGAACGGCTGGCAGCCATTTCTCACCCAGAAAGATTCGGACGATCAAATCTGCGGTCAGCGCGACACCTACTCCGGCCGGCATTACCGCAACTGCGACGGCGCTGGTCAACTTCAGGAAGCCGGCCCTGAGTCTGGGCAAATTGCCGGCAATTTTCGAATAGGCAGGAAAGGCGGCTCGATTGATCGGAACGGAGAGTTCAGTTGTCGGGAGCCGGGTCACCTCTCGGGCTACCTGAAAGTACCCGACGGCTGCGGTCGAGGAAACTTTTCCAATGACAAGATTAGGCAGGCGCTGCCTAACGAACACCATCAAGTTGGTAACCAACATCCACTTTGAAAACGACCAGAGAGCGGTGCGCCCCACCAGCGTAAATCGAGGCCTGTGTGGTGTGATAACGTAGCTGACAATCAGTGAGGCCAATCGTCCGCCAACGATGCCAACGACCAGTGCCCAATAGTCTCGCCAGAGAAAGGCGAGCGGAATAGTAAGGATAACAGCCGCCATTTTGCGGGTCGACTGGAAGATGAAGTCCTCTCGCCACTGAAGTTCCTTTCGGAAAGCGACCGGACCATTACTCTCGAACCCGTTCAGTATTGCAGCAAGCGCGAGCGCCAGAAGGACGTTCTTAAGTCTCGCGTCGTCGTAGAAATCAGCAATGGGAGCGGCAAGTATTAACAGCAGAAAGCCCGTCGCGAGCCCGAGGATCGCAGCGAAGGTCCATGCGGTATCAAAGTGTACTTTCTGTGCGTCTCGCAATTGGATGAGCGCGGCGTCAAAGCCGAAGTATTTCAAAATATCGAGAAGTGCGACAATCGCCGTTGCAACGGCAATCAGGCCAAAATCGTCAGGAGAAAGCAGACGAACCAGTATCAATGTGCTGATCAATCCCAGGCCGCGCTCAACCAGCTTGTACAAAAGGGCCCACGCAGCACCGAGGGCCGTTCTGTTTCCAATGTTTTGCATGTGTAGTCTCTAGGGCCTGTCACCGATCGCCAGTGACGACGGCCTGCACGCATTCTGCGAACGCGCCGGGATCTTCCCCGCTTCGCGGGGAGCCCTCTATAGGACCGCTCGGTTCGAACTGCGGGATCATGTCGGGAGACAATAATGAGGCGTCCGATAGTGCGGCGCCCGCCAGCCCGGCTTTCGTCGTAAGCCTGAAGTCATCTTTCGAAAAATTCACAAAAGAGGCTCGCGGGACGATGTGATCGCCGTGGCTTTGAATCAAGCCCTTCGTGGTGGGGGCTGCGCTTTCGGAAAGCACGTTATTAATCGACAGAACCGGCTCCGGGGAATGATTCGTAATGAACGGTCCTCGACCTGCTTTGTTGATCAGCGTATTGAAAGCGAGGACCATTTGGCCGGGGAACAGTCCCTTCTTGTGCCCAGCGCCGTAGCTGATAATGCCTCTGTTTGGGCTGACTGGGCTCTGCACGATCAGATTTCCGCGAATCAGAGCATCCCCACCATTGGGAATATCCAGTTCGTAGCTGGCCGTGCCCTTCGAATCGTCTGCGAGAATGTTGTATTCGATGATGTTCCGGGCAGCACGACTCTTCACCAGATGCCCTCTCAATGCGCCGTGTGAATATGAGTATCTGAGCTCAAATCGTCCGAGGCGACCGACATAGATATTGTGCGAGAGACCGTCGCCCGCGCCATTGTTCGCAAATTCCGTGTATTCCACGACCAGCCAGCCATCATCATTGTGGCTCGTCAATATCCCATTCTCATTATCGTGAAAGTACGATGCCCGGACGGTCAGCCCGCGGCCCTGAGCGCGTATTCCTGCGCCATTGCGATGGCTTACACGAGCGCCTGAGAACTCAAGGTTTTCGACCACGACATTACGTCCGTTGATTACCCAGATCGCCTTACCCTGCGCAAGGGACGGGCCGGCCTTCAGGTGCGGACGCCCATTGACGCCGGAATCAGGATTTCATCCTGCTTCCATACCGCGCTATCCACGTATTCGCCGGCTTCAATCTCGATAATATCTCCCGGTCGCGCTATGGCGGCTGCCTCGGACGGCACTCGGAATGGCTTGCCCGGTCCCACTCTGATTACGTGTCGCTTAGAGTCATATGGCGAGGGCGACCATCGAGCGCGCTCGGCCGTTCCAACCGAGCACTCGGTTGCTGCGCCCGCGGGGCAAATGGAGCCTGATGCGGCAAGAAGACCTAGCGCAGCCAGGTGCTGGAAGAGCCGGATTTGATTTCATCTGATTGTTGGCAAGTAGAAACAGAAAGAGTTTCGCCGCTTTCGCCATACTCCGGTGAGACTTACGTCTCAGCCATGAGAATTAGCTTCCCGTCATTTCTGTCCTTGAAATCGTCCGGCGAAATAGTGTGACGAGTCATCAACTTGTAGAAATCGGTGCGATTGCGTTTCGCCAGCCGGGCTGCCTGCGAGACATTGCCTTCCGTGATTCTCAGAAGCTGGATGAGATAGGTTCGGGTGAATTCATCGCGGGCTTCGTCAAACGAGGGCAGGGTGGACGTATGCCCGATCGACTGCCGTATCAACTCATCAGGAATAATGGGGCCGGTGGTCATTGCTGCCACTTCCCGGATGACCTGGCGCAGTTCACGCACATTGCCGGGCCATCGCGTTGCTGCAACGAGTTCAAGGGCCTCCGGCGACAGATTCTTGCGGTTCTGCCCGAATTCGATTGCGACCTCGTCCAGGAATCTCGATACGAGCAATGGAATGTCTTCGCGGCGCTTGGCGAGCGAAGGCATTTCTATCGAGACGCCGCCAAGGCGGTGCACAAGGTCGCTGGAAAAACCCTGGGATTCAATCAGCTTTTCGAGTCGCTGCTCACTCGTGGTCATCAGTCGGACATTCTGGCCCTGTTGCAGGCCGGCCCTGGCGCGGTCATCGACATCTGATGACAGGGCGGCGCTAAGCCAGTCCTGCTGGGCAAAAGGCAGGTCTCCTACATGCAGCAGGAGCAAGGTCCCATCCTGCGCATTCTGGATTTCGCGGAGCAGCGACAAATGACCGGAGGACTCGTCGATAGCGCTGCAATCCACAGCGACCAGTGCGCGATCGCCCCGTCTGCTGGATCGATGTATGGATCTCGCGATAAATTCCTTACCGGTTCCGGGCTCACCGGAGACCAGCACGGCTGAGTCGGTTGTGGACAGCAACCGTGCTTTCGCGAGGCAACTCTCGAGCACCGGGCTTCGGGTCACGAAGGCATAGTCTGGATCGTCGCTCACCTCGGCGAAGCCCGACGCACTGAGGGCCCGGCGAACTTCCTCCAGCAACTGCTCCTTCTCAACCGGCTTGGTGAGGAATGAGAACGCGCCTGACTGGGTGGCTTTGACGGCATCGGGGATCGTGCCGTGAGCAGTCAGCATAATGACTCCGAGACCCGGCCAACGGCTTTGAAGTTCTTTGAGCAACCCGATGCCGTCCATATCGGCCATCCGAAGGTCGGTCAGCACAAGATCAGGGCGGCCTATGCTGCAGGAATCGAGCGCTGCGCGGGCGCTGGGTACTGGTTCGACGTCATAATGAGCCGCTCGCAGGCGGATGGTCAGCAGGCGCAACAATCCAGGGTCGTCATCGACGACCATGATCCTCGCGGCCCGCCCTTTTCGCGGCCGGCTCATGGCGGTACCGGTGGCGTACTGGCCTCGGGTTCACGCTCAATCAGCGAGCGCTCGATCTCGGCGATGGCATCGAGCTTCTTCTGCAATTCGTCCCGCTCTCGCGTAAGGCGCTCGTTTTCGGCGCTGAGTGTCTGCACCTTTTCCATGGCGGCCGTCTCAGCCGAAGCCTGCTGGTGCTCGATTGCGCTTGACTGTCGAGAAAGGTTTTCCTCGAGTTCGGCTCGTGTCGCGTATTCGCGCTGAAATACTTTCGCGAGGCTGCGCTGGTCAGCGCTCAAGGCTGAATCGCCGGTCAATGTGCCGAGCAGCAGATTGCTTGCTTCGGCGGGATCGGACTTTGTGTAATAGGGGCTGCCCAGGGCAAGGGCGTAATCGAGCGTTGCGGCGACTGAGCCCGTATCCCGCGCCGCAAGATACAACTGCTGGATCAGGTCTGCCTCGACAGTGGCGTCGCTGGCTGCAAGACGATCAAGCAACGAGAAATAGTGACTGAGTTCCGGCTCTGCCGGATGAGGCGCACTGGCGGTCGATCCTGCCTCGGCCATCGGGGCATGGGCTGGCAGTGTGTCGCAGGCCGTGAGACAAAAAACGGCGGTGACAGCCATCGAGGCGTGCAGCAGGCCAGCGGCAGGTCGGGTGATATCCAGGTTCATCGCCGTCTATGTTACCGCGCCAACCGCAATCACAGTACAGAGGGTTCAGGAGATAACGAGCCTGTATGCCGCCTTCCCTATGGGAGCCGCAAATAGAAAGAGCGGCGACCTTGCGGTCGCCGCTCCAGTAGAAAGACTCTACTTTCGACGAGTCTGATCGTTTATCGGCTGCGGCGACGGGCCGTCGCGCCAACACCCAGCAGACCCAGGCTCAGAAGAGCCAGCGTGCCCGGCTCAGGAACGAAGGAGAGCTGGCCCGAGTAGGAGCTCGGCCCTGAGTCCCGCGTGGTGCCGGTAATCTGGATGATATAACGACCGGCGACAAGGCCGCGGGCGATGATTTCCCAACGGTCCTGCGAGGCACTCACCTCGTACAGCTTCGTTCCCGGAACGATGGCGGAGCAGCTGCCCGGCAGTGGGGTGGCCGCAGCGTCACAGGTGCTGCCACCGTCCGACCACAACGCGCCCATGAAGTCCCTGATACCCGTGAAGCGCGTGAAGTCAGCGGAAATCGAACCCGGTACCGGCGGGGTCCAGATCGAAGACCAGGAAGTCATTGAACGGCGTGCCCTGGCCGACATCCGCCTGAATGTCAGTATGATTAAACGTGCCGTTATCAAACATGTCCGGGTTGTACTGTCCGATGTACGTGCCAGCCACCGCGTCGATGACTTCACAGCCCGAACAGATTGTTGCGGCATTGGCCGACTGCACAGCAAAACCGAGGCCTGCGACTGCCGTCACGCCAACCAAAATCTTTTTAATGTCCATTTTTCTATTCCTCGTCATTGGAGTCTTTCTGTAAGACGAACTGATGCCCGCCTTGGAGGCAGATAAAGCAATTATCGTGCCACAATAAAAAAAGATATATAAAACAATGACTAGTAATACTATTGTTCAAGCTGCGGTTACGTTTTGTAAGGGATCCCGACGGCCATCCGGCTGTTTTTGGGGAAGGTCGATGCGGAAAAGTGCGCCGGGCTGGTCGTCGGCGATGAGCTCGACGCTCCCACCGTGTGCGGTCACAAACTCCTTGACGATCGACAGGCCAATACCAGTGCCGCGGAGATAGCCGCCGGAAGACGCTTCGCCCTGATAGAAAGCCTCGAAAATGCGCGGGCGGTCTTCGTCGGTCACGCCGGGACCGGAGTCAGCGATCTCGATAACGCACCGGTTGGCCGGCTCCAGCCGGGCGCTCACAGCCAGCTGTGACCCGTCCGGCGAGAACTTGATCGCGTTCGAGAACAGATTGTCGAGGACCAGCTTCAGTTTTCCATAATCGGCTTCGATCTCGAATTGATCAACCTCGTATCTGAGTTCCAGCCGGGCCGTCGCGAGCGCGAGTCGATGACTGTCGACGACCGACCGGGCGAGGCGGTCCAGCGAGAAGCGCGTGACGCTCAATTCTCCGGCATGAGCCTGCCAGGCTGTATACGACAGCAGGTTCTCAATGAGTCGCTGCAGCCGGAGGCAGTTTTCGCGCACAATATCGGCGACTTCCCGTTGTTCACGGGACAAAGCCCCGACCGAGCCATCCAGCAACAACTCAGAGCCCTCGCGCAGCGTCGCCAGTGGCGTCTTAAGCTCGTGCGACATATGGCGCAGAAAGCGCTCGCGCTCCTCGGTGACCTCCTGAAGACGCAGCCGCAGCCATTCAATCTGTTCGCCCAGGGCACGAAGGTCGCTGGGGCCGCGCACATGAACTGGCGTTTCGAGGCGCCCATGGCCAAGTTCCCGGATCGCTGAGTCGATGTCGCTCATCGGGCGTCTCAGCAGAAGGCCAAAAGCGATGGCCAGCGCAAGACTGATCGGTACCAGCGCCGCCGTCTGCAGGATAAGGCGGCGGCGTACTCTTTCCGTCTCCTGCTGGACTGCGCGAAGTTCCTGGTCAATTTGACGGCTGGCCAGCATGGACAGTTCGCCGGCGGCATCGGAGAGTCGGGCGAATTCACCCAGCGACGTCTCGATCGAGGTCTGGCTACCGTTGGTCAGGGCCTGCGAGATGCTTTCCGCGGTCAGGCGGATCGATTGGCTCAGACGGGTGGGAGCATCCTCGCCGGGCAGAGCTTCTATTCCGTCCAGGATCGACTGCAGGCGTTCGAGGTTCTCATCGAAAACGGCCAGCAGTTCCGGTTTGCCCATGACCTGGTACAAGCGGGCGCTTCGCTCCATGGCCGCAATCCTTTGCAGCAGTGCCTGGCTGTATTGCGTTCCCTGCACGCCGTGGATGACCAGACGTTCACTGGATTGGGACAGCCGGGTCATCTGCAAAGCGGCGCTGACCACGCCGGCCAGCAGGGGCAGCGAGACCAGCAGGAAGCCGAGGACAATGAGTCCACTCAGGGACCTGGGACGGGGAAGGCGCAACGCGGTAATTCCGGTTCGAAAGTTTTAGTGTCGAGTCAGTTTACAGCCACCGGGTCGCATCCTCGGCATTTAACTTTCATTAATACAATGTGTTACGCGGCTTCGCACCTCCTGCGCCAGGTAGGGGCAGGGTAAATCCGTCGTTCCAATTGACAGGTACGAAACTGCCCGGCCCCCGGCGCACAAATGCGGTTGATGTCTTTCCCATGAGGATTCCTACATAACATATTGATTTGTCATAACTAAAAAATGCGCCTGCGTGGCTGGGTGGCCGCTGCTCATGAGATGGCACGCCGATTGCACAAGTCTTCTGCGCGCACCACCTGTTGTGTTGCCGTGTTGCGCACGGAAACGCGGCGAGTCGAAGAACCCACTGGAGAGAAAGTGAGAACAAAAGCAATTCTGGCCTCTGCCGCGCTCGCGGCCCTGGCCTTCAACCATTCAGCGAATGCAATGCCCATTATTGTGGACGGCAGCGCGCTGGCCGATACGATTGAAGCCATTACCGTTGGTGATTCGACGATCGACATTCAGGGTGATCAGTACCTGCGCAACAAGGAGTGGAGCATTACCGCCAGCGGCGGTTCGATTTCCACCTTCGTGGTTGCCGTTGACGACGCGAGCGTTTTCAACACGCTTGCGGCTGATGCGAGTGCGGCCGATAGTTCGGCCGCGGCCTTTGGCATTTACGACGTCAACAATGCCGAACGGCGCGTGACTTTTTTCTCGGCCGGGAACATGGCGGGTGACCAGATCGCCGTTTCGATTAAGCTCGATGGAAGTGTTTTCCTCAACTTCCAGGACACGGGCGTCGATTTTGCCAACAACAAGTTCGGCTTTTTCCTGACCGTGGGCGAGACCACCTGGTTCTCCCAGCCGAACCTGAATAACGATGAGCACCACGTCATTGCCTATCAGGGCAATAGTCAGGACACGCTGCAGATTGGCAATAACGCGGCTGGTCTGTTCGTGCCGAACGAGTTCCTGCTTGCCTGGGAAGCGGCACCGATTGGCAGCGTGAACGACTACGCGGATTTTGTCGTGCTCGTCGAGTCGATCGTCGGCGTTCCGGAGCCTGGTACACTGGTCTTGCTGAGTCTTGGGCTGCTCGGGGTCGGCTTCGTTATTCGAAGCCGGAAGCGGCGCGGCTGATTGCCTGATTCGCTGCTCGATAGCTACAACGATCGGGCCCCGCCTTGCGGCGGGGCCTTTTCATTTTTGGACGCTGCCGCCGCCCGAATCCTGACGGTCATCGCTGCAGTTCAGGGTGCTGAAGCAGGATCTTTTCCCACTCGAACTGTGTTCTGACGATCACCTCGAGGTCATCGAATCGGGGCGTCCAGCCCAGCACCTCGCGGATTTGCTCAGCGACAGCTACGAGCGAAGGCGGATCACCCGCCCTGCGCGGTTGCTCGCTGATCGACAGCGGACTTCCCTTGATGCGCTCTACCATCTGAAGCACATCTCGAACGCTGAAGCCATGGCCATAGCCACAGTTCAAGGTGGTTGATTCGCCGTTCCCCCGCAGGTAGTCGAGCGCCTGCAGGTGCGCGCTGGCCAGGTCTTCGACATGGATATAGTCGCGCACGCCGGTTCCATCCGGTGTTGGGTAATCTGTGCCGAAAATCGAGATGCCCGGTCTTGCCCCAACGGCGTGCTGGCACGCGACCTTGACCAGCAGCGTGGCGCCGGGTGCGCTGTGGCCGATTCGACCACCGGGGTCGCTGCCGCCGACGTTGAAATAGCGGAGAATGACGTGCCGGAGCGGGCTGGCCACGGAAAGATCACGCAGCATCCATTCGCTCATCAGCTTGGATCTTCCATAGGGATTAATAGGCGACGTCGGCGTCTCCTCACTGGCCAGTCCCGTCTCAGGAATGCCATAGACGGCGGCGGTTGACGAGAAGACGAACTGCTTGACCCCTGACTGCGAGCAGCATTGCAGCAGGTTCCGGGTCGCGCAGGTATTGTTGCCGTAATACTTCAGTGGGTCGGCGACCGACTCCGGCACCACGGTGTTGGCCGCGAAATGCATGACCGTGTCGACATCGTAATCCCGGAGCGTCTGACGGACGATTGAAGGGTCACCGGTATCGCCAACCACCAGGGGAGTGTCCAGGACAGCGCTCCGGAATCCGGTCGACAGATTGTCGAGTACAACCACGCGTTCACCTCGCTCGGCGAGCTGGCGTAGGACGTGACTGCCTATATACCCGGCACCGCCGGTTACGAGGATCGTCTTCATGACGACGCATCCTAGACGGTGCCGTGGGGGGCAAGGAAGGCCGCGAATGAGATATGCGTCCCAGAACCCGCTTAGACTATCCGGATGGCGCTGCATCCTTTCGATCGACTGACCCCCGACGTCGTGATTGAAGCCACAGAGGCGCTCGGGCATCGCAGCGACGGGCGAATCCTTGCATTGAACAGCTATGAAAACAGGGTCTACCAGGTGGGGCTCGACGATGAGGCCCCGCTGGTGGTCAAGTTTTATCGGCCTGACCGCTGGAGTTCCGAATCCATCATCGAAGAGCACGAATTCGCACTGGAGCTGGCCGGGGCGGAAATACCCGTCGTAGCCCCGCTGTGCAGTGGGGGGCCCTCACTGCACGAGTACGAGGGATTCCGCTATGCGGCCTATCCGCGCCAGGGTGGTCGATGGCCGGAGTTGTCGACGACCGCGGAGCGCGTCTGGATGGGCCGATTCCTCGGTCGAATTCATGCCCAGGGCCATCGCAAGGGCTTCGTGCACAGGCCGGAAATGGACTGGGCCATCTTCGGGCGAGACTCGGCAGACTATCTGCTCGAACGCGGCTGGATACCGGCACACCTCGAAGAGGCCTACAGGACGCTGACCGACGATCTTCTCGACGTCGTTGCGCAGCGATTCGATGAGGCACAGTCTGTACGCTGGTTGCGCCTGCACGGGGACTGCCATCGGGGCAACGTTCTGTGGACCGATGATGGTCCTCATTTTGTCGACCTGGACGATTGCCTGACAGGTCCGGCCATCCAGGACCTCTGGATGCTGCTGGCTGGCTCGCCATCGGAGATGGGCGAACAGCTGGCTGATCTGCTGGAGGGCTACCGCCAGTTCGTGGACTTCGACTTTTCCGAACGGCGTCTCATCGAGCCGCTGCGGACTTTGCGCATAATCCACTACGCGGCCTGGCTCGCCAGGCGCTGGGAAGATCCTGCGTTTCCGCTCGCGTTTCCGTGGTTTAGTGAAAACAGGTACTGGGAACAGCACGTCCTCGATCTTCGCGAACAATTGGCTGCGGTCACCGAACCTCCCCTGGATCTGGGTGTCGATTTCTGACGAAGCGTGACGAGACAGTACGGAAGTGGCCGGGTGGCGCCCAGGAAAAGCACCCTCTGACTTTTCGTCTCGACTTCATCCAGTTAGTCTCAAGTTCATTGCAAGTTTATGTGGGTAAAGGATAAAAAGTCTTTCAATCAGTGGCTCAGCGTGGCCGTTTCAGGCTGTTTGCTGCTGCTCGCTGCCTGCAGTGGCGGCGGCGCTGGTGATGGGGGCAACCTGAATCTGCCGCCAACCGCCGCGTTCACGGCGACGCCGGCGCGGGGGGCGGCGCCGCTGATTGTGTCGCTGGATGCTTCGGCGTCCGATGATCCGGATGGCGCAATCTCGAGTTATCGGTGGGATTTTGGCGACGGCTCGCCCGCGGGCAGCGGCGCAAGCCTGACTCATACCTTCGATCAGACGGGCGTTTTCGAGGTCCGGTTGACCGTTCTCGACGACCAGGGCGCGTCTGCAAGTTTCGCGAAAACAGTGACGGTCAGCAATGAACCGCCACCGGAGTCGGTCGTCGTCAGCGGCCGTGTCACCTTTGACCGGGTTCCGTTCAGCGCACTGCCCGGAGGGGGCCTGGACTACGCTGCGACGTACCGGGCACCGGCGCGTCAGGTCAGCATCCAGGCGGTCCGCGTGGATCAATCGATTGCAGCCTCCACGGTGACTGATACTGACGGCAAATATTCATTCAACGTCCCGGTCAACACGGACCTGTTTATCCGGGTGCGGGCCCAGAGCGTGAACACGGGACCGCGCGGCTGGAATCTCCGCGTCATGGACAATACGGCCGGCGATGCACTCTATGTGCTCGACGGGTCGGTTCTCGATACGGCGGAGACCGATCAGGTCCGCAACCTGAATGCCGCCTCCGGCTGGCCCGCGTCGGGCGGTACCCGTTACACCGGGGTTCGGGCGGCTGCGCCTTTTGCGATCCTCGATACTCTCTATAGTGCGGTGCAGTTCGTCGCGGCCAACGCCCCGGACCTCGCGAACTTCCCGGCGCTGTCAGTCTTCTGGAGCGTCGACAACCGTTCGTCCGGCACCTGGGATCCTGACAACGGGAATATCCGCACCACCCTGTACTGGTCGGGCACTCCATCGTCCCCGGAAGGTATCTACGTGCTGGGACAGGACGGCGCGGATACGGACGAGTATGACCAGCACATCCTCGCGCACGAGTTTCATCACTACCTCGAAGCAAACCTGTTCCGTTTCGATTCGCCGGGCGGATCGCACGCGGTGGGCGAGAAGCTGGACCTGAGGTTGTCGTTCAGCGAAGGATTCGCGAATGCCTTTTCTGGGATGGTCCTGGCGGATCCCGTGTACCGTGATTCTGGCGGAGCTGCTCAGCGAGAGGATCTGGTCTTTTTCGACTTCGAGAGGAACTCGGTGTTCCAGGCCGGCTGGTACAACGAAGGGTCGGTCCATTCCATCGTCTGGGATATCTTTGACTCCGAGAACGAAACCGGTGATGCGGTGTCCGCAGGTTACGCGCCGATGTTCGACGTCCTGCGCAACGAGATGCGCGACGGCCAGCCGCTCAGCAGTCTGTTCCCGTTCATTGTAGGGCTGAAGCAGCGCGCGGGCGTTCCCGTCGACTCGGTGGATCAACTGGTCGCGGCGCAGGGCATCGTTGCGGTCGGAATGGACCGCTTCGGGTCCACCGAGACGGGCAGCGGCGGCGTTGATGACGTGTTACCGCTGTATACAGACTTGTTTCTGAACGACAATAGCCCGAAAACCGTCTGTAGCAACGTCGATGCGGGCATCAACAACAAGATTGGCAATCGGCGCCTGCTGAAGTTCTCGGTGCCCACCGAACGGATCATTGAAGTGCAGGTGACAGCCACCAGCAGCGCAGATCCGGACCCGGACCTGGTGCTGTTTTCGACGTTTTTCCGGACCGTTTCCGACTGCAGTGGTCCTGACGCACAAATCGGTTGCACAGAGCCAAAGAATATCGAGCGCTATAATGAGCTGGTCGGGGCTGGGGACTACGTACTCGAAGTATTCGATTACAACCATCTCGTCGATCCAGGTGCGGCGCGCACCTGCATGGACATTCAGGTAACCGGGTGAGGGCCAGGTGATTCTTATGAGCAAACTGTGTACATGGTGTTTCACGATGGCCATACTCGCCGGCCTTATGACCGGCTGCGGCGGCAGCGAGGAACAGGGTGGACAGGCAGCTTCCTCGGACGCGCCGGTGCAGGTTCAGGTGCCGGTCGGGACGGAGCAAGCGGTCGAGACTCCGGCGAAGCCGGAGGTCGACGAGTCGACCATGGCCGAGGCGCTGGTCAGTGGCAAGGCATCGGCCGCGATCGACCTGAAATACGAAATCATGGCGCGTCCCGAGCCAGGGGAGGCTTTCGAGGTGGCACTTTCTTTCGCGCCTCGTCTTGCGGCAGATGAGTTACGTATCGAGGTGACTGGCGTGGAAGGATTAACAGTTGCCGGTGGAGCCAGCCATTCATTTGCCGGCGTGCAGGCCGGCGAACGGTATCGGACGACTTCGCTGATCCAGGCGGCGACTGCCGGGCTTTACTACCTGACGGTATCGGCACAGATGATCACGGCCGTGCAGACGGAAGCGCGCGTGTTCTCGGTGCCCGTCGTGGTCGGGGCGCCTGTCGAACAAGCCAGGTCAGAGGCGCCGCGGGATGCAACGGGGCAACCCATACACCCGATGAAGGCAGAGGAATCGGCTGACGCAAATTGACCAGAGAAAGCGGCTCGATTATGTCAATTTTGCTGCGCCAGTGACTAATTTGTGCACAATGCGTGGCCGGGTCGCTGGTCCTGACCCACGCAGCGCGGCAAAAGGGTGAACCGGCCCGCAGCATTACAGTGACTGGTCGTTACGCTAGCAGCACGACGAGAGATTACGGAGTGGAGACATTATGGAAGTCAGTTGGCTCGGTTTTCGCCTGGATCGGGGCGCAGGGATGAGCACGATTCGACGGCTGGGCCGTCTGGTAGTGGTCGGCGCTCTTGCCGCGGGCCTCGTGGCCTGTGGCGGAGGCAGTGGTGGCGGCAGCAGCGGTGGCGGTAACAGCCTGCCGATTGCGTCCTTCACGGCCACTCCGCAATCCGGTGACGCACCCCTTCTGGTTGCCTTCGACGCGTCGGCTTCCAGCGATCCTGACGGATCCATAGCCAGCTATGCCTGGAATTTTGCCGACGGCAGCAGCGGTACTGGCCGCACGGTCAGTCACACGTATCAGTCGGCGGGCAGTTATGCAGCGGTATTGACGGTGACCGACAATGACGGGGGGAGGCGGACCTCAACGCGAACGATCAGCGTGCAGCAGGCAACCGGTGAACTCGAGGTGACAGTCACTGAGGAGTTCAGCACACCGGTGCAGGGCGCCACCGTCACCGCGACCGTCGGGGCCGATGAAACCGTTGGCGTAACCGACGCAACAGGCAAGGTATTGCTAAGCGGTATTCCGATCGGCGATGCGGCCGTGACGGTTGTCCAGGACACTTTTGCAACGGCCAATCGCAATGTAACCATTGTTGCTAATGAGCGAGCTACGCTTGCCGTCACCCTGGGACGCATCAAGACCGCCGCGGGCGGGGTCTTTACGACCGAAGTCGTCGGCGTCCCGAGCGCCGATGGTCGCAGCCTCACCTTCGATGTCACCGTGATCGTCGTCGACCAGGACTCCCAGGGGATTGAGGGGCTCAATGGCGGGGCCTTCTCGCTCCCGAGCTGCACGCCAAGTATTCCGGATAACGACACTTTCATGTCGGAATGTGTTCGTTTCAGCGGCGATGCGAAACGCGACGTGCCTTACACGGTGACCACCGCCATGCCGGAAGACTGGGAGCAGGTCCCTGCGCAGCAGGAGACGGACTACGCTGCGGCGCTGATGCTCGACCAGAGTGGCAGCGTCAACGCGACGGATCCGACCGGCGCACGGCTGGTCTCGGCGAAAGCCTTCGTCGAGTCGGTTCGTCCCGGAAACGGCGACGCCGTGCTTCTGGCGGCCTTTGCCGAGGACAACGATACGCAACTGGCCCTCATCCCGGAACTGCCCTTGACGACGTTTGATCCGTTCACCGACAACGGATCGAGCTATTTTGACGAACTGGAAACGCTCAGGAATCAGGCATCTGGTGACACGCCGCTTTACCGCTCACTGTATCCTGAGCCGGCTGACCCCAAGAACGATCCAGCGTTCACGTTGGGCCTGATTGAAAGAGTGGCCGCGACTGCGCCCGCGGGTAAACGAAACGCCATCGTCATTTTCACCGACGGTGACGACTCCGAGTGCGGGGGGCCCAATGTCTGCCGGGACAAGCGTCAGCGCGTTGTGGCCCAGGCCCTGGCCAGCAACGTCGACCTGTTCACGATCGGGCTTTCCGCCGACGTAAATTTCGAAGCACTTGGTGAACTGGCTCGAGGTGGAAACGGCGTTTTCCTGTATGCCGCGAACGCCGAGCAACTGATCCCGTTGTATGGTTCGCTCGGCGCCATGCTCAGTCGTTCGCTGGTCAGCTACAGGCTGCGCTGGACGGTCACCGCTCAGGAAGACGGCATCTTTGTAGGCGGCCTGGGTCGCTCGGTGCTCGGCAAGGTGCGTGTCAATGCGGCGAGCACCACTTTTGAAGTGCCGTTCATCGTTGGTATTGAGTAGCCGCGCAGGACGCGCTCGATAGTGGAGGGGTGGCTTCGGCCACCCCTCTTTCGTTCGGGCAGGCTATACTCCGCGCCCTTTTTCCTGTCGAGCGCGCACCTTGACCGTTCATCCCAGGCTGAATCTCCGCAACGTGGCCATCATTGCGCACGTCGACCACGGCAAGACGACCCTGGTCGACCAGCTGCTGCGACAGTCCGGCACACTGGATGAACGCAAGGGTGTGACCGATCGCGTCATGGACTCCAACGCGCTCGAACGCGAGCGGGGCATCACCATCCTTGCCAAGAACACGGCGATTCGCTGGGGCGATTACCGCATCAACATCGTCGACACTCCCGGGCATGCCGATTTCGGCGGCGAGGTTGAGCGCGTTCTGTCAATGGTCGACTCAGTGCTGCTGCTGGTCGATGCCGTCGATGGTCCGATGCCACAGACCCGCTTCGTCACCCAGAAGGCCTTTTCGCACGGTCTGCGGCCTATCGTGGTCATCAACAAGATCGATCGGCCGGAAGCGCGACCGAACTGGGTTCTCGATCAGACGTTCGACCTGTTCGACCGGCTGGGCGCCACCGAAGCGCAGCTCGACTTCCCGGTCATTTACACCTCGGCGATCGAGGGGTTCGCGACTCACGACCCGGGCCATCGTGGTGGCGACATGAAGGAGCTCTTTGAAGCCATCGTCCAGCATTGCCCGCCACCGGACGTCGACCCCAGCGGTCCTCTGCAGCTGCAGGTCTCACAGCTGGATTACTCGAGCTACGTGGGCGCAATCGGTATCGGCCGAATCAAGCGCGGCACCATCCGCCGAAACATGAATGTCGACGTTATCGATCGGGATGGCGGTGTTCGGCAGGAACGCGTCATCCAGGTGCTCGGCTTTCTGGGACTCGAGCGGGTCGAGATTGAGGAGGCCGCGGCCGGCGATATCGTCGCGTTCGCAGGGATCGAACGCCCCGCGATCTCGGATACGCTTTGCGATCCGGCCCGGCCCGAGGCCCTTCCGGCGCTGGTTGTCGATGAACCCACGATTGGCATGACCTTCGAGGTGAACACATCGCCGTTTGCCGGGCGCGAGGGCAAGTACCTCACCAGCCGGCAGATCCGCGAGCGCCTGTTGCGTGAGGCGCTGACCAACGTTGCGTTGCGTATTGAAGAGACTGACGACCCCGACAAATTCAATGTCTTCGGCCGGGGGGAGATGCACCTCGGTGTGCTGCTTGAGAACATGCGCCGCGAGGGCTACGAGATCGCGGTGTCCCGGCCACGGGTGGTGACCCGGGAGATTGACGGCGAAACCTGCGAGCCCTACGAGTTGCTAGCCGTCGATGTCGAGGACAGCAGCCAGGGCGGCGTCATGACTGCCCTGGGCAGTCGTGGCGGACAACTTCAGGCCATGCATCCCGACGGCAAGGGGCGCGTGCGCCTGGACTACGTTATACCGGCGCGAGGACTGATTGGCTTTCAGACCGAGTTCCGCACCATCACCTCGGGTCTCGGACTGCTGTTCCATGTATTCGATCATTACGCTCCGATGCTCGATCGCGCGATCGCGGAGCGGCCCAACGGCGTGATGATCGCTAACGGCAAGGGGACTGTGCTCGCCTATGCACTGTTCAATCTGCAGGAGCGGGGGCGACTGATGGTCGGGCCGGGCGACGAAGTTTACGAAGGGCAGATCGTCGGCTTGCACAGCCGTGACAGTGACCTTGTCGTAAACCCGCTGAAGGCAAAAAAACTCAGTAACGTACGGGCGGCCGGGCGGGACGAGAACCTGATCCTGACACCGCCGATTCGAATGACGCTCGAACAGGCCATGGAGTTTATCGAGGACGATGAACTGGTGGAGATTACGCCGGCCTCGATCCGGCTGCGCAAGCGCTCGCTCAAGGAGCACGAACGCAAGCGTTCAATCCGTGACGTCGATTAGCCGAACACGACCGTGCGATTATCGTAGATCAGAATCTCGTGCATGAGGTGAGAGTAGACGGCACGAGTGAGCACTATTTTTTCTAGATCCCGACCTTTTCTGATCATGTCCTGTACGGAATCCTTGTGACTGACCGCAGCCACATCCTGAGCAATAATCGGGCCCGCGTCCAAGTCGGCTGTAACGTAATGACTGGTCGCGCCGATTACCTTGACGCCTCTCGAAAAAGCCGCGTGGTACGGCTGAGCTCCGGCGAAAGCTGGCAAGAATGAATGGTGAATGTTGATCAGTTGGTCGGGAAATTCCCTGACGAAGGTCGGTGACAATATTTGCATGTATCGTGCGAGGATGACGAGATCGATGTTTTCTTTCCTCAGCAGCTTTAATTGGCGTTCTTCCGCGTCGATCTTGGTCGCCTGAGTCACCGGTATGTGTACAAAGCGAATCCCGTAAGTTACGGCGACGGGCTCGAGATCAAGATGGTTGCTGATAATCAGCGGGATATCGACCTCCCATTCGCCGGACTGCCAACGGGACAGGATGTCATATAGGCAATGACCGTAGCGGGACACGAAAATAGCAATGCGGTGACGCCGGGCCCGCCGCTCAAGCCGCCAATGCATCGAATATGGTTCAGCCACATCGTGTTCGAAAGCACGTCGAAAATGTTCGTCTGCGGAAGCAGCGGTTGCTGGCGTCCACTCGATGCGCATAAAGAAGATGCCCTTTTCGGTGTCAACGTGCTGATCCAGATCGACAACATTTCCTTGCACTCGTCCTATCAACTCGGTGACGGCGGCCACGAGTCCTGGTCGATCGGGACAGTGAATCAAAAGAATATAATTATGACTCCGGCTGGGCGTATTCATTCTTCGGGCTTAGATCATGCCGTTTGTCGGGGATGGTGGGGTTCGCTCTCGATCAATGTGGAGAGTAATTCGACCGGCTGAGGCGCCGAGATATAGTGCCCCTGGGCATATTCGATCCCGAGGCCCGCGAGCCGCTCGAGTACCTCCGCGGAATCAACCCGCTCTGCAACCGTGGCGATGCCCATTGATCGGCCGATCTGTGCGATGGCCTCGACCATGCTCCGGTCGATCTGGTCGTGGGCTACGTTGTGCAGAAACTGGCCGTCGATCTTCAGAAAATCGACCGGTAGATTTTTCAGGAACATAAAAGATGAAAGGCCACTGCCGAAGTCATCGAGTGAGAACTGGCAGCCTCGAGCCCGAAGCTCGGTGACGAAGTGTGTCGTCGCAGCGAGGCTGCTCATTGCGGCGGCCTCGGTAAATTCAAAACACAGTGCGCCCGGCGTGATATCGGCAGCGGCCATTTGTGCGACGACGAACTCCAGGAATCGCTCATCGTTCAGCGTGGTGGCGGATATGTTGACAGCGAGTGTGTAGCGCTGTCGTCGGCCCTCGTCCCGGCGGCTGTGAAGCAGACTCGTGCAGGCCTTTTGGACGACCCAACGGTCGATCATCGGCATCAGGTTGAATCGTTCGGCCGACGGAATGAACTCCGATGGCTGGATGAGATCGCCATTGTCATCCTGCATTCGCAGCAGCAGTTCGAAGTGCTTTGCCGTGGCGATGCCACTGCGGATCGGTACGATCGGCTGGCACACCAGCCTCAGTCGATCTTCCTCACAGGCCCGATTGATACGCGATACCCACTGCATCTCACGGTGACGTTCGGGCGCACGTCCCTGTCGGTAGGTCTGTACCCGGTTTCGGCCGGAGTCTTTTGCCGAGTAGCAGGCCACATCGGCCGCACTCATCACGCTGGCCAGCGATTCTTCGCCATCGATGATCTCTGCGAGCCCGACCGACGCGCCGACGTTCATGACCCGGTCCTGCCAGACGAACCGGAAGTCCCTGATCGCCTGGCGCAGGTTTTCGGCGATACGTTGTGCAGTCTCCAGGTTGCAGTCCTCGAGCAGCACGCCAAATTCGTCACCGCCGAGGCGCGCAAGCGTATCGGTTGTCCGGATCCGCGTCTGCACGACACTTGTGAGTTGCTTCAGCAGTCGATCCCCTGCTTCGTGACCGCAGGTGTCGTTGACCACCTTGAACTGATCGAGATCGATATACATCAGCACGTGGCGAATGTTCGCGTCCGCGGCCGCCGACTGCAGGGCCTCGACAAGCCGGCTCTCGAATTCCCGTCGGTTGATCAGACCGGTCAGCGCATCGTGCGAGGCCTGGTAAGCAAGTGCGCGATGCAGCTGACGAGCCTGACTTACGTCGTGAAAGACCATGACCGCACCAATCAGGCGGCCACTCCGGTCATTAATCGGAGCAGCGGAATGCTGGATGGCCACTTCCTGGCCGCTACGATTCAGCAGCAGGGACTGCTCTGCCATCTCGACTACGTCGCCTTGCTGCAGGCAGCGCAGAATCGGGCTGTCCAGCTGCTCCCCGCTGGTTTCACTGACCACCCGGAAAACTTCGGCCACCGGCTGTCCGGCCGCTTCCCCGGTCGTCCAGCCGGTCAGTTGTTCCGCCACCGGATTGAGGTACTCGATCAGGCCATTCGCGTCGGCCGTGATGACGGCGTCACCGATCGACTGCAGCGTAACCTGAGCCTTCTCCTTTTCCTCGTAGAGGCGCGCCTCCGCGAGCTTGCGCTCCGAGATATCGGTTATCGTGCCTTCGTAACCGGCAACGGCGTGCTCTTCGTCGAACACCGCCCTGGCGTTCTCAACCACTGTAATGATGCTGCCGTCACGTCGGCGCAGCTGATATTCGGCGTTGCGTACGTGGCCGTCTCGCTCAAGAGCGAGGACGACGCGATCGCGGTCGGACGGACTGACGTACAGGTCCCGCGTCGAATCAATTGAGCGCAGTTCGTCTTCGCTCTCGAAGCCAAGCATCTCCACGAGAGCCGGGTTGGCCGACTCCAGCCGCCCGTCCGCGGCAACCCGGTAGACACCTTCGATGACATTTTCGAACAGGCCGCGGTAGCGGGCCTCGCTGAAGCGCAGTGCATCCTCTGACTGCTTGCGCTCGATCGCGATGCCAGCCAGTGCGGTCAGGCGCGCCATCAGTTCAAAATCCCGGCGCAGGGGGCTTCGTGGCTCCTGAAAGTAAATCGCAACCGTGCCGAGTATCCGGCCATCCGAAGACCGGATGGGCGTCGACCAGCAGGCCCGTAGCCCGGCTTCAAGCGCCGGTGCCCGCAGGTGTTCCCACAAGGCATCGCGCGCGATTTCTGCCACGATCACCTGTCGCTGCAGGTACACGGCGGCGGCGCACGAACCGCTGCGCGGTGTGATCTCCGCTCCGTCCATGGCCTGGCGCAAGGAAGGGGGCAGGCCACGTCCGGCCACGTGCCGGAGCCGGTCTTGCTCGGCATTGAGCAGACGAATCGTGCAGATCGCATCCGGGGTGACGCGGTGCGCGGTTTCGGTGATCGCCTCCAGGGTCACGGGCAGTTCGACATTACCGGTGATTCGCTCGAACACCCTGCGCTCGCCGCCGGCGAGAAGTTCGCTGCGCTTGCGCTCCGTGATGTCAGTGATGCTGCCGCGAATGAGACGCTGGGCGGAAGAGGGCAGTCGTACTAATCGTACCTCACAGGGAATGTCGTGTCCGAGCGCGTCGCGGTGCAACCATTCAAAGCATGGCGCTCCGCCTGAGAGTGCCTTGTCGATGTGTCCGCGCGCAACGCCGAACGAAGACGTACCGTCGGCCTGCTCCGGCGGGCTGATCTTCTCTGGTCCCGCCGCGAGCAACGCCTCGCGACTCATCTTGAAGAAGCGCACGGCATTGTCGTTGCACTCGACGAACCGGTTTTCGTCAACGTCGAGCACGACGATGGCTTCCGGCGCATTCTCGACGAGTGTCCGGTACCGCGCCTCACTTTCACGAATAGCCACTTCGGCTGACTTGCGATCGGACGTGTCACGCAGGCAGACGATGTAGACCTCGCGCTGACCCATGGTCACTTTGCTGACGCCAATCTCTGCGTCGAACAGGACGCCGCTGCGATTGCGTCCCTTGGTTTCCCGGGGCGCAAGGTCAGACTGCGTGTTCTCGAGGGTCTTCGCGAGATCTTCGAGCGATTCGGAAAGGCCAGGCTGTGCCGGCAGGTCTGCGATCAGCAGGTCCAGTGTTCGGCCGCACACTTCCGTTTCCTCATAGCCGAAAATGCGTTCTCCGGTGGCATTGAGTGTCTCGATCCTGCCGGTCTCGTCCACCGTGATAATGGCGTCCTTGACGTGATCGAGAATCACCTGGAGCTGTGCGGCGGCGCTCTCGCGCACCTCGCGGGTCAGCGCGGAGGTTTCATCCGCCAGCAGTTTCATCGAATGAATGACGCGGCGGCGTTCCTCGTCCCGCTCCGTGTAGGTACGGCTGATGGACCGGATGATATCGCGCAGATTCAGCCGTCCGCCTCCCTCTCGGGCTTCAGCGAACTGTTCCTTGAGAAGCGGATGCATGCTCATCGCGAAAGATGCCCTGCGCTCACCATCCCGGGGCCCGGTCGGTGACGGCGGCACGGTTCTGCGGTGTCCCCGGTCGGAAGAATGCGCTCCATCCCTGTCTGAGTGCCCTTTGCCCCGCGATTGGGGGGCTATCCGGCCCAATGGTAGGTGGCTCCGTTCGGACTTCGGTGTGATCGCTGTCGCAATCAAGGGTCGCGACGACAATGGCGACCGGTGCCGATTCGGGAGAACTGCCGGCTGTCCGGTGTGGCTGCGTTACAATCTGCAGAATCGCGTCACCATCGTACTATGTCGCAAATGAATCCAGACCATCTGCCGATCAGCCTTCCGCTGATTGGCCGCGACGATCCACCGCCGTTCGTCGTCCTGCATGAGCATGGCGACGCGCCCGCACTGATCGTATGTGATCATGCAAGCCGGGCATTCCCCAGGGGTCTGAAGCGTCTTGGCCTGCCGGAATTGCCGAGCTGGCAGCATATCGCCTGGGATATCGGGGCCGGGGAACTCGCCCGAGGATTGTCCAATGCGCTGGATGCGCCGGCCGTGCTCGCGGGCTATTCTCGCCTCATCGTTGACTGCAATCGGCTGCCCGATGACCCGGAAGCGTTCCGTCAGGAAGGCGGTGGCTGGGTCATCCCGGGCAATCAGGGTCTTTCTGAATATGACAAACGGTTGCGGCTGGCCTGCTTCTTCGATCCCTACCACGAGTGCATCGAGGCAATGCTCGGTGGGCTGCGGGCACGGAAGATCGTGCCGCTGGTGATATCGATTCATACTTTCACACCGGAAGTCGAGGGGCAACTTCGCCCCTGGCAGGTCGGCGTGCTCTGGGATAAGGACCGGCGCTCAGCTGAGTTCATGATGGCCGGATTGGGAAGGATCGACGGGGTGAACGTCGGTGATAACGAGCCGTACAGCGGCAAGCACCCATCCGACTATACGATTGACCACCACGCGGAGGGTGGTGGCCTGCCCCATGTCTGTGTTGAAGTCCGCCAGGACCAGCTCGAATCGCCCGCTGGCGTGGAGCGCTGGATACGGATACTGGCGCGATTGATTCGCGAGATGCTGGGTAACCCCGAAATCCGCCGTCCGCTCAGTAAGGACTCCGCGTGGCAGCTCGCGAGCCAACGCTGACGCTCGGCCTCGAGGAGGAGTACCTCCTCGTTGAAGCCGAATCGGGCGCTGTTGCCAGCGAGCCACCCGAGGAGTTGTTTGCTGTCCTGGAGTCCCGTACCGATGGACGGGCCTTTCCGGAACTGCTGAAGGCCCAGATTGAGGTCGTCACGCCGGTCTGCCGGTCGGTTCAGCAGGCGCGCTCGGAGCTCGCCGAGCTGCGGGAAGCCGTCATCGAGGAGGCGGGACGCTTTGGGCTTGCGCCGGTGGCCGCCTCGAGCCACCCGTTTTCCCTCACCGCCGGGCAGAAGCGTACCGAAAGGGAGCGTTATATCTCGCTGATCGAGGAAATGCAGGGCGCGGCCCGGCGCATGATGATCTGTGGGCTGCACGTGCACGTGGGAATTGAGGACGACGACCTGCGGATCGATACGATGAACCAGCTCAGCTACTTCCTTCCACACCTGCTGGCCATGTCGTGCAGTTCGCCGTTCTGGGAGGCCGAGCGTACGGGACTGATGTCGTTTCGGCTGGGGATCTTCAATGGAGTTCCACGCACGGGTTTGCCTGAGTTCTTCACCAGCTGGGCCGAGTACCAGCGGGTCACCGGGGCCCTGGTCGACAACCGAGTGATCGCGGATCGCTCGAGAATCTGGTGGGACCTGCGACCGAGCGAGCGCTTTCCGACCCTCGAGACCCGCGTGATGGACTGCTGCACGACACTGGAGGACGCCGTACGGCTTGCAGCTTTGAACCAGTGTCTGATCCGGATGCTGTATCGATTGCGTCGTGCCAATCAGCGCTGGCGAACCTACTCGGCATTGCTGGTCGGTGAGAACCGCTGGCGAGCGATGCGGTATTCCACGGACAGTGGCCTGCTGGACCTCGGCCGTCGACAGATCGTTGATTTTCCGGCCTTGCTGGAGGAGTTGATCGAGCTGGTGCGAGAGGACGCCGAAGCCCTCGGCTGCGTCGAGGAGATCGATGGACTGCGCGAGATCCTGGACCGGGGGACGAGTGCGCACCGTCAATTGCGTACGTACGAGCAGGCGATCAGCGATGGTTGCTCGGAGGGCGAGGCACTGCGTGCCGTCGTGAAGTGGCTTGTCGAGGAGACAGCTGCGATCGCGCAAGGGCGGCCCGGGGGTGCTGCGATATGAGTTTGCCCTCGCGCACCGTGTCCGTCGCTCCGATGATGGACTACACGGATCGCCACTGCCGCTACTTTCACCGCCTGCTCAGCCCCAGTGCGCTGCTATACACGGAGATGGTCACGGCGCAGGCGCTGGTGCACGGAGATGTCGAGCGACTCATCGGTTTCGACGAGGCAGAACACCCGGTGGCGCTGCAACTCGGCGGTTCAGACCCCGAGGTGCTCGCATTGGCGGCCCGGATCGGCGAACAGCGCGGCTACGACGAGGTCAACCTCAACGTTGGCTGCCCCAGCGACCGGGTGCAGAGTGGCCGGTTCGGGGCCTGCCTGATGGCCGAGCCGCCGCGCGTAGCCGACTGCGTGAGTGCGATGATTGACGCGGTTAAAGTGCCGGTCACCGTGAAGTGCCGGATCGGCATCAATGGCAGCGATGACTACGAGTTTCTGGCCCGTTTCGTGCGGACAGTTGCCCGGGCAGGCGTGACGGTGTTCGTCGTTCACGCGCGCACTGCCTTTCTGAGCGGATTGAGTCCGAAAGAGAACCGCGAGATTCCACCCTTGCGCTACGAGATGGCCGCGCAATTGAAGCGTGATTTTCCCCATTTGCAGGTCGTGCTCAATGGCGGCCTGACAACACGGGCTCTGGTACGGCAGTGGCTGGGGCATTTCGATGGCGTAATGCTGGGGCGCGCGGCCTACCATGAGCCGTGGCTGCTGGCGGAGTTGCATGATGAATTCGGGACCGGGGACCGCCTGGTCCTTCAACGTGACGCCGTGGTTGCACGCTATGCGGATTATGTCGAGCGAATGCAGGCGCGGGGCCACCGGCTGGGGCCAATGATGCGCCCGGTTTTGGGCCTTTACGCCGGTTTTCCGGGCGCTCGGGCCTGGCGGCGCTATCTCGCTGAGCAAGGCCGGCAGGCCGATGCGACGGCGGACGTCCTGCGCCGGTCTCTCCAGCTCTTCTCCCGCGCTGCCTGAGCCTCCATCTGTATAATCAGGGCGGTCAGTCTTCCGTTGGGGTAGAACGTGTCGGTTGCAGGCGTCTTGCAGTCAACGAATCCGGGTACGGAGGTGGCCGTCCTGTTCGCGGATGTCGTGGGCAGCACCCGTCTCTATGAGGTGCTCGGTGACCATAAGGCACGCGACCTGATTCTGCTCTGTGTCGGGCTCATGCGGCACTCCACCGAGCGCAATCGCGGCTCCGTGATCAAGACGATCGGCGATGAAATCCTGGCGATTTTCCCGACGGCGAACGACGCGGCCAATGCGGCCGCCGAAATGCAGCATGACGTCAGCGCACATCCCGATCTCGCATTGCAGGGCCAGCACATTGCGATCCGGATTGGCTGTCATTTCGGGCCGGTTGTGCTCGAGAACAAGGATGTATTCGGTTCTTCCGTGCACACCGCCAATCGCATGACCAGTCAGGCGAAGGCGGGGCAGATCGTCGTCACCGCAGAAACGGTTCAGCGTCTCTCGCGGGAATGGCAGTCCTGTACGCGTCGCATCGACGTCACGTCCTTACGTGGGCGCAGCGATGCGATCGAACTCTACGAGGTGATGTGGCAGCAGGAGGATGCAACCAGCATGCTGCCCTCGATTGCAATCGAATCCCGGACTGAGGCGCGGGCTCGTCGTATCCGGCTGCGCTACCTCGGTCGGGACTATGTTTTTGCGGAGTGCAATCGTGCGCTCAATCTTGGCCGCGCGGATGAAAATGACATCGTCGTCAAGGGCAATCTCATTTCCCGGCTGCACGCGCGTGTTGAAATCGCCCGAAACCGATTCGTGCTGATAGATCAGAGCACGAACGGTACGTTCGTGGTAACTGAGGCGGCCGGTGAGAGCTTCGTCAGGCGCGATTCGATCACGCTAAAAGGGCGCGGACTGATCGGGCTCGGGCGCTTGCCCGAGGCGAGCGCGAGCGACGCCATCGAGTTTCAGCTCGAAGACTGAACTGCCGCAGTGGTCCCCTTCCCCTGAAGAGGGATCCGCGCGGCGACCCGGATTTCAGCCCAGCGCCTGTTTCGTAATCTCGTACTGCTTCTTCAGCGTCTGCGGCAAGCGGTCCCCGTATTCATCGAGATAGCGGCCAATGTCGTCGATCTCGTTGTGCCAGGCTTCGCGGTCCACGTCCATCAACTGCTCTACCGTCCTTTCATTCAGCTCGAGGCCGTTCAGGTCGAGGTCCTCGTGATGGGGGAGGTAGCCGATCGGTGTCTCATAACCATCGGCCCGGCCCTCACAACGATCGATCACCCATCGCAGCACTCTCAGGTTGTCGCCGAAACCCGGCCAGAGGTAATGGCCATCCTTGTCCTGGCGGAACCAGTTCACGTGGAAGACTCGCGGCAGGGTCTTGGCCCGATCCTCGAACGACAGCCAATGCTGCCAGTAGTCGGCGTAGTTGTATCCGCAGAAGGGTTTCATCGCCATCGGGTCGCGACGGACCACGCCGACCTGGCCGGTTGCAGCGGCTGTGGTCTCGGAGGCCATGCCTGCGCCCAGCAGCACGCCATGTTTCCAGTCTCGAGCCTCGAAAACCAACGGTGCGACTTCGCGCCGTCGGCCACCAAAGAGGATGGCGGAAATGGGCACGCCCTCGGGATCCTCGGTCATGGGAGAATAGGTCGGATTCTGCTTAGCGCTTACCGTGAACCTCGCGTTCGGGTGAGCGGCGGGGCCGTTAGCCTTATCGTAAGGCCGTCCCTGCCAGTCGAGCACCGGTTCGCCTTCGGTAAGCCCTTCCCACCACGGCCGATTATCAGCCGTCACCGCGACATTCGTGAAAATCGTGTCGCGGTGAATCATGTCGTAAGCGTTCTTGTTGGTTTTCTTATTCGTGCCTGGCACGACGCCAAAAAACCCTGCCTCCGGGTTGATTGCGCGCAGTCGCCCGTCTGAGCCCACGTGCAGCCAGGCAATATCCTCACCAACGGTCCAGACCTTCCAGCCGGGCATCGACTCCGGCGGGATAAGCATGGCCAGGTTCGTCTTTCCGCAGGCCGACGGGAACGCAGCGGCGATGTAATGAACTTCGCCTTCGGGACTTTCGATACCTACGATCAGCATGTGCTCAGCCAGCCATCCCTCGGAGCGGGCCTGATAGCTGGCAATTCGCAGGGCATGGCATTTCTTGCCGAGCAGTGCGTTGCCACCGTAGCCCGAACCGATGCTCTTGATCGTCAGTTCTTCCGGGAAATGCATGATCAGTCGGCGTTCCGGGTCCAGGTCGCCGATGGAGTGGAGCCCGCGGACAAAAGTGCGGTCTTTTTCAATGCGCTCCAGGGCGGCTTTACCCATGCGCGTCATCAGGCGCATGTTCAGCACGACGTAGGGACTGTCGGTAATTTCGACGCCGCAGCGCGAAAACGGCGATGCAATTGGACCCATGCAGTAAGGAACCACGTACATCGTGCGTCCCTTCATGCAGCCTTTGAACAATGCGTCAATTTTCTGGTGAGCCGCCGCAGGTTCCATCCAGATGTTGTTTGGGCCGGCGTCCGCTTCTTCCTTCGTGCAGACGAATGTCAAGTGCTCGACGCGGGCAACATCGGAAGGGTCCGATCGATGCAGGTAACAATTCGGGTGTGTTTCCGGGTTGAGCCTGGTCAGGTCGCCGGTTTCGAGCATCAGCTCGATCAACTCATTGCGTTCAGCTTCTGATCCCGTGCACCAGTGGACTCGGTCGGCCTCGGTAAGGCTGGCGGTTGCGGCGACCCAGTCGCGCAGTGCGGCGTTTGTCGTAGTCATCGGCTGTTTCCTTTATCGGCTCGAACCTGGCTGGACCGCCGGTCGGCAGGTACTCGTACTTTGCAAAAGATGGCTAAATTATAGCGGCCAAAGATCGCCCTGTACGGCACGATGCGAACACAAAAAAAAGCGCCCTCCGGGGAGGGCGCAATCAGGGGGAGATCGGTGCAGTGTTATTTACTTATTGTTTTTACTGCTTCAGGCGGCCTTGCGGGCCTTGGTGACGGCGCGCTTGCCCTTTGCCTTGGTCCTGGCGACGGTGCGCTTGGTCTTGGCCTTGGTCTTGACGGCGGTGCGCTTGCCCTTCGCCTTGGTCTTGGCGGTGGTCTTTCTAACGTTCTTTTTCATCGTGCTGAGCGTGGGGATCTCATCCTCCAGCGGCTTGATGATGCGATCGAAGGTGTAACCGGCGACGTCGCGCAGGTCGCGGCCCGTGGTCTTGAAGATGTCGACGGCACGGTTGGCATCGTCGACGATGCGGTCACGCGTCGCCGGCAGCATCTTGATCTGGGCCTGGACGAGGTCGACGACGTTCGAGGCGCGCGAGGCACGCTCGAGGCGGTTCGCGGCGTCGGTGATGGCCGAGGTGACCATGTCGGACTGCAGTTCGATAAGGTTCTGCAGCGTGCTCTGTGAGACGTTGGTCAGCTTGATACCCGTGCGGGCCAGCGTGCGGACCGGGCTCTTGAGGGTCTTGATCGAGTCGGCGGAGCCGGCGACGGCTTCGCGCACGGTCTCAACCGAATCCCTGCGGATCTGGGCGACCTGATCGACGAGCATTGAACGATCCTTGGTGACGAATTCCTGAATCTGACTGAACATGGTGATGGCTCCTGGTTGGATGCTGCGGTGCAACAATTGCTGCAGTGCACAATAACCGCGTTGATCGATTGTGTCAACTGGTTTCTTGCTCGCTGCGCCAGCGCCTCATGTCAACCCCGGGAGCCAAAAAAAAGCGCCCTCCGGGGAGGGCGCAATCAGGGGGAGATCGGTGCAGTGTTATTTACTTATTGTTTTTACTGCTTCAGGCGGCCTTGCGGGCCTTGGTGACGGCGCGCTTGCCCTTTGCCTTGGTCCTGGCGACGGTGCGCTTGGTCTTGGCCTTGGTCTTGACGGCGGTGCGCTTGCCCTTCGCCTTGGTCTTGGCGGTGGTCTTTCTAACGTTCTTTTTCATCGTGCTGAGCGTGGGGATCTCATCCTCCAGCGGCTTGATGATGCGATCGAAGGTGTAACCGGCGACGTCGCGCAGGTCGCGGCCCGTGGTCTTGAAGATGTCGACGGCACGGTTGGCATCGTCGACGATGCGGTCACGCGTCGCCGGCAGCATCTTGATCTGGGCCTGGACGAGGTCGACGACGTTCGAGGCGCGCGAGGCACGCTCGAGGCGGTTCGCGGCGTCGGTGATGGCCGAGGTGACCATGTCGGACTGCAGTTCGATAAGGTTCTGCAGCGTGCTCTGTGAGACGTTGGTCAGCTTGATACCCGTGCGGGCCAGCGTGCGGACCGGGCTCTTGAGGGTCTTGATCGAGTCGGCGGAGCCGGCGACGGCTTCGCGCACGGTCTCAACCGAATCCCTGCGGATCTGGGCGACCTGATCGACGAGCATTGAACGATCCTTGGTGACGAATTCCTGAATCTGACTGAACATGGTGATGGCTCCTGGTTGGATGCTGCGGTGCAACAATTGCTGTAGTGCAGCATGGAACGCCGGACGATCCTTGTCAAGTAGACATAACCCGGATGGATAGACTGGAGAGCCCGTGTATCCGGGGCTTCCAAGCGGGCCGCCTGGCCGAGCTTGTGGCCGGATCTGGCGGTTGGCCGCCGGAATTCGCCTTGCCCGCGGCACAAGCCTGACGCAAAGTCGCTGGCCAATGACCGCCTCCAGAGAAAACTCGCCAGCCGGGCGTCGAATCCGGACTCCAGGCCGACGTGTCGCGCCATGGATGTGGCTGGCCATCAGTCTCGTCGCGCTTGCGGACACGGGCGTTCAGAATCCGGCGGAGGGGACCGATGTCCAGGGCACTGGACCGGTTGAAATCCGCACGCTCGTCGAGCGGCTTGGCGACGGCGAACCCGATCAGGAGCTGCTTTTCGAGCCGCTTGCGCCGGAGTCTCGCCTCGACACCGGTGACCAGGTCCAGTACACGATCCGGGTGACCAATCCAGGTGAGGAGCCGATCGGCGAACTGGTAGTAACCAAGCGATTGCCTGTCGGGCTGCGTTACGTCGCGGGTACGGCGGTCGGGCCCGGCTGCGAAATTCGTGTTTCGGATGACGGGGGGCGAACGTTTCGCGGGTCGGATTCGACCATAGCGGTCTCCGCCGCAAATGAACCCGAGCCTTTCACGCCCGTCCCATATACTCACGTGCAATGGATTTTGTCGGGTCCCCTCTCGGCGGGTGCGACCGCGATCCTGCGCTTTCGCGCGACCTTCAACTGAGCCATCGTGTCTAATCAGGATCTCGAAGCTGTTTTCGGGCAGGACGGGCCGCTGGCAAGGTCTTTGCCGGGTTATTCGCTTCGGCCTGAGCAACTTGCAATGGCGGAGCAGGTCGCCCTCACCATCGAATCCGGGGAGGTGCTGATCGTGGAGGCGGGCACCGGTACGGGTAAGACTTTTGCCTACCTGGTGCCCGCGCTTCTGTCGGGAAAGCGCGTGATCATTTCGACCGGCACGCGTGCACTCCAGGACCAGTTGTATCATCGGGACCTGCCAGCCGTCTGCGCCGCCATCGGCCGCCCCGTGAGCATCGCGCTTCTTAAGGGTCGATCAAATTACCTGTGCCGGCACCGGCTCGATCTTGCGGAGCAGCAGGCGCATTCAAGAGGGCTCCGGCGCGAGGTCGCGCTGGCGCTGCCCGGGGTACGAGACTGGGTACATTCAACGCGTGGCGGCGACATTGCGGACGCACCGGGTCTTGGCGAGCAGGATCCGGTCTGGCCGTGGGTTACCTCGACGCGTGAAAACTGTCTCGGCACCGATTGTCCGCAGTTCGAGGAGTGCTTCGTGTTGGCCGCCCGGCGAAAGGCGCAGGCGGCGGACATCGTCGTTGTAAACCACTATTTGTTGATGGCGGACCTGGTACTGAAGGATGAAGGGTTTGGTGACCTTCTGCCCGGCGCGGATGCCATCGTCATCGACGAGGCCCATCAGCTACCCGATGTGGCCGGTCAGTTTCTCGGTCACGTGGTCAGCACCCGCCAGCTGTCATCACTGGCTCGCGATCTCTCAGCTGAACTGTTGCTCTCGCAGCAGATGACAGGTGGCCTGGATCCAGCCCTGGTTGCGCTGGATGCCCAGGTCGAGGCGGTTCTCAGGGCAGGAGAGCAGATCGAGGGCCGCTTCGAGCACGCGCAGTGGCCCGAGCCGTTGATCGAGGCACTCGATGGCCTGGCGAACCGGGCCAATGACCTTGCGGTCCTGCTCGAACCGCTCTGCTCGGAGGGACAGGCCGGCTGCGCACGTTTGCGCGAGCGACTCACGGATTGCGTGCAGCGGTTGCATTCCTTCACGGGTGATGAAGTGGTGGACGGCGTACGCTGGGCGGAGAGCACCGCACGCAGCCTGAGCTGTCATTTCGCGCCGCTGGATGTGGCCTCCGGGCTCAGTGCCTTGATGCTCTCCCAGGGCTGTGCCTGGGTTCTGACCTCGGCAACACTGGCGGTCGGCGAAGACTTTACGCATTACAAACGTCGCTCCGGCCTGGTCGACGCGGTCAGCGCGCGTTTTGAAAGTCCGTTTGATTTCCAGCGTCAGGCGCTGCTGTACCTGCCCCAGGGACTCGACAATCCAGGCAGTCCGGGCCACACCGGCGCCGTGATCAAAGCAGCCCTTCCAGTGCTCGAGGCAAGCGGCGGCCGGGCTTTTCTGCTGTTTACGAGTCACCGGGCATTACGCGAGGCAGCCGATGAAATGCGGCGCTTGCCGGGTGTACATGGCGCGATGCCGCTGCTGGTGCAGGGCGAGGCGGCGCGCGATCAACTCCTGCGCCGGTTCAGGGAGGCTGGCAATGCAATCCTTCTCGGTACCGGGAGCTTCTGGGAGGGTGTGGATGTAAAGGGGGAGGCACTGTCCGTCGTAATCATCGACAAGCTGCCTTTTGCCGCGCCCAACGACCCGGTGCTCAAGGCGCGCCTGGCCGACATTCGCGAGCAGGGCGGCAACCCGTTTTTCGACGAGCAGGTGCCACAGGCCGTGATTGCGCTGAAGCAGGGCGTCGGTCGCCTGATTCGGGACACGGAGGATTCCGGTGTTGTCATGCTTTGTGACCCGCGCCTCGTAACCAAAGGCTACGGCCGCGTCTTCATCCAGAGTCTGCCGCCGATGAAGCGCACGCGTTCGCTGGCCGAGGTCGTCGACTTCCTGCAGGCACGACTGGGCCGCTGCGCGGACCGAGCCAGCTGCTGAGGCATCCCCGGCTGTCCATACCCGTTACGCGCGGCTAACTGCTAATCTGCCCTCGTGCGCATCCTTGCGGTCGATACTTCGACGGAATCCTGCTCTGCCGCGTTGCTGTGCGGCGAGGACATTCGGCTGCGCCAGGAAATCACCGAGCGGGGTCATGCGGGGCTGATCCTGCCAATGGTCGACGAGCTGCTGAGCGAGGCCGAACTGAGTCTCTCCAGGCTTGACGGAATCGCGTTTGGGCGCGGCCCGGGCTCGTTTACCGGTCTGCGCATCGCCGCTGCGGTCGTACAGGGCCTCGGCGTTGGCTCGAACCTTCCCGTCGTTGGAATTTCCAGTCTCGCAGCGGTCGCGCAGCAGGTGCGCGCCAGGCCGGGTGAGGGCATCCTGGTCTGCAACGACGCGCGGATGGGCGAGGTCTATCACGGTACGTTCGCGTACGATGATTCGGGTATCCTGAGGCGTCTGACGGCCGATGCCGTGACCGATCCGGTGCAACTGGAAGTCGCGGTTGCCCTGGCGCACGCGGCCGGTAATGCGCTCGAACGTTACGCGCCGCTGCGAGAGCGGTTACTCGACCGGTCGGTGGTTGTTCACGGCGGCCTTTATCCGCGCGCCGATGCGGTGGCCCGACTGGCCATCGTCGAGTTCAATTCCGGACGTGCGACGGTCGCGAGAAGGGCGTTGCCCGTCTATATTCGTGACGACGTAGCCAGGCGACCCTCCCGGCTGTCACCGGCTCGTAACACTTGAAGCGTGTAATCCTGCCGCAACAAATGCATGTAACCCTGCCGAAACACAAGGCTAAGCAGCGGATCCCCATGACAGCCAAGCAGATACTCATTGTCGAAGACGAAAAGCCCATCCGCGACATGATCGCGTTCGGATTGCGGCGCGCCGGATTCGAGGTTCGCGAGGCTGAGGATTGCTCGATGGCGCGCGCGAGCATGGCCGACCGGCGGCCCGACCTGTTGCTGGTCGACTGGATGTTGCCAGACCAGAGCGGGCTTGATCTGACCCGTTCAATCAAGCGCAACAAGGACACGGAGGACCTGCCCGTCATCATGCTGACCGCCCGCGCCGACGAGCAGGACAAAGTGTCCGGGCTCGAGGGCGGCGCGGACGACTACGTAACCAAGCCGTTCAGCCCCAGGGAGCTGCTGGCCCGGATCAACGCCGTGCTGCGTCGCAGTTCCCCGAATGGCGGCGACGAGATACTGGCGGTGGATGGTCTGGAGCTCGATGCGGCCAGTCACCGCGTATCGGCCAACGGCCAGCCATTGGCGCTGGGCCCGACAGAGTATCGACTGTTGCAGTTTTTCATGGGCCATACCGAGCGCGTATTCTCCCGTGGGCAATTGCTCGATCGGGTCTGGGGCGGGAACGTGTACGTCGAGGAGCGCACGGTCGATGTACACATCCGGCGCCTGAGGGTGGCACTCGAGCCGTTCGGTTTCGACGGCCTGATACAGACAGTCCGGGGAGCGGGCTACCGCTTCTCCGGCAAGTGCGGGTAAAAGGGCGGGCTCACCGATCTTGACGAAAGCGGCCCGGTATTACCTTCTCTCGATCGTCGCCGCCGTCGCGATCGCAGCAGGCATTGGCTTTCTTTTCGGGCGGCCGTGGCTGTTTACGAGCGGTGCCCTGGCGATATTGCTCGCGCTCAATCTTCGCAACCTGCTGCGCCTGGAGCACTGGCTTCGAAATCGGACCAGCCTTCGGGCGCCAGACATGCCGGGCCCCTGGGGTGAGGTCGTCGCCATCAGCAATCGGCTGTACCGGCGAAAGGTATTTCACAAGCGCCGTGTGATGGCCTTGCTGCGCGAATTCCGTCGCATGACGGCGGCCATGCCGGACGGGGTGATCCTGCTCGGTCCCGATAACGAGATTCTCTGGTTCAACCGCACCGCCGGGGACTGGCTGGGCCTGCGGCGCAAGCTCGATTACGGCAACCGCATCGAAAACCTGGTGCGGCACCCCGAGTTCGTCAAATACATGGACTCAGCTGGCAGGCGGGCAGAACCGAGAATACGTTTGCGCCAGCATGGGGAGCGATGCCTGGCGATCCGCCTGGTCGCCACGGATACGGCCACCCAGAAGTTGCTGGTCGTCCGGGATGTGACTCGCGAGGCACAACTCGACGCATTGCGCAGGGACTTCGTCGCCAACGCGTCGCATGAACTGCGTTCGCCGCTGACCGTGATCAGCGGCTACGTCGACGCAATGGCCAGCGATCCGGATCTCGCCAACACCTGGCAAGCTCCGGCTCATGAAATGCTCAGGCAAACCAATAGAATGCGAGATATTCTTCAGGACTTGCTGGAGCTTTCAAAGCTCGAGGCCACGGGCGGTGATGCGGAGCGCAGCCGGGTTGATGTCGGCGGATTGCTCGCGTTGCTGCGGAAAGAAGTACTCAGCGGGCCGCAGCATCCTGCCTCGGTCACGCTCGATTCGCAGACCAATGACTGGGTGCTCGGCTCGGAGACGGAGCTGAACTCGATTTTTTCGAACCTGATCTCGAATGCCGTCAAATACACGCCATCCGATGGCCAGGTGGCTCTGCGCTGGTGGACCGACAGCCAGGGCGGCCACGTCGAAGTCCGGGACACCGGCATTGGCATTGCCGGCGAGCACATACCGCGCCTGACCGAGCGCTTCTACCGCGTAGACCCCGGGCGATCCAGGAAGCTCGGGGGATCGGGTCTCGGGCTGGCGATCGTCAAACACGCGCTGCAGCGACACGGCGGCCGGCTCGAGATTCAAAGCAAGCCGGGTGAGGGCAGCGTCTTTACCTGTCACTTCCCGCGCGAGCGGATCCAGGACCGCGAGTCCGTGTCGTAGTGATGTAGAGGCGCCGGCGGGCGCCGCTTTGCGCTGCTCTGCGATGTTGCGGTCCCCATGGTTTTGTCATCGCCTTGTCGCAATGTCACGGCTCTGTAACAAAACCGACGTATAAAACCGCGGCAGGGCGATCCGGTCGATATCGGGACCGGATCGGGCTGACATCAAACCGTCATAGTCCTGAGGGGATCCGCGTGAAAAATGCATTGCTTGCCGCCGCCGTGGCTGGAACCTTGTTGCTTGCAACGCTGGATGCGAGTGCGCAACCGGCGTCAAAGGACGAGCTTCGGGCGATGCAGTTGCAGATGGAGGCCCTGGCTGAGCGCCTGAACCGGCTCGAGGCTGCCAATGCCTCGTTGCGCGCTGAAAATGCCGAACTGAAGACGGTTCTCGAGACCAGCGAGACAGAGGCTGCGGGTCTTGCAGCACAGACCGAAGCGCTGCAGGTACAAAGCGACAAGACCTCGGCCGATCTCGATAAGCTGAGCGGTGCCGACTGGGCTTCGCGGATCAGGTTCAAGGGGGACCTGCGTTACCGCCTCGAGGGTATCTGGAAAGAAGATACGGCCGAGCGCAAACGCCACCGGATTCGCGCACGATTCGGTTTCGAGGCGAAGATTACTGAGAATTCGAAGGCCGTCGTGCAGCTGGCGACGGGTTCGGACGATCCCCGATCCACGAATCAGACGCTCGGAACGTCCGATAGCGGGCGCAAGGCGGTCGGGCTGGACCTGGCGTATTTCCAGTGGAACTGGTTCGAGGGCTCGGACGTATTGCTCGGCAAATTCAAGTATCCGTTCTGGCGGCCGGGCCAGAGCCTGTTCTTTGACGGCGACTACAACCCGGAAGGTGGCGCCGTAACCTGGGGTAATGACCGGTTGTTTGCGAGCGGATACGGGTGGTGGCTCGATGAGAAATACGATTCCGACCGGCGGGGAGATAATTCGGATCCGTGGGTTTTCGGCGGCCAGCTTGGGCTCAGCCTGCCGGTGCTCGATGACAGCAATTTTACCGCGGCAATCCACTACTATGACTGCACCGGCTGCAAAGACCAGTCACCCATCTACGCGAACAAGCCTAACGGCAACTCGTTCTACCGGGTTGAGGGGGAGGCGAGGAATTTGCTCCTCTATGATTACAACGTGCTGCAGTTCGCCGCGGCGATGAGTTTCCCGGTGGGCCAGTTGCCGCTGACGATCTGGGGCGACTATGCCAACAACCTCGCCTCGAACGTGGAGTACGACACGGCCTATGGCGCCGGCGCGCAGCTGGGCAAGGCAAGCGGGCCACGCAGCTGGGAAGCGGGCGTTTTCTACCAGTCGATCGACAAGGACGCGCTGTTCGGGCAATTCGTCGACTCGGACTTCGGCGACGGCAATACGGACTCCAGTGGCTGGGTGTTGAAGGGCGGTTACGCGCCCGCGAAGAATGTGCTGCTCAACGCGACGTATTTTGTCAACACGATCGATAAGGACGTTGGCAGTTCGCGTGACTACGACCGGCTGCAGCTCGACGTGAACTGGAAATTCTGATCCGATCGTACCGAGGCAGCGCCGGCGCGCAAGGGAAGCGCGCGCTTGCCCCGGCGGCCGCGCTGCGGTAAAAGCCACCGTTCACACGGAGCCCCGCGAATGGAAACTTCGGACCTCTCTCATCACATACTCAGTCGCTTCAATGCCGACCTCGAGGGAATTCGCTCAAGTGTCCTGCAGATGGGCGGGCTGGTGGAGGAGCAGCTGCTTAACGGAGTCAATGCACTGATTTCCGGCGACAGCCGACTGGGCGAGCAGGTGGCGCAGCTCGATCACAAGATCAATTCGATGGAAGTCGCGATCGATGAGGACTGTGGCCGAATCCTCGCGACGCGCGGCCCGACGGCATCAGATCTGCGGCTGATTGTCGCGGTCATCAAGACGATCACTGACCTCGAGCGTATCGGCGATGAGACCGAAAAGCTCGGTCATATCGCCAGCCGGCTTTCGGACTCGGATCGCCCCACCGATCGGTACCGCGAGCTCAAACACATCGGCGATACGGTGAGCGGCATGGTTCACGGTTGCCTGGATGCCTTCGCGCGGCTCGATACCACGGCCGCATTGAATGTCGCCCGCAAAGACCGGATCGTCGATGAGGAGTACGAGGCAATACAGCGCCAGTGCATCACTTTCATGATGGAGGACCCGCGCGCAATCCGGCGTACCCTGGACGTACTCTGGGTGGCCAGGGCACTCGAGCGGATTGGCGATCACGCGAAAAATATCTGCGAGTATGTCATCTACATGGTGCTTGGGCGGGACGTTCGCCACCTCTCCCTTGAGGACGTCGAGCGGGAAGTCGCAAATACCCAGAGGACGCGCGCTTGAGTCGGGGCGCCTTACCGTATTGGCTGACGCGCCGCACAGGCAATCTGCTCGGCGTGCTCGCGTGCGCGGCGATGCTGGCCTACGCGCTTTTCGCGCAGTATGGCCTGCACCTCGAACCCTGCCCCTTGTGCATATTGCAGCGTGTCGCGGTGCTGTCCGCGGGGATCCTGTTCCTGATCGCCTTTGTGCACGACCCGGGCAGGAAGGGCGCCAGGGTCTATGGTGTCCTGATTGACCTGGCTGCGCTGGCCGGCATTTTCGTGGCCGCCCGGCAGATGTGGATCATTGCCCAGCCGCCCGGCACGGTGGCCGAGTGCGGAGCCAGTCTCGACTACATGATGGACGTGCTGCCACTGCACGAGGTGCTTTCAAAGGTGCTGTCCGGATCCGGCGAATGTGCCAAGGTCGACTGGATGTTCCTCGGCTTGAACATGCCAACGTGGGTACTGATCTGCCTGGTGCTGCTCAGCAGCTGGGCTCTGCTGGTCAATTTTTTCGGTCGACGAGCATCAGTTCCATGACCCGCTCGTAGATCTCGCTCAGCTTGTCGATATCGGCGATCCTGACGCATTCGTTCACTTTGTGAATGGTCGCATTGGTCACGCCGATTTCCACGACCCGGGTGCCCGTTGGTGCGATGAACCGCCCGTCCGAGGTGCCTCCGGACGTCGAATACTCGGGATTCAGGCTCACGGTCTCGCGAACAGCCCTCGATACCGCATCGGTCAACTCGCCCGGCGGCGTAAAAAAAGGCAGCCCCGATACAAACCACTCGATGGTGTAACTGACCCGGTGCCGGTCGAGAATTTCGCAGACCGTCCGCTGCAGGCTCTCCACTGTCTGTTCGGTTGAAAAGCGAAGGTTAAGGCGCACCTGCATCTCTCCCGGTATCACGTTGGGCGCGCCGGTTCCGGCCGACAGGTTGGAAATCTGGAATGAGGTCGGCTGGAAAAAATCGTTACCTGCGTCCCATTGGCGAGTGGTCAGTTCGAGCAGTGCCGGCGCAAATTCGTGCACCGGATTTCTGGCCAGGTGTGGATAGGCAATGTGCCCCTGGATTCCATGCACCTTCAGCCGGCCCGACAGCGAGCCGCGGCGACCTATCTTAACGGTGTCGCCGAGCACATCGAGGCTCGACGGTTCGCCAACGACGCACCAGTCGATCCGCTCGGACCGCGCTTCGAGCCACTCCATGACGCGACGTGTTCCGTCGACGGCGGGGCCCTCCTCGTCGCTGGTAAGGAGGTAAGCCAGCGAGCCACGGTGGTCCGGATGCCGCGCGATGAATCGTTCGGCGGCGGTCACCATCGCCGCAAGGCCGCTCTTCATGTCCGCTGCGCCGCGCCCATAGAGGATACCGTCGCGCCTGACGGGTTCGAACGGGTCAGTCTGCCAGTCCTCGCGCGGGCCGGCCGGAACCACGTCGGTGTGTCCCGCAAAGCACAGGATGGGGGTTTCGCGTCCGCGCCTGGACCAAAGATTGTCAACGGGCCCGAATGGCAGACGATGGTTTTCAAAACCCAGCCGTGCGAGGCGCGCTCCAATGATTTCCAGGCAGCCGTGGTCTTCAGGGCTCACGGAGGGGCAGCGAAGCAGCTCTTCGGTAAGACTCAGCGTGTCTGACATACGTTCGTCATATCCTCAGGTATTTTCAGGTATTTGTTGACCGGGGAGCCCCGAACCGTCTGCAGCTGGGCTGTATAGCCGAGCCACATGCCAGGTACAAGCCGAGCTCGCGGTGGATCAAGCGGACGTCTGTAACATTACTGTCACATCCTGGCCTCAGACTGCGCGAACATCGAGCGGCCAGTGACGGCCGGTACAACGCAAATCCAGAGGGCTAAGTACATGAATTTTTTGCAGAAGGTCGGCTTGCCTGTGATCCTGGCGGGTGTTTCGACGGTGGCCCTCGTCGGCCCCGCCCACGCGCAGACCAAGATGATCAAAATCGACGGCTCGAGCACGGTTTTCCCGATTTCCGAGGCTTTTGCCGAGGAATTCCAGATTCAGAAGCGCGGCAAGATCCGTGTAACGGTCGGTGTTTCCGGTACCGGTGGCGGCTTCAAGAAGTTCTGCCGTGGAGAAACCGATGTATCGAACGCCTCGCGGCCCATTTCGGAGAGCGAAATGAAGGCCTGCAGGGAGGCCGGCATCCGCTACATCGAACTGCCAGTCGCTTACGATGCGATTACGGTGGTGGTGAACCCGAAAAACGACTGGGTTGGCACGATGACCGTCGCCGACCTCAAGAAGATGTGGGAACCCTCGGCGCAAGGCACCGTGACCCAATGGAAGCAGGTGCGTGGCGAATGGCCCGATGAGGAGATGATGCTCTTCGGTCCGGGTGCGGATTCAGGCACCTTCGATTACTTCACGGAAGCGGTTGTCGGTGAGTCGAAGGCCAGCCGCGGCGACTATACGGCCAGCGAGGATGACAACACGCTCGTTCAGGGCGTGGAAAGGAACAAGAACGGGCTTGGCTACTTTGGCTTCGCTTATTACGCGGCTCACAAGGACAAGATGCGGGCGATCAGCATCGACGGCGGTAAGGGCCCGGTTGCGCCCAGTCTCGAGAACGTTGTCAACGGCACGTACAGTCCGCTGTCCCGGCCCTTGTTCATCTACGTCAAGGAAGCCTCGATGGCTGATCCGGCGGTCAGCGAGTTCGTGCAGTTCCTGATGACAGAAGGGTCAGCCCTGGTCAGCGAGGTCGGGTACGTGCCGCTGCCGGACAGCGCCTACGCGCTGGCCTGGAAGCATTTTCAGGCCAAGAAGCTCGGCACCGTCTTTGGTGGGCATCCTCAGGTGGGCATTACGGTGGAAGATTTGCTCGCCAAGGAAGCGATGCTCTGAGGTCCCGGCGCAGCGATGACCCCACCGATGAACGGGTTGGCTGCGAGCGCGCAGAGCGCGACTGAGCGGCCTGCGTTCTCTACGCTGGCACGTACGCGGGCCAATGGTTTAAGGTTCGTCCGCGACGATGATCGCTCCGCCAGAACAGATCAGGTACCCCCGGGAAACCCGCGGCATGGGTCGTAAGCCAAGATGACAACGAGTCCGTCCGCTGCTCCCCGATCGCGAAGCGCGTTTGCGTCATTGCGCTACCGCAAGCTGCGCGATCGGCTGGTCGAACTGGTGCTGCTCGCGGCGGGGCTGGTGGCGGTCTTTACGACGGTGGCGATCGTCGTGATCCTGGTCTATGAGTCGAGCTTCTTTTTCGAGCACGTGTCTATCAGGGACTTCCTGACGGACACGATGTGGACACCGCTGTTCGCCGATGCGCGCTACGGCGTCCTGCCGCTGGTGGCAGGAACGTTGACGACAACATTCGTGGGCCTCGCGGTCGCGATCCCGCTCGGCACCATCATCGCGATCTATCTTTCCGAGTACGCTCCTCATCGATTGCGGGAGATCATCAAGCCACTGCTGGAACTCCTCGGTGCGGTACCAACTGTCGTCTATGGCTACTTTGCATTGCTGATGGTGACACCGGCGCTGCAGAAGGTCTTTCCGGAGCTGCCCGGGTTCAATATGTTGAGCGCCGGACTGGTGATCGGCCTCATGATCGTGCCGTACGTGGCATCGGTCAGCGAGGATGCGATGCGCGCAGTGCCGAAGTACATGCGCGAAGGCTCCTATGCGATGGGTGCAACGCGCTTTCAGACTGCGTTTCGGGTCGTGATACCCGGCGCGTTCTCGGGGATTGCAGCCGCATACATCCTTGGCATATCGCGGGCTGTGGGCGAGACGATGGTGGTTGCCATCGCGGCCGGCATGCAGCCGAACCTGACGTTCAATCCGGCCGAGCCGGCCGCCACGATAACGGCCTATATCGTGCAGGTCAGCCTCGGTGATCTGCCGCACGACAGCATCGGTTATCAGAGCATTTTCGCGGCTGGCCTCGTGCTGATGCTGATGACGCTGGTCTTCAATGTAATCGGTTTCTTTCTGACGCGCCGGTTCCGGGAGGCCTACTGATGGTGCCGGCCCCTGCAGGCGAGATGTCGCTGGAGCAGATCCGCCGTGGCTTGTCGAGACGCAAGCAGCTCGACAAAGTCTTCGTTGTGCTCGGCCTGGCCGTGCTGTTCGCCTGCCTTGGCGTGCTGGCGATCCTGTTCTTCGATCTTGTCCGCTCGGGTTCATCCCGATTCGGCTGGGATTTCTTCACGTCGTTTCCGTCACGAAAGGCCGAGCGCGCGGGTATCCTCTCCGCATGGGTCGGGACCTGCCTGATCATGCTGGTGACCGCTCTCGTGGCCCTGCCGGTTGGCGTCGCGGCGGCGATCTACCTCGAGGAGTACGCGCCGAAGAACTGGTTCACCGGGATCATCGAGATCAACGTAACCAACCTCGCCGGCGTTCCCTCGATCGTTTACGGCCTGCTTGCACTCGGCCTGTTCGTCTATAAGTTCAACTTCGGGCAGAGCGTGCTGTCGGCCGGGCTGACGCTGGCACTGTTGATTCTGCCGATCGTGATTGTTGCGACACGAGAGTCGCTGCGTGCGGTACCCAGGGCAATACGCGAGGCGGCCTATGGGCTCGGCGCAACGCGCTGGGAAGTGACCAAGGACCACGTGCTGCCATACTCGACCGGTGGCATTCTCACGGGCCTGATCCTCGGCCTGTCGCGCGCGATCGGCGAGACCGCTCCGATCATTACGATCGGCGCGTTGAGTTTCATTGCGTTCCTGCCGCCCGCGCCGATCGGTTCTGAATTCCCGTTCCTGAATTTCGAATGGCTGACCAGCGAGTTCACGGCCATGCCGATCCAGATGTTCAACTGGATCTCGCGACCGGACCAGGCATTCCAGGCCAACGCGGCGGCGGCGGGTGCGATTCTCCTTGGTATGACGCTGCTGATGAACGCAGTTGCGATCTGGATCCGCTATCGTTTCCGAAAGAAGATCAACTGGTGAGCAAGATGCAGACGCTCGCACCCACCCAGGCCGCAATGGCCGCCAGCCAGGTTTCACCGATGCAAGCCGACAGTGACACCCAGGAACCCAGTAGCCCTTCCTTCTCGATAAAAATCAAGGAGAACAGGCGGGAGACAAGGGCCAATGCGCCCAAGGCGACCGCCCGTGATCTGAATTTCTGGTACGGAACGAACCAGGCACTGAAGGGAATCAACCTCACCATCCCGGAGCACCAGGTAACGGCTTTGATTGGCCCGTCGGGCTGCGGCAAGAGCACTTTCCTGCGCTGTTTCAATCGCATGCATGATTTGCAGGCCGACACGCGTTACGCAGGCGCAATCGACCTGAGCCCGGACGACATCAACCTGGTCAGTCCCGAAGTCGATGCCATCGAAGTGCGCATGCGCATCGGCATGGTGTTCCAGAAACCGAATCCGTTCCCGAAATCGGTTTTTGAGAATGTCGCCTACGGTTTGCGCTTGCGTGGCCTGCGCAATCGTGTGGCGCTGGCCGAACGCGTCGAGATGGCACTGAGACAGGCTGCGATCTGGGACGAAGTCAAGGATCGGCTGAACGACTCCGCCCTGGCGCTCTCTGGCGGGCAGATGCAGCGCCTGTGCATTGCCCGGGCGCTGGCGACGGAACCGGAAATCCTGCTGTTCGACGAACCCACCTCGGCGCTGGATCCGATTGCCACGGCCAAGATCGAAGAACTGATTTCTGAATTGCGCGAGTCGGTAACGATTCTGATCGTGACTCACAACATGCAGCAGGCTGCGAGGGTGTCCGATTTCACGGCGTTCATGTACCTTGGTGAACTGGTCGAAGTCGGCGGCACCTCCAAGCTGTTTACGAACCCCGCCAAGAAAGCGACCGAGGACTACATCACGGGCCGCTATGGCTGACCGTGACGCCAGCATCGTGAGCGATCCGCTGGAAGGCCACACATCCAAGGTGATGGACAAGTCGCTCAGCGACCTGCGGCTGCATGCGGTGGAAATGGGCGGACTGGTCATCGATCAGGTCTCGGGTGCCGTGCGGGCGCTGCTGCACAATGACTCGTCTCTCGCAGAGCAGGTCCTGTCGCGTGAGCCATTGGTCAATGAGTATGAAGCCAGGCTCGACCGCGACAGCATCACTTTCCTCGCCCTGCAGGCGCCGGTGGCGAACGACCTTCGAATCGTGCGCGCGATAGCGCGTGTCGGCCTTGAACTCGAGCGCGTAGGCGACGAGTCAAAGAAGATCGCCCGCTTTGCCGTTCGACAGGAACAGCAGGCTCTCTCGCCGGACCCTGTCGCGGCGGTCTCGCGTTACCTTCGCCACATGGCGGATCTGTCGGTGTCGATGTTACGCAGCGCCGTGCGGGCGGTCGATGAGGCGGACCCGGCGCTGGCTCGTGAGGTGCTGGCGAAAGATAAAGAACTCGATGCCGAGTTCGCGACGGCCTTGCGCCAGTTGATGTCTTTCGTCATGGAAGACCACAAGTTCCTCAAGGCAACGATCGACACGGTGTTCGCGCTCAAGGGGCTGGAGCGCATCGGCGACCACGCGAAAAACATTGCTCATCAGGTCCTCTACGCGATCAGTGGCAGCGAAGAGGACACGATTACCGGGAACCCGCGGGGCGTCGCCTGAGAGAGCAGGTCGTTCGGTCCGCGTTCAGGCCTCTGTGGCCGCAGTTCGCAGCAGTTCATTGATACCAATTTTCGCTCGCGTCTGGGCATCGACTCGCTTGACAATAATTGCGCAATAGAGGCTGTAGCGACCGTCTTCAGACGGCAGCGACCCAGGCACGACGACAGCGCCGGCCGGCACGCGTCCGTAGTGAACCTCGTCGCGTTCGCGATCATAAATGCGAGTGCTCTGACCGATGTAGACGCCCATCGAAAGCACGGCACCCTGTTCCACAATCACACCCTCGACGACCTCCGATCGCGCGCCGATGAAGCAGTTGTCCTCGATGATGGTGGGATTGGCCTGTAACGGTTCGAGCACCCCGCCGATACCGACGCCCCCGGAGAGGTGGACGTTGCGGCCGATCTGGGCACAACTGCCCACCGTCGCCCAGGTATCGACCATCGTGCCTTCGCCAACCCAGGCCCCGATGTTCACATAGCTCGGCATCAGTACGGCGTCTCTGGCGACGTAGGCGCCACGCCGAACGACTGCCGGTGGCACCACACGAACCCCGTCGGAACGGAACCGGTCCGCCTCGTATCCAGCGTACTTGAGCGGCACCTTGTCGAAGAAGCGCGTATACCCTGCTTCGATCGGGTGGTTCTCATGCAACCGGAACGCAAGCAGCACTGCTTTTTTCAGCCACTGGTTGACGTGCCACCGGCCGTCCCGGGGCTCTGCGACCCGGGCCTGCCCTGTGTCGAGCAGATCGATTGCCGACTCGACGGCCGCAAGCAGGTGTGCCGGCGCCTGGCCGGGTGAATAGCGGTGCCGGTCCTCAAAAGCGCTGTTAATGATCTCGGCGATTTCGGTTTGCGATGACATATCGTGAGGTCTGGTGTGAGGTGAACAGGTCAGGCGGGGGGCGGGTCATTGCAGGGGCAGGGCTGGCGATGGTCGGCGGTGACGTCGCCCGGCCTCCGGCAAGCCTGCGCCTACGGTTCATCCTCCCGGTCAAGGGTGGCCGTCAGCCTGTCCCGCAGGCACGAGGCCGCTGAGGCGTCCAGCGGCCGCCCATCCTTGTCGGTTACGTAAAAAACGTCCTCGGCGCGCTCGCCGACTGTCATGATCTTTGCGGTAACCAGGTCGATGTTTTCTGCGAGAAATACGCCGCCAATTTCAGACAGCAGACCGGGCCGGTCGCCTGCGACGATCTCCACGATCGTGCGCTCATTGGCCGGGTCCTCCGAAAAAGAGATTTGTGTCGGGGTCGAGAACATCCGAACCTGCCGGGGCGCGCGCCGTGTCACCGCGGGCAGCTCGTCATCGGTGCTCTGCAGGGCCATGCGCAGCCGCTGCTCGATCTCGAGGCTGCGATGTCGATCTGCTATCGGCTTGCCGGTGTCATCGAGTATCAGGTACGTCTCCAGGCTGAGCCCGTCATTGAGTGGCGTGATGCGGGCGTCGAGGATATTCAGGCCAAGCTGATCGAGCAGTGCCGTCGCGCGGGCGAAGTTCTCCTGACGGTGTGGCATGCAGGTGATCACGGCGTTTCCACCGCGTTCCGGTGTCTCGCGCACAGCGACGAGCGGCGAGTCGTCGGCCGGGTCGCGTTCCGCAATCAGCCGGGTGTGCCATGCGATTTCAGCGGGCGTGTGCCGCAGGAAGTAGCTGTCACTGCATTTCTGCCAGACGGCCGCCGCGCGTTCCGCGCTGATGCCACGGCGCTCGAGCAAGGCGAGGGCTTCGCCGCGGGTCTCTGCGACGAGTTCGAGCTCATCGATCGGCGCTTCGAGGCCCTGGCGAAGCGCGCGCCGGGCACGCTCATAGCAATCGCTGAACAGCGATGCCTTCCAGGAATTCCAGAGTTTCGGGTTAGTGCCTCGGATGTCGGCGACCGTCAACAGGTAAAGGTAGTCGAGATGGATCTGATCGCCGACCTGCCTCGCGAAATCGTGAATGACGTCAGAATCGGTGATGTCTTTCTTCTGGCAGGTCACGGATAGCAGCAGGTGATTTCGCACCAGCCAGGCAACGAGTCGGGCATCGTAACGGGAAAGCCCGAGTTCGAGGCAGAAGGCCTCCGCATCAATCGCGCCGAGTTCGGAATGATCGCCGCCACGCCCTTTCGCGATGTCGTGAAACAACGCGGCCAGGTAGACGATCTCCGGCCTGGGCAGCTGCATCATCAGCCGCGACATGTCCGGCATTTCATGCGCGAAGCGCGGCAGCATCAATCGTCGCAGATTGCGCACCACAAACAAGGTGTGCGCGTCGACCGTGTAGGCGTGGAAGAGGTCGTACTGCATGCGCCCGACGATTCGGCCAAAAGCCGGGATGTAACGCCCCAGCACGCCGTAGCGATTCATGCGCCTGAGTTCATGAGTAACGCCGGCCGGCGCCCGCATGATATCGAGAAACAGCCGATGATTTTTCGGGTTTTGACGAAACTCCTCGTCGATCAGCCAGAGGTGGCGGCCGAGGACACGAATCGTCGTGGCGCGCACCCCGCGGATCTGCGGGTTGTCCTGCATCAGCCTGAACAACTCGAGGATCGCCGACGGGTTTCTGGCAAAAGTGTGCTCGCTGGTTATTTCCAGGTAATCATTTCGAATCTGGAAACTCGGATTCAACGGTACGATGTGGCCTGCGTCGACCAGGATTGCTTCCCTGAAAAGCTGCAGAAGCATTTCATTCAGCAGGCTGACATCCATGATGGTCCGGTAGTAGCGCTGCATGAACTGCTCGACGGCCAATGTGTAACTGGCGTCTTCATAACCGAACATCTTGGCCAGGCGTATCTGGTGATCGAACAGCAGTCGATCCTCCCGCCGCCCCGTGATGACGTGCAGGCCAAAGCGAACTTTCCAGAGAAATGCCTGCGCCTGGCGCAGTTTGCGCAGTTCGCCGCCGGTCAGGAAACCGTGGTCCACGAGTTCATCGAGCGTTTCGGCGCCGAAGTGCCGTTTCGCGACCCAGCCGATGGTCTGAATGTCCCGCAGCCCGCCGGGGCCCGACTTCACGTTGGGCTCGAGGTTGTAGCCCGTGTCGTGAAAACGGTGATGCCGGCCACTCTGCTCGTCGACCTTGGCTTCAAAAAAAGCGGCCGATGACCAGATGTTGTCCTGCCCGAGGGCCTGGCGCATGGCCTGGTAGAGGCGTTCCGGGCCCGAGAGCAACCGGGCTTCGATGAGCGTCGTTGCGACGCCGACGTCGGCGGCGCTTTCGCGCTGACAGTCGTCAATCGTGCGCACGCTGTGGCCGATCTCCAGCCCGATGTCCCAGAGAAATGTCAGGAACTGCTCGATGGCCCCGGGGCTGTTGATGCTTTCTCGCTTAGGCAGGAGGATCAGCACGTCGATATCGGAGCAGGGATGCAGTTCGCCGCGGCCGTACCCGCCGACAGCGATCAGATCGACATCCGGGGCGGCTTCGCCAACGTGCAGCTGCCAGGCCTCACACAGGATGACGTCGACCATCCGTGCCCGGTCGCGCACCAGCGCTTCAATCGGTTCATCGTTCCTGAAGCGCTGCTCCAGGCTGGACCCGCCATTGGCCAGGGCCTGACGGAACACGGCGACATGATCGGCATCCGAGTGCAGTGTCGCCGGCAGGGTCTCGAGAAACCCCCAGGGCGGCAGCGTGATGCGGCCGGAGGCGACTTCAATGCGTTCGGCGGGGATTGCGGTCATTGTCAGGCCGGTGGCCGCTCGCTCGCGCCGAGGGTCAGGACATCACAGCCCGAGTCGGTCACCAGCAGCGTGTGCTCCCACTGGGCTGACAGTGAACGATCCCTGGTGATCACGGTCCAGCCATCGGGCAGCAGTTTTACGTCCCGTTTGCCGGCATTGACCATCGGTTCGATCGTGAAGGTCATGCCGGGCTCGAGCGTCAGGCCGGTGCCGGGTGTTCCGTAGTGCAGCACCTGCGGATCTTCATGAAAGGCCCGACCGATGCCGTGCCCGCAATACTCCCGGACTACCGAGTAATGGTTGGATTCAACGAATTCCTGCACCGAATGCCCGATATCCCCCAGGGTTGCCCCGGGCCTGACCACCTCGATTCCCCGCCACAAGGCCAGCCGAGTGATGTCCATGAGCCGCTGAACATGGGGTGGCACCTTCCCGACCGCAAACATGCGGCTGGTGTCGCCGTGGAAACCATCCTTGATGACGGTGATATCGACATTGACAATATCGCCCTGCTTGAGCCGCCGATCACCCGGTATTCCATGACAGACGACGTGATTGACGGAGGTGCAGATAGACTTCGGGTAGCCTCGATAGCCCAGAGGCGCCGGCACGGCCTGCTGCCTGGAGACGATGTAATCATGGCAGATCCGGTCGAGATCATCGGTTGTGACACCCGGCACGATGTGCGGCCCGATCATATCCAGAACCTCGGCTGCCAGTCGGCCGGCCAGGCGCATCGCGGCCTGTTCCGGTGGGGTCTTCACAGAAACCCGGCTGGCACCCTCGGGTTGCCCGGCGGCCATTGCCGACTCTGGATACTGCATGCCTGATTTGCCCCGCGCGAGGCTGTCGCCACACGCCACTATTTGAGGAACAGGGAAGTTATGGTATAAAGCGCGGCTCATTTTGACAACGAAATCCGCACACGCTACCGACACATGTGGCTGGGTGCCTGCCGGAACCTCAGGGTCTGGCAGGTTGCCGCATGGGGTGCGTGGAGGCTCAACCCTAACAGGAGATTCTCGATGACCGGCGTGTCCATGCGACAGATGCTGGAAGCGGGTGTTCATTTCGGACACCAGACCCGCTTCTGGAACCCGAAGATGGCTCAGTTCATCTTTGGTGAAAGAAACCGAATCCACATAATCAATCTCGAGAAGACGTTGCCGCTCTACAACGAGGCAACGGGCTTTGTGAGGAACCTGGTCGCCGATGGCGGTCGTGTGCTGTTTGTCGGCACCAAGCGTTCCGCTCAGGATGCGATGAAAGCCGAAGCCGTACGCTGCGGCATGCCCTACGTCAGTCACCGCTGGCTTGGCGGCATGTTGACGAACTTCAAGACGATCCGTGAGTCAATTCGACGGCTGGCCGACATCGAGGAGATGGCGGCGAGCGGCGTTCTCGAGAGCCGCAGCAAGAAAGAAGCGCAGGGCCTGCGTCGCGAGCGCGAGAAGCTCGAGCGCAGCCTTGGGGGCATAAAGGACATGGAAGGCCTGCCGGACGCGCTCTTCATCGTCGATGTCGGTCACGAGCGCATCGCGATCCACGAGGCCCAGAAGCTCGGCATTCCCGTCGTTGCGGTCGTCGACACGAATTGCGTGCCCGACGGCATCAGCTACGTGATACCCGGCAACGATGATGCGATGCGGGCGATCCAGTTGTATGCATCGGGCATCGCGGACGCCGTGATTGAGGGGCGCTCGACGATACCCGAAGTGTCGATGGGCGAGGACGAATTCGTGGAGCTCGATGAGCAGGGACGGCCAAAGCCGAAAGCGGGCCCCCGGCGTCGCGCCGGATCGGTGCGCAAGAAAGCGACGGTCCGAACCCGGGTGGCCGCCGCAACGGAACGGGTGGCCGCCGCAACGGAAGATGCCGCCTCGGCCGATACGGTGGCAGCGCAGACGTCCGTGCCGGTAACGGCTGATGATGCGGTTGCGGCTCCCGCCGCCGAGCCGACGGCGGAGACCGCAGCGGAAGGAGATCTCAAGTGACTGTCACGGCGCAGAACGTGAAGACACTCCGCGAGCGCACCGGCGCGGGCATGATGGAGTGCAAAAAGGCGCTGGTCGAGACCGGTGGAGATCTGGACGCTGCCGTTGAGTTGCTGCGTAAGTCAGGGCTGGCGAAAGCGGACAAGAAAGCGGGAAGGATCGCGGCCGAAGGCGTGGTCGTGATCGAGACCGCTGATGACGGCAGGACGGCCGCCATTGTCGAGGTCAATTCAGAAACCGACTTCGTCGCCCGCGAAAAAGATTTCCAGGATTTTGCCTCGGCTGTTGCGAAGGCCGCTCTGAAATTTCAGCCCGCCGATCTTGAGCAGTTGCTGGCAACGAAGCTGGCTTCCGGCAGCACGGTCGAAGAGGCCCGTCGCGCACTCATCGCCCGGATCGGCGAGAACATCGGCGTGCGGCGTTTCAATCTGATCAGCACACCCGCGCGCCTGGCACCTTACGTTCACGGCACCCGCATCGGCGCGCTGGTCGCAATCGAGGGCGGAGATGACGATCTGGGACGCGATCTGGCGATGCACATCGCCGCGATCAATCCCCGCTACCTGTCCGTCGACCAGGTGCCAGAGGACTTCCTTGCCAAGGAACGTGAAATCGAAATGGCCAAGGCAGAAGCCGAGGCGGATGGGCGCAAGCCCAAGGAAATCATCGCCAAGATGGTTGAAGGCCGGCTGCGGAAATCGCTGGCCGAAATCACGTTGCTGGGGCAGCCTTTTGTTCGCGACCCGGACGTTACCGTCGAGAAACTTCTCAAACAGCACAATGCAACGGTGATGGATTTCCTGCGTTATGAGGTGGGTGCGGGCATCGAGAAGAAGCAGGAGAACTTCGCGGAAGAGGTGATGGCCCAGGTGCGAGGTGCCTGATATCACGCTTGCCGAATGATCTTTCCCGAACCCCGCGCATGCGGGGTTCCTTATAATGGCTGTCCGCGAGGTGGATAATCCGATGGTGCAGAGCGACGAGGGTGTGAAGCGCTATCGCCGGATTCTCGTGAAACTCTCCGGCGAAGCCCTGATGGGAACGGCGGACTACGGGATCGACCCGGAGTTCGTCAAACGGCTGGCATCAGAGATTCGCGCGGTCCGCGATCTCGGCATCGAAGTGGCGATCGTCGTCGGCGGCGGAAACATCTTTCGTGGTGCCGGCCTTGCGCGTGCCGGTATGGACCGTGTGGCGGCTGACCAGATGGGCATGCTCGCTACGGTCATGAATTCTCTGGCCCTGCAGGATGCGCTGGAGAATGGTGGCGTGTTCGCACGAGTCATGTCAGCGGTACGAATACAGGAAGTCTGTGAGGACTACATTCGACGTCGCGCGCTTCGGCATCTGGAGAAGGGCCGTGTGACGATTTTTGCGGCCGGCACGGGCAACCCGTTCTTTACGACCGACACCGCTGCCAGTCTGCGCGCGATCGAGATCGAGGCGGATCTGCTGCTGAAAGCCACCAAGGTGGACGGAGTCTACGATTCCGACCCCGTGCTCAACCCCGACGCCCGGCGCTTCGATCGGCTGACCTACGATGAGGTTCTGGACAGGCGGCTGAATGTCATGGATGCGACGGCCATCGTGCTTTGCCGCGATCAGAAGATGCCCTTACGCGTGTTTAACCTGAATGACGTGGGTGCGCTCGTACGAATCGCCCGTGGTGGCGACGTCGGAACCCTGGTGACGAATTGAGAGTCCCTTTCGAGGGTGCGGGAGAATACCAATGCTAGAGGATCTGAATAAGGAAACAGCGGATCGCATGGCCAAGTGTGTAGCTGCGCTGAAGAACGAATTCAAGCGGGTTCGCACGGGTCGAGCGAACGTCGGCCTGGTGGAGCACGTTCGCGTGGATTACTACGGAAACGAGGTGCCTTTGCAGCAGGTCGCCAACGTCACGGTCGAGGATTCCCGGACCCTGTCGGTTGTGCCCTGGGAGAAGCAGATGGTGCCGGTGATCGAAAAAGCGATCATGAAGTCGGATCTTGGTCTGACGCCGGCGACCTCGGGTACGGTGATTCGCGTGCCGGTACCCGCGCTGACCGAGGAGCGACGTCGCGACCTGTCCAAGGTCGTCAGGCACGAGGCAGAAACGGCCCGTGTCGCGATTCGCAATGTGCGGCGCGACGAGCTGCACAGTCTCAAGGATCTGCTTAAGGAAAAGCTCATTTCTGAGGACGAAGAGCGACGCGCACACGAGGAGGTGCAGAAGCTCACCGATAAGTTCGTCGCCGAAATTGACGAAGTGCTTGCGGAGAAAGAGCAGGACCTGATGCAGGTCTGAGACGCGATGCAATCGCCAACCAGCGAACCGGCCGTCCCACGCCACGTTGCGGTCATCATGGACGGCAATGGTCGATGGGCAACCCGTCGTGCACTGCCACGCCATCTCGGGCATCGGGCCGGCGCGAAGGCCGTCAGGGTCGTTGTCGAGGGCTGTGCGCGTCGCGGCGTCGAGGCGCTCACGCTGTTCGCTTTTTCGAGCGAGAACTGGGGTCGACCGGCCGAAGAGGTGAGCAAGTTGATGCAGTTATTCGTCGAATCGATGGATAAAGAGGTCGGCGACCTGCACCGCAACGGCATCCGCCTGCGCTTTATCGGGGATCGGCAGGCCTTGAAACCGAGCCTGGTCGAGCGTATCCGGGCAGTGGAACAGCTCACGGCGGAAAACCAGCGAATGACGCTGTTCATTGCCTTGTCTTACGGTGGGCGCTGGGACATCGTCCAGGCGGCTCGAAGGCTTGCGGCACTTGCCTGCGCAGGTGAGTTGCGGCCGGATGATATCGACGAAACGGCGCTGGCTGCCCGGCTCGAACTCGCGCGGGCGCCGGATCCGGATCTTTTCATACGCACCGGCGGCGAGCAGCGCATCAGCAACTTCCTGCTCTGGAATCTTGCCTACACCGAGTTGTATTTCTGTGACACCCTCTGGCCGGATTTCGGCGAGGCGGAACTGCAACAGGCGATCCAGCATTTTTCGAGTCGGCAGCGCCGCTTCGGCCTGGTCGGCGAGCAGGTTGTCGAGTGACCAGCGATCTCCGGCAACGGATCATGACCGCGGTGTTGCTCGCGGCCTTTGTTTTTGCCGTGCTCATGCTCGCACCCATGCGGCTGATCCTGCCGGTGATCGCCGTGTTCATGCTGGCCGCCGCCTGGGAATGGTCACGATTCGCCGGATTATCCGGGGCGCTTTCGCGCGGCGTCTATGTCGTCGCGGTCGGTATCATCATGTACCTCGCCTGGACGCTGACAGCCGAGCCGTCGATGCTGATCGGCCTGCTGGCTCTCGCCGCCCTGTGGTGGATACTGGCTTTGTTCTGGCTACTTGCCGGACCGCGCCGTGGCAGCTCCAGCCTGGCAGTCTTTTGCGGGATCCTTGTCATCGTTCCGGCGGCAGTGGCCATTGCACGCCTGGTGGAACAACAACCGCAGGGCCGATGGCTGATGGTCTTTCTCATCGTATTGATTGCCGCAGCCGATGTCGGGGCCTACTTTGGCGGGCGCCAGTTCGGTAAGCACAAGCTGGCGCCCGTGGTCAGCCCGGGAAAAACCTGGGAAGGGTTCTTCAGCGGGGTCATGGCCGCCGGTATCGTCGCCGCGGCCGGCGCGACGTTGTTCTCCGTCGAGCACTTGCCGTGGGTGATGCTGTGTATCGTCGTGGCGCTTTTCTCCGTGGTAGGCGACCTCACGGTCAGCATGTTCAAGCGAAGGGCAGGACTGAAGGACAGCGGAACGCTGCTGCCTGGCCACGGCGGCGTGCTTGATCGGATCGACAGTGTCAGCGCAGCCGGTCCCACCTTTGTGCTGGGGTTGATTCTGCTGGGATTGGTGACTTGATGCGGGTGGCGGTCCTGGGTAGCACCGGCAGCATTGGCGCAAGCACTTTGGATGTGCTTGCGAGGCATCCGGATCGATTTTCGGTCACCGCGCTTGCCGCCGCGGCGAACCATCGCCTGATGCTCGAGCAGTGCCGGCAGTTTCGGCCGCGCTACGCGGTGATTCAGGATTGCGAGGCTGCTGCTCAACTCACTGCGGCCGTGCGGGCCGAAGGCTTGCCGGTGGAGGTGCTGAGCGGCCCGGCTGAACTGTCACGGATCGCAGCGCACGACGACGTTGATGCGGTCATGGCTGCAATCGTCGGTGCCGCGGGTTTGCCTTCGACACTGGCGGCTGCAGAGGCCGGTAAGCGTGTGCTACTGGCCAACAAGGAGTCGCTGGTTGTCGCCGGCCCTTTGCTAGTTGAGGCAGCGCGGCGCGGCGGGGCCACGTTGATCCCTATCGACAGCGAGCACAATGCGATCTTCCAGTGCATGCCCGGCGACGTTGAGGCCGGGCGACCCGGGAAGGGTGTGCGTCGAGTCCTGCTGACTGCCTCCGGAGGGCCATTCCTCAGAAATAGCCGGGAACAGATGATCAAGGTCACGCCGAAGCAGGCCTGTGCCCATCCGCGCTGGAAAATGGGTCGAAAAATTTCGGTGGACTCTGCCACGCTGATGAACAAGGGACTGGAGCTGATCGAGGCCTGCCTGCTGTTCGGAATGGAACCTGCGGCGGTATCTGTGGTCGTACACCCGCAGAGTATCGTTCATTCGCTGGTGGAGTACGTTGACGGCTCGATCCTGGCCCAGCTGGGCAACCCGGACATGCGCACACCGATCGCCCACGCCCTCGGGTGGCCGGAGCGCATACTCTCCGGTGTAGAATCGCTGGACCTCGTCGCAGCGGCGAGGCTGGACTTCGAAGCGCCCGATAGCGAGAGGTTCCCAAGCCTGGGGCTTGCCCGGGCTGCAGCCGAGGCCGGCGGAACCGTGCCGGCCGTGCTCAATGCGGCAAACGAAGTGGCCGTTGCGGCGTTTCTCGAGGGCCGGCTGGGATTTCTGGGCATAGCGGCGCTCGTTGAGGACGTGCTGGAGCGATATCAGGGTGAGCCGGCATCCGATCTGTCGCGGGTGCTGGAAGCGGATCGCTGGGCGCGTGGCCTGGCTGAATCAATGCTGGTCCGGGAGGCCAGGGCAGGCACATGACGATACTGACTTACATTGTTGCTTTTCTCGTTGCAATCGGTGTCCTTGTGGCGGTGCACGAGTACGGTCATTTCTGGATGGCCCGCCGCATGGGTATCCGGGTACTTCGCTATTCGATCGGCTTCGGCCGGCGCCTCTGGTCCCGCACGGACAGTCAGGGCACCGAGTTTGCGATTTCCGCCATCCCGCTGGGTGGCTACGTCAAGTTACTCGATGAGCGCGAGGGACCGGTCGCCGAGGCGCAACTTTCGGAGGCCTACAACCGCAAGCCGGTCTGGCGTCGGATCCTGGTGCTGCTGGCGGGTCCATTTGCGAACTTCCTGTTTGCCGTGATTGCTTATGCGGTTCTGTTCATGGCGGGCCAGCCAGCCTTGACGCCGATGATCGGCGAGGTCGCGGACGGATCGATTGCCGCGAGTGCCGACCTGCGCGCCGGCGATCGGATCGTCGAAGTGGGCGGGCGCAAGGTGGCGACGCGGGAAGCCGCGGTTCTGGCCATCCTGGACGAACTGATGGCCGGTGACGGAATTGAACTGAGCGTCCAGGACGCATCGGGTCAGGTGCGCACGCTGGCACTGCAGACTCGTGGGGAGACCCGGTCGCTGACCGAGCCGGGCGCACTGATGACAGGCCTGGGCTTCGACTTCTGGTACCCGACCGTCCCGGCCAGAGTCGGCAAAATCATCGATGCCAGTCCGGCGCAGCGAGCCGGCCTCGAGGTGGGCGACCTGATCCTCGCCGTAGAAGGTCAGCCGGTCGGCGATTTCGCCGCTCTGGTGCAGACAGTGCAGCCGAATCCGGGCAAGACGCTCGATTTCACGATTGACAGGGGCGGTAAACAAATGCGCCTTGCGATCGAGGTCGAGGCGCAGTCCGACGACGGTGCAATGGTGGGTCGGATTGGTGTCCAGCCAGACACCTCAGGGGCCATACCCGAAGATATGCGTACCGTGGAACGTTATGGGCCAATCGCCTCACTGACGCGCGCGACCGGTAAGACCTGGGATATGTCGGCACTGACCGTACGAATGCTGTGGAATGTCGTGACCGGGAACGTCTCGGTCAAGAACCTCAGCGGGCCAATCAATATTGCCGAGTATGCCGCATTGTCCGCCCGCCAAGGCATACTGTCGTTCCTGTCGTTCCTGGCTATCGTAAGCGTAAGCCTCTTCGTGCTGAACCTGCTTCCTATTCCGATCCTGGACGGTGGACAGATCGTCTATCAGCTCGCGGAACTGGCCAAGGGCAGCCCGCTCTCCGACCGTGCCCAGGCGGTTGGCCAGCAGATCGGCATCCTGCTGCTGCTCGTGCTGATGAGCTTTGCTTTCTACAACGACCTGTCGCGGTTTTTCAGCTGAGTCGCCTGCCATGCGCCTTATGATTCTGACCGCGTTGTCGGTCCTGCTCTCTGCACCGACGGCCCGCGCACAGGGTGTCAGCAGCGAGTTCACTGTCAGTGACATTCGCATTGAGGGTCTGCAGCGCATCAGCGAGGGTACGGTTTACAACTACTTGCCGGTCAATATTGGCGACCGGCTGGACGATCGCCGGGTCGATGAGGCGCTGCGTGCCCTTTACGGAACAGGGTTCTTCAAGGACATAGAGTTTCGGCGCGACGGTGGAACCCTGATCGTGGCAGTCAAGGAACGCCCGTCAATTGAGAGCTTCACGATATCGGGCAACAAGGACATCAAGACCGAAGACCTCGAGAAGTCCCTGCGCAATGTCGGTCTGGCTCGGGGCAAGACGTTTGATCAGTCCACGCTCGACGAAGTCGAGCGCTTCATGACGGACCAGTACTACTCACGGGGCAAGTACGGCGTGAAGGTGGGCACGACCGTGGAGGAAGTCCCGGGTAACAGCGTCAAGATCGCGATCGACATCGCCGAGGGTAAGCGAGCGAAGATCCGCCAGATCAATATCGTCGGCAATGAAGTGTTCGATGATGACGACCTGGTTGATGAGTTCAAGCTTGGCACACCGAACTGGCTGTCCTGGTACCGGCAGGACGATCGATACTCCCGCGAGGAGTTGTCCGGCGACCTCGAGTCACTTCGCTCTTACTATATGGATCGCGGGTACGCGAATTTCGACGTGACGTCGACCCAGGTCGCAATCGCCCCGGGGAAAGACGACATCTTCATCACGCTGAATGTGGACGAGGGTGAGGTATACCGGATTTCGGACGTCAAGATCGCTGGCGACCTCGTGATACCCGAGTGGCAGCTGCGGAACATGATCCAGGTGAGCCGCGGCGATATCTTTTCGCGCAAACGCCTCACTGCAACGACAGAGTTGATGGCATTCCGCCTTGGCGAGGATGGCTATGCGTTCGCCAAGATTGAGCCTGTTCCACAGGTCAATGAAGAAACCAAGGAAATCGCCATCACGTTCCTCGTTGATCCGGGCAACCGGGTCTATGTGCGCAATATCACGTTCAATGGAACCGTCAGCATCAATGACGAGGTGCTGCGCAGGGAAATGCGTCAGATGGAGGGTGGTTACCTGTCAAACGCGGCAGTTGAACGCTCCAAGCAGCGTCTGCAGCGCTTGCCCTACATCGAAAGCGTGGAGGTCGAGACGACACCGGTCCCGGGCACGCCGGACCTGGTCGATGTGGAATTCCAGATCAAGGAAGGGCTGCCCGGTCAGTTCAGCGGTGGTATCGGGTATTCAGAGTCCCAGTCATTTGTGCTCAATGGCAGCTTCGTGCACAGTAATTACATGGGCACCGGGAACCGTGTGTCGGCCGAGGCCAATTTCGGCAAATACAGCCGTGTGTTCAGCCTGTCGCACACCGACCCGTATACCAATATCGACGGGGTATCCCGCACCGTTTCGGCAACCTACCGGCGCTATGAACAGTTCACGTCAGCTTCATCGTCCTTTCAAACGGAGACTGGCTCACTTGGGTTGAGCTATGGCTGGCCGATCTCCGAGTTCCAGCAACTGCGGCTCGGCATGTCTTATAACCGCTCCGACCTGGTCACTGACCCTAACGCCAGCGCCAAGGAATCGGTCGACTGGGTCAGGAACAACGGCAATCCGTATACCCGGAATTCGACGATAGGCATCCCGCCGATTTCGACCAGCATATACGGGACACGTTTCAATACGCTGGAAATGGTTGCCGGCTGGTCCTTTGACTCGAGAAACCGCGCCATTTTCGCAACGCGAGGCGCCCAGCACCGGCTCAACCTCGGCATCACGGTGCCGGTTGGTGAAGTCGATTACTACACTTTGAACTACGATTACCTGCAGTTCGTGCCGATTAATCGCTGGTTCACCTTGATGAACAACCTGCGCCTGGGCTACGGCATGGATATCGGGGATACGACAGCGCTGCCGCCTTATCGGAACTTCTTTGCCGGTGGCCCTGAAAGCGTTCGTGGTTATCGTGAAAGCCGACTCGGTCCGAAAGACTCCTTTGGTAACCCTTATGGCGGCAATTTCCGGGTTACGAATCAGCTCGAACTGCTTTTGCCAATGCCGCAGAAGTATGCGAGCAACGCCCGTTTCAGTCTTTTCTTCGATGTTGGCAATGTTTTTTCGAATGATCACGTGCAGTTTGTCGGCAAGGACGGCGTGACTCCGGTTAAATACGACTTCGCGTTTGATAAACTCAAGTACTCGACCGGCATTGCGGCACAGTGGCTATCCCCCATGGGCGTGTTCCGGTTCAGCTTTGCTTTCCCGCTAAATGCCGAGGACGGGACTGACATTGAATACGGCGACAAGACCGAAGGCTTTCAATTTTCCATCGGCCAGGCTTTCTGAGGACAAGATTTCCATGCGCATGAAAACAGTGACTCTCGCCATCGTGACTCTCGCCGCCAGCGCGCTGCCGCTGGCAGCCGCTCAGGCGGAAGTGAAGATCGGGGTGGTCAATGTGGCTCGTCTGCTTCAGGAGGCACCCCAGGCTCAGGCGGCGTCCAAGGCCCTCGAAAGCGAATTCGCGGGTCGGCGGCGAGAGCTCGAAAGCCAGCAGGCGGCCCTGAAGGCCCGTGAGGATCAGTTGCAGAAAGACGGCGCAACGATGGCTGAAGCACAGCGCCGAAACATTGAGAAGGAGATCCGTGATGGCCAGCGCGAACTGGCCAGAAAGCAGAACGAGTTTCTCGAGGATCTCAACGTGCGTCGCAATGAAGCCCTCGGCCAGTTGCAGCGATCGGTAATGCAGGAGGTCCAGACTTACGCCCAGAGCGCCAAGCTGGACATGGTCATTGCTGATGCGCTCTACGCGAGTCCAGCCGTCGACATAACCAGCCAGGTGCTGACGGCGCTGAAGTCCAAGGGCGGGGCGGCGCAGCCCTGACGCGCGGCAGCCAGGCCGCGGTTTAACCATGTTGCTGCGGCTCAAGGACCTGGCGATTCGGTTCGGTTGCCAGCTGCAGGGTGATCCGGAGACCGCCGTCGGGCACGTTGCGACGCTGGAGGCGGCGACGGAAGGAGCCATCAGTTTCCTGGCGAATCCCCGCTATCGACGATTCCTGGCGGGAACAGGAGCCTCGGCTGTCGTACTGGCGCCGGAGTTTGCAGATGAGTGTCCGGTACCGGCGCTGCTGACGCCGAACCCGTACGCGACTTACGCGAGAATTGCCCAACTTCTTTATCCGGGGCCGGATTCTGGCGCAGGCCGCCACCCCTCAGCGGTCATCGATGCCCGTGCCGTGGTCGACGATTCGGCATGGATTGGGCCCAATACCTACCTGGCCGCCGACGTACGGGTTGGGGCCGGTGCCTGTATTGGTCCGGGGTGTATCCTGCTCGAGGGCGTGACCATCGGCCCGCAATCCCGTCTCGTTGCTTCGGTGACCCTGGGGCCGCGGGTCCGGCTCGGCGCCCGTTGCCTGCTGCACCCTGGCGTGGTCGTCGGCGCGGACGGTTTCGGCCACGCGCCCGATTCAGGCACCTACGTAAAGGTGCCGCAGGTTGGCTCGGTCGTACTGGGCGACGATGTGGAGATCGGTGCGAATTCGACTGTAGACCGGGGCTCGATCGAGGATACGATTCTCGAGGACGGGGTAAAGATCGACAACCAGGTGCAGATCGGGCACAACGTATTCATAGGTGCGCATACGGTGGTAGCCGGCTGCGCAGGCATATCAGGCAGCACCCGCATCGGCCGGCACTGCATGATTGGCGGCATGGCGGGTATTGCCGGGCACCTGGAGATCTGCGACCGGGTCGCGGTGACGGGGAAAACGATGATCTCGGCTTCGATTCGAAAGCCGGGCGTGTACTCGGGCAAGCTACCGGCGGACGATGCAAGAAGTTTTCGCCGTAACAGCGCCCGGTTCCAGAAGCTTGATGAGATGGCGCGAAGGCTGCGCCGCCTCGAGCGGCACCTTGAAGCTACGATTGCAAAGGATGACGGCGATGAATGATATCGGTGGTTTCCAGATCGATGAAATCATGCGGCGTCTGCCGCACCGTTATCCTTTGTTGCTGGTCGACCGGGTCACGGAATGCGTGCTCGGAGAGCGCATCACTGCGCTGAAGAACGTCACGGTGAACGAGGAATTCTTCAACGGGCACTTTCCACGCCGACCGGTCATGCCGGGTGTACTGATCGTCGAGGCGCTGACCCAGGCGGCCGGTATCCTGCTTTTCGTCACCGAAAATGCTTATGCGGACGAGGATCACGAGTTTTATTTCGCGGGGATCGACAATGCCCGGTTCCGCAATCCGGTGATTCCCGGCGACCAGGTCGTGCTCAAGGCTACACTTCGTCGCAAAATCCGCACGATCTGGAAATTCGACACGGTAGCGGAAGTGGACGGGGCCGAGGTCTGCTCTGCCTCGATCATGGTGATGGCGAACTGATCGGCGACGGACACGATACTCAGGGGGGGCTCTGATGGCTGCAACCATACACTCGACGGCCCTGGTCGATCCGAAGGCGGAACTGGCGGCTGACGTCGTCGTTGGCGCGTATGCCGTGATCGGCGCTGATGTGAAAATCGGCGCCGGCTCGACCATCGGACCGCATGCGGTCATCGAGGGCCCGGCCCGAATCGGGCAGCAAAACAGGATATTTCAGTTTGCCTCAGTAGGCGCCGCGCCACAGGATCGTAAGTACAACGGCGAACCGACTCGGCTTGAAATCGGCGACAGGAATGTCGTCCGGGAATTCGTAACGTTGAATCGAGGCACGATCAAGGACCAGGGCGTGACACGAATCGGCAGCGACAACCTGTTCATGGCCTATACCCACATCGCCCACGACTGCAGGATCGGTGATAATTGTGTGTTCGCAAATATGGCGACGCTGGGTGGCCATGTTGAAATCGGGGACTGGGTGATCATGGCGGGGTTTTCAGGCGTCCACCAGTTCTGCAAGGTCGGCGCGCACGCTTTCATCGGCAACAATTCAGCCGTTACCCGCGATGTGCCGCCTTACGTGCTGACCATCGGGCAACCCGCAGAGGCTCACAGCGTCAACGCGGAAGGTCTTAAACGGCGCGGCTTCACGCCCGAACAGATACGCAACCTTCGTAAAGCATTCCGCGTTCTCTACCGCTCCGGGCTAAAGCTTGCCGAGGCTCGCGAACAACTAACTGCGCTTGCCGCCAGCCAGCCCGAGATTCAGCCGATTGTCGATTTTCTTGCGCGGTCCACGCGCAGCATCGTGCGCTGAAGGCTGATGGCGCCCGATGCCTTATCGGCCTCCAGCGGAGGTTCCATTGCGCTCGTGGCGGGGGAAGCATCGGGCGATAACCTCGGCGGCGCGCTGATTCGCGAGCTTGGTGCGCGAACGAACGGACAGCGATTCGTCGGAGTCGCCGGCCCGCGAATGCTCGAGACAGGCTGTGAGGCCTGGTATCCGTCCGAGGCGCTGGCGGTCATGGGTCTCGCCGAAGTCATCCGCCATCTCCCGCGTCTTCTGCGTCTGCGGCGTGACCTGCTCAAGCGCCTGATTGCCGAGCAGCCGCGTGTATTCGTCGGCATCGATGCGCCGGAATTCAATCTTCGAGTTGCCCGCAAGGTGAAACAGGCCGGCATTCCGTCAGTGCAGTACGTCAGTCCACAGGTCTGGGCCTGGCGCCAGGGAAGGGTGAAGAGTATTGGCCGGTCCGTCGACCTCATCTTGTGCATCTTTCCTTTCGAAACGGCCTTCTACGAAAATCACGCGGTGCGTGCGGTTTTCGTGGGACATCCACTGGCCGATCGCATCCCGATGGTCTCCGACGCCCGACAGGCCCGCACCGCACTTGGCCTGCCAGCGGAGGGACCGCTGCTGGCCGTACTCCCGGGAAGCCGCAGTGGCGAGGTGAGCAGGCTCAGTCCGCCGTTTGCCGCCACGATTGCCTGGCTCAAGGAGCGCCGGCCCGAGTTGGCTTTTGTCGCGCCGATGGCCAATCCCGGCGTGCGTGAAGTCTTCGAGGCCTCGCTCGCCGAGCATGCACCGGGTGTGACGGTCCGCCTGCTCGACGGTGCAGCAGAGCTGGCGCTGGCGGCCAGCGATGCGGTGCTCGTGACCTCCGGTACGGCGACGCTCGAGGCGGCCCTGGTAAAGCGTCCAATGGTCGTGGCATACCGCGTTGCGCCGCTGACCGGCTGGTTGTTGCGCCGCATGAAACTCGTGAAGACCGACTATTTCTCGCAGCCGAACCTCCTGGCGGGGCGCGAACTGGTGCCGGAGTTCTTCCAGGAGCAGGTCCGCGCGGAGGTCCTGGGCCCTGCGATTCTTGGCCAGCTCGATCGTCCGGACCGAGAGCAGTTGCGCGCCGCATTCGAACAGATTCACCTTGCGTTGCGTTGTGATGCAAGCGCTCGGGCGGCCGAGGCGATTCTGGCCCTGATGGCCAGCCGTGGGGCGACGTGACGACCGGGTGGGGCCGGCAGGTACGTTCGCCGCTGCGGGTCGGCCGACTGACGGCCGGCGTCGATGAGGCAGGGCGCGGTCCGCTCGCGGGTCCCGTCGTGGCTGCCGCGGTGATCCTGGAGCCGGAGCGACCCATTGACGGCGTGGCCGATTCGAAAACACTGTCGGCCCGGCGACGCAGCGAACTGGCGCTGGAGATACGCTCTGCTTGCCTGGCTTTCGGAGTCGCCGCGGCTGATGCGGCCGAAATCGACGCGCTGAACATTCTGCAGGCTACGATGCTGGCCATGCGGCGTGCATTGCTCGCGCTGCCCGTCCGACCGACGCATGTCCTGGTCGATGGCAATCGCTGTCCGGTCCTCAGCGGCACCGGTATCGACTGCGACATCGAATCCCTCGTGCGAGGCGACGCCCTTGTGGCCAGCATCAGCGCGGCATCGATTCTGGCGAAGGTCATGCGCGATGAGCTCATGCAGGGCCTGGATTGCCGCTATCCTGGCTACGGACTGGCCCGGCATAAGGGCTACCCGACGCCGTTCCACCTGGCGGCCCTGCGCCGGCTGGGACCTTCACCTCTGCACCGGCAGAGTTTCGCGCCGGTACAATCATGGCGTTCGTTCCGGGCAAACTGACGATGGCTGCTTTTGTTCATCTGCACGTTCATTCTGAGTACTCACTGGTCGATGGTGTCGTGCGCATCAAAAGTGAGCAGACTGACGATGGCGCCATTCGTCGCGAGGGATTGATTGACGCCGTCAAACGCATGGGAATGCCCGCAATTGCGGTGACCGACCAGGTCAACCTCTTCTCACTGGTCAAGTTCTACCGGGCAGCGCTTAAGGGTGGCATCAAGCCACTGGTCGGTGTTGATGCACTGTTGCACGAACCCGCCGAAGGCGCGAAACCGACTCGACTCGTGCTGCTGTGCCAGGATACGACAGGGTACGGGAACCTGACACGGTTGATCACGCGGGCCTATCTCGAAGGGCAGGGCAGACACGGGCCCGTGCTGCAGCGCGCCTGGCTCGACGCGCAGAGCACGGCCGGGCTCATTGCGCTCTCCGGTGCCCGGGAAGGCGATGTAGGTCGAGCGCTTTGCGCCGGACGCGAGGACGAAGCCCGTGCCGCCTTGCAGTCCTGGCTGGCATTGTTCGGCGATCGCTTTTATCTGGAACTGCAGCGCACCGGGCGCGTTGGCGAGGAGGAGTGCATTGGCGGCTCGATCTCGCTTGCAATCGAGTCGGGTATCCCGGTCGTCGCTACCAACGACGTGCGATTTCTCGCGCGAGAAGAATTTGAAGCGCACGAAGCCAGGGTCTGTATTCAGGATGGCCAGCTCCTGGCCGATCCGGCCCGGGCGCGAAACTACAGCGAAGAGCAGTACCTGCGCTCCCCCGAGGAGATGGCCAGCCTGTTTGCCGACATACCGGAGGCGCTGCAGAATTCCGTCGAAATCGCCAAGCGTCTCAATCTCGAGATCCAGCTTGGCAAGCCATTCCTGCCCGCCTATCCGGTTCCCGCCGGGCAGTCCATGGACGAACACCTGCGCGTCGAAGCCGGTCGCGGACTGAATGCCCGGCTCGAGGCGGCGCTGCCGTCCGCGGAAAAGATTGCTCGTGAGTCGTACGACGAGCGATTGAAAACGGAGCTGGACGTCATCTGCCAGATGGGATTCCCCGGCTATTTCCTGATCGTCGCTGATTTCATTCGCTGGGCGCGTGAAAATGGTGTCCCGGTCGGTCCAGGCCGTGGTTCCGGAGCGGGCTCCGTGGTCGCATGGGCGCTCGGTATCACGGACCTGGACCCGCTGGTTCACGAACTGCTGTTCGAGCGGTTTCTCAATCCCGAGCGTGTTTCGATGCCCGATTTTGACGTCGACTTCTGCATGGAAGGGCGGGATCGGGTCATTGATTACGTCGCCGAGCGTTACGGGCGCGATCGCGTCTCACAGATCATCACGTACGGAACGATGGCGGCCAGGGCCGTGGTCAGGGATGTCGCCCGGGTGCTCGGTCACAGCTACGGATTCGCCGATCGGATCGCGAAGCTGATTCCATTCGAGGTCGGCATCACGCTCAGCGACGCGCTGCAAAAGGAGGACGAACTCCGCAGACGCTACAAGTCGGAAGACGAAGTTCGCGAAGTGATTGACATGGCCCGGTCTCTGGAGGGACTGGTGCGCAATGCGGGCACACATGCCGGCGGAGTTGTCATTTCGCCTTCCGTGCTGACGGACTTTGCGCCACTGTACTGCGAGGCAGGCGGTGGGACGGTGGTAACTCAGTTCGACAAGGATGACGTCGAGGCGGCCGGCCTCGTCAAGTTCGACTTTCTCGGCCTGCGCACCCTGACGATCATCGACTGGGCTGTACGCACCGTGAACGAACAGCGGGCCGCGGCGGGCGAGGCGCCCGTTGATCTCGCGGTGATGCCGATGGACGACGCTGAAACCTTCGCTTTGCTGAAACGCTGCGAGACGACCGCGATTTTCCAGCTCGAATCGCGTGGCATGAAGGACCTGATCCGCCGCCTTCAGCCCGACAGCTTCGATGACATCGTCGCGCTGGTCGCCCTGTTCCGGCCGGGCCCGCTGCAGTCAGGCATGGTCGAGGACTTCATCGATCGTAAACACGGGCGAACGAGCGGGCCAATCGATTACCTGCATCCCAAGCTCCAGCCAGTCCTGCAGGCGACTTATGGCGTGATCCTCTATCAGGAACAGGTCATGCAGATCGCGCAGGTGCTGGCCGGCTATACGCTCGGGGGAGCGGACCTCTTGCGGCGCGCCATGGGCAAGAAGAAAGCCGAAGAAATGGCGAAGCAGCGTTCGATCTTCGTTGATGGGGCCGTCAAGCGCGGCGTCGAGCCGGCTACGGCGCGGCACATTTTTGACCTGATGGAGAAATTTGCGGGATACGGCTTCAACAAGTCACATTCGGCGGCCTACGCGGTGCTGTCCTACCAGACGGCATGGCTGAAGACGCATTACCCGGCGGCCTTCATGGCGGCGGTGTTGTCAGCCGATATGGACAAGACTGACAAGGTTGTCACCCTGATCGATGAATGCAGCCGAATGGGCCTCAAGGTCGAGCCGCCCGACGTCAATGAATCGCAGTACATGTTTACCGTGTCGGGGCGCGAAGCCATCCGCTATGGGCTCGGCGCGATAAAGGGCGTCGGCCAGGCAGCGATAGAAAGCATGTTGATCGAGCGAGAGCAGAACGGACTCTTTCATGACCTCGGTGAACTCTGCCGGCGGCTCGATCTGAATAAAATCAGTCGCCGCATGCTGGAGGCGCTGATTCGTTCGGGCGCACTGGATTCTCTGCGCGCGAATCGCGCAACACTGATGCATCAACTCAGCGGCGCCATACAGGCGGCCGACCAGTCATCGAAGGCGGAGGCGGCCGGACAGAGCGATCTGTTTGGTCTCGCAGAATCGTCGGGACTGGCTCCTGAGGCCGAAGAACTGATGCGGGAAAGCCTTCCGGACTGGAGCGAGGCAGTGCGCCTGGCCGGAGAGCGAGAAACCCTCGGCCTGTACCTGACCGGGCACCCGATCACCGAATTCGAGCGAGAGCTGAAGCCGATCACGAGTGGTCGAATCGGTGAAATCGGCGGTGCCCGCCCGGTCGGGGCCAGCGAAGGGGGCTGGCGCAGGCCTGGACGGAACGTGACGGTTGCCGGTCTGGTGCTCGAGGTTCGCCGGCGCGGCGGCCGCAACAGTTTCGTGCTCGATGACCGGAGCGGTCGAATGGAGGTTACGCTGTTTGACGACGTCTACGAACAGTATCGCGGCCTGGTCGCCCGGGATGCGATCCTGGTCGTCGATGGGACGCTGCGCTGGGACGATTTCATCGAGGATTGGCGCCTGTCTGCGAAGCGTATTCTGGATCTTGCCCAGGCACGGGAGCAGTATGCACGGGGCTTGGTGCTCAGCTGGCCGGAGCACAGCAACGGCGACTCGCGCCAGCTGGTTGCCGCTATCGAACAGGCGTTGGCGCCGAGCCGTGGCGGTCGTTGCCAGGTCGCCGTGCGTTTCGCGCGCGACGGCGCAATGGCAACCCTGCAGTTCGGTGATGAATGGGCCGTGCGTCCGTCAACGGATCTCCTCGACCGACTGGCGCAGATTGTCGGGCACAAGGGGGTCGAGTTGCAGTATGCACCGCGGATCGACGCCTGAGCGAACCCGGCTCGGCTCGTCCGGATTTGCGCGACCGGATCGGCTGCGGCATTCTCCCGGACTATGGCCATGACCTTTCTCGACTTTGAGCAGCCGATTGCCGAACTCGAGGCGAAAATCGACGAGCTGAAGTTTGTTTCCTCGGATGCCGAGGTCAACATCGGCGAGGAGATCGAACGCCTACGCGCAAAGAGCCACGCGCTGACGACCAGCATTTTTGCGAATCTCACGCCCTGGCAGGTGGCACAGCTGGCGCGGCATCCCCAGCGTCCGTACACGCTCGATTACGCGGCCGCTATCTTCGACGAATTTCACCAGTTACACGGCGACCGAATGTATGCCGATGATTCGGCGATTGTCGGCGGGCTCGCGCGTCTCGATGGCCGCTCGGTCATGCTGATCGGCCACCAGAAGGGCAGAGACACAAAGGAACGGGTGCGGCGGAACTACGGTATGCCGAGACCCGAGGGCTATCGGAAGGCGCTGCGACTCATGAAGCTGGCGGAACGATTCGCGATTCCGATACTGACCTTGATTGATACACCCGGTGCCTATCCCGGCGTCGGATCGGAGGAGCGCAACCAGAGTGAAGCGATTGCGCGAAACCTGTTTGAAATGGCCACCTTGCGGGTACCGGTGATTTCGACCGTGATCGGCGAGGGCGGCTCCGGTGGCGCATTGGCGATCGGTGTCTGTGATTGCCTGTTGATGCTTCAGTACAGCGTTTACTCAGTCATTTCTCCTGAAGGCTGCGCGTCGATTCTGTGGAAGAGTGCCGACCAGAAGGAGCTTGCGGCCGACGCGATGGGAATCACCGCAGATCGGCTCAACAAATTCGGGCTTGTCGACGAAGTGCTCATCGAGCCCAAGGGCGCCGCGCACCGGGATCCGCAGGCGATGGCCGATGAGCTCAAGGCTGCGTTGCTTCGCCACCTGAGCGAACTCGAAGGGCTTTCTGTCGACGAACTCCTCAAGCGTCGCTACGAGCGACTGCGTGCCCAGGGTGTCTACAGCGCGGGTTGAGGCGCTTCGCTTTGACGGCACCAGCCTTCAGCGTGCGCTGGCTCAGTTGCTCGCGCCGGTCGAGGGCCGGCAATCGGGCTGGTGCGTGGCGCTGAGTGGCGGCCTTGACTCGACTGCGCTGATTGCCGCCCTCGCCGAAATGGGCCGGCATCCGGACTCCCCGCCCATCCGGGCAATCCATGTCGATCACGGGCTGCACGCCGATTCTGCACAGTGGGCGCGCGCCTGCGCTGAGGTAGCCACCTCCGCGGGTATTCCCTGCGAACAGCTGGTTATCCGCGTTCGGGCGTGCGCGGGCGAGAGTCCGGAAGCGGCGGCCCGCAACGCACGTTACGCGGCGATCGCGGGCCGACTCAAACCAGCGGAAGTTCTGCTCACCGCTCATCATGCCGACGATCAGCTCGAGACCGTTCTTCTGCAATGGCTGCGCGGCGGCGGCCTTCGTGCCGTCGCTGGCATGCAGCCGCTGCAGACCTTTGGATCGGGCTGGATCGCCCGGCCCCTGCTGCAGTTTACCCGTGGCGAAATCCAGGCGTACGCCGTGGCGCGCGATCTGCAGTGGCAGGAGGACCCCTCGAATCTGGATTCGGCTTTCGATCGCAACTATCTCAGGCTGGAGGTTCTGCCAAGGATTCGCGCCCGGTGGCCGGCAGCAGCACGAACCGTGGCCCGGGTAGGCACGTACGCGCGGGAAGCCTTGCAGCAGGAGGCCGAGCGGGCTCAGGCTGACTTGGCGTTTGCGGCCGTGGGCTCGAGCCTGAGTCTGGTCCGACTTGGCGAACTTCCTGAGGTTCGACAGCGGGCGCTGCTACGGGCGTGGTTGCGAGCGCTCGGACTGGCAGTGCCGGCGACGACCACGCTCGCAGCGCTGCGCAAGGACATGCTGCGAGCAGGTGAAGATCGGGTTCCATGCAGCCGCTGGCCCGGGGTCGCGGTACGGCGTTATCGGGGGCTGCTGTTTGCCGAGCCGACCGATGGTGACCATGGGCCGGCAGTCCGAGCTGGCGAATGGGACGTCCGATCGGCCCCGTACCGCCTCGATGCTGTCGCCGTGCTGAGGCTGGAGCCAGCCGTTGGGGTCGGCTTGAGCCGTGATCGATTGCCGGATCGGCTGCAGGTCAGGGCCCGCGCCGGCGGGGACGTCTTTTCCAGGCCGCACACCGGACACCGCACCGAGCTGCGGAAATTCCTTCAGGATCAGGGCATTCTGCCCTGGAGGCGCTATTCGATTCCGTTGCTGCTCGCGAACGACGAAGTGGTCGCAGTTGGTGATCTGGCAGTGGGGACGCGATGGGCGGCCAGGCCCGGCGAGGCATCATTCCGGGTGATCTGGCATCCCAGGCCACTGTTGTGCGCGGCGGATTTCACATCGCGCCCGATCCCGTCACCGAGCGACACAGTCTGAGTGGATTCCGTGGTGGTCCGCGCGACTGGCTTCCGATAGACTGTCCTCCCGTCGTTCGACGCTCGCGGCGGTGGCCCCATGACGAAATATATCTGTGTGACCGGCGGTGTGGTTTCCTCGCTGGGGAAAGGCATTGCTGCCGCTTCTCTGGGAGCCATCCTCGAGGCGAGGGGACTGAAAGTCTCGCTCGTCAAGCTCGACCCGTATATCAATGTCGACCCGGGGACGATGAGCCCGTTCCAGCATGGCGAGGTGTTTGTTACCGACGACGGCGCGGAGACGGATCTCGATCTCGGCCACTACGAACGCTACGTGCGCACGACGACCGGACGTGACAGCAATTACACGACCGGCCGGATTTATGAGCGCGTCATAGCGAAAGAGCGTCGAGGCGACTACCTTGGCGCCACGGTGCAGGTGATCCCCCATATCACCGATGAGATCAAGCACTGCATTCGGATGGGGGCGGGCGACGCAGACATCTGCATGGTCGAGATTGGTGGCACGGTCGGCGATATCGAATCATTGCCGTTCCTCGAGGCGATCCGCCAGCTCGGCGTCGAGGACGGCCCCGATAACGTGCTGTACATGCACCTGACCCTGATTCCCTTTATTTCGACTTCCGGCGAGATCAAGACAAAGCCGACGCAGCACTCGGTCAAAGAACTTCGTTCAATCGGCATCCAGCCGGATGTGCTTCTTTGCCGTTGCAAGGACCCGTTGCCACCCGAGCAGCGTCGCAAGATTGCCTTGTTTACCAATGTGCAGGAACGCGCAGTCATTTCCGCGGTTGATGCGGACGACATCTACAGGATTCCGAAGATTCTCCACGAACAGGGGCTCGACGAAATCGTCTGCAGGAAGTTGCGGCTCGACGTGCCGCCGGCCGATCTTCATGAATGGGACAAGGTAGTTGCCGCGAAGAGCAATCCGGACCTCGCGATTACGGTGGCGATGGTGGGCAAGTACGTCAATCTCCGTGACGCGTACATTTCGCTCTGCGAGGCGCTCGTGCACGCCGGCCTTCGGACCCGTACACGAGTCAACATTGATTACGTAGAAGCCCAGGACATCGAGAAGCACGGCGTTGATCGGCTGGCCGGCGCGGATGCGATTCTCGTGCCGGGTGGATTTGGCGAGCGTGGCATCGAGGGCAAGATAGAGGCCATCCGGTACGCAAGGGAACACGGGATCCCGTACCTGGGGATCTGCCTGGGAATGCAGCTGGCAGTGATCGAGTTCGCGCGTAACGTGGCACACCTGGAGAAGGCGCACAGCACCGAGTTCAACCGGGGCACGCCGCACCCGGTAGTGGCATTGATCACCGAATGGCAGGACCGGAAGGGCACGCTGGAAGCGCGCGACGAAAGCTCGGACTTAGGTGGCACCATGCGACTCGGTGCCCAGGAAGTCAGGGTCTCTCCTGGGACTCGGGCGCATGAGCTTTATGGCAGCGATGTGGTCAGCGAACGGCACCGGCATCGCTATGAGTTCAATAACAATTATCTCCAGTCGTTGATGAACGCGGGTTTGCGGTTTTCGGGCTTCTCCGGCGACGGACTCGTGGAAATCGTCGAGTTGCCGGGTCATCCATTCTTCATTGCCAGCCAGTATCACCCGGAGTTTCGATCGACGCCGCGTGACGGGCATCCGCTGTTCACCGGATTCGTCAAGGCAGCGCGGGAACATCGGGCAGCGATGCTCCCGGCGGCAGCGGGCGCATGAAGCTCTGCGGTTTTGAAATCGGTCCGGATCGACCCTTTTTTCTGATCGCCGGACCGTGCGTTGTCGAGAGCGAAGCGCTGCTCATTGAAGTCGCCGGGAAAATGAAGGAATGGACCGGCGATCTCGGCATCCCTTACCTGTTCAAGGCGTCATACGACAAGGCGAACCGCTCCTCGCGAAGCAGTTTTCGCGGTCCCGGGATGGAACAGGGGTTACGCCTGCTGGCGGAAGTCCGGCGTCAGATCGGGGTGCCCGTTCTGACCGACGTACACGAGGACACACCCCTGGCCGAGGTGGCGGCGGTGGTCGATGTCCTGCAGACGCCGGCATTCCTGTGCCGCCAGACGAATTTCATCATCAATGCAGCTTCGCAGGGCAAACCGGTCAACATCAAGAAGGGCCAGTTCCTGTCGCCGTGGGAAATGAGAAACGTCGTCGACAAGGCTCGCTCGACCGGTAATCAGCAGATCATGGTCTGCGAACGTGGTTTCAGCTTTGGCTACAACAACCTGGTTTCGGACATGCGGTCGCTGGCGGTGATGAGAAACAGCGGCGCACCGGTCGTGTTCGATGCGACCCATTCTGTCCAGTTGCCGGGGGGGCAGGGCGATGCCTCCGGCGGGCAGCGTGAATTCGTTCCCGTGCTGGCGCGGGCGGCGGTTGCCGCCGGCGTCGCGGGCGTATTCATGGAGACGCACCCGGACCCGGAGAATGCCTTGTCGGATGGTCCGAATGCCTGGCCACTGGACCGTATGCGTTCGCTGCTTGAAATGCTCAGGGACATTGATGCGGTCGTCAAATCACGACCCTACGAGGAGACCTCTTTATGAGTCGAATCATCGACATTATCGGGCGCGAAATCATGGACTCGCGTGGCAATCCGACCGTGGAGGCGGACGTCGTGCTCGACGGGGGCATCGTCGGGCGCGCCGCCGTGCCCTCGGGGGCCTCGACCGGCACACGAGAGGCCGTGGAGCTGCGTGACGGTGACAAGTCGAGGTACGGCGGCAAGGGCGTGCGCAAGGCTGTCGCCAACGTCAATGGCGAGATCCGCGACGCGCTGATCGGATTCGAGGCCGAAAATCAGGCGAAGCTCGACGAAACGATGATCAGGCTCGATGGGACTGACACGAAGGCGCGACTGGGCGCCAACGCGCTGCTGGCAGTTTCGCTCGCGTCGGCTCATGCGTCGGCTCGAAATGCCGGTCAGGGTCTCTACCGGTGGCTTGGTGGCGAAGGGCCGCTGCAGATGCCCGTGCCGATGATGAATATCGTCAACGGCGGTGCGCATGCCGACAACAGCGTGGACATCCAGGAGTTCATGATCCTGCCGGTCGGGGCGCCGAGCTTTTCCGAGGCGCTGCGTTACGGCGCAGAGATTTTCCATACGCTCAAGAAAGTGCTGCACCAGCGGGGGTTGGCGACCGCAGTCGGTGACGAGGGCGGATTCGCCCCCGACCTGCCGTCCAACGAGGCTGCGCTGGAGACGATACTCGAGGCGATTGATCTGGCCGGATACCGGGTTGGCCACGATATCTACCTTGGACTCGACGTGGCAAGCAGTGAGTTTTTCGAGGACGGTGTCTATACGCTGGCTTCGGAAGGGCGGACATTCAGCCCCCGGGAGTTCGTGGATTATCTGGAGGATCTCGCGGCGCGTTTTCCGATCATCACGATCGAGGACGGGATGGCCGAGGACGACTGGGACGGCTGGTCAACCCTCAGCCAGCGCCTCGGCCGCAAAGTGCAACTCGTCGGTGATGACCTGTTCGTCACAAATACCCGAATTCTCAAGGAAGGCATCGTTCGAGGCATTGGCAACTCCATATTGATCAAGCCGAACCAGATCGGGACACTCACGGAGACTTTGTCGGCGATCGATATGGCGACCGAGGCAGGCTACAGCTCGGTTGTTTCGCACCGGTCCGGTGAGACCGAAGACAGCACGATTGCCGACATTGCGGTTGCGACTCGCGCCAGCCAGATCAAGACGGGTTCCCTGTGCCGTTCTGACCGGATTGCCAAGTACAATCAGCTGCTGCGCATAGAGGCGGAACTCGGCCAGCGGGCGGCGTATGCGGGCCGAGATGCGTTCCCCGTGACCATTCCCCCGATTAAACCTTAAATATCGCTCATAAGTGACTGCAAACTATTTGTTTTCTGCTAATCTCCTGCGCCCATGGTGATACGCATCGTAGTCGCGGTCCTGTTTGCGTCTTTACTGGCGCTGCACTACCGGCTGTGGGTCTCCGAAGGGGGAATGCGCGAAGTCTGGCGTCTTGAGAACGCGATTTCCGCCCAGCAGGCCGAAAATGCCGGGCTCAGGGAGCGTAACCGGACGCTTGCCGCGGAAGTGCATGACCTCAAAGAGGGGCGTACTGCACTCGAGGAGCGCGCACGAACGGACCTGGGTATGGTCGGCGTTAATGAGACCTTCTTCCAGGTCGTACCTCCGCAGTCATCGAGCGGCGTGGAAACGCCGCCTGAGCAAAGAACGGCACGGGCCAACGCGGGATGAACCGCGCCGTTCGGCGCTGGGCTGTGGTGCCTGCCGCCGGGTCAGGGGAGCGTTTCGGCGGCCGGATTCCCAAGCAATACACCAGCCTGTCGGGTCAGCCGGTGCTTTCCTGGTCGCTGCAGGCGCTGCTGAAAGATCCGGGTTTCGAGGGCGTGATGGTCGCGATCGCGCCTGATGATCCTCGCTGGACCGGTCTTGCGGAATCACGCGACCCGCGGGTTCTGTCGTGCGCGGGTGGATCGTCTCGCGCACAATCGGTGGCTCTGGCCCTGGCAGCGCTGGAACCGCTGGCGAACCATGCGGACTGGGTGCTCGTACACGATGCCGCTCGGCCCTGCCTGTCCCGGATCGATCTGCTCGCCCTGGTTCGTGGCGTCGGCGATGACAGCGTTGGCGGGCTTCTGGCGATACCGGTTAGCGATACACTGAAGCGGGAGGATGGTGACGGGCGCAGCGTCGGCACCGTGCCACGTGAAGCGCTCTGGCGCGCGCTGACACCGCAGATGTTCCGCTACGGACTGCTCAGGCGGGCGTTGCTGTTCTGCCAGGGCCGAAGGCTGACGGTGACCGATGAGGCCTCGGCCATCGAGGCGCTGGGTCTGCGGCCCATGCTTGTGCGCGGCCGGGCGGATAACATAAAGGTAACCGACCCGCAGGACAGTCGGCTGGCGGTTGCAATACTTGAATCGGGAGAATTAGACCATTGAGAGTTGGACTGGGCTTCGATGTGCATGCGTTCGGGCTCGGTGATCAGGTGACACTCGGCGGTGTGGCCATTCCCTATCACCACGGTATCGTCGCGCATTCCGATGGCGACGTTCTCCTGCACGCGCTTTGCGACGCATTGCTTGGTGCGATGGGTCTGGGCGACATCGGCGAGCATTTCCCGGACACCGACCCGCGCTGGCACGGTGCCGACAGCCGGCTTTTTCTGAGGCACTGCGCCGGGCTGATGAGGACACATGGCTGGCGGCTGGTCAACGCGGACCTTACGGTGCTGGCGGAGGAGCCGAGGCTTGGGCCATACCGGGTGCAGATGCGAGCCAACATGGCCGCGGATCTCGAGGTGCCCGCAGAACGCATGAACATCAAGGCGACTACCTGTGAACGGCTCGGTGCCATCGGCAGGTCGGAGGGCATCGCCTGTCAGGCCATCGTGTTGCTGGCCTATGCGCATGGCAGTCAACACGGGAACTGACAGACATTTTGCCATCCGTACAGCTACAGGACGCCGGGGCAGGACCTGCCGAGTGCCCGACCGCGCTGGGCGCCCCGCCGGTCAGTGGACGATTGCGAATCGCTCCCGAGGATTTTAAAGTCGAAGAAGTGCTTGGCTTTGAGCCTGACGGTTTGGGCAGCCACCTGCTGCTGCGGGTCGAGAAGCGAGGGGCCAATACGCACTGGGTCGCTGCTGATCTTGCGCGCCGCGCAGGTGTGCCGTCGCGAGATGTGGGTTATGCCGGGCATAAAGATCGCGACGCTGTAACGGTGCAATGGTTCAGTCTGCCCCTGCCAGGCAATGCCGATCCCGGACCGCTGGAGACGCTTTCCGGACCCGGTTACCGCGCGCTCTCAGCGAGCCGGCACGGGCGCAAACTGCGTCCGGGCAGCCACCGCTCAAATCGCTTTGACATTGTCGTGCGCGACCTTGTGGGCGAGCCAGCGCGGTTGGAAAAACAACTGCAGCGTATCGCCAGCGGAGGCGTTCCGAATTACTTTGGCCCACAGCGCTTCGGACAAAATGGCGTAAACCTCGCCTGTGCGAGGGACTGGGCAGCAACCGGCCGGGGGCCGCGACAACGACCGCGACGCGGCTTCGCGTTGTCAGCCGCGCGCGCCTGGCTGTTCAACCGGGTGCTCGCACTACGGGTTCGTCGCGGCGACTGGGATCGCCTGCTGGCCGGTGAAGCGGCGATGCTCGACAAAAGCCGGAGTTATTTCCAGGCTGAATCGCTGGACGCTGAACTGGAGAGGCGCTGCCTGAGCCTGGATGTGCACCCGAGCGGCCCGCTGTGGGGCGCAGGCCCTTCGCCAGCCAGCGCGGCAGCACTTGAGGTGGAAGCCAGTGCAACCGGTGAAGAGACCGAACTGTGTGGATTGCTGGTGGCACAGGGGCTGAAACACGAGCGCCGCAGTCTGCGACTGCGCGTCGAAGCGCTGGACTGGCAACTGGAGGCGAACTCGCTTCGGCTTCGTTTCGAATTGCCGCGAGGCACTTTTGCGACCGCGGTGCTGCATGAACTTGTGAAAGACGCCTGGGAAGGCTGAGGCACTTACCCCGGGCGACTCATGACCTGCGCCGGGCACGCCCGGCGGTGCCGCGTCCCAGCAGGACATAGAGCGCACCGGTTCCGCCGTCGACCGGCCGTGCCGTGACGAACGCGGCGACATCATCCATGCGCCGCAGCCAGCGATTGACGACGTGCTTGATGACAGGACCACGTGGCCCAGAGCCCAGGCCTTTGCCGTGTATGACCCGCACGCATCCCAGCCGCCGTGCAGAGCACTCGTTGATGAACTGGCGCAGGGCGTCGTGCGCCGCATGGCGGCCGAGGCCATGCAGGTCAATCTCCGATTCGACCGCAAATTGGCCACGCCGCAAGCGGCGCATGACGTCGGCAGGCACGCCGGGTCGCATGAACACCAGTTCCTCTCCGGTTTCCATCTCCGCGGGATCGGTGGTTGCGAACAGACTTTCGCTGAGCACCTGTTGCCTCTCGAGGCGAGAAAAACGAGCCTCAGCCGCCGGTTTCGGGGCCTGCGGGGCTCCATCGCGCGGACGCAGGGGCCTGACATCCTGCATCGCTTTGAGAAAGGCGTCTTCGTCTTCGTCTGACATCTGTCACATCCACTGGCAAACGCTTTCGGCGGGCACCGGTATTCCAGTATAGTTGCGCGGCCTTTTTGACCAAGCCCCGCCGTCCGGGGTTACTAATCCTTCACGGTTAAAGCTTGAGAATCCTGGTCAGCAACGACGACGGCTATCGCGCCGAGGGCCTGCAGCATCTGGCACGTGCATTGACGCCGCTTGGCGACATTGCGATTGTCGCACCGGATCGCAATCGAAGTGGCGCGAGCAATTCGCTTACGCTCGATGTTCCGCTGCGGGCGCATTCGTTCGGCGAGCGCGACTACTATGTGAATGGCACGCCGACAGACTGCGTCTACCTCGCGATCTCCGGGCTTTTTGATTTTCAGCATGACATGGTCGTCTCGGGCATCAATGACGGCGCCAACCTCGGTGATGACGTACTTTACTCGGGTACGGTTGCCGCGGCCGTAGAGGGGCGTTTCCTGGGCTTGCCGGCCATGGCCGTCTCGCTGGTCGTCGACCAGGGGCGGCATTTCGATACGGCTGCACGCGTTGCCAGTGAACTCGTGATCCGGCTGCAGCGAGCGCCGCTGGATCGCTCGATGATTCTCAACGTCAACGTGCCGGATATTCCTTACGAAGAAATCCGTGGCATGGTATCGACGCGCCTCGGCTATCGACACCGGTCCGAGGCCCTGCTTCGCTCAACCGATCCCCGCGGACGTCCGGTGTACTGGGTCGGACCCGCGGGAGCGAGCGCGGATGCCGGTGAGGGCACGGATTTTCATGCCGTGGCAGCGGGTTTTGTCTCCGTAACCCCGTTACAGGTCGACCTGACCCGGCACGCGGCGCTGGCCGATGTGGACCAGTGGCTGCGAAGCCCCGTGACCTGAGGCGAGGCGGTTGAAAGATCCAAGACACACCGGAATCGGTATGACCTCGGCACGTACCCGGGAGCGCCTTGTGGCCCGGTTGCGCGAGCAGGGCATCAGTGATGAGCGCGTGCTCGACAGGATTCGCGACGTCCCGCGCCACCTGTTTGTCGACGAGGCACTCGCCAGCCGGGCATACGAGGATACGGCCCTGCCGCTCGGTCACGGACAGACGATATCGCAGCCCTACATCGTTGCCCGGATGACCTCGGCCCTCGTTGAGGACAACGATCCGCGCAAAGTACTCGAGGTCGGCACGGGCTGCGGCTACCAGACAGCGGTGCTTGCACCGCTGGTGGGTACGGTCTACAGCATCGAACGAATCGCGGCGCTTCAGAAGCGGGCCAGACAGGTTCTGCGCGAACTCGGTATTCGCAACGTGCACCTGCGCCACGGCGATGGCTTCGAGGGCTGGCCGGCCTTTGCGCCGTTCGATGGGATCATCGTTGCAGCGGCGGCCCGGTCGGTTCCGGCGACGCTTTGTGAACAACTGGCCAACGGCGGCCGACTGATCATTCCGGTCGGTCCCGACCGAGCCCAGCGACTGCTTCGGGTCACACGACGCGGTGACACATTTGAGCAGGAAGAACTCGATCTCGTCACGTTCGTGCCCTTGTTGCCGGGTCTTTCATAATGAAGTTGTTTTCCAGGCTCTACGAGACTGTGCTGCGCTGGAGTGCGCACGCCCATGCGGAGCGCTATCTTGTCGGTGTGAGCTTCGCCGAGTCGTCGTTTTTTCCGGTTCCGGTCGACGTCCTGATCGCACCGATGGCGCTGGCGAAACCGGAGAAATGGCTGCGCTACGCGCTGCTTGCCACGGCCGCTTCGGTGCTGGGCGGCCTGCTTGGATACCTGATCGGCTACCTTGCGCTGGAGGCGGTCACTCCACTGCTTCACAAGGTCGGCTACTGGCATCATTTCGAAACCGCCAATGACTGGTTTTCGCGTTATGGTTTCTGGGCTATTTTTGCAGCCGGTTTTACCCCGATTCCTTTCAAGGTCTTCACGGTTGCAGCCGGCGCCGCTCACATGGGGCTGATCCCTTTTATCATCGGTTCTCTCATCGGGCGCGGCATGCGATTCCTGCTGGTAAGCGGACTGGTTCGCTGGGGTGGCCCGAAGATCGAGCCGCACCTGCGGCGCTATGTGGACGTGATTGGCTGGGGAACGCTCGGCCTTGTGATCGTGGGCTTCGCGCTCTGGCGCCTGTTTGGCTGACGGGACGGTAACCTCCGCCGAATCACCGGGCCCGGTGGATCACCTGGTGGCCGGGGGCGTTGAGGCATCAGCGCGGTTCGACGATCAGTGCCGCCACGACCTTGCGTCCCTCGGAGACCAGCAGGTTGAATGTCCGGCAGGCGGCGCCCGTGTCCATGATTTCCAGTCCTATGCCCCTGGCGTGAAGCGGTGCCAGCAGCGCCGGATCCGGGAAGGTCTGCTTCTGGCCGCTGCCAAACAGCACGATTTCCGGCCCCAGTGTCAGCACGGGCTCGAAGTCGCTGCTCTGAAGGTCGGTGATTTCTCGCGGTCGCCAGTTCTCGAGCAGTTGATCCGCGCTGACGATCAGGCTGCAATGCAGATTGTGCTCCCCAATGCGAAGCAGGCCAGGCTCATAACTGCGAATCACGTTCAGTGCGGCGGGAGGCTCGCGTTCGAATCTCATGCGGTAACGATACTTGAGTCGGTCAGGCAGGTCACCGCTGCGTGCAGGCCGGAGCACGAGGAAGTCAGAATTGACTGCTGATCAGGCCCTCGAGACAAGACTGGCCTTGCCGTGGCTTGGCGCAGCCTTGCGTGAAGTGGGCGCTGTTGCAGAGTCAGATGAGTTTTCGCAACTCCGCTGGCTGGCGAGCCGGTCGGGGAATCGTACGGCTGACCCGGCGGACTGGCGGGAATGGCTGGTCAGCGGCATCGGCGCGGGTCCGGAGCTGTTGCGTCGCAATCCCGCCGGACCCTGCGTGATGGCTTCGGCAACGCCGGAGCTTCCCGCGGGTAGTCTTGGCTGCCTGCAGCCCGTTCACTTGCGGACGGCCATCGATCACCTGCAGATGTCCGCTCCAGCCGAATGGGCGCTGACCGGTGAGGAATCCCGGTCGTTGATCGACAGCCTGAGCGAGTATCTCGCCGGTACCGGGTTTCGACTGTATTTCATTTCGCCGGGCCTGTGGATTCTGCACGCGGATCGTATGATCGAGTGCGAGACCGTGGCGCCGGAGGCGGTGGTTGGGGTGAACATCCGCGAGGCGATGCCGTCAGGACGCGATGCGGACTCGGTGAATCGTTTGATCACTGAACTGCAGATGCTGCTTCATGAGCATCCGGTCAATCAACAAAGACGGCAGCAAGGCCGGCCGACCATCAATTCGGTCTGGCCCTGGGGTTTCGGTCAGCGCAGTCGCCCCTCGACTGTCGCCCTGCCCGAGTTGTTCACCGATGATCGCTGGCTGCGCGGGTTGTGGTTCCTGTACGGCGCACCCGGTTGTGATCTGTCGACTGTGTATGGCGGTGAGGTGGACATGCACGCCAGGTTCATGCTGGCCGCCGCTCAACCGCCGCAGGCCGATCCGCTGGCGGCGTTGCTTTCGGTCGAGCGCAGTGTGTTTCAACCTTTGAAAAATGCACTAAGGAGCGGCAAGCAGGGAACCACGCGAATTCTGTTCGGTTCTCGCGAAATCGAATTCACCGGCCGTACGCAATGGCGGCCCTGGCGGCGGCGGCCGCTTCACGAGGTGCTCGGATGATCCGAAGGACCATCCTGCGTCGGGAGATCAGTGAACGGATCGTCGCATCGATGCCGGACTCGCTGCATCCGGTTCTGCGCCGTGTTTACGGGGCACGTTCCATCAATGACGCCCGCGATCTTGAGCTCGGACTGGAGCGATTGTTGCCCGTGAGCACGCTCGATGGCGTAAAAGCCGGCGTCGATCTGCTGCTCCGCGTGTTCCAGGCTGGCCAGCGCGTCCTCGTGGTCGGCGATTTCGATGCCGACGGAGCGACGAGCACGGCGCTGGTCGTGCGTCAGCTCAGGCGCCTGGGGTTCAGGGATCCCGCGTTCCTGGTGCCGGATCGGTTTCGATACGGGTATGGTCTGAGTCCGGAGATCGTGCGTGTCGCGGCGGAGCAGAACCCCGCGCTGCTGCTGACGGTCGATAACGGGATCTCTTCGCTGGAGGGGGTTGCGGAGGCGCGAAGGCTGGGCATCGACGTGCTGGTCACGGATCATCACCTGCAGGGGGATGAACTGCCGGATGCGGCCGCGATCATTAATCCGAACCTTCGCAGCGCGCGCTTTGGCTCACGCAACCTCGCCGGCGTGGGCGTCGCTTTCTACCTCATGGCGGCGCTGACGCAGGTCATGCGGGATCGGGGTCTGTTGCCGCCGGACGCGGTGACGAATCCGGCCGATCTGCTGGACCTCGTCGCTCTGGGTACGGTCGCCGACGTCGTACCTCTGGACCTGAACAATCGAATACTCGTGGAACAGGGCCTGCGGCGGATTCGCGCAGGGCGCTGCGTGCCCGGTCTTCGCGCGTTGCTTGAAAACGCAGGACGCCAACTGGACTCGGTCGTGAGCCAGGACCTCGGGTTCCAGGCCGGTCCGCGCCTGAATGCGGCGGGCCGACTGACGGACATGACCATCGGCATCAACTGCCTGCTTGCCGTGGAGGAGCAAACCGCACAGCGGCTGGCACGCGAACTGGCACAACTGAACGCCGAGCGCCGCCAGGTCGAGTCACAGATGCAGGACGATGCGTTCGGGCAGATTGATGACATGATCGACAGGCTTGGGGGCGGGTTGCCCGCCGGCGTCTGCCTTTTCGATGGCGCCTGGCACCAGGGTGTGATCGGGCTGGTCGCATCCCGGGTCAGGGAAAGACTCCACCGCCCGGTGATCGCATTCGCGCCGGGCGACGACGGCTGGCTGAAGGGTTCGGCCCGTTCAGTGCCCGGCGTGCACGTTCGCGATGTGCTCGATGCAATCGCGAAACGTCGCCCGGACCTGCTGCAGCGTTTTGGCGGACATGCGATGGCGGCCGGGATGACGCTGGAGCTGCGCCGCCTGGATGATTTCCGTCAGGCGTTTGCCGAGGAGGTAGACCGCTGGGTCGACGCCAGGACCCTGGCGGGTGACCTGCTCACGGATGGCGCGTTGCAGCCGGGCGAGTTCAACACCGAGACGGCCATCGCGCTGCGCGAAGGGGGGCCGTGGGGTTCTGGCTTTCCCGAGCCGAGCTTTGACGGGCGCTTCGCTGTCCTCGGCAGCCGGGTCGTGGGCGAGCGGCACCTGAAACTCCGTCTGAGGGCGTCTTCCGGCGCGCCGGTTGATGCAATCGCGTTTCGCTATCTCGATGACCCGCGTGCCTTACGGCCGAGGCCGGAGCAGGAGATCGAGATGGTCTACAGGGCCACGCTGAATGAGTTTGCTGGCAGGCGCCAGTTGCAACTCGTCTCCGAGTGGCTGTCCTGCGACGAGTGAATGCCGGCCGGGCTGCGGCTGGCCGGGCCCGTATCGAATGCATGCTAAACTGATAAGTTCGATCACCCGTAAGAACCCGATGATGGAAACGAACCTGATCCGTCGCACACTCGATGACCTCCGGCAGCGCACTGGCACGCTCAGGGGGTATCTTTGACTACGAGAAGAACAGCGAACGACTGACCGAAGTCATGCGCGAGCTCGAGGATCCGGCAATCTGGCAGGATGCCGAACGCGCCCAGGAGCTTGGCCGTGAACGGACCCGGCTCGAGGCCATCGTCGTGACGCTCGACCGGCTGAAACGCGGCGTGCAGGAGGCAGGGGAATTACTCGAGCTCGCTGAACTCGACGAAGATGCGGCGGCCGCAGATTCCGTCGAACAGGACCTCGCTCGCGTCGAGGCGGAACTCGAACGACTCGAGTTCCGCCGCATGTTCCCCGGTGAGATGGACGCCAACAACGCGTTCCTGGACATACAGGCGGGGGCGGGCGGGACCGAGGCTCAGGACTGGGCTCAGATGCTGATGCGAATGTACCTGCGCTGGGGCGATCAGAACGGCTTCAAGACCGAGGTCACCGAAATCAGTGAAGGCGAAGTGGCTGGCATCAAAAGTGCGAGCATCCGGTTCATTGGCGAATTTGCCTATGGCTGGCTGCGCACCGAAACCGGCGTCCATCGTCTGGTGCGCAAATCACCTTTCGATTCAAATGCGCGTCGACACACCTCATTTGCGTCAGTCTTCGTTTCGCCCGAGGTCGATGATGACATCAATATCGAGGTGAACCCGGCGGATATTGAGATGGATGTCTACCGCTCGAGCGGGGCGGGTGGGCAACATGTCAACAAGACCGAGTCCGCCGTCCGGCTGAGGCACTTGCCGAGCGGAATCGTCGTCGCCTGCCAGAGTGAACGCAGTCAACACAAGAATCGGTCGACGGCAATGAAGATGCTGAAAGCCAAGTTGTACGAACTCGAAGTGAACAAGCGCAACGCCGCGGCCAAGGTGCTCGAGGATTCCAAGTCTGATGTCAGCTGGGGCAATCAGATCCGTTCCTACGTGCTCGACCAGTCGCGGATCAAGGATCTGCGCACAGGCGTCGAGGTCGGTAATACCACCGCTGTTCTCGATGGCGCGCTCAATTCATTTCTCGAGGCGAGTCTCAAGCAGGGGCTCTAGCTATTTGGAGTTGGCATGACCGATCACGACAGCGCTGTGGACCTGAATCACCTGCTGGCCGAGCGCCGCAGCAAACTCGCGCGATTACGCGAGAAGGGCCCGGCTTATCCAAATGATTTCCGGCGTAATGCCACGGCTGAATCATTGCATCTCGGCTACGGCGAGCATGACCCGGATTGGTTTGAAAAACACCCGACCGCTGTTTCGGTGGCCGGTCGTATGATGTTCAAGCGGGTCATGGGCAAGGCCAGTTTTGCCAAGCTCAAGGACCGCACCGGCCTGATCCAGATATTCCTGCAGCGCGACGCGCTCGGGGAACTCTATGAGGCCTTCAAAGGCTGGGATGTCGGCGACATCGTCGGTGCCGAGGGGCTGCTGTTCAAGACGCGAACCGGGGAACTTTCGGTACGGGTAGAGAAACTGCGCCTGCTGGTGAAGTCTTTGCGGCCGCTGCCGGACAAGTGGCATGGTCTGGCCGACGTCGAGCAGCGTTACCGCCAGCGGTATGTCGACCTGATCGTTAACGATGACAGTCGCGACGTGTTTCGTGCGCGCACCCGGATCATCCAGTACCTCAGGAACTTTCTTGACGCACTCGACTTCATGGAAGTCGAGACACCGATGATGCAGGTAATTCCCGGGGGTGCGGTCGCCCGACCCTTTGTCACCCACCACAACGCCCTTGGGCTCGACATGTACCTGCGTGTGGCCCCGGAGCTGTACCTGAAGCGGCTGGTCGTTGGCGGTTTTGAGCGCGTCTACGAGCTCAACCGAAATTTCCGCAATGAAGGGCTCTCGACTCAGCACAACCCCGAGTTCACGATGCTCGAGCTTTACCAGGCTTACGCCGACTACCGCGACCTGATGGACATGGTGGAAAACATCTACCGCGGAATCGCCGATACGATCGTGGGCACGCGGCACGTACAGTACCAGGGCGAGACCTACGACTTTGGTTCGGGATTCCAGAGAGAGACAGTCGAGAACCTCGTCCTGAAGTTCAATCCTGGAATCGAGCGCGCCCGGGTTCGCGAGACCGACTACCTTCGTGATGTCTGCGAGCGGTTGGGAGTTCAACCGGAAGCCGCCGATGGAGCAGGCAAGCTGCAGATCGAGATTTTCGACAAGACGGTGGAGCAGGAACTGCGACAGCCGACGTTTGTCTACGCCTACCCGGCGGAAGTCTCGCCGCTCGCTCGACGCAATGACGACGACCCGTTCATTACGGACCGTTTCGAGTTCTTCGTCGGTGGCCGGGAGCTGGCCAACGGATTTTCAGAGCTCAATGACTCAGAGGACCAGGCCGCGCGATTTCGCGAGCAGGTCAGCCGCAAGGAAGCCGGTGACCAGGAAGCGATGTATTACGATGCAGATTACGTACGCGCGCTCGAGTATGGCTTGCCACCCACCGCCGGACTCGGGATCGGCGTGGATCGAACGGTCATGCTGTTCACCGACCAGCCTTCCATTCGCGACGTTCTGCTGTTCCCGCATTTGCGCCCGGAGGCAGGTGCCGGCGCCTAGGTCGAATATCGCTGGCTATGCGCCGCAGGCAGCGGTCGATCAGGCACCGTCGTCGATTGCATAGGGTAGCGGCAACGCGATGGCAGCCCGCCCATCTTCCAGCGCGACCTTCTCGCGGGCTGCATCAAGGGTCATGACCGCCAGTATCTCTGGCCCGGCCTGCGCAGGGGCGCCGAAAAGGACGGCACCGACCTTGTCCGCGCCGCTCAGCAGCGGCGTGCCGGGCGCCGGGGCAGCGCCGCCATCGAGGCGATAACGCAGCATTCGCCGCTTGATCCGACCCCGATACTGGGTGCGCGCAATGATTTCCTGGCCGGTATAGCAGCCTTTGTCGAAACTGATAGCGTCGAGGCGGTCGAGATTCAGCATCTGCGCTACGTAGATTTCGGTTGTCGCTGCGAGCACCTGCGGCAAACCGGCAGCAATGTCGGCCGCCAGCCAGCGCTGCTCCGCCTGACCCGCCGTTCCGGATTTCAGGTGCAGCGGCGACGATTGCCAGATCGCCGCAGGCGCGGTCACGATGACCCTGCCGTCAGGATTCGAGAACCACACCATGTGCTGTCTTTCCGCCGAATCGATCGAGGGTAGGGCGTGAGCCCGTGCTGCCGAGCACTCGGCCACATCGAAGCAGCCGCCTGCAACCCAGTTGGTGAGAGCCTCGATCTGCACCTTGGCGCGCAATACGAAGCGCTGCATGCGCTGGACGACCGTCGGGGCCAGGTCAGTCGGAAGCAGTGCAAAAATGCCCTCCGGGGTTTGCCTGAGACGCAATATCGATATGACGCGGCCCTGAGGTGTGTTGAACGCCGACAGCTGGGTTCGCCCGTCCTTGAGCAGACCGATGTCATTGCTCAGCTGGCCCTGGAGAAAGGATTCCGCATCTGCGCCCGCGAAGCGCAGGACGCTGAACAACGGCAACCGGCTAAATTCGGGCATTAATTGAGAATCGTTCATGGCACTGGCCGCGAATTGTACTGGTAAGGGAGCGGACGCGCTGAGTGCGGCGACGGCAACGGGTGCCCATGGGATCGCGGTAGAGACTAATTTCTCTTATGTTTCAATATGGTTAAGCGCTTACATATCTGGCAGACTTGCGCCTATCGCTATGGATGCACCGCAACAAGAAAAACCTCGGAAGCCGCGCTCCGCCCGTAAGCCCGATGCCGCTGAAGTCCCCGAGCCGGTCCAGCCTCGCGAGATTGGCGGGCGTGATGGTCCGGAACCGACCCGCTTTGGCGACTGGGAAAAATCCGGTCGCTGCATAGATTTTTAGCGACCCATATACCTGGAGGAACGCGCGAATGGCCCAGCCCGAGCGTCCACTGTCCCCGTTCATGATGTATCGGTGGCAGTACACAAACACGCTGTCGATCCTGCATCGCCTGACCGGCATCCTGCTGTGTTGCGCATTCCTCGTGCTGGTGTACTGGCTCGCCGCGCTGGCTGCCGGACCGGAAAGTTACGCCGAGGCTCGAGCTTTGCTGGGTTCGCCGCTTTCACAGGTCTTCCTGCTGACTGGCTCGGTCGCCTTCTGCTATCACCTGTTGAACGGTATTCGCCACCTGTTTTTTGATTTTGGCCATGGTTTCGACCTTAAGACAGCCCGGGCCACAGGCTGGGCGGTTGCGGCAGGGGCCGTGCTCCTCGGCGCGGTTTCATGGTGGCTGCTGCGCAGCAGCCTGGGGGGGGCGTAATGAGTCTGCGCAGCCCGCTGGGTAAGGCGCTTGGCACCGGTTCGGCGAAAGACGGCGCGTCGCATTGGTATGCGCAACGCGTCTCCGCCGTAGCACTGGTTCTGCTCGGGTTGTGGTTTGTACTGTCGCTCGCGTCACTGGACGGTGGCCGTCACGATACCGTCGTGAACTGGCTGCGCACGCCGCTCAATTCGGCGCTGGCGGTCCTGTTCGTCGCGGTGGCGGCCTATCACGCTGTCCTTGGCCTGCAGGTTATTGCGGAAGACTACGTAGGTAACCGTAATCGACGCGTTGCGCTGATGACTGGGTTGAAGTTCCTTTTCGTATTCGCAGCGGTGGTCGGCATACTCGCCGTCCTGCGCATTGCTTTCGGAGTTGCGGCATGAGTGCCTACTCGTTTGTCGATCACAGCTACGACGTCGTGGTCGTGGGAGCCGGCGGGGCCGGCCTGCGGGCCACTTTCGGGCTGGCCGAGGCGGGGCTGAGCACGGCTTGCCTCACCAAGGTATTTCCGACCCGAAGCCACACCGTGGCCGCTCAAGGCGGAATCAGCGCAGCGCTGGGCAACATGGGTGAGGATGACTGGCGCTACCACTTCTATGACACGATCAAGGGGTCGGACTGGCTCGGCGACCAGGACGCCATCGAGTTCATGTGCAAGGAAGCACCGGAGGCCGTGATTGAACTGGAGCACTACGGTGTGCCCTTTTCGCGTACCGAGGACGGTAAGATCTATCAGCGACCGTTCGGCGGCATGACCACTCACTACGGTAAGGGTATCGCCCAGCGGACCTGCGCCGCGGCGGATCGAACCGGGCATGCGATGCTGCACACCCTTTACCAGCAGTCGCTGAAGCACGAAGCGCGCTTCTTTATCGAATATTTCGCGATCGACCTGATCATGGAGGATGACGAATGCCGTGGCGTCGTCGCCCTGAACATGTCGGATGGGAGTCTGCATCGGTTCCGCGCACACAAGGTGGTGCTTGCGACCGGTGGTTATGGGCGTGCCTATTTCTCCTGTACGTCGGCCCATACGTGCACCGGCGACGGCGGCGGGATGGTCCTGCGGGCGGGGCTGCCGATGCAGGACATGGAGTTCGTGCAGTTTCATCCGACGGGTATCTATGGCGCCGGCTGCCTGATTACCGAGGGCGTCCGGGGCGAGGGCGGGTACCTGACGAATTCGGCGGGCGAACGGTTCATGGAGCGCTATGCGCCGAACGCGAAGGACCTGGCTTCACGCGACGTCGTCAGTCGAGCGATGACTGTCGAGATTCGCGAAGGTCGGGGTGTCGGCGCAGGAAAAGACCATATAAACCTGCACCTGGAGCACCTCGGTGGCGAGGTGATCGGCGAGCGTTTACCGGGTATTGCTGAATCAGCGCGTATTTTTGCGGGTGTCGACGTGACGAAGGAACCAATCCCCGTCCTGCCGACCGTTCATTACAACATGGGCGGCATCCCCTGTAACGTGAATGGCGAGGTCGTCACTCTCAAGGACGGCAATCCGGACAATGTCGTGACCGGGCTCATGGCCATCGGAGAGGCGGCCTGTGTTTCTGTTCATGGCGCCAACCGTCTCGGCTCAAACTCCCTGCTTGACCTTGTCGTCTTCGGCCGCGCAGCCGCGAGACATTGCGCGGCGACCGTTGAAGCGGGCGCTGCGCACCGGCCGCTGGCCAGCGATGCGGGTGACCTGGCGCTCTCTCGACTCGACCGGTTGAGGAATGCCAGCGGCTCGCGCGGCACGGCCGAAATCAGGCTCGACATGCAGCGCGTGATGCAGAACCATGCCGCCGTCTTCCGCACCGGCAAAGTGCTTGAGGAGGGCGTGACGAAGATCGGTGAGGTGCATGCGAGTTTTTCAGACGTGAAGGTGGCCGATCGCTCCCTGATATGGAACACAGACCTGATCGAGACGCTGGAGCTCGACAACCTGCTGGGCCAGGCCCTGGTCACGATGCGCTCGGCCTGCAACCGTGAGGAAAGCCGCGGCGCTCATGCGCGCGAGGATTTCAAGGATCGTGATGACGTCAACTGGCTGAAGCATACGCTCGCCTGGGTTGGACCCGGGGGCGAGGTATCGATCGACTACCGTCCCGTGCACCTAAATACGTTGACGAGCGATGTGGACACCGTCGCACCCAAGGCGCGAACCTACTAGGGTCGGGCCGGATCAGGAACGCTCAGGAACCACCAAACAGGCGATCTGCGAATGCCCCAGTTTCGACTTCCACAGAAATCCAGGGTCCTCCCGGGACGCGATCATCCCGCTCCGGCAGGAGGAAAGAATCTTCGTACCTTTCGAATTTATCGCTTTGATCCGGATTCGGGGGAGAATCCGCGCATCGACACTTACCAGGTGGACATGGGCAGCTGCGGGCCGATGGTTCTTGACGCGCTGATCCAGATCAAGAACGAGATCGATCCCACCCTGGCGTTCCGCCGTTCCTGCCGGGAGGGCATTTGCGGCTCCTGCGCCATGAATATCGATGGCGTCAACACGCTGGCCTGTACCAAGGCCAGTGCGGACGTGCGCGGCGACGTGAAGATCTACCCGCTTCCGCACATGCCCGTCATCAAGGACCTGGTGCCGGACCTGACCAATTTCTATGCCCAATACGCATCCGTGAAGCCCTGGTTGCAGACCCGAACACCGCCGCCGGATACTGAGCGGTTGCAGTCCAAGGAAGACCAGGAAAAGATCGACCGCCCGTCGGCCTGCATACTCTGCGCATGCTGCTCGACCAGCTGTCCGTCATACTGGTGGAACAGTGACCGTTATCTCGGCCCTGCGGCTTTGCTTGCAGCGTATCGATGGATTATCGACACGCGTGACGAAGCGACCGGCGAGCGTCTCGATGAACTCGAGGATCCATTCCGGCTCTATCGCTGCCATACGATCATGAATTGCGCGGAAGCGTGCCCGAAAGACCTCAACCCGGCACGTGCGATTGCCGAAATCAAGCGAACCATTGCCGAACGGCAGCACTGATTTCCCGGCCGCGCAGCCTTCGGCTGAGCAGGCCAGGCTGAGATGGCGCTGCCGCCGTGGTATGCGCGAACTGGACGTCGTTTTGCTGCGCTACCTCGAGGAAGACTATTCCCGGGCATCGGAGGATGATCGTCGAGCCTTTGCACAGTTACTCGAACTGCAGGATCCTGAAATCTTCCGGTATCTTGTGGGTCGAGATCCTGAACCGGAGGGCCCGCTGCAAAATGTCCTCGCGAGCATACGACGAACACGAAGTTGAGGTATCCACCCGTGGGTATGCCCATCGCGTCTCGGAGGCTCTGGGTGTGCTATGTGCTCTGGTAGTGGCCTGGGTGGGCGCGGGCCAGGTGGGCCTGATCGCCGGCGCGGCCCTCGGGGCCACCTGCGCCGCTGTCCTTCTGCTGCCCCGGGCCAGGCCCGGCAGGGTAACGCTACACTGGTCATCGGCCGGTGCCTTGCGGGTGAGTGAAAGTGACGGGGCTGCGCGAGACCTCCACCCGGGGCACCGTACCCGGCTGATCGGCCCGTTGCTCTTGCTCGATTGCCGGGCGGTCGGATTGCCGCTGCTGTGGATCACGGCGCTCGAACTGCCGCCGCGCTGCCTGCGGGTATTGCGTATACGCCTGTCCGGCTTCGGCGGCTGACGCCCCGGCATCGGCGACCCTTGCACGACACAAGACAGATGCCGAACTTTCCGCGCTCCGGTCGGTCTACACAGTCGCACGAGAGTGAAGAAAGTGCCCGGCCCGCCGCAGGGGTCGAACAAAGCGATCTCGAACTCGTCAGGCGGGCGCAGCGTGGTGAGCGTGGAGCCTTTGACTTACTTGTTCTCAGGTATCAACACAAGGTCATAAAGCTGGTGGCGCGGCTGTTGCGAGATCCGACCGAGGCCGAGGACGTGGCGCAGGAATCTTTCATCAAGGCGTACCGGGCGCTGGGTTCGTTTCGAGGTGACAGCGCGTTCTACACCTGGCTGTACCGGATTGCAGTCAATACGGCGCGCAATACCATGGCGTCGCGTCAACGGCGCCCTTTGCGCTACGAAGCCGGTCTCAGCGAGACGGAACAGTCCGTCGTTGAGTCCCGGTTGCGCCACGTGGACACCCCGGAGGCCGTCGCGCTGTCGGCGGAGATTCGCGACCGGGTCAACCGGACGGTCGAGGAATTACCCGAGGACCTCAGCACGGCCATCGTGCTGCGGGAGATCGAAGGCTTGAGCTACGAGGAAATTGCCGAAGCCATGGACTGCCCGGTGGGGACGGTGCGCTCGAGGATCTTCAGGGCACGCGAGGCCATTGATAAGAGCCTGGCACCGTTGCTGAGCCAGGATGGATGAGGCGGATGAAATGACGGATCAGATCAAAGAACAGATTTCGGCTTTGCTGGATGGAGAACTGCCGTCCGATCAACTGGGACTGCTGGTTCGGCGTATGGAACGGGACGACGGCCTGCGTCGCGCCTTCGGTAACTACGTGCTGGTCGGTGAGGCGCTTCGCGCTCCTGGCGGGACGCTGGCGAGCCCCGGGTTCGCCAGCCGCGTGATGGCAGCCATCGAGGAACGTCCGGATCAGGAGCACTCCCTTGCTGGCGGACCAGGAACATCCACGGGTTCGCAGTGGGCGCGCCCTATGATCGGCGCAGGACTGGCGGCGAGCGTGCTGCTTGCCGCCGGGGTGCTGATGATTACCCGGACACAGGCGCCAGAAGTCGTCGCAGCGGTGACAGCCCCGGCGGCCAGTTTCACCGTCGCAAGTAATGACGAGACGCCGGCCAACTCGGTGAGCCCTACGCCGGAGGAGAGCCAGCGAATGACCGGCTATCTGGTCGCACACAGTGAGTTCGCGACGCCGATGGGACGCCGCAATCTCTGGAGTGGCGTGCTGGCGGACGACCCCGGCATTTCGCGCGTCTCCTACGAAATGGGTGAGACACCCTGAATGAACAGGTTGGCAGGTCTGATCGTGACGGCGATTCTGGCTCTGCTTTCGCAGGCCGCACTGGCCTCCCCGGAAGAGGCGCGTGACTGGCTGGCCCGGATGACCGAGGCGCTGGCTAACAGTAACTATGACGGCCTGTTCACTCACTCGACGTTCCACAAGTCCGAAGCCATGAGGATCGTGCACCGGGTCGAAAATGGCCAGAGCGTGGAACGGCTGGTTTCGCTGGATGGCAGTGGACGCGAAATCGTGCGCACGCGTGAGCAGGTTCTGTGTTATCTGCCCGACCGGCGCGTCGTTCTGGTTGAGTCGCGCACGGACCAGGGATCGCTGCTCAGGACGCTTCCGGAAACCGGGCCTCAGACGGATTCGATGTACGTCATGTCCGTCAGTGAAGGCCCGCGCATCCTCGGCCAGGCGGTTCGCGTCGTCGACGTCGTGCCGCGCGACCGGCACCGATACGGTTATCGGCTGTGGATCGCCGAGGAAACGGCGATGCCGCTGCGCTCGGTGGTGATTGATGGCCACGGTCATCCGGTGGAGCAGACCCAGTTTACGAGACTCGATGTCCTGGAGCAGATACCGGCGAAGGAAACCGAAGCTACGGTGGATGCGACCGGCTTCCAGTGGATTCGTGGCTGGCGCTCCGTCGGCCTGCGAATGGCGAAGCCAGACGGCTGGGGAGCCGCGAAGGTTCCCCACGGGTTCCGGCTGGTCGGCGCCCGTGAGCAGGTGCTCCCCGGTTCGCCGATGCCCGTTCAGCACCTGGTTTTTTCGGACGGATTCGTTGCCGTGTCCGTGTTTATCGAGCCAGGGCATGCCCGGGGCCCGACCCCGCCCGGCAGTATCCGACTCGGATCGGCTAATGCCTACTCGACCAGTGCCGGCGGGCGGGTCGTCACGGCAGTGGGCGAAGTGCCCGAAGAAACTGTACGCGACATTGCCGCCTCGCTCGTGCGTTTCAACGAACAGCCGGCGGCGGTCGCGGGAAAGTGAACGCGTGAAGACCAGGGCGAGGGTCGTTGCAGTGGAGGGTAGCCGACTCCGGCTGCGTTGCCTGGCCTCGGCACCATCGCGAAACTGCGGCCCTGGCTGCGCCTGCGCCTTTCGCCTGCTCGGCGCAGGGCGGGGGGCACAACAGGTATTCGAGATTCAGACAGGGACGGGCGGCGCGCAGGTCAGCGTCGGTCAGACAGTGATTCTTCGTGTCAGCGACGGGCTGTTGCTGGGGGCGGCTGGACGCGTGTACCTGTTGCCGCTCGCGGGCCTGCTGCTCGGCCCCGCATTGACGCAAACACTGGGACTCGATGCCGAGGCCTGGGCCCTGGCCGGGGCGCTGACGGCCGCGGGTGTCGGCTATGTGCTTGCGCGCGTCCTCAATCGGCGTGCGGGGCCGGCGGTCGAAATTGACCCGCTTGTGGACGATGCACGGGACAGGCTGGCCAGTTGAGCGGCCTGGTGCTTTTCGTCCGCGAGGGGTGCCACCTTTGCGATGAATTTCTGCTTGGTTTGTCGCTGGATCTGGGGCCCGGGCACGATGCGCTGACCGTTCGGGACGTCGACACAGACCCCGAACTGGCCCTTCGATACGGACTGCGCGTGCCCGTGCTCGAAAGCGACGGGACCCTGCTCTGGGAAGGAGTCTACGACTCTCAACAGGTTCGGCGGGCCCTGCGGCTATAATCGGCTCCTTTTGTACTGGCGACGGTCCCCCCGGGTCGTCCGCATCAATGAACCGTATCCGGAATTTCTCAATTATCGCCCACGTCGATCATGGCAAGTCCACGCTGGCCGATCGATTTATTCAGGTCTGTGGCGGCCTTCAGGATCGTGAGATGCAGGCACAGGTGCTCGACTCGATGGATCTCGAGCGCGAACGTGGCATCACGATCAAGGCCCAGAGCGTATCGCTCAGCTACAAGGCGCGAGACGGCCAGGTCTACCAGCTGAACCTGATCGACACACCCGGGCACGTTGACTTCTCGTATGAAGTTTCCCGCTCCCTCGCAGCCTGCGAAGGTGCTTTGCTGGTCGTCGATGCCGCGCAGGGTGTTGAGGCGCAGAGCGTCGCGAACTGTTATACGGCGATCGACCAGGGGCTCGAGGTCGTGCCGGTGCTGAACAAGATCGACCTGCCATCGGCTGAGCCAGACAAGGTGATCAAGGAAATCGAGGAGATCATCGGCATCGAAGCGCACGATGCCGTTCGCACAAGCGCTAAGACCGGCGAAAACGTCGATGAAGTTCTCGAGCAGCTCATTGCCCGGGTCCCGCCGCCGGCGGGGGACCCGGACGCGCCGCTTCAGGCGCTGATCGTCGATTCGTGGTTCGACAACTACGTTGGAGTGGTATCCCTTGTCAGGGTTGTCAACGGTACGCTTCGGACCGGTCAGAAGATCAGGGTCTGGTCTACCGGGCGGGCACACCAGGTGGACAAACTCGGTCGGTTTACGCCCAAGTCGGTCGTGGTCGAGACCCTCGGGGCCGGCGAGGTCGGGTTCGCGATTGCCGGCATCAAGGAGATCGACGGCGCCCCGGTAGGCGATACGATCACGGCCGATGCGCAGCCCTGCAGCAAGCCCCTGCCAGGGTTTCGACAGGTTCAGCCGCGCGTATTCGCCGGACTTTTCCCGGTCCGCTCGGAGGACTATGAGGCATTCCGAGACGCACTGCAGAAACTGAAGTTGAACGATTCGGCGTTGCACTACGAGCCCGAGGTGTCCACTGCACTTGGGTTCGGGTTCCGCTGTGGTTTTCTGGGCCTTCTGCACATGGACATCGTCCAGGAGCGCCTTGAACGGGAGTATGAACTCGATCTGGTCACGAGCGCCCCTACGGTCATCTACGAGGTCCTGACGACGGACGGCAAGACCGAGTTCATCGACAACCCGTCGAAGTTGCCACCGGTCGACAAGATTGATGAGATGCGCGAGCCGATCATCAAGGCGAACCTGCTGCTGCCGCCCGATTATGTGGGCCCGGTGATGAAACTGTGCCTGGAGAAGCGCGGCGTGCAGAAGAAGCTTCAGTATCTGGGCAGCCAGGTTTCGATGCAGTGGGAACTGCCACTGGCGGAAGTGGTGCTGGATTTTTTCGACCGGTTGAAGTCAGTCAGCCGCGGCTACGCATCGTTCGACTACGAATTCGACCGATTCCAGGCTGGCCGGCTGGTCAAGCTCGATGTGCTGATCAACGGTGACCGGGTCGACGCCTTGTCGATCATTTCCCACCGCGACAGCGCCTACAGACGCGGGCGGGAACTGGTCGACAAGATGCAGGAGCTTATTCCGCGCCAGATGTTCGAGGTCGCTATACAGGCGGCGATCGGAGGGAACGTCATCGCTCGAGCCTCCGTCAAGGCGCTGCGCAAGAACGTCACGGCGAAATGTTACGGTGGTGACATCACCCGCAAGCGCAAGTTGCTGGAGAAACAGAAAGAAGGCAAGAAGCGCATGAAGAAGCTGGGTCAGGTCGAGATTCCACAGGAGGCCTTCCTGGCCGTCCTGCGTCTCGGTGGCAATGAATGATCCAACAAGGTCCTGATGCATTGATATGCCGCGGCAAGTACACAATACTTCCGGCCGGCCTGTGAGGTGAACGTGGTAGTCGATTTTTCTTTCATTCTGGTGGTGGCGACAATCGCAACCGGCCTGATCTGGGCGGCTGATCACTGGTATTTCCGGCCGCGTCGGGTCCGGGGTTTGCCGCCCACCGCTGCGGCCGCGGTGCGCGAGCCGGTGGTGGTCGAATACGCGCGATCCTTTTTCCCGATCATCCTGGTCGTTCTGCTCATCCGCTCATTTCTTTTTGAGCCTTTTCGAATCCCGTCAGACTCAATGATGCCGACTTTGCTGGATGGCGACTTCATCTTTGTCAACAAGTTCAGATATGGTCTGCGTCTGCCGGTTCTGAACACCGAGGTCGTTGACCTCGGCGAGCCGCAGCGCGGCGACGTGGTCGTGTTTCGTCTGCCGGCGGATCCTTCCACGAATTACATCAAGCGGCTCGTGGGCCTGCCCGGTGACCACATTGTCGTTCGCGAGAAACAGGTCTTCGTCAATGGCGTCCGTCAGCCGGTTGAACTCGATGGGATCTACGAAGGGCCAGGTCACGCCGGGGCCCGAATCGGCCTGGAAACTCTCGGAAACGTGACACACCGCACACTGTACATTCCCGAAAGACCGTCTTATGACTTCGACTCGGTCGTGCCCGAGGGGCATTATTTTTTCATGGGCGACAACCGTGACAACAGTCGGGACAGTCGATTTCCGGAAGTCGGATTTGTCCCGGAAGGTAACGTCGTCGGTAAGGCCGTCCGAATATGGCTGAACTGGAATCTGCCCAATGCACCTGTCTGGAGTCGCATCGGCGACGCGATACAGTAGAACATCGGAGTCCTAGCATGAAGCATCATCAACGCGGCATGACCTTTCTCGGTCTGGTCACGATTATCCTTATCGTCGGTTCGGCACTTTACGCCGGAATATTACTCACACCCGTGTACCTCGAATACACAGAGGTGGCACGGTCGCTGGAACAGGTTCGTGATGAGCACGAGGCGATCGAAACCAATGCACAGTTGCTCCGCAGCTCCCTGGAGCGCCGATGGGACGTGGAAGATACCAAGGGGATTGGCTGGCAGGAAGTGAAGATCAAGAAGGTCAAGGACGGATATTCGATGCAGGCGAAATACGATGTCGAGAAGCCCTTCATCGCAAACATCTACCTGCTCACGAAGTTCGACAAGACCGTCCTCGTTCGACAATAAGCGAGGGTGTCCTTGCGTTCCGGAGACTGGGCCACAAGATACCTTGATCACCGTTTCAGCGATCAGTCGCTGCTGGATGCGGCGCTGACGCATCGCAGTGCGGGCAGCAATAACTACGAACGTCTGGAATTTCTCGGCGATGCCGTGCTGGACTTCGTCGTCGCCGACTTACTGTGCCGCAGGTTCCCCGAGGCCTCCGAAGGCGACCTGAGCCGCTATCGTGCTGCGCTGGTCAGTGGCGGGACATTGGCTCAGGTCGCAGTGTCCGTTTCCCTCGGGGACCAGTTGAACCTCGGCAGCGGAGAACTCAAGAGCGGCGGGTATCGCAGGGACTCGATACTGGCCGATGCGCTCGAGGCGGTGCTGGCGGCTGTTTATCTCGACGGCGGCCTCGATGCCGCCCGAATCGTGGTCGAGCGCCTGCTTGCCAGCCGTCTCGATGAACTTCCCGATGCGGATGCGTTGAAGGATCCGAAGACGCGAATCCAGGAAGCGCTGCAGGCGCTGGGCGAGCCGTTGCCGGTTTATTCGCTGGAAAAGGTCAGCGGTGAACCACATGAGCAGTGGTTCGTGGCAAGCTGCGAAGTCGGTTCGGCGGGTGTGAAGGCCTTCGGTCAGGGCTCCAGCCGTCGTCGAGCCGAACAGGAAGCGGCGCAAGCCGCGCTTGAAGTACTCGGCCGGGGCAAGAGCGGATCATGAGAGAACCAGAGGCGACCACCGCGGACGATGGCACCTTGAGTCACTGCGGTTTCGCAGCCCTCGTCGGGCGCCCGAACGTGGGTAAGTCCACACTGATCAACGCGATGCTCGGTCGCAAGCTCAGCATCGTGACGCCGAAGCCGCAGACGACCCGGACCCGGCTTCACGGCGTGCTGACCAGACCCGGACTGCAGATTGTATTCGTCGACCTGCCAGGCCTGCACACGAAGCAGACCCGGGCGATCAACCGCTACATGAATCGAACGGCGCTCGCCTCGCTGGCCGATTCGGATGTCAACCTCTTCGTGATTGAAGCGCTGCGGTGGACAGACGAGGACGAGCGGGCACTGGCTCAATTGAAACAGGCCGGGCGACCCATTCTGCTTTTGATCAACAAGGTCGATCGCGTGCATCCGCGCGAGCGCCTGCTGCCGTTCATTCAGGACATGGCCGCCAGGGCGGATTTTGCCGAGATTGTGCCGTTGTCGGCATTGAAGCAGGAAAATATCGACGCCTTGCCGGTGATCATTGCCCGGCACCTCCCCGAATCACCGCTGCTTTACCCGGCCGACTATGTTTCCGACGCGAGCGAGCGGTTCATGGCATCGGAAATTATCCGCGAGAAGCTGACGCTGCGGCTGCAGGACGAGTTGCCGTACGGAATCATGGTTGAAATCGAGGGTATCGGCGCGCTCGAAGATGAGCCGGGTAAACTGCTGGTGCAGGCGGCGATCTGGGTCGAGCGTACCGGGCAGAAAGCCATTGTCATTGGCAAAGGCGGCGCGCAGCTGAAGGAGATCGGACGCGCGGCCCGCTTGTCACTCAAGGAGCAGTTCGGCCGCCCGGTTCATCTGGAATTGTGGGTCAAGGTCAGGGAGGGCTGGTCGGACGACGACCGCGCGTTGCGCAGGTTCGGGTTCGAATCGTGAGCGCCTCGGCCGGGCGCGTCACCCTTGAGCCCGCGTACCTGCTGCATCACTATGCCTGGCGCGATTCGAGCCGTATCCTCGAACTGCTGACGCCGAATCATGGGCGCGTGGGCGTGTTTGCCCGCGCAGCCCGGCGCCAGGGGTCGGCGCTGCCGGCGGCCTTGCAGCCGTTTGGCGCGTTGCTGGTCTCCTGGAGCGGACGCGGCGAGGCCGGCCGCCTGACCGGTGCTGAGCGGGCCCAGCCGGCGCTGCGACTGGTGGGGCAACGATTGATGAGCGGGTTTTATGCGAATGAACTGCTGATCAAGCTGCTGCCGAGGAATGACCCTCACCCGGATCTTTATCAGGCTTACGCCGCGCTGCTCGAGGCGCTGGCGGGGGAATCGGCGGACCCGGTCCGGGCACTGCGCGTCTTTGAAAAACGGCTGCTGGAGAACCTGGGCTGGGGTCTCAACCTCGAGCAGGCGGGTAATGACCGCGCGCTCGATGCGCAGTGCCGCTATTACTATCGCCTGGAAAGCGGACCGGAAGCGGTCGATGGCGCAGCCGAAGGATCACTGGTATTTTCCGGTGCATCGCTGTTGTCACTGGCGCGCGAGGAACTCGCCGACCCGCGCAGTCTGGCCGATGCAAGGCGGCTGCTCCGGGCCGCACTGGACCATTGCCTGGACGGCCGTCCGTTGCGTACCCGTGAGGTGCTGCTCGCGATGCGCGCCCACGGGGCCGGTATGACTGGAGGTTGAACAGTGCTTGTGCATCCGCTGAAGCTTGGTGTGAATATCGATCACGTGGCGACCTTGCGGCAGGCGCGTCAATCGAGCTACCCGGACCCCCTGTATGCAGCGCTGCTGGCCGAGCAGTCAGGGGCCGATAGCATCACCTTGCATCTGCGCGAGGATCGCCGCCACATCCAGGACCACGATGTTGACCGGCTGCGTGCGGCGCTGCAGACGCGGATGAATCTGGAAATCGGGGTGACCGGTGAAATGATCAGCCGCGCCTGTCAAGTGAGGCCGCACGATTGCTGCCTCGTGCCGGAGCGGCGCAAGGAACTGACGACCGAGGGAGGCCTCGACGTTGCGGGGCAGGTCGAGCGGTTACGTGAATATTGCCACTCACTGAAGGAGACCGGTGTGCGCGTTTCGCTGTTCGTCGACCCGGATCCGAAGCAGCTCGAGGCTGCCGTCGTCGTTGGGGCGTCGGTCGTCGAACTGCACACCGGAGCCTATGCGGAGGCGAGCGGCGAACGGCAGGCCCGCGAATACATGCGGCTTGTCGAAGCAGCCCGGCTGGCCAGCCGCATCGGGCTGACCGTCCACGCGGGTCACGGTCTGCATTATCATAACGTGCAACCCGTTGCCGCCGTTTCCGAAATAGTCGAGCTCAATATCGGCCATTCGATTATCGCTCGCGCAGTTTTTTCGGGCCTCGCCGAGGCGGTGCGGGAAATGAAGTCGCTGATGAGCGAGGCCCGTCGCGGCATTGCCACGACGAGTTGAGGTTTCCACCCGGTGATCTTCGGTATCGGCACCGATGTAGTCGAGATCGCTCGTATCGAGGCGACCCACGAACGTTACGGCGAGCGGTTCGTTCAGCGACTGCTGATGCCGGAGGAGCTGGCTGCCTTTCGCGCCTGCAAGCGCCCGACACGCTTCCTGGCCATGCACTTTGCGGCGAAAGAAGCCATCGTTAAAGCTCTGGGAACCGGCTTCGCACACGGCGTGTGGATTCGCGATGTGGGTTTCCTCGCTAACTCGTGGGGCAGGCCGGAGATCGTCTGGTCGCCGCGCGGGCGCGAAGTGTGCGCACAACTCGGTGCGGGAGAGGGACATATGACGCTGACGGACGAAGCCGGCCTGGTGGTCGCTGTCGCCGTCCTGATGCGCGAGGAGAAACCGGCGTGACGATACACAGTGTGCTGGTGTTTGATATCGAGACGGTTCCGGACGTGGAACTCGGTCGAAATCGATACGCGCTGCAGGGCCTTTCGGACAAGCAGGTCGGCTACGTGATGCAAACGCATCAGCGGGAGGAAACCGGATCGGAATTGCTTTCGCCCGAACAGCATCGTGTCGTCGCCATATCCGCGGCAATGCGCAGTCGGGACGGTTTCAAGGTCTGGAGTTTCGGTGAGGTGGACGCGCCCGAAGGGGCGTTGGTGCGGCGCTTCTTCGACGCGGTGGAGCGCTTTTCCCCGACACTGGTAAGCTGGAACGGTACCGCGTTCGATCTCCCTGTGCTGAATTACAGGGCGCTGCGCCACGGTGTGCAGGCGCGCCGCTACTGGGAACTCGGTGAGGAAGACCCGTCATTTCGCTGGAACAGCTACGTCAACCGGTACCACTGGCGGCACATCGATCTGATGGACGTCCTGGCCGGGTTTCAGGGCCGCGGCCGTGTGAGCCTGCAGGGGATGGCACAGTTGCTGGGCCTTCCCGGAAAAATGGGATTGACGGGCGACGATGTATGGGCCGCGCACCTGGCAGGCCGTACGGCGGCGATTCGTGACTACTGCGAACTCGACGTGCTGAACACGTATCTCATCTATCTGCGATTCGAGTTGCTTCGTGCTCAAGTGGATCATGCCGAGTACGATCGCGAAGTCAGTAGTGTCCGGGCGTGGCTGCAGGACTCAGGCTTCCCGCATTTCGAGGCCTACCTCAGCGCCTGGGAAAAAGCCGGCGCATGAAACGCATCCGCGATGCGCCCGAGGAACAGGCCGAAGTGATCGATCTTGCACACGATGGCCGCGGTGTCGCGCGAATTGAAGGCAAGACGGTGTTCATTGCCGATGCCTTGCCAGGTGAGCAGGTCTCGATCAGGCGGACTTTTCGCCATCGCAGTCACGACGAGGCGCGACTTGAAGCGGTGATCCAGGCAGCCGCGACCCGCGTCGTCGCTCCCTGCCCGCATTTTGGCGCCTGCGGTGGCTGCGCATTGCAGCATCTCGATCCGTCGGCGCAGCTTAGATTCAAGCAGGCCCAGTTGCTTGAAGCGCTGGCCCGAATCGGCAAGGTCGAGCCGGGCGAGGTGCTGCCGCCGTTGCTGGGCCCGGTCTGGAACTACCGGCGGCGCGCGCGCCTGGGTGTCAAGAATGTCCCGCAAAAAGGTCGCGTGCTGGTCGGGTTTCGCGAGCGCGCAGCGCGTTACGTGACCGACCTGCATGAGTGCCGCGTACTCCATGCGCCGGTCGGCGAACTGATTGATCCCCTCGCGAACCTGGTGCAGTCGCTGTCAATTGCCGATCGCCTGCCGCAGGTCGAAGTGTCCGTTGCGGACAACGCCTGCGCGCTGGTCATTCGGGTACTGGCACAGCCGACCGGTCAGGACATGGACTTGATGCGTGAGTTTGCGCAACGCTATGACGTGCGGCTGTACCTGCAACCCGGCGGGCCGGCGACGGTGGAGCTGCTCGCCGGGGAGTTCTCGCCGTTGCACTACACGTTGCCGGATTTCGACGTGCGCATCGAGTTTGAGCCCACCGATTTTCTGCAGGTAAACGGCGAACTGAATCGGAGGATGGTTGGCCAGGCGATTGAAAAGCTGGACATACGTGGCACGGATCGGGTGCTCGACCTCTTTTGCGGGCTGGGAAATTTCTCGCTGCCCCTGGCAAGGCGGGCGCAGGCGGTTGTCGGCATCGAGGGCGAGGCTGGACTGGTCGAGCGGGCGGCCCGCAACGCCCGGATAAACGCCATCGACAATGTTGAATTCCATGCCGTGAACCTGGCGCAGGACGTGAGCGATCGACCCTGGGCGCAAGGACACTACGACCTGGTGCTGCTCGACCCGCCGCGGGCCGGCGCAAAGGAGGTCCTGCCGCTCGCTGCAGGCTGCGGTGCGCGCCGACTGATGTATATTTCCTGTCACCCGGGCAGTCTTGCCCGCGACGCCGGTACGCTGGTTCACCAACTGGGATTCCGGCTCGCAGCTGCCGGCGTGATGGACATGTTTCCGCACACGGCGCATGTCGAGGCGATGGCAATATTCGACGCATGAAACGATGGCGGTAGAAATCGAAAGAAAGTTCCTGGTGACCAGTAATGCCTGGCGCGACCAGGTGCGCCAGACCGATCGCCTCCGGCAGGGTTACATTGCGGGTAGCGAAGGTTGTTCGGTTCGCCTACGGATTCAGCAAGGGCAGGCAAAGCTGGGCTTGAAGTCGCGCGTCTCGGGCATGCGCCGACTGGAATACGAATACGGAATTCCGATGGACGATGGTGCCGAGATTTTCGAATCGCTTTGTGTCCTCGGCCGAATCGAGAAGCTGCGGCACCGCATCCGGCTGGGTGAGCACGAGTGGGAGGTCGATGAGTTTCTCGGTGAAAACCTGGGCCTGGTCGTCGCGGAGATTGAATTGCGTGTAGAAGCGGAGCGCTTCGAGCGGCCTTCATGGCTGGGCGAAGAGGTCACCGACGATTTGCGTTACTACAATACCCAGCTGGCCCGGGCGCCCTGGCCGACCTGGCATGAACAGCGCACAGGCGGGGAGTCCGCAACATGACGCTCGGGCCGCTGATGGTGGATGTCGACGGCCTGGAGTTGACCGCCGAAGACCGTCGCGTCCTGAAGCACCCGCTGGTCGGGGCGGTCATCCTTTTCAGCCGGAATTTCAACCACGTCGATCAACTGGAGCGACTGGTCAGGGAGATTCGTTCGCTGCGACGGCCGCCGCTGCTGGTGACCGTCGACCAGGAAGGTGGACGTGTGCAGCGTTTTCGAGGCCATTTCACGGAACTGCCCTCGCAGCGCGCGATCGGTCACGTCTATGAACAGGACCCCGAAGCGGGCCGTCACCTTGCCTGGCAAAGTGGCTGGCTGCTGGCGGCCGAGCTGCGCTCGATCGGCATCGACATGAGTTTTGCGCCCTGTGTCGATCTGGACTACGGCGTCAGCGAGGTCATTGGCGATCGCGCCTACCATCGCGACCCGGAGGCCGTTGCCCGGCTCGCGGTCGCGTGCATGCAGGGCATGCGCGCTGCCGGGATGGCCGCGACGGCCAAGCATTTCCCGGGGCACGGTGCAGTTGTCGCGGACTCGCACAAGTCCCTGCCGATCGATCGCCGGCGGCTCGAGGAACTCGATGGCGAACTTCTGCCCTACCGCAGCCTGATTGCTAACGGCCTGGCCTCGGTGATGGTGGCACATGTGCAGTTTCCTGCAGTCGATGCCCAGCCGGCGGGTTTCTCATCGCGCTGGATCGGGCAGGAGCTCCGTGGTCGCCTTGGCTTTACCGGCGCGGTCTTCTCGGACGACCTGAGCATGGGCGGAGCCGCCTTCGCCGGATCGGTACCTGAACGGGCCAGGCAGGCGCTGGCGGCAGGTTGTGACGTGTTGCCGATCTGCAACGACAGGGAGGCGGTACTCGCAGCGCTCGATGAACTGGCCGATTCGGCCGATCCGGTCAGCCAGGTACGATTGGTACCCCTGCACGGGCGGCCGATGCCGCCGCGTGATGAATTACTGGCAACCGTGCGCTGGAAAGAATGTCGTGCGGCCGTTGATCATTGCCACGACAAGCCAATCCTGAAACTCGATGCCTGAGGCTTTTATGCCAGCATGAGATCCAGGTCGCGAAGCGGGCGGGCCGGATTAAGTACACTCGGCTCATGAGTGCGATCGACGACAAGGTGCTGGCTGAGGCACTGCGCCACGCCCTGGACGGTGTGGCCGTTGTCGATCTTGGGACCGATGAGCCCAGGCTGGTCTACGCAAATGCCACGCTCGCAGAGCTGCTCGGTCATCAGGATGTGCGGCTCGCCAGTACGACAATCGGTGAAATCGAGTCGGAGCCTATGTCCACTGCCGCGCTGGTGAGTTCGACAACGGGCGTGACGGTTCGCCTGCGACATGCCGACGGCAGCCAACTGCAGTGCGAACGCTCACTGCTGATGCTTTCGAATGGACAGGCTGCTCTGTTCTATCGGCCCCAGCCGCGCGCTGCCGCAGGGGCGATGGCAGGAGCCTTTGAAAGATCCAGCGGACTGAGCACACGTGAGCATCTGCTGGAAGTATTGCGCCGCGACTGGTCCATTGCGACCCGGGATGGACGGACGATCACACTGATGCGGTTTGATATCGATTTCTGCACCGCATACCAGGAGGTCTTCGGGCGCACGGCGACCGAGGCAGCCTTGCGCCAGGTCGGGCGAACGATCGGCTCTGCGATGCGGCGAAGCAGCGATGTTGTTGCGCGCTCCGCAGCCGATGAATTCATGGTGCTCGGTGTTGCAATGGAACGTGATAAGGCGCACCAGCACGCCGCCTCGATCCTGCAGCGGATCGTCGCGCTGGCCATTCACCATCCGCGCTCCCCGACGGGTCGGTACCTGACCGCCAGCGCAGGTGTCGCGACCGTAGCGCCGCCCCAGCAGACGCAAAGCGAGGCAATACTGGCCGCGACCCTCGATGCCTTGCACGAAGCAAAGGGTCTCGGGGGCAACCAGGTGTGTGACGCCGAACTTGACTTCAAAGCCGGTTAAGTTCTGCTCCCCAGTCTTCCCCGCGTTATCCGCCGGGCGCCGGGATGCAGCTGCCAAGCGAGCTCAGAAGTGTTCGCGCCGCCCGGAGGCGTTCCTCGGGCTCGCGCCAGTTGCCCGTGAATCGCAGCTTGTGGGGACCGTCAAAACGCATCGACCCGGCATGCTGCTGAACAATCAGGATCAGGGCCCCAGGGTCCAGCGGGGTTGAGTCCAGGAAGCTGACTGATCCAGCGGCGGGCCCGATATCGAGGCGCTCGACTCCAAGCCGCTCTGCGTCGATTCGCAGCTGCGCGATGCTGAACAGGTTCTTCGCCGGCTCAGGGAGCAATCCGAAGCGATCGATGGTCTCGGACTGCAGGTCCTCCAGTTGCGCGATAGACTCGACCCCCGAGATGCGCTTGTACATCACAAGCCGGGCATGCACATCCGGCAGGAAGTCCTCCGGCAGCAGCGAAGACATGTGCAGGTCGATCTCCGGCCCATGATGCAGCGGACGCTCCAGGTCGGGCGTCTTCCCGGCGCGAAGATCCGCTACCGCACGCTCCAGCATTTCCATGTATAGCGAAAAACCGATTTCCTGAATCTGCCCGCTTTGCCCCTCGCCGAGCAGTTCGCCGGCGCCTCGTATCTCGAGATCGTGCGTCGCGAGCACGAAACCGGCACCGAGGTCCTCCAGCGACTCGATCGCTTCCATGCGCTTCGCCGCGTCGGAATTCAGCGTGCGGGCCGGTGGGGTCAGCAGGTAGGCATAGGCCTGATGATGCGAGCGCCCGACCCGGCCGCGAAGCTGGTGTAACTGCGCGAGTCCGAATCGATCCGCCCGGTTTATGATGATCGTGTTGGCCGTTGGTACATCGATGCCGCTTTCAATGATGGTCGTGCACAGCAGAAGGTTGCTGCGTCGGTGGTAGAAGTCGAGCATCACCTGTTCGAGTTCCCGCTCGCGCATCTGGCCGTGGCCGACCGCGATTCGGGCTTCCGGCACGAGGCTCGCCAGTTGCTCGGCCATGCTTTCTATCGTCTCGATGCTGTTGTGCACGAAGTAAACCTGGCCGCCACGGCGCAGTTCGCGCAGGCAGGCCTCCCGAATCTTCGGGTCGCTCCATTCAGAAACAAAAGTCTTGATCGACAGTCGCGCGGCTGGCGGAGTCGTGATGAGTGACAGGTCGCGCAGACCGCCCATGGCCATGTTCAAGGTCCGCGGAATCGGCGTGGCGGTGAGCGTGAGCACATCGACCTCGGCGCGGCGCTGCTTCATCCTTTCCTTGTCACGGACGCCGAATCGGTGTTCCTCATCGACGATCAACAGCCCGAGGTCCTTGAAGCGCACGTTCGGCTGCAATAGCCGATGGGTGCCGATCACGATGTCGACCTTACCGTCGGCCAGGCCAGCAAGAACGGCTTTGGCTTCCGCGTTGCCACGAAACCGCGACAGCAGCTCGACCTTCACCGGCCAGTCTGCAAAGCGATCGGCAAAACTCTGGTAATGCTGCTGGGCGAGCAGTGTCGTCGGCACGAGGACACCGACCTGCTTGCCGCCCTGCACAGCGACAAAAGCGGCTCGAAGGGCGACCTCGGTCTTGCCGAAGCCTACGTCGCCGCACACCACCCGGTCCATCGGCCGGGCCTCTTGCAGGTCAGTGATGACCTGCTCAATCGTGGCTTCCTGGTCGGCGGTGGCTTCAAAAGGAAAGCCCGACTCAAAGGCGCGCAAATCTGCCTCGTGCAGTTCGAACGCATGTCCGGGTCGCGACGCGCGACGCGAGTAAACGTCGAGTAACTCGGCGGCGGCGTCACGAATCCGTGCGGCCGCTCGCTGGCGTGCCTTTTTCCATTGCTCACCGCCAAGCTTGTGCAGTGGCGCCGACTCCGGCGCTGCCCCCGTGTACCTGCTGATGCGTTCAAGCGCCTGCACCGGGACATAGAGGCGATCGTCGTCTGCGTACTCGAGAACGAGGAACTCTGCGGCCATGCCGCCGGCGTCCATGGTGGCCAGGCCGCAGTAGCGGCCAACGCCATAGTCCTCATGAACCACCGGGGCCCCCGGACGCAGGTCGGACAATTGCTGGATGATTTTTGCCGGATCGCGCTCCGACCGCCGCCGGCGCCGCTCCTGCCTGACCCGCTCCCCAAATAACTGTTCCTCGGCAATGATCGTGACCGCCGGTGCCTTCAACGCGGCACCGGTTGCCAGCGGCGCGACGACAATTCCTACCGGCGCGTCGGACGCAAGAAATTCTCCCCAGTCATTGAATACGGCGGCCGCGGTCTTGAAAGGGCGTAGGAGGTCGAGCAGCAGTTCGCGCCGGCCCGGGGACTCCGCGGCCAGCAGGACCCTGGAGGCGCTCGAGTCCAGGAAGTCGGCGAACGCCCGAATCGTCTCCTCGTGGCGCTGATCGATGCGGGTGACGGGAGCCTCCGTCGCACCAAAATCGAATACCGGCAGACCGTCGGCAGCCGTCGTTGTGCCGGCCCCATCGAGCAGAATCGCGGGCAATTGTCCGGCTCGCGCCAGCCACTCCTCGGGGGGTGTGAATATCTCTGCCGGCGCGAGCACTGGCCGCTCGATATCGTAGCGATGTTCCTCGTATCGCTGCTCAATTCCGCTCCATGCCTGCTGCAGCGTTCCGGAGAGATCCGTCGGGTGCACGATAAAGCCGCTATCCGGGAGGTAGTCGAAAAGGCTGGCGGTGTCCTCGAAAAACAACGGCAGGTAGAACTCGACCCCGGCCGGTGCATGCCCGTCGCCGATATCGCGATACAACGGCATTCGTGTCAGGTCCCCGGGAAATCGCGTACGGAACCGCCGACGGAATTCGCGTCTGGAGTCTTCGGCCAGGCTGAATTCACGTGCCGGAAGCAGTTCCAGGCAGTCCAGGCGCTTGCTGGATCGCTGGGTTTCGGGGTCAAAGCTACGGATGCTGTCGATCTCCAGATCGAGCAGGTCAATGCGTGACGGGGCATCACTGCCCATTGGAAAAATATCGAACAGGGAACCACGGATGGCGAACTCGCCGGGCGCGGCAACCTGTGGAACACTGGCGTACCCTGCTGCTGCCAGTCTCGACCTGAATGCCTCGAGGTCGAGCGCCTCACCGACCTTGAGACTCAGGGCATGTCCGTCCACGAATTGCCGCGGCGGCAATCGCTGCATTGCGGTCTGGATGTCAGCGATGATGAGCCCGGCTTGAAGTGAGGGGAGGCGGGCCAGGGCCCGCAGCCGCTGAGAGATGATATCCGGGTGCGGTGAGAATCGATCGTAGGGCAGGGTCTCGTAGTCGGGAAAGACCAGCACCGGAAATCCGGGTGAAGCAAAAAAGCGCAGTTCCTCTTCGATCGTTGCCGCGGTGGCGGCGTCGTGGACGAGGAGGAGTACGGGTGCGGCCGTTTGCTCAGCAATCTGCGCGAGATGGAATGCCCGAGCGGCGCCCGCCAGTCCCGTCCAGCGTACTCTCGGCTCGCGCTTTGAGGGCCCGTTAGCGCTTAAAAGCATATATAAAACAAATTGTTACGGACGAATATTAATGTCCGAAATGACTGGCTTTCGCCTGCCGTCAGCGACAGCGGCGGAGGGGAGGTTAGCAGACCTCGCGTGACTTCGGGATCTGCTGGCCGGTCCGGTCGGACCGGCTGAAATCAGCTCGTCGGCGTGCGGCTTATTGCCACGGCGTGCAGCACGAGGCTGCGTTCGAAATAGACGACAAAATCGGGGTAAACCCAGCGACTGATCGGCGGCTGGCCAACCGCTGACACCCGGCGCGCGGGGGCGCCAAAGCGTTGTTCCACCTGCGCCATGCTCAGGCCGCGTTGCGGTATCGCCACGCGGGCCGATGCCGGCGCATCGACCATCTGCAGGTTCTGGGCATTGACCGCCGCAGCACTCAGATAAACCCCGAGCGCCCCGCATACCACCAGCAATGTCTTTCGCATGAAACTGACCTTTGCACCAATGCCGGGCCAAATATAGCACTCGATTTGCCTGATCTGGCAGGTTGCGAACCGATTCCTTGTGCCAGTTCACTGTATTGCCGGGGAGAACAGCGTCCAGCCGGAGGTGCAAAGCAAGCCCGCGGCAGGTAGCCTTGCGCTCTTTCGCCCGGCCCGCATGTTTCATCCCCTGCCCATTTTCGTCGGCTTGCGTTATGTGAGGACCCGTCGCCAGGGGTTCTTCGTATCCTTCATTTCCTGGGTGTCGATGCTCGGCGTGGCGCTCGGTGTCGCCGCGCTGATCACTATCATTTCCGTGATGAACGGTTTCGAGGGCGAGTTGCGAGGACGGCTCGTCGCGCTGACGGCGCACGTTACGATCGAGGGGCCGCCGGGCAGCATGAATGACTGGCAGGCGGTCGCGAGGGAAGCGGCCACTGTCCCCGGAGTGGAGGGCGTCGCGCCGTTCGTGGATGTACAGGCCATGCTTGGACGGTCCGGCAACCTGGTTCCGGTGCTGCTGCACGGCGTGGATCCCGGCGCCGAATCAAACGTTTCAACAGTTGACGAACACCTGCTGGAAGGCCGAATCGCCGATCTGGTTCCCGGTTCGAGGCGAATGATCATTGGCCGCATCCTGGCATGGCAGCTCGGCGCCGATGTCGGTGACGAGTTAACCGTCATGGTGCCCGGACGTGAACTGCTGACGGGCAATGGCGCGCCGTCCTTGCGAACTTTTGAAGTGACCGGTGTCTTCGAAGTCGGCCTGAAGGAGCACGATGCCTCGCTGGTACTGGTTTCCATGGACGACGCTGCGGAGTTGCAGGGCCGCACGGCGGGGCCAACCGGGTTGCGTCTGCGCTTCCACGACGTGATGGATGCACCGCGGCATACGCCGGAGGTCGCCGCGGCCGTTGGCGATGGCTTTGAGGTCAGCGACTGGAGCCAGCAGCATGCCGCTTATTTCCGCGCCATCCGGATCGAAAAGACGATGATGAGCCTGATACTGATGCTGGTCGTCGCTGTCGCCGCGTTTAACATCGTGGCGGCGCTGGTGATGGTGGTTAACGAGAAGCGCTCAGATATTGCGATTCTGAAGACGCTTGGCCTGGCGCCTGGCGGGGTCGTGGGCATTTTTCTGACTCAAGGTCTCGTGATCGGGGGAATCGGGACGCTGCTGGGTACCGCGCTTGGCGTGCTGATCGCCCGTAATGTCAGCGATATCGTACCGGTGCTCGAGCGCGTCTTCGGTTTTTACGTCATGGATCCAAGCGTCTACTACATCACCGAGATTCCATCGGAATTGCATGCGGGTCAGATTCTGACGATTGCCGGTCTGGCTTTTTTGCTGACCGTGCTGGCGACGATCTACCCGTCCATTCGGGGTGCGGCAACCGAGCCGGCGGACGCATTGCGGTACGAATAGTGGCAGCCGGAATTCCCTACGAACTCAAAATCGGGCGACGCTACCTTCGATCGAGCGGCAATCGCTTCCTTTCGTTCATCTCGCTGATGTCGATTCTTGGCGTTGCCATTGGCGTGGCGGTCCTGATCATCGTTCTTTCGGTCATGAACGGGTTTGAGAAGGAGCTGCGCAGCCGGATACTGAGCATGACCTCGCACGCAACGGTCAGCGCGTTCGGTGCTGGCTTGCCGGACTGGCCGGGGCTCGTGAACACGGCGCTTGAGAACCCGGCTCTGACCGGCGCCGCGCCGTTTGTCGAAGGCGAAGCGTTACTGATCGGCGGTGCCGACGATGGCCGCTCCAGCGCCGCCACGGTGCGCGGGATCGATCCCGAACTCGAGCGAACCGTCTCCTCCGTCGAGGCTCGAATGACGAATGGATCTCTCGGCGCACTGGTGGAAGGGGAGTATGGGTTGATCCTCGGTTCGGAGCTGGCCAGGAGCCTTGGGGTCTCGAGCGGTGACAGCGTGGTCATTGCGATAGCACAGGGTAGCGTCACACCCGCGGGGGTCGTGCCGCGGATGCGCCGGTTTACGGTGAAAGGGGTCTTCTTCTCCGGCATGTACGAGATCGACAGCACGCTGGCACTGGTGAACCTCGCCGACGCGGGTCGCCTGTTTCGCCTGCGTGGCAACGTCACAGGCCTGCGACTGGCGACGGCCGATCCGTTTGCAGCACCACGGGTTGCACGTGAGGTCGCCGCTGCGCTGGGGGGAGGTCTCTACGTCGATGACTGGACGCGCCGTCACGCAAATTTCTTTCGTTCCATTGAGCTGACAAAACGAATGATGTTTTTCATTCTCCTGCTGGTCGTCGCCGTGGCGGTCTTTAACATCGTTTCGACCCTGGTCATGGCCGTCAAGGAAAAGCAGCCGGATATCGCGATCCTGCGTACTCTCGGTGCCCGACCCGGAAGCATACTGACGATCTTCTCGACGCAGGGAACCGTGATCGGTCTGATCGGCACGCTCACGGGCGTGGTGCTTGGCATACTCGTCTCTGTAAACCTGGAGTCGCTGGTGCACGGGCTGGAGGCGTTGCTCGGAACGCGTTTCATGGATGCGAGCGTCTACTACATGAGCGACCTGCCGGCCAGCGTGGAATTGCCAGACGTCGTGCTGATCGCAGTGATCGCGTTTGTGCTGTGCTGCGTGTCGACAATTTATCCGGCGTGGCGCGCTGCCACAACCGATCCGGCAAGGGCATTGCGTCATGATTGAAAGTGAAGTGCTCGGTTGCGATGACGTGCGCAAGCATTTTGACGAGGCCGGACGCAGGCTCGACGTGCTGTGCGGCGTCAACCTGCGGGTCGAGCGAGGCGAAACCCTGGCCGTAGTCGGCGAGTCGGGCTCCGGCAAGACGACCCTGTTGCAGATTCTCGGGGGTCTGGACCTGCCGAGCAGCGGAGCGATTCGCATCGCGGGGCATTCGCTCAGCGAGATGTCTGATTCGGCTCGAGGTACCCTGCGAAACCACGCGCTGGGGTTCGTTTACCAGTTTCATCACCTGCTGCCGGAGTTCTCGGCACTGGAGAATGTTGCAATGCCACTGCTGGTTCGCCGCACGCCAGCGGCGCTGGCCAGGCAGCAGGCGAGCTGGTTCCTCGAGCGGGTTGGCCTCGGCGAGCGGCTCAGTCATCGGCCGGCTCAGCTCTCCGGTGGTGAGCGGCAGCGCGCTGCGGTTGCGCGTGCGCTGGTGACCCGGCCGCAACTTGTGCTCGCCGACGAGCCCACGGGCAATCTCGACGGCCGCAACGCGCGCGGTGTCCTTGAGCTGATGCTTGAACTGAACCGCGAACTGGGCACCAGCCTCGTCCTGGTTACTCATTCCGCAGAAATTGCCGACCAGATGCAGCGCCAGCTCGTTCTGCACGAGGGGCGGCTCGATCCTGTCGGTTTCGCGCAGGGTCAAATCTGAGCGAAACGGGCCGCTATGCGGCTCGCCAACCGCCGCGCAGTGTCCGAGCCTCTCTAGCGGGAGGCGCTTACAATGCAAGGGATCGCTCTCGGCCTGCTGGTCGGCAGCTGCCTGCTGTTGCCGCTGGCCGAATTGCCCGACTCGGCCACGATCGCCGGTGCTTGTATCGCAGGGGCATTGCTCTGCGCGGTGCTGCGAAAGCCACCCCTGCTCGCTGCAGTGCTGGGCCTGCTGCTCTGCTGGCAGGAAATGGGCGCGCGCCTCGATGACCGGCTCGCATCCGATCGGCAGGGGCGGGACCTGGCTGTCGAAGGTATCGTCGCCTCGATACCGCGCCCTGCCGGGGATGGCATTCGTTTCGTGTTCGAGACGACTCCGGCGGATGACGGCCTGCCGGCACGGCTGCAATTGACGTGGTACGAGCCTGCCTGGGAGCCCGTGCCGGGGGAAGAACTGCGGCTGGTGGTCAGGCTGCGCAGGCCGCGGTCCTTTGCCAACCCGGGTGGCGCGGATTACGTGGCCAGGCTGCTGCGCCTGGGTATCGGGGCGACGGGTTACGTGCGCGCGGCTTCGCGCTCCCCGGCCCACGAGCCGTCACATCGCTCACACGCGGTCCTCAGGGCACGAGCGTTGATCGCCAGGCATATCCTGCGCGCCCTCGGGGAGCGACCGGCGACCGGCATCGTGCTCGGCTTGTCGGTCGGTCTCAAGGGATGGATTTCCACCGAACAATGGCAGGCGCTCTCGCGAAGTGGAACGAGTCACCTGATGGCCATTTCGGGCATGCACATCGGTGCGGTCGCCGGGCTTTTTGGGCTACTGGCAGCGGCCGTCCAGCGTCTGCGGCAGGCTCGTGGTTCGCCAGGTTCGCGTCGCGACGCGGCCTTGCCGGCCGGGCTCATCGCCGCCCTGATCTATGCGGCGCTGGCGGGCTGGGCGGTGCCCGCACAAAGGGCGCTGGTCATGCTTACGGTTGCCGCGGGCGCGCTGATCACACGCCGCAACGTCAGTCCGGCAGATGGCCTCGCGCTCGCGCTGATCGTGGTTCTGCTGCTCGATCCGCTCGCGCCTATTGGCGCGGGCTTCTGGCTGTCCTTCACAGCCGTCGGCTGTCTGATGTACGCAACCCGGCGCCATGGAATATCGGGCGGATCGCTGCGCGGCCTGCTCCGCGCTCAGGCGGCCATACTGGTCGGGCTGGCACCCGTGCTCGTAACCGTGTTCGGGCAGGTATCGCTGGCGGCCGGCTGGGTCAATTTACTCGCAATCCCCTTGTATTCGCTGCTGGTCGTTCCGCTGGTTCTCATGGCGACGCTCGCCGCCCTCGTCCACGAACCGGCGGGTCACGCCATGCTGTCTGCGACGGCAGAGTTGATTGAGTGGTGCTGGCCGCTGTTCGAGTATGGCTCAGCCTCGCCGCTGGCCTCATGGGCCGTGCCCGGCTTGCCGAAGCCACTCTGGCTGGCGATGGTCCTTGGCGCTCTCACCGCGTTGTCTCCGTTACCCTGGCGCGGCCGGCTGGCCGGTCTGCTCATGCTTGCAGCAGTCTGTGTGTGGCGTCCGCCACCGCCGCCGGCCGGGGGGCTGCGTTTCGCATTACTGGATGTCGGACAGGGACTCGCGGCGGTGATACAGACCCGCGAGCACCTGCTCGTCTACGACGCTGGGCCCGTTTTTCGCAGCGGTAATGACGCGGCCCGACTGGTGATTCTGCCCTACCTCGCTTATCGCGGCCTGCGGCACATCGACATGCTGGTCGTCAGTCACGATGACGCGGATCACTCCGGAGGGGCCAATACGTTGTTGCGTGACTTTCCAGTGCGACGCCTCGTCTCCAGCGGGGCGGTGACGGGCGTGAGGCGCCCGGTGGAGCCTTGCGAGGCGGGCGTCGCCTGGCACTGGGACGGTGTGCGCTTCGAGTGGCTCCATCCGGGTCCGCGTCGACTCGAAAAAGACAATGACCGATCCTGTGTGCTGCGGGTCAGCACATCGGATCACGCGATCCTGTTGACCGGTGACATCGAGTCGCGCGCCGAGCGCGCCATCCTCGCCCGTGGTGACGTCGGTCGCGTCGACCTCCTGATTGCACCGCACCACGGCAGCCGCACCTCCTCGAGCAAGGGCTTGATTGCCGCTACAACGCCGCAATGGGTGTTTTTCCCTGTCGGTCACGACAATCGCTGGAAGTTTCCGGCGGATTCCGTGGTAAAGCGATGGCGGACAGCGGGCGCACAGACGAGGGCCACGGATGAAGCCGGTGCAATTGAACTGGAGTTGTTCCCCGGGCAACGCCTCCCGGAGCCGCGATCATGGCGTGAGAGACACAGGCGGCCCTGGCTGGAGCGCTGAGTTTCTGCGTTACCCGGCAGGCGCGTCCATGCAGTATCATCCGCGCTCGTCGAAGCGGAGAGTCTGAGCCCGGGCATGTTTGAAATCATCAAGGCAGGCGGCATCGTCATGGTGCCGATCATCCTGTGCTCCATCCTTGCTGTTGCGATCATCCTGGAAAGGTTCTGGACGCTCCGCGAGCAGCGCGTCGTGCCGATCGAACTGACCGATAAAGTATGGCAGTGGGTTGAAAACCGCAGCCTCTCGGATCAGCAGGTCCTGGCGCTTAAGCAGCATTCTCCGCTGGGCAGCATACTCGCGGCCGGGCTCGGCGCGCGACACCGGGATCGCGCTGTCATGATCCAGGCGATCGAGGATGCCGGGCGCCATGTCGCGCACGATCTCGAGCGCTACCTGAACATGCTCGGAACCATCGCCGCGGTGACCCCCTTGCTCGGCCTGCTGGGAACCGTCACCGGCATGATTCGCACGTTTGAAGCAATCACCAATGCGGGGATTGGCAATCCAACCGCGATGGCAGGCGGTATCGCCGAGGCGCTGCTGACGACGGCCGCGGGACTTCTCGTCGCAATCCCGGCGCTGGTTGCCTACCGGTATCTGCGTGGCAGGGTCGACGGGCTGGTCATTCAGATGGAGAAGGAATCAATCAAGCTCGTGCAGGCGATCGACCGCACGGCCGGAACCCGGCCAGGCTCTGCCCGGGAATTCGCGGCGTGAATTTCAATCTCCGCCGCAGCGAGGAGCCCGATGTCAATCTGACGTCGCTGATCGACGTCGTTCTGCTGCTGCTCATTTTTTTCATGCTCTCGACGACATTCATCGACGAAGGCCGTCTGAAAATCCGACTGCCGGAAGCCGGAATCGAACCGGATCAGAGCAGTGTCATGAAGACGATCGAAATCACCGTGACTGAAGAGGGCAGCTACCGGCTGAACGGCCGCACGCTGGTCAACAACAGCGCGCAGACGCTGACCGCTGCTCTGGAGAAAGAGGCAGACGGTGATCCGAGCCGGCCGGTCACGATTCGCGCAGACGCCAGGGCCATGCACCAGTCAGTTGTTACGGCGATGGACGTCGTGGCGAAGCTGGGCTATTACCAGATCAACATCGCCACGGTTCACGATGGCCAAGACGGCGGCTAAGACAGGGTCGACACGGCTTCCGGCCAATTCCCTGCAGACCTATCGCAGGCTGATCACTTATCTGCGCCCGCACATGGGCATGTTCCTGTTCGGTGTGCTCGGCATGGTGATCTTTGCCGCCACCGATGCGGGCTGGGCTGCATTCGTGAAATTTTTTCTCGATGGCACTTTTGTTGACCGCGATCCGCGCATGGTCTGGCTGGTACCCCTGATGCTGATCGTGCTGTTCATGATGCGGGGTATCGGTGATTTTCTACAGAACTACTGCCCGGGTTTCGTTGGCCGGCACATCGTAAAGCAGATGCGCAACGAGATTTTCAATGCGTACCTGCATCTGCCCGTATCGTTTTTCGACAAGGTGTCATCCGGTAATCTTCTCTCTCGACTGACGTTTAACACGGAGCAGGTTGCGCAGGCGACGACGAATTCAATCACGGTTTTTGTTCGCGATACGTTGACGATCGCCGGGCTGATTGGCTACCTGCTCTACCTGAATCAGAAGCTGACGTTGATCAGTCTGGTCGTCGGCCCGTTGATCGCGTGGCTGATCCGCCGCGTAAACCATTTGTTCCGGCGCTACAGCAAGCGCATACAGAGCAGCATGGGTGATGTCACGCGCGTCTCAAAGGAAGCGATCGAGGCGCCGCGGGTCGTACGGGTCTTCAACGCTCAGGACTACGAGGCGGCGCAGTTTGAAGCGGTGGTTGAACAGAACCGCGCGTCGAACATGAAGATGATGCTCACCAAGGGCCTCAGTAACCCGATTGTGCAGCTGATAGCGGCGGTTGCCCTGGCCGGCGTGCTTTACCTGGCCACCGTCGATGCGATCGAGCAGCGCATGTCGGTCGGTGAATTCACTTCTTTCATCGCCGCCCTGATGCTCATTACGGCGCCGCTGCGCCGTCTGGTCAATATTGCCAGTCCTCTGCAGCAGGGTATCGCGGCTGGGCAGGACATTTTTGAACTGATCGATACGGCGCTGGAGCCAGCGGGTGGTGACCGGCCAATTGAGCGGGCACTCGGTGCGATCGAGTATCGCGATGTCAGTTTCAAGTACGAAAGTGGCGCGGTGCACGCGCTCAGCAACGTCAGTTTCGCGGTTTCGCCGGGCGAGACGGTCGCGATCGTCGGCCGCTCGGGCAGCGGCAAGTCAACCATCGCGAACCTGCTGCCGCGATTCTATGACGTCACCAGTGGTTCGGTGATGCTCGACGGCCATGACATCCGTGAATATCCGCTCGCTGATCTGCGTGCGCAGATGAGCCTCGTCAGCCAGGATGTGGTTTTATTCAATGACACGATCAGCAGCAACATCGCTTTTGGCTACGCTGCCACGGACCAGCAGATCGAGGAGGCCGCGAGCGCAGCGGGAGTGATGGAGTTTGCCAGGCAACTACCGCTCGGGCTCGACACTGAGGTCGGCGATCGCGGTACCCTGCTGTCGGGAGGGCAGCGCCAGCGAGTTGCGATTGCGCGGGCCCTGCTCCGCAATACGCCGATCCTGATTCTTGACGAAGCGACCTCGGCACTGGATACCGAACTCGAGCGACAGATCCAGGCAAAACTGGATGAACTGATGCGCGACCGCACAAACGTTGTCATTGCGCATCGCCTGTCCACGGTCGAGAAGGCGGACCGGATTCTGGTCATGGATAATGGGCGACTTGTGGAAATCGGCACGCATGCCGAACTGATCGCACTCGACGGGCAGTACGCGGTTCTGCACCGCATGCAATTCAGCGAATGAGCCTGGATGCAGGCCTTCAGCGCATCTGGTACGGCCCGGCCTGGCAGAGCGTGTGTTTGTGGCCACTGGCCTGGTTGTTTCGCCTGCTCGTGATCGCTCGCCAGAGCCTGTATCGCAGGGGGGTTCTCACTTCCCGGCGGGTCGGCGCGCCGGTCATTGTCGTCGGTAACCTGACCGTTGGCGGTACGGGGAAGACACCGGTGGCGTCGTGGCTTGCCGGCGAACTCGGCGCGCTCGGGCACCGGGTCGGTATCGTTCTGCGCGGTTACGGTGGCAGCCATAGAGGGCCACCGCTCGTCGTCGACCTGCAATCGGATCCAGCCGTCGTGGGCGATGAAGCCGTTCTGCACGCGCGCCGCACGGCGCATGTCGTGGTGATCGGGGCCGACCGTGTCGCAGCGGCCGAACGGGCAATAGAGCAGGGCGCCGAGGTCATCGTGTGCGACGATGGACTGCAGCACCTGCGCCTGGCGCGTGATTGCGAATTCGTTGTCGTCGATGCGATGCGCGGTCTGGGCAATGGCCGGATGCTCCCGGCAGGGCCGCTGCGTGAGCGGCCTGGGCGACTGAGTGAAGTGGATGCCGTGATTCTGGCCGAGCGGCAGGGCGCGCGACACAACGCGGTCCCGCTCCCGCTTCCGGTCCCGCTGCCCATGCTCGCGCGCGTGTCCTTCAGGCCGGGTACAGCCGTAAACATTGCCACGGGAGAGCGCAGGCCACTGGAGTCATTCCGGGGTCAAAGGCCGCTGGCCGTGGCTGGAATCGGTAATCCGGAGGCTTTCTTTGACGGCCTGCGTTCCGCCGGCCTCGATATCGACACGAAAGCGCTCCCGGATCACGCCCGCATCAGCGGCGCAGAGCTTGATCTGGATTCGGATCGCACCGTGCTGATGACCGAGAAGGATGCCGTAAAATGCCGGGACCTTGCGCGGCCACTCTGGTGGTACGTGGAACTTGAACTCGAATTTGCACCCGCGGATGAGCTGGCGCTACTGAATCAGGCGCTGACCCGAGCGGGTTTGCCCGCCACCGGAGAGATACGTGGATAACAAGCTGCTCGATATTCTTGCCTGCCCGCTTTGCAAGGGACCCCTGCAGTGGCATCGCGACGCGCAGGAGCTCGTCTGCCGGGCCGACCGTCTGGCTTACCCGGTGCGCGACGGCATCCCGGTGATGCTGGATGAGGAGGCGCGCAAGCTGGCATCGGACGACCCCTTGCTCAAGGACTGAGCATGGGCTTCCACGTCGTCATTCCGGCCCGGTACGCCTCGACGCGACTGCCGGGCAAACCACTGCTCGTAATTGGCGGTGTCCCGATGATCCAGCGGGTGGTCGAGCAAGCCTGCGCCAGTTCGGCCGACGACGTGCTCGTGGCTACCGATGACGAACGTATCGCGGCGGTTGTCGCCGATCCGCGCAGGCCAGGGACCTCCATCGCGGTCATGACCGATGCGTCGCTTGCATCCGGTACGGACCGGGTGGCCGAGGTGGCCGAAAAGCGCCTCTGGAGCGACGAGACGATCGTGGTCAATGTTCAGGGCGACGAGCCTTTTGTTTCGCCGCGACTGATCGATCAGGTCGCTGCCCTGCTCGAGGGCAGACCCGATTGCGGGATCGCGACGCTTGCGACACCGATCACCGGTATCGAGGAATTCATGGACCCGAACGTCGTCAAAGTCGTGACAGGATGTGACGGACGGGCCCTGTATTTCAGCCGTGCGCCGATTCCCTGGGCCCGTGAAGGTGCGCCGCAGGGCTTGTTTAGTCAGCGAACGTTTGACACCGCGAGGCGCCACATTGGCCTTTACGCATACCGCGTGGAAGTCCTCCGTCGCCTCACGGGTCTGAGTCCCTCGCCGCTCGAACGAATTGAGAAACTCGAGCAGTTGCGAGCCCTGCAAAGTCATATCGGCATCGGAGTCGCGAACTGCATCGAACCACCGGGGCCGGGTATCGATACGGCAGAGGATCTCGAAGCAGCCCGCCAGCGCGTGAGCGCGGCGATCTGAGCACTCCGGCCAGGGGTTGGGGAGATCACAGCTGATGGATCAAGTACTAATGAACGCATGGGGTGTGGTCATCACGCCCTGGAAGCTGGTTGGCTACCTCGGTGTGGCACTGTTCGCTGGTCGCTGGTTTGTGCAGATGGCCTATTCGCGCCGGCACCGCAAGCCGGTCCTGCCGACCGCGTTCTGGCTGATGAGTATCAGCGGCAGCCTGCTGCTGCTCTGTTACTTCACGTTTGGAAAGAATGACTCAGTCGGCATACTCTCGAATCTGTTCCCCGCAGGCGTGGCGAGCTACAACCTGTTCCTCGACCTGCGCAATCGGCGCAGCCGCCTGGCCCTGGAACCAAAGGACAACGGCTAAGGGGCGAACGGGTTGGTGGCCGGACTTCAGTCATCGCCGGCAGCCTGCCGTTTCAGTCGCAGCGTTGCCCGCCGGTGATCGCGGGCTTTCGGTGCGGTCGAAGCCTTCAGTTGGCGCAGTTCCCCTGCTGTCAATGGCCGCCACTGGCCGACCGGCAGCGCGCCCAGTTCGATGTGCATGATCCTGATGCGCCGCAGTCTGCGCACCACGTAACCGAAGTGTTCGCACATGCGGCGAATCTGCCGGTTCAGTCCCTGGGTCAGAACGATTCTGAAACTGGTATTGCCGACCCGCTCGACGCGGCAGGGCAGAGTGACGGTATCCAGCATCGGGACACCTCGGGCCATGCCGGTCAGGAAGTCGGGCGTCAGGGGTTTGTCGACCGTGACGATGTATTCTTTCTCGTGCCCGTGGCGTGCCCGGAGAATCTGGTTGACGATGTCTCCGTCATTGGTCAGCAGAATCAGGCCCTCGGAGAACTTGTCGAGTCGCCCGACCGGGAAAAGCCGTTCCGGGTGACCGATAAAATCGACGATGTTGTCTGCGACCCGGCGGTCTGTCGTGCACTCGATCCCTGGGGGTTTGTTAAGTGCGATGTAAAGCCGTTTCGGGTTGCCGCGTAGTAGACGACCATCAACCCGTACGGTGTCCTCTTCCGATACCTGCGTGCCAAGCGCGGCGCGCAGGCCATTGACCTCGACTCGTCCCGCCGAAATCCACTCGTCGGCCTGGCGTCGCGAGCAAAGGCCGGTTTCACTCAGGTACTTGTTCAATCGCATGGTTCGTTCCGGATCGCCAGGACAGGCCGCTCAGCCGCCCGCTCGTTTGACCTTGTAGCCGAGCTTCTGCAGTTCTGCCATCAGGCGGTCGCGATGGTCTCCCTGGATCTCGATCACACCGTCGCGCAGCGTACCGCCGCCTCCGCAGAGCCGCTTGAATCGTTTTGCCAGATCCTCCAACGCGACCTCGTCTGCGGCCGGGACGCCGGTGATCAGAGTCACGCCCTTGCCCTTGCGCCCTTTGGTTTCCCGGCTTAGCCGAACAAAGCCGTCGCCGGCCGGTGGGCTCGTCCGAGCCGGCCGGCTTCGTTTGCAGCGGCAATCGGCGATGGCTCGGGCGCACTCCGGGCAGGTACGGCCCTGACCGGTTGAGTAAACGACTCTTTGCTTGTCTACCATTGAATCCTGTAAAAATATCGGCCCGCCGAGCGGGAAACGGTAACATCGCCGGGCCTGGCAGCGAAATGCCGGCGACGTGGCTTTCGGCAACGCGCCATCTGATACAGACAAGTGACTGGCCGTTGGCGGGCCGGACGATTGGGGGGTGCATGGAATACCTGGGTCTTGTCGGCGGTGTTGCCGCGCTTATCCTGCTTGCACTACGTGGCGTAAACATCGTTTTCGCTGCGCTGATGTGTTCGTTGCTCGTGATCGTAACCAACGGTCTGCCGCTGGCCGAAGGGCTGACGGATTTCTTCTCGTTTGGCCCGCTGGGTGCGTTCACGTTTGCGGGTAAGTTTTTCCTGTTGTTTGCGGCCGGAGCCGTTTTCGGTCGTGTCATGGGTGACAGTAATGCGGCTTCGAGCATCGCCCTTGCGCTGGTGGCCAAGCTCGGTGCGCACCGAGCGCTCTGGATCACGACGATTGCCTGTGCATTGCTGACCTACGGCGGGGTCGTGGTCTTCGTCGTGATATTCGCAATGTATCCGCTCGGTCTGAAGTTGCTGCAGAAGGCGGATATCCCCAAACGACTTTTCTGCGCGGCCCTGGCCCTGGGCGCGGGCACATTCACGCTGACAGCACTGCCTGGCACGCCTTCGATACACAACGTCATCGCGTCGGTCGCGCTGGGCACGGATCTGTTCGCGGGCGGCTGGTATGGGCTGCTCGGTGCTTTCATCATGTTTGCGGCGGGGATGTGGTACCTCGAGCGGCAGAGAGTCGCGGCGGCCGCCAACGGCGAGGGCTTTGCTCCCTCCGCGAGTGACCGAATATCAACCGCGGAGCCGGGTGATCCGGACCATCCACCGTGGCCGCTCGCCCTCATTCCGTTGGCTGTGGTCCTGCTGACGATCCTTCTGCCACGCCTGATCAGCGCCGGGCTTGGGGCGGAGGGCGCCGCCAGGCAGGGCTGGGCGTATGAGCTGCTGCGATTCGCCAACTCTCAGCCGCTGGTCTGGCCGAGCATTGCTTTGTTTGCAGGGACGGTTCTCGCAACGCTGCTGTTTCCGTCAATTCGTAACAGGGCGCTGACCGTTGCGGGTAACGGCGTCCAGGACTCGATCATGCCGTTAATCAACACGGCGGCCGTGATCGGTTTCGGTGGCGTCGTGACTCATACCGAGGGATTTGGTGAATTTACGCGGATGATGCTCGATTCCGGATTGCCGCCACTGCTGTCCATGTTCGCTTCGGTCAGTCTCGTCTCCGCCATCACGGGGTCCGCCTCCGGAGGGTTGCAGATCTTCATGCAGACCATGGCGCCGGACTATCTCGCGATGGGCATCGCACCCGGCGTTCTGCACCGGATTGCAACGATGGCCAGTGGCGGCTTCGATTCGCTGCCGCACTGCGGCGCGATCGTCGCCATGCTGACGATCACGGGGCTCACGCACAAGGAGGCCTACCGCGACGTCGGCATCATTACCGTGGTCATACCGGTCATTGCGACGCTGGCCGCGATCGCTGTTGCAGCGTTGGTTGGATGATCTTCGCGAGCGCATCTGCCGGCGAACTCGAAGCGTACCTGCACGCCCACATACCGCTGTCACGCGCGATGGCTGTCACGGTCGCCGGGCTCACGGATTCATCGGTGAGACTGGCGGCGCCGCTGGCGCCGAATATCAATCACCGCAACACCGTTTTCGGCGGCAGTGCGGCTTCGCTGGCAACGCTCGCCGCATGGTCTGTCCTGCATCTCGGTCTGCGCGACGCGGGATCGGATGCGCGGATCGTCATACAACGCAGCTACATACACTACGAGAAGCCGATAAACGGCGATTTCACGGCGATCGCCACGATCGACGATCAGGCTTCATGGGAACGGTTTCTGCGAGCCGTGCAGCGCAAGGGCAAAGGGCGGATCCGGCTCGAATCCGTACTCGAGCACAGTGGGGAAAGGGTGGGCGTGCTCGAGGGGGAATTCGTTGCGCTGGTCATTAACTGAAACAGTGTGCCGGCCGGCCAGCGGCGTTCAGTGCTCGATGCCGGCTGGCGAGGATCTCAGCGAGGGCGAAAGACAGTCGTCATCGTCCGCACCGTCGTTGCGGAGGGCGGCGAGTGCCGCTTCTGCAATCTCGATCTGGCTCCTCTCGTGCAATTCGGCAATCAGCGCGGCCGACCACAAAGCGCTGTCCGCCGTGTGGGTGTGTCTCGAGGGTGCGAGCTTCTTTGCGGTCGAAAACCCGGACATACGCGAGGTTCGGTGCTGCGCCTGGGTTTGAACCCGGAATCACTGAGGCGGTCGCCAGCGTAAGCAGAGGCAGTGCGCCCGAAATGGGGTCCTTCGGATGGCGGTCATCATGGCCTGTTGCCTCTTGTCCAGGTTGTCCCGGGCAATGTAAACGGATGGGCGGGCCGGGCGGGGTTGACGGTTCGGGAGCCGGTGAAGGACGGGAACAAGCGAAAATATTAAAACAATGTTAAACAATGAGTTAATTCTGATATTTAATGTGTTTTACGACCACAAGGTAAATACACGTCAACCGGATTAGGCCGCATTGGGGCGGCTCGAGGAGGCATCGTGAACAATCTCAGGCCGTTCCACCTTGCGATTCAGGTGCATTCGCTGGACGAGGCACGCGGCTTTTATGGCGAGTTGATGAAGTGCCCGGAGGGCCGCAGCGACCAGGGCTGGGTGGATTTCAATTTCTTCGGGCATCAGCTGGTCTGTCATCTCGGGCGTGAGCCTCCTGCGGAGAGCCCAAACCGGCACTCCAGCGCGGTCGATGGTCACGACGTGCCGGTGCCACATTTCGGCCTGGTGCTTGCCATGCCGGAGTGGGAGGAACTGGCGAAGCGGCTGCGGGCTGCCGATATCGAGTTCGTTATCGAGCCCTGCGTGCGGTTCAAGGGGCAGCCGGGCGAGCAGGCCACGCTGTTCCTGCGCGATCCCAGTGGCAACGCACTGGAGTTCAAGGCGTTCAGGGACATGGAAATGCAGTTGTTTGCAAAGTAACGGCAGGAGGGCAAACGTGCTGGCGGAATCCCCTGCGCCTTCCCGCTCACGCCCGGCCGGCGTCACCGGCCGCTGCCGATAGACGTAAAATGGAGGCCGCCTCGCAGCAACGGCGGTCGTGGCGTGATCGTTGAATCAGGCGAGCCGGCGTGGATCGGGAGAAGGGCCGATGCTGAAGGTTGAGTTGGACAAGGAAACCGGGGTCGCATTACTCGAGCCAGACGGTGCTCTGTCGAAGCAGGATTTTGAGCGCGCGGCCAGGACGATTGATCGTTATATCGAGCGCTCGGGCAAGCTGGCCGGCATCGCTATCCGCGTGAATGAGTTCCCGGGTTGGGATTCGCTCGCCTCCCTGATCGAGCATCTGCGCTTCATCAAGGCGCACCACGCGAAGGTATCGCGTATTGCGCTTGTGACGGACTGGGTTCTTGGTGATCTGGGCGAGAGCCTGGCCAGCCACTTTGTCGCGGCCGAGATCAAGCGCTTTGGATTTGATGACCTCGCGACGGCACGTGACTGGATCCTGGGCGTTGAAACCCGACGCATCACCTGAAGACCGGGCCGGCTGCGGTGCCCGTGCCTGCCACGCCGCGGTTTTCTGTCGCAATCGCGGGACGCAGCAGCCCGGTTGCAGCGATACGATGCTCAACCCGAGCGGCCAAAGCGACGCCAGCCGGCATAAAGGGTAAGCGCATGAGCCTGATCGACCTGTCCGGGAAACGCATCCTCGTAACGGAAGCCGGGAGCTTCATGGGGCCTGCGCTGTGTGGCGTGCTGGGTGAATGCGGCGCTGAAGTATTCGCCGACCAGCGAGCCTCGTACGACCGTGAGTCCATCCTTGCAATGGCCGCGGAGGCGGGGACGATCGATGCGCTGGTCATCAATCTCGGGATTCCGGCGCCAACCACCAGGGCGGTCGAGGTTTCGGAAGACGAATGGCGATCGAGCTTCGCGCGCATGGTCGATCCATTGCCGCGCCTCTGCGCGGCTTTTCTGCCGGAGATGACGGAGCGTGGTTCCGGAAAAATCGTGCTGATGGGCAGTGCCTCGGCCCTGCGCGGCATGAGGCGAACCACGACGTACAGCGCCGCACGAGGCGCCCAGCTTGCCTACGTCCAGGCACTCGGCGTGGAGATGGCCCCGCACAACGTGCAGGTCAACGCCATCGCGCAGAACTTTGTCGACAACCCGACCTACTTTCCTTCGGCGGTCCAGGCGAATCCGGCGTTCCAGGCCCGACTGAGCAGGGAAGTGCCCCTCGGACGGCTTGTCTCGGCGCGCGAGGACGCGTTGTTTGCCGCGTACCTGTGCAGTGCGGCCGCCAATTGTTTCGTCGGCCAGGTTTTCCCGCTCTGTGGTGGCTGGGTCCTACGCTAATGCACGAGCGCGCAACGCGGCTGTCGGTGATGCCGGATTCGGCAGGGCGGCCGGTATCACCTGGCAGGCGAACCGCGTTGAGTGCCCAATGAAAACGATTGGCCTGATCGGCGGGATGAGCTGGGAATCCACACTGACCTATTACCGCCTGATAAACCAGGGAGTGAACCAGCGCCTCGGTGGTCTGCACAGCGCACGGCTGGTTCTCTACAGCGTCGAGTTCGGGCAAATACACCGGCTGCAGCACAGTGGGCAGTGGTCGGAAGCGGCGGCCGTGCTGGTGCAGGCGGCGCGCGCAGTGCAGGCAGCCGGTGCTGACCTGCTCGTGCTTTGCACGAACACCATGCACAAGGTTGCCGGTGCGATTGAGCGCTCGGTGGACATACCGCTGCTGCACATTGCCGATGCGACAGCGGAGCGGATCCGCAACGCTGGAATCGGCCGGGTTGGGCTGCTCGGCACGCGATTCACGATGACGGAGGCGTTCTACAAAGGCGTACTCGAACAACGACACGGCCTGCACGTAGTAACGCCTGGCCGGGCGGATATCGAAACGGTCGATCGGGTGATTTTCGACGAGCTTTGTCATGGGAAGGTCGAAGGGGAATCCGCCAGGCTGTTTCGCCAGATCATCGGCCGCCTGGAGGCTGCGGGCGCGGAGGGCGTGATATTGGGTTGCACCGAGATATCCATGCTGATTGGCGCAACGGACTCGTCCGTTCCCGTCTTTGATACGACCGCGATACACGCTCGAGCCGCCGTGGACTGGGCGCTTGGCGATGAGGTTGGGCAGAGCGCCTGATGCGGGCCCTGGAGAGACGCGTGCCGCCCGTCGTGCTGGCCCTATGCGCCGCCGGGTTGATGTGGGTCATCGATCGCCGGCTGCCGCAACTGCGTATTCTGTTTCCCTGGCGGACGACGGCGTCGGTCCTGTTGCTGATTGCTGGCGCGCTGATCGGGCTTTCCGGCGTCGTCGAGTTCCGGCGGTTTCGCGCCTCGGTCAATCCCTTGCGGCCCGGCGTGGCCGGGCCACTGGTAATGACGGGCATCTTCCGGTGGACTCGAAATCCAATGTACCTGGGTCTGGTACTCGGTCTGCTGGGCTGGGGATGCTGGCTGGGTAATCCTGCCTCGGTGGTGCTCGTGCCGGTAGTGGTCGCCTACCTGAACCGGTTTCAGATCGGTCCCGAGGAGCGAGTGCTGGAGGCATATTTTTCCGGCGATTTCCGTAAGTATCGCCAGCGGGTGCGCCGCTGGTTTTAGCGGCAGCGGATGTGCTGTTCGCGCCAGCCCGGTGCCGGTCAAGGAGTCCGGTAAGTGACGCGATAGATTGCCCCGCCGTAGTCGTCAGCGACATAGATCGAGCCATCCGGTCCTTCGGTGACGTCGGATGGCCGTCCGATGACGCCATCGGGCCCGAGGAAGCCCGTCATGAAGTCGCGTTCGGTGATCGATCCGTCCTCTGACCAGTGCAGCGAGACGACTTTGTAGCCGTCGAGTTTCGTGCGATTCCACGAGCCGTGCAGGGCGACGAGCGCGGCTCGGTCAAACCCGTCCGGAAGGTGAGCGCGGCGGACAAAATGCATGCCGAGCGGGGCATTGTGCGCGCGGAATCCATGCGCTGGTGAAATTGCCTGTGCGGCCCTCGCTTCGTTGCCGGGTCCGAACTCCGGGTCGGGTACGCCGAAGCCGTTGACGAACGGCCAGCCATAGAAGCCGCCGGGTTCGATCCGGTTCAGTTCATCCGGGGGGAAATCATCACCGAGCAGGTCGCGACCATTCTCGGTCGCATACAGGCTGCCGTCCCAGGGTGCCCAGTCAAAGCCGACACTGTTGCGCAGTCCGGTCGCATAAATCTCGGCGCCGGACCCGTCCACGTTGAAGCGCATCATCGTTCCGCGACGGGAATCCTGCTCGACACAGACGTTGCAGGTCGAGCCCTGTGACAGGTAAAGCTTGCCATCGGGTCCGAAGGCTATGGTTCGTGTCAGGTGAAACCCGTCGCCGCTCAATCCTTCGATAACCTTCTCGAGGGGACCGTTCACGGTACCGCTGGCGGTGTCGAAACGGATGCGTCCGACGCCGGTTCTTTCAGCGATCCACAGCCAGCCATCGCGAATTGCCAGCCCGTGCGGTCCGTCGAGATCAGTGAGCAGCACGTGACTGCCATCTGCCTTGCCATCGCCGTCCTGGTCCCGCTCGAGCAGTATCACTTCGCCGGCACGGGTGCGAGAGACAATGAGGTCGCCGACGTCCGTGAAACGCATCCAGCGAGCCAGCGGCACATCACCCGCAAAAAGGTTGACTTCAAACCCCTCGGGTACGGTCAGCCGGGACGCGATGACGTTCTCGGCCGGCGTGCTGATCCCGCGGCCCATCATGAAGTCGAGCAGCACTTTCTTGTCGGATACCGCAATGGGCCCGAACCAGACGAAAGCAGCAATGATGCCTGTCGCAAGCAGCAGCACGAGTGCCAGGGCTAAAAAGACGCGACTGTAGGTGGACATTTCTGATCCTGACTGTAGGCGAGCGGCCGTAATATTGCAGTATGAAGGGGCGTGAATGAAGCGCGAAAGATTTGGTCGGCGGCATCCGGGATTGAGTTTGCTACTGAGGCACCGGAACCATCAGGCCTGCTTCGGCCATGACTTTTTCCATATCGGCCTTTTTCTCCCGCTCGAGTGCGGCGTCCTCGACCTCCCACTGCGCATAGATGGGCGCCAGTCGCTGTCTCGCGTTCACTTCGGCCGCCGCCCTCGGATCGATATTCTGACTGGTAAGCGACGCCGCATTCGCCATCGCTTTGTCGAGTTCCTCCCGCGCGATTTCCTCTGAGATCGCTCTGCGTTCGGCCGAGCGCTCCTGGTCCATCGCCGCGTACTTTTCCTGAAGCGCCTGCATTGATGCGAGCATCTGGGCGGGCCCGGGCCCGAGCTGTTTCATGATCTCGTTCTGATCGGGCACCTGGGCGTGTGCAGCCGTTGCGAGCAGGGCAAGAAGCAGACATGACGGGACTGAGGCTCTCATGGCGATCCCCCCGTGAAATGATCGGCCGGGAATCAGGCTATCACAACAGCCGCTGGCCAGTGGCTGTCGGCATCCTGCGGGATGCGGGCGGGTCTGCCTCCAATTTTCGCCACGGGTTCGAGGCCCGGAATCTGTCTACTCGCCTTTCGCTTTGCGTCGATAGGCGTGCAGCAGCGGTTCCGTGTATCCGTTTGGCTGGGCCTCACCTTCGTATACGAGCGCACAGGCGGCCTGGAACGCAACGCCGTCATAGGCTGGCGCCATTCTTCGGTAATCCGGGTCGCTTGAATTTTGCTCATCGACCACGGCTGCCATGCGCTGGAGTGTTTCCTGGACCTGTTGCTTGCTGCAGATTCCATGGTGCAGCCAGTTGCAGATGTGCTGGCTGGAAATGCGCAGCGTGGCCCGGTCTTCCATGAGTCCAACGTTGTGAATGTCCGGCACTTTCGAGCAGCCAACACCCTGGTCGATCCATCGCACGACGTAACCGAGTATTCCCTGTGCGTTGTTATCCAGTTCGGCCTGGATTTCTGCCGCACTCAGCTGGCCGGGTTCTGGCAGCAGGGGAATCGTCAGTATGTCGTCGAGACTCGCCCGTGGGCGTCGAGCCAGTTCCCTTTGACGTTCCGCGACATTGACCCGGTGGTAGTGAATGCTGTGCAGCGTCGCACCGGTCGGTGAAGGCACCCACGCCGTATTGGCGCCAGCCAGCGGGTGAGCAATCTTCTGCTCGAGCATTGCAGCCATTTCGTCGGGCATGGCCCACATGCCCTTGCCGATCTGGGCCTTGCCCGGAAGGCCGCAGGCAAGACCGATGTCGACGTTCCAATCCTCATACGCGTTGATCCACGGCTGACTCTTCATCTGTGTTTTGCGGATCATCGGACCGGCCAACATGCTGGTGTGGATCTCGTCGCCCGTACGATCCAGAAAGCCGGTATTGATGAACACGACTCGATTCCGCGCGGCGCGGATACAGGCCTTGAGATTGATCGTCGTGCGGCGTTCCTCGTCCATGATGCCGACTTTCAGTGTATTGCGGGCCAGCCCCAGCGCGTCTTCGATGCGACTGAACAGATCACAGGTGAAGGTGACTTCCTCGGGGCCGTGCATCTTCGGCTTGACGATGTATACGCTTCCCGTGCGCGAGTTGCGCCGTTCACCAAATCCCTTCAGGTCCTGGATTGCGCACAGCGAAGTCACCATGCCATCGAGGAATCCCTCGGGAACGGGTTTCCCCTGCGCGTCGAGCACCGCATCGGTGGTCATCAGGTGGCCGACATTGCGCACGAACAGCAACGCTCGCCCATGCAGCGTGAGCTTGCCGCCGTCTGGTGCCGCGTAGTTTCGATCTGCATTGAGGCGGCGGGTCATCATCTTGCCGCCCTTTTCGAACGTATCCTGCAATGTGCCTTTCATCAGGCCCAGCCAGTTCCGGTACACCTCGGTCTTGTCCTCGGCATCCACCGCGGCGACTGAGTCTTCGCAGTCCATGATGGTCGTGACGGCCGCCTCGACCAGCAGATCCTTGACCCCGGCGGCATCGGTCCTGCCGATCTGGCTGTCGCGATCGACCTGGATTTCAATGTGCAGACCGTGATTCCTGAGCAGGATTGCTGAGGGCGCTGACACATCACCCTGGAACCCGACAAACGTACCGGGGTCCTGGAGTCCACTGTTCGTCCCGTCGGACAGTGTCACCAGCAGGCTTCCGTCCACCACCTTGTAAGCGGTGGATTGTTTGTGACTGCCTGCCGCCAGTGGTGCGGTGTCATCAAGGTGTTGCCGGGCAAAGTCGATCACCTTTGCGCCTCGCGCCGGGTTATAGCCACGACCTTTCTCAGCACCGTCGAGCTCAGGTATGACGTCGGTGCCGTAGAGCGCGTCATAGAGGCTGCCCCAGCGGGCGTTGGCAGCGTTCAGGGCAAAGCGAGCGTTCTTGACGGGAACCACCAGCTGCGGACCGGCCTGCAGGGCGATCTCATCATCGACATTTTCGGTCGTTATCGAAAAATCTTCACCCTCTGGAAGCAGATAGCCGATGTCAGTCAGGAACTGCTTGTAGGCTGCGGCGTCGTGCGCTTTGCCGGCCTGGTTTCGGTGCCATTCATCGATTTTTGCCTGCAGCTCATCGCGTCTGGCAAGCAGCGCGACATTAACCGGCGAAAGGTCGCGCACAATGCCCTCGAAGGACTCCCAGAAATCGTCCGGCTGGATGCCGGACCCTTCGAGCGCTTCCTCTGCAACGAAACGATAGAGCGGTTTGCTGATCTGCAGCCCGCCTGCCCGAATCCTCTCTGCCATGTGTCCAGCCTCTGAGTTACTTGTGTTTTGCGCGACTAAACGCACATTTTAACCGCATCTGGCCACGAGGCGCGCCGGTTACGGCAGGCGCGGCCTGACGCGCAGGGCAGCCCGGTCACGACCGAACGCAGCGTCGCCGCTGTGCAGAGCAGCGCGCGTCGTATTGTGCCGCCGGATCAGTACCGGAGGTGTTGCAGATCGACTGGCCGGTCCAGGTCCTCTTCGGCCTCCGGCAGCGGCACGGCGATGAGCCGCGGATCCTCCTGAATCAGGAACTGGGCCCCGCGTTCGCCACGCAGCGACATGAGTTGAGGATAGACGCGAGCGGGGAAGATGGTGGGCACGCCGCTTGTCCCGGCGTATTGGCTTGCAACGATCGCCTGCGTGTCGGTTTGCCAGGCCCGTTGAAGGCGCCGCAGGGAGTCGATCGTCAGACCGATCTGATCAGCCAGCATCACGAGCGCGCCGGCACTGCCCGCCGGCAGGCTGTCGATGCCGGCGCGCAGCGACGCCGCCATGCCCGATCGCCAGTTCGCGGCGGCGACCACGCGGATCGGCTCCCCCACGAGTACCGGCTCAATCTGTTCGCGATGGGCGCCGAGAACCACGTGAACCGGGCCGCAGGCGGCCGCTATCGCCAGGTGTATGGAGCGGCGTATCAGGGGCAGGCCATCGACAATCAGCAACTGTTTCGGCTGCCCCAGCCGTCGCGATTCACCGGCTGCGAGGATGACGACTGCCAGTTGCTGTCCACTCGTGCTCATCCCGATCGGTAGTCAGGGTCGAGGAGGTCTCCGGCACTGGTGCAGGTCGATCCTAGGGCAGGAATCACGCTGACCGGCAGGTGCGGATCACCGTCACCCCGCCGGCGCCTCAAACGCTCGACGATCCTGCGGGCACTCATTGGAGTTCTCCTGCGCCTGTCCTTGCCGCCTTGCATTGCGGGCTCTTGTGCCGGGAGAGACTAGCATTATCTGGCTGCCGGTTGAGGCTGGCGGTTGGCCGGCGAACCGCGACGTGCGGAGCAGCGGCGAAATCTCCGTTGTTCAGCGTCATGACGACTGGCACCGAGACAACGCCAACGCGTATGGTAGCGGACGGCAGGCGGGTAAAATCAGGCGTTGAGGGTCATAAAAATATGAGTGGCAGTCGATTCTTGCTGCAGAACCCGCCGATTCTGTTTCGGATGCGAAACCAGCTCGAGCTATTCCCGCCGGTCAACTGGTTGCGACGCTGGAAAAGGCCTCGCCAGGCAGACTTGTACCTGTTGTCGTATCCGAAGACAGGCCGCACCTGGCTGCGTGTCATGATGTCCCGGATGGTTGCCGAGCACATGGGCCACGCGCGTGCTGCGCAAGGCGAGGCTGAGATTGATTTGACCCGGTTGCCTGGCGCCCCGCGGATCGTCGAGAAGCATGATGGGCGGCCGCAGATCAAGACAGTTGCAGAAATTAATTCGGACAAGAGCGAATTCGCCGGCTGCAAGGTGATTCTGCTTGTTCGTGACCTGCGCGATACGCTCGTTTCGAACTACTTCCAGGCGACCCGCCGCAGGAACCGTTTCGAGGGCGATATCTCCACCTTCGTACACTGGCCCCGGGGATCTTTCGAGTCGCTGCTGTGCTACTACAACACCTGGGCCGCCCAGCGGCACGTTCCTGAGGACTTTCTGTTGGTTCGCTACGAGGACCTGCACGAGGATCCCGGCCGGGAATTACGTCGCGTCGCTGAATTTATCGGCCTTGCGGAAGTCTCGAGCGCAAGTATTGCGGCCGCGGTGGAACATGGCCGGTTTGATTCGATGAAAGCCCGTGAAGCAGAGCGATCACCCGATGGCTCTGCATTGGCACCGGGGCGGCCGGGTGATGCAGAGTCATTCAAGTCGCGGCGCGGCAAGATCGGCGGCTATGTCGACTACCTGTCGGCCGAGGATGTCGCCTGGTTGAACAGACGCATCGATGCTGAACTGGATCCTTACTATGGCTACAGTTCTTCGCCGTGGCCGGGGCCCGTGCAGGACCGATAGCCGGGACGAGGAGCCGGGCGGGCGCCTGTTCGCAGATGCGGGAAGGAGGGATATCATGGGGCCCGTGAATTACGGTTGCGATCGAAATCCGCGGCCGGGTGACCTGAACGGTGGCGCGCATCAGTGGCGCCGCCTTCTGATCGTGTTGTGAGGAACGCAATGTATCGGGTGCTTTTCGTTTGCATGGGCAATATCTGCCGCTCGCCAACCGCAGAGGGCGTCTTTACCCGGTTGGTCCGCGAGCGGGCACCGGATTTCGAGATCGAAGTCGACTCTGCCGGCACTCATGCCTATCACGTGGGAGAGCCACCTGATCGGCGCGCGACGCTGGCCGCTGCCCGACGCGGTATTGACCTCAGTTCGCAACGGGCAAGAGCCGTGCTGGAAAGCGACTTCTCGAGGTTTGATTCAATCCTTGCGATGGACAGGGACAACCGGGATATCCTGCTGGAACGTTGTACCGTGCCGTATCAGGGCCGAATCCGGCTGTTCCTTGAATTCGCGCGCAACGCCGGGACGATGCAGGAAGTGCCCGATCCTTACTACGGCGGTCCGCTTGGATTCGAGCGAGTGCTCGACCTGGTCGAGGACGCGGCCGAAGGTCTTCTGGAGGACTTGCTCGCCCGGTCCGCCGGGCAGCGCCGACTCGGCTGACGGATTTTCGGCCTTAACCGGCGGCAGAGCGGCGCAACGCACCCGGCATCTGGCCGGGTGCGCGCGACAGTCAGATCGGCCCCGAGGTCACATCAGGGATCGCTGCGCGGTGTCTCACGCGTTGCATCACTGGCGGGAGAGGGCGTCCATTCCCGGGGTTTCGGCTGGGGTGTGCTCGAAGGTGCGGGCGCCTGAGGCGAGGTGACCGCCCGGGACTCCTGCATGGCAGGCGCGGCTCGCGCCTCACCGCCCGGCGCTGCAGACTCGCCGCTGCCTTTGCTCTGAGTGGCCGAGGATGGCTCCGGGGCCGGCTGCCTGGGCGCACCACCCTCCGTTGCCGCCGGCTTCTCGGCGGACCCATTGTTGCCGTTCCCGGTGCTCTGGCCTGATTCGGCGGCCGGCGACCGGCCACGTGACGGCTCAGCGCTTTGCCCGGACTCGCTCGAATCCCGTCGCCTGCGACGTCCGCCACGGCGCGAGCGGCGACCGCTTCGCTCGCTGTCCGGACGGCCAGTACGCTGTGCGTCATCGCGCTCGGCGCTTTGCCCCTCCGGCCCGGCCGGTCGACGCCCCTCGGTTTGGGATGCGCTGTCCGATCTTGCCGGTTGTGCGGCCCTGCCCTGGGGCTTCTGACGAGGCTCGGCGGCCGGCGCATTGCCGGTTGCGGCCACCGCGGCGCTGTTCTCCGGGCGCCGATCACGTGGCCCGTCAGTGCGCTGCCTGCGCCCGCGTCCGCTGCGAGCGGCGCCTTCACCGCGCTTGTCTGTGCGAGCTTCGTCACGTCGCCCGCCCCGACGGGCATTGCTGCGGCCATCGCGGCCGTCACGATCAGCTCCTCTGTCATCACGACCGCGGCTCCGGTCGCGCCCGGTCTCTGCGCGTGGCTTGACCGGCTCTGGCGCCGGGGCACGTTTGTCCCCGAATAACCAGTGCCAGAGTCGAACGAATGCACCATCGCGGGGGCCATACTGGGCCACGGCGACGGTCGCGGCACTGACCGATGGTTTCGGCTCCACCGGTGCCGGTGGCGGGGCGGGGCTGCTCGGGACCACGGTTGTCACGGCCGGAGTCGGCGGCGGCGGTTCCTTTTCAGCCGTGGCCAGCGCATTCACATCCACCTGCGGTTCCACGGCCATCTGATGGCTGATCATGGAATTCTCCGGCAGGCTGACCTCATCATCGCGAATCCGGCGGATCTCGTAGGCCGGCGTTTCAAAGTAAGGGTTCGGCACGAGCACGACGTTGACGTCGCTGCGTGATTCGATATTCGCCAGCCATACGCGCTTTTCGTTCATCAGGTAGGTCGCAACATCGACCGGCAACTGGGCAAACACCTTTGCCGTACGATCCTTGCGTGCTTCCTCGCCGATCAGCCTCAGGATCGCCAGGGCCAGCGATTCAACATTGCGAATGACGCCCATGCCGTTGCAGCGCGGACAGACGATATTCGTCGATTCACTGATCGACGGCCGCAGTCGCTGCCGCGACATCTCCAGCAGGCCGAATCGCGAAATTCGTCCGATCTGTATACGCGCACGATCCTGCTTGACGGCCTCACGCAGGCGGTCTTCCACGGCACGTTGATTCTTCTGTGACTCCATGTCGATGAAGTCGATGACGATCAGTCCGCCGACGTCACGCAGCCTCAACTGGCGTGCGATCTCCTCCGCGGCCTCGAGGTTGGTGTTGCAGGCGGTCGTCTCGATGTCGGCACCGCGTGTGCTGCGGGCGGAGTTGATGTCGATCGATACGAGTGCTTCGGTGTGATCGACAACAATGCTGCCACCGGACGGCAGCGTGACCTTGTGCGAGTAAGCCGACTCGATCTGACTCTCGATCTGATAGCGCGTAAAGAGCGGTACGTGATCGTCGTAGAGCTTGAGTTTTCGCAGGTTGCCCGGCATGAAGCGCTGCATATAGTCCCGCGCTTCCTCGAACGTCTCCGGCTTGTCGATCAGGATCTCGCCGATGTCATCGGCCAGATAATCGCGCAGTGCGCGCAGAATCGCTTTGCTTTCCTGGTAGATGAAAAACGGTGCCGGACCGCTGACCGCGGCCTTCTGAATCGCGTTCCAGATATCAACGAGATTATTGACATCCCACTGCAGTTCTTCGGCCGACCTCCCGACGCCGGCCGTGCGGACAATCGCCCCCATGCCATCGGGAACCTGTACGTCCCCCATGGCCTCGCGAAGCTGCTCGCGGTCCTCGCCTTCGATACGGCGCGATACGCCGCCCGCGCGAGGGTTATTCGGCATCAGTACGAGGAATCGACCGGCCAGGCTGATGAACGTCGTCAGGGCGGCACCCTTGTTGCCGCGCTCTTCCTTTTCGACCTGGACGATCATCTCCTGACCTTGTTCGATCAGGTCCTTGATGCCGGAGCGACCCGCAGTCTCGGCGTCCTTGTCGACTTCCTTGAAATACTCGCGTGAAATCTCCTTGAACGGAAGAAAGCCGTGCCTGCCCGCGCCGTAATCGACAAACGCGGCTTCGAGACTCGGCTCTACACGGGTAATGCGTCCCTTGTAGACATTGGCTTTCTTCGATTCCCTGGACGGGACTTCAATATCAAGGTCGTAGATACGCTGGCCATCAACCAGCGCGACACGCAACTCCTCTTCCTGGGTTGCGTTGACTAACATTCGTTTCATCGGTCCTCGCTTTAAACGAGCAATAGACCGTGAGTGCCCGGACGGGCGGTGCCGTGGCCATATGGAGAGGTCGTGAAGCGGCTTGGGTCATGCGGCTGTCATTTGACGCCCGCCTTCTGCGAAGGCCGGCGCCGGACCGAATCCTGGTGTTGTCTGGCATCGTTCCCGCCGGATCGCACTGGTCCACCGCCCGCCCGGGCGAAGGTGCCAGCGCGCGCTCACGGCAGCGCGATGGTCTGATGTATCAGAACCAACTAAGATGCGCGCGTCTCCGGCTCCGAGGTCGGCAAGTCGCTACGCAGGCTTTGCGCTGGGTTGTCGACTTCAGCGTCGACCCGACAGCGCTCGGTCGGGGACTCTAGCAAGTGAAGGTCGGCTAATCAATGGTTTACGAAGATCCACCCAGGAATCCAGAGACGGGCCCGGCAACTCAGGGGTCGGCCGTGCGCTATGTCGACGTCGCCGAAGGCGACGATGGGCAAAGACTCGACAATTTCCTGAGCCGGCATCTCAAGGGAGTGCCCCGGACACACCTCTACCGATTGCTGCGCAAAGGCGAAGTCCGGGTCAACAGCAAGAGGGCAAGGCCGGACCAGCGGGTACAGGCTGGCGACCGGATCAGGATACCTCCGGTTCGGCAGGCGCAACCGGGACAATCGCGGCCGCCGGCAACGGCGATCCAGGAACGGGTCACCGAGGCCATCGTGCACGAGGACAAAGACCTGATCGTACTGAACAAGCCGTCGGGCATCGCCGTGCACGGCGGAAGCGGACGCTCTTACGGGGTGATCGAGGCCTTGCGTGCCGCCCGACCGGAACTGTCGGAGCTCGACCTCGTGCATCGTCTGGATCGCGACACTTCCGGCTGCCTGATCATTGCCAAGCGCCGCGCTGCGTTACGCGATCTCCACGAACAGTTGCGGGAAGGGCAGGTTGAGAAGCGCTACCTGGCCCTGGTCTGCGGCAAGTGGAACCTTGGCAGGAAACGCATCGAACTGCCGCTCGATACATCAGAGCGCCGCAGCGGCGAGCGACACGTCGCGGTTCGAACGCACGGCCAGATGGCGGTCAGCACTTTCCGGCCCGTCGAGTCTTACGGCAGCACGGCGACACTGATGGAAGTGGAAATCGGGACGGGCAAGACCCACCAGATCCGAGTGCATGCGGCTCATGCCGGTCACCCGGTGGCCGGGGATGAGAAGTACGGCGACCCGCAGTGCAACGTTGCACTGCGGGCCTACGGGCTGAGCAGAATGTTCCTGCATGCCGCGTCCATCGGCGTATCGCGGCCTGGCGGCCGCGAGCCCCTCTACGTGAGTGCTCCGCTCGATGACGAACTGCGCTCAGTGCTCGATGCGCTGCTCAAGGCACCGCCAGGCCGGCGCGCCGCAGGGCGCCGCAGAGCCAGATCAAAGGCAGACCGTTAAGTCCAGTGGGGTCCTGCGAGTCGATTTGATCAAACAAGGCGATGCCGAGCGTCTCAACCTTGAACCCGCCGGCACAATCGAGCGGCTGCTCCCTGCTTACGTAGCGACGAACCTCAGCTTCATCGAGTTCGCGAAACCGCACGACGGTCCGGTCGAGATGTGTCTCGTCGCGACGGCCGGGACCGTCGATTACGTGCACTGCGGTCAGGAACTCGACCTGTCTTGCCGAGCAGCGGAGCAATTGCGCCACACAGCGCTCGAAGGTTCCCGGCTTGCCAAGCACGGCCTGCCCGTGCACCGCCACCTGGTCGGAGCCGATCACAATGGCATCCGGGAGGCTCCGCGCCACGGCCTGAGCCTTCATCCTGGCAAGCCGGGTGCAGAGGTTTTCGGCCGACTCGCCCTCGGTCTGCTGCTCGTCGGTTTGCGGCGCAATGCACTCAAAAGGCAGGCCGAGGCGCTCCATCAGGGCCCGGCGATACGGGGAAGTGGAGGCCAGCACCAGCGGGGGTCTGTTCGTTGTGTTCAAGAATGGCCCCGCAAAGCGTCTGGTTCCTTCAAAAACAAGGGTTTAAGCTCTGAATGGCTTTGACAGTCGGAGAGCGCATCACTATTATACGCGGCCCATGTCGCGCGCCTCGGCTGACCTCGTCAATGCGGTTGAACTGGCTGGGCGGGCGGCCACGGTCGACTGCACGCTGGAGTTGACCGAAATGCCGCGGCTCGTTGAGGCGGGGGCGCTGCCGGGCACGTCGGCGAACGCGCGCTTGATTTTCAGCCTTTTCGAAGGCCGACCACTGGTGGAAGCGCAGGTAGAAGGCATCGTCGTGATGACCTGCCAGCGCTGCATGGCGCCGTGCAGATGCGAGATTTCCGAGTCGGCGCCGCTGCTCATTGCCGCCAGTGAGCCGGGCGAGGCCGCGGGTGGCTACGAGACGTTGATCGATGACCCTGAGCGCATGTCGCTCGCCGGGGTCGTACAGGAGCAGTTGCTGCTTGGGTTACCGCTGGTGCCCCGGCATTTGGACAGCGGCCAGTGCCGCCGAAATGATGAGTTACCGACTGTCCGGACTTCGAGCCCGGCGGCAGAAGATACACAACGACCTTTTGCGAATCTGCGGGATCTGCTCAACGACGCTGAGCGCTGACCCGTAACAGGAGAGAAAACAATGGCAGTTCAGAAGAGCCGCAAGACGCCCTCGACCCGCGGCATGCGGCGATCACATTCGGCGCTAAGCGCCCCGACCTTGTCCGTTGATCCCGTCAGCGGCGAAACCCATCTGCGGCATCGCATCACGCCGGACGGCTTCTATCGCGGCAAGAAGATCATCGACAAGCCCGTCGCCGAGGAAGCCCAGGATTAATCCCGTCCGCCTCTGCCGCTGATGGCGGCTGCAACGCTCACCGTTGCCGTCGACGCGATGAGTGGCGATCAGGGCGCCGCCGCGGCGGTGCCCGGTTCGCTGGAGGCCCTTGCATCGACGCCCGATCTGCGCCTGATCCTCGTGGGGCAGGGCGAGGTACTGCGCCCGTTGCTCGGGCACGATGCTCCGCTCGATCGAATCACGATCGTCGAGGCCAGCGAAATCGTGGGAATGAACGAGCACCCGAAGGATGCGCTTCGCAAGAAGAAGCATTCCTCGATGCGGATCGCGATCGATCTGATCAAGAAAGGACAGGCGGCGGCCTGCGTTTCGGCTGGCAATACGGGTGCCCTGCTGGCAACCGCACGATTCGTTCTCAGGATGATTCCCGGGATTGACCGGCCCGCGATCGTCTCTCCGGTCCCGGCGGCTCACGGTCACACGCTGATGCTCGACCTGGGTGCGAATCCCGACTGCACGGCCGATAACCTGCTGCAGTTTGCCGTCATGGGCTCTGCGCTTGCCGCGGACCTGCATGGCGTGGGCCGGCCTCGAGTGGGGCTGCTCAATATCGGCGAAGAAGACATCAAGGGTACGGCTCAGATACGCGCCGCCCACGCGCGCCTGGCTGCGGCGCCACTTAACTATGTCGGTTTCGTCGAAGGCGGCGATATTTTTTCGGGCGACGTGGATGTCGTGGTCACCGACGGATTTACAGGCAACGTGGCGCTCAAGGCGATGGAAGGAACAGCCCGGTTCATCGCTTCGGTGATGCGTGAGGAATTCTCGCGCAGCGTGTTCCGCAAGGCGGGCGCCGTCGCTGCCGGGCCGGCCCTCGGTGCCCTGAGGAAGCGACTGGATCCTCGTGCCTACAACGGCGCGACCATGGTCGGCCTGGCCGGTGTGGTGATCAAGAGTCACGGCGGTGCCGACAGCGTCTCATTTGCGAACGCGGTGCGAGTCGCCGCTGTTGAAGCCCGCAAGGGTCTTCCGGAGCAGATCGAAGAGCTGCTGGCTCGTGTGACCGCGGCGGAGCAGGCCGCGGCTGTGACTTCCGCTACGCCTGAGTTACCCGTCTAAGGCGTTCGTCCGCGCGCCTGGTCGGCTGCCTTGCGACGGCGCATGCGGGCCACCAGTTGCTTGCGGCGCTTCTCGAGCCGCCGCTTCGAGGTGACGTTCCTGTCCTGACCGTCAGCAGGCTTTGGCATTGCAGCCCGGTAGCACTCGAAGTCAGCATAGGCTTCGATTTCGTGGCGTAATTCAAGGGCGACGAGTTCGATCATGACCGCATCGTCGAGCAACCCGACACCGGGGACGTCGTCGTGAATGATGTCCTCCGGGTCGCAGAGGTAGGCCAGTGCGGCCAGGACGGGACTGCGTTCACGATTTGCGATGGTCCACTCGGAATCCGACACCATCGCGAGCATCATTTCGAGTTTCTTCAGCCGCCAGGTAACGAAATCGGGTAGTCGGGCGGACTGCATGGCCGCAATCAGGTCAGCGGCGGCCGAGAGAATCTCGGCATCGTCCGCGATGCTGACTGAGGCGCGCGACTTGCGCAACTCACTGCGGAACTGGCGCAGGTCGCGATCTGAGAGTTCGATGATCAACTTGTATGGCATAAGTTCCTTCCTGGGGAACAGGCTACGTGCCAGGGCCTGGCGGGGTCAATGCGGCACATGCGGTGTGCGCAGGCCCGTTACAATTGGATGCGTCAGTTAGAGGCAAGGTTGCATGATATCAACACGGGTAATCCGCGTATCCTGGGCGGTCCTTTCAGGGCTGCTGGCGACTTCCGCTGTGGCCGAGCGACCCACGGACTATTTGCTGCCCGAGAACGGCGATAACGTGATCGGCTCCGTGACGACCGCCTTTGCCCGGCACGAGGATACCCTGCACGATATCGGGCGACGCTACGGGGTCGGTTATCAGGAAATGCTGGCTGCCAATCCGGGCGTCGACTCCTGGATGCCCGGCGAGGGCACTGAGGTGTTGATCCCCTCGCGTTACATACTGCCCGATGCGCCGCGCGAGGGCATCGTCGTCAACCTGCCGGAGCAGCGCCTGTATTATTTCCCGCCGGCACGAAAAGGCGAACGTCGCATCGTACGCACCTATCCCATCAGCACCGGCAAGATGGACTGGAAGACACCTTTGGGCGAAACGCGCATCGTCTCCAAGCAGGAGAATCCCAACTGGTATCCGCCTGCATCGGTACTCAAGGAACACGAGGAGCGGGGCGACCCGTTGCCGAAAGTCGTACCGGCCGGTCCGGCCAACCCGCTCGGCGCGCATGCCATGCGCCTGGGCATTCCCGGCGGCGCCTACCTGATCCACGGCACCAACCGGCCCGCCGGTGTCGGCATGCAGGTTACCCACGGATGCATTCGCATGTACCCGGAAAATATCGCGGAACTCTATGAGCTCGTGCCGGTAAAAACGAAGGTCCGCCTGATCGACCAGACCACCAAGGTTGGCTGGTACCGTGGCACATTGTTCGTTGAACGCCACGCCCCGATGGAAGGAACGGATGATCCCAGTCATGAAGACATCGGCGAACTGACTCGCCTGGTGAACCTGGCCGCAGACGGGCGTGATGTCGATATCGACTGGGCGAACGCAGAGCGGGCGTTTGTCCAGGCCACCGGTGTGCCGGTTCCTTTGTCCGTCCCGAGGCGATCTGCGCTGAACAACGTTCAGTAGCTGACGGGCCGGGCACAAAAAAACGCCGCCGGAAACCGGCGGCGTCTTCATTCAGCCGTAACGAACGTATTGCGTCCGGTTACTTGCCCATGGCCCGATTGAAGGCGCGGTCAATCTTCTCATTCGTCGCATCGCAGCAAGCCTGCGCGCCTTGAGCTGACTGCAGGGCCTGGTTGGCCGTGCTCTGGGCCGCACTGGCGGCATTGGTCGCGCTGCCCGCGGCAGCCGCAGCCGATTCAGCGGCCGACTTGGCAGCTGCGGCATCCTGTGCCGCCGCCTTGGCTGAAGCTTCGACTGCGTCGATGCGAGACAGGGTGTTCTTGTCGGTGCAGCCGGTTGATACGGCGACGATCATCGCGGCGGCGCCGATGGTCAGGGTCTTGACGATTGCGTTCTTCATTTGACGGTAGTCCTCGGTGTTTGACTATGAAGCTTCAGGTAAGGTGGTCGTCTGCAGCGGGGTTTGCGGATCAGGCGAGCCCACACTTCATTCGCACGCGCGGATGTTACCTGATCGTCCGCGGCACTCAAAGCGTCTCCAAATGCAGACGGTTTTCGCCGATCTGATCTAACGGCGGTTGCGCCGGTGATCGCGCAGCACGATCCGTGCGCAGTTGCGCCCCGGCAAACCCGTAACGCCACCGCCGGGATGCGTGCCTGAGCCACACATGTAAAGACCCGCAACGGGCGCGCGATGATCGGCATGACCAAGTGCGGGTCGCGCGCTGTAGAGTTGATCGAGGCCAAGCGCGCCGTGAAAAATATCGCCGCCGATCAATCCGAACTCCCGTTCCAGGTCGAGTGGTGACAAGGCCCGCATGCCCACTATGCTTTTCCGGAAATTCGGTGCGCAGGCATCGACCGTGTCAATCATCAGCCTGGCCACTTCGTCACGATGATCGTCCCAGTCCCGGCCGTCAGGCAATTCCGGGGCAACATGCTGGCAGAACAGGCTGGCCACGTGTGCGCCGCCCGGCGCCAGCGTATCGTCCACCGTACTCGGAATCAGCAATTCGATGATCGGCTGGCGCGACCAGCCCTCGCGTCTTGCATCGAGGTAGGCGCGATCCATGTAGCCGAGCGAATCGCCGATCAGGATGCCCGAACTCAGGTGATCTCCCTCGCCGGGCAGGCAGGAGAAACGTGGTAATTCGGCCAGTGCGACGTTCATTCGGAAACTGCCTGAACCGCAGCGCCAGCGTTCCATCCTGGCGCGAAAGTCGCTGTCCAGGTGCTGCGGGTCCAGCATCTTCAGGAACAGCAGTTTCGGGTTCACGTTGGCGCAAATCATCCGGGCGGACACAAAACGGCCGTCCTCGAGCGTTACGCCGCGGGCACGACCGGATTGCACCGCCACGCTGGCGACGGCCGCGTCGGTGGAAATTTCGACACCGAGCCGCCGGGCTTCCCGGGCGATGGCCTGGGTGATCGCACCCATGCCCCCGATGGCGTGGCCCCATTGCCCCGGTTTGCCGTTGATGCCGCCAAAGGCATGGTGCAGCAGCACGTAACCGCTGCCCGGCGTATAGGGGCTCGCGTAATTGCCGACGACGCTGTCCCAGCCATAGACGGCCTTGATGGCATCGCACTCGAACCAGTGGTCGAGAATTTCACCGGCGCTGCGGGTGAAAATCTCGTGCAGGTTGCTTTGTTGCACACGCGTCATCTGGCGCACTCGCCCGGCCAGTTTCAACGCATCGAGCAGGCTCGTGAAGCGGCCGTCGAGATTGGGTGGCGGGCGCTCGACGACGTCTCTGAGCAGGTCGACGATGCCGTCGAGCATTTGCACATAGGCCGGCAGTCGTTCGGCATCGCGCGGTGAGTGACGCGCCAGTTCATTCTGCGTCGCAGCCAGCATCGGTGCATGGTGGAAATAACCGCCATTGGATAAAGGCAGGAAGTTGGACAGCGGGCGCTCGACGATCTGCAACCCGTTTTCCTGCAGGTGCAGTTCATCGATGATTCGCTGGGAGAGCAGGCTGACGGTGTAACTGGCCGTGGAATTGCGAAAGCCCGGGTGAAATTCCTCGGTCACCGCGGCACCGCCGACCACGGCGCGCCGCTCGAGTACGCGGACCCGCAGCCCACCAGCGGCAAGGTAACAGGCACAGACCAGGCCGTTGTGCCCGCCGCCAATGATCAGGGCATCGTAGTGATTCGTGGCGGGGGGTGCGTTCATTAGAGCGAATCATAGCGGTGTGACTCATCGGGCACTTGCGCCGGAGGCAAGACCTGTATATAAAAACAGTTACTGTGTATTTATACAGGGAAGGAATCTGATGGAAAACCTGACTCCGCGCCAGCGCGATGTCCTGCGCTTCATCCAGGAGAGCCTGATCGAGAGCGGTTTGCCGCCCACCCGGGCAGAGATCGCCGAGGCCCTGGGCTTCCGCTCGGCGAATGCCGCTGAGGAACACCTGCGTGCGCTGCAGCGCAAGGGCGTACTCGAGCTGCGCCCCGGGGCCTCGCGCGGCATCCAGCTCAAGGATTCACTGCGTGACCAGATGGGGCTGCCGCTGATCGGTCGCGTGGCTGCGGGCAGCCCGATCCTTGCCGAGGAGAACATCGAGGCCCATTACCAGGTCGATCCGCAACTCTTCCAGCCACGACCCCATTACCTGCTCAAGGTATGCGGCATGAGCATGAAAAATGCCGGCATCCTCGACGGCGACCTGGTCGCGGTGCATCGCACCCCCGAGGTACGCAACCGCCAGATCGTGGTCGCGCGCCTGGAGAACGAAGTCACGGTAAAGCGTTACCGCCAGGACGGCTCAGTGGTCTGGTTGCTGCCCGAGAACGAGGAATTCGAACCCCTGCGTGTAGATCTGCGCGAACAGCCGATGATCATCGAGGGCGTGGTCGTTGGCGTACTGCGCCAGGATGCGGCCCGGGTTTCCTGATGCCCCGGGGTGGCGAGCGATGGCGGCTCTTGAGGACCTGTTGCGGCATTCGACTCTCTGGCGTGCGCGCGAGCCGCACGGGTCAGCACAGCCGACCGGTCTGCCAACGGGCTTTGCTGCATTGGATCACAGCCTGCCCGGGAATGGTTGGCCCCGGAAGGGGCTCATCGAAATCCTCGCGGACCAGCACGGCATTGGTGAACTGAGCCTGTTGATTCCCGCACTGGCTGCGCTTTGTGCGGAGCCCGGTGGCGGCTGGCTGGCCTGGGTTGCGCCGCCGTACCAGCCCTACGCCCCTGCGCTTGCGGCTTCGCGCATTGATCTGCAACGCGTGCTCGTCGTCCGGGCACAGCCGGTTATCTGGGCGATGGAGCAGGCTCTGTACTCGGGCGCCTGCAGTGCCGTACTGGGCTGGGCAACAGCCCGTGAAGCAAAAAACCTGCGTCGCCTGCAACTGGCGGCTGAGCAGTCACAGGCCCTGGCCGTTCTGTTCCGTCGCCTCGGTGACCGCTCGGCATCCTCGCCGGCGGTGCTGCGCCTGGCGCTCGAAGTCGATCGCAGGGGGCTGACGGTTCAGATCATAAAAAGCCGGGGCGCGCGTCCGGCCAGTGTCCCGCTCGGCTGCCTGGCGGGCATTGCGCCCGATGCAGATGCTTCGTTTACGTAATTCACATGAGCGCACCCGGCAAGCAGGGGGCCATGAGCCCGTTATCCGTCCCTGTTGAGCAGGCGCAGCAGCCTGCAGCGAAACGACCGGTACGCGCTGAGCCACGAGGTCGGGCTGAAGGCGCGGTGGTACACGCCAGGGGGGCAACCCGCGAGCTGTGGCTGGCTATCCACCTGCCGGGCTTCATGCTGGATGCCTTCGGAGGAGCGGCTGATGCGTTGCGCAGGCGCGCAGTGGGCACAGCTGCTGTCGCCGTTGAGCAGGTTGCGATCGTGCGCGATGAGGCTGCGCCATGGGCGATCGTGGATCTCGAAAACGGAGGCAGGATCGTCTGCGCCTGTGACGAGACGGCCGCGGCGGCGGGTGTCGTACCCGGTATGGCACTGAACTCTGCGTTGGCTTTGCTGCCCGAATTGCAGACCCGAGCGCGTGATAAGCGCCGGGAACGCGAGTTACTCGAGGCCGTTGCCGACTGGGGTTTCGGCTTCACGCCCCGCGTCAGTCTGGATCCACCCGATACCGTATTGCTCGAGCTGCGTGCCAGCGTACGCCTGTTCGGTGGCGTGCGAAGTCTCTGGAGGCAGGTGCAGGGGCAACTGCGGGAGGCCGGACTGAAGCCACGACTTGCGTTGACACCGACGCCGCTCGCTTCGACCTGGTTTGCGCGTGCGGGCGAGGTGATCGCCTTCGGGCGGCGCGCCGAGTTGCCCGGCCGTCTTGCCTCGTTGCCGATCGAATGCACACGCTGGCCGGCACGCAGCCTGCAGTCGCTCGCCACAATGGGGGTACGCGGACTGGGTGATTGCCTGCGCCTGCCGCGTGATGGTTTCACGAGACGCTTTACGCCGCAGATGCTGCGCATGCTGGATCAGGCGGTCGGGCGCGTGCCCGATCCACGCCCGGCCTGGAGCGTTCCCCGGCGTTTTGTCGCAGCGCGGGATCTCGAACCCGAGGTTGACGATCTGGCGAGGCTGGAGGTAGCCATCGCGCCGCTGCTCGATGAGTTATGCGTATTCCTGAAAAAACAATGCAGCGCTGTACAGACTGCTGAACTGCAACTGCAGCACCCCGAGGCAGGCCACACGCGCGTGGAGTTGCGCTTCGTGCAACCGGCGGCCGGGCGTGAGCACATCGGCGCCTTGTTACACGAGCGTCTTGCCGGGCTGGCGCTTTGCGAACCGGTGCGCGGCATTTCGTTACGCAGCCAGTCGCTGGTGGCTTCCCGTGAAACGGCACTTGATCTCTTTACCAGGGATCGTCAGGCGCCGGGGCACGGGGTGCCACAGCTCATCGAGCGTCTGCGCGCACGACTGGGGGTCGATGCCGTGCACGGGTTGCGCTTCGTGCCTGAGCATCGCCCGGAGTCTGCCTGTGCCGTCATGGAGCCAATGGCATCCGGGGAGGTAATCAGCGCAACGCGGCCGTTGAACGGCGTTGAGTCGTTTGCGCCCCGGCCATTGTGGCTGCTTGCCGAGCCTCAACCGATCCGTGGTGAGGAGCGGCCATGGCATGAAGGTGAACTGCGGCTGGAGGCAGGTCCGGAGCGTATCGAGTCGGGCTGGTGGGATGGCAACGACGTGGCACGTGATTACTACGTGGCATGCAACCCGGCCGGCGTGCGTCTCTGGGTATTCCGTGAGCGCCGCGCGAAGCAGGGATGGTTTCTGCACGGCGTATTCGCCTGAACTCCCGGTGCGTGCATGAGTTACGCCGAGCTGCACTGCCTGTCGAACTTCAGTTTCCTGCGCGGTGCTTCACAGCCTGAGGAACTCGTTGTGCGGGCGATGGAGCTCGGCTATGCCGCGCTTGCGATCACGGACGAATGCTCGGTCGCCGGCGTGGTGCGTGCGCATCTCGCGGCTCGCGAACAGGGTTTCAAGCTGCTCATCGGCAGCGAGTTCTGTCTTGATGATGGCCTGCGCCTGGTGTTGCTGGCCGTCAATCGGCGCGGCTACGGGCAACTCTGCCGGCTGATCACTATTGCGAGACGCGCTGCTCCCAAGGGGCATTACCGGTTACGGCGCCGGGACCTGGATCCCGGCATGGACGATTGTCTTGCGCTCTGGGTACCGCCGGCCCGGCCAGTGCTCGCCGATGGACGCTGGCTGGCCGAGCGCTTCCCGGGGCGCGCGTGGATCGCGGTCGAGTTATTGACCAGCGGGCGGGACCAGAGGCGCCTTGAATTACTGCAGTCACTGGCCCGGGCGCTCGATCTGCCGCTGGTGGCCGCAGGCGACGTGCACATGCACCGGCGCGGCCGTCGTCCCCTGCAGGACGTAGTGACCGCAATTCGCCTCGGTACGACGGTGGAGCGCGCGGGCCTGGCCTTGTTTGCAAATGGGGAGCGCCACCTGCGAACGCTGGGTCGCATCGCGAGTCTGTATCCCGCAGCGGCGCGCGAGGCCACATTGGAGATTGCCGATCGCTGCCATTTTTCGCTCGAGGAATTGCGCTATGAATACCCGAGGGAAATCGTTCCGGAAGGACAGACGGCTTCGGGCTGGTTGCATGAGCTGACACGGCAGGGTAAGCACCGTCGCTGGCCTGACGGTGTGCCGGCGCAGGTCGATGAGGTCATCCGGCACGAGCTCGAGCTCATCGAAGAACTGCGCTATGAGGCGTATTTCCTCACGGTTCACGACATCGTCGAGTTTGCCCGTTCACGCGGTATTCTTTGCCAGGGACGCGGCTCGGCTGCCAACTCGGCCGTGTGCTTCTGCCTTGGTATCACCGAAGTGGATCCGGCCCGGATGTCGCTGCTCTTTGAGCGCTTCATTTCCCGTGAGCGCAACGAACCGCCCGATATCGACATCGATTTCGAGCACGAGCGACGCGAAGAAGTCATCCAGTATGTCTATCGCAAGTACGGACGCGAGCGTGCCGCACTGACCGCAACGGTGATCTGCTACCGGCCACGCAGCGCGTTGCGTGATGTGGCGAAGGCCCTGGGCCTCGATCCGTTGCAGGTGTCAGCACTGGCACGTTCGATGCAGTGGTGGGACGGTGCTCAGATCGATGCCGAACGTGTTCGTGAGGCAGGCCTTGACCCCGACAGCCCGGTGCTGCAACGCGTGCTGGTGCTGGCGCGCACCTTACTGGGTTTCCCCCGGCATCTCTCGCAGCACGTCGGCGGATTCGTCATCGCGCGTGACCGGCTGGAAGACCTCGTCCCCATAGAGAACGCTTCGATGGCCGAGCGCACGGTCATCCAGTGGGACAAGGATGACCTGGACGCACTGGGCCTGCTCAAGGTGGACCTGTTGGGCCTGGGTATGCTGTCGGCGATCCGCCGCAGCTTCGAACTGATCGACCGGTTTCGAAAGCGACGCTGGACACTCGCCTCGGTGCCGGCCGAGGCGCCCGAGGTCTACGACATGATCAGCCACGGCGACACGCTGGGTGTTTTCCAGATCGAGTCGCGCGCCCAGATGGCGATGCTGCCGAGGCTCAAGCCGCGCTCGTATTACGATCTCGTGATCGAGGTGGCGATCATCCGCCCTGGTCCGATTCAGGGTGACATGGTGCACCCGTACCTGCGCCGGCGCAGCGGGGCCGAGCCGGTCAGCTACCCGAGTGAGGAGGTGCGCCGCGTACTTGAGCGCACACTGGGCGTGCCGATTTTCCAGGAGCAGGTCATGCAGCTCGCGGTCGTGGCGGCTGGTTTCACGCCGGGTGAGGCTGATCAGTTGCGCCGTGCAATGGCGGCCTGGCGGCGTAAAGGCGGACTCGGACCGTTTGAGCAACGCCTGATCGATGGGATGAGGGCACGCGGTTACGCGGAGGATTTTGCAAAACAGATTTTCCGGCAGATCCTCGGTTTTGGTGAATACGGGTTTCCTGAGTCACACGCCGCCAGTTTTGCTCTGCTGGTCTACGTTTCGGCCTGGCTGAAATGCCATGAACCGGCGGCATTCACCGCGGCACTGATCAACAGTCAGCCCATGGGTTTTTACGCGCCGTCGCAACTCGTGCAGGGCGCGCAGCGTCAAGGGGTCGTGGTACGTGCGATCGATGCCCGGGTCAGTGACTGGGATTGCACGCTGGAGCCTGGCGAGGAGGGTGAGCCCGCCCTGAGGCTCGGTCTCAGGCTCGTCAAGGGTCTGTCCCGGGAAGCGGCGATGCGATTGATTGAGGCGCGGCAGCATTTTGCGATCGACAGCGCTCAGGATCTCGCCGGCTACGCGGGCCTGGATCGCCGCGAACTGGGCTGCCTCGCTTCGGCTGGCGCACTGGAGCGCATCAGCGGTCATCGTCACCGTGCGTCCTGGAACGTGGCGGGCGTGGAATCCGGCCTGCCATTACTGCCCCGGCCGCGTATCGCAGAGGGCATCCCCCTGTTGCGCACCCCACGGGAGGGCGAAGACATCGTCGCCGACTATGCCCGCACCGGTCTATCCCTGCGCCGACATCCAATGGCCCTGCTACGCGCGCGCCTCGATGCAAGGGGAATGCATACGGCGGCCGGGTTGCGTGCTCTGGCAGACGGTGCAAACGTGCGGACATCCGGACTGGTCATTACCAGGCAAAGACCGGGCACCGCACAGGGCGTCACTTTCGTGACGCTCGAAGACGAGACGGGCTACATCAACCTGATCGTCTGGCGGAACGTGGCCGAACGCCAGCGGAAGGCGCTGCTGGGTTCTCGGCTGATGGCCGTGGCCGGAACGCTGCAACTGGAAGGGGAGGTGATGCACGTCATCGCGCATCGGCTGGTGGACCTGAGCCGGTGGCTGGGAGCGTTGTCAACACCGACGCGCGAATTCCACTAGCCGGTTCGGAACCGACTCGTTCCTGCCTTCCCTCAGCCCGGAGATCCGGCGTTGATCGTCTTGTATTCGTCGGTCAACTCAATTGCCGAAAGGCTGCCATAGGTGCCCGCCGATACGTGGTCCTCCCCGGGATCCACGCGCGCGAAGCGCGGTACGGGTGATGCATGGCCGGTCAGAGACATTCATCGGCCAAGCAAACCCGGCTCATTGTCGATGTCGTAGTCATCGAAATCCATAAGCAATTCGGACGTCTGCTTCTGTTCGAGCAGGCGCTCCAGCCGGCGCCATGCAGGTTCAGTCGCGCTGGCCGCCGCGCGCTTACGCTTGTCGATGTCACGCATCAGGTCGTCGACGTCTACAGAGTCATCGACGTCACTGTCCGTGTCGTCGTCCTCGAAGTCGTCTGAATCAGAATTCCCGCTCATCGAAAAACCACCGATAAACAAGAGACGTTTTTTGAGTCCGCCTTATACTGCGCCCCCGCGTCCCCGGCAAGATCTCTATGGTCGAAGGGGGAGTCAGTGCAACAGGCCGGCCATTTTTCGGCGATAACTGCTCACCAGGTCGTGGTTGTCGCCAAGCACATCGAAGACCGACAGCAGGCTCTTGCGCGCCACGTCGTCGCCGAAGCTGCGGTCGCGGCGAAGCAGTTCCAGCCACTCGCTGAGCGCCGTCGCGTAATCGCCGGCGAGCGCGTGGTGCGCGGCCAGCGCATGGCGGGCAGCGTGGTCGGCCGGGTTGGCAGCCAACGCATCTCGAATGGCGTTGAGGTCGGGGTTGCTCGCGGCAACCTCGGTGAAGAAGCGCTGGGCGCGCAGCGGTTTCAGCAGCGCGAAATCCGGGTTGCGGGCTGCGATTCGATCGAGTGTCTCGCCGCAGGCGTCCGTATCGCGATGCAGCAACTGAAGCGTGGCGAGTTCACCCAGCAGTGCAGGGTCATCGGGACGCCCCTCGAGGGCCTCTTTGATCAGTTCCATCGCGGCACCGTGTTCACCTTGCGAGCTGAGCTCGCGTGCTTTTTCGAGCGGTCCGCTGGCCGCCGGGCCAGCCGCTGCGGTGCCGAGGGCCGAATCGAGCAGCGCACGGATCTCGGACTCGGGCTTTACCCCGACAAACTGGCCCACGACTTCGCCCTTGTTGAACAGCATGACGGTCGGAATGCTGCGGATACCAAATTGCCCGGCCAGAGGCTGGTTTTCGTCGGTATTGAGCTTGGCCAGTATGAACTGGCCCGCGTAGTCATCGGCTATCTTGTCGAGCAAGGGCATCAGCACTTTGCACGGTCCGCACCAGGGTGCCCAGAAATCGACCAGGACGGGCTTGCTGGCCGATGCCTCGACGACTGAAGACATGAAATTGTCAGTCGTTGCAACGACTTTGAATGTGTTCTCGCTCATGCGGCTACCTCTTCATGAAACGATGATTCTCATGACCTGGGTCCCAGAGGGCAAGCGGCGAATTACGCATGTGCCCGTGCGATCCGGGCGAAGGTTCCTTAGAATCCGGTTACTGTACCCCGGAGCACAACGACCATGTCCCAAGGCGAGAAAGTCGATCGCAGATCGCGATTCGTTTTTCCAGACTGGGCGGATTTCGAGTACGGCCCTGGGCCGGCAATAAATGCGGACTTTCTCGGCGACGAGGAGCGCATCGTCCGCGCCCTGGCCGATGCGGCGCGCCTGGACGGTGATACAGGCGCTGCTGTACAGAACACGGCGGCTCAGCTGGTCAAGTCGGTGCGCAAGGCTCCGGGTGCGGCGGGCGGTCTCGATGCGTTCCTGCAGAAGTACGATCTCTCCTCACAGGAGGGCGTGATCCTGATGTGCCTCGCGGAGGCGCTGCTGCGAATCCCGGACGCAGAGACGGCCGATCGCCTGATTGCGGATAAACTGAAGTCCGGCGACTGGGCCAGCCATCTCGGTGACAGCCAGTCGCTTTTCGTCAATGCGTCGACCTGGGGTCTGATGCTGACCGGGCGTATGGTTCGCCTGGATCCCTCCGATGTCTCGGCCCCGACCGGCGCCGTGGCGAAGGTCATAGGGCGCATGGGAGAGCCGGTCGTGCGCACGGCGATGCGACAGGCCATGAAGATCATGGGCCACCAGTTTGTCATGGGGCGCACGATTGCGGAGGCACTGGATAAGTCGTTGGCCGGTGAGAATCGGGGCTACCGTTACACCTTTGACATGCTGGGTGAGGCGGCTCTCACCCGTACGGACGCAGAGCGTTACTACGAGGCCTATCGAAGTGCCATCGGGGCATTGCAGGCTCGGGTCGGCGAGTACCCGGATGCAGAAGCGAGGCCAAGCATCTCGGTGAAGCTGTCTGCGATGTACCCACGCTTCGAGTACGCGCACCGGGAACAGGTGCTGGCTGAGGTAGGACCTCGCATTCTCGATCTGTGCACCCTGGCGAAAGACGCCGGGCTCGCACTGACGCTTGATACGGAGGAGTCCGAGCGTCTGGAACTCACGCTGCAGTTACTGGAAGTGATCTGCCGGGCACCTGTCCTTGAAGGTTGGGCCGGCGGCGGTATCGCGGTCCAGACCTACCAGAAACGGGCCCCCGCGGTACTGAAGTGGATCATCGCGCTGGCGCGGGAGGCCCGTCGCACCGTGCACGTGCGCCTGGTCAAGGGGGCCTACTGGGACAGTGAGATCAAGCGCGCGCAGGAACGCGGGCTGCCCGGCTACCCGGTCTTTACACGCAAACCGAATACCGACGTCGCCTATCTCGCTTGCGCGCGTCTGGTGCTTGAGAAAGCACCGGAGATCTACCCGCAGTTCGCTTCGCACAACGCGCATACGGTGGCTGCCGTCTGGCACCTCGCCCGTCGCAACGGTCGTGATTTTGAATTCCAGCGCCTGCACGGCATGGGCGAAGACCTCTACTCGTCGGTCACTTCGCGCGAGGGTCTCAATGTGCCGTGCCGGGTCTACGCGCCAGTTGGCGAGCACGAGGACTTGTTGCCGTACCTGGTGCGCCGCCTGCTCGAAAACGGATCAAATACCTCGTTCGTCAATCGCATCGTCAACGAAAATGAGCCGGTCGAGAGCATCGTGGCCGATCCGGTGGCGACGGTCGATGGCTGGACCGAAGTCGCTCATCCGCGGATCCCGTTGCCGGCCGACATATACCAGCCGGAGCGGCGCAACTCCCGCGGCATGAATCTCACCGACGGGCTGGCTCTGCAGCAAATGGCGCGCCGCATGGAGAAATTGTCGAGCCGCGAGTGGCATGCAGCGCCCGTCGTTGGTGGCAACGAATTGCAGGGTGTCTCAGAGTCGGTTCGTAACCCGGCCCGTCATGACGAGGTGATCGGCCATGTTCTCACGGCCAGTGAATCACAGGTCGACACCGCAATCGGTATCGCCGCGGCCGCCCAGCCCGGCTGGAACCGCGGCGGGGCGGCGGTGAGGAGTGGCGCGCTCGATCGCGCCGCCGACCTGTTCGAGGAGCAGATGCCGGAACTGGTTACCATGTGTGTGCGTGAGGCCGGCAAATCGATACCCGACAGTGTTTCCGAAGTTCGCGAAGCGGTTGATTTTCTGCGTTACTACGCAGTGCGGGGGCGAGCGGACTTCGGTGCCCCGATCGTGATGCCGGGTCCCACCGGTGAGCGCAACGAACTCTCGCTGAGCGGGCGCGGAGTCTTCACCTGCATCAGTCCATGGAATTTCCCGCTGGCGATTTTCACGGGACAGGTGGCCGCGGCGCTGGCGGCGGGCAACGCCGTGATCGCCAAGCCAGCCGAGCAGACGCCGCTGGTTGCAGCACAGGCGGTGCGGCTGCTGCTGCAAGCCGGGGTGCCAGGCGATGTCCTGCATTTCCTGCCCGGTGACGGTAGACGAGTGGGCGCGCGCGCGGTGGCGGACCCGCGGGTTGCGGGTGTCGCGTTTACGGGCTCGACAGCTACCGCAAAGACCATCAACCGCAGCCTGGCCGGGCGTGAAGGCGCGATTCCCGTGCTGATCGCCGAAACAGGTGGCCAGAATGCGATGATCGTAGACAGTTCAGCGCTTCCCGAGCAGGTTGTGCACGATGCGGTCTACTCATCGTTCAACAGTGCCGGCCAGCGCTGCTCGGCATTGCGCGTTCTGTGTGTGCAGGAGGACATTGCGCCGAAGGTCCTGCGCCTGCTTGCAGGGCACATGGACGAATTGCTGGTGGGCGATCCGGCGATGCTGGCCACCGATGTCGGGCCAGTAATCGATGAATCAGCTCGCGCCATGCTGGAGTCGCATGCAAGTGAGATCATCAAGGGTGCGCGCTGGCACCACCGGATTGCCCTGGGCCCGGAGACGGCGCGCGGCACTTACGTGGCGCCGCTGGCCGTTCAGATCGAGTCGATGTCGGTGCTCAGGCAGGAATGGTTCGGTCCGATCCTGCATGTGTTGACCTTCAAGGCGCGCGAACTCGAAAGCCTGGTCGATGCGATCAACGCGACAGGCTATGGACTGACCTTTGGTATCCACAGTCGAATTGACAACACGATCAGGCGAGTTGCCTCGCGAGTCGCCGCCGGAAACGTTTACGTTAACCGTAATATCATCGGCGCAATTGTCGGCACACAACCGTTCGGTGGTTCGGGCCTGTCCGGAACCGGGCCGAAGGCGGGTGGCCCGCATTATTTGCATCGCTACGGACAAGAGCGCACCGTGAGTGTCAACACCTCGGCCGTTGGTGGGAACGCCTCTCTGCTGGCGATGGAATGAACCTCAGCGTCTTCGACATCTTCAAGATCGGAATTGGTCCCTCGAGTTCGCACACGATGGGGCCGATGAATGCGGCCTGCGCGTTTGCCCGGGACCTTGAGCGGCTGAACCTGCTGGGGCGGACTTGCCGGCTCGGTGCGCAGGTGTACGGCTCGCTGGCGCTTACGGGCCTTGGCCACTGCACCGATAGAGCGCTGCTGCTCGGCCTCGAAGGATTGCAACCCGATACGATCGATCCGGAAGAGATCGAGCCGGTACTGGCGAGAATTCGTCGCAGTGGACGGCTGCGACTGCTCGGTCTGCACGAGATCGTGTTCGATGAGCCGATGGACCTGCTGTTTCATCGCGACCAGACCCTGCCGTTACATCCGAATGGCATGCGCTTCACGGCTTTCGATGAGCGCGGCGAGGTCATCCTGAGTGAGGAGTTTTATTCCACAGGCGGCGGCTTTATCGTGCGCTCGGAGGAATTCGGCAAGTCACGTGAGGGACAGATTGACGTCGAGGCGCCGTATCCGTTTGCCTCTGCACGCGAACTGCTCGATGCCTGCGCGGGCAATGGCCTCGAGGTCCATGAACTCGTCCTGGCGAACGAAGGTGCTTTCCGGTCGGCCGACGAAACCCGTTCAGGACTGCTCAGAATATGGCAGGCGATGAACGACTGTATCGAGCGAGGCTTTAGGGGTAGTGGGCTGCTGCCGGGCTCGCTGAAGGTCCGTCGTCGCGCCGCCCGCCTGCATCGTCAACTTGTCGAATCCGAAGGGCAGCGATCGCTGGACATAATGGACTGGGTCAACGCCTTTGCGCTCGCCGTCAATGAAGAAAACGCCGCTGGTGGACGCGTTGTTACCGCGCCGACGAATGGGGCTGCCGGTATCGTGCCGGCCGTGATTGCCTATTACCGTCGATTCGTTCCTCATGCCAGCGATGAAGGCGTCGTCCGGTTCCTGCTGGTGGCCGGAGTGATTGGTATGCTCTACAAACGCAACTCATCGATCTCCGGCGCGGAAATGGGTTGCCAGGGCGAGGTCGGGGTGGCCTGCTCAATGGCTGCGGCCGGGCTGGTGGCCGCCTGGAACGGTACCAACGGGCAGATCGAAAATGCGGCGGAAATCGGCATGGAACACAACCTCGGCCTGACCTGTGACCCGGTGGCCGGACTTGTGCAGATACCCTGTATTGAGCGCAATGCGATGGGTGCCGTGAAGGCGATCAACGCCGCACGCCTGTCCATGCGCGGTGATGGCAGTCACATCGTATCGCTGGACCAGGTGATCGCTACGATGCGCCAGACCGGCCACGACATGTCGGTCATCTACAAGGAGACCAGCCAGGGCGGGTTGGCCGTCAACGTGACCGAGTGCTGAGCAGGTTACCGCAATGACAGAAACGGATCAGATCGCCAGAGCCGTCGTTGTCACCGGGGCGTTCGGTGTGCTCGGGGTCGCGGTTGCGAGAGCTTTTGCCGCCGCAGGGGATCGCGTCGTGCTGCTCGATCTTGCGACGACGGCGCCTGCGGCCATAGCAGAGGAGTTTGGCGCGCCGCACTTCCTGCTCGGTGGTGTGGACCTGACCGACCCGGCGGCCGCGCGCAAGGCGATGGCGACCGTCGCCATGCGCCTGGGTCGAATCGACGTTCTGGTCAACGTCGCCGGGGGGTTTATCTGGCAGAAAGTCGAGGGTGGTGACGTCGATACCTGGGATCAGCTCTACGCAATGAACCTGCGTACGGCCGTTGCCAGTTGCATGGCTGCCTTGCCGGCAATCAGCGAGCAACCCACCGGGCGCATCATCAACATCGGCGCCGGCGCGGCGGCCAGAGCCGGCGCGGGCATGGGTGCTTACGCGGCATCCAAAGCCGGGGTGCAGAAGTTGACTGAATCGCTGGCCGAGGAATTGAAAGACGCGGGCATCACCGTCAATGCGATACTGCCTGGCATCATCGATACGCCGCGAAACCGCCTCGAGATGCCCGATGCCGATGTGTCGCGCTGGGTGGCACCCGATACGATCGCCCGGGTCATTGTGTTTCTCGCATCAGAGGCTGCCGGCGCCATTACCGGCGCGGCGATTCCGGTGACCGGTCGCGGCTGAGGTCACCGCGGGCCGGCCGGACTCGCTTCGCAGCCATGCGTGGCCGAACATCAGAATTTAGCTGGCGCGTGGACCGGCGCCCGGTTCGGGGGAACATCCCTCGCTCCGCGCGCACCGTGAATTCAGCCTGGATTCTTCGGGTAGTCGAAAGCGGCCTGCTGACCGCTGTTCGGTTCGATTCCGCTCCAGTCTCCGACGTCGAACATTGCCGTGAAATAGCCGCAGGTCGGCAGATTATCGATCTGGTCGCTGGCTGACAGCAGGTTCGCGCATTCAGTGATGCCCGGATTGTGTCCGAAGACCATCAGGTGTTCGACGCCTGAGTCGGTTTCACGAATAACTTTCAGCATATCCCCGGGCGATGCCAGGTAAAGCCGCTCGCTCTGCATGACTCGGGTCGCCGGTACTTTCAGCTTGTGCGCCAGGATCGTCGCGGTTGAAAGCGCGCGCACCGCCGGGCTCGAAATAATCAGGTCAGGCTGCAGTTTTCGATTGTGCAGGCGACGGGCCATCTCCGGTGCATCGCGTTGCCCGCGCGGATTGAGCGCCCGGTCCCAGTCAGACTGTCCAGCGAGTGACCAGTCGGACTTTGCATGCCGGAACAGGGTCAGACGTTTCATTCGCCGCGAACTTCCACGCGTCCGTCCACCACGCGGGTCTCGTAACACCGAACGGGTTCGTAGGCGGGTGGCGTCAGCGCCTCGCCGGTACGCAGGCAGAATCTCGCGCCGTGCCTGGGGCAGATCACCTGTTCGCCGTCGATCTCACCGCCGGCCAGCCCGCCACCATCGTGTGTGCAGACATCTTCAATCGCATAGAAGTGACCGTCGACATTGAATACCGCGACGAATACTCCGTCGACTTCGGCCGAGGCATAGTCGCCCGGCGGAATATCACTGATCGGTGCTACTGTAATCCAGGTCATCAGGTCTGCTTTCACTGGTCAGAACAAGGGACGTATGGTGCCGGATCGATCCCTGTTTTCATCACGCGATGGGCTCGTACAGGCGTGACGGCGCGGCACACGAAACACGCCCGAATCTACCCTGCGGCAGGTTACATCATGCCGGTCTGCAGCCGCGCGGCTTCCGACATCATCGAGGGATTCCAGGGCGGGTCGAAGACCAGTTCAACGTCAACCCTGGCCACCGTCGGAATGACGCCGACCTTGTCACGTACATCCTCGACGAGCACCTCGCCCATACCGCAACCCGGCGCGGTCAGGGTCATGGTTATCGACAAGGCTCGACCGTCCGTTCCGGCGCTGATCTCGCAGCTGTAAATTAAACCGAGATCGACGATGTTGACCGGTATCTCGGGATCGTAGCAGGTCTTCATCTGCTTCCAGGCCAGTTCGCAGACATCCTCATCGCTGGCATCCGGCGGTAGTTCCGGGACTTGCAGGGGTTCCTTGCCCAGGGCGTCGGCGTCACGACCGGCAATGCGGAAAAGGTTTCCCTCGACATAGACGGTAAAACTGCCCCCCAGGGCCTGCGTGATGAAGCCTTCCTGCCCCTCTTTGAGGGTGACATCGACGCCGGCCGGCACGATGATGGCCTGCACATCGCGTGTCAGCGTTACCGCTTCGTTATCTGCGTGATACAAGTGCAATACCCTCGAAATCTCACTCGGTTGATACAGCCGCGGGCTTCTGTTGCAGCGCGGCGTCCAACGTATGCCAGCACAGGCTGGCGCACTTGACGCGGGCGGGGAATGCGCGGACGCCCGACAATGCAGCCAGCTTGCCGAGCTGCTCCGGGTCGGCCACCGCATCGTCGTCGGTGAGCAGCGCGTGCATCCTGGAGAAAAGGGCCATTGCTTCCTTGATGCTCTGTCCCTTGACGCGCTCGGTCAGCAGAGAAGCCGACGCGACCGAGATCGCGCAACCACTGCCCTGGAAAGACACGTCTTCGATGATGTCGTCTTTTATCTTGACGAACAGCTCCAGTTTGTCGCCGCACAATGGATTGAAGCCTTCGGCCCTGCGATCAGCATCGGGCATAGGCCGAAAATTCCTCGGGTTTCGATTGTGATCGACGATGACGTCACGGTAAAGGTCCTGCAGATCCATCAGCCGAGCATCTCCTTTGCATTCAGCAGCCCGACGACAAGCCGGTCGATCTCCTCGCGCGTGTTGTAGAAAGCGAACGAGGCGCGAGCCGTCGCCGGGACCCCATAGAAATCCATCACCGGCATTGCGCAGTGATGGCCCGTGCGTATCGCGACGCCCTCATGATCAAGGATTGTGCCGAGGTCGTGCGGATGAACGCCTTCGACGACGAACGAGGCAACCGCGGCCTTGGCCGGCGCCGTGCCTATCATGCGCAGGCCGGGAATTGATGATAATTGTCGGGTGGCATATTCCAGCAGCTGATTTTCAGCGGCCGCAATACGCTCCAGCCCCATTGCGTCGAGATAGTCAATGGCCGCCGCAAGTCCGATTGCCCCCGAGATGTTCGGAGTGCCGGCCTCGAATTTGTAAGGCAGCGTGTTGTAGACAGTCTTTTCGAATGCGACCGCGAGAATCATGTCGCCGCCGCCTTGCCAGGGGGGCATGTCCTCGAGCAGCTGTTCGCGCCCGTAGAGCACACCGATACCGGTCGGGCCGCACATCTTGTGCCCCGAAAAGCAATAGAAGTCACAATCGAGCGCACGGACGTCGACCGCCATGTGCGGAACGGCCTGCGCGCCATCGAGGAGCACCGGCACGCCGCGTGATCGCGCTTCCCGAATGAAGCGCTCGACCGGAACGATCGTTCCAAGCGCATTGGATACATGGCTGAGCGCAAGCAGTTTCGTCCGCTCGTTCAGCAGAGCCACGAATGCATCGAAATCCACCTCACCGCGCATGGTCATCGGGATGACTTTGAGCGTCGCGCCGGTCTGCTCGCAGACGATCTGCCACGGCACGATATTGGCGTGATGTTCGAGGTGCGATATCAGTATTTCGTCACCTCGCTGCAGGCGAGGCCGCGCGTAGCTCTGTGCCACCAGGTTGATGGCCTCGGTAGTTCCCCGGACGAAAATCACCTCCCGCGTCGAACCGGCGTTGATGAAGTGTCGGACGGATTCGCGCGCGCCTTCGAAAAGATCGGTGGCGCGTTGACTGAGCTGGTGTACTCCGCGGTGTACGTTGGCGTGGCTGTTTTCGTAATAGTGCGAGATGGCATCGATCACGCACTGCGGACGTTGACTCGATGCGGCATTGTCGAGGTAGCTGAGCGGCTTGCCGTTGACCTTCTGCTGAAGGATCGGAAAGTCCCTCCGGATCGCCTCGACGTCCAGCGACTGACCTGTGGCTGTTCTGCGGGCCGGACTGAGCGGCGCCGCTACGCTCATGTGGGTTCCTCCAGCAGACCGGCCAGTCGCGCATCGAGTTGCTCATGCACGAACTGCGCACTGGCTTCGTGATCCATGCGTGAGAGCACGGCGCCGGTAAAGGCCCGTGTCAGCGCACTGCGTGCCTCGCCTTCGCTAAGGCCACGTGAGCGCAGGTAGAACATCGCGGCCGGATCCAGTTGCCCGGTCGTGGCGCCATGGCTGCACTTGACGTCGTCGGCGTAGATCTCGAGCTCGGGTTTCGTATCGATTTCCGCGCCCTTGCTCAGCAGGAGGTTTCGACTGACCTGGCGGGCATCGGATTTCTGCGCCCCCTCGTGAACCACCACCTTGCTGTTGAAGACCGCACGCCCTCGGCCGGCGGCGATCCCGCGGTAGTCCTGCAGGCTTCGAGCACCGGGCGCAAGGTGATCGACCCGGATCTGCGTATCAAAGTGCTGAGTCCCGTCGGCCAGGAACAGGCCGGTCAGTTCGGTCGCGGCTCCTGGTGCGGCGAGGCGGGCGTTCAGGTCGAGCCGGCCGATCGAGCCACCGAGCTGTGCGTCATGCATCACGAACCGCCCGCGTGGACCTATGGTCGCGTCGATCCGTTCGATGTGAAAAGTCTTTCTGCCCGGCATCTGTAACCGATGCAGCTGGAGCAGGGCATCCGGGCCCAGTTCTGCATCCACGTAGCCGTTGACAAAATGCTCGATGCCTTCGGCGCCGGAGTGATGCAGGATGATTCGCGCGACGCTGCCGCGGGCAGACCTCAGGATCAGCCGCGGATGTGTCATGGTTGGCGTATCACCGCTCGCCACGACGACGATATGTATCGCATCCTCGATCTTCGCGCCGTCGTCGATGTCAATGATCAAAGCGTCCGGGCAGAGCGCGGCATTCAACGCGGCGAATCGCTCCGTGCCGCCACCTACCGGCACTCGCAGCAGTGAGGCGTGCCCCTCGCCGGCTCGGATGGCCTCGGCGAGGGAGCGAACCCTGAGGCCTGGGGGAAGGGCATCGGCACTGGACAGGTCATGGCGCAGCCGGCCATTGATCAACACCAGGCGATGACGTGCCAGGGCTGCGGGCAAGGGCAGCTCTGCAGGAAGAGTCGCCTCCTGATGGGCGAGGTCGAATTGCCGTGCCGCAAGGCGGCGCAGGCTGGTGTATTTCCAGTCCTCCTCGCGCTCCGGCGGGAATCCCAGGGCCTCGAACCGTGAGTACGCGGCGGCACGCTGTGCCTCGCTGCCATCGCCCCGTGTCTGTACGCTGGCGAACGCCGTTCGGTACGGCGCAAACGTCTGTTCGGCGGATGCGGTCCTCATGCGACCTGTGCCTCCTGTCGGACCCAGTCATAGCCTCTCTTATCGAGCTCGAGCGCCAGGCTTTTGTCGCCGCTCTTGAGGATGCGACCACCGGCCAGCACGTGCACGAAGTCGGGTTCGATGTAGTCGAGCAGGCGCTGGTAGTGGGTTACCAGCACGATCGATCGCTCCGGGCTGCGCAGACTGTTCACACCACGGGCAACGACCTGCAGCGCATCGACATCGAGCCCGGAATCCGTCTCGTCGAGCACCGCGAGCTTCGGTTCAAGTATGGCCATCTGCAGTATTTCGTTGCGTTTCTTCTCGCCGCCGGAGAAGCCTTCGTTGACGCCACGATTGAGGAAATTCTCGTCCATCTGCATGAGCTTCATGTTCTCGCGCACCCGGGCAAGAAACTCGAATGCGTCGAGTTCAGGCAGTCCGCGTTGTTTACGTACCGCGTTGAGGCCTGCCTTGAGCAGGTAGGCATTGTTCACGCCAGGAATCTCGACAGGATATTGGAAGGCTAGAAATACACCTTCGCGCGCGCGCTCCTCCGGCGCCATCGCGAGCAGGTCATGGCCGCAATAGGTGATGCTTCCTTCGGTGACCTCGTATCCGTCGCGGCCCGCGAGCACGTTAGCCAGTGTGCTCTTGCCGGAACCGTTCGGCCCCATGATTGCGTGGACTTCGCCAGCGCCGACCTCAAGGTTCACGCCATTGAGAATCGTGCGGTCGTTAATCTTTGCGTGCAGGTCGCGAATGCTCAACATGTCTTCTATTCTCTGGGTTGGTTTCAGCCGACGGCGCCTTCGAGGCTCACCGACATCAGGTTCTGCGCTTCGACTGCGAATTCCATGGGCAGTTCTTTGAAAACCGCCTTGCAGAAGCCGTTTACGATCATGCTGACCGCGTCTTCCTCGGAGATACCTCGGCTGCGGCAGTAAAAGAGCTGGTCGTCGGAGATCTTGGAGGTCGTCGCCTCGTGCTCGACGATCGCGGTCGGGTTCTTGATTTCCATGTACGGAAAAGTATGTGCGCCGCACTTTTCGCCCATCAACAACGAGTCACACTGCGTGTAGTTTCGCGCGCCCTCGGCTGACGGCAGGATCTTGATCAGGCCACGGTAGGCATTCTGACCGCGCCCCGCCGAGATCCCCTTGGAGACCACGGTGCTGCGGGTGTTGCGCCCGATGTGAATCATCTTGGTGCCTGTGTCAGCCTGCTGGCAATTGTTGGTCAGTGCGACGGAATAGAACTCGCCAACTGAGTTCTCGCCAGTCAGAACGCAGCTGGGATACTTCCACGTGATCGCCGATCCGGTCTCGACCTGCGTCCAGCTGATCCGTGAATTGGCGCCCCGGCATTCACCGCGCTTTGTCACGAAGTTGTAAATACCGCCGACGCCATTCTCGTCGCCCGGGTACCAGTTCTGTACCGTGGAATATTTGATGTCCGCATCGGCCATTGCAACGAGTTCAACAACGGCTGCGTGAAGCTGGTTCTCGTCGCGCATCGGGGCCGTACAGCCTTCGAGGTAACTGACGTGGCTGCCTTCGTCCGCGATGATCAGCGTGCGTTCGAATTGCCCGGTATTTGCCGCGTTGATGCGGAAATACGTTGACAGTTCCATCGGGCAGCGCACGCCCTTGGGAATATAAACGAAAGAACCGTCCGTAAAGACCGCCGAGTTCAGGGTGGCGAAAAAGTTATCCGTGTAGGGCACCACGGAGCCGAGGTATTGCTCAAGCAGTTCCGGGTGATTGAGAACGGCATCTGAAAACGGACAGAAAATTACGCCCGCCCTGGAGAGCTTTTCCTTGAATGTCGTCGCGACCGAGACACTGTCGAATACCGCGTCGACGGCGACGCCGGCCAGGCGAGCGCGCTCGTGCAGCGGCACGCCAAGTTTCTCGTAGGTTTCGAGCAGTTTGGGGTCCACCTCGTCCAGACTCTTCGGGCCGTCCTTTTTCGATTTGGGCGACGAGAAATACGAAATCGCCTGGTAGTCGATCGGTGCAACCCTCAGGTGTGCCCAGCTCGGCTCGCGCATGGTAAGCCAGTGCCGAAATGCCTTCAGTCGCCAGTCCAGAAGGAACTGCGGTTCCTTCTTCTTGCTCGAAATCAGTCGAATGACGTCTTCGTCGAGTCCAGGTGGTACCGTGTCGGATTCAATGTCGGTGACAAACCCGTGCTGGTACTTGCGGCCAACGATCGACTCGAGATCCTGTGGTTTTACTGACATCGCGGAATCCTCAGGCGCGGCCACCGGGCCGCATTGATGTGCTGACAGTCAACGCCTCACGCAGATCGGGGCGCCAGACGGCGACGGCTTCCTGCCCCGACAACTGTGCCAGTGAAATATCATCGAGCGACCGGCGAATCGCGTCGTTGATGTGCTGCCATGCGCCGCCGGTGCGGCAGTCGGTTTCGAAGTCACAGGTACTGTGATCCCCGCTGCACTCGGTAATCGCAACCGGTCCGTCGATCGCATCGATGATCGCCGCCGCACTGATAGCCGAGGCCGGGCGCGAGAGCAGGTAGCCGCCGTGCGCGCCACGGGCCGAGTGCAGCAGGCCTGCCCGGTGGAAACTCTTGAGCAGTTTGCTGACGGTCGGTAATGCAATCCGGGTGTGTTCGGCAACGGCGCTGGCCGTCTGGCGTTTCTCCGGCGAAGAGGCGAGAAATGCGAGAACAACCGTACCGTAGTCTGTGAGCTTGCTGATCCGTAACATGGGTCCCACCGCTAATTGGGACAATTTTAGTCCTAATCGTGGTTTCTGGCAAAAGCCCCCTCAAGCCGGGCTTTGTACCCGGACCGGACCTGATACCATTTCGCGCTGGCGAGCGCTGTGACCGGTCGCCGTCTGCGCATACCTGCGCAAGGAGTTTCATGAATCGATCCTCATTCGAGTCCAAGTGCCGGCCAGCACCGATGCCGGATGCGGTCGATTCGCCGGCGCCCGGGATAGCGCTCCGGTTGCCGGCGGCAGAGGCGGCTTCGCGAGGCCGGTTGCACCCAGGTGCTCCCTGAGGCCAAAGGGGGGAGCCCTTACCGTGAGTAGCGCAACAAGCCCGGCCGGCGGCCTGACGCCGGATAACGTCGCGGTCCTGCGAGGGGTCGACTATTCGGTGGGCGAGAAGGTTGTCTTCAAGGGACTCGATATCGACATTCGCCGGGGCGCGGTGACCGCGGTGATGGGCCCGAGCGGTACGGGCAAGACGACGCTTCTGAGGCTGATTACCGGCCAGGTGCGGCCCGACGCCGGTGAAGTCATCGTCGACGGGCAGGAAGTGGCCCGGCTTGGACGAAAGGAGCTCTACGCACTGCGTCGCCGGATGGGCATGTTGTTCCAGAACGGTGCCCTTCTGACTGACCTCGACGTGTTCGAAAATGTCGCTTTCCCGATCCGGGAGCACTCGGACCTTCCCGAGCGGTTGATTCGGACTGTCGTGTTGACCAAGCTGCAGGCCGTCGGGTTGCGCGGTGCCGCCTCGATGATGCCGCAGGAACTCTCCGGTGGCATGGTCCGCCGTGTGGCGCTCGCTCGGGCCATTGCAATGGACCCGGATATCCTTATTTATGATGAGCCATTCGCCGGTCTCGACCCGATTTCGATGGGCATGGTCCTGCGCCTGATCCGTTCCCTGAACGATGCGCTCGATATCAGCAGCATCGTTGTCACCCACGACGTCCGGGAAGTCTCGCAGATTGCCGATTTCAGCTATATCCTCGCCGACGGGCACGTGGTGGCCAGTGGTACGCCTGCGGACCTGCAGGCGCATCCCTCGGCCATCGTTCACCAGTTCATGGAAGGACTGCCCGACGGCCCGGTGACATTCCATTACCCGGCGGAGGACTACTACGAGCAGTTGCTCGGGGTCGAGTCCGGCGCATGAAGGGCCTTTTCGCGGAAATCCTCGAAAGCACACTGTCAGCGCTGGCCCGACTCGGTGCGCTCACCCGTTTTTTCGGCCAGTTGCTGCTGATGACGCCGCGTGGTCTGCTCCGATTTCGCCTCATCGCCGAGCAGGTCCACAACAGCGGGGCGCTCTCGCTGGTCATCATCATGACCTGCGGGCTGTTTGTAGGGATGGTGCTGGGTCTGCAGGGTTACGATCTGCTGCAGCGGTTTGGTTCGGAGGAGGCCCTGGGAACCGGTGCGGCGCTGGGGCTGCTCAAAGAACTCGGACCGGTCGTCACGGCGCTGCTGTTTGCCGGTCGAGCCGGAACGGCGCTGGCCTCTGAACTCGGATTAATGCGCGCGACCGATCAGATACCGGCGATGGAACTGATGGCCGTAGACCCGATGCGCAGGGTCGTGTTGCCACGCTTCCTGGGCGGGGTGATATCGATGCCGCTGTTGACGGCAGTGTTCATCATGGTGGGAATTTTTGGCGTGCAACTGGTCGGTGTACAGTTGCTCGGTGTCGACCAGGGCCAGTTCTGGTCACAAATGCGCAATGCGGTCGAAATCGAAGACGTTATGGAAGGCATCATCAAAGGAACGGTCTTTGGAATCGCCTGCAGTCTGATCGCGGTCTTCGAGGGTTACAATGCGCAACCGACCGCCGAGGGCGTCGGACGGGCGACCACGCGAACCGTGGTGGTCTCCTCCGTTGCAACCCTCGTGCTGGATTACATCCTCACGGCTATCTTTTTCTGAGGTCAGGCGAAATGCGCCAGTCTCGTACATTTGACGTATCGACCGGGCTGTTTGTTCTGCTCGGGTTTGTTGCAATCGGCTTCCTCGTGACGCAGATCACGAGTCGCGAATTCGGGGTTGGCGGCGATTACTATCGTCTGCATGCTCAGTTCGAGAATGTCGGTGGTCTGAAGACCGGTGCGCCGGTGTCGATGGCCGGCGTCACCATTGGCCGTGTGGAAGACATCGGCTATGACATGAACCTTTTGAAAGCGACCGTGACGCTGCGGATCGATGGGAAATACCGGAAAATCCCTAACGACAGCGATGCCAGCATATTCACAGCCGGTCTGCTGGGTGGCCAGTACATCGGCCTGTCGCCCGGGGGCTCGGAAGAGTTTTTCACTGATGGTGAAACCGTGGAATTCGTGCAGGACGCCATCGTGCTCGAAAACCTGATCAGCAAGTACCTTTTCAGCCAGGCGGGCAAGGATTCCGGCCAGAAATCGGATGAGCCGAAAGAGGAGCAATGATGACGATGCGCAAACTGTTGCTCTCGAGTCTCGCGGCATTGATATTGATCTCGGTGCGCCCTGCAGAGGCCGTCGAGGTGCCCGGACCGGCGCCGCAGGAGCTGATACAGCAGGTCTCTGAGGACATGCTGCACGACCTTGATGCCCACCGGGAGGCTCTGCGAGCGGATCCCGCACAACTGCGGGCGCTCGTGGACCGTTACCTGCTGCCGCATTTTGACACCGACTACGCCGCGCGCCTCGTGCTTGGCAGGCATTGGCGCGGCGCCACGCCCGAGCAGCGACAGCGCTTCGTCGATGCGTTCTACCAGTCGCTGATGAAGAATTACGGCAATGCGCTGCTGGAGTTTACGAGCGAGCGGATGAAATTCCTGCCTTTTAAGGGCGAACCCGATGCAACTTCGGCAACGGTGCGTACAGAGATCCTGCGCGATGATGGCACGCCGGTCCCGGTCAACTACCGGCTGAGGGCGACTCCGCAGGGCTGGAAGGCGTGGGACGTGACCATCGAGGGCATTTCCTATATCAAGAACTTTCGCAGCGATTTTGGTGCGGAGATCAATGATCGCGGTCTCGATGCCGTAATCGAACGACTGGAAAAGCAAAACGCCAGTTCCACAGGGGGTTCGGCTTGACGGGGCGGCGATTCAGTATCGAGCCGTCCGGAACGGGGCAATTGAAACTCCGCGGCGATCTGGTGTTTGCTACGGCGACCCAGGCCCTGGCCAGCGGTACGCTGGCCATGCGCGAGGCTTCGGCCTGGGAACTGGACCTGGGGGCCATTGAGGACGGTGACAGCGCCGGCATTGCGGTGCTGGTGGAATGGCTGTCCGAGGCACGCCGAAGAGCGGCCAGCGTGGTGTACACGGATATTCCGCCGCAGATGCTTGCGATTGCCCGGATATCCGGAATCGAAGACCTGTTACTCGGTCGCTGAGACGGCTAAGGCTTTTGCCGGACCGGGTCCGACGCCCCGGATTCGCCCGGCCCGACATCCTCGGGCGCCGGGTCTTCGAATTCGGACTCATCGAACTCATCAAACTCATCGAATTCATCCAGCGGTTCTTCGGGCGGATTGCCGTCATAGATCACGAACTGACGTCGCTGCGTGAATGCATCGCGTATGAAAGCGTATTGATCGTAGACGCCGTCGAGCGTGGCATCGAGAGGCAGCAACCGTGCGCGCCGGTTGACCGTTTGCAGGGCCAGCGAGAACCAGCGTTCGTTGCCCGAGTCGTACCAGTAGAACGGCTGCAGGAAGCTGTCGGCGACACGCGAAGGCGTATCGCGGATATTGGCCGGGCCCAGTAGCGGGATGACCAGGTACGGGCCGGGAGGCACGCCCCACCAGCCGAGCGTCTGCCCGAAATCCTCGTCGTGAATCGGCAGATTGTTCGGCGTGGCGACATCGATCACACCGCCGAGACCCCAGATCGTGTTCAGCACCAGTCGCAGTGTGTCCTGGCCGGCCAGGCGGATTTTCCCCTGGAGCAACTGGTTTACGATCGTAGTCGGGTAGAAGAGGTTGTTGAAGAAGTTATCGACGCCGGTCTGCAGCCAGTCCGGCGTTACCTTCACATAGGCCTTCGCAGTCGGTTTCAGAATCGCACGGTCAAGACCGTCGTTAAAAGCGTGGATGCCGCGGTTCATCGGTTCCAGCGGGTCGCCTGGGGTACGTTCGGCTGTGCTGGCACAACCGCTGAGGAAAGCCATTGCGATGAGCAGCAGCAACGGCCGGGCGATGTGGAAGTCAAAAGCGGGCATCAGGAACTCCGGACCACTGACTGGCCGTAGAACGCGCGATTCTACAGTCCTAACGCGGACTTTTGCCTATCAGCACTCCTCAGGGCCGGTTGTCCGGGTTTTTCGAACCGCTCTGCTCCGGCGGTCCGTCATCCGGTTCGCCGCGCTGGAACAGGCCGCGGTTCTTCGGTATGGCCTTGCGAAGTTCGTCGATTCGGGCCACGAATCGAGCGCGCTGAACGTCCGAGATGTTCGGCACGGACAGCGCCAGTTCGAACTGGTTGATTGCCAGCATCAGGTCGCCGCCGGCAATGTAGTACTCGCCCATATAGGAGTACGCATCGGCCACGTCGCCCGCCGCATTGGCCGCAATCGCCGTCTGACGGATCTGCTCACGATTCGGCGGCACTGTGTTGAACAAGTCGAGCAGGACCTCGTGCGCACGTTTTGGCCGGCCGGCCCGCATCAAGGCATCTGCATAGCGCACGGTCACCGGCACATTGCGCGGCGATAGCTTACGTGCGCGCTCCAGCGTCGTCAGCGCGCCTTCGATGTCGCCCGCGGCGAGCTGGGCCTGTCCGAGCGCCGTGTGGAACTGAAGCCGCTCGGGGTAAACATCGACGAGTCGTCGCAGCTGCGGAATCGCCTGCGACGCATCACCAACCATGATCTGGGCGATCGCCTGGCCATAGAGTTCTGCAACCGAGGCGTCGGCCGTGTTCGGGTTCAGCGACTCGTAATAGCTGCGCGGGTCCTTTCCATCCGGGGTCGTCAAGACCCGAATCCGCTCCTTCATCAGCGCGTAACTGCTGCCTTCACGCGACAACACGGCCGGGTACTGGGCGGCGCGGCTCCGGGACTCGGCGATCCGGGCACTGGTGACCGGGTGGGTGCGCAACAGCTCGGGCATTGCCTGCGGCCCGAGCTGAGTGCGTCGCCCCATGGTCTCAAAGAACGCCGGCATTGCGTTCGGGTCGAATCCTGAACTCGCGAGGATCCCGATACCGATGCGGTCCGCCTCGTACTCGTTCTGGCGCGTGAAATTAATCTGCGACTGTGCCGCCAGTCCCTGGGCGGCGGTGATCGCACCCATGGTCAAATCGCCGCTGACACCGGCAATGGATCCGAGCAGGATCGCGGCAAGCATTGCAGCCGTCGAGACCATGTTGGTGCGCGTACTGCTCTCGATGCCACGTGCAATGTGTCGCTGTGTAACGTGGGCGATTTCGTGAGCAAGCACGCTGGCGAGCTCACTTTCGGAGTACGTCTCCATCACCAGCCCCGAGTGGACACCAATAAACCCGCCAGGAAGCGCAAATGCGTTGATCTGCGGGTCGCGTATCAGGAAGAAATTGAAACGCCGATTGCCATCCTGCGCCTGGCTGGACAGCCGCAGGCCCAGAGACTGCAGGTATTCGCCCACCTCCGGGTCTTCCAGGACGCTGCCTGAATCGTGCAGCCCCCGCATCACCATTCGGCCGATGGCGTACTCGTCCTCGAGGCTGAGCGTAGATTGCGCGGCGGTACCCATTTCCGGCAACTGGTCATGGGCTTCGGGGTGCGCCTGAGCGAGCACGGGAGAGGGGAGCCACAGCCAGCCCGTCGCCATCCAGCCGGCGAGGATACTGATGGTTCTTGATTTAGGGCGATTCGGCATGTGTCGATTGGACCGCTCAGAGCCCGCCGGGTTCATTCGCGAGGACGCAGTGTTGCGGATCGGCTAGAGCGTCTCCGATGCAAAATCGGCCAGCCGCGAGCGCTCGCCGCGCATCAGCGTAATGTGCCCGTAGTGGGCCCAGCCGCGAAATCGGTTGACAAGGTAGGTTAGCCCGCAAGTCGTCTCCGAAAGATAGGGGGTATCAATCTGTGCGATATTTCCGAGGCACACGAGCTTGGTCCCCGGCCCGGCGCGGGTCACGATGGCCTTCATCTGCTTGGGGGTCAGGTTCTGCGCCTCGTCGAGAATGATGTATCGGTTCAGGAAAGTCCGGCCGCGCATGAAGTTCAGTGAGCGGATCTTGATTCGATTGCGCAGCAGGTCGTTGGTCGCCGCCCGGCCCCAGCTCCCGCCTTCCTGGCTCTGGGTCAGGACCTCCAGGTTATCCATCAGGGCACCCATCCAGGGTTCCATCTTTTCCTCTTCGGTGCCGGGCAGGAAGCCGATGTCTTCCCCAAGCGGGATGGTGACGCGGGTCATGATCACTTCGTTGAACTGGTTGGTTTCCAGCGTCTGGACCAGACCTGCGGCCAGCGTCAGCAGGGTCTTGCCAGTTCCGGCGGGGCCAAGAATCGTAACCAGGTCGATGTTCGGGTCAAGCAACAGGTTGAAAGCAAAATTCTGCTCCCGGTTGCGGGCGCAGATGCCCCAGATGCCGTGACGCTCCTTACGGAAATCCCGCAGCACCTCGAGTTCCGCCGTTTCATCCCCGACCTTTCGAACGATCGCCTCAAAGCCGCCCTCGTCCTGATCGTAGACAAACTGGTTTGGCTCCCAGTCGGCGGCCTGCCTGTTGCACACGCGGTAATGTGTACGTCCCTCTTCGTGCCAGGAATCCAGCTTGCAGCCGGCCTCGTCCCAGAATCCACTGCGGAGTTCGGCCTTTCCCGTATAGAGCAGGTCGGCATCTTCGATCGTCTTGTCGCTGTAGTAGTCCTCTGCATTGACCCCGATGATCGCCGCCTTTATGCGCAGGTTGATGTCCTTGGAGACCAGCGTGACACGAGCCTTGGGGTGTTCGAGCTGCAGCGCCAGCGTATTGGCGAGAATGGCATCGTCGGCACCGTTGCCCGGTAAGGTATCGGGAAGCCCGGCACGCAACTGGTGAGTCTGGAAAAAGAGGCGGCCACTGGCAGGCTTCTTGCCACCGGGCACGTAGCCGGCGGAGGGCAGGTCAAGCCCCTTGTCGATCTGGCGCTTGGACGAATTGAGCATCAGCTCATCGAGGAAGCGGCTCACCTGGCGGACATTGCGGGCTGCTTCGGACATGCCTTTCTTTCCGGCGTCGAGTTCCTCGAGCACGATCATCGGTATAAAGATGTCGTGCTCCTCAAACCGGAAGATGGCCGTCGGATCGTGCATCAGCACGTTGGTGTCAAGCACGAAAATTCGATGCGGTTCGGCGCGCTTTCGGGTCGGCAAGTCCTGGACTCCGGGGTCGTACAGAAAAATCAGGCTGAATCAGAGGCTCTTCGCGGCGGCTAGAACCTCGTCAGCATGGCCGGCGACCTTCACCTTGCGCCATTCGCGCCGCAATACGCCTTGCTCATCGATCAGGAACGTACTTCGTTCGACGCCCATGTACTTGCGTCCGTACATGCTCTTTTCCTTGAACACGTCGAACAGCTCGCACACCTTGTGATCGACATCCGACAACAGTTCAAAAGGGAATTCCTGCTTCGCCTTGAACTTCTCGTGCGATGCAAGCGTGTCGGGTGAGACGCCGACGATTTCAGTCTTTGCGCGCTTGAACTTCGGGTAAAGGTCGCGAAAGGCCTGTCCTTCCGCCGTGCACCCCGAGGTGTTATCGCGTGGGTAGAAATACACCACCAGCTTGGTGCCGCGGGCGCCGGAGAGCTTCCACGGGGACTCGCCGGTGGCCGGCACGGAAAACGCAGGGACTTTCTTGTCGAGGGTGGCTTTCTTGTCTGGCATCGTTGGTCAGGCCTTGATGGGTTCGAGAATGGCGTCGAGATTGAGCTGGTCACACAGGTCCATGAATTCTTCCCGCAACGCAGCGATATGCACCTGGGTGGGCAGAAAGACTGCCATGTAGAGCGAAAACATCGGCGCACCGGTGTGGGCCGCGTTGTAGGCTCGGGTACTGATATCGCCGATGTCGATCCCGCGCACCGCGAAGAAACCCGCCAGAGCATGCAGCACGCCTGGCTGATCGAGGCACACGACGTCCACGCTGTAGGACGTCATGTCAGTGCGCGGCGCACGCTCCTCCGTGCGTCGGGTCACGACGGTCAGGCCGCTGGATTCCCCGAGCTTCTGGATTTCTTCTTCCAGCTTGGCCAGCGTGTGCCAGTTACCTGAGATAAGCAGCAGGACCGCGAACTCGTTGCCAAGTGCGGTCATCCGGCTCTCGTGAACGTTTCCGCCGCAGTCGACGACCACCCGGGTCAGGTCGTAGACCAGTCCGGTGCGGTCATTGCCGATGGCGCTGATGGCGATTAGTTGTTTCATGGGCGTCTTTATCTGACAAGTGTAGCCGGGCGGGCGTCGAAGCGGTACGCCGGTTCGCCTTGCCTGCCGTGGCCGCGCTTGCGTAGCATCCGCAGCTGAGCAATTGAGGGATCCCGATGTTCAAGGGCAGCATACCGGCGCTGGTCTCGCCGATGCGCACCGACGGCGCCATTGACCTCGCGGCGTGGGACAGGCTGCTGGAATTTCACCTGCAGCAGGGCACCGATGCGGTCGTGGTCGGCGGCACAACCGGGGAGTCGCCGGTCCTCGAGCAGGCTGAACTGGCCATGTTGGTGCGGACGGCCAAAGAAAAGCTGGGCGAGCGGATTCCGGTGATCGCCGGCAGCGGAACCAGCGGCACGGTAAAGAGCGTGGCCCTGTCCCAGGTAGCCCGGGAGGCTGGGGCCGATGCCCTGTTACTGGTCACCCCTTACTACAACAAGCCGATGCAGGAGGGCCTTTACCGCCACTTCAGTGCCATTGCGGAGGCGGTCAGCCTGCCGATCATCCTCTATAACGTGCCCTCGCGTACGGCCTGTGACCTGCTCCCGGAGACGATTGCGAGGCTTGCGGAGCGCCGCAACATCGTTGGCGTCAAGGAGGCGACCGGACAGGTGGCTCGGGGCGCGGAGGTGCTAAGGCTGACCGGACCCGATTTCCTGCTGCTGAGCGGCGATGACCCGACCGCGGCGGACCTGATGCGGGTCGGCGCGCAGGGCGTCATTTCCGTGACCGCAAACGTGGCGCCCCGGATCATGCACGAAATGTGCGCCGCTGCGCTGGCCGGTGACCATGAGCGGGCGCGACAACTGAACGAACAGCTGATGCCGTTGCACCGGGCCATGTTCTTCGAATCGAGCCCGATCCCGGTGAAATGGGCGGTTCAGCGCCTGGGGCTGATCGGGCCCGGTATTCGCCTGCCGATGACCGAACTCGCCGAGCCGATGCGCCCACGGGTCGAGGCCGCGATGCGGGAGGCGGGGGTTGAACTGCCCTGAGGGACTTTATCGCATCCGGCTGAACGTGTAGGCTCTCGGGCCCTTCGAGCCGGAGAGGTGGCCGAGTGGTCGAAGGCGCTGGACTGGAATTCCAGTAATACCTTATGGGTATTCGTGGGTTCGAATCCCACCCTCTCCGCCAGTCAACGATGACGGGCCCCTTGTGGGCCCGTATTCGTTTACCGGGGCAGGGTGTGTGGACGGAGCCACCGGGTTCGAGCCGAGGCCGATTTACGGCCGAGACAACGCGCAGCGAGCGTTCGTGAGCGAGCGGCCCCCTTGAGGGGTGAGCACGCCTGGCGTGCGAATCATCCCACCCTCTCCGCCAGTCAACGATGACGGGCCCCTTGTGGGCCCGTATTCGTTTACCGGGGCAGGGTGTGTGGACGGAGCCACCGGTCAGTTCGTGGACAGTTTGCCTATCCCCGGTCTGTTGACCGGCATTGAACTTGGTACGCTTCGAGACAAGTAAACTGTCCCGGAATTATTCAGGTCATAAGCGGACGGGCAGTCTTTCGTGCATTTCCCCAAAGCTCAGCCCAAGCTCAGCGACTGCCGGGTGCATGGCCCGGATTCAGGCGCCGAATTGTTCGTCGTTGAGGGTGACTCCGCCGCGATAACCGTCGCGCAGGCCTGTGATTCGACGTTCCAGGCCGTGCTGCCCATGCAGGGAAAGCCTCTGAATGCCGTGCGTGCCCCCGACCGCAAGGTCGCGGCCAACCCGTTGCTCATGGCGCTGACCGACGTGCTCGGCGCCGGCTGGGGCGCGAGCTTCGATCCGCAGAAGTTGCGATACGAGCGGGTCCTGCTGCTGACCGACCCGGACGCCGATGGCATCCATTGCAGCGCGCTGTTGCTGATGTTTTTCTACCGCTGGATGCGCCCCCTGCTGGATCGCGGTCACGTAATGATTGTCCGCGCGCCGTTCGGCGAGGTGAGCGCCAGGGAAATGAAATCACCGGTACTGGCATTCAGCGAAGCGCAACTTCAGTCGGTGTGCAGGCAGTTACGAGACCGCGGTGTAGCCGATTTTGCGGCACAGCGCTTCCGCGGTCTGGCCAGCCTGGATCGGGCCACGCTCGAGCGATTCTGCATTGATCCGGCGTCGCGCAATGCGGGGCCGATCAGCGTTGCCGACGCCGAGCTGGCGATGGAAGTATTCGCCATCAACGGAGTGCTCTCACCGCAGCAGCAATTGCTTTGAACGGGTCATGCGATGCCGTGCGGGGCCGCCCCGACCCGCGGGCTTTCCGATGTTAGAATATCGAGGTGCCGGGGCGGATCGGACCGTCCACGGGTGATTCAATCCACTCAGGAACAGGGGAACTTGATGTCTGTCCATGACGATCAGATGAACAAGGTGCGCAAGCAGGACGGCTTTATCGCGGCGCTGGACCAGAGCGGCGGCAGCACGCCCAAGGCATTGAAACTCTATGGCATCGGTGAGGACGCCTACAGCAACGACGAAGAAATGTTCGGCGTTGTTCACGACATGCGCAAACGGATCGTCACCAGCCCCGTCTTCAACGGCGATCGGATCCTCGGCGCGATACTTTTCGAGAACACATTAGATCGGGAGATCGAGGGCAAGAACTCGGCGCGTTACCTCTGGGAAGTAAAACACGTCGTGCCGTTTCTCAAGGTCGACAAAGGCCTCGCAGAGGAGGCCGACGGCGTCCAGCTGATGAAGCCGATTCCCAATCTGGCCGACCTGCTCAGCAAGGCCAAGTCGCAGAACGTCTTCGGTACCAAGATGCGCTCGGTCATCAAGTCAGCTAACCCCGACGGTATTGCCCGGGTCGTAGCCCAGCAGTTCGAGATCGGCAAGCAGATTATGGCGGCCGGTCTGGTACCGATCATCGAGCCGGAGATCGACATCAATGCGCCTGACAAGGCCAGGGCAGAAGCCATCCTGAGGCATGAATTGCTTGCGCAGTTGAACAAGCTCGGACCGGATGAGCGCGTGATGTTCAAGCTCACGCTGCCGGAAGAACCCAACTTCTACAGGGAACTGCAGGAACATCCGAACATGGTGCGCGTCGTCGCGCTGTCGGGCGGTTATCCGCGCGACGAGGCCAATCGCAGGCTTGCCGAGAACAACGGGATGATTGCGAGTTTCTCGCGTGCGCTGACGGAAGGCCTGACCGCGCAGCAGTCGGCGGACGAGTTCAACGCGGCCTTGAACAGCGCGATCCAGTCGATCTTCGACGCCTCGCGAACCTGAGCGAATTGCGGACCGTCTGAACGGCCGGGCCACAGAGCGGCCCTGGCCGGCGAGGGCCTGATCGTCGGCGATCCGAGAATTCCCGGACCGCAGGCGCGGGTTCTTGAAGCTCCGTGCGGTCGATGGGTGGCTCGCCGGGGCCCGCGTATCGTCTCATTCCGAGCTGCTCCGTCGCTGTGGGCTAAATTTCCGACGGTAGCGCTGCGAGTCGATCTTCCGGGTTTTTTGTATGACTACGGTGAGGTCAGGCGTATAGGAAGATGCTGGGACTTTACCTGTGCCGCTGAAAAGGCTGATCCTTACCCGTTGGGGCGAGAAGGACAGTGGCATTGAGAAAACGAAAATGGCGCCGCGCGGAAGGCAGGCATCAGCTGGCCGGTCTGGTCGCGCTGATGCTTCTGGCGGCGTTGACGGGCTGCACCCGCACGCCTGAAGCCTTGCAATTGCATGGCGAGACCATGGGAACGACCTACAACATATCGGTCGGCGCCCGGCCACGGGGCGTGAGCCCGGCGGATCTCCAGGACGTCGTCGACGAGATTCTCGACTCAATAGACACCCACCTTTCCACCTACGCCGCGGATTCCGAGATCACGGCGCTGAATTCACACGCGGCGAACGACTGGTTTGAGATCTCGCAGCCCTTGTACGAGGTGCTCTCTGCCGCACAACGCGTGTCGCGAGAGACGGGGGGTGCGTTCGACGTGACGGTTGGCCCGCTTGTTCGCCTCTGGGGGTTCGGGGAGTCTTACGATCCGGATGCCGGCGCTCCCGCCGATGAGGACATCGAGGCCGCACTGGCGACGGTCGGTCACGAGCGACTTGAATTGCGTTCAGCCCCACGGTCAGCGCGCAAGCTTGCAGCCGGGCTGCGCGTCAACGTCGGTGCGATTGCACCGGGTTACGCGGTCGACCTGATCGCCGGGCGATTTCGCGCGATGGGCGCGTCGAACTACCTGATCGAGATCGGTGGCGAGGTCCTCGCTGGTGGGGCCAGTCCGGCAGGTCGGGCCTGGCGGGTTGCGATCGAGGCACCATTGCCCGCCGAGAGACGGCCATACGCGATCATCGAGCTTGACGATGTCGGTGTATCGACATCCGGTGACTACCGGGACTTCCGCGTCCTCGACGATCAGCGCATCTCGCACACGATTGACCCGCGGACCGGGCGACCGGTGACGCACCGGCTCACCTCCGTCACCGTGGTTCACGCGTCGGCCATGCTCGCCGACGCCTATGCCACGGCCCTGATGGTGCTCGGTCCCGTGGCGGGTCTCGAGATGGCAGAGCGCCTGGATCTGGCGGCGCTATTCATTGAGCGCGGCGCCAGCGCTGGGGACTTTACCGAGCATGCGACCGCTGGATTCGACACATTTCGCCGCCCGCTGCCCTGAGCGAATATCATCCCGTTATGTCTGAACAGCCTGTCCGTCTGCCGCCGCGCTCCCTGCTGCTGCCTTTGGCACTGCTGCTGCTGATCGGTGCAGCGACTGCGGCCGGTGCATACTGGAGTCATTCCCGGGCCCATACGACCGTCGTTATCCTGCTCAATCAAGCAGACAGCGAATCGGCGTCCAGCGATCCGGGCTTGACAGAAACGGGCCAGAGAAGCGCCGCGAGCCTGGGCGAGTACCTGTCGCGTATGCTCGGCGAGGAACCGATCGATCACATTTATGCTTCGGACGGCCGCCCGGCACAGCAGACGGCGGCCCCAATTGCCAATCAGTTCAAGTTGCCGATTAACCTGCTCGCCGACAGCGACTGGGAAGACCTGCCGGGGCGCGTAAACCGCCAGCATCTGGGGCAGTACGTCGCTGTGGTCGGCAGTCGGACCCAGATCGATACGCTCGCTAAGGCGCTTCTGGGTGTTGCCGCCCATGCTGACACGGACGATTTTGGCGGTATTCGAGTGATCGTCCTGGGTCGGCCGGCCGAGGACCGCATCTTCTATCTCAGCTATCCGCCGTCCAGCGAGTCTTCCGGGCCCGAAAAAACCTGATTTATTTTTTATAAAAGTTCGGCAGATAACTATTATATATAGTTATTTCAGATCTCTGCGCCCATCGAAATCGCCTTCTTAACGAATGCTTCGTGAGCGCCAATCCGCAGGTCGGCCAGCACTGAGTCTTTAACTTTCCCGTCCTTGCCAATCAGATAAGTCCCGCGCCGGACACCGATACCGAGTGGGCCATCGAGTTCATAGGCCTTCACGGCCTTCTTCTCCGGGTCTGCCAGCAGGGGAAAGTTCAAGTCGTGCTTGTCGGCAAAACGCCGGTGCGACTCGCTGCCCTGGGGGCTGACGCCGACCACCCGCAGTCGTGCCTTCAACAGATCCGTGTGCAGGTCGCGAAAGCTGCAGGCTTCCTTGGTGCAACCGGGCGTGAAGTCGGCCGGGTAAAAATAAAGAATCAGTGGCCCGTCGGCGAGCAGGGACTTCAGCGTATGTACTTCGCCGTCCTGGTCGTGCAGTTTGAATTCGGGAGCGGTCACACCGTTTTTCAGCATGGAATTCTCCGGCAAGTGATCATTGGTGGCGCACCGCGCCCGAGTAGTCGACTTCCATGACCTGGTATCCCGTGGTCTCCAGTCCGCATCGCGCGTACGTCTGCTGGGCACGCGAGTTTTCACGCTCGACGTAAAGGCGGATGCCGCAAACGGTCGGATCGCGGCGGGCCATATCGCTCAGATGATCGAAAAGGGCACTGAAAACGCCCTGGCGGCGGGCGGTTTGTTCGACATAGACGCTTTGTATCCACCAGAACAGACCGTTGCGCCAGTCGCTCCACTCGAAGGTAATCATGGTTTGACCCACCGTCGCGCCGCCGGCTTCAGCGATGAAATACCGCCCCTTGGACGGGTCGGCAAGCAAGGCTGAGACGCCTGCGCGCAATATTCCGTCGTCGAGTTGCTTTTCCTCTGACTCCTGCGCAATTGCCTGGTTGTAGCGCACAATCGTATCGAGATCAGCGGCCCTCGCTGGGCGAATCCGTATGTCCATGGGGTGCATGATACAGATCCGGACCGCGGCATTGCGGTCGGGAAGACCGGAGATGCAATGAGCGCAGTCCGCTGCTACGGCAACGCCAATGCGTTCGACGCACGCGGTGTGAACGAGCCGCAATCACGGACGGCTTGTGGCTGCCGGCCTGCCTTTGGCAAGTAGCTTTACTCCGTTGCCTGCTGAAGCGTGCGGGTGGGGGAGTTCTGAGCCACGGGTGGCCGGTGAAAATCCAGTGCAATGCGGCCAGGGAAGCCATCTGCGGGTCCTTGAAACTCCGGCGGCGATGTGAGTCGCTGACCACAGGATTCCACTGCACCGGATCGGCCTGGAGCTTGAAGTGCGCAATTTGAAGGTCTTTTGCGCCCTTGCGGTCGGGCAGGCCGGTGCTACAATGCGCGCCCTCGTGTGGGGCGGTAGCTCAGCTGGGAGAGCGTCGCGTTCGCAATGCGAAGGTCGGGAGTTCGATCCTCCTCCGCTCCACCACTTATCTGGCTGAAATCGTATCGTCCTGTGGAGGCGATACGCTTTGGCTGGCGCGGCCGCAGAGCGAGCCCGCTGCCTCAGCGCCTTCCTGGCTGATCTGCCCCTTCCGGCCTCGGCTACCGGGCAGTCGCAGGGAGCCCTATACTCAGCTCATGGCGAGTAAGAAAAAGGAGCAGGATTCGCTTCTCGAGCACCTCGGGAGGCTGACGGGCCAGGTCGCCGGCGGCACCGTTGAACTGGCACGATCGGCGGCGGCCATGACGGCCATGTTTGGTGAGAACTGGCTGTCCAGGACCGTGCTCAACCAGTTAGAGCCCGAGCGACTGGACGCCATGGCGGAGGCCGGTCACTTCCTGCGCGATGCTCGCGAGACGGCGGGATTGTCAATTCAGGACCTGTCCGAGAGCCTGGGTCTGAGGGACCGGTCGGTACTGGAAAAAATCGAAAGCGGCGAGTCGATCATGCCGCTCGAGCCCATGCTGCGCGGTGCATCGCTGCTTGCGCGGCACGATCCGATTCCCTTCGTGCTCAAATTCATGCGCACGTACAATCCCGCGCTTGAAAAGACCATGGAGCAGTGGGGAATAACTGCCATTCCCAGAGAGTACGAACGCGAAAGGCGATTCCTGAACCTGTACCGGCAGCACGATGTTCTCCGCGAACTCAGCGATGATGAGTTCGACCGCTTCATCCACTATATGGAGGGATCCGGCCGGTTGGTGCTGGAGGTCATGCAGAGCGAAAAAGAGGCCAATGCACCGAAGCGTCCCAGTGGCCCCAGGAAGGCGTCCGCCAGGTCGGCGGCCGGGACGAAATCCTCAGCCCGAAAATCGAAGCGCAAAGCCGGCTCGGCCGGTCGCAGGCGAACCCGGTCAGCCTAGTCCGAAAGAGTTTTGCCTGTCGTGTTTCCCTCGCACCTTGTGCATCATGCGCTGCCGTGTGTCGGCGAACGAGAGCGCACCATCGTCTCCTTCAACGCGGCGCTTCACGCATCCCAGAGTGATGATCGGCTGGTTACCTATGCGGCAACCTGACGGCACCCGGGTTGCGGCGTACCTGGAGAGCAGAACGTGAACGGCATGGATTTCGACGTGGTGAGCACTGCACTGGCCTGGCTGGAGAGCGGTCACCAGGTGACGCTTGGAACCGTCGTCAAGACATGGGGTTCTTCGCCGCGGCCGCCCGGTTCGCTGATGATTATTCGCGACGATGGGCAGGTGGCTGGGTCATTGTCCGGGGGATGCATCGAAGACGACCTGATCGATCGACTGCAGCGGGGCGAACTGGACGTACAGACTCCGTCACTCACGGTCTACGGGGCCAACGCCGAGGAGGCGCAACGCTTCGGCCTGCCCTGCGGCGGAACGGTACAAATCGTCCTGGAGCCGCTGGCCGGCAGGGCATGGTTGCAAGAGCTTCTTGTCGGCCTGAAGTCCGGGCGCAGCATCGAACGGCGCCTGGACATCGAGACGGGCCAGGTGCTGATCAGCGAGTCCAGTGAGCGCGAGCGGCTGACCTTTGACGGCCGCCAGCTCAATATCGTTCACGGGCCAAGTTACCGTTTGCTGCTGATAGGCGCCGGCCAGTTGTCGAGATACGTGGCATCGATGGCCCTGATGCTCGACTATCGGGTCATTATTTGCGATCCGAGGCCCGAGTATCACGAGGGCTGGGCGAACAAAGGAAACGCAACATTGTCGACCCTGATGCCGGATGACCAGGTCCATGCAATGAAGGTCGACGCCCATTGCGCGGTTCTTGCATTGACGCACGATCCGAAACTCGATGACATGGCCCTGATGGAGGCACTGAGGACGCCGGCTTTTTATATCGGCGCTCTCGGGTCGAGGCGCAGCAACGAGGCGCGACGTGCCCGGTTGCTCGAACTGGACGTCACGGCTGAGGAGATTGCGCGCCTGCGCGGCCCGGTGGGCCTGCCGCTCGGTGGTTCGACACCGCCGGAGATCGCCGTATCGATCATCGCGGAAATGACGGCGGTGAGGCACGCAGTCCATGCATCGGCCGCGTTGGCCGCCGCCGCACGACAGTCCGGCTGAGTCAAAACCGGGATTCTCCGGGGTCTCGACAGCGTTTTCCGAACCAACCGGACGGGCGCCGGGACCCTATTCGTCCAGCAGCGCTTCGATGCGATCCATCAGATCGTTCATGCGGGTGAAGGCGGCCTGGTAGGCATCGGGTTTCCGCATGTCGAGTCCCGCCTCATTGAGCAGGATGTTGTGCGGGTAGTCGGACCCACCGGCGCTCAGTACCCGAATGAACGCATCGCGCACCTTCTCATCGCCCTTGAGGAACTGGTTGGCGAACCAGACGGCCCCCGACATCGACGTCGCGTACTGATAAACGTAGTAGTCGTAATAAAAGTGCGGGATGTAAGCCCACTCGATGCCGTACAGGTCGTCGATTTTCATGACGCCGGCCGCTTCGCCGTGGTACTTGCGCAGCAGCTCGAGGTATTTCTCTGTCATGTTCGCGCCGGTGAGCGGTTCATCGCGCTCCGATGCCTCGTGAATCGTGCGCTCGAACTCGGCGAACATGGTCTGCCGGAATACCGTCAGGCGAATCGCCTCCAGCGCGCCGCCGAGATAGAAGAGCTTCTCTTCCTTCGTCCTGGCGTTCGCGATCATGTACTCCTGCAGCAGGATCTCATTGATGGTCGAGGCCATCTCGGCGAGAAAGGTCGAGTAGTCGTAGGTCTCCCAGGGGTTGTTCTTAGCGGCCAGCATCGTGTGAACCGCGTGCCCCCACTCGTGAGCAAAGGTCGTGAGCGATTGGTAGTCGTCGTTGTGGTTCAGCAGCACATAGGGGTGCACGTCATAGGCACCACCGTTGACGTAAGCACCGGTTGCCTTGCCTTCCTGCGGGTGACTGTGCATCCAGTCCTTGTCGAGACCTTCGCGCAACAGCGACAGGTAGGTATCGCCGAAGGGCTTGAGTGCCTCGAACGTGATCTGCTTCGAGCGATCGAGGTCGAATGCGCCGGTATCGGCCTGGATCAGCGCTGGATAGATATCGTAGTAAGCGAGCGCGTCGATACCCAGCATGCGCCCACGCAGCCGCAGGTATCGATGAAAAACCGGCAAAGCCCCGTTGACCTGATCGACGAGCGTGCCGTAAATCTCCGGAGGCAGGGCGTCGGCAAACATGTTCTGCTGCAGGGCCGTATCAAACTTCCGTGCTCGTGCCTCAAAGACGTTTGACTGCACCTCGGCGTTCAGCGTTGCGCCCATGCCGTTTGCGTACTCCTTCCAGCGCCCCCAGAAAGTGTCGAACACGAGCTTGCGATCATCGCGGTCGGGCGCCGAGCGGTAGCGCGAATAGGCCGCCTGGTTGAGTTTCACTTCGCTGCCGTCGGACAGCGTCACGGTCGGCCAGGGGATGCTGGCATTGGCATACATCTGATAAATCTCGCCGGGGCTGCCCGCAACCAGGCTGGCCTTTGCGAGGATGTCTTCGCCCTCGGTCGAGAGCGTGTGCGGTGCCTGGCGCAACGTATCGCGAATTTGGAATTCGAATCGCGAAAGCCCTGGCTCCTCGCGAAGGAAGCGCTCCGCCTTGTCTGCGCCCAACGCGAGAATCTCCGGGGCGCTCCAGGAAGTGGCCTGTTCGGCGTTGGCATAAAGCGCGCGCGCCTGCCCGAATCGTTCCTGGGCCGCGGCGTCACGCTGGTCCTCGTCGCGTTTCAGGCCGGCGTAGACATAGAGTCGAGCCGCCTCTTTGTACGTATCGGAGACTTCCGTCAGGCCGCGCAGCATCGCGGCCGGGCTGTCACCCAGTGTGCCCTTGAGTGTCTCCAGGGCCTTGACCCTGACATCGAGCGTCGCGCGTGCCGCCTCCCAGGCCTGCTCTGTCGGGTACAGGTCGCTGAGGTCCCAGTAGTAACGAACCGGCTCGGCGGCGGTCGGTTCGGCGATCGCGAGATTCGAAAACGCCAGCAACAGTGAGCCGGCCAGGCCGATGAGGGTCTTTGCAGGGCGCATCCGGAACGTTCCTCTGGGTGGTTGTGAGCTGATCAGAGTCAATTTCGCAATCTTCTCATGAAAGTACCTGTTGGCTGAAACGCTGCGCCCCAACACACTGGGTGGGGGCATTGGGTCGGCTTGCCCGTCTCCAGGCAGCCGTTGCTGCCGGCGACGCCGTTTACTTTCGAAGACGCATCAACCGCATCAGCCCACCGTGCCCGCCGCGGAGAAGATGGATCCTGTACCCTTTATTCATTGAAACTGGTCGGAGAATCCGAATGCTGTACCGAGTGCTGCTGGTCGGGGTGATTTATATGGCCGTGACGGCCTGTGGAGCCCGTGAGGCGGAGCCCAACAAAGGCTCGAATTTTGCTGAAAGCGCTCAGTCGTCGGCAGCGGAAGCGAAGCCCCGAATCGACACCGGGCGACTTTCCGCGATCGTCAAAGCACTCGCATCGGATGAGTTCGAGGGCCGTGCGCCCGGAACGCCCGGTGGAAAGAAAGCCGTTCAATACATCATCGACCAGTTTGCCGGGCTCGGCCTTGAACCCGGAGGCGAGGACGGGTCCTGGGTACAGACCGTGCCGATGGTCCGCACGCAGGTGCAGTTGCCCGCGACGCTGAAGTTCAACGTTGGCGGTCAACCATACCCGTTGGAGCAGAAGACCAACATCGAGGTCAGTACGGTTCGACCGGTCCAGATGATTGCGATCGATGCGCCGGTCGTGTTTGTCGGGTTCGGTGCCGACGCGCCCGAGCGGGACTGGGATGATTTCGGCGATATCGACCTCAAAGGCAAGGTCGCTTTGTTCCTCGTCAACGACCCGGATTTCGCCGCCGAAGCCGACGAGCCCGTTGCCGGGCGCTTCGGCAATCGCCGCATGACCTACTACGGTCGCTGGACCTACAAGTTCGAGGAAGCCGCGCGACGCGGTGCAGCTGCAGCGCTGGTCATTCATGAGACCGAGGGCGCCGGCTACGGCTGGAACGTGGCGTCCTCGTCGCCGGGAGAGAACTATGCGGTCGACAGCGCGGATTCAAAGGCCGAACCGGTCATGTTGCAGGGCTGGCTGCACGTGGACGCGGCGACCGCCGTGCTGGCGGAGGCGGGGCATGACCTCGATGAGCTTCGTGTACGAGCCCGCAGTCCCGACTTCACGGCATTCGAACTGAAGAATGTCACTTTCAGCGCAGATCTGTCCGTGACGGTTGATCGCTTCGACAGCAGCAACGTGCTTGCGATACTGCCGGGCACGAAACGTCCCGACGAGATTCTCATGGCCTCTGCGCACTGGGATGCGTATGGCATCGGCGAGCCCGATGAGGCGGGCCGGACCGTGCGGCCCGGTGCCAACGACGACGCCCTCGGCATCGCCGGTGTGCTCGAGATTGCCCGAGTCCTGAAAGAAGGGCCGCCGCTGGAGCGCAGTGTCGTGTTTGCCGCCTGGACCGCCGAGGAAAGCGGGCTGCTGGGTTCCGCCGCCTACACCGCTAATCCCGTTTATCCGCTGGAGAAGACGGTCGCCAACGTGACGCTGGACATCATGCAGACGGCAGGGCCGGCGCGCGATGTGATCCTGGTCGGTGAGGGGCAGAGCGAGCTGGAGGATGACCTCGCGCGATTCGCGGCCACGCAGGGACGAACCGTGACACCCGAGAACCTGCCGGAGAACGGGCTTTTCTATCGTGCGGATCACTTTTCGATGGCCCGGGGTGGCGTGCCCGTACTGTTGATCATGGGTATTGCCGGCGGCTCGGATCTGGTCGTTGGCGGCCGGGAAGCGGGTGACCAGTGGATTGCCGATTACATCGGCAGTTGTTATCACCAGACCTGTGACGAATGGAGCTCCGACTGGGACCTGCGCGGGGCGGCCCAGGACATTGAGCTGTTCACTCTCATCCTCGAAGACCTGGGCAATTCGAGACGCTGGCCGCAGTGGAAGGCCGGTTCGGAGTTCAAGGCCATTCGCGAGCAAAGTGCTGCCACGCGACTTTAGGTGGCGGAGGTTTGCTGCGCTGTGGTTAGCATCTTGCCGCGGCCGCCCTTAAACTTCGGTCGCGCGCCCCGGTAGCTCAGTGGATAGAGCGACCGCCTCCTAAGCGGTAGGTCGCAGGTTCGATTCCTGCCCGGGGCGCCAGATTTATCAACGTGTATTCCGGACACCCGGTTAACACGTTGTCCTGCACCAACGGATGGTACGCAGCCTTGCTGCCTCGCACTCAGTGCGTCTGTCGGCTCGTCTACTCGCCTCGGATGGGACCGGGTTCACCCACGTCCCCTTGTGAACAGAAGGCGCTTCGATTTCGGCTCCACCGGTCGGGGCGATGGTTTTCGAGAGCGCCTGCCGTCAGGCTTTCGAATCAACGATTTCAGTTGGTGCGCGAGCTTGATGTCAGCCCCGGCGCGGCTTAACGGCGTCGCGCATCCAGGTCCAGCAGGCAACGGCCGATGGCATGCCGATCGTCGCTGCCGTCAAAGGAACCAGCTGCTCGATTTCCGCCAGCGGGATGCCCTCGGCAACTGCCTTGCGGGTGCCTGCACGCACTGCACCCTCTCGCATCGCCCCCATGGCCGATGCGAGTTTGACGAGTCGCGCGGTTCGCGGGTCAATTGGCCCGTGCGTACCGGCTTCGTTGATTGATTCCCAGGCGCTCGCGAGTGCCGGATAACGCTTTACGAAGTCACGGTAAGGCTTGGGCGCTTTCGGAAGCCGGGTAGAGGGCATCGCCTTTCGTGCCCCGGTGGTCTTCTTGGCCATTGTTGTCTCCTCAAAGTCGAGGTCCGCGCCGGCTGGCAGGCCGAATTATGCCGGCATGAAAACGAACTCAGGGTCAGTCTGTCGCAGTTTCGGAAGCGAAGTCCAGTTGATCGACCGGGCGCCCCGCTTTTTTTGGCCGATATAATCATGCCGATAGCGATGCATCGTCCCGGTGCGCCGTTAACCCTTGTTCGCGGGCCGGCGCCGGTAACACGCTGCCCGGTCCGTCCGTGCCCCAACGAGAAGGAGTTGAATTGATGCCCGACGTTATTTCGCCTGGGAAGTTCGCAGCCACACTCACCGAGCACTGGTCGCCGCGCGTCGTGGCGGAACTCGATGACTCCTATGTCAAGGTGGCCAGCGTACAAGGTACGCTGGCCTGGCATAGACACGAGAACGAGGACGAATTCTTTTACGTCCTGAAGGGTTCGTTGACCATCGAAATGGAAGACCGGCGCGTCGTCCTCGGTGAAGGCGATGCCTTCATCGTTCCACGGGGCGTGCTTCACAATCCCATCGCCGAACACGAATGTCACATCATGCTCATTGAGCGAAAGACCACGCAGCATACCGGCGCCCATGTCACTGAGAAGACGCGCAGCGTTGCGGAACAGCTGCGGCCGATCTGAAGTTCAGCGCCGAGTCTTCGTCAATTCGATCGACCTGGCAGGGCAGTAGCTTGAAACCCAACGTGTCCCCGTTTGCCATCGCCCTCGCTGAGCGGTTCGCTCTCGGTGACTCGAACATCCTGGACGTCGGTTGCGGCGACGGCAGTTTCGTTCGCGAACTGGCGGCCAGAGGCGCCCATGCCACTGGAATTGAGTGTTCCGCCCGCCAGCTGGAATCATGCGGCAAGGCGACCCTCGTCGCTGACGAACGCTATGTTGCCGGTGTTGCGCAGGCACTCCCGTTTGCCGATGGCGCATTCGATGCGACCGTCCTGCGGTTCGCATTGCACCACGTACCCATCGACATGATGGGCCGGGCGCTGCGGGAAGCGCGACGAGTGACGCGTCCGGATGGCGAGTTGTTCGTGTTTGAACCGCTGACGTCGGGCAGTAATTTCGAGCTCACCCGGCTGATCGACGACGAGACGATGGTCCGCGCCGCCGCGCAGGCGGCCATCGGGCGGGCGGTCGAGGACCGGTGGCTGAGTCGCTCGCAGGGCGTGACGCTCCTGACCGAAGTCGTGCATGCGGACTTTCCCACGCTGCGGCAACGTCTGCTCGCTGTCGATGGGACGCGCGCACAAAAGCTCGCTGCGATCGACGCCGAACTGCGCCATGCATTCGATTCGCTGGGGACCGAAACCAGGGGCGGTCGGCGGTTTGTGCAGCCGGTTCGGCTGGATGTGCTGCGCTGGCCGTAAGCCGCGAATCTGATCGGCTGGCCCGCTCTGAATCGGGCGGCAGCAGCCTGGGCAGGGCCTTGCGGGAGTCATGGCCCGACAGCGTCGGCCGGTGCGACGGTGGCATCGCGGATCTGCGAAATTCCGACGCCGGTGCGCAGGCCTTCGTTCGGGCTACCACCGGCGAGACGGGCGGGCAGGCATCCTCACGGCAAGGAAAACAAAGACTTGGGTCGAGGGCAACCGCGAGACTCAGGGCCCCGTTTTGGCTACACTTCGGCGCTCTAAGGGGCGGGCGACAGGCGTCGTCGGCCTATCTGCAACCAGAATTGCCCAGGGAAGCCATGAGCGATATGCCCGCGATGCTGCCTTCGACCCCCTTGACGGCCGGCAATGCCGCCTATGTCGAGGAGCTCTACGAGCGGTTTCTGCGGGACCCCGAGTCGGTCGCACCACGCTGGCGCGAGTACTTCCGTGAACTCGGGGGACTCGGTTCGGACGTCGCCCACCGTCCGGTGGTCGAGGACCTCGCGCGTCGCTCCAAACTGCCAAGGTCGGCTTTCGCGCCACCGGCGGTGACCGCTGGCACCGTGGTTGACAGCTCGGCCAAGCAGGGTGCGGTCTCGCGCCTGATCCAGATCTACGCTAACCGTGGGCACCTGATCGCCAGTATTGATCCGCTGGGCATGATGGTCCGCCCGGTTCCCAAGGTGATGGGTCTTGATTATCTTGGCTTGTCCGACGACGACCTCGACACGGTGTTCTACACCGGCAGTCGCAATGCCGCGATCCAGCCGCGTCTTACGCTGCGTGACATCATCGCCCAGCTCAGGCAGATCTACTGCGGAACGATTGGCGCTGAATTCGCGCACGTATCCAACGCGACCGAACGGCTCTGGCTGCAGGAGAAGTTCCAGGTCGGACGGGTCAAGCAGCATTTTGCGCCGGAGGAGAAACGCAACATCCTCTGGGGGCTGACCTCGGCGGAGGGCCTGGAGCGCTACCTCGCGACACGCTATCCAGCGCAGAAGCGATTCTCGCTGGAGGGGGGCGACAGCCTGATTCCGCTGCTCAACGACCTGATCCAGAGCAGTGGCGGTCACGGCGTGAAGGATATCGACATCGGGATGGCCCACCGGGGTCGCCTGAATGTGCTGGTCAACGTGCTGGGCAAGTCGCCTAAGGAATTGTTCTCGGAGTTCGAAGGCGACTACGACCTTGCCAAGCTGCGCGGGTCGGGCGACGTCAAGTATCACAAGGGATTCTCCTGCGACGTCCGTACGCCCACGGGCAACGTCCACGTTGCACTTGCGTTCAACCCGTCGCACCTTGAAGTCGTCAATCCGGTGGTGGAAGGCTCGGTACGGGCACGTCAGGAGCGGCGCTCCGATGCGACCGGCAAGGAAGTGATGGCCGTGCTGATTCACGGCGATGCGGCGTTTGCCGGCCAGGGTGTCGTGATGGAAACGCTGCAGATGTCACAGGCCCGCGGTTTCTACACCGGCGGTACCGTGCACGTGGTGATCAACAACCAGGTCGGCTTCACGATGAGCGACCCGCGTGACGCACGTTCCACGCTGTATTGCAGTGACGTTGCAAAAATGATCGAGGCTCCGATCCTGCACGTCAATGGTGACGATCCGGAGGCGGTGCTTTTCGCGACCCGGCTGGCCGTGGCCTACCGGGCCAAGTTCCGCAAGGATGTAGTGATTGACCTCGTTTGCTACCGGCGGCTTGGCCACAACGAGGCCGATGAGCCGGCGGCGACCCAGCCGGTCATGTATTCGACGATCCGCAAAATGCCGACCACTCGCCAGACCTATGCGAGCCGGCTGGAAGCAGAGGGCACGATCGAGGCGGCCGAGGCCGACGCAATGATCGATGAATATCGCGATGGACTGGACGACGGCAAGCCGCAAGCGCGGGATGTGATCGGACTGATTGGGAACAAGTTCACTGTGGACTGGTCGCGGTTTCACGATGCCGACTGGTCCGAGATCGTCGAGACCGGCGTGCAGCCGGCCGTGCTGAGTTCCCTGGCCGAGCGGGTCACAACGTATCCCAGAGACTTCCAGCTGAACCGGCAGGTACAACGCATCGTCGATGAACGCAGGAAGATGGCGGCCGGCCAGGTCATGGTGGACTGGGGTTTCGCCGAGACCATGGCTTATGCGTCATTACTGGATGAAGGCTTTGAAATCCGTCTCACGGGGCAGGACAGTGGCCGTGGCACGTTCTTTCATCGCCACGCAGTCGGCCACGAGCAGGTTACTGGCGAGACCTATATCCCGCTGCAGCACGTCAAGGCGGGCCAGCCGAGGTTTCGGGTCACCGACTCTTTCCTCTCCGAGGAGGCCGTGCTGGGCTTTGAATACGGCTATGCGACGACCGATCCGAACTGCCTGGTGATCTGGGAGGGCCAGTTCGGAGACTTCGCCAACGGCGGCCAGGTGATCATTGACCAGTTCATCAGCTCGGGTGAGGCGAAATGGGGCCGCATTTGTGGTCTGACGCTGTTCCTGCCGCATGGCTACGAGGGCCAGGGACCGGAGCATTCCTCGGCGAGGCTGGAGCGCTTCCTGCAGCTTTGCGCGGAGAACAACATGACCGTGTGCGTGCCCTCGACGCCCGGGCAGATGTTCCACATGTTACGCCGCCAGATGTTGCGCAATTTCCGTAAGCCACTGATCGTGATGACGCCGAAGAGCCTGCTCAGGCACAAGCTCTCGGTCTCGGCGATTGAGGATCTGCAGCGCGGCTACTATCGCGATGTGATCGATGAAATCGACGATTTGCCGGTCAAGGACATCAAGCGCATCGTGTTCTGCTCCGGTAAGGTCTTTTTTGATCTTCTCGAACAGCGCCGTGCCGAGGAAGATCGAAATGTCGCAATCGTCCGAATTGAACAGCTCTATCCGTTCCCGAGCGATGATTTCGCGCGGGTCATCGCCCGCTACCCGCATGCAAAAGAAATTGTCTGGTGCCAGGAGGAGCCGCAGAATCAGGGTGCCTGGTACCAGATCCGCCATCGCCTGCATGAAGGAATCGGGCCGAAACAGGACCTGCTGTACGCCGGTCGCGAGCCAGCCGCCGCGCCGGCGACGGGTATCATGCAACTGCACAACGAGCAGCAGCGCGGACTGGTCTCAGCTGCGCTTACGGCGACAACCACTGAAGAGTCCGCCCGCGAAACCTCCCGGCTTCGCGAGAACGGCCGCAGGAAGAAGTGACAACCATGAGTATTGAAGTCCGCGTACCCCAACTGCCGGAATCGGTGGCCGATGCAACCCTGGTGGCCTGGCACAAGCAGCCCGGCGATGCCGTCAGTCGTGATGAGAACCTGGTCGATCTCGAGACCGACAAAGTCGTTCTCGAGGTGCCAGCGCCCGCGGCCGGCGTGATCAAGGAACTCAAGGTCGCTGACGGTGCGACCGTGACCAGCGGGCAGCTGCTTGCGATTCTCGAGGAAGGCGAAGCCGCGGCGACGTCGTCGAAAGCGGCGCCACCGAAAGCCGAACCGGCGAAGGCGCCCGCGGTTGCCGCTGAGCACGATGAGCCACTTGCTCCCTCCGTTCGACGGCTGGTCGAAGAGCATGGGCTTGATGCGTCCACCATCACGGGCAGTGGCCGTGACGGGCGTATTACCAAGGCCGACGTGCTGGCGCACCTCGCCCGTGGCGAGGAAAAGACGGCTATTGCGACAAAGCCGGCTGTCGCCGCTTCGTCGGCACGGTCCGATGCGCCGATGGGCGCACGCGAGGAACGGCGCGTGCCGATGACCCGTCTGCGCGCGCGGATTGCAGAGCGGCTGGTCGAGGCGCAATCGACTGCCGCAATGCTGACGACCTTCAATGAGGTGGACCTCAAGGCAGTCATGGATCTGCGCGCGCGGCACAAGGACGCGTTCGAGAAAAAGCACGGTGTGCGGCTCGGCTTTACGTCCTTCTTCGTCAAGGCATGCATTGAGGGGCTTCAGCGTTTCCCGGAGATCAATGCCTCCGTGGACGGTAAAGAAATTGTCTACCACGAGTACTACGACATCGGCGTGGCCGTCTCCACCGAGCGCGGGCTGGTCGTACCGGTGCTACGCGATGCGCAGGCAATGAGTTTTGCGGAGATCGAACGTTCGGTCGGCGGCTACGCCGAGCGAGCCCGGGAAGGTTCGATTACCATCGAGGAACTCACGGGCGGAACCTTCACGATTACGAACGGCGGCGTGTTTGGATCGCTGCTGTCGACGCCGATCCTCAACATGCCGCAAAGTGCGATTCTCGGCATGCACAAGATCGAGAAGCGTCCGATTGTCGTCGGCGATGAGATCGTCATCCGGCCGATGATGTACCTGGCGCTGAGCTACGATCATCGACTCATCGACGGGCGTGAAGCCGTGCAGTTCCTGGTCGCGGTCAAGGAATTGCTCGAGGATCCCGCCCGACTACTGCTGCAGGTCTAAGCCCATGTCCAACTCATACGACGTCGTTATCATCGGGGCCGGTCCGGCCGGTTACCCCTGTGCGATCCGCTGTGCCCAGAACGGTTTGCAGGTGGCCTGCATCGACGAGTGGAAAAACTACGACGGCAAGTACGCGCTCGGCGGCACGTGCCTGAACGCGGGCTGTATTCCCTCCAAGGCGATGCTGGAGTCCTCCGAGCTCTACCACAAGGCGCAGGAAGAATTCGCCATCCACGGGATCAAGTTTGGCAAACTGGATTTCGACCTGGCGCAGATGCAGAAGCGCAAGGCCAGGATCGTCGCCGGGTCGACCCAGGGCATCGCCGGGCTTTTCAAGGCGGCCGGGGTCACGGTTATGCAGGGGCATGGCCGGTTGCTGAGCGGCCATCGAGTTGAATACACCGCGGCGGACGGCTCAAAGCAGGAATTGCAGGCCAGGCACGTCGTGCTGGCGTCAGGCTCGACGCCCATGCAGTTGCCGAGCGTGCCCTTTGATGGCGACCGGATCGTCGATTCCTGGGGTGCGCTCGAATTCGATACGGTTCCCAAGCGCCTTGGCGTGATCGGGGCCGGCGTAATCGGGCTCGAACTCGGCAGCGTCTGGCGCCGTCTGGGTGCAGAGGTGGTCGTGCTCGAGGCGCTCGAAGAGTTTCTCTACATGGCGGACGAACAGGTCGCCCGGGAGGCGTTAAAGCACTTCAGGAAGCAGGGCCTCGACATCCGTCTCGGTGCCAAGGTCACCGGTGTGAAAAAGGCCAGGGGTGGGGTCACGCTGCAATACAGCGACGCGAAGGGTGAGCAGAGCGTCACGCTGGACAAAGTGATTGTCGCAATCGGACGGCGCCCGTTCACCGAGGGACTGCTCGGCGAGGGCACCGGTGTCACGCTCGATGAGCGAGGCTTTATCACCGTTGACGAGGAATGCCGCAGTGCGGCGGAAAACGTCTGGGCCGTCGGCGATGTCGTTCGTGGGCCGATGCTGGCCCACAAGGGCAAGGAAGAGGGCGTAATGGTTGCGGACCTGATCGCGGGGCTCGTATCCGAAGTCAATTACCGGACGATTCCGTCGGTGATCTACACGGCGCCAGAGATCGCCTGGGTCGGGCAGACCGAACAGCAGGTCAAGCAAAGCGGACGCGAGTACAAGGTCGGCAGCTTCCCGTTCATGGCCAGTGGGCGGGCCCAGGCCATGGAAGCGCGGGCCGGCTTCGTCAAGGTCATTTCGGCGACCGACGACGACGAGATTCTCGGTGTGCACATGATCGGCCCGATGGCGGGTGAGTTGATCGCCGAGGCCGTTCTTGCGATGGAATACTCGGCAAGCACCGAGGATATACAGCGGACGATTCACGCCCATCCGACATTAAGCGAAGCCTTTCACGAGGCAGCGCTCGGTGCAGACAAGCGGGCGATCGACTTCCCGAACCGCTGATTCCGGGGAGCCTGCTCCGCGGCGGATCCACGGGTTGCCGTGGCACGGGTCGCGCCGTCCGCCAGGCGGGTTTCGGGGTGCTTTTTCGACCCGGCGAATATCGTGGAGCGACTCGAAAGAGTACCCGGAAGCCCGTCAATCCCTTGGCGCCCAATGTCATCACCGGACCTGTCGGATCGCGGAGGGGCGATCAAGCCTGATTGAGCTCAGTCCTCCCTGGTTGCATCAGGATGAGCATCGATCAGAACACGCATCTCGACGCCCCGCTTGTGCCAGACAGTCGCCGCGTCGTCCAGAATGGAGCGGGCGACAGCAAATGCCTCTGGTGACTCGCGTTGGAATTCGTCGGCATTCTCCAGTATCAGCAGACAGGCCTCGGCGGGCTGCCAGCTGGAATCCGCCAGGCAATCGAAGAACGCATCCCAGTTCTGACCGAACCACTCGGGGAACTCGAACGCCAGCGCCACCCGCCGCAGAAACTCGTATTTTTCGCTGCAACCGGCCAGATCGACCCGGCGGCAGGCAATACCAGCCGATTGTGCTTCAGCGCACAGCTGCGAGACCTCGGCCGTATCCAGATCCCCGATTGTGATGAAAGCGGACTCCTGGCCGGCACTCATGGTTTGATCTCCACGCGGCGAAAGGAACGGTAGTGGTCGTCGGTGTAGTAGTAAGTCTCGGGCGGATCGCCGCCGCTGACGATGCGACGTGCGCCGCGATCCCGTGAGCCGGGCGTTTCGACCGTGAACTCACGGTAGTAGCCCCGTGGACGATCCGGCAGTCGCCGCTCACGATTCTGGAAAACTGCTCCGTCACGATCGTAGGGGAACGGTCCACCGGATTCGATGGCCTTCAGCGTGAGGACGGCTTCCGGCGGCAGGAAACCCGGGTATCGATCGGTCTTCGGGTCTGATCCCGTGGCCGTTTGCTGTGGCGCCGGCGAAGCCGGCGGGACTGAGGGGCCCGGCGGGGCGCACCATTGCAGGATCAGGAACGCGATCAGTGCGATCAATACGATTCGCACGAGACGCAGCATGACCGGCGAGAGCATGTGCCGGCCCCGTTCAGTGCCTGCGGCGAACGCTGATCACGTTCGGCAGGCTCGACAGTCGCGAGAGGATCCGGCTCAGCTCATCGAGCCCGCGAACCGTCACGGTAATGTCCATCATCGCGGTGTTCTCGGCTGCATTGGTCACTGTGTTCATGGTTTCGATGCTGACGTGCTCATCTGCCAGTACTGCCGAGATGTCGCGAACGAGTCCGTGTCGATCAAAGGCCATCAGTGCCAGGGACGCCGGGAAGGTCCGTTCGCGGTTCGTGCGGCCCCAGTCCACGGCCAGCACACGCCGCGGCTGGGCACCCTGCATGCGCAACAGGTTCGGGCAATTGGCCCGATGAATCGTCACGCCGCGCCCCAGAGTAATGTAACCGGCAATCGCTTCCGGTGGCACCGGCCGGCAACAGCGGGCAATCGAGTTCAGCAGGTCGCCGACGCCGTCGATGACAATCCCGTCGGGCTTGTTCGCCGTGCTCGGGCGCCTCAGCTTCGGCGCCGGCGGTGGTTCGTGCTCGTGCAGGCGGCGCTGTACGGCTCCGGCTACCTGGGCCAGGGTGATTTCGCCTTCGCCGAGTCCCAGATGCAGCGCCTCCGCACTGGGCAGGTGTAACTCCGCGAGAATCTCCGGCAAGGGCGGGGCGCGAACGCCGAGCCGATCGAGTTCGCGTTCGAGCATCTGCCGGCCTTGCTCGAGGTTTTCGCCGCGGTCCTGTTTGCGAAACCAGCTGCGCACCTTGGAACGATTGCGCGCCGAAGCGAGGTAACCGAGCTGGGGAACAACCCAGTCACGGCTCGGACGCGGGTGCTTGGCCGGAATGATTTCGACCGTGTCTCCGTTGTGCAACTTGTGATCGAGCGCGACCATCTTGCCGTTGACGAGCGCTCCGCGGCATCGGTGACCCAGGCTGGTGTGAACGTGGTAGGCGAAATCCAGCGGCGTGCCGCCACTGGGCAGTTCAATCACTTCGCCTCGCGGACTCAGCGCGTAGACCCGGTCCTCGAACACCTCAGTGCGCAGGTCATCGAGCAGGTCCGCTTCTTCGTCGTCGCGAGCGCCCGGCTCCAGCAGCTGCCGCAGCCATACGATCTTCTGCTGGAAACTGGAATCGGCCTTGCGATTTTCCTTGTATTGCCAGTGGGCCGCGACACCGAGTTCCGCGTGCTGGTGCATTTCCTGCGTGCGGATCTGCACTTCCAGCGGAAGCTTCGCGGGGCCGATCACTGCCGTGTGCAGCGAGCGGTAGTTGTTTTCCTTCGGCGAGGTAATGTAATCGTCAAATTCGCCTGGAATGTACGGCCACAGGCTGTGCACGACGCCGAGTGCGGCATAACAGTCACCCACAGTGGCGACGATGATGCGCACCGCGAGCACGTCCATTACCTGCTCGAAGGCGAGGCTCTTGCGCTGCATTTTTCGCCAGATGCTATAGATGTGCTTGGGCCGGCCCGTGACTTCGGCGGTGACACCGGCACGTTGCAGCTCACGGGCGAGTTGCGTCCTGATTTCGTCGATAAAGCGCTCACGCTCAGCTCTCTTGACCCGCAGCCAGCCGGCAATACGTTTGTACTCGTTCGGCTCGCTGTAGCGAAAGGCGAGGTCTTCGAGTTCCCACTTGAGTTGCCAGATGCCGAGCCGGCTTGCCAGCGGCGCATAGATCTCACGGGTTTCGAGCGCTTCGCGCTTTCGGCGGGCGTCCGGCGCCGCCTTCAGCCGGCGCAGGCGAACCAGTTGCAGGGCCAGGCGAATCAGCACGAGCCGTACGTCCGAGGCCAGTGCCAGCAGCAGCTTGCGCAATCCTTCGGCCTGCTCCGGCGCAAGATGCTCGCCGTGACTCCAGTCCGCCGGTATCCCGGCCGATTGAACCCGCTTGAGTTCGGTAGCGAGCGTCAGGGCCGGTTCGCCAAAGGCCTCGCGGACGGCCGTCGGCTGGACCAGACCCGCCTGCAGGGCAGAGACCAGCAGTCCTGCCATCTGGGTGTCCTCGTCGGCCTGCATCTGTTGCAGTGTGCTCGCCAGCTCCAGGCCGACATCGGCTTCCTCGCACGGCGACAGCCCGTTGATGAACTCCGCGGCGACCCGGACACGGGGCGAGAACGACTCAAGCTTGATTCGCGTGGGCTTCAATGGATACGAGTGACTCCGGATGACGACAAGGCGGCATGTGTTGGCGGGACATGAATCACGCTATTATACGATGCTGGTTCGCCGGCTCCTGCGGGGTATTTTCTTGCCGAGGCTCAATCGTGGCGGTCGGCGCTGGCCGGCGCGGCCGGCCCGCGCGGACAGCGGGGATGGGGCGGTGCGCATTCTTGGCCTGGATCCGGGGTCCCAGGTCACCGGTTTTGCCGTTATCGACTGGGAAGCAGGCCAGGCCCGGTACGTTGCCAGCGGCGCCATTCGCACGCGTGGCAGCGATTTTCCGCCGCGGCTTCGACAGATTTTCGAAGGCGTGCTGACCGTGATGGGGCAATACTCGCCGGGCGAGGTGGCCATCGAGCGTGTCTTCATGCATCGCAATGCCGACAGCGCACTGAAGCTGGGCCAGGCGCGCGGTGCCGCGCTGTGTGCCGCGTTTGCGTCGGATCCGGCGGTTTTCGAATATGCGCCCAGGGAAATTAAGCTTGCCGTGGTCGGTCACGGCGGTGCGGGAAAGGACCAGGTCCAGTTGATGGTGCGAACATTGCTCAAGCTCGAAGGGGAACTCGGCACCGATGCATCCGATGCGATCGGCGTTGCGCTTTGCCATGCCTTTTCACGGCAGGCACGTGCCATTGCCGGTGAAGCGCTGGTGAGAGTCAGGCCGCGATGATCGGATTCCTGCGCGGGCGGCTGGCAGCCAAACATCCGCCACAACTGGTGCTGGACGTGGGCGGCATTGGCTACGAGGTCGAAGCGCCCATGTCCACCTTTTACGAACTGCCGTCGCAGGGCGAGGAGGTCACCCTGCACACGCATCTCGTCGTCCGCGAAGACGCCCACACGCTGTTCGGGTTTGCAACGCAGCGTGAACGCAGTCTGTTCCGCGAGTTGATCAAAGTCTCCGGCGTCGGCCCGAGACTGGCCGTTGGCATCCTCTCGGGTATCAGCGTCGATGAATTCCACCGCTGCATCGAGGCACGTGATGTTGCTGCACTGACCCGCGTGCCGGGCATCGGCCGCAAAACCGCTGAGCGGCTTACGGTCGAAATGAGAGACCGGCTCAAGTTGCTGACCAGCGGGCCCGGGGCTGGCACGCCGGGCCATGTTTCCGCAGGCGGCGACAGTCCCCAGGCAGAAGCATTCACTGCGCTGGTCGCGCTCGGGTACAAGCCGGCCGAGATCACGCGCCTGCTGCAGAATGTCGAATCATCGGTGAACTCGACCGAAGAACTGATTCGCCACGCGCTTCGTGCCGCGGCGGGCGGCTGAACAAGGTGCCGGCGAAATGATCGAACAGGATCGGGTGACCTCGGGTGACCGGCAGGGCGAGGAAGAGGTCTACGACAGGGCCGTGCGACCGAAGACGCTGGCCGAGTACGTGGGTCAGCCGGCTGTCACCGCGCAGATGGAAATTTTCATCGAGGCAGCGCGCAAGCGAGGCGAGGCTCTCGATCATGTGCTGATTTTTGGCCCGCCGGGGCTCGGTAAGACGACGCTGGCGCAGGTCATCGCGAACGAGCTCGGTTTCGGTTTCAAGCACACCTCCGGGCCGGTGCTCGAGCGTCCGGGCGATCTCGCCGCGCTGCTGACCAATCTGCAGCCCAACGACATCCTGTTCGTGGATGAGATTCATCGGCTCAGCCCGGTGATCGAGGAAATCCTGTACCCGGCAATGGAGGACTTTCAACTCGACATCGTGATCGGCGAGGGTCCCGGCGCACGCTCGATCAAGATCGATCTGCCGCCGTTCACGCTGGTCGGGGCGACCACCCGCGCCGGATTGCTGACCTCCCCGCTGCGCGACCGCTTTGGTATCGTGCAGCGCCTCGAGTTTTACAGCCGGGAAGATCTCAAGCGCATCGTCGAGCGCTCGGCCCGTATTCTCGAGGTTCCGACCGATGAAGCCGGTGCTGCGCTGGTGGCCGAGCGATCGCGCGGCACGCCGCGCATTGCCAACCGTCTGCTGCGGCGAGTGCGCGATTTCGCGGAAGTCAAGGCCGCCGGCCGGATCACCGGCGAAGTCGCCCAGGGCGCGCTGAACCTGCTCGACGTCGATCCCCTTGGGTTTGATCCGATGGATCGCCGGCTGATGCTGACGATCATCGAGAAGTTTGATGGCGGCCCGGTGGGAGTCGACAGCCTGGCCGCGGCGCTAGGCGAAGAGCGCGGTACGATCGAAGATGTGATCGAGCCGTTCCTGATCCAGCAGGGCTTCATCATGCGCACCGCCCGTGGCCGGGTGACGACGCGCCACGCCTGGCTGCATTTCGGTCTGACGCCACCGGCTACCCAGGCCACGGCCGGTACGCTCGGACTCTTTGACGCCTGAGGATTCCTGATGACAGATGAACATTCAGCCCTGTACCTGATCCTGAACGCCAGTCCGGTCGTGCAACTGGTGATGGCAATCCTGGTCGGCGCATCGGTCATCTCCTGGGCAATCATACTTGGCAAGCGCAGGATCCTGAACGGGGCCCGTATCGCGGCCGATCGATTCGAGGAGCAGTTCTGGTCGGGTGGCGATCTGGCCAGTCTCTACAAGTCGCTCGAGTCGGCGTCGCCCACCGGGATGGCTGGAATCTTCGTATCGGGTTTCCGTGAGTTCTCGCGGCTGCGACAGAAGCGTGGGATCTCCGGCGAGCAGTTGCTGGACGGCAGTCGACGTGCGATGCGGGTCGGGCAGCTCAAGGAGACTGATCGGCTCGAGCAGCACCTCTCGACACTGGCGACCGTCGGTTCCACAAGCCCCTATGTCGGCCTGCTCGGAACGGTCTGGGGCATCATGAGCGCGTTTCAGGGGCTCGGAAATGTTCAGGTCGCGACGCTGGCTACGGTGGCACCGGCCATCGCCGAGGCACTGATCGCGACCGCGATGGGTCTATTTGCCGCGATTCCGGCCGTTGTAGCCTACAACCGCTTTGCCGACCAGGTCGGGCGGCTCGAGCTGCGTTACGACACGTTCATGGAAGAGTTCTCCACCATTCTGCAGCGCCACGCCGGCCAGGACTCCGACTGACATGGGCGGTGCAGACATGAAGCGCGGTCGCGGACGCCGGATGATGGGCGAGATCAACGTCGTGCCCTACATCGACGTGATGCTGGTGCTGCTGGTGATCTTCATGGTCACCGCACCGATGCTGAGCCAGGGCATCAAGGTCGACCTGCCGAACGCTGCGGCCGAACCGCTTGATCCGGAGGCGCTGGAGCCGCTGGTCCTGAGTGTCGATCGCGACGGCGCCTTCTACCTGAACATCGGCGACCCGGAAACGGCGCAGGATGACGACCGTGCCCTGGAAATCGCCTCGGCCGCGCTGCGGCGGGAACCTGAGCGGCCCGTGGTGGTCAAGGCAGACAGGGCGGTTCCCTATGGACGGGTCGTGGAAGGCATGGTGTTACTGCAACAAGCCGGTGCAAAAAAGGTCGGGTTTGCGACTGAACCGCCGGCCGGGCGACCCCGGGGCGAGTAGTGCCAGGGCTGACCTGAACCATGTCGGGATTCATTCGCGAGCATCGATGGCCGTTGATTGGCGCGGCGATTCTGCACCTGCTGGTGATCGCGGTGCTGGCCGGCGCTGCGCTGCGCTGGACAAAGTCACAGCCGCCGGTCGACCTGGCGATCGAAGGCGTGGTCGTCGATGAGAGCATGCTGCCACGCGAGGGCAAGGCAATTCCGTTGCCGCCGGAGCCGGCCCCGCCGCTGCCTGATCCGACGCCGGTCGAACCGGAGCCGTTACCGGAACCCGAACCAGCACCGGTGACGACGCCCGAGCCCAAAGCCGTCGGTATCGACAGGGCGGCCGAGGCCGAGGCGCAGCGGCAGCTCGCGGCCGAACAGGAGGCGATCAAGCGCCGCGAGCGTGAGGCAGCGGAAAGGGCCCAGGCCGAGGCGCGCCGTATCGAAGAGGCGCGCCGCTTGCGCGAGGAGGCCGAGGCCCGTCAGCGTGAGGAAGAGGCGCAGCAGAAGAAGCGCGCTGAGGAGGAAGCCGAGGCGAAGCGCAAGGCGGCCGAGGCGAAGGCGGCGCTCGAGGCGAAGCAACGCGCAGCCCGGGAGGCCGACCTGCGGAGGCGAATGGCGGCCGAGGAAGAAATTGCAGCGGTGGCACGCTCGGGCGTGATGGACGACTACCGTCTTCTGCTGCAACAGACGATTCAGCGAAACTGGATCCGCCCGCCATCGGCGGCGCCGGGGCTCGAGTGTGTCCTGAATGTGACCCAGGCGCCGGGTGGCACCGTTATCGACGTGAAGATCGGTCGTTGTAACGGGGACCAGGCCGTGCGCGAATCCATTACCAATGCCGTGTATCGTTCGTCACCCTTGCCCGCGCCGGCCGATGAGCGAATATTCGAGCGGCGCCTCGAGATCGTGTTCAAGCCGGTGGACTAGGAGTTCAAGACAGGATGACAAAAAAGTCGTACCAGGGCCCGTGGGCCCGTGTGGTTCTTGCCGTCGCGCTGCTTATCGCGTCGGCAGCCAGCCACGCCCAACTGCGAATCGATATCACCGAAGGCGTTCGTGACGCGGTGCCGATTGCTGTCGTGCCGTTCGGCGGGCAAGGGCCCCAGGCGATTACCGATGTGGCCGCCGTGATCGGCAACGACCTGCAGATGAGCGGGCGCTTTGCGCCACTCGAGCGACGCGATATCGTTGCCGCCCCGACCACCGGTGAGCAGATTCGCTTTGAGGACTGGCGCCTGCTCAGGTCGGACTTCATCGTCGTCGGGCGCGTCGAGCCGGCCGCGGCCGGCCTGGCAGTCACCTACGAATTGTTTAACGTGCAGACCGGCCAGCCGCTGCTCACGCAACAGCTGCAGACCAGCGAAGCGGGCCTTCGCGCAACCGCGCACCGGATCTCAGATGCCATTTACCAGAAGCTGACCGGCATCCCGGGCGCCTTCTCGACACGCATGGCCTTTGTCGCCGTCAGCGATGCTGGCGGTGTCAGGCGCCACCGCCTGGTGGTCTCTGACGCTGATGGTTTCAATCCCCGCACCGTCACGGAGTCCGCCGAACCGCTGATGTCGCCGGCCTGGTCGCCGGACGGTCGCAGTCTTGCCTACGTCTCTTTCGAGGGCAAAGCCTCGGCGATCTACGTCCAGGACCTCGCCACCGGCGAGCGTCGGCGCGTTTCGGCCCGTCGCGGCATCAATGGCGCGCCGGCCTGGTCACCCGACGGTCGTACGCTGGCGCTGACCCTTTCGAATGGGGCGAATCTCGATGTTTACACGCTGGACCTCGCCACACAGACGCTGACGCGGATCACGAACAGCGACGCGATCGACACCGAAGCGGAATGGGCGGCCGATGGCAAGGGTCTGTATTTCACCTCCGACCGTGCCGGCCGGGCACAGATTTATTACGTTGAGCCGCGTGCCGGTGCGAAGGCCGAGCGCATCACGTTTACCAACAGCTACAATGCACGGCCGCGAGTGTCGCCGAACGGAAAGGAACTGGCGATGGTGACGCTGGACGCGGGGGCCTATCGAATTGCCTCGATGGACCTGAAGTCACGCAACCTGCGGGTCCTCACCAAAGGCCAGCAGGATGAATCGCCGAGTTATGCGCCGAATTCCGCGATCGTGATTTACGCCACCGGTTCCGGGGGCAAGGGGTCGCTGGCCATGGTTTCTTCCGACGGCCGGTTCCAGCAGCGGCTCTCCGCCGAGCACGGCGACGTGCGCGAGCCGGTCTGGTCACCGTTCCCTCGAGGCTGACAGCTGCTGTGTATCAAACTATGCTAACGGGCGCACGGCGCTCAGGAGTCCATGCATCATGAAGTTCATCGAAGCGATAACCGTGGCAGCGATAGCGTTCAGCCTCGCCGCCTGTTCGTCAAAAGATACGAAGCCCGACACCACCACACCCGCGCCCATCACCGAGGACAGCAGCACGACGACGAGTGGTATTGACAGCGGTTCGGCCTCGACCGCGGGCTCGGGCACGCTGACGCCGGAGCAGCAGGCCATGGCGGCGCTCGAAGCGCGAAGCGTGGTGTACTTCGAATACGACAGCAGCGAGATAAAGTCCGAATACGTGCCTGTGGTCGCGGCGCATGCTGCTTTCCTGGCCAAGTACCCGGCCGCACGTGTCCGCCTCGAAGGGCACACCGACGAGCGAGGTTCGCGCGAGTACAACATTGGTCTCGGCGAACGGCGTGCTCAGGTTGTGCAGCAGGCCCTCATCCTGCAGGGAGCAAAGGAGACCCAGGTCGTGACCGTCAGTTATGGCGAGGAACGCCCGGCCGTCGCGGGCTCCGACGAGGCGGCCTATGCACAGAACCGCCGCGTGCAACTCGTTTACGCAAGGTGATCTGCGCATGACCCGCTTTTCCAGGCCGATTCTGTTCGCTGCCTTGCTGATCGCAAGCGCCATCGCGCAGGGCCGTACGGCCAGTAACAAGGACCTCGAGGACCGTGCCAATTCGACGGATGCGCGCATCACGGCGCTCGAGAGCCGGGCCAACCAGTCCCTCGTCAATCTGCAACAGCAGATCGACGCGGCCAAGGCGGAATTGCGCACGTTGCGTGGACAGATCGACGAGGCCGCGCACGAGCTGGAAAACACTCAGAAGCAGCAACGCGATCTTTACGCAGACCTCGATCGCCGCCTCCTGTATCTTGAAAATGCGGCCGGCGTACCGACCCGGGGTGCCTCGGAGGCGCCGACCACGGGTGATATCGTCAATGCCGATGAGACGGCGGTCTATGGGGATGCATTTGCGGCACTGAAGGCGGGGCGTTACGAGGAAGCCGATCGGGGTTTTCGGCTGTACCTGACCAAGTATCCGCAGGGACCTCGCGCCGACAGCGCGGCCTACTGGCTGGCTGAAACGCAATATGTGCAGCAGGATTTCCAGAAAGCGCTCGGCACCTACGAGGATATGCTCAGGCAATACCCCGACTCGCGAAAGGCCGCCGATGCGTTGCTGAAGGTCGGTTACTGCCAGTACGAACTGAAAGCGTTCAAGAACGCGAGGGCCACTCTCAAGAAGGTCGTCGCTACCTATCCGGGCACCGATCCTGCACGTCAGGCTGAGGGACGCCTGATCGACATGGACGCTGCCGGCCGCTAGGCGGATTGCGCGGCATGACGGTAATCAGCGTCGCCGATGCGGCGACGGGTAGTCGGGGCGATCCGCGGCTGGCGGCGAGCCTGAAGGTGACCGAGACCTTTGTCTCCATACAGGGTGAAGCGGACGCTGTTGGCTGGCCAACGTTTTTCATTCGCCTGACGGGCTGCCCGCTGCGCTGTGTTTATTGCGATACGCAGTACGCTTTCCACGGCGGAGAACGAAGAACCGTGGACGAGTTGCGGCAGCTGGCAGGCGATAGCGGGGTGCGTCACGTCTGTGTGACGGGTGGCGAGCCGCTGGCGCAGAAGTCCTGCACCGACCTGCTGGCCATCCTGGCCGACAGCGGCTTCGAGGTGTCGCTTGAAACCAGTGGTGCGATGGACATCCGCAGCGTCGACGGCCGGATCCGCCGCGTGGTCGATATCAAGACGCCGGCGTCCGGTGAAGTCTCGAAAAATCGACTCGAAAATCTGGTTGCCCTGAAAAGTCATGATCAGGTCAAGATCGTGATCTGCTCGCGGGAGGATTACGAATGGGTGCGCGCGCTTGTACACGAGCGGCTTGCCCGACTGGACTGCCCCGTGCTGCTCTCGCCGAGCTGGGGGCAGCAGGACCCGCGGCAGCTTGCCGAATGGATACTGGAGGACCGTCTCGATGTGCGCCTGCAGTTGCAGATGCATAAGTTTCTCTGGGGCGAGGAGGCCGGACGATGACGCTGACTCCAGCCACCGGTCAGATCGAGACCGGCCGCGAACGGGCCGTCGTGCTCGTCTCCGGAGGCCTGGATTCAGCGACGACGCTGGCCATTGCACGGGCCGAGGGTTATGCCTGCTACGCGTTGAGCTTTGCCTATGGCCAGCGACATGGGGCCGAATTGAAGGCAGCGCGAAAGTTGACCAGCACGCTTGGTGCCGTCGAGCACCGGGTCATGAGCATCGATCTGGCCGCGCTCGGCGGTTCGGCGCTGACCGATGCTTCGATCGACGTGCCCGTCGACGGGCCGGGCGTGGGAATCCCGGTCACCTACGTCCCTGCGCGCAACATTGTGTTCCTGTCACTGGCGCTGGCCTGGGCCGAAGTCCTCGAGGCCCGGAACATCTTTATCGGGGTCAATTCGATCGATTACTCCGGCTATCCTGACTGCCGGCCCGAATTCATCCGATCCTTTGAGGACACCGCCAACCTGGCCACCAGGGCGGGTGTCGACGGGTCACGGATACGGGTGCTCACGCCGCTCGGCGAGCTGACCAAGGCGCAGATCATCCGGCGCGGGCTTTCGCTAGGGTTGGAGTATGCGCAGACGGTTTCCTGTTATCAGGCCGATGATGAAGGGCGTGCCTGCGGCCGCTGCGATTCCTGTCGTATCCGACGCGAAGGATTCGCCAACGCGCAGGTCGAGGACCCGACGCATTACCAGTAGCCCGAGGGCGCCGGTCAATTCCGGCGATACGGTGCGGAGCGGCGGGATCAGCGTTTACATTTCGCGGGTCCACAAGGAAGCCATGGCGGGACCGCTGCCAACACAGAGCGAGGCGCCGCCCATGCCCAGGTCCAGACGTTCCATCTCGTAGTAAAGCGAGACGATGATGCGCAGCCCGGTCGATCCGACCGGATGGCCGAGCGCGATGCCGGAGCCGTTGTGATTGACCTTGTCCAGGCGCAGGTCCATGCCGTGGTCCTCCTTGAGCATGCGGCCCACACCGAGCCATTGCGCGGCAAAGGCTTCGTTGATCTCCCAGTAGTCGATGTCATCGAAGTCCAGTCCTGCTTGTCGCAGGCACTTGGGGATCACGCAGGCCGGCCCGAGACCCATGACCGTCGGGTCCACCCCTTCGTGACAGATGTTCACGAGCTTCATCAGCGGTCGGAGCCCAAGCGCCCTGGCCCGGTCGGCCGACATGATCACCGCCGCCGATGCCCCGTCGTTGAGCCCGGATGCGTTTGCCGCGGTCACGACACCGTCTTTCTTGAATGCCGGTCGCAGCGCGCCGACCGACTCCATCGTCGCGTCACGTATGAGGTGCTCGTCCGTCTCGAACAGCGTCGTCGATCGCTTCGTCCTGACCTCTACCGGGGCGATCTCGCGCTTGAAGCGGCCCGTGTCAATCGCCTCACGCGCCCGCTGATGGCTCATCACCGCCAGTTCATCGCATTGCTGCCGCGTAATGCCGTACTTCTCCGCCACGTTTTCGGCCGTCAGGCCCATGTGGCCGGGTACCAGTTCGTCTTCCAGGCCGTCGTGCAGCATCGAGTCCTCGATCTGTGCTGCGCCCATGCGATGGCCCATTCGTCCACCGGGAAGAAGGTAGGGGGCGTTTGTCATGCTCTCCACGCCAATGGCCAGACCGATATCGGTCTTGCCCAGCATGATGTTGTTGGCGGCGATTTCCAGTGCGCGCATGCCCGATGCACAATTCTGGTTGACTGAAACGGCCGTGCTGCGATTCGGCAGCCCGAGTCTCATGCCAACCTGGCGCGCAGGTAACGACCCCTGCATGGCCGTGTAGAGCTGACCCATGCAGATCTCGTCGATCTCGGCGGCCGGGATTCCGGCCCGTTCGATCGCCGCACGTCCAGCCGCGATGGCCAGTTCGCGAGCCGAAACGCCGGCGAGGCTTCCCATGAACTTGCCGATAGCCGTTCTCGCGGCGCCAACCAGCACGACATCTTTCGTTTGCATGATCTTGTTTTCCCCCTGATGGCCTCGTTGATTCTGTGTTCAGCCCCTGCGCGGATCGCCGGTCAGGGCAATCCGGTCGCAGGCATCGACCAGGTGCCGGGCGATGCCCGGTTCGCGCGACGTGTGCCCGGCATCCTCGACCACCGCGAAATCCGATTCGGGCCAGGTGCGATGCAGGGCGTCGGCGCCTTCGATCGGGCAGATAACATCGTAGCGACCGTGCACGATGAACGCCGGGATGTGGCGTATGGATGGCACACCCTGCAGCAGGAAGTCATCGGGCTTGAAACGCACGTTGCGAATGTAGTGCGCTTCGAGACGCGCGAGCGACCAGGCCAGTGCGGGATCGGCAAAGTCGGCCGTAAAGGCTTCATCCGGCAACAGAGTACAGGAGGATCCTTCGTAGATGCTCCAGGCCTGCGCCGCCGCGAGCGCAGCTTTGCGGTCGGGGCCTGTCAGCCGCTTCCAGTATCCCTCGAGAAGATTGTCACGCTCTTCGATGGGGAGATGCCCCGCAAAGGCTCGCCAGCGTTCGGGCTGCACCGTGCGCATCCCGTAAAACCACCAGTCGAGGTCGAACTGCCGGAAAAGCCAGATACCGCGCAGCACCAGGCTGCGGCAACGCTGGGGGTGGCGCAGCGCGTAGTAAAGTCCGAGCGTACTGCCCCAGGATCCGCCGAATACGTGCCAGGTGTCGATGCCGAGCCGTTCCCGCAGTTGTTCAAAATCGGCGACCAGGTGATCGCTGGTGTTCGCTTCGAGTTCACCGACCGGCGTTGAACGGCCGCAACCGCGCTGATCGACGAGAACCACGCGGAAATTCGCCGGATTGAAAAAGCGACGGTCGGCCGCGGAACAACCGGCGCCCGGACCGCCATGAACGAACAGCACCGGGATGCCTTCGGGGTTACCACATTCTTCCCAGTACAGCACATGCGGCGCGCTGACGCTGAGGCGCCCGCTGTTGTATGGCTCGTAGGCCGGGTAAAGGACCTGTTCGACAGCGGGGGATATGGCAACCATGCCTGACAGAGTAGCCTGCCGGGCGGGCTTTCGAAAACCGTCCTTCGGAGGTGCCCTGAGGATGGCGATACCGTTATAATTCGCGGCTTCCTGCCTGCGCGGGCCGTTAGCTCAGTGGTAGAGCTGCTGGCTTTTAACCAGTAGGTCGCAAGTTCGAATCTTGCACGGCCCACCAATCCTTTCAAAGACTTAGCTGGCTCCCGGCCTTCCCGGACCGATTCCCGGTCGCCAGCGCGCGGGCAATCGTCGCCGGGCAATATCTGCCGATATCCTCGTCCCGATTACCGATCATGGCGGTGACGCGCGGAGATGCCGATGGTCGCGACAACCTGATACGCAGCGGAAAATTACAGAGGACGGCCAATGACAGAAGCAGAAATCTACGAAATGTTCTTCAGGTACCAGATCTGGAGGAATCCAAAACTCGGGGCAGGTTCGCGGTAGCTGCCACGCTGGCAAAGCCGTCGGTCGCGACTGACGAAGTCGTGAAAGCGGCCGGGTTCACGCCCGCTGGCAGACGCCTCTGCGTCGCGGGAGAGACCGAGGCGCTGCAATCCTGGCGAATGAATCGGCTCGGACGGATCCGGCTGCAGCCATCCCGAGCGGGATGGCTGCAGCCGGATTGATCTCCACGGTCAGGGTTGCAGAACCGCGTCGATTACGTGAATCACTCCGTTGCTGGCATTAATATTCACGAAGTCGAGGCTGGGGAATCCGATGGTCTGCCCTGCATTGTCGTTCAGTGTCAGGTTGGGATTCGAGACGATGTACTGATCGTTCAGCATCTCGATCATCTTGCTGTTTTTCTTATTGAAGACACTGTTCGAGAAACGGCGGCCGTCGGTGACGTGGTAGGCGAGAATGTTGAAGAGCACGGCGGGCTGCACGGCGCCGCAAGGAAAGACCTCGCCGGACGGCTCGCCTTCGCCCTCGCCCGGCTGGGCAATGCCGAGAAAGTCACGGAAGGCCGCATCTGTGGGCGCAAACAGTGTGAGTTTGTCTTCGCCGGTCAGCAGCGCAACGACAGCGCCCTGGAAGTAATCACAGGTGGCGGCGCCGAGCAGGTAGTCGAATTCGCCGGTTGCGTTTGCGGCCGTGGCAATTTCGACAATGTTCTGGTCGCCGGGCTTCCCGGGGACGGGGCTCTTGGCGCTGGCCAGCCCGGCAGATCCAAGCGCGATGAGCCCGGCGGCGGCATAGGTGGCTACACGAATGTTTTTCATGTCTCGATCTCCTCTTAAATTGGTTCAGACAGTTGCCGCCTTCCTGATGAACGCCACCAGTTGCCGGCTCAAAGGGGGATTTCGTGGCGAGGTGACGGTTGGTTTCAAATCTGGCGTGCGGGTAGACTGCTGCCGGGGGTGCGCGCCGTGAAGTCAGGCGGATTTTTCCAGAACGCGCGAACAAAAAGATCGGCACGCATCGTGCTGCTCTACGGGGCGGCTGCCTGGGTTGTTGCCCAGGTCGCGGATATCGTCTTCGAAGCCTTTGCATTTCCTGACTGGTCCATGCGGGGGCTCATTGTGCTTCTCATCGTCGGTGCACCATTAGCTGTCGTGATCGGCTGGTTGCTCCCGTCGCATGAGGCGGAAGCCGAGGACGCGGTGCTCAGATCAAGGCCGACGGTGGCGAATGTCGCGCTCCCCGAGCCGGAGCCAGCGGGGCGTATCAAGGCACAGTCGCCGCGTACGCATTACGCACGCAGCGGGTCGGTATCCATCGCATACCAGGTCGTCGGGAGCGGCCCCGTGGACCTGGTGCTCGTGCATGGCTGGGTGTCCAACGTCGAGTTCGCCTGGGAAAGCCCGCCGTTTGCGCAATTTCTGAACCGGCTTGCAGCGCATACGCGGCTGATTCATTTCGACAAGCGTGGCACCGGACTGTCTGACCGTGCTGCCGGTCTGCCGGACCTGGAGCAGCGCATGGACGACGTACGCGCCGTGATGGACGCCGCGGGCTCCGAGCGCGCCGTCATCATGGGGTATTCCGAAGGAGGACCGATCTCAGCGCTGTTCGCGGCGACCTATCCCGAGCGCGCGCTCGGGCTGATCATCTACGGCAGCTATGCGAGGCGGCTGCGCTCCGATGACTACCCGTGGGCGCCGACGAAGGAAGAGCGGGCGGAGGATATTCGCAAGACCGAGGCAAACTGGGGTCAGTCCGGAGACGTCAGTTACTACGCGCCCAGCATGGTCGAAGACGAGGAATTCAGGAGATGGATGGCGTCCTACTTCAGACACAGCGCCAGTCCCAGGGCAGCAGCTGAATTGTTGGCCATGAATAGCACCGTCGATATCCGCAACGTTCTTCCGAGCATTCGGGTGCCAACACTGGTCCTGCACCGGTTATGCGACAAGGACTCCCGCATTGAGGAAGGTCGCTACTTTGCCAGCCTCGTGCCAGGCGCCCGATTCGTTGAACTCGATGGGGACGATCACCTGCCGTGGGTCGGCGATACCGGCAGCCTTCTCGATACGATCGATTCGTTCATTGCACAGATCGACGATTCGGTAGAGTCAAATCATGTGCTGGCGACGCTGGTCGCGGTCCGGATTGACGTCGCCTGGGAGTCTACAGAGGGCGTCGTGCTATCCGACTATATTAGGGCCGAATCGGCGAAGTTGGGTTCGACGCTGAGTGAGGGCGACGGGCCCACGATTGTGAGGGCCTTCGATGGCCCGGTACGCGCGCTCCGCTATGCTCTGGCAGTCGCCAACTACGCGCGGGACTATGAAATCGGCTGTCATGTCGGCGTCCATGTTGGCGAATGCCTGGTCTCTGGAGACCGGGTCGGGGGTGCCGCCGTCGAGCTGTGCAAGCGATTGGCCGGCCAGGGGGCGATCGGTGTGGTGCTTGCGACGAGAACCGTAACGGACCTGGTGCCCTTTGCGCGTTTCGATTTTCAACCTTGCGGACAGTCTCTACGCCACGATGACGGATCCCAATGGCCGGTCTTTGCCGTGTCGGCTCCCGGGTCCGGTCCGGGGAACGCCATCCACGGCCACTGAGCTGGCCAATCGATTGATTTTCACACGTACGTCGCGTTCTCGAGCAACACCGCGGCGCCGAGACCGCCGCCCGCGCAACTCGAAACAATCGCGTAGCGGTCCCCCTGGTCCATGATGCGTCGAGCGGCGGTCATGATCAGGCGCACACCGGTTGCTGAGAACGGATTGCCCAGCGCCAGCGATCCGCCCCAGGCATTTAACCTTTCGACCGGTATCTCGCCGGGCGCGCGCTCGAGTCCGAGGCGCGTACGCGCAAAGGCGTCCGAGCCAAGGCAAACCTGATTGACGAGAATCTGCGCGGCGAACGCCTCGTGCAGTTCCCAGGCGTCAATGTCATCGATTCCGAGGCCATTGCGGTGCAATAGTCGTGGAATGGTCATCGCCGGTCCGCACAGCGCCTCTGTCTCGAGATCGGCTACGCCGGCAAACACGTAGTCGCGAAGCACGACCTGCGGCTCGAGCCCGAGCTTGCGCGCGGTCGCAAGGCTGCTCAGCAGCACAGCGGCCGCGCCATCGGTGAAACGCGATGCGTTGCCGGCCGTAATGACGCCGGACTTCTTGTCGAACACGGGCCTGAGCTGCCGGAGCCTTTCCATCAGCGCGTCTTCGCGGGGTGAGTTATCCCGTGTGACCGGCGCGGATCGCGCATCGTGTACCGGCACGATGTCCGCGTCATATCGACCGGACCGCCACGCCTCGATCGCCTTTCGATGGCTGTCGACCGCGAAATGGTCGCTGGCCTCGCGTGTTACCTCGAAATGCCTCGCCATGGCCTCGCAAAGATCGCCCATGGTCTGTCCGGTGGCCAGGTCGGCGGCGGAGGGCAGATCGAGCAGCAGGTCCTTTGGACGCAGGCTTCCCAGCACGGACAGCCACTGGCTGGAGGCGCCTCCCTGGTAAAGTTTGAACAACGCCCGGCGCAGATTCTGTGAGAGACGAACGGGCATGTCCGAAAAGCTCTCGGTACCGCCGGCAATCCCGGTATCGATGCGTCCGCAGGCGATCATGTCGCAAAGGCCAGTGATCGCGATGATCGGTGACAGCCCGGCCATCGACACCGTATAGCCCGGCGTGGTCCGGGGCAATCCCGCCTGGAGCATGGCGTCGCGCGCAACATTGGACGTACGTACCTCGTGTACGATCGTACCGAGCGCGACCATATCGATTCGCTCATTGTCCAATGCCGTCTTCTCGACCAGGCCCTCGATCGCGCGCGCGCCCAGTTCATAACTCATCAGTGAGCCGAATGCTCCGCCCGACTCGACGAAGGCCGTCCGTGCGCCGCGCACGATGACAGGCAGGCGCTCCGGGTCGGTGTTTGCCGGGTGGCTCAATGCGCGTCCTGCCAGATCACGCTGCGGCCGGTCGCGTACCATTCGTCGAGGTGCGGCCCGTAGACATCCTCGATGACGTTGCGCCTGACCTTCAACGTCGGCGTGAGAAACGCATTCTCTACGAGCCACTCATCGGCCACGACCGCCGCAAATCGCAGTCTCTCGTGAGGATCGAGTGTCGAATTGACCGTGGCGAGGTGTCTGGACAAGGACTGCTCGAGGACGTCGCGCCCATTGTGCGTGTCGAGCCCGGCAAGCGTATCGGCGGAGAGCATCAGCAGCGCACAGGGCTGGTGTTGATTCGCGCCCGTGACGCAACACGCTTCGACCCCCGGATGCTCGCTGAGTTTGTTCTCGATCGGGGCGGGCGCCACGTACTTGCCCTTGGAGGTCTTGAATATTTCCTTGACGCGCCCGGTGATCTTCAAACGCCCCAGTTCGTCGATCGAACCCCGATCGCCCGTGCGAATATAGCCCCCGTCGGTGAACAATTCCTCGGTTCGCTCGGGATCCCTGTAGTAGCCCAGCGTGTTGGCCGGACTGCGGATCAGCACCTCGCCCGCCGCCGAGAGCTTGCAGTCGACACCATCGAGCGGCTGCCCGACAAAACCGACTCGAACCTGCCCGGGTCGGCACATGTGGCTCAGGCCGAACAGTTCGGTCATGCCATACCCCTCGAGCAGTTCGAGTCCGAGGTCGCGATACCATTGCATCGTCGCCTCCGGAATCGGCGCGGCTCCGCTGCCGGCGATCCGGACGTGCTCCAGGCCCAGTTCACGGAGGATTTTTCTTCGGATGACGGAACCCAGCAAAGGGACCGCGAGCAATCGTTTGAGTTTCGGCTCCGGCACTCTGGCGCTCACGCCCTGCTGGAACTTCAACCACAACCGCGGCACCGAGTGGAACAGCGTCGGGCGGGCGCGGCGCAGGTCGTCAATAAACGTATCCAGCGATTCACAGAAGAAGACCCGAGCACCGGTGCGCACCGCAACCATCTGCAGCACCTGCCGCTCTGCCACGTGCGAGAGCGGAAGATAAGAAATCATCCGGTCTTCGGAGTGAACGCCGATGTGCTCGACCATGTTCTCGGCCGACCAGCCCAGCGTCGCGAAATTATGCAGTACGCCTTTCGGAGTGCCGGTCGTACCCGAGGTATAAACGATCGTCGCGATGTCCTCAGCGGCGCGTAGCGGCCCGCCCTGCAAGGGCGGCGTTTGCGCGATGATGTCATTCCAGGTCGGAAAATCATTGGGGGGTGAGGACGGAAACGAGATCCGCAAGACCGACCCTGGCACCCCGCGAAGCATGTCGTCCCAGCTGTCGAGTTTGCCGGTAAAAATGGCGCGTGATCCGCTGTGTTCGAGTACCTGGCGGACCGACTCGGCAGTCAGCGTCGGATACAGAGGCACAGACACATAGCCGGCCATCCAGATCGCGAAATCCGCCATCAGCCAGTGCGCGCAGTTTTTTGACATGATCGCGACGTGCGAACCGGGCGGAAAACCCTGCGCCTGCAGGTAGGTGGCCATGCGACGTGCTTCGTCCATGGCCTTTGCCCAGCTGTAATCGTTCACTCGGCCGGCGTGCGGTTGCGTGAGAAATACGCGTTCAGCGCGCGCCTGCTCCCAGTGATAGATTCTCTGTAATGGCAGATTTTCCTCGGCCGTGTGAATCATGTGATCCCCCCATATCGCGGGCGCGTCCCTGGCGCAGACAACGCCTAACATCGTCGGAGCGCGCCGCTTTTTGTTCATACATATTAGCCGCAGATGCCGGAATTTCCGTATGAACCGTCTCGGCGTGCGGCTCCGTTATGATGCGTGCGGGCCATGGTCCGTCATGCGGCGCCCGTCTGTCGCACAAGGGCGGGCGATCCGATGAACCGTTGAATAGTTCGGTGAGCTATCAGCCAACGGACCCCACCAGTTCCCGGGTGAATGCGTTGGCTAAGCGGCGGGCTGGCTTAGAATGATTCAGGCGTTCGGGGCGATTGCTTATCTATAGTTCTTTGAAAAACAATATTATATAAATGCTTTCTAACTTGTTTTATAAACTTTGTCAGCTGGCGGGCCGACCTTGCCTTGGCCACATCCGGGCACCATCTTCCAGTTCAACATTTTTTCCCTTCGAGGTCTGCAGACACAAATGAAGCATCGAACAAAGGCATCCGTTGCGCGACACGCGACAGGGTGGGCCATCCTCGTAATCGCCCTGGCGGTAGGCGGATGTGCAAGCAAACCACCGGAATCGGTGTCGGGCGCAAACTGGATCGACGGGATCGCCAATGCTGAGGTGAGCGGCGTGGAGGAAACCGGTCCGGCCAGGCTGACCCGCGGTCTTTACGAGGGTGCCCCGTATGCGCCCGGTGGTGCCTCGCGTCCGCGCGTGCTGTTGATCCCGCAAACTGAAACTCGCGGAGACCTGGACGGGAGGGTCGGCGAGGAGGTGGCCGTGCTGCTGAGCGCATCGAGCGGCGGCAGCGGTGAGTTCATTTATCTGGCCGTATTCGGCGACGACGACGGCTCGGCGCGGAACCTGGCAACCGCGCCCGTGGGCGACCGGGTCAAACTGCGCACTATCGAAATCAGCGATCGTGCGATCGTGCTCGAGGTGCTGGAGGCGGGACCCAAGGATGCCATGTGCTGCCCGACGCAGCTCGCGCGGCGAATTTACCAACTCGAAAAGGGGAGCTTGCAACAAGTGTCAAACGAAGTGACCGGGACTTTGTCGCTGGCCTCACTGGCTGGACCGGAGTGGCGACTGATCGAGATGGATGGCAAGCCATTGCCCGAAGGGGCGAAGCAACCGACCCTGCTGATCGATGGCGGGACGGCAGCTGGCTTCTCTGGCTGTAATCGGTACACCGGGAAGATCACGGAAACCAGTCCCGGCCGCGTTGCGCTCGGCCCTCAGGCCGTCACGATGATGGCGTGCATCGAGCCTCATGCGACGCTGGAGCAGGGCTATCTGCGCCGCCTGGCAAAGACCGATGCATATTCGTTTCTGGCTGGCCGGCTGCTGCTTGGCTGGAGCGATGGCGATGAGAGCGGAACCCTTCTGTTTGATCGATGAGACCGCGTGCGGTGGCTCTCACCGGACGCTGTGGCGCCGGATGCGTCCGGACGGCCTTGGGTGTGGCGCCCGGCATGGTCTAGTATTCGGGTCCTGATAGTTTCATCTGAAACTAATTAATCCTCCGGGGGGAGCAAGAGATGTCAGACCTCTTTGAAAATCCGATGGGCACCGATGGGTTTGAGTTTGTGGAGTACACCGCACCTGACCCGGAACTGCTGCGAAGCTTGTTTGCGAAGATGGGTTTCCCGGTCACGGCGCGGCATCGCAGTAAGAACGTCACGCGGCATAACCAGGGCGACATCAACTTCATCATCAACGCCGAGCCGGACAGCTTTGGCCAGCATTTCGCTCAGCAGCACGGCCCCTCGGCCTGCGCGATGGGGTTCAGGGTCAAAGACGCGGCGAATGCATTCAAGCGGGCCGTCGAACTCGGCGCAACGCCAGTAAAAAGCCAGGTCGGCCCGATGGAACTGAACATACCGGCGATCGAGGGGATTGGCGGAAGCATCATTTACCTCGTGGACCGGTACGGCGACAGCACGATCTACGACGTTGATTTTGTCGAGGTGAAACCGGACATGGCTGTTATAGAGCCGGGGCTGACCGTGATTGATCACCTGACCCATAACGTTGAGCGCGGCAACATGGACAAGTGGGCCGCATTCTACGAGCGCCTGTTCAATTTCCGGGAAATCCGCTATTTCGATATCGAGGGCAAGAAGACGGGTCTGTTCAGCAAGGCGATGACCAGTCCCTGTGGCAGGATTCGAATCCCGATCAACGAGTCGCAGGACGACAAGTCACAGATCGAGGAGTATCTGCGCGAGTACAAGGGCGAGGGTATACAGCATATTGCACTTGCGACCGACGACATTTACTCGACCGTTGATATCCTGCGAGGCAGCGGTGTCGAATTTCAGGACACGCCGGACACCTACTACGAAGGGGTCAACGAGCGTGTTGAGGGGCACTCGGAAGATCTCGATGAAATGAGCAAGCGACGCATCCTGATCGACGGCAGCGCCAAGGACGGGATATTGCTGCAGATTTTCACGCGCAACGTGATCGGGCCGATCTTCTTCGAAATCATCCAGCGCAAGGGGAACGAGGGTTTCGGCGAGGGCAATTTCAAAGCCTTGTTCGAATCGATTGAACTCGACCAGGAGCGCCGGGGAGTCATCTGATGAAACGCTATATCCCGGTGTCCCGGGTCGAAGGCGTGGCCTCACGACAGGCGCATTGTGACCTGCCCGAGGGCACCTTCGAGCGCGAGATGAGCAAAGAGGGTTTCTTCGGCCCTGCGGCTTTTTTCTACCACCGTCATCCTCCCACAGGCTGGACCTCGATCACGGGGCCCTTGAGGCCCCGCGCGTTTGATCTCGGTAAACTGCCGATCGGTGTCACGAGTCCGTGGCAGGCCATCCCGGTGCTGAGTAACGCGCATTGCCGGATTCGCTACTGGCGGCTGGGTGCCAGTATGCAGCGGCTGGCCAGAAACGCGGACGGCGATGAACTGCTGTTCTTTCACGCGGGTCATGCGCAGTTGTTCTGCGATTTTGGCCGCCTGGAGTGCGAGACAGGCGACTACGTCGTGCTGCCGCGAGGTACGATGTGGCGTCTGCAGTGCAGCGCTCCGGTCGACCTGCTGCTGATCGAGGCCAGCAATTCGAGCTACATGCTTCCCGAGAAGGGGCTGGTAGGCAATCACGCCATTTTCGATCCGGCCGTGCTCGACACACCGCGAATCGATGCGGGCTTTCTTGCCCAGCAGAGCGATTCAACAGGCTGGGAGGTCGAGGTCAAGCGGCGCAACGACGTCACGGTGATCGCATATCCGTTTAATCCGCTCGATGCGATCGGCTGGCACGGCGAGCTGTCGGCGGTGCGTCTGAACGTTCGGGATATCCGTCCTTTGATGAGTCATCGTTACCACCTGCCGCCCTCGGCGCACACGACGTTCCTCGCGAACCGGTTCGTCGTCTGCACGTTTGCTCCGAGACCGTTCGAGAGCGATCCGGGTGCGTTGAAAGTACCGTTCTTCCACAATAACGACGACTATGACGAAGTCATTTTCTATCACGCAGGCGACTTCTTCAGTCGTGACAACATTCATCCGGGAATGATGACGTTTCACCCGGCCGGATTTACACATGGGCCGCACCCAAAGGCACTCGCCCGGATGTTCACACAGGACAAGCCCGCAACCGACGAGTACGCGGTCATGGTTGATACGCGCGACCCGCTCGATACAACGGCCGCGGCTGCTGAAGTCGAGTGGCCTGGCTACGTCGACAGCTGGCACCCGGCCGAGCAGGGAGACGGCCCGTGAAACTCGCCACACTGAAAGACGGCACCCGTGATGGGCGCCTGCTGGTGGTCAGCCGTGATCTGGCCCAGGCGGTTCCGGCGACAGGGCTGGTCGATACGCTTCAGCAGGCGCTCGATGACTGGGAGCAGGTTGCGCCGGCTCTGGCCGATCTGGCCGCGCAGCTCGATTCAGGCAAGCTGCAGGGCGCTTTTGCGTTCCAGTCGGCCCTGCTGATGGCGCCGTTGCCGCGGGCCTATCACTGGGTCGACGGCTCCGCTTACGTCAATCACGTCGAACTCGTTCGCAAAGCGCGTGGTGCCGAGATGCCGGCCAGCTTCTGGACAGAGCCACTGGTCTACCAGGGGGGCTCGGATGACTTTATCGGCCCGACCGGCGATGTGCCGGTGCCCAGCGAGGACTTCGGCATTGACCTCGAGGCCGAAGTGGCCGTGATCACCGGTGACGTGCCGATGGGTACTTCGTCGGCTCAGGCGGGCGGGCACATCAAGCTGGTGACTATCGTCAACGACTGGTCACTGCGCAACCTGATCCCCGCGGAGCTGGCGAAGGGCTTTGGCTTTTACCAGTCCAAGCCCGCCACCGCGTTTGCGCCCTGCGTGGTCACGCCGGACGAGCTGGGCGATGCGTGGGACGGCGGCAAGGTCTGCCTGCCGCTCGTTTCGCACATCAACGGCGAGTTGTTCGGCGAGCCCGAGGCCGGGGTCGATATGACCTTCGATTTCCCGCGACTGATTGCCCACGCGACGCGGACGCGCCGACTGGGCGCCGGGGCCGTCATCGGTTCCGGTACGGTCTCCAATTACGATCGGTCGCGCGGGTCGAGCTGCCTCGCCGAGCGCCGTATGCTCGAGCAGATCGAAAGCGGGCAGGCGCGGACGCCGTTCCTGAGCTTTGGTGATCGTGTGCGTATCGAGATGTTCGATCGCCAGGGCAGGAGCATTTTCGGGGCGATCGACCAGCGGGTCGTGGCGGCCGAGGCGGCCGGCTGATCGAACACGGTTTTTCGGGACTGACCCGAACCTGTTTCTGAGGCATCATGCCCGCCGTCGCCGGTATGGCATGGAGTCTTCAGATGTTCGAAAGCCTCGAGAAGCTGCCCCCCGATCCGATCCTCGGTGTCAGCGCCGCATATCGACGCGACGAGTCGCCCGTGAAGATTGACCTCGGCGTGGGTGTCTACCGCGACGCACAAGGGCAGACGCCGGTACTTGCCGCCGTCAAGCAGGCCGAAGCCGATCTGGCGCGGAGCCAGGCCACCAAGGCCTACGTCGGCCCGGCCGGAAATATCGATTTCAACCGGCGTATTGCACAACTCGCCCTTGGCCCGCTGGCGGATACCGCTGCCGATCGGATGGCGGCGATACAGACGGTCGGTGGTTGCGGCGCGTTGCGTCTTGGCGGGGAGTTGCTCAGGGCGTCCCGGCCGGATTCGCTGTTACACGTCAGTGATCCAACCTGGGCCAATCATGAGCCACTGCTCGGCAGCACGGGCATCGCGATTCGTCGCTATCCGTACTACGATCCAACGACCCGTCGTGTCGATTTCGATCGCATGATCGCTCACCTGAGCCGTATTGATCCGGGATCCGTGGTGCTGTTGCATGGCTGTTGCCACAACCCGACCGGGGTCGATCCGAATCCGGACGAATGGTCGGCGATTGCCCGGCTGTGCGTTGAGCGCGCTCTGGTGCCGTTTGTTGACATGGCCTACCAGGGCTTCGGCGATGACCTGGAGACCGACGTCGCCGGCCTTCGGCAACTGGCCGCGGCCGTGCCGGAACTCCTGCTGGCCATTTCCTGCTCGAAAAACTTTGGCCTCTACCGGGAGCGTACCGGTGCGCTGGTCGTGATGGCGCAGAGCGCGGCGGCCGCCGAGGCCATCGCGACTCACCAGGCGCGTATTGCGCGGCGCATCTACTCGATGCCGCCTGATCACGGTGCGGCGATCGTCGCCGCGATTCTCGGGGACGAGGAGATGTGCCGGAGCTGGCAGACCGAACTCGGCGCAATGGTGACCAGGATGAAATCGTTGCGGGCGACGCTTGCCGAGCAACTGGCGGCGCGACGCCCGGACCGGGAATTCGCCTGGCTGACCGCGCAGAAAGGCATGTTTTCGCTGCTGGGGATCGATCCGGCCGGCATCGCGGCCCTGCGTGACCAGCACCACGTTTACCTGCCGCCCGACGGCCGGATGAACGTGGCCGGCATCAGTGAGTCGAGCATCGACTATCTTGCAGACAGCCTTTCCGCGTTCATTGCCTGAGGCCAATCCGTGCTCGGCCTGGCCCGCTACCCCTGGACTGTGCTGCTCTCGGCCTGGCTGGGCTGGGGATTCGACGTCTTCGATGCGCTGCTGTTCAGCTTTGTCGCACCCAATGCGGGCGATTTCTATCGTGGCGCTGGCGCCGCTGGCGGGGCTGCTGCTGATCCCACTGGTCATCGAGACACGTGGCCGGAGGCTGGCGGACTAGCCGGACGCCGGGCGTTCCTATAAAATACGCGACCCGAGTAGCCCTCGCCGTCAATAAGTGCTTGATTGGCTGGGTACTTGGCCGGGCAGGCAGGGTTCCTCCAAGGACTTGTCAGCGCGGCGGGAGATTCGCCGGAGAGATCCCCCAGTGCGGGGATTTTTCATTTGCGGTGTCCGGACACGGTCCGGGTGGCGTGAAGAACGAATGGGCCGCCGGCCCATTTTTTTTGTTCGTCTAGTGGTGCGGGGTCGGTCAAATGCTCAAGGAAAAGCTGGCCGAACTGGTTCGTCCTGTGGTCGACGGGCTGGGCTACGAGCTCTGGGATATCGAGTACTCGCAGCGGCGCGGCAACGGTTTTCTGCGGCTTTACATCGACCGGCCGGCCGGTGGAATTTCGCTGGTCGATTGTGAGCGGGTCAGTCGTGCGGTCAGTGCGCTGCTCGACGTTGAAGATCCGCTGCCTGAGCAGTACACGCTCGAGGTGTCCTCGCCGGGTATCGAGAGGCCGCTCAGCACCGCGGCGCATTTTGCCGCTTATATCGGCGAGCCGGCGGTGGTCGAAATCCGCCAGCCGATCGATGGGCAGCGCCGGTTCAAGGGAGTCCTGCGGAAAGCGGGCGCGGAATTGATTGAAATGGAGGTCGAAGGTCGCAGCTGTGTGCTGCCGATCAGCGACATACGCAAGGCGCACCTGGCGCCCGAAGATTGAGTCCCGCAGGCGGGAGGAACACAGCTGATGAGTAAAGAAATCCTGATGGTCGCCGACGCTGTCTCAAATGAGAAGGGCGTTGAAAAAGAGATCATCTTCGAAGCGCTGGAGGCAGCGCTCGCGTCGGCTACGCGCAAGAAGTACGGCGAAGACATCGACGTACGCGTCGCAATCGACCGCCACACAGGTCATTACGACACGTTCCGGCGCTGGAAAGTCTTTGCGGACGACTCGACCGAACTCGAATTTCCGGAGCGTGAGCTGCGTCTCGACGACGCGGTCGACATTTCCCCGGATGCACAGGTCGACGGTTACGTCGAAGTGCCGCTGGAATCCGTCGAATTCGGCCGCATTGCGGCCCAGACGGCCAAGCAGGTCATTGTGCAGAAGGTACGGGAGGCCGAGCGAGCCCAGGTCGTCGAGCAATACGAGAATCGTGTCGGCGAGCTGGTCTCCGGCATTGTCAAGCGCGTCGATCGCAACGGCATCTACGTCGATCTCGGCAGCAACGCCGAGGGTTTCATCGCACGCGAGATGATGATCCCGCGGGAGCCAGTACGTACCCAGGACCGAATCAAGGCCTATCTCAAGGAAGTGCGCGCTGAGCCGCGTGGCCCGCAGCTGTTTCTCAGCCGGACGGCGCCGGAGTTCCTGATCGAACTGTTCATGCTCGAGGTGCCCGAGGTCGGCCAGGGGCTGATCAATATCCTCGGAGCGGCCCGTGACCCGGGGGCTCGCGCAAAGATTTCGGTGCGCAGCAACGACCCGAGGATTGACCCGGTCGGCGCCTGCGTAGGCATGCGCGGCTCGCGTGTACAGGCGGTCTCCAACGAGATCGCCGGGGAGCGTGTCGACATCATTCCTTACGACGAGAATCCTGCTCAGTTCGTCATCAATGCAATGGCGCCGGCGGAAGTCAGCGGTATCGTCGTCGACGAGGAGTCGCACAGCATGGATATCGCGGTCGCCGAGGACAAGCTCTCCCAGGCGATTGGCCGAGGCGGGCAGAATATCCGACTCGCCAGCGAACTGACGGGTTGGCACCTCAACGTGATGAGCGAGGATGCCGCCGACGAAAAGAGCGACTCCGAGCAGGCCGAAGCGCGCGAGCTGTTTATGAAGCAGCTTGATGTCGACGAAGACGTGGCGGCAATCCTGGTGGGCGAGGGTTTCACGAGCATCGAAGAAGTTGCCTATGTCCCCCAGTCGGAGATCGCGGCTATCGATGAGTTTGACGAAGATATCGTCAATGAGTTGAGAAACCGGGCGCGCGACGTGCTCCTGACGCAGGCCATTGCCAGCGAAGAGACAATTGAAACGGCAGAACCTGCCGCCGACCTGCTCGAGGTCGAGGGCATGGACGAGGCCATGGCAATCGAGCTGGCTCGACATGGTGTCGTGACTCGTGAGGACCTCGCTGAGCAGGCGGTAGACGATCTCGTCGAAGTGCCTGACCTTGACCCCGAACGTGCCGGACGCCTGATCATGGCGGCGCGGCAGCATTGGTTTGAGCAGGGCGAACAGGCCTGAACTGGAGAATGCCCATGGCGGAAGTAACAGTCAGCCAGTTTGCAGAAGTACTCAAGGTGCCGGTGGACAAACTGATGAGTCAGCTCGATGAAGCTGGCATCAAGGTTGCCGGTGCCGATGACGTCATCAGTGATGACGCGAAGATGGAGTTGCTGACTCATTTGCGGCGCGCCCATGGCCGCAAGGATGAAGTGGCGGCACCACGGAAGATTACGCTGCGGCGTAAGTCCCGCGAGGAAATCAAGGTGCCTGCGATGCAGGGCCGCTCGCGTGTCGTGAACGTCGAAGTCAAGCGCAAGAAGACCTACCTCAATCGCGAAGTGCTTCAGGAAGAGGCTCGACAGAAGCAGGAGGAGCTTGACCGCCAGCGCAAGGCTGAAGAAGACGCCAGGCTCGAAGAGCAGCGTCGTGTTGAAGCGCTGCGAGAAAAGGAGCGCCACCAACAGGAACTGGTCGAGCAGGAAGCCCGCCAGAAGGCAGACGCTGAAGCCCGCCAGGTGGCGGACGAAGCGGTTCGCCGGCAGGCCGAAGAAGCCGAACGCCTCGAGCGTGAGCGGCTCGAGGCCGAACGGCGGGCCCGCGAGGCAGCCCCACCGCCCAGGCCGGCGCGTACACCCGACAGCACGGGGGACCAGCGCAAGGGCACCAAGTACGGTCGCCGGGAATTGCATGTCGCACCGAATGCCACGGCCCGCGCCAAGCGACGTCAGGGCTCGGGTCGGCTGCGCCGCCAGGTCCAGGTCAACGTCGATTCGGAGCACGGCGGTTTTCAGGCCCCGACCGCGCCAGTAAAGCGCGATGTCCAGATCCCGGAGACGATCCAGGTCGGCGAGCTGGCCAGCCGGATGGCCATCAAGGCCAATGAAGTCATCAAGACGATGATGAAGATGGGCGTGATGGCGACGATCAATCAGCCCATCGACCAGGACACGGCGATTCTGGTTGTCGAGGAATGCGGGCACAACCCGATCCGGCTGGAGGAGGACTCCATCGAGCAGGGGCTCGCGGATGCGACGGATACGACCCGGACCATGGTTTCGCGACCCCCGGTCGTGACCATCATGGGGCACGTCGATCACGGCAAGACGTCACTGCTCGATTACATCCGGCGCACCAAGGTGGCCGCACGTGAGGCCGGTGGCATCACTCAGCACATCGGCGCCTACCAGGTCGATACGCCCAAGGGGCCGATTACGTTCATCGATACGCCCGGTCACGCGGCTTTCACCTCGATGCGTGCACGCGGTGCGAACGTGACCGATATCGTGGTGCTGGTTGTTGCGGCCGATGACGGCGTGATGCCACAGACGATCGAGGCGATTCAGCACGCCCGGGCCGCCGGAGTGCCGATGGTGGTGGCCGTGAACAAGATCGACAAGAGTGACGCCGACCCGGACCGGGTTCGCAACGATCTCGGCAAGCACGAAGTCATTCCGGAGGAATGGGGCGGCGATACCCTTTTCGTCAATGTTTCGGCGCACTCGGGCGAAGGCATCGACAAGCTGCTCGAGAGTATCCTGCTGCAGTCGGAGATGCTCGCGCTCCAGGCGCCGGTCGATGGGCCAGCCTCTGGCGTCGTGCTCGAATCCAGTATCGAGAAAGGCCGCGGTGCGGTGGCCACCGTGCTGGTCAAGCGCGGCACCCTGAACACGGGCGATCCGATCGTCGCTGGTCAGGAATTCGGTCGTGTTCGGGCGATGTTTGATGCGAAAGGCGAGCAGGTCCGCGCGGCAGGGCCGGCCGTGCCGGTCCAGGTGCTCGGCTTGTCCAATGCGCCCAACGCGGGCGACGACCTGCTGGTCGCGGAGAACGAGCGGCGCGCGCGCGAAGTCGCGCTGCATCGCCAGGGTAAGTTCCGCGATGTCCGCCTGGCTAAGGAAGCGAAGAAGGCCGAGGACGTCTTTACCCGGATGGGTGAAGAATCCAGCGAGTCGGTTTCGCTCATCGTCAAGGCAGATGTGCAGGGAAGTGCCGAGGCATTGCGCGACGCGCTGACCCAGCTGAGTACAGACGAAGTGTCGGTCAGGGTCATCGCCAGCGGCGTGGGCGGTATCACCGAGTCCGACGTAACGCTGGCGGCTGCGTCAAACGCGCGCGTCATCGGCTTCAACGTGCGCGCGGATGCGGCTGCGCGAGCGGCGTTGAAAGATGGCGGAGTCGATGTCCGTTACTACAGCATCATCTACGAGGCGATCGATGACGTGAAGCAGGCCATGACGGGCCTGCTCAAGCCGGAAGTCAAGGAAGAGATCGTAGGCCTTGCAGAGGTGCGGGAGGTGTTCCGCGCCAGCCAGTTCGGCACCGTGGCGGGCTGCCTCGTGGTCGAAGGCGTCATCAAGCGCGGCAACCCGGTTCGCGTGCTGCGTGACAACGTCGTGATCCACCAGGGCGAACTCGATTCGCTGCGCCGTTTCAAGGACAACGTCAACGAGGTGCGAGCCGGTACCGAGTGTGGCATTGGCGTGCGTAACTACAACGACATACGTGAGAACGACCAGATCGAGTGCTACTCTCGATTCGAGGTCGCGCGCAGCGTGTAAACAGCGATGCCACGGGAATTTCCGCGTGCGATGCGTGTGGCCGAGCAGGTTCAGCGCACGCTGAGCGAGATGCTTCGGCGCGAAGTCAATGATCCGCGCCTCAAGCCGTTGACCATCACGCACGTCCGGGTGTCGCCGGACCTTTCCCACGCCTGGGTAAATTACACGCTTCTGGCGGGCAACAGTGACGACCCGGAGCAGCTCGGGATTCTCGAGGATTCGGCGCACCGGCTGCGTGGCCCGCTCGGACGGGCCCTGCGTTTGCGGGTCGCGCCGCACCTGCACTTCCAGCCTGACAAGGAACTCGAGCAGGGCCAGCGGCTCGACGACCTGATACGCAAAGCGGTGCGCGAGGATCGGGAGCGGCATCCCGATGACACGGATGCGCAGGCCGAGGGCGCGGACGCAGAAGACCAGTGAGCGTCGCCGCCGGCGGCGGGCGCCGGTCTTCGCGCCGCATCGATGGCATCGTATTGCTGGATAAGCCGCCGGGTGCCAGCTCCAACCGGGCGCTGCAACGAGCGAAATCCATCCTCAAGGCTGCCAAGGCGGGCCACGCCGGCACGCTCGATCCCATGGCGACGGGCATGTTGCCGCTGTGCTTTGGTCAGGCAACCAAGGCCTGCGGGCAGCTGCTGGGCTCCTCGAAAGCCTACCGTGGCCTGCTTCGACTCGGCATTGCGACCAGTACCGCGGACGCCGAGGGCGAGGTGATCGACCGGTCCGCGGTCCCGCCCATGAACGAAGCGTCCGTAAGAGAGCTGCTTGCGACTTTCTGCGGCTCGTCCGAACAGGTTCCGCCCATGTACTCGGCGCTGAAACACCAGGGCCGGCCGCTCTACGAACTGGCGCGGCGCGGTGAGGCCGTAGAGCGTGCTCCGCGAGCGATCCGGATTGAACGGCTGGATCTTCTCGAACTCGATGGCGAGACGCTTGATTTCGAGGTGCACTGCTCCAAGGGCACGTATGTACGGGTGTTGGCCGAAGACATTGCCGCCGCACTGGGCACGGTCGGCCACCTGGCGGGACTGCGAAGGCTCTGGGTCGAGCCGTTTCAGGACCAGCCCATGGTTGAACTCGAGGAAATCGAGCGCTGGCAGGCAGCGGCCGGCGCCGGTGATCCATCGCCGCCCTGGCTGCTACCGGTGGACCGGGCTTTTGTTGGACTGCCGCGCATCGATCTCGATGCCGGGCAGAGCGCAGACCTGCGCCATGGCAAGGTCTTGCAGTTGCCAGCTGGCGGTGAGTCGCTCGAACGGGTGGCAGCCTATGATCCACAAGGTCTTTTTCTCGGGTTGGTCGGCGTGCAGGATGACCGCGCGCGTGTGCTCCGGCTGTTTGTTCCCGGGGTCACCGAAAAGTCCCGCAAAGAAACTTGAGAAGCGGTCACATGCGAGGGTAGAATGCGCGGCTCAGTTCAAGGGGTTAAAGGATTCGAGGTCACGTACTGATGGGATTGTCTACCGAGCGTAAGAGCGAGATTGTCGGCGATCACGGCCGTGGCGCCAATGACACTGGATCTCCCGAAGTCCAGATCGCGTTGTTGTCGGCACGCATCAAGGATCTTGGTGAGCACTTTGCTTCACACAAGCATGACCACTCCTCCCGACGCGGCCTGCTGAAACTGGTCACGCAGCGTCGCAAGCTTCTTGACTACCTCAAAGCGTCCGATCTGGCACGCTATCAGGATATCGTCAAGCAGCTCGGGCTGCGCCGCTGACCCGAACATATTCCGGCCCGCTCTGCGGGCCGGAGTCATTTCTGCCCACCCTAACGCTCTTCAGCACGGGACATCATCGTGAACGTCCACAAAAAGACTTTTCAGTACGGCCCCCACAACGTAACCATCGAGACCGGCGCCCTGGCGCGACAGGCGGATGGTTCGGTGCTTGTCAGCATGGGAGATACCTCCGTTCTGGTCACTGCGGTCGGCAACAAGAAAGCCGATCCGGGAAAGAATTTCTTCCCGCTCACCGTTAATTACGTTGAGAAGACCTATGCGGCGGGCCGGATTCCGGGTGGCTTTTTCAAGCGCGAGGGACGACCGTCCGAGAAAGAAACGCTGACTTCACGGTTGATCGATCGACCCATCCGCCCGTTGTTTCCGGACGGCTTCAAGAATGAAGTGCAGGTCATCGCGACCGTCGTATCCCTGGACCCGGAAATCGATTCCGATATCCCGGCGATGCTTGGTGCATCGGCGGCGCTGGCGCTCTCCGGCATGCCCTTCCGAGGGCCCATCGGTGGCGCCCGGGTGGGATACAAGGACGGCGAATACCTGTTGAATCCCGATCGCAAGGATCTCGATTCGTCGAAGCTGGATCTCGTCGTTGCCGGTACGGCTGATGCCGTGCTGATGGTCGAATCCGAGGCAGACATCCTCTCCGAGGAAGTCATGCTGGGTGCGGTGGTCTTCGGGCACCAGCAGATGCAGGTAGCCATTTCGGCGATCAAGGAACTCGCCGCGGAAGCGGGCCGGCCGGCCTGGGACTGGAGCGCGGCTGAGGTGGACCAGTCGCTGGTCGATGCAGTCAAGGCACAGGTCGGCGACGAACTGGGCAAGGCCTATACGATCACCGAGAAGCAGGCGCGCTACGCGCGTGTTGGCGAGATCAAGCAGGCGGCGATCGAGGCACTGGCTTCGGGCGATGACGCGAAGTTCAATGCGGGCGCGGTGAGTGATCAGATCGGTGAACTCGAATATGAACTGGTGCGGAAGCGCATCATCGCTGGGGAGCCGCGCATTGACGGCCGCGACATGAACACGGTTCGTCCGATCACTATCCAGACGGGTGTGCTTCCACGGACGCACGGTTCGGCCGTTTTCACCCGGGGTGAGACGCAGGCCCTGGTAACCACGACGCTGGGGACCGGACGCGACTCACAGATCATTGATGCGCTGGCCGGCGAACGGCGCGAGCCCTTCATGCTGCACTACAACTTCCCGCCATTTTGTGTCGGCGAAACCGGCTTTATCGGCTCGCCGAAGCGGCGTGAGATCGGTCATGGCAACCTCGCCCGGCGTGGCGTCAGTGCTGTCATGCCGGACATGAGCGAGTTTCCCTACGTCATCCGGGTCGTCTCCGAAGTGCTCGAGTCAAACGGTTCGAGCTCCATGGCCTCCGTTTGCGGTACCAGTCTGTCGCTGATGGATGCCGGTGTACCACTCAAGGCCCCGGTGGCCGGCGTTGCGATGGGCCTGGTGCTCGAGGGCGGCAAGTACGAAGTGCTGACTGACATTCTTGGTGACGAAGATCACCTCGGCGACATGGATTTCAAGGTAGCCGGCACCTCCGAGGGCGTTACGGCTCTGCAGATGGACATCAAGATCGAAGGCATTACCCGGGAAATCATGCAGGGAGCGCTGGAGCGGGCCCGCAACGCACGTCTGCACATCCTTGGCGAAATGTCCAAGGTGATCACGGGCGCGCGCGAGACGATGTCCGAGTGGGCGCCGACCATCATCACGATCAAGATCGACCCGGACAAGATCCGTGACGTGATCGGCAAGGGCGGCGCCGTGATTCGAGGAATCACCGAAGAAACCGGTGCGACGATCGACATCGAAAACGATGGGTCCGTGAAGATTGCCTCGATCAATGCAGCTGCCGGTCGCGAGGCCCTCAACCGGATCGAACTGATCACGTCGGAAGTCGAAGTCGGCCGGATCTACGACGGCAAGGTCGTGCGCCTGATGGATTTCGGAGCCTTCGTGCAGATACTGCCCGGCAAGGACGGCCTCGTGCACATCTCACAGATCTCCGAGGAGCGTGTCGAGCGGGTGAGCGACAAGCTCAAGGAAGGCGATGAGGTCCGGGTCAAGGTCCTCGAGGTCGACCGCCAGGGCCGTGTGCGGCTGTCGATGCGTGAAGTCGAGCAGGAGCAGCCTGCCAGCTAGCGATCGTCGTCGCGCGACGACCAGGGCGCACGCGGGAGCCGGTTGAACACCTCCTCCTGCAGCGCCTTCCAGCGCTGGTAGTTCTTTTCGGCGACCGCCGTGATGTGCTCCAGCGGGTCAAGGCCGACGACGCTCTTGAAGCGATCTCGCAACTCGCGCTGGTCGCGATTGAACTGCTGCAGGCTCTCATCGAGATAACGGCGAATGAAGTCCTGCAGACCCGTGCCGTAACTGCGGATGACCTGGGACAGGAAATCCCGGCTCATAAGTGATTCGCCGTCGGCGCCTTCCTGTTCCGCGATGACCTGCAGCAGAATACTGCGGGTAATGTCCTGCTTCGTCTTGCGATCCATCACGACGAAGTCGACGCCCTCGACGACCAGCGCCCGTATGTCGGCGAGCGTGATGTAACGACTCTCGGCCGTGTCATAAAGTCTTCGATTGGGATACTTGCGAATCACGCGCGGTCGCTGCGCGCTTTTTGCGCTGCTGGCCGCAGCGCTCTTCGAACGCCCGGCGGGCTGTTTTTTCCTGGCTTTCGTCGTCATACGCTAGTGTCCCTGAACCGTCAGAATATCAGCACCCGCTTCGCGCTGCCGGACACCGGCAAAACGCTCCGGGCGCCAGTGCTCGATTGCCCACGCCCAGACCTCGGCGAGCCGGGCCTGTCCCAGCTCTTCGGGCGGCTCCTGGCCGAGGAACGCCAGTACGCGGCTGATCTGCATCGCAGGCGCCGCCGTGCCCGCGCCGGGCGCGTCAGCGGACTTTGAGAGCTTATCGCCATCTGGCCGGACGGCAAGCGGTAGATGCATGTACCCAGGTCGCGGAATGCGCAGCGCGTTCTGCAATTGTATCTGCCGCGGCGTGCTATGGAGCAAGTCGGCACCGCGAACGATATCGGTGATGCCCTGGTCCGCATCATCGACGACGACGGCCAGCTGGTAGGCGTACAGGCCGTCACGCCGCTTCAGAACGAAGTCGCCGGAACTGCGCGCGACGTTGCCAGACTGCCTGCCCAGGCTGCGGTCATCGAAGCATACGGTCCGATCGGCGGCGCGAAACCGCACGCTGGCGCCGTCTGCGTCGCCCGGGTGCCCGACGCAGCCAGGGGGATGGAACAATTCCTCGGCACTTCCCCGCTCGCGGTTCTCGGGCAGGCGAGCGAGTGCGCTGCGCGAGCAATGGCACCGGAATGTCATCATCCGGGTCTCGAGCTGACGCAGCACGCCTTCGTAGGCTTCCGCCCGGGCGCTCTGGCGCATGACGGGGCCGTCCCAGTGCAGCCCGAGTGCCTCGAGCGTGCGCAGTATCTGCTCGGCTGCGCCCGGGCGCTCACGCGGAGGGTCGAGGTCTTCAATGCGGACCAGCCATTGTCCAGAGCGCGTTCTTGCTTCGAGGAAACTGCCAACGGCCGCGATCAGCGAGCCAAAATGAAGCGGGCCGGTCGGTGACGGCGCAAATCGGCCCCGGTAGGGCGGGGCCGGCTCAGCGGTAATCGTCCCGGTCGCCGAACTGCTTTTCACGCCGCTCGCGCCGCTCCTGTGCCTCGACACTGAGTGTTGCCACCGGTCGGGCTTCCAGCCGTTTGACCCCGATTGGCTCGCCGGTTTCGAGGCAGTAGCCGTAAGAGCCATCCTCGATTCGCGCCAGCGCCTCGTCGATTTTCCGGATCAGCTTGCGTTCGCGGTCGCGAGTGCGCAATTCCAGGCTGAATTCCGACTCCTGCGTTGCGCGATCATTCGGGTCGGGGAAATTGGCTGCCTCGTCCTTCATATGCAGGACGGTGCGGTCAACCTCCTGCATGAGGTCTGTCTTCCAGCTCGTCAGGATCGTCCTGAAATGGCCAAGCTGTTCGGGATTCATGTAATCCTCGCCATGCGAGGACACATACGGCTGGACGTTTCGAGGTCCGGAAAGCAGGCTGCCGCCGACGGCTGGCTTGCCCGTCGTGACCTTCTTTTTGGCTGCCCCCGAGGTTTTCGCCTTGGCTGCGCCCGAGGTTTTCGCCGTCTTACGGACAGGTGCCTTTGCCGCCTTCTTTACGACCTTCTTCGGCGCCGCCGACTTGCCGGGGGCGGACTTGGTCTTGGCGGCCGCCGGACGTTTGGCAGTTGATTTCGCGGAAACTGTCTTCTTGGCCTTCTTTGCCTTGTTAGACGGTTTCTTTGCGGGCATTTTCAACTCCGGTCTCCTGTAAAGGACGCGGGATTATACAGACCATGCTCCCCGGGTCCACCTGTTTCGCACGATATGAGGCACCGGGAAACCCTGCGGCTTTGTTAAAGACGATGCTGTGAGATGTGTCACTTTCTTTTACACTTGGCTTTCCAGCGTTTCTCTTTCCAGCCCGTGAGTGCCCGATGCGCCTGACCAAGATAAAACTGGCCGGTTTCAAGTCTTTCGTCGACCCGACTTCGGTTCAATTTCCGAGCAACCTGGTCGGTGTTGTCGGCCCCAACGGTTGCGGGAAGTCGAACATCATCGATGCCGTTCGCTGGGTGATGGGCGAAATCTCCGCCAAGCACCTGCGAGGCGGGTCGATGGCAGACGTCATCTTCAATGGTTCAGGGTCACGCAAGCCGGTTGGCCACGCCTCGGTCGAGCTGGTTTTCGACAATTCGGATGGCAAGCTGGCGGGCGAGTACGCCAGGTATTCGGAAGTGTCGCTGAAGCGGGTCGTCTCGCGTGACGGTACCTCGGCCTATTATCTGAACGGCGCGCGCTGCCGTCGCAAGGACATCACCCAGCTGTTCCTGGGTACGGGCCTTGGGTCGCGGAGCTATGCGATTATTGAGCAGAACATGATCTCGCGCGTGATCGAGGCGCGCGCGGAAGACATGCGTGCATTCCTGGAGGAAGCGGCCGGCATCTCGCGCTACAAGGAGCGCCGCAAGGAGACGGAAAGTCGCATCGCGCACACGCAGGAAAACCTCGACCGGCTCGGCGACCTGCGTGGCGAAATCGAAAAACAGTTGCGGCACCTGCAACGGCAGGCGGCGACGGCGCGACGCTATCGGGCGCTCAAACAAGTGGAGCGCCAGTTGCAGGGCGACCTGCTTGCCTTGCGATTGCGAGAAGTTGAGACGGAGACGGGCACCAGGACCGCGCACCTCTCCGAGCGCGACCTGGCCCTTCAATCGGCCATCGCCGGGCAGCGTTCGGTGGAAGCGTCCATCGAGCGGGCTCGTCAGCAGCACGATGCGCAATCCGAGTTGCTGTCCGGGATCCAGGGGCGATATTACGAGGTGGGCGCAGAGATCTCCCGGGGCGAACAGGCGATCGAGCATGCGCGCGAGATCCGTCAGCGGCAGCGACAGGAACTCGAACAGATATCTCAGGGCAGCCAGGAGGCTGAAGCGCATCGCGTCCGGGATCGCCAGCTGTCCGCGGAGCTGGCGGCCGCGCTCGCCGAACTCGGCCCTGCGCTCGAAACCGCCCGTGAAGTGGAGCGAACCTCGGCTGGCGAACTGGAGGCAGCCGAACGCGCGATGCAGGATTGGCAGGGCCGCTGGGAAGACTTTAATACGTCGTTACGCGAGACCTCTTCGACCGCCGAGGCTGAACGGGCGCGGCTGGAGGAACTTGACGCTCAGCTGAACCGGCTGATCGGGCAGCGTGATCGCGCCCGGGACGAGCACGGCACCCTGTCGGCGGCTGACACGATTGCGACGCTCGCCGACCTGGAGAGCGCCGAGAACGATGCGGCCGCCGTGCACGAGCAGGCGCGCAGCCGCGTGCAGCAACTGAGCGAAGATCTGCAGCAGGCGCGGGCCCGGGAACGCGATCTTGCCCAGTCGGCTCAAGGGGCCCGCCGCGAGACACAGGAGCTCGAAGGGCGCATGGTCTCGCTGGAGGCCTTGCAGCGGGCGGCACTGGGTCAGAGCCAGGGCCAGGTTGTCGACTGGCTGCAGGCGCGTGGGCTCGAGCAGCGTCCGCGACTGGCTCAGCAGTTGAGCGTGGATCCGGGCTGGGAGCGCGCGGTCGAAACCGTGCTCGGGTCCTACCTCGAAGCCGTGTGCGTCGATTCGATCGATGACGTCGCGACGATGCTGGAGAGTCTGGCCAGCGGTACGGTTTCCTTCTTCGCCGGGGAAAAGGCGTCGCACGGCGGCAGTCATGATTCGGGCAGCCTGCGGGCGCGCGTGCGAGGACCGGCGGGACTCGACCCCTTGTTCGAAGGGGTCTACGCGGCTGAGAACCTCGCCGAAGCACTGGCGACGCGGACGCGGCTTCGCCCGGGTGAGTCCGTCATCGCGCGGGACGGGATCTGGATCGGGCCGGACTGGCTGCGGGTCAGTCGTGATAAAGACGCCCATGAAGGCGTGATAGAGCGTGAACAGGCGTTACGCCAGGGACGCGCTGAACTCGAAGCAATGCAGCAGCGCCAGGTCGAGCTGGAGAGCGATCTCGAGGTGCTGCGCGCGCAGATTCGTGATCTCGAAGACCGGGTCGCCGACGGCCAGGCCGAAGTCTCCAACAGCGGCGCGGCTCACATGGGCCTGCGTTCCCGGCTCGACGGGCTGCGCGCGAAAGCCGAGCAGCGCAGTGCCCGTCTGCAGCAGCTGGTCGGCGAACTCGCCGAGGTCACGGGGGCCCTGGAAACTGCCAGCGAGGGTAATCGCGCGGCCCGGGCGAGGCTTGAAACGGCCGTCAACGCGATGGCGGAACTCGAGGAGCGACGCATCGAGCAGGAGGCCGAGCGTGACGATCTTCGCCAGCGCCTTGCCATGGCCCGCGAGCGCGCAGGCGCTGACCGTGACAACTCCCGGGAAATCGCGATGCGCATTGAGTCGAGGCGCAGCAGCCACGAGTCTTTGCTGGCCAGCATCGGTCGCGTCGAGGAGCAGATGCGGCAGTTCCAGGCTCGCCGGACGGCACTCGAGACACAACTTGCAGACGGCGAGAAGGCTGAGCACGAACTGCGCGAGAAGCTCGATGACGCGCTGAAGCGGCGGGTCACGGTGGAGCAGGAACTCGCTTCGGCGCGGCAGGACATGGAGACGCTGGATGCCGACCTGCGTGCACTTGACGAGCAGCGTGTTCAGGCCGAGTCGACCGTTCAGGGCACCCGCGAACAACTGGAGAACGCAAGATTCGCCGTTCAGGAACTCAAGGTGCGTCGGGAGTCGCTGCTTGAACAGTTTGCTCATACGCGACTGGAACTGGCGGAGGTCGTCGAAGGGCTCGCGGCGGAGGCGAGCGTGGCGGCCTGGGAAGAGCAACTGACTGAAACCAGTGGCAAGATTGAGCGACTTGGACAGGTGAACCTGGCCGCCATCGAGGAATTCGAAGAGCAGTCGGAGCGCAAAGAGTACCTCGATCGGCAGTTCGCAGACCTGACTGACGCGCTCGGAACGCTCGACGAGGCCATCCGTAAAATTGACAAGGAAACCAAGAGCCGTTTCCAGGACACGTTCGACAAGGTCAATGCCGGACTCAAGGAAAAGTTTCCGCGCCTGTTCGGCGGCGGACACGCCTATCTCGAACTGACCGGCGACGACGTGCTCAATGCGGGTGTGGCAATCATGGCGCGGCCGCCCGGTAAGCGGAACAGTTCGATCAACCAGTTGTCCGGCGGTGAGAAAGCCCTGACCGCGGTGGCCCTGGTGTTCGCAATTTTCGAACTCAACCCGGCTCCGTTCTGTCTGCTCGATGAGGTCGATGCGCCGCTGGACGATGCCAACGTCGGTCGTTTCTGCGAGATCGTTCGCGACATGTCGAGCCGGGTTCAATTCGTGTTTGTCACACACAACAAGTCGACAATGGAAATAGCCAGTCAGTTGCTTGGCGTCACCATGCATGAACCTGGTGTGTCGCGGCTGGTGGCGGTCGACGTCGATGAGGCCGTGCGCATGGCCTCGATGTAGCGGGCAAAGGTGACAATGGGCGAACTTCGCTGGATTTTGTTGCTTGCGGGACTGGCGTTGATTGCCGGCATCTATCTTTGGGGAACCCGGGGCAGGCGGCAGGAAACGGGTGACCCCGGCGCACCTCGGGCCCGGGCAGGAAAGACCGCATCGATTCTCCGCGAACCGGTGAGTCTGCGCGCCGAGCCGAGCGTGAGTATGGAAAATCCAGCCGAGAATGAACGTCTCGGCGAAACGGTTGACAACAACGTCGACCCTTACGAGGGTCTCGATGAGCCGGCGATCGAGCGTCGCGAGGCCGGCGTGGGCAGCCGGGTCGAGCGCAGGCTGCCCACGATCGGCGCCACGCCCGAGCCGGTGGCTGCTCGACCGCGTCCGACAGTTCAATCGGCACCACCCGAGCCACCCGAGTTACACGAAACACCCGAGCCTACCAGGCCAACCGAAACGCCCGAGTCAACCGGGCGGCTGGACAGTGAGGCCGAACTATCCGCGCCGATGCCCGTGACGTCATCGGTGGAGACGGAGCCGGCCGAAGCGGAGGCGGAAAACCGGGGCGCTCAGCGAGAGCCATCAGCCACCGAAAAAAAAGCGCCGGAGGTCCCAAAGCCGACGAAGCAGAAAATCATCGCATTTAGAGTCATCGCAAGGATGCCCGAGCGGTTTGACGGCACACGATTACGTGATGCGTTGCAGAAGGCAGGCTTCCTGTTGGGGCGGTATGATATTTTTCACTGGCTGAGCGACCAGGGACGTCCCGTATTCAGCCTTGCCAGCCTGCTGGAGCCGGGCACGTTCAATCTGCCAGACATGGCGCACTCGGCCTATCCGGGTGTGGCGATATTTGCCGTTTTCCCGGGACCGCTGCCGGCCCCACAGGCTTTCGAAGAAATGCTCAGCGCGGCAAGGTTTCTCGCCCGGGAACTCGACGGACTGCTTCAGGACGAGCGGGGAGCACCGCTCACCGAGCAGGCGATCATTAATCTGCGACAAACGATGCCCGCGCTGGAGCGTGAACTCCGGGGCGGTTCCGCGCCGGTCTGAGCGACGTTCCGATGGGCGCGGCAGAGGCAGCCTTGCAAGCGAAGGCCCTGCGCGAGCAGATCGAATACCACAACTATCGTTACTACGTACTTGATGATCCGGAAATCAGTGACGCCCGATACGACGCACTGATGCAAGCACTGCTCGAGCTCGAAAAGGTCCACCCGGAGCTTCGCACGCCGGACTCGCCGACGCAGCGGGTCGGGGCCCAGCCATCCGGCGCGTTCGCGCAGGTCGATCACTCCGTGCCGATGCTGTCGCTGGAAAACGCATTTGTCGACCACGATCTCGAGGACTTCGACCGCAGGGTCCGCGACCGCCTCGGCGTCGACAGCGTCGAGTACAGTGCCGAGCCGAAGCTCGACGGCCTCGCGGTCAGCATTCGCTATGAGAAGGGCCGCCTCGTGCAGGCAGCGACCCGTGGCGACGGAAGCCGGGGCGAAGATGTCACGGCCAACGTCAGGGCCATCCGTTCGGTACCGTTGAGACTGCTTGGCGCAATGCCTCCTGCGGTACTCGAGGTCCGCGGAGAGGTCTACATGACGCATCGCTCGTTCGAAGAATTGAATCGCCGGGCAACCGATGCAGGCGCAAAGACGTTCGTCAATCCGCGCAATGCCGCCGCGGGAAGCCTGCGTCAACTCGATCCGCGCGTGACGGCGGAAAGAGCACTGGATGTCTTTTTCTATGGCGTCGGGGGCTTCGAGGGCTGGCACCTGCCACCGAAACACAGTGAGCTGCTGGCGTCGCTGCGTGAGTACGGTCTTCGCAGCAGCCCGGAGGTGGACGTCGTCATCGACGTCGACGGTTGCCGTCGCTACTACGATCGCCTCGTTGCGAGGCGGCAGAGCCTCGGCTATGAGATTGACGGCGTGGTGTTCAAGGTCAATCGTCTGGACTGGCAGCGCGAACTGGGCCATGTGGCACGAGCCCCGCGATGGGCGGTGGCCTACAAGTTTCCAGCCGAGGAGGAGCGCACCATCGTGCGCGCCGTTGAGTTCCAGGTTGGACGCACGGGCGCGCTGACACCGGTGGCCAGACTCGAGCCCGTCTTCGTCGGTGGGGCGACGGTCAGCAACGTCACTTTGCACAATATGGACGAACTGGGCCGCAAAGACGTACACATCAACGACACGGTCGTGGTGCGCCGCGCCGGTGACGTCATTCCGGAAGTCGTCCGGGTTGTTGCCGAACTCAGGCCGCCAGATGCCACACCGGTCGTCCTGCCGACGCACTGCCCGGTGTGTGGCTCGCTGGTCCGGCGCGCGGAGGGCGAAGCCGTCGCCCGATGCACGGGCGGGCTGGTCTGCCCGGCCCAGCGACGCGAGGCGCTGAGCCATTTCGCATCGCGCCGGGCCATGGACATCGACGGTCTCGGTGAGAAATTGATTGCGCAACTCGTTGAAGCCGACCGGGTGAGGACGCCGGCGGACCTGTACACCCTGACAACAGAGGAACTCGCGGGGCTCGAGCGCATGGGTGAGAAGTCGGCCACTCGCCTGAAGAAATCGCTGGAGAAGAGCAAGCAAACCACCCTGGCGCGATTCCTGTTTGCGCTCGGTATTCGCGACGTGGGCGAGGCAACTGCACAAGCGCTGGCAGATCACTTTGGCAGCCTCGAGGCGTTGAGGCGAGCCAGCCTTGCGAAGATACAGGAGGTGCGCGACGTCGGACCCATCGTTGCAGCACACCTGCGTGATTTCCTCGACGAACCCGGCAATGGCGGTGTGATCGACGCGCTCCAGGCCTATGGCGTCCATTGGGCGGAAAGTGAACCGGTCGCATCGACCGCGGGGGAGGGACCGTTCAGTGGTGAGACGGTCGTCATCACCGGGACCCTGGACTCAATGAGTCGAGCCGAGGCGCGCGACCGGGCTCGGGCCGCCGGTGCGAAAGTCACGGGCTCGGTTTCTGCACGTACGACCTTGCTGCTCGCCGGGGCGGAAGCGGGCTCGAAGCTGGCGAAGGCCGAGAAACTCGGAGTGCGTATCGTCGATGAAGCGGAATTTATCCGCCTGCTTGGAGCTGGCAACTAGCCGAACCGGCCATGCTTCGCTACACCCTGAGTCGGCTGGCTGCCATCGTACCGACACTGTTGATCATCATCACGGCCGCTTTCTTTGTCATGCGGCTTGCGCCCGGCGGCCCGTTCGACGAAGAGCAGTCGCTGCCACCGGAAGTCGAAGCCAACCTCGAGGCCGCTTACGGGCTGGACAAGCCCATCCTCGTGCAGTTCGGGAACTACCTGGCCGGCCTGCTCAAAGGCGATCTCGGACCGTCGTTCCGGTACAAGGAGTTCCGTGTTTCCGAACTGATCGCGCGCGGCCTGCCCGTGACGCTGAGCATTGGCGCGCTTGCGTTGCTGTTCGCGGTGGTTTGCGGCATCCCTTTGGGCATCATCGCGGCGCTGCGGCACAACGGACTTGGCGATCACCTCGTGATGGCGGTGGCCCTGTTTGGCATTGCCGTACCGTCCTTCGTGCTGGCACCCGTACTGGCACTGATTTTCGGGGTCAGGCTGGGCTGGCTGCCAGTAGCGGGATGGGAGGCGGGAAGCCTCCGACACGTGGTCCTGCCGGTGATTACGCTGGGCCTGCCCTTTGTCGCTTATATCGCGCGTCTCACGCGAGGCAGTCTGCTTGAAGTCCTGCAGTCTCCCCACATCCGCACGGCGAGGGCCAAGGGATTGAGCCGCGGGGTGATACTGCGCCGTCACGCGATGCGACCGACCCTTTTGCCCGTGCTCAGTTTCCTTGGGCCGGCTGCCGCCGCACTTCTGACCGGCTCACTGGTGGTCGAACAGGTCTTTGGACTGCCGGGCGTGGGACGGTACTTCGTCCAGGGGGCGATCAATCGTGATTACACGCTGGTGATGGGCATGGTGATTTTTTACGCGGTACTGTTGCTGGCGCTGAACCTGCTGGTCGATCTGCTGTATGGCTGGCTGGATCCGAGAATTCGCCATGACTGATTTGCCACCGGGCGAGCATCAGGGCCGGTCGGGAGCCTGGTCGCGTCTTAAGCACAACCGGGCCGCCGTTGTCGCCCTTTGTATCCTCGGTGCGCTGGTGCTGGCTTCGCTCGTAGCGCCGATGATATCCCCTTACGCGATCGACCAGGTGGACTGGTCGCTCAGTCCGCTTGCGTCGCCACCGTCGTTGTCCAACGGGCACTGGCTGGGCACGGACAGCAACGGACGGGATCTGCTGGTAAGGGTCGCAAAAGGGACCCAGATCTCCTTGCTCGTCGCATTGCTTGCGACGGCCGTCAGCCTCGCGATCGGCGTCACCTGGGGCGCGGCCGCCGGCTATCTCGGGGGTCGTACAGACCAGTGGATGATGCGTTTTGTCGATGTGCTGTTTGCGCTGCCATACATGTTCTTCGTGATCATTCTGACCGTCGTTTTCGGCCGCAGCCTGTGGTTGCTGTTCGTGGCGATCGGTGCGGTGGGCTGGCTGACGATGGCGCGGATCGTCAGGGGGCAGGCCATGAGCCTGCGCAACCGCGAGTTCGTCAATGCAGCCATCGTGCTCGGTGTCCCGACGCGGCGAATTATTACCCGGCACATCGTGCCGAATACGCTCGGTACCGTGATCGTGTACGCGACGCTGACGGTTCCTCAGGTCATCCTGTTCGAGAGTTTCCTGAGCTTTCTCGGTCTGGGCGTGCAGGAACCTTTGACGAGTCTCGGTCGCCTCGTGGCCGAGGGAGCGCTGGAGATGGAAACGGCGCCCTGGCAGTTGCTGGTTCCATCGGTCGTGCTGGCAATGATCCTGCTGTGCCTGAACTTCTTCGGTGATGGCCTGCGCGACGTACTCGATCCGAGGCAGGCCCGGTGAGCGGGGCGCCATTGTTCTGCGTGCGCGATCTGGCCGTGAGGTTCGACACGGAGGAAGGGCCGGTCAACGCGGTTCGCGGCGTCTCGCTGGACATCGATCCCGGCGAGTGCCTGGCGCTGGTCGGTGAATCCGGTTCAGGCAAGAGTCAACTTTTTCTCGCGTGCCTCGGGCTGCTGGCGACGAACGGCCGCACGACTGGCTCGGCAGTGTTCGAAGGCGCCGAGTTGATCGGTGCGTCCGAGGCCCGGCTGAACGAGGTGCGCGGTACTCGCCTGGTCACCGTATTCCAGGACCCGATGAACTCGCTGACGCCGCATATGCGAGTCGGCGAGCAGGTGGCCGAAGTCCTGCTGGAGCACGGCCTTGCGGATCGACAATCCTCCCGCAAGCGAGCCGTCGATGCACTCCGGGCGGTGAACATCCCCGACCCCGAGGCGCGATACCGGCAATACCCGCATGAGTTTTCAGGTGGTATGCGTCAGCGCGTCTCGATTGCGATGGCCTTGATCGCGGAGCCTCAACTGCTGATCGCCGATGAACCAACGACGGCACTGGATGCCACCGTGCAGGCGCAGATCCTGCGACTCTTTGCCACCGCACGAGAGCGGGGGCTGGCGATTGTCATCGTCAGCCATGACCTGGCGGTTGTGGCCGGTATCGCCGATACCATCGCGGTGATGTACGCGGGGCGCATCATCGAGAGCGGACCGACGAGAGAGCTGCTGCGCACACCCGATCATCCGTACACCGCCGCGCTGCTCGCCGCAATGCCACGGCTCAGCGATCGACCGGGCGAGCCACTGATGGCCATCGCCGGGCAGCCACCCCGGCCGACAGAGCATTTCCCAGGCTGCGAGTTTGCGCCGCGTTGCGCTCGGCGATCGACACGTTGCGAGCAGATTGCGCCCGAACTGCGCACGATCGGGCCAGACCGGAAGGTCGCATGCCACTTTCCCGCCGGCGCAGATGGGGGGAGTGCGCCGTGACGGTGCCGTTGCTGGCCGTAGAGGACCTCAGCGTCGAGTACCGGAGCCGAAGAGCCTGGTTCCGCGGCGGTGAGCGGGATGTGCGGGCGCTCGATGCGGTCAGCATGACGCTGCAGGAGGGCGCATCACTTGGCATCGTTGGTGAATCCGGCAGTGGCAAGTCGACGCTGGCCCGTGCAGTGTTGCGGCTGCAGAAGCCGAGCAGCGGTCGGATCTGGTGGCGAGGGACGAGACTGGACAGCGCAAGCGGCGCCCGGCTGCACGCGATCCGGCGCGAGATGCAGGCCGTGTTCCAGGACCCGTTCGGCAGCCTGGACCCACGCATGACCGCGGCGCAGAGCATGGCGGAAGCGCTCGAGTCACTCGAGGGGCTGCGTGATCGCAGACGTCTCGAGGAGCGAACCGGCAAGGCGCTGGACGACGTGGGCCTCGGCCCCGAAATCGGCGGACGGTATCCTCACCAACTGAGCGGTGGCCAGTGTCAACGGGTGGCCATCGCGCGCGCGATCATCGCGGGTCCCCGGCTGCTGATCTGTGACGAGGCAACCAGCGCGCTGGATGTCTCCGTGCAGGCCCAGATCATCAACCTGCTGTTGGAGCTGCGGCGGCAAACGGGTGTCGGCCTGCTGATCATCAGCCACGACCTCGCCGTGGTTCGACACCTGTGCGAGGAAATCGTCGTTCTCAAACAGGGCCGGGTTCTCGAGCGGGCCTCTCGCAGCGTGCTTTTTGAGAGCCCGCAGCACCCTTATACCCGCGGCCTGATCGACGCGGTGCTCGCGCCCGGCGGCGTTTACTGAATGCATTCCTACGGGTCCGGCTGCGGGTTTCACGACCTTGTTCCGACTCCGGCCCTGTGGTTATCTGCGCAGTGGCACATGCGTGCCGTGGAGATCTGCAAGCCATGAGTCCGGACCTCGGCCTGCTGCTGCTCAGCGCCGCGTCGATCGGTTTTATTCACACACTGCTCGGCCCGGATCACTACGTGCCCTTTGCGGCGATGTCCGCGGCGCGCGACTGGAGTATGCGACGCACGCTGGTGATCACCGCGCTGTGCGGTCTGGGGCACGTCATGGGGTCGGTCGCAATCGGCGTGATCGGCATCGCGATCGGCCTCAGCGTGCATTCGCTGGAGTGGTTTGAAGGCTTCAGGGGCGATGTCGCCGCGTGGCTTCTGGCCGGTTTTGGCCTCGCCTACATGGCCTGGGGTCTGAAGCGTGCCTGGCGAAATCGGCCGCATACGCACGAACACACACACCTGGACGGCACCGTACACAGGCACGTGCATGGCCACGAGGGCGGGCATCTGCACCCGCACGTTTCGAAGGGTCAGGCCCGCTCGCTCACTCCCTGGGCTCTTTTCGTCGTGTTCCTGCTCGGGCCCTGCGAACCGCTGATTCCAATCCTGATGTACCCTGCCTCGCAACACAGCTGGATGGGCACCGTTGCGGTCGTGATGGCTTTTGGTATCACCACCGTGCTGACCATGCTCAGCATCGTCTACCTGGCCCTGCGGGGCCTGAAACACCTGCCGCTGCACACGGCGGAGCGCTATTCGCATGCGTTGGCCGGCGCGGCGCTGGCTGTCTGCGGCCTCGGAATCGTTTTTCTCGGGCTCTGAATCAGGCGCCGCGCATGTCCGGACCACTGGCAGGGCAGGTCGTGCTCGATCTCAGCCGAATTCTCGCCGGACCCTGGGCGACCCAGTTGCTGGCCGATTTCGGCGCCGACGTCATCAAGATTGAAAATCCGGATGGCGGCGATGACACGCGGCACTGGGGCCCCCCCTACCTGCGCGATCCGTCCGGTCAGGAAACCGCGGAGTCAGCCTATTTTCTCGCGACAAATCGCGGCAAGCGCTCGGTTGCGATCGACTTCAGCCGGACTGAGGGGCGAGACCTCGTCCGGCGCCTGGCCAGTACGGCCGATGTCTTCGTGGAGAACTTCAAAGTGGGTGGCCTGGCGCGCAACGGGCTGGCTTACGACGACCTGAAGCGGATCAACCCACGCCTGATCTATGTCTCGATTTCCGCATTCGGGCAAGACGGGCCGCGCGCCGCTCAGGCGGGCTACGACGCGATGATCCAGGGTATGGGCGGCTTGATGAGCATCACTGGCCCGGCCGATGGAGAGCTGGGTGCCGGGCCCCAGAAAGTTGGCGTCGCGGTATCCGACCTGATGTGTGGAATGTATGCCGTGAGCGCGATTCTCGCGGCGTTGCACGAACGTCATTGTTCGGGCGTGGGACAGTACATCGACCTGTCGCTGCTGGACAGCCAGGTGGCCTGGCTGGCGAACCAGGGTCTTAACTACCTCGTGAGCGGGGCACCCCCGGGACGCAAAGGTACCGCGCATCCGAACATCGTTCCTTACCAGGCAATTGCCACGGCGGACGGGCACCTGATGCTTGCCGTCGGCAACGATGCGCAGTTCAAGAAGTTGTGCGAGGTGATCGCTGCACCGGAGCTCTCCCATGATCCGCGCATGCAGAGCAATCGACAACGCGTCAGTCATCGTGCGGAGCTGATCGAACGCCTCGAGGCGATCTTCCGGCAACACTCATCGGCCCACTGGTTGTCGCTGCTCACTCCGGCGGGCGTGCCCTGCGGGCCGATCAATGACATTGCGCAGGTTTTCAGCGATCCGCAGGTCGTGCATCGACAGATGCAGCTCGAGCTGCCGCATGCAACCGGCGTGGCCGCGCCGGGCATCCGGAACCCGGTTCGATTTTCGCGTACGACGCTGTCCTACGAGCGAGCGCCGCCCCTGCTGGGAGCCGACACCGATGAAGTGCTCACCGGTCGCCTCGGGCTTGACGCGGGCGCACTCGCGGAGCTTCGCGCGGCGAGGGTCATCGGCTGAGTCGAGTCCTGTGCACGAGGCCGCGGGCACCGCATAATGGCACTTCAACTCAACCCGATGTCATGCCATGTCCGCGCGAACCATTCAGCCCAGCCCAAGTCTTGCCAACGTCCGATACGAGATACGTGGACGACTCGCACGCCGTGCCCTCGAAATGGAGCGCCTCGGTTACGATATCGTCTCGCTCAATATCGGCAATCCCGGTGCTTTCGGCTTTCGTACACCCGAGACCATGCGTCTCGCGATGATCGAAAACCTGCGTCTCGCCGAGGGTTATTGTCACCAGCAGGGGATCTTTCCGGCACGCGAAGCCGTGGTGATGCAGCAGCAGGATCGCGGGGTTGAGGGTGTCAGTGCCGAAGAGGTGTTTATTGGCAACGGGGTCAGCGAGCTGATTGACCTGTCGCTGCGGGCATTGCTCGCGGGCGGTGATGAAGTCCTGGTGCCCGGGCCCGACTACCCATTATGGACCGCGGCAGTGAACCTGAACGGTGGGCGGGCGGTGCACTATCCCTGCCGGCCGGAGCATGCTTTCGTGCCGGACCCGGCCGAGCTCGAGTCGCTCGTCAGTGCGCGGACCCGGGCCATCGTCGTGATCAATCCGAACAATCCCACAGGAGCCGTGTACCCGCGCAGCGTGCTCGAATCGATTGCAGCGATTGCGGAGCGCCACCAGCTCGTGGTGCTGGCCGACGAGATCTACGATCAGATGACGTACGACGGTGCCGAGTTCGTTCCGATGGCTACGCTCGTCAAGGGGACGCTCTGCGGAACGATGAGTGGACTGTCAAAAGTGTATCGCGCCTGCGGGTACCGTGTCGGCTGGGTCTCGTTTTCCGGCGACCTGGAGAATTCACGCGAGTATCTTGCTGCGCTGGAACTGCTCAGTTCGCTGCGACTGTGCAGCAATGTTCCGGCGCAATGGGCCGTGCAGACGGCGATCGGCGGCTTCCAGAGTATCCGCACGCTGGTGGCGCCCGGCGGGCGCCTGTACGAGTCGCGAAAAGCGATTCTCGATGCCGTTGCGGGCAGTCGATTCCTGTCGTTAGCCGCCCCGATGGGGGCCATGTATGCTTTCGTCTGCGTGCGTGCCGAGGTGTTGCCGGATTTCGACGATCAGCAGTTTGCACTCGACCTGCTCGAGCACAAGCACGTCCTGGTTGCACCCGGTTCGAGTTTCAATGTTCCATACGCGAATCACTTCCGGATAACCAACCTGCCGGAGCCGGCGGTTCTGACGGAGGTCTTCGCACGTGTCGAGGATCTGCTGCAGAACTACGCAGCGGGTGTGCAGCCGACCAGCCGGACCGGACCTGCGCTGAAGGTCATCGGACCTGCCGGCAACTGACAGTGAGCAGGACGCGAAGCCGCCAGCCGGAGGAATGGTCCTGATTGACGAGGACATGGATCGCCTCGGTGACGGCGAAACCGTGGTCACGCCGACGCGACGGCTGGCACATTACCTGAAGGAACGCTGGAACGATCGCTGCGCGAAGCAGGGCCTGACGGTCTGGCGAACGCCGGATATCGTGACCTGGGACGGGTTGATCGAACGTGCTGTCGCCCGGGACCGCCAGCGTGGTCGGCTGCAGGGTCGCTGGCTGGGCGCCCGTGCAGCGCAGATCAAGTGGGACCGGATCGTTCGCAGCGATGCAGAACTGCCCGGGGTCGCGAGCCTGGAGGGTATTGCCAGCCGCGCTTACCTGTCCTGGCGGCGTCTCAATGAATACCTGATCCCGGTCGCCGCGCTCGATGAGCCGGCGACGCCGGAGTCGCGCGCGTTCAGCCGTTGGGTCAGGCGCTACACGCGATGGCTGGCCGCCGGTCAATGGATCGAGTCGAGCGGTGCCGCCCGGCAGGTCAGCGCAGAGGCGCTCGGACCACACTTGCACCTGACCGGTTTCGAGGTGTTAACGCCGGCTCAGCGAGCCTTCCTGGAACGCATCGCAGCGGCCGGCGTGTGCATCGAGCAAAGCGCAGGCGCACAACGATCAGGCCGGCGGGCACGGGTCAGTTGCGCGGATTTCGCCGCAGAGATCGACACGGCTGCTCGTTGGGCCGCGTCCCGTCTGCAGCGTGAGCCGGAGCTTCGCCTGGCCATTGTCGTACCGGAGCTGCGCTCGGAACGTGAAGCGGTTCGTCGCTCACTGGCCCGGGTCCTTGCCCCCGCGTCGACACTGGTGGGCGGTCCCCAAGAGCCCGCTGACCTGTTCGAACTGGCCTCGGCGGCGCCGCTGCTTCGGGCGCCTCTGGTCCTGGCGGCCCTCGACCTGCTCGGGGCGATGATCGAGCCAGGCAGCGAAGCGGCTGTGGACGCGGTGTTGCGCAATCCTTTCCTGCGCGGTGCCGACGCGGAGGCGTCGGCCCGGGCCTGCCTTGATGCCTGGCGTCGCAGTCACCGATCAGGGACCTTCGATTTGCGGGACTTGTGCAGGCAGGCGGGTCTCCGGCGCTGTCCGGAGCTGGCGCTCGCATTGAACGCCGGGTTTTCCGAAATGGAGAGCTGGCCTGAAGTAGCGGCGGTAAGTCATTGGGCAGAAAACTTTTTTAAACTGCTCTCAGTATCCGGGTGGCCGGGTCGCCAGCTCGACGGGCGTGAGTACCAGGCCCAGCAACGCTGGCAGGAACTACTGGCCGAGTTCGGCTCCGTGGAGGAGGTCGTCGGGCGGCTACCTGCCCGGGAGGCCCTCAAGTTGCTCCGGCAAATGACGGCACAGGTCTTGTTTGAGCCCGAACAGAGCCGTGGTCCGCTGCTGGTCATCGATCCGGAAACCTGCGCTGGCATGCAGTTCGACGGTTTGTGGCTCTGTGGTCTCGATGCCAGTCGCTGGCCGCCTGCCGCACAGCCCGATCCCTTCCTGCCGTTGAACTGGCAGGCACAGTGCGAGGTGCCGGGCTCTACGGCCCAGGCCTGCCTGGAGGAGGCGCAACGGCTGCTTGGGCGCCTTGCCAGAAGTGCCGACGAGGTGATCGTCAGCGTGCCGATGCAGAACAATGGAGCGAGCCTGCAGCCGAGTCCGCTGGTTGCGGACTGGCCGGTTGAGGAGCCGGGGGCAGACTGGACTGTTGCATCGGTCACCGCGGAGATCTTTGGCTGCCGTGAGTCATTGCAATGCCTCGACGACTCGTTGATGCCTGAAATCACGACGGCGAAGGCGGCCGGTGGAGCGCGCGCACTCGAGTTGCAGGCGGCTTGCGGTTTTCGCGCACAAGCGGAGTTGCGTCTCGGGGCCAGGCCGCTCGAGGAACCTGCGCCATGGCTCGATGCGCGTACGCGCGGAGCCCTTGTCCACCAGGCGCTCGAAGACCTATGGCGACAGATAGGCGACTCAGCGTCTTTGTCATGTCTGTCGCACAATGCACTTGTCGACATTCTTGACGGTGTCATTGAACGGCGCCTCTCAGTAGCGTTGCACGATGCGGATGCCGTCACTCGCCAGCTGCTGGCAATCGAGGCCGGCTGGCTGACCGAGCGGATACTCGAACTGCTGGAAATCGATCGCCGGCGAGAGCCGTTCAGCATTGCTGATCTCGAGGAGCGCGCGCCCGTCCGTATCGGTGGGCTGGATCTGGCGCTTAGGCCGGATCGGATCGACCGTCTGGCCGATGGAAGCCTTGCCGTAATCGACTACAAGACCGGGGGGACGGCCGAGACCGCTGCCTGGTTCGATGAACGCCCTGGACAGCCGCAATTGCCACTTTACGTCGCGGCCGCAGGTGCAGAGGACGTCTCCGCGGTAGCGTTTGCCCGGCTCAGGGCCGGGCAGACAGGTTACCAGGGGATCGCCCGTGCACCGGGCGTGTTTGATGAACTCGAGTGCTTCGGCAGGAAGGGGCGCACAAAAGCATTCGACGACTGGCCGACGATGCTGAGCGTGTGGCGGCAACGACTCGAGGCCCTGGCGCGAGAGCACCGGGAGGGGGACGCACGCCTGGCCCTGATTCCCGCGAAGGCCTGCGTTTACTGCTCGCTCAGCAGCCTGTGTCGCAAGAGCGAATTGACTGAGCGTATCGAGGCGGACCTCGATGACTGATCTGCGCGAGGCGGATGCCGATGCACGTGCGCGAGCGCTTGAAGTCGGCGACAGTTTCATCGTGCAGGCACCGGCCGGATCGGGCAAGACCGAATTGCTGACGCAGCGGTTCCTGGCTTTGCTCGTGACGGTTCAGGATCCAGAGTCAATCCTGGCGATCACTTTTACTCGCAAAGCGGCAGCGGAGATGCGCGAGCGGATCCTCGGCGCGTTGCGTGCGGCGACCGAGACCGATCCGGACGGTCGCCGTCACCAGCCGGTCACCCTGCAGCTGGCCCGAGCGGCACGTGCAGCCGACCAGGCCCGCGGCTGGGGGCTGCTGCGCAACCCGGGGCGTCTGCGGATTCAAACCATCGACTCGCTGAACTACGGGTTGGCCCGACGGCTGCCGGTGCTCTCCGGGCTGGGCGCAGGCCTGGGCGTTGAGGAGGATGCCCGTGAATTGTACCGGCTCGCCGCCGCACGCCTGCTCGCGCACCTGCCCGGCGGCGAACCGGCGCACACTGCGGCGGTGGGCACGGTGCTCCGTCACCTCGACAACCGCGGCCAGCGCTTTGCTGACCTGGTTGTGGAAATGCTCGGGCGGCGTGAGGCGTGGCTGCCGGCATTGCCTGCCGGCTTCGCCGATGAGGCGACGGAGGAGGCAACCCGGGAAGCTCTTGAAGCGGCGCGCCGCTCACTGGTAAGCGCACACCTGCAAACCCTGCTGGATCGATTTCCAGCCGAATTGCTGAGGGAATCGGTCGGGGTGGCGAAGATGGCGGCCCAGACACTGCGCGTCGCAGGGGCCGATTCACCCTTGCTGGGCATCGAGCGAATTGAAGAAGCACCCACCGGTGATCCGGCGGATACCGCCGCCTGGAGGGCGCTGGCAGAACTGTTGCTGACCGCCCAGGGCACCGCCCGCAAGCCCGGTGGACTCAACAAGAACCTGGGCATTCCGGCCGGGCCTGCAGGCAAGTTGCTCAAGGCACGCGCCGGCGCGATGGTGGCCGCAGTCGCCGGGCACCCGTACTTGTGTGAGGCCCTGCACGCGGTACGCGGCTTGCCGGAGGGTGCCTACGATGCGAGTGAATGGGAGGCGCTGAAGGCGCTGCTGGTTGTGCTTCGGCTCGCCGTTGCCGAACTCGAACTCATTTTTGCCAGCAGTGCAACGGCGGACTACCCGCGATTTGCAATGGCCGCAATCGAATCGCTGGGTTCGCCGGATGAACCGACGGACACGGCACTCGCGCTCGATGCGCGGCTTGCCCACGTGCTGGTAGACGAGTTCCAGGATACGTCGGAGGGACAGGTACGACTGCTCGAGGCCCTGACGGCGGGTTGGCAAAGCGGTGACGGCCGCACGCTGTTTCTGGTGGGCGATCCGATGCAGTCGATCTACCGCTTTCGCAACGCAGAGGTTGGCCTGTTCCTGGACGTTCGCGATCATGGCCTTGGCGAACTGCAACTGACGCCCCTGAACCTGCACGTCAACTTCCGCTCGACCGATCCCGTCGTATCGTGGATCAATGCCGCTTTCGAGCAGGTCCTGCCGCCGCAGGACGATGTTCTGCGTGGAGCGGTTCGTTACTGCCCGAGTATCGCGGCGACAGCAGCCGGCGGCGAAGGCGGGGTGCGGATGCATGCGCTTCTGGGCCGGGCCCGTGAGGAGGAGGCGGAGCGAGTCGTCGAGATCGTTTACCGGCGCCTGCGCGAGGAGCAGAAGGCCCGTGTTGCAATCCTCGTCCAGGGCCGCAGGCACCTGCTGCACATCGTTCCGGCCCTGACCGCCCGTGGTATCGCATTCCAGGCCACCGATATCGACCCGCTGGCCGAGCGCCCGATCGTGCTCGATCTGCTCTCGCTGACCCGGGCACTGGCCCACCTTGCGGACCGGGTGGCATGGCTGAGCGTGCTGCGGGCACCGTGGTGCGGTCTGAGTCTCGCGGAACTGCACGCACTGGCCGGGGAGGACCACGAGGCAACGCTGATCGAGCAATTGCAGAACCCGGAGGTCCGCGCGCGCATCGGCGGCGAGTCCGGGCGCCGGCTGGCTAAGACCCAGGCCGTTCTCGAACAGTCGCTTGCGGAATCGCGCCAGCTTGGTTTACGGGATGCGGTTGAGCGGGCGTGGCTCGCGCTGGGCGGGCCGGCGACTGCTACAAGCCGCGGTGAACTCGACGAGGCACAGGCCTACCTCGATGTCCTGGCTTCGATCGAGCAGCGCGGGCCCGGACCGGCCGACCTGTTGCTGCTGACACGGGCGCTGGAGAAGCTCTATGCCCCCTCCCGGGTCGACGCTGAGGCGCGAGTGGAGTTGATGACGATTCACAAGGCCAAGGGACTGCAGTTCGATACCGTGATTGTGCCGGGGCTCGAACGCGCGCCTGCGCGGGATCGGCATGCCCTGCTGCACTGGATGAAACTTCCGGAGACCGGACACGATGCGCTGATTGTCGCACCCGTGGAGCGGACGGGCTCTGACCCCAATCCGCTGTACCGCTGGCTGGCGAACATTGAGAATGAAAAGTTGCTGCAGGAGCGACGCCGGCTGCTGTACGTTGCGGCGACCCGGGCGGAACGATGGCTTCACCTGTTCGGTCGTTGCGACCTGGTTGAGGATGAATCCGGGCCGCGTCTGCGGCCGCCCGCAGCGGGCGTCGCGCTGGGGATGCTCTGGCCGGCGGTCGGGGATTCGTTTAAACAGCGGCTGGCTGAGGCGGGGACGGGTGATACCCACGGTCATGGGCGCGAACCTGCGAGAGACCCCCCGTTGCGGCGTTTGCCGGCCAGCTGGCAGCTTCCGGAGTTGCCGCCAGTCCCTTTGATCGCAGCGCCGCCGCGATCCGTTGCACCGGGGATCGCCCCACTGCAGTTTGACTGGGCCTCGGAGAGTGCACGCCACACGGGCACCGTTGTCCACCGGGAGTTACAGCGGTTGGCAGAATTTCCGGAGGCAGCGGATCCGGACGATCCAATGCGGCGACGACGCTACGAATCGGAGCTCGCGGAACTCGGTGTGCCCGTTGATCGGCGCGCGGATGCACTGGAGCGGGTTGTCAAGGCGCTGAAGCGTTCTCTCGCCGATCCACGTGGCCGCTGGCTGCTCGAGTCGGGGCACCGGGAGGCGCAGTGCGAACTCGCGCTCAGTGGACTCGTCGATGGGCAGGTCGTCAACGTGATCATTGACCGGACCTTTGTTGACGATCAGGGTGTCCGATGGGTCGTGGACTACAAGACCAGTTCGCACGAGGGCTCCGGTCTGGACGACTTTCTTGACAGGGAACAGGAGCGCTACCGTGCACAGCTGGACCGCTACGCAATCCTCGTGGCGCGCCTGGGGCCGGAGCCTGTGCAGGTGGGATTGTATTTCCCGTTACTCTCAGCCTGGCGCGAATGGAGGCCCTGACTGCCGGCCCTCGGCGCTCGTCAGATTGTTCCGCCGACGCTGAAATCGCGTCGGCCCTGCGCGTCGGCGGGCCCCAGCAGGCGAAGGGATTTCTCCAGCCCGGGGGGTGTCCCGCCACGCGTCTCGAGCTTGCCTTCGAGCAGGAAACTGCGATCCGGTGAAAGTGTCAGGCGGGCTTCCACGCCGAGCGCCCCGTCTTTGTCGGTCACACGCGCAGAGAGTTCCTGGCTGTCCGCCGGCATGACCGGATCGGGCATTATCAGATTGAAACTGCCCACGCTCGCGTTGCGCGGTGGCGGTGTAATCAGCCGGTCCAGTTCGAGCGCGCCACGCAGACGGACCGGCCACGCATCCTGGATGACGAGTTCATCGATCTGGCCAGAGAGCTGGCCACGCCAGCCGCGCGGAAGCCCAAGTGCCAGTTCATCGAACGCGTCGAGCGGCAGCTGAACGCTCAGCGAACTCAGCCGCGTGCGCCCGGACAGGCCCATCGCGAAATCCGTGGCGACCTCGCCGTCGATCCGGGCCATGACGAGGTGCCCGGAGATCTGAGCACGCAGCAGGCCAAAGGGCGATATCCGCCACTTCAGATCTCCGATGGGCACACCGTCGGCGGAAAGCCCGCGCGCCTGCCCCGACCAGACGGAGCCGTAGAATGCAGTTGCTTCAACGCCGTATCGGCCGAGGCGGTCGCCGACGAGCTTGGCAGGTAACGTCATCAGCACGAATGCGAAGGCCGCGGCAAAGCCGAGCGCGATAAGCCACCAGTATCGTTTCACGATCTGAATCTCGGCTGTGCGTCCGGCTCAGCCGGCCGATGACTGCGCGTGACTCAGGGTCAGGCTGGCGTTGATGAGCCCACTGGTCGGTGTTGCGTCGATCGAAGCGGAATCCACGCTGACGCCGTACTGCTGCTGAAGGCTCGACAGCCAGACCACGAAAACGTCGAACGAGGCTGCCTCGAGGCGCAGGCGAAGCCCGTTGGAACCGCTCGGACTCTGGTCACGCACCGCCCGGCCAAGACCGGCTTCGCGCGCGGTCCGGTCAACGAGCACGACCAGCGACTCATTTTTATTACCCGTGCCTGTTGCGCCGGAGGCAGCCGCCTGAACGCTGGCGACGGCGCCCTGCATCCAGGCCAGGTCAGCACTTTTCTGATCCACTCGCGCGGCGAGCCGTGTGTTTGCGGTACGCAGTGGTAACACCAGCAGGAGATAAAGCAAAGCGATCCCAACCAGTCCGGCGGCGAGGTAGACGAGGTTGCGCTCACGAACCGAGAGATTATTCAGCCAGTCCCGCGCGTTCATGCCGAGCCCAGCCTGACTTGTATCCGACCTTCGACAACCTCACCGCGCGCGGCCGCGGACTGGAGTTCGACGGCCAGTCCGTCGCGATCCATGGCCTGCTTGACGCCATCGAGAGCTTCCACGCTCGGCGCGACGACTCGCAGGTCCAGTGCGTCGCCACGATAGCTCATCGCCTCGACCCGCGCGTTCGGAACCTCCGCAATGGCCTTTGCAAGAGCGGACAGAGCTGGCAGTAAAGCGCCGCCTGTCGAGCCTCCGCGGCCCAGTATCCCCTCCATCTGCGCTCGCGGATCCAGCATCGGCTGCCCGGGCAGCACGGTGGAAAATACCTCGGCGATACTCGCGTCGAGTTGCTTCTCGGCGGTGCTCATGCGCCACAGCGAAAGGCCTTGCCCCACGAGGAATATCAGTAACGAGGCGGCGGCGAGGCCCGCCGGCAGGCGCCACGGCCTCAGTCGCCTGCCGATCGATCCACTCGGCGCAAAAGGACCCTGGCTGAGATTGACGGCATCGCCGCGGGCGGCCTCTGCCGCCAGCAATGGCAGAGGCCCATCCGGAAGCAGCTTGACCTGCAGGGTCGCCGTGCGCTCGCGCAGGCCTTCGATCAGCTCGCGATGCTTTTCGTAACTGACCGGGGTGGTATAGAAAGTGACATTTTCGCCACCGTTGGCGGTCTCCCCGATCGCCAGTTCGAGAACATCGCTGAGCGGCTCGGCATCGAGCACGTAGGGCAGTTGGCCCGCCCGACGCACGTATAGCGTTTTTTCGTCGAGCAGAAGCGTACAGCCCTGCGCGGCAACCGGTACCAGCGACGAGTCTGCCATCGATGCGGCAGGGTTGATGCCGGCGGCTTCACAGGCCTCGTTCCAGCGTGACATCAGGGCATGCGAAACTGCCGCGACCGGCGTACCTGTCGCCGCCCCGGTCTTTGCGCCGACCGCGAAATGCATCCCCTCAACATCCGAGGCGAGTTGTTCTTCGAGCGCGAAGGGTATTGCCTGAGCCAACCGGGCGCCGCCGCGCAGGGGCAGATCAGGTGAGGCGAGCGTAATCTCGCTGCCCGGCAGCAGCAACAGCACCCGGCGACCGACGGACAGGTTCATTGCGTCCGCCAGGGGCCCGCTTTGCACGGACCCCGAAGCGGCGCCATTGCCATCGACGATCAACCAAGATGCCGGCGCATCTTCGGCGGCACGAAGCCGAATCACCAGCGTTTCAGACATCAGACCTCGGGATTACTCGCTGCCGAAACTTCGCAGATAGGATCGCACAGGACCGTTCGAACTGCGAACGAGCAGACTGTACAGCGTGAACTGGGTGGTGCCAATAGTCACCCATACGCTGGCGCGGAAGAAACTGCTCGATTCCGTGACGGAGTTCTTGACCTCGTCGAATTCCGCGTCGCCCATTGCGCCGCGCAATTCCTCAAGGGTCGGGAAACAGGCATTGGTTCGCCGTTTCGCCAGGTCCTCCGGATTGAGGCCAAACTCACGTGTATTTTCACTCAGCGCATCGATGACGATGCCTGGCGCCGTACAGACATTCAGCGGCGTGCCGGAGGGCAGCGCCGTGATGTACGGCTTTAATTTCGCGAACCGCTCAGGACCGAATTCCGGCATCACCATCAGTTCGCTGATACGGGTGACCGGTGAATTCGCGGCCAGCAGCGGCGGCAGTCGGGCGGTGTAGATGCTGTCTTCGGCGCCATCCGGAAACCCCGGCTGAGTATCCTCATCGACCCAGTCGGCGATCGTTGTGGCCCATGACGGCTCGATGTCAATGGCGGCCAGGATACGTTCGAGTTGCTTGATTGCGGCCTCGTCGGTCGTGCCGTCACTGAAGACGAGGTTGTTGATGTTGAATCGCCCCTGTTGATCTTCCAGGCGGCCCTCGACGAGGCCGTCTTCGATTGGAATCGGCGGCAGCGGTTGTGCCCAGCTTTCGCCGAGGTGATCGGTCTTGGTGTCCTGCAGGTCGCGTACCAGGAAGTCCGCGGCCCAGGCTTCGGCACCGAGCGCGATCTCATAAGCCTGATCGATCGCAAACAAGGTGGCGCTGCGCCGCTGATCGAGGAACCCGCGAAAGCCGATGTTGACCGCGAGCATCGTCGCCAGCGCGACCATCAGCACGGCCGTGATCAGCGCGACTCCGCGCTGAGTGCGGGGACCGCGTCTGGCCGTATCGTCCGTCATCCGGCCACCTCGATGAGTCGCACGATCTCGCCCCAGTCTTCCAGGTCAAGGGTGACCTCGATGGCCGCGGGTCGGCTGTGCAGCGATGGCTCGCCGGTATCTTCCTCCATCGGCCAGCGCTCGACCCAGGTTCGGCCAGGCGTGAGGTAGCGGAAAGTTATCGTTCGTACGCCTTCGAGCAGTTTGCGCCGCGTGGGTTGCTCGCTGAGCGTGCGGTCGAGGACGGCCCAGTGATCGCGCCAAAGGCCTTCCGTGTCGAGACGATAGCCGACGCGCTGCAGCGTGGGACGCGCCAGCCCGGCCGTGTTGCTCCATCCGGCGCGCGTGAACTGCACGAGGTAATCGATGCCCACTCCGCCGAGCAGGGCCGGGATGCGTGTGTCACCGAGCGGCTCGCGTATCGCCCGCGGTTCAACCTGCGCAAGATCCTGCGTGATGGTCTGTATCGCTCGCTGGACGTCCCTGATCCGGTCGAGTCGTTCCTCCGCGAACTCGCTTTGCCTCTGCAGTTCGGTATAGCCACTCAGTGCAAGCACACCCACGACTGCGAAAATGGCGACCGCCACGAGCAGTTCCATCAATGTGAAACCGCGCGCCGGGCGATACCGACGATGCCGGCTCATTGGGTGACACTCTCCTCGGAATCCGGCTCGACCGGTTGTGCCGGCTCAGTACTGTCGCCGGCGTTCCGGTCGTCGGCATCGTCCGCGTTTTCATTGTCATCCGGCCCACGCGAGTTCGACCCTCTCCAGGGCAACGCCACGCCGCTGGAAGGACTGATTGCAGATCCGTAGTAGCCGGTCAGGCTGGCCAGTGAACTGTTCTCCGGGGCATCGGCGGCGCGGACCTTGATGTCGAGGCGGCGCATGCTTTCAACCGCAGTCTCAGAGACATCCAGTGTCCAGTGCCATTTCTGACCGGCGAGTTCCACTTCATCCGAGGTCTGTGCTACGCGTGGCGGATCCGGTTCCAGCCTTCTCTCTGTAATGATGTTCATTGCGACCCAGTGCGCGAGCGTTTTGTCGCGCAGGTAGGTTCCGTTGCGGGCCGTCTGGCTGACCGCCTCAATCACGCCAAGCATGCCGAGGGCGACGATGACCAGTGCGGCGAGTACCTCGATCAGGGTGAAACCGCGTACGCGGCAACCTGCCCTGCCGACCCTGGGCACCGATGCGTCAGCGCCTGTCTTCTTCGTCATCTGTGATCTCGATACGGCCTTCGATATAGCCGGTGATGCGACGGCGCTGTTCCGTGCCATCACGTTGCAGCAGGATGTCGAACGGAACGATGTCCCCGGAGGCCTGGATCAGGACCTGCGGCAGGGCGGGGTTGTCTTCGGTCGGAAACGTGCGGTCTTTCAAAGTAACCTCGCGCTGCTCCAGCCAGAGGGTCGCGGTCATGCCGTCGGGAAACGCGCGCTCTCGCAACAGCGGATCGTAGGTAACGATGTCCCAGCGCTGCAGGCGTCCGTCGTAGCGCTGGAAATCGTAGCCGGATCGATCGAGCCGAAGGCCGACGTCGCGTCCCTCGAGCATGGCTTCTTCGCGAGCTTGAAGCAGGACGGCCTGCATTCGCCGCGCCTCCTGGTCCATCTCGTGATCACCACCAAGCACGCGTGTCGAAACGACGGCCATGCTGGTAATGATGCCGATGATGACAATGACGACCAGCAGTTCAAGCAGCGTAAAACCCGAGTCGCGGGTACCCGGCGTCGCGCGGCGCGTCCGGTTACTCGATGTTCCAGTTACCGATGTCGGCATCGGGTCCTTCGCCGCCCGGCTGCCCGTCCGCCCCGAGCGTGTAGATGTCGAACTCGCCACGGGTGCCCGGCGCAATGTAAATGTAATCATTGCCCCAGGGATCCTTTTTCAGGCCGTCGATGTATCCGCCTTCCTTCCAGTTCTTCAGGCTCGGGTCGGTCGGCCGCTTGACCAGCGCCTCCAGCCCGTATTCCGTCGTCGGGTAGCGGAAGTTGTCCATGCGATACAGATTGAGGGCCGTCTCGTAGGCCCTGATGTCCTGGCGAGCCTTGGTCACCCGCGCATCGTCGATGCGTCGGATGACGTTCGGTGCCACAAGGGCGGCCAGGATGCCGAGGATGACGACCACGACCATGATCTCGATCAGCGTGAATCCGCCGCTATTTCGGTGCCCTCGAACAAGGGGAGGCAGGCGCCGTTGTACGTCCAGTGAGTCAGGGAAAAAGTTCATTGCGAGTGTGGGGGTTGACGGTAGAGTGGCGCGATCATAGCAAATACCCGTGCAGGTGAATCAGCGACCCGATGTTCCAGCGAGTTTTCCGCTACCGCCGTCACGACTGGATACTGCCAGCCGTCCTTTGCGCCGTCCTGGTCGTACTGTGGATCGGCGGTGAAGACCTGCTGCTGGCCTTGCGTTACGAGCATTCAGCTCTCACCCGGGGGCAATGGTGGCGGCTGATCACGGGGCACTTCGTGCACGCTGGCTGGATGCACCTGGGCTGGAACCTGCTGGGAATTGCACTGGTATGGTCTTTGTTCGCGGCCGACTACGCGGCACGGGAGTGGCTCGCAATCATGCTGGCATCGATCCTGGCGATTGATCTCGGTTTTGGGCTGCTGCAGGCGGACCTCGACTGGTACGTGGGTTTTTCGGGTGTGCTTCATGGTTGCATCGCGGCCGGTTTGCTGGCCTGGCTGCGGGTGAAGCCCGACTGGCTGACGGCGGTGGTGGCATTGATATTTGCCGCGAAGCTCGTCTGGGAACACAACGTGGGGCCCCTGGCGCTGACCGCGTCGTCGCTGTCCGTGCCGGTGATTCACGAGGCGCACAGCTACGGTGCGATCGGCGGTGCCTTGTGCGGCGCCGGGCTGTTGATTCGCCGGACGAGGCGGGACGGACGGCTATAATCGGTTTCATTGAGGCCGTTGCCGGGCAATAGGGGGATTGAAGATGTCGCTGGCGTTCGTATTTCCAGGCCAGGGGTCGCAGTCCGTCGGCATGCTGGCGGCGCTGTCGACCGCCGACCCACGGGTACAGCAGACCTTTGAGGAAGCCTCGACGGTGCTTGGCTATGATCTTTGGGCGCTTTGCCAGCAGGGTCCCGAGGAAGCCCTCGGTGTGACTGAGACGACGCAGCCGGCGATGCTGGCGGCGGGCGTTGCGGCCTGGCGGGTCTGGCGGGGGCAGGGTGGCCCCGCACCGGTGGCCATGGCGGGCCACAGCCTCGGTGAGTACACGGCGCTCGTGTGCTCCGGCGCAATGCAGTTTGGCGAGGCGATTGAGCTGGTCCGGCACCGGGGCCAGTTGATGCAGGAGGCCGTGCCACTGGGCCAGGGAGCAATGGCCGCGGTGCTGGGCCTGGACGATGCAGGCGTCGAGGCGGCCTGCCGGGAAGCCGCACAGGGCGAAGTCGTCGAGGCAGTCAATTTCAACGCACCCGGGCAGGTGGTCATCGCCGGGCACATGACGGCCGTGAACCGGGCGATCGAGACGGCCCGGGCTCGCGGAGCAAAGCGAGCGATGCTGCTGCCTGTCAGCGTGCCTTCACATAGCAGCCTGATGACCGGCGCGGCGGCGAAGCTCGGTGAGCGCCTGAACGATGTGACGATCCGGATGCCGGATGTTCCGGAGGTTTTCACGGTCGATGTGCAGACGCACCAGAGTGTGGAGGGCATCCGCCGGGCTCTCACTGAGCAGTTGCACAAGCCGGTGCGCTGGGCCGATACCGTTCGCGCGATGATCGCGGGCGGTGCGCGAACGATTGTCGAATGCGGGCCGGGCAAAGTGCTGACGTCACTCAATCGCCGGATCCAGAAGGGTGGCGAACTCGCCATGTTGTCGATCGATGAGCCAGAGTCCCTGGCCAGGGCGCTGGCCTTATGCCGGGAGAGAAAGAATGCCTGAGCTTGAAAATGAATGTGCCGTTGTGACCGGCGCATCGCGGGGGATCGGTAAAGCCATCGCACTGGAGTTGGGTCGGCGCGGCGCGAAGATTCTCGGTACGGCGACATCGGAGGCCGGTGCCACTGCGATTTCAGCCTACCTCGAAGACGCGGGTCTCGACGGGCGTGGCCTGTTGCTGGATGTCGCCAGCGCGGCGTCGGTGGATGCTTGCTTCGGTGCGATTACCTCGGCTGAGGGAGCACCAACGATCCTGGTCAATAACGCCGGGGTCACCCGTGACGGGCTGCTGTTGCGCATGAGTCCTGCAGACTGGGATGCGGTCATCGAGACGGACCTGAGTTCGGTCTATCGGACGTGCAAGGCAGTGCTGCGCGGCATGATGAAGGCTCGCAGAGGGCGCATCGTGAACATTTCCTCGGTGATCGGAGTCACGGGCAATGCCGGGCAGAGTAATTATGCTGCAGCGAAAGCGGGTCTGATCGGCTTTACAAAGAGCCTTGCGCGGGAGGTCGGGTCGCGTGGCATCACGGCGAACGTTGTCGCGCCCGGCTTTATCGTCACCGATATGACCGACGCGCTGGGTGAAGATCAGCGCGCTGCGTTGCTCAAGAGTGTGCCGCTTGGCCGCCTGGGCGTGCCCGAAGACATTGCCGGCGCCGTGGCCTACCTGGTATCGCCCGCCGGATCGTACATCACGGGCGAAACGCTCCATGTCAACGGCGGCATGTCAATGATTTAATTGGACTTGTCCGTGTATTGGACCCTGTGATCCCGGTAACCTAGAATACCGGCCGCACGCAGGCGGACCGTGTTGGCCGCTTGCCACCGTTTCCTACAGAGGACGCCAATCAAATGAGCAGTATCGAACAGCGGGTCAAGGCAATCGTCGCCGAGCAACTCGGAGTGAAGGAAGAAGAAGTCAATAACGACTCGTCCTTCGTTGACGACCTTGGGGCGGATTCGCTCGACACAGTCGAACTCGTGATGGCGCTTGAGGAGGAGTTCGAGACCGAGATTCCGGACGAAGACGCCGAGAAGATTACGACGGTTCAGCAGGCGATGGATTACATCAACGAGCGCCGCAGCCAGGCCTGAGCCGGGTTGAACAGACCCCGTTGCTGAACCGCCTGGCGCGGCGGCAGGGGGGGTGTGGCCGAGTCGCCGAGCAGGGGCACGCAGCTTGACGAAACGCAGAGTCGTCGTCACCGGAATGGGGATTATCTCGCCCGTCGGCAGCAGCGTTTCTGCCGCCTGGGATTCCGTGGTGAACGGGCGCAGCGGAATCGGGCCAATTACCTATTTCGACGTCAGCGCGTTCCCGGTCACATTTGGAGGCCAGGTGGCCGGTTTCGATGCGCTCGAATACCTTTCTGCGAAAGAGCTGCGCAAGTTCGACCCGTTCGTACCCTACGGTGTCGCCGCGGCGGTGCAGGCCATAAGCGATTCCGGTTTTGAAGTGACTGAAGAAAACGCGCCCCGCATCGGGGTGGCGATCGGTGCGGGCATCGGTGGACTGCACATCATCGAGGAAAACAACGCAAAGTGGCTGGCCTCGAAGTCGCCACGGAAGATTTCGCCGTTTTTTATTGCCGGCGGGATCATCAACGCGGCGGCCGGGCAGGTCTCGATTCGTTACGGATTGAGAGGGCCGAACCTGGCGCTGGTGACGGCCTGCACCACGTCTACCCATTCAATCGGGATCGCCGGCCGAACCATTCAGTACGGCGATGCGGACATCATGGTGGCCGGTGGCGCGGAGTTTGCTTTTACGCCACTGGGCCTCGGGGGCTTCTCGCAGTCGCGCGCCTTGTCGACGCGCAATGACGATCCTCAGCGGGCCAGCCGGCCCTGGGATCGGGACCGCGACGGGTTCGTGATGGCGGAGGGCGCCGGGGCGGTTGTGCTGGAGGAATACGAGCACGCCCGGGCGCGTGGTGCACAGATCTTTGCCGAGCTGACAGGTTTTGGCATGAGCAGTGATGCGCATCACATTACGGCCCCGCCTGAGGATGGTGCCGGGGCGTCGCTGTCGATGAGCAACGCGATTCGCGACGCCGGCATCAGACCACAGGAGATCCAGTACATCAATGCGCACGCGACCTCGACCGAGCTCGGCGACAGGGCCGAGACTGTCGCGATAAAGCGCGCCTTAGGTGATCACGCCCGCTCGGTGGCCGTCAGTTCGACCAAATCGATGACCGGGCACCTGCTCGGCGCCGCCGGTGTTGTCGAGGCCATATTTTCGATCCTCGCGATACGCGACGGTATCGTGCCTCCGACGATCAACCTTGAGAACCCGGAACCCGCATGCGATCTCGACTACGTGCCAAACACGGCGCGCGAGATGCCCGTTCGGGTGGTGATGTCCAATTCGTTCGGGTTCGGCGGTACGAACGGCACCTTATTGTTCTCGGCGCTCAGCTGAGGCGCGAGGCCGGGCCGGTCCGGGCTCGACGCTCCTGATATGCCTGCAACGAACGGCTTTCGGATCAGCCAGCACCTTGACCAGAACGGACTGCTGGAACTGCAGGAAGCCTGGCCAGAGCGTTATCCCGTGCTGCTGGAAAGCGTCGCGAGCCCATCGGCCATTGGTCGCTATGATCTGCTGTTTGCCTTGCCAGGCGAACGGCTGGAACAGGACCGTGATGGTGAACTGCATGGCGTCGTCGGGCCGAGCGGCGCCGCGGGATTTCTCGATGCATTCGATGACTGGTGGCGACGCGAGCGGTGTAACCAGACGACCCGCGGACTGCCTTTTTGCGGCGGCTGGTTTATCTATCTGGGCTATGAAGTCGCTGGCGAGATTGAGCCCAGCCTCGTGCTGCCGTCCTCGCGCCACCTGAGGGCCATGGCCTGGCGAATGCGTGGCGTCGTCGCTCGCGATCGTGCAAGCGGGGAAGTCTTTGTTGACGCTGAGCCCCCACAAGGACGGGAATTGCAGGCACAGGTCGCAGCCGACCTGCAGGGGATCGCTGACGCGCGTCCACCACAGGGCGATGATCGTCCGGCCGAGCCGGAGTCCTGCCTTTCCGGCGGCATCGACGAGCAGGACCCGGCAGTTTTCCTGGATGGCGTGCGTGCGACGCTCGATGCGATTGCCCGGGGCGATGTTTACCAGGCAAACCTTTCGCGACCATGGCAAGGGCGACTGGCGCCCGGCGTGACGGAATCGACTGTGTATCGGCGGCTGCGAGCGGCCAACCCGGCGCCGTTTGCAGCAATCGCCCATCTGGCGGGCTTTTCGATTCTGAGTTCTTCGCCAGAGCGGCTGATACGCATCAAGAACGGAATCGCAAGCACTCGTCCCATTGCGGGCACCCGGCCACGCGGACATGACGCACACAGTGACGACTCGTTGCGCCAGGAGTTGCAACTCAACGAGAAAGAGCGTGCGGAGCACATCATGCTGGTGGACCTCGAGCGCAATGACCTCGGTCGCATATGCAAGGCCGGGACCGTCATTGTGGACGAGCTCATGACGATTGAAAGCTATGCGCACGTGCATCACATTGTGTCGAATGTCAGTGGCGAGCTGCTGCCGGGTGTCACGCCGGGCAAAGCGATCCGGGCGGTATTCCCAGGTGGTACGATCACCGGATGTCCGAAGGTCCGCTGCATGGAGTTGCTCGCAGCGTTCGAAAGATCGCCGCGCGACGCGTATACCGGGTCGATGGGCTACGTCGGGCTAGACGGGTCGCTCGACCTGAACATACTGATTCGCACCTTGCTGATCCAGGATGGCCGCGTCGAGTTTCGGACCGGTGGCGGGATCGTGGCTGACTCGACGCCAGAGGCGGAACTCGCTGAGACACGAGCCAAGGCGCGCGGATTGCTTCGCGCACTCGGTGCTGCGGAATGATCGGTGCGCGGCTGGTCAACGGCATCGTCTCAGCGGCGGTCGCGGCCGACGATCGCGGCCTGCAGTATGGCGACGGCCTGTTCGAGACCATGGCTGCGGCCGGTGGGCTGATACGCTATTTCGATCTGCACATGGAGCGATTGCAGCACGGTTGCCGGCAACTGCAGATTCCGCCGCCTGACACGGCGCTCATCGAAGCCGAGTGCATGCAGGTCCTCGAGGGTCTCGACAGCGGCGTCGTCAAGCTGCTGGTCACTCGAGGCCCGGGTCCGCGCGGATACCTGCCACCCGATGAGCCGTCGGTTACACGGGTGGTCAGTTCCCGCGCGTCCCAGGCGCGTCAAATGGCCGGCCGGGACCGGGCTTTGAAACTCCGCGTCTGTGAGATGAGACTGGGGCTCAATAAGCGGCTCGCCGGAATCAAACACCTCAACCGGCTCGAGCAGGTGCTGGCTCGCGCGGAGTGGCGCGACCCGGATATCGACGAAGGCCTTATGCTCGCGACGGACGGGCGTCTAATCTGCGCGACTGCGGCAAACGTGTTCCTGCTGCGCGACGGGTGCCTGTTGACACCGGAGATTCATGACTGCGGCGTTGCCGGGATCATGCGCCGCGTCGTACTTGCAGCGGCCCCGGACCTCGGCCTGAAAACATGGGTCTGCGATCTCGAGCCCGAGGACCTCACTCGTGCCGAGGAAGTGTTCATCACCAGCGCGGTGACCGGCATCCGGCCGGTGGGTGAGGTGATCGGCATCGGGCGCTGGTCGACCGGCAAGGTTGCGCGGGCGCTGGCCGAGCGTGTTGTCGAGGCGATCGCATGAAGTGGAGGACGCTGCTGGTACTGATCATTGCAGGCCTGCTGGTCGGTGGCGTGCTCGGCTACCAGGCCTTCCAGCGCTGGCTGGTCACGCCGCTGGCCATCCGTGGTGATTCGCTTCAGATCGAGATCCCTCGTGGCCAGCCGCTGGCGTCAACGGCCAGGGAACTCGCCGCCGGCGGCGTGCTCGACCATCCGCGCCTGTTGCTGGCCTACGCACGCTATACCGGTGCGGACTCGCGGATTCATGCCGGCGAGTACCGAATCGCCGCGGGCACGACGCCGCTGGAACTGCTCGAAATCTTCCAGGAAGGCCTGGTCGTTCAGTACGCGATCACCTTTGTCGAGGGCTGGCGCTTCCGCGACCTGCGGCAGGCAATGCGTGACGAAGGACGGCTGGAGCACGAAACCGTTGACATGACGGATGCAGAGGTCATGACCGCGCTGGGCGAGCCCGGGCAGCATCCCGAGGGTCTTTTTTTCCCGGACACGTATTTCTACGACAAGGGAATGACCGACCTCGAGCTGCTTTCGGTGTCTCGCCAGCGCATGAAGCGGGAACTCGAGGCGGCCTGGAAGGATCGGGCCGAGGATATACCCATCAAATCGCCGTACGAGGCGCTGGTGCTCGCGTCGATCGTCGAGAAAGAAACCGCGTTGCCCGCCGAGAGGCCGCGGGTGGCCGGCGTGATGACAACACGGTTGCGACGCGGCATGCGCCTGCAGACGGACCCGACGGTGATCTACGGGATCGGTCCCGAATTCGATGGCAACCTGAGGCGCGCTGACCTGCAACGCGACACACCGTACAATACCTACACTCGCCAGGGGCTGCCGCCGACGCCGATTGCGCTGCCGGGCGCGGGTGCCTTGCGCGCCGCCGTTCGACCGGACGAACGCGGCGAACTGTATTTCGTCGCAACGGGCCTGCCCGATGGCAGCCACAAGTTTTCGCGAACGCTGGAAGAGCACGAGAAGGCAGTCCGCGAATACCTGCGCCGATACCGGGCGAAATAAAGAGGACGACGACTTGCGCGGCGCATTTATTACATTCGAAGGCGTTGAGGGCGTGGGAAAATCCACGCAGCTTCAGCGCATTGGGGACTGGCTGCGTGACAAGGGGCACGAGGTCGTAAGGACTCGTGAACCCGGCGGCACGGAACGCGCGGAGCAGCTTCGCACGCTGTTGCTCGAGCGGGGCACAGAACCAATGCCAGAGGCCTGCGAACTGCTGCTGATGTTTGCCGCCCGGGCGACCCACATTGCCAATCTCATACGACCTTCGATCGAACGCGGCGAGTGGGTGCTCTGCGACCGATTCACCGACGCGACTTACGCCTACCAGGGTGGTGGCCGCAGACTGCCTGAGGCAGAGATCGATTCACTCGTAGCCATCGTGCACCCGGACCTGCAGCCTGACCTGACGATACTGCTGGATGCGCCGGTCGAAACCGGCCTTGCCCGGGCGAGCAAGCGAAACGGTCCGCACGGGGCCGATCGCTTCGAAACCGAACAGCTGGAGTTCTTCGAACGGGTTCGCGCAACATACCGCGCGCGCGCCGAGGCCGAGCCGGCGCGATTCTGGGTGGTCGATGCGTCGGCGCCCCCTGCCGCGGTGGAAGACTCGATCCGCGCCGGTATCGAGAGCCGGCTGACCTGACCGCGATGGCGACGAAACCGACGCTTCAACCGCCACCGCGTGCAATGGATTTCCTGAGCTGGCAGGGGCCGGTGAGGGCGCGTATCGAAAACGCGTTGAGCGCACAGCGCCTGGCGCATGCGCTGCTGCTGCAAGGTCCCCAGGGCGTCGGCAAAGCGCATTTCGCAGCGGCGATGGCCGCCGCTTTATTGTGCACGGAGCGGGGCGTTCATCTGCAGGCCTGCGGCGAGTGCGCGGACTGCCAGCTGACGCGGGCAGGTTCGCACCCCGATCTTTACTGGCTGCAACGCCCGGAGGAGCGCAAGAGTATCAGCGTCGATCAGGTCCGTGACCTTGGCGCGTCGCTTGCAATGACCAGCATGCGCACGGGCTACCGGGTCGCGATCATTTCTCCAGCGGAAATCATGACCGTCAGCGCCCAGAATGCGTTGCTGAAAACTCTCGAAGAACCGCAGCCGCGCACCATGTTGTTACTGGTCAGCGCGCGTCCGTCCAGGCTTCTCGCGACGCTGAGAAGCCGCTGCCAGCGCGCCGAGATGCCCTGTCCGCCGAATGCACCGGCACTGGAATGGCTGCAGAGCGAGTCGTCCGCGGATATCGCCGCGCCGCTCGGTCGCCGGTTGCTCGCTTTTACCGGCGGCTCTCCGTTCAGGGCGCTCGCGCTGTCGCCCCACTTCGAATCGCTCGACCGCCAGATGTCAGGCCTGCTCGAGGCGCTTGTCTCCGGATCGGCTGAAGTCACCCGGGCAGCGGAGGACATGATGGGCGAGGGTTTGCCAGCGCGCCTGGAGTGGCTTGAAAAGTGGCTGGAGAGCGCTGTCCGCATGCGTACTGTCGGTGAGGTTGAGACCGGCCTCACGATTCCCGGCGGGCCGTCCTTGCAAAGGCGAGCGGCGGAAGTGAACATAAGCGGCGCGTTCCGACTGATGGATCGCATTCGGGAGACCCGCAGGCTTCTCGACGGATCGGCGGCCCCTCAGCTGCTGGTTGAGGTACTGCTGCTCGATTTTGGTGTTGAATTCGCGCGAGGGAGAATGGACTGATGAGCCCAGTTAGCCGGCAGCCAAACAAGCCTGGACTGCTAACGCTTACGATAAAGGACAGGAGCGCCCTCTACCTGGCCTACATGCCGTTCGTAAAAAACGGGGGGTTGTTCATTCCGACGGGCAGCAACTACAGACTCGGCGACGAGGTGTTCATGCTGCTCAACCTGATGGGCGAGGATGAGAAGCTGCCGGTCGCCGGTCGCGTGATCTGGATGACGCCGAAAGGTGCACAGGGAAAACGTACGGCTGGCATCGGCGTGCAGTTCAGCGAGCAGGACCGGGGCAACACCCAGCGCAAGATCGAGTCATTCCTGGCCGGTGCGCTTGGCGGGGATAAACCAACACATACGATGTGAGCGCGGCGCCCGCCGGCTTTCAGTCTTCGCTGCTGGTTCCCGTCGTGCCCAGCAGCGCTTCGGCCAGATCGGTGGCGGCTATTCCACCCTGCAGCACATAGCTGTCGAAGCCACGTTCGCTCAGCGTATAGGCGGCTGCAGAACTGCGCCGGCCATTATCGCAGCAGACCACGTACGGCACGCTCTGATCGATACCCTTGAGCTTCAGGCGGACGAAATAAAGCGGTATGTTGATTGCTCCGTCGAAATGTACACGTTCAAACTCGCTTGGCAGTCGAACGTCCAGCCACTTGCCGCCACCCGCGATGATCCGTTCCGCCTCGGCGAAGTCAACCCAGCGGACCATTGGTTCGTTGAGCAATGTGTTGAAATCGTCCTTGGCAAGTCGCATGAGCACGCCGTCGGTCAGCATCGACACGGTCGCGTTTCTCAATCCGCCGGAAATCAGTGCATCCTCGCCAAACGTGTCGCCGACACCGAGTTCAGCCAGCTTTATGCCTTCGCGATTTAATGGCGTCTCGCGCGTGACCACGACCTGGCCGCTGACGATGGCGTAGAAGTAATCGCCCTCGGCGCCCTGGCGAATCACTGTGTCGCCGGCCGCGTAGTCGATGCGCTGCATGCGCAGGAACACGGCCTGAAGGTTCGCCGGCGGAATCCTGTGGAAGGCGCGGCTCTGCAGCAGCAGCGTCATCCAGTCATCGCTGTCCGCCTCTATACCCTGCAGGTCCTCGACTTCGTAGGTTCCGGTCTGGTCCCAGGTCAGCAGGACGTCGAGCAGGTCGCTGTCGATCGAGATGTATTTCAGCGTCCTTGAAGCCACTCTTGCCGAGCAGCGCCGCGGCAGGATCTGGGCGATCGGATGACGCGCGTCGGGCGTGCCGCCGGTAATGGAACCGACGATTTTCCCGTCGGTCAGCAGTTCGACGATACCCGCGACGACGTAGTAGCTGCGTTTTTCCGTATCGCCTTCCTTGAACAATTGTCGCCCCTGCTCGAGTTCGCGTATCGAGGTTTTTCGGGCGAGCGCGAACAGGTTCTCCTTCTTCATACCGTCAAACGGCGAGAAGGATCGCAGGACGCTCAATTCAAGTGGTCTGGGTTCGTTCATGGCGCTGGCGGATGTTATCACAGGGGTTTGTGCAGGAATTGTTCCCAACCGAGGTCTGGCCGGAATCGAGACCCGTATCGTGACTCCAGTTGCTGCAGGCGCTCGTGGACCGCCGCCGCGCCTCGTTCACGCGCATAACGCAATGGCCCGCCACGGAACGGAGCAAACCCGGTGCCGAAAATCGTACCCGCATCGATCATGTCCTCATCGCCTGCAACCCCTTCACGCAGGATGGCGACGGCCTCGTTGACCATCGCCAGTATCAGCCGGTCCTCGAGATCGTCCGGCGCCCTTTCACTGGCGGCCAGCGGCGGCTTCTGTGCCTTGCCGTCGGTCCATTGATACAGACCGGAGCCGGTTTTTCGGCCGAGTTTCTTATCCGCAACCTGCATCGCCAGGGCCTCGGGAGCTGGCCGGTCATAGTGACGAGCAAGAATCCGGCCCACGTGCAGGCAGACGTCCAGCCCAACCGTATCGGCCAGTTCGATCGGGCCCATCGGCATGCCGAATCGCGTCGCGACCTCGTCAATCAGCGGAAACGGCAGTCCGTCCTCGGCGGCCAGCATCGCCTCGGTCAGGTAGGGCATCAGGACGCGATTGACGAGAAAGCCAGGATGGCTTCTACATGGCAGCGGCAGCTTGTCGATACCACGGGCAAAAGCGATCGCGCCGGCTCGCACTGCGGGATCGGTCCGCCTTGACTCGACGACCTCCAGCAGGGGCATCTGTGCGACCGGGTTGAAAAAATGCAGTCCGACCAGTCGACCCGGGTCGGCCAGATCGCTCTCCAGTTCCTCGAGCGGGATACTCGATGTATTGGTCGCCAGTATCGAGCCGGGCTTCAGGCGCGGTTCGATCCGGCGGTACAGCGCCTGCTTGGCCGCCGCATCCTCAAATATTGCCTCGATGACGACGTCGGCTTCCTCGAGTCGTCGGCCGGAGGGGTCCGCCTGAAGCCGCTTGCTGGCCGCGAGTGCCGCACCGGGCACGCGTTCTCGCTTCTTGAAGAATCGGCCGGCGCGCTCGATTGCCGCGCTGACCATCGCCTCATTCTGGTCTTCGAGGCTCACGTTGAAGCCCCGCAGTGCGCACCACGCGGCGATATCACCGCCCATGACGCCCGCACCGATAACGTGTACGCGTGTGCTCGACGCCTCGGCCGCCGAACTCAGGCCCTTAAGGCGCTCCTGGAGGAAGAAGACCCGCACGAGATTGCGCGACGTGGGTGTACACACGAGGTGAGCCACCGACTGCGCTTCGGCTTCGTAGGCCGTGGAGGGGTTCGCTCCGCAACGCCGCCAGAGCTCGATGATCGCATAGGGGGCCGGGTAATGATCGCGCCGCGCCCGTTTGCTCACCTGAGATTCGATTTTTCGCGCGACCGGTCCACGCAGCGGTGCCAGCGAAAGAAGGCGTTGCGCGAGCGATGCGCGGCCTAATGCGGGCTGCTTGCGAAGGATGTCCACGGCCTGCGAACGCAGTTCGGCTTCCGGAACGATCCGGTCAATGAGCCCGCTCTGCAGGGCCCTGGCCGGCCGGAGGTTCTTCCCGGTCAGCATCATGTCCATTGCAGTCGTCACGCCCAGCAGTTGCACCGCGCGCACGGTGCCGCCGAAACCGGGGTGGATCCCGAGCATCACTTCGGGCAGGCCCAACGAGACTTTCGGGTCATCCACGCAGATGCGGTAATCGCAAGCCAACGCGAGCTCCAGTCCGCCACCAAGGCAATAGCCGTTGATTGCGGCCACGCTGGGGCAGGGCAGGCGCGCGAGCCGCGCGAGCACGCCGTGGGCGGCGCGAATAAAAGGAACGGCTTCCTCGACCGAGCGGACCTGGGCAAATTCCTTCACGTCGGCGCCGGCAATGAACCCGGACTTGCCCGAGACGATCACGAGCCCCTCGGGGGCCAGCTTTTCAAGCTCTGCGAGCCGCTCGTCTAACTCCTCCATCGCCTGACGGGACAGTGCGTTCGCGCTTGCTCCGGGAATGTCGAAGCATAGCCAGGCGATTCGACCGGCATCCACTTCGAGAGACCACAGGTCTGTGCTGGCCTTGTCGATGCCGTTCATATCCTCTCCGTCGAAGCCAGCCGTCAAGCGGCGGACAGCCGCGGCCTGCCCGTCACGTGAAAATCACAGATCAGCGGTCGATGGTCGGAAAATGTCACCGCCGGGACATCAAAAGACTCGACCTCGACGCCCTGCGAGTGAAGGATAAAGTCGAGTTCCATGCGTGGGCGCCGGGCCGGGTACGAGGGCAGCCGCTCGAGATTAGCGCTCCGCAGCCCCGCCGCTTCCATGAACAGGGCCATCTCGTGCTCGCCCCAGAACGTATTGAAATCCCCCGCGACGATGACGGGCTTGTGCGAGCGCTTGACCAGCTGGAATACATGTCGAAGCTGAGCCTGTCGATGGCGGAACTTCAGCGACAGGTGCACGAGGAAGACACAGATGTCATCGAGTTCGAGTTCGATGATCAGGCGCTTGATGCCCGTGTCGAAATAATGAAAGCGTTCGCCCTCGACGCGCGGTGAGGCGAGAAACGCATTGGCCTGCTTGTTGACGATCGGTACCAGGGTATTAATTGAACTGGTTCCATACTTGCACTGGTAAGTGGAGTAGTGGCCGAGGGATTCTGCAATGACTTCGGCCTGGTTTACGTGGCCGGTACGGATCGAACCGGTATCAACCTCGATGAGCCCCACGATATCCGGGTCGGCGGTCTTGATGAAATGGGTGATTCGATCGAGAACGCGCGGGTTACTGCGCAAATAGCCCGCACCCGGCACGGGCAGGTGAAAGGCAGCCCCGGTTCCGGTGGCGTAACGAATGTTGTAGAGCAGAAAGCGCATCCGGTCGCGATTCTATAGGCCGGCCGAGCAATCCGGAAACGCGCCTAGTAAGCTACACTCAGGTCCGTCGATGTGCCCAGCCCTGCAGGAGGACTCGTGAGCAGCGTAAATGCGACCAACCCGATCAGGATATTCGTCTGCCACGCCTGGAACGAAGACGACGACTACCTGCGTATCTTCGAGTATCTGGAGAGCGCAGACAAGTTCTTCTATCGCAATACCAGTGCCCCGGAGAAGCGGCCGTCAGGCGACCGCGAAGCGCTTCGCGAGGCCTTGAGGCGACAGATCGATGAGGCCGAGGCCATTCTCATGCCGGCCACGTTTTATCGCCAGGACATGGGTGCAGCCGAGTTTCAGATGCATTGCGCCAAGGCGTTTGACAAGCCCTTGATCGTGCTCGAGCCGTTTGGTGCCGACGACACCATTGCGCCGGCTGTTCAGGAACTGGCGGACGAGGTCGTGCCCTGGGACCAGAGGCAGCTGGTCGATGCGATCAAGCGCCAGGCGCGCCACGAAGAGACGACCCGCTTCGACACTATCGAGTTCAAACTCGACTGACCGGGCGGCGCCTCACTCCTCGCCGACGGCGACGCGGAACGGGAACGACGCAAACGCGGGCGCGCTGCGCTGGGGACCTTCCGGAAGGTCTTCAAAAATTCGTGCGATACGGGCTGCGTACGTACCGGCCTGCTGTTCGCTCATTTTGCGCACCGAGGCTTCGATCACACCCAGCCCCCCGCAGGGTCGTGCCGCGTGCAGCGCATTCTTGAGTTGCCCGAACTCATCGCGAAACCGGGCGGGTAATTCATCGAGGGAGATGTCGTCCAGGTGCACGCGCCAGGCCGCGGCCAATCGTTCCTTTGCGAGCCCCGGACCGACGAGAATTCGGAGAGCCTCGCTGAAACAATCTCGCACTGAACTCATTGGTCGTCCCCTTGGTGTTTAGAAGTCTTATTTTTCGATTGCAATCAGGCACTAAAGATTGATTCTTAAAGTAACTTCTTAATTCATTTTTTCGAAAATTCTCTAAGAATCAGTGGGCTATGTACGGAATATACGCCGCTTTGGAGGAATTTCAACGAGTGCGTTCACTTAGATCCGGAATCTTCAACTGAGCCCAACCCAATGATCCAGCCGTCCTTCGAGGCTCCATCATGCCCGGCACGGATCCGGGTCGCAGGCATCGGAAAGACCGTATGGCCACCCGTTTGGGCGCGGTCCACGTTTGGCCATTGCGCTGGAGACGCGGAGAGACCGTATGTTCTCGACACTGCTTACGCAGGCTGTGGGTGGTATTGGCAGGATGACTCTGAATCGTCCCGAGAAACTCAATGCGCTTTCCACCGAGGTGCTGGAGGAGTTGATTCACGCGGCGCAGGACTTCGATCGGCAGGCCGGGATCAAGGTGGTGATCATAAGCGGAGCAGGGCGCGGGTTCTGTGCCGGTGCGGACCTTGCCAGTTTCGCTTCGCTGGAGCGGGGCGAGCTTCGTGAGGCGGCCGATGCCGGAAGACGCATGGCGGATGCCATCGAAAACATGCGTGCAATTACCATCGCCGCGATACATGGCGTTTGTGTCGGTGGCGGACTCGTGCTGGCCGCCGCGTGCGATCTGCGCATTGCCACGTCAGACACCCGTTTCTCGATTCCCGAAGTGGATCTCGGCATACCGCTGGCCTGGGGAGGAATCCCCCGCCTCGTGCGGGAAATCGGCCCCGCCCTGACCAAAGAACTCGTGCTGACCTGCCGTTCGTTCGACGCGCTCGAGGCCCGACAAGCCGGATTCATCAATCGCGTCGTAGCGATCGGTGACCTGCAGACAAGCGCCACGGAACTGGCAGAGTCTCTGTCCTCGAAAGCAGCACTGACGTTGTATGCGACCAAACGGCATGTCAACGCGATAACCGCGCAGATGGTGGGCACGATGCACGGCTGGTCCGACGCCGACGGATTGTGTACCGCCGTGAGCGACCCTGAGTGCGCAGCGGCACGCAGCGCCTATCTCGTTGCAAAGGGCAGGACTGCCTGACCTGATGGATTTGCGCGGGTTGTCCTCGACAGCCGTGTCGGGCGGCGATCCTGTTATTCGTGCCCTGTACCAGGGGAAAGGCTATGAAGGGTGATTTCTCGAGCGTCATTGAGCGGCATGCCTTTGAATGTCCCGATCATGCCGCGCTCGTCTTTGCGAGTCAGCAGATCACATACGCCCGGCTGAACGAGCAGGTTAACCGAGTTGCAAACGCCCTGTTGAATCTCGGACTGCGCGCCGGTGATCGAATCGCCAGCCTGCTGCCGCAATGCCCGCCTTTTGCAGTGCTGTACCTCGCGGCCGGTCGAATCGGGCTGGTACTCGTGCCCCTGGATCCGCGTTTCAAAGTCATCGAAATGAAGACGCTGTGCGAACGCAGCCGTCCCAGGGTCCTGGTGGCGCTCGGCTCGCCGGAACCGATGCAACAGGCGGTGAATGCGCTAATGGCCAGCTACCCGTTTGAACATGTTTTCACATGGCCCGAAACGCCGGGCAATCGCGGCTCCCGGCCGTTTGATGAACTGCTCGATGGCGATCCGACCCGGGTGGCGGATCAGCTTCGCCCGCATGGCGATGATCCCTGGGTGATCATCTTCACCAGCGGAACGACTGGCCGGCCAAAGGGCGCAGTGCTCTCACATGCCAATTCGGCGGCGATCGCGCAGGCGACCGTGCGGCAGTGGAAGATCCAGGCGAACGACGTTTCGTTCTGCAACCTGCCGACCAGTCACGTGGCCGGAACGCACAACCAGCTCGCCGTGATGCTCTACGCCGGGGCCACCGGGATCATGGTGCCGAAGTTTGACCCGGTGCAGACCCTCGAACTCATCGCTGAACACAAAGTCACTTACTTCGGCGGCGTGCCAACCATGTTCCGCCTGATGTTCAGGCGCTGTGACCCGCGCGATTACGATACGAGCTCAGTTCGAGCCGTGATTACCGCCGGCGAACCGGCGTCAGCGGAACTGGTTGCTGAAATTGCAGAAGCGTTTCCGCAGGCGACCGTCCTCGCGAGCTGGGGAATGAGCGAGACCTGTGGCTTCTTTACATTCACCGGGCTGAAGGACGGGCTGGAGATTGTGGAACAGACGGAGGGAAGGCCGGATCCGCAATTCAAAATGAAAGTCGTGGACTCCGGCGGCGCGGCGCTGCCGGCGGGGCAGGTCGGCGAGCTGTGGGTGCGAGGTGCCAGTGTCATGCGGTCCTATATGGACACGGACGACAATAAGGAAGCGCTCGTCGATGGGTGGTTACGAACCGGCGATCTCGGGTTTCTCGACGACGCCGGTTACCTGCACTTTGCCGGGCGCGCCAAGGAGATGTACATCAGTGGCGGTTACAACGTTTATCCGCTGGAGATCGAGTCCTTTCTCAATGCCGCCCCTGGCGTCAACACCTCGGCCGTCATCGCAGTCCCGCATCCGGTGTGGGGAGAAGTGGGTATCGCTTTTGTCGTGCCGGAAGAAGGCGTCGAACTCGAGGTAGCGCAGCTCGCGCAATACTGTCGCGACGGGCTGGCCGACTACAAGCAGCCGGCGAAGATCGTCCTGCAACCGGACCTCCCGCGGTCGCTGGTCGGGAAAATAGCCAAGATGGAGGTTCGGGCCCGCCTGGATCAATACCTTGACGCAGACTCGTGAGCGTGTCGCTTAGGCATCACAGGCATGCGCCAGGGCCTGGAACGGCCGGGCCAGGGCTCGAGCGGGCAAGCCGCTACAATGTGAAGACTTTATCGATGTCGGCGTCGGAGAGAAGATGACGATTGCCCAGAGCGGCCGCCTGCGACTGCGTGAACTGACTCATGGGGACGCCGATTTCATCCTCGAATTGCTGAACACACCGGGCTTTATCCGGTACATCGGTGACCGTGGTGTCCGCAACCTGGACGACGCCGGCCGTTACATATCGGAAGGGCCTCGCGCCAGTTACGCGGCCAATGGTTTTGGCTTGTGGCTGGTCGAGTCCAGACACAGTGGTGAGCCGCTGGGGATTTCGGGCCTGCTGAAAAGGCCCGTGCTCGCGGATGTCGATCTCGGGTTTGCATTTCTGCCAGCTGCCTGCGGCCGGAATTTCGCGTTTGAATCAGCGGCAGTCGTACTCGAATTCGCACGCCAGGCGCTCGGACTGGCGCGAGTCGTGGCCATCACGAAGCCCGACAACCTTCGCTCGATACACCTGCTGGAGAAACTCGGGTTCGATTTCGAACGCATGATTCTCATGCCGGGGGACGACGCGGACGTACGGCTGTTTGGCTGTGACATGACTCAAATCAGCGGATCGGGCGACGGAACTTGTTAAAGTGAGTCTCGATTTTCACAGGTGGCTGGCATGTTGACTACCAGGCATGAGTTCGTCACGACCAACGGCATCAAGGTGCACTATGCGACCCGGGGAGAAGGTCCTCTCGTGGTGCTCTGTCATGGCTTTCCTGAGACATGGAATATCTGGCGACACCAGTTACCTGCGCTCGAGAAAGCGGGATTCCGGGCCGTGGCCCCAGACCTGCGCGGCTGCGGGCAGTCCGACCAGCCCGAAGCCATCGTCGATTACAATATCTTCCAGCTCGTAGGCGATGTCGTCGGTCTGATACAGGCGCTTGGTGAGGAGCAGGCCGTGGTGGTTGGCCACGACTGGGGCGCGCCGATTGCATCGCATTGCGCCCTGCTGCGACCGGATATCTTCCCGGCCGTTGCCTTGCTGAGTGTTCCGTTTGTGCCGCGTGCAATGGCGCCGCCCACCGAGTTGTTCAAGCGGCTGGCCGGCGACAAGGAATTTTACCAGCTTTACTTCCAGGAGCCTGGAAAGGCTGAGGCGGAACTCGAAAGGGATGTTCGTGATGCGATGCTGCGCATGCTTTACTCGGCGTCCGGTGATGTGCCTGCCGAGGCACGCTGGCGTTTCCTGTTCGAAAAGACCGAATCGTTAATGGATACCGTTTCACTGCCCGATGAGCTTCCACCGTGGCTGACGCAGCTGGACCTCGATTTCGCGGCCGACGAGTACAGCCGGACCGGCTTTCGCGGTGGACTGAACTTGTATCGCAACCTCGACTATAACTGGGCCCAGACGGCGTTCCTGACCGGTGCGCGAATAAGGCAGCCCTCCTTGTTCATTGCCGGCGACCGGGACGGATCAGTCGCGTTCCGGCGCGAACATTTCGACAATCTCGAGGACAACATGCCGGCGTTGACACGGAAGGTGCTGCTGCCCGGTATCGGTCACTGGACGCCGGAGGAGAGCCCGCTTGAAGTGAACCGCCTGCTCGTGGAATTTCTGCGGAGCCTGCGGGATTTATGAGTGTACCCTGCTGGATGGATTTTGATGCGTGGTAGCCGACCATGAAACATGAACCTGACCGTGACAGAAGCACGCCCATGAAGTCGGGGCAGTCCCTGGATGCCGTGATCGTCGGCGCCGGGTTCGCCGGCCTGTACATGCTCCACCGGCTGCGCGAAATGGGGCTGTCGGTGCGTGTACTGGAAGCGGGCGATGGCATCGGCGGCACCTGGTACTGGAATCGTTATCCGGGTGCGCGCTGTGATATTCCAAGCATGGAGTACTCCTACCAGTTCAGCCGGGAGCTCGCGCAGGAGTGGCAGTGGACCGAGCGTTACGCCACGCAGCCGGAAATCCTGAGTTATATCAACCACGTTGCGGATCGATTCGATCTCAGGCGCGACATCGAACTGAATACCCGCGTCATTGCCGCGAGCTTCGATGAGCAGAATTCCCGGTGGGCGATTCGTCTGGAGGACGGCCGTGAGCTGTTCGCACGTTTCTGTATCATGGCCACGGGTTGCCTTTCTTCGGCCAACCTGCCGGCGATACCGGGGATCGACTCCTTTGAAGGCGAGACGTATCACACCGGTCACTGGCCACATGAGCCGGTGGATTTTACCGGGCAGCGCGTCGGCGTGATCGGCACCGGATCATCGGCGATCCAGTCGATTCCATTGATTGCCGGGCAGGCCAGCGAGCTCTACGTTTTCCAGCGCACTCCCAATTACAGCGTGCCTGCACACAATCGACCGCTCAGTGCGAAGGAACAGGCTGATGTGAAGGCGAACTACGAGGCTCTGCGACGGATCGGCCGTACCGAGCACCCGTTTGGTTTCGCTCACCGCATGCGTGAGGATCTGGCAAGCGAAGCGTCGCCAGCGCAGCGAAAGGAGCGCTACGAAGCGTACTGGGAGCAAGGCGGGCTGCAGTTCCTCGGCGCATTTGCGGACCTGATGATCGACCCCCGCGCAAATGAAACCGCTGCGGATTTCATGCGTGAAAAAATCAGCGAACTCGTCGAGGACCCGGACGTCGCCGCCGCGCTTACGCCGACACACGTTGCCGGGAGCAAGCGACTTTGCGTCGATACCGGCTACTTCGCGACTTACAACCGGCCCCACGTGCACCTGATTGATATCCGGTCCACGCCGATCGAAGAAATCACCGCGGACGGCCTGACCGCGGGTGGCCGCCACTACGCACTGGATGCGATCGTCTTTGCGACTGGCTTCGACGCGATGACTGGTTCGCTTGCGAAGATCGACATCCGCGGCCGGGAGGGCATGTCACTCGCCGAGCGTTGGGCGGCAGGGCCGCGTGCCTATCTCGGTCTTTCCAGCGCTGGTTTCCCTAACCTGTTTTTCATTACCGGTCCCGGCAGTCCGTCAGTACTGACGAACATGTTGCCCTCCATCGAGCAGCACGTGGACTGGATTGCCGATGGGATTGCATACATGCATGAGCAGGGGCTCGCCTGTATCGAGGCCGATGAAGCAGCCCAGGACGCCTGGGTTGCGCACGTCAACGAGGTGGCCCATTCCACGCTGTTCCCGGTGGCCAACTCCTGGTACCTGGGTGCAAACGTGCCCGGCAAGCCCCGGGTCTTTATGCCTTACGTTGGATTTCCGACCTACGTGGCCAAATGCGAGGAGGTGGCCGCGAAAGGTTACGAGGGTTTTCAATTCACCGAGTCAGCGTCAGCACCGTGACAAATCAGCTCGAGTGCTGGCACCGGGTCGTGACGACACGCGACACCGGACTGCTGGACGAACTGCTCGCCGCAGACTGCGTGTTTCATTCGCCGGTCGTCTACACCCCTCAGCGTGGCCGGGCCATGTGCAAACTGTACCTGTCGGCGGCGATACAGGTCTTTGGTGCGGGCTTTCGATACGTACGGGAAGTCGGCGACGATAAGCAAAGCGTGCTTGAGTTCATTGCCGAGCATGACGGCATCGAGATAAACGGGGTGGACATCATCGACTGGAATGCGCAGGGGCAGATCTGTCAGTTCAAGGTCATGGTCCGCCCGCTGAAGGCGATCAACCTGCTGCATGAACAAATGAAAGGCCTGCTCGAGCGAATGGCGGTGTGAGGTGCTGGCGCTGAACCCGTATGCAACTGCCGGTGAGTTGCTTGCCGACCTTCGATCGGGACGGGTCAGCGTGACCGAAATCGTTACGCTCTATCGTGAGCGGCGCGATCAATTGCAGAGCCAGGTCAACGCGATCGTGACGCCCGACGACTCCGCAGCGCTCGAGCAGGCGCGGCGCCTCGATCGAGCATGCAATCTCGCCAGCGGCCCGCTGGCAGGCCTGCCAGTCACGATAAAGGACGGCATTCATGTCAAAGGCCTTGCATCGACCGGCGGGATTCTTGAGCCGGCCGCCTGCATCGCCGCCGCCGACGCGCCGTGCGTCCGAAGGCTGCGCGAGGCGGGAGCCTTGATTCTTGGCAAGACCAATGTGCCACCGGGTAACGGTGACTGGCAGACGAACAACAGGCTGTTCGGGCGGACCTGTAATCCCTGGAACCAGCACCTGACGCCTGGCGGCAGCACGGGCGGTGGCGCCGCGGCGGTCGCAGCCGGGCTGACCGGAGCAGAGCTGGGCAGTGATATCGGCGGTTCGATACGAATTCCGGCGGCTTTCTGCGGAATCTATGGCCACAAACCGAGCACCTCGGCACTGCCGCGGAGCGGGCACTTTCCGGGGGGGAACACGTTCAATTCGGCCGCGATACTCGGCGTACAAGGTCCACTGGCCCGCAGTGCACGGGACCTGGAACGCCTGTTCGAGGTCCTGTGCGGCTCAGACGGTCTCGAGGGCAAGGGCTGGCAACCGGCATTGCCCCCGCCACGGTTCGAGCATCTGAAGGACTGCCGCGTCGGTGTGTTGAAACTGCCCGCGTGGCTGCCGGTCGACGAAGCAATACTGTGCGCGCAGGACACGATGCTCGAACGCCTGCGCAGCGCCGGTACGCGGACCTGCCACGTTGATGTCTCCGCCCATTTTGGCGACTACAGTGATGTCTACCGGCAGTACCTTGTACTTCTGCAGTGCTACATGGGTGCGACGCTTGCCGCGGATGCAAGGGCCAGCGCCGCTGAGAAGATGCGCCGCTACCAGGACCCGTTTCTCGATGCCGTCGCCGAGGGGCTCACCGCGAACGCCGGGCGGATGCTGAACGCCCTGGAGGCTGCCGAGGACTGCAGGAATCGCTGGGAGACGGTCTTCCATGATATCGACGTGCTGTTGTCACCGGTGTGCAGCAGCAATGCATTTGCGCACGACGACCGCTTTTTCTATGACCGGGTGCTGCCGATCAATGGCGCGGCGATGCCTTACTATCGTCTGAGTGCGTTGCCCTCGATCGCTTCATTCGCCGGACTGCCGGCCACGGTCTTTCCAAGCGGGGAGCTTACCGACATCGGGACGCCGATCGGTCTGCAGGTGATGGGTGCCTACCTCGAGGATCGGAGCACCCTGAGGTTTGCGGCGCTGGTGGAGCAGGCGATTGCCGCGTTCGCGGCACCGCCGGGGCTGAAGTAGCCGGACGCCGCCATGTTGAGTCTTCATCATGTGCACCTGATGGCCGCCGATATTGATGCGACGATGGCGTTCTGGATGGATCATTTTGGAGCCAGCCTCGTACTGGACGTGGACTTCGCCGGGGCACGAAACGTGTTCCTGCGAGTCGGCGAGGGGCGCCTGCACCTGTATGCTCAGCCACCGCGGCATAAGGGGCAGGGAACCGTGCACCACCTCGGCATCGAGACGGACGCACTGGAAGCGCTGACCGCTCGTTTGCGTGACGCGGGCGTATCCGTCACCGGGATTCGCCGGCATGAGGCGGCGGACTACGCGATGGCGGAAGGTCCCGACGGTATTCTGCTGGAGCTGTTCCAGCCCCACGACGTGCGGGCTAACGAACCGTTACGCAGGGCTGGTTATTTCGCGAGCCTTGGCCCGATTCGGGACTGATTGGTTCGAAATTTGCCCGGCCGGTGCCCGTCCGCCACCCGTAGCGCAATTCGCGTTGTATTGGGGGCCGTCCGGCGGGCTATTGGTGCTATTCTCCCGCAAATTACAAATCGCAGGATTCATCGAAAACCGCACAAAGATGCGCTGTTGAGCTTGCGGGACAATGGTCTTTACCCGTTGCGGATCGACAAGGGTGGGTCGAACTGCGCAAATTTCCTGGCAGGCGATCCAGTTGCCAGGCATGACAGGATATCGGGAGTATTAGAGTGGGTAGACTGCTGCTTGGCCTCTTAGTCGTCGTGTCGCTCTATGGCTGCGCCGGGCAGCCGACAGTCGAGAGGGACGTTGTCACGCCCGCACCGATGCCTGAGCCCGCGCCGACACCCGCGCCGAAGCCTGCACCGGCGCCGCCCGAGCCAGCACCGGCCCCGACACCTGCGCCCGCGCCCACGCCGAAGTCCGCACCGGCCCCGATATCCGCGCCCGCGCCCTCGCCGAAGCCTGCACCGGCCCCGACACCTGCGCCCGCGCCCACGCCGAAGTCCGCACCGGCCCCGACACCCGCGCCCGCACCGGAACCGGGAGCACCACCGAAAGTCGTTCCCACGCCGCCGTCGGCGACGATGCCGGCATCCGGCCAGGTTGCGGCAGGGGGGGCGGTCATGGTCGAAATCGAGAAACTCCCGCTTCCGCTGAATCCGAACTGGACTCTGGATTCGGGACACGATCCTGTCTCGGGACGGGAGCGCTGCTTCCTGCGTTCCGCAACTTTACGAATCCAGGACGGCCAGGGAGGGTCCGACATTGCGCTGATCGTCACGGGCGACACCTTGCGTGTCGATACGCGTTCGAATGTGGATATGAGCTACGCGAATACCGGTCTGCAGGTCGACTCGGGAACGGCTTTCCCGCTGCAGCGCCTTTTTGGAGAAACCGACGTGCTGTTCGATCAGCGTGTCGACGAGATAAAGCAGCAATTCATGAGCGGCTCATCCGTGACTGTAACGATGGGGTTCTGGCCGACCTGGCCGGTCACGGAAGCGTATAGCGCGCGCTTCGCCATCGGCGGCTATTCTGAGGCGAGCGCGGCCCTGAAGACCTGTGACAGTCTGCTGCCATAAGCGGACAAATCAATACCACGCGGAGAGTCGATCATGGGATTGCGATTGAAATTCAACCTCGTCCTCAGCTTTACCAGCCTGATCGGGCTGCTGGCCGCGGGTCTGTTCACCTATAACTCCCTGCAAAAAAATGCTCGCGCGGAGATTCTCGAGTCTGCGCGGATCATGATGGAAAGCGCGATTGCGGTGCGCGGATATACGGTCTCCGAAATCCGCCCGTTGCTTGCCGTACAGCAGCGGCGACAATTCTTGCCGCAGTCAGTACCAGCCTATGCCGCGACGCGATACGTGACGGAATTTCGTAAGAACTATCCTGAGTTCAGTTACAAGGAGGCGACGCTCAACCCGACCAATCCGGCGGATCGTGCAGTGGGCTGGGAGACTGACGTCGTCACCTGGTTCCGTGATCACCCCGAGGAGAAGGAGTTGATCGGGGAGCGGATGACCGCAACCGGCCCGGCGCTTTACATGGGGCACCCGATCAAGATTACCGATGAGAAGTGCCTGGTGTGCCACAGTACGCCGGCCGAAGCGCCGCAGACATTGATTGACACCTACGGTGACGATAACGGTTTCGGCTGGAAAATGAACGAGATCATCGGCGCGCAGATAGTCCAGGTACCAATGGCCCTGCCGCTGCAAAGAGCAAGGTCTGCACTGGTCACATTCATGGGATCCCTGATCATGGCCTTTCTGCTGGTCGCGCTGCTGCTGAATGTGCTGCTGCACCGGATCGTAATCAAGCCGGTTCAGGCGCTGTCCGCACAGGCCGACGCGATGAGCATGGGAGGGCAGAATGTGGATGAACTCGTCGTGGTGGGTAACGACGAAATGGCGGCATTGGCACGTTCCTTCAACAGGATGCACCGCAGTCTGGACAGCGCGATGAAAATGCTGGACGACGAAACGGTGTTGCGACGCGATCCGTGATCCGGCTGTTCCTGATCGCATCCAGAGCGCGCGAAATCCGATTCCGTGGCTGAACAGAAAATACCCCAGGCCCTCGGCAAGTACGAGATCAAATCGATTCTCGGGCGGGGCGCGATGGGCATCGTTTACAGAGCGTACGATCCAGCTATTGAGCGGATCGTCGCCATCAAGGTAATGCACCAGCACCTGTTCCAGGGTCACGAAGGCAGCGACTTTGCGCAGCGGTTTCAGCAGGAGGCCCGGGCGGCGGCCCGTTGCTGGCATCCGAACATCGTGGCGGTATTTGATTTCGGAACTGAACGGGACGTTCCATACCTGGTGATGGAACTCGTGGAAGGCAGCGAATTACGGGATCTGCTGGAGTTGCGGCAGTTGACCATGCGGGAGGCTATTGAGCTGGTGGTCCCGGTCTTGTCAGCGCTGAATCACGCGCATTCAAAGGGCGTCGTGCATCGGGACATCAAGCCCGCGAATATCATGGTACTGAAAGACGGCAGCGTAAAAGTTGCTGACTTCGGCGTTGCGCGTCTGGACACTTCGGACCTGACCCGCAGCGGATACGTGGTCGGGACCCTGGGCTACATGTCGCCGGAGGGCGAGCGCGGCGACGTTGTCGACAGCCGGTCCGATATTTACAGTACGGCGATGGTACTGCTGCAGCTGACCACGGGGCAGCGACCTTATCCGGGCTTTCTGAGAGGCGAAAGCGTACCCGGGCTGTTCGCGGCGGCAGGCTTGTCGGGCGGGCAGATACCGACGCTTGTAACCATTCTGGAAACGGCTCTGGATCCGGACCCGGACCACCGCTTCCAAAGCGCCGAGCAGTTCCAGAATTCGCTGACACAGTGGCTCTCGGGAGCAACCGTCAGCGGAAACCAGAGGGCGAAGGCGGTCGCTGATGCGGGGTCGCTGAAGGCGGGCCAGCAGCGGACGGTCAAGGGATCTGTTTCACCGGCTTTGCTGAAGTTGATGGAAGAGCGTCTCGCATCTCATGTTGGACCAATGGCCGGCCATTTCGTCAGGAGAGCCTGCCGAGCCGACGCGGACCTGGTTGCCATTACGACGGAACTGGCCGGTCATATACCGAACCAGGACGAACGTGCCCAATTCCTCCGCGCAATCGAGAGCTCGGACATCGTCAGCGCAGTGCTCAAGCAGACCCGTTCCGATATTCGAGAGCGCAAGTCCGGATCGGGTCTCGAAGCGCCGGCGCGTTGCGCTGAAAAGCTCGTGCTGAGCGCTGACAAGGCGAGCCGCATCGCCGCTGAACTGACGTATTTCGTCGGCCCCTTGGCGAGCCGCCTGGTTCATTCTGCGTCGGCTCGTGTATCCACACTCGCTGACCTGTACCAGGACCTCGCGACCAGCATTCCGTCTGAGCAGGATCGCAAGCAGTTTCTAGAGCGCGTGAATACCCGTGTTGGACCCGCATAGTCCTGATGCACGAACCATCCGTCCCTGGTGTCCGTCGGGTTACTTTGCGAGCCTTGACCCGACCCGCGACTGAGCGGCTCGAAATTTACCGGGCCCGGTCGGGCAGAGCGAAGGCATACAGGTAATCACCGGTACCGCGTGAAAACATCGCGTGACCGCCGGCATTGATGACCACGTACTGACGCCCCTGGTACGTATAGGTCATCGGCGTTGCGGTCGCATCGACCGGCAGGCGGTAATACCAGAGCTGTCTGCCGTCGCGAACGTCGAAGGCGCGAATCAGGCGGTCCATGGTCGCGCCGATAAAAAACACACCGCCGTCGGTGACCAGCCCGCCGCCGAGGTTCGGGGTGCCCCAGTTGATGTGAAACGGGACGCTCACCGGCCCCATTTCGTGCACGGAACCCAGCGGCACTTGCCACTCGATTGTGCCGCGGGCGAGATTTACCGCAACCAGCTTGCCCCAGGGCGGAGCCGTGCAGGGGATACCCAGCGGCGACAGGAGTCCCTGCAGCGAAACCGTGTACGGGGTGCCCTGCATCGTGACGTACATCGGCTGCCCTCCGACGGCCGCGTGGTCCCGGTTGGTTTCCGGCGCCTCACCGGGGATCAATTGGCCGACGAACGGTATCGTGTTGACATTGACAATGAACAGGTCCTGTTTGGGCAGGAAGGCGCCGCCGCCCCAGTTGGCTCCGCCGAGGCTGCCGGGGTACAGCAAGGTGGGCTGTTCGGACAACGGTGTGAACAAGCCTTCATTGTGCAATGCCGCCAGCTTTTCACGGCAAATGCCGCGGTCCCAGAACGTCAGGCCCCAGGCGTCGTCGGGGGTTAACTCCGGTTTCAGCAGCGGCGGCGGCTTGCGCGGAAACGGCTGCGTACGCGAGGCCTTCTCACCGGGAATCGTACTGGCCGGTACGGGCCTTTCGACTGCACCGAACAGGGGCAGTCCGTTGCGTCGGTCGAGCAGGAATAAAAGGCCTTGCTTCGTCACCTGCGCGAGCGCGGGTACCGGCTTGCCCTTCGGGTTTGGCCAGTCAAACAACATCGGTTGGGCCGGCGCATCGTAGTCCCACAGATCGTGATGCGTCATCTGGTAGGACCACGCAACTTGGCCGCTTTGGAGTCGCAAAGCCACCACGGAATTTGCGAAACCGTTGTTACCGGGACGCAGGACGCCGTAGTAGTCCGGCGACGGTGAACTGGTGGGCACAAACGCAAGGTCCCGGGCCGCATCGATCGAAATCGCCGCCCAGGCGTTGGCCGCACCCGTGCCACGGATGCCTTCCAGCGGGTCGAATGTCCAGCGATGGGCACCGCTGACCGCGTCGTACGCAGCGACCAGTCCGGGTGGTGCCTGCGCATAATGAAAGTCGATGACGGTCGATCCCACCAGCACGACACCGTTAGCGACGGCGGGCGCCGAACTGCTGCCGACCTCGGCCATGCTGTAGCGGCCGTGTTCCGCCAGCCTCACGGTTCCCTGGTCACCGAAGTCCCTGCAGGGCGTCCCATCACGCGCATCGATGGCCATCAAGCGACGATCGGCGGTGACGCCGTAGATGCGATGGGTGCAGTGCAGGCTGGTGCCGGCATCGGGCACCCGCCAGTAGCTCACTCCCCGGCACCGGTAGGGTCGCTCGCTGTTTCGATCCACCTGCGGATCGAACTGCCAGCGCAGCTTGCCGCTGGCCGGGTCGAGCGCAATGATGCGATTGAAAGGGGTGCAATAGACCAGGTGTTCACCGGCTTCGGCCGGCAGCAGGATGGGCGTTGCCTGTCCGGAAATATTGTCCATGGCCTCTGCAACGCCCGCCGCATCACCGCTGCGGTGCACCCATGCGACGGCCAGTTCACTGACGTTGGCCGCGGTAATCTGCTCCGCGTCGCTGTGGTGCTGCCCACCCTCATCGCCCCCGGGTGTCGGCCAGGGTGACGTCTGTGCCCGCAATGGCAATGAAGCCCCGGCCACGGCCATGCTGATCAGCAGGAGTCCGGTGAATTTCAATTTAAGCGACCCTTCGACGCGATGTGGATCGATCCGGGGCACTCGGAAGAAGGAACTGCGCGGTTCCGCAATCGGCTGCATTTTGCTCTCAGGGGCCATTGGTGCCAATTCGAGTGTCCGAAGCGAAACTCATTTGAGGAAAGTCCGTCGGGAGTATGGCTGGCGAAACAGATTAAACCACGGCGATGTGCATTTCCCTGGGTGCTGGGAACCCGCGGGCAACCCAGCGGGCCAGGGGCGCGCGCGTGGCTTAACCCTCGGTCAGCGTCATCAGGATATCCGAGTACCAGGAGCAATTCAGGCTGAGCGCCTCGTCCAGGACGATGTCACGGGTGCCGACATCGAGCCGGGCCGAATGGATGCCAAGGAGTTTCCAGTCCAGCTCACCGAGTTCCGGGGTTGGCCCGGTCGGGCGTGTCACGACCGGCGCCCCGCTCAGGCCGCGGTGAGTTCTCGCGTCCGTCAGGAAATACCCCTGCCCCTGAAAGCGCAGACCGAAAGAAGAGGCGACCATGGCCTGTCGCGCCACGGGCATGTGATGCAGGGTGTCATGGAATCCAAGCGGAAAACCCAGCACGATCAACGGGGTGCCGACTCCGAACTGGTCCTCCGCGGCGAGCAGGTGGGCCGGGGTAAAGGCACGGTAGGCCGTGGTTGCCGGTAATGCGTCTTGATCGATCTCGATGACCGCGACGTCGATTTCGCCGGCCGTATCGGTCGCCTGCCGCCAGATGCTCTTGCCATCCCGATAAATCGGTATCGAGTATCCGGTTGAGCGGGCGAGGTTATCCGACTCGATGTGCAATTCAATTTCAATGCGATCCGGAAAATGTTCACTTGCCTCATCGATCATCACGTGACGGCTCGTGACGAGAAACAAGTGCTGGTCGCGCCTGAAGAAGAAGCCGGTCGCCTTGGTCAGTAACTGCTGTTGCAGAAACGTTGAAATCGGCGTGGCGGTCAGCAGCAGTGATTCGATCATTGGCGTTTCCGTCTTCCCCTCTGGGGTGCAGCCTTCGGCGCAGTCGGCAGGATACCAAGTGGAGGGCCTCCAGGGCCCCGGCCATTCCGGTGGATCAATATCGTGCCCTCACCGTGTAAGAGTTTAATGGGTAAACGAGCGGCCAACCGCATCGATCGAGCCGTCTGCACCATGAAAGACGCCGGGTCCGAGGCGGTATGGTTCCATTTTCGCTGATTGAGCCGGACGATGGTCGGGAGGGGCGTAAGGGGCCTATGATTGACACGAAGGAGCCCGCAGTGTGAGAAGCGAAGGCCTCGCCCCGTAAACCCGGCATTGGCGGGCATTACGTCGGCGCAGGTGCATGACTTCGCGTCGAGGAGAAGGCCATATGTCTTTTTTCAGCAAGCATTACCATTCGCCCGGTACCTCACCGGGAACGTTGATTGAACGGCTGCCGGCACCGGAATCGCCCGCTCGTGTCCGTCTGGTTCGCTACGATCCTGACGCGATCACCGCGGTGACCGTGGACGAGACGGTTCCTGCCTCGCCGGAGGACGCTCCGCAAGGCGGGGTCCGCTGGTTACACGTACAGGGTCGCGCATCGCATCGGCTGCTCAGGCAACTCGGCGAAACCTGTCACCTTCATTCGCTGGCCCTCGAAGACGTACACAATGGCGGCCAGCGACCGAAAGTCGAGGAGTTCGACGAACAAATCTTCGTGATTCTCGCGCTGCCTCGGTTCGCTGATCGGCAAGTCGAGATTTTCCAGACGAGTTTCTTCCTGGCCACTGATTTCGTACTCAGCTTCTGCGAAGGACCCGTCGATCCGTTTGAACCGGTATTGAGGCGACTGCAGGAGCCCGGTGGACGCCTGCGCAACCGAGGTTCGGACTACCTCCTATACGCACTGATCGACACGGTCATCGACCAGGGCTTCCCGGTGCTGGAGGCGTTCGGGCAGGAGCTCGAGCAGGTCGAAGAAACGATCCTGGCCCGTCCGACCCCCGAAACGCTGCCGAACATCCATGTTGTCAGGCGAGAGCTCATTCTCCTGCGGCGCATGCTCTGGCCCCACCGCGAGGTGCTCTATTCGCTGGTCCGGGATGAACGGGACCTGATCCACGAAAAGACGCGCGTGTTTCTGCGCGACTGCGCGGATCACACGATACAGGTCATGGAACTGGTGGAGACTTATCGCGACATGACTGCGAGCATGCTGGATATCTATCTCTCCGGTGCCAGCAACCGAATGAACGAAACGATTCGTATCCTGACTGTCATCGCGACGATCTTCATGCCACTGACCTTCCTGGTCGGCGTGTACGGCATGAATTTTGCGAGCCAGAGCCAAAGCCCGTGGGCCATGCCGGAACTCAGCTGGTACTACGGTTACCCGATACTCTGGCTGGTCATGATTCTGATTGGCGGTGGCATGATGCTGTATTTCATGCGCCGTAGGTGGCTGTAAAAAGACTCACCGTCCCCTGAACAGGTCGTGGCGCAGGGGGGCTTGAGCCGTTCCGGTCTTTTGCAGGAAGTCCGTTCCCGGCAACATTCAGGCATTTGACGGAATCTGTGTATTCGTTCGCAGTAATCGAGCGGTCGAGTGATCAGTATCGCCGGAGTCAAGGAAAGACATCCGTCGATTTGATTTACAGGGCAGCGAGAACAATGCCGAGGGATGACCAGAGCTGGGCCACGCGTACCGGGCGGTGGCGTCGGGCAATGCGCCAGATGGCCAGGGATAACCCGCCCATCACAGAGCGGCTTTACCGTGCCATTCGTGACGACATCGACTCCGGCGGGATGCCCGGCGGGGCGCTGCTGCCGGCGGCAGCGGCAGTGGCCTCAGAACTCGCACTCGACCCGAGTACGGTGGCATCGGTTTATGCGCGCCTTGCAACCGAGAAAGCCATCGTCTGCGAACAACCCGGGCGATTTCGAATACGTCCGACCCCCGATAGTTCCTCAGTCGGTGACGGTACGCAGGTCCGTTTTGAAGCAGCGTTGATCAAGGCAGTTCGGGAGGCCGCGTCCCGGGGTCTGTCGAGTGCCGAGGCAACGGGCGTATTTCGGGCCGTACGGGCGCGGCTCGACGAAATGGACTGATTCGGGCCGCACAGACCGGACCCCGGCGATTCTGCCGGAGCGGAACGCGACCGCCGCAACTTCCGGCGGCCGCAGCGCGTGATCCCGACCGCCGCTTCCTCCGATAACGACGCTGCAGCCCGCCTTGAGCCTCTCTTCAGCTTGGGGGCCCAGGATAGACCTTGCGGTTACCTGGATGCGATAGCGCGCTAACGCGCAGGGAGGTGCCAGATGCGTGGATTCTGGAGCGGCTTTTCCACCTTGGCGGCGACGGTATTGCTGGTGTGCCTGTCCGCTTGCAGCAGCAATAGTTCCAGTGGCAGCGGGAGCGCAACACCGATACAGGAGCCGACCACCGGGGTTGTCAGCATTGGCGTAATTACGGGCTTTGGCAGTGTTTACGTCAACGGGGTGCGCTATGACACGTCCCGTGCGCAGATATCGGTGAACGGCAACGCGGCGTCTGAGACGGCCCTCCGGGCAGGTCAGTGCGTCCAGATCAAGGGTCATGCCCAGGGTCATTCTCATCACGCGGATGTCATCCGGTACCACAACGTTCTGGAAGGCCCGATCAGCGCCATTGCCCGGGCTGAGGGAGCGCTTGTTGCCATGGGCCAGACGGTGCTCGTGACGTCACTCACGTCTTTCGGTGACAGCGCAGCTTCGTTGGATGACCTTCAGATCGGTGACGTGGTTGAAGTGAGCGGCATGGTGTCTTCGGGGGGGGAGATAGAGGCCACTCGGATCGATATCAAGCCCGATGGTGGTCCCTTCGATGTGACCGGCTATGTTTCCAATCTCAACAAAGCAGGCAAGCTGTTCAACATTAATGCCCTGGTCGTCGACTATTCGACGGCCAATCTGGATGACTTTCCAACCGGGGAACCGAGCGACGGTGATCTCGTCCTCGTGAAAGGGTCAATCTTCAACGCAGACGACTCGTTTGCTGCGCTGCGTATTGAACTGAGATCGGACGACTGGCTCGCGCCAGCGAATGGCGATGAAATCGAGGTCGAAGGCTTCATCACAAACTTCGTCTCGCCGACCGATTTTGAAGTGTCAGGCTGGCCAGTGACCACGACGGCCAGCACTTTGTATGAGCACGGTACGCTGGCGGACCTGTCCAACAATGCACGGGTTGAGGTCGAGGGGGCGGCTGCGGCAGACGGATTGCTGGTTGCACTGAAGGTCAAGTTCAAGCAGGTTAATGAGATCCGTATCCTGGCCCAGGTGGCCGGGCTTACGACGGCCGACGGCACGATGGACTTGCTTGGAATCCAGGTAAGGACTGACAACAGCACGCGTTTCGAGGACAAGGCGTCGACGCGGCTTCGGGACTTCAACTTCAGCAATCTCGGCGTTGGCGACTGGGTTGACGTGCGGGGATATGCGGAGCCAATCGGTAGTGACGCCGTGATCGCGGCTCGCATCGTAAGAATCGAAGCGGCCAATGCAGTGCGGTTGCGGGGTACATTCCAGTACGCTGTGAGGCCAGACTTCAGCATCCTGTCAGTTCCGGTTGCAACGACGATCGCGACGAGATTCGTTCAGGAGGAGGGTATTCCCCTGACCCTGGAGGAGTTCTTCACGCAGGCTGGCGGAAAGATCGTTGAGGCCTGGGGAAGCTGGAACGGCGCGACGCTGGATGCAGAACGCGCGGAGATCAAGGTTCGCGACGATTGAGCGGGGCCGGCTGACGTCACAAGGTAATGTGCCGAGCGGGGAGTCGGCGGGCTCCCCGGCTCGCACTTCGGACGGTCGGCCAAAGACGCGCGTCTGCCAGGGCGACGCCCGGAACGCGTTTCGCGTCCGGTCACTCATTCGCCAGGTGCAGACGCACGCTCTTCACGGTGGAACTGATGATTTCCAGCGAAAATCTCGGTTCCGTAAGGTCCTTCTTGACCAATACATCCTCGCCGTCATCCATTTCGATGTCGTACTTGCTCGTGTCCAGCTGCTTTTCGAAGGCGCGCTTGATGACCCTGGCCGTGTGATTTTCGCTGGTGCCATCGTCCACGACCACGGTAACCACCTGCGTCTGGCCGCCTTTCGGCGTGACGTGGAAGATAATTTCACCATCGGAATTGGCGCCCTCGCTGACTTCGATTCGCCACTTATTGGAATACTTCAGGCCTTTTTCACCGCTCGCGCCGCCGGATGCAGCAGCGGCTTCAGCGGGCGTGGGTGGCGTGGTTCCGCAGCCCGATACGGCATATGTGAGCAGGGCGGCGCAAGCCAGGGCAGGTCTCCGACCGTTCATCGCTGGTGTCCCTTTCGGTCAGAGATATCGACTGACCGCAGTCCAATGTGCCGTTCGATCGGGGTGAAGGATCCGTGTGCCGCCCGGCGATGTCGCGGCGCGACGGCGCGTCCTGATCTCCCGGCGAGGCATCAGGGCCTCTCGACCGGTATCAAGATCTCGTTCCGCCTCATGAACCAGGGCGTAAATGGAGGGTTGTAGCGGGCCAGCACGGGCTCACCGCGCTCTTCCAGTCCGCGGGCCTGTAGTGCTTCGCGAAGCGTGGCCACGCTCCGTCGGTAATTGTCCTGCGTCCAGCGCCCCGAGTAACGCCAGCAGGCGACCCGCTGCGCTGGCACTTCCCGAATGCGGACCTGTGGGTCGAGCGGCCTCGGTACCGTCTCGAGCGTGTAATTTGCCGGGACCACGAATGCAATCCGGTAATGTCCTGACTCGAGCGTCTGTGAAACAGGCGCGGTCATCTTGATTTTCGCGCCTCTTGACTGGGTGACCGGGGCGGTCATTGCAATCTTTGCCTGCGGCTCATTGTTGCCGCTGATGTAGTCGAACAGTCGCCGAAACCCGATGTTGCCGGCCTCTTCAAAGCCGGCATTCACCCGGGTTTCGGCCACGAGATAGGCGGCGTACTGGCGCAACTGAAATTTCCCGGTCTCTTCAATGACCTTGTAAGCGGGCTCATCAATCGCCATTGCGACGGGACTCCATGGAAAGATGCCGAACAGGGTCGCCACTGCGATCAGCAGTCGGCGTCTGATGGGGTCCAGACAGCACCGACGCATGCACTGGAATTCGAGGATCGGCTCAAATACGTTTTTCATAGCAGCGGGCTGACCAGTCTAAACGTGTTCTCGACCAGTCGCGGGCCGAACGAGCGTGACATCCATTCCTCGAGGTCGAGTTCGTCGCAATCGGCGAGGTACGTTTCCTGCAAGGCGCGCAGTCGTTTGGTGAAGTCCGCGTCGTAGACGAACAGTGAGACCTCGGAGTTCAACCAAAGACTTCGCATGTCGAGATTAACGGTCCCGATCAGGGCGACTTCGCCATCGGCCGTGATCGATTTCGTGTGCAGCAGTCCCCCGTTGAACACGTAGACCTGTGCGCCGACTTCCATCAGGTCATCGTAATACGACCTCGAAGCGTAGCGAACCATCATCGAGTCGATCCGGGCGGGCACAATCAACTTGACGCGCACACCACGGGCGGCAGCGCCACGCAAAGCCCTCAGCATGCTGTCGTCGGGTATGAAGTAGGGGGTCGTCATGACGAGTTCGTCCCGGGCCACCTGGATAATGCCAAGCAGCATCTGCAGGATGGCATCATTCCTGGACTCCGGGCCGGAGGGTACGACCTGTACGTCTGCATGACCGACGGCGCGCACGCGATGCAGATGAGCCTTCGCCATGATCTCGCGGACGGCCTGGCCGGTCTCCATATGCCAGTCGGCCACAAAAACCGTGGCCAGGGGGAGGACCGCAGTCCCCTCGACTCTGACCAGCGCATCAATCCACTGGCCCACGTTGGATTCCTGTTTGAAGAAACGCGGATCGACCATGTTCATCGAGCCCGTCCAGGCCGCTTCGCCGTCGACTACGACGATTTTTCGATGTATTCGCAGGTCATTTCGATCGAAGAGGCCCCGCAACAGGCCCGTCGGACGTGCGGCAACCACTTCGACGCCGGCGGCTCGAAGTCGACCCGGCTGTGGGCTCTTCCACCAGGGGCGTGCTCCGAGGTAGTCAATCAGCACCAGGCATTTGACGCCCCGGGAGGCGGCACGAATGACCGCCTCGAGTACTTCGTCAGCCGTGCCGCCGGCCGCCCAGATATAGAACTCGATCAGCACGCTGTGCCGGGCGCGGTCGATGTCGCTCGCAATGGCTTTGAGCATTGCCTGTGTATCTGAATGCAGGACAAGCTCGTTGCCTGCGACGGTAGGAATACCAGCCAGGTTTGTCGCGATGCGATTCATCGCCAAACTTTCTCGCGGATGCCTGTCCCAGTCCACGTCGGTCATGTGAGCCGGCAAGTGGGTCTTTGCCAGTTCCCTCAGGTCGGCACGCAGTTCAATCATGCGTCGCGCTCTTCTCCGTCCGATCCGGCGTTCTCCGATGCTGAGGTAAAGGGCGAGGCCACCGAACGGAATGGAGGTAACCAGGAGCAGCCAGGCCAGTGCAGCGCTGGGTGCTCCCCGCAGCATCACGACGCGCAGCGCTACGCCCATGACAATGGCGATGTGCGCAATGACCAGTAGAACACCGGGTGTCGGCAGCCATTCCCACATCGCCATGCCTGCTCGGTTCTTCCGTCGATCAGCCGACCGGGTCGATCGGTGTTGCCGGTGCGATCCCGGCACGCTCGATCTGCTCGGCGAGTTCCAGACAGATGAGTTCCGACCAGGCCGGGCCGGTCAGCAGTACGCCAACCGGCAGACCCTCCACCAGGCCGGCAGGTACGGCCGCGGAGGGCAGGCCCAGCACATTACCCGGGGTCACGGGGCGGGACAGTTCCAGCGCCGCGCACGCATTCGGCGGGCTCTCGATGTCGAAGCCATGCCGAAACGGAAGTTGGGTCCAGGTCGGTGTCAGCACAGCATCCCAGCGCGTGAAGAACCCGGCCCAGGCAGCAGCGAGATCGAAACGCACCGTCCACGCCTCTGCTATGCCCTCGGCTGTGTAGGGACCCGTCCCGGCCACGGCGTAGTCGAGGAACCGGCCGGCATCGCCTGAGACCACCTGGCCGAGCAGGTCGAGCCCGGCCGCAACGTTGCCAACCACCAGTGTGGTCCAGCAGTCGATCACTTCCTCGTAACGCGGCGCTTCGACTTCCTCTACTTCGACACCGCCGGCCTCAAGCGCCGTGGCGGCAGCCCGGGCGACCTGCGCCACACGCGGGTCTGTGGACCCACCGGGCGGGGCAGCCATCAGCGCAACGCGCCGCCGGCCATCGCGGTTCAGCAGCGGCACCGGGGCGGTCCAGGGGTCGCGCGGATGGGCTCCAGAGATCACCTGCAGGCCGGCACGAACATCGGCAACCGTTCGTGCCATGGGGCCTTCGACGGACAGCATCTGCATCATGATCGTGTGCGGCACGATCTTGACCTCTTCGACGCGCGGCACGCGCCCCTGCGTGGGTTTGATCGAGGCAATCGAACAGCAACTGGCCGGGCTGCGCAAAGAGCCCCCGAGGTCGTTACCGAGGCCGATGGGCGACATCCCGGTTGCGAGTGATGCGGCTTCACCACCGGAGCTGCCGGCGCTTGTGTAATCGGCGTTCCAGGGATTACGCGTGAGACCATACAGGGAACTGTCGGTGTGCACTCGCAACCCGAGATCCGGCAGGTTGGTGCGCGCCAGCGGGATCGCACCGGCCTGGCGCATGCGTTCTACGACTGGCGCATCCTGCGACGGCCGGGCCTGCGCATTCATCGGCACGCCGTAGGTGGTTGGCTGTCCCTTCACGTCGATGTTTTCCTTTATCGTGAAGGGCACGCCAGCGAGCGGCCCGAGTGGTTCGCCAGCCGCGCGGGCAAGGTCCAGCGCCGCTGCGGCTGCGCGAGCCTCGTCATCGAGGCGTCGTACGACCGCATTGATCTGCGGGTTGACCCGGTCGATTCGGTCGAGATGTGCGGTGACGATCTCGGTGGCCGATGCCTTACCGCCTGCAAAGACTTCAGCCAGCTCCAGCGCCGACAATCTCCAAAGCTCGCTCATCGTTGATCTCCCCGTGTTGTCGTGTTCGCTTCCCAAGCGTCGAACGCTCGATTAAGGACTATAACAACGCCTCAACGAACAGTCCGATGTAGCGGCGCGGGAGACCGCGTATTGTGGTTGCGGCGCCTGGTGTTTCCAGCCCGTCGTGAGTCCGGTTTTCGATCGCCAGATGCCGACGTATCCTCTGCGGGCCCCATCGACTGGATTGAGGGCTGCCCTGATGACCGATAAACGTCTGGTGACTGCGCTCAAGGCAGGGAGCGTCTATTTCGCGCTCGTGTTCCTGGCCGGATTTGCACTCGGCACGATTCGGGTGATGTTCCTCGCGCCTAGGTTCGGCGAACTGCCAGCGGTGCTTTTGGAGCTGCCCGTGATGCTTTGGGTCGCCTGGTTCAGCTGTGGCTGGCTGATTGGCCGGTTTGACGTCTCAAATTCGCTATGCCTGCGCGCGGTGATGGGCGGCGTTGCGTTTGCGCTGTTGATGCTGTCCGAGTACCTCCTTGCAACCATGCTGTTCGGCGCCTCTTCGCAGGAGTATTTTTTGGGGCTCGTGTCCCTGGCTGGCGGCCTTGGCCTGCTGGGGCAGATTTTGTTTGCAAGCCTTCCGCTGCTGCAGAAATAGGCGCGCACCGCCAACTCGCGAAGCCCGCACCGGACCTTGAGTCCATCGCCTGCCTGAAATGCCCTCGGGTCTCGATGAAGAAGAGTCTTTCACTGTAGAAAATAACTTATAAAACAAAAGCCTATCGAGTTATCACAGAATACGTATCAGGTTACGGCAAAAAAAGGGCAATTCGAAACCGTTCTCGCCTCCATGGCGATAACACTGTTGGAAGGGAAGTATCCGTCGACTACGTGCTGGCTGCGTCGGCGGGCTCGTCATCCGTGACAGTAAAAGAACGACTCGACTAACCTCGCAAGAAGGAGAATTCACGTGCGCCTCATCAAACCCCTGATCGTCGCCGCCAGTTTCGCGTTTGCATCCCAGGCGAATGCCGTTGAGATATCTGGTGGTCAGACGAATGTCCTGCTCGACCTGGAAACGCTGGCCAGTGTTGGCCTGGTGCTTTCGGGTGTCTCGGGCCCGGTGATTATCCCGGGTGATCTCGGCTCGGACTCGGTCGCATTCCCTGTCAATCCACGTGACGCGAGCGCCCCGTCACTGCCGACGACATTCCAGTTTACGGTTGACACACTGGCTCCGTTCTCCGGAACCATCGAGCACAGCGGCACCGTATTGTTCAATGACGGCACACTCGAAGTCGGCAATTTTACGATCGGATTTGACAGCTCGCGTGCCAGTGACATTTTCAGTGGCTTCTTTGTCGCTGACAACGTCACTTTCCTCGGCGTTGCGCTGTTCGATGTCGGGATCCCGAGTTCACTCTCGGCTACCGACAGCGGGCTGATGATTTTCGCCGATCTGCTCGTCTCGCCGGAATTGGCTGGGGTGTTGCAGAACATGGATCTGGCGGGTGCTGACGTCGGAGATGCCTACGTCAATGCCACGGCCCGCGCCGTGCCCGAGCCCGGTACGCTCGGACTGTTGCTCTCCGCCCTCGTGCTGGCGGGCGTGACAACACGCCGGCGTCGTCAGCTGGCAGGGATGTAAAGAAGCGGCGACTCTCGGTCGCCTTGCACGATGGGGCTGCAACGCGTCGGTGCGCTGCAGCCCTTTTTGCATCCCGGTATCGGGCGCGTGAGGTCAGGCACCTTTGCGAAAGAATGTCGTGTCGATTGAATGGTCTGTCTACTGAGGTAAGTCCAGCATTCCTCTGCCCGCGAGCCTGATGCTCTTGATCGCCTTGTGGAAGTCGGTTTGCATCCTGGTCACCCGATCGGGCGTAACTAATGCCACGGCGCCGCTCCATGGGTCCGGTGAACCCGGCACGAAGACCACCACCTGCTCGTCGTTGCGTTCGATTTCGAAGCAAAGCATCGACTGATCATCGAGCCGAACCATCACCACCGGCAGCGGCTTCTCTTTATCGCCCGACATCGAGCCCGCGGTGGCTTTGAGGAAGCCATAACGTGGAAACAGGTTGAGCAGTTGCTCATCGACCTTTAAATACACCTGCTTGCCGACGCGACTGGTGGCGACCAGGCCCGCCGCATAACAGATCAAGAGCGTCAGCAGTGTCGTGACGAGATTAAGGACCGCGAAGCCTCCAAAACGTTCAATGCCGATGGCATTCGCGATCGGCCCGGCCAGTCCGTGCATGAGCTCGGATACCTTGCCGGCCAAAGCAAGTATCAGCACAAATGGAATCAGGAACATGACTCCGCCGATCAGCGTAGTCTTCAACGGACTGCTCTTTTGCTTCACGGTCGCGAAACCTCGATGAATGGGCCCCGGAAGAAGCATACTCTGCGCTACCGGTGCCGGTGTTCGCAGATTCGCAGTTGGTGTGGTGAACGGAGCGACGGATTGATGTTGTTTCCGAGTCGCGAAAAGTCCAAATTTCGGCCGGCTACCGGCCGACCAGCATCTTTCGGTCCGGGTGAACTTCGGGAGGGGCGGGCACCAGCTGGACGATGAAATCCGTAAGGCTGTCCGCGACCTGACGAACCGGTTTGTGCCCGGGCTTTTCCAGCAGCACCACGCCCGTCTCGTTGTCGATGCTGAGAAACAATTCAGAATCAACTTCGGTACAGGCGAAAAATACGCTGAAGCCACTTCTGGCGCGCTGTTTTGCGATCGCATGGCCCAGCAGATTCTCGATCAACCTTTCTCTGTCACGGTCATTCCACAGCAGGATCAGGCTGACGTGGCCTTCGGGCGCCTCGGCTTCGAGGCCGCCAGACCAATACGCTCCGAAGTACTCCTTGATGTCGGGATGAACCGTGACCTGCAGCGCCCGTTCCAGGGGCTCGAAGTCTCTCGCGGTGCTCTCCGGGTCCCTCGCCAGCGGCGCCCATCGGATGCGCTGAATTCCCGGCGCATCACCCGGGCGCGTATAGGGGAGGTCGATCTCGCAAGGTGAGGGCCATTCGGGATCGTAGACATCTTCCAGCAGCGGGTAACGGTGCTGATAATTGCGGATAAACGCATCCAGTGTTGCCCGGATGCCTGGTTCGTCTCGGGCACTCATCGTTGCTGATACCGGTCAATGTGCAGTCGTCGTCTTCACTGCGGAAACACCACAGAATGTCAGCCCGCCCGCGGGCCACGGACAAGCGTCGCCGAAGCATAGCCCGAAGCAGCGTCTTCTGCGAAAGTCGTGATTCAGCCGGCGGCGATGATCATTCGCAACTGTAGCCGCTGGTCGCCCCAGGGGCGCCGCCACGCTAAGCTAACCGGCCAGGCGACCGCGTAATTGGAACGGAGACAACCATGACCGATCGTGAACCGATGCAGCGTGCGAGTGACTTTGATCCCGAGGTATTGCTCATTTTCGACCAGTACGTCCATGGCGACATTGACAGGCGCACGTTCCTTGCGAGGGTGGGCAAGTTCGCGGTCGGTACGGTGACGGCCGCCGGTCTTCTGGGTGCTCTGACGCCACGCTTCGCTGAAGCTCAGCAGGTCTCCCCAGACGATCCCAGGATTGATGGGCGCTTTGTCGAATACGATTCGCCCAAAGGGTACGGTAAGGGACGCGGGTATCTCGTCAGGCCCGCGAAGGCAGATGGGCCACTGCCTCTCGTGCTGGTCGTGCACGAGAACCGCGGGCTGAATCCACACATCGAGGACGTCGCGCGGCGGGTTGCGCTCGAAGGTTTCATCGCGCTCGCGCCCGATGCGTTGTTTCCTCTGGGTGGTTATCCGGGCGACGAAGACGAAGCCCGTACGCTGTTCCAGAAGCTCGAACAGCCCAAAGCGTTCGAAGACTTCATTGCCGCCACTCAATTCCTGCGCGCACAATCGGGCGCGGGCGAGGGTCTCGGCGTCGTCGGATTCTGTTACGGAGGCGCCATCGCCAACCGGCTTGCAGTCACGCTGCCTGACCTGGCAGCGGCCGTGCCCTTTTATGGCAGCGCGCCGCCATTGGACAATGTCGGTTCGATCAAGGCGGAACTCCTGCTGCAGTTCGCCGCGAATGACGAGCGCGTCAACGCGACCTGGCCGCCCTACGAGGCGGCGCTGAAGGCAGCCGGCGTAAAGTACACGGCCTACTTCTATCCCGGTACACAGCACGGATTTCACAACGACACGACGCCTCGCTACGATGCGGAGGCCGCCGCGCAAGCCTGGAAGCGCACGGTGGAGTTCTTCAATCGTGCTTTGCGCGCCCCGGCGCGGTGACCGGCGTCGTTTCTAAGTTACGAAAATCACGCGCCGCGAGTGCCGCGGGCCGTGGAGCAAAATCATTCCGTTCCGGTGAATGACCTCAGGTGGTGATGAGCCCGGGGGGAGGAGCGGTTGCGTAGGCCCCATCCTCGGCGGGCCCGGCACGGCCGGGCAGATTCCTCGGGCACTGACCCAGGCCCTCACGGATGGATGGATGTTGCTTTGGAAGTATCGGGGGGTGGCCGGGAGGCAGCAGGGGTGGGTGTCCCTCCGGGAACTGTTGCGCCGCCAGCTCTGCATCGGTTCCGTGGCCAGCCATATAGGAAAGATCCGGCGGATTCTGTTGATCCCGGATGGTCCAGCCCGAGACGAAGGCGACAGCCCCGACAACCAGAACCAAGGCAATATTTTTCATCGACGCACCTCCGCCTGTGTCTGACCGCTGAGCACGGTCGGGATTCGACATGCTTACGTTACCGTAATCGGTGGTCACGAACAGACGGATTCAGGTTCGTTGAGTCGGCCCGGGCTCAATGCAAAGCGTCGAGTTGAGTCTCGCGAGAATTCTCGCGACGCAAGGTACCGCAGCTTTATTCAGCCGCGGGGCAGGGGCACCGATCAGCCCGTAACCGTGCTGAACTTCGAGCGGAAAAATTCCACGAAGTCGCGACACTTCTGCGGAAGCCAGCGGATCGGTGGACCGCCCGGCTGCACAGGCGCGTAGGGCAGCAGGATCATCATCGCCGCGTAAACAAGGATCATGCCTCCGCCGGACATCAGCAGCAGAAGCACAGCGATGACGCGCAGGAGCGTCACATCCAGTCCGAAGTAGCGGGCGAGCCCCAGGCAAACTCCGCTGACCACAGCACCTTCGCTGACTTGTTCCAATCGGCGTGCGACCTCGCGTGTCGGGGGCGCGGCGGATAATGTTTCGCCGGGGTCCTGCACGGATCCGATTTCCTCCAGCGCCGGTGTCAGTTCCGCCAGTGTGACGATGCCGCCGGTCTCTGTGAGCCGTCTCGCGCACTGGTCAGCGACCGCCTGCTCGAGGTCTGCAAGGATTTCCGTCTTGTCGGGGTTGCCCTGGAGTGTCCGCCCGGCCTCGGCGAGGTAAATTTCCAGGCGAGCGAAAGCGGCCTCTTCGAACCGGAGGGTGCTGCGATTGAGCTTGGCGGTGACAGAGATACGTTCCATGGCTCAGTGTCCAATTTCGGAGATAGTGTGGTTGATTCGGTTCCAGTAGTCGTTGAGTGCTGCGACCTGGGCCTGCCCGGCCTCCGTCAGGCGATAGTACTTGCGTGGTGGCCCCGCATCGGATTCCTTCCATTCGTAAAGGACGAGATTCTCCCGCCGGAGTTTGCTGAGGAGCGGGTAGAGCGTTCCCTCCTGAGTCGCGAATTCGGTGCCCGCCAGCCGACGAAGGATGTCGGGCACGTAGACGCTGCGTGCGGCGACGATCTTCAACACGAGGAATTCGAGCAGACCCTTGCGGATCGGAGCGAGTTTGGATTCCGTGACCATAGGTTTCCCGAGACCAGTACCTTGTAGCAGAAAGGTACTTTGAATCCAGCGTTCCGTCAAGCCGATCATCTCAGACCGTGCCGTTGAGTGCGTCGACGAACGGGTATGCTAATGGGCCGCCTTCATGGAGATGCCGTCATGACCACGCTCGTCAACCACCAGTTCAAACTGGCCCGCCGTCCGGTTGGAATGGTTCAGCGCAGCGACTTCGAATACGCGGAAGCGCCGGTCGTGCAGCCGGGCGAGGGCGAAGTGCTGATCAAGATCCTTTACATCTCGCTCGACCCGGCGATGCGGGGCTGGATGAAAGAGGGGAAATCCTATATCGCGCCGGTCGAAATCGGCGAGGTCATGCGGGCCGGCGCAGTCGGGCGCGTCATCACTTCGAAAGACCCGGCCATCGCCGTCGGCGATCACGTCGTCGGCATTTTCGGCGTGCAGGAATACGCCGTCGCGAAAGCAAAGGGCCTGACCAAGGTCGATCCCAGGCTGGCGCCGTTACCTGTGTACCTTGGGACGCTCGGCATGCCCGGTATGACGGCCTATTTCGGATTGCAGGAAATCGGGCAGCCGAAGCCGGGCGAGACCGTGGTCGTCTCCGGTGCGGCCGGTGCGGTCGGGCAGGTCGTCGGCCAGATCGCGAAGATCAAGGGTTGTCGCGTCGTCGGCATTGCCGGAGGCCCGGAGAAGTGCGCCTACCTGCGCTCGATCGGTTTCGATGCAGCCATCGATTACAAGAATGAGGACGTTGCGGCAGCGCTCAAGACCCATTGCCCGAAAGGCGTAGACGTTTACTTCGACAATGTCGGCGGTGAAATCCTCGATGCCGTCCTCGCGCAGCTCGCGATGCATGCCAGGATTGTTATCTGCGGTGCCATCTCGCAGTACAACGAGGCGAAGGTAACGGGACCGAGCAACTACCTGTCGCTGCTCGTCAACCGGGCCAGCATGAAGGGCATGGTGGTCTTTGATTACGCCAGCCGCTACGCGGAAGCCGGGCAGGAGATGGCCGGGTGGATGGCCGCCGGGAAATTGAAGACCCGCGAGGATATCGTCGAGGGCCTGGAAACTTTTCCGGAAACACTGCTCAAGCTTTTCAAGGGTGAGAACACCGGCAAACTCGTGTTGAAGGTGGCAGACGCGTAATGCGCTGCCTCACCGTCCCGCAGCCGTAGACCATCCGCCGAATCGATCGCAGTTCCTGCTCAGGAACTGTGCCGTGTATTGCAGGATGCCGGTGCAATGAGGCAGGCATCTTCGGTGCGGCCAAGGCCGGGCTGGTGGTTGGTTTTCCCCGACCCAGGACTCATGGATCGTAAGGATCGACTGCGCCAGCCCGAATTTTCAGAGTCAAACTGACACACGCCAGTCAGCGAGACTCCTCATGTGTCGGTTAGACGCAATACAATCGGCGGTATGCCGGAGATTCCGCGTTCCCGACGAGGTTTTGTTTATCTGGCTGTCGGAGCGCTGCTGGCCGCAGCAATCTATTTCGCCGGCAAGGATCTTGCGCATCATCTGGCGATCCTCGAGGCCTGGATAGAGCGTCTGGGTCCATGGGGACTGATCGCATGGGCCGGCCTGCTGGTGATAGCCACTTCGGCGCTTATTCCTGGATCAATTTTCTCGATAGTGGCCGGTGCCCTGTTCGGTCTGGCCCAGGGTGCAGCCGTTGTTCTGGCTGGCAACCTGTTGGCTGCGTCGCTTCAGTATGCTTTGTCCCGTGGCCTGCTGCGCCGACGGATCGAGAAAATGCTCGGTCGTAAACCGGGGTTCGCCGCAATTCAGAACGCGGTCAAGCAGGACCAGTTGCGTCTCCAGTTGCTGCTCCGCCTGACGCCGCTGAATCCCGCGACGGTCAGCTATCTGCTGGGTGCGGCAGGCGTTCGCTTCAGTACCTTCCTCATCGCCTGCATTGGCCTGGTGCCCCACCTGATTCTTGAGGTCTACCTGGGATACGCAGGCAAGCACATTGCCCAGATGGTCAGCCTCGACACCTCGGCTGCCGGTCTCCATGACGCGGTTCTGTTCGCCGGCCTCGCGGTAACGATTGTGATCATTGCGCTCGTGTCGCGGATGGCACGGCAAGCGGTCAGGAAGGCGGTGACTGAGGCCGGTTCCGAGGCGCGCGGAACGCCCCGCAGCAGCGGCAGGGATTGATCGATAGCACTTTAAAAAAAGTATCCAAGTAGCGGATATAAAATAAGAAATATCACGACCGACGTGATCTTCATGCAAACGCATTGGGACGTAATGCGCAGCGAAGACGCCGTAGAGCACTATTGGCGGCGGGCGAGGGCGATCACAGGGCACGCCACCGTGCGAGCGACGGACCCCGGATGGGGCGGGCTTCGTCAATCGCTGCCGCGACTGTAAAGACCGTCAAAAGCGGTAACCCATGTGTCGGTGGCGTCCGTGCTCTGCCAGTGCTGTCGAACCGTACCGTCCGGGTTGGGCGTCCAGGTAATACGGTGGCGTGTTACGACTCCTTTCGCATCGGTGGTGCTGCCCTCGAGGATCATCTCGGATCCCCGCAGACCGCCTTCGAGCAGCAGCAAGGTGCCGGTGTTGTCGACCCACGTCTGGTGCCAGCGCTTTCGGCCGACATCGTAAGCATTCAGGCTCTCACCCGAATACCCCTTGGCTGTCTGGTATCGCTCGTGCAGCACACAGCCACCATATTCTTTGCGGATGCTATTGGTTCCCGCGAGCGCCCCGTCGGGCTGCATGACCTGCCACTCGCCAAGCCAGAAGTCGAACTGCCGGAATTCGGGTGCATCGCAGGGTGCCGCCTCAGTGGCGCCGGCTGATGCAAGCAAAGACAGAGCAAGAAGAACCGTTATCGTGCGCATTGGGCAGCTCCGTTGGCAGTCGAACCGCCTGTTACCAGGTTACCCCCGCAGCCTGGTTTCTGAGTCGGACCTCGGATACGCGATCATTTCGGGCAGAGCAAAAAAGAATTTCCACACTTCTTGTGGCGGAAGACTACATTAAGTCGTTGGCAGGCGCAGGCCCGTCGACCTGATGGCACGTAATGTTCTAACAGGCGGGAATTGATCCTTCTGTCGGCCGCGCAAGGCCGCCGGATCGTTCATGGATTGACCAGGGCGACGCAATGGCGCGCGCGATTCTTTTGGGGACCTATTGGGTATGGCTAGTCTTGACGCGCACTATTCGGCCAGTGACATAGAGGCGCGCATCCTCTCAGCCGTTCGCGCGGCGGGACTGAACCCTGAGCAGCCGCTGTCGCCGGCGGAGCTGGGCGCGCTCGATCATTTCCATACGGGCGGATTCAACGCTTCACTCGAGCTGCTGGAATTAGCCGGGATTCGGGCCGACGATCGCGTCCTCGATATCGGAGCGGGACTTGCCGGCTCTGCGCGGTTGCTTGCTTCCGAGCGCGGCTGCTGCGTCGATTGCATCGAGTTGTCTCCTGATTACTGTGCCGGTGCCGTATTGCTGAACCGATTGACCGGCCTCGGAGACCGAATTGAAGTACACCAGGGCAGCGCTCTGGAGCTGTCGTTTTCCGACGATTCGTTCGACGTCGTCTGGATGCAGAACGTCGGCATGAACATCGAGGACAAGTGGAAGCTCTACGCAGAGATCTACCGGGTCCTCAAGCCGGGCGGCAGGTTCGCCTTCCAGGAAATGGCCGCTGGAAAAACATCGACGACGTACTTTCCGCTACCGTGGGCCACGGACCCCGCGGACAGCTTCCTTGTGCCTGTCGATGAGATCGCCTCCGTTCTCGGCGAAATCGGATTCATCGCAGAATGCTTTGAGGACACGAGCGACGCGCATTTGACCCGGACTTCCGGTGCCGGGAGCGTAGGCGGAGCCGGAGCCGCGCCGCCCGGACAGCTGACTCTCGCGGTGTTCGTCGATAACCTGGGGGAAAAGGCCGGGAACGCACGGCGCAGTCTCGAAGAGGGCCAGATCCGGCTCGTCAGAGGCGTTTTCCGCGCAGGTTGAAGTCAGGCGGTGGCCAAGCGACCGCGCATTTAAAAAGTCAGACTAATATTGGGGCGATCCAGCGGATACGAGCCGGCCTTGTTCCGACCGCGGGCAATTGATCGGACCGGCACAGAACACGATTCAATCCTGCCCCAGGACGAGCAGATCCGACGGGAGCTTGTCGCGATGCTGGAGGACCCGGAGCAGAGCGAGGGCTGATTGGCTATCCGGAGACGATCGAGCGCTGATACCGAGAAATTGATTTGGTGCGCTGAGAGACAAGGGCTGTCGGGCATGGCGCTATTCGCTTAGGGCAGCTGGCTCATCGCTTCGGGCTGCTCGCGCCGTATTACTCGGTCAGCGAGGATGGGGAGGTGGTGGAGAAGGACGCCTTCGGTAATTCCCAGTATCACAAGCCGCAGTATCGGGTTAAAGGGGATGAGGTCTACGAGACCGATGCGTTCGGTCACGTCAAATAGCAAGTCGGCAAAATAGAAAAACAGCAGGGACAGCAGTGAATCGAAGGGAAGCGATGGGTCAGGCGCGCAGAGGAATACCCGGGTTGGTGGCCTGCGGCGTACTGGCTGGCTGCGGGGTCGGGGTCGATGAAGCGGCGCTGAGCCCGTGGACGCCCGAGCAGATCGACTCGATCATCCAGGCCACGACGAGTCCGCTGACACCTCAGGAGGTGGCCGAAGCCTACGCGCTCGGAAGCAATGCGACGAGCCTGCAGCGCGAGTTGCTCGAGCAGACCCTCATCGGCAGCGTCGTGGAGTGGGACATCGAAGTCTACGACGTGGCGCTCGTCGAGGGCCATTACAAAGTTATTTCAGAGCCCATACCGATCGCCTCAGCCAAAGCGGCGGAGTTGTTACGCGTCGTTGCATTTGTGGAGGCGCAGGGGGAAGCCGACGAAGCGTTGCTGCGCGCCGTGCGGACCGGAGATGTGATCCGAATTCGCGGGCGGGTGAGAGAGATCCAGTTGCGGACGATGCTGGTGATCTGGCCAGGGGTTGTTGTGTCGAAAGTGAGGGACCGATGACCTCTGGCAGCAGTTAACACGAATGGAGCCTCGTGGCGACAAAAGGCAAGAAGCAGACAGCCGGAGCAACTACTAAGAGAAAGCCCGGAAAACCGCGCGCTCCGTCGCTGGCATTGCGAGTTCCGCCGGAGGTTCTTTTGTTGGTTCTGTTTTCGGCGAGTTGACCAAATTCAATCGCGACAGCAAGAAGGAATAGAGCGATAACAGACGACCGCGCATCCACAGTGCAAAGATTGTCAGTTTCCTTGATCGCGGTACTGTTCATTAGAAAGAATCTGGTCGAAATGAAAGGGAAGCGATAGATGCATGCTCCGGTGCGGACTTCTGTTGGTTGGTTGGGCGGACGTCTTTTCCTCTTGCTCCTGATTCTTGTAGCACTCGTGGCCGTTGACGCATTCCGAAAGGAGTCCACGTTGCTTTGGGCGCAGATGCAAGCGTGGCTGCCGGATGCTGAGCTCGTCGGACGACTCGAAAGTGTACGAGGCGAGTTGGCCGACGCTTCAAAAGCGCAAGTTGAGTCGGCCAATAAGCGTCTGCGAACGGCAATCAGCGATCCGCCGGTTATGCTGAAGAAACAAATGGGGAAGCTTCAGCAAGAGATCAAAGCCAGAGAGGACAGGCGCCGGGAACGCTATCAGCAGGTGATCGCTCTGCTGACCGGCGACGGAGTACGGGTCAAGGCGGACATACAGAACGAAATCGATATCTCGCTATTAACAGCGGAGCTTGAGGCTCTACGGAAACTCGAGAACCTCCGAGCTACCTTTGAGACCAGCCGACTGAGCGCTGAGGCGAAGATGGCACGCGACAAACAGCACTGGTCAGCTAAGTGCGCGGATTTCGAAAAGGCGACACATGCTTTGCGTCGCATGGAAAGTGATTTTTCTTTCCTCATACACGCGCCATTTTCCGAGGTGCAAAGGGTCTATCAGGACCTGAGTCGCAGTCATGAAATCTTGGGACAACAGTGTCGCGTTGCCAGGAGTCACTATGACCAGGCTATGAAACGCCTGGCAATTATCAAAGAACGCGGAAAAGGAGAGGCGGTTCTGATCGATTCGTCAGAGGCGGCGGCGTTGACGTCGTTGGATCAAGTCATTATGCAAAAGCGCGCCGAACTGGATTCGGCCAGAAACCGTGCGGAAAAAGTACAGCGCTCCGTCCGAAACGTATTTGGTAAGGCGCTTGCTATTCTCATTGGTGTCACCCTCGCCCCCATCGGCATCAAGGCGTTCTGGTATTGGGTTCTCGCACCGGCCGCCTCGAGACAACCCCCCATTCGACTCCGGCCCGGGACCCGGTCCGGGAAAGAAGACGTCATTGCCGAGGGGGGCGACGCATTGAGCAGGCAGAAGGCCTCGGCCGTGTCTCAGGAATTAACGCCTGGACCGCATGAGGAACTCCTCGTGCACCCCGATTTCCTGCAAAGCGCATCCGACCGTGGCCGGAAGAATACCAAGTGGCTGCTGGATGGCCGGTATCCGCTGACCAGTCTTGCGGCAAGGCTGGTGGCCTTGACTCGAATAAGAGCCGGCACCGGTGAGTCGTTTATCATCTCGAGCAGGAACGACCCATTCGCCGAGGTCGGGCTGATTGAATTGTCAGAGGGCGACGCGATGGTCCTGCAACCGCGAAACCTCGTCGGTGTGGTCCAGAACGTTGGCCATCCGATTCGAATCGAACGGAAATGGCAGTTTCGACTGAGCGCCTGGATTACTTTCCAGTTTCGATACCTGATCTTCGAGGGCCCCGGCACATTGATCGTTCAGGGATGCCGCGGCGTGCGAATAGAACGGTCGGGTAGCGGCAGGAGCATCGACCAGGCAGCAACCATCGGGTTCAGCGCAAATCTCGATTACTCGGCCAGGCGATCCGAGCCGTTCGGTGCGTACCTGATGGGAGAGAACAGTCTGTTCTACGACAACTTTGCGGGCGAGCCGGGTGTCTACGTCTATGAGGAAATGCCATACGCCGGGAAGAAATCCGGCATTACCGGGCGTGGACTTGAGGGGCTGACGGACGGATTGTTGAAGGTGTTTGGAATCTGACGGATCCCGGGCAGAGAAGTACACTGATCACCAGGTCGAATAATCGGGAGCGTAAGAATGAGGCGTCAGTTTGGCGATCCTGCCGAATCGCCCGCCTCCTGTTCCTTCACGATCGTAATGATCCGCGCTTGCGTGTAGCGCTTGCGCGTCATCAGGGGGGCTCCCTGGGGCCAAAATAAACGGAAATCTCACATGCCGCATGGGCCAGAGTACCTGTTTGCCATCAATGCAGTGCGCAGCTAGAGAAAACAAGTCAGTAAATTTGCTGATTACCCGAACCGCTAACAGTGCCTTTCTCGCTGAACGACACCTGGAACCTGATCACAAGAACGATTATCCGGTCATTTCCCAGCCCGATTTAGGTGTTTACCCGGAGCGTGAGAATGGCATCGGCGACATCCAGTTTTCGACGTTTCTGTCGCCGAAAGCGGTGAAGGGTGGCTTGGTTCGGGGTGCCGGGGCCGTCGTGCAGCTCGACACCGCGACTGATGATCGACTCGGGCAGGGCGTGTGGGGTGTCGGGCCGACTGCGGTTGTGCTCAAGCTCGGCGACCCATGAGTGTACGGCGCACTGGTGAACAATGTCTGGTCAGTGTCGGAGGATTCGGGTCGGGGCAAGGTTAACCAGTTCCTGATGCAGCCGTTCGTCAACTACAACTTCCCGTCCAGTCCCGGCCGCTACCTCACTTTCGCGCCTATCATCACCGCGAACTGGGAAGCGGAAAGCGGTCAACAGTGGCTGGTGCCAATCGGACTCGGGATCGGGCAGATCACCCGGTTCGGCAAACAACCTGTCAATCTGCAGTCTTCCCTCTACGCTAATGTCGTGCGTCCTGATATAGCGCCGGAGTGGCAGATTCGGCTGCAGCTTCAGCTGATGTTCCCGAAGTCGGGCGGGATCAGCAGCGCTGACTGAACGGCGGCCGTGCGATCAGATAGGCATAGACAGAACAAGCACTCGATGATCCAGGTCTATCTGGTTTCCGGCGTACACGATTGAGTCGCTTCGGCAGTTTGCGGAGTCGACGGCGTTCGCAGAGGCAGAGGTTATTCACTCGTTCCTCGCTCTGCTGTACGAACTGACCCCAGCACTCGTACCCGCGTCGCCGATGAGCGAGAGGGCTTCGACTTCGATAAAGCGCATACTCAGCGCTCGCAAGTACCGAGAGCTGCGTCGAGGACTACGCCCTGCAATAGTCGGGATGTCCCGGGATCGGTTGTAGCCGTCATTCACTCTGCATGGCAGGGGCAGCCGCCCGTTCCATCGCCATCTTCCGGAGCGTCAGCGCCGGGAAGCGGCGCTGGGCACTCCGCTTCAGGTGCGCATCAGAGTTACACCGGCCATCCGAACTCCAGTGCCGCTGACAAACCCCCATGCACCTGATTCACAGGACCGATTTCGGCATCTGGCGCGGTCTCCGGGTCCGAAGAAACGGCGCTGCTGGCTGCGTACGGGCGGCCGGGATATTGCGGCGCGCCTATCCATCAACATCAAAGCGGTGTACAAGCGGAGTACGAGCGGCAATCGCCGCACGCTACAGGGGAAATACAAAATGAATAATCGTACACACCACGGCATGTGGGTTGCCGGGCTGACGGCGGCCTGTCTGCTGCTCGGCTCGTCGTTGAGTGCTGCCGCTCATGACAACGAGCAAGGGAAGGGCAAGGCCTTCCCCAAGATAATCTACACACCGAACGGGTCTGCGCCGGAAGGGTTCACGATTGGCAAGGGTACGACTGCCTATAATGGCTCGCTCGACGGATCAATCTACAAAGTGGACTTGCGAACGGGGAAAGGGAAAGTTCTGGTCGACAAGGACCCGAACGCGGATGTGGCGAACGGCACCTGTCTCGTACTCGGGATGCGTGTCGATCCCCGAACCAACTATCTGTTCGTCGCGGGGTGTGACGGCGGCAACGCATACGTCTATGACGCAGATAGCGGGGCCCTTATCATGGAATATCAGCTGGCCGAGCCAGGCCTGTCGATAATCAATGACCTTGCCGTCACCAGGGATGCAGTCTACTTCACCGATTCCGCTCAACCGTTTCTCTATCGGCTGCCACTGTCCAAAAATGGCGAACTTCCACTTGATGCCGGCGCCGCCACAGCAATACGTCTGCCCGACGTCTTTGCAATTGACCCTGCCGACTTCTGTTGCGGTGCGAACGGCATCGTAGCGACGCCCAATGGAAAGGCCTTAATCGTCGGTCATTCGCTACTCGCGCAGCTCTACCGAGTCGATCCAAGCACCGGCGATGCGGAGGAAATCTACGTTGACGGGTCTCTTGACGGCTTTCTGGATGGAATCGCGATGAAGGGCCGCACCCTGTACATCATGACCCCCTACGATCCCGCTCCGGAAGACCGGATCCAGGTGGTAAGACTGGATAAGGGTATGCGGTCGGGGAAACGCGTGGGAACCATCACCGATCCCGACCTGGATGCAGTCGCGAGCGGTGCGATCCTTGGGAATTCCTTGTACGTGAATAATGCAAGGTACTCAGAATTTCCGGGTGGGGACACCCCATACTGGATCACCAAACTGCGCATTTCAGGCGGCCATGGCAGCCATCGCAATCATTAACGACGGCGATCACAGCCGCCGCGGCAGGCACTAGAGCACAGACGGACCTGTCGCCCGCTTAGACACAGCAGCCCGGCATTCGCCGGGCTGCTTTTTTCAACAAACGGCTACTGCCTGCCTGATGCGGACCGCTCTGATGCTTTGGCTCGTTCTGACGGACGGCGTGCTCTAGGCCACGAGGGCCGGATAGTCGCTGTAGCCCTCCGGGCCTGCTGTATAGAAGAGATCCTCGCGGGGAGCCGCCAGCGGCGCGCCGGTCTTCATGCGCTCGACGAGATCCGGATTGGCGATGAAGGGACGCCCGAACACCGCAAGCTGGAGGAGACCGGAGTCCAGCATCGCCTGTGCGCTGGTGGCCGTGAGGTTGCCCGCCGCGATCAGCGCACCTTTGACGTGCGGTCGGAGTGCGGGGATCACGGTCTGCGGGTCGCCGGCGTTGTTCAGTTGCGGGCTGAAGGCGTCCGGCAGCATCACGTGCACGTAGGCCATCTGCTCGGTCGGCAGCGCATCGAGCAGCGCAAAGTGCGTCTCGAGCGGGTTGGCATCGATGAGATCATTGAACATGTGGCCGGGGGAGACGCGAATGCCGGTGCGTGCCGCGCCGATGGCGCTGGCAACGGCTTCCACCGTCTCCACCACGAACCGGATCCGGCCGCTCACCGAGCCGCCGTACGCATCCGTGCGCTGGTTGGTATTACTGGCGAGGAACTGGTTCAGCAGGTAGCCGTTCGCCGCGTGCAGTTCGACGCCGTCGAAGCCGGCCCCGATTGCATTGCGCGCCGCGGTAACGAACTCGTTGATCACCCCGGGCAGTTCAGCAGTCGCGAGCGCATGCGGCGTGGGAAAGTCCTGCAGTTGCTGCTGGTCGGTCCACATCTGGCCAGCCGGCTTCACCGCCGAAGGCGCCACCGGCGCGTCCTTGATCTGCCTGTTCAGCGGGTGGGCGATGCGGCCGCAGTGCATGAACTGCATGAACATCTTCGCGCCCCTGGCGTGGACTGCATCCGTCACGCGCTTCCAGGCGGCAATCTGGTCTGATGTGTGCATTCCGGGCGTCCGGCAGTAGCCCTGTCCGGCGAAGCTCGGCTGCGTGCCCTCTGAAACAATCAGTCCGGCGCTGGCGCGCTGGGCGTAGTAGTCCCCAACGAAGGGCTTCGGCACGCCCATCGCGTCGGCGCGGTTTCGTGTCAGTGGCGCCATGACGATGCGGTTCTGCAGCGACAGGCCGGCGAGCGTCGTCGGTTCAAAGAGGCTGTTCATGAAAATGTTCTCGGCTGTGCGTGGAGACGCGATTGTCCTTACATCCCGGCGGGTGGCACCTACTTGCCGGCCGATTGAGCGTACGGCTTGCGCCATACGACGAGTATTCGCGCAAAGACCTATTCGGGATTCAGGCGGGGGCCACCAGAACCGCGACTGATTTACCGGTGGGATGGCAGGCTGGCAGCCGTTGCTGGGTCCGGGGGCGCGGCGCCAGTCACCGCTTCCCTGGAGCTTTTTTAGAATTCACTACTGACTCGAGCTCCCGCGCCGTCTTTTGATGATGAAACGAGCGTACGGACTGCGTCTGCGTCGAGTTCTTGCTTTTCGACGGGTGCATTGGTCAAACGGTCGAGTGCCGTGCAGTGAAGACCCTCAACCCGGGTTTGGCGAATTTGAAACTGGAAATGCAGTCGGTCAAGGCGTTTATCGCGCGGATACAGGTGCGTTTTGATTTCCGCTCGCGCCCACGTTCGGAGGGCGGAGAGCGTTGCTGTTCCCGTCGATTTGACTTGCCAAGCCTCCAGTGCGAGATCGATTCGGTCTCCTGGTCTGCTAGACTGTTACGAGCGCTGCAGACGACGAACTGATCACGACGTGAGTCTGGATCTGAGCCAAAGAATCGGGCGGGGGAACAGCCATGAAAGCAATTCTGAGCATATTGACCTGCGCCACGCTTGCGGCATTCACCGCGGTTCCCTCCCTGGCGCAGTACTCGCCGCCGGGCGTCCTGCCGGACGAGCCAGTGACCCGCGAGGACCCCGAGCTGCCGTATTCTCCGTACGCCTCCGGCAGCGCGCCGACGCGCGTATTCTGGGGTGACACCCATCTGCACACTTCGTTCTCGATGGACGCCGGCGCTTTCGGCGCGCGCCTGGGACCCGAGGACGCCTATCGCTTTGCGCGCGGCGAGCAGGTTGAATCGTCAACCGCGGGAAAGGTCCGGCTCGCGCGACCGCTGGACTTCCTGGTTGTCGCGGACCACTCCGACAACATGGGATTCTTCCCGAATCTGTATGCCGGCCAGCCCGAAATCCTGGCCGACGCCGATGGAAAGAAATGGTACGACATGGTCCAGGCCGGCGGCGAGCAGGGCGTCAAGGCGGCGTTCGAGATCATCGACAGCTTCTCGCGGGGAGAGTTTCCCGAGGCGCTGATGTACTGGCCCGACAGCCAGGCCTACCAGGACGCGTGGGCCAAGACGATTTCCGCAGCGGAGAAATACAATGAACCGGGGCGCTTCACCGCGTTCATCGGATACGAATGGACGTCCCAGGTGCCGCCAGGCCAGAACCTGCACCGCGTCGTCGTCTACCGGGACGGTGCGGACAAGGCGAGCCAGACGGTGCCGGCGACCACCTATGCCCCTGCGGGCAGCACGGACCCGGAGTACCTTTGGAAGCTGCTGCAGATCTATCAGGAGAAAACCGGCGGTCAGGTCCTTGCGATCCCTCACAACGGCAACCTGTCCAACGGCCTGATGTTCCCCGAGATCAACCCGGTCACTGAGAAAGCCCTGACCCGGGAGTACGCTCAGACGCGCGCTCGCTGGGAACCACTGGTCGAGGTGACCCAGATCAAGGGCGACGGCGAGACCCATCCGATGCTGTCGCCCAATGACGAGTTCGCGGACTACGGGACCTGGGACAAGGGCAACCTGAACCTGAGCGAACTCAAGAAGGACAGCATGCTCGAGTATGAGTATGCGCGTAGCGCGCTCAAGCTTGGCCTCAAGCTCGAAAGCCAGCTCGGGACGAACCCGTTCAAGTTCGGAATGATCGGATCGACCGACAGCCACACCGCGCTTTCAACAGCTGACGAGGACAACTTCTTCGGCAAGCATTCCGGCTCGGAGCCGAGCCCCGAACGGATGTCGCACCCCTTCGCCAAGTTCGGTGATGCGGAGATCATGGGCTGGGAAACGCTGGCATCGGGCTACGTAGCGGTCTGGGCCGCTGAGAACACGCGCGAGGCACTCTTCGATGCGATGCAACGACGCGAGGTCTACGGGACGACGGGCCCACGGATCCTCGTTCGCTTCTTCGGCAGCTGGGACTTCAGCAAGGCAGACGCCAACACGCGGACACCGGCGCACGTCGGCTACAAGAAGGGCGTTCCCATGGGCGGTGACCTCAGCAAGGCTCCGGCCGGAAAATCCGCCACGTTCCTGGTGGCCGCGCTCAAGGATCAGCTGGGCGCCAATCTCGATCGCATCCAGATCGTCAAGGGCTGGATGGATGACCAGGGAAAGCTGCAGGAGAAGGTCTACGACGTTGCCTGGTCGGGTGACCGCAAGCCCGGCGCGGACGGCAAGCTGCCTCCGGTCGGCAACACGGTGGACGTGAAGTCGGCCACCTGGAGCAACACCATCGGTGCAACCGAGCTCATCACGGTCTGGGAGGATCCGGCCTTCGACCCGACGCAGCGGGCTGTCTATTACGCCCGCGTCATCGAGATCCCGACGCCGCGCTGGACGGCCTACGACGCGAAGTACTACGGGCTGAGGAACCTCGATCCGAAGATCGCCATGTTTTCGCAGGAGCGGGCCTACACGTCGCCGATCTGGTACACGCCGTAATAGACGAATCGCAGGGTGATGCGGGCGGCTCATGCCTGAAGGGAATCGCTCACTCACTTCGTTCGTTGCGCATTGTCTCGCCCGGCGAACGTCGTGCTCGGCTCGAATTGAGAGTTCTCACCTGACCGCAAGACACTGCCGCGTCCTTTAGTCCGCTGTTGCCGTAGCATCCAGGTTCATATTCAAACGAGCGCCCCAGTCCAGGCCAGTACTGGATAATCACCATGGCGGTCAGCCTGTTTTTGGCAGTCGCTGGAGTTCGGCGATTACACCTAGCGCAAGTGCGTGTGAAGGTTGACGATGAAGTTGGATGATGCAGAGACTCCAGTCGGGAAGCCTGTCAGCGGCACGCCGCGGGACTATTCCGAGGACCTTTACAGCCTTTACTTTGAGTTGATCGATGTCGATGGCACCGCGGAGCGAGTGCTGAGAAACTTCCTCGGGCCGCTGCACGCGAAGCGTCTGCAGCGACTTGCGCACGGGTTCGAATTCGTCGCGCCGATTCAGTGCGTCCCCGACCTTATCAGGCTTCTCACGCGCGAGGACATCGCCGTTTACCAGGTGGTGCGGCAGGCAAAAGCAGAAGGCAAGTGGCGATGAGGACGAGTCATGCCTGAAGCGTCGGGTCCTTCCGGCTCGGGCGCCACCCGCCGCTTCGCGCTGCTTCTGGCGCTAGCATTTTTCTTCGGCTGGCTCTTCGTGCTGCTGGCCGGCGCAGATCATCCGCCTCCAACGGGTTTCCTGCTGGTCGTAGTGCTCGATGCGATCGCTGGCGCGTGCGTTTACTACCGGGTTCCACACTACCTGGAATGGCAATCAGTGCGCAGGCCAGGCCGACTGCGTCGTGTCGTGGGCGACGGTGTCTTGATCGGCCTCGTTTTCGCATCCGTACCGGTGCTGTTCGGATCGGGTGAGCCGTCGGTGACGCCGGGACCAATCGACATGGTCATCTGGTTCGCGGTGCTCGCCGCGATCGGCGTCATGAACACAATGCTCGTCGACGCCTGTGTTGCGGTGTATCGGAGGATGACGATTCGCCGGACCGCGGAGTGAGCGACGGCGCCGGCCCGGGATGCTCTGAACAGCGCCGTTAGTCTCAAGGGACACCGACGCAGTCCGCGACTTCAGCATATCGCGGGTCGCCTCGCAGCGACTTCAGCACCAGTGGCCCCATCTCGTAGCCCGATCGCGACACGGCAGACGGCAGCCAGTCGACGCGATCGTCGCAGGCCTTGCGTAGCCAACGGAATGCGTCGTCGTCACGGCCAAGCGCCGCGTGAATGAAGGCGATCATCAAGATGTTCTTGCCGTGAGGTGCGCGTCGCTCGAGATCCCGGACGGCCCTTAGGGCCTCGTCCTTGCGTCCCATGCGGGCGTAAATCAGTCCGTAGGCCCATTGACCCATGTCGGCATTCACGCCTGCCAGTCGCCTGGCGTCCGCGAGGGCGTCGTCGTAATCACCGGCGTCAGCGAGCAACGATGCCCGCAGGAAGAGCGCGAGCGAGAACTGCGGGTCCATTTCGAGCGCTTTATTCGCCTGGAGCAGGGCCTCAGCCGGTTTCTCGAAGCCCCACAGGAGCCAGCCATGGGCAAGCGCGTAATACGGCGTGAGTGGATCGAGTTCCTCGGCCCATCGCGCCTGCTCCAGCGACTTCTCCGGTTGGCTCATGAGGTGGAAGTACCACGACAGGTCGGAGCGGGCGCTGGCCATGCTGGGGTTGAGCGTAACGGCTCGCTCGAACGAGCGGCTGGCCGCCTCCCAGTCCCAGTCGAAGTAAAGCTTCACTTCACCCAGCGCCGCATGGGCCTCTGCCAGCAGCGGGTCGAGCTTCAGGGCCTGCTCAGCCGCTGCGCGAGCCCTCGGAAATGCCTCCCTTGCCAGGTTCGGACCATGCCCCTGGCGTGCGTAACCAAGCGCAAGGCCCGCATAGGCGAGCGGGTCATTCGGGTCCAGTGCCACGGCCCCGCTCAGTAGGCGTAAGCCTTTCTCTTCGCCCTCGGCGGTCTGCTGGTTGAGCAGGAACATGCCCTTCAAGTAGGCTTCGTAGACCGCCGGGTTCACCTGGCGCACGCTGGAGAGGCGCTGCGACTCCTCCGGCGTCAGGATCGCCTGCACCTGGCTCGCGATCGCTCGTGCAACCTCGGCCTGCAGGCGCAGCACGTCCTCGATGCGCCGCTCGTAGGTAGCAGCCCAGAGGTGTTCGTCGGTAGCTGCGCGGATCAGCTGCACGGTGATCCTCACTGTGTCCCCGGCCCGCGTGACCGAGCCTTCGACAAGGTTGGCGACGCCGAGCTCGTGACCGATCTGCGGCAGTGGCTTGGCGACACCGCGATAGGTCTCGGTCGACGTCCGGGAAATCACGCGAAGGGAACTGATCCCCGCCAGGGTTGCGATCACGGCCTCGTGCATGCCGGCAACAAAATAATCCTGCCCGGGATCGCCCGTGAAATTGGCGAGCGGAAGCACGGCAATCGAGTTCGTGGCCGCAATGCGAACCGGTTCCGCCTGCGGGCGCTCCATCGCGCGAATGCGGGCGACCACGCTATAGGCGATGCCAACCGCCAATAAGGTCAGCGCGGCGAGAAGCGCGAAGTCGACCGCCTGCAGCGATGCACCGGCGTCCTCAGTGGCGCCCGTCGGCAAAGTGCGCCGCAGGCCACGCCCCGTAAGGTCGTAACGCCACGTGAACATCAGGAAAAGCGGCAAGCCGAGAAATGCGCCAATCCAGATGTAGCGGATGGCGGATTCCGGAACGTCCAGGCCCGCAAATGCGGAACCCGCAACCTCAATGGCGAGCCAGGCAGCGGCACCATAGAGGGCGATGGAGCGGGGAACGCCGCGCCGCTGCAAGTCCCGGAAGAATTGCCCACCGGCCATGATCGGTTGATGACCCTCTGGCGAGAGGCTACGCCCGGGCGCATCCTGCGTCAATCGGAAGCCGCAGCCGAACTTCAGACTACGACAAGGGCTTTCGTCAGTGGAAAGAATCGTTTAGCGAAAGGGAAGGGCGCGCAATTCGTTCTCTCAGCGGACGAGCGGGACCCCACTGCCGCAACAATATTTACAGGCCCTCCTTATCTCCATCCTCGGTACGCCGGTTGAAATACGATGGCAAACTTATCGACCATTCGTCTGTCAGCTGGTAGGGGCCTTCAACAATTGGGCAATCAGAGTTCAGATCCATGTTTTTGCCCTAACGTTCAGGGTCACCGGCTGGCGCCACCGAACCTCGTCGAGCGAAGCGAGGCAACCAGGCGTTTCGCCAGTCCGGTACACCCTGTGGTTAGGTGACAGCCCCAGGGGATCCCCCTAGGGCTGGATTGTTGAATCCTAATTTCCGGTGGGAATCGGAATCTTGACGCCTTCCTTCTCGAGCTGCTCGCGGACGTGCAGGAAGCGGAAGTAGGAGCTGAGCGTGATCGGGCCCGCGTAAGCTGCACTCTGCAACGGCCGTGGCGGGTACTTCACGTAGGTTTCCATCTTGTTCTTCATCGCCTCGCTGATCGTCACCAGTGTCCAGGTTCGCTCTGTGTAGTTGTTCATGAAGATATCGTAGCGCTCCTGCGGGTCCTGCCAGAGGTCGAAGACCTGGGGCACTGTGGCGACATACGACTCCGGACCCTTCCAGCCAAGATTGGTATCCACGGCGAGGCCGCCAGTTGCCTGGCCGTTGTCGCCGCGCAGGTTGAACACGGCCTTGTAGTTTCCGACCCGTGCGGCTCCGGGGGTCAGCTCATTCTCGGTGAAGTAAAACCACTCGGTCCGCTCACTCTTGCCGGTACCGAACAGCACGGGCGACATATCGTAGCTGTCGAAGATGATGGGTTTACCCGCGCGGTCCTTTTTCGGCAGCTCCACACCGGCAACCGAGGCGAACGTGGCCATCAGGTCCAGGCCGCCCAGGATGGCATGGTTTTTCTCGCCAGCCTTGATCTTGCCCGGCATCCAGGCGATTGCCGGAACCCGGTTGCCACCCTCACGCACGGTGCCCTTGGTGCCGCGGAACGGCGTGTAACCGGCGTCCGGGTAGACGTCCTGCCACGCCCCATTATCGGTGGTGTAGAAGACCATCGTGTTCTTGTCCAGACCGAGCTCGCGGACCTTGTCCATGATCCGCCCGATTCTGGAATCCAGCTCTACGACCGAATCCGCATACTTGCTCTTTGAAAGAGATTTATGTTCGTAGTCCGGGTGCGGCATGTTCGGCTGGTGCACCTTCATGAAGTTGATGTTCATGAAGAACGGGGTCTTCGACTTTGATGCTTTGTCGAGGTAGTCGAGGGACGCCTTTTCCACATAGCCATCGAAGAACGGAATCCCGACGACGCCATTCGGGTACTCAGCCGTGCTTGCATCAGGTGTATCGACGTACTGGCCGTTGATCGCGAATTCCTCAACCGGCTTCTCGCCTGCATTCGCTGACAGCGCACCCTTGGTCACCTTCTTAAACATGGCGCGCAGCTCCGGGCTCATGTCGGGGAACCACGTCGGATCCGCATAGGTATAGGCGTTGAGGTGGTAAAGGCCGGCATACTTCATCTCGTCGTAGCCCTGCGCGTTAGGCAGCGCATAGTCGTCCTCGCCGAGGTGCCACTTGCCGGTGAAGAAGGTGTTGTAGCCCGCGGTCTTCAGGACCGAGGCCAGAGTCCACTCGGCGGCAGGGAGTCCACCGCCCTGACCCTGAAAGGCCACGGTGGTCATGCCGCTGCGGTTCGGGATACGGCCGGTCTGCATCGCCGCCCGGCCGGGTGTGCAGCTCGGCTGAGCGTAGAACGAGAAAAACGTCATCCCTTCCCCTGCCAAACGATCGATATTCGGCGTCGGCATGCCGCGCCCTTCACCCCCACCATAGGGGCCGAGATCGCCGTAGCCCGTGTCGTCAGACACGATGAGTATGATATTGGGTTTGTCGCTCCCTTGGGCCGTGGCTGGCATGCCGGGGACGAGCATCAGGACTGGCAGCAGGCGTAATAGCTCTCGCATGGGTTTCTCCTTTCGAAAGTCCTTCGAGTGAATTGGCGTGGCTCCACCATCGTCACCTGACAGCAAAATCGACGGACTTTTTCAAAACAGAGATAGGCGGAGTCTGTCTATCACTTTCCAGAACATGATTACGAAGTTTAGGCCAGAAAGCAGACAATCAGCCATACGAGACTCTGCTCTTGACACAGCTTCGAGACCGCCACCACCGGACAAACGCGCTCCACGAGGAAATGGAAGTCCATCTTCGCCCGCGTTGTCGCCATGGAACTGCTTAGATGGGTACTTGGCGATGTAGCCAACGCCAGAGGCGCGAATTCGCTCGATTCGTGTCATTCCTTTCGTCCACCAGCCTGACTGATCCGGATTCGGAAGTTTGACGAGTTGAGGCAGCCAAATTAGAACGTGATAGTGGGGGCGACCTGCCTTTGTGAGTTCGGTCACCCGGTCATATCGAAACTTGAGTCCGCGGCGACGCATCCATTGGCGTGCGCAGCGCGTAGAGCAGCCTAGCAAGGTACGCATAATGTATAGCAAGCACCAATTATCGACCGCGTATTGCGTTCGCTGAATCAATCACTTACGGTTGCTTTGCCTTTGTGCAGACTGTCAGTTCCGTCTGCAATCGGCCAGGAGCGGCCTCCCAGGGGCCCGTCAGGGCCATGCCCCAACCCGGTGGAAGCTTCTAGCGATATTCCTCTTGAATCAACGCCTGGATCTCGGCCGCGAACCCTCGAAGCCGGGGCAGTTCGATGTCCGGCCGAGCCGCGGTACGCTCGGCAAACATGCGATTCATGTTCGCAAGCCTCCGGAACTCGGCCAGATCGCCCGACAAGACTGGCCTGTTCATTCCAGCGAGTTGCTTGAAGACTTCTGTTTCCCTGAAGCGAAGCAGGCGCCGCTCGATGTCAGCCTGTGTGAAGCCGTCGTCCCAGTTCAGGACGTCTCCGAGGCCATCCGCGACGTAATTCAGGTCGATGAGTGTATTGGTCAACTCCTGAATGGCGCGCGCCGACTCCTCGTCTTCACGATAGTCCTGGTCGAGGTGCTGCGCCAGCGCGTCATAGTCGGAGATTCGCTCCGCCAGGAGACTGTTCCGCATCTGGCGCAATCCCCCGGCGGACTTCAGTTGTTCCACAGCGGCCCGGTTCCAGCCATAGGGACGATAGCTCGTGCTCGTGGTGAGGAAGAAAAGCTCCGCGTTATCCATCTGGTCGATAGTCCGGTCGCGCAGGTAGTCCGCCAGTACCTCGGCCTGCCGAATGCTGGCGCGAATCTGCATCTCCACGGGCAGCAGCATTTCCATGTCGCGCTCGATCGCGGCAGAGAGATTCAGCGCGTAGTCGCGGATCTGGTTCTGCTCGAGACGCTCCTCATTCCAGTTGTTAATCTGCAATGCAATGAGGATGCCAACGATGACCAGCAGCAGCTCGCCCGTGGCATAGACCAGGTATCGGCGTGCCCTTGGACCGGCCACGATATCGCTCCGGATCTTCCTGAATATTCGCAGCATGTCCTTGAGTGTATCTGACCGGGCATGGCCGTTAAGGGTCGGTTCTCGTCGTTGACCGGCTGCTATCGGGGGCGGGTGACTGGACGCAGTCATCTGAGAGCGGCCAGTGGTTCCGGCGGCACGACTTCGCGGATCATCGCGAGAGTTGCCGGACTCCGCCTGCCAGTTGCACCCTCGGAAGTGATACTTTAGTATCACTCCATGCGTACCGAACTGGTGACAACCCTCAAGCGTCAGGCCACGGAACTGCTGTCGGAGCTCGAGCGCGACCGCCAGCCGATCCTGATCACGCAGCACGGAGTGCCAAGTGCGTACCTGGTCGACGTCGCGACCTATGAATCATTGCAGCGCCGGATGAGTCTGCTGGAAGGTATCGCCCGCGGCGAACGAGCCATCGAAGAGGGCCGCACAGTCTCCCATGCCGAGGCAAAGCGGCGCATGGGGCGATGGCTGAAGTAATCTGGACCGAGCCAGCCCTAAGCGACCTGGATGCCATCGCGGACTACATTGCACTAGAGAATCCGGATGCGGCGCGCGCCTTGGTTCAGCGTGTCTTTCACCATGTTGATCAACTCGTTGATCATCCCCGAAGCGGATCGAAGCCGCCGGAGCTTCGAGGGTGGAGATACCGCCAGATTATCGAGCCGCCATGCCGGGTCTTTTACCGAGAGGACTCCGACCGAGTCTTCATCCTCTATGTGATGAGAGCCGAACGCCTCCTGCGGCGCAAATCGCTGCGATCCCGTGATGAGCACGAGACCTGATCGAGCCATGCGGGGCTTCGACCGGGCCCTGCGGTTGATCAAGGACGTCGATCGAGCGGCCGCTCCGGGTCGAAAGCGGCCCTAATGCCGTCGTGTCAATGTGACGCGGCAGTAGCCAGGTCCGTATTGCACTCGCCGCTCCCATTCTGAGGGAATGTGCTCGCCACTTTCTCGCACTAGCCAGCCGCCTCCCTTCGCACGACGAACCGAATCGCCTTGCTCGGTACGGTCGCGCACATAAGCGGGCAGGGCGCGCCACTGAGCTAATCGCTTCGCGCTGTCAAACCCTCCTACGCCATACAGACGGGCACCTCGAGGTAAAGGACGACCCTGATCTCCCTTGCTCGCATACTTCACGATGTATGCAGGTCCCGATCTCGCAAGCTCAATTCGCGTCAGGCCCCACGGCCAGAGCGGCCTGCGCTGGCGGCCGACAATGGAGTCTGGCATCGGCAACTTCATTCCGACCGGAGTCCTAATGGGCCTGGTGCCGCAAACCTTACAGGTACGCATAATGTATATTATGTCAAATAAGATCATGGATTCGTAGCCACGTACTTATCGACCGTGTTGTGACTGCCTAGTGCTCCGCAGGCGTCGGTCCAGCCTCCAGCCACTGGTGCCATTGACGCAGCCGCGATTCCCGCACCTCCGATAGATGCTGAGAGACCCGCGCCTGGGCCTGGGGCGTCCAGGCCGGGATGGTTGCTTTGTAAACACCGGATGTCGGTTTGTGACTGATCGTAAGGTTATCGATTGCCGCAGTATCCACGCGGTCTGCAAACGTGTCGGTTTGATTTTCACTGTCTCTATTGTTAACGCGCGAATAAAGCGTGATGAACGTGGCGTCGTAACCCACGAGCCCCTGGTAATCACCGAGGAACAAACCGCCGGCGTTCGGCGCATTCAACAGATCGAAGTTTCCTGCCAGATTAATTTCGTGCCAGTTTTGCCGATCGCGCGTTATCGCCAGCCAGAACTCAGTCGGCTGAAACCCCGGTGACGCCGCCCGACGAAAATCGTAGTACGAAACACCGACGATGCCGTTTGGCAGCACCGCGACCGTCGGTGTAAAAGCAGGTACAGCAAGTTCGGCATTGACCGTGACCGGCTCGCTCCAGCTTGCGCCGTCATCTTCCGACCAGGCCATGACAATGGAGTTGTGGCTTCCACCGGTAAACCGCGAATCCTGCCAGACCACGTACAAAGCGCCGTTGAGTCGATCAGCTGCAAATGTGCCAATGATTTCACCGGCGCGAACCGCACTTCCAGGTGGCGCAGGTATGTTGGTGCGGACCGATAGCAGTTCTGCGATACGAATCGGTTCCGACCAGTTCAACCCTTTGTCATCAGAGCGAATGACGGCGAGGTGCCCAATCGTGCTGTCTGGATTCCCAGGCGCTGGCCCGAGTTCGGTGAAGAAATTGAAGAGACTTCCCGTCTGCCCGACGACGATCACGTTGCCGATGGTTTGCCGCCCTGCCCCGCCCGGGTCAAAAATAATCTCCGGTGTCGACCAGGTGAGCCCCCCGTCTTCGGAGCGCGCGAGCAGGGTCGGGCCCCAGCCGTCCTGATCCAGTCGATCCCACACCGCATAGACCAGAAGCGGATTGGTCGGGTCGATGGTCGCACTTTCTTTGTCGTTGAAGTACTGCGATCCCGCATCGTCGATCAGCGTAACGGCGGTGCTCCAGGTAAACCCACCGTCGACCGACCGACTCGCGAGCACCTGGCTGCGCGCGCTCTGGTTGGTGGTCGCTGGTGTGTATGCAATGCCGACCTGGATGAGCGTGTCGCCGGCCATGCTGACCCACGGGTCCGAAACACGTGCCAGGTCCGAATCCGCGCACTGTGAAAACGGCGCGGCCTGATGACCGCTCCAGCTCGTGCCACCGTCGACCGACACCGCGGTGACGATTCCGCGCGCACCACCGTCTGAGAGGCGATCCTGCTGCCAGGCGGCGACGAGGTGATTTGGATTCGCCGGGTTGATCGCGAGGTGCGGTTCGACTTCGCTGTTCGCGTAAAGGACCGATCCCTGCGGGAGTGCCAGGCAGTCATCACTGAACGGTGTGCCCTTTGAAACCTGCACGGCCGTCGCAGTCGTGACCACCGGCGGAACGGGTGGCTGTGGCGGTTCAGGAGGCCCTGAGCCGCCATCGCCGCCGCCGGATCCGCCGCCGCTGCAAGCGACCATTCCAATTCCCAGGGCGATGCCCAACCAGGCACGCCGGGGGTCAGATCTGCGTTTCACGAGCCCGCATCCCATGTCCAGTTCTGCGCCGCGCTTGATTCTGGCAGAAAAAGTCTTTGCTCGTGCGCCGGTGATTTGTCTGGTGGCATGTGCATTCAGAGTTCGATTTCTCTCAGGCTGACTCCACACTTGACGGAAGTAGCGCGAAGGCGAGTTTTGCTGGAGTATTGTCTGGTGGTATTTTCAGGCATGAAGTCAGGGATGCAGTTGTTGACCGTTGCCAGGTGCCGGCGACCCGGCGCCAGCCACCTGGTTCAGTTTTTGTTGATGGCAGCGGCCCTGGTGCCGGCGCTGGGTTACGCACAGGCAGACGGTCCTCGTGTGTATCAGATCGTGCCGGACGGCACGCGCGTACTGAGTGCTTACGGCATTGTCCTGCAAGGCAACCAGACCGCAGACCCCGGCGCCGTGGTCAGAAACGGTGAGACGGATGTGACCCTCGGTGTACTCCAGTACATACAGGCAGTCGGCATCCGCGAAAAGCAGGCCGCCCTGTTTGCGGTGCTCCCCTATGGCGATATATCCGGAAAAATTGATACACCGGTCGGCCGGATCAAGGGCAGCACGTCCGGATTGGGTGATCTGCAACTCGGGGCCGTTTTTAACCTGATCGGTCCACCCTTACTTTCCCGGGAGGAATACGCGAAGTACCCGCCTGATTTCACATTCGGGATTCTTGCCAAACTGTTCATGCCAACCGGCTCGTACGACGAGGGAAAGGTACTGAACGTTGGTGCGAATCGCTGGTCAATGCAACTGGGTGCGCCGATGGCCTGGTACTTCGGCCGTTCGTTTCTTGACCCTTCGTTGACCACGATTGAGTTGCTGCCTTCGGTTGCTTTCTTTTCCGACAACAAAGACCCGTTCGGCGCGAGCAAAACGGGCCAGGACCCGTTATTTCGACTCGAAGGGCACTTGACGCGCAATCTCCACCGTGCGGTCTGGGTATCGCTCGACATGCTCTACGTTTATGGTGGCGAGACCACGACAAACGGCCGTGACGACAACAATGGCCAGCGGGCACTCGAACTCGGTGGGAGCGCGAACCTGACCTTCTCGCCCCGCTTCTCGATCAAGATGAGCTATGGTGAAGTGGTCGCACGCAACGACGACGGACCGGATGGCAATATGTTTCGTGTGGTTGGGACCTGCGTTTTTTAGGCGCTACGATGTCGAACGGGACAAAAAGCCCCGACCCGGATCGGCTCGATCGCATCGTTGCCGACGCGCGTCGTGCGCGAGATGAGCGCGAGGAAAGCTACCGCGGTCGCGCACTGAAACTCTTCCCGTGGATCTGTGGCCGATGTGCCAGGGAATTCGATACCACGAACCTGCGAATGCTGACGGTCCATCACAAGGACCACAATCACGACAACAATCCGCCCGATGGCAGCAACTGGGAATTGCTCTGTATTTACTGCCACGACAACGAACACCAGCGGCAACTGGAGCGATCCGGAACCATTGCGGGTGACCGCGCCAACTCGTCACGAGCGACGCATCAACCGTTTGCCGATCTTGCGGCGCTACTGAAGAAAGATGAATGACGGACGGCAGCAGGGCTGCCCCTGAAACCGGCCGTCTTCACATTGCACGAGGCGTGCCGCCCATCAGGGGTGTTCAGTCGAGTACGAAGGTGAGCTTGAGCCGTACTTTGTATTCAGTGACTTTGCCGTCTTTGACGGACACTTCCTGATCCGCGACCCAGGCGCCGCTGATCCCATGGATCGTCTTGCTGGCACGCTTGATGCCATTCTCGACGGCGTCTTTGAAGCTTGTCTTTGATGTCGCGGTAATTTCAGTGATCTTTGCAACGGACATTACGGTCCTCCTGATTGAGATCGGTCGGATTCGCCGACTCCGCCGGCGATTCGGGCTTCTGTGCGCCCGTGAGGCTGATACCAGCCTTTGCAGGCGTTCTTGTGACGCCCGGTCCCATCGTAGCGAAGATTGCCCATTGATTGTGGAGAACCGCAGCAAACCCGGCGGTCGCCGGGGCGCTCGGTCGGACCCGGCCGTCTCCCTGGCGGGACCCGCCCCTGCCAGACTTGCCCCGAAAATCCTCTCATCGCGGCAGTCCGCCTGATGCCCTTCTCCAGGAATCGACTTGAATTGATGAGTGTTATCGCATTGATTTTTATGGCTCCACCGATTTCCGCCGACGAACTTTCAGGCCGATTGCCGACGGGAATATCTCAATCAATCGATTCTGCCGCTGAGTGGGTACTCGGCAGCGCCGGGGTTCCCGGAATCCCGGTGTCCATCGTCGAGGGCGGTGCGGCCAAGCTGCGCCCATAACGTAGGATCTCTGTCAGGCCAGGAAACGCTGCAGCGCCTGCAGTGTCTGCTCTGGCTGCTCCTCCGCAAGGAAGTGTCCGCACGCCAGGCCGTGTCCCTCTACGTGATCGGCCCGCTCAGACCACACGGCCAGTGGATCGAACAGACGACCGACGACGCCCTTGCTTCCCCACAGGAGCAGCAACGGCATCTCGAGCTTTCTACCCGCATCGGCTCGATCGTGCACGAGGTCGATCGTCGCGCCGGCTCGATAATCCTCGCAGCTGGCATGAATCGTTGCGGGCTCGCGGAAGCAGCGCAGGTACTCGGAAAACGCTTCGGGCGTAAAAGCCTCCTCGCATCTCGCCTGTGCACGAACGGCGCCAAGAAAGAATGCCGGGTCGCATCCAATGAGGTGCTCCGGGAACGGTGCGGGTTGAATCAACAAAAACCAATGAAAATACGCTGTCGCGAGCGCCTGGTCAGTCGCCTCATACATCTGCAGGGTGGGAATGATATCGAGCAGAGCGAGTCGCTCTACAGCTTTCGGGTGGTCGAGGGCGAGCCGGTGGGCGACGCGGGCGCCGCGGTCATGAGCCACGAGTCGAAACCGCTCGAAACCGAGCGAGTTCATCAAAGCAATCATGTCAGCCGCCATGGCTCGCTTTGAATACGGTTCGTGGTCGGGGCTGCTATCAGGCTTCGACGAATCACCGTAGCCACGCAAGTCCGGCAGTATCACCGTGTAGCGAAGAGCAAGTTGAGGTGCGATCTTGTGCCACATGACATGTGTCTGTGGGTATCCGTGCAGCATCAGCAAAGGCGGTCCACTGCCGCCCATCTGAACATGAATCTCAGCGCCCCGACCTGCCATCCGGCGCGTTGCGAAATCGGCTGGCAGCATGATCGACTCCTTCGCCGCTTTCCTGTGTCCCCCGGGAGTTTACCGCGCCGCGTGAGCGCTGGACTGAGGTTTTCCAACCCGAGTAGAATCGCGCTCCCCAGGCGCCACTCGGCGACTTGTACCCCCTCCGAAGGAGACCAGTACATGAATTTAAGATTTCTCGGCATCCTTGCCGCCACGCTCGTCCTGTCGATGCCTGCATACGCGAAGTCAGCCGGTGAAGTCGTGGATGATTCAACCGTCAACGCGAGTGTGAAAGCCAAGTTGCTCGATACCAAGGGCACTCCGTCGATGGATATCAACGTGGAGACCTATAAGGGGATCGTCCAGTTGAGCGGCTTTGTGGAGTCGCAGAAGGAACGCGACAAGGCGGGCAAAGTTGCCGGGGACGTCAAGGGTGTCAAGGAAGTGCGAAACAGTCTTTCTGTGCACCCGAAAACCTCGATGGGTACCAAGCTTGATGACACGGTCCTGACCGGCAAGGTGAAAGCGGCCCTGATCGACGAGTTTGGCACGGGTGCAAACCAGATCAACGTCGAGAGCAAAGGCGGAATTGCTCAGCTGGCCGGCTTTGTTGATTCTGCAGAAATGAAACAGAAGGCCGGCGAGATCGCGGCTAAGACCAAGGGTGCAAGCAAGGTCGAGAACGTACTGATCGTGAAGTAACGATCACCGCGATCGGTAATCTTCCGATACCGAAAAGGCCCCGTTCGAACGGGGCCCTTTTTTAATGCCTGTAACTCGTGGCGCAGAGGGTCGCTGGGCCTGACTAAGACTCAGGTGGCCGGCCAGTGAGAATACATGTGTACGCGCCCTTTCTTCTCATCACACATCGCGCGGCGTATTTCACTATCTGCGCTCCACTGCTTGATCACCACCCTGGACGGTAACTGAACCGGCGTCACGAACTGTGTCTGTACGCGGGTGCCGGCAGGCAATTCCGGCGATGGTGCCTGAGCCAGGCTGCGCGCCAGCGACCACATGCCATGCACGATCGCCCCGCGCAATCCAAAAAATCGAGCGGCCCGGTCGTTAAGGTGGATCGGGTTGTAATCATCGGAGACCCGCGCATAGTCCCAGGCGGTGCTCAGGGTCACCCTGTATTCATCGAGTACTTCGCAGTTCTTTGGCGCCCGCGGCGGTCGGGGCATCCGGGTCCCGGCGTGCGTAACCGGCTCCGACCAGCGGCTGAGAAACACGCAGGTCTCGAGCCAGACTGGCCGGCCCTCGCGCGTGATCTCCGTCGCCATGTCGAACGCGAGCCCCGCATCCATGGGGCGGTAGTTACGCGCGGTGACCGAAACGTCGAATTTCGCGCCCGGTTTGATTTCGCCGAGGGCCTGGATCTCGTTGGACAAGTGGATCAGGCCCATTGGACGCAGCGGAAACGCGCTGGTCGCGAAGATCTTCAGGTGCAGCGGCATTGCGAGAATGTGTGGATAGGTCAGCGGGACCGCAGCGTCTGCCTCATATCCGCAGACCTTCAGATACCGGGTGACGCTGGCCGCGCTGACCAGCACGTTTTCAACCGTCGCGGTGATCTCCGGCGGTGATTCAACGTCGTTGACCGGCGGCCGATCAGTGAAGAGCAGGCGTGGATAGTTCAGCAGGCCGGCCGGCAGGCTCGAGAACCGCAGGTGCAGTGATCTGGTCAACGGCTCTACGGCGCGACGGTATCGATAAGCAGGCCGACCTCGGGCGCGGCGCCCTTTGTCTGAATTGCCCGGCCGACCAGGTCTCCGCTCTCGGTGATGGCCGTACCGCCGAACGCAACACGCGCGATCACTTCCACATCCTCGACCGAGGACAGGTTGCGGCCCTCGATCATCGAATTGGCATCGCTCAACACGACTTCCATAGGCAATTCGTCAGCGGTCAGTCGCACGGCGGCAAGCGGCGGCCCTGGAATACCGGGCTGTCGGGCACTGACAAACAGGGGTACGCCAGCACCGATTTTATCGCGCAGCGCCGGGTCGATCGAGATGCTGACTCGCACGGTCCTTCCGACGGGTTCTCCTGCCGCACCAACTGTTCCGCCCATTGCCATGGCAGGCCCGGCGCCTGCGCCGACCGCCGGCGCAGAGCCCATGGCAGCCGCGGGCACCTCGACGCCGACTCGCGCGAGCTGCCTGACGACCAATTCGCGGATTTCCGGCGGCGGGTTCTGCTCGAGCAGCGTGTTCCAGCGTTCGCGCGCTGTGTCGTTATCGCCGGCATTAATGGCAAGTACGCCGGAATACCAGAGCGCTTTCTCATTGCCCGGGTTCTCGGCCAGCGCTTCATCAATGATCGCCCGTCCCCTCTCAATGGACGCCGGTTCTTCAGTCAGTACCAGCGCTTCGGCGAGGTCGAGCGCGAAACTCGCGCCCTCATCGCCTGCCGCCGACATCGCCCGTTCGTAAGCGGCTACGGCGCGATCGGGTTGCCCGCCGATCAGGTAGGTACGGCCGAGCATTTGCCATCCTTCGATATCGTCCGGGTTGCTCGCCAGGCGAGACTCGAGGTTTGCGATCATTTCTTCCAGGGAACCGGCGCCCTCGGCATGTGCGGTCCCCGCGCCGCCTGCCCCGGCGATCGATGCCGGGCTCTTCCACGGAAAGTTCGAGACGAGCGGGTAAAGCGCCAGCGCCGCCAGTGGCAGAACCAGGCCAAACAGCACCGCGGCACTCGTCGCGCGGGGTTCGGCCGGTTGATCGCCCGAAGGCTCGATCGACGATTCGCCAAGCAGGGGACGCAGAATCAGCAGCGCGGCCGCAATCAGCATCGCGGCACAGAAGACAATAAATTCAGTCACGGTTTACCGGCCTCCTCTGGGCCTTCTGAGTCGAGGTCAGTTTCCGAAGCACGGCGGCGGATAACCCGCAGGGCTACAAAGAAACCGCCAAAAAGCATCAGGACGGGTGCTGCCCAGAGCAGGAAATTAGTGCTCGTCATGCGTGGGCGATAAAGGACGAAGTCGCCGTAGCGCTCGATCATGAAATCGCGGATTTCATCATCGCTCTTGCCGTCGGCAATCAGGTCGCGCACTTCGCGACGAAGGTCGCTTGCGAGGGTTGCATTCGAATCAGCAATGGTCTGGTTCTGACAGACCAGGCAGCGCAGTTCACGATTGATGTTCTCGTAACGCTGCTGCAGCGCCGGATCCTCGAACGCACGCTGCTCGTCGATCGCGAGCGCGGGGCCTGTCAGGCCAATCAGTCCAACCAGCATGAACACTCTAAGAAAAGCCATCATGAGGACGTCAACTCCCGGCCGGCGCGTGCCGCTTCGATTCGAGGCATGAACTCCTGGGTCCAGATCTCCATGGTCATCGGCGCAATGTGCTTGTAGAGAACCGTGCCGTCCGGTCCGATCAGGAATGTCTCGGGTGCCCCGTAGACTCCCCAGTCGATCGCCGTGCGGCCTTCGTGATCGACCGCCACGACCGCATACGGGTTACCCAGGTCACGCAGCCACTGACGCGCGGCTTCATCGTTGTCCTTCCAGTTAAGGCCGATCAATGGAACCGCGTTCTGACGGGCAATGAGCAACAGCTTATCGTGCTCTTCCCGGCAGCCACCACACCACGTGCCCCAGACATTGAGTACCCAGGCTTGTCCTTTCAGTTCGGATGTCGACACCGTGTATTGCGCATCCTGAAGACTCGGGAGGCTGAATTCCGGCGCCGGTTTACCAATCAGCGGCGAGGGCACGTAGCGCGGATCGCGGTACAAGCCGACGAAGAGGAACGCACCGAGAAGCACGAACACCGCAAAAGGAACAATGTACTTCAGCATGACTCGCTCTTGCCTCAGCTTGCCGTCGCCGCACCGGAAGTGTGCAGCTTACTGGTCGCTCGTTCGCGGACACGGTAGCGGCGATCCGTTACGGCGATCAGCCCGCCCAGCGCCATCACCAGCGCACCGAGCCAGATAAAGCGGATCATCGGCTTGTATTGCAGACGCATGCTCCAGGTACCTTTGCCCAGGTCTTCGCCCATCGCCACGAACAGGTCCCGATTCCAGCTGGCCGAGATACCCGCCTCGGTCATCGGGCTGCGTTGCACCCGATAAACGCGCTTCTGCGGATGCAGTGTCGCCACTTCACGCCCACCTTGGGTAATCACGACCTCACCTTCGATAGCCTGGTAGTTCGGACCGTCCGCGTGCCTGGAACTGTTGAACGTGAACTGGTAATCCTTGATCGAGATACTTTCACCCGGCTTGAGCGCGATGTCCTTCTCGATGTGGTAACTCTCGTTGACCGTCACACCGATCGCAAAAAGTCCGACGCCAATGTGCGCAAGCGTCATACCGACAAAACTGCGTGGCATTGTTTGACTGCGGCGCAACCGCTGTACGGGTTCGTACAGCGAAGAGAGGATGATCCACAGGCCAGCGGTCAATCCAACGGCGGTCATCAGTTTGAATTCGCCGTAGACGAACATCGGTATGAGTATGCCGCCTGCCAGTGCCAGCCCGAAGAGTGCCAGCAACGGCGTCTTCAGGTGCGCCAGCCGCCCCTTCTTCCAGGCTGCGTGCATGCCAATGCCCATCAGGAACAACAATGGCAGGCCCGGAATCAGGAACACCGTGTTGAAATATGGCGGGCCCACTGAAATCTTGCCGAGGTTCATTGCATCCAGAAACAGCGGATAAAGCGTACCCAGCAGAATCAGCGCGGCCGAAACCAGAAGCAGCACGTTGTTGAACAGCAGAAAGGACTCGCGGGAGACCATTTCAAAACCGCCTTTCGCACGCAGCGCCGGTCCGCGCCAGGCAAACAGCGCCAGCGAGCCGCCAATGCACAGCGCGAGGAAGATCAGGATGAACAGGCCGCGGCTTGGGTCGCTGGCAAATGCGTGGACCGAGACCAGCACGCCGGAACGCACCAGGAACGTGCCAAGCAGGCTCAGCGAAAATGCGATGATCGCGAGCAGCAGGGTCCAGCTCTTGAAAATGCCGCGCTTCTCGGTCACCGCCAGCGAGTGAATCAATGCGGTACCGACCAGCCAGGGCATGAAAGAAGCATTCTCCACCGGGTCCCAGAACCACCAGCCGCCCCAGCCCAGTTCGTAATAGGCCCACCAGCTGCCCAGCGCGATACCGACGGTCAGGAACATCCACGACACGGTGGTCCACGGTCGGGCCCAGCGCGCCCATTTCTCGTCCAGCCGGCCTTCAAGCAAGGCGGCGACGGCAAACGCGAAAGCGACCGCAAATCCCACGTAGCCGATGTAGAGCATCGGCGGATGAATCGCGAGCGCCACGTCCTGCAGGAGCGGGTTCAGGTCGCGCCCGTCCATCGCAGCCGGGACGAGTCGCTCAAACGGGTTCGAGGTCAAAAGGATGAAGGAAAGGAATCCGATGCTGACAAACCCGAGCACGCCAAGGATGCGGGCCGCGTAGGTTTCCGGCAGGTTCCGGCTGAACACGCCCACCGCGATCGACCAGGTCGCCAGCGCCAGCGCCCAGAGCAGCAGCGAGCCCTCGTGCGCGCCCCAGACGGCCGCGAAACGATAGAAGGTCGGCAGTGCCGAATTGGAGTTGCTCGCGACATAGAGCACGGAAAAGTCGTTCTTGTAAAACGCCCACGACAGGACCATGAACGAGAGCAGAACGAACACCCATTGTCCCGTGACTGCCGGCCGCGCGGCGGCCATCCAGCGGCGGTTGCCAAAAGCCGCCCCGGCCAGCCCGAACCACGTCTGGGCGATCGCCAGCAGTAGCGCCAGGATCAGCGCAAAGAGTCCTAATTCAACAACCATCGGATTCTCCCGCCTGATTTTCTCAGGTGCTTTCCTGGTTCATTGCCTTCGCGGCATCGCCGTGTGGCTGGAGGCTGTCCTTCACCTCGGGGGGCATGTAATTTTCATCGTGCTTGGCCAGCACTTCCTCGGCCACGAAGCGGCCACTGTTATCGAGCTTGCCGCGCGCAATGATGCCCTGCCCTTCGCGAAACAGGTCGGGCAGCACGCCCGTGTAACTCACATCGACGGTGTTTGCGAAATCCGTGAGCGTGAAGTTGACTTCCAGGCTCCCCGGCGCCCGCTGGACGCTGCCATTTTCGACCAGGCCGCCAACCCGGAACGAGCGTGCTTCAGGCGCTTCGCCACCGAGAATCTGCGTCGGGCTGTAGTAGTAGAGCAGGTTTTCCTGGAAAGCCTGCAATGCGAAAGCCGTGGCGATGCCCACGCCGGCGAGGATCACGGCTACTGTCGTCATGCGTTTCTGGCGCGGTGTCATCTTTGATTCTCCCTCAGGATTTCAATACGTCGGAGTGCATCGACCCGTTCGGCAGCCTCGGTGCGGCGTGCACCCCACCAGTTGGCAATCAATACCAGGGCAGTCAGGCCGTACGCGCTCCACACGAAACCGGCGTAACCACCCATTGCGAAAAACTCTTTGAGGTCCATGTCCTAGATTTCCTTCTCGAGCCACGTGGCCTTACGTTCGCGGCGCAGTATCTCACCGCGCAGCCGCCGGCAAAGGGCCCAGCCGTAATAGAACTGGTAGCCCACAATCATGATGAACAGCGGGATCAGCATCGGCAGCGCGATCGACGGCTTGTCCATCTTGGTGACACTGGCGGGCTGATGAAGCGTTGACCACCATTCTACGGAATAATGAATGATTGGCACGTTGATCACGCCGACGATCGCGAGCACCGCACTTGCCCGGTCGGCACGCTGCGGATCATCAAAGGACGCGCGCAGCGCCATGTAGCCGAGATAGAGAAAGAAGAGAATCAACTCGGAAGTCAGCCGCGCGTCCCAGACCCACCAGGTGCCCCACATCGGCTTGCCCCAGATCGCGCCGGTCGCGAGCGCAAGAAAAGTAAACGACGCCCCGATCGGCGCGGACGCGGCTGCGGCGGCATGAGCGAGCTTGATACGCCAGATCAGCCCGACCGCCGCCGCGATGGCCATCGAGACATAAACGAACATCGACATCCAGGCGGCGGGTGCATGCACGTAAAGAATGCGGAAAGCATCCCCCTGCTGGTAATCGGTCGGCGCGCGAACCAGGCCCCAGTAGGTTGCCGTCAGGATCAATATCAGCGCGGGCCAGCCAAACCAGGGCGCAAGTCGCCCGAGGATCCGGTAGGCGTGAGGCGGAGAAGCCAGTTTATGGAACCAGGTCCACATAGTCGTCCTTCTTCAAAATTCCGAAATGGTCCGTTCAGCTCTCAACGCTGATGCGAATCGCGGCCGACATGGCCAGCGGTCCGAGACTAAGCGCCAGAAAGAAAATCGCGGCCAACAGCTGCAACGGACCGGCTGGCGAATCACCGTCCATCGTCATCGTTACCGCACGTGCACCAAAAATCAGCAAAGGCATCGCCAGCGGCAGTACCAGCAGCGACAACAGCACGCTGCCGCGCCGCACACCTACCGTGAGAGCTGCGCCAATGCCCCCGAGCAGACTGAGTGTCGCGGTGCCGAGCAGCAGCGACAGCATCAGCGTTCCCCAGGCCTCGTACGGCAGGCCCAGTGCCGTACCGACAATGGGCGAAATCACGACCAGCGGCAGCCCGGTCAGCATCCAGTGCGATGCAACCTTGGCCAGCAGCAGCCATCCGAGCGGCTGTCCCGATAACACCCATTGTTCCATGGTTCCATCTTCGACATCCGTACGGAACAAAGATTCCAATGCCAGCAGCGACGATAACAGCGCCGCGACCCAGATGACCCCGCCGGAGATATCGCGTAATTCGCTCAGATCCGGCGTTGTCGCCAGCGGAAACAGCGTCGTGACGACCACATAAAAGATCAGAGGCTGGATGACCTCGTCCCAGCGTCGCCAGGCCAGCATCAGATCGCGCTGGAATACGAGCTTCGCGGCCTGCCCTAGCGTCTGCCTGGCCATCAGTCGAGCTCCAGCCGGCGCAGGATATTCGCATCATCGAGCAGCCGCTGGTGGGCTGCGGCCAGCACCAGCCCGCCTCGCTCCACGTGCTCACGAATCAAGTCCTCGACCAGTTCCACCCCGGCGCTGTCGAGGTTGGTTGCCGGCTCGTCCATGATCCATACCGTCGCATCGGCCAGCAGCAACCGTGCCAGCGCGAGGCGTCTTTTCTGACCGGCAGACAAGGAGCGCGACGGGAGGTCGCCCCGCGAGAGAATGCCCACGCGGTCCAGGGCCTGGTCAATAGAAATAACATCAATTGATTGACGTAAACCAGCAAGATATTTAAGGTTTTCCCTGGCTGTGAGATCGGCTTTCAACGAGTTCGGATGGCCCAGGTAGCCGAGGTTGGTGTGAAAGTCATCACGTGCCTTGCCGATCGGCCGGTCGTCCCAGAGCACCGTACCGCTCTCAGCGGGCAGCAGTCCGATGATTACGCGAATCAGGGTTGTTTTGCCGACGCCGTTGGGTCCGGTGATTTTCATGAATTCACCGGCACGAAGCACGAACGACACGTCCCGAAGGATGTGCCGATCGCCTCGCCAGGCATTAATCGCCCGCGCTTCTAATACGGCCCCTTTGGGCTGCATTGATCCTCCGCCGCCGCTGATCCAGGTGGGTCGCCCGGAACACGGCCCGCGAGGCGACTAAGTGGCCGCGAATTCTAGCAAAACCGATCGGGGGAGGTGCTTCGGAATTCCGCAGTGCAAAATCACGCCAAAGGCGCCAGGACCACCAGTTCGACGCCCTCCTCGACCCGGTCGCCTGTCTTGACATTCACCTGCTCGACCATGCCATCCCAGGGTGCCAGCAGGGAGTGCTCCATTTTCATCGCCTCGAGCACGATCAGAACGGTGCCGGCTTGGACGGCTTCGCCGGAGACGGCACGCACATCGAGCACATGCCCGGGCATTGGTGCCTTGAGGTGCCCTTCGTGCTCGGCTGAGGCGGACTGCTGGGCACCCGTGTCCGCCGAAAATACGAATGACAGGCATTGCCGCGTGATCACCAGCTGCTCGTGGTCAAGCTCATAGGCCGCCTCGACCGGCCGACCGTCAATGCAACCGGCCAGTCGCCCGCCCGCCTGCCTCTCGACCTCGACGCGATGAACCCGGCCGTCGAGGTCGACGGCAAGACCGCCTGGCTCACGAGCAACGCGCAGCCATTGCCGCTCATCGCCAAGGCGCAATGCGACGCGGACAACCGGTGCCTGGTTTAACCGGAATCCGGTGGCTGCCTGCCATGGCGAGGCAGCCGTATCGGCCACACCCTGTGCATCGCCCGGCATCTGCAGGACCCGGGTCGCGGCAGCGAGCAGCCAGGCCTCCTCGATCTCTGAGCGGGGCGTCGCCTCCTCCGGGGGCAAAGCCGATTCAAGCAGGCGCGTGCTGAGTTCGCCGGCGCAGACCTGCGGCGCGCCCAGCAGTTGCCAGAGATAACGCGCGTTGGTTTTCACGCCCTCGACGCGGACGTGCTCCAGCGCGTCGCGCAGTCGTCGCAGTGCAGCCGCACGATCCGGCGCCCAGGCGATGATCTTCGCCAGCATCGGGTCATAATGTATCGAGACTTCATCGCCCGCCTGGACGCCCGCATCGACTCGCACGTCCGGCAAGTCATAGGGCATATCGAATCGTTCGAGTCGCCCGGTCGACGGCAGGAATCCGCTCTGAGGGTCTTCAGCGTAAAGGCGAGCCTCGACCGCGTGGCCGGTGTGAGCGATCGATGCCTGGGATAGTGGTAAGGGCTCGCCCGACGCGACCCGCAGTTGCCATTCCACGAGATCGAGCCCCGTGATCATTTCGGTCACCGGGTGTTCAACCTGCAACCGGGTGTTCATCTCGAGAAAGTAGAAGTCCTGGCCGTCGAAAAGGAACTCGACCGTTCCGGCACCCTCGTACTGCACAGCCCGCGCCGCCTTAACCGCCGCATCGCCCATCCGCGCACGGGTCGATTCGTCGAGTCCCGGAGCCAGCGCTTCCTCGATGACCTTCTGATGGCGGCGCTGCAGCGAGCAGTCACGCTCGAACAAGTGCACCGTATGACCCTGCTGATCGGCGAAAACCTGTATTTCGACGTGCCGGCCCTGCTCGACAAACCGTTCGAGCAGAACGCGATCGTTGCCGAACGACTTGCTGGCCTCCCGCCGTGCGCCGCCCAGCGACTCTTCGAAGTCGCCAGCGGCCCGCACAATACGCATGCCCTTGCCGCCACCACCGGCGGTCGGCTTGATGAGCAGGGGGAAACCGAGCCGGCCGGCTTCGTTCGTCAACCTTTCGACGGATTGGTCGTCGCCGTCGTAGCCGGGCAGCACCGGTACTGCGGCCTTCGCCATCAGCTGGCGCGCCGTGCTTTTTGAGCCCATCGCCAGGATCGACTGCTCGCCCGGCCCGACGAACACGATACCCGCCTCCTGGCAGGCGCGGGCGAACGCGGCATTCTCCGACAGAAAGCCGTAGCCCGGATGAATCGCAACGGCCGCCGTCTGCCGGGCCGCTTCGATGAGTCGATCGATGACGAGGTAGCTCTCAGCGGCCGGCGCAGGCCCGATGCAAACGGCTTCGTCAGCCAGGCGCACGTGCATCGCGTAACGATCGGCTTCCGAGTAGACGGCGATGGTTCGCACGCCGAGGCGACGGGCCGTTCGAATGACCCGGCAGGCGATTTCGCCGCGGTTCGCAATCAGCAGGCTGTCGATCATCCGGCCTCCTACATCCTGAAGATGCCGTAAGGAGTTTCACCGTCGTCGGCCCGGCAACTGGCCACGGCCAGAGCGAGCGCAAGCACGGCGCGCGTATCCGTCGGATCGATGACGCCGTCGTCCCACAGGCGTGCACTGGCGTAAGTCGGATGCCCCTGGGTCTCGTACTGAGCGCTTATCTCATTCCGGAAGGCCTTTTCATCGTCCTGCGGCCACTGGACTCCGCGCCTGTCCATGCCCTCGCGCTTGACGATCGACAGCACCGTTGCGGCCTGCTCGCCGCCCATGACCGAAATGCGCGCATTCGGCCAGCTCCACAGAAAACGCCCGCTGTAGGCGCGTCCGCACATTGCGTAATTCCCGGCGCCGTAGGAGCCGCCGATGATGACCGTGTATTTCGGTACCGACGCACAGGCTACTGCGGTGACCATCTTGGCGCCGTCGCGCGCGATACCTCCGGCTTCGTATTTCTGCCCGACCATGAAGCCGGTGATGTTCTGCAGGAACAACAATGGAATGCGCCGACGATTGCACAGTTCAACGAAATGCGTGCCCTTCAACGCCGACTCCGAAAACAGCACTCCGTTATTGGCGATGATGCCCACCGGGTAACCGCCGATGTGAGCGAATCCGCAGACCAGCGTCGTACCGTACAGCGCTTTGAACTCGTCGAGTTCCGAGGCGTCGACGAGGCGTGCGATAACCTCTCGCACATCGTAGGGCTGCCGCGTATCGCTCGGCACGATGCCGTAGAGCTCATCGGCCGGGTAACGTGGCAGCCGCGCAGCCTCGGGCGGCGGACGCGAGCCCTTCCGATTGAGGTTGCCGACGAGGCGACGTGCCATCCACAGTGCATGGGCGTCGTTGTCGGCCAGGTGATCTACGACGCCGGACTGACGTGCATGCACATCGCCGCCACCTAGGGTTTCTGCATCGACACGCTCACCCGTTGCGGCCTGCACCAGCGGCGGGCCTCCGAGAAAGATCGTGCCCTGTTCGCGAACGATGATGGCCTCGTCACACATGGCCGGTACATAGGCCCCGCCCGCAGTGCACGAACCCATCACGACCGCGAGTTGCGGGACACCCAGTGCGGACATCTGTGCCTGGTTATAGAAGATGCGACCGAAATGCTGGCGGTCCGGGAAAACCTCGTCCTGGCGGGGCAGAAAAGCGCCCCCCGAATCGACCAGGTAGATACACGGCAGGCGATTCTCCAGCGCAATCTCCTGTGCTCGCAGGTGCTTCTTTACCGTGATGGGGTAGTAGGTCCCGCCTTTCACTGTCGCGTCATTGGCGACGATCATGCATTCGAGCCCGTTGACCCGCCCAATGCCGGCGACCACGCCGCCGGATGGAACCCAGTCCTCGTACAATTCGTGCCCGGCCAGCTGGCCGATCTCGAGGAACGGCGTGCCCGGATCGAGCAGGCGATCGATGCGGTCACGCACGAGCATTTTCCCGCGACCTTCGTGTTGCTCGCGCGAGGCAGCGGAACCGCCGTCGCGAACCGTCTGCACCAGTTCGCGCAGTTGTGCGGCGAGGCCCCGGTTGTGGCGGTCATTGGCGACAAACAGTTCTGAACTGCGCAGCAAGCGGCTTTCGATGACGCTCACTGCCCGCCCTCCCGGGGTGAGCGCACCGGTGTCTCGAGCGACAGGATCTGCTCGGCCTGGCGCTGATGCGGTCGATCCAGCATCCGCCCGTCCAGCGCCACGGTTCCGTGACCCGGACTGGCCGCAAAGGCGTCGAGCACGCGCCGCGCCCAATGGATCTCCGCCGCCGACGGCGTGAACGCGGCGTGAATCGGTTCGATCTGTGAGGGGTGGATGGCCAGCTTGGCCGTGAATCCTTTGCGGCGCGATTCGCGGGCCCGGGTTTCGACGGCGGCGAGGTCGCGGATCTCCGGGTCGATGGTATCGATCGCGGCGACCCCGGCGGCCGCGGCGCTCAGCAGACAGCCGGAACGGGCCAGCTCGAACACGTGATCGAACTGTCCGGCCTCATTGCGATTGCCGAGCGCTCCGATGTCGGCCGCCAGGTCTTCTGCACCCCAGGTAAAGCCCGTGACCCTCGCCGGCGCGACCGCGAAACCCGGCAGGCTCAGCATGGCCATGGCGCTTTCGGTGATCAAGGGCAACAGCCGCGTCACGCCTGGCTTCATGCCGAGGCGGGCTTCCAGCGCTTCGAGCCAGTGATCGGCGCGCCACAGGTCTTCTGCGTTGCGCGGCTTCGGCAGCATGACGCCATCGGGACGGGCCTCGAGTACCGCGGCCAGGTCGGTCAGGGCCTCGCCCGAGTCCACCGGGTTGATCCGCACCCAGAGCGGGATACGACGCTGCCCTGTGCCGAGGAACTCGACGATTTCGCGACGTGCGGTCGGGCGCTTGTCCGGCGCAACCGCATCCTCCAGATCAAAAATGACGGCATCGGCACCGCTGGCCACGGCCTTCGCAAACCGGTCGGGCCGATCGCCCGGGACAAACAACATCGAGCGCATCAGCCGGATGCCTTTTTTTTCATCAGCGCGGTGCGCTTGCACACGGCCACTTCTTCGTCTCGCTGGTTAAAGCAACGCTGCAGAAAAACGACAATGCCGCGATCGGCGCGCGAGCGACTCTCGCGCATCGCGTGGACTTCGGTCTCGACGTGCAGGGTGTCGCCGATAAACACGGGTTTTGGAAAGCGCACTTCGTCCCAGCCGAGATTCGCAATCGTCGTGCCGAGCGTCGTGTCGCCCACCGAGATGCCGACCATCAGGCTGAGCGTGAAGCAGGAGTTGACCAGGCGCGTTCCGTAGTCCGTTCCTTTCATGTATTCCTCGTCGAGGTGCAATGGAGCCGGGTTGTGCGTCATCGTGCTGAACAGCAGGTTGTCCGTCTCGGTCACCGTGCGACGCAGCACGTGTTCGAAACGCATGCCGACGCTGAATTCCTCGTAATAAAGTCCGCCCATCGCCATGGTTCACCCCGTCGCGGCAAAAAGTTCCCGTCCGATCAGCATACGACGTATCTCGCTGGTGCCGGCACCGATCTCGTAGAGCTTGGCATCGCGCAGAATCCGGCCCACCGGGTAGTCATTGATATAGCCGTTACCGCCGAGTGCCTGTATCGCCTCGAGGCCCACCCGTGTGGCCTGCTCCGCGGCCAGCAGGATGCAGGCAGCCGCATCGATGCGTGTCGTGCGGCCCTCATCGCACGCCTTTGCGACGGCATAGACATAGGCACGGCAGGAGTTCATCGCGGTATACATATCGGCCAGTTTGCCCTGCATTAACTGGAAGCTGCCGATGGGCTGATCGAACTGCCGGCGCTCGTGCACGTAGGGGATCACGGAATCCATTGCGGCCTGCATCAGGCCGAGCGGGCCGCCACTCAACACAACGCGCTCGTAGTCCAGCCCGCTCATCAGTACGCGGGCTCCGCTGCCGACGCCCCCCATCACGTTCTCGACCGGCACCTCGCAGTCTTCAAACACCAGCTCGCAGGTATCGGAACCGCGCATGCCGATCTTGTCGAGCTTCTGGGCCGTCGAGTATCCCTTCATTCCCTTTTCGATCAGGAACGCGGTAACGCCTTTCGTTCCGAGTTCGGAATCAACCGTGGCATAGACGATCAGCAGATCGGCGCCCGGGCCATTGGTGATCCACATCTTGTTGCCGTTCAACACAAAGTGGTCACCGCGCCGTTCGGCGCGCGTGCGCATGCTCATCACGTCGGACCCCGCGCCGGGCTCGCTCATGGCCAGTGCCCCGAGGTGTTCACCGGAGATCAGCCCTGGCATGTGGCGCCGCTTCTGATCTTCGGTGCCCCAGCGGCGAAGCTGGTTCAGGCAGAGGTTGGAATGCGCGCCGTAGGAGAGGCCGACGCTGCCTGAGGCGCGGCTGATTTCTTCAACGGCGATCACGTGGGCCAGGTAGCCGAGCCCGCTGCCGCCCCAATCGGTCTCGACAGTGATTCCGAGCAGACCGAGTTCCCCGAGTTTCGGCCAGAGGTCACGCGGAAACTCGTTTTCTCTGTCGATATGCGCCGCGCGAGGGGCAATTTCCTCGGCGGCGAAACTTCGTACCGTGTCCCGCAGGAGGTCGATGTCCTCGCCCAGTCCAAAATCGAATTCCAGCACGGCCGGCCTCCAGGTCTTGTCAGCGGTTCCCGATTCTGCGATATTGTCCGACAATCCGATGATTAGTCAAGGCCACAAAAACAGCCCGGAGCCGATTGAAGGCCGCCTGTTCGATCCGCTGACCCCGCAGCCAGCCTATCGGCGGGTTTCGAAGGCCATTGAGAAGAAGATCCTCGCGCGCAGCCTGCGCCCTGGGGACGCCCTGCCCACCGAGACCGAACTGGCCCGCCAGTTCGCCGTCAACCGTTCCACCGTGCGCGAGGCGCTGAGAGAACTGGAATCCTGCGGGTTGCTTGGCCGGGTTACCGGCACGAAAAAGATGGTCGTCACGCGACCCGGGCATCGTGACACGGCGACGCACGTGAGCCGGGCGCTGGCGCTTGATGAAGTGACCTTCGTTGAATTGTGGGAAGCCATGCTGGCAATCGCGCCGCGCACGGCCGCCCTGGCCGCGGCGCGAACCAGCGAAGCCGGGATCGACGGAATGCGGGCCGCAACCGATGCGCTCGAAGCGGCGAACGGCACCGATGCGGCCGTGGTCGCCGTGGGGGCTTTTTTTGATCGCCTCGCCGCGCTCAGCGGCAATCGTGTCCTGATGCTGGCAATGCAGCCGGTGATCGGACTGCTGGCGCCTTCCCTGCGCCACATGATAGATCGCGTGCCGAGAGGCCAGGAGCGAATCGCGTTCGCCCAGCGCCGGATCGTCGAGGCACTGCGTGCCGGCGACGTGAGCGAAGCGGAAACCTGGATGACCCGTCATGTCGAGGACTTCCGGCGCGGCTATGAACTGGCTGGAATCGCCCTCGATACACGAGTGGTGACCGGACCAGCCCGACCGACCCCTTGATCACCGGTTGCGCCCGAGTTCCTCGTGACTCGAAACCCAATGTTCGGCCGTGATCGCCGAGCCGAGTGAAAGCTCACCACACAGCACGGTCGCGGCAATGATTTCGGCCAGCTTGCGGACTTTGCCCTTGCCATAGCAGCCGAGCATTTCCAGGCATTCGCGCTGGGTCGCCAGCCCTGTGCCACCGCCGTACGTCGCGACAATCAGTGACGGCAGGGTGATCGCGTAGTAATAGTCGCCTTCGGGCGTGAGTTCCCCAAAAGTGATCGCGGTGGACGCCTCCGCGACGTTTGCAACGTCCTGGCCGGTTGCGATGTAGATGGCGGTGATCGCGTTGGCCGAATGCGCGCCGTTGTTGTTGACGCCCGCCAGGAAACCGCCCGCCTGGCTCACCAGCCGCGCCTGGAAGAGATCGCGAGCCTCCGTGTGCATCAGTTCGCGCACGAGCTTCGCCGGAATCACGGCCTCGGCTACGACCCGCTTGCCGCGCGTGTGCAGCATGTTCAGCTGTGAGGCTTTCTTGTCCGTATCGAAGTTGGCGGCGAGCAGGTAGTGCCGGATATCCGGGTATTGCTCGCGGATCCAGTCGCAGGCGGCCTTGGTCGCCCGGCCAACCATGTTCTGCCCGGCCGCATCACCCGTCGTGAAATTGAATCGCAGATACCGGAACCGGGCGATCGAGTACTGTTCGATATCGCGCAGCTTGCCGGACTGAGTGGTGGCTTCAGCCCTGGCCTTGATGGCCTCGAAGTTCTCGGTAATCCAGGCACCGAAATTGCGTGATTCGCGTGCGCTCGCGAACATGAACACGGGTGCTCGCTGCATTGCGTCGTCGAGCACGGTCGTGGTCACACCGCCGGCAGCGTGCAGGAGCTTCATCCCCCGGTTGTAACTCGCAACCAGCGTGCCCTCGGTCGTTGCCAGGGGCACGAAGAAATCGCCCTGCGCATGCTCACCGTTGACACGCAAAGGCCCCGCGATACCGATCGGCACCTGCGCAACACCGGTGAAGTGTTCGAGGTTTCCAGGCAGCGATGCCGGGTCGATAGAGTAATGCCCGACGTGGTTCATCTCCGCGCCAGTCTGCGCCTTGACGAAATCGCGCCGGTTCAACGCAGCCTCGTCAGTGTAATCATCCTCGCGTGAGCGGGGAATCTTCTTCGACATCGTCATATCCCTTCCCGGAACATCTATTCGGGGACAGTTTACTTATTTACGCAATGCAAAAAGCCGCCGCCTCCCCGCCCCTCTGAGGAGATAAGTAAACTGTCCCCGAATTGTTATGGTTGATACCAGATCGCTGATGTGTAGGCGCGTTCCTGGATGCTGACCGGCAAGCCCGCCGGCACGTCGATGCCCAGGCCCACCGCATCACGAGTGCTCCAGCGTGGCGTTGGAATTTCCAGTACCCGAACGTAGTAGAACGCGTATTGCTCAGGGTCGAAATCCGGGTCGACCCAGTTCGCGGACAACTCCGGCTGGCCAATCGTATTGCTGTAGGTTGCTTTCTTTGCATCGACGGTATTGCCGACCGCTCCAAGCTTGCCTTCAGCGTCGAGCTTGCGATCGCCGCTCCAGGCCACGTTATAGATCTTTTCGTGCTGCGCACCCTTTGCGTCCACCCAGCCTTTGACGATCTGGATCCGGTCAAGGTTGCCACTTTTCGGATCCTTACTGGCCCGGACAATGAATGAGGGCGACTTGCCCTCCCCGGCTGTTTTCAATGTGCCGCCCATCGGCACCCCACTTGCGTAGCCGTTCCTCGCGAAATCCTTTGCGTTGCGATCCTCGTCCGTGAACGTCCAGCCACCGAAGAAGCGCACCTTGATCATCGGGCCGGTGGTACCGAACGTCTCCTTGCGCATCATGGCATCGAAGATGGCCTCTCGCGTGTTCGCCTCAGCCCATACGCCGGCCAGCCCACCCGAGCTGAACTCACGCACCTGCTGCATTTGTGCTGCGGGCTGGCCCTTCATGCCCAGCAATCGGTGCTCGGGGTTATTCTCAAAGCCGAACTTGCCCGTGTAGTTGTCTTCTTCGTTCGAGGCGCCTGCATTGTGCGTGTCGCTGTCGCCAATGAATCCGTACTTGAACGGGTTGCCCTCGCCCCTGGCTGCGAACGCCAGGCCGTCGAGCAGTGCCTGCCGGGCGAAGCTGCCCTTGCGGTGCGTGGGCCGCAATGAGTCCGCCGAGAGCGTGTAGTCCCATTGTTCGAATCCGGCGAACTCGTCGTTCGGTGAAAGGTCCGGGTGGGTTTCCGAGGTGCCCTTGATCTGGGTGATCTCGTAAAGTGGCTCGTTGCGGGCCCGCGTATTGATGTAAGCCTTGCTGAACGGCTTGTCCGAATAACTGTTCAAAGCAAACATCAGGCCATCACTCGCATTCGCATTGTGCGGTATCGCCAGCAGCGTAGACCCCTCGGCACGCTGCGCCTCCATCCAGGCCCAGAGGGTTTCCGGATCATTCGATTCATTCGACGATATCGCCATGTCCGGGATTTTCGCGGAATCCCTGAATACCACGACTCGATGCAGGTTGCGCATGTTCGGGTTGGAGGTCCATTCGAAGGCCGGAAATGTCGTGAACTTGCCGGGCACGTAGTATTCGTCCGCGGTCTTGACGATCTTCTGCCAGACACTCTTTTTGATCGCAGGGTCGTCGAGCGCCGGGTCTATCTTGCCCTGGCTTTTTTCCCGTAGCACTTCTGCGAACGCCTGCACCGCCTCGTTCTGGTCCTTCGAGGTGATGCGCGGTGCAAGCGGATGTTTGCTGAGCGGGCTGTCCGGGTTGGCCATCTCCCTGAACACCCCCATGAACTCGGCGTGGTCTGACACCGCGTAGAAATCGAGTGGCGTGTCGATCTTCAGGTCCGGCCCGCCACCACCACCGGGAATTGCCTTGCCCTGGGCCCACTCGTACGCGTTGGCTGGCGACGCCAGCGTGCCGTTGGTGAACGCATCGAAGGAATAATTAGTGTGAACGTGAACCGCACCGAAGTAGACATTGCGGTCCGGATTCGGTGCCGGTGTCTCGGCCGCGATCGACCCTGCGCTGAAAAGAGCCACCGCGAGGGCGGCCGTGAACTTTGTTCCTGACATGGATTTCGATCCCCCGTGTATTGTCTTATCGATCCTTTTGGCCCGATAGCCTGCTGTCGCCTGAAAACGAGACCATGGGTGAATCCGGCCCTGCCATTCGCTCAAATCGCCGAACCGCGACTGAGTCGCTCGGACCAGGCCGATCGTCCGGACGCCCGCCCTTCAGTCTGGCCTCAGGCCTTGACGTTGCGGCGATACGATAGCGTATCCTTTAAGTGAAGGGCACCGATGCGCACTCACCGGAAGATCGAAAAATGGCCTACTACGCGATCTTTGACGTAGAGATCCATGACCCTTCAAAGTACCGGGAGTACATGACGCAGATCAAACCCGCGCTCGAAGCGGTAGGTGGGCGCTATCTCGTGCGCGGCGGTGCACACAAGGTTCTCGAGGGTGACTGGCACCCTAAGCGCCTTGTCATCGTCGAGTTCCCCGATCCAGCCGCGATGCAGGCCTTCTACGAGAGCGCCACTTACCAGGGTCTCAAGGCTTTGCGTGAAGCTGCAAGCACGGCCTGCCTGGTCAGCGTCGAAGGCGCCAACGAGAGTCGCTGACGCGGCCGTTTGCGAGCGGGGCCTCTGGTTCGCTCAATCCCCTATCTTGAGCAACACTTTGCCCGTGCGGCCTCTGACGTTCGAGGCCTGCAGCGCTTCAATTACCTGATCAAGCGAAAAGACCGCGTCGATCGGCGAGTCGAAAACGCCGGCCATTGTCAGCTTACCGATTTCGCCAAAAAGCGCGGGGAGTTCGGCCGGCGGCTGCAACGCCAGCCAGTTGGTCGCGAAGAAAGCCCGTCAGGCGCGAGACAGGCATCATCATGTCACGCGACGGCAGGCTGATCGGCGTATTCGCCAGGGTTCCGTACACGACCATGTGACCGTTGAGGGTCAGGCATTGCAGCATCTGCGCGGCGAGTTCACCGCCGACGCAATCCATTGCGTACTCGACACCGCGCCCATCGGTAGCGCGCGCGACTTCATCGAGCACGTCCTTTGATTCGGTATTGACAATGACATCCGCGCGCAACGCCTCGAGTCCCGGCCGATGGGCCTCGCTTCGAATCAGGTTGATGGTCCTGAACCCTGCCTGCTTGCTCATGCGGATGACGATCTTTGCAAGCGCCGAGCCGGCGGCGCTTTGCAGCAGCCAGGTGTCCGGGCGCACGGCAAGCACCTTGTGCACCATCGCGTAAGCCGAGACCGGATTGACAATGAACATCGCGGCGCGCTCGTCGCTCAGCGCGTCGGGAACCGGTAATGCTTTCTGGGCCGCGACGACGGTGTACTCCTGCCAGGCGCCCATCGGCGGGCCGGCAATGACCGCGACCCGCTTGCCGGCCAACGTCTCGGGAACGCCGGGACCGCAGGCATCGACGATGCCGTAGCCTTCGCCGCCCAGGGCGTAGGGCGGCCGCGGGCAAGGTACGCCGCGCGCCGGGTCGTAACACAGTGGCTGCCGTCCCCGGTTCCAGATCAGTCGCTCGAGCGCGTGATCGTAGTCACCGCGGATGAAATTCATGTCCGACGGATTGACCGGACTCAGGCGCATGCGCACGCGGACCTGCCCGGGACCGGGCTCAGGCTTCGGCGCCTCGACCACGCGAACGTACTCGAGACTGTCAGAGAGCTTTTCGATCTGGACGGATTTCATCACGCACCTCGCTGAGGCTCAGGTTCATCAAATTCGGGGACAGTTTGCTTATCTCTGTCCAGGGGCCGGTATGGTTGGCGCCAGGCTAAGGAAAGATAAGTAAACTGTCCCCGAATTATTGGTGCCCCGGACAGGAATCGAACCTGTACGCCCTTACGGGCAACGGATTTTAAGTCCGTTGCGTCTACCAGTTCCGCCACCGGGGCCGATTAATGGAATTGGCGGAAGTTTACGAGAATGCGTGGCAAAACGCCCTGCTCAGGCCCGATCAGACGCTTTTCTCGCCTTCAGTCTCGCCAGCGCTGCCTCGACCTCGGTTCTGAGTCGATTGTGACCTTCACTGTCGAGCGGCAGCCATGAATGGGGAATGGAAAGCTCTTCCTCGCTGTCGCCCGCCGTGATACGCAGGCGGTGGATTTTCGTCGTCATCGCATCGGCCCCGTCGTCCCAGACGGGCGGCAGGATGTCCAGGTTTGCGGCCGTGGCATGGGAAAGAATGTAGTGCGAAGCATTGTCGAGAAGTATCTGGTAGTCGGCTTTTTCGTGAGTAGACATATCTTCCTCCTCCACCGCGTCGGGCAACGTCTTGCACCCTGGTTGCTCAGTTGATGTAGCCGAGGCTCTCGAGCTTCACGAGGATTCGATGAGCCGCAAGATCGGGCGACAGATTCCGGGTGTCTATTTCCATCTCGGGATTCTCCGGCACCTCGTAAGGATCGCTGATACCGGTAAATTCCTTGATCTTACCGGCGCGCGCCAGGGCATACAGGCCCTTACGATCCCGCTTTTCGCAGACCTCCAGCGGTGTAGCGACGTGGATTTCCACGAAACCACCCACCGCCTCGATCATCTCGCGGACCTGTCGCCGCGTTGCAGCGTAAGGGGCAATCGGGGCGCACACCGCGACACCGCCGTACTTTGTGATCTCCGAGGCCACATAACCGATTCGCAGTATATTCATGTCCCGATGCTCCCGGGAGAAGCCCAGTTCGCTGGAGAGGTGCTTTCTCACGACATCGCCATCGAGCAGAGTCACGCGGCGGGATCCCTGCTCCAGCAACTTGACGAGCAGAGCATTTGCGATCGTCGATTTTCCGGAGCCGGACAGGCCGGTAAAGAAGACCGTGAAGCCCTGACGATGCTTCGGCGGGTGGGTTGCGCGAAGCTCCGCAATGATTTCCGGATAGGAATACCATTCCGGAATCGTCAGTCCTTCGCGCAGCCGTCGCCTGAACTCCGTACCCGACAATCGCGAGGCCGTCATGCCCGGCGTAATCTCGTTCTCAGGGACGAACTGGGCCTTCTCCTCGACGTATACCATTTCCTTGAACGGCACGACCGTCACTTCCAGTTCTTCTTCGTGCGCCTGCAGTAACTGCTGAGCCGCGTACGGCTCGTAAAAGGCATCGCCATTCGCAGCGGTGCCGGGGCCGGCGTGGTCTCGACCGACGATCAAGTGCGTGCAGCCGAAGTTCTTGCGAATGATCCCGTGCCATAGAGCCTCTCTGGGCCCCGCCATCCGCATCGCGAGATTCAACAGGCTGAGCGTCGTCGTCTGCTCCGGGTAATGCTTGAGCATGTGCTCATAGCATCGCACGCGGGTGTAGTGATCAATGTCGCCGGGCCTCGTCAGGCCGACCACCGGGTGCAGGAGAAGGTTGGCTTCGGTCTCTCTCGCGGCTCGAATGGTCAGCTCCTGGTGCGCCCGATGCATCGGGTTACGGGTCTGGAAGGCCACGACCTTGCGCCAGCCCAGCTTCCTGAACCGTCCGCGCAACTCTGAAGGTGAATCCCGCATTAACTTGAAGTCGTAATGCATCGGCGGTTCCACACCGCGGAGCCTGCCACCAAGATAAATATCGCCTGTACGGTGAATCAGAAAGTGAACGCCCGGGTGTGCCTCGTCTTCCGTGCCAAAGACGCTGAGCGCCTCGAGAGTCTTGTCGGGCCGCCAGTTGTCACTGACCTCCATGGTTGCGACAAGTACGCCTTCGGGGTCTCGCAGTCCGATGTGATCGCCCGACTTTACCTGGGCGGCGAATTCTTCGGAAACGTCCAGATTGATCGGAATCGGCCAGAGCACGCCCGAAGGCAGTCGCATCTTCTTCAGGACGCTGTCGTACGCGCGACGGTCGAGGAAGCCCTCGAGCGGAGAGAAGGCCCCGTTCAACAGCATCTCAATGTCGCAGACCTGCCGGTCAGTCAGATTCCATGACAGATAGTTACGTGCGGCCTCCTTTTCGATCTCGGCTTCCGACTCGTTCAGATACAGATCTTTCAGCGTGCCGCCGTGTGCTTCTTTAAACGCGCCCATGAGGCCCCCTGCACTTCTTACAGATCGTTGCTTCAGTCTACGCAACGCGCCCGGGGCAGCCAACTACTGCGGTCGTGTCGCGTAGACTCATCGCTGGCTACGGACTTCCGCCGCACCGCCTCGAGCAGGCTCAGCGGCCGGAATGCCACCAAAAAGAAACCCCGCCGAAGCGGGGTTTCCTCTGAGTCCGTCGTTCTGCCCGGGGCAGTCGACGCTGCTGCATCCAGCTAGCGGAGAATCATATCGCGCAACAGTATGGTGCTGCCCACCTTGCGGTATTCGGCACGGTCGCCCGACTCCTTGTTCAACTTTTCGATGGTCGTTTGCATGTGCGCGCGCCAGGCCTTGGCACGCTCTCTCATTCTCTGCAGCATCCGGCATGGTATCGAATACCGTGATGAGGTAGAGATCCGGCTCCCCCTCTCGTGCGTATTCGTTGCTCAGCACGTGGTAGCTCTTGATCCAGCCCTGCTGTTTTCCAAATTCCATCGATGAGTTCCACTGCGTAGCCAGGTGGTTCGCGTACTTCAGCCAGGCACCATCGTTGACGTGGATCCCCGCAACCTCCCAATAGCTGCCGTCCTTGTACGGAAATTCGTCCTGCGCTGCCGCAGGTAACGACATCACCATCAGCAGTCCACCGATCAGCGCCAGAGCTTGAAGCTTGATTGCCCCCAACATTGTTCTATTCATTAGACATTTCTCACTTATTAAGTTTTCAGACGAGGCGATACTAACAGCAAAGCCGTTCGCGCCAGCCGATTTCGCGCCGTCAGTCAACTCAAGACACTCGCGGCTCGGGCGATGCCCTGGTGGTCGAAACCTCAGGAGGCGTGCGACCCTGAGTCCGGCGACGACTTGCCGCCCCGGCGCAATTTCCTCGCCAGCGCAACAACCGCAACCGCCGCCGCACCGGCGATAACGCCAATCACGGCCCCCGTGAGTATCGGCGCCAGGACGGCCACGATCCGCGGTGCCCCTTCGATGAGCACTGCGATTCCGTGTTCGACCGCCGGAAAGCCGTGGGCCAGGATACCGCCGCCCACGAGGAACATCGCGGCCGTGCCCACAACGGAAAGCACTTTCATCAGCCACGGCGCAAACCAGAGAATGCCGCGACCCAGCGAGCGCGATAGCGAGGCTCCCACACTGTCGCCTGTCCGTCCGGTGAGGTGCAGGCCGAGGTCGTCCAGCTTGACGATGCCCGCGACGAGGCCATACACGCCCACTGTCATCAGCAGCGCAATGCTGACCAGCGCCGCGACTCGTACGCCCGGGGTGGCCGTCGCTACTGAGCCGAGCGCGATGACGATGATCTCCGCGGAGAGGATGAAGTCGGTGCGAATCGCGCCCTTGATCTTGTCTTTCTCGAACGTGCGCAAGTCGACCGCCGGGTCTTCGAGCGCGTGCCGAAGTTCCTCGCGGTGTGCCTGCTCTTCAGTCCGATGGGCCAGCTTGTGCCAGATCTTTTCAAATCCCTCATAGCAGAGGTAAAGGCCGCCGATCATCAGCAAGGGGGTGATTGCCTGCGGCGCGAGCGCGCTGACTGCGAGCGCTGCCGGCACGAGGATCGCCTTGTTCAGCAGCGACCCCTTGGCAACGTCCCAGACCACCGGAAGTTCGCGGTCCGCCCGAACTCCCGAAACCTGCTGCGCATTGAGCGCCAGGTCGTCGCCCAACACTCCAGCGGTCTTCTTGGTGGCGACTTTCGTCATCAGCGCCACGTCGTCGAGGACGCTGGCGATGTCATCGAGCAGTGCGAGTAGGCTGGCGCCTGCCAAGGTGCAACTCCCGTTTTTGAACGACCGTCATAGTAAGCGGCGCGGACCGTTGCCGAAACCCCCAACCCGATTCGCCGCTGCTTCAGCCGAGCTGAGGACGAGCGACGGCACCGGCCGCCGGTACAGGCCGTAAGGACTCACTCATGCGGACCAAAAAGCCCGGCTCAGTATCGACCCATCGCCGTCGGCGTTCCTGCGGCAGGGTGCGCACTGCAGCAAGGTACAAGATGACTGGCGAACTGCCGCGTCGAGTTGGCCCAACTGCGACTTTCGGCGAAAACCCGACACGCGATCCGATCGAGTACCAGCGCATCGCGACACGCCCGGCAAAGCTCGTGATCGCGCACGCCGGCCACACCATGACGCACGACGTCAATTGGCCCGCTCACCGGCATCGCTGCGACAGGCATCCCGCAGGTGTCGGCCGTACCCGGAAAGACAGAGACATCGGCATCGGCCAGCGTCGCGTTTATCTGAGGATCAGGCAAGAAAACGATCGTAAACGACGGCACCCCAGACGATAGCCAGCAGCAGGAGGCTCAGCAGGACGGCCGCCGAGCCCTGGTCCTTCGCACGCCCGGACAACTCGTGCCGTTCGCTGCCATGCCGATCGATCGCGGCCTCGATGGCCGAGTTGAGCAGTTCGACGATCAGGACCAGCACGCAACAGCCGATCAGAAGCGCCTTCTCGACCGGGCCGCGACCGAGCCACAGGGCGACCGGAACGAGCGCCACGTTCAGCAGGATTTCCTGTCGAAACGCGGCCTCGTGTTTCCAGGCCTGCCGCAACCCCTGCGCCGAGTAACGCGTTGCGTTGATCACCCGGCTCAAACCGCTCGTCCCGGAAATGCCCACGCACGCTCCTGTTCCGCTCGGCTTCGTCGCCCATGAAGCCATTCAAACCAGATAAAGGGGCCCGAACGTCATCGGGCTCTGTCCGGGCCGACGTCGATGGTAGATCAAACAGGCTTCTGCCACTCGATCCCGTTGCGTCGGCTTAGAGGCGCCAGCACAGGGCTGAATCACAGGATATGTTAAGTACCAAACATCTGTGCGAGCGAAGGCGTAGTCTCAGATCGTACAAATATAAAAATAAAGGGGTCATGTCATGGGGACTCATCACTCCGCTGAGGCTCGTCAGGCATCGAGTTCCACCGCTGCGAATCGGGCGGTCGCGTGGCTGACGATGAACTTTGTGACGATGTACCTGGCGGCGACCATCCTGCGGCGCGTGTGGACCGTGCTGAATTCGGATTTAGGGGATCTGTTTCCTTAAAATTCCGGCGGGGCCGGCTGTCTGGAAAGGCCGGGCGCATGCGGACTTCGATCCCTTTTACATCCAACGCGAAGGCCCGATGACTGCCGGGTGGCGGCGTCCAGGTCCTGCGTTTTCCACCAGTAGTTCGCGTCGCGGAAGGCGGGGCGGATCATGCCTTTTGTGGAATCGTCCATGTCGCCATCGTGTCGCGTTGCGCCGGGCGGATCTGTGCGTTGTTGTGGCGGGAATGCGAAGGAACACGATCCCCGGCAAGGGGCCGGGGTCGTTGTTGAGGTGAGTGTCTCGCTTACGCTTTGCGTCGTCGGCTCAGGCCGATGCCGCCAAGACCAAGAGCGAGCAGCGCGATCGTGCCGGGTTCGGGCGTCGCATAGGGTCGGGTAAAGTCTACGAATCCGCTGATCCGGTAGCCGAACTCGGTAGAGAACAGATCCTCCGAGAAGACCGCGTTGTACAAGTCCACGGTCTGTTCGAAATAGACACGGTCCCCGACCGCCGCACTGTAGTAGTTGAATCTTGGCTCTCCATACCAGGTCTCATCGTTGGAGAGGATTTCCGTGTAACCACGTATGATCCCGAAGCTATCGCCGATCGTCGCGACCAGCAACAGAGGCGTGAAGACCCCGAGTTCGCCTTGTGCGGAATGGTCGCCGGCATCGTAGTCCGTGTGCTGAAAAAGCGACGGATAGTAGGCTGACTCGAAGAGGTAGCTTGCCACGCCACCGTCCACACTCACGTCGCGCAGAAATGCCCATCCCGGTCTGAAAGAACCGGCACCGGAGTCCCACGACGATGCGTCGTTCAGGTGATACCGTGCGGCGCCTCCCAACACGATGAAATATGGCTGGGGCAACGCGCTGGGTTGGTAGTTATCACTCCAGTCAGTGTCCATCCTGTCGATGGTCGCGGCCGATACTGTCCCTCCAGCCACGGTAGTCAATGCGATTACGACCGTCGCGAGCATCATCGCGATGTTCGCGCGCCCTTCTGTCGGCCTCCTGCCGCCACGCAATCCACGATTCCTTGATTTCATACAGCGCCCCCTTCTTGACGCCTGAACGCGGTCATCAGAACCGCATTCTATGGCCGTGCATTTTGTGTGCCTGACGATCCGCTCTTAACCAGATCAATGAGTTATCGGTCGGCAGAGACAAGCCGGTAGCAAGAGGTCTGTGAATATGTAAAAGATTGCGACGCCTTCGAATGAGAAGCGCTTCGATTGCCGGTGCTATCTCGAGCAAGAAAAGCGTTCGTTCTCAAGTCGCGTAATGGAGCCGTGGCCGGTACCCAGCCTCGTCCACCGCACGCGAATATCCGAGCCACCTCTCAGAAACCGTCTTGCTGCACGACTAGGCTCAATGAATGCGCTTGGTGACCTGGAAACCCGGTCCCGGACTCGAAGGCGGTAGCGTCTCGGACAATGTGATCACGGCGTTGAAGGACCTCGAGGCCGACGTCGTCATCCTGACGCAGCACCTCACCGCGGACGCCCGCAGATCGCTTCTCGCCTCCCTTGCCGACATCGGCCTCATGCATCAGCTGGCACCGACGCCACGGCGCAATGGTGGCGACGTGCTCATTGCCAGTCGTCTGAAGCTCGAACCCGGCCGTCGGGAGGCCAGCGCGATCGGCGATCATCCGCCGGTCAATATGCTTCATGCATACGCGCCGAGCGGATTGCTCGATGTGCTGGGCCTGGAAGCGTCGGGCTCCAGAAGCCGGCCTGAAGCGCGTCGCGCAGGCTGGGAATGGCTGATGCGCGCAGCAGGTTCATTGAAAGACCGCCGCGCGGTTCTGATAGGCAGCTTCGATGTCGATGTCCATGACGAGCAGACCGGAGATATCGATCATCTGCGATACCTCATCGGTTCGGGCTGGAAGCACGCTGTCCCAGCCTCAGGAGCGAGCTACCCAATCCTAAACGGCGATCCGGGGACGCATGATGAGGCATTTCTCAGCCCTTCCCTGCAGAAAATCAATAGCCGATATGTGCTCCCGGAAGCTGATTGCAGAGGCGGCGGTACCAAAGCACAGCAGTCGCGACAGCCGGCACTGGTCGTAGACCTGCAGTAACGGCCGGGTCGCCCGATGCGGCAGTCGGCGCCGCGCGGTCATGTCGGAATCGATGATGTCGCAAACAAGGCAGTCTCGACTCGGGGCCGGATCACAGTGTTGTCCTTGAGTCGGTCAGCTTCTAACTTTCGAACAGTACAGGAGCTGCCCGGCGTAAGGTCAAAAAAGAGATGTGGAGGCTAGCCGGTCCGCTGCTCGAAACCGGGAGGACTTCGGCGATCTGCTACGACTTCAGCAACACATTCGCCGCCGACTGCCGCGACAAGATCGGTTGGGTCGACTTCGAGAACGCGCTCGAGAACCCGTCTTTCAACAAGCTGTATCGCAATCTGCTCCGGAAGCGCTGAGCCACGGTCAGCGGACGCGTACGAGCGACCGGGCCGGCACCTCCAGCACCTTGCCCGTGCTGAACGTCACGCGCATGGGCTCGCTGCGCGCGTTGTATGCGAGGTACGTGCGCGCACCGCTCTTGTCCCTGAACACCGCGTACAGCGGCGTGTCCGCCGTGACCGTGAAATCCGGGCTGCCCATCTCCTTCAGGCTTGCGAGCCAGTAGAGCGTGTGCGTGCGAGTCTCGCCGAATTCCACCGTGCCCTTGCGGTTCCAGAGTTCGAACCCGAGATCGGCATCCGCCAGCGCCGCGTAGGAGGCGATGACGTCCTGCCAGACGTCCCGCGGGGTTCCGTCGTCCAGCCCCCGCGCGCGGTAAGCCTTCACCTCCGCGGGCAAACCCTCGACGAGGCTGCGCACGTAGGCGGGATCCGCACCGAGGTACGTCGAGGCCGGCGTGATCGGCAACATGTTGATACCAAGTATCTGGCGCGGCTCCTGTGTCCACCACGTGTTGTAGGCATACTTGCCGCCGAACACCATGCTGGCGAAGGGCTTGCCGTACTCGGGATCCAGGACCTGGCGATCGAGGTCGAACCAATACTGGTTGATGGATGCAATCTCGCTCGCGTAGAGGTAGACGCCGAGGTTACGGAGCCGCCGATCGCCGGTCGCTTCCCCCCAGAGGATCAGTCCCGCCCAGGCATTGATTGCTTCGGACGACGACTCCTGATTGTTGCCGTCCTCGAAATCGGCGTCGCCCGACGCCCATGAGTGCCCCTCGTAGGGATCGAAATTCCTGAGAAACGGAAAGTCCGTGCGGCCACGCTCGTCGGTGGCGATGTCCGCGATGATCTTGCTGACCATGCCGCCCCACTGGTCCTGTGACGCCCACTGTGGATCACGCAGTGCGACGTGTGCCGCACCCATCACCCAGTAGCCGTAATGGAAGTGGTGGTCATTCATGTTCGTGATGCTGTTGTACTCCTCGGGAACGCCGACGAACGTTCCGATCCCCGAGTCGTACATGAAATACGTTGAGCCTCGTCCGTCGAACCAGGATTCCAGACGCTTCTTGAGCTTCTTGAGCAGCGCGTCGCGCGTCTTCATATTGCCCTCGGCCTCGGCGACGCTCATGAGCTGCGCAGCTGCGCCGAGTCCCTTGCCGACCCAATAGGTGCCGCGTCCCATCTTGGTAAACAGCTGGTCGGACTTGGCCAGGTCGCCGACCATGAGGCTGCTCACCTCGTCCTTCTCTCCGGAATCCTCGAGCGCGCCCCAGGCGGGCAGCACGCCGTAGTAGGTATGCTCGACCGTGAAAGCGTTGCCTGGAATCAGGCGGATTCGGCCGCGCACGGAGTCGTAGTTGTATTTCGACTCGGGCTGCGACTCGATGGCGGCCCAGTGGTGCGGGTAGACCCCCATCAGGGTCGTGCGGTTGTCGCCTTCCTTCGCCGCAGTTTCCACGCGAAAGGTCGAACGCACCTTGCTGCTGCGCTCGTCGTAAGCCCACTCGACGCGTGTGTCGGTTGGAAAGGCATAAGCTACGGCGAGGAACTCGCGCAGCGTTTCCTCGCTCGCGTCCGGCAGTCCGGCGATCGAGAAATAGCGGGCCGTCGCCGGCAGGCGCAGCAGGAGTTCCGTCGGCTTCGTCTGTTCCCAGGTCGCGCCGGTCGGCGCAAATATCGCATAGGGTCGACCGGCAACGGTCACCACGGCGACCCGGCTGTCGCTCGCGGTCACCAGTGTATCGGGCGCGGCCGAGAGGCTGAAGCGCACGTCGCCGGTGCTGCATTCGTAGTAGCTGAACGGGCTGCCGTGCAGGACCGTGGCGGTCAGCGAGGAGCCGTCGCCCGCGGCCATGCTGACCTGAGCCAGCCAGTCCGAGAATTTCGACAGCCGGGCGTCCTCGGGCTTGAACCCGGTCGGTGCAACCACGATGGCCGGCGTGTGTGCGTACTTGACCTCGCGGCTGCCGTCGACGGTGCCGACGCGCTTCACTGGCAGGCCCAACTCGAAGCCTTCCTCGGTCGCCCGATAGGTCATCGGGTGGGCGTGGATCGGCTGGGACCACTTCAGGAACATCACCGACGAATACCACTGATTGGTCGGTGCCGCCTTGCCGAGCGCCTCGCCGCTCCGGTACACCGCCTTCGGCGGGACGGGTTTGCCGCGCTTCGGCTCGGTGAGGTAGGCGCCCTGGCCCATCGTGGCATCCTGCGCCACGGCCTCGGTGTGCAAACCCGCGCTGCCCAGCAGAGCCAGGGCACCGGCCACGACAAGCGCCCCTGCGGCACGCCGTTGGCTGAACCGTCCGTGCCGCACTGAGTCGCTCATTCTCATGATCTCCGGAATCAGAAGGTGAAGTTCAGCCCCAGCGTCAGGAAGTTGCCCGACTCGCTGACCCGCGGGTCCACCCCGCCGAAGGCGGTGTTGTTGGGCATACTCAACGGCGCCGGGCCCTGGCGCCCGTACATGACGCGGCCGAGGCCGCCGTAGAATTCCACGTTCCTGTAGATCTCCGGCATCTTGCGGTAGAAACCAAGGTTCAGGAAAGTCGCCGAGTTGTCCTGGCCCCACTCGACCGGGTTGTCAGTGCTGGCTTCGTTCATGTACACGCCGCCGAGCGTGAAGATCCACTTGTCCCATGTATAGGCGGCGCCGAGCATCAGGTCGTAGACGACGGCCTTGTAGACCTTGTTGATTTCGTCCGAATAGTTGAAGCCCGGCTGGTCCCAGAAACACTGGTTCTCGACCGGCGATACGGGACCGAAGTCGCACTGCTGCGCCTGACCCGACCATTCGCTGCGTTTGAGCCCGTAACTGAACTTCCACTGCTCGTTCATCCAGTAATTGCCTTGCAGAATCAGCACGTTTTGCGACGGCGCCCGGTACTCCGGCGACGAGACGAGTCCGTTGGTGTTGCCCTGCGCGCCGTAGAACGCCCCCTTCGCGAAGGAACTCTGCCGGCCGCCCTCGCTGTCCTGGTAGATCAACTCGATGAGGTTTTTTTCGTTCGAGAACTGGATGAACAGCTCGAACAACTTCGGATTCGGCGGTCCCTTGACGAGCGATTCCGGGTTGAGGGGTTTGCGCTTGTCCGCCGTGGAGTAGCTGCCTTCGAAGCGTATCTTGCCGTAGCGAAACTCGAACTCCGGGGTTGCGTAACGCACGGCCTCCGGGTAGAGACCGTAGCCGGCCCCCGACTCGGCCCACGGACTCGACAGGCCCAGGGGATAGGCAAACGAGTCTGAACGCGACCACGAGCGCGATGCGAACTTGCCGACCTGAAGCGACCCGAACTTCGGGTGCGACACACCGGCATAGAGATCGATCAGCCAGTTGTCGAAGATGTCTGCATCGCTGTTACGCATTCGGCCCGTGGCCTTCGCCTCGATACCCACTGCATTGTCGAACTCGTAGGCCAGGCCCAGCGTCAGCTGCATCAGGAACAGGTTGCGTCCCGTGTCCGTCGAGTCGCCACCCTGGTTCACCATCGGATCGGGTGGCATCAGCACGCCGCGCGGATCGTATTCGGACTTGTTCACGAGCCCCGAGGAACAGTTGTCGCAGAACGAGTACTCGTCCTTGACGAAGCCGATGACCTCGAGGGGGCCGAACTGCTCGGCCAGTGCCGGCGAGGCCAGCAGCACCGTGGCGACCGCCAGGGATCGACTGAAGGCATAGGTATTCACAGCGATCTCCCAAAACGACAATTTGAAGCGCTCCATGTGCACGGAATGGCTCGTCTCATTCGAACGATACGGAGCCGCGGGTGAAGCCCGTCGGGTACTCCGTGCCCGCGGCGTTTTGCACGGTGGTGTTGAGCTGCGGGAAGATGGCCTGCACGTGGATTTCCCCGATGGGCTTGGCCAGCGCCTCGGCCAGGGTGGTGACCCCGGAGGTGAAGCCGCCGCCGTTGCACGGCTGCGCGAGGGTCATCGAGTTCAACTCGATGGTGTAGGCGGTCAGATCGGCGGTGGTCGGCGTGAGCGGTGTCTCCACGAGGATCCGGCACGATCCGCCGGAGCCGTCGTCATAGACCTGACTGCCGATGAAGCGCACGGTGAGCTGCTTGTTGTCGGCCTGCTGGAACCACTCCGCCGCCATGCCGAGTTCGATCTGCAGGCGGGTCTGGCCGGTGAGCGTCACGCCCTCGTTCGGCGCGGCGATCGTGTAGCCGGGTGCGGCGGTGAAGATACCCATGAAGCCGTCGGTGCTCGGCGCCGAGGTGGTGACCACGAGGTAGATGTAGGAATCCTCGGCGGCGACGGCCTCATCGACGAATCCGCCACCCGCAAAGGTGTTGGCGTAATCGGTGAAGTTGCCGCTGTAGAAGCCCCACTCACCGCCCTCGACCGTGCGGTTGTTGGAGGCGTAGCCGGAGGCGAAGACGATCGGGTCCGCGCTGCTGGCGATCGCGGGGAACCTGAGCTCGTCGATGTACATGGTCGTCTCGGCGGTGACCGAGCTGCGCCCGTTCGGGAAGAACACGACCGTGCTGTAGGTGCCGGTATCGGGCATCACGAAGCTCAGCGTTTCCCACTCCCCGGCCGTCGTACTCGCCACGTCCACCTCGGTGGTGGCCGGCCCCGAGCCGCCCTCGAGCTTGAGCAGGTAGTTCGTGCCCACCGCGGGCGAGAACACCCGCAGCGTGATGGTCTTCTCCGTCGCCGTCAGCACCACCGGACCGGCCAGGCCCGTGATCGTCGTGCCGAAGAAGTCACCGTCGCCCGGCTTCTTGACGAACTTCACCACCGGGTTGGCGGCGTCGTTCGGATCGCTGGTGATCTCCACCGTGCCGCCGCCCTGGTTCTCGAACGGCCCGAACTCGATGCCGTCTTCCGAGAAGTCGATGCAGGCATCGCCGGTGCAGGTGCCCGTGTTGCCCGAGTCCCCGCTGTCAGCCGGCGTGCTGTAGTCGAGCTCGTCGAAGTAGAATGTCAGCTCAGTGGCCGGCGGAGCCGTGGTCGAGAACGCCGGGAACACGCTCACCCGGTTGTAGGTGTTGGCCGCGTCATAGACCCCGTTGACCGGGTTGGTGAAGTCGAACGACAGCGTCTCCCACTGCTGCGCCCCGGTGGTCAGCGCATCCTGCTCCAGGAACACGGCGTTGTTCGCCGCATCCTCGAGCTTCAGGCGCACCGTCAGACCGGCCTCCGGTGCGTAGACGCGCAGCGTCACGACCTTGCTCTCCGAGAGGTCAAACTCCGGCACCGACTTGTCCGCCTCGATCGTGTAGATCGTCGCGCCCGCCCACGGCTGACCGGTCGGACCCTTGACGAACTTCGCCACCTTGTTGCTTGCATCGACCGGGTCGTCGGCCTGCGCCGCCGAGATCAGGCCTTCGAACGGCTCGTACTTCACGCTCTCGCTCGAGAAGTCGATGCACGGCTCGAAGCAGGTGCCGGTGTTACCGGACATGCCGCCGTCCTCGACGAACGTCACGTCGTCGAAGTAGAACGTGCCGCCGCCGCCCTCGGCGCCGCTGGTGCCGAAGTCGAAGAAGATCGAGAGCTTGTTGTAGGTGAAGGCCGGGTTCAGTGGCGCCGTGTCAGGCGCCGGGTTGGCGAAGTCGAAGGTCAGTGTCTCCCAGCCGTTGGCGACCGTGGTCAGTGCCTCGGTCTCCACTGAACGATCCGGGTCCGCCGCATCCTCAACCTTCAGGCGCACCGGAATACCCGCCCGCGGCGAGTACACCCGCACCGTCATCTGCGTGCTCATCGCCGTGAACGGAATCACGCCGACCGTGCTGTTCGGGCCCGTCGACACCGTCGTGCCCGCCCACAGCTCGGCGGCGGCCGACTTCACCACCTGCGCCACCGTGTTGCCCGCATCAGCCGGGTCCGGCACCAGCGTCGAATCCTCCGCGCCACCAAAACCCAGCAACGTGTAAACCAACGCCGGGTCATTGAAGTCGATGCCACCGAAGTTACCGCCGTCACCGATGCCACCGCCACCGATGAAGGTTACGTCGTCGAAATAGTACGTCGCGGCACCGGCTGTCGCGCCTGCTGTGCCGAAGTTGAAAAAGATGATCAGGCGGGCGTAGTCGTAATCCGTGTTCAGCGCCGGTGTGCCCAGGACCGGGTTCGCGAAGTCGAAGACCAGCGTTTCCCAGTCATTGGCGACCGTGGTCACCGCCTCGGTTTCCACCGAGCGACTGGCGTCCGCCGTATCCTCCACCTTGAGCCGGACGGGAGTGCCAGCGGCTGGCGAATACACGCGCACCGACATGCGGGTATTGGCCGCGTCAAACGGGATCTTGCCGACCGTCAGCGGGCCGGCCGAACCCACGACCGTGCCGGCGAACGGTTCGGCGGTCGCCGATCGCTCGACGCGCGCTACTTTGTTGGCCACGCCGGTGGGGTCATCCACGACCTGGGAGTCCTCGGCGCCGGCAAACCCGGTCAACGTGTAGCTAACCGAGGGCGAATCAAACGTGATGGTTTCGAACGGCGGCAGGTCATAGTAGCCGGCGCCCGCGTAGAGGTCGTCATTGCAGGCCGGACCCGCCGGGTTGCCGCAAAGCGCATAACGCGCAACGCGAGACTCGTCCCACAGTCCCCAACCGTCGTCGATTTGCTTCCAGGCTTCGTCGGTGGCCTCGAACCAGAAAATCATTGGCGGGCCGCCCGCGGATCCCTGCCATGCGGAATATCCCTGCTGCGCGTTTCCGTACAGCAGGTCGTAATACCACTTGGCGTTCACTTCGAGCGCCGCCACCTGCTCGATTTCCGACGCCGGGTTCGTCTGTACGGATTTCCAGCCCGTCTCGCCGATCACGATCGGCAATGAATCGCGGACGCTGACCGTCGCGCCGGCCGCGTTCCGGTACTGGTAAGCGGCCACGTCGTTGAACCAGTTCTGCGCGGTTTGCAGCGATTCCTCCATCATGGCCCTGGCACGTTCCGACCCGGCCGGGACGTCGGTCTGCTGCCAGTCCCAGATCGTGTAGCTGATCGGATAGACGTGAATCGAGACGAAGTCGATCAGCGCAAGGATCGTGTCCGGCTTGACCTCGACGCGGTCGCCGCCACCGGAAGACTTTCCTGCGAAGAAGGTCCAGTCGTCGTCCGTCGTGACCGGCTGCGTCACCTGGCTGCGGATCGTCCTGATGTAACTCTCGAGGCAGGCCAGGGGCATGAACTTCGAAAAGAAGGACGTTTCATTGCCGACGCTGATCGCGACGACGCTCGGATATTTGGCGAGGTTGCTGATCAGGTTGCTGATGTTGCCGTCGTTCTTGGTGTCGCTGCACGAGGTCAATCCGCCGAGACTGATCCCGAGATGGAACTTCATATCGGGATAGTTCTCGGCGGCCAGCCGAAGGATCTTCTCGCTCACCACGTCGGTGGCCGGTGGCTCCGCTCCGAACAGCCTCAGCAGGTTGAAACCCGCCGTGTGCAACAGACCGAGGTCCTCCAGCACCTCGGCATCGCTCGGAACCTCGAAGTCCCTGGGCCCCTCCGGTGTACGGTACGGGCTGTAGTTGATCGCCTGGCCGGTCTCGTAGATGGCCGGCAACGGCCGGGGCGTGAAGCTGTAGGCCTCGCACGTCACTGCCACGTTCTTCACATCGCCACTCGCCGTGCCGGTGCCGTTCGCGACAGTGCACGTCTGGCCGGCGGGCTGCGTTGCAACGAGTACCGTGTAGTCGGCGCCATTGGCGATCGACAGCGGAAACTTGAACGAGCCGTCGCCGGCGATCGGGAGCTTGTCCTTGCCGTTGTTCCACAGCGCGAGACTGCCGCCGTTGAAGCCCGAGACTGTACCGCCAACCGTCACGTACTCGCTCTTGTCCTTCCAGTTCTGGCTCGACCCGCACGCCGCAAGCGCGATCGTCGCGCCCAGAACGGCGAGTCGCCGAATCGAACCCAGTGTCGAGGTGACGGTCCGCATGATCTTCACCGCTTGCCTGCTCTGAAGTAAGAAACTGGATCGCTCGGGAGTCCGCAAAGCGCGGCGCGCCGCCACGTTTTGCGATGCGGGCATTCCCTCATCGTTCGGGCCAGCGTCTTGTGTTTGGAAAGCCGACGATTGCCTCATGCCCGTATTCCCCTCATGGCGGCACGGCCGTGGCGCTCGCCGAATCTGACGCCCTGTGGCGCAGACTCGAGATGCCCGGCATTTTTGAAAGCGCTTGCAGAAACTAGCGAACCCGCTCCACACTTGTCAAACACTGTTAAGTTTTGTATTCGTCGGGAGCGGTCTCTTGCTGCAGTGCGGCGCGCCGCGCGGGAACAGAGACAGGGTCAACCAGAAGGATTTCAAAGCATGCGTCGATCCGAACTGGAGCGCCGTGCTGCCGCGGCTTTGAACGGCTCGGCCGTGACACTGGAGATGGTCGCAAAGGAGGCCGGCGTATCACCCAGCACGGTCTCGCGAATCCTGAACGGTACCGCGCGCGTCAAGGACGAAAAGGTCCGGGCCGTCGAAGCCGCCATTGCCAAATTGCAGTTCATGCCGAACCCGGTGGCCCGCTCGCTGGCTCGCGGCAAGTCGATGAGCATCGGCGTCGTGACCCAGGCGATCGACAGCCCCTTTTATGGCGAAGCGCTGGCAGGGATCGAGACGGGCCTGGTGCGCGCCAAGTACTCCGCACTATTTGTCAGCGGTCACTGGAGGGAGGGCGATGAGCGGCGTTGTGTCGCCCACCTGCTCAGCCGGCGAGTCGATGGCATCATCCTGCTCACCAGCTGCCTGCCTGATCAGGAACTGAAGAATCTCTCGCAAAGCGTTCCGCTCGTGATCACCGGCCGGTATGTCGAGGGAGAGCGTATCTGCTGCCTGGACACGGACAACACGGCCGGTGCACGCCTCGCGACCGATTACCTGATCGGGCTGGGCCACCGCCGCATCGCGTTCATCTCCGGACCGCCGGATCACCCGGATGCGGTGCAGCGACTCAATGGCTACAAGGCCGCCCTGGCCGCGGGCAAGATTCGGTTCACCGGAAAACTCGTCGTGCATGGCGACTATCTGGAGTCAGGGGGGCACGAGGCAATGACGGCGTTGCTCGACTCGCGCGCAGAATTCACTGCCGTGTTCGCTGCGAACGACCAGACCGCGTACGGCGCGATGCTGGCGCTCTACCGGCGGGGTCTCAAGGTGCCGCGTGACGTATCGTTAATCGGCTTCGACGACCTGTCGACCTCCGCGTTCATGATCCCGCCGTTGACCACCGTACACAGGTCGATCGACGAGATTGGCGAGCATGCGGCCGAGGCGATCATCGATCTGATCGATCAGCGCACGCCACTCGCGAAGCTGTCCGCGGCAACCCTGGCGGTCCGCGAATCGACCCGCTCACTGCGCAGCTAAATTGCGGCGTCGCAGCAAGGCAACAGCTGTAATCCCGTTTGACACCTCAGACGATTGTCATGCTAGATTCGTTTTTGAAAGCGCTTTCTCTCAAGACGCTTTCGCGCCGTCCGGCCAGGCGGCTAGAGGCCTGCGTTAACTAGAAGAAGCACTGATCCGCTCAGCCGGGAGACACGCATGAGCAGCAACGACCACAAGCTCGCCGTCAAGGAAAAGATCGGCTACGGGCTCGGTGACCTGGCGTCGAATCTTTACTGGCAGATGATTGCGATCTTCATCGCCAAGTACTACACCGACGTGTTCATGCTCGGGGCGGCTGCGCTCGGCACGATGCTGCTGGTCACGCGCGTCATCGATGCCTTCACCGATCCGGTGATCGGCGCGATTGCCGACCGGACCAATACTCGCTGGGGGCATTTCCGACCGTACCTGGTATGGATGTGCGTACCGATGGCCGTGACCGCGATCCTGACGTTCACGACGCCCGACCTCGACGGTACCCCCAAGGTCGTCTACGCATACGTAACGGTGAGCCTGATGATGCTGGCCTATTCGGCCATCAACATTCCCTACTCGGCGCTGCTCGGCGTGCTCACGCCGAGTTCGGAGGAGCGGACCAGTGTCTGCTCCTACCGCTTCGTGATGGCACTGATCCCGGTGTTCATCATCGTGAACACCGCTCTTCCGCTCGCGAAGTTCTTCGGCGGGGACGAGAACTCGCCGCTCGGCTGGCAGATGACGATGGTCATCTACTCCGGGATCGCGGTCGTCCTGTACCTCGCCACATTCGCAATGACTCGCGAGCGGGTCCAGCCCGAGCAGCGGCAGGATTCATCCCTGCGCAAGGATTTGCGTGATCTGCTGCGCAATAAGCCATGGGTCGTGCTTTGCGTGGTGGGCATCGCCGCCCTGACCTACGCGAACATGCGCAGCACCGTCAGCATCTATTACTTCGAGTACGTCGTGCCGGGCGGCAAGCCCTATTTCGGTCCGATCATGACCACGGGCGCCATCGCCTTCATTCTCGGCGTGATGGCTACGTCGCCGCTTTCGAGGCGTTTCGGCAAGCGCAACTTCTACATGCTTTCCATGACGCTCGCCGCGGCACTGACCATTGGTTTTTATTTCGTGCCCCCGGACAACCTGCCGCTGGTCTGGGGCGTCAACTCGCTGATCAATCTGTTTGCGGCGCCGACCGCGCCACTGGTCTGGGCGATGTACGCAGACACGGCCGACTACTCGGAATGGAAGTGGGGTCGGCGTGCCACGGGCCTCGTCTTCTCGGCCGCGTCGCTCGCACAGAAACTCGGCTGGGCCATCGGCGGCGCCGGTACCGGGTGGCTGTTGGCCTATTTTGGATACGTGCCGAACGTGGCGCAGGACCCTCGTTCGATCAACGGCATCATGCTGATGATGAGTGTAATCCCTGCGCTGGCCGCGATTATCGCAATAGCCGCGCTGTGGTTCTACGAACTCGACAAGGAGACGGTCGAGCAGATGACCAGCGACCTGCTCGCGCGCCGTGCCAAGTGACGGGCCGGTGCCGATGAACCCTGCGCCTGCAACATGGTCGCCTTGCCGCATGGTTTGACATGACCGACGGGCGCTGTGTAGATTCAATTATGAAAGCGCTTTCTTGGCTGGGTCGCTGTTGGCGGCCACATTCGAAGAGCTGCTCGCGGTCTCACCGCACACCGTTGTCGGAGACGCCTCATGGAACTCGTTAAGCGGATCGCCCTGCTCACTCTCGCCACCTGCGCGGGCCTTTTCGTGTCGGCGTGTCAGCCTTCCGATCCGAACAGCCCCAAGGTCGCGAGCCTGACTTCCGTCACCGTGACACCGAGCCCGGTGGCTTTGCCGGTCGGCGGCATGCAGGCGCTGTCGGTCATCGGCAGCTTCAGCGACGGGTCCTCTTATGATGTGAGCTTTGACTCGACTTTCGCCTCGAGCGCTACGGCCATTGCGACGGTCAGCGCCACTGGTTTAGTGACCGGCATCGCGGCCGGCACTGCGACGATCACGGCCACGTATATGCCATCGGGCGAATCAGAAGCCGTGACCGTGACGATTGCTCCGCTGCAGGTGACCTCGATTGAACTGTCCCCGGATACCCTCAGCCTGGTGCCCGGAGGCAGCCAGGCCCTGGCCGTCACGGGAACCTTCGACAACGCTACGAGCGGTGATGTCACGGCCGGCTCAACTTTCGTGTCCTCCGACCCGGACGTGGCGACGGTCGCCGCCACCGGGCTGGTGACCGCGGTCTCGGTCGGCACGGCCACGGTCACGGCAACGCATACCGAATCCGGGAACACGGCCCAGGCCACGATCGGTGTAAGCGAAGCCGAAGCCGAATTCCGCACGATCGACTTCAATGACCCGGCGTTGGTTTACACGTTGCTGGGTTTTGGTGGCGCGGAGGATTCGACGCTGGTGCCGGACCCGGCTGATGCGGGCAACACGGTGGCGCAGGTGGTGAAGTCGGCCGCCGCCGAGCTGTGGGCGGGCACGACGGTGTCGACGGGCCCGAACAGCACGGTCGGCGTGATTCCGTTCACGGCGATGAGCACGCAGATGACGGTGCGGGTGTACTCGCCGCGGGCGGGTATTCCGGTGCGCCTGAAGGTTGAGGATGCGGCGGACCCGGATCGTTCAGTGGAGACCGAGGCACTGACCACGGTCGCCAACGGCTGGGAGACACTGACCTTCGACTTCGCCAACCCGGCGCCTGACACGGCGCCACTGAACCCGGCCTTCACCTACAACAAGCTCTCGATCTTCTTCGACTTCGGCACCAGCGGCGCCGAGGGCGGCGGCGGCACGTTCTACTTCGACGACGTGACGTTCGTCGAGGACGGCGGCATGTCCGGTAACACCGGCACCTGCTTCGAGCCGTGCATCGACTTCTCGAGCGAGAGCGTGAAGTACGAGCCGTTCGAAGGCCTGATCTCGGCGGCGCAGGCCGACGACCCGGTCGATGCAAGCAACAAGGTGGCGAAGTTCGTCAAGGGTCCGACCGGTCAGCCGTGGGCGGGCGCGACGATCTACACGATCGAGGCGGACAAGTCGGTGCCGGAGTTTGACCTCTCGGAGAGCAAGGTCGTGACGCTGCGCGTCTACGCACCGGAGGCCGGTCTGACGGTGCGCCTGAAGCTCGAGGATGCGGCGAACAACGCCGTGTTCCTGGAGCAGGATGCGCTGACCACCGGGGCGCAGCAGTGGGAGACGCTGTCGTTCGACTTCACCAACCCGGTCAACGGGGTCTATGACGCGGCCAACACCTACAACCGGGTGAGCGTGTTCCCGGCGTTCTCGACCACGGCTCCGCCGGCCACTGAGCTGACATTCTACTTCGACGAGCTCGACTACAGCACGCCGGCTGACAGCGGGGACTCGGGCAACACGGGCACCTGCACCGGCGATGCCTGCATCGACTTCTCGGAAGACGGCATCGAGTTCGGGCCGTTCGAGAACCAGGGCGGCGGCACGGTGGAGATCACCAACGATCCGAACGACGCCGCCAACCCGGTGGTGAAGTTCGTCAAGAAGCCGGGCGACGGTGACTTCTTCGGCACGACGATCACGGGCCTGGCCGGTCCGGTGGTGCTGACGGCGACGGAGAAGACCATCACGCTGCGGGTGTTCTCGCCCGCGGTGGGCACGAACTACCTGCTCAAGCTCGAGGGCGGCTCGGGGCCGGCCACCACCGAGGTGGACGTGGCGAGTACGACGGCCGGGGAGTGGGAAACGCTGAGCTTCGTGATGCCCGATACCGGCACCTACAGCACGGTCGTGTTCTTCCCGAACGGGCGCAGCTCGGTCACCGCCGAGACGACCATGTACATCGACGAGCTCAGGTTCCCCGCGATCGCCAGCAGCGCGGACCCGATCGTCTTCGCCTCCGGCTACGCCTCCAACAACCGCACGGTCGAGGGCGGTGAGTGGGGCTTCTACAGCGGCAACTTCACCGATTACGCCAACACCTTTGCGGGTGGCGGATTCGTCGATGAGGCCGTCGCCGCCGAGGATTCCTACATCTACCTCGTGGTCACCACCTCGGCGCCGAGCACCGACGGCTTCATGGGTATCTTCACCGCCGCACCCGGCTACACGATCGCCGCGCCGAACGAGGGCGTGACGCTCACCGGCCAGACCCGCCTGCAGATCGAACTCGGCATGGCGGCGGAGTGGTTCCAGCAGGCCGACAACAAGCAGCTCACCGTGCGCTTCATCGGCAGTCAGGTCTATGACGACGGCTCCGGCGGATCGTGCCGGATCCTCGTGGAGACACCGCTCACGCCGACCACCGCCGATCTGACCGCCTACACCATCGAGTTGAACTCGATGACCCTCGCGCAGCCGTGCAACGGCGGCGGCTTCACCTCCGGGGTCACCACCCTGGCCGAGGCGCTGGCCAAGCCCATCGGGGAAATCCACGTGCAGGCCATCTTCCCGCAGCTCAACACCACCGTGCAAAACGCCGCGGGCACGGAGTACCCGACGGGCTTCACCCGCGGCTCCGTATCGTTCGAATGAAACGGTCTCGCGTCAAGCGAGGCCGGTCTTGGACAACTCCGGGGGCGGCCCTCGACCATCGGTAAAGGGACGGGGCCGGTCGGGGATAAGGATAAAAATGCACTCGAGCGAGATGGTCGGCGCCTTCGTGACCGAGGGCGACGAGACCTGGTACCGAATCGATGGCTACGACCGGCAGCCGCCGTTCCTGATGACGCTGGCCGGCGACAGCGACTTGTGGGCGTTCGTTTCGACGGGGGGTTCGCTGGCCGCGGGCCGGCGGGATGCAGAGGGCGCCTTTTTTCCCTACGAGACGGTGGACAAGCTACATCTGCGCTGGCCGCACACCGGCCCGCGCACCTGGATCCTGTTGCCGGGCGACGCCGGCATCGAACTCTGGGAGCCCTTCGCACCCCGGATGGACGAGCCGCCGGCACAGCGATCGGTCTGGAAGAACCTGTCCGGCACACGCATCCGCTTTCGCGAACGGCACCCGGCGGGCGCGCTGGACTTCGAGTACGAATGGTTCACGTCCGCCGACCTGGGGCTGGTGCGCTCGGCCCGCTTGATCGCCCGCGCGAATGCGGTATCCGTGAAGGTGCTGGACGGCGTGCTGAACCTGCTTCCACCCGGTGTCGGGGTCACGATGTCACAGGCCATGAGCAGCCTCAGTGATGCCTACACGTGGAACGAGGCGGCAGCCGGGGGCCGGCTCGGCCTGTTTACGCTGTACGCGAAGATCTGGGACCGGGCCGAACCGAAGGAATCATTCGAGGCGCTGACTGCCTGGCACGCCGGCCTGCCGCCCGGCGCACGTTGCCTGCTATCGGCGCACCAGGTGCCGTCCTTCTGCCACGACGGCCGTATCGAGGCCGAAACTCTGACGCGTGGCCGCCGCGGCGCTTTCCTCGTCAACTTCGATGCCGCCATCGATCGCGAGGGTCTGAACTGGCATCTCGTCATCGACGGCCCGCGTTCGCAGGTTGAAGTCTTCGAGCTGTGCCGGCGGCTCGAAGGCGGCGGCGGAACGCCAGCCGAGATCGTCGCCGCGCGTGATCGCAACACCGCCGGGCTCGACGGCCTGCTGACCCGCGCCGACGCGTTCCAGGACTCAGGGGATGCGATGGCCGCCGCCCACCACCGCGCCAACGTGCTGTTCAACATCATGCGTGGCGGTGTGTTCGTGGATGGCACGCGATTCGAGCGCGTCGACCTGCTGGCCTTCGCGCGTCAGCGCCACAAGGCGCTCGGTGAAGCACTGGCGCGCGTCGCAGCCAGCTGGCCGGACCATGTCGAGCGTGCCTTCGCGCTAGAGGCTGCCGCTCAGGCGCTCGGGAATCAGGGCGAACGGCTGGTGCTCGAGTATCTGCCGCTGACGTTCAGCCGGCGCCACGGCGATCCCAGCCGGCCCTGGAACAAGTTCTCGATCCGCGTGCGCGACCGCGCCGGGCATCGGGTTGTGAACTACGAGGGCAACTGGCGCGACATCTTCCAGAACTGGGAAGCGCTGGTGCCGAGCGAACCCACCTACGTCGACTCGATGATCACGGCCTTCCTCGGGGCGATGTCGCCGGACGGTTACAACCCCTATCGGGTCGGCCGCGCCGGCATCGACTGGGAGGTGATCGATCCCGATGACCCCTGGAGCCACATCGGCTACTGGGGCGACCACCAGGTCATTTACCTGCTCAAGCTGCTCGAGGCTGCGCAGGCGCGCGCGCCCGGACTGCTGCAGCGCTACTGGAACCGGGCGTTGTTCAGCTTCGCCGACATCCCCTATCGCCTGAAGTCGCACGCCGAGCAGACCGCCACGCCGAAATCGACCTTGCACTTCGACGCTGCTGCGCACGAACGCGCGCAGGAACGTGCCCGCGAGCTCGGCTCCGACGGGCTGCTGGTATTCGACGAGCAAGGCGAACCGGTGCTGGCGACGCTCGCCGAAAAGCTGGCCACCATCTTGCTGGCCAAAACGGGCAGCCTCGTGCCCGGCGGTGGCCTGTGGCTGCACACCCAGCGGCCCGAATGGAACGACGCCAACAATGCGCTGGTGGGCAATGGGCTGTCCGTCGTGACCCTCGCTTACCTGAGGCGCTTCCTCACCTTCCTGACCAGCCTGCCCGGTGCCGAAGAAAGTTTTTTGCTCTCCGCCGCGACACTCGATGCGCTGAACAGGCTTCGCGAACTCGTCCGCGCGACGCCGCTGGCGGTCGTTGACGACCCGGCCGGGCGCCGGACCTTCCTCGACCGGGTGGGCGAGGTCATGGATCCCTGGCGCGCCGAGGCCTACAGGGGCGCCGCCGGCCGATCGCCCGCTACTGCCCCGGAGGGCTTGCTGACAGGTCTGGCACGCGATCTCCTGCCATTGATTGACGCCACGCTGAAGCGTTGTCGTCGCGAGGACGGACTCTACGACAGCTACAATCTGGTGGACCTGTCGCACCGACGGGCCGACGTCGACCGACTCTACCCGATGCTCGAGGGACAGGTCGCGATGCTGTCCTGCGGACTGCTGTCACTCGAGGAGTCGGTTACGCTGCTGGACACGCTGTTCGACAGTCCGCTGTTCACCGCCGACCGCCAGTCCTTCCTGCTGTACCCCGATCGCCGGCTGGCGGGATTCCTGGAACGCAACCGGCTCGACGCTGCCGCACTGGAACTGCCGATCGTCAAGGAACTGCTCGATGCCGGACGCACCGATCTGCTGCAGACACAGAGCGACGGCACGGTGCGATTCGCGCCTGCTTTGTCCAACCGGCACGACCTCGAGGCAACCGGAGCCGACCTGGGCGACGCATTGACTCCGTTGGCCGATGCCTACGAGCGCGTGCTCAGGCATCGCGACTTCACAGGACGATCGGGAACGATGTTCGGTTACGAAGGCCTTGGCTGCATCTACTGGCACATGGTCGCGAAGTTGCTGCTGGCGGTTCAGGAGCGAGTCTTCGAGGCCGCCGACCGCCAGGCAGCGGCGTTGCCTGCGCTGGTCAAGCACTACCGCCGCGTGCGCGACGGCCTGGGTTACCGCAAGAGTGCTGCCGCCTACGGCGCCTTCCCGGCCGATCCCTACAGCCATACGCCGAGCGAGGGAGGCGCGCGGCAGCCAGGCATGACCGGTCAAGTGAAGGAAGAAATCCTCACGCGTTGGGGCGAACTGGGCCTGCGCATGCGCGACGGGCGCGTGTACTTTGACCCGGTACTGCTCGAGGAGGCGGAGATTCCCGACGGCCATGCGTTGAGATTCACCTGGGCGCGAGTGCCCTATACGTACCGGCGCGGGCGATCCACCCGAATCCGGGTCCTGCGCGATGACACCTGGACGGATTGCCCTGATCTTGCGTTCGACCCCGCCGGCATAAGCGCTGTCGAAGCCGAGATCCAATTCAGTCCACGTTGAACTGGGGAGGCCGCTACCTGACAGCACCGATTTCCTCGCTGAGCCAACAGATCTCCGATATTCCGATAGCCTAAGTTGAACCGCTGGCAGAGCCAGACGGCATGTTCAATGGTCTCAGGAGCCAATTTGTGTCGTTTGTGCGCGATTGCTTGGCGTTTCATCCGACGACTATCGCCCAACGCCTCCGAATTCGGCAGTACCTGCGATACTGTTTTTTGCTACTGACGAATCGAGTTGCATGACGGGCCCCGAACTCGTCATCGACGGTGTATACACCGCGACGTAGACGCCGGATTACAGAGGAAACGCGGCGGAGAGCGACTTCGGCCTGGCTCCGGTGATCGCCGAGGCGTTGCACGAAGCGGTGACAGCGGGTCGCACGGGCTACCTGACGGCCGCAGCGACGAACGGACTGGCCGAGGCAACCACCACCGCCTGCTGCGCTGAGCGCTATGGCTGGGAGAGGGATACGTGATCCGGTGATCGCGGCTGGTAGCGGCCAAAGGCGCCGAGCTTCTCTTTTCCCGCAAAGCGGTACTTGAAACGCCACAGGCGCGAGCCGTTCGGATTGATGAGCAGAGATACAGCCCGTGCCCGTCTGTCAGCTTGTAGGGTCTCTGCCTCGGCCTGGCAGCCTTAATCCTCACGTCCTTCAACATTGGGGGTATCAATTCCGCTTTCGCTATCCATACCCCCATGTAAGTCCGGTACGCAACGGACAACCTCGGAACTGAAGCGCAGCAAAACGCGGGCTTTCCGGCCCTCTAATTGCAATAAACCCACCATCTAAACAGAGTATTACGTGCGACCTCCGGATCAGCGCGGACGGCGCTGGAACACACCGGAATTCGGATCGAAAAGAGAATGTGGAGGCTAGGGTCGGAATCGAACCGGCGTACACGGCTTTGCAGGCCGCTGCATAACCACTCTGCCACCTAGCCCCGGATGCGCGTGACCCCGGGGAGTGCCCGGGGTCACGGCAGAGAAACTGGAGCGGGAAACGAGACTCGAACTCGCGACCCCGACCTTGGCAAGGTCGTGCTCTACCAACTGAGCTATTCCCGCCCGGACTTGCCCTGGCCGAAACGGCGCTCGGGGCAATCGCGAATTCTCTAGTTGTAAGCGCCCGCTGTCAAGCGATCGGCTTCCTGCGTAACTCCGGCCAGGCTGCCCGAAGGTAGCTACCCATCGACCACAGGGTCAGCACGGCCGCGATGACCAGCAGCACGACCCCGATCTCATAAACTGGCACGCCCAGCACATCCTGCCGGAACATCATCATGCTCAGTCCGGTCATCTGCATGATGGTCTTGAGTTTGCCCATGCCGGAAACGGCCACGCTGGCACGGGCACCGATCTGCGCCATCCACTCACGCAGCGCAGAAACCGTAATTTCCCGGCCGATGATGACCGCCGCGGTGATCGCGACCCACCAGCGCGGATCGTGGCTGACCAGCAGTACCAGGGCCGTCGCGACCATCAGCTTGTCCGCCACGGGATCCAGGAACTCGCCGAGCGGCGTGGTCAGTCCCAGGCGTCGTGCAAGGTATCCGTCGAGCGTATCCGTCAGGGCGGCCGCAATAAACACGAGCGCCGCAGTCGTCTTCGCCCACGGGGCATCCCAGTAGAACAGCAGCGCTACGAGCGGAACCGCAACGATCCGTGCGACGGTGAGAATGTTTGGCAGTGCAGCGAGATTCACTCGGCTTCGGACCCCGGGTTCATGCGTTCGTATATTCGCTCTGCGATCGGTCGACTGATTCCATTCACCCTGGCGAGGTCCTCGACCGACGCCTGCCTGACGCCCTGCAGTCCGCCAAAGGCCTTCAGCAGCTCACGACGTCGCTTCGGGCCCAGCCCCGGGATCTCCTCCAGCGGCGATTCACGCCGGGTCCGTTCCCGCGACTGCCGATGACCGGTTATCGCAAACCGGTGGGCCTCGTCGCGCACGCGCTGTATCAACCTCAATGCCGCCGAATCCGCTGGCAGTATAAGTGGCGCATCCTGACCGGCCAAGAATAGTCTTTCCTGCCCGACACGCCGATCGGCGCCCTTTGCGACGCCAAAGGTCGCTACCTCCGATGCACCCAGCGCATCGAGCGCTTCCCTCGCAGCGGCCAGCTGGCCGGGACCGCCGTCGATCAGCAGCAGGTCGGGCATCGGTGCTTCACCTCGCAGTATCCGGGCAAATCGCCGCTCCACCGCCTGGTGGATGCCCGCGTAGTCGTCCCCGGGCGTCAGTTCGCGGAGGTTGAAGCGCCGGTAGTCTGCCTTGATGGGCCCCTCGGGTCCGAATACGACACAGGAAGCGACCGCTGACTCACCCATCGTGTGGCTGACGTCGAAGCACTCGATGCGTGTCGGCGTCTTGTCGAGGGTCAGTTCACGACCCAGCGCTTCGAGTTGGGCTGCGATCCCGGCTCGGCTCGAGGCGCGCATTTTCAGTCCCAGATCGGCGTTGCGACGTGCCATCTCGAGCCAGCGTGCACGCACACCGCGCACGGCCCGGCGAATGCGCACCGCGTGCCCGGTGCGCTCGCGTAGTGCATCGGCCAGCGCGTCGGCCCCCTCCAGCGGCTGACTGACCAGGATTTCCTGTGGCGCCCTGTGCGAAAAATAATATTGGGACAGAAACGCAGCAAGCGCCTCGCCCTCCTCCCCCAGTCCGCCCTTCGGAAAGAAATTGCGGCTGCCGAGATTTCGCCCCCCGCGCACGAACACCACCGAGACGCAGTGCTCGGCGCCGTCCGAGGCAACTGCCACGGCATCGACGTCCTGCCGGGCCATCCGTGTCATCGACTGGCTGGCCTGCACCTGCTTGATCATTGCGATCTGGTCCCGCAGGCGCGCCGCCGTTTCGAACTGCAGCTTGTCTGCCGCCTCGTCCATGCGTCGGCCAAGGTCGGCAATGACCTCGCTATTGCGCCCTTCGAGTAGTTTGATGCTGTCGGCAAGGTCACTTGCGTATTGCTCGCGCGAGACCAGTCCGACGCAAGGTCCCGAGCAGCGCTCGATCTGGTATTGCAGGCACGGTCGTGAGCGATTGGCGAAGAAGCTGTCCTGGCACTGGCGCACGCCAAACAGTTTCTGCAGCAGCAGCAGTGTTTCGCGTGTTGCTGTCGTGCTCGGATAGGGACCGAAGAAGCGCCCGGCCAGTTTGCGTGAGCCGCGGTAAAAGGACAGCCGGGGGTACTCGTGCGAGGACAGGTGAATAAACGGGAAGCTCTTGTCGTCTTTCAGGAGTACGTTGTAGCGCGGCCGGTGCTGTTTGATCAGATTGTGCTCGAGCAGCAGTGCCTCCGTTTCCGAGCCGGTGACACTGACCTCGATGTGTTCGACCTGGCTGAGCATCCGCTGCGTCTTGTCCGCGTGTGCCCGGCCGCGAAAATAGCTGGTCACCCGGTTCCTGAGGTTTCGTGCCTTGCCGACGTAAAGCACTGCGCCGTCGGCGCCCAGCATGCGGTAGACGCCTGGCCTGGCAGGCAGGCTCTTCAGAAAGGTCTTGTGATCAAACGGGCTTGCCGTCATTACCCAGGCTGCGCTTTCCGGGCCACGCGCGTCGCGCGCCCGACCACGTCGTGGAACATCTGTGGCGTTAAACGGCGGGTCTGCGTGTTGTAGCGACTGCAGTGATAAGAATCAATCAGCAGCCGGTCACCGGGCAGCGGGTGCTCCGAGCCGTGCGCAAACCGATACGAGCCGATCTTCAGCCCGAAAGCCCGCAGCACCGCAGCGTGGGCAATGGTACCGAGCGCCAGCACCACGGCGCCCGCCGTGAGTTCATCCAGCTCCGCCTCGAGGTAAGGATTGCAGCAACGGATTTCCTCGGTGACGGGCTTGTTCTGTGGCGGCACGCACTTGACCGCATTGGTAATCCGGCAACCGGGCAATTGCAGGCCATCATCAGGCGACTCAGAAACCGCTGCGCTCGCCCAGCCGTACGCGTGCAATGTCTCGTAGAGCAGCACACCGGCGTAGTCGCCGGTAAACGGACGCCCGGTCCGGTTCGCACCGTGCAGGCCCGGCGCCAGACCGACGATGAGCAGGCACGGGTTTGAATCCCCGAACGGAGCAACCGGCGCCGAGTGGTAGGCCGGGTGGCGTTGCCGGCTCTGCACCAGGAACTCAGAGAGTCGAGGGCAACGCCGGCATTTCGGGTCGAAACGCAAGGCTGCTTAATCGTCCATGTGACGAATGACAGCCTGCCCGAAGCCCCGGGTACCGACCAGCTTCGCCCCGGGGATCAGTTCCTCGAGTTCCTGCTGCACGGGACGTCGCTGTGCCTCACCGCGCCTCGGTGCGCGTATCGCCGTACGCAGCCTGGCCAGGTCGAATGTCACCTCCTTGCTCGCGATCGTACGCGCCACGCCCTTGATGACCCGATCGGCCGCCTCGTTCCAGCCGAGGTAACGCAACATCATCTCCGAGGAAAGAATCAGCGAACCCGGATTGACCCGGTCTTTGCCGGCAAAACCCGGCGCCGTGCCGTGGGTTGCCTCGAACACCGCCACCCCGTCGCCGATGTTGCCGCCCGGAGCGATGCCGATACCACCGACCTGAGCGGCCAGCGCGTCGGAGATGTAGTCGCCATTCAGGTTGAGTGTCGCGATGACGTCGAAATCCTCTGGCCGCAGGAGGATTTGCTGCAGGAAGTTGTCGGCAATCATGTCCTTGACGACCAGTTCGTGGCCGGTCAGCGGGTTCTTGAATGACATCCACGGACCGCCGCCCATCTCTTCAGCGCCGAATTCATCCTCGGCGAGCTGGTAGCCCCAGTTCCGGAAGGCTCCTTCCGTGAACTTCATGATATTGCCCTTGTGAACCAGCGTGACCGAATGTCGATCGTGGTCTACGGCGTACTGAATGGCCTTGCGGATAAGGCGCTGTGAACCTTCTTTGGAGACGGGTTTGATCCCGATGCCCGAGCTCGACGGGAAGCGGATGCCCTTGGCGCCCAGTTCGCTCTGCAGGAAGTGAATCAGGCGCTGCACATCCGTTGAGCCGGCCGGATACTCGATCCCGGCGTAGATGTCCTCGGTGTTCTCGCGAAAGATCACCATGTCGACAAAACTGGAATCCGCCATCGGCGTCTCGACGCCAGGAAAATAACGGATCGGCCTGACGCAGGCATACAGGTCGAGGCTCTGGCGCATTGCCACATTCAGCGAGCGGATGCCGCCGCCGACAGGCGTGGCCAGCGGTCCCTTGATCGAGACGACGTATTTCTCGAGGGCGTGCTGGGTTTCTTCGGTGAACCAGCCCTCCGGGCCATAGACCGAAAGCGCCTTTTCGCCGGCGAACACCTCCATCCATTCAATCCGGCGGCGCTCGCCATAGGACTTGCTCACCGCGGCATTGACCACATCGAGCATGACCGGCGTGACATCGACGCCAATTCCGTCGCCCTCGATGTACGGGATGATCGGCCGATCCGGCACGTTAATCGTACCGTCCGGATTGACCGTGATCGCTTCGCCCTGCGCGGGAATTTCTATCTTGTCATAGTGCATGCGCTTGTGCCGTTTACCTGCCGGTTGAGTCGGTGACGTAACACCTGCCGGGGGCAGATTATCAGGCCGCCGGTTCAGAAAAAGAAACGGCCCGGGCGGATACCGTCCGGGCCGTCGGGATCGCGCCCGAGCCGCTCAGCCGCTGGCCGACTGGAACTGCTCTTCTTCCGTCGAACCGGTCAGCGCCGTGACCGAGGAGACACCGCCCTGGATCACGTTGGTGACGTCGTCGAAATAGCCGGTTCCCACTTCCTGCTGGTGGGAAACAAACGTGTACCCGCGTTGGCGCGCCGCGAACTCCGGTTCCTGAACCTTTTCCACGTAGGCCGTCATGCCTTTCGCGACATACTCCTGGGCCAGGTCGAACATGCTGAACCACATGTTGTGAATACCGGCCAGGGTGATGAACTGGTACTTGTAGCCCATCGCACCGAGCTCGCGCTGGAACTTGGCGATTGTCGCGTCGTCAAGGTTCTTCTTCCAGTTGAACGACGGCGAGCAGTTGTAGGCCAGCAGCTGCCCCGGGTATTCCTTGCGGATCGCCTCGGCAAACTTTCGCGCAAACTCCAGATCGGGCGTGCCGGTCTCGCACCAGACCATGTCCGCATACGGCGCATAGGCCAGGCCACGCGAGATTGCCTGGTCGAGGCCCTTGCGGGTCTTGTAGAAGCCTTCAACGGTCCGCTCGCCGGTCAGGAACGGCTTGTCGTTCTCATCGACATCGCCGGTCAGCAGGTCTGCGGCTTCCGCGTCCGTGCGCGCGAGCACGATGGTCGGGACGCCCATCACATCCGCCGCGAGACGCGCGGCAACGAGCTTCTGCACGGCGTCCTGGGTGGGTACGAGCACCTTGCCGCCCATGTGGCCGCACTTCTTGACGGATGCGAGCTGATCCTCGAAATGAACGCCGGCCGCGCCGGCACTGATCATCGCCTTCATCAGTTCGAAGGCATTGAGCACACCGCCAAAACCCGCTTCGGCGTCGGCCACGATCGGCGCGAAGTAGTCGATGTAACCCGGCTGCCCCGGGCCGATTCCACGCGAGCACTGGATCTCGTCCGCACGCTTGAACGTGTTGTTGATTCGTTCGACGACGGCGGGCACCGAATCCACCGGGTACAGCGACTGGTCCGGATACATTGTCGAGTATTCGTTGTTGTCAGCAGCCACCTGCCAGCCAGAGAGGTAGATCGCCTTGATTCCGGCCTTGACCTGCTGCATCGCCTGGCCACCTGTCAGTGCACCGAGGCAATTGATGTAGGGCTCGGTGTTGACATAATTCCAGAGCTTTTCCGCGCCGAGTCTCGCGAGCGTGTGCTCGATCAGGACGGAGCCGCGCAGGCGCACGACGTCTTCCGCCGAGTACGGGCGCTTCACGCCCTTCCAGCGCGGATTTGTCTCCCAGTCTTTCTTGAGTTCAACGGCAGCTTGGTTGGTCATTACATGGTCCTCGTCTTTATCTCATTACCGTGTGTTTTTTGACGCGCAGCCCGATTGACAGGCCCTGTAGCCTCTCACGCGCGGGTTTTCCGGGCCGCCGATGAAAATGTGTCGCGCCCTGCGATCGGCGCTTCGCTGACCGGGAATCACGGCGGCAATATGCCGCAATTCCCGATATCGATCCGTACGACCATTGTCCATGTTCTTGCCGAACCCGTCCGTTGAGCGTCCAATGCCCATACCCACGCGGTTATCGCCTGGGGAAGCGGCCTCCCGGGTGCTGACTGCGACGAGTGCAAGGGCATTTGGTGACTGTCTCAATGCAGGCGGGCTCCAGTTTCGGCATGCGGTCGGCAAATCGGCACAGCAACCAGACCATGCTGCACTGCAATACGAAGAATAGACTCAGGCCAGGCGCGGGGGCAAGCGTCATTTTCCACTATGCGTCTGATACTCATCAATAAGCCATTCCGGGTTCTCCCGCAATTTACCGCCGAAGACGGACGGGGCTGCCTGCGAGATTTCGTTGCGGTGGGCGGCGTTTATCCGGCGGGCCGGCTCGATTACGACAGCGAGGGGCTGATGGCACTGACGGATTTCGGGCCCTGGCAGGCACGCATCAGCGTACCGGGGTCCGGGTTTCACAAGACCTACCTCGCCCAGGTCGAGGGTGAGCCGGAACCGGCGGCGGTTGAGCGTCTGCGCGCCGGTGTGACCCTGAAGGACGGCCCTACCCGACCAGCCGGCGCGCGCATCGTCGAGCCGCCGGATTGGCTGTGGGAGCGAAACCCGCCCGTTCGATACCGGAAATCCATTCCGACCAGCTGGCTCGAGATCACCCTCAGCGAGGGCCGCAATCGCCAGCTGCGTCGCATGACCGCGGCGGTCGGGCACCCGACATTGAGGTTGATTCGCAGCGGCATCGGCCCATGGAGTGTGCGCGATCTCGCCCCGGGCGCCTGGCGCGAAGTGCCCACTGCCGAGGCGGAAAAAGCCCTGGCCCCTGGTCGCGGTCTCAGCCCGAGCGGGCGTAAGCGGCGATCCGCATCGCCAGTTCGAGGGACTGCTCGTAATTGAGCCTTGGATCGACCGGTGATCGGTAGGCGCGCGCCAGGTCGTCGTCGACCAGGCCCCTGGCTCCACCGGTGCATTCGGTGACGTCCTCGCCCGTCAGTTCAAAGTGAACACCACCAAGGTAACTGCCCATTTCCCGGTGGATTCGGAAGGCGCTCTCGAGTTCCGAGACGATATTCTCGAAGCGGCGGGTCTTCACGCCCGATCCGGTCGTCTCGGTGTTGCCGTGCATGGGATCGGAGACCCACAGGACCGGAATGCCTGTCTGCTGCACGGTGCCGATCAAGCCCGGCAGTGCGGCGTCGATTTCCCTGGCGCCCAGACGGTGAATCAGCACGAGCCGGCCGGGCGTGTGCTCCGGATTGAGCACCGTGCACAAGTCTTTTAACCACCTTGCATCCATCTCAGGTCCAATCTTGACGCCGACCGGGTTGGATATGCCGCGACAATATTCGACGTGGGCGCCGCCGAGCTCCGCCGTGCGCATGCCGATCCACGGCATGTGGGTAGACAGGTTGTACCAGCGCTGCTGATGCTCCAGGAACCGGGTCTGGGCCTGCTCGTAGTGCAGGTGCAGCGCTTCGTGGCTGGCATAAAAAGGTGCCCGGCTGGCCTCGTGAATGCGGCTGCCGCTGACAGCCTCGAAAAAATCCAGCGAATCGGAGATCGAGTCCGCGATGCGTCGATATTCATCGTGCAGGGGAGAATGGGTCAGGAAATCGAGGTCCCAGTACTCCGGATGGTGCAGATCCGCGAAGCCGCCGTCGACCAGTGCGCGGATGAAGTTGAGGGTCAGCGAAGCTCTCGCATAGCCGCTCATCAGCCGGCTCGGGTCCGGCTCACGGGCCTCCGCGGTAAACTCGGGGCCGTTGACGATATCACCCCGGTAGGTCGGCAATTCCACCCCGTCGCGCGTCTCGGTATCCGCCGAGCGGGGCTTGGCGTACTGTCCGGCAAAACGACCGACGCGAATCACCGGCTTTTTCATGCCGTGCAGCAGCACCAGGCTCATCTGCAGCAGGATCTTGAGCTTGCGCGCAATCTGCCCCGATTCGCAGTCGTCGAACGACTCTGCACAATCGCCGCCCTGGAGCAGGAATCGCCTGCCCTGCTGGGCTTCGGCGAGTTCCTTTCGCAACGACTCCACCTCCCAGGACACGACGATCGGGGGTAACCGGGAAATCTGATCGACGGTACGCCGCAACGCAGCTTCGTCGCGATACCGCGGTTGTTGCTGGGCGGGTCGAAGCGTCCAACTGGTGGGTGACCAGTCGCCAGGAGGCGGTAATGCAGTCATCTTCCGGGGATAAATGAGTTAGGTCGCCGCATGCTAACGCGGATCTTTGCGATGCAAAACAATTGAGTGTGACGGCCCGCTCCGGTTTCGTCAGAATTGCGGTTATTACGCGCCATGGCGGAACGCCATGCGCACCCACGGTCGGAACAGGTAACCGGTGGCCTCCACCGGGCACAGGAAGAAAAAATGCACAAGATTCTTATACTCGGCGCCGGCAAGATCGGGGCGCTGATCTCGGGGCTGCTCGCCGAGACAGGTGACTACGAGGTACAGGTGGGCGACGTGGATGCCGACCGCGCCGGTCGCGTCGTCGCGGCGCATTCCCTCGGACACCTCAGCGCGCACGGCGTCGATGCCAGCGACCCTGCTGCGCTCGCGGCCCACCTCGCCCGGCACCCGGTCGACGCAATCATTTCGAGCCTTCCCTATTATTGCAACGTCGTGGTCGCCGAGGCCGCACGCAAGGCAGGTGCGCACTACTTCGACCTCACCGAAGACGTCGAAGTGACCCGCGCCGTGCGACGGATTGCCGAGAATGCACCGCAGGCCTTTGTGCCTCAGTGCGGACTCGCGCCGGGATTCATCTCGATTGCGGCCAATGCACTGATCGGCCATTTCGAAGAACTGCGCAGCGTCAAGATGCGCGTTGGCGCACTGCCGCAGCATCCCAACAACGTGCTGAAGTACTCGCTGACCTGGTCCACCGAGGGGCTGATCAACGAGTACGGCAATCCCTGCGAGGCCATCGTCAGGGGCCGACTGGTCGAAGTCGCGCCGCTGGAAGGCCGCGAGGAAATTGAAATCGACGGGACCTCGTATGAGGCGTTCAACACATCCGGAGGCCTGGGGTCGCTGGGCGAAACCTACGGTTCCAGGGCACAGAGCATGGACTACAAGACCATGCGCTACCCGGGTCACTGCGCGCAGATGCGGCTGCTGATGAACGATCTCAAGCTCAATGACGACCGGGACACGCTCAAGCGCATTCTCGAGAACGCGGTACCGCAGACCTTGCAGGACGTCGTGATCGTCTACGTGGCCGTGACCGGCCGCCAGGATGGTGAACTGCGCGAGGAAAACTACGTCAACAAGATTTACCCGCAGGTCATCGCCGGTCGGCTCTGGTCGGCGATACAGGTCTCCACTGCAGCGGGCATCACCGCGGTTGCCGATCTCACGCTGTCCGGCACTGGCAAGTACGCCGGTTTTGTCCGCCAGGAAAACTTTGCCCTGAGCGACGTATTGAACAATCGTTTCGGCCGCTTTTACGCCGAGAGCGGTTCGAAGGACGTCTCGGCACAGGTGGTCGTCGCCGGACAGACCGGACAGCAGAGCGCGGGCCGCGGGAGCGTGAAATGAAAACGAACGAGTTACTGGACAGGCTGGAACTCGGCGATCTCAATGCCGGGACATGGACCGCGGGTGCGGGCTGGCTGCACGATCCGCAGGCGCCGGGCATCGAATCGATCAACCCGACGACCGGCGAAGTGATCGCCCGCGTTGCCGCGACTACGCTCGAACAATACGAACAGGTCATGGTGAATGCCCGGAAGGAGGCGATCGCCTGGCGCAGCATCCCGGCGCCAAAGCGCGGTGAAGCCGTGCGCCTCGTCGGTGAAGAATTGCGCCGCTGCAAGTCGGACCTGGGCAGCCTGGTCGCAATGGAAATGGGCAAGATCAAGGCCGAGGGTGACGGTGAAGTCCAGGAGATGATCGACATTGCCGATTTCGCCGTTGGGCAATCACGCATGCTCTACGGACTGAGCATGCACTCCGAACGTCCAAGCCACCGCATGTTCGAGCAGTGGCATCCACTGGGCGTCGTCGGCATCATCAGTGCGTTCAACTTCCCGGTGGCGGTCTGGGCCTGGAATGCATTCCTGGCCGCAATCTGCGGAAACGTCAGCGTCTGGAAGCCCTCGCCCAAGGCCGCCTTGTGCGCGGTGGCCGTGCAACGGATCTGCAACCGCGTCCTCGAGCGCAACGGCTTTCCCGGTATTTTTCAGCTGTTCATCGATGGCGGCACCGACCTGGCCATTCGATTTGTCGAAGATCGACGCGTCGCCCTTGTCTCATTTACCGGGTCGACCGCCGTCGGCCGTGATGTCGGCCGGCGCGTTGCAGGAAGACTGGGCAAGAGCCTGCTCGAACTCGGCGGGAACAACGCGATCATCGTCGACGAGCAAGCGAATCTCGAACTCGCGGTCCCGGCAATCGTCTTTGGTGCGGTCGGCACGGCCGGGCAGCGCTGCACGTCAACGCGACGGGTGTTTGTCCACGAATCCAAGCGGGAGGCGCTCGAAAAGAGCCTCGTCAGCGCTTACGGGCAGGTAAAGATCGGGGACCCGCTGGCCCCGGACACGCTGATGGGTCCGCTCATCGACCCGGGCGCGGTCGGGCGCTTCGAGGCAGCGGTCCAGCGCGCCTGTGAAAGCGGTGGCCGCCTGCTGACCGGTGGCAAGCGGCTTGATCGTCCGGGATTTTTCGTCGAACCCGCAATCATCGTCGCATCCGCCGAGTGGGATATCGTTCGCACCGAGACCTTCGGCCCGATCCTCTACCTGATCCCGTTTCAGAGCCTCGACGAGGCGATTGCGATGCAGAACGCCGTCGATCATGGACTGTCGTCGGCGATCTTCACGGACCGGCTGCAGCACGCCGAAAGGTTCCTCAGCGCTGCGGGATCGGACTGCGGGATCGCCAACGTCAACATCGGCACGTCCGGCGCCGAGATCGGTGGCGCATTCGGCGGCGAGAAAGACACCGGTGGCGGTCGCGAGTCCGGCTCGGACGCCTGGAAAGCCTACATGCGGCGCCAGACCTGTACCGTTAACTGGGGTAACGACCTTCCCCTGGCACAGGGGATTGATTTCAGACTGGGGTGAGGCGGCTACCGGGCACGGTCACTGCCGGAAAGATCTCCGTAAAGGATGCCGATGAATTTCTCCGGCGGCATGAAGCTGCTGCTGTTGCGTTCGTCATAGGCCGCCGTGGGTTTTGCGGCAAGCACCTCATCCAGCGTGTGCCCCTGTTCGATCATTTCGCGGACGCGCCGGCCGATTTCGACCACCATGTCCCGGTAGGCCTCCAGGTCGGCGCGGTTCGCGATCGGGCCATGCCCCGGGATCACGATCGTCTCTTCATCCACGCGGGCCAGCACAATCTCGACCGCCGCGACGAGTCCCGCCAGGGACCCGCCGCTGCTGGTGTCGATGAACGGGTACGAACCGTTGAAGAAGATATCGCCGACGTGAACGATGTTCGCATTTCGCCACCACAACACGGCATCGCCGTCGGTGTGCGCCTCCGCCAGGTGCACGACGTCGAGACGATCGCCATTGAGATGCATGGAGACTGCATCGGCGAACGTCACGACCGGCAGGGCCGCCGGGTCCGCCGCCGGAACCGTGCGCTGGACGGCTTCGATGAATTGCCCTGCACTCATGCGGGACCGTACGTTCTCGTGGGCAATGATGACGCCACCTGCCCGCCCGATCGGTTCATTGGCCCCGGTGTGGTCGAAATGCCAGTGCGTGTTGATCACAAAGCGAATGCCGCCCGGTGCGATCCGGTTGACCGTCGCAAGCAGTTCGGGGGTTACCGAGTCAAGCTTGTCATCCACCAGCACGACACCGTCGGGGCCCGACCAGAGCGCGGCGTTGCCGCCGCCGCCGCGCAGCACCTGGAACCCGCCGCGTAATTCGATCACCTCGAGTGTGACCGGCGGTGGGCTCGCGACCTCGCCCGGTGGCACCTCTGTGGCCTGAACGGGTAAGGGTGCCGGCTGCGGCTCGGCACCGGCCTGCAGCGCCAGGGCGCCAGCGCAGGCAAGCAGGGACGCGGCAGGCAATCGGCGTACTCGGCAGAAAAGCATGGGGCGCTCCGGTGGCGAACAAGCGCGCAGTATAAGACGGTCCGTACGGACGGCGGGTCACTGGTACAATCCGGGTATGCGAACAGGCTCATTGACGGCCAGACGTTCTGGCTGGCTGGCGCTCGTGTTGATGCTGACCGCGCTGTGTATTCCGCTCGGCGAAGCGCAATCCGGCGGCGGCGTGCTGATCCCGATCGAGGGGCCCATCGGCCCGGCGACCAGTAACTTCTTCATTCACAGTCTCGAAGAGGCGCAGGCCAATGGCGCCGATTTCGTCGTCCTGCGTATCGACACACCCGGCGGTCTCGACACCGCGATGCGGGACGTGGTGCAGGCGATCCTCGCCTCCCCGCTCCCCGTGATTGGTTACGTGTCGCCCGGTGGCGCGCGCGCCGCGAGCGCCGGCACCTACATTCTGTATGCGACGCACGTGGCCGCAATGGCGCCGGCTACCAACTTAGGTGCCGCCACACCGGTGCAGATGGGCGGGTCAGGTGGCGAGAAGCAATCGCCATTTGAGACCGGCCGCGAGCCAAGCAAGCCCGAGGGGGACGATGAAGCGCCCGTGCCACTGCCCGGCAGCGCAATGGAGCGCAAGGTCGTCAACGACGCGGTGGCCTACATTCGCAGCCTGGCTGAATTACGGGGCCGCAATGCGGACTGGGCCGAACGAGCGGTGCGCGAAGGATCGAGCCTTTCGGCCAACGAGGCGCTCGAGGCCGGCGTCATCGACCTGGTTGCCGAGGACCTGCCGGGGCTGCTCAAAGCCGCCGACGGGCGCACGGTCAAGCTCGGTACCAGCGATGTCGAGATTCGAACGGCCGGCCTGCCGGTCACCGAAGTCGAGCCGGGCTGGCGAACTAACCTTCTGTCGATGATCACGAATCCGAACGTCGCCTACCTGCTGATGCTCATCGGTATCTACGGATTGCTGCTCGAGGGCTACAACCCCGGCGCGATCGTGCCCGGTGTGGTGGGCGGCATCTGCCTGCTGCTGGCTTTGTTCGCGTTCCAGGTGCTCTCGGTTAATTACGCGGGTCTTGGACTCATCCTGCTCGGCGTCGTGCTGATCATAGCGGAGACCTTTGTGCCTTCGTTCGGGGCGCTGGGCCTCGGTGGCATCATTGCGTTCGTGATCGGCTCGGTGATGTTGCTGGATAACGACATTCCGGGATTTGGCATCGCCTGGCAGGTCATCGGGCTGATGGCACTGGCCGGCGCCTTACTGCTGGTCGGCATCGTCGCTTTCGCGGTCCGCGCCCGGATGCGCCCCGTGGTCAGCGGGGCCGAAGCACTGCTCGGGCACGAGGCCGAGGCCGTCGAATCCTTTGCCGGTCACGGTGCGGTTCGCGTGACCGGTGAGATCTGGCAAGCTGTGAGTCAGCGGCCCGTACGAAAAGGTCAGCGGGTCAGGATACGCAGGATGGATGGACTGACCCTTGAAGTTGAGCCGATCGATGACTGAACCCGGAGACCCATAGATGCCCAATTTTGCAATTATTGCGTTCGCTGCGATCGCCCTGATCGGTCTGCTCACGCAGATCTTCAAGATTCTCAACGAGTACGAACGTGGCGTCGTGTTCACGTTTGGCCGCTTCACCGGCGTAAAAGGGCCGGGCCTGATCATCCTGATCCCGCTGATACAGAAAATGGTCAAGGTCGATCTGCGCGTGGTGGTGCTCGATGTTCCGACCCAGGACGTCATTTCCAGGGACAACGTGTCGGTCAAGGTCAACGCGGTCGTGTATTTCCGAATCGTTGATCCGGCCAAGGCCATCATCCAGGTGGCCAACCCGTTTGAAGCCACCAGTCAGCTGGCGCAGACGACCCTTCGCTCCGTGCTCGGTCAGCACGAACTCGACGAGATGCTCACCCAGCGTGACAAGCTCAATGCGGATATCCGGGTGATTCTCGATGCCGCCACCGATGCCTGGGGTATCAAGGTCTCGAACGTCGAGATCAAGCATGTCGATCTCGATGAGAGCATGATCCGCGCGATGGCGAAGCAGGCGGAAGCTGAGCGCACGCGCCGCGCCAAGGTCATCCATGCCGAAGGCGAGAAGCAGGCGGCCAGCATGCTGGTCGAGGCGGCCGCGATGCTCGGCCAGGAACCCTCGGCCATGCAGCTGCGCTACCTGCAGACGCTCACCGACATTGCCAACGACAAGACGACAACGATCGCTTTCCCATTGCCACTCGACCTGATCAAACCGTTTTTCGAACCGCCGAAACGCTGACAGATGAGCCCGTGCTGCCATTCCGGGCGGCACGGGTGAGGATCCGTGCTCAGGCCCGTCCGGCCTCCCTGCGGGCCTGACTTACGGCCTCATCGAGGCGCTTTGCAGACACCGGCGCGAGCGTGCGCAGATTCTGCGCGAACAATGAGAGCCTGAACTCCTCGATCATCCACCGTAACTGTTCGAGTTCGGGCGCGGGTGGTCCGTCCGGATCCGCGGCGTTCGCCAGCGCGTCGTACGCCTGCTGATACCGCGCCAGTTCCCCCGCCAGTCGAAGGTCGCGTGTGCGATCCCCGGCCATGCGTTCGGCCCGGCGGCCGGCCGCCTGCAGGTATTTCGCCAATCGTTCGAACCACGGGGCAGGCACGGTGCGCACCCATCCCGGTGCGATCAGGCGCTCGACCTGGCTCGTGATCGCCTGAATGCCCTGCGGGTATCCGCGCAAAGCCGGCGCATCGAGCTGACCGCGCAGTTGCTTTAACGCCAACAGCGTCCGGCGGACGTTACCAATGATCCTCTCACCGGCCTCGACGATCTCCGACCTGCCCTGCTCGAGCCTTGCCTGATACTGCACCTGGGTGCGTGGTGGATCCTGCGCATCCCCGAGAACGGCGTCCGAGATCGCCCGATCGGCGATGTCTGCGAACAACTGGCGGCCGTCTTTGGTCAGTATGGCCAGCAGCCGCAGTTCCGTGTCGTGCTCAGCGGCCTGGCGGACCATCGACCATTGCTGAGGCAGCGCCAGCGCGGCGAGGCGAACGACGCCGCGGCACGTAGCCCGTTGCGCGGCCGCCGGACCGGAGAAAAGTCGCTGTTTGGCGGCCTTGCCAGTGTCCTCGAGACCCGGATACATGGTGAGGTCAACCCCGGCCTCGCGAACTCGAATCGCCTCCGGTATGTCACCAAAGTCCCAGCGACGCACGCTATCCCGGTGCCAGTCGTGGGCACCGCTGGTAGCCGGCAGCTCGCCAATCGCCGCGCGCAGTTCGCGTCGCAACGGTGCCAGTTCCCGCCCGACGTCGAGCAGTTTTCCGCCCTTGTCCCGAACGCGCAGGTTCATGCGCAGGTGAGCAGGACACGGGGCCGCCGCAATGTCTTGCGCCGTGCAGGGCATGCCGGTCTCGCGAACGACAAACTCCGCAAGTGCCGCGAACAGAGAACCTTCGCGCCATGCAGCCCGGGCATCGCAAAAGCGACGGGCCGCAGCGGGAATCGGCACGAGTTCCCGTCGCGTATTCTTGGGCAAGGCCCGCAGCAATGCGGTGACTTTTTCCTCCAGCAGCCCCGGGACCAGCCATGACAGCCGGGCCTCGTCCAGGTCCCGCAGCAGCAGCGCTGGTACGTCGAGGCTGACACCATCGTCCTCGCGAGTGGGGTCAAAGACATAGCTGAGCGGCAGTGCGTTACCGCTCACATCGAACCGGTCGGGATAATCCCGTGCATCAAACGGGGGTATCTCGCGGGCGAGCAGGACGCGGTCCGGCGCATCCAGCCAGTGCGGGTCGCGGGTTGCTTTTTGCCGCCACCAGCGTGTGAAATCGCGGCTGCTCGCGATGTCGTCGGGTAACCGCGCGAGGTAGAACTCGGTCAACGCGTCGTCCATCGCCAACAGGTCGCGTCGCCGCAATCGGGCCTCGAGCTGTTCGATCTGCGCTTTCCTGCTGGCGTTTCGCTCCAGAAAATCGTAGCGCAGGTCCGACCGGCCAGCTACCAGGGCTTCGGCGACGAAAATGCGCCGGCAGGCCGGCAGGTCCACGCTCGCGAAATTTACCCGTCGTCCGCTGCTCAGTACGCGCCCGTATAAACTGACGGTCTCGCGAACCATCACCATGCCGCGATCGGCAATCCATTCGGGATCCTCGTAGCTACGCCTGACCAGGTGGGCGGCCGCGGACTCGATCCACGAGGGTTGCACCTGTGCGACCGTGCGCGCATACAAACGACCGGTTTCGACAAGGCTCGCGGCGACCACCCAGCGCGGCTTGCGGCGCTGAAGCGGCGTACCCGGAGCGATCACGAACCGTGTATCCCGGGCGCCGAGGTAGCTCCCGTCATCGTCGCGTACACCCATGCCACCGAGAAACCCGGTCAGGATTGCCTGGTGAAGAACGGCCATCGAGACTGGCCGGGCGCCGTCGTGGCCGGGCGCTTCATTCCTGCGGCGCGACCGGCGTTCGTTCGCGCCGCCGATGCCGATGTCGGCCAGTTGTCCCTGCAGGTCCTGCCACTCCCGCATCCGCAGGTAACTGAGAAAATGTGTCTTGCACCAGCCGCGGAACTCCCGCCGGCTGGCCAGTGACGGCGACTGACTGGCCTCCCAAAGGTTCAGGATCGCGACGAAGTCAGAACGCTCATCGGCGAACAGTGCGTGCTTTTCGTCAGCGGCCTCCCGTTTTTCCATCGGGCGTTCGCGCGGGTCGCGAATACTCAGAAAAGCGGCGATTACCAGGGCCTCGGCCAGGCAGCCGCTGCGACCGGCTTCCACCAGCATCCGGGCCAGGCGCGGGTCAACCGGCAATGCCGCCATGTGGCGACCCAACCGCGTGATCCTGCGATCCCCGTCGACGGCAACGAGTTCCTGCAGCAGCCGATAGCCGTCATTGAGTAAGCGGTTGTCCGGCTCATCAAGGAACGGGAAATCCTCCGGCGTCCCGAGCCCGAGCGCGACCATTCGCAGGATCAGGCTCGCGAGGTTAGTGCGCAGGATCTCGGGCTGCGTGTACTGCTCGCGGGCCTGGTAGTCCTCTTCGGCGTACAGTCGAATACAGATGCCTTCGCCCTCTCGTCCGCAGCGTCCCATGCGCTGATCGGCGCTGGCACGGGAAATCGGCTCGATCGGCAGACGCTGAAACTTCGCGCGCGGACTGTAACGGCTTACCCGCGCCAGGCCCGAATCGATGACGAAGCGAATGCCCGGGATCGTCAGCGAGGTCTCCGCAACGTTAGTCGCCAGGATCGCGCGGCGTTTCACGTGTGGCGCGAAGATGCGCTCCTGCTCCTGCGCCGAGAGTCGCGCGAACAATGGCAGGACGTCCCAGCCCGGCGCTCCGGCGCCGCTCAGTTGATCGCGGACATCCATGATCTGGCGCTCGCCTGGCAGAAAGACCAGCGCATCACCTTTCTGCCCGGCCGTGCTTTGCGCCAGTTCGTCCAGGGCGGCCCTCACAGCGTCCGAAAGCGACTGTGAATCTTCGTCCGTGACAGCCAGCGGTCGATATCGCAATTCAATCGGGTAGCCGCGTCCCTCGACGTCGACGACGGCAGCGGATTCAAAAAACTCCGCGAACCGGTCGGTTTCGATGGTCGCGGACGTGACGATGATCCTCAGTTCGGGTCGTTGACGAGTGAGTCGCTGACACACGCCCAGAAGGAAATCGACGTTCAGGTTTCGCTCGTGCGCCTCGTCGATGATCAGCGTGTCATAGCGCTCGAGCCAGGGATCGCGTTCGAGTTCGCGCAGCAGCAGACCATCGGTCATCAGCTTGACGAGCGTTCCTGGCCCGGTCCGGTCGACAAACCGGACCTGGTAGCCGATCCGGTCTCCACACACCGTGCCGGTCTCGGCGCTGATGCGGTTCGCCAGCGCCTGCGCGGCAATGCGCCGGGGCTGAGTGTGCGCAATCATGCCGGTCACCCCGCGACCCAGCTCCAGGCAGATCTTGGGCAGCTGGGTACTCTTGCCGCTGCCGGTGGCGCCACTGACGATCGTGACCGGAGAGCGGTTGATCGTCCGGGCCAGCACGTCGCGTCGAGCGTGCACGGGCAGGCTCCCGTCGAAATGTATCGCCGGCACTCTCGCTCGGCGGGCTGCGACTTCCTCGAGTGAAGACTGCACAGCGCTTTCCAGTCGCGCCATCTCCTTTGCTTCGGGTGGTCGCGGCCGCGCAGCGATCCGATCGATCGTACGCAGCAGTCGTCGACGGTCGCGCAGCATGCACTGGTCCAGCTGCTGGCGCAGCGAGGCCAGGGCGGCCCGTGCCCCGGTTTGCTCCTTCACTGGCGGTCCGATCCAGGCCAGCGTGTGCGCGAATCAGGCACCGGCTTGCTTGGCGGCCACCCAGAGTGCGTCGAGTTCCTGCATGTCGACGTCTTCAGGCCTGAGTCCGCGCCTGGCGAGTGCCGCCTCCATGTGGCGAAAGCGGCGTTCAAACTTCCCGTTTGCATCACGCAACACACTCTCCGGGTCGAAGCCGCAACGCCGGACGGCCTGTGAAGCGGCAAACAGCAGATCACCGAGTTCCTCCTGCAGGTGTGCCGGCTGGCCGGCGTCGATCGCCTCTTCGACTTCGTCGATCTCTTCGCGCACCTTGGCCAGTACCGCCTGGGCGTCCGGCCAGTCGAACCCGCTACCGGCTGCCCGCCGCCCCAGCTTGCCCGCACGGCTCAGCGCAGGCAGCGCGTGCGCGACGCCATCGAGCCGGCTCCCCTGCTGCCCCCTCTGCTTTTCAAGACGCTCCGCTGCTTTGTGTGCCTCCCAGGCACGGGACTGCTCGGCCGCCGTCGCGAGGCGCTGGTTGCCAAAGACGTGTGGATGGCGGCGCTCGAGCTTGTCACAGATGCCGTTGGTCACCGCGTCGAAATCAAATAACCCGCGCTCGCTGGCAATTTGCGCCTGGAAGACAACCTGGAAGAGCAGGTCACCGAGTTCGTCACGCACGTCGTCCGTGTCGTTCCGCCCGATTGCATCGGCCAGTTCGTACGCCTCTTCGATCGTGTGTGGTGCGATCGACTCCCGGGTCTGCTCGCGATCCCACGGGCAGCCGTCCTGCGGGTCGCGCAAGCGCTGCATGATGGCGAGCAGACGCCGAAGTGGCTCACTCATGATTCGCTCAGCACCTTGTAGAGCGACATCAACATGCCCGCCGTGGCGCCCCAGATATTGTGGGCCTGGAAAGGAATGTCATACACGCCGAAGGTCAAACCGGCGAAGCGACGCTCGCGCCTGACGTGATTGGCGGGATCAAGAATGAAACGCAGCGGCACTTCGAACACGTCGGCGACCTCGGTGGGATCAAGCTGCAATGCGAAGCCGGGCTGCACGATCGCGACCGCCGGCGTGACCAGGTAACCCGTGACGACCAGGTGATCGTGCAGGTAGCCTACCGGCGAGACGTACTCGGAACCAATACCGACCTCCTCGCGGGTTTCGCGCAGCGCGGCCTCCAGCGGACCTGCATCCTGGGATTCAATCCGTCCACCGGGGAAACTGATCTGCCCCGCATGCTTGTTCATGTGCGAGGCGCGCCGGGTCAGCAGCACGGTCATGCCTTCGGGTCGATCCACCAGCGGGACCAGCACCGCCGCTCGTGAAAGGCGCGAGGGCAGGAGTTTCTTCAGGCGCGCCGACTGATGCTCAGTCAATCCGCTGATCCAGGGCAACAGCGGATCTCCGCCGGGCTGCGTGCCATGGAGTCGCCGGCGAACCAGCGCCCGCATCCGCTCGGCTTCCCTGCTCTGCCCGGCCGTCAATCAGCGCTCCTTTTCCCGTTGCTCGTGCCTTGCGTCAGCCGGTGCGGATCGAGCAGAGAGCGCATTTCATCGCGGTCACGGCCGGTCACTTCCGCCGCGACCTCGTAGACCGGTCGGCCTTGCGCGTAGGCCCGCTTCGCAATCTCCGCGGCCTCGTCATAACCGATGACCGGCGCCAGCGCCGTTACCAGCATTGGGTTGCGCTCCAGCGCCTCGTCCAGCCGGGCCGCATTGACCTCGAAGCCCTTGATCACCCTGGAAGCCAGGCCGGATGCGGAGTTGGCAAGCAGGTCAATGCTTTGCAGTAGGTTCCAGGCGATGACCGGCAGCATCACGTTGAGCTGGAAATTTCCCGACTGCCCGGCAATGGCAATCGTCGTGTCATTGCCGATGACCTGCGCCCCTGCCATGGCGACGGCTTCGGGGAACACCGGGTTGACCTTGCCCGGCATGATGCTGCTTCCGGGCTGCAGCGCCGGTAAGGCAATTTCCCCGAGGCCCGCCAGCGGGCCGCTGTTCATCCAGCGCAGGTCATTGGCAATCTTCATCAGGCCGACGGCCAGGGTTCGCAATTGTCCTGACAACTCGACCGCGGTGTCCTGGCAACTGATTGAACGGAAGAAGTTCTCGCTGGGACGAAACGCGATGCCTGTCTTCTCACTCAGATGTGTCGCAAACAACCCGGGAAACGCCGGATCGGCATTGACCCCGGTGCCAACGGCCGTGCCACCCTGAGCGAGCTCGCGCAGCCGCGCGTCCGTGTCCTCCAGGCGATGCATGGCCTGTTCGATCTGGGCCTGCCAGCCGCCGAGTTCCTGTGTCAGAGTCAGCGGCATCGCATCCATCAGGTGCGTGCGACCGGTCTTGACGATGCCGGTGACCTCGATTGACTTTTCCTTGATCGCCGAAGCCAGTGCCTGCAACGCAGGCATCAGGCGCTCTCGAATTGCCAGGCAGGCCGAGACGTGGATCGCGGTGGGTATCACGTCGTTGCTGCTCTGGCTTCGATTGACCTCGTCATTCGGGTGAATCGCGGCGCCTCCGGCGGATCGCGATGCCAGCGTCGCGATGACCTCGTTGGCATTCATGTTGCTGCTGGTCCCCGAACCGGTCTGGAATATGTCAACCGGGAACTGCGCATCGCACGCCCCACCGGCCACCTCGAGTGCGGCCGCCTGGATGGCGGCGGCGCGAACCGGATCGAGGACGCCGAGTTCCGAATTGCTGAGGGCAGCGGCCCATTTGATCAATCCGAGCGCCCGAATGAAATCCCGTGGCAGTCGCAAACCGCTGATCCGGAAGTTCTCGACGGCCCGCTGGGTCTGCGGGCCCCAGAGCGCGTCGCGGGGTACGCGTACTTCGCCCATGCTGTCGGTTTCCGTGCGCGTTTGATCATCTGCCGGCATCAACGGCTGCTCCTGGAATCGGCCTGCCGACGGCCCCCGGCGGGGCGCCTGCGTTATCATTAGGAATCGTACCACCTCGGGATCGGCCCGCATGAGCGCTACCACCCTGACTGCCTTGTCTCCCGTCGACGGCCGTTACGCCGCACGCTGTGCCGAGATGCGTGCCCTGTTCAGTGAGGCGGGTCTGATCCGGGCCCGGGTGCGCGTGGAAATTGCCTGGCTGCGCGCGCTGGCGGCCCATCCGGGCATCCCGGAACTAAAGGGCCTTACCGAGCAGGACCTGCAGGCCGCGGACGAACTGGTCAGCGGTTTCGACCAGGCCGATGCGGTCGCAGTCAAGGACTATGAACGCGAGACAAACCACGATGTGAAAGCAATCGAATATCACATCAAGAGTGCGCTGGCAAAGCACGACGCCTGGAAGCCACGACTGGAGTTCGTGCATTTCGCCTGCACCTCAGAGGACATCAACAACCTCGCCTACGCCCTGCTCTGCCAGGAAGCCCGCGACCGAGTCCTGTTGCCCCATCTCGATACACTGACTGAAGCACTGCGTGCCATGGCGCATGCCCATGCAGACGACTCGATGATGGCGCGCACCCACGGGCAGCCGGCGACACCGACGACGCTCGGCAAGGAAGTCGCCGTGTTCGTCAACCGGTTGCGCGGCACGCGCAAGGCATTCGCAGACGTCATGATTCTGGGCAAGATGAACGGTGCCGTGGGCAATTTCAACGCGCACCTGGCTGCCTATCCGGATATTGACTGGGCCAATCTGTCGCGCCAGTTCGTGCAGTCACTCGGGCTCACTTTCAATCCATACACCACGCAGATCGAGCCACACGACTGGATGGCTGAGTATTTCGACGCGCTGGCGCGCTGCAACGGCGTCCTGCTCGATCTGTGCCGCGACTTCTGGGGCTACGTTTCGCTCGGCTACTTCCGCCAGAAAATCGTTGCCGGTGAAGTCGGCTCATCGACGATGCCGCACAAGGTCAACCCGATCGATTTCGAGAACGCCGAGGGAAACCTCGGCATTTCGACGGCCCTGCTGCGGTATTTCTCGGACAAGCTGCCGGTTTCGCGCTGGCAGCGCGACCTGACGGATTCCACGGTTCAGCGCAACATCGGCGTCGCGCTTGCCCATTCGGACATCGCCGTGCAGTCCGTCTCCCGGGGCCTGGCGCGCCTGGCGATCGACAGGGACCGGCTGGCGAGCGACCTGGTGGCCAACTGGGAACTGCTCGCCGAACCGATACAGACGGTCATGCGCCGATATGCCGTTCCGGAAGCGTATGAGCAGCTCAAGACCCTGACACGGGGTCAGAGGATCGATGCCGCGGCCATCGCCACATTTGTTGATGGATTGCCGATTCCCGAGGCGGAGAAGCAACGCCTGCGGGCACTGACGCCGCAGAGCTATATCGGTCTCGCGAGCCAGCTCGCGCGCAGCATCTGAACGATCGACGGAGCGGCCACGTGGACGATCACGACACCGGTTTTGTCGTCGTGCCAGCTACCTGGCAGGCCGATCGGACCGCCATCGAAGCGGTGCGTAGAACCGTGTTCATCGATGAGCAGCAAGTACCCGAAGACGAAGAATGGGACGAGTCCGATCCGCACTGCCGCCACGTGCTGGCCCTGACCCGGAACCGTGACGCAGTCGGCACTGGCCGGCTCGACGCCAGCGGTAAGATTGGGCGCGTCGCAGTACTGAAGAAGTATCGCGGCACCGGGGTCGGAGGCGCGCTGATGCGCTACCTGGTGGACCTGGCACGGGATTCAGGATTCACGCAAGCGTATCTGAACGCACAAACGACCGCGATGGGATTTTACGAGCGGTTGGGTTTCCGGGCAGAAGGGCCGGAATTCGACGAAGCGGGCATACCCCATAAACGGATGCGGCTGTGGATCGGGCAGGCAAATGAAATACAAGCTGGATGTAACCGGAACGAGGAGCATCCTGTCGACGCTGGATGAATACCGCGCGGCAGTCGCGGACATCACTGCCGGTGCGCAACGCACGCTCTCGATTTACACGCCGGACCTCGAACCCCAGCTCTATGACCAGGACTGCTTCATCGATCCGATCAAACGCCTGGTGCTGGCACGTGGTCACGCCCGGGTACGCGTACTGATTTCCGATCCGGCGCGAGCCGTGCGCGAAGGCAATCGTTTCATGCAGATGGCCCGCCGGCTGACCAGTTACATTGATCTGCGAAACGTGGCCCCCGACTATCGCAGCAACCCCTGTGCGTTCATCATCGCCGACAACAAGGCCATCGCCTATCGGCAGCAGGCCTCGCGCTGGGACGGTATCGTCGAACTCGACGACAAAGACGTCGCGCGCCGCTACATGGAGTACTTCAATTCGGTCTGGGCCGGCAGCCTGATCCAGCCTGAACTCAGGGCAACCGCCGTTGACTTCTGAGTCGAACGCGTATCACCCGGTGCCGAGTCGAAGTTCTATAATTGATCGCATGGCCTGGAAACCCGATGTCACGGTAGCCGCCATCTGCGAGCGGGACGGGCAGTTCCTGGTCATCGAGGAGCGCGCGCGCGGCCGCATCGTGATCAACCAGCCAGCAGGCCACCTCGAGGACGGCGAATCTTTTATCGAGGCGGTGATCCGCGAAACGCTGGAAGAAACCGCCTGGACGTTTGAGCCTGAACACCTGATCGGCGTCTACCTCTGGCGACCCGAGCATCTCAAACGGACCTTCCTGCGGGTGTGCTTCAGCGGCTCACTGATCGCTCACGACCCTGACCGCCCGCTCGATCACGGTATCGTGCGCACCCGCTGGGCAACGCGTGATCAGCTCGCCGCGCTGCAGCCGAGGCTGCGCAGCCCGCTGGTGTTGCGCTGCGTGGATGACTACCTCGCCGGCACCCGCTACCCCTGCGAGCTGCTCAAGCACCTGATTAACGAACCCGCCGTAATCACCGCCAGCGCCTGAACGATCGGCCTTCCTGACGGCGACCCTCGCGGGAGGAAGCGCCACCCGTATCACCCGTATAATCGGCCCATGAATGCCGATCGCGTCGTACTGGCCATATCCGGGGGGGTGGACTCCGCGGTCGCGGCCGCACTGCTCAAGCAGGCCGGCTACGAGGTGCATGCCCTGTTCATGCGCAACTGGGACGAAAGCGACGACGCCTACTGCACCGCGGCCGGCGACCTGCAGGATGCACGTCGAGTATGCGAGGAGCTCGAACTGCCACTGCATACAGCAGATTTTGCTCCCCAGTATCGTGAACGCGTGTTTGATGAATTTCTCAGGGAGCTCGCCGCGGGGCGAACGCCCAACCCGGATGTCGCCTGCAACCGGGAGATCAAGTTCGGTGTCTGCTTCGAGTATGCCGAGCGCCTCGGCGCCCGCTGGTTCGCGACAGGCCACTATGCCCGCGTCGAACGAAAGGACGGTGGTGCACGCCTGTTGCGCGCGACCGACGGGGGCAAGGACCAGTCGTACTTTCTGCACACGGTGCCAGCCCCGATGCTTGAACGAACCCTGTTCCCGATCGGCAGGCTGTCCAAACCCGAGGTGCGCAAGCTTGCGCACGGCCTGACCTTGCCCGTTTCCGGTAAGCGAGACAGCACCGGCATCTGTTTCATTGGTGAGCGACCTTTCCGTGAGTTTCTGAGCCGCTACCTGCCGGCGCAGCCGGGTGAAATCCAGACCAGCGATGGACGCTCGCTGGGTGAACACCAGGGCCTGATGTATTACACGCTGGGACAGCGCCAGGGCCTGCACCTCGGCGGAGTGCGCGGCGCAGCCGATGCGCCCTGGTACGTTGCCGTGAAAGACCTCGAGCGCAATGTCCTCGTCGTCGTCCAGCAGCACGATCATCCCCTGTTGATGGCCGACCGGATGGACACCGAACCCGCGCAGTGGATCGCGGGCCAGGCACCGGGCCCCCGCTTTGCATGCACGGTAAAGACCCGCTACCGGCAGGCCGACCAGTCATGCGAGGTCGAGGTGCAGGGCGACGGGAGTTGCCGGGTCTGGACCGACAAGCCGCAGCGTGCGGTCACCCCCGGCCAGAGCGCGGTGTTCTACCGGGGTGAGGAATGCCTCGGCGGCGCGGTCATCCGCGAGGCGGGCATGAGCCGATCGGTTTCGGGGCCGGGCCGGGTGGCTGCCCGTGCCTGAGGGCTCCAAGCTCCCAAGTGCCGGGGTGAGCGTCTATAATTCACTGTTCAGTCCGGCCCGCAGCTTTCGGAGGTTGCATGAAGAACAGTTTCAAGACTCGCCAGTCCCTGGCGGCAGGCGATCTTTCCTACGAGATTTTCAGGCTGCCGGCCATTGAGGGTCACGATCTCGATCGTCTCCCGTTTTCGCTGAAGATCCTGCTCGAGAACCTCCTGCGCCACGAGGACGGCGTCAACGTCACCCGTAAAGACATCGAGGCTCTGCTCAACTGGGATGCCAGGGCAACGCCGAGTCACGAGATTGCCTACACACCGGCTCGCGTCATCATGCAGGACTTCACCGGCGTGCCGGCCGTCGTCGACCTCGCGTCGATGCGCGAAGCGATGATCGCGCTTGGTGGAAGCCCCGACGAAATCAATCCGCTCGCACCGGCTGAACTGGTCATTGATCACTCGGTGCAGGTCGACGCCTACGGCTCCGCCAGTTCGCTTGCCGAGAACAATGCGATTGAGTTCGCCCGCAACGCTGAACGTTACGCATTCCTGCGCTGGGGGCAGAAGGCGTTCGATAATTTCAAGGTCGTACCACCGGACACCGGAATCGTTCACCAGGTCAACGTCGAGCACCTCGCCCGGGTCGTCTTCGCGGCCGAGAAGAACGGTGTGCTGAGTGCTTTCCCGGACACACTGGTCGGCACCGACTCCCACACGACGATGGTCAACGGCCTGGGGGTACTGGCCTGGGGTGTGGGTGGCATTGAGGCCGAGGCCGCCATGCTCGGACAGCCCGTCACGATGCTGATTCCGCAGGTGATCGGATTTCGGCTCAAGGGCTCGCTGCCGGCCGGCGCCACCGCGACCGACCTCGTGCTGACGATCACCGAGATGCTGCGCGCGAAGGGCGTGGTCGAGAAGTTCGTCGAGTTCTTCGGCGACGGGCTGGCCAGCCTGTCGCTCGCGGACCGTGCGACGATTGCCAACATGGCGCCGGAATTCGGCAGCACCTGCGGCATTTTCCCGATCGACGAAGAAACCATCCGCTACCTGGAGCTGACGGGCCGTGATCCGCAGCAGGTAAAACTCGTCGAGGCCTACGCGAAGGCCCAGGGCATGTGGCGCCATGACGGGCAGCGCGAAGCGGACTACACAGACGTCATGGATCTCGACCTCGCGACGGTCGAGCCCAGTCTCGCCGGCCCGAAGCGACCGCAGGACCGGGTGCCCCTGCGCCTGGCAAAAGATATTTACAACAGCCACCTGGCCAGGATGGCGGCCGATCGTGCGCTGAAGAACCCGGCTGCCACGGGCCATGCCAGGGTCGCGGCAAAGCCACCCTATGAAGTGAAGGACGGTGCCGTACTCATTGCCGCGATCACCAGCTGCACGAATACGTCCAACCCGGCGGTGCTCGTGGCCGCCGGACTGCTGGCGCGCAACGCGGTCAAACGCGGTCTGAAGAGCCAGCCCTGGGTGAAGACCAGCCTGGCCCCCGGATCCCGCGTCGTTACGGACTACCTCAAGAAGGCGAACCTGATGAAGAGCCTCGAGGCTCTCGGCTTCTACCTCGTCGGCTACGGATGCACGACCTGCATCGGCAATTCGGGACCGCTGAAGCCCGAGATTTCCGCGGCCGTGAAATCGGGCGACGTGATTGCCGCCTCGGTGCTCTCGGGTAACCGTAACTTCGAGGGTCGCGTCCACCCGGAAGTGAAAATGAACTTCCTGGCCTCTCCGCCGCTGGTGGTGGCTTATGCCCTGGCCGGCACGATGGACCTGGACCTCAACACGGAACCGCTGGGTACGGACACCGATGGGCAGCCCGTTTACCTCAAAGACATCTGGCCGTCACCACGCGACGTTCACGATACGCTGGCCGGATGCATCGACTCGGCGATGTTCAAGAAGGGCTACGCCAGCGTCTTTGAGGGCAATGAAAAATGGACCTCGATCAAGGTACCGGAAGGTCAGATCTACCAGTGGGACCCGGATTCAACGTACGTGCGCAATCCGCCGTACTTTGAGGGCATGAGCATGACGCCGGGCAGCGTCGCCGACATTCGTAATGCACGCGTTCTCGCGCTGCTCGGTGATTCGGTGACCACCGACCACATTTCGCCGGCTGGCAACATCGCAAAGGGAACACCGGCAGCGACTTACCTCGAAGCACATGGCGTACAGCCGGTCGACTTCAATTCCTACGGTTCGCGTCGCGGCAACCACGAGGTCATGATGCGCGGCACGTTTGCCAACATCCGGCTGCGCAATCTGCTCGCACCCGGCACCGAAGGCGGTGTAACCGTTCACGTACCGGACGGTCTGCCGATGTCGATCTACGACGCGGCGATGCAGTACAAGTCCGAGGGCACACCTCTGCTCGTGATTGCCGGCAAGGAATACGGTACCGGCTCGTCCAGGGACTGGGCTGCCAAGGGCACGATGTTGCTTGGCGTGCGGGCCGTCATCGCCGAGAGTTTCGAGCGCATCCATCGCTCCAACCTGATCGGCATGGGTGTTCTGCCCCTGCAGTTCAAGGACGGGGAAAGTGCCGCGAGCCTCGGGCTGACCGGCCAGGAGAGTTTCGAGATCATTGGCCTGAACGGCGGTGCCGCGAAAATGGTCACGGTCGTCGCGACGCCGGCGACGGGTGCGGCGATCCGCTTCGAGGTTCGTGTGCGAATCGACACGCCCAAGGAGCGGGACTACTACCAGCACGGAGGCATTCTGCATTACGTCGTGCGCCAGCTTGCCGGCGCCAGCAAGGCCGCCTGAGGCCGGTAGCCCGGGTGCCGGACTGTCGATGAGTATTTCCGCTGCCGCGGAGCGATTGCGGGAAGCGAAACGCGTCTGCGTACTGACGGGGTCCGGTATCTCCGCCGAAAGCGGAATTCCGACCTTTCGCGGTGCGCAGACCGGGCTCTGGGAGAAATTCAATCCGCACGAACTGGCAACCCCGGAAGCCTTCGAGCGCGATCCGCAGCTCGTCTGGCGCTGGTATGAATGGCGCCGGCAACTGGTCCGCGCTGCAACGCCGAATCCCGGTCACGTTGCCCTGGTCGACCTGGCTGCCCGACTGCCGGCGATGGCGCTGGTAACGCAGAACGTTGACGGATTGCATCAGCGCGCCGGCAGCCGCGAGGTGATCGAGTTTCACGGCAATATCATGCGCGATCGCTGCGTAATTGAAGGGACGATCGCCGAGCGCAGCGCGTCCTCGAATGCAGAACGGCCCTGCTGCGCCCGTTGCGGCGCGCCGCTGCGACCGGACGTGGTCTGGTTTGGAGAAGCCATCGACCCGGCCGTGCTGCGCGCTGCCGACGAGGCGGCGATGGGCTGTGATGCATTTCTTTCGGTTGGTACCTCTTCCCTCGTCTATCCGGCCGCCGGACTTGCTGAAATCGCGCGACAGCACGGCGCCGCGATCATCGAAATCAACCTCGAGTCGACCGCGATGTCCGAAATGGCGGACTGGTGTCTCCAGGGTCCGGCCGGCGAGGTTCTGCCCGCACTGCTCAAGGCGCTGTGACACGAGCGATCGCCGGGAAATGAAATGAGTTCCCGGCCGGGCCGGTCCTCTAAGTGTCACTGAATCCAGTTTGCAGGGGACCCGATGAAACGAACAGCCGAGTATCCACAGCCAAGGCCGTCGGAAATCACACCGAAGTCCGTCTACCTCGGCCGGCGCGAGCTGCTGCAGGGTGCCGCAATGGCGGCCGCAGCGACAATGCTGCCGGTCGGCGCGATCTCGGCGAAAGCGCTGAACTACCAGAAAAACCTCGCCTTGAGCACGAAGGAGAAGATCAATTCTCTCGAAGATATAACGACTTACAACAACTTTTACGAATTTGGCACAGGTAAGGCGGACCCGGCGAGAAACTCGGCTGATTTCCGGCCGGCGCCCTGGAGCGTGAAGATCGCTGGCGAAGCGGAGAAGACCGGGACGTTTACGCTCGAGGACATCCTCGGGCCGCACGCGCTGGAGGAGCGCATTTACCGGCTGCGCTGCGTCGAGGCCTGGTCCATGGTCATTCCGTGGGTCGGCATCCCGCTGGGGGACCTGCTGAAGCGATTCCAGCCGACCTCAAAAGCCCGATATGTGGCGTTTACGACCGTGCTTCGGCCCAAAGAAATGCCGGGCCAGCGCTATCCGGTGCTCAAGTGGCCCTACGTGGAGGGCCTGCGGATCGACGAGGCGATGAATCCGCTGGCGCTGCTCGCGGTCGGCCTGTACGGGGAAGAACTGCCTAATCAGAGCGGCGCCCCTTTGCGGCTGGTCGTACCGTGGAAATATGGCTTCAAGAGTATCAAGTCGATCGTCGAGATTCGCTTTACCGAGCGCGAGCCACCGACTTCCTGGAACCGCTCGGCTCCGCATGAGTACGGTTTCTACGCCAACGTGAACCCCGAAGTCTCCCATCCGCGCTGGAGCCAGGCGAAAGAAAGACGCATTGGCAGCGGCGTTTTCGCGGCGAAGCAACCCACACAGATGTTCAACGGATACGCCGAACAGGTCGCCGCGATGTACAGTGGCATGGACCTTCGGAAATTCTACTGACATGCCCGTGTCCGCTGCCGGCACGCCCGGTCAAAGCCCCGGGCGCGCCCTGCCCGCCTGGCGACGCCTGGTCAAACCCCTGCTGTTCGTCGCCTGCGCCGCGCCGCTTGCCGCCCTTCTGCTGCGGGCTTTTTCGGTGGGGGGACTCAGCCTGGGCGCCAACCCGATCGAGGCGATCATGGACCAGCTCGGCCAGTGGGGTCTGCGCCTGCTGCTGCTGACACTGCTCGTCACGCCACTTGCGGTAACCCTGCACAAGCCATGGATACTCAAGGTCCGGCGTATGGTCGGGCTTTTTGCCTTCGGCTATATCGCGCTGCACTTCCTGACCTGGCTGATCCTCGACAAGTGGCTGGAGATATCTGCAATCATCGAGGACATCGGCAAACGGCCCTTCATCACGGTTGGCTTCGCCGCGTTTTTGATGCTGATTCCACTGGCCGTCACATCCACGGCCGGCTGGATGCGTCGCCTGGGCCGTCGCTGGCATTCGTTGCACCGTTTGATTTATCCGGCCGCCATCCTCGGCTGCGTGCACTTCTGGTGGCAGGTCAAGGCGGACATACGCGAGCCGCTGCTCTATTCCGTCATTCTTGCCTTACTGCTGGGGTGGCGTCTGCGCCGGGCAAGACAGCTGAGCCGCGGCGCTTCATTGCGCCGTGGCCGAGCACCGCAGCGAGGATGATCGCAACGCCCAGATAGAAAGCCGGCGTCAGCTCGCGCTGCTCGCCGAGCAGGACGATGGCGAGCACGATCGCATAGACCGGCTCGAGACTCACCGCAAGCTGGGCGCTGAATGCGTTGATGTGTCGCAGTGCGACCAGTGAGAGCGCGAAAGGGAGAAGCGTACACACCAGTGCCAGCACGAGAAGCAGCCCGGTGTCATGTGGATCGGGAACGGACAGGCCGCCACCCCAGGACAACGCGACCAGGGTCAGGAAAATAGTGCCGGCTCCGAGTTCCAGGCCGGTGACTACGAGCGGATCGCCCCGCTCGACAAAACGCTTGTTGAGCGAGCCAAAGACTGCGGCAAGCAGCGCAGAAAGCGCCGCGACGAGCATGCCGGCCCGCATGCCCTCGGGCGTGCCTCCGACCACCAGTACGACACCGGGCAAGGCAGCCATGCCCACCAGCAGTTCGCGCGGATCAAGTGGCCGCCGGGTAATCCACGGTTCGATCAAGGCAATCAGGATCGGGCTGATCGCCATGCAACTCGCTGCGACGGAGGCATTCGACAGCTTGATCGCCCCGTAGAAAGTCAGCCAGTGCAAGGCAACGATCACTCCGATGCCGGCGTAGACCCACACCAGGCGTTGCGGCATGCGGCTCAGCCGGCGCCAGAATCTCGGAATCAGCGCAACTGACATTGCGACGATCAACATGCGCCACCAGACGAGATCAAGCGCGGGCAGCGTGATCAGCTTGCCGAGAATCGCGGTGAATCCCCAGAGCACGACGCAGAAATGGATCTGCAGCAGGGCCTTGCGCTCCGCCGTCATCGTGGGCCCCGATCAACGCTCAGCCCGGCAGGGCCGTCGCTCAACCCTTACCCGGAAACAACCGTTTCGCGGCCTCACGACCCTGCATGATCTGCTGCACAATCTGCAGCGCGGTCTTATCGCAGGGCGGCAGCTCGATGTCGGACAGACCTATTGGCGTCACGCGCTCGCCCCATCGTATCAGGTGCGCGCACCAGGTCAGGCCGCCACCGAAAGCGGGCAGCAAGAGCAGGCTGTTGGGCTTGACGCGCCCCTCTTCCAGCGCCTCGACCAGGGCCACCGGCACGGTGGCCGCCGACATGTTGCCGTAGCGATGTACATTGACGAACACACGCTCCATCGGCACGCCGGCGCGCTTGGCGACCGCTTCAATGATGCGCAGGTTGGCCTGGTGAGGTATCACGAGATCGACGTCATCGGCTGTGACGTGGCAGCTCTCGAGCACGTCCTTGCAGGCGCCGGCCATGCCGATCACTGCGCGCTTGAAGATTTCCTGGCCCTCAAAACGCCATCGTGTCACGCCGTAGACCTGGCTCAGGTCGGCATAACGCGAGCCCATGCCTTCGACGACCAGCGTCTGACGCGCATCACTGTCGCATCCGAGCCGCTCGGCAAGCAGGCCTTCTTCTTTGTCGGTGGCCTCGAGCACCACCGCAGCGCAGCCATCGCCGAACAGCACCGAGACACCGCGATCTTCCCAGTCCATGAAACCGCTGATCCGCTCGCCCCCGAGCACGACGGCGTTGCGTACCACGCCCGTGCGGATCATCGCGTTTGCGGTACTCAGCGCATACAGAAAACTCGTGCACGCCGTATTGACATCCATGGAGGCCGCTTTTTTCGCACCGAGGCGGACCTGCAGGCCGGACGCCTGGTTGGGCACCTGGTCATCGTGACTGCAGGTACCGAACACGATGAGTTCAACGTCTGCCGGATCGAGCCCGGCGGCTGCCAGGGCGCGCATCGCCGAGACGTAACCCAGCTCTTCGAGCAGCACGTGCGAGACGCGGCGCTCCTGGATTCCCGTCCGGCTCATGATCCACTCGTCGTTGGTATCGAGAAACGTGGCGAGGTCGGCATTGGAGAGGACGGCCGGCGGCAGGCACTTGCCCCAGCCTGTGATCGCGGCATGTGTCACGTAAGACTCCCGGGTTCGATCTGCTGGGACGACACTTTACCAGCAGCGGCACTGAGACTGCTTCGAAAACTGCAGGTTTCGGCTGGCCCACTGGCCATTTTCCTGAGGTTCGAGCGCGGCTGCGCGTTAGAATATGCCGCTACGCAGGTACTGATTCTGGAGTGAGACGTACGATGAGAAAGGCAAAGCTGATGATGATGGCCGTCATGGCCGCCGCAGGACTGGTCGCGATAACCGGTGGAGCGCTGGCGCCACAAGACGCGTATGCAGCGAAAAAGAGCAATGCCCCCAAGCTCAGCTCGGAGGTACACAAGCCTCTCGCGGCAGCCCAGGAAGCGATGACGGCGAAAGACTGGGACACGGCGATGATGTACATCAACGAGGCGGAAGCGGTACAGCCGAAGGAGCCCTATGACGAATTCATGATCAACGAACTGGGCTGGTTCGTTTACGTTCAGAAAGACGATTACGCGAAGGCCGGCGCAGCGCTTGAAGCCTCGATCCAGTCGGGCTTCCTGGCCGAAGATGTCTTACCGCAGCGCTACAAGCCCCTCGCGCAGATTTACGGCCAGGCGCAGAACTATCCGAAGGCCATCGAGTATGGGAAAAAGGCGCTGGCGGCCGATCCGACGGACACCAGTGTCGCGCTGCTCGTGGCGCAGTGCTACAACCTGAGCGAAGACTATGCCGGTGCACGCACCGCGGTCGATTCGATGATCGCAGCGGGCACGCCGGCCAGTGAAGACCTGCTGATGCAGTCGCTGATCGCCAGCAACGAACTCAACGACCAGGCCGGTATCGACCGGACGCTGCAGCAGATCGTTCGAGTTTCCCCGCAGCCCAAGTACTGGGAAGACCTGCTCAATGCCCAGCTCTACAAGAACAACACGGATCGTGATCTGCGGGCGCTGTACCGCCTGATCGAAGACACGGGCACGCTGAACAAAGGCGATGAGTTTGCCGAGATGGGCAGCGTCCTCGTCGCTGCCGGCTTTCCGACGGAAGCCATGTCGGTGCTCGAGCGCGGCATCGCACAGAATGCCTTCGACAGCAATAACAAGCGCAATGCCGAGGCCAGCCTGGCCCAGGCGCGCACGGACGCCGCGGCCGATGCGAAGGACCTTCCGCGCGCTGCCCAGAGCCTCGCGAACGCAAAGACCGGCAACCAGAAAGTGGCCGTTGGTAAGCTCTACTTCAGCACGGGCGAGTACGCGAAGGCGGCCGAGGCGATCACCCAGGGCCTGGCCGCAGGCGGCGTGACCGACGTCGATGATGCGAAAATGCTGCAGGGCATCGCCTTTACGCGGGCCGGAAACCCTGGTGAGGCGCGCAAGGCGTTCGACTCACTCAGCAACCCCCGCATGGTTGAAATCGGGACACTGTGGAAGCTGTACCTCGACACCCGCGATATGCCGGTCGGGTCTGCAGCGGGCACCTGACCGCTAAGGAATCCCGGCTTCTCTTCAGCCGGGCAGAAAAAAGGGGCTCCCGACGGCGATCGTCGGGAGCCCCTTTGTTTTCGGGCTTTCGGTCATCCGCGGCAGCCCGAGCAGAGCGCCGCATTCCCCGCTATCAGCCGATGTGCAGTTTCCAGAGCCGGGCCACCTCGCTGAAGTCCGGATCCTTGATCGCATCGAGGGCCTTGATGGCATCGGCCTTCCTGCCCTCGCGGGCCAGTGAAACGCCGAGCAGCATGTTTACCGCATCGGCATCGCTCAGTCCGCCTTTGGCGACGGCCTTGGACAGCGCATCGGACGCCTTCGCATACTCGCCGGCGCTGAAATACAGCGTGCCGGCCTCGTACATCGCGTCGCCGGTCTTTGCCGCGGCCAGCTGCGCCTGCGCGCCCGGCAGTGCGGCTCGCTCCTCATCCGCCTTGCGCGTGGCGGCACCCAGCGTGCGCTCCGCGCGGGTCAGGCTATCGCCACTGAATACCCCGGCGTCCAGCCCCTGCTGCATGATCCGCTCACCCTCGATGCCGAATCCGCCAATGACCAGTGCCTGTGTCATGTCGGTGTAATGCCGGGCATCGTCCAGGGCACCCACGTCATCCGCCAGCCGGTAAAGTGCGAGCAGCTCGTGATCGTGCTTGGTCCTGGAAATATAACCGTCGAGCAAGCGACTCCAGGTCGCCGGTGTCGGGTAATACTTCAGAAGGTCTTCCAGCGCCTTGGCCGTGCCCTCCTTGTCCTTCAATTCGTAGTTGCAGCGCAACACCAGCTGCAGGATGTCCTCGTCCGGCGGATTGGCTCCCTTGGCAGCTCGCTGACCGGCGGCAATCGCGTTCTTGTAATCCTTCTGCTTGTAATAGCCCTGCGCGACCAGCATCTGCGTGTCCTTGTCACCGGGCACTGATTTCAGGTACGCATTGCCCGCTTCGATAGCCTGCGGGTAATTGCCGGCCCGAAAATAAAGCTGCGCGAGTGTCTTGCGCCGCTGAACCTTCTCATTCGCCGGCATCTGAGGCGAAGAAATCTGTTTGGCAAGCAGGTTTGCGGCATCGGCGTTGCGGCCCTGTTGCAGGTAGACGTACCAGCGTAACTCGTTGATCTTGTATTGATCGAATGCGGTCTTGGGGCTTACGGCATCCGCTTCGTCGAGCTTGGTCAGTGCCGTTTTCCACTGCTTCTTGCCAATGGCCGCCTGTGCTGCCTTGAGGGGCACGCCCACCTTTGCGCCCACTTCCTGCGCCTCGGCCGCGGTCGGCACCAGCAGCGCACTTGTCACGCCGAATGTCGAAGCCATCGCCAGTGCCGTGCTCAGTACCCAGGTCGCCTTCCTCATCGATAGTCGCCTCGCATCAGACGGACGCCAATGCGTCCGTTACCAAAAGAACAAAGCTGCCGGCACGTATCATAACGTCCCGGCAGCAACAATTTTCTGACCGTCAAGCCCGCACGCGCACGCGCGCGGAGCCCTCTACATGAACTGTTCGTTTCCAATAAAGCCGATTTTTCGCAGGCCATTGCGCTGAGCGGAGGCCAGCACCCGGGCCACCACATCGTAGGCCGCACGCTTGTTCGGGTAGATATGCAGTTCAGGCTGCGGATCGATGGCCGCTTCCCGGCGGAAGTAGTTATCCAGGGAGTCCATCGTCACTTCGGTGCCGTTCCAGAGGATCGTGCCGTCAAAATCGATTTCGATGTTGATCACGACGGGTTGCACGTCAGAGGCCGCATTACTCGACTGCGGCATGTCCAGCTTGACCGCATGGGTCATGACCGGGATGGTGATGATGAACATGATCAGTAACACGAGCAGCACGTCGATCAACGGCGTCGTGTTGATGTCCATCATCGGTTCGTCGTCGCCACCACCAATACTCATTCCCATTGCATGCTCTCCCGTCCGGGCTCAACGAATCCCGCGATCCGGCTCGGTAATGAAGCCAACCTTCTGGATGCCACCGCGCTGGCACATCACCATGACCCGGCCGACGTGCTCATACTGGGTGGCCCGATCTCCACGGATATGGATCTCGGGCTGCGGATCCATCACGGCGATCGTTTTTATCCTTTCCAGCAACGCATCCTGGTCCGGGACCTTCGCCGTGTTCCAGTAGACATTGCCCTCTGCATCAACCGCAATGTTGATGTTCTCGGGCTTGGTCTCCGTCGGGAGATTCGCCGCCTTTGGCAGATCCACGGCGACCGACTGCGTGATAACCGGGATCGTTATCAGAAAGATGATCAGCAGGACCAGCATCACGTCCACCAGGGGCGTGGTGTTGATCTCCGAGATCGGCCGGTCATCTCCCGAGGGGCCGCCGCCCGTGGTAATTGCCATTGTCGATGCCTCCGGCTATTCGCCAGGCCTGTCTTACTTCTTGCCGATGACCTTGGGGGCTGCCGACGGTGCGCGACCTTCGACGCGCGACCCGCTGACGATGACCTGCTCGAGGTCACTCGCGAACAGCTTGACCTTTTCAAGGATCTGCTTGTTGCGGCCGAGAAGGTAGTTATAGCCAAGGACCGCCGGCACCGCGACGGCAAGACCGATGGCCGTCATGATCAGCGCCTCTCCGACCGGGCCGGCGACCTTGTCGATGCTGGCCTGCCCGGCCACGCCGATGGCGACCAGCGCGTGGTAAATACCCCAGACCGTACCGAACAGTCCGATGAACGGCGCGGTCGAACCCGTCGTGGCGAGGAACGGCAGCTGCGTGTTGAGCGAATTGCCGATCCGGTTCACTGCACGGGCAATGACGTTGTCGATCCACTCGTGCAGCGGAACTTCTTCGGTCATCTTCTCGCCATGGTGCTCGGAGGCATCGATGGCTTCCGATGAAATGACGCGGAAGACATTGCCTTTGCCGCTGAGCTTGCCTACACCGTCACGGATGCTGCTCGCGGCCCAGAAGGATTTCTCCACCTCGGCAGCCTGTTTCAAAAGCCGGCGCTGCTCCCACCACTTGGTGAAGATGATGAACCACGAATACGCGGACATCAGTACCAGCAGGATAAGCACGCCCTTGGCGATGAAATCCCCCTGCATCCACAAGGCCGTCAGGCCGTAGGGGTTATCGACTTGTACGCTGTCAGTGGCCATTTGGGTCAATCCCTCCGAACGAAATCATTAACATCTGTGGTGGTTCTAAATACGAATTCAGGCGTCGATTCAGCGCCGTATCGTCAGTCTGTCAACCTGAACGTGACGGCAAAGGTATGCCACATGTCCACGGGCTTACCATCTTCCTTACCGGCAACAAATCGCCAGTTGCGCTCGACCTCGCGGACGGCCGCCTCATCAAGTTTCGGATATCCGCTGCTCTTGACGACCGTTACCTGGCTGCAGCGCCCGCTCTTATCTACGAGGGCCTTGAGTGTCACCGTGCCCTCTTCACCGGCTCGACGCGAGGCCGGGGGATACTGCGGCTTGGTGGCCCTTGCGCCGCGTCCCTGCGTCGACGGCGGAACACGGACGACCTTCTTTTCAACAGGCTTGGGTGGCGGCGGTGGCTTCGGAGGTGCGGCGACCTTTGGCTTTTCGGTGGTCACCGCGGTAATGGCCGTGGTTGGACCGGTATCGACCGGTGCGGCGATCGCGATATCCGGGGGCGGCACGTACGGCGGCGGCGTATCGATTTCCGGTGGCGGCGGCGGCGGTTCGTCGTCTTCGTCCGGCAACGCTTCGATGATCTTGGTCTCGACCGGGCCAAGCACGATCTGTACCGCCTTCGCACCGAGACCCGACGCAAGCACCCAGAAGAACAGGACGTGCAGCAGAACGACGAGAATAAACGCAAGCGTTCGCTTACTGTTCTTTGCCGGGTCCTCGATCGAATAGCTGTAGCTTTCGGCGGCCACGTGCCCTCCTGTCTGGGGCTTTGTATTTCGTTATCGTCGTCTGCGTCCAGGCGAGGCCCGCCTGCAAACGCCGACCGTACCAAGAGTCGCGTTACAGTTGCAACCGTGAGCGCTGCGAAACCGTTCTGGCCCTTCGCCCACCTGCGCTCTATCCAGCCACCTGGCTGCAGAATCGCGCATGACCGCTGGCAGAGCGCCACCCAGAAGACGCGCGCACTTTACCTTTGAAGCCCAGGCAACTCAATACCAAAGAGAGCAACCCGATCGGCCACGGCACGAGCCGCCCGGTTTTGTTTTCCGGAGCGTCACGCATCGCGCGGCCAGAGGTCAGTCACCGCGCCCAGCGAAGCGCTGCTGACCTGGTCTGCGTACTTCGCCAGCACACCACGTGTCGCATACGGCTTTGGCGCGCGCCAGGCCTTGCGCCGGCGCGCCAGTTCTGCCTTGCTGACGGCCAGCGTGATCTCCCGTCGGGTTGCGTCGATCGAAATCGTATCGCCGTTGCGCACCAGCGCGAGCGGACCTCCGGCCGCTGCTTCCGGTGAGACGTGACCGACGACGAAACCGTGGCTGCCGCCAGAGAATCGCCCGTCGGTGACCATCGCGACTTTGTCGCCCAGTCCGCGTCCCATGATCGCCGCGGTCGGGCTGAGCATTTCGCGCATGCCCGGGCCGCCGCGCGGCCCTTCATAGCGGACGACCACGACGTCACCGGGTTGCACGGTGCCATCGAGAATCGCCTTCAACGTTGCCTCTTCGCCATCAAACACGCGCGCGGTCCCGGCAAAGCTCAACCCCTCCTTGCCGCTGATCTTCGCGACCGCTCCTTCCGGTGCCAGATTGCCATAGAGCACCACGAGGTGGCTGTCCGGCTTGATCGGGTCGGACAGCGGGCGGACGATTTTCTGCCGCGGTGGATAGGGTTTGACGCCCCGGAGATTCTGCGCGAGTGTCTTGCCGGTAACGGTCAGGCACTTGCCATGAAGCAGACCTGCGTTCAGCAGTTCCTTCATCAACGGCTGGATTCCCCCGATGTGGATCAACTCGGACATCGAATAGCGTCCACTTGGCCGCAGGTCCGCCAGTACCGGCACCTTCGCACCAATGCGCGTGAAGTCGTCGAGCTTCAGCCTGACACCCGCCGCGTGGGCCATCGCCAGCAGATGCAGGACCGCGTTGGTGGAACCGGCCAGTGCAATGGTGACCACGATCGCGTTTTCGAACGCCTCGCGATTGAGGATGTCCGAGGGTCGAATGCCGCGGCGAATGAGCCTGACCACCGCTTCGCCGGCGCTTTGCGCATCGTGCAGCTTGTGACGCGAGACCGCTTCCTGCGCAGAACTGTTCGCAAGACTCATGCCGAGCGCCTCAATGGCCGAGGCCATCGTGTTGGCGGTGTACATGCCCCCGCAGCTACCCGGGCCGGGAATCGCGGTGCGCTCGACCTCCAGCAGTTCACGGCGGCTTATCTTGCCACTGGCCTGAGCGCCGACGGCCTCGAAAACCGAGACCACGTCGCGGCGCTCGGCACCGGGCCGGATGGTGCCGCCGTAGACAAACACTGAGGGCCGATTGAGCCGCGCTATCGCCATCATGCAACCGGGCATGTTCTTGTCACAGCCACCGATCGCCACCAGCCCGTCGAAACCCTGAGCGCCGACCACCGTCTCTATCGAATCCGCGATCACTTCGCGTGACACCAGCGAGTAGCGCATACCGGGCGTGCCCATCGATATACCGTCGGAAACGGTGATCGTTCCAAAAATCGTGCTCTTCGCACCGGCTTCATCAGCACCGTGCGCGGCGGCGTCGGCCAGCGTATTGATGTGCATGTTGCAGGGCGTGAGATTGCTCCAGGTCGAAGCGACTCCGACCTGCGGGCGCCGGAAATCGCCATCCGTGAAGCCGACGGCCCGGAGCATGGCGCGGCTTGGCGTCTGCTTGACCCCATCGACGACGAGGCGGGAGAAGGGGCGCTTATCGATCTTGCGAGATGACATCCAACAGACTCCTCAGAAACTCCCGGGCATTGTCGCCGTTGCGGCGGGCGGCGTCACGTAACCGGATTCGCGGCTCCGAGAGCGCGACGCATTGCGATGAACCCGCGTGCGCCAGCGATCACGAGCGCCAGCGGCAGCAGCAACGCCCAGGGACCGAGACCCGGGCTCAAGGCGTTCAAAGCATAGTAGAGGCCAATGGCCAGAGAGGGCGCGAGCAGACCGCGGATGCCGGTCAGCATGACATGCACACCCATGTAACGCGCCTCCTCACCCCGGCGGACGAAGTCGTTGTGGCCGAGCGTCCAGCCAATCATGCCGGCGGCCATCGAAACCCCCATCAACAGGGCGCCCGGGATCAACAGCCAGGGCCAGTGCCCCAGGATCCCGACCACGTAACAGCCGATCGCGGCGACCGTTACCCAGCCCTGGATCGAACGGAAGACGACGATGTGTTGCCGGTCCAGCAACTGGGCCCATGGCCAGATAGCCAGCGGCGTCACGAGCATTGGCACCGCGGTGGCGACGGCCATCTGCATCGATGCGGGCAACTTCAATACATCGTCGAGACACACGACAATGAGCGGCGCAATCATCAGGTTGCCGCTGCCGAAGATGCTCATCACCTGCATGTAGCGGCGAAAGAAGCGGTCCTCACGCAGCAACTGGCGAACGCCGCGCAGGCCAAACGAGGCTCCGGCATCGAGCCGCTCCTTTTCCATGGCCAGCAGGCGCGCCTCGCCCCGGACGCGCACGCGCCTTACCGCCAGAGCGCCGGCCAGCCCAGCCAGCGCGGCCGCAAGAATCGCCAGGCGATACCCGCTGCGGCCGCCGTGCTCGAGCAGCCAGCCGAGCCCCAGGCTCACGGCGGCCACCGCGACCGAGGAGCTGGCCATGATCCGCCCGGTGATCCGGGCCCGCAGGTGTCGCGGGTAGTTGACACTCCAGAGGACGGAACGAACTGTCTGAACACCGACCCACAACACACGCGCCAGCGCGTAACAGCCAAAGAACAGCAGCAGGCCGACCGGCCCGGCGGGCACCAGCGCCAGGGCTGCGATGCAGATTACGACCGCGATAAGCAGCGGGAACAACAGCGCCACTTTTGGCCTGCCCTGTGCTGCCCGCGCCCAGCCAAGGCTGGCCAGGTTGCTCCAGGCCGGTGCGGCACTGGCCAGGCCCAGGACCAGGTCGACTGCCAGCGACGGCGTCCTGCCGGCAAACAGCGTGCGAATCATCACCGCCGCCGTCCCACCGTCTATCACGCCAAGCGCGACGTACATGAGCGTCCAGGCGCGGCGCTCGTTCTTCAGAAACATTTCGTCCAGCGTGCCAAGTCAGTCGAATCGCTCCGCCAGCAATGCGTACAGGGCGCGCACGGCCGCCGGCTCTGCGCCGACCGGCCGGCCCGGACGGGCCCTGGGGTTCCAGCCGAAAAGATCGACGTGCAGCCAGTCGCGATCGCGACCGGCAAAGCGTCTCAGGAACAGCCCGCCGAGGATGGCACCGGCGAACGCATTGCCGGCGACATTGTTGAAGTCGGCCACTTCGCTGCGCAGTTCCGCGTCGTATCCATCCCATAGCGGCATCTGCCAGAGCGGGTCGGCCATTTCGCGCCCGTGGCGCAGCAGCGCATCGACAGTCGCCTGCCGGTTGCCGAACACCGCCGGCAGTTCCGGTCCGAGCGCAACGCGCGCCGCGCCGGTCAGGGTGGCCAGGTCGATAATCAACTCGGGCGATTCGCTGGCCGCTTCGGTCAGCGCGTCGGCGAGAACCAGGCGACCTTCCGCGTCGGTGTGGCCGACTTCGACGGTCTGGCCGCTTCGGGTGATGATGATGTCGCCGGGTCGAAAAGCGTCTCCGGCAATCGCATTCTCAACGGCCGGTATCAGCACCCGCAGACGAACCCGCAGTTCGCTGGCCATGATCATTCGTGCCAGTGCCAGCGTACAGGCGGCACCCCCCATGTCCTTTTTCATCAGGCGCATGCCGTCGGCCGGCTTGATGTCGAGGCCACCGGAGTCGAAGCACACGCCTTTGCCAACCAGAGTGACCAGCGGATCTCCTGCCCGCCCCCAGCGCAGATCGATCAGGCGCGGCGGATGCGTCGCCGCCCGTCCGACCGTGTGAATTGCCGGGTAGCCCTCAGCGAGTGCGGCGCCGGTCACCTCCCGCGCGCTTCCGCCGTGGTTCTCCGTGAGCTCGACTGCGCGCCGGCCGAGTTCTTCCGGTGTCAGGTCCGCGGCGGGCATATTGATCAGGTCGCGAGCCATCGCGAGCGAAGCGGCCATGTGGCGCACATGGGGCATGTCGGCCAGTTGCGGCGGCACCAGCGTCGCCACCGGGTCAGCCGCAGCCGGCTTGCTGCGGTAGCGCTCGAACCGATAGCTTCCCCAGGCCCAGCCCAGCGCCGCGGCCGTCGCTGCCGGTGCGGGCAAGGCACTCTCTATCCGCCACGGTCCACCGGGAAGACGGGCCGGTGCCGCGGCCAGATGCCAGAGGTCCAGCCGGTCAATGGAGCCGAGCGCCCCGAGACCCAGCACGGCGCCACTGAGTCGTCCGTCGGGGCCGGGAACGCACTGCAGCGCACCGCGCTCGGCCCGGAAACCCGTTTCCTGAAGCCAGGTTTTCGCCGTCCCGCCCTGCCCCTGCAACCAGTCGGCAAGGTCTGCCTCGGCCACCAGCCAGAGCGGGCGGCTTGCACTCGTGTGTGTTGTTTCGAACATGTAATTCCGCCTGTCAGGCTACGCCGGCCGACAGCTTAACGGAGATTCTTTTTGCAGTGCGGTTGACAATTCCCCCGGGCCTGTGGCTCTATCGACCGGTCAACTTCAGGCAGCAAAGACGGAACGAAATGGCGCGCCCGGACGACCGATCAGTCAATTACCTAACGGCTTGCCGACTGCCGGAGCTGCTGCTTGCCCTTGGTATCCTGCTTCCCATCGGGAGGTGCGGGGTCCGGGACTGACGGCGCGACAGCGCGAGAAGACACCAGGAACCCCGCACCGGCCAGGCCGGCGCGGGGTTCTTTGTTTGGGAACCTGAGATCGAACATCTTGCAGAGGAGTTACTGATGCGCGCTTATTCAAAGAAAGACGTGGACAACAAGGCCCTCAAGGGCGCCCGGATCGCGGTGCTCGGTTACGGCAGCCAGGGCCGCGCGCATGCGCTGAATCTGCGTGACTCCGGTTATGACGTGGTCGTCGGCGTGCGCCGGGGTGACAGCTGGAAGAAGGCGAAGAAGGACGGTCTGCGGGTGATGGAGCCTGCCAAGGCGGTCAAGGGCGCCACGCTCGTGGCGATGCTCGCCCCGGACCTGGCCCAGCCAGGCCTCTATAAGGAAATCGAAGCCAACCTCGAACCCGGGGCTGCCCTGCTTTTCGCCCACGGTTTCAACGTGCATTTCGGCGAAATTACCCCACGCGCCGATCTCGATGTCGTGCTGATTGCGCCGAAGGGCCCCGGTGACCTGGTGCGCCGTCAATATGAGCAGGGCCGCGGTGTCCCGTGCCTGATTGCCGTGGAACACAATGCGAGCCGCAAGGCCAAGGCGCGCGCACTGGCTTATGCCGACGGCATCGGTGGCACGCGTGCCGGGGTCATCCAGACCACGTTCGCCGAGGAAACCGAGACCGACCTGTTCGGTGAACAGGCCGTACTCTGCGGAGGCGCGACGGAACTGGTGCTCAAAGGTTTCGAGACCCTCGTTGAGGCGGGTTACCAGCCCGAAGTCGCTTACTACGAGTGCCTTCATGAGTTGAAGCTGATCGTCGACCTGCTGCACGAAGGCGGCATCGCGAAGATGCACAAGTACATCTCTGAGACCGCGAAGTACGGCGACCTGACCCGCGGACCGCGAGTCATCAACGCTGCGACCAAGAAAGAGATGAAGCTGATCCTCAAGGAAATCCAGGATGGCAAGTTTGCGAAGCAATGGATCCGTGAGAACAAGACCGGGCGGCGCAAATACGATGCGCTGATGAAGAAGGACCTCCAGCACCCGATAGAGAAAGTGGGCGTGAAGCTGCGCGCCCGCATGCCGTGGCTGGACGAAGGAGTTTAGTGCGATGTCCACCCGAGATCCCGACCGCGTCCTGATCTTCGACACCACCTTGCGTGATGGCGAACAGTCGCCCGGCTGCAGCATGACGCAGCCGGAGAAGCTGCGCGTGGCCCGGACGCTTGCGGAACTCGGCGTGGATGTCATCGAAGCCGGTTTCCCGGTTGCCTCCCGGGGCGACTGGGAGTCCGTGCAGGCCATTGCGCGAGAGGTCCACGGCCCGATCGTTGCCGGCCTCGCCCGCTGCAACGCAGGAGATATCGACCGCGCCTGGACGGCCATCCGCGATGCCGATCGCCCTCGCCTGCACGTGTTTCTCGCCACGAGCGCCATTCACCGCGAGCACAAGCTCAACATGGCCAAGGACGAGATCATCCGCATGGCCGTCGAGGGCGTGAAAATTGCCCGTGGCCTGTGCGAAGACGTTGAATTCTCCCCCGAGGACGCCTCGCGCACCGAACTGGAATTTCTCGCCGAAGTCGTCGAGGCCGCAATCGAGGCCGGGGCGACGACGATCAACGTGCCGGACACGGTCGGCTACACGGTACCGGAAGAATTCTTCGAGGTTTTCGACTACCTCAAGCGCAACGTGCGCGGCGCGAACGACGTGATCTTCAGCGTGCACTGCCACGACGATCTTGGCATGGCTGTTGCGAACAGTCTCGCGGCGGTACGCGCCGGAGCGCGCCAGATCGAGTGCACGATCAACGGTATCGGTGAGCGAGCCGGCAACTGCTCGCTCGAAGAAGTGGTGATGGCCCTGAAGACCCGGGAAGGCTACTTCGGCCTGCACACCGGCATCGACAGCAAACGCCTGTATCCGGCCAGCCGACTGCTTTCGAGCATCACTGGCATGCCGATACCACGCAACAAGGCCATCATTGGCGAGAACGCGTTCGCCCACGAATCGGGCATTCACCAGCACGGCATGCTGCGCCACCACTCCACCTACGAGATCATGCGCCCCGACGACGTCGGACTCTCGCGAACCAATCTCGTGCTCGGCAAGCACAGCGGACGGCACGCGTTTCGAGAGCGGGTCAAGGAACTGGGCTTTGAACTCGGCGAGGACGAACTCAACAGCGTGTTCGAGAACTTCAAGGCCCTGGCCGACAAGAAAAAGGAATTGTTCGACGGCGACATCGAAGCGCTGGTCCTGCGCACCGATTTTGACGCGGGCGGGCCGTGGTCGCTGAAGAAGCTGTACGCGGTCAGCGACTCGGCGGGCCAGGCGATGGCGCGTGTGACGCTGGAGCACACGGACGGCCGCGTGGTTGAAAAGGAGACCCAGGGTGACGGCCCGGTCGATGCGGCAATCAAGGCCGTCGAGGCGGCCGCCGGAATCGAGGTGACGCTGCGCAAGTTCGAAGTGCGCAGCGTAACGGTCGGCGAGGACGCCCAGGGCGAAGCCATCGTGACGGTCGAGCACAACGGCCGAGGCTACCGCGGCGCCAGTGTGACCACGGACATCGTCGAGTCCGGCGTCCGGGCATTTCTGGAAGTGGTCAATCGGATCGAGTCATCGGCCGCAATCATCGCGCGCGGTGGCGTGGAACGGCGGGCGCAGAGACGCCAGCGGCTCAGTGACGCGGCCGCGGCCGTCTGAACAGCCGGTACGCGGCGGAGATCGAATGACAGCCAGGACATTGTTTGAAAAGGTCTGGGACCGGCACGAGGTCGTCCCGGAGACTGCCGAGGCACCGGCGGTGCTCTACATCGACCTGCACCTGATTCACGAAGTGACCTCCCCGCAGGCGTTCGACATGCTGCGCAAGCGAGGCCTTAAGCTTCGCCGGCCCGACCGGATGCTCGCCACCCTGGACCACTCGACACCGACCGACACCGCGCAGATCTTCGGCGGTGTGCCGATCAGCATCGAATCGGCGGCACGCCAGGTGCACCAGCTCGAGAAGAACTGTGCGGAGTTTGGCGTCGAACTGCTCGGTCTGCGTGATGACCGGCGCGGAATCGTGCACATCATCGGTCCGGAACTCGGGGCGACGCAGCCGGGCAAGACGATCGTCTGCGGCGACAGCCACACGAGCACGCACGGTGCCTTTGGTGCGCTTGCCTTCGGCATCGGCACGACCGAAGTGGGCTACGTCATGGCGACCCAGTGCCTGTTGCAGCGCAAGCCAAAGAGCCTTGCGATCAACGCCACGGGAAGACTGCCCCGCGGCGTGTTCGCCAAGGATCTCGTACTGGCCATCATCGGGAAGATCGGCGTCAATGGCGGCACCGGGCATGTCATCGAGTTTCGCGGCCCGGCCATCGAGGCGTTGTCCATGGACGGGCGCATGACGGTCTGTAACATGTCGATCGAAGCCGGTGCCCGTGCCGGAATGATCGCGCCGGACGCAGTGACTTTCGACTACCTTCAGGGACGCCCGCGGGCGCCGGCCGGCAACGCCTGGGACCGCGCCGTGGCCGACTGGAAGACCCTGCGCAGCGACGCGGGCGCGGCCTTTGACCGAGAGGTTGCCATCGACGCGGCAGCGGTCGAGCCGATGATTACCTACGGTACCCATCCGGGCATGGTCATTCCGCTTTCCGGTGAGGTCCCCGATCGTCCCGGCGATCCGGTCTTTGCCAGCTCACTGGCCTACATGGGGCTCCGTGCCGGCGAGCGAATCCGGGAGCGGCCGGTGCAGACCGTATTCATCGGCAGCTGCACGAACGCCAGGCTCTCCGATCTCGAGACGGCTGCGGAAGTCATGCGTGGCCGCAAGGTGGCACGAGGGGTGCGGGCACTGGTCGTACCCGGATCCCAGCAGATCAAGCGCGAAGCCGAATCGCGCGGGCTCGCCAGGGTGTTCCTCGATGCAGGCGCGGAATGGCGCGAATCGGGCTGCTCGATGTGCCTCGGCATGAACGGCGACACGGTGACGTCGGGTCAATACTGTGTGAGCACGAGTAACCGCAATTTCGAAGGCCGCCAGGGTGCCGGCGCGCGTACCCTGCTCGCGAGCCCGGCCACGGCGGCCGCGGCCGCGGTGACCGGCTGCATCACCGACCCACGCGAGTTCCTCAACTGACCCGGAGCCCCGATCCGGCATGGCTGCACCGACAAAATGAACCCCATCAAGACCCTGAAATCACGCACCGTCGTGATGCCATCATCAAACATCGACACGGACCAGATCATCCCGGCCCGGTTCCTGACGACGACGACCCGCGAAGGACTGGGCAAGGCGCTCTTCGCTGACTGGCGGTACGCCAGTGATGGCCAGCCACGGGCCGACTTCGTGCTCAATCGACCCGAGTCGCGAGGTTGCGCGGTGCTGGTGGCGGGGCCGAACATCGGTTGCGGATCCTCGCGCGAACATGCGCCCTGGGCCCTGGCCGACTATGGTTTTCGTGCCGTGATCAGCACCGAGATCGCCGACATCTTCCGCAACAACTGCCTGAAGAATGGCCTGCTCCCGGTCATCGTCGATGAGGCCACGCACGCCTGGCTGCTGGCCAACCCGGGTGCAGAGGTGAACATCGACCTGGGCGACCTGAGCCTGAGCTTTGGCGATGGCATCCGGGTTAACTTCCCGCTCGAGGCCTTCGCGCGACATTGCCTGATCAACGGCACGGACGAACTCGGCTACCTGCTCGAACACAGCGCCGCGATCGACCAGTACGAGGCGCAGCACGGATGAAGGCGAGAATTGCGGTGCTTCCGGGCGATGGCATCGGTCCGGAGGTGACGGCCGAGGCCGTCCGCGTACTGCGCGCCGTTGCCGGGCGCTTCGGGCACGAGTTCGAGTTCACCGAGGCGCTGATCGGCGGGGCCGCCATCGACGCGACCGGCTCGGCGATTCCACCGCGAACGATTGATGCCTGCCGCAGCAGCGACGCCGTTCTGCTCGGCGCGGTGGGCGGACCGAAGTGGGCCGATCCGGGCGCCCGGGTCCGTCCGGAACAGGGACTGCTGGAACTGCGCCGCACGCTCGGCCTGTATGCCAACATCCGGCCCGTGCGAACCATGGCCTCGATGCTTGACGCGTCCCCGCTGAAGGCCGAGATCATCTCCGGTGTCGACCTGATTGTCGTGCGGGAGTTGACCGGAGGTATCTATTTCGGCAAGAAGCGCCGCACGGCGCACGAGGCCGAGGACATCTGCAGTTACACGGACAAAGAGATCGCCCGGGTCACCCGGACGGCGGCTCGCCTGGCCATGAGCCGAGGCAAGCGAATTACCTCGGTGGACAAAGCCAACGTGCTGGAGACCTCCCGCCTCTGGCGTATGGTCGTCGAGCGCGTACTGGGCGAAGAATTCCCCGAGATCGAACTCGAACACGTGCTGGTCGATGCGGCCGCGATGCACCTGCTGCGCCGGCCAGGATCCTTCGATGTGCTGCTCACCGAGAACATGTTTGGCGATATCCTGACCGACGAGGCGTCGATGCTGGTTGGCTCTCTGGGCCTGCTGCCCTCGGCTTCGCTCGGCGAGGGCAGCATGGGCCTGTACGAACCGATACACGGCTCCGCACCGGATATCGCAGGCCAGGGCATTGCCAATCCCTGCGGCACGATACTGAGCGCCGCGCTGCTGCTGGAAAACTCGCTGGGTCTCGCGATGGAAGCGCGAGCGGTACAGGACGCTGTCGAGAAGGCGCTCGACGATGGGATGCGAACCGCTGACATCGCAACGGATCCGGCCATGGCGGTGTCCACGAAGGCCGCCGGCCAGCTCATCGAGCAACTGGTAAGGGAATCTTAATAATTAATAAATCAATGACTTAGAGACTTATCCACAGAATTTCCCTGAAAAAATACCGACCTGGCCGCAAGTCGCGTCAATCAACGGCTCCGGCCTGTTCAACCCCCCAGACTCTGACGTTATACTGCGCCTCCGCAGGCGGCCCCCGGGCCGTCGCGCGCTCAGGGAGCCAGCGCTCCCGCGAGTGATGAGGACACGAGTCAGGTTAGTCCCCTTGCCTCTCATCGAGGCGCTCGGGTCCCGTCCCGGAAGGCCGGCAGCAATGCCGGCCTTTCTTTTTTCGCACGGCGGCCTGCCTCTCGCGGTGATCAATAACACTGCGATGACAGACGACTCACTGTTCCAGCGAACGGGCAATCAATTCCTTCATCACTTCGTTGGTGCCCGCGTAGATCTTCTGAACCCGCGCGTCGGCATACAGTTCGGCGATCGGGTAGTCCATCATGTAACCGTAGCCACCGTGCAGTTGCAGGCACTCGTCAATCACGTCGCACTGGACTTCGGAGCCCCACCATTTCGCCATCGATGCGCGCGCCGTATCGAGTGTGCCGGCGTCGAAGTCCGCCACGCACTGGTCAATGAAAGCACGCAGCACTTCGGTCTTGGTGCTCGCTTCGGCCAGCTTGAATCGCGTGTTCTGCAGTTCGAACACGCGTTTGCCGAAAACCTTGCGCTCCTGCACATAGGCCAGCGTCTCGGCCAGCGCCAGGTCGCAGGCACCGAGCGCCGAGACGCCGATCAGCAACCGCTCCCAGACCAGTTGATTCATCAGCTGGTAGAAGCCCTGGCCTTCCTTCCCGCCGAGCAGGTTTCCCCGCGGCACCCGTACACCCTCGAAAAACAATTCGGAGGTGTCCTGTCGCTTCATGCCGATCTTCTCGAGATTGCGTCCGCGCCGGAATCCTTCGGCCGTGTCCGTCTCGACCATGATCAGCGAAATGCCACTGGCGCGTTCACGGGTATCGGTCTTCGCAACCACGCAGATCAGGTTGGCCGTCTGGCCATTGGTGATGAATGTCTTGGCGCCGTCGATGACGTAGTCATCGCCATCGCCTTCGGCCCGGGTGCGCACGCTCTGGAGGTCTGAGCCGGCGCCGGGCTCGGTCATCGCAATCGCACCGATGAGCTCGCCGCTGGCCAGTCCCGGCAGCCATCGCTGCTTCTGCTCGTCCGTGCCATAGGCAAGGATGTAGTGCACGACAATGTTGTGGACGCCAAAACCCCAGCCCGAATCACCAAAACGGCCCTGCTCGAGGAAAGTCACGGCATCAAAGGATCGTGGCGCACCCGAACCACCGTATTGCTCAGGTATGGTCGCTCCGAGGATCCCGGCCTCCCCGGCCTTTTTCCAGAAGTCCCGCTCGACAAATCCCTGCTCCGTCCAGCGTGCCTTGTGTGGAGCAGCCTCAGCTACAAAGAACTTCTGTACAGCGTCCTGGAAAGCAACGTGATCGTCTGTCATCCAGGCGCCTTTTGATGTAATTGGCATCAATAATCTCCTTTAACTCTTTGAAAGTTCAAGATTTCGCGCGAGCGGCGTCCAGCCCGGATCTGAGGTCCGCTACGAGGTCATCGCCGGCTTCGATACCGACGGAAAGCCTGAGAAGAGAATCCTCGATACCGGCCCTTCTGCGCGCTGCCTCGGCCATCGCCGCGTGCGTCATGCTGGCCGGGTGCGCAACCAGGCTCTCCACGCCGCCCAGCGACTCGGCAAGCGAGAACAGTTCCAGGCCACCGAGGAATGCGCGCACCGCATCGAGTCCGCCATCGAGTTCGAAACTGAGCATGGCGCCGAAGGCCTGCTGCTGCCGCCGGGCGATCTCGTGTCCCGGGTGCGTGGCCAGTCCCGGGTAGTAGACCCGCCTGACCGCCGGATGCGCACTCAGCAGGCCGACGAGCTGCTGCGTGTTCTCATCGTGCGCCCGCATCCGGGCGTGCAGTGTTCGCAAACCTCGCAGCGTCATGTAACTGTCGAATGGCGCCCCGGTGATCCCGACGCAGTTGGCCCACCAGGCCAGTTGTTCGTGCTGCCCGGCATCGGCAGCAATCACCGTGCCACCGACGACGTCGCTGTGGCCGTTCAGGTACTTGGTCGTCGAATGCACGACGACGTCGGCACCGAGTGCAATGGGTTGCTGCCAGACCGGAGAGAGGAACGTGTTGTCGGCCACGACGAGCGCACCGATGCGCTTCGCAGCGCGGGCGACCGCTTCGATGTCGACGATGCGCAGCAGCGGGTTGCTCGGCGTCTCGACCCAGACCATCGCCGCGCCTTCGCCGAACGCGCTGGCCAGGTCGGCCGGGTCCTGGTAATCGACCCAGCGTACCGTCAGCGTGCCGCGCTCTGCGAGCGCGTTGAACAGGCGGTATGTCCCGCCGTAACAGTCGTGCGGCACGATGACACGCTGCTCGGGCCGCAGCAGCTGCGTGACGAGCGAGACCGCGGCCATCCCGGACGAGGTCACCACCGCGCCCGCACCGCCCTCCAGTTCGGCGAGCGCGCCGGCCAGCGCATCGCGCGTCGGATTGCCGGATCGCGAGTAATCATAGGTTCGCTTTCCACCGTAGCCATCGAACGCAAAGGTGGACGTCAGGTGAATCGGTGGCACGACGGCGCCGAACTGGGAGTCCGTTTCGAGGGCCGCGCGCACTGTTCGTGTCTTGATCTGGGTGTCTTTGCTCATGCTCATGCGATCGCGTGCGCGAGCAGGTCGCGCATCACGTCTTTCTCCTTCAGGAATGCGTCGTGACCAAACAGCGAACTGATCTCGATCAACTGGCAGCCGCCGCCCAGCCGGTCACGCAGTTCGCGCATATCCGACAGCGGCACGAGCTGGTCCTCTTCGATCCCCAGCAGCGTCGTCGGTACCGTGATGTTTTCAGGTTCGACCCGGTGCAGGTCGATGGATTCGGACAGGCAGACGAAGGCTTCCGGCCGATATTCCGCGGCATAGCGCTCACCGCGCGCCAGCAGGTAGGCTTCCACCGGAAAACGAAACTCACCGTCCTCCCGCGTCGCCGGACCCGGGAATCGATCCGCGAACTCCCTCGCCGAGCGATACGTGGCCATCGCCAGTGCCCGTGCGAGTTTCAGGCCCTGCGGCCCCTCCCCGTGCGAAAGCGCATAGCGCACGATCGCGCGCTGCACGCTGCGCCAGGCGGTCGACATCGGGTGCGTCCGGTGCGCGGCGCTGACCACGAGCGCGCGGCGGATCCGTTGCGGGTACTTCTCGGCAAACGCCAGCGTGACCATACCGCCGTAGGAGGCGCCAACACTTGCCTGGAGCCGGTCGATGCCAAGATGGTCCATCAGCGCAGCCATCAGGGTGGCCTGGTCATAGGCACTGATGCTAGGAAACACCTCGCCGACGCCGGGACCGGTCGTCTCGTGGCTGCCGCCCAGGAAATCAAATCCCAGCACGCGGACCCGGTCGGTATCGAGCGGCTGGCCGGGGCCGGCAATCTCGTCCCACCAGCCCGATTCGCCCGGCCGGGTCGCGAAGACCTCCCGACCGGATGAGATGCCGCCCAGCGCGGCCACCACCGGCGCATCGGCCTGCCCGGCCAGCCGATAGGCGACGCTGACTGACTCGATCTGCCCGCCGTAATGCAGCGGCAGCGGTTGCGGCAGCCGCAACTCGCCTTGCAGACACTGGTATCCGTCGGGCAGCAGCCCGTCGGGTCGGTCGGCGTGAGGCGGGTCGGCAGGTGACATCGAGGCAGGAAACTCCCAGACGGCACGGTTGTGCCGGCAAACACCGAAAACCCGGGGAGCCACGAGCAGTCACCGCTTCCTACACCTGCGGCCTTCGCCGCAGCAGCTTCGCGGTAACTCATCTCTCGGCAGGCGCAGCCCCCGTGGAGTTGGCACCGTTTCGAGCGGGTTGGGCTCGGCGGTTGCCCCGGCTTCAAAGGGCCAGTCCCTCCGCCGGTCTCGATGAGTGGCGGCGAGTGTAGGGGGCTGTGCTGCGCTGCGTCAAGGGAGCTTGCCAGCGCTGTCCGGTTGCTATAGTGTGTTAACGCATTAATACGTTGGAGCAGCGTTCATGAAGACCCACAGCGGAATTTCCCCGCGCCAGGAGGCCGCCGCCGAACGCGCCCTGAGCCAGGCCTTCCTGACCCTGCAGAGCGTCGAAGAATGCCGCGCCTTCCTGCGCGACCTGTGCACGCCGGCCGAGCTCCAGGCACTGGCGGACCGCTGGGCCGTGGTGGGATTGCTCGAACGCGGCACCCCCTACCGTGAGATCAGTCGCCAGACCGGCGTCAGTGTCACGACCATCGGGCGCGTAGCCCGTTACCTTGCGAACGGCAACGGCGGCTACGCGCTCGCCGCCAGCCGGCTCGAGGAACGCAACAATGGATGACCCGACGCGACTGAAGATCGCACTACAGAAATCAGGCCGCCTGACCGATGAATCGCTGGACCTGCTCGGTCGCTGTGGACTGAAGTACAGCCGTTCCCGAAACCAGCTGATGTGCGTCGGCAAGAACATGCCGCTGGACCTGTTGTTCGTGCGCGACGACGACATTCCGGATCTCGTGCAGCAGGATGTCTGCGACCTCGGCATCGTCGGGCTCAACGTCATCGAAGAAAAACGCCTTGCGATGGAGGCCGAGGGTTCCCCGGCTGATTTCCAGATCATCCGCCAGCTGGACTTTGGCCGCTGCCGGCTGTCGCTGGCCGTGCCCCAGGAGTTTGATTACAACGGACTCGCATCGCTGCGCGGCCTGCGTATCGCGACGACCTATCCGCGGGTGCTCGCGCGATTCCTGCGCGAGCAAGGCATCGAGGCGGACATCGTCACGCTCTCGGGCGCGGTCGAGATTGCACCGCGTCTGGGCCGCGCGGACCTGATCTGCGACCTGGTATCCACCGGCTCGACGCTTTCAGCCAATCATCTGCGCGAAGTTGAAGTCGTGCTCGAGAGCGAAGCCGTGCTGGTACAGACGCCCGTCAGCCTGCCCGAGGCGAAGGCTGAATGGGTGCAGCGGCTGCTGCTGCGCATCGACGGCGTGCAGCAGGTTCGCGAAAGCAAGTACATCATGTTGCACGCGCCACGCTCTGCGCTGGCGAGCATCAAGGCACTGCTGCCGGGCAGCGAGTCGCCGACCGTGATCCCGCTGGACGAGACCGGCGAGCGCGTCGCCGTGCACGCCGTGTGTCGTGAGAACGTGTTCTGGGAAACCCTCGAGTCACTGAAAGCGGCCGGTGCCAGCGCCCTGCTCGTCCTGCCGGTTGAGAAAATGCTGCCATGAGCCTTGCGCTGACAGCGATCGACTGGGCCGGGCTGACGCCCGCGCAGCGCACCGAGACCCTGCGCCGTCCGGCACAGCGCGACGCTGCCGGACTCCGCGAACAAGCGGCACGAATCGTCTCTGACGTGCGCGAACGCGGCGATGTCGCCTTGAGGGAGTACACGCAGCGACTCGACAACGTCGCCCTCGACTCGTTCAAGGTGAGCGAGGACGAATTTATCAGCGCAAATGCCGCCCTGAACGAGGAGCAGTTGCGCGCGCTGCGACGTGCGATCGATACCGTGACCCGCTTTCACGAGACCGGCGTGGCCGCACCCGTGCGCATGCAGACCGCGCCGGGGGTGATCTGCGAGCGCCTGTCGATTCCGCTCGGCGCCGTCGGCCTGTACGTACCGGCGGGCACCGCGCCGTTGCCGTCGACGGCGATCATGCTCGCAGTCCCGGCGGGTCTGGCCGGCTGCCCGCTGCGCGTGATCTGCACCCCGCCGCGTGCCGATGGCAGCGCAGATCCGGCGGTGCTGGTGGCCGCCCGGCTCTGCGGCGTCGATCACGTACTCAAACTCGGTGGCGCGCAGGCGATCGCGGCCATGGCGTACGGCACCGAGAGTGTTCCGAAAGTCGACAAGATCTTCGGCCCGGGCAACGCCTGGGTAACCGCGGCCAAGCAGATCGTCGCGGCAGACGCCGACGGTGCGGCACTGGACATGCCGGCCGGGCCCTCGGAAGTTCTGGTCATCGCCGATGAGACGGCGCGACCGGTCTTTGTCGCGGCGGACCTGCTGGCACAGGCCGAGCACAGCGTCGATGCACAGGTGGTGCTCGTGACGACGAGCCGCAAGCTGGCCGCCGCCGCAATCGCCGAGGTCGGCGAACAGATGGTGCGGCTGCCGCGCCGGGAGATCATCGAGCGTTCGATCGCCGCAAGCCGGGTCATCGTGGTCGAGGATCTCGAGACGGCGTTCGAGCTCAGCAATCAATACGCGCCTGAGCACCTGATCCTGCAGATCGAAGCCCCGCGGCAATGGCTCGCACGCGTCCGCAATGCCGGTTCCGTGTTTCTCGGGCCGTGGACGCCGGAAACCCTGGGTGATTACTGCAGTGGCACGAACCATGTCCTGCCGACCTATGGCCATGCGCGCGCCTACAGCGGGCTCGGTGTGCCCGACTTCGTCAGGCGCATGACGGTGCAGGAAGGCTCCCCCGAAGGCATTGCGGACCTCGGGCGGACCGCGCGCACACTGGCGCGCCTCGAATCGCTCGACGGCCACGCCAACGCGGTCACGGTCCGGCTTCAGGCGCTAGCGCGCGGAGAGGCCTCGTGAGCTCCGTACTCGACCTCGCACGTCCCGAGATCCGTGCCTTGCGACCCTACGAGCACGCGAGCTGGGACCCTGCACTGGAGCGCCTGCATGCCAACGAGATGCCTTGGCGAACACTGGGTGATAACACACCGGCCGGCCTGAACCATTACCCGGAACCGCAGCCAGGGGCCCTGATTGAGCGGCTCGCCGAACTCTACGACGTACCGCCCGAGCGTGTACTCGTGGGCCGGGGCAGCGACGAGGCGATCGACCTGCTCGTGCGAGCGTTCTGCCGCGCAGGCCAGGATCGCGTGGTCACATGCCCGCCGACTTTCGGCATGTACCGGGTCGCGGCACAGATCCAGGGCGCGGGCGTGGTCGAGGTGCCCCTGCGCGGCGATGACTTCGCGGCCGACCTGGCCGGCGTCGCGAAAGCCGCTGGCGATGCACGCATCGTATTCCTCTGCTCCCCGAACAATCCGACCGGCCAGCTGCTGGACGAAAACGATGTGCTCGCGCTGTGTGAAGAGTTGTCCGGGCAGGCGCTGGTCGTCGTCGACGAGGCGTACATCGAGTTTTCCGGGAGCCCGGGCCTGGCCCGTCACCTGTCACGGCACCCTAACCTCGTCGTGCTGCGGACGCTTTCGAAGGCCTGGGCACTGGCCGGCGCGCGTTGCGGCAGCCTGCTGGCCGACCGCGAGATCGTCGGCCTGCTGCGGCGGATCATTCCACCGTATGCGCTTCCGGCCACGACGATTGACGAAGTACTGCAATTCACCGAGACACCACATCGGGCGTTGAACGCAGAGCGCATCGAACTGATCCGGGTGGAACGCGAGCGCCTGAAGGTCGCGCTGCGCCGGACGCCCGGTATCCTCGAGGTGTTCGATTCGGATGCCAATTTCCTGCTGGTCCGTTGCGCCGATCCGGCCGAGGTCATGAAAGCGGCCCGCGGCGCCGGATTGCTGCTTCGCGATTTCAGCCGGGCGCCTTACCTGGCCGGCTGCCTGAGAATCACGGTTGGCACACCGGATCAGAACGCGCGGCTGCTCGCCGCCGTGGAGAACGCATGAGTGGCGCACGCATCCTGTTCATCGACCGCGACGGCACGCTGATCGAAGAGCCCGCCGACGAGCAAGTCGACAGCCTGGCAAAGATCCGGCTGTTGCCGGGCGTGATCCCTGCCCTGCTCGCACTTCGAAACGCGGGTTACCGGCTCGTGCTGGTCAGCAACCAGGACGGGCGCGGCACCGACGCCTTTCCGGAGCCACAGTTTCGCGAGTCGCAGGATTTCATGCGCGCCCTGTTCGCGTCACAGGGTATCGAATTCGATGCCGAGTTTTTCTGTCCTCACTTTCCGGATGACGGCTGTGACTGCCGCAAGCCGCGAACCGGGCTGTTGACCCGGTTCCTGACAGCCAACACGATCGACACCGCGAACAGCTACGTGATCGGCGATCGCGACACGGATCTCGACCTCGCGGCCAACCTCGGTTTGCGCGGCCTGCGCGTGCGCATGGGCGGCGACGAATCGGAGACCTGGGCAGCGATTGCGAGCCGGCTTTGCGGCGCCGACCGTTCGGCCGAGGTCCTGCGCCGCACCAAAGAGACGCAAGTGCAGGCACGCGTCAATCTCGACTCGCCGTCGCCGGTGTCGATCTCGACCGGCATCGGCTACTTCGATCACATGCTCGAGCAGGTGGCGCGCCACGGCGGCTTCTCGCTGCAGCTCGCCTGTGCCGGCGACCTGGAGGTCGACGAGCACCACACGGTCGAGGACTGTGCGCTGGTCCTCGGGCAGGCCCTGCGCGAAGCACTCGGCGAGAAGCGCGGCATCGGGCGCTACGGGTTCGTGCTGCCCATGGACGAAAGCCTCGCCCAGGTGGCGCTGGATCTGTCCGGGCGCCCCTATGCCGTTTTCGAAGGCGAGATTTCGCGCGCAACCGTGGGCGGGCTGCCCACCGAACTCGTACCGCATTTCTTCCGGTCGCTCTCCGACGCCATGGCCGCGGCGATCCATGTGAAGGTCAGCGGCGAAAATGCGCACCACATGATCGAGGCCTGTTTCAAAGGCCTCGGGCGCAGCCTGCGCGACGCGATTCGGCTCGAGGGCACCGCCGTGCCGAGCAGCAAGGGCTCGCTGTGAGGGGCTGCCCATGAATGCCAGCGTTGCGATCATCGACAACGGCGGCGCTAACATCGCCTCGGTCCGTTTCGCGCTGGAGCGGCTCGGGCTCGAGGCGCGGCTGACCGCCGATCCGCTGGAGCTTCGCTCCGCCGGCCACGTGATCCTGCCGGGCGTCGGCGCGGCAGACGATGCGATGGCGCGCCTGCGTACGCTCGGGCTGGTGGAGGTCATACGCAGCCTCCGCCAGCCCGTGCTGGGCATTTGCCTGGGCATGCAACTGCTGTTTGAGGCGAGCGCCGAGGGGGAAACGCCCGGGCTCGGCATCATCCCGGGACGGGTTGCGGCGATCCCGGCCAGGCCGGAGCACCCCGTGCCACACATGGGCTGGAACCAGTTGCAGGCGCAGCGCGGATCACCGCTGCTCGAGGGCGTGCATGACGGTGACTACGTTTACTTCGTGCACAGCTTTGCCGCACCGGTCAATGCAGCAACCATCGCTCAATGCGAATACACCGAGCCCTTCGCAGCGATCGTCCAGCAGGACAATTTCTATGGCATGCAGTTTCACCCTGAACGCTCAGCGCGGGTGGGCGCCACCTTGCTCGAGAACTTCATGAGGCTCGCCTGATGCGCCTGATACCGGCGATCGACCTGCGGGACGGGCGCTGCGTGCGTCTGCTTCAGGGACGTTTCGATGCGGAGACCGTCTACGCAACGGACCCGCTCGAGGTGCTGACCCGCTACGCGGACTTCGGTGCAAGGTACGTACACGTCGTCGATCTCGACGGCGCGCGCGGCGGCACGCAGGCCAATCTTAAGGCCATCGCGGCGCTGGCCGGGGCCGGCCCCATCCGACTGCAGGTCGGCGGCGGCGTACGCGACCGGAGCACCCTGCTCAGCCTGCTCGACCTTGGGGTCAAGCGCTGCGTGATCGGTTCTCTCGCCGTTTCGGCGCCCGAGACAATCGACGCCTGGCTCGCAGAGTTCGGACCCGAGCCGATTCTGCTCGCTTTCGATGTGCGTATCGACGAAAAAGGCGAACCACGCCTGGCAACGCACGGCTGGGAGCGACAGACCGAGGTCAGCCTCTGGGATGCGGTCGCGCGCTACCTGCCTCACGGCCTGCGTCACGTGCTGTGCACGGACGTCGCTCGGGACGGGGCGATGTCCGGTCCTAACATTGCACTTTACTCTGAAGCCGTGCGCCGTTTTCCGCAGATCCAGTGGCAGTCTTCGGGCGGCGTGCGCAACGCTTCCGATCTCGAAGCGCTGCGCGAAACCGGGGTCGCGGCTGTCATCAGCGGTCGCGCGCTGCTCGAAGGGCGCATGCAGGCCGAGGAGCTCAAGCCATTCTTGCCAAACGAATAATCCCCTGCCTCGACGTTCGCGACGGCAAGGTCGTCAAGGGTGTCCGGTTTCGCGACCATCGCGTGGTGGGCGACATCCTTGATCTTGCGATTCGCTACCGTGAGGAGGGCGCTGATGAACTGGTCTTTTACGACATCACCGCCAGTCCCGAGCAACGCTCGGTCGATCGCAGCTGGGTGGGTCGCGTTGCGCGGGTGCTCGACATACCGTTCTGTGTCGCGGGCGGCATTCGCAGCGTGGCCGACGCCGAGAGCGTACTCAATGCCGGCGCCGAGAAAATCTCGATCAACTCGCCTGCGATCGCCGACCCGGAGCTGATCGACCAGCTGGCCCGCCGGTTCGGGTCGCAGTGTGTCGTGATCGGGATCGACAGCCAGACGATCGAGCAGGACTACCTCGTGTATCAGTACACCGGTGACCCGGATCGATCGCGCAACACGGCCAGGCGAACCGTCGACTGGGCCCGCGAAGTCCAGCAACGGGGTGCCGGGGAGATCGTGCTGAACTGCATGGCGAGCGACGGCGTGCAGGCCGGTTACGACATCGCGCAACTGGCGCGGATCCGGCCGCTCTGCCACGTGCCACTCATCGCTTCCGGTGGCGCCGGGACGCGCGAGCATTTCGCGACGGTGTTCAAACAGGCAAATGCCGACGGCGCGCTGGCCGCGAGCGTCTTTCATTCAGGTACGATTGCGATTCCCGAGCTGAAAGCCTACCTGCGTACCGAACACGTGGAGGTGCGATCTTGAACCCCGACTCACGACGCAAACTCGATTGGAGCAAGGGCGACGGCCTGCTGCCGGCCATCGTGCAGGATGCGGGCAGCGGACGCGTCCTGATGCTGGGCTACATGAATGAGGAATCCCTGCAGCAAACCCTCGAGCGAGGCCGCGTCGTCTTCTTCAGCCGCTCGCGCAGGAAACTCTGGGAGAAAGGTGAGACATCGGGCCATTACCTCGAGCTCGTCGAGCTCAGCGCCGACTGCGACCATGACGCGTTGCTGGTGCTCGCCCGGCCTCACGGCCCCACCTGTCACAAGGGCACCGAGTCATGCTTCGCCGAAGCCGGCGAGCTGGGCACCCAGCGCCTGGCGTTTCTCTCCCTGCTCGAGCAGGTCATCGAGAAGCGCATTGCCGAGAAGCCCGATGAGAGCTACACGGCGCGACTGTTCGCCCAGGGGCCCAGCCGGATCGCCCAGAAGGTCGGCGAGGAAGGGCTCGAGACGGCGCTCGCAAACGTGACCCGCGACGACAAGGGCGTCCTCGCCGAGGCCGCCGACCTCGTCTTTCACCTGATGATTCTGCTCAAGTCGCGCAACCTGTCGCTCGCGCAGGTCGTCAGGGAACTGAAGTCGCGGCACGGTGCCCGCCCCTGACGGCGCGTCCGTCGATCCGGTCAGGCTTCCCTTTCGATCAGGATCATCAGCATGCGTCGCAGCGGCTCGGCCGCGCCCCAGAGCAGCTGGTCACCGACCGTGAACGCCGAGAGATAATCGCTGCCGATTGAGAGTTTTCGCACGCGGCCGATGGCGATGCGCAACGTTCCGCTGACACGCGCCGGCGAGAGCTCGCGGATCGAGGCCTCGCGCTCATTGGGCACCCAGGCGACCCACTCGTTGCCGCCGGCGATCAGCGATTCGATCTCTTCGATCGGCAGGTCGCGTTTGAGCTTGATCGTCAGTGCCTGGCTGTGCGAACGCATCGCACCGATGCGAACGCAGATGCCCTCGACCGGAATCGGCGCGTCGGCTGATCCGAGGATCTTGTTGCTCTCCACGCCGGCCTTCCATTCCTCACGACTGCGCCCGTCGCCCAGGTCCTTGTCGATCCACGGGATCAGGCTGCCGGCCAGGGCGGCGCCGAACTCCGCCTGTGGCAGTTCGGCACTGCGCAGCCGATCCGTGATGACCCGGTCGAGCTCGAGGATCGCGCTGCCCGGGTCGGCCAGCAAGCCGGCCGCAGCCGTGTGCAGCGAGCCCATCTGCTCGATGAGTTCGCGCATGTTGCGCGCACCGGCGCCGGACGCCGCCTGGTAGGTCATCGCGGTAATCCACTCGATCAGCCCGGCGCGATAGAGCCCGCCGAGCGCCATCATCATCAGCGAGACCGTGCAGTTGCCACCGATGTAATCGCGCAGCCCGCGATCGAGGCCCCGGTCGATGACGTCCCGGTTAACCGGGTCGAGCACAATCACGGCGTCGTCGCGCATGCGCAGCGACGATGCGGCGTCGATCCAGTAGCCCTGCCAGCCGCGTGAGCGCAGGGCCGGGTGTACGGCCAGCGTGTAGTCACCGCCCTGGCAGCTCACGATCACGTCGCAGGCGGCCAGTGCGTCGAGATCGTTTGCGTCCTCGAGTCAGGGCGTCCGCGCCGGCCAGTTCAGGTGCCGGCTGCCCGGCCTGGGAGGTGCTGAAGAAAACCGCCTCGCCGAGGCGCGCGAAATCCTGCTCCTCGCGCATGCGTTGCATGAGCACCGAACCGACCATGCCGCGCCAGCCGACAAATCCCGTCTTCACTTTGCGGACCTCCGGCTCATGGCCCGATGACGACTTCCCGGGCCGGTTCGCGCAGATTGTAGTGCGAACTCATCGCGTGCCCGTAGGCACCGGCATTGCCGACCAGCAGCACGTCGCCTTCCTGCGTCGGCGGCAGCAGGCGTTCATGGCCGAGATAGTCGGCCGACTCGCAGATCGGCCCGACCACGTTGTACACCTCGCTGCCCGGTTCATCGAGCCGCGAGAGGTTGACGATGTCGTGGTGTGCACCGTACAGGGCCGGACGAATCAGCGAATTCATGCCCGTGGCGACACCCACGTACTGCACCGCACCCTTGCCCTTGAGCTGAGTCACCTCGGCGACGAGTACGCCGGCCTGCGCCACGAGGTAGCGGCCCGGTTCCAGCCAGAATGCCAGTCGTGGCCAGCGCGCCTTGAGTTCATCGAGCACGCCCTGCAGCGCGGCGAGGTCCAGCGGAGCCTGCCCCGGTTTCTCCGGCACGCCGAGTCCGCCGCCCAGGTCCACGTAGCGGACATCGGCGAATCGATCCGCCAGGTTGCCGAGCACACTGCCGATCTCGTGCCAGTTCTGCACATCGAACACGCCGCTGCCCGCGTGCGCGTGCAGACCGACGATCCGCGCCTCGCAGGCCTGCGTCAGCCTCTCGAGTTCATCGACTTCGAACAGGGGGATGCCGAACTTCGAGTGCACACCGGCGGTGCGTACGTGATCGTGATGCCCGCGCCCGTAGCCCGTGTCGATACGCACCATCACCTCGCGGTCACGGAACAGGTCCGCCCATGCGCGCAGCGGGTACAGGTTGTCCAGCGTGACGCGAACGCCCTTGCCCAGCGCCCACTCGTACTCGGCGCGTGGCGCAAAATTCGGCGTAAAGAGAATATCCTGCGGATCGATGCCCGGCAGCGCTTCGAACACCCGTTCAATTTCGCCTTGCGAGACGCATTCAAATGACAGGCCCCTGCGGGCGAATATCTGCAGCAGCTGCGGATGCGGATTGGCCTTGATCGCGTAGAAGACCCGATCGACCCCACGCAGTGCGACCAGGTCGGCAGCGCTCTGCTCCAGGGTCGCTGAATCGTAGACGTAAGCGGAGCCGGACTCGCGTGCGATCGCCTGAAGTTCCCCGCCGCGCGCCAGCCACCAGGGCGGCTCGGCCTGCTTGTACTCCAGTCCCACGCCGTGGATCTGCTCCCAGGTCGCACCGAGTACCCGATCCGACGGCACGCTGCGGACGATCAGTTCGTGCAGGCGCTTGACGAGCCGATCGCCCTGCTCTTCGTCAACGACGAATGCCAGGTTCAGGTCATTGGCCGCCTGGGTCACGAGGTAGATCTTCTGTTCTTCAAACAGCTCCATGGCCTCGCCCAGGCGATGCAGCGTCGCGCGAATATTGCGCCCGACCAGGCTCACCGCGCAGCACGGCCCGATCACCTTGACCCGGCAGATTTTCGAGAGCTCCGCGATCAGGCCCTCGACACTTCGGCTGTCGAGCGCATTGGCCGCCGGGTCCAGCGAGACCGTCACGCTGGTCTCGGAGGTCGATACGAGGTCGACGGACAAGCCGCGACGCTTGAACACGCTAAACGCATCGGCCAGGAACCCGACCTCGTGCCACATGCCGAGTGTTTCCATCGCGACCAGCGTGATGCCCTTCTTGGTGCAGACCGCCTTGACGCGCGCGTCGCCGTCGCCGCCAGTCGCGGTGATGACTGTGCCTTCGATCTCTGGCATCTGGGTTGAATGCACGGACAGCGGAATCGCGTACTGCTTGACCGGGTAAATGCAGCGGGGATGCAAGACCTTCGCGCCGCTGCTGGCGATTTCCTGCGCTTCGTCGTAATCGAGCGACTTCAGCAGGCGCGCACTCGGTACGGTACGCGGATTGGCCGTGAACATGCCCGGCACGTCGGTCCAGATTTCCAGTCGCACAGCGCCGAGCTTCGCGGCAAGGTAACTGCCCGATGTGTCCGAGCCCCCGCGACCGAGCAGAACCGTATCCCCACGTTCGTCACGGGCGATAAAACCCTGGGTCAGGAAAACATTGCCCATCTCGCCGAGCCGCTGCTGCAGGTCGAGGTCGGGCTCGTAATTGCAGGCGGCCGAGAGGTAGCCGGCCCGCTCGGACATGCCCGGGCGCTCGATGGACTCGAGCAGGGTGCGCGCGTCGAGCCACTGCGCGTTGATGCCCTCGGACTGCAGGAACGCCTCGCCGAGGCGGGTCGACATCAGCTCGCCGTTCGCCATGACGCGCGCGCGCAAGCGGTCGCTGACTTCACCGATCAGGTGAATGCCCGAGGCGGTTCGGCGCAGCTCCGTGAAACGATGCTCGAGCTCAGGGAGTTCGCCCACGCCGAGGTCACGGGCCAGGTCGCGGTGGCGCTGCTCGATCTGTGCCATCACCGGCTCCCAGTCGCCAGCCAGTGCTCTTTCCAGCAGTTGTTCGAGCCGGTCAGTGATGCCAGAGAGCGCCGAATGCACGACCACGGGGCGAAGCCCCTGCGCAAGACGAGACTTGATGACCTCGGCAACGCTCTTCCAGTTGATGACGCTGGATACGCTGGTGCCGCCGAACTTCAGCACCACCCACTGCGAGCCTGGAGATGTTGTCATCGAGCCGTTCCCGGGCGCGGCGCAAAGCGGCCGCATCAGCTCCTGACGATTACCCGAAAGGTCTTTCGCCTCGCGGGATTCACCACCGGTTCCCCGGTGTCAGGGGCCGGGGCCGATGTCTAATTGCAGTCGTACTCGTCGAAGTTGTCCTGCAACTGTTTGCGCAGTTGTTTTTCGGCGAGCACGTCTTCGAGCTTGCTCCAGGCCGCTTTCTCGCGCTGCACGGGTTCTTTGCGCCCGGAACGCTTGCGACGGCCCGGACGTGAACTGGTATCGCCGAAGTCGTCATCGTTGGCACCCGATGGGAAATCGTCGTCGTCCGAATCGAATGGATCTGCTTCTATTTCCACGTGAACAACCTCAGAAAATCCTTCGATTTCAAGGTGCTGCCCAGGTAACTGGCGCAAGGCTGCGCACTATATACGAATATCGGGGCATCTCAAATCGTGTTGAGAAACAAGCCAACGATTCCGCGGCCAACGCCTGCCGGCCTCGCCACGGGTCAAACCGACGGCTGGACAACCGAAAAATACCAGCTAGTTTTAGTTTTAAAATTATAGATTTACCCGACTTTTGAAGAAACGACTACAGGTGCTCCGCGGTCCAGGCCCAGCCCCTCAGCCGCGTTGCGTTCAGCACAGGCGAGCTCGAGAACCCCAAAAGAATTGATCAACGCAAGGTAATCGCCCGGGCGGACGTCCGAATAGGTCCGGCGCAGGGGCAATTCACGGGCGCCTGCCCGAACCGTGGGCCTGACCAGGGCATGCACCTGCGCGGCCTCGATGTTGGTGATCAGGTTGCCGAAGTGATCCACCGTCACCACGGCCCCGGCAACACGCCCCGCGGACACCACCGGCTCGTCCAGCCAGCCCGGTATCAGCTCGGCAACGGTATCACCGAGCTCAGTCGGCGAAAGACGCCCCGCAGCGAGTTCAGCCGCCAGCGGAGCGAACACATCGCGCCCGTGAAACGTCGCGCTCGGCGTATCGACGCCGATTCGCTTCAGCGTGGAGGCCGCAACATGGCGCAACGCGGCCGCGGATCTGGCTCTCGCGACGACACTGGCCAGCAGACCATTGTCCGGCGCAAGAAACAGGTGCCCGTCCACCTGCACGGCCGCGATCTGCCGCTCCCCGCCCACGCCCGGATCCACGACCGCCACGTGCACCGTGCCGGCCGGGAAATACTCGTATGAACGCGACAACCAGAAACCGGCCTCGGCCGGCCAGTGGGCGACGATATCGTGGGTCAGGTCAACCAGTTGCGCGGTCGGCAGCCGAACGAGAACCTGCCCTTTCATCACGCCGACAAAAGGATCCGACAGGCCGAAGTCGCTGGTCAGCGTGATCACCCCGCTGGCATGGAATGCCGTCGTTGCCTCGCTTTTCGCGGCTGACACGATCAGCTTTCCTTCACGCCTCGCCTTACCGGTCCACTCAGGCCTTGCGGATCAACGAGGCAAGGCGGCCCGTGTCGATGTTGGCGGCGACCTTGCGGATTTCGTCCTCGTAGCGCGGTGCGAGTCCGCGGGCTTCCTCCAGCAGAGAAGCGAACGTGTTCTTCAGTGTCGCTGAATCCAGCGTTCGGCCGCTGCTGTAGTAACGCTGCGCCACCCGGCCGAGCGCATAGGTCGTCGCAAAACTGAGCCCTGAGCTGGCCGCCTGCCTGCCCACCGCGCCACCGATGCGCCCGCCGAGTCCGCCGAGCACTCCACCGAGCAACTTGCGCCCGAACTGCTCGAGGTACTGGGAGGTCAGGCCTACGCCCAGCGTCGCGATGAAATCCCGGGCATGACGCCGATCGAGATCGTAGCCATGGGCCTGCGCAATCCGGTAGACCAGCCGCATCTGCAGCGGAATGATCGCGAGCGTAGCCAGCGATTCCGGGAGCAACTCCAGCGCCGCGTTGGTGATCGAGGCGTTGAGGATCTGCTTGTCGAGATCGGCATGGACCACCTGCCCCGCTACCGGTTGCCCGCCTTCCGCCGCGAGCAGCAAGGCCCCCGCGTCCTCGTTGGCCTTGACGGCTACGCCCTGCGGCAGTCCCAGCGCCCCGGACAATTGACCGAGAAAGTCCGACTCCGATGCGCGTCGCTCGCCGTCGGCTTCGACGACGCCGGCCGCCATCTCATAGGCCAGTTGCTTGAGCTTCAGGCTCTGCAACGGCTGCGTCACCTTCGCCAGGTCCAGCTCCTGGGTCAGTGCTTCCTTATATAGCCGAGGCAGGTCAAGCGCGGCATCGGCGCCGAGTGCTTCGGCCACTCGCCGTACCGCCTCGCGCTCGTCTTCCCCTTTCATGCCATCGGCGAACGCGGCCATCAATGCAATCGTGAGAATCGATTCGGTTTCCTGAGGATTCATCGAGTTCATCCTGTCCGTAGCGTGATGAAAGCACCTGTGGGGCCCGCTGAGTGGAACCCGGCATCGATCGCTTGGCAAGCCCGGTCCGCAGCGGCCCTGCTCCCGCGACTGTTGCGTGCCTCAGCTTACGCTTGCCGAGCCCTGGCCATCGCCGAATATCTGCGCAAAATCGTGCCGGGCGAGCAGCCGCGCGACAATGGGACGGGACCGTCGCGTGTCATCGTCAGCGGGACCTATTTGCGCGACACGGACCAGCGGAAAGTCACCGACGTCGAAGCGCCCTTGCTATCAGTGACTGTCACGATTGCCGTCGTCTTGCCGGGGCTGCCGGTCGTGCCGGTGATGGTGCCCGTCGATGAATTAATCGCCAATCCGACGGGCAACCCGGTTGCGGCGTACGTCATCGAATCGCCATCAATGTCGGTGGCCTGAATCTGCAGCGATACACTGTCATTCAATTTCGACGACTGATCGCCCGGATTGACCACGGTCGGCGGCGAATTAGCCGCGGCCGCAATCGTCCACGTGAATGTCTCCTGATCCACTCCCCCGCGCCCATCCATGGCTTCCACTGTCACCGTCCAGATGCCGGCAGCGACCAGAGTGCCACTGATAATGCCCGTAGCTGGATTGATAGTGAGGTTTGGAGGCAGCCCGGCAGCTGAGTAAGTCAAGAGATCCCCATCAGCATCCGTCGCCGAGAGAGCAAGCGAGATCGTCTGTCCAATGGAACTACTTTGAGGCCCCGGGTTCGCGAGCTGCGGGGCGTTGTTGACGACCGAACCGACATCCACCACGACGAAATCGGTAGCGCTGCCGCCGATTCCCGTGCAGGTCAAGGTGAAGGAAGTAGCGATTGAAAGCGCTCCGCTGACTTCGCTTCCATTCAGCGCCTTGGAGCCAGACCAACCGTCGTAGGCCACGCATGATGTCGCATTCGTCGATGTCCAGCTCAAGGTCACTCTTGCGCCGACGGCCACTGACGGTGCACTGGCGGTAAGGTCCACCGTCGGTGCCGGTGTGGTGGACTTGCGAGTAATGAACCAGGTGAAGGCCACCGTCGCGGTACCGCCACGTAGATCGCTTACGCTCGCGGTCACGTTATAGTTGCCGGTCTTGGTGGGTGTCCCGGAGATCAGTCCCGTAGCGCTGTTGATGCTCAAGCCGAGCGGTAGCCCACTGGCACTAAAGCTACGCGACGAACCAGCATCAGGATCGGTCGCAATGAGCTGCAGCGACACAGCGCGCCCCAATGTGGATTCCTTATTGCCGGGGTTCACGAGCACCGGTGTTGAATTGGCCGTGACGCTCAGCTGATTGCTGGAATACGTGCCGTCCTCATCCGTCGCTGACGCCTCGATCACGTAGTCGCCTGCGACGGCGTACACGTGCGTCTACCCAGTAGTTTTCCGATCGATATGTCGAGCTTGGGAAGGTCGGCGTCCCGGAATAGCTGTACACACCATTGGGACCGCTTACGCCGTCCTGAGGCGCGTGCAGGACGCCTCGATCCACACCGGAGTTTGCAAAATAAAGATCTTCGCCAGAATAGAACCCATTTGGCGCGTGATAAGAGGCCACGTAGATCGTGTTGGCCGTAATCGCGACCGGAGTGGCCAGATCGACCTGTTGCCATCCGGACGCCGTCTCGCCCGTAAAGGTCGCCTGGGCAAGCAGCTCCCCTGCGCCCGTCCACAAGCTGCCGACGTGTGTGCCGGTGTTGTTCGGCCCCTTGTAGAACCGAATGCCGGTAATCAAACCGTCAACGTCTGAACGGAACTTGACGCCGAGCTCGACTGAGTTCGGGTCGGCATCCTCGATCTGGCCCGGTACTGCCGAACTGGCCCACAGTGTGCAAGGACACTCCGCGCCAGCGACCGTGACCGATACGCCGGCGGCCGGACTCTCTATATTGCCGCTGTCATCGACCGCACGTGCAGCGGATCGTTACCGGTCCAGCCAGTGATGGCGTCCAGGAATACGTCCAGTTGTCACGTCCCTCGGCACGCCGCCAGGTGAGACCGCCATCAACGGAAACCTCGACACCACCGACGATGCCACCGCCTGTATCCGTTGCCGTGCCGGAGATCGTGATCGGCGTGCCCTGCTCAACGTTCGCTGCCGCCGCCGGTGAGACGATCGCCGAGGTCGGCGCGACGCTGTCGGTCGATGCGAACGCCGCAGCCAGGCCCGGCTGCAAGGTCGCTGGCTGTACCGTCATGTCGGCCAGCAGGTTGACTGTCGCCTGCTGCATCCGAGGATCAACCGGCGTTCCGGCGCGATCATGATTCGCATCGAGGCCCCAGGCCCACTGCACCGTGCCGGCGCCGAACACCAGTGCGCCACTGGCCGCGCGGTAGAGCGTCAGCGCGTGGTTCGCATTCCCGGTCGCATACGTGCTGCCGAAGTCCTGCAGATAGGACACGCCATTGACGGTCGTGTTCGACAGGCGGATGAGCCCTGCGGGCCGGAAGCCGTTGTCGAGATCCTCATCCCACTCGTAGCCCAGCGTGCCGAACGGCAAGGTCGCGCTCGTACCGGGCGCAAGCGTCGCAACGCTCGGTGTTGCGCCAGAAGCGCGCCTTGCCTTCGGGCTCCGGCACGACGATCGACGTGGTGCCGCCCGGGCCATCGTTGACCGTGAAGATCGTGCCGGTCAGCGCATTCTCGGGCCGCCCGCCATCGGCCGGCGGACTGAAGCGCGGATCACGCCAGGTGCCGGTCCACTCGGCCGACGGGATCGATCTTCGCGTTGGCGTGCGTCTCTTTGTAGGTGACCAGCGTCCGGTACGGCGTGCTCGGAGCCGTCAACGCTGTTCTCCCAGCGCGTCTTCCAGAACACCTCGTTGCCACTGAAGAACGCCAGGTGCACGCCGGCATCGCGCGCCGCCTCGACATTCGCGCGCTGCCCGCCCGACCAGTATTCGTCGTGGCCGTTCGACATGAACACCTTGTGGTTCCGGATCAGGGCGCCGTTGCGATCGCTGTCCACGCCGGTCGTGTAACTGACGTGGTAACCGTTCGCCTCCAGCCAGCGCACCATCGGGTACTCGGCGTTGAACAGCCAGTCCTGGCCGCCATCGACCGCGCGCGTATTGAACGGCCGGTTGTAGCTGACCTTGTAGGCGCGACCTGCGGCCGGCACGCCGTAGTACAGGCTGTTCCCGCCGTAGTTGTTGTACGCCTGCCAGGTCGTATCGGCCGTCTGGAACAGCACGTCCGCCGTGCTCGCGTCATCACGTACGACGAACACGATGTGGCTCGCGCCGCCCGTGTCGGTGCGGACCAGTTTCGCAAGGTAGATGCCCGAGACCGCATTGGCCGGAACCGCCCAGCTGCCGGACACGGCCCAGTTGCCACAGTCGATCAGTCCCGTCGCCGTATCGTTGAGGCACGCAGGCTGGCTCTGTGGCAAGTTCGCCGACGGTGATACCGTCGTGATCTTGCGTGCACCGAGGCCACCGTAATAGCCGAGCCGGTAGATGTCGAAGCGATAGTCGGTCGGCGTTCGTATCGACCTTGAACGAGACCGTCTGCGCCGCGATTAACGCTGATGTCGGTGGCGAAGCCCTGGATGCTCGGTATCGCCGGCACCGACGATGTCCCACTCGCTGGCCGGATTTCCGGCCAGGCAGTTCTCCGCGACGATCGGATTGACGCTGCAGTTGAGCGGCGCAGCCGTCGTGAACGACCAGCTCACGTTCGCCACGAGTGGGTTACCGGCCACATCACGAATGACCGGTTCGACCGAACCACCTTTCAGCGTAGCCGTATACGTCGACTCACCGGATAGCGCAGCGTTCGGAGTTAGCCGAGCGGTCCGGGTTGCCGCGTCATAGCTTACCGAAGCGCTGACCAGCGCATTGCTCGCATCGCGCAGTTCGACGGTGCTGGTGCTGACGGTCGCGAGATCCAGCGGCTCATTGAATACCGCGCTCAATGAGGAATTGATCGAAATGCCCGTGGCCGCGTCGGGCGGCGTGACTGAAAGAACGGTCGGCGACGTCGTGTCCGGACCCGTCGCCTGAGGCTGAAAGACGACGTCTACCCAGTAGTTGGTGGCACTAAAAGTGGAACTTGGAAAGCTGCTGGTGCTGCCGTACGCATAGACGCCATTGCCACCTCCGGCCGTGTCGGACAACAGGTGCAATGAGCCCTGGTCAACACCCGCGTTGAGCAAAGTAGTCAATGTCGGCGGAATAGCGTCCCTGCGGTGCAAAGTACGAGGCCACGTAGACGGTGTTGGCCGTCACGGCCACCGGGGCCGCGAAATCGACCTGCTGCCAACCCGATGCTGTCTCACTAGTGAAGGTTGCTGAAGCGAGCAACTGTCCGCTGCTGGTCCACAGGTTGCCAATGTGCGTGCCGAGGTTCTGCGGACCCTTATAGAAGCGAATGCTCGTAATAAAGCCATCCACATCGGTGCGGAACTTGACGCCAAGCTCTACTGACCCGGTGTCTGACTCCGTCACTATGGCCGGGACCTGCGTACCATCCCACGCGCTGCAGGGGCAGTTATCACCACTCGAGACCACGAGGTTGACGGGCGTTCCGCCCGCTGCAGTCGATCCGCCGGTCGGAGTCTGGCTGATCACGATACCGGCCGGTACCGTGCCGCTGCTCTGCAAGGTTGACGTGCCAACGGAAAATCCAGCGCTGACAATCGACTGCGCCGCGGCGGCCGCGGAAAGACCGACGACGTTCGGGATCAGCGTTGCGGAGGACACGCTGAACGTCCAGGTGCGGTTCGAATCCAGCGGGTTGCCGAGCAAATCCAGCGCCCTCGGGTCGGCCAGACCGCCGACAACGGTCGCCGTGTACGTGGCACCAGCCGAGAGCAGGCCGTCTGGATCGAGTATGGCCGATCGGCTGGCGGGCTCATACGTCACGACCGCGGAAACAGCGTTGTTACTCGCGTCCCGCAGCACGAATGTCGAACCATTGATCGTGGCCGGGTCCATGGCCTCGCTGAACGTCGCCCGGACATTTGAATCCGCCGGCGCATTCGCGGCGCCGTCCGATGGGAAAACCGCTGTGACGGTTGGCGCACTGGTATCTGTCAAATAGCTCGCAACGTAGGATCCAGCCAACGCTTCGAATCTCGCGTACTCGACACCCTTTATCGTTGTGGTATCAAAGCTGACGACGTCGGTCGCATCTCGCGTCAGCGTCAACAGCGACACCGGACGTCGAATGGTATGGAATCATGGCGATCAGGCCGTTCGCGCCAACCGCCGGCGTAGATCGTGAAGCTCAGCGAGGTCTCACCCCAGAGCAACGAACCGAACGATGAAGCCATTGCGTGCGTCCAGCCAGTCGAGCAATTGCTTGGCCGTGATCAGCGGCACGCCACGCGAAATCGCAGAGGCCGCAATCTCGGGGTAGATGTCGAGGCCGGGTGGCGTGCCGGTTCCATCGGAATGAGCGTTGGCCGTGAAGATGCCGTATTGTTCGCTCGCACCCAGCGCACGATCGAGCAATGTGTCGATCGTAAAAGGATACGATTGACCCGACTCATCGGTCATCTGCGTGACGACCTGGAAGGTGTCGATCAGTGTGCCGTCCAGATCGGCGAATCGCATCGGCATGGCCGAGCCGGTGAAATGACCGGGTACGTTATTGACCCAGCCAGGCGGCCAGTAGTAATAGTTCGTGTCGAGCCGGACGCCGACAGCGACACCCCAACAATCGGCGGTAGACGCCCAGTCGCTCCAGGCAATGCAGTGCGTTCGGTTGGTTTCCGGAGCCGGCACAAGAGCGGCCCGTATCGGCCGGCAAATTCATGCGAGTTGGGTAGCGAAGTAGTCGTCAAGCTCCGTCTCGGTGAAGTTCCCGCAGCCCGTGTTGAGGTGCAGAGCAACCTCGAACCCCTGGGCCGAGAGCCTTGCCGCATCGGCGTCCAGCCCCGGGTTATCCGGGTACAGATAGACCGTCCCTCTCAGGCAACTCCAGTCGAGCAGCGAACAATCGGCCGGACTCTGGGCCGACAGGCTGTCGAAGCGGCTCACCCAGCCCGAAGAACCGTGATCGTCCCCGGTCAGCAATACGGCCGCTTTGTAGTCCTGCGGGAAATACCAGAAGCGCGGCAACGGCGTCTGGTCCAGGTTCATCTGGATGATCAGGTTGGCCAGGAATCGCTGTTGCTCGTCGGCCTGCGGAATGCTGACCTTGGAAAGGTCAATCCAGTCTGGTTGCGGATCGCTGGCAGCATTTCCATAGAACAGATCATTAGATCTGATCGGATCAGTTCGCCATCACGCTCCTGGCCCACCCAGGCCGGGTTACCCTGGCGCGTGTAGACAATCGATGTCGCGAGGTCAAAAGCAAACGCCGCCGCCTGCCCGCCGTTAGAGCCCACATCGTTAAGGGTGACCGCGGGATACGCCGTGGCCGTCGTGGCGTCCGAATACAGGGTGGCAAGGCGCGAGGCGGTGGTCGAATTGAAGTAACTCGCTGTGCCATGGAATTGCAGCGTCTCGCCCACGATGCCATTGCCGGAGCGGGTTGCGGTGTCGATGCGAAGATAGCCGTTGCTCAGCGACCCGGCGGCGGCGGAAAGACCCAGAAGACTGCCGAGCGCCGGGTCCGGGTCCATCGCAATCAGGTTGCCACCCAGGCCGACCCAGTTGGTCAATGCCGTCACCTGCCCTGCCGAGAGCGGCATGCTGGGGAGTATTACGACCTCGTAATTGGCGAGCGACGCCGCACTGACGGTCGAAATATCGGCGACCGCGAAGGCGTTGAGGCCCTCAGTCCGAAGAATTTCCGCGTAGTAGGTTCCGAAGGTCGCATCCGGCGATGTGATCGACCAGGATCGGCCCGCCCGGAGGGTTTGGGATCTCCGCTATTGCCGCCCCACCAAAGAGCACCAGCAAGAGAATGCACCACCGCCGAACCGCCAGCTTCCATTGCCACAAACGACCCGTAACAGCACGCATTCAACGATTTCCTTCGGCCGCATGCGCGACCGTCCTGCGAAAAGTCGAGACAAGATTGATGAACCACCATCGGTTCAGCGTCCCTTCGGCACGCCCCTGCATGACTGACCTGGAATACGCTGCCACGAACATCCGCCGAGCCCTGTATCGCGCACCCTCTGTAGATCCGGCCACTCCGCCAGCGAGGCCTTATCAGGTGAGAACGAAGCAAGTTTCATGCCGGGCCTCGAGGGGTCAAAAAAATAATCAATGACCTGAATGAATTAGCTGCGATGGCGGCGGAACGTCGGCGGCCAATATGTAAAGTTCGTCGACATGTCATCCGGGTCAGCGGCTGGATGTTTCTCAAACGCGGGATCAGAGGATCTCGCCATTCCGCGCTCACTCAAGCAAATCTAAGAGTATTTCGAACGGTTTGGTCGCAGCGAGAGGATTTGAATTTCCGACCCGTACGCCCCGCCCCGTACTGAATTCGTTTCTGTCCGGGCAACGCGCTGGGCCTTCCAACCGCGATGGCACACTTCAGTTCCGTGACCTGAGCCAAACTACCGGTTACGCGAGCCCTCATCGGATGACCCAACGATGACCGTTTGCACCCGCCTAAGTAATAAAACGAATTGGCAGGCGAACCCATAGGCGCACGCTTATGTGGTTCGACGCGTATCTAAGGCCACGAGAGGGACCACTTATTTAACATAATCTGGTAATTCAGTTCAAGAAGGGGAGTTAAAGTCATGAAAAGATTTTTACCGGTTGGATCGGCGTTGGGTCTGGCGGCACTCGTCCTGTCCGGGACATCGGCATTTGCGTCCGTTTCAGGCGCCATCTACACCACGCTCCCGGATGCCAGTGAAGTGAACTTCAATATTTACGGTGCGAAGGAAGATGTCTATCTGAATGGAGGGCCAGGTCGAGGTGCCGGGACGAATGCCCCTGGCTTGCGCCCAGATGGGGTATATATTTTCATGGTGACGTCGCCGTCCGGGGAACTGCTCTCCACAGATAATGCGGAGTGCCGGCAGGTCCAGGTCACGGACGGCGTCATTGTCGGAGCGATTGGACTCTGCCCACACGCTGTAGGTGGGGCGATCAGTAGGTACGCCGGTGCAGCTAATGCCCTACAACGACACCCCTAACCCGGGTGGCGAGTACAAGGCATGGCTCACACCTGCCGACAAGTATTTGTGCCCATTGGATGAGGTCACCTGCGAAAAAGAAAAGTTTATAAAGAATTGCCGACAAGTATTTGTGCCCATTGGATGAGGTCACCTGTGAATCAGGCAGAAACGGCTTTATCAACAGCGAGTCCAAGACGGACAACTTCAAGGTGAAGAGCATCCCGGACGAGATTGACACGCGGTTCTACGGGCCGGATGGCCACCTGCTAGACAACCGTGCGGTCACGTGGTTTGACACTCACGGTGCATCCAATGCGAAGTGGCAACCGTGCGGTCACCTGGTTTGCACTATGGAGATCGTATTACGATCCTTCTCGGTGGATCATGCACGAAGCCCATGTCGAAGCACCGGAGGTGGGCAATCATTACATCTCGATAGCCGACCAGGACGGCTGCAAGGTGGGTACCGTGTTTGTCGACGGGCGCAAGACGAAGACAGAGGGGCCGCAGACTGTCAGCGTCCGCGTCACCAATGGCATGAAGAAGAAAGGCGAGTTCACGATATTTATCGACGTGTACTGCACCTCGATCAATTAGCCGACGACTCGGCGCATCTCGCCTCCCGCGGTCGGTTGCCACGACCGCGGGAGGCGGCTTCACACAATGCCTTGGAATTCCCGAAGTTCGGACGTGCGTTCTCGTAGCGCGTCTTGATCTGGTTTTTATGGAGATCTCACCATTCGGCCGTTGCCAAAGCGAAGCTCTGGGTACCGTCCGGAATTGTAAGTGGTCGGAGCGAGAGGATTCGAACCTCCGACCCCCTGCACCCCATGCAGGTGCGCTACCAGGCTGCGCCACGCTCCGACCGAGCCGCGGATTATACCGGGAAAACTTCGCCGTCAGCGACTGCCGCCGGCGCCAACTCAGCGGCGCAGGATTTTCAGCAGTTCTTCGAGTTCGCCGCGCATCTGCCGCACGAGCTGCTGCATCTGCGTGACGTCTTCGCGCGCCTCTTCGCCTTCGAGGCGATTGCGGGCGCCACCGATCGTGAATCCCTGGTCGTACAGCAACCCGCGTATCTGGCGGATCACCAGCACGTCCTGGCGTTGGTAATACCTTCGGTTACCGCGGCGCTTGACCGGCTTGAGCTGCGGGAACTCCTGCTCCCAGTAGCGCAGTACGTGTGGCTTGACGCCGCACAACTCGCTGACCTCACCGATCGTGAAATAGCGTTTCCCCGGGATCGCCGGCAGTTCGTCGTTATTGCTGGGTTCCAGCATAGGCCTCCACCCTGGCTTTGAGCTTCTGACCCGGCCGGAACGTCACGACGCGGCGTGCACTGATCGGTATCTCTTCCCCGGTCTTCGGGTTACGCCCCGGGCGCTCGTTCTTGCGCCGCAGGTCGAAATTTCCGAAACCCGACAACTTCACCTGCTCGCCTCCGGCGAGCGATGCGCGCAATTCTTCGAAGAACATGTCAACGAGATCACGCGCTTCGCGCTTGTTGAGGCCGAGCTGATCGAACAATGCTTCTGCAATTTCTGCCTTGGTCAATGCCATGTTATTTATCTCTTATAGTGGCGTCGCATTTCTGCTTCAGGTCAGCGACGACCCGCGCCACAACGGCATCTGTGTCTTCGTCGGTAAGCGTGCGCGAAATGTCCTGCAAATTCAAGCCCATCGCGACACTCTTTCGACCAGTTGCTATGCCCTTGCCCCGATATATGTCGAAAACGACCACCTCTGTCAGCAGCGAGCCGGCCGATTCGCGGACCACATCGCACAGAATCTGCACCGGCAGTGACTCATCAACAACAGCGGCCAGGTCGCGGCGGACCGCCGGAAACCGGGAAATCTGCTCGTATTGCGGCAGCTTGGCCACAAGTCCTTTGGCGGTTTCGAGCTCGAAGAGCAGTGCGGAATATGTCAAGCCAAGTTTGTGCTCGATCGCCGGGTGCAGGCGCCCGATCCAGCCGACCGGGTGTCCATCGCGAAGCACGCGGGCCGACTGGCCTGGATGAAGGGCCGGATGTTCAGTGGCCTCGAAGCGAAATGCATCGCGCGCGCCGGTCGCCTGCAGCACGGCCTCGAGGTCTTCTTTCAGATCAAAAAAATCGACCGCCGCCGCGCGCACACCCCATTGTTCGGGCAGCGCACTGCCGCCGGCAATACCGGCCAGCGTCTCGATCTCTTCGAGGTCATCACCGTTCATCCGGAACCGGGTGCCGGCCTCGAACAGGCGAACGCGCGGCTGCTGACGCCGCTGGTTCTCGATCAGCGCCTGCAACAGCCCGGGCCACAAAGACAGGCGCATGCTCGCAAGGTCGGCCGAGATCGGGTTTGCCAGCTCGAGCGCGGACTCGTCCGGATGCAGCAGCGACTGCATCGCCGGATCGGTGAAGCTGTAGGTGACGGCCTCAAAGAATCCCCGCTGCACGAGAATGTCGGCTGCTGCATCGACCGATACGCGGGTCTCGCTGAGTGCCGGAATCGGCTGGCGAACCGCCTGTTTCGCCTCCGGCACGCGGTCAAAGCCATGAACCCGCGCGACTTCTTCGATCAGGTCTTCTTCGATCGAAATATCAAAACGCCACGACGGTGGCCTCACCTGCCAGGTTTCGCCGCCGGTCGAGACGGCCATACCCGAGCCCCCCGAGGATCCCCGCCATTTCCTCATCCGGAATCGCTCGCGCCGATTACCCGCCGGGCCCGATCGGGCCGAAAACCGATGGCCGCGCGAACGGGCAGATCGCCGGGTATCTCCGCAAGGCCAGCGGGACCGGGCGTGCCACCTGCAATCTCGCAAATCAGTTGCGTTGCACGCGCGAGCGCCTGCTCCTGCAGCGTCGGGTCCACACCGCGCTCAAAGCGCTGTGACGCATCGGTCACGAGACCAAACCGACGACCGCGACCGGCAATCGCATCCGGCAGGAAGAAAGCGACTTCGAGCAGGACGTCCCGCGTGCCCGTGCCGATGCCGGAATGCTCGCCGCCCATGATGCCGGCAAGGCCAATCGCCTTGTTGCGATCGGCGATCACCAGCACGTCCTCATCCAGCGTGATTTCGCGCCCATCCAGCAGCGTCAGCGTCTCGCCCGGCCGGGCCTTACGCACCACGATGGCCTCATCGATTTCGCGCAGGTCGTAAGCGTGCATCGGCTGGCCGAGCTCGAGCATCACGTAGTTCGTGATATCGACCACGGCGTTGATTGGCCGAAGGCCCGACCGGCGCAGCCGCTCCTGCATCCAGAGGGGTGAGCGCTGATCCGGACGTACGCCGCGGATGACCCGCGACGCAAAACGGGCGCAACCGGCACCCTCGACGAGTTCAACCGGGAACGGCTCGCCCGGCGCCGCATCGAAATCCGCGATCGGTGACCGGGCGAGCGACTGGCCGCTCAGCGCGGCCACTTCGCGCGCAACGCCAAGCAGGCTCATGCAGTCACCACGGTTGGGTGTCAGCGCCACCTCGAGCACCGTGTCGTCCAGCGCGAGTGCATCGAACAGGCTTGCACCGGTTACCAGTCTCTGCCGGCAGTTCCATCAGCCCGCTCGCGTCCTCGGCCAGGCCGAGCTCACGCGCCGAACACAGCATGCCGTGGGACTCAACGCCACGCAGCTTCGCCTTGCGGATCTCCATGCCGCCGGGCAGCGTCGAACCGATCGTCGCGAGCGGCGCCTTCAGGCCCACACGCGCATTGGGCGCCCCACAGACGATCTGCAGCGGCTCAGGCTGGTTGGCCCGAACCTGGCAGACGTTCAGTGAATCGGCATCCGGATGCTTCTCGCAGCCAATGATCTCGCCGACGAGCACACCGTCCAGCGCAGCGGCGGCCGGCTCGATCGCCTCGACCTCCAGGCCGGCCATCGTCAGTCGCTCTGCAAGCGTGGTCGGCTCGAGCGTAGCGCCGATCATCTCGCTGAGCCATGCCACACTGATGCGCATCGTTTGCCCCGGTTCTGCTAGGCGAACTGCTGCAGGAAGCGCAGGTCGTTCTCAAAATACAGGCGAATGTCGTTGACGTTGTAGCGCAGCATCGCCAGCCGATCGATGCCCATGCCAAACGCGTAACCCGTGTAGCGCTCAGGGTCGATGTTGACGTTGCGCAATACGTTCGGATGCACCATCCCGCAACCGGCGATCTCCAGCCAGCCGGTCTTCTTGCAGACCCGGCAACCGGCGCCATCGCAGAACACACATTCGATGTCCACTTCGGCCGACGGCTCGGTGAACGGGAAGTAAGACGGCCGGAAGCGAATCCCGAGCTTGCGTTCGAAGAATCGCTCGAGGAATTCATGAACGGTGGATTTAAGGTGAGCAAAACTCACGCCCTCATCGATCACGAGGCCTTCGACCTGGTGGAACATCGGCGTGTGCGTCATGTCCGAGTCGCAGCGATAGACGCGACCGGGCATGATCATTCGCAGCGGTGGCGCCTCGCGCAGCATGGCGCGGATCTGCACGGGTGAGGTGTGCGTTCGCAGCAGCCGGCCATCGGGGAAATAGAAGGTGTCATGCATCGCCCGCGCCGGGTGATTGGCCGGGATATTGAGCGCTTCGAAATTGTGCCAGTCGTCCTCGACCTCGGGGCCGCTTTCAATCGCAAAGCCGGCATTTCGAAACAGGCACTCGATGCGACGGCGGCAACGGCTGACCGGGTGCAGGCCACCCGGCGCCTGGCCCCGTCCGGCCTGCGTGACATCGATGCGCTCGGACTCGAGGCGCCGGTCGAGCTCGGCACGCTCGAGCGCGCTGCGACGCTGCTCGATCAGGCCGGTCAGTTCGCTGCGCACGGCATTGATCCGCGCACCGGCCTCGCGGCGGGCCTCGGGGTCGAGTTTGCCCAGCGCTTTCAGCTGCGCTGTGATCGCGCCCTTCTTGCCGAAGTACTCGACCTTGACCTGATCGAGATCGGCGAGGCTCGCCGAACCGGCGATCCGCGTGCGGGCCTTCGAGGAGAGTGCTTCGAGATCGGTGCTTGCTTCGGTCATCGCGCCTGGTCGTCAACGCAGATAAAAGAGGCCGGGTCGCCTGCGCGCCCCGGCCTCAAGCTTTCGCCCTCGTCCGTGGCTAGGCCGCCGTCTGGGCGGCGGCCGCTTCGAGGCTCGTCTTGGCCTGTTCGGTGATCTTGCCGAAGGCCTCGATGTCGTGCACCGCGAGGTCCGCGAGCGTCTTGCGATCGATCTCGAGACCGGCAGCCTTGATGCCGGCGATCAGCCGGCTGTACGAAAGGCCATAGCCACGCGCTGCGGCATTGATGCGCGTGATCCACAGCGCCCGCATGTCGCGTTTCTTGACGCGGCGGTCGCGATACGCGTACTGCCCTGCCTTGATAACGGCCTGCTTGGCGGTGCGATACACCTTGCGGCGGGCATTGTAGTAACCCTTCGCCTTGCCCAGCACCTTCTTGTGTCGGCGTCCTGCGATGACGCCACGCTTAACTCTTGCCATGGGTCACCTCCTAGATATGGGGAAGCAGTTGCTTCATGCGGCCGGTATCCTGCTCGGCGACCAGCACTGAGCCGCGCAGATGGCGCTTACGCTTGCTGGTCTTCTTGGTCAGGATGTGTCGCTTGTTCGACTGACCACGCTTATAGCCCGTGGCCGTCTTCCGGAAACGCTTCGCCGCGCCCCGGTTGGTCTTCAACTTAGGCATCATCGACTCCTGTTTGTTAGCCCGTCTCGCCGGGGATACGAAATCCCTGGCTCGGGGGCGAAGAACGGCCGAAACCGCCCTTACTTCTTTTTCGGCGCAATCATCATCGTCATCTGCCGGCCCTCGAGCGACGGCCATGATTCGACCACGCCGTGTTCGGCGAGGTCTTCACGCAGTCGCTTGAGCACGTCCCGACCGATCTCGGTGTGCGCCATCTCTCTGCCGCGGAAACGCAAGGTCACCTTGGCTTTGTCCCCGTCCTCCAGAAAACGCACCAGGTTCCGTAACTTGATCTGGTAATCGCCTTCGTCTGTACCGGGACGAAACTTCACTTCCTTGATCTGGGTCTGCTTCTGCTTCTTCTTCGCCGCGTGGGTCTTCTTGTTCTGCTCGAACAGGAATTTGCCGTAATCGATGATCCGGCACACGGGCGGTTCGGCGTTCGGCGATACCTCAACGAGATCGAGACCCTGAGAGCCGGCCAGTTCCTGGGCGTCCCTCAGGTTCATCACCCCGACCTGTTCTCCGTCCGCGCCAATGACACGAACTTCCGGCGACGTGATATCTGCGTTGCGCCGGACGCGCTTCGAATTTGGAGCAGCGATGCTTCATACCTCCAGAACATGACGGCCGCGGCTCGCGACTTCTTCGGCAAGCTTCGTTGCAATGTCCTCAACGGACATCGCACCGAAGTCTTTGCCAGTACGCGTGCGCACGGCCAAACTATCAGAACCCGACTCACGGTCGCCCGCGACCAGCAGGTACGGGACCCGCTGCAGGGTGTGTTCGCGGATTTTAAAGCCGACTTTCTCGTTTCGCAAATCTGTTTCGACCCGAAGCCCCTGATTTTTCAGCAGTTGGGCTGCCCGGCTACAGTATTCGGCCTGCCCGTCCGTGATATTGATGACCACGGCCTGCACCGGGGCCAGCCAGGTCGGCAGCCGGCCGGCATGGTGTTCGATCAGAATCCCGGCAAATCGCTCCAGCGAGCCAAACAGGGCCCGGTGCAACATCACCGGCGCATGGCGCTGCCCGTCCTCGCCGATGAAGCTCGCGCCGAGGCGGGTCGGCAGGTTCAGGTCCACCTGCAGCGTGCCGCACTGCCAGTCCCGGCCGATCGCATCGCGCAGAACGAACTCGAGTTTCGGGCCGTAGAAAGCCCCCTCCCCCGGGTTGAGGCTATACGGCAGGCCCGCGGCCTCCACGGCCTTTTTCAGCGCGGCCTCGGAGCGATCCCAGGTGGCATCGGAGCCGATTCGCTTCTCGGGCCTGTCCGAGAACTTGATCAGCCACGTCCTCGAATCCGAAGTCCCGGTAGATATCGAGGATCAGCCGCGTCACTTCGACGCATTCGTCCTGCAACTGGTCTTCGGTGCAGAAGATGTGCGCATCGTCCTGCGTGAACGCCCGCACGCGCATCAGCCCGTGCAGCGCACCGGAGGGCTCGTAGCGGTGGACTTTGCCGAACTCGCTCATGCGCAACGGCAGGTCGCGATAGCTCTTGAGGCCCTGGTTGAAGATCTGCACGTGACCCGGGCAGTTCATCGGCTTCAGGCAGAAAGTGCGCTCGTCGGGGGTCTCGGCAATGAACATGTTATCGCCGAATTTCTCCATGTGTCCGGAGCGCACCCAGAGCGCGGTGTCCATCAGCTCGGGCGTGCTGACCTCGCGGTAACCGGCCGCGTCCTGGCGCTCGCGCATGTACTCGATCAGACGCTGGAACAGCGCCCAGCCCTTCGGATGCCAGAACACCGCGCCGGGCGCTTCTTCCTGGAAATGGAACAGGTCCTGTTCCTTGCCGATGCGCCGATGATCGCGCTTCTCGGCTTCCTCGAGGCGGTGCAGATAGGCCTTGAGCTGTTTCTGATCCGGCCACGCCGTGCCGTAGATCCGCTGCAGCATCTCGTTGCGCGAATCACCACGCCAGTACGCGCCGGCCACCTTCATCAACTTGAACGCACCGAGTTTGCCGGTACTGGGCACGTGCGGTCCGCGGCACAGGTCGAACCACTCGCCCTGGCCGTAGAGGCTGATGTCTTCGCCGGCCGGTATCGCCTCGATGATCTCGGCCTTGTAATACTCGCCCATGCGCTTGAAAGTCTCGATCGCATCCTCGCGCGGCATGACCCGACGCTCCACCGGCAGATCGGCGTTGGCCAGTTCTGCCATCTTCGCCTCGATCTTCTCGAGGTCCTCGGGCGTAAACGGCCGGCTGAACGCGAAATCGTAATAAAAGCCGTCTTCGATCACCGGTCCGATCGTCACCTGGGCATCCGGATAGATTGACTGCACGGCCTGCGCAAGCAGGTGGGCCGTCGAGTGACGCAGGATTTCGAGCCCCTCGGGATCTTTCGCCGTAATGATCGCGAGCACTGAATCGCGATCGATGCGCTCCGAGGTGTCCACGAGTCGGTCGTCCACCCGCCCGGCCAGTGCGGCTTTCGCGAGGCCCGGGCCGATGTCAGCCGCGACTTCGGTAACGGTGACGGGACGGTCGTAGCTGCGCTGGCTACCGTCTGGAAGCGTAATGACTGGCATCGGTAGGCGCCCCGGGCGTTGAACGGCTCTGAAAAAGCAGCCGACTATGCCGAGGTCGTGCGAGCGGCGTCAAGCGGCCGCGATGAGATCGCGTACGCGCTGGCTGAAGATCAGCACGACGAGAAAAGTCAGCAGCAGAGCCACGGCCAAAGCCGCATAGCGATAGTAGGCTTTTTTTGCCGCGGCCTGGTAGGTCTCGAAGGTGGTCAGGCTCACGACGCCAAGCACCTCGTGGCCGGTGATTTTCTCCAGGTCGCGCGAATGAACAAAAACCGGGTTGAGCTTTGAAAGCAGGTAGGCCAGCGCCGCACCCGCCCCGATGCCGGCCAGCAACACGAGCGAAATCAGCACCGGCCTGCGTGGCGCGACGGGTTCGAACGACGCCATGGGCGGGTCGAGTACTTCGAGGATCACGCCCGACTTCGTGGCCTCGGCGCTCTGCCCGAGCTTGGCCTGCTCCATGCGCTCGAGCAGGGCCAGGTACTGGGCCTTGGTCACGTCGTAGTCGCGGTTCAGGCGCGAGAGTTCCGCTTCGACCTCGGGCACGGTCTGCACGACTTTTCGCAGCTCGGCAATTTTCCGATCGCGCTGGGCGATCTCACCGCGCAGGGAGGCGATCTGCAGGTTGGCCTGGTTCAGCGCCAGTTGAATGCTCTGGTAGACCGGGTTCGCACTTGCGCCCGTGGACACGACGGCCTCGGGATCGCCCTGGCGCAGGGCCTCGAGCTCACGATTGCGTCGCTGCTGGAGTTCAGCGATTTCTGCCTCCAGGATACCGACTTCGGGATGCTTGTCGGTGTAGACCGTCAGCAGGTCCTTTAGCTTCTGCTCGGCTTCGACGAGCCGGCCTGCGGTATCGCGCGCCGATGCCGGCCGGCCGTCGGCTGTCACCGGTGTCGTAAGCGCGGAGCTTCCGGCCGCTGCGGATGCCCCCGCGCGCAACTGCCGATTCAACTCGTCTCTCTGCGAGATGGCCACGGACAAAGCGGAGCGAGCCTCGCGGCTGGCATCGATCTCGGTCTGCAGGCGCGTGAAGTAGTCGCCCTCAGCGCCCGGCATGATGCCGACGTTTTTCTTCTTGAATTCGGCGAGGCGCTGCTCGGCCTCACGAAGCTGCACCTCGTTTTCGCTGATCTGTTGGGCCAGGAAGGTCTGTGCGGCCTCCGAGTTTTCTCTGCTCCCGCCCTCGGTACCCTCGAGGAACGAATCGACGAGGATTTCGACCACTTCGAGACTGCGCATGCGATCCGGATCCCGATAGGCAATTGAGAAAATCGAGCCGCCCGGATTGCGATAATCACCGCTCGGTTGAACGCTGATGAGGATCTCGTCCCTGAGCTTATCCATGACCTCGGCCCGCTCCTCTTCACTGTGGGCCTCCGCTCCCAGATCAGTGTCATCGATAATCTGGTCGAGCTGCGCCTCACTCAGCAGGTTCTGCTGGACGAGGTTCAGTTGCGCCTGGAGGTCCTGTTGAATCGCAAGGTCCTTGATGACCGGCGAGAGCGCCGTACGCGCATCGGCGTAAATGCGGGCCCGCGATTCATACACACTCGGCAGGGCCATGACGACGGCCCAGCCGAGCAGGCAGATCGTCCAGGCCAGCAGCATGGCCGGCCACTTGTAACGCGCCGCGCCACTGATTTCGCCGATGACGGTATTTACGATGTTCTGCATAAACCGCGGTCGTCGCCTCATCCATGGGCCGCAAGATGCGGGCGTCATGATATCACCGGCATAAGGTGCAACGGCACAGCGGCCGAGCTCGCCCGGGAGCAAGGCCGGCAGGTATCACGTCTCGGCGGCCCGACCCTCTCCGTACTGGGTGGCCAGCCACTCTCGG
>CAWGLW010000006.1:0-732500 GCA_963823525.1 uncultured Gammaproteobacteria bacterium
CTGGCGGACAGGTTCGTCAACGCATTGAAGACGGCAACCTGGACGCGCGCACGTTGTCGCGTCGGCTGGCCCTCGGCATTCCTCATGTACCCGGCGTCTTCCTCACAGGTATCCAGCATCCTCAGGGCCGACTTTGGAAAGCTGAAGGACCCCGCCGCATCAACTACCAGGCGAACGTCCACGCCACGAATCACGGCGTCGCACAAGGCGCCCAGCACGGCGTGTCCGGCGAGGTCGTCATGGTAGATGTAATAGATAGCATCCACCGTATGGCGCGCCTGCTCGATCATCCAGATCTTCAGCGCGAGCGAATCCTGGGAGCCGTCGTCCGTGGGAGGAATCACCTTCCCGACCGCGTTACTGACTGGGATATCGAACGTGCGTGCCAATTGGGCGGGTTCGATTCCGACCTCTCCGAGTTCCCGGGAATCGTACCACTGGCGTCGTTTCGCCAGTTCCGTAATGAAGGGGTCGTCGACCGCTCCGGGCTCCGGGCAATCGTTATCGGCCATGGTGTCTCCTTCGCAGGTCGGTGGGACGCTCCTTTCGCAGGCCTGGAGCACGAACGCCATCAATCCGGCCAGCACCAGGACGGCAATTGCCGTCCTGGGACCGACGCCTATTTTTTTTGGTTGGTTATTGACTCTCGACATTTCATTCTCCGTATTCTTTCGCTGCCATGCCCCAGACAGAGATGAACAAGGCAGCAATCATCGGGCCGATGACTACACCGACGAGCCCGAACAGGAGGAGCCCCCCGAGGGTAGAAACGAGCACCAGGTAGTCGGGCATACGCGTGTCGCGGCCGACAAGAACCGGGCGCAGCACGTTGTCCGCCAAGCTGATGAAAACACCGCCGACAATGAGCAGGATGGTACCCTGGACATACTGCCCGACTGCGAAAAAGTAAAGAGTGGCCGGCATCCACACCAGGGCTGGGCCAACGGCGGGCACGACGCTCAGGAGTACCATGAGCACACCCCAGAGCGCCGCCGAGGGAATGCCAAGCGCCGCGAAGGCGATGCCGCCGATCGCTCCCTGGACGACGCCAATGATGGCTGTGCCCTTTATCGTCGCACGTGAAACCTCGGCAAAGCGCGTGAGCAACTCCTGCTTCTTGTCTTCGTCGAGCGGAACGACCAGGATCGCTGCGTCGAGAATGCGTAGGCCGTCACGAAACACGAAAAACAGGATGTAGAGCATCAGCGTGAACATGAGCGAGAACCGCACCATGTTCTGGCCAAAGCCCACCAGGATGTTGGCCAGAAACTGGCTCACCTGCAGGCCGAACGACGATGCCATGGCACGCATTTTCTCGGCGTCAATGCCTATCGATTCTAGCCATGACACCACGACGGGGAGTTTCGCATTGAACCAGTCGAAAACGGCGCCGACATCGATTTCGCCGCTGAGAATATTTGCGTACAACCCGGCGGCCTGGCTGGCGACGACCGAAACGATCCACGTAATGGGGATAATCGCGACAAGCAAAACGACGACGAGCGTCACGCCAGATGCGACGGTCTCGCGTCCTCCCAACCGGCCCTTGATGGAGATGTAGGCCGGGAAGAAAACGATCCCGAGCACAGTCGCCCAGAAGATCGGCTGAATGAATCCGCCAATCAGCCAGAAGAAAGCGAGCGTGACGATCAGCAGCAGAATGCTGAAGAATGCGCGCTGCGTGGCCTTGGCGGTCACGGCGTTTGCCCGTTACGGGGCGCAGCCAGGCGCTTGCCCGGGCGGACCGGGTAATCGGCGCCGCTCAGAACTGCCATTCCAGTTCCGTGGCCCGCAAGGCCTTGAATATTGTTCGCTGCCTGCGCAGCGTCCAGCCCTTTGTGCCTCCTGCGTCTTTCAAGTTCTTGCGCATCTGCAGCCACTCTGGTGAACCCCAGCGGTAGGACTGCGCCTTGAGGTCCTGTAATACGGCGTTCAAATCTTCCGCGAGTGGCTGCGCACGGAAAAGTAGCCCATTTCGCTGTTGTGCAATCGTGAGCGGTAGTCAAAGTTGCTGGTCCCGACAAAACCATAAGGCTCGGCTACCCAGAACTTGGCATGCAGCTTTCCATAGGTCACGGTTCCTCCGGGGAACAGGTCGGAATCGTTAAGGCCAGTCTGGTAGATTCGTATTCGCGGATGGCTCACCTGGCGCTTCCACGCGTCACTGTTGGTCAGCTCGGCGCTCAGTTCATCCTCCGATTGCAAATCCAGCCAGCGCTGCTGCAATTCCGGATCCAGGAGGAGTCGCGGCGCCAGGTCGAAATCGATAATGGACTGCGCCGGAAAGTTGTCGGACGTCAACGCTGAGTTGGTCAGGATTTCAATGTCGGCTTCCGGATGCGCATCAATGTACGCCCGGATATCAGCGGCTTCGTCCATGATGACATTGCCGTCGGCATCCTCATAACGCGCCAAAAACAAGTAAGGCGAGCAGATGCGCGAATTCGCGGGCGCATCCGTATTGTCCAGCACTTCATTGAGTACGAACAGGATGGAATTGGGGCTGCGCTGAATGTTCTCCACCGCATTTCGAACGACTCGCTTTTCGACGACGTTCTTCATCTGCTGGGCCAGCAGTACGTCGGCCGGAACAAAGCCTTCGGTCATGAACGCCGGTAACTTTGCGAACCGTTCCTGCATTGCCCCCTTCCCTTAGAGTAGGTCCACGGATAACTGGAATTTCGGCATGGTGGCGGTCCTGACCTGGAGGTCATCATGCGCAAGAGCCGATTCAGTGAGCACCAGATTGTCGGTGCGCTCAAGCAGGCGGAGGCAGGCGTTGCCGTCAAAGACATCTGCCGAGAAAGGGGTATCAGCCCGGCGACGTTTTACCAGTGGCGCGCAAAGTATGGCGGTTTGGAAGCGTCGGATCTGAAGCGGATGTACGCGGATCTGTCGCTCGACCACAAGATTCTCAAGGACATTGTTGAACGAAGGCTCTGACGGCCAGGGCTCGCCGCACTCTGGCCGAGTACGCGATGGCGCCCACATGGTTCGCCGGCTTCGCGCAGATCAAGGAACACTCGAGGCGAGCCGTACACGCCGCCACTCGCCGCATACGATGCGCGGATCAGCCCAAGCAAGCGTCGATCCTCGATGGCTCGATCCGACAGGGGCTTGTGCAGCCACTCGTAGAAGCCACTGCGCGTGACCTGCAGCACGCGGCACATCGTTGCGATGCCGTGCACGTTCGCGTGCTCGTTGATGAAGCCGGACTTTACCCGGGCTCCCTGGCAAAGTACGCGGCGGCCTTTTTTAAAATGTCGCGCTCCTCTTCCGTGCGCCGCAGCTGGGCGCGAAGCCGTAGGATCTCGCTCTTGGCCTCGACCAGCTCGGTCGCCTGCTGGTCGCTCTTGTTCGGCTTCACCGCCTTGATCCACTTGTACAGGCTGTGCGCCGACACGCCGAGGCGTTGCGCCACTTCGGTCACGGGATAGCCACGCTCGAGGACCTGTCGAACGGCCTCGTCCTTGAACTCCGGCGCAAATCGTTGACTGCTCATAACCCTTCCTCCCAGGCTGAAATACTAGCCCGGAGCTGTCATCCGTTTCGGGGGAAGTCCAATACTAGCCCGGAGCTGTCATCCGTTTCGGGGGAAGTCCACTGGGTGGGTGAACCGCCCCGGGAAGTCCGGGGCGGTTCACACCGCGATGACTGCACCTGGTTTGCTGCGATCCGTCCCGAAGGGGACTCTGGTCCGCCACCAGAGAATCAACTACTGTCCTGTGCCACAATGGTGAGCAAAGCAGCAATCGCCCCCTTGATCGCAGTGGTAGATGATGATGAAAGCCTGCGCCGGTCTGTAGCACGACTCCTGCAGGCATCCGGATTTCGCTCCAAGACGTACGACTCGGCGGAGTCCCTTCTCGCCGACCCGCATCGCTCACGGTTCGATTGCCTGATCGTGGACGTTCAGCTCAACGGCATGTCCGGCATCGGTCTGCGGGAACAGCTGTCATCGTCTGGCGTGAAGACACCCGTGATCCTGATGACGGCGCACGAAGGAAGGGAGGAGCAGGATCCGGCGTACGGGTCGCCTGGCGCTGCCGTGCTTCGCAAGAGCGATCCGGGCGAGAAGCTGCTTGCAATGCTTCGCGAAACGCTCAAGGGGTTTCGAAGCGAAGAATTGAATGCCTAGCGCCGCGGAGTCTAACGGCTATTCGAAGATTCCCTTCGAGGATGCCTGGCGACTGATCGTCAAGGTTGGAGTTACGGTCCACGGTACGGTTCCACGACAACCCGGCTGGAGTCGTTGCTTGCAGGCCTATAGCCGCGTTGCAAGCCGCGACCGAAGGTGTGGGAAACCTGGACGCCCGGGTGTCAGGAGATAGAGAATGAAGATTCAACAAGCTGTTTTCGCACCCGTCTCACCGGCCGCAGCCCTCTTGCTGGTCGGGCTATGGCCGTGTGCAATTTCCACGGCATGGGCGCAGGCGGACGCCGACGCGATGAGTCGCCAGATCGAGGTGGAACGCCAGCGCCTGAATGAGCATATGCGATTGCTCGAAGAGCAGATGGTAGAGATCCGTAAACAGGCTGAACGGCTGGACGCGATGGAGCGCCAGTTCGCGACCGACAGCGCTGCGGAAGAATTCGGGTCGACCGTCGTTTCGGAAATACCGGCGTCGGGTTCGGAAGCCGCTGTGCCGTTCCCGGATGAGGAAGACGATATCGTACCGGAACGAATAGACACCGAGCCGAATCAGACGCGCGACGCGCACGTCGTGATGACCAGTGACGACCTGGCCGTGGACGATTTTCCCGGCTCCTGGCCGATGTTTGGCACGGACTACCGGATGAAGATCGGCGGCTATGTGAAGCTGGACGCGCTCTATGACGTCGACGGAACCGGTAACGAGTACCAGTTCCTGATCAGCCAGCTTCCAGTCGAGGGTACGTCCGCCGCGAATCGCGCCGGCTACTTCAACCTGTTCGCGCGTGAGACACGCTTCAATTTCGACATTCGAAATTCCCCGCCGGGTCAACCGGCCCAGCAATTCTACCTGGAGATGGATTTTTTCGACGAAAGCTCCTTCTCTCCGAGGCTGCGCCACGCCTATGTGATCTACGGCAATTTGCTGATCGGCCAGACCTGGACCACGATTGCCGATCTCGACTCGCTGCCGTTTACGATTGATTTCGGAGGGGGAGACGCGCTGTTCGGCACGCGTACACCACAGATTCGGTGGCAGGACGACCTGAACCCGAACTGGACCTGGGCCGCCGGTCTCGAAATGCTCCAGAGCTCGGGTATCTACAACCCGCTTGACCTGCCGGGAGGAGCGAGCCCGCAGTTGCCCGTTCTGGCCGCACGCCTGACCCACCACCGCAGCGACGGCGAGCGTACGCTGGCCGCGCTCGCGCAGCAGTTGCGCTGGGACAGTGAGGGCAACGGACGCAACCCCACGGCGACTGGCTGGGCTCTCGTTTTCTCCGGGCGCCAGAACTTCAGCGACCGCAATTTCTTCACCTGGAACCTGGCCTACGGCGATGGCACGCCCGAAAACATTATGGCCTTGACCGGCAGTGACGCGAATGCGGTGCTGACGGAGGATTACCGCCTCGTTACGAGGCAGGGGTACAGCGTCGCACTGGGATTCGGACACAACTGGTCGAGCACCCTGTCCTCCAACCTGGCATATGCCTGGACCGATCTCGAGGACCTCGGCCAGGATGAGCGCGCCGCTGATGCCATACGGAGCGGAGGCATCGGCCACGCCAACCTGATCTGGGCGCTGGACGAAAGGCTGTCGACCGGTATCGAGTACATGTGGGGCAATAGGCAGAACGTGGACGGCGCCACTGGCGATGCATCCCGCATGCAGGTCATGTTCAAATACACGTATTGAGCTCCCTTGGGGGCAGAGGTCGATTGCAACTCAGCGTTGGTGTTAGCGTCTTTGTTTTTTGTAATCGAGCTGGAAATGACTTGACACCAAGAGACACACCGGCGACGGCCTCTTTGGCGGTAACAAAGGGCCTCGGCGGACTGATTCTCGTCGCCCTCGCGCTGCTCTGCGTTCCCTCGACAGTGACCGCACAACAATTCAACTCGGACAGTTACTGGGTCGCGCCACATGGCGTCGCGACATGGACGCTGACGGCCGGCCAGGAGTATTCAATGGCCATCGCAACCGCGGCGCTGTTCGAAGACTGGGAGTTCAACCTGGGCGTGACGAGGTTTGCGGAGGACCGATCGGCAAACACGGACGAGCACTATTCCGGCACCCTCAATGCAAAATACCGGTTTACGGAGAACGAGGAAGGAACCGGTGGATTCGCTATCATGGCCGGGACCGGCGTAAACCCTTGCCACCTCTCGGAGGGAACGGTCACGGACACGTTTAAGTCCTGGTGGGCGACCGGCACCGTATCGAAATAGATCCAGCACCTGCTCATGGAACGCGGCAAGCGCCGAGATATATAGATAAACTCGTTTATAATCCATGTGTTATTGGATATTCCTTATGTGACTTTCCACATCGCTGATCGCGTGAGATTCGAGCCGTTCGCGACCTGGCGCCATTCGCGCCGAGGGCTGAGGCGGAATCCGGAGACCGGTTGGTGGCGAATCACACAGTGCTGTGCCAATTGCCTGTTTCTTTAACATTGCGGCCGGACAGCACCGGGCGCAGGAAGCCTCCGCTCCAATGCAAAAATGGATTCTTTGACTCAAGCTGTTCTCGGCGCTGGCGTCGCCGGCGCCGTCGCCCCCGCCGGGCAACGCCGAAAGGCGCTGCTTGCCGGTGCCGCATTGGGCACGCTACCGGACCTCGATGTGCTGATCGATTACGGCGGCGCCGTCGAGAACTTCACTTACCATCGCGGCTTCAGCCACTCGTTGCTCGTGCTGGTACCCGTCTCCTGGCTGCTGTGGCTGGGGCTCTTGAGGTTGTGGGCGCCGGCGCGGGATGCACCATTGCGCTGGCTTGCCGCGATCAGTCTTGCCCTGATCACCCACCCGCTGCTCGATGCACACACTGCCTACGGCACACAGCTATGGTGGCCCCTGAAGGTCCCACCGGCGATGTGGTCGACGGTGTTCATCATCGACCCGCTCTTTACGCTGCCACTTCTCATCGCGACCATCGTCGCTGCTCTTTATCCGGCGCGAACCTGGAGCACCTCGCTGCTCAGCGGGGCTGTCGCGCTGAGCGGCGTGTATCTCGCCTGGGGCTGGCTGGCGCAGGCCACCGTGCATCGGCACGCACAGGATGTTCTCGCCACAATGAACCTGCAGAACGCGCCGGTATTCATTACGCCGACACCGTTTAACACTGTGCTCTGGCGCATCGTCGTGCAGACGGAAGACGGTTACCTGGAAGGCTTCGACTCACTGTTGCTCGATGAGCCGACGATCGACTTCCGTGCGTACCGGTCCGACCGTGACGCACTGGACGCGGCGAGCGACGTCTGGGCCGTGGCGCGCCTCCGATGGTTCTCGAGCGACTTCCTCAAAGCCCAAGTCACCAACGGCAGGCTGCTGCTCAGCGATCTGCGTATGGGTCAAGAACCGTTTTACGTTTTCACACACGTTGTCGCAGAGCGCGGAAATCCTCATTGGCGAGAAACGCCAACCGAGCTGATGCCGGTCCATTATGACCGGGACCTGCTGATTGAAAGCTTGCAGCGCATCTGGACGCACTGAAGCCTGCGCGCCACACCGCTGCAGTGTTCTCGTCTCACCGGACCTGGAGCCTTACCCTGGGCTGCGATCATCTGAATCGAGTGCCTGACCTCGACCGGCAGCGATTCGTTCATCCTCTCGCCACTGTCTCACGACATCCACCAAACTCGCGGCATGGATAACCAACGTAAACCGACGAAGGCCAAGCCGGACTTCCTGCTACGTCCAGCGGCTGAGCGTGAACCTTTCGAGGCCGCGGCGGATCGATTATCTGCTTATCGCTATTCTGTACCGCCCACCTCCGGAGAATGGAATGATTAAATTTACAATTCTTTTGAAACGAAATCCGCAGATGACTCAAGAGGCTTTTGCCACTTACCACAAGTCCAATCACGCACAGTTGTTTATGTCGATACCGGTCGTCAAGAAGACGGTCAGGCGGTACGTACAGCAGCACGCCCTGGAGGTTGAGTTGCCGGGGCTTCCCCCGGCCAAGTACGACGGCATAACAGAACTGTGGTTTGATAGCGTGCAAGACCTTGGCGAATGCTTTTCAGATCCCGAGTACCTGGCGACAGTCCGTCCCGACGAAGCAAAATTTCTGGATCTTGACGCCTGCGATTTTGTTGTTTCGACGGAAAATCCCGTTAAGGCTTGATGCTTTGTCGTGTAGCCAAGGATCGGCTCAGTGCTTGCACACTCGGGGCTAAGAATAGGAAGGAATGGAGCCTCCGGGAAAGCCGGGGCGGTTCAAGGCTCCGCCTCTGCCACTGCGCGGACAACAGCGCGGGAGTTCACCGCCGGTAGCGTTTGTAGCGTGAACACCTTCTGCCCCGCGCGCGGTCCCGCCGCCGATCTATCCCGCCAATGGTCTTGAACCGGATACCTGACACGGCGCAAGTCCTCCACGCAATACCATGCGCCGCTGCGGACCGTCACTTTGCGCCCCACTTCTTCCAGCCGGCATGCGCGATGTATGCCGGGTCGCAGTCCCTGTTGAATTCGGCGCAACGCTCTGCCAGCCACTGGAACCATTCGCCACGCGCCGGGTCGTCATCGAGCTCGCGCATCTCGGCAACGAACCGGCCGGCCTTTCGCCAGACCAGCGTAATCATTCCTCCGGCCAGATCGTTGACGGTCGTGAATGACGCTATTCCCTGATAGACCATGAGTCCCATGGTTTCCAGAATCATCCCGACAAGCATCAACGCATCCTCGTACTCCTGACCCATCTCCTGGAGCTCGGCCGCCGAGACGTTGTCCGGCAGCTGGCGTATCAGCTTGAACGCTCGAGCAGTCTCTGGCGCTGAGAACTGATGACAGAGGTCGGCGGCTACTGTATAGCGACGGTTTTTCCTGAACTCACGGAACTGCAGGAGAGCAAAAGCGCCCCCGGAGACGATGGTCAGCGCGCCCAAGATCTCGGCCAGCGCCGCCCAGGTTTGTAGTCCGTCCATGTAAGCAAAATGCACCGCGAGGCAGCGTGCGTCAATTTTCCTTGTCGATAATCAGCAAGCTCGGGCCGAGCATGCTGCGACGCAAGACCCGAGCGTAGCTGTCTTGAGGTTGGGCAGCCTCCCGCTGCGGCATCGGCGGGCGGACCTGGAGTTGTCCGACACCGCCGCATTCCTGGCACCGCGCCCTGATCTGCAACCGGCGCGATCACTGGCCCGTTCGGATCATTGGATAGCGACTTATACGCATCCTCCTGCTGACCATTCCGACTGGTCCTGGCGATCGCGAGGAGCACACTTAGGGTTGTCGGGGGTCGACGACGCCCCGCTTTTGGTGCGCCCAGCCCCCGCGAACAAGGAGGGCTACATGAGGACACGAAGTCTGCGAACCGCGTTGCTCGGACTGGTCGCAGTATGCCTGAGTGTTCCGGCGGTCGCCGTCGCAGCCGAAGGCGGAAAGGGATGCTCACTTATCGGAACGTGGTTCGGCTTTGACCCGGCCACACAGGTCCTGACCGGTTGGATGATCAACGTCCACGGCAAGTCCAACAACGAGGGAACGAACGATCTCGAATATCCCACCTTTGATCCGACCTTAAATGGCGCGTTCCCGGCAGTGAGGCTCAGCAGCCTGCGAGGTGTCTGGAAACGAACCGGCGGTAACACGTTCGACTACTCATTCATGGGCATCGCCGTGGATGGCGCTGACCTTCCCGTCTGGATCGGGAGAGTCAGCGGAAGCATCGAGCTGAGCAGCGACTGCAATTCTGAAAAGATCACGGCTGGGCTGGACATCTACCTTCCCGACGCCAGCCCGTTCGATGATGAACCGTATCTTACCTTGCCGTTGCCAACGCATTACGGGCACCGCTTTGAACTTCAATAACTGGTAGTGATACGAGAAAAGCAGAAGCGGATGTTTTCAGGAAAATCCACGCTCTGACCCCGGCCCCGCGCCGGGGTTTTTGTCTCTGGGTGAACACGCCACAAAAGTACGCAGACGCGGTATGCGCAACGCGGCAGGCTGCCGGCATACACACTAACGACGCACCCTTCGCTGACATGGTCGCAGACATCGCGCCCGGCGTACTGGAGAAGATCGGAAATGACCAGAATGCCCGGTATGCTTTCACTAAGAGGTTCGTTGGACTGGCGGAGCTGACTGTGTGGAACGCGGGTGGGCCACCCGACGGATCTCTGCAATAGCTGCGACCAAATCGACGTCGGCATGAGATCCCAGGCAGACACTGCGAACTGACCTGGGAACTCAGTCATTGGCACCGCAATCGCTGACACCCCCTTCATCGAATTCGGGGGTGCCTGTCTGTGCAGCCCCCCACACGCATCGACACGTCCAAATTTCTTCTGGAAAACTCTGGGCAGTTGCTCCATCTGCCCCGGCACGCCTCGAGTTGGCCTCGACATAGATCAATTCCGACGCTGTCAGGGGTCGCGAGAAGGAAGCGTGGGTTGCAGGCAATGAGTCGGCGTAACGACGGCAGGCGATATGCATATGACGCGCAAATTTGGGCTTATGATGGACCCGTGGACCGGGACTGGCTCCCGTAGTGGGATCCGGTTGACGTGGACACCAGCAACCAAAAACACGGTGCTGTCCTCAGGGGAGAATCATCATGGCCAAATTCATGATCAAGGGCTCGTACACGGTCGACGGAGCAAAGGCACTGCTGAAGGAAGGCGGATCACGACGAAGGGAAGCCGTTGAAAAAATGGTAAGCGGACTGGGCGGCAAGGTCGAAGCTTTCTACTTCGGACTCGGTGACAACGACGTCTACTCGATCGTCGACGTTCCAGACACGACGTCGGGGGCCGCCTTGAGCCTTGCGGTGAATGCATCCGGTTCCGTGAAGCTCAGTACCGTAATGCTCATGACACCAGAAGAGTTCGACGCGGCGTGCAAGAAGACTGTGAGCTATCGGGCACCTGGGCAGTAAGCGGCAGATAAAGGCCGGCAGGATGCGGTCCGGTCGTGCCCTGGCGGACGGATTGGCACCAGGCGGCTGACACCGGAAGGGTAAAGTGACTCAGGAAGTGGATCCACGCTGACGCGACAACGAAGCCCGTCCCTGTGACGGGCTTTTTTTTCAGTAGGAATGAGTCAGATACTCACGGCGACACACCACCCGACGATTCTCGCTGCGGCATCGGCGCAAGTCCTCCACGCAATACGATGCGCTGCTTCGGACCGTCACTTAGCGTCCCCTTTATTCCAGCCGGCATGCGCGATGTATGCCGGATCGCAGTCCCTGTTGAATTCGGCGCAACGCTCTGCCAGCCACTGGAACCATTCGCCACGCGCCGGGTCGTCGTCGAGCTCGCGCATCTCGGCCAGCGCCGCCCAGGTTTGTAGCCCGTCCATGGAGTCAAAATGCACCGCGAGACAGCGTGCGTCAATCGTCCTCGTCGATAATCAGCAAGCTCGGGCCAAACATGCTGCGGCGCAGGACCCGAGCGTAAGTGTCTTGACGTTTAGCGGCCGCCCGCTGCGGCATCGGCGAGCGAATCTGGAGTTCACCCTGCTCGCCACAACGCCGACATCGCACCATGATCAACAGTCGGCGCGTCGATACAATGCGCGGTAGCTGTTCGCAGAGGTACACATAGTGCAGCAGGATTACCTACAAATGCGCGTGCTCGAGCTCGCGCCCCAGGTGTTCGTCACGGGCCAATTGTTCGAGACGGACCTCAAGCTCGCGGCCAAACAGGGCTTCAGGAGCATCGTGAACAACCGGGACGATGACGAGTCGGCGGGGCAGCCCGCGTCGGTGGATCTCGCAAGGGCCGCTGAAGCGCTGGGGATGGCGTTCGTGCAATTCCCCGTCGATCCCAGGTCAATCAGCGCTGAGGACGTCGTGGCGTTTCGGAAGATTTGTGACCAGCTCGAGCGTCCGTTGCTCCTGTTCAGTCGATCCGGCAGGCGCTCGACGAAGATCTGGGAGATGGCCGAACCGGATTAGTCGGAGGTTCCGCCGGCGCCCGTGATGAGCACCGCCATCCTGGTGAAATAGAGACCCGTGAAACTACGGAAGGCCGGGTGTATTCCTGCTGCGCCTGGTGGACGAGAAAGAGCCCTGAGAAGCGGCCGACTATCGGCGGCAACTGGCAGGCGAAATAGAACAGCTGGCGGAGGACGAAGACGCTTTAGCGCGGTTCGAACTCGATCCGGTCCGTCTCGAGCGCGATCTTTACAGCGTCGCGAGCCCGCGCTGGCTCCCGCTCAGCAAGCCGATTCAAAGTCCTCACATGCGATCGAATCAGCTCAGTCAACTGCGGCAGCAGGGTATCGACTGAGGCCAGCTTGGGCACTGCTCTTGATTCCGCAATTCTATCTCCACAGCCTGTAGGGACGCGCTCCTCGCCCCTGCCTCCCAAGAGATGCAAGCGCACGCCAGGCGTCAGCGACGATTCGTCTGTCCACTGTGCCTTCGCCGCGCAGTCGTCACTTGCCCATTCGCTGATACAGGGCGTTTGAATGTACTATCCCGAAAATTCCAGGATTCTGGGTCGTCGGTCCGTTTCGCCGGAGAAGACTTCCATGGGACACTTCGTTAGGTCGACTCTTGTCGGGGTAGCGCTGTCTCCTGGTGTCAGCGCGATGGCCAACTCGCAGTCGGGCCCGCAGTCGGACGTCGCGGGTACTGAACGCCCGGTCGCGGAGTACGAAACTTACCCTCTTAGATATAAGTCCGGCTTCGCAAAGATGCAAACTCGTGTCGGGGACTATGCGGTGACCCTCGAAAAAGGAGTCCGAAAGGGAAGTGCCAAAAGCGATGGTAACGGCGGCCGATCAAGGACTCAGTTGTCTTTTACGACCTCCACCACCGCGGGCGTCGTTGCGACGACGACGGTCCAACGGAAAGCATCCTTCACGGCGGACTACCCTCGGGAGTTTTCGTCTCTAAGCGAAGGAATCCTCGATTCCCTCCTGGAGCAGGCCTGGAGAGTCAGTATCTGCAATGACGATCCGCAATACAGGAAAGCCAGTTCCGACATCCGCGCCACTATCGGACTGACAGAGAAGACCGCAGAGGTCTGGCAACTCGATGCTTTGGCGCTCCCGGTCGTTGATGATTTTGGCTCTCGTTCAGTATGGGGTCGGGGAACACTGACCGGCGGTGGACGCGTGCTGCAACTCACTTGTCGCAGTGCCTCGCCCTGGATCGAGGAGCAGTGCCTGCAGATGAGGCAGGCTGGGGATGAGCGCAAGTGGGAATGTTATCGCAAGGTCGTCGAAATCGACGATGACGGCGAGTTGCTGGCGTGGTTTGCGAGTCATGCGGAGACGTACACCGTTTGCACCGGTCTCGAGGATGACCTGAAGCTGGTGTTTCTGGCTGCCATGGAGGCGTTCAGGAAAGGCAACAGCGGCCCTTACTGACAGCAATGGACAATTACACCGGCCAGGCCACTGTGTTGACCGCCGGCGACCACTCGGACGGCGAGTCCGCGTCTGGAGTGCGGTTCGTGCCGGTGCCGGCGCCGAGCGTGGCCGAGTTTCAGGCGCTGGTGGAGACGATCGCCGTGCGGATCGGCCACTGGAGGCAGACCGTCGAGCAGAATCCCGCGTATTCAGCCGCGTGGAAGTTGCCCGGCCAGGCCTTCGTGCAGACCGCGGCGGTAGAACGCGCTACGGAAGTGTATCGTCTCGGCATTGATGCGGCTGTCGGGCAGGAAGACATGCCGGCAGCCCGGGAGATGACCGTGTTTCTCAAGCGACTCGACAAGACACGCGGAGGATGACATGACCGGCCTGGAGCGGGCTGCATCAAGACTCGACGCGCTGGCCGAATGGACCGGACGCACCATTTCGTGGCTGACGCTGGCGCTGGCCCTGACCGGCTTCCTGGTCGTGGTAATGCGCTACGTCTTCAACAGCGGCTGGCTGTGGTTGCAGGAGTCGTTGACCTGGATGCATGCGCTGGTGTTCATGATCGGCGCCGGCTACACGCTGAAGCACGATGAACAGGTGCGCGTGGACGTCATCTATCGTGGCCTGTCGGAGCGAAAGCGCGCCGCGATCGATCTGATCGGTACCCTCGTGTTCCTGCTGCCTTTCTGTTGCTATGTCTTCTATGAGAGCCTGCCTTACGTGCTGAGCTCCTGGAGCGTCGGTGAGCGTTCGCGCGAAGCCGGCGGCCTGCCCGCACTGTACCTGCTCAAGATGGTCATTCCGCTAATGGCGGTGCTGCTCACCATCCAGGGTCTGGCCATTGCAATGCGCAGCGTTGCGGTGCTGCGCAGGCCGCACTGACATGGAGTGGTTGCCGCTGCTGCTGTTCCTGCTGGTCGTGGCGGCGCTGCTGGCGGGCTACCCGGTGGCCCTGACCCTTGCCGGCGTGTCGCTGCTCTTCGCCAGCGCCGCAGCGGCTCTCGGGCACTTCGACATGGGCTACCTCGAGGCCCTGCCGAGCCGCATCTTCGGCTCGATGAACAATGAGACGCTGATGGCGGTTCCGCTGTTCATCTTCATGGGCCTGGTGCTGGAGCGCGCGCGGATCGCGGACGACCTGCTGGAGACGCTGGGATTGCTCTTCGGACGGGTCCGGGGAGGGCTGGCCGTATCCGTCATTATCGTCGGCGCACTGCTGGCGGCGAGCACCGGCATTGTCGGTGCGACGGTCGTGACGATGGGCCTGCTGTCGCTGCCGGTCATGCTGAAGCACGGTTACGATCCCAAGGTCGCCACCGGGACGATCTGCGCTTCAGGAACGCTTGGGCAGATCATTCCACCGTCGATCATCCTGGTGCTGCTCGGCGACGTGCTGTCGAGCGGCTACCAGCAGGCGCAGCTGCGGATGGGCAATTACTCGCCCGACACGGTGTCGGTCGGCGACCTGTTCGTTGGGTCCCTCCTGCCCGGGCTGGTGCTGGTCGGGCTGTACATCGTCTATGTGCTGATCAAGGCCTGGCTGCACCCGGAATCGATGCCGGCGCTCGAGCGCGATTCGACGATCGTGGAGTCCGGCCGCGACTTCGTAATGCGGCTCCTCGGAGCGCTGGTGGTGCCGCTGGTGCTGATCATGGCGGTGCTGGGCTCGATACTTGCCGGCGTGGCGACGCCGACCGAGGCCGCGGCCGTCGGTGCCGTCGGCGCCTTGATCCTCGGCCTGCTGCGTCGCGCGCTGGGACTCGAACGGCTCAAGGACGTCATGCGCGGAACCGTGCGATTGACGTCGATGGTGTTCATGATCCTCATCGGCGCCTCGGTCTTCTCCCTGGTGTTCCGCGGTCTTGACGGGGACACCGTGGTCCACGAACTGCTGACAGACCTGCCCGGGGGTCGCAATGGCGCCCTGCTGCTGGTGATGCTGGCCATGTTCCTGCTCGGCTTCATCATCGACTTCATCGAGATCACCTACATCGTGGTCCCGATCGTGGCGCCGGTGCTGATGGCAATGGGCGTGGATCCCGTCTGGCTGGGCGTGATGATCGCGGTGAACCTGCAGACGTCATTCCTGACACCACCTTTCGGCTTCGCGCTGTTCTACCTGCGTGGTGTTTCCCCGCCGTCGGTCAGGACAGCGGATATCTATCGGGGCGTGGTACCCTTCGTGCTGATACAGGTGCTGATGCTTTTCGTACTCACCCTGTGGCCGGGCCTGGCCACCTGGCTGCCCAAGGTCGTCTACGCCGATTGATGGACGGCGCGTGACCGGCACCGGGGTGCCGATGCCAGTCACGACGCTCGATCGAAGCCGCCACCTTGCGCGGCGGCCTCCTCACCGCGACTGGTCGCGAGCTAACAGGTACGGCAGCTCGGCGACCTGCAGGTAGGCCGCGGAACGTTTCTGGTAGGCACTGTAGGACTCGAAGACCCTCGCATACAGCGGATCCCTGGCCGCGCCCGCCGCGATGACTTCCTCTGAGAGTTCGCGCAGCTTCTGCATGACGGAATCGGGGAACTTCTTCAGGATGACGCCATGTTCGTTGATGAGCGTCTGCAGGGCTTCGCTGTTGCGGGCCATGAATTCCGCATTCATTCGTTCGTTCACGGCACGGCAGCAGGTCAGCACGATCTCCTGCAGGTCGACCGGCAGGCCCTCGAATGCCTTCTGGTTGATGATTGCCTCGAGGCAGGTGCCCGGCTCGTGCCAGCCCGGGTAGTAATAGTACTTCGCTGCCTTGTACAGGCCGAAAGCCATGTCATTGTACGGACCGATCCACTCGGTCGCGTCGATCGCGCCGGTTTCAAGCGCCGTAAAGATCTCGCCACCGGGAAGCGTAACGGGCGTGCCGCCAGCACGTTCGAGCACTTCACCCGCGATGCCCGGAATTCGCATCTTCAGGCCCTTGAGGTCGTCGAGGCTGTTGATCTCGCGGCGGAACCAGCCACCCATCTGTGTGCCCGAGTTGCCGCCCGGCCTCGGGATGACACCGAATGGCGCATAGGCCTCCTGCCACAGCTCCAGACCGCCGCCGAAGTAGAACCAGCCGTTCATCTCGGTCACGGTCAGCCCGAACGGCACGGCCGCAAAGAATGAGGCGCAGGGAATCTTGCCTTTCCAGTAATAGGCGGCGCCGTGGCCCATCTCGGCGGTGCCGCCGGAAACCGCGTCAAAGACCTCGAAGGCCGGCACCAGTTCGTTGGCGCCATACACCTTGATCTTCAGCCGTCCGCCGCTGCATGACTCGATCATCCGGGCCAGCTCGCTGGCACCGGTGCCAAGTCCCGGGAAATTCGCTGGCCAGGTCGTGGCCATCCGCCATTCGAACGTCTGCCTGTCCTGCGCGACTGCTGCCTTCTCCTCGCGCGCGCAGCCGCCGGCTACCGCCGTGACCGCTCCGAGACCGAGACCCTGAATCACTTGACGCCGTTGCATGGCTTCCCCCTATGTAGGCTTGCCCTTTGGGCCAGCGATGTTGTCGTACCTGCGCATTGATAACACAGTGAGGATTTGGTGGCATCAAGTAACCCACGACGGGCGCCAGGGGTGGATAGGAATTTCAAACCACCTGTCCAGGCCGATGCTCGTTCGCGTAACCGGCCTCAGGGTGTGCGCGAGCCTGGCGCCGACAGGCCTTGACGGCCACCTCGGCGGTGTCAGCCCGGAGGCCTTCGAGAGTGCCTCAAAATGAGGCTCGGAACTGTCCCCGATAGCGGGGGAAGTCCAGAGAGGGTGAGATGATTCTCACGCCAGGCGAGCTCACCTGAGTATGCCTCTCGCGAGAGGCGGCTTTCGGGCGTAAAGCAGTCATTCACGATTCAGGGAAGCCAAAATCCCGCTGGACTGGTGGAGTGCTCCCCGTTCAGTAGGCCAAGGTCATGTTAGGTTTTCCTCGACTGGAGGAGAGCCTGATGAAGAAAAGCCGATTTACCGACGAGCAGATAGTTGTCGTGCTGCGCGACGCAGAGGCCACGACGGTAGCCGCGGCGGCCCGCAAGCATGGCGTGTCGGAGCAGTCGATTCACCGCTGGCATAAGCAGTACGCTGACATGCAAGTATCGGATGTGCGCGAACTCAAGCGCTTGCGCGACAAGAATGCTCGGCTCAAGAAGCTCCTTGCCGAGCGGGTGGATAATGAAGCGCCTGCGGCAATGGTTGCGTATAGGCAGTATAAAGCGCCTTTTCGGAGGCTCGACAGCGCGACAGCGCGTAGCCCCGCCTTGTCGGCGTCGGCACCTACCGCCGGGAAGTCGCGGCGGCTCGCCCGGCAGCGTGCAGATTGGCGTCACGCCCCTGAATTCTTCCCGGCGACGGCCTCGCCGGCGCACTTATCCCCCGCCCGCCAGTTTCCCGGACAGGCGATACCGTTGCCGCACCGCTGACGACACCGCCTAAACGAACTCGTCGTGGCGTTACCCTGTCGCGCCGAACAACCCCCGCTGTGGTGGCCCTCGGCTCGGCGGCCGCAGGCTCGCTTCGCATTCAGCCCCTTTCGCATCCATGTGGGCGAGGATCTTCTCGATGACATCTGCGTCTTCGATGCACGCGATGATCCGCACCGCTCCGCCGCAGGCCGCGCAGGTCTCGATGTCGATCCCGAACACCCGCTTCAAGCGTTGCGCCCAGGTCATCGCGGCTCGGCGTTCGGCTAACGTAGGCTCCTCTGGATCCGCGGTCCTCGCCTGCTGGCCTCCCCGGCCTCGCTTGGCTGGCGTCACCCGCGCCCGGTATTTGCTGCCGTGCCGGCGAACCTGCATTGTGGCGAGCCCGAGGCCGGCGTAGCGGCGGCGATGGCGGATCCGGGCTGGGCGCCGCTCACGTTCACCTTCGGCGGCATATGGGAGATTCAGTCGTCCGCCCTCGAGGAGGTCCTGGGTCGCGTGCAGGTCGTGGATGTGCGCGCGCCGGACGAGCACCGCGGGCCGCTGGGTCACATCCGCAGCACGGTGCTGATCCCGATCGGGCAGTCGAAGCGGCGTGCCACCGAGCTCAATGCTTCACGCCCGGTCGTCACGGTCTGCCGTGCGGGTGCCCGCTCGGCGCAGGCGGTGGTGATGCTGCAGCGGGAAGGATTCAAGCAAGTCGCCAATCTCGCCGGCGGCATGCTGCGTTGGCGCGCCGAGGGACATCCGGTCGAAGGCGGCAGTGACTAGCCCGCGGCGACCCGGCTCGCCGGCCTTCTGCCGGAGCCTGGTCCGCAGAAGAGCTGACAAGGGGGACGTCCCTGTCCCTTGCGCTCATCCATTGATGCCTGTCTGGTCGCGAGCAGGACGCCCGCGGTTCATCCGGTTCAGTGGCGGCACACTTCGCCCTTGGCAAACCAGCGTGCGTAGCCCGTGCGGAAATCAACGAGACCGTCGATGCTGAGATGTCCCCAGCCTCCATCAGAGATGCTGGCCTGCGTATCGAGCCTGTAGAGCGCCGGCGAGAGTTCGACGAGGCGGGCGTTTGCGAGAAAAGCGTGGATGACTACGAGGTGCTGGCAGCAGAGGGGCATGAGTCGTTTCACGACGAGGCAACTGCCACGCACTGGACCTTCAACGGCAGCGAGTTCTGGAGCTTCGACGATCCGGAATCGGTCGGCTGGAAGGCCGACTATTTGACGGTCCGCGGGCTGCGCGGCGCGATGTTCCGGGAGCTCTCGGGCGGTACGCCGGACGCGGCTCTGCTCAATGCGCTGCGGGGGAGCCTGCCGCGGGTGCCGGCCAACTGAGCGGCCAGGTCGGGGCGGGTCAATCGGCGCTCAGCCCCTCGCCTCGGCGATCCAGCCTGCGAGTTCGCGGGCCGAGGCGAGCTGGCGCAGTTCCGCCGACGCGCCCGACAGCAGCTCGCTCGCCTCATCCAGTGCCTGCTTGCGTGCGCTGCGACCCGCCGCGTCCGTTCCTTGCGAAATAGCGCTGACGTACAGCGCTTCCGCGCATCCGCCCCGGAAATCGGCTCCGCTGGCACCGGCCAGCTTTTCGCGACGGCAGTACTCGAGCGCCGGCTCGACGACAACGAGGGCCTCCGCCCCCCGACCCTGCTTCGCAATCGCGTGCGCCAGCTGCACCTGCCGACGTGCCTGGCCCTCCTCCGGATCGTCGAATGGACTGAACGGCAGCTCCAGGCGCCGACGGGCGGCAGCCTCCGCCTCCTCGTAACGTCCGAGCCGCAATGCGGCGCTAGTCACGATGTCATAGGCCCACTGCATCTGAGCGTCGCGGATTCGCCGGGCGGTGCCGGCCTCCTTCGAAAACGCGGTGTTGCCGAGCAACTGCGCCGTTGCCGCAGCGCCATCGAGCGCCGCCTGGTACTCACCGAAGACAAGCTGCACGGACGCGCGCTCCAGCGGCACGCGAGTCAGCGTCAGCATCCGCTGCGGATTGTCGGGCGCGAGCTGGCTGGCCCACTCGGCGCTGGCCCGGGAACCCTCCGCATACGCACGCTCGGCCGCCGCACGGTTGCCGGAATCCGCTTCGAGCCTCGCCATGTCATACCACGTATCCTCCAACATCGGCCCAAGACTGGCCGGGCGGCGATCGTCATCCGCGAGCGCCACCGTCGCGCGCGACACCTCGAGGGACCGGCGGACTTTCCCCTCCTGGAACAGCAGGTCGGCAATCCCGCTGTAGCCGCGAACCAGGTAAAGCCAGGCGCTGATGTCCGACGGATTGAAGTGCACCAGGTCCTCGCCCGCCTGCTTGGCGCGTTCTGCCTGACTGGCGGCGGTTGCGTAATCATGACGCCGGAAGGCGAGGTCGCCCAGCAGGCCGGCGGCCAGCACGCGGTTCTCCATGGAGCGGATGTCGCCGGGCCGCTGCACCAGCACCCGCTCCGCGATTTCGTAGACCTCGCGCTCGAGACGCTCGGCCTCTTCGAGGCGACCGAGCTGCCACAAGTGCCGCGCCTCCGAGTCGGCGGTGTCGGCATAGATCGAGGCGGCGGTGAGGTCCTCGAGGCGCGTGGCGCCGAGCTTCTCGAGCACGGCGCGCGCCTCGTCGCACATCGCGACCGCCTGCTCCTTCGGCTGCTGGTGGCTCAGGTGATTGAGCACGTCCGCATAGAGGATGCTCGATTCCCGTGACTTGCCGACGAACGGACGCAGCAGGTCGGCGGCCTGCGGCAGGTCGGTCGGCTTCGACTCCGGCCCGCCGATCACGCCCCAGGCCGAATACGGCGTGAACAGCGCCAGCGCCAGGCCGTAGGCGACGGGCTCGCTGGAGCCATCCGCGGCCCGAAGTTCCTCGAACAGCGCACGTGCCCTGGCGAGTGCCCGGTTGGCCTCGTCGAGCTGGTCGCCCGCCAGCAGCGCCCCGCCCCAGCGGATCAGCGCCATGCCCTGGTACACGCGTGTCCTGCTGGTCAGGAGCTCGGGCGGTAGCTGTTCGTAGTACTCGACGGCCTTCTGGGCCAGCTTCCCCATCGTCTCAACGCGCCCCGTCGGCTCCAGCTCGGCGTAGAAGTCCTCCATCAGGAAGCCGACCAGTTGCTCGGCGTCGCTGCGTGCCTGCTGCGCAGCCAGGTCGGCCTGGTGCGCCCGCCGGTAGTTGATCCAGCCGAAGGCGGCTCCGGCAATGGCCACGAGCATCAGCCCTGCGCTCACTGCCGCGATCATCCGCGTGCGGACGAGCTGGCGATGCGTCTCGGCCTCGCGTTCCCGCTGCTCGGCGAGGCGCCGCTCCGCCTCGTCGCGCGCCTCGCGCTCGTGGCGCAGGTCTCGGCTCGAGCGCACCACGCCGCAGAGCACATCGTGGGTCAGCTCGACGCGCCGCACGTCGAGCCGCTCCTCGATGCGCAGCAGCCGCCGGTCGACGAGCTTCGCCAGCGCGTCGGGCGCAGCGCCCGCCGCGGCCAGCGCCTTCTGCACGCGTTCCTCAGCCAGGCTCTCGCGATAGCCGGATTCCGTCAGCAGCTCGTCCTCGATCACCTGCCGCACGCCCGCCGGCTGGTCCGCGAGCGCACGCTCGTAGAACTCGGAGAGGATGGTCTCGCGCGAGCCGGCGAGCAGGTCGGCTGAGATCTCCGGGCGGCCCTGTGCGATTCGGACGTTGTTCAGCTCGCGGCAGACGAGGCTCAGGAGCGAGGGCTCGACCTCGGCGCTGGCCAGTTCCGAGCCACCGGCGACGAAGCGCACGATCTGCTCGGCGACTTCCTCGGTGACCAGTTTCCCGCCAGGCTCGACCACGGCGGCCAGCGCCTGCTCGCCGGTCATGCGCGCGAGGCGCATGCGGTTCTGCGTCACCGAGGGCATGGCGGTCTTGGTGCTCTCGAGGTGGGCGAGATAGTCCTCGCGCAGCGCGATCAGCACCCGGTAGTCAGCCCGGGCGAAGTCGAAATGCTCGGCGTCGGCCTCGTCCTGCTCGAGGCGCTTCTCGAGCGCCGTTGGCGGCCGGTTCTCGACCAGGTCGGCGAGATCCTCGAGGAACTGCCTGGCACGCTGGCGACCGGCATCGTCCGCCTGCGCGAGCGTGAAGATCTCCTCGAACTGGTCGAAGATAAGCAGCGGCAGCAGCGTCCGGCCCTCGGCGTCGCGCAGCAGGTCGCCGCGATGGTGCAGGAACTCCCACAGCGACTCGCCCTCGATGGCCGCGCCCGCCTGCGTCCAGTGCCCGGCCGCGGCCGTCGCCCGGAAGATGGCCTGCTTGATCTGCTCGGAGGGCGGAGGCGAGTCGGGCGAGTAGTCCACGCGCACGTAGACCGGGGCGTAGCCTTCGCCGCGCAGCCGCGGCACCAGGCCCGCGCGCAGCAGCGAGGTCTTGCCGAGCCCCGACTGGCCGAAGAGGACCGTGAGCAGCTTGCGCTGCACCCGGCGCGCGAGTTCCGCCGCCTCGGCGTCACGGCCGTGGAAATAGGCGCGCGTCTCCTCCGTATAGGACGAGAGGCCCAGCCATGGATGCTCGGGGTCGACCGTCTCCCTCGACCAGCCCTTCTTTTCCTCGGCCGTCATGATCGGCGCACCGCGAAGAGTTCCTGCAGCCGGCGGATGAACTCAGGGCTGGGTTCCCCATCAGGCAGCCGCGTGATGTGCACGCTCTTGAACTTCTCCGGCACGATGGCGTCGGCTTCCCGGGTGTCGTCCACGCAGACGGGCAGGATGAACACCGCGCCCTCGGCGATGTTGCGTGCGCGGTCCACCGCGTAAGACCACTCACGGCGGAAATAGGCCTCCAGCCGTCGCTGGGTATTGGCTGAGACGATGGGCAGGAAAAAGCTGCAGCGGCCGATGTTGGCCGCGATCTTGCGATCGTAGTCGTCGCCCCCCTCGAGCCGCTCGAGGTCGAACCAGGTCGTGATTCCCGCAGCGTCGAGCCCCGCCTTGAGCCGCTGCACGGCAGGCATGTCCTCGCGCGCGTAGCTGATGAAGATCGCGTTCTCGGGCATCTCCCGGGCCGGCGGCAGGAAACGCTGCGGGGCCGTGGCAGCCGCGGGGACCGCGGGCGCAGGAGCCTGCCTTGCCTGCCAGCGATCGTGCAGCTCGGCGACGAAGGCCTCGGCGCCGCCAAAGACGCGCGTGCGCACGCTCACCTGCTGCAGGAAGGCCACCAGGCGCTCGTCGCGCATGGTGTGGTCGTCGGCGATGACTTCGCCCACGTCCCGCGGGTCCGAGAGCCGCTTGCGCTTGGCCATGCGCAGGAACAGCCGCGCCAGCCAGTTCGAGAAGTCACCGCCGATGAGCAGCAGGTGATTGTGCTCCAGCTCGTGGAAGAGCCGCTCGGGTGTCAGATGCTCGGACTGCAGCGCGCAGATGAATTCGAGCATGTCCTCGTCGGAAATGACATAGGTCGGGGAGGCCGAGAGCCGCCCAAACAGGTGATACACCACGGCTCGCGTCAGCTGGTCCCGCTCGGTGGGAAGGTCCGCGACCCGGTTCGGTGCGTAGGCGATGACGTCGGCCGACCCCTGGCCGCCGAAACGCTCGGTGTTCAAGGCCTGCTCGAGCAGCGGGTCGAAGGTCGTGGTGACGTACAGGTCGAAGTCGGTAATCCGAGCCAGCTGCCGTAGCGCCTCCGGCGGCTCGAACTGCACCTCGCGCATGATGGAGCGCAGGCGCGTATAGGCTTCTTCGCGGCGCCCCCGCTGGCCGAGGTAGCAGCAGACCACGTCATTCAGGTTGGGCGGGCCCGGGACCTCGGAGAGGTCCACGGATAGGCGGGCGGCCAGTTTCTCGGCCAGCCACTCCTGGAGGAGGCGTGGGCCCCGGTCGGTCTGGACCCTGAGGAGCTCCGGCCCGATGATCGGGATGACCCGCCGCTCCTCGATGAAGTTCAGCAGGTCGTCCCAGGCGTCCTCGTCGAAGTCCCCCGGTAACGGCAGCGGCGTGGCCACGCTAGGCACTCCGGCTGCGCCCGGGACAGGCGCAGCCCCCGATGACGCGGCGCAGCACCGGGCGGCTGAGGCCGGTGTCCCCCTGGGCACACTGGGTCAAATTCTTCGCTCCTGCTGCGGCGTGCTGGCTCTCAGCCGACGCTCTTGTGGCCGGAGGATAGCACCGTCTCCCTGCGTATAGCGTATAGGCAGTATAAAGCGCCTTTTCGGAGGCTCGACAGCGCGACAGCGCGTAGCCCCGCCTTGTCGGCGTCGGCACCTACCGCCGGGAAGTCGCGGCGGCTCGCCCGGCAGCGTGCAGATTGGCGTCACGCCCCTGAATTCTTCCCGGCGACGGCCTCGCCGGCGCACTTATCCCCCGCCCGCCAGTTTCCCGGACAGGCGATACCGTTGCCGCACCGCTGACGACACCGCCTAAACGAACTCGTCGTGGCGTTACCCTGTCGCGTCGAACAACCCCCGCTGTGGTGGCCCTCGGCTCGGCGGCCGCAGGCTCGCTTCGCATTCAGCCCCTTTCGCATCCATGTGGGCGAGGATCTTCTCGATGACATCTGCGTCTTCGATGCACGCGATGATCCGCACCGCTCCGCCGCAGGCCGCGCAGGTCTCGATGTCGATCCCGAACACCCGCTTCAAGCGTTGCGCCCAGGTCATCGCGGCTCGGCGTTCGGCTAGCGTAGGCTCCTCTGGATCCGCGGTCCTCGCCTGCTGGCCTCCCCGGCCTCGCTTGGCTGGCGTCACCCGCGCCCGGTATTTGCTGTTGGGTGCAAAGACCCCGTGGAATCGGGTGAGGTTGACCCGTGGTTTCGGCACCAGGGCTGCCAGCCGGGAAATGAAGTCCAGCGGCTCGAAGATGACGTGCGTCGTGCCGTCTCGGTACGGCGTCTTCAGCTGGTAACGGACGTTGCCATTCGGCGTGAGCGACAGGCGGTTTTCCGAGATCGCCGGGCGACTGATGTACCGGCATAGCCGTTCGAGCTTCTGGCGTTGATCCGCGCGGGCCGACACGCTCGCGTGCAAAGAAAACCCGGCTACCTTGCCGACTCCGTCATCTAAGGGCTCGTTACAGGCCGGCAGCGTTTGCAGGGTGAACACCTTGCGGCCCTGTTGCGACCCGACGGCGATACGGTAGGTGATCGACGAACCAAGGAGCTGCGCCATCGCCCCGACTTCGAGTTCGGCGCCGGACAGGTAGCTGTTGTCCGCATCCCGTTCCAGCAACCCCTGGCGTTCGAGGTAGCGGCCGATGCGCTGCGCCAGAGTCTGCGTCAGCCGGGCAAGCTCGACGCTGGTCGGCGCCGTAACCCAGCGGAAGCACAATGTGCCGTCGGGGCGCTCGACAAAGGAGGGTGCGCTCCGGGTGGTGGCGCACATACGGCGGCGCGCCGCGACCCGAACTGGCTTCCCTGCCAGCCGGCGAAAGCAACATGATCGCATTCTTGCGAAGTCTTCCTGCGGCTCAGGGTATCAGGCCGAGTGGCTATCCCTACAAGTACTCCTTGAACGTGCTCGCCATGACCGTGACGCTCAAGGCAAAAAAGTGTCGCGAACGGCAGCACCACAAAACTCGGATGCGCGCTGAATGGCAGCGCCAATTAGATTATCGCGGCCAGGAGCAGTAGCGGGAGCGCCGAGCGCTTGGCCCACTAGTAGACGAAGGAAATCTCGCACCTCCGCCTAATCAGCGAAGATCTCGCTTCACCAAGTCGATCGGCTTTTCGACCGCGAGGCAATCATGACAAGTATCCGAACGGGCGTGCCCACGACAGGGAGGATCGTGTCTAACCTCGCTCCAAATTGCGACCGATGCGTGCCGAGGTACGCGCTAACTCGCTGAATGATCTGGAACTGACAACGAAAAACCGGAACCGTACCGAGGGCTCGGTTTGGAATCTAGCTTTCTGATTGCAAATAGAATTTGGCGGAGAGGGAGGGATTCGAACCCTCGAGGGCCGCGAAGCCCTGCCGGTTTTCAAGACCGGTGCATTCAACCGCTCTGCCACCTCTCCGTACCTAAATGCTAGCGTAATTCACTGTCCTGCTGTGCACGGGTTCGCCGGGCGGCAGCGGCTATTGTGGTGGCCTCAACCGACCCCACGCTTCCTCGACTTCGTCGGCACCGATGCCCAGCATTGATCTCACGCCCTCGTGTTTGCCGGATAACGCCTGCACGCTATCGGGCCGGCCCCGCGGTGCATTGACTTTCGGATCCTCTGCTCCGTAAAGCACCACCACCGGGCATCCAACCGCAGCGGCGGTCCAGGCGGTGTCGGCATCGACCGAGACCATGCCCAGCGCATGTTCCTGCAGTGCCAGCAGCCGCGTCAGGGGCAGGTCCCCCGCGGCGTTGACGGCCAGTTCATGTCCGGCCACTTTGAGGATCGCTTCATTGAAATCCCGGTCGATCGACGAACCGGTCATCACGATCATTGCTCCCGGCTCACGCGCCCGCAACATCTGCACGACCTGGGCCCAGCGATCAGTGGGCCACGAGCGATCAGCGGTTTCCGGCCCTCCGATCGCGCGACGCATGATCCGGTTGCGGCGCGGCATCCGGCGCCGACTCGCGTGCATGAGCACCAGCGGTCGGCCCGCGATTCCCCGTTCGAGGAACCACTGATCAAGATCATTTCGCCAGCCCTGTGCAACCTCAATGCGTGCGTAGCTCGGCACCGCGTCCATCGCGCTCAGGTCGCCCTCCGGGGCACCGGGCGGCGTTGCCCGAACGAATCGCAACCATCGATCAATATGATGCTCTCCGTCGCGACGCGGAAAATCGCTGCCGAGCGCGACCCATTCGCGATCGACGCCGGCACGAACCAGCAGGGACGCACTCTTGCCTGTGGCATCGCAGTCCCATACGGGCCCCGGACCGCGCGCCGCGAGGCGGCGAACGAGTTTTCGCTGCGTGTGGCTGATCAGGTACGGCGACAGTCGCCGACCGACCAGGCAAAGATCACCGACGGCCGGCTGCCCTGACAGCAGAGCGGACGCTTCTGCGCCGACGGACACCACATCGACGGGACTGCCGTAGCGTGCAGACAGCGCACGGATGACCGGAGTGAGCAGTACCATCTCGCCAGGCGTACCAAAACGCATCAGCAACGGGCGCACCGCATTTTCTCGAGCGGAAGCCAAGTTCATGGGCGGGCGATCAGCCCGCACCGACTCCGTCCGCGGTGATCGCAATCGCACCACCCATGTACGGACGCAGCAGCTCGGGAATCACGACGCTGCCATCGGCCTGCTGGTAGTTCTCGAGTATGGCCACCAGGGTGCGTCCGACGGCCAGGCCGGAGCCGTTGAGCGTGTGCACGGGCTCCGGCTTGCGCGTCTCGGGATTTCGCCAGCGCGCCTGCATCCGGCGCGCCTGGAATGCCTCACAATTGCTGCAGGAAGATATTTCGCGATATGCGTCCTGGCCCGGCAGCCAGACCTCCAGGTCGTAGGTCTTCGCCGCGCCGAACCCGACATCCCCCGCACACAGCGCGACCACGCGGTAGGGAAGCTCCAGCGCCTGCAGCACGCGCTCGGCATGACCGGTGAGTTCTTCCAGTGCGGCGTACGAATCCTCAGGCCGGACGATCTGCACCATTTCGACTTTCTCGAACTGATGTTGACGGATCATGCCGCGGGTGTCCTTACCGTAAGAGCCGGCCTCGGCACGGAAACACGGCGTGTGCGCGACGTATTTACGCGGCAGCGTGTCGGCCTCGAGGATCGATTCACGCACCAGGTTCGTAACCGGCACCTCGGCAGTCGGGATCAGGAAGTACTCCTGTTCGCCGGAGGCGACCCGGAAAAGGTCGTCCTCGAACTTCGGCAACTGCCCGGTGCCGATCAGTGCGTCACGGGACACCAGGTACGGCGCATAGACTTCGGTGTAGCCATGCTGATCGGTGTGCAGGTTGAGCATGAACTGGATCAGGGCCCGGTGCAGGCGCGCCACACCACCGCGCAGTACGACAAAGCGCGAACCGGAGATCCGGCCGGCCGCCTCGAAGTCGATCTGCCCAAGCCCCTCGCCGACCGCGACATGATCACGAACCTCGAAATCGAACAGGCGCGGCTCGCCCCAGCGGCGCAGCTCCACGTTGTCGGTTTCACTCCTGCCACCCGGAACGCTGTCGTGCAGCAGATTCGGCAGGCCGAGCGTCAGCGCGTCGAACTCCGCCTGTGCAGCGCCCAGTTCACCCTCGACACTGGCCAGCTTGCTGGACAGGGCTTCACCCTCGGCCAGCAGCGCCGTGACATCGCCGCCCTGCGCCTTGGTCTTGCCCACGCTTCGGGCGTGGGTATTGCGCGCCGCACGAAGTTCGTCGGCCAGCACCTGGGCGTGCTTACGTCGCTCTTCCAGGGCCCTGAAGGTATCGAGATCGAGCACGAATCCACGGCGTGCGAGTTCGCGCGCAATGCGTTCGGGGTCGGTTCGCAGAAGTCGTGAATCAAGCATTGCAGGTCTGTCTTGTCATTGGTTGGGAATCAACCCGGATCGCGAGGCGCGATTGTACGCAGGCATGCACCTGGCGCGCAGGCTCAATGCGCATCCCGGTTCCTGGCTCGCATGCGCTCCAGCGCTTCACCGATGCGTATCTCCAGACCACGCGGTACGGGCTCATAGTAGCGGGCCGGTTCCATGCCGTCGGGGAAGTATTTCTCGCCGGGCGCGAATGCATCGGGCTCGTCGTGCGCATAGCGATAACCGGCACCATAGCCGAGACCCTTCATCAATGCCGTCGGCGCATTGCGCAGCCGCAGCGGCACTTCCTGGGTGCCGTATTCCTGCGCGTCCGACATCGCCGCCCCGAAAGCCGCGTAGACCGCGTTGCTTTTCGCTGCGCAGGCCATGAACACGACGGCCTGGGCAATGGCGAGCTCGCCTTCGGGGCTGCCGAGCCGCTCGTAGACGTCGCAAGCCTGCAGGGCCAGCGTCAGTGCGCGCGGGTCGGCATTGCCAATGTCCTCGGAGGCCATGCGCAGCACGCGCCGCGCGACATAGCGCGGATCGCAACCACCGTCTAGCATCCGGCACAACCAGTAAAGCGACGCGTCGGGATCGGAACCGCGCACCGCCTTGTGCAGCGCCGATATCTGGTCGTAGAACTGCTCACCCTTCTTGTCGAACCGCCGATAGCTGCCCGCGCAGACCTCCGCCGCAACCGCATCGGTAATCGTGCCCCCGGCAGCACGTGCCAGATCGAGCGCAATCTCGAGCAGGTTCAATGCACGGCGGGCATCGCCATCGGCGGCCCGGGCCAGGCTCAGCAATGCGTCTGCCTCGGCCGTAACGGGCGCGGCACCATCCGGCTGGCCGGCTGATAAAGCTCGCTCGATCACCTGCAGCACGTCCGCGGCGGACAGTGCGCGCAGCACGTAGACGCGCGCCCGTGACAACAGGGCGCTGTTGATTTCGAACGACGGGTTCTCGGTTGTCGCTCCGATAAAGCACAGCGTGCCGTCCTCGACATAGGGCAGGAAGGCATCCTGCTGGGACTTATTGAATCGATGCACCTCATCGAGGAACAACACGGTCTGGCGATCTTCCACGGCACGCAGTCGCTTTGCCTCGGCAACCGCCGCGCGCACGTCCTTGACCCCGGCCATCACCGCCGAGAGTGCAACAAACTCGGCCGAACAGCTGCCGGCTACGAGCCGGGCCAGGGTGGTCTTACCGGTGCCGGGCGGACCCCACAACAGCATTGAATGAAGGTTGCGGCCTTCGAGCAATCGACGCAGGGGTTTACCCGCCGCGAGCAGGTGCTGCTGCCCGACGAACGATTCGAGATCGCGCGGACGCATCCGGTCCGCCAGTGGACGCCACTGCTCGCCTGAAACACTCATCGGGCGCCCAGCCAGGCCTCGACTTTCTGCGCCCAGCCGGCCAGGCCGGCCGCGGCAACAGTGAGCCCGGAGGCGACACCGAGCGTGTTGGCTGCCATGTCACGAATATCCGCACTGCGAGCGGTGGTCGCCATCGCCTGCAGCACTTCCATCAGCCCGCCGAGCGCCAGCAGGCCACCGGCCACCCAGAGAAACCCGCTGCGCCGAACGACGCCCGAAAACCAGATCGCCAGGCCGAAGTACGTCAGGAAATGCTGCCACTTGTCACCCAACGGTATCTTCGGCTGATGACCGCCCGGCATCAGGCTGCCGACAACAACGATCGCGACCAGCGCGGCGCTGCACACGACCCACGCCCGCCGGTAGCGCAGGGGCAGGACGATGTCGTTCACGGTCCGGCATCTCCGATGACGTCGGTCCCCTCGGGCACCTCGAAACGATACAGCGCCGGCCTGGGCTTCAGGTTGCGCTCCAGGTCCGTGAAGTCAATGTGCGTGCTCTGGCCAAGCTTGTCCCTGAGTTCCATCCCGGCAAGCTGGCCGTCGGGCGCGAACACCAGGCTGACTCGCTCGAAATCCGCGTTGGTCTGGCGCGGGCGAAGGTGACACCAGGTCCAGCCTTCGACTGTTTCGAGCGCCTCACCCTTGAATCCGTCGGAAATGCTGCCGGCACCGGATAACAGCATCGCCGGCGTCGAGCCCAGCCCGGCTTTCAGCGCGCGAACTGTCACTTGCTGCAGGTCGGCGTCGTAAAGCCAAAGGCGCTCGCCATCGGCGACGATCGTCTGCTCGTAGGGTTCGAGATAGGTCCAGCGAAACCGGTTAGGACGCCACAAAGAGAACGAGCCGGTCGCCCGATCCACGACTTCGCCTTCCTGATCGCGCACCACCTGCACGAAGTCGGCCGACAGTGTCTCCAGCCTCTGGAAATACTTGTCGACGCGCGCGATGGAATCCTCTGCTGCCGCGGCTCCAGCGCCGAACAGCATAAGCGACACGCAGGCCAGGAACCGCTGCAATCGACTGACTGCCATCATGGTCGTTCAGTCCGGTTCGGGCGGTGGCGGCGCGAGCACCTCGCGGCTGCCGTTGGATTCGAGCGGTCCGACCAGCCCGGCCTCTTCCATGGCTTCGATCATGCGTGCAGCCCGGTTGTAGCCGATCTTCAGGCGCCGCTGCACGCCGGATATCGAGGCCTTGCGTGTCTCGGTGACGATGCGCACGGCCTCGTCATACAGTGCGTCCTGCTCCGGATCGTCGCTGCCATCGGAGCCGTATGCACCCTCGCCCGACAGGCCCGGAATCGGCGTCGACGGCCCGTCGAGGATTTCGTCGATATAGACCGGTGCCGCCTCGCTGCGCAGACCCGCCACGACGCGATGAACCTCCTGGTCCGATACGAAGGCCCCATGCACGCGCACGGGTATTGCCGTACCGGGCTGCAGGAAGAGCATGTCGCCGTGACCGAGCAGTTGCTCGGCACCGCCCTGGTCGAGGATCGTGCGCGAATCGACCTTGGCCGACACCTGGAATGCAATTCGGGTCGGGATATTCGCCTTGATCAGTCCCGTGATTACGTCAACCGACGGCCGCTGGGTTGCAAGGATCAGGTGGATACCGGCAGCCCGCGCCTTTTGCGCGAGGCGTGCAATCAGTTCCTCGACCTTCTTGCCGACGATCATCATCATGTCGGCCAGTTCGTCGACGATGACGACGATGTACGGCAGCGGTTCGAGATCCGGCACCGACTCCGCATCGTCGCCCGGCTCGAGCCGCTTCAACTCAATCGGATCGGGGATCGGCTTGCCCGCCTCCGCCGCTTCCTTGACCTTGCGATTGAAACCGGCGAGGTTGCGCACGCCGACGGCCGCCATCAACTGGTAGCGTCGTTCCATCTCCGCCACGCACCAGCGAAGCGCATTGGCCGCCTGTTTCATGTCAGTGACGACCGGCGCCAGCAGGTGCGGAATGCCCTCGTAAACCGACAACTCCAGCATCTTGGGGTCGATCATGATCAACCGGACCTGCTCGGCCGTCGACTTGTAGAGCAGGCTCAGTACCATCGCGTTGACCGCTGTCGACTTGCCCGAGCCGGTGGTGCCGCCTACCAGCAGATGCGGCATGCGCGCCAGGTCGGCCACGGCCGGGTTGCCACCGATGTCTTTACCGAGCACCAGCGCGAGCGGTGACGCAAGGTCGTCGTAGGCGGTCGACTTGATGATCTCGCCGAGCGTGACGAGTTCTCGCGTCTCGTTCGGAATCTCCAGGCCCATCGTCGACTTGCCGGGGATCACTTCGACGATACGAACACTGATCGCCGACAAGGAACGCGCGAGGTCTTTGGCAAGATTCGAGACCTGGGCAACCTTGACACCCGGCGCCGGTCGCAACTCGAAACGCGTAATGACCGGGCCCGGGTGGACTTCTTCGACTTCCGCCTCGACCCCGAAATCACGCAGCTTGAGTTCCACGAGGCGCGACATCGCCTCCAGCGCTTCCTCCGAATACCCACCCTTGCGGGGCGGCTCATCGTCGAGCAGGGACAGCGCCGGCAACTCGGCAGACCCTGGCTTTTCGAACAGCGATACCTGCCGTTCCTTCTCCACCCGTTCGCTTTTCTCGACTTTTGGAGCCGGCAGCTCGATTTTCGGCGGCTTGCGCTCGGCTACCTTCTTCTGCTCTTCGCGAACGACTTCCTGGCGGGCCTGCTTCACGTCTCGTCCCGCCCGCACATCGCGCGCCGTGTGTGTCTTTTCGCTGATCCACGCGACGGCCCCCAGCACGGCGTAGCCAATGCGATCCATCACGGCTATCCATGAGATCCCGGTGCAAAGCGAGACCGAGGCCAGCCATACGGCCAGCAGCAGCAGGGTCGCGCCGAGAAAACTCATCACGGTGGCAAGGCCGTCACCACACAGCGAACCGAGGAGTCCTCCCGCGGTGTTCGGGTAGCCAGTGCCGGAAAAGTGCAGCGTGGCGAGCCCGCAACTGCTGGCCAGCGCCAGCACAAAGCCCAGGCCGCGCAGGGCCATCGTGCGCCGATCCAGCGGCTCGGTCGCCTCACGGTCCCGAAACAGCGACCAGCCGGCATAAATGAGAACAATCGGGAACAGGTAGGCCGACACGCCAAACAGAACGAAGAACAGGTCAGACAGCCAGGCGCCGAAGGGGCCGATCAGATTGGTCACGGGTCCCGGCTGCCCGGTCGAGGAAAATGCCGGATCGGTATGGTCGTAGCTGGCCAGCGCGACAAACAGGATCAAGCCGAGCGCGCCAAAAATCCACAACGCACTTTCGCGCAGGCCACGGGCCGTCGTGGCCGCCCGGGCACCGTCTTCAAGGGCCTTACTCCGGGCCACGGCTTTTCACCTGACTAATCAATACTGTCTCGTAACTCTATGAAGTTGAGAAGATTACCGGGGCTGCATGGATAACGCCACCACGGCTGAGTCCGGCACCCCGGTAAGGTTGGCGACCCGCGCTTTGCCGATCAGCGGGCAGTTGCTTACCATCCCGCGCCTCCTTACGGATGCAGCGCGCCAAAGAGCGAGGAATTATACATGAGCGATATCCGCCACTCCCGACTCATCATCCTGGGCTCAGGGCCCGCCGGTTACGCCGCAGCCGTCTACGCCGCGCGCGCGAACCGCTCGCCCCTGTTGATCACCGGCATTGAGCAAGGGGGCCAGCTGATGACGACCACCGAGGTCGACAACTGGCCGGGTGACCCGCACGGGCTGACCGGCCCGGTCCTGATGGAGCGCATGAAAGAGCACGCTGAACGCTTCGCGACCGAAATCGTATTCGACCACATCAACGCGGTACAGCTGGACCAGCGACCGCTGCAGCTGCGCGGCGACAGCGGAGCCTACAGTTGTGACGCACTGATCATTGCCACCGGCGCAAGCGCGCGCTATCTCGGACTGCCCTCCGAAGAGGCCTTCAAGGGCAAGGGCGTCTCGGCCTGCGCCACGTGTGACGGGTTCTTCTTCCGCGGTCAGAACGTGGCCGTCGTCGGTGGCGGAAACACGGCCGTTGAAGAGGCACTCTACCTGTCAAACATCGCCGGGCACGTCACGCTGGTCCATCGGCGCGACAAGTTGCGCGCCGAAAAAATACTGCAGGACCGCCTGTTCGAGCGCGAGCGCGAGGGCAAAGTCAGTTTTGCCTGGAACCACACGGTCGAAGAAGTGCTCGGTGATGAAACCGGAGTCACCGGGCTGCGCATCAAGTCCACGCTCGATGCCGGCACCCGGGACCTCGAACTGACCGGTGTATTCATTGCCGTCGGCCACACGCCGAATACGGAGATTTTCGCCGGTCAGCTCGAAATGAAGGGTGGCTATATCACGGTGAAGTCCGGCACCGATGGCGATGCGACCGCCACCAGCGTGCCCGGCGTGTTCGCGGCCGGCGACGTCGCGGATCATGTCTACCGCCAGGCGATTACATCGGCCGGGTCGGGCTGCATGGCAGCACTCGATGCGGACCGGTTTCTCGAAAAACTCGATGCCGGGAAATCCTGAGCCGCGGGAGGACTTCGTGAGGCGACGCCAGGGGGGCGGTTGATGGACTTGCAGGCGACGATCCTGCCGCGCATCACCGATGTCCCACCGGACGAATGGGCTGCGCTCGATGCAAGCGGCAACCCCTTTGTCTGCCACGCGTTTCTGGAGACCCTTGAGGTCTGTGGCTGCGTGGGTGGCGAGACCGGCTGGCAGCCGCATCACCTGCTCGTGCGTGACCGGCAGGGCCGCCTGGTGGCCGCGGTGCCCCAGTACCTCAAGACGCACTCCTGGGGCGAATTCATTTTCGACTGGAGTTGGGCACAGGCCTGCGCCCGCGCAGGAATCCCCTACTACCCGAAGCTGCTGGCGGCGATCCCGTTCACGCCGGTCAACGGTCCGCGGCTGCTCATCGCGGCCGACGTCGATCGCGCCCGGCTGCATTCGCAGCTGCCCGAATTACTCAGGCAGGCCGCGATCGCAATCGGCGCGTCGGGCGCGCACGTCAACTTCACGACGCTCGAAGACCAGGCTGCCCTGGAAGCCGCAGGTTTCATCCGTCGGCACGACTGCCGCTTCCTTTGGCGCAACCGGGCCTACCGCGATTTCGATGCCTTCCTTGAGCAGATGCGCTCAGACAAGCGCAAGAAAGTCCGGCGCGAGCGACGGCGCGTAACCGAAGCCGGTATCGCGATAAAAACACTCGCGGGCGAGGATCTCGACAACGAGACCTGGCAACGGATTTTCGGTTTCTCGGAGCAGACTTTCCTGCGTCACGGCATGTCGCACTACCTGACGCCCGAGTTTTTTGCTCAAGCGGCCCGACGCATGCCGGGCGCGATCATGGTCAAGCTCGCCGAGCAGGATGGGCGGCCTCGGGCGGCCGCGATCTTCTTCCAGGGAGGCGGCGGTCTGTACGGGCGATACTGGGGCTCGGACGAGCACCTGGACTGCCTGCATTTTGAGCTCTGCTATTACCAGGGTATCGAACATTGCATCGACCAGGGGCTCGCCTTTTTCGATCCGGGCACACAGGGCGAGCACAAGCTCGCCCGAGGTTTCGAGCCGACCGTCACGACCTCGGCTCACTGGCTCGCGAACCCCGGGCTGGCCGATGCGATTGCGCGTCATCTCGAGCGGGAACGAACGGCGGTTGATGGCTACATTGCCGCGGCCGCGGAACACCTGCCTTTCAGGCGCGGCGAGCACCGGTGATTCCCTGGCTGCAACCGGAGGACCCCCCCGGCGCGTTCCCACCGGTGCGCGAGGCCCTTCGCGACCCCGACGGACTGCTGTGTGCGGGCGGTGACCTGTCGACGCCGCGACTCCTCGAGGCGTACCGGCGCGGTATTTTCCCGTGGTACTCCAGCGGACAACCGATACTCTGGTGGTCCCCGAACCCGCGCGCCGTACTGTTGCCCGGTGATTTGAAGATCTCACGCAGCCTGTCCAAGACGCTGCGCAATCGCGGTTACCGGCATTCCGTCAATTGCGCGTTCGAGCAGGTCATCGAGCGCTGTGCCGATCGGCGCCTGCGACCGGAAGGCACGTGGATATCACCGGAAATGTGCCTCGCCTACCAGCGACTGCACGACCAGGGCTACGCGCATTCGATCGAAATATGGGATGGAAGCGAACTCGTGGGCGGTCTTTACGGCGTGGCGCTCGGGCGTGTCTTCTTCGGCGAATCGATGTTCAGCACGAAGCGCGATGCGTCAAAAGTGGCGCTCGTGCGACTGGTCGAAGAGGCCAGCCGGCGCGATTACGAACTGATCGACTGCCAGGTCGCCAGTGAGCACCTGCGCCGCCTGGGTGCGCGCGATACGCCCAGGACCGACTTCTCGGCGCGACTGGCAAAGTTGATTACGTCGCTCGGTCCGGATACCCGCTGGCGAACGGCGGCAGGTCCCGGCAACTGCGTCTGAATGAGGGCTCTGCCGGTGTTGTCGTTGCAATGCAACAGCCAATTATGCAGAATTCGCGCCACTTTCAGGGCCACAGTGAGGCCGCATGGCGAAGGAAGAAGCAATTCAGATGGAAGGCAAGGTCATTGAGACCCTGCCGAATACGACGTTCCGGGTGGAACTGCAGAACGGACACATCGTCACAGCGCATATTTCGGGAAAGATGCGCAAGCACTACATCCGCATTCTGCGCGGCGATGCCGTCACCGTCGAAATCACGCCTTATGACCTCACCAAGGGTCGCATCGTCTACCGCGGCCGTTGATCCGGTCAATCCCCGTAAAACCGCGCTTATTCGAGTAGCGCCGGCTCCTCGGTCGAACGCGTTTCAACCTTGAGTTGATCGTCTGACCCAACGCTGACAAACGCGTGGCCACCCCCGGCCAGGCGCCCGAAGAGCAGCTCTTCTGCCAGCGGACGCTTGATGTGCTCCTGGATAACCCGCGCCATCGGCCGAGCACCCATCTTCGGGTCGTACCCGCGCGTCGCGATCCACTGACGCGCGGCGTCGTCGACGTGCAACGCAACGCCCTTGTCTTCGAGCTGTGTTTCGACCTCGACCAGCAGCTTGTCGACCACGCGTTGAATCGTGCTCTCATCGAGCGGGTCGAACTGTACGATCGCATCGAGACGATTGCGGAATTCAGGTGAAAACAGCCGGCGGATCGCCTCCATGCCATCGGGGGCATGATCGGCGTCGACGAAGCCAATCGATGCCCGGCCCATCTCCGCCGCCCCGGCGTTGGTTGTGAGCACCAGCACGACGTGACGGAAGTCGGTCTTGCGTCCGTTATTGTCGGTCAGGGTGCCGTGGTCCATGACCTGCAGCAGCAGGTTGAAGACGTCGGGATGCGCCTTTTCGATCTCATCGAGCAGCAGCACGCAGTGCGGATGCTTTGTGACCGCCTCGGTCAGCAAGCCGCCCTGATCGAATCCCACATACCCGGGCGGGGCGCCGATCAAACGGGATACGGTGTGGCGCTCCATGTATTCGGACATGTCGTAGCGTATGAGTTCGACGCCCAGCGCGAGGGCGAGTTGCCGTGTCACCTCGGTCTTGCCGACGCCGGTTGGCCCTGCAAACAGGAATGAACCGACGGGTTTGCTCTGGTCCCCAAGCCCTGAGCGCGACATCTTGATCGCCGAGGAGAGCGTGCCGATCGCCTTGTCCTGTCCGTAAATGACGAGCTTCAGGTTGCGATCGAGATTCCGCAGTACATCGCGGTCATTGCTGGAAACCGTCTTCGGCGGGATGCGCGCGATCCGGGCCACGACGTCCTCTATCTGCTCAACCGTCACCGTCTCTTCGCGCTCGGCCTCGGGGCGCAGCCGCAAACGTGCACCGGCCTCGTCGATCACATCGATGGCCTTGTCCGGCAGATGGCGATCGTTGATGTGGCGCGCCGAGAGTTCGGCGGCCGCCGTGAGCGCCTCATCGGCGTATCGAACGCCGTGATGCTCTTCGAACCTGGAGCGCAGGCCGTGGAGAATCGCGATCGTCTCCGGGACTGTCGGCTCCACGATGTCTATCTTCTGGAAACGCCGGGTCAGGGCATGGTCTTTCTCGAAAATGCCGCGATATTCCTGGTACGTTGTCGAGCCGATACAGCGAAGGTCGCCGTTCGCGAGCGCCGGCTTGATCAGGTTCGAAGCGTCCATGACCCCGCCGGATGCGGCCCCGGCACCGATGACCGTGTGAATTTCGTCAATGAACAGAATCGCCCGCGGCAACTCCTTGAGTTCCGCGAGCACGCCCTTGAGCCGCTTCTCGAAATCGCCCCGATACTTGGTTCCGGCGATCAATGAGCCGAGATCCAGTGAATAGACGGTGCTGTCCGCGAGCACCTCAGGCACGCTCTTCTCGACGATCAGCCGCGCGAGACCCTCGACCAGGGCGGTTTTGCCGACACCGGCTTCGCCGACATAAAGGGGATTGTTCTTTCGGCGCCGGCAGAGGATCTCGACCGTTCGCTCAATTTCGAGCTGACGCCCGATCAGCGGATCGATCCGGCCTTCCTTCGCCAGTGCGTTGAGGTTGGTCGCATATTTCTCCAGCGCGGAGGCACCGTCGCCGTCCCGGTCGGCCGCGCCGCCGGGCGCCGGCTCGCGGCGCGCCTCGCCCTCGCCTTCGTCTGCTTTCGCGAGGCCATGGGAGATGAAATTGACGACATCGAGCCGCGCGACGTCCTGCAGGCCCAGAAGGTAGGCTGCGTGCGAGTGCTTTTCACTGAAAATCGCGACCAGCACGTTGGCGACCGAGACTTCTTTCTTGCCGCTGGACTGGACATGGAACACGGCGCGCTGCAGGACCCGCTGGAAACCCAGCGTCGGCTGAACCTCGCGGTCGTCGTCCTCGCTGAGCTGGGGCGTCGTCTGCTCGATGAACTCCTGCAGTTCCTTACCCAGGCGCGTCGCATCGGCACCGCAGGCGCGCAGTATTTCCCGCACCCTTGGCGCTTCGATAATCGCCAGCAACAGGTGTTCGACCGTCATGAACTCATGGCGCGACTCCCTGGCCGACTGAAAAGCGTCGTTGAGACAGATTTCGAGTTCGCTACTGAGCACGTTGTCAGGCCTCCTCAAGCGTGCATAACAGGGGGTGCTGGCTTTGCCTTGCGTAAGTCGTCACCTGCGCCACCTTTGTCTCTGCAATTTCGTAAGTGTAAACCCCACAGATGCCCTTACCACGAGTGTGCACCTCGAGCATGACGCGTGTCGCAGTCGTGCGGTCGAGGCTGAAAATATGCTCGAGTACATCCACGACGAATTCCATCGGGGTGTAGTCGTCATTAAGCAGCACGACCTGGTAGAGCGGCGGCCGCTTGACCTTCGGCCGGGCCTCCTCCACCACCAGATCGTGTCCGTCCTGTCGTTCGTGCTCGCTCATGGTCAGCCATGGTCCCACATCGCCCCTATATAGGGGCGCGGACGGGTCCTGACAAGGATCCCTTCGACGCCCGGTCGAATTCTCCGATTCGGCCCGAAAACCGCCTCGGATCCACAATTTGCACAACTATCTTGAGGCATCGTCCCGCGAGTCCGTATGATGCCCGGATACCGGCGCCCTTCTCCCGCCGGATGGATGGTCAATCGAGCCCAAATGCCGCTGCCGAGAAGCCTAAGCAGTATCGCCTCGCTTTCGAAGGGCCGGGGTTCGGATTCCCTGCCCGCGTTGCTGCCTTTGCTGGTGTCCGCGGGCCTCGTGGTACTTCTGGCCTGGCAACTGGTGCAGTTGACCTGGACCCTGATCGGCGCCTCGGGCACCACCTCCGAGCCGGCCGCCTCCCCCTCCACCCAGTCCGGCCCCGGTGCCGCTGCGGCCTCAACGGCCGTGGATATCCAGGCCATCGTCAATGCCCATCTGTTCGGCGTTGCCGGTGATACGGGGCCCACTGAGACCGATCCAACCGAGGTGGCCACGACCCGGATGAACCTGGTTCTTGCCGGCACAATTGCCAATATCGACCCCAAGCTCGGCTATGCGATCATCGGCGAGAGCTCCTCCAGCTCCAAGGTCTACTCGGTGGGCAAGACCGTCACCGGCGGGACCACGCTCGATGCGGTCTACCCGGACAGGGTCATCCTGAACCGGGGCGGCAAGCTCGAGGCTTTGCTGCTACCGAAACAGTTCAAGGGCGGTGGCGCCCCACCCCCGGTGGCGCGTAACCTGCGCGGGGGCGAAGGATCGAGCGGAGTCGGCGATCAACTGCGCACGATGGCCCAGGAGAACCCGGAGGCGATTACTCAGATCCTGCGCCCGCAGCCGGTGTTTGCCAACGGCCAGCAAAGGGGTTACCGGGTCTACCCGGGGCGTAACCGACAACAGTTCGCAAAGCTGGGGCTGCGCCCGGGCGACCTCGTCACCGCGATCAATGGCATGCCGCTGGACGACCCGTCGCGGGGCATGGAGGTCATGGAATCCATGAATAGCGCGACGGAAGTCACGGTGACCGTCGAGCGCAACGGACAGAGTACGCAAATCACGATCAACAATGCCGAGCTTGCCGCGGATGCCGCCGCGGCCGCGGCGGCGCCCGAGGCAGTGCCGGTGGAAACGATGCCGGTGCAGCCAGAGTCAGAGGAGTCTTCCGAGTAATGGCCCTGAACAGAATGTTCGCCTGCTCCAGCCTAGGGTTGGCGGCAATCGCACTCGGTGTGCTGCTCGCGCTGCCCACAGCGCAAACTGCGCTTGCGCAGGGCACGATCACACCGAATTACAAGGATGCCGATCTGTCACAGATCATCGAAGCCGTCAGCGCGGTCACGGGCAAGAATTTCATTGTAGACCCCCGGGTGCGTGCCCAGGTAACGATGCTGTCGGCGACGCCGATGACCCCGGATGCTTTCTACGAGGCCTTTCTTTCCATATTACAGGTGCACGGTTTTGTCGCAGTGCAGTCCGGTGACGTGGTCAAGATCATCCCCGACGCCAACGCAAGACAGGTGCCGGCCAATGACCTGCCATCGCGGGTCAATGCCAATTCGGACGAAATCGTCACCCAGGTCGTCGCGATCAAAAATGTCAGCGCGGCACAACTGGTGCCGATCCTGCGGCCGCTGATCCCGCAATACGGCCACCTTGCCGCCTACCCGGCCTCCAACATGCTCATCATCTCGGATCGCGCGGCCAACGTGAGTCGCCTGACCCGCATCATCGAACGCATCGACCAGTCCGGGGATGCCGATATCGACGTGATTCCGATGGAGCACGCCAGCGCAGCCGAGATCGTCAGAATCGTCAACAACCTGTACGCGGGTGGGGCCGAGGGCGCCGGTTCCCCGGCCGTCAAGATGGTGGCCGACGAGCGTACGAACAGCGTGCTGATCAGTGGCGAAGAGGCGCAGCGATTGCGTCTTCGGACGCTGATCACGCACCTCGATACGCCGCTCGAGGCCGGCGGCGATACGCAGGTCCGCTACCTGCGCTACTCCGACGCCGAGGCCATTGCAGCAAAGCTCCGCGAGCAGATCCAGGGCATTTCGGCTGCGCAGGTTGTCGGCGCGGCCGCCGGCGCCGCACCGCCGACGCCACAGGGTATCGCCGACTCCAACGTCACGATCTGGGCAGAGCCCGAGACCAACGCGCTGATCGTCACTGCGCCGCCCAAGGTCATGCGCTCCGTGATGGCCATCGTCGATCGCCTGGACATCCGTCGCGCACAGGTGCTCGTCGAAGCGATCCTCGTCGAAGTCGCGGCCGATCGCAGCATGGACCTGGGTATCAACTGGGCCATCGCCGACCTCGATGACAAATCAGACCTGCCCGCCGGTGGTTTTAACTCACCGGTCGATGGTGTCGGAATCGGCGAGATTCTGGCCGGCATCAACAATCCGGACGCTGCCCTTGGCCTGCCGAACGGGCTCAGTGTCGGCATTGGCCAGATCGTCTCCGGCGGCCTGAGCTGGGCCGCGCTGATCCGGGCCGTTGAAGGCAGGGGCAACGGCAACATCATTGCCACGCCCTCGATTGTCACGCTGGACAATGAAGAAGCAGAAATCAAGATCGCCCAGGAAGTGCCGTTCCTGACCGGTCAGTACAGCACGGGCGTGCAGACACAGCCGGGTATCACGACACCTTTCCAGACGATCCAGCGCGAGGAAGTCGGTAACATCCTCAAGATCACGCCGCAGATCAACGAAGGCAACTCGGTGATGCTGAAGATCTCGCAGGAGATCTCCAATATCGCGCCGACTGCCCAGGTGGCTGTTGACCTCATTACCAACAAGCGAACGATCACGACCAAGGTGCTGGTCGAAGATGGTGGCATCATCGTGATGGGCGGCCTGATCCAGGACGAAGCCCGCGAAACCACCTCCCAGGTGCCGTTCCTCGGTTCCATTCCGATCCTCGGCGAACTGTTCAAAACCCGCAGGGTCGATAAGGTCAAGACCAACCTGATGATGTTCATCAGGCCGCGCATTTTGCGTGATGGTGTCGATGCGGCCATCGAGACCAATGCCAAGTACAACTACATTCGCAATCAGCAACTGGGCACTCACGACGGCAAAGTCCCGCTGATGCCCACGGAGAGCCAGCCGACCCTGCCCGCACTTGAAAAACTCGTGCCGGCGGAATTGCTCAACCCCGCCGAGAAGGCGGCCCCGCAGGGAACCACGCCGGCCGAACGTCAGGAAGTATCGGTCTACGAGTACCCTGAGGACATCGCGGCGCAATCGCCTGGCGCAGCCAGTGCGCTGCCACCGGGTGCAGCGGGCCCGATGCCCCCCGGCGCAGCCAACCCTTTGCCACCCGCTCCGGCGGGTCCGCCGCCACCGGCCGCGCCGCTGCCGACGCCGACGACGCCCTTCGGTGAGGCCCCGAAGGCGTCGACGGAGAGCACGATACCGTGAGCACGGCCGCGACGGATGAAGCGATCATTGCGGCCGCGGGCCGCGTCGTAGAGCCGCCGCGACCGCTGCCATTTGCGTTCGCAAAACGGCATGGCGTGCTCGTGCGCTCGGTCCACGACGATCGCGTAGACCTGGTTGTGCGACGCGGCAGTTCGCCGCTGGCCGTCGCCGAAGTGCGACGTCACCTGAGGCGCCCGCTCAGCATTGAACGGGTTGCGCCAGAGCAGTTTGAGACCCTGTTGCAGCAGGCCTACGAGTCCGGCTCCAGTGCGGCCATGGATGCCATGGGCGGACTGGGCGACGAAACGGATCTGGCCAACCTCGCGCAGGACATACCGGAGCCGTCGGACCTTCTGGAGAGCGAAGACGAGGCCCCGGTCATTCGCCTGATCAACGCCCTGCTGACCGAGGCCGTCAAAGAGAACTCCTCGGATATTCACATCGAGCCGTTTGAGAACCGCCTCGTGATCCGTTTTCGCGTTGACGGTGTGTTACGCGAGGTCCTGCAGACCAAGCGAGCGGTGGCACCGCTGATCGTCTCGCGCATCAAGGTCATGTCCCGGCTCGACATTGCCGAGAAGCGGCTGCCCCAGGATGGGCGCATTTCGCTGCGAATCGCCGGCCGCGCCGTCGACGTGCGCGTCTCGACGATCCCCTCCGGTCATGGTGAGCGCGTCGTGTTGCGGCTGCTCGACAAGCAGGCCGGCCGGCTGGACCTCAAGTCGCTGGGCATGAACCCAGAGACCCAGCGCGCAATCGACGAGCTGATTCACAAACCGAACGGCATTCTGCTGGTGACCGGCCCCACCGGCTCGGGTAAGACCACGACCCTGTATGCAGGACTCGATCGTATCAACGATCGCTCACGCAACATCATGACGGTCGAAGACCCGATCGAGTACTACATCGACGGAATCGGCCAGACCCAGGTCAATACGCGCGTCGAAATGACTTTCGCCCGGGGTCTGCGTGCCATTCTTCGCCAGGACCCGGATGTCGTGATGGTCGGTGAAATTCGTGACCTCGAGACGGCACAGATCGCCGTGCAGTCCAGCTTGACCGGTCACCTCGTGCTCTCGACGCTGCACACCAACACGGCCGTTGGCGCGGTGACACGCCTGCGCGACATGGGGGTCGAGCCGTTCCTGCTTTCCTCGAGCCTGGTCGGCGTGCTGGCGCAGCGGCTCGTGCGCGTGCTGAACCCCGAGACGCGCGAAGCGTACGTGGCAGGTCCCTACGAACGGCGGCTGCTGAATCTGCCGGATGACGCGCCGTCGCCGACACTCTATCGGCCGGGCCCGAAGGACCCCACCGGCGGCTACAAAGGGCGTACAGGCATTTACGAACTGGTCGTCATCGATGAACACATGCGTACGATGATCCATGACGGCGCCTCGGAACAGGAACTCGAACGCCACGCGCGCAAGCTGACACCGGGCATCCGTGATGACGGCAGGGCCAAGGTCCTCGCGGGCGTGACCACGCTCGAAGAAGTCCTCAAGGTCACCCGCGAGGACTAGACCATGGGCGCATTCGAATACGTCGCGGTCGATCCGACCGGCCGCGAGCGCAAGGGTGTTCTTGAAGGCGATACCGCGCGCCACGTTCGCCAGAGCCTGCGTGAGCAGAGCCTGCTGCCCGTTTCCGTCAAGGAAGTCGCGGAGAAATCCGCTGACAAGAAAGCCACCCGCCGGCTGAATCTGCGCTTCCAGCGTGGCATGAGCTCTGCGGATCTGTCCCTGATTACGCGCCAGCTGTCGACGCTGGTGAAGTCGTCCCTGCCACTTGAAGAAGCGCTGCTGGCGGTCTCTCAGCAGACCGACAAGCCGCGAGTCCGCAGCACGATGCTGGGCGTACGCTCAAAGGTCATGGAAGGCCACACGCTCGCCTCGGCGCTGTCCGACTTTCCGGGCTCGTTCCCGGAGATCTACCGGGCGACCGTTGCCGCGAGCGAACAGTCCGGCCACCTCGATGCGGTGCTCGAAAGACTGGCCGACTACACGGAGAACCGCCAGCAGCTGCAGAGCCGGACGCTCAGCGCGATGCTCTACCCCGTGATGCTTTTCGCGGTCTGCGCCGCGATCGTCTTCTTCCTGCTCGTCTCGGTGGTCCCCAAGGTCGTCGAGGTCTTCCGGACCAGCGATGCGGCGCTGCCCCTGCTGACCCAGATGCTGATCGCTGGCAGCGACTTCATGCGCGAATGGGGCATTTACCTGATCATCGGGATCGGCCTGTTGATATTCCTGTTCCGGCGCTGGCTGCGATACGAACCGAACCTCCGCCGCTGGCACCGGTTCCTGCTCGGCATGCCGCTGATCGGCAAGGTCGTACGCGGCAGCAATACGGCGCGGTTTGCGCGCACGTTCAGCACACTCACCGCGAGCACAGTACCGGTCCTCGACGCGCTGCGGATTTCCGGTGAAGTGGTGACGAACCTGCCCATGCGGGCGGCCGTTGATGCCGCGGCGGTCAAGGTCCGAGAAGGCGCTCCGATCGGCAGTTCGCTGGCGGCCAGTCGCGTATTCCCCCCGATGATGATTCACCTGATCTCCAGCGGCGAGAGCAGCGGCGAGCTCGACACGATGCTGGACCGGGCCGCCGTGCACCAGGAACGCGAACTGGACACCGTGCTGCAGGCCGTGGTCTCGCTGCTCGGGCCGCTGATGATCCTGCTGATGGGTGGCCTGGTACTGCTGATCGTGCTCGCGATGTTGCTGCCGATCTTCGAGTTGAATCAGCTGGTGAAGTAGGCGTCCGCCAGGCAACCCTGATTTTCATCCTGTCTTCGTGCGCAGAAGTTCAGGGCCTCGGGCGGTAGAGAACTAACCCCAGTGCAGCCAGTGCCGCAAAGACCGCGCCGGCGATAAACGCGGCCGACGGACCAAATGCGCTCCATAAAACGCCTGCGATCACACTCGCCAGCAGCAGCGCCCCGCCGCTGACCAGGTTGAGGATACCGAAGGCCGTGCCTCGAAGGCGGGCGGGCGCGGTATCGGCCACGAGCTTTGAAAGCAACCCCTGGGTCAACGCCATGTGCAGGCCCCACAGCGCTGCGCCAATGAATACGCCTGAAGGCGAAGCGGCGATGGCCAACACGCCATCGGCAGCGATCAATACCCCGAGCCCTGCCACCAGTAGCGTGCGCGTAGAAATCCGATCGGCCGCGACGCCGGCCGGGTAGGCAAACGCTGCATAGACGACGTTCATGACGATCATGATCAGGGGCGCAAAGCCAATGGCGAGCCCGATGTCCTGCGCGCGCAGGATAAGGAACGCTTCGCTGAACCGGGCCAGCGTGAGGACCGCACCGAGCGCAACAATGAGCCAGTAACGAAGGGGCAGTTCCCTGGAGTCAGCGAAGGTCAATCGGTTCGGTGAGCCGGGCGCCTGCGGCGTTGACTCTGGCTCACGCAGCGCGAAGGCAAGCAGCGCTACCGCGAGGAACGCCGGTATAACGGCCACCCACAACACCGCCTGGATGTCATCTGCAAACCACGCCATGAATGCCACCGCAAGCACGGGCCCGATAAAGGCCCCCACGGTGTCGAGCGACTGTCGCAGTCCGTAGGCGGCTCCCCGAAGTGCCGGCGGTGCGATGTCTGCGACCAGTGCATCGCGCGGCGCTCCGCGGATGCCCTTGCCGATACGGTCGACGAACCGCGCCGCAAACACCCAGCCGATCGTGGTCGCGAGCGGGAATACCGGTTTGGTGACGGCAGCGAGCCCGTAACCAAGGACGACAAGAAACTTACGCTTCCCAAGGTAGTCGCTGATCGCGCCGGAGAACACCTTGGTGATCGCGGCCGTGGCCTCGGCAATGCCTTCGATGATGCCGATCGTGACCATGGATGCTCCGAGCACAGTGGTCATGAAGATCGGCAACAGGCTGTGAACGAGCTCCGAGGAGATGTCCATCAGCATCGAGCCGAAGCCGAGCACCCAGATGCCTCCTGGCAGAGCGCGATAAATCCCTGCGGCTTCAGGTGACGACCGGGGTCCTCTTGGCGGCGGGGATTTCATCAGCGTCGCAATCTCGGGGCTGTGGCGAGCTTGCCTGTCGGTCGCACCGACCAGCAACGCGCTACAATAGACGATTGACGGTCGTATTGTCCGGGCAGGCAGCTTTCGGTCTCCTTCGCAACTCAATCGGCATCCAGGAGAATCGGACAAATGAGAATCAGGGGTTCGGGCTTCACGGCTTTCATCGTGCTGATCGTATCCACGGCGACGCTCTTCGCGGGATGCGCCCGGAAGGGCGATCCGGTCGCCGAGGCCAGCAAAGAGGACGCCGCGAACGGTATTGCCGCTCCGAGCATTGCCGAAACCAGGGCGATCGCCGAGGAAGGGTTCATCTACGGTCTGCCGATCGTAATGAACTACGCCGTTATGAACGAGTTCGTGCTGGACAGGAATTCGGGGCAGTACAAGGCTCCGTTTAACACGATCAGCAACGAAGCGCGCGTCTTCACCTACGAGGACACCGCCGTCGTCACGCCAAACAGCGACACGCCCTATTCGATGGTCTGGTTGGACCTGCGCGCGGAACCGATCGTGATTTCGGTTCCAGCTGTACCGAGGGAGCGTTACTACTCGGTGCAGTTGATCGACGGAAATGCATACAACTATGGCTACATCGGCACGCGCGCAACCGGAACGGAAGCGGGCGACTACCTGGTGGCCGGCCCCGACTGGAAGGGCGAAATGCCTGCAGGGATCAACAAGGTCTTCCGGTCGACGACACCCTTCGCGCTCACGATTTTCCGCACGCAACTCTTCAACCCCGCGGACATGCCGAACGTGGTGAAGGTCCAGGCCGGCTACAACGTGCGGGCATTGTCCGCGTACCTGAGTCAGCCGGCTCCCCCGGCCGCACCGGCGGCCAGCTTCGTCCCGGCCACGACGGCCGGCATCAAGGCGAATTTCCACGAGTACCTCGACGCCGCCCTCGAGTTTGTGCCGGTGACGGAGCAGGACAGGGACCTGCGCGCGAGGCTCGCCAGCATAGGCATCGGTCCAGGCAGGAGTTTCGAACTGAAGGACCTTTCAGCGGAGCACAAGGCCGCGCTGTTGCTCGCGATGAAGGAGGGGGACGAGAAGGTGGAACAGTACCTGGCCAGCGGCATGAAGCAGGTCAACGGTTGGAAGGTCGGTTCGGTGTTCGGCGACCGCACTTTCTACAACGGCAACTGGCTGATGCGCGCCGCCGCCGCCAAGGGCGGCATATACGGAAACGACGCCGTCGAGGCCGTGTATCCGATGACCCGGACGGATGCGTCGGGCGAGACGCTCGATGGCAGCAAGCACAACTACACGCTGACATTCGCGCCCGGGCAGCTCCCGCCGGTCAACGCCTTCTGGTCGGTGACCATGTACGACGGCAAGACACAGCTCCTGATCAAGAACCCGATAAATCGCTACTTGATCAATTCGCCGATGCTTCCCGGAATGAAGAAGAACGCGGACGGGTCGCTGACGCTCTACGTCCAGAAGGACTCACCCGGCGCCGCGAAGGAAGCGAACTGGCTGCCGGCGCCCGACGGACCCATCTACCTGGTGATGCGTCTGTACTGGCCGAAGGAAGAGCAGCCGTCAATTCTGCCGCCCGGCGAAGGAACGTGGCAACCGCCGGGCATAGTGGCGTCGAACTAGCCGTATACACACTGACATTCCTGGCCGCGCCCTCAACGGGCGGCCGGGTGCAGTTGCCTGCTGCGGGTCGTTCACTGCCCTTTCGGACTGACCGGTAGCGGCCTCACTGTGGCCTGACCCGCGAGGCGATTCTCCTGGCGTTTGGACCCGCGTGCCCAAACGAGCGTCGACGCTTCGTGCCGCCCCCCGCCTCGACTGCCACGGCGGGCCCGACTCCCCGCCGCCCAGGGGTGGGCAGAGGGGGCGGTGATGCCCTCCCCTGAACCGCCCAGAGGCGCCTACTCCGGATAACGGGGGGCTTTTGGCAGGTCATCGATCATGCGTACGAGGCCGCAAGTCAGCGACCGGCTGGAGCCTTGTCCGGACCGATGCCGAATTCCACCCGCAGCTGCGCGGCCGCTTCGCGAAGGGCCTTACGCTCCGCATCGGGCAATCTCGCCGCGCCTTTCAGCGAAAGCTGCATGCGGCCGTTGTCGGCAAGGCTCTCGCGGTGTCGGAGCAGGAAATCCCAATAGAAGACATTGAAAGGACAGGCGCCCTCGCCCAGACGCCGCTTCGGATCGTGCCGGCATCCCCGGCAGTAGTTCGACATCCGGTTGATGTAGTTTGCGCCCGCCGCGTAGGGTTTCGTGCCCACGACCGCATGATCCGCATGCTGGGACATTCCGATCACGTTGGGTGTGGTCACCCAGTCCACGGCATCCACGTACATGGCCAGGAACCAGTCGTTGACCCGGGCGGGGTGTATTCCCGCCGTCATCGCGAAGTTGCCCAGCACCATCAGTCTCGGAATGTGATGCCCCCATGCATTCTCGAGCACCTCGTTGACGCAGTGGCGCAGGCAGTTCATGTCCGTCTCGCCGGACCAGTAGAAGTCAGGCAGCTCGCCGTGCTGGTCCAGGCCGTTGCGCAAGCGGTAAGCGGGGCCTTCACGATAATAGACGCCTCGAATGAACTCTCGCCAACCGATGACCTGACGCACGAAGCCCTCGACGCCGTTGAGGGCCACCTTCCCGGCTTGGCAGGCTGCCAGCGCCGCGTCTATGCACTCCCGGGGCCGCAGCAGCTTGAGATTGAGGCTGCTCGCAAGTCGGGAGTGGTAAAGCACCGGCTCGCCAGCCCACATCGCGTCTTCATAGTCCCCAAACCGGCCGAGCCGGTTCTCGACGAAATCCTGCAGGGCACGCAGCGCCTCCTCGCGTGTCACCGGCCAATCAAAGCGGTCCATTCTTCCCGGGGCACCAGGCCAGGTGCGCTGCACCAGCTTCATGACCTCCCGGGTGATCGGGTCTGCAACCGGCTGGTAGGGATGCGGCACATCGGGCGCCCGCTTGAAGGCCTTGCGATTCTCGGCGTCGAAATTCCACCGGCCGCCCACAGGCTGGCCGTCGGTATCGACCAGCACGCCCAGCGCACGACGGCGCTGCCGATAGAAATACTCCATGACCAGTGACTTGCGCCCATCGTCCGCCCATTGGTCAAACTCCTCCAGCGAACAGGTGAACGACTGGTCCCGGAGGATCTCCAGTGGCGCGCCCAGACCCGCGGCCGCATCGCGCAACGATGCGGCCACTCGATGGTCGCCTGGCTGCACGACCCGCAGGCCATCGGGCTCGAGCGCATTGATGGCACGAGCGAGCTCCGAGCCGAGGGACTGCGTGTTGGCGCGATCGTCCAGCTGCACGTAGCGCACGCGAAAGCCCCGGTCGATCAACCCAAGGGCGAAGTGCCGCATGGCCGAAAGGAACAAGGTCGTGCGCTGGCGGTGGCTGTCCACGGCCTCCGCCTCGGCACGTACCTCGGCCATCAGGATGGCATCGCGATCGCGGTCCAGCTGCGCCAGGGCTTCCATCCCGGCGTCCAGCTGATCACCCAGGATGAACAGCAACTGGCGCGCGCTTTGCATCGTGCCGTACCGGGACAGATCGGCTGAATTCGCTGTCATTCCAGGTCTCCCGGATCGTTGCCCTTCCAGCCCGCGAAAAGACGGACGCGGGGAACTCAGTCCGCTGCAGCCTCGTCGCGCAGTCGCTGCGCTTCGGCCGGCCCTAGGTATCGTTCAATCCAACCTCTGACCAGGTAGATCAGCGGTATCAGCAGCAGCGCCATCGCCATCTTGTACAGGTAGTTCACGATGCCGACAGCCAGAAACAGACGGACCGGCCATTGTTGCGGGCCGAGCACGAACGCAATGTAAAGCACGACGAAACTGTCAACCAGCTGGGAAACCGCCGTCGAACCGGTCGCCCGCAGCCAGATCCAGCGCTCGCCGGTCAACAGCCGGATGCGATGGAAAATCCCGACATCGATCAACTGCCCGACGAGGAAAGCGACCAGCGAGCCGCCGATCGTCCACAGGCCCTGGCCGAAGACCGTCGCGAACGCCACCTGCATGTCGGGCACGCCGCGCTGCGCATTGATGGATACCCACCAGCCGGCCGGCTCCAGGTGGATCGCCGCGTACGCAAACGCAAACGCATAAGAAATCAGCGCCGCGGCGAGAAACGAGATGATACGGACACCGCGTCGACCAAAGTACTCGTTGATAATGTCGGTCATGATGAACACGATCGGCCACAACAGGACGCCGGCCGTGAAACTGAGCGAGCCGCTCTGACCAAACAGGTTCCAGCCAAACGGATCGAGCCCCAGGGTCGACTCCAGGGCAAAGATCTTCACACCGACGAATTCGGCGATGATCGCGTTGGCGACGAAAAACCCGGCCAGAATGATGAACAGGCGGGTTGGCCTCGCCGCGAGAAGGGCGCTCACGAACGGCCTTTGAAAGTTCGCATCAGGTCGCGCCGCTCGCGCTTGTCGGGACGCCCGGAATGCCCGGCCGCTGACAGCCTCGCAAATTCGCGAGCCTGCGCGCGTGCCGCCTCACTCTCGGCGGTTTCCTCGTAATGGCCGCGTGCCTCGGTCGCCGGTCCGCGCCGCCGCGGCAGGCCGGTCACCTCGATCTCGAACCGCTCGCGCTCGCGGGTTATGCGCAGGCGATCGCCGATCCGCACCGGACGTGCGGCCTTGACGCGCTCGCCGTTGACCTGGACGTGCCCACCGTCCACCGCAGCCTGCGCCAGGGCCCGGCTGCGGAAGAAGCGCGCACACCACAGCCACTTATCGATACGCAGGCTGACGGCCGGTTCATCTTCACGTGACTTAGGCACTGCAGTGTTTCCTCCCGGCCGTGATTATAATTGTGCTCCTGAGGGAGACTAGCGCGTGGACAAAACATTTCTCGAGCGACTGGCAAAGCAGACGGACGACCTGCGCAGCCAGGGCCTGTACAAGTCCGAGCGGCAGCTCGATTCTCCGCAGCAGCCCGTCGTGCGCCTGACCGACGGTCGCGAACTCATCAACCTGTGTGCGAACAACTACCTGGCCCTCGCCAATCACCCGGCCATGCGTGAAGCGGCCCACCGGGCGCTGGACCGGTACGGCTATGGCATGGCCTCGGTGCGCTTTATCTGCGGCACGCAGCGGGTTCACAAGGAACTCGAAGCCCGCTTGAGTGAATTTCTCGGCATGGAGGACACGATTCTCTATTCATCATGCTTCGACGCCAATGGCGGCCTGTTTGAAACGCTGCTCGATGACCAGGATGCAGTGATCAGCGATGCGCTCAATCATGCAAGCATCATCGACGGTGTTCGCCTGTGCAAGGCACGCCGACTGCGTTACGCCAATGACGACATGGACGAGCTCGAATCGCGGCTGCAGGAGGCTGCCGATGCCCGCGTGAAGCTGATCGTGACCGATGGCGTCTTCTCAATGGACGGCGTGATCGCCCGCCTCGGCCCGATCTGCGATCTCGCCGATCGATACGGCGCGCTGGTCATGGTCGACGACTCGCACGCGACCGGATTCGTCGGTGCCGGCGGCCGGGGAACGCCGGAATATCGCGAAGTGCTCGGGCGCATCGATATCATCACGAGCACGCTCGGCAAGGCACTCGGCGGCGCCGCCGGAGGCTTCACGGCGGCGCGCAAGGAGATCGTGGCCTGGCTGCGCCAGCGCTCGCGTCCCTATCTTTTTTCGAACAGCGTCCCCCCGGTCATCGCCGCGACGACGCTGCGCGGGATCGGGCTGATTGAATCGAGTGACGAGCTGCGCGCCAGTCTGCGGCGTAACACGGAGCACTTTCGCCAACGCATGACGGCTGCCGGGTTCGATATCGTTCCGGGTGAGCACCCGATTGCGCCCGTGATGCTCGGCGATGCGTCGCTAGCCACGCAGTTCGCCGATCGACTGATGGCGCATGGCGTCTACGTGATCGGGTTCTCGTACCCGGTGGTCCCGATGGGCAAGGCGAGGATCCGCACGCAGATGTGTGCCGGGCACACGTTAGAGCAGCTCGACCGGGCCATCGACGCGTTTATCGAGGTAGGCCACGACCTGAAGGTCCTGAACTGAGCCGTTTACCTGGAGCCCGAAGAATGAAAGCACTGGTCAAATCACAGGCTGCCCCGGGCATCTGGCTCGAGGATATCGCCGAGCCGGAGGTCGGGCCTAACGACGTGAAGATCCGGATCCACAAGACCGCGATCTGCGGTACGGACATTCACATCTATCGCTGGGACAGCTGGGCTCAGAAGACGATCCCGCTGCCGATGGCCGTCGGACACGAGTATTCGGGCCAGATCGTCGAAATCGGCAGCGAGGTGCAGGGTTACTCGGTCGGCGATCGCGTCTCGGGCGAAGGTCACATCACCTGCGGGCACTGTCGCAATTGCCGTGCCGGGCGGCGCCACCTCTGCCGCAATACCACCGGTGTCGGCGTCAATCGTCCGGGCGCCTTTGCCGAATACCTGGTGATCCCCGCATTCAACGTCTTCAGGCTGCCCGACTCGATTTCTGACGACGAGGCGTCGATCCTCGACCCGTTCGGCAACGCGACCCACACGGCACTGTCATTCAACCTGGTTGGCGAGGACGTGCTGATCACCGGCGCCGGTCCGATCGGCATCATGGCTACCGCGATTGCACGATTCGTCGGCGCACGGCACGTTGTGATTACCGACGTGAATGACTATCGGCTGGGACTGGCCCGGAAGATGGGCGCGTCCCGCGCGATTAACGTCGAGCGCGAGTCACTGGACGAAGCGATGAAATCGCTCGGCATGCAGGAAGGTTTCGACGTCGGCCTGGAGATGTCGGGCAACCCGGCCGCGTTTCGCGACATGCTGCGCACCATGCACCACGGCGGCAGCGTTGCCCTGCTCGGGATCCCGCCCGAAGACACGGCGATCGACTGGAACCAGGTCATCTTCAAGGGGCTGGCAATCAAAGGCATTTATGGCCGTGAGATGTTCGAAACCTGGTACAAGATGGCCGCGATGCTGCAGAGCGGCCTCGATCTTTCGCCAATCATCACCCACAGGCTGCCGGTCAGCGATTACCTGCAGGGTTTTGAGATCATGAACAGCGGCCAGTCAGGCAAAGTGATTCTCGACTGGGCCTCATAGCACGACCGGCTCGAAAATGTGCGCCGGCGGCCCCAGCGGGGGCGCCCATCTGCCGAAAGGCGCCCGCGCCGTGCGACGCAAACAGCCTATTCAAAACCGAGCGAGGCCCATGTCGTGACCTGCGTCGCATCGATGAGGCCATCGAGGTTCTCGTCCACCTGAAGTTCCACGTTGACGTTGTCGATTACGGTTACCAGTACGCTGGACGTGCGCTCTGCGATCCGCATCTGCCCGGAATGCGGGTTGCCGTCGACGGCCGCCATGAAAGGCTCCAGCGTCTCGAAGGTCACGCTACCGTCAAGCCTGGAGCTGGTGAGCACGCCGTCAGCGACGATGCTCATCATCAGGGTATTCACGTCAAGCACCTGTGTCATCGCAAAATCACTCAGTGCCTCGGTCATCCCGTTCGCTGCACTCGACAGCGTGTTTGTCCTGATCGTCAGGCGGATGGTCAGGTTGTCCTCGCTGCGCATGGCCAGATCGAGTGCACCGTCGACAATGACGGTACCGTCTGAGTCGGTACTGCGCATCGAATCGAAGCCAAACCGCGCCTCCAGGCTCCATGGCGGGATCGCGTTGAGTGGATCGCCGGTCATGACGATGCCCGTGACCGCTGCAACACCATCGACCGTAGTCGCTGCATCAACAAACTGGCAGGCGTCGAAAGCGACCTCCAGCGAGTCACCCGTGGAAAGCTGGAAGTCCTCGTCCTCGTCGTTCCAGGTCATCGTGAATCGGCCCGTATCACAGGCCATGGTTTCCACCCGCACGGCCTTTTGCACAGCCCCCGTCAGCGCCGGGTTGGCGCTGCCAATCGCCGGCAGCCCGATGACGTCGACAACGCCGACGAGGTCGGTCGTCGAGATGATGCTGCCGAGAACGGCGGCCGTAACCTCAGGCGCATTTTCCGCCGTGATCGGCAGTACGTCGGCGCTGGGCGGAGGCTCAGGCGGCGGCTGGCTGCCGCCGCCCCCTCCACCGCCGCCACTGCTGCAGGAAGCCAGCATCAAGGCAACCGCCACGACAGAACACCGCATTGTGAGTCTCTTGAACATGGCTTCACCCTCCTCGACAGAGAGGGCTCAGGGGCCGATGAGCTTAACGGCTCGAGATGCCTTTCGCCGCGACGCGGACGCCGCGTACCAAAGGGCCGGGAAACCGTTTTCAGCGTCTGGTCGCTGAGCGGACCCTGCTCTCCCCTCAGGCCAGACTAGTCCAGTGCAAGGCGGGGCGCGATCCGTAGTCACCCACCGGCACCGGCCGGCATCCGGCCGCAAGCGGGCCTGGCAGGACGGGACCTCTCAGGCACGCGGCGGCCTGCCGCCAGGGCGGCTCAGTCCAGCGAGCAGGCGAAACAGTAGGCGTACACGTGTCGCGGGTCGCTGAGGCGACTGAGTCGCTGCGCTTCCTCGGCCAGCAACTGGACCGACGCGGGCAACTGAGGCCCCAACGGTGCGCCAATCAGGGGTCCGAGGTGGCGGGCGAGCGCACTGCGCAGGCGGAAACCGAGCGCTTCGGAGATTCCGAACTCGGTGTCGTAGTAAACCACTTCGAAGTCGCTGCCCAGCCCGGCGAGTTCCGCGGCGCGGTCAATCGCATCGCGGTAGCCACCGATTTCGTCGACCAGACCCAGCGTCAAGGCGTCGCGGCCCGACCAGACCCGACCCTGCGCGACCTCGTCGATCGCCTCCACCGTCTTCTGACGTGCGCTGGCCACCCGGCTGATGAACTGTTCGTACTCGTATTCGACGCTCTGCTGCAGCACTTCGCGGCCGGTCTCGCCCATCGTGCGCGCCGGGGTAAGCTCGCCGGACAGGGCTGTCGTGCCGACGCCGTCGATGTGCACGCCGAGTTTTTCCAGGGAACGCTCAAACGTCGGCAGCATGGCGAATACGCCAATCGAACCGGTCAGCGTTGCCTCGCCGGCCAGAATCCGGTCGGCGTCCATCGCGATGTAGTAACCACCGGAGGCCGCAAGGCTGCTCATCGATGCCACGACGGGCTTACCGGCCTCACGCAGCGCAGCGACTTCACGACTGATGACCTCGCTGGCAAAGGTGCTGCCGCCTGGGCTGTCGATCCGAAGTACGACAGCCTTCACCTCGTCGTCAAACCGGGCCTCGCGCAGCAGCGCCGCCAGCGTGTCCGAGCCGATCATGCCCGGTGGCTGGTCCCCCGGGACGATTTCGCCCGAAGCCACGACGAAAGCCACTTTGTCGCGCGCATGCCGGCTCAGCGCTTCCGTCGAATGCAGGTTTGTGAGATAGGCGCGATGACCGATACCGATGTAACTGTGCGTGTCTTCGTCCTCGCCGGTTATCGCAGCGAGTAGCTCCTCAACCTCGAATCGGCCCTTCAGTCCCGTCACCAGGCCCGCGTCGAGCGCCATCTTTGCCAGGTCACCGTCGGCCGCACGCAGCCGGTCGACGACGTCGTCAGCGTATGACTGCAGGACCGCTGGCTCAAACCCCCGGGCAGCCCCGACATCGGCCTTGTAGGTCGTCCAAAGTGAGTTGAGCCAGGCGAGGCTCTCTTCGCGCTCGGCCGGCGACATATCGTTGCGCGTATAGGTTTCCACCGCGGACTTGTACTCACCGACCCGGAACACGTTCCAGTCGACGGCGAGCTTGTCGAGCGCGTCCCTGAGGAACAGGCCGTAATTCGCGAAGCCGTCCAGGTAAGCGATGCCATGCGGGTCGAGGTACAACTGGTCGGCATGGACCGCGAGGTAATACTGGCCCTGGCTGAAGTAATCACCGTAAGCGATGACCGGCTTGCCGCTCTCGCGAAACGTATCGATGGCCGAGGCAATCTCGCGCAGTTTCGGCAGGCCCGCGCGGCCCATACTGGCGAGGTCGAGATAAAGTGCGCTGATGCGATCGTCCGCCGCAGCCCCCTCAATCGAGTCGACCAGGTCGCGCAACAGGGTTTCGGTGGGCTCGCTGCGCAGCGCCTCGCCGATGGCGCGCTCCAGCGGGTCACCGGTGAATTCCTCGACGACCTCGCCCACCGGAGCAATCACCAGCGCGGCCTGTTTCGGCACCAGGGGGGCAGCGCGTGAGAACATCCCCCAGATCGCCCCGAACAGGATCAGCAGGAGAATGAGGTGAAGGACCTTGCGCAGGCCGTCGAGCCCGGCCAGGATCCAGCGAAACAATCGCGATATTGCCTGAAACATAGGGTACTACCCGATCACCGCCGGTCCGGTTCAGAGAGCTCCGGAAATGATCGCTGCCGCGCCCGCCCCATTGCGGCGGAGGGCACGGTGATTAACGATCAGATCTTTTCCTGGATTCGAGCAGCCTTGCCCGTGCGATCCCGGAGGTAGTAGAGCTTGGCCCGACGCACATCACCCCGACGCTTTACCTTGATATTGCCGAGCGCGGGGCTGTAGGTCTGGAAGACGCGTTCAACGCCTTCACCATGCGACATCTTTCGCACGGTAAACGAAGAGTTCAGGCCGCGGTTGCGCCTCGCAATGACAACGCCCTCGTAAGCCTGGATGCGCTCGCGCTCACCTTCCTTTACCTTGACCTCGACCACGACGGTATCGCCCGGCCCGAATTCCGGCACTTCACGGTTCATCTGCTCTTTTTCGAGCGTTGCAATGATGTTGCTCATGTCTCACCTTGTTTCGAAATCGTTGCGTCCTAAGTCTGTCGTCACGGCGCTTCCTGCTCCGCCCGGTATTCATCCAGGAGCCGCTGCTCCTCGTCACTCAGACCCCTCTGCTCGAGCAGGTCCGGGCGCCGCCGCCAGGTGCGCCCAAGCGCCTGCTTGCGACGCCAGCGCTCGATCGCCGCATGGTCCCCGCTGCGCAACACGGCCGGAACCGGCCGACCCTGCCACACCTCCGGCCGGGTGTAGTGAGGCCAGTCGAGCAGGCCTTCGCTGAACGACTCGTGCACGGCCGACTCGGTATCACCGAGCGTACCGGGCAACAGCCGGGCCAGCGCATCGATCAGCATCAACGCCGGCAGCTCTCCGCCGCTCAGGACCAGATCGCCGACCGAGACGCTCTGATCCGTGCACGCCTCGACAAAGCGCTCGTCCAGCCCCTCGTAGCGGCCTGCCACGAGAATCAGGGCCGACTCCGCAGCCAGCTCGGCGGCCACGCCCTGCGTGAGCCGCTGCCCGTCAGCCGCCAGCGCAATCCGCCGGGCCGATGGCACCCTGCGCTGCGCTTCGTCCAGCGCCTTCGCTAACAGGTCCGCCCGCAGCACCATCCCGGGACCACCGCCGTAAGGGCGGTCATCCACGGTTCCATGCACGTCCGTCGCGAACTGCCGGGGGTTCACAGTCTCGACCGTGAGCACCCCCCGCCGGATCGCCCGGCCAAGCACACCAAATTCCAGCACCTGCCCGACGAGCTCGGGGAAAAGCGTGACGACCACGATCTTCACGTGTCGTCCGTCCCGCTCAATCGTCCGGGTGCCAGTCGAGCATCACGCGGCCGGCGGCAAGATCCACCTCCAGCAACCGCTCCGGCACCAGCGGCACCAACCGCTCCCGCTCTCCCTCCAGCACCAGCACCGGATGGGCCGGCAATTCGAGAAAGCCCGTTATCTGTCCCAGTGGCACACCGTCCGGAGTGAACGCTGCGAGCCCCTGCAGATCGTGCCAGTAATGCTCCCCCGGAGCCGTTGGCGGCAGCGCCGAGCGCTGCACGCGGACGTCCGAGTTGGTCAGGGACCTCGCATCCTCGGGCGTATCGACACCGTCCAGCTTCACCGCGATGAACCGTCCGGCCCTTTTCCATTCGAGCACCGTCGCCGTTCGCGACCCGGCACCGGAGCTGATCTCCCAATCGACGTAGCCCGCGATGCCCTCCGGCGGATCGGTGTAGGAAATCACCTTCACCCACCCCTTTATACCGAACGGCGCACCGATCCGGCCGAGGACGACGGCGCGCTCCTGGCCTTCGCCGGGACGCGGCGCGTTCATCGCGCGCCCGTTTTTCTCAGGCGGCGGCCGGGGCCGGGGCCTCGACCTGGGTCTTGCGATAGCTCTTGACGAGCTGCGCGACGCGCTCCGAAGGCTGCGCGCCAAGCTCAATCCAGTGGTCGATGCGGCCGAGATCGAGGCGCAATTCCTCGCTGGCGCCGCGCGCTACCGGGTTATAGAAACCCACCTGCTCGAGGCTTCCGCCCCCACTGCGGCGGCTGTCGGTCACGACGACGTGATAGAAGGGCTGCTTCTTCGCGCCGCGGCGGCTCAATCGAATCTTGACCATCGTCTGCGTATGCCTCGTTAGGGCTGCTGGCGCGAGTCGCGCCCAACAAAAAAAGAGCCGTCAACTATACCGAAATCCGGAAAGAAAAGAAATCTTGTGCGAGTCTTGCGCGCCGAACCCGCGCACCCGCTTAGCGCAGCCCGGGCGGCAGCCGGCCGGCCATGGAGCGCATCATTCGGCCGAGCCCGCCTTTGCCCATTCCCTTCATCATTTTCTGCATCTGCAGGTGCGACTTCAGCAGGCGGTTGACGTCCGAGACCTGGGTGCCGGACCCGGCGGCAATGCGCCGTCGACGGGAGCCGTCGATCGTCTTCGGAAACCGTCGCTCGCCCGTCGTCATCGAGCAGATGATCGCGATCTGGCGCTTGACCTCGCGTTCCCCGCCCTGTGGCATCGCGCCGGCCTTCGCGGCAAGCTGGGCAGGCAGCTTGTCCATCAGAGAGGCCATACCGCCCATCTGCTCAACCTGGCGCAGCTGGGCCAGGAGGTCCTCGAGCGTGAAGCCCTTGCCGCCGGTCATTTTGCGGGCGAGCTTCTCCGCCTCCTGCCGATCGACCTTCTGGGTGACCTGCTCGACCAGGCTCAGCACGTCGCCCATGCCGAGGATGCGGTTGGCCATGCGATCGGGCTTGAATACTTCGAGCGCGTCCGGCTTCTCGCCGACGCCGACGAACAGGATCGGCTGGCCAGTGACCTGTCGCACGGACAGGGCCGCCCCGCCACGCGCATCGCCATCTGCCTTGGTCAGCACGACGCCGGTCAGTTCGAGCGCTGCGCCGAATGCACGCGCTGAATTGACTGCATCCTGGCCGGCCATGGAATCGACCACGAACAGCGTTTCGATCGGGTTCAGCACGGCGGCGAGCTCACTGACCTCGCCCATCATTTCCTGGTCCACGTGCAGGCGACCGGCCGTGTCCACCAGCAGGACGTCATACAGGCCAAGTCGCGCCTCTTCGAGTGCCTTTCGGGCGATGTCCAGCGGCCGGGCCGCCGGATCTGCTTTCGCGACGTCGATGTCCAGCTGCGCGCCCAGTCGCTCGAGCTGCAACATCGCCGCCGGGCGATAGACGTCGGTTGACACCAGCAGCGTCCGTTTGCGCTCCTGATCGCGCAGCCAGAGCGCAATCTTCGCCGCGGAGGTGGTCTTGCCCGCGCCCTGCAGGCCGGCCAGTAGAATGACTGCCGGGGGCTGCGTGCGCAGGTTCAGGGGTCTTACGCCCTCGCCCATCACCCGCACGAGCTCCTCGTGGATCACCTGCACCAGGGCTTGCCCCGGGGTCAGGCTCTTGTGGACTTCCTGCCCCAGCGCACGGGCCTTGACCGAGTCGATGAACGACTTGACGACCGGCAGGGCCACATCGGCTTCGAGCAACGCCATGCGCACCTGGCGCAGCGTATCGCCGATATTTTCTTCTGTCAGGCGGCCGCGTCCCCGCAGCCCTTCGACGACCGCCGTCAGGCGGCCAGAGAGTTTTTCAAACACCGGGAAACCTCTGCAGAAACTCGGTAAGCCCTGGCACGGTCGCGTCGCACCGTGCCGGGAGAGGACTCAATTATAGGGTCCGTTCGCACCCAATGGGCCTCGAGTTGTGACATCATCTTGCTGTTGGAACTGTAAAGGTCGGACCCCAGCTTGCCACTGCCCCTGATAGCCGTCGCCTGCTACCTGATCGGAGCCGCGTGGCTCGCCTACGCCGCCTATCGCGGAACCTCTCACCATGGACGAGGCGGACGCATTGCGGCGGTCGCCTTCGCCGCAGTCGGCGTCGTGGTGCACGCAGTGGCGCTGATCCAACAGCACGCACACACCGAACAGACGGTGCTGTCTCTGAGCGACACGGCGGCCCTGGTGAGCCTCGTGATCGCGGCAACGTCGATTGTCATCGCGATCAAGCCGCGGTTGCGCGGCGTGGCGGCCGTGCTGCTGGTGGTCGCGGCGATTCTCGAGGGCGCATTCTCGGGCGGGACGCGCGAGTACGCAGTCGGCCGGCCGGGCTGGGAACTCGCCTTTCATGTTGCAGTGGCGACAACGGCATTCGCATTCCTGACGATCGGCGCCGTACTGGCGATTGCGCAGGTCATGGTCGACCGACGCATCCGCAGCCGCAGGCCATTGGGGTGGCTGAAGATTCTCACGCCCCTGGAGTCGCTGGAATCGGCCTGCTTCCAGAGCATCTTCGCCGGTTTCGCGTTGCTGACCCTGGCGCTCGTCTCGGGCGCTTACTTCATTGACAACCTGTTTGCGCAGCACCTGGTCCACAAAGTCGTGCTCGCCATCACCGCCTGGGTCGTCTTCGGGATCCTGCTGTTCGGGCGGATTCGTTTTGGCTGGCGTGGTCGCAAGGCGCTTCGCTGGACCCTGGCCGGTTATTTGCTGCTGGGCCTGTCCTACTTCGGCAGCAAACTGATACTCGAAAACATGCTGGGTCGGCACTGGGGCTGAGCCGAGTTGCAGGACATCCCACTTCACTGGCTGTTCCTGGTCCTGCTCGTCCTGCTCGTGTTCTCGGGGTTCTGCTCCAGCACGGAAACGGCCCTGATGAGCGTCAACCGGTATCGCCTGCGGCACCTGGCCCGCGAAGGCAGCGCAGCGGCGCGCACCGCTGAGAGCCTGCTCGAGAAGCCGGATCGGCTGATCGGTGTGATCCTGGTCTGTAATAACTTCGTCAATTCCGCTGCCGCGGCCATTGTGACGATGATTTCGCTGTCGCTCGGCGGAGAGGGCTCGGCGGCCATCGGCGTGGGCCTGTTCACCGTGGTGCTGATCATCTTCGGGGAGATCGCCCCCAAGACCTACGGCGCGCTTTATCCCGAGCGCCTCGCTCTGCCAGCCGCCATGGTCTACAAGGTGCTGCTGAGTCTTCTCTACCCCGTCGTCTGGGTCGCCAACCTGCTCGCCAACGGGGTCCTGAGGCTGCTGGGCGTTTCACCAGAGGAAGCCAGCACGACGTCGTTGAGCGCCGAAGAGTTGCGTACCGTCGTCGCTGAATCCAGCACCGTGATACCGCATCGGCATCAACGCATGCTGATGAGCATCCTCGACCTCGAACAGGTCAATGTCGAGGACATCATGGTCCCGCGCAACGAGATATACGGTATCGATATTTCGGAGGACTGGGACGAAGTCATGGACCAGTTGCGCGAATGCCGTGTGACCCGGGTGCCGGTCTACGACGGCAGTCTCGATAACATCGTCGGCCTTCTGCACATGAAGAAAGTGGTCGGCTTTCTTGCGCGAGACGAGTTCGACCGCGAGAGCCTGCTGGCCCTGGTCAAGGTACGCGAGCCTTACTACGTACCCGAGGGGACGCCGCTCAACACACAGCTGGCCAATTTCCAGCGCCAGCGCCGACGAGTTGCGTTTGTCGTCGACGAATATGGCGATATCCAGGGGCTTGTGACGCTCGAAGACCTGCTCGAGGAAATCGTCGGCGAATTTACGACCGACTCGAGCACCCTGAACAAAGATGTCGCCCGGCAGGGCGACAGTTACGTGGTCAATGCGGCAGCCAGCCTGCGCCGGCTGAACCGCAAAATGGGCTGGGCTTTGCCGACCAACGGACCGCGGACGCTGAGCGGCCTGGTCATCGAACACCTCGAGACCATTCCAGAACCAGGCACGAGCCTGCAGATTGCAGGGTACACGATCGACGTGCTGCAGACCGCGGACAACACGATCAAGACCGCCCGCCTGAAGCCAGCCGCCACCGCACCGGCCGATGCTGCCAGTCCAGGCATTTCAAAAGACCTTGCCTAGCGCCTGTTCGAGCGTGGCGACGGCCTCGACTTCGATCTGCTCGATCTTCCGGCGCGGGGCATTGGCCGCGGGGACCAGCGCGCGCCGGAAGCCCTGCTTGGCCGCCTCGCGCAGTCGCTCTTCACCAAACGGCACCGGCCGAATCTCCCCGGTCAGGCCGAGTTCGCCGAAACACACAGTCGCCGACGGCAGCGGCCGGTTGCGCACACTGGAGGCCACGGCCAGCACGGCCGGCAGGTCCGCGGCAGTCTCATTGATTCGCACCCCGCCGACAACGTTCACGAAAACATCGGAACCGGAAGTCGCAGTACCGCCGTGTCGATGCAGTACCGCGAGCAGCAGCGCCAGCCGGCTCGACTCGAATCCGACAGCGACCCGCCGCGGCGACAGCCCCTGCGACTCGTCAACCAGCGCCTGGACTTCAACGAGCAGGTGACGGCTTCCCTCGTGCACAACCGTTACAGCGCTGCCGCTGGCGCTCTCATCGCGCCTCGAGAGAAATATTGCCGAAGGATTACGAACCTCTCTCAGGCCCTGCTCTGCCATCGCGAAGACGCCGATCTCGCTTGCGGCACCGAAACGATTCTTGACGGCGCGCACCACCCGGAAACGGCTGCCCGGGTCACTCTCGAAGTACAGTACCGTATCCACCATGTGCTCGAGTATTCGCGGCCCGGCAATCTGGCCCTCCTTGGTCACGTGCCCGATGATGATCACGACCGTGCCGGTTTCCTTTGCGTAGCGCACCAGTCGCGCCGAAGACTCGCGCACCTGAACAGCCGAACCGGCCGAGGACTCGCTTGCTTCGGTCTGCATCGTCTGTATTGAGTCAACGACGACCACCGCGGCACGCGCCGCAGCGCTTTCCTCGATGATTGACTCGACACGGGTCTCAGCCACCAGCCGCATCGTCGTGGAATCGAGCCCGAGGCGGCGCGCCCGCAACGCAACCTGGCGCACTGACTCCTCCCCGGAGGCATAGAGCACCGTACGGCTTCGGCTCAGCGCGTCGGCGGCCTGCAAAAGCAGGGTCGACTTGCCGATCCCGGGATCACCGCCGAGCAGCACGACCGACCCGGCGACGAGACCACCGCCGAGCACGCGGTCGAGCTCACCGATACCTGTCTGTGCACGCACCTCGTCATCATCCGTGACGTCGGTCACGGTTTTGCTGCGCGGCGCAGCGCCCGGCGCCGGCTGCGGTCGCAGCCCGCTGACGGGCACCGCGAGCTCCAGTGTGTTCCAGGCCTCACAGGACGGACACTGGCCCTGCCACTGGGGAGTCCTTGCTCCACAGGAGCCACATACGTAGCTGGACTTCTGCCGCGCCATGTTGCTCCGCTGTGTAACGAGGGGAATCGATCGGCCGCGATGCTAACACGGGCCGGAGGCCGCGCCGGGACTGTGACGCTGACAACAATTCTGGCCCCATGGCAATCGTATACTTCCCCGCGAAACATGCATTCACCAGCCCGAAACACGTTCATGCTCGAAGAAATGGCCAGCGCGTCGGCGTCAGCATTGGCTCAGCGCGCCATGCCCGCCAGGCTCGGCCGATATGAAATCATCGATGAACTCGGCAAAGGCGCCATGGGCGTGGTATACCGGGCACGCGACCCAATGATCGATCGCGAGGTGGCCCTGAAGGTGATTCCCCTGGCCGCTGAGTTCGAGGGCCGCGATCTCGAAGATGCGCGCACACGATTCTTCCGTGAAGCGGCGATGGCCGGCCGGCTCAATCACCCGCACATCGTGACGATCTACGATGCCGGCGAAGATGAAAGCGGCAGTGCCTATATCGCAATGGAGCGGCTCAGCGGGCACCACCTCATCGAACACACCCACGCCACGCGACTGCTGCCCTCTACAATCGTACTCGAGATAGTGGCGCGGCTCGCCGGAGCACTGCACTATGCGCACCATAATCAGGTCGTACATCGCGACATAAAGCCCGCTAACGTCATGTTCGATGCGCCCAGTGGAGAACTGAAAATCACCGACTTCGGTATCGCACGGCTGACTGACTCCGGCCGCACGCGAACTGGAATCGTGCTCGGCACGCCGTCCTTCATGGCGCCGGAGCAGTTGCAGGGCGACAAAGTCACCGGGCAATCGGACCTGTTCTCGCTGGCCGTCTCGCTCTACCAGTTGCTCAGCGGCCAGCTGCCGTTTCGGGCCGACTCGATGCCGGGGCTGATGATGTGTATCGTCAAAGATCCCCACCCGCCCATCCGCACGCTGCGTCCCGATCTTCCCGCCGGACTCGACGCGTTCCTCGAGCGCGCACTGTGCAAGGATCCCGCCGGGCGCTTCGAAAGCGGGGCCGCGTTCTCACAGGCGCTGCGCGACCTGAACGTGCCGGACAGGGCCTGAGTGGTGAACCTCAAGGGCAGGCTGCGTTGCGTCGGCGTCACCGACACGGGTCGAGTCCGTGAGCACAACGAAGACACAATCGGCACGGATCCGGGCATTGGCCTGATCGTACTGGCCGATGGAATGGGCGGATACAAGGCCGGCGAAGTGGCCAGCGGAATTACCGTTCGCACGGTCCTTAGCCTGCTGAAGGCCGCTCTCGAGCGTGAAGACCTCGGTATACGCGACGAACAAAGCGGTCTGAGCCGACCCGGCATCCTGCTGCGTGACGCGATCCAGCGTGCAAACAAGCTGATTTATCAGACCGCGAAAGTCCAGGCCAACTGTGAGGGCATGGGCACCACCGTGGTTGCCGGAATTTTCCACGACAATCACCTGACGCTTGCGCACGTCGGTGACTCCAGGGCCTACCGGATGCGCGATGGTCAGCTAGAGCAACTGACCCAGGACCACTCGCTGCTGCAGGAACTCGTTTCGAGGGGTTTTTACACGCAGGAGGAAGCCGAACGCGCGGCATCACGGAACTACGTCACACGGGCACTCGGCGTTGAACCGACCGTCGAGGTGGAAATCACCGAGGTGGACGCAAAAAAAGACGACCTGGTTCTAATTTGCTCCGATGGCCTGTCAGACATGGTGGAAGATGATGATATTCAGTTAACGATCAGTACCTTTGGTGCTAATCTTGAAACTCTTGCGAGGCAACTGATACTGCTTAGCAATGACAACGGCGGCCGGGACAACGTATCGATCGTGCTCACTCGCGTGCTGGACAGCTTCCCGGCGCGGCGCGGCCTGATCAAGCGTCTGAGCAATATCTTCGACTAACGGATTTCATAGGCAATCGCATGGCCAGACTGGTATTGAGTCTCGACGAACAGCAACTCGCCGAGTACAACATGAGCAAGGAACGTTACACGGTGGGACGACTGCCGGATAACGACATCCGCATTGACAATCCGGCGGTCAGCGGCCACCACGCCCTGATCATCAATATCCTCAATGACTCCTTTCTCGAAGACCTCAACAGCACCAACGGCACCTATGTCAACGGAAAGCTGATCAAGAAGCATGCGCTGCAGCACGGTGACATGATCACCGTCGGCCACCATTCACTGCGCTTCATCGACGGCGAAACGGACGAGTCGCAGGACGAATTCGAACGAACAATGATAATCGGCCCGAAGGATGCCGACCGTTACAAGTCCCATCGCGGCGTTGCCGGCGCCGAGGCCGCGGCCCGCGCCGAAAAAGCGGCCGCCGCTCCGGCGGCAACCCCGGCGGGCGTGGCGCTCAAGGCGCGTCTGCAGGTGCTGAGCGGCCAGTTTGCCGGCCGCGAACTCGAACTCGTGAAGACACTGACCACACTGGGCCGTCCCGGCGTGCAGGTTGCGGCGATCACGCGGCGTGCCGACGGGTTCCACATCGTGCACCTCGAAAGTGGCAAGCCGAACAGCTTCCCGTTGCTCAACGGCGAGCCACTCGGACCGCAGGCGCGCCCGCTTAACGACAACGACGTCATCGAGCTGGCCGGCGTCAAAATGGGCTTCTTCACGAGCTGAAGCCGGGGATCTGGCGGGGCAACGAGCGCGACCGGAATCGATGGTCCTGCGGCGCTCAACGCAGCTCGTGATGCACGCGCAGGCTCACCCCGCACAGCAACTCATACGGAATCGCGCCCGCGTGCCCGGCCACGGCCTCAACCGGTAATTCCGGACCCCATAGCTGCACCTCGTCGCCCGGGCGCACCGGCCGCAGCCCGGTCACGTCGATCGTGATCATGTCCATCGAAACACAGCCGATCAGCGCCGCGCACTGCCCGGCCACCCTGACCGGCGTACCGGTGGCAATGCTGCGCATGTAGCCGTCACCATAGCCGGCTGCAACCACGGCCATGCGCGTCGAGCGCGTCGAGCGCCATTTCGCTCCATAGCCAACCGATTCACCGGCCTCGAGGTCCTTGACCGCGATGACCTCGCTCTGCAATGTCATTGCCGCCCGCAGGCCGAGGTCGGCTCCGAGCTGCCCGGCGAAGGGTGACACGCCGTAGAGCATCAGGCCCGGTCGCACCCAGTCGGCCCGTGAGTCCGGCCAGCCCAGCACGCCGGCCGAATTGGCAACACTGCGCTCTCCCGGCAGTCCTGCCGTGACACCCGCAAAAGCGGCCAGCTGCCGCGCGGTCATCGCATCATCGAGGTCATCGGCATTGGCGAGGTGGGTGACCAGCACCGGCTCCGGCAATACACCGCGGATGCCGACGAGCCGCTGGTAGGCATCGGCAAACTCCGCCACGCGGAACCCGAGCCGGTTCATCCCGGAATCGATCTTTATCCAGGTCCGCAGCGGCGTCGCATCGCCGCGTTGCTCGAGCAGTTGCAGTTGCTCGAAGCTGTGCACCATCAGTTCGAGATTCTGCTGCGCTGCCATCGCGAGTTGCTCCGCGCTGAATACACCTTCGAGCAGCAGAATACGATTGGTAAGGCCAGCGGTGCGCAGCGCCACGCCTTCCTCTATGCGCGCCACGGCCAGGCCGTCGCTGCCGGCCAGCGCCCTGGAAGCGGCGATGAGCCCGTGACCATAGGCATTGGCTTTGACGACCGCCATGACCCGGCTGTCTGGCGCTGCCGCCCGGACCCGCGCGAGATTGTGCGTCAATGACGCAGTGTCGATGATGGCTCGAATCTGCGGCTTCATCAGCCGCCGTAGCTGTAATCGCCGGAGGCCATGTTCTCGAATCGCGTGTACTTGCCGAGGAAGGTCAGGTGCACTTCTCCGGTCGGGCCGTTGCGCTGCTTGGCGATGATGATATCCGCAATACCCTTGCGCGGGGTTTCCGGCTCGTACACTTCCTCACGGTAGATCATCATGATCACGTCAGCGTCCTGCTCGATGGCGCCTGATTCGCGCAGGTCGGACATCACGGGTTTCTTGTCGGTACGCTGCTCCACGCTGCGATTGAGCTGCGATAGCGCGATGACCGGGACAGACAGTTCCTTGGCCAGCGCCTTCAGTGAGCGCGAGATCTCCGAGATTTCGGTGGCGCGGTTCTCCTTGCCACCGGCGACCTGCATCAATTGCAGGTAATCGACAACGATCAGGCCGAGCCCGCCGTGTTCGCGCATCAGGCGCCGCGCCCGCGCGCGGACCTCCGTGGGAGTCAATGCGCCGCTGTCGTCGATGTAGAGCGAAGCGGTCTTCATCTGGGCAATGGCGCCATTGATGCGCGCCCAGTCTTCATCACCAAACATGCCGGTGCGCAAATGGGACTGATCGACGCGGCCCAGCGATGAAATCATGCGAAATGCCAGTTGCTCCCGCGACATTTCCATCGAGAACACGGCCACGGGCACGTTTTTGCCGATCGCCGCGTTTTCAGCGATGTTCAGCGCCAGCGTGGTCTTTCCCATCGAGGGGCGGCCGGCAATGACGATCAGGTCGCCAGGCTGCAGACCCGCCGTCATCTTGTCGAGATCGCTGTACCCGCTGCTGACCCCGGTCAGTTGTCCCTGCGACTGGTGCAACATGTCCAGCCGATCGATCGTCGCGCCGAGCACGTCGCGCAGGGGCACGAAACCGGAGCCGCTGCGACTCCCCTGCTCGGCGATCTCGAACACGCGACGTTCTGCGTCATCGACGAGTTCGGCCGCGGGTCGGCCTTCCGACCCATATGCACTCGCCGCTATCTCGCCACTGACGCGAATCAGCTTCCTGAGCAGCGACCGCTCGCGAACGATGTCGGCGTAGGCCCGGATATTCGCCGCCGTCGGAGTATCGCGGGCAAGCCCGGCCAGATAGGCAAGCCCGCCCGTCTCGTCGTCCAGCCCCTGAGCGGCGAGGTACTCGGCCAGCGTGACCGCATCGCTCGGCTGGCTGCGGGCCGAAAGATCAGCAATCGCCTGGAAGATATTCTGGTGGTCGCGCCGGTAGAAGTCAGTGGCCGTAAGACGATCAGCGACGGCATCCCAGGTGCTGTTATCGAGCAGCAGCCCGCCGAGCACCGCCTGCTCGGCCTCGACTGAGTGCGGTGGTATCCGCAACGCCTCAGTGTTCGAGACGGGCCTCACCGACCGGTAAAAGCCACCAGAGCCCTCCGCTTCCTGCGCCATCGCTGCTCCCCCGATGCTCGAAGATTACTCCTCGGCAGTGATGATGACCGGCAGATCGACCTCAACGTCGGTGTACAGATGCAGTTTGACCACGTGCTCACCAATGAGCCGGATCGGACCGGCGGGCAGGCGGACTTCGGCGCGCTCGATCCGGATACCGGCCTGCGTGCAGGCCTCGGCAATATCTGCGGTGCCAACGGAGCCGAACAGCTTGCCTTCGCCACCGGCCTTCGCGGTCAGGTTCAGCGTAAAGCCCTCGAGCTGGCCAGCGCGCAGCACTGCGCTGTCTTTCTCATCGGAGGCTCGCTTTTCGAGTTCCGCCCGTCGTTCCTCGAACTTAGCGAGGTTCGCAGGCGTCGCCAGCGCCGCTTTGCCCTGCGGCAGAAGGAAATTGCGCCCATAGCCGGGCTTGACCTTTACCGTCTCGCCGATGCCGCCGAGATTGGCGACTCTCTGAAGCAGGATGACTTCCATGAGTAACTCCTCAGTTCAATACTGTCAATCTTAGATGATCAAGCCTTCTGCACCCCGGTTCGCGAGCGCAGCCAGTTGTCCACAAATCCCCAACCGCCCAGCAGCGCTACGGTCGGCGGCGCAGCAACGACGAGCAGCACGTAGAGGATCCAGAGCCACATCCCGCTTCCGGAACCCGCCGCCTTGCGTCGATGGGCGGCCGCCAGCCCGATCAACGTCAGTGCGCCAAGAAACAGCCTCGCGAGGTCGTCCAGCAGCGCGCTGTCGGTCAGAATCGACGCCACAATCACGATCGCCGCGACCACACCCAGCGCCAGGCCCAGCCTCAGCTGCTGGAACTCCATGCCGAAGCGCCCGGGCTGCAGCGACAATGACTGCCACCAGCGCGCTACAAACAGCGCGCACATCGCCAGCAGGACCGTCAGCAGCGCAATCCAGCCCCACAGTGTGCGCGCAAAAGACTCCACCAGCCCCTCTTCCTGCAGATCCATCGTCCAGCCGCGCTGCTGCATCTGTTCAGCCAGGTCGCGTACGAAAGGCGCCCAGAACTGCTGGGGATCGCCGAGCTTCGCGTGCAATACGACGATGAGCAACGTACCGGCGATGACCGCCACCTGCAGACAGAGCGACAGGGAATTCGTGCGCCGCAGCAGCAGGCCCAGTGCCAGTGGCGGACCGAGCACCCAGGCCGAGTAGACCAGACCCACCGAGACCGGCCGGCCGATCAGCACCATGGCGCCGGTCAGCAACAGTGTCGCCCCGAGGGCGACCATCAGACCGACCTTCCCGTCGCGCATCAGCGCCAGCAAAGCGGGCACGGCGCCTGGCAGGAAAAAAGCAAAGCCGAGACCGAACAGCGGCAGCAGTCCGAGCAGGCCGGTGACGAACACCGCCCCGCCCGGATTTGCGGCGAGCCAGTTTGCCAGCTTTCGATTCATCAGGGCGCTCCGGTGCCGATACGATCAACCCGGCGCGCTTGCCGTATCAGTGCTGGTCGGTATACGGCAGCAGCGCGAGATACCGGGCGCGCTTGATCGCCAGTGCAAGCTGTCGCTGGTAATGCGCACGCGTGCCGGTAATACGGCTGGGTACGATCTTGCCGGTCTCGGTGATATAGCCCTTGAGTGTCGCGAGATCCTTGTAATCGATCTGCTCGACACCGTCGGCCGTGAACTTGCAGAACTTACGGCGGCGAAAAAAACGTGCCATGGGTCAACTCCGGTAATGCTGTGTCGGTAAGGCGCTGATCAAAAGGTTCAGCCGGCCGCGGGAGGCTCGGCGTCGCCCTCGACAGAATCCGCCGCAGGCGCCGGCGCATCGGTCTCAGACGCCTCAGCGGACGCTCTGCGCGCCGCGCGCCTGTCGTCGGCGCTCGACTCGTCGTCAGAGTCATCATCGCTGGCCACGCCACCTTCGCCCTCGCTCTCGGTACGCGCCATCGGCGACGGCTCAGTCTCCGGTCCGGGCATGCTCAGCACGAGGTTACGGATGACGGCATCACTGAAACGAAACGCGCCGGTGAGTTCATCGAGCGTGGCCTGGTCGCACTCGATATTCATCAGCACGTAGTGTGCCTTGTGGATCTTGTTAACGGGGTAGGCCAGCTGGCGGCGACCCCAGTCCTCGAGGCGGTGCATCACGCCGTTGTTCGACTCGATGATGCCGCGGTACCGCTCGATCATGGCGGGGACTTGTTCACTCTGGTCAGGGTGGACCAGAAACACGATTTCGTAATGACGCACGTGCGCTCCCTACGGTAATAGCCGCCCGGAATATCCGGTGCAGCAAGGAGAGTTTGGAAAACCGCCGGCCCCACTCAGGGTCCAGCGAGCCGCGTAGCATAGCGGAGTCCGCCCTGCCCCGCAATTGAAGCTGCGGTTACGCGGTGCCGCGGTCCCCGCCGCGCTGCCGGACCGCCTCAAACAGCAGAACTCCGGTCGCAACCGAGACATTGAGGCTCTCGACGGCACCCGCCATCGGTATCGAGACGAGCTGGTCGCAACACTCGCGCGTGAGGCGGCGAAGCCCCTCGCCCTCGGAGCCCATGACCAGCGCCGTCGGGCCGGCAAGATCGGCCTCGAAGAATGACGCCTGCGCGCTGTCGTCTGCACCGATCAACCAGAATCCCCTGTCCTTGAGCTCGCGCAGCGTGCGCGCGAGATTGACCACAGAGATTAACGGCACGGACTCGGCCGCGCCGGCGGCAACTTTTCTTACGACCGCCGTCAGGCCGACCGCACGGGCTCGCGGCACGAGCACTGCGCAGACCCCCGCGGCATCGGCGGAACGCAGGCATGCGCCCAGGTTGTGCGGATCCTGGACACCGTCAAGGACGAGCAGCAATGGCGGACCCGTCGCGGCCTCCAGGGCTTCCTCGAGCTGCGTCTCCGGGTCGCCGGCGCGGGCAGGTATTTCCGCAACGACGCCCTGGTGGCGCCCCCGCTCGGCGAGGCGGTCGAGTTCCTCATCGCCGGTCTCCAGCACGACCACGCTGACGCTCTTTGCAAGTTCGCGCAGTTCGGTGAGCCGTCTGTCACGACGCGTCGCCGAAAACAGTACACGCCGGACGCGCCCCGGGTTGCGCTTGAGCAATACGCGCACGGCATGAATACCGTAGGCCACCGTCTGGCTCATCCGCGCCGGCTCCGGCCTGGCCGGCTGCGACGGGTACGTCGCGACGCCGAGGTGGTCTCGGCCAGTTCGAAATCAATGCGGCGCTCGTCGAGCGAAACGTTGATCACCCGTACCCGGAGGCGATCACCCAGCTTGAAGACACGACCCGAGTTTCGCCCAACCATGCGAAAACCCGTCGCATCGCGGGCAAAGTACTCCTGCCCCAGCCCCGAGACGTGGATCAGGCCGTCGATCTGCATGCCCTCCAGTTGCACGAACAGGCCGAAATCGACGACGCCTGAGACCACCCCATCAAATTCCTCGCCGATACGGTCCTTCATGTAGTCGCACTTCAGCCAGGCCATCGCAGCACGGGTCGCCTCGTCCGCGCGCCGCTCGCGCAGCGAGCAATCCTGCCCGAGTACCGGGAAAGGTCCGTGCCATTCCAGCAGTGCCTGCGGGTCGCCCCCGCTGAGCACCTGCCGGATCCCGCGATGCACGACGAGATCGGGATAGCGGCGTATTGGCGACGTGAAATGCGCGTAGTGCTCCAGCGCAAGACCGAAGTGGCCGATATTGCCGGGCTGGTACACGGCCTGGGGCATGGCTCGAATCACGGCCGTCGAGATCAGCGGGGCATCGGATCGATCCGCAATTTTCTGCAACAGTTCACGGAGATGTTCGGGCTGGATCTCCTCGACCGGTGGTAACCACAAGCCGAATTCGCGCAGGAACTGCCGCAATGACTCGAGCCGGTCGAGTTCCGGCAGACCGTGCACGCGATACAGCGTCGGCACGTGGTAGCGGTCGAGAAAGCGCGCCGCCGCAACGTTCGCCGCAACCATGCACTCCTCGATCAGCCGATGCGCATCATTGCGCGGCTGCTCGTAGATCCTGGCAATGCGCCCCTGCGCATCGAAGGCGATTTTCAATTCCGGCGTATCGAGCTCGAGCGCGCCGCGCCCGCGACGCTCACGTGTCAGCGCGTGAAATGCGCCGTTCAGGGCGAGCAGGCGTTCGCGCAACCGGTGAGCGGGTCCAGCCTTGTGCTTATCCGGACTGGCCAGGAATTCGCCAACCTCGGTGTAGGTCAGCCTCGCCGATGAACGCATCACGCCCTCAAAGAAACGCGACCGCGTAATCCGGCCCGTGTCGCTGATGCGCATTTCACAGCACAGGCAGAGCCGGTCCTGGTCCGGCACCAGCGAGCACAATCCGTTGGACAGCGCCTCCGGCAGCATCGGCACGACTCGATTGGGAAAATAAACCGAGGTGCCGCGCTCGCGCGCCTCTGTATCGAGCGCGCTGCCGGGCGGCACATACGTTCCCACATCGGCGATTGCGACAATCACACGCCAGCTGCTGCCGGCACGCTCGCAGAAGACCGCATCGTCGTAGTCACGTGCGTCTTCTCCGTCGATGGTCACCAGGTCGAGTTGGCGCAGGTCTTCGCGTCCACGGATTGCGCCGGCCGGGATCGACGCGCCGAAAGCCCCGGCCTCCGCCAGCGCCTGAGGCGGAAACTCATAAGGCAACCCATAGGAATGAATCGCGATATCGGTTTCCATGCCCGCTGCGCCCGTCTCACCGAGAACCCGCGAGACGCTCCCGAGCGGCTGAACGTTGCGGTCCGGCTGCCGGGTCAGTTCGACAATAACGACCTGTCCGCTCCGGGCCCCGCCAAGCTGCGCCTCGGGCACGAGTACCCGGTGTGATATGCGCGGGTTATCCGGTGTGACGTAGGCCACACCCGATTCAACCTGGAGCCGGCCGACGACTTCGCGTGTGCGTCGCTCGAGCACCTCGACGATCGTGCCCTGCCTGCGTCCCCGATGCGAAGGTCCTTCGACCCGCACGGCGACGCGATCGCCATGCATGAGTTCGCGCATCTGCTGCCCCGGCAGGTGAACCGCGTCAGAACCGTCATCCGGCAGCAGCAGGCCATCGCCGCTGCGCTGCGCCTGCACGGTTCCGACCAGCAGCCCGGGCAGTTCATCCCGCAGGCAGTACTGCCCGCGTCGATTGACCACCACCTCACCGCGCTTCGCAAGCGCCTCGAGCTGCCTGCCGGCCTCGGCACTGGCCGCGGGACCGAGCGCCGCGATGACCTCCTCGGCGCGCATCGGCCGACCCGCTTTGCGCAAAATCGTTAAGACGTCACCCGCAGGAGACTTTGCCCGCCCGGGGCTCCGGGGGCGCCGTGGCGCCTTCCGACTGGCTTTCGAGCTTGGTGTTCGCTTGTTGTTCATCGCTTCTTCGTTGACAGTTCCATGGCCCGCCAGTAAATTGCGCCGCCTTCGACGCGGGCACAAGCCTCGTCGCAGACGGCCCAGATGGCGGAACTGGTAGACGCGCATGGTTCAGGTCCATGTCTACGCAAGTAGGTGGAGGTTCGAGTCCTCTTCTGGGCACCATAAAACCTTTTCAACTCAGTAAGTTGAAAGGGTTTTTTATTGCGCTTTATAAACCTCGGCGGCGCGGATCGCCGGCCGCTGGCCGCGGAACCGTGACCACCGCAGCCGTGAATCGAAATCGCCCCGATCATCGAAATCGGATGCATGCACCAGTGTAACGATTCACGCGCCTTCGCGCGGCTGCTTGACGCTTCGATCTACTTCTCGTTCGACCGCAGCGGATTTCGCCGCCATGCCCGCTCTTTCAGTGAAGTGGATCTCGACGTCAATCTCACGGGCCGGGTCTGCCTGGTCACCGGTGCCAATTCCGGTATCGGCTATGCCACCGCCCTGGCGCTCGCCGAAAGAAACGCGACCGTCTGGCTGCTATGCCGCGATGCTGCTCGCGGACGGGCAGCTGCCACGCAGATCAGGCGCCAGAGTGGATCGCGCCGGGTTCATTTCGCCCGGCTCGATGTCTCCGATCTCACGGCCATCCGACACTTTGCCGACGCCTTCAGCCCACCACGCGTCGACATGCTGGTGCACAACGCGGGCCTGCTGCCCGATGCACGCACCGAATCTGCACAGGGTTATGAAATGACGCTGGCCACCCACGTGATCGGCCCGAACCTGCTGACACGCCTGCTCATCCCGCGGCTGCAGAGATCGGCTGATGCGCGAGTCGTGTTCGTTACCTCCGGAGGCATGTACACGCAGCGGCTTTCACTGGAGGACCTCGAATGGCGACATCGCCCGTATGACGGCGTGACTGCCTACGCGCAGACGAAGCGAATGCAGGTGGTACTGACCGAGCAACTGGCCAGGGCACTTGGCCCGTCCGGGATCACGGTCAACGCGATGCACCCGGGCTGGGCCGACACGCCTTCGGTGCGCCACGCATTGCCCCGCTTCTGGCAGTTCACACAACATCGTCTGCGGACGGCCGCCGAGGCCGCCGACACGGTAACCTGGCTTGCGGCAAGCGACGCGGCGCGAGGCGAGACCGGCGGCCTGTGGTTTGATCGGGCGCGGCGAACAACCCACCTCTTGCCCTGGACCCGGGAGACGCGCGCCCAGCGCGACGCGTTCGCCGCCCTGCTCAACGATTCGATGACCAACACACTGCAGGTCTCTGCGTCAGCGCGCGCGGCCTGATCATCCGGCTGCCGCATGCCTGGGTCCGCGCCACGGAACCCGGCCGCTATCCATCCTGCAGGTCCGCAGCCCGGCGCTCATTGACCAGCAACAGCAACTCGGCCGCCGCTTCAGCGTCGCACATCGCCCTGTGGTGTGATTTGAGCGGTATCTGGTAGCGCTCGCACAGCGAGGCCAGGCTGTACGAGTCGTGTCCGGGATAAAGTTTGCGCATGGATGCGCAGGTACACAGTTTGGGGCGACGGAAACGCTGCCCCAGTCGCGCATACTCGCGACTGACGAATCCGTAGTCGAAGTTGACATTGTGGGCGACGAATATCGCCTCGCCAATGAATTCGTCGAACGCACCGGCGATGCCGGCGAACACGGGCGCATCGGCAACCATCGCGTCCGAGATGCCGGTCAGGCGCGTAATGCCGGGTGGTATGGCCCGTTGCGGATTGATCAGGCTCTGGTAGCGATCGACGATAACGCCGTCGCGTAGCTTGACCGCAGCGATCTCGGTGATGCGATGCTGCTCGCCATGACCGCCAGTCGTCTCCACATCAACGACGACGTATTCCTGCGCGGGGTCCAGCACCCAGCGCACCCGCAGCACGTCTGCACGCAGCCCGGCCGCGCGCATCTGCCGCAGCCGCAGCAACTGGCTGCGCTTCAACTGGTCTCCTTCGGCCTTGATCTCTGCGAAACGGACACCGGCATCGTCAACGATCATCAAGTCCGGCCAGCCGTACCGCATCGAGGGATAGTCCTCAGCCAGCTTGCGCAGCATGACCGCGAGCGCCGGGCTGTCCGCGTGCTCGAGTAACGCAAAGACCGTCTCCACGGTCCGCGGCCGCCAGCGAAACACCCCGTTCGGCGTCCCGGAGTGACGTGCCATCGTCTGAAGCAGCGCGCGCCTGATCAAGGGACGATCGGCGAGTGCCGCCAGTTTCGCCTCGATCGACTGCCGGTAGCGGCGATAGAACGACCGGTCCTGCAACGCTGCCGGCAAGGCTTCGAAAGGCGAATGCAGCGTCGCCCCGTCACTGCAGAACAACTCGTCCCAGAAGAGCAGACCGAAAAGGAAACGCCAGGGCGCATTTTCCGCACGAAACGCCCGTTGTCCGGCCGCCTCGAAATATCTGATCGCCGCACGTTCCGGTGCGCCTACGTAGGCTTCATCGAGATTGATGGTTGCGGCTGACCGCAGCCAGTCGGTCTGCTCGGTTGTCCTCTTGCGGCCGAATTTCCGTTGCAAAAGATCATTCGCGAAAAGCCACTCTTCCTCGCTGCGTGCCTCGGTGATGCACTGTTCCAGGCGAAGACGCGCTGCCTCGTCATGTCCCGTTGAGAGCTGCAGGCGAATCAGCCGCTCCGTGCACTTGAGCGAATCGCCGCGACGGTAGAAGGCCAGCGCCATCTCCGGCTGGCCTGCCTTCTCCAGCACCTGGCCCATCGCGCAGGCGAGTGAATCCCGGGACGCCATCGCCGCCTCGGAATGCGGCTCAGGCCACCGCCCGGCCTCGTCGATCAGCATGCGTTGCACGCGTGCGCCCGCATGACTGAACGCCGCCAGCCGGGAAGCAAAGAAGAAGGCCTCCCTGGCCTCTTCGCGATCGGCATAGCGTGGTTCGTACGATGCCCGGAAGGAGTGGGTTCGAACCAGCCCCATATCGCGCATCGTGAACCGCGACAGGCTATCGCGGCACTCACCGAAATACAGGAATAAAAGGAAACTCACCCAGTCCCCGTGCTGCTGCACGAACAGCTGATCGTGCCCGGCGGCATCGATGAACGCCTCCTGCGCACCCCGCTCGAGCGCCAGCTCGATCAACTGCGCTTTCTTGAGCGTTCGACTCAAGCCGGGGCACGACCGAAGCAGCTGGCCCTGGATCTCGCCGCGAGTCAGCAGCCCGAGGATATCCTCCAGGTGGCGCGCCTCCGGCGAGGCGACCCAGCCCGCTGTGCGCAGCCTCTGCAGTGGACCTGCCAGCTCGCCGATCTCCGGGTAGCGCAGCTTGCGCAGATTAAAGACACGGCCCTTGCGATTGACCAGGCGGATATACAGGCTTTGCGCCGCAGCGTCGAGAGACCGGAAATCCAGCGACAGTCGATGGTCCCTGTCATCGAGCACGTGCCCATAGTGCTGATCGACGAAACCCAGCAGTTCGAGAAAATGCTGCCGGTAATAGAAAGCCGGCAATTCGGGCCGCCGCGTCGAGGGAATTGAGTCAGGCAAGACAGTTCAGCAACGGAACGTCGCAGACAGTTTCATTCCGACACACGGCCGCTTCGTTCCTCTCGTCAGACCAGCGGCTGATCGCCTTCAGAACTGGCGACGACGGCAACGCCACAGGAGTCCGACCAGACATTGACAGCCGTGCGCAGCATGTCGAGCGGGCGGTCGATGGCAAGCAACAGCAGCGCGCCGTCGATCGGCAGGCCGAGTGCGGTCAGTATCGCGGTCATCATGACCAGTCCGGCTGACGGAATACCGGCTGCACCTACCGAGGCCAGCAATGCCGAGATCACGATGAACGCCTGTTTGCCCAGCGTCAGATCGAAATCACCGACTGAGGCATAGTATTGCGACAGGAAGATCACGCCGACACATTCATAAAGCGCGGTACCGTCCATGTTGATCGTCGCGCCAAGCGGCAGGACGAAAGACGTGTACCGGTTCGAAACACGGCCCCTCTCCTCGGCCGCCTCGAGTGTTACCGGCAGCGTGATTGACGAAGATGAGGTTGAAAAAGCCGTCATCAGCGCGGGCGACATCGCCCGGAACCAGGCGACCGGAGAAACGCCGCCGACGAATCGCAGCAACAAGGGCAAGGTGACCAGCGCATGGAACAGCAGCGCAGCCACCACTACCGCCATGTACTTGACCAGGGGCGCGAAGACGCTGAAGCCGGTTTCACCAATCACCTTTACGACCAGCGCAAACACGCCGAACGGGATAAGCTTGAGCACCCAGCCTGCCACGGCCATCATCACTTCAAAAGCCGACTGAAACAGCCCGCCAAGCCGGTCGCGGTGAGGTTGTGGTGACTTGCCGATGAAGTACCCGAAAATAAGCGCGAAGACAATGACCTGCAGCATCAGGCCGTTCTCTGATAACGCGCCGAACACGTTCTCGGGAATCATGCGCAGAATGATGCCGCCGAAACTCGTCCCCTCGCCGGGCTCGAACGCGGCGGGAACCTGCAGCGAAAGGGGTGGCTCGGCGCCGGGCGCGACCACGCCGGGCCTGACGAGGTTGATCGCAACCAGCCCGGTGACGATGGCCAGCAGTGACGTGCTCATGTAGTAAGCCAGCGTTTTCGCACCAAGCCGGCCGAATTCGCGCCCTCCCGCGATCCCGGCGACACCGGTCACGATACTGGTGAGAATCAGCGGCACGATCAGCATCTTCAGCAGGCGCATGAAGATGTCCGCAACGGCACTGAACGGTGCCAGCCAGGCGGCACGTTGGGATGCCGGGTCGAGTTCGGTGCTCTGCACCTCCAGGCCCGCCTTGACCGTCTTGACGATCACCTCACCGCCCTCGGTGAAGTTCTGCAACCCCCAGCCGACGAGGGCGCCAAGCACCATTGCGAGCAGGATCTGCGTGTGCAGCTTCACCGCCGTTTCATCCCGGCTCAATCATAGGGATGCCGCAGGACGATCGTGTCGTCGCGCTCGGAGCCGGTGGAAACGATATCGATGGGCACACCGGACAGCTCTTCGAGGCGCGCCAGGTAACGCCTGGCATTCTCGGGCAGTTTCGCAAACTCCCTGACCCCGGCGGTCGCGCCGCTCCAGCCCGGCAGCGTTTCGTAGACCGGTTCGCATTCAGGGTAGCGATGCGGCAGCAGGGGTGGCTGCTCGATGGTCGTACCGTCGATCCGATACGCCGTACAGACCTTGATGGTTTCAAATCCGTCGAGCACGTCGAGCTTGGTCACGCAGAGGCTCGAGATGCTGTTATGCAGGACAGCGCGACGCATTGCGACGGCGTCGAACCAGCCACAACGTCGCGGGCGACCCGTGACTGCGCCAAACTCGTGGCCGGCGCGCCCCAGTTCCTTTCCGTGGTCGTCAAATAATTCGGTCGGAAACGGACCGCCGCCGACCCTTGTCGCATAGGCTTTTACGATACCGAGCACGTGATCGATGTCGCACGGACCCAGTCCGGTACCCACGGCCGCCTCGCCGGCAATCGTGTTTGACGAAGTGACGAACGGGTAGGTGCCCACGTCGATGTCCAGCAACGCACCCTGAGCCCCCTCGAACAGCAGGTTGCTGCCGGCCTGCATGTGGCTGCGCAATCGCGCACTGACGTCGATGACCAGCGGCTTGATCCGCTCGGCCCTGTCCAGCAGCAGATCGAGCAACTGTGAATAGTCAACGGTCTCGGCGCTGAAATAGCGGCTCAGGATGAAGTTGTGATACTCGAGCGCTTCTCCGAGTCGCGCCGCGAGGCGCTCCGGCTCGAAAAGGTCAGCGACCCGCACGGCCCGGCGCGCCACCTTGTCCTCGTAGGCCGGCCCGATGCCGCGGCCGGTCGTGCCGATTGCGTTAGCGCCGCGGGCCTGTTCCCGGGCGTGATCGAGGGCCGTGTGCGAAGGCAGGATAAGCGCGCAGTTCGGACTGATGCGCAGACGCTCGAATACGGGCACGTTCTTCTGTACAAGCTTGTCGGCTTCCTGGAACAACGCATCCAGCGACAGCACGACGCCATTGCCGATCAGGCACTCCACTCCGGGTCGCAGGATGCCCGATGGAATCAGCGACAGAATGGTCTTGGCACCGCCGATGACCAGCGTATGCCCCGCATTGTGCCCGCCCTGGAAGCGTGCCACCGCAGCCACGTGTTCGGTCAGCAGGTCGACGACCTTGCCCTTGCCTTCGTCACCCCACTGGGCCCCGATGACGACTAGATTCTTGGCCATTTTCGCTTGTCCGTGGTCATCTCATGGGGCGCCGCGCACGAAGAACAAAAGGAACGCGCCCGCCAGCATACTGACCAGGCCCAGTACGCGCAGCCTTCGTTCGTCCAGCTGAGCAATCTGCAGCAGCGTTCGCTTCATTCCGCCCGGGTTGAGGAACGGCATGATGCCCTCGAGCACGAGGTAGAGCGCAAAGGCCGCCCACAAATCGTTCCAGTTCACGACCGTCGACCCGCCTGATGTTCGATCAGCGACCGGATTCCTTCAAGTACTCGAAGAATTCGCCCTTGGGCTCCAGCACCAGGATATCGCCTTGCTTCCCGAGCGCCCGGCGGTAGGCCTGCATGCCGCGATAAAAGGAGTAAAACTCGGGATCGCGACCGTAGGCCTTGGCATAGATGTCCGCCGCGACGGCTTCGCCCTCACCGCGAATGATCTCAGCCTGCCGATACGCATCGGCAAGGATCTCCGTTCGCTGGCGATCCGCCTCGGCCCGTGTCTGCTCGGAAATCGCCGAGCCCTCTGCACGCAGTTGCGCGGCCTGCCGCGCGAAGTCCTGGCGCATGCGATTGAAGACCGATTCGCTGACCTCTTCCGGCAGGTCGATGCTCTTTACGCGCACGTCGACCAGCGCGACGCCGAGTCCGGCGAACTTGGGGCCCGCGATCTTCTCGACATCGCTCAGGAACTCGATACGCTCGGCCTCGACGACCTGCCCCAGCGTACGCTGCGCAATGACGCCCTTGATACCGTCCTTGACGATTTCACCGACGCGACGATTGGCCGTGTCCTCGATGCCACCAGAGGTCGAGTAGTAACGCGCCACGTCGCTGATGCGCCACTTCACGAAGTAATTGATCTTGAGGATCTTGCCTTCGCTGGTGAGGAACTGCTCGGACGGGTAGTCGCGCGTCAGGACGCGACGGTCGAACTTGCGCACGTTATTGACGAAGGGCACCTGAAAATGCAGCCCGGGGTCGTAGTCAGCCTTCATGATCTCACCGAACCTGAACTTCAGCGCGAGTTCGGTTTCGTGCACCGTGAACGCGGCCATCGAGACCGCCAGCGCGATAAAGCCGAGCAGAATGACACCGAGATAACTTCTGTTACTCATTAGCGGCTACCTCGTTCCCGCTGTGACACGCCCGCGCGATCCGGCGTCGTATCTGAATACTCGGTCACGGCATCGCGAGTCTGCTCAGAAGAGCCCTGGCGCTGTTGATCGAGCGTAAGCGTCGGCGCCCGCCGCTCGGCGAGCTTGTCCAACGGCAGGTACATCATGTTGCCGCTGCCCTCTGAGCTGTCGACCAGCACCTTATTGGTGCTGCCAATCACCTGCTCCATGGTTTCGTAGTAGAGGCGCTTGCGCGTGACCTCCGGAGCCCTTTCGTAGGCCATCAGCACGCTCGTAAAGCGCGCGGCCTCGCCTTCCGCATCAGCAACGATACGTGATTTGTAGGCCTCGGAGTCCTCCATCTGGCGAACTGCAGAACCCCTGGCCTTGGGCAGGATATCGTTGGCATAGGCCTGCGCCTCGAGCCCCAGTCGCTCCTTGTCCTCGCGCGCCTTGATCGCATCCCGCTGAGCCGTCTGCACCTGTTCGGGCACGTTGACGCCCTCGAGGTTGACGGTAGTCACCTCGATCCCCGTACCATAGGAATCGAGCGTGCGCTGGATCAGGTCGCGGGTACGCGTGGCAATCTCCTGACGGCCCTCCTCGAGCACGAAATCGAGCTTGCTGCGGCCGACGACTTCTCGAATTGCACTCTGGCTTACACCGCGCAGCGTGTCTTCCGGATCACGCACGTTGTATGAAAAAGCCTTGGGCTCAGCCGCCCGCCATTGCACGGAGATGTCGATATCGACCTGGTTTTCGTCCGAGGTCAGCATGCGCGTCTGGTCACTATAGCCCTCGATGGACTCGACATTGACGATTTCACGCGCCTCGACGGGCCACGGCATATGCCAGCGCAGGCCCGGTTCGGTGGTCGCAACATACTTGCCGAAACGCGTCACCAGCGCCCTTTCGGCCGCATCGACCACGTAAAAGCCGGTGGCCGCCCAGACGCCGAGCAGCACGAGGCCAACGGTCCCGGCCCCTAAGCCCAGCAACGCGCCGCCGCGGCCGCGGCCGCCACCACCTTCGCCGCCACCGCCGGCGCCATTGCCGCCACGGCCGCCGCTCAACAGGCTTGATAATTTTCTCTGCAGGTTGCGCAAGGCCTCGTCGAGGTCTGCACTTCCACGGTCAGGACGGTTACCCCAGGGATTGCGGTCTCCGCCCGGTTCGTTCCAGGCCATATGATCTGTTGCTCCGGATTTACTTGGCTTCAGTTCGATATTGGCGCCCGATGGCGCGCGCACGGGCCGGTCGTCACTCATCGGACGACCCCGGCCACGGTGGATTGAAGGGATTGTAGGAATGGCTCCTCCGGCGCACAAGGCGCGATTGCATCAGGGAGTTCGACACGATCCTCGCGGCAGATTCGTTCGAGGTCGTGCCGGCGCAGGCTCACTTCCAGCTCCCAGGCGCCGTCGGCGAGTTCGCGTTCGCTGATCACGGCCCCCGCCTGGAACAGGCGTGCGCGTGCGCGCCCGGCTCGCGGCGGCAGGCGCAGCACGCAATGGTAGAGGTCGTAACCAAGGTTAGCGTGCAGCGCGGCGCGTAATCCGTCGATGCCCTCACCGGTCTGCGCCGAAAGCCAGACCCGGTCGGGACGGCCGTGAGCGTCGAGCTCCTGGTGGGCACGCTCGCCGGTGCGATCGATCTTGTTGTAGACCGCGATCTGCGGCAGCGCTGCCGCCCCGATCGATTCGAGCACGCCGTTGACCTGTGCGATCCGTTCGGTGCGCTCCGGATCAGAGGCGTCAATGACGTGCACGAGCAGGTCGGCATCGGCCGCCTCCTGCAGCGTGGAGCGAAACGCCGCAACGAGTTCGTGTGGCAGTTCGCGAACAAAGCCCACTGTGTCCGCCAGCGCAACCTCGAGACCCGGCGCGAGCGTCAGTCGGCGCACGGTCGGATCGAGCGTCGCAAAAAGCTGGTCCGCCGCGTACGCATCGGCCGACGTCAGCCGATTGAACAGCGTCGACTTACCCGCGTTGGTGTAGCCGACCAGCGCAACGGTCGGAATATGCCCGCGCTGGCGCTCGCGGCGCGTCGTCTCGCGCTGCACGAGCACTTTGTCGAGCCGGTCGTTGAGTGTCTTGATACGCCGGCCAAGCAGCCGCCGGTCGGTTTCGAGCTGCGTTTCACCCGGGCCACGCAAACCGATACCGCCCTTCTGCCGCTCCAGATGGGTCCAGCCTCGCACGAGCCGCGTGGCCATGTGCTGCAACTGGGCCAGTTCGACCTGCAGCTTGCCTTCAAAGCTCCGGGCTCGCTGAGAGAAGATATCGAGTATCAGCCCGCTGCGATCGAGCACGCGGCACTTGAGCTCCCTCTCGAGGTTGCGCTCCTGGCTCGGGCTCAAGGCGTGATCGACGAGCACCAGGTCGGCCCCGAGTTCCACCACGCGCTCACGCAGTTCCTGCACCTTGCCGGTGCCGAGAAAAAACCTGGGCTCGGCCGCCTTGCGGGTGCCGGTCATCACTTCAAGGACGTCAGCACCGGCCGAATGGGCCAGCGCCTCGAATTCCTCGATATGGTCGGGCTCGGGCGCATGACCGAGCCCGATGCAAACGAGAATCGCTCGCTCTCCGCTACCGGGCCTTTCGAACAAAGAGTGTTTACCTGCCTCCCGGTCAGCCGTATCAGCTTGCCGGGGGTTCCTCGGTCGGTGCGTCTTCGTCGCCCATCGGCAGCCGCACGTTTCGGGAAGGCACGACCGTGGAAATCGCGTGCTTGTAGACCATCTGGTTTACGCTGTTTCGCAGTAACACGACGAACTGGTCGAATGAGTCGATCTGTCCCTGCAACTTGATGCCGTTTACCAGGTAGATCGATACCGGGACACGCTCCTTGCGCAGCGCGTTAAGGAAAGGGTCTTGCAGGGATTGGCCCTTGGCCATGATTGCGTCTCCGTATTCTGATTTTTCCGCACCAAACCTGCCGCGCGCTCATCCCTGAGGCGCCTTCATCGCCCAGAACCTGTAGGCAAGGCAGGAACGCTCAAGTCTAGCACAGCTCTCAAGATCCGAAGCCGGCTGACGCCCTGCGCAGGGCTTCTTTAATGGGTCCGAGTGCCGGTTCTTCAAGGCTTTCTATCCACCGGATGCCCGGGTCAGCACGCAGCCAGGTAAGTTGTCGCTTGGCGAGGTTGCGTGTCGCCCGCTGCGCAGCGGTCACCGCCTCACCGAGTTCGCTGCGCCCCTGCACGTATTCCCAGAGCTGCCGATAGCCCACCGCGCGCAGGCTCGGCAACTGCGGATGCAGATCGGCCCGCTCGGCGAGCCCGCGGACCTCTTCGACAAACCCGGCCCCGATCATCGCCTCGAATCGAGCCTCGATACGGGCGTATAGCGCCTCCCGCGCGAGCGGCATCAGCGCGAACGAGGCCATGGGCACGGCGGCCGGGACCGCCAATTTCTGAAGGACAGACAGGGGTTGCCCGGTCAACTCCAGCACCTCGAGCGCACGCTGTATGCGCTGGCCGTCAGCCGGGCGGATCCGCGCGGCCGCCTCGGGATCGCGTCGCGCCAGTTCTGCGTGCAGTTGCGGCCAGCCGACCTCCCCCGCGCGCCGGTCGATCTGCGCCCGCAACGCCGCGTCGGCCTCCGGCAGCGGCGCCAGCCCGCGCGTCAGTGCGCGAAAGTAGAGCATCGTGCCACCGACCAGCATCGGCACACGATCGCGCCTCCGAATTTCCCCGATCAGCCCGAGCGCATCACGCTGAAACTGCCCCGCCGAGTAAGTCTCCCGCGGATCGCGGATATCGATCAGGTGATGCGGGACTTCGGCGCGTTCGGCAGCAGTCGGTTTCGACGTCCCGATATCCATGCCCCGATACACCAGCGCCGAATCGACGCTGACAATCTCGATCGGAAACTCGCGGGACAACGCCAGCGCCAGCGCGGTCTTGCCAGTGCAGGTCGGGCCCATGAGCAGGATCGCCTGGGCCGCAGGCCGGGACGACGCCCTCATTGGCCGCGCAGGAACAGGCGGTCGAGTTCGTCCATGCTGACAAAAGACCAGGTCGGACGGCCGTGTACGCATTGATCGCTGCGCACCGTCTGCTCCATCTCCCGAAGCAGTGCATTCATCTCGGCTACCGTGAGTTGCCGGTTGGCCCGTACGGCCTGGTGACAGGCCATCGTGCCGAGCGTTCGCTCGAGGGCACGCGCGGCATCAGCGCCTCGCTCGCTGTCGGCGCCGAGCATCTCAAGCAGCAGCGCAGCCGGATCGGCCGATGAAAGCAGCGCGGGCACCGTGCGCACGATCAGCTGGCCCGGCCCGGCGCGCGACACCTCGAGACCGAGTTCACGGAGCAGCGACGCCTGCGACTCGGCCTCGTCGGCTTCAGCCACGGAGACGTTGACGGGGACCGGCACCAGCAGCGCCTGCGAGGCCACTGACTGCCGTTGGAAATCAGCCTTCAGCCGCTCGTAGACGGTGCGTTCGTGCGCGGCGTGCATATCGACCAGCACCAGTCCGCCCCGTGACTGGGCGAGGATATAAACACCGTGCAGTTGCGCGATCGCATAGCCAAGCGGGTGCTCCTGCCCGCCTGCAACGGGTTGCACGGTCTGCGTAAGTCCGGCCGGCGGTTCGTCGATCTGACCGCCCGTGGACGGCTCGCGCACCTGTGCGGCGAGCGCGCTGTAAAGATCAAGGGCGGAGGTCCCCGGGGCGGCCGCTGCATCGAAGCGCCGGAAGCTCGCTGCCGGCGCTGCGCTCTCAACCTCTCCGGCCGGGCGCGTCTCGGCCAGCGCGCGCTCCAGCGTGCGGAACAGGAAATCGTGCACGAGGCCCGGATCGCGGAAACGGACCTCGAGTTTCTGCGGATGGGCATTGACGTCGACCCGGGTCGGGTCCATGTCCAGGTACAGCACGTAAGCAGGATGGCGGCCGTGAAACAGCACGTCGCGATACGCCAGTCTCACGGCACTGGCGACCAGCTTGTCCCGCAACGGCCGTCCATTGAGAAAGAAATACTGCTGGTCGGCCCGCCCGCGCGCGTAAGTGGGCATGCAGAACCAGCCGCGAAGTCGCAGGCCGGCGCTTTCGTGGTCGAGCTTCAGCGCATGCGTAATGAAATCCTGCCCGAGCACCGCCGCCACACGGGCATCCTCGGCCGCCGCATCGCGCGCCGCCGGATACTCGGCGATTCGCCTGCGGGCGGAGGACAGCCGAAATCCAACCTCGAAACGTGACAGCGCCAGCCGCTCCACCAGGCGCTCGACCTGGCTCAGTTCCGTGCGCTCGCTGCGCAGGAACTTGCGGCGCGCCGGCACATTGAAGAACAGGTCGCGCACTTCGACCGTGGTTCCAGGCGGATGCGGATGTGGCACCGGCCCCGTCACCGCGCCGTTCTCGGCCGAGACGCGCTGTGCGAGCGATGCCTGCGGCGTACGTGAAATGATCTCGACCCGAGACACCGAGGCAATGCTGGGCAGGGCCTCGCCGCGAAAGCCCAGCGTACGCACGGCCTCCAGGTCGTCGATGCCGGTGATCTTGCTGGTCGCGTGACGAGCGAGCGCAAGAATCAACTCCTCCGCCGCGATACCCGAACCGTCATCGCGCACTCTGCAAAGGCCGGCACCACCGCCTTCGATTTCGATGTCGATCGACCTCGCCCCGGCGTCGAGGCTGTTCTCCAGCAGTTCCTTTATTACGGATGCCGGCCGCTCGACGACTTCACCGGCCGCGATCTGGTGAATCAGTTGTTCGGAAAGAATACGGATCATGGCTGGGAGTCGAAGCGCATTTGACGACCGACGATTGTAAGGGCACGAGAGCCCCGCTCATCGATGATAAAGGCGGATCAATCAGCCAGGGAGACTTCTGCCGCCGCTCAGCGCCCGGCCAGCGTCTGCGCCCCGCCGGCGCCACCACCGCGTTTCGCAGCCACCAGCGCGGCCAGCTTGGTTCCGGGCGGCGGATTGTCGTAGAAATAATTGCGCACGCCCTTGTGGATCGCCTGCGCTATGAGCTTCTGCTGTGACGGGTCACGCAGTCGATTCTCGTCCGTGCTGTTGGAGATGAACGCGGTTTCCACCAGCATCGAGGGAATATCCGGCGACTTGAGTACGACGAATCCAGCGTGCCGGACTTTCTTACCGTGCACGCGCCCGACGCGCTGCAGCGAGCCAAGCACGTTGTCTGCCGCCTCGACACTGTCGCTGACCGACTCTTTCTGGGTCACGTCCATCAGCACCGAGGCCAGCACATCATCTTTGTCATCCAGCGATACACCGCCGATCAGGTCGGCAGCGTTTTCACGCTGGGCCAGCCAGCGCGCTGCCTCGTCACTGGCACCACGCAGCGAGAGCACGTAGACAGACGAACCACTGACGCGCCGGTCCTGGACCGAATCGGCATGGATCGAGACGAACATATCGGCCCCGTTCTTGCGGGCCTTGATGATCCGGCCCCGCAGGGAAATGAAGTAGTCGCCGTCGCGTACCAGCACGGCGCGCATGCCTTCCTCGGCATTGATCTCAGCGGCCAGCCGGCGGGCGATCGCCAGGGTCACTTTCTTCTCCTGGGTACCGCCGCGGCCGATCGCGCCGGGATCCTTGCCACCGTGGCCGGCATCCACGGCAATAACGAGGTCGCGTCCTTTCGATGCCACCGTACTGACCTTTTTCACCGGGTCGGGCGCCCGACTCGCCGCCGCGACCGCGCCGGTGGCGACAGCCGCACTCTGCAGCACTGCCTGACTCGCAGGTGCTTCCGGCGCCGGGCCGCCCGGCGGGAGGTCGACCACCAGGCGGTGTCCCGCACTGCCATCGGGTCCCACGGTGAAACTGCGAGGCTGCTGCGGTGATTTCAAATCCAGCACGAGCCGCAGCCCGCCGTTCGCCTGCGGTCCCGTGCGTATCGCGTGCACGGGCCCCTGGCCGGCCGGAAGCAACCCGCGCATCGTCATCCGGGCGTCGGCGAGGTCGATGACGATGCGATCCGGGTTCTGAAGCGCGAACACCTTGTAACGCGGGGCGGCCGACAGGTCGAGCACGACGCGTGTGCCCTCCGGGCCTGACCACAGGCGCACGTCGTCAACGCTCGTGACGGCAAAAGCAGGCGCGATGCAGGCCCCCAGCAGGACCAGGCCGGAGAAAAAACGGGTCAGCCATGAAAACATGGCGGCTAATGTAGCCTGCTGAAAGACAATAATCCAATAAAATTATGGGGATACGTCTGACTTATCAGGCGTCATCGAGAAGCAGGCCCAGGATCTGCTCGCCTAACGGCGTCCAGGCGTCGATATCGACCGACCGGCCTTCGTCCCGATACGCGATATCGATCGTCAGATCCGCCTGGCCGAGGCGCCCCTGAGCCCGCTCAATCCACTCGATCAGCAGCACGGCGCCGGGCGCTGCAAGGTCACGCAGTCCAAGGTCATCGACCTGCTCCGCGTCGATCAGGCGGTACAGGTCGCAGTGGTAGTAGTCACGCCCCTGCAGCTCGTAGGGCTCGATCAGCGTGTAGGTCGGGCTACGCACCGCACCGGCATGCCCCAGCTTTGCGAGCAGACCGCCCACGAGGGTCGTTTTACCGGCTCCCAGGTCACCACTCAGGCCGATCACCAGCGCCCGCGCCGCACCCTGCCAGTCAATCGCGACGGCCAGCCGTGCCCCAAGCGCGCGCGTCGCCTCGGCATTGTCGAGCGAAAGGTTCATTCGGGATTGACGCAGCTGCGGACTTGTTCGAGCAGGTCTCCCGCCAGCATCCCGCGCTCACCGCGCCGCGCGGCCAGGTCACCGGCCTGTGCATGGACGAACACACCGGCCTGGGCCGCCAGCGCGAGATCGCTGCACTGGCCCGCAATGCCGGCAATGAGGCCGGTCAGCACGTCGCCCATGCCGGCCACGGCCATGCCGGGATTGCCGCGATCGCAGACCTGCGGTAGTGAATCGGGCGAAAGGACCAGCGAACCGGCGCCCTTGAGGACCACCGTACCGCCATAGCGTTGCCGGAGACGCTTTACGGCGGCCAGCCGATCATGCTGCACATCGTCGCTGCTGTGTGCCCCGAGCAGGCGCGCCGCCTCACCGGGGTGCGGCGTCAGGACCCAATGCTCGCTTTGCCGCGGCTGTATCGCGAGCAGGTTGAGGGCGTCGGCATCGACGACCAACGGCTTGTTCACCGCGATCGCGCTCTGCCAGAGTCCTTGCGCCCATGGCGACTGGCCCAGTCCGGGGCCGAGCGCGACGACACTGGCGCGCTCGAGCGCCTCGGCAAGATCCCTGGCGTCCTCGATCGGGACGCACATCAATTCAGGGCGGGTCGCGATCGCCGCAGCCGAGGACGGATGCGTCGCCACCGTGACCAGCCCGGCGCCGGCTCGCAGAGCGGCCTCGCCGGCCAGTCGGGCCGCGCCGGGCATGCCCGGGGCCCCGCCGATCACCAGCACATGACCGTGCCGACCCTTGTGCGCGTCGCGCGGCCGCCGGGGCAATGCCTGCCGGACAATGCCCTCATCAATCAATGCCGCCTGGGGGAGTTCGCCCTCGTACGCGGCATCGGGCACACCGAGCGCGTCGAAGACCGGGTGCCCGACCAGTGCCGGACCCTCACCGAGGTAGAAGCCGAGCTTGCGTCCGATAAACGTCACGGTGAGATCGGCACGAACCGCAACTCCGAGTACCCGACCGCTGTCGGACTCAAGCCCCGAGGGAATGTCGACCGCGACCACGGGGCGGCCCGCGGCATTGATGGCGGCGAGAATCGTCGCCGGCTCACCGCTCACCTCGCGCACCAGGCCCGTACCGAACACCGCATCCACCAGCACGTCGGCTTTGAGTGCCTCGGGCGAGAAACGCTGCCAGTGTCCGCCGGCCGCGACGAAGTCATCGCAGGCCCGGCGCGCATCGCCCCGCAACGATGCCGGATCGGTGATCGCAACGACCGTCACGCGCAGACCCTGGGCCCGCGCAACACGAGCCACCACGTAACCGTCACCGCCATTGTTACCCGGCCCGCACAGCACGCAAAGCGAACGCGTCGCCGGCCACATGGCGCGCAACGCGTTCAGCGTGGCATGACCGGCACGCGTCATGAGTTCGTAGCCGGGGATGCCGAAAACTTCGATGGCGCGACGGTCGAGTTCGCGCAACTGCTGGGCCGAGTAAAGCGCACCGGGACGGGTTTCCATGCCGCCCATTATACTGGCCGCGCATCACGCGGCCGGCCTGACCGGAGGTTGTTCGAAAACCATGGATTTCACTGCACTCGCTGCGCGCATCAAGGCGTGGGGACAGGAACTCGGCTTCCAGAAGACCGGTATCTGCGCCGTAGACCTGCCAGAGGACGAGTCACGGCTGCTGGCATGGCTCGAGAGCCGTTACCACGGCGAAATGGGCTACATGTCGCGACACGGTTTGCGTCGCTCGCGGCCGGCCGAACTGGTTCCCGGCACGCTGCGGGTGATCAGTGCCCGGATCGACTACCTGCCTGACGGCGCTTCACCCGAGAAGGTGCTTGCAGACGATTCCCTGGCCTACGTCTCGCGCTATGCGCTCGGGCGCGATTACCACAAGCTCGTTCGGGGGCGCCTTGCGAAGCTGGCAGCCAGGCTTGCTGCGGAGGTTGGCGCGCAAGGCTACCGGGCCTTCACTGACAGCGCGCCGGTGCTCGAGAAGGCACTGGCGCGCGACGCCGGGCTTGGTTGGATCGGCAAGCATACGAATCTGCTCGATCGCAGTGCCGGCTCGTGGTTCTTTCTCGGAGAAATCTTCACCGACCTGCCCCTGCCGATCGATGCAGCGGTCAGCAGCCACTGCGGCAGCTGCACAGCCTGCATCGACGTCTGTCCGACGCAGGCGATCATCGCGCCTTACGTGCTCGATGCACGGCGCTGCATTTCCTATCTGACCATCGAGCTGGGCGGGCCCATACCGGAGTCTTTGCGCAAGGCCATCGGCAACCGCATCTACGGTTGCGACGATTGCCAGCTGGTCTGCCCATGGAATCGTTATGCCACGCAAACGACGGAGCCGGACTTTGCCCCGCGACACGCGCTGGATTCGAGCAGCCTGGCGACCCTGTTCCGCTGGAACGAACGCGAATTTCTCGACCGCACGGCGGGCAGTGCGATCCGGCGTATTGGCCATGCTCGCTGGCTGCGGAACATCGCGGTGGCACTTGGCAATTCGACGCCAACGACCGAGGTCGTTGCGGCCCTGAATTCGCGCCGCGAGGACCCGAGTGAAATTGTCCGCGAACACGTAGGCTGGGCGCTGGCCAACCTGTGCCACTGAGCGATTGCCCCGTGAGCTGATCTATCCAGCCCGGGGCGCGGACATCACAGCGGCCCGGGCGCCCGGCACTGCAGATTGTCGATGAGCCGGGCACGGCTGAGGCGCGCTGCCGAGAGCACGACGACGTCGATGTTCTCGCCGGCCGGCTTGTCGAGCGTGCGCGCCATGCGCACCTCGAAATAGTCGGGCCGAAAACCGGCGGCTTTCAGCCGATCAATACCCTCCCCCTCGATGGCAGCGACGTCGGTCTCGCCCATCTCCAGCCGTCGTCGCGCATGATCCAGAGCGTGGTAGAGCTCTGGCGCGATGGCCCGCTCCTGCTCGCTCAGGTAGCGATTGCGTGAACTCAGCGCCAGCCCGTCCTTCGCGCGCACCGTCGGCGCACCGACGATTTTTACCGGCAGGCAAAGGTCTTCTACCGAGCGCGTGATCACCATCAGCTGCTGGTAGTCCTTTTCGCCAAATATCGCGACGTCGGGCTGGACGAGATTGAGCAGTTTGACCACGACCGTGGCGACGCCCTCGAAGTGCCCCGGCCGGAACGCGCCGCAGAGAATGCCGGTGATTTCCGGCACGTCGACCACGGTGCTGGCCGCGAGGCCCGTCGGGTACATTTCCTCCGGCTCGGGCAGGAAGAGCACGTCGACGCCCTGCTCGATCAGCAGCTCCGAATCGGCCTCCGGCGTGCGCGGATAGGCGGCGTAGTCTTCGGAGGGCCCGAACTGCAGCGGATTGACGAATACGCTGGCAACCACACGGCGTCCGTGCAGGTGCGCGGCGCCGATCAGGCTGGCGTGACCCGGATGGAGGTTGCCCATCGTCGGCACGAAGGCGATGCTCTCACGTGCCAGGCGCCATTCGCTCACGATGGCGCGCATATCGGCGATACGCGTGACGGTCTGCATGGCCGTTTCCCCGGGATTCCAGTCGATTTTTGTTAGAAGCAGTGTTCCGGTGCGGGATAAGCGCGCGACTTGACGGCTTGATCAAAACTCGCGATCGCCGCCCGCGGGCTGTCATGTCCCTGCATGAAATTCTGCACGAATCGCGGTTTGCGCCCGGGCGTGATATCGAGCACATCATAGATGACCAGGATCTGCCCGTCCGTATCGGGCCCGGCACCGATGCCGATCACCGGCACGTGCAGCTCGGCGGTGATTTGTGCACCGAGCGCCGCGGGAATGCACTCGAGCAGCACGATATCCGCTCCGGCATCCTGCAGCGCCCTCGCGTCGTTTTTCATCTGCAGGGCCGCTTCGTCGTCACGGCCCTGCACACGAAACCCGCCGGTCTTGTGTACCGACTGCGGCTTCAGGCCCAGGTGCGCGCACACGGCGATGTCGTGACTGGCGAGGAATTCGACGATCTCGACCTGCCCTGCGCCGCCCTCGAGCTTGACCATTTTCGCGCCGCCTTCCTGCATCAGTCGCACCGCATTCTGCAGCGCCTGCTCGCGGGAGGTGTAAGTCATGAACGGCATATCGGCCATCAGAAAAGGCCGGTAGAGCCCATTGGCGACGGCCCGCGAGTGGTAGATGACGTGATCGAGCGTCACCGGCACGGTCGTGTCGTGGCCCTGTATGACCATGCCCAATGAGTCACCGACGAGCACGAGATCGATACCCGCCTCATCGACGAGCACGGCGAAGCTGGCGTCATAGCAGGTCAGGCTGGAGATCTTCTCTCCGGCCGCCTTCATGCGTTGCAGCGTCGCGACATTGACCGGCGGTCGCGAAGCGTCGCGTTGTTGGAGCTGTGTATACATACGGCCGCTCTTGATTAAGCCGCAAGAATGACTGAGCCGCCCACAAACATCAAACCCCCGGCGGCGAAAGCCGATTATGTACCTAGAGCAGGCTCTTCATCGGATTGAAATAGTGCCGGCCCTTGCGCGGCCGGGCGATCTCGGCCAGCAGACCCGCGTAGTCGGACTCGCTGCCCACGAGGTCGATCTCCGCGGCGTTGACGATCAGCACCGTCGCGGCACCCTCGTACTGATGGAAAAAGCGGGTATACGCCTCGACCAGGCGTTCGAGGTAGCGACGTTCGATCGACTGTTCGTAGTCGATGCCACGCCGGGCGATGCGCTCGAGCAACACGTCGACCGGGGCCTGCAGGTAAACGATCAGGTCCGGCTCGGGGGCATCGATTGCCAGGCGCTCGAAAACCTGTTCATAGAGTGCCAGCTCTTCGGCATCCAGCGTCAGTTCTGCGAACAGCCGATCCTTGCCGAGCATGTAGTCCGCGACCCGCACGGTTTCGAACATATCGTGCTGTTTGAGCGCCTGTAACTGCCGGGCGCGCTGAAACAGAAAAAACAACTGGGTCTGAAACGCTGCCGAACGCGGGTTGCGATAAAAGCGGTCAAGAAACGGATTCTCCTCGTCCTGCTCGAGTACCAGCTCGCTGCCAAAGCTCGCGGCGAGGCGGCGCGCGAGGCTCGTCTTGCCAACACCAATGGGTCCTTCTACCACCACGAAGCGGTTGGGCGTCACAACGATCGACTCGGAGTCGCGGCTGTCGTTCATGCGGCCAGCCTCTTCAAGCCAGCCGAGCCGAGCCGGTCCGCCAGGTCACGAACCCGGCCCAGGCCCGGCACCTGCACGTCCGGCGCCAGCTCGGCCAGCGGCACCAGGACGAAGGCGCGTACGGCAATACCAGGATGAGGCAAGGTCAGTCCCCGTGCATCGATCTCGCTCGAGCCGTGCATCAGCAGGTCGAGGTCAATGCGGCGCGGCCCCCAGCGTACGACCGCAGGCTCGCGCCCCAGCCGCTGCTCGAGCGACTTGAGTTCGACCAGCATCGCCTGCGGCGCAAGATGCGTCAGCAGGCCCGCCACCGCGTTGATGAATTCAGGCTGCTCGATCGGTCCCATCGGGGTTGAGGCATACAGCGAGGAGCGCTTCACGAGCAGGCTCTCAGGCAGGGTAGCCAGTGCTTCTGAGGCGCGCTCGATCTGCCCGCGAGGATTGGCGAGATTGCTGCCAAGGCCCACGTAGGCGGGTATCCAGCGTGCGTCGGAGGTCATCGCCGGGGGCCTGCGTCAGGCCGGCGGACGGCGGCGACGCCGGCGGGTCCGCTTGCGCGGCTTGTCCGCTTCGCCACCGGGCTGCGCACCGACCGCCACGAGACGTTCCTCATCCGTCATCGCCTGGAAGCGCGTCCACCAGTCGGCGACCTCCTGGTCACCCTCGCCCGACGCCGCACGCAGCAGCAGAAAATCATAGGCGGCGCGAAAACTGCGATGTTCGAGAAAACGGATCGCTCGCCGGCCACTGCGCCGCTCGAAGCGTGGCTGCATCATCACGATGTCGCGCATTGGCAGCGTAAACCGCTTCGGGATCGTCACCCTCGACAACTGCTCGCGCAGCACCTTGTCCAGCGCGGTCAGTAGTGCCTTCGGATCGTCGGTCAGAGGCCCGGACGGCGTGCCCAGCTCGCCCAGGATCGCCGGCCAGAGCAGCACGGCGAACAGGAACGCCGGCGTCACTGGCTTATCTTCGCGGACGCGCGCATCGGTGCCGGCGAGGCCGAGCCGGAGCAGCCGTGCGCCGGCATCATCCGGTGCCTCTTCCAGCGCTTCGGAGACCCCGGGCATCACGTGCGCCAGCAACTCGAGCCGCTGCAACTGATCGAAGGAGGCGACCGCACTGCCGGCGAGCATCAACTTCGCGATCTCGTCAAACAACCGCGCAGGAGGGATACCGTCGAGCAGGTAAGCCAGACGATAAATCGGCTCCTCGGTATCCTCGTGAATCGTGAAGCCGAGCTTTGCGGCGAAACGCACCGCGCGAAGCATGCGCACGGGGTCTTCGCGATAACGGGTCTCCGGGTCGCCGATCATCCGCAGCACTCGCGCCGCCGCATCGGGCACACCGTCCACGTAGTCCCAGATCGAGAAATCGTGGATGCTGTAATAGAGCGCATTGGCCGTGAAATCGCGCCTCCAGACATCCTCTTCGATGTTGCCATAGAGGTTGTCGCGCAGGATCCGGCCATGCTCATCGAGCACGCGGTGACCGACTTCGTCCACGCTGTGGTCCTCGTCAGCCTCCGTGTGCGCCGCACGGAAGGTCGCCACCTCGATGATCTCCCAGCCGAAACGCACGTGCGCGAGATGAAATCGGCGGCCGATCAGCCGGCAATTGCGAAAGAGCTTCTTCACCTCCTCCGGGTGGGCGTCGGTCGCGATATCGAAATCCTTCGGCTCGAGACCGAGCAGCAGGTCGCGCACCGCTCCGCCGACCAGGAATGCCTGGTAGCCGGCATCCTTGAGCCGATACAGCACCTTCAGGGCGCTGGGCGAAATCTGCTTGCGGGAGATCGAGTGCTCGGGACGCGGGACGATCACGGGTGCGGGCTGTCCGCTCGACGGTTTGTTTTGGCTGCTGGGCAAGAATTCGCCTTTTGCTGGACCGGTTATTGTGGCCGCGTATAATACGCGGCCTCGCGCGGACCGCGTTAGTCCGCCGGGTTGCGACCCGCTCCCATCGTCTAGAGGCCTAGGACACAGCCCTCTCAAGGCTGGTACGGGGGTTCGAATCCCCCTGGGAGCGCCAATTATTTCAATGGCTTACGAAGCCTCCCACCCTTCCCGCGACTGCGTCGGAATCTGGTGGGAATCTTCCCGTGCGGAATTTGCGCAGTTCCGGCGTCCAATTCGTCCCGTTCATTTGCCATGCGTCCAAGCACCTCAGGTGCCTCGGTTCCGTGGACCGAAAGTAGACGCGCAGTCAGGAACGGCGGGGCCTCGGTGAGCGTGCCGAACCCCTGCCCGTCCACCTCTCAGCGGTCTCCAGGCAGCATCAGCACTTCCGGATGTTCAACTCAGCGCCAGCCGTCAGGCTCTCGGGTGAAGTGCAGTTCATGCTCGGTGAGGAGCATGCCCCCGCCTGCCGGGCCTTGCGGCGGGCGTTACCGCGCACTAGAGGTGGCAACGTGCAATTTCTCCGGGCTCACCACGCGGGCAAGGGTCGGCGCTACTCGCACGCGAAGCGTATTGATTTCACCTCGACGGGGACCAGTCGTGCCAACGACGGCCAGGGCACAACCTGCGATCCGCTCCATTGCGCGCCCACGCGTCGTCCCGGCGGCGAGCGCCCTGTCTTCGATCAGTTGCGTAGGTCGTTCCGACTGCGGCACTTTCCGCAGTTGTCTCCTGTTCGGACAAGTCCTCGTCCAGCACCGAAGCATCCTGTCGCATCGCGGGATTCCCCTTGGCGGCGCTAATCCGTGACCCGTAGCGCTGCCCCTGTGTTGTTGCCTGCGATCGAAGCAAGTTTCCGCACAGCGGCGCATGAGGGATAACCGCAATCGGTCATTGAGGCTCACCCTGCAAGCCCACCCCGCTGTGACCGTCGCCCCATGATTGATTGCGGCACCCCCGCAGCCTGTCGCGTCCCGTACCGGGCGTCACCGCGCATTTGTGATGTGAAAGTGCCGAAACAGAAACCCCGGCGCGGGGCCGGGGTCCAATTGAAAGATTCGATAGTGTTCTACTTCCCGGGCCCGATACAGCAGAGCCGGGTGCTGGCTTTGTCCGCTGCGAATTCCATGAACATTACAATTGGCTCACCATCAGCGCCGATCGTCACCTTGCAGTTAGTGTTGAAGCGGAAACTTTGGCCTTCAGCGATCGGCCTATACACAATTTTATCTGTATAGCTTTCTACGCCCGCCACGCCGTCTTTCTTCCCAGTGGTGGTATAGGGCGAGACTCCTTTGGCCACGTAGACATCACCGGTGTTCACTCCCTCAACAACAGACGTAAACGCCCGGTTATCAACGACGTGAAATACGCCGGACTTTGTTTCAAAGATGACCGACCTCGGCAGCATCGCCGGCCTGCGCGAAAACGGCCACGAGTTACACGCGTACTGTTCGCAATGCAGGCGGTGGTCGGCCCTCAACCTGGCCGCCATGATCGACGCCGGCCAAGGATCACGCCGGCTGCCGATCACCGTGCGGTGAATCCCTTCTACTGCAGGTGCGCCCGCCATGCCGCAACGTCAATCGGCCGGTCGGGCCTGCGAGCAATTGCGGCGGGTTCGCCCGACCTCAGCCGCTGAGAACAGATCGGGTTGCGTTTCAGTGCGGTCGACGGAGATTCAGGTGCGCAAGAGAGCCCGCACGCGCGGCGCCGCCGACCGTTCCGACGAACAGGTCAGCAGCACCCTGGTCTAGTCACTACGAGACGGTAGTGACCACCATCGTGAAAGCCCTCGCTGAAAGTACCGTTGGGGCAAGGAGTCGTAGTGCGAGGTGTCGTTGAACAGGCGCAGCCGTGCGCGAACCGCAGTCGCGAAGTCGAGGATCGTCAGCGCGGCCGGGCTCTGGTCGAGGCGGTCGCGGTAGCCGCGGGCATCGAAGCCCAGCAGACTGCTGATCAGCAGCCGGTTGGTCCCCTTGTGAGAGACCACCAGCACAGAGCGGTGGCGATGCGCCAGCACGATTCGCCGCAGCACGGGCAGGGCACGCGCGAGGACTTGGATACCGGACTCTCCGCCCGTCGGTGCGATCGTCAGCGGGTCCTCCTGCCAGGCTTCGTACTCGTCCGCGAACTCGCGCTCCACCTCGTCACGCGCGCGACCCTCCCATCGGCCATAATTGATTTCGCGCAGATCAGGTTCCGGCTGCAGGTTACATCGATGGTGAGCGGCGATGATTCGCGCCGTCTCCGTGGTGCGACCCAGAGGGCTCGCGTAGATCGCGTCGAGCGTGTCGCAGCGCAGCCGCTCAGCCAGGGCCTCGACCTGTCGCCGGCCTTCATCCGACAGGGGGACATCGCTCGAGCCCGCAAAGCGGTCTTCCGCCGTCAAATCGGTCGCGCCGTGGCGCACCAGGTAGATACGAGTGGGCATATCAAGACTTCACGTTAGAATTTAATCCCAGTTAACTGTATTTATTTCACTTCTAATTGGCGCCCCGGGCATGAATCGAACCTGCGACATACCGCTCAGGAGGCCCGGCAGGGCAAAGATGCGCAATTGCCGACAACACCAAACCACTAAATTCCCAGTGTCGCGCCTGCGGCGGATCGCTGTGAAACGTGCGTATTGTCGCTCAGTACTGTGGCAAAAGTGTGGCAAATCGCGTCGGCTCATACTCCCCGGGGTGCCATTATCGGGGCACGTATCAGTGGTCTCCCACACGAGCCGGCTCCCGGAAAAAAGTTTTGAAATTTTCCCGACCGAGCAATACCGGATAACTGGATGCCAAATGGAGGCCGGATGTAAGTAGTCAGGGACGAGAAAGGCCGCGTAGTCAGTGGTGTGCTTAATCCAGGCGGTCGGCCAAGGGACAGCACAAGGTGGCCGGGTTGGCCCGTGCGTATGCGCCAGAATGCATCCGAAAATTGGTTGAACTCATGGAAAATGGCCCGTCGGAATTGCAGCTAAGGGCCGCGGAGGCCTTACTGAATCGTGGTTACGGACGCCCTTCACAGAGTGTCGATGCCCGCCTGGAAGTGAAGCAATCTATGGGCGATTTACACCCCCCTTTGCAGCAAAGCAGCTACCGGTCACCGTGAGATGCCACGGCGGGAATCAGTGGGATGGTTGTCGGCTGGGAAGGCCGACCTTCGAAACGCAGGTCTCCCGCGACAACAAGGCGCGTTACGGCGCTGCAACCTCAAGGAGCTGCTTGCCGAAGTTCTTGCCCATGAACAGGCGGTTCAGCGTCTGCGGCGCATTCTCGAAACCCTTCGCCACGTCCTCCTCAAACACGATCTGGCCCGCCGCCACCCAGCCGGTGAGCGCCTGAATCGCCTCCGGGAAGCGGTCGACGTAGTCGAGGATCAGGAATCCCTCCATGCGCGCGCGCTGCGCGATAAGCATCCGGTAGTTGCTCGGCCCCGGGCGCTGCTCCATCGTGTAACCGCTCGATATCGCGCCGCAGAGCACTACGCGGGCCCTGAGCGCGAGGTGGGTGAGCACGACGTCGAGCGTCTCCCACCCGACGTTATCGAAGTAGACGTCGACCCCCTGCGGACAAAGCTCGGAGAGCCGCGCGCCGAGGTCTTCGGACTTGTAGTCGATGGCGGCGTCAAAGCCCGCCTTCTCGGTCAGCCACGCACACTTCTCGCCGCCCCCGGCGATGCCGACGACGCGGCAGCCCCCAAGTTTGGCGATCTGGCCCGCGACCGAGCCGGTTGCACCGGCGGCGCCCGACACCAACACGACGTCCCCCTGCTTCGGCTGCCCGACATCGAGCAGCCCGAAGTAGGCCGTCAGACCCGTGATGCCGTAGATGCTGAGCGCGTGGTTCGGGGGAATCCCCGGAGGCAGCTTGTTCACCGGCACGAGCCCGGTGCCGTCGGAAACCGCCCACTCCTGCCAACCAAACGCGCCGCTCACCAGATCACCCTTCGCGAAGCCCGGGTGCCGGGACGCTACCACCTTCCCCGCCGCCGACGCCCGCATCACCTCGCCGATTGCCACCGGCGGGACGTAACCGCGCGTGTCGTTGAGCCAGCCCCGTTGAGCCGGGTCGAAAGAGAGGTAGAGCACACGCACCAGGAACTGGCCATCCTCGAGGTCGGGGACCGGCTCGGTACGTAGCTCGAAGGTGTCGTCCTCGATGAGGCCCTCGGGACGTTTGGCGAGGACCCACTGGCGATTCGTCTCGGTCATGGCTTTCTCCGAAGTTGGAACTCGAACGTCGATGGCTTTGGAAAGCCGAAGTCGACTTCCCGCATTGCGAGGATCAGGTTATCCCGGCTCTGAGACGCCTGGGCGCTCCCTATCACCAACCGCGACGTTCATCGTTTACGGATAAAATGGAGCCGAACCTTCCCAACCGCATCACCAGACGTCTCGCCGCCGTCGCCAGCGTCGGCGAACAGGCAGTATAAGGGATCTATTCAGCGGTCACTTCTCATGGGTGGCGGCACTTGCGATCGTCGGTCGCTCTGCTTGGTGAAACAGGCAGATCGTGTCAGAGCCTTCCGGGGGCGTCCGGATTCGCACTCAGGCGGATACGCGGACCACCTCCCGCGCGCCCGCTACCTTTACGCCTTCAGGTCAGCAACCACAGTAGGGACAAGTAGATAGTTTGGTAGCGCGATGCGTTACCCCTACAGGTGAAACCGCCAGGCTCACCGCCTGAGCCCGACCCATTGTTACCTTTGAGCGATCTCCTGTAATCCGGTCCAGATAAGTTCAGGGATTTCCGTGTCACTCGCTTTGCCATGGCTTGCTCAGAAGCAGGAACCCCGGCGCGGGGCCGGGGTTTCACCATGGGCTGTTGCTACTTGCTGTGCAGGTTGTCTCGCGTATAGACCTTCACTTCGGCACGACAGTCCTCGCCCCCTGAGCCGCCAATGTTGACACGCATCACCGTCTCGGGTCCGCCCACGACTCCGATTGCAACCGGTAGCGGATAGTTGATGCTGTGCAATTCCCCCACGGGCCAGGAGAACTTGGCGACCTCGGCGGCGTCGATTCCATTCTCACTGAACAGCACCCTCACCCAGCACTGTTCCCCATTCGGCTCGGCCGGCGGAATCGGGTGAATTTGGATCTCTTGCACGACTCGCGGTCCGATGATGTTGCGTTCGGCGAACGAATACTCACACCACGCAGAACTCATGCCGGCAGGCACAGAGCACTCGGGAATTCTTATGTGCGGGGCAAACTGTCCGAGTGGCACTACTCTCTCAGGAACGACCGACTCAGGTGTGAATGGCTGCTGTTGTGCGCTGGCAACGTTGGCAAGCAATACCATTGATAGGCCGAGAATGAGCTTCCTCATAACTTACCCTTGCGAGGAGCATATCCGCGGAATGCGAATTGTCTTGCGCCCCGCTCATATGAAGCTAAGCCGCTCTCATGTGGCCGTCAATTCGTGATTGGAGAACGCGGCACGTGTTTGCTGCGAGTCGTCAGGGACCGACGACTTTGGATCGCCCCGGCTGCCAATCACGGTTCGTTGCCAGGAATGCGGCGATTTGGGACAACTCCAGGTCCGCCCGCCGATGCCGCAGCGACAGTCCGCAGGCTGGGTGTCGCCGGTATCGCCGGTATCGCCGGTATCGCCGGTATCGCCGGTATCGCCGGTATCGCCGTGAATTGTGGATTCAGTTAGCAGCCCGCTCAAGGCTGGTACAGGGGTTCGAATCCCCCTGGGAGCGCCAATTAAGACAACGAGTTACGCTCTGCACCCGTAAGCGGATTCCGTGATGACGGTCAACCGATACGGGTCCCCTCGCTGTTATCCAGGGAACGCTCGCGGTACATGAGGATCCATTGTGCGTGCTCCTCGAGCGATGCATCGCCGAGGATCTTGAGAATGTGCCGCCGTTCGACGTCATTCTCCGCCTCGTCCAGTCGACGGCGCGCGTTGCCAAAAATCCGGTGCATGAATTCGTACTGCTTGATCAACTCGCTTTCCGCCGTCGTCTGTGCATACGACTGCCGCACTCCGACTAGCAGCACGATGCAGCCCATGATGTACACGATGGGGTTGCGCACATACTCGGGGATGCCCGATCCGATGAACCACAGCGCGGTAAGCGCCATTCCCGTGGCCAGCAGTCCCAGCCTGCCGATCCGCTCCGTGCCCTTTTGGCGGACTACACGTTCCGCGCTTTTTCGACCGTAGTATCCGAGCTGTCCCGTTTCAGCGTCACCGATCCACTCGCGGATCGCGAAACGAACACCCTCGGGGGCGCGGTTCGGGAGCACGTCGCACTCCGTTCCGGCCACGCGCATGACATTACGGATCCAGCCGAGGTCAGGGTCCTGCATCTGCAGGAAGTTGTCGTGCGCGAACTTGGTGACGTTACCGCTCGTGACTCCCGCCGCTGCCCAGTAGAACTGGACACGCAGGCCCTCGGCCAGTGTCCGGTAGTCGAGATACTTGCGGTGCCAGGAGCCCCGATTGGCCAGGTAGCCGAGCCCGACCGCCGCAGCCATCAGGCCTACGATCACCAGGATCAGAGACCGCGCCGAGTTGTAGTCCGTGTAGGACAGATACGACATGCCGATCAGAAAGACGCAGACGTGGGTGGCGCGCAGGGCCCGCATGAAACGGCGCTGGTAGCGGATAGCGAGCCAGTCAGCAGCGCAGAACACCTGATTGATGTCGAGTAGCCCGGGCGGAAGTCCGCCCGCCTGCTGCTCCGTAATCAGCGCGTACCGCTCGCGGTCGATCGCCTCGGCGTGCGTCCGCGCCTCCCGGTTGAACTCGTTGGTCCGCTGAAAGACCTGCCTGTGCCGCAGAGGCATTTCGCGTGAGCGTGGCTGCATCTCATCAGTCGTGAACCACGACGCCTCGAGCGGAGTGAGCCCATCGGCGGGCGACCCGCCCGGGCGGTCTCGCGAGCAGACGATGTGGTAGACGAGGTCGCTCTCATCGTCCGTAAGCGTCAGGCGACTCGAGGTCGCGCGCGGCGTGTACCCGGGCATCACGTCGTTGTGGTGAAACTGCACGACCTGGCCCGTGCCGCCGATCTGGTCGGAAGGCCTGCCATCCCAGAGCGCCAGCAGCACGTGGCAATGGGCGCACAGGAAAACGCCGAGCTGCGCGTACTGACGCGCCCGGTTCTTACCATGGTCTTCGATCGAGGCCTCAGTGTTGCCGGGTGTCAGTGGCAGTTCGAACACGTCGACGGCGGCCTCACAGAGCCGTGCGAATTGCGCCCTGGACTCCGCCGTCGCGAAGTCGCGAACGTACAGGTGCCTGGGCATGGGCAACGTCACGGTCAGTGGCAGACCCAGAGAGATCGCCTCTTCTGCGACCAGGCGATCCGCGCCCTCGGCCAGCGGCGACATCACCGCCACGGGCCGGTCAGGGTAAGTGTCACGAAGTTCGCAGAGGAATCCGCGGACCCGCTCGCGAATGAGCGGAACCTCTGCATCGACGAGATCGCGATGACCGGACACGGCGACCACCAGCGGGACGCTGTAACTGCGTCGACCCATGGCAGCCGTGAAGGTCGCCGCCGGTTCGACGGAACGTGCGTCTGCGGAAGTCGAGGCCATGAGCATGACTGGCAAAGATAGCACTGGTCAGCGGCTCAGGGCGGCAGACGCATCATCTCGCACGAGATAATGGACCCGATTTGAACATAAGCCGGTTCAAGGAGCCCACGATGACCGTAAAAAGCGACTTCACGGCTGAACAATGGGAAGCCATTCGCAACGCGCCGCAACTCGTTACGCTTGCCGCCGCCGCAGCCGGAAACAGCGGCCTGTTTGGCAGCGTCTCGGAGGGGATGGCCACAGCAAGCGCGATCGTCGCCGGCGCACGTGGCGAGAATGCGTTGCTGCGCGATATCTTCGACAAAGACGGGTTACGGGCAGCCCAGGAAGGCATCCGCAATCTGCTCAAGTCCGTAACCGACGAGTCGACTTTCAATACGCACCTCGAGAAAGCCGCGATGGACGCGACCACCGCGGCACTGAGCGCGCTGCAGGCCAGGGGTGCAGGCGCCGATGTCGAGGCCTTCAAAGCCTTCCTGAAGGACGCCGCAGAGAAAGTGGCCAGTGCATCGAAGGAAGGCGGCTTCCTCGGCTTTGGCGGCGAACGCATCAGCGAAGGCGAAAGCGCTTTTCTCGCAAAGCTCGACCAGGCACTGGCCTGATTCCGGCGACGCCCTCCGCCGGCGGGAGGCTATTGTGCACCGGGCGCCCCGGGTCTGACCTGCTCCCAGGGCAGGTATTCGATCTCGTCGAGCGGACAGAGCTCCTCACCGAGGAACAGCACGACCCGCAGGCCGTCCGTGTAATACGGGTCCCGCGTGTAGTTATAGCGGGGAGCCGTTGCCGCGGAATAGCCGACGCCCTTCACGTAGCCCACGGAGCAAAGGGCCTGCGAAGCCGCGACGTCCAGCGTGATGTAGAAGCGTGCCTCGTCGACGACCGGGTCAATCTTGTGAGTAACCAGCGTTTTACTCGATAGTTTCACACCGATATCGCGGCTGATCTGGCCAACCCAGACCTCCTGCCCCTGGGCAGTGACGGGCGCCCTCCAGAGCCTGAGGTGATTGCGTTCATCGACCGTCTTCCGGGCTTTCTGCAAAGCAATGTCCTGGGGCCGGCCGAAGACATACAGTGGCGATACCGGTGATGTACGGTATTGGGATCGGAATGCCGAAGACACGAAAGTACGCCACTGGGTGCTGCCACGCATGGTCTCGGTGAGATCCCAGTCCTGGTGTACGAGGGTGGCAAGGACATTCGTGGCCTTGCCGACAAAAACAAGGTTAAGCGGATCACCGGGCGTTTTTTCGTCCCCGCCCAGCACACAGCAGGGCAATGACTCCAGATAGCGGCGCAACCCGCCGGGATCGAGATCCTGAATTTCCATCCCAGAGTACAGCTGGTCCGCATCGACTTTTGAAAAATCGGCCTCGAATCCGGGCACAAGCTGCGCGAAATCAAATGAGCGTTGCGCTCGTGTCCCGAACATCTCGACCGTGAAAGCCTTCGCGCCCGGATCCTCATTCGTGTACACGTATCCGGATACCGTGCTGCGCGGCGGAATAATCACGGGAACGTGCAGTTGCAGGAAGATGTTGGTCTGCGTCGTCAGCGCTTCGTCCGACCGGGCCCCTGACTTCCAGGCAACCTCGGACGGCGCAAAATAATCGGGATCGATGCTGAGCATCATCAGCACGAAAGACCGGTCTTCCTTGTTCTCGATCTGCAGCCAGATGGGCTGGATGCCGTCTTTGTCCAGCGGCACGCCGAAAGTGTGCCTCGTTTCCGCCGGGCTCAATACCACCGCCGTGGTGCGGACTCCGCCATCCACCTTGGTCTCGGCTCGGGCCTTAAAATCCAGAGACTCCGGCGCGGGCGGCGCGGTCGCGCAACCTGCTACAAGCAGCGAGAAAACGATCGCGAATACCGCCGCCGACCTTGCCTGTTCAGTACGCATATTTCCGGCCCGCAGCCGGACTCAAACCCGCCTTCCCGGGCCACGGCCGCGGGATCCGGGCCCACGCTCCGCGCAACGGCGAAATGCCTCGAGATGGCGTTCAACCGAGGCTTGCTGCAGCCTGCGGAACACAGTCAGGATGTCTTCACGCGTGGTGGCTCCAAGCAACCGCTCGTACATTTCACCGTTGTCTGTCTCGGCATCAACCGCGGCGGCGCAGGCTTGCTGCACACTCGCATAGTGTTCCGTCCGGCCGGGCCATGGGTTCGCGGGAACCGGGAGCCCGTAGGCGGCGAATAACCGGCTGAGCGCCTCGATGTGTCGCGCTTCGGCATCGCGGATGTTGCTGAACGGTCGCACCTCGCCAAAATCCGAGATGACCTGATCATAAGTCGCCCAGGAGCGGTACTCGTCATCCAGCGCCTCATGCAGGGCCTTCACTTCCGCCTGCGACAGAGTGTTCATGTATCCGTCCAAATCGTTTCAATTGAGTCTGCAAATCAGACTACGCTAAAACCGAAGGTACCGGTCACCCGGAAAATCGCTCACCGCATCGTGGCCAACCACAACTGACACAGTTCAGCGACGGCGCTACATCCGTATATTGGAATCCGTGGCCTGGATGAGGACGGTAGATGGAAGCACTGAAGCGGCTGTTCACCAGCAATGTGGGGCTGCTCAGCCAATGACCCCGCGAGGTGCCATGTAGCTATTTCGGCGGCGGGACGCTTGCGGGCTCGCCTTTGCCTTCAAGAATCGGGTCGGTTGACTCGTTCCACGACAGGTTGCGGCTCTGCTCGAGAGGCACCGGGTCCCGCGACAGAAATACGATCATTCGCATGCCGTCGGTGACATAGGGGTCGCCGACGAGGTTAAAGCCCGGCCCGTCGCTGGACGCGGTTCCTGCGCCACGGCCAAACGCGAACGCCTCGACGAATTCATTGAAAAGCAGGCTGTGCAGCAGATACTCGCGCGACTCATCGACCACCGGATCGATGATGTGCGTGGTCAGCGTCGCCGATTTACTGGTGACTTTCACGCCGATGTCGCGGCTGACCTGACCCACCCAGACCGGCCGCCCCTCGCAACGGAACGGCGCCAGCCAGAGCCTCATGTGATTGCGCTGTGAGATGGTCGATCGACCACGCTGCAGCGCGACGTCCTGCTTGCGACCGAACAGGTAGAGCGAGCTGATCGGCGCAGTGATGTACTCATTCTCGGCAATGGCCGCGCCTATCATCTTGCGCACACTTTCGGCCGTGATGGCCTCGGTCAGATCCCAGCCACTGCTGATCAACGCAGCCAGCGTATCCTCGCCAGTACCGACCAACACGACATTGAGCGGATCGCCGTGCCCCGTTCCGGACTCATCGGTCGAGCAGCACGGCAGGCTGCGCAATTCCATCTGCAACTCGCTGACCGTAAGGTCCGGCAGTTCGTCGCGCCGGGCATACAACCGTCGTAGTTCCGAGAGTTCGTAGTCGAATCCCTGCGTCGGCAACAACACGGCAAAACGGAAGCGCTCACTCTGGACCTGGCCCGGCGTGCGCGCGTCCACGGCCAGTCGCACGTCCACGAACCGTCCCCCGCGCCGGTAGGACGCGTAAACGAATCCCTCGTTGACGCTGTGCGGCTTGAGGAAAAACGGTATCGCCCTCGCGGTCAGCGCTCTTGCGAAAGCCTCGCGGTCCTCCTTGCTCATCCCGCCTCCGGCTGCGAACGCCACCTCGTCCGGCGAGTAATAATCCGGGTCGATCGCAATGGGCATCAACCAGTAGCCGAAGTCGCTGTCGTTTTCGATTCGCAGCCAGATGGGCTGTATATCGTGCTCCGCCAGCGGCCGCCCGAAAAACCGTTCGGCGTCCGCTTCGTTGGGTATCGTGATCCGGGTCGTGACCCCATTGCGTGATTGCGACTGCACGCGCGGCAGGTCGACCGGCGTCAATTCAGGCGGCTGGTATGGCCCGGCCGTACCTGCGCAGCCGACAAAGAAAAAAGCGCACACCAGCGCGATGACTGCCCGGAAGAATTTCATCTTGTCTATTGCCGTACCCACTCTGCCGCGAAGGATAGCGCACCGGTCCGTCGAAGTGCCGCCAGCCGCCCCTGCCGTGATGAAAATCCGGGCGGACGTTTGGTTCGAGACTTACGGCTTACGGCTTGCGGCCTACGGAGAGGGTCGCTATGGTCTCACGCCTTGCCGGGACTCGAGTGACCGGCGATGAGCGCATTTTCCGTGACTGGCCGTGCAACCACCCGAGAGCGCCGCAATGCTGAACGATTTTTCAGTCCCGAGGACAGGAACAGCGACGATCGCCGTGGCGTTGCTGCTGCTGGGCGGCTGCGCCGCGGCACCCACGACCTCGGACCTTCTGACAACGCCGCTGCGTGTAAGGACGATCGACGGTGCGCCGCCGCTGCGAGATGGCCGCAGCGCGTTCCGGGAGACGTTTTGCTCGACCATGCAGGCCGACGGGCGGACGTCAAGCGATGATGTCGACTGCGAGCGCTGGCTCTGGCGCCTGGCGGATGAACCACAGGTCGCGGGCGTTCAGAGCAATGTGCCAGTCCTGTCGAAACCAGCAACCATCGTGCTGGTCACCGGCGCGTTCAGCGAATGCACGGGCGAGGCTGCGCGACCGTTCTCCGCCGGGGCCGCCCGCCTCCTGGCCGGTGGCACCAATGTACGCACGCTGGTCGTCGGCGGTCGCTCAGGCACCGAACATAATGCCCGGCAGATTGCCGAGGCACTCAAAGACCTCCCGCTTGAGGACGACGAGGCACTGGTCCTGATCGGTTACTCCAAGGGTGCAATCGATATCCTTCAGTTTCTCGTCGATTTCCCGAGCGAAGCCAGCCGCGTCGATGCAATGGTCAGTGTCGCCGGGCCGGTGTTTGGCACCCCGCTCGCGGCGAAAGCGGATTCGACATATCGGGTACTGTTCGGAAAGCTACCCTACCCGAACTGCCCGCCCGGCGACGGGAAGGTGCTGGCCAGCCTGGCACCGGACACGCGAACGCATTGGCTCGAGACGATCGAGCTGCCCACCCACGTGCGATATTATTCGATGGCCGCGTTTACGACACGGGAGCACATTGCCCGCGGACTGGAATCCACCTGGAAAATGCTCGCGCAGAGCGACCCGCGCAACGATGGTCAGGTCATCGCAGCCGATGCCGTGATTCCGGGATCAACCCTGCTTGCCTACGTGAATTCAGATCACTGGGGCGCGGCCATGACCTTCGAATCAGAGCACAAGATCCTCGGGGCACGGCCGGATCCCACGACTTTTCCGCTCGAACAGCTGTTTCGCGCCATCGTGCAGTTTATCGAAATCGACTTCAACAAAGACCGACCGTAGTCCTGCGACTGCAAGACTGGCCCGCCTGGCTTCTCAGGGAAGAGCCGCCTTTGAGTGGCCGGCCGCCTCTTGCCCACTGCGTCATGGCCTAGCGCATGGGATTCGACCGATTGCGCATGCCGTTTCCTCATCAGCCGCTGTCTCGAGTCGGTGGACAATGATATCAGCCGGTTCCATTTGCGCACGTGCCGGGCGCACACACACGGATTGAGGGCAAGCGCGGTACCATGGTTCGCGGATTCATCAAGGAGATCCCCGATGCGCTGTATTACTGTCGTGCGCTTTCCGCTGCCGCCGGGCCTGACCCCGCAGAAACTTCGCGTCGTGCTCGGGGACTCCGTGCCCCGTTACCAGGGTATTCCCGGCCTGCGCAGGAAATATTTCGCCGGAAACGAAACTCACGGCGGGGGTATCTACGAATGGGATTCGGAGGAAGTGGCGCGGTCATTCTATGACGAAGCCTGGTTCGAACGCATGAGCAAGGTCTACGGGGCAAAGCCTGAACTGCAGTTCTTAGACGTCCACGCGACCGTGGACAACGAAGCTGGCACCGCGCGTATCGAGATCTGATTGCGGCACGAATCTCTTACCGATCACGTCTCCCTGCGCGCCGCCGCCGGGACGATGATCGCTCGTGCCGGCTTGCATTGGCCATGGCAACCCGTACCCCGGCGGACTGGCCCGGCAGTCGCTCGTTATCGAGCCAGGGTAGCTGACACTCACCGTGTCGCGGGTTGTCGCGTCGTGGCACTTGGCCTGCTGCTGTTGCCGCGACTGCTGAACGCCGACTCCGGCGAATCGCTCCGTACCGAGGTGACTCCCGCGGGCTCGGCCGTACAGATCGAATCGCGGATCGAGGTTCCGGCGCCCAACGAGGTTTGTTATGCCGTACTCGCGGATTTTGATCACCTCTCGGAGTTCATCCCGGACATGCAGTCCAGTCGCGTTGTCAGTGCACCGGGCGAACCCATTCGGCTGCGTCAGGTCGGCCGCGCCGTCGCCGGTTTCTTTACCTTCGCATTCGATGTGACCCTGGCGGTATCGGTGGATCCACCGCGGCAGATTACCTTCAGTCGATTGGAAGGGAATCTCCGTCAGATGCACGGTCGCTGGCACATCAGCGGCGCGGAGGCCGGCTGCCGGATTGAGTACCAGGCCGTCATTGAACCCGCGTTCTGGGTGCCGCCACTCATCGGACCCGTATTGATGCGTCGCCAGATCGAGGCGCAGATCGATGGCCTGGTCAGCGAGATCAACCGTCGCGCGGAGTCCCGATCGCCCGTTGATTTGCCACCGGCCCCATGAAGCCAGGGATTTTCGAGCAATGAATCTGCTGAGTCGACGAGACAGTTGCCCGTATTGCGGCGAGCCGATCGAATTACTGGTCGACGAATCCGAACTCGGCCAGCAATACATCGAGGACTGCCAGGTGTGCTGCCGGCCAATGGTCATCAACATCAGCATCGATTCCGACGGCGAAGCGACGACACGCCTTTCGCGGGAGGACGAATGAGTTCGGCCGCACGGCCGCGCGTGCTGATCCTGGGTGGGGGTTTTGCCGGCCTCACCTGCGCGCAGATGCTGACCGCCGATCGTTACGCCGTCACGCTGGTCGATCGAAGGGGTTACTTTGAGTTCCTGCCCGGCATTCACGAACTGATTTCCGGGGTAAAGACACCGGAGTCACTGCGCCTGCCGCTGGCCGCGGCCATGCAGCGAGCCGGTCATTCTTTTCTGCGTGAAACCGTTACGGCGATCGACCCGACCGCTCGCAAGGCGCGCACCCGACGCCGGCGCACCCTCACCTACGATGCGCTCGTCGTCGCAGTCGGCGGGGTCGACACAACACATGGCGTCAGCGGCGTTACCGAGCATGCCATGCCATTCAAATCCGTGGAGCAATGCAGCCGGATTGGCAAACGACTGGCGAGACTCGCAGCCCGTCGTAAGCCGGGAAACCTCGTCATCGTCGGCGGCGGCCTTGAAGGTATCGAGGCACTTGGCGAGGTCTTACGGCGCTTCCGGGACGGCACGCTGCGAATCACCCTCCTCGAGGCCCGCACTCGACTGCTGCCGGGCACCCCGGCGGTGCTGGGCACTTACCTGCGTCGGCTATGCAGGCGCCACGCGGTCGAGGTGCGCCTCAAGTCACCGGTGCGAAGAATCAACGCGAAGTCGGTGACGCTGCGCGACAAGACAAATCTGCCGTCGGACCTCACGATATGGACCGGGGGCCCCGCTCCTTCGCCACTGCTGAATGAGAGCGGCCTGGCGCCTCCGGGCGACTGGGCGCCGGTCGACGAATGCCTGCAGGTATCAACGCACCCTGAAATCTACATCGCCGGTGATGCGGCCGCGCTACCGACACCTGCTTCGAAGCAGGCCTATCACGCGCTCGACATGGGCGCCTGCGTTGCGAGGAACATCGAGCGGTCCCTGGCCGGCCGCGCAGCCGGCCCGTTTCCGCCCTTCCGGCAAGCCGATGCTCGTGTCGTTTGGCGACCTGGACTGTTTCCTGATCGCCGGCCCGCGAGTGCTGGCGGGTCCGTCGCTGAGCGCCGGCAAGGAGGCCGTCTTTGAGGCCGTCATGGCCGGGCTCGATCGCGGGCCAATGCCCCTGCGAATGCTGCGCGCGCTGCAGCGGGGCGATCAGGCCGCGCGGGAGCTGCTTTGGCCGACTGTCAGCTCGCTCAGTGCGCTGCGGCGGCAGGCCCGGATCCGGGTGCTGTCGGGCGCTTCGCGCGCGCCATGATCGACGATGACCCGGCCTGCGGCATTGGGAACGGCCGCGAAGGGCCTCGGCCGGCTGGGGTCGCCGACCCGTCAGCCGCTGCTTTTCGCCATGTATTCAGCCTTGGCCTTGCGCCCCTTTTCCTCCATGACTGGCTTCAGTGCGGTTCGAATCGCGGGCGCCAGGTAGATGATGTGTGAAAGTATGCCGGAGGCAAAATTCATCACGCGCTCGCGCCGGCCATCTTTCAGCGAAGCGACGACGGCCGCCGCGACTTCGTCGGCCGTGCTCATCGGCTGCGAGAACACCAGATCGGGTACGTTGTCGATGTCGTCCATGATGAAACCCGTTTCGATCGGGCCGGGAGATACCAGCGACACGGTGATGCCGGAGCCCGCCAGTTCTTCGGCCATCGCCATCGAAAAGCCACGCAAACCGAACTTGCTGGCCGAATACGTCGCTTCGTGGTCCAGGGGCACGCGCCCGGCCAGTGATGCCACGTTGACGATCGCGCCCTCGCCGCTTGCGCGCAGATGCGGCAACACGAGTTTGCTCAGCCGGATCGGCGCTTTCAGGTTGACGTCCAGGATGCGCATCATGTCGGCCAGCGGAACCGCTTCAACCGCGCCACGGCAATTGTAACCGGCGTTGTTGACCAGGCCGTCGATGCCGCCGAAGGCATCGACGCTTGCCTGGACCAGTGCCCGGCAATCGCCGAGCCTGGAAACATCGGTGGGGACCGCCCGGGCCCTTTTGCCCAGCTTCCTGGCCAGCGCCGTGAGTGCTTTCCGGTCTCTTGCGGCCAGCACCACGTTGGCGCCCTGCGCCACGCACTGCCGGGCGGTCGCTTCGCCGACGCCAGCCGAGGCACCGGTGACGATGATGGTCTTTCCTTTAAGGGTTCGCATAGTCGTATAACCGTGAACGAGTCAGGGCAATCATGATAGCAGCGAGCGACCCAACGGCGTCGCAGCGTTTGCGGCGCCTTGCACGATTGACCAGTGCGCCCGTTTCTCTTCGAAGCGCATGGCCGCATGCGCGGGACTCGTCGACGGCAGGATCTCACGCGGAATTGACTTCATCCCGGCAGGCAGTTCGGGCAATACGATCTGCCGGTACAGGCTCGCGGCTTTCATGCCATTGAAGCAGATCAATCCAATCTGCCGATGCGCGGCAAGAAATCCCGGGAAGTCGTTCGGAACAACCGATGCCTTGCAAATAGAGCTGTCGAGGCTGCCCGGCCGCTCGGCCAACGCGCAGACATCCCAGAGCGCGACACGATTTGCGGTCAGCACCCGCAGCCGCTCTTCGTAGGGCAGCGCCGGAAACGCGCCAAAGAATTCACCCATGATTTTCCAGAACGCATTCTGCGGCTGGGCATAATACTGCAGCTCCCGGAGTGAGACCCGTCCCGGCAATGACCCGAGGATCAGCACGCGTGCGTCCGCTTCAGCGACCGCTGCAAAACCGCGGGATGGACTCACGTCGGGCGATCCCTCGACGGGATTCGATACAACCAGGCGGCGAGACCCACGCCCAGCAACACCAGGAGTCCCTTCAACCACGCCGGCTGCACGAAAAACACGATCGATACACCCAGGGTGAGGCCCATCGTCACGATCGCGATGATTTTGCTCCGGTAGGGAATGCTGCGATGCCTTTGCCACTCGTCGATCATCGGACCGAAAACGCGATGTCCAAGCAGCCATTCATGGAAAGGCCGGTAACTCCGCGCGAAGCAGGCCGCTGCGAGCAGCACCAGTGGCGTGGTCGGCAGTACCGGGAGAAATATCCCGGCGATTCCGAAACCGAGTGAAAGCAGCCCCGCGATAAAGAACAGTCCACGCACCACCGGCGATCCATGCGGCTGATACGAATGCGCCCCTGGCCCTTCCTTCGGCGGCTCGACGGATATCATCCGGCAAGGTTAACCCAATTGCCGGACAGTCCAGCTTTCCGCCGTTCATGCGTGGCCAGTTGTGCGACCGAACCCTGATCGCTGCCTGTCAAGCTGACCGAGCCGGGAAATTCGCCGCCGCACGTCATTTTCCGCTAGTAGGCGTGGCGTTCGAATAATTCGTAAGCCGACTGAAAATACGCAATTCCCAGCTTTTCGAGCTCTACGTCAGTCGCCTCTGGCGTGTATTGATCCGTCGCGTGATCATAGGAAAGCGTCACCGGATCCGCCTGCAGGCCGAACAGCGAGATCCTGCCATTTCGGTAGATCGCGATGTCATGATTGTGGCTGAACAGCGCGATCCGATCCTGGTCCGGCGAATTCAGCACGTCCTGGCCAAAAAACGGTGCGCGATAAGGCAGGCCCAGCATTCCGAGTACCGTCGGCGCAATGTCTATCTGGCTGACCAGCGTATCGACGCGCGCCGGCGCGAGGTGTCCCGGTGAGTAGAGCATCAACGGAATTTCATACGAACGCAGTGGAATTTCCGCCTGACCGTAGACACGAGCGCCGTGATCGGCGACCACGACGAACAGCGTATTGTTGAACCAGTCGCGCTTCGACGCCTGCTCGAGGAAATAGCCGAGGGCGAAGTCGGCATAACGCACGCCGGCTTTTCTGCCGCCACCCTCCGCCGGAACGCCCGGCACACCTTCGCGGAAGGTATACGGTTTGTGATTGGACGTCGTCATGACCATTGAGAAAAACGGGCGACCGGTCTGCGCACGCTGATCGAAGTGTTCAAGCGCCATGTCGAACAGGTCCTCGTCACTGACGCCCCAGACGTTTTCGAAGCGCACGGGCGAGGGAACCTGCTGACGGTCGAGCAACTCGAAACCGTTTTCTCCGAAAAAGTGATTCATGTTGTCGAAGTACCCATAGCCGCCGTACAGGAAGCTCGTGCTGTACCCCAGGTCGCGCATCACCGACCCCCAGTTGCTGATGTGCTCCGAACCAGGTCGGCGCAGGATCGAAACCGTCGGAATCGGCGGGAACGAGGCCGTGATTGCCTCCAGCCCTCGCACCGTTCGGGTACCGGTTGCGTACGCCTGACTGAACCAGATCCCCTGTTGTGCGAATCGGTCAAAGTTCGGCATCAGATCTCGCTCGGAGCCGTAAAGCCGACTGAACTCGGCCCCAAATGACTCACAGACCACGACGATGACGTTCATCCGTCCCAACCCGCCGGGTCGGGTCCCGTAGTCTCGATTCAGTCCTTCCCCGCCGGGCGCCGCGGCTTTGCCGCCGTCGACTTCGAGCCTGGCCATCAACAATTGCCGGTTCTGATCCGAATCCGCGGTCGGGTAATAAGTCCGATAGTCGATCTCACTCTTGCTGACGGCCCGGAAAAAGCTGCTGTCACCATTCTGCACGAGCTCGTTTTCGACGCGGTTAGCCGACAGGGACAGCGCATTGGTCGGATACCAGGTGATCGCGGCGGCAAGCATCACGGCGTAGGCTGCAAAGGGTGCCAATCGGGAGCGCAGCCGGCTTGTCACGCCAAAGCTCGACCTCATCAGTCGCATCAGAAGCGGGGCCAGCAGCGCCGAAATCAATGCGGCGCCAGCGCACAGTCGCACGATCGGGTATTCGGTCCAGAGATCCCCGATGACCTCGGCAGGGAAAATCAGGTAATCCACGGCCACGACATTGAACCGCGCATCGAATTCTTCGAAAAAGAAGTATTCGGCAATGCGGATGAAAAGCACGCCGAACACGGTCAGCAGAGTTCCGGCTGCAAGCAGAACGCGGTTGGCACGGCTGCAGTACCAGCGGTCGCTGACCAGAAACAGGTAGAGCGTCAACGGCGCAAGAAGGTACAGCGACTCAACGAGGTCATTGATCGCGCCCCCGGCCAGCACGGCCGGCATTCGAACTGCCGGGATACCCTGAGCGTGGCCAAAGGCTGCCCAGAGCACGATTCTCAGCAGGCCGCCCGAGACGATGTAAAACAGCGCCAATGAGGCGAGCGGGCGAAAACGCCGCCGTGCCTCGCGCCAGTTCGAGCCCTCGTTCGCGCGATCGAGTAACGAACCAGGGCCAGGCGGGTTCAGTTTCAAGCGAGTCTCCTAATGATGAGCACAGTCACCGGTCGAATGCCGGCGGGTCCCTGCCGGCGGGTACAGCCGATTGCGAGGCTGCGCGTGACCCCTGGCGTGGTGATCTACGGGCGTGTCTCCCCGCCCTTTCGGTGACCGGGGCCCCGGAGATCCCTGAGTCTACGCGGATCGCCGCCAGGCTGCCTGGCTTACGGCGGCGAAAAATAGCACCGGAGCCGAACTGAACACCATCGATTTCTGCTGCCCGAATCGACAGGGCAGCGACCTGCCCTCTGCGTTCGACCGCCGCTTGCCCGTGCGCCCCACGACGGGCGTACAATGCGATGCAGGTGTCGGCCGCAACGGCCACCTGGCGCCGGAAAGGGGACAGAAAATGACCGAAGAGATCTTAAGCGCTGTTCAGCAACATCCTTTCGTCGAGGGACTCACGCCGGAGCATTGCGCGACCCTGGCCGGCCTTGCACGCAGAGTCCGGTACGAGGCGGGCGAGATCCTGTTCAGGGAGGGCGACGAGAAACACGAGTTCTTCCTGATACTTTCGGGGCGTGTCGCGCTCGAAATGATCGTGCAGGCTCAGGAACTCCGAATAAACACCCTCGAAGGTGGCGACGAGCTCGGCTGGTCCGCGGTCATCATGGGCGGTGGGAAGCGCTTCCAGGCGCGGGCGATCGAACCGGTCGACGTGCTCGCATTCGATGGTTATGCGCTGCTCGAGACGTGCCGGCACGACACGGGATTCGGCTACAAGATCATGCACCGGCTTCTCGGCGTCGTCTCCGAACGCCTGCAGGCGGCGAGACTCCAGGTACTCGACATGTATTCGCCAATTGCCCGGCGCGCCGGGGCCTGACCGGGCAGGACGCGCTGGCCCGGCTCAGAGCTTATCGAGCAGCCAGCCCGGAGACACGCTCAACAGCACGGCTGGCACCAGGCACAGCAGACTCGCGAGCAGGACCAGGCGTCGCGGCTCTCCGCGCGCGGCGCTCGGCGCCTCCGCTGTCATGAACATGTACTGAATGACGCGCAGGTAGAAATAAATGCCGAGGTAGCTGGCGACCAGGCCAAGCACGGCATAGGTCGTATAGCCGGCTGCGAGCACGTTCTTGAATATCAGGAACTTGGCAACAAACCCCGGCAGCGGCGGTATCCCGGCCAGGGAAAGCATGGCCACTGCGATCATCAGCGCGGCAAACGGCTGACGATGGAAAAGGCCCTTCAGGGATTCCAGCTGGTCTGTACCCGCATCGTCGGCACCGCGCGGCAGCGCGGCGAAGGCGAGCAGGTTCATCACGCCATAGACGACCAGGTAGAACACCACCGCCTCGTAACGTGTCTCGCCCTCACCGAGGAACGCATAAAACAGATAGCCGGCGTGGGCAATCGACGAGTAGGCGATCATGCGCCGGAAGCTCGTCTGCCGGATGGCGCCGAGATTGCCCCAGACGATGGAAATCAGAGGCAGTATCGCGAGCAGGCCCGCCATCGGCCTCAGCACGGGTGCCTCACCGAACAGCCGCAGCGCGGCGAGCAGAACGCCCGCCTTGATCACGGTGGCCATGTAGGCGGTCACCGGCACACTGGCACCTTCATACGCATCGGGCGCCCACGCATGAAACGGAACGACCGCCGCTTTCAGAAACAGCGCCGCGACGACCAGCACACTGCCGGCGATCGCGAGCGGCTGCGAACTCTCGAGACCGTTTGCGAAGGCCGTGATCGCGAGCGAACCGCTCGCGCCGTAGAGCAGCGAAACGCCCATCAGAAACGTTGCCGTGGCCGCGCCCCCGAGGACCAGGTACTTCAGCGCCGCCTCGCTGCTTTCCGGACGGGCAAAAGCTATCAGCACGAGGACATAGACCGGCAGCGACATGAGCTCGAGGCCCAGGAACAGTGTCGGGAAGCTGTTCGATGAAATGACCAGGCAAGCGCCATAGAGCGAGCTGAGCAGCAGCGCATAGTAGCGATTGTCGGCGAAGTCATCCCGTGAGACGAGCAAAACGGGCAGCGTAAGCGCCAGGATTGCCGCCTTTGCAATAAACGCCATCGGATCAACCGTGTAGTGATCGAGAAACGGCGCGCCGACGTAGCCGCGCGTGTAGAGAATCCACGCCGCGGCCGTCGCCGCCGCGACCGCGGTAACGGCGATCGCGAATCCGTCGCGCACCTTGCCACTGGCGATTTCAAGACCAAGCAACAGCAGGACACCCACCAGGAGCAGGTGCTCCGGCAGCATCGCGATCAATACATCATGCCAGTTCATCGCGGGCTCCATGGGTTACCGCCGGCGCCCATCACGATCTGCTGATACTCCTGCGCCGCCAGCTCGGTTTTACTCAGGGGCTCCTCGGGATAGATACCGATCGCGAAAACCGCGAGCACAATCGCCGTCAGGATGACCCGCTCGCGCGCATTCAGGTCGCTCAAGGGCTGGTGCGGCGCCTTGACCTCGCCGAACAGCAGGCGCTGGGCAAGCCAGAGCATGTAGAGCGCGCCGAGCACGACGCCGGAGACCGCGAGCACTGCCAGTACGAGCGGCAGAGTGTTGCCCGCCTCGTATTGCGGCCAGGCCGCGTTAAACGCGCCGAGCAGCACCATGAACTCGCCGGTGAACCCACTGGTCGTGGGAAGCCCGATCGACGCCAGTGTCAGGATCGTGAAGAACACGGCGAAGACCGGCAGCAGTCGTGCAAGACCACCATACGCGGCGAGGTCGCGCGTATGACAGCGCTCGTAAATCATTCCGACCATCAGGAACAGGCCACCGGCGATCAGTCCGTGGCTGACCATCTGGATGATGGCCCCCTGTATGCCCAACAGGTCGAGACTGACCAGTCCGAGCATGACATAGCCAAGATGGCTGATCGACGAATACGCGATGATTTTCTTGATGTCAGTCTGCACGAGCGCGAGACAGGCGCCGTAGACAATGCTGATCACTGCGAGCGTCATCAGCAACGGTGTCATTGCCCGCGTCGCATCGGGGAACAGCGGGAAGCCCAGCTTCATGAAACCGTAGGTACCCATTTTCAGCAGTACACCGGCCAGGATCACGGAACCTGCGGTCGGTGCCTCGACGTGCGCATCCGGCAACCAGGTGTGCAACGGCACCATCGGCACCTTGATCGCAAAAGACAGCCCGAATGCGGCCAGCAGCCAGACCTGCTTCTGCAACGGCAGTTCGTTGCGATAAAGATCCGCAAAGGCGAACGAGGTGATTCCGCTGCCCTGTTGCAGTGAGTAGACGAGGTAGATCAGCGCGGCGAGCATCAGGATGCTGCCGAATGCCGTGTAGAGCACAAATTTGATCGTGGCGTAGATGCGTCGTTCGCCACCCCAGATGCCGATGATCAGGAACATCGGGATCAACATCGCTTCCCAGAAAATGTAGAACAGGAAAAGATCCTGTGCGAGGAAGGTTCCCAGCATCGCGAACTGGATCAGGAACACCATCGAATAGAAGAGCTTGACATCCTTCTGTATTGCCGAGAAGGCGCCGGCGACAACCAGCGGCCCAAGAAACGCCGTCAGCGCCACCAGCAGTACATTGATGCCATCGAGGCCGATACTGTAATTAACCCCCCACTCGCGAATCCAGGGCGCATTGGTGGCGAACTGCAGCCCGGGCTCGCTCGGGTCGAAGTGAAAATACAGCACAGCCGTAATCAGCAGTTGCAGCAGCGTCAGGGCCAGCGAGAACGCACGCACCATCGAATCCGTGCCCTTCGGCAGCAGCGTAATCACCGCGATGCCAAACATCGGCAGCCAGAGAACGAGATTGAGCAGCGTCGAGTCAGCCATTGCGCCACACCCAGGCGAGGCAGGCGACAACGCCCAGCACCGCAAGCAGCAGGTAAAACTGCAGGTTCCCGGTCTGCACCCGGCTCAGGCGCCCTGCCGCGCGCTGCGCGAGTGCCGCCATGCCATTGAGCGAACCGTCAATAAGAAAGCGGTCACCGACGCCGAGGAAAATCCGCTCCGATATCCAGTGCAATGGCCGGCCCAGTGTCGCCTGGTACAACTCGTCGATGAAGTATTTGCCGCCAAGCAGCCGGTGCGCGCGCGGAAATCGAGCGGCCAGTGCGTCACCGCGCGCGAGACCCTTTCCATAGACAAATACCGCAGCGGCGAGGCCGGCCAGTGCCAGCACGACCGACAACACGATCAGCGGCGTCTCGAAGTGCTCGAGCCTATGGTCAACCGCCGGCAGCGGCAGGAGTGACTCGAGGAAATGCGGTATCGATACGAAACCGCCGATGGCCGAAAGCACGGCCAGCACGATCAGTACACCGGTCATCGAGACTGGCGATTCATGAACGTGGTGCTCCGCCTCCTGGCTCATGCGCGAGGGGGTCAGGAAGGTGAGCCATAGCAGACGGAACATGTAGAACGCCGTCAGCAGTGCCGTGCCCGAAGCGACCAGCCAGAGCAGTGGCGATCCGCCCGACTCGCTCGCGAACGCGAACCAGAGGATTTCGTCTTTTGAAAAGAAGCCAGCCAGCGGCGGAATGCCGGCGATCGCGGCGGTTGCGACAGCGAACGTCACGAAAGTGATCGGTATGCGTTTCGCCAGCCCGCCCATGCGACGGATGTCCTGCTCACCACCAAGTGCGTGAATGACGCTGCCGGCGCCAAGGAACAGGCAGGCCTTGAAGAAAGCATGCGTGTAGAGGTGGAAAACCGCGACACCGTAGGCCCCGACACCGAGTGCGACGAACATGAAGCCGAGCTGCGAGATCGTCGAGTAAGCCAGCACTTTCTTGATGTCAGTCTGCACGATCGCAATCGTCGCTGCGAAGAACGCCGTCAGCACGCCGATCACCGCGATCACCTGCGAGGCCTCCGGCGCGTGCTGATAGACGCCGTTGAGCCGTGCAATCAGGTAGACCCCGGCGGTCACCATCGTTGCCGCATGGATCAGTGCCGACACCGGGGTCGGGCCCGCCATCGCGTCCGGCAGCCAGACGTGCAGCGGAATCTGCGCGCTCTTGCCGGTCGCGCCGATAAACAGCAGCAGGCCGATGAGGCTCGCGGAAACGGCCGGCAGAACCGGTCCGGCGAAGGCGGCGTTGATCTGGTCCATCTCCAGCGTGCCAAGCGTGTGATAGATCAGGAACATGCCAAGCAGAAAGCCTGCATCACCGATGCGGTTCGTAATGAAGGCTTTCTTGCCGGCCGCAGCTTTCTCCAGATCCTGGAACCAGAACCCGATCAGCAGGTAGGAAGCAAGGCCGACGCCTTCCCAGCCGACGAAACAGACCAGCAACGACCGGCCGAGCACCAGCATCAGCATGAAAAAAAGAAACAGGTTCAGGTAGGCGAAATAGCGCGCGTAGCTCGGGTCATCCTTCATGTAACCGGTCGAGTACACGTGGATCAACGAACCGACGCCGGTGACGATCAGCGCCATTACCGCGCTGAGCCGGTCGAAATAGAACGCAATGTCGAATCGGCTCTCGCCGACGCTGGCCCAGGTGTAGGCCACCTCGATGAGTGGCGTCTCGCCACCGCCCGCCTGAAGTAACAGGAACGCCCTTACGACTGCAAAAAACGCCAGGATGGGCAGTCCACAGCCGACCACCGTCACGAACGACTTGCCCAGGCGCGGGCCGAGCAGTCCGTTGAGCAGGAAGCCGATCAGCGGCAGCAGGACGATGATGGACAGCAGGTTCATCGTGGCCTATCCCTCGAGACTCCGGTATGCCCCGACGTCGAGCGAATGACGCTGTCGCGACAGCAGCAGGACGATCGGGATCGCGATCGCTATTTCGGCGGCTGCAACGACGAAGATCAGGAATACCAGCACCGCGCCGGACAGCGTCGCCGTCTGCATGGAGAACAGGACGAGGCTCAGGATCACGCCGTTGAGCATCAGTTCCATGCACATCAACATCACGAGTGCGTTCGCGCGAATCATCACGCCAACCAGTCCGATCGCAAACAGCGCGATGCTCAGCCCGAGCAGCAGCTGGCTATGATCCATTGTTCTTCCCTCCTCCCTTGAGCACCGCGATCGCGGCGACGACCGCAGCGACCAGCAGTACCGAGGTGAGCTCGAAGTGCAGCCAGTAGTCCTGCAGGAACTCCCGTGAGAACGGCCCGATGAGGTAGGCACTGGACATTCCGGCTTCCTCGACCGCGGGCGCCGCGGCGATACCGCCGCGCGCGATGACATAGCCCAGCAAGGCCGCCAGCAGCGCCCCGAATACCACACCCGGGACCAGCACGCTGCTGTAGCGCCGCAGGAACGATGGATCGCGCACATCAAGCAGCATGATCGCGTAGACCATGAACACCATGACGGCACCGACGTAAATCAGCACCTGAAAAACCGCGACGACATGCACGCCGAGCGCTGCGTAGATACCGGCGAGCGAGAGCATCGAGCCGATCAGCGCCAGCGCGACGTGCATCGGGTGACGCGCCACCAGCATCAGCAGACCGCCGAGCAGCGCTCCGCCGGCAAACAGGTAAAGCAGCAGGTCCGCGACGCTCATGACGGGTCCCCGGCGCCCGGATACGGCTTGGCGACATCCTGGTGCGGCTGCCAGTTCAGCAGTTCTTCCTTGCCGATCCACATGCGGTCGCGATCAAAGCCGGGCAGCCCCGGTGTCTCCTTGACCATGCGGATCGCATCCTCCGGGCAGGCCTCGACGCACAGGCCGCAGAAAACGCAGCGCGAATAGTCGATCTCGAAGCGCTGCGGGTACTTCGGGTGGGCCGGGTCGTCAGGGTCGAAGGCGGCGTCGATCTCGATGACCTTCGCCGGGCAGACCGTGGCGCACATGTTGCAGGCGACGCACTGTGGCCGACCGTCCGGTCGCCGCGTAAGAATGTGTTTGCCCCGGTTGCCGGCGGCGTAGTCGGCACGTATCTCTTCGGGGTAGTAGGCCGTCAGCGCGCCCTTGCGACCGGTGACCCACTTGGCCATGTTTCGCAGGAAGACGCCGCTGGTGATCGACAGCCCACGCATGACCTCGAACAGGTAGAGTCGCTCCCACCAGCTCATCTCCGGCTCGTTCCAGTACTTGCGGCGCACGTAGGGCTTGCGGCTGCTCACGGGCACGGCCTCATGTCAGCGCCCAGACCGCAAACACGGTCACGACGAGATTGGCGATCGCAAGCGGCAGCATGAACTTCCACGCAAACCGCAACAGCTGGTCCCAGCGGAACCTCGGCAGCGACCAGCGGACCAGGATCTGGAAGCTGCAGAGCACAAACACCTTGAGCAGGAAGGTCAGCACCTGGATCAGCACGACCCAGCCATGACTCATTTCGACGACTCGACCACCGGGAAACACGAAACCGCTGTCACTCATCCAGGGCAGGTTGTAACCGCCCAGGAACAGCGTCGTGAACAATGCCGCGACGATCGCGATCTCGATGAACTCGGCGAACATGAACAAGCCCATCTTCATCGCGCTGTATTCGGTGAAGTACCCCGCGATCAGTTCCGACTCGGCCTCCGGCAGGTCGAACGGGATGCGCTTGTTCTCGGCAATGGATGCGGTGAGGAACAACAGCGCCGCAAACGGCTGGTAGACGATGCCCCAGGCCGGCAGGAACCCGAGCACGGTGCCCGACTGCTGCTCGACCACGGAGACCAGGTTCGCCGTGCCGTAGATCAGCAGTAATCCGAGTACGGTCAGCCCCATCACGAGCTCGTAGGAAATCAGCTGCGAGCCGGCACGCAGGGCACCGAGCATCGAGAACTTGTTATCCGAAGACCAGCCCGCGAGCATCGTGCCGATAATCGTGATGCCGCTGAACGCAAAAACGATGAGCAGGCCCGCATCGATGGGCGCGATCTGCATCGCATACGTACGCCCGCCAAACCAGTCAGCGAGGCTCGGGAACAGTCGCCCGGGATCCAGCGTGCCGCCAAACGGGATCACCGCGAACACCAGCATGACCGGCACGAAGGTCACCCACGGCCCAAGCGCATAAGCCAGCCGGTCGTAGGGCACGGCCTTGAAGTCTTCCTTCAGCAGCATCTTCAGACCGTCAGCCAGACCATGGAACAGGCCCAGCCAGATCAGTCTGACCTGCGTAAACGGAATACGCACATACGCCCGGTTGGCGCCGATACGGTCCGCCATGATCGCCGCCTGTTTGCGCTCCACCCAGGTCAGCACGGTGCCGAAGGTCAGCAGCAATCCCACCGCGTAGGCGATGTAGACGAGGCTGACTGCGAGATCCTGTTTCATTACGGGTGACCCCGCGCAGGCGCCGCGAGCGCCTGGAACAGCGCCTCGGCGTGAATCACCGAGTCTTTCTTCGGGAAGCAGGACTCGAACCCGCTGACCACGCCAGCAAAATTCGTGTAGTGCCCGCTGCGCTCTGTCTGGATGCTGACCGGAATGAACACGTCCGCATGCCCGTTTTCAGGCGCGAGATAGGAGTTGAGAAAGATCACGCGCGCCTTCGCCGGCAGGCGCGCAAAATCGAAGCCCTCCCCCCAGACCAGGACGAGGTCGGTCGCGTCACTCAAGACCGGCTCGGCATCGCCGAACAGTTCCCGCGCCCTGGCCGTGTTCGGGTTCTTGTCGGCGCGGATCAGCAGTTCGTCCTCGAGCGGCTCACCTTCCGCGGGCTGCCAGTCATGCTTGACGCAGGCGTGGAACACCTCGCCCAGGTGCGTCTTGAATGCGTCGAGTTCCTCGTTCGAGCCCCAATTTGACACCAGCGCCAGCGGGCGCCGTGCGGCGCTGATCAGGCGACGGGCTTCGTCGATCGCGGCGGCCACAGCGACCGGCTCTCCGCGCAGCATCGGCTCTTCAGCCCGGTTCCGTTCGAAGATCTTCGTCAGGTCCCGGCCCTTATTGCAGATCCATGGCCCGTTGACCGCTGGATTCTCCAGCGGGGTGATCCGCTCTATGCTCGTGTTCTGCTTCGGATCGAGGGCCTTGAGGAACCACTCCTGCTTTCGGTGCCATAGATTGATCGTGCAGCCCCGGCTGCAGCCCGGGCACACCGACGGTGTCGGCTCCAGATACCAGACACGCGACTTGTGCAGGAACTGCCGCGACAACAGCGCGCCTACCGGACAGATGTCGATGATGTTGTCGGAATACGGGTCATCGCTCAAGGGCCGGTTTTCGACCGGGCGGATATTGGCGACGTCACCGCGCCGCTCGACGCCAAGCGCCATCGACCCGGAAATTTCGTGCGTGAATCGCGTGCAGCGCAGACAGAGAATGCAGCGCTCGTTGTCGAGCAGGATGCGGTTCGACAGATTATAGAACTTGGTCGAGTGGACCTTCTCATCGCTGGACAGCGAACGCTCGCCATTGTACTCGTAGTGGTAATCCTGCAGGGTGCATTCGCCGGCCTTGTCACAGATGCCACAGTCAACCGGGTGATTCAGCGTGATGAACTGCAGAATCGCCTTGCGATGAGCCTTCACCTCGTCGGAGTCCGTGAACACCTTCATGCCGCTGGTGACGGGCATGTTGCAGGCGATATCGATACCGCGCCCTTCGACCTCCACCAGGCAGACACGGCAATTACCGGCAACCGACAGTTGCGGATGCCAGCAGAAATACGGGATGAAATGACCGTTCGCCAGCGCCACCTGCAGCACCGTCTGGTCCGCGCTCGCCTCAATGGCCTGCCCGTTTATGAAGATTTCAGGCATTCGAGGTTTCCGTTCAGGCGTGAGCGCTTGTGCTCGATGTAGTACTCGAATTCGTCACGGAACTTGTCGAGTATCCCAATGCAGGCGTAGCCGGCGGCATCGCCGAGTCCGCAGATCGTCGTGCCATCGTTGAATTTCGAGATGTAGTACAGCCGTTCGATGTCTTCGGGCCGGCCCTCGCCGGCCACGATGCGGTCGATGATCCGGTGCATCCAGCCGGTCCCGTGGCGGCACGGCGTGCACTGGCCACAGGACTCGTGATGGTAGAAGCGCAGGATCACCTGCAGCAGGCTGACCATGCAGGTGCCCTCGGCAATGACGATCGTGCCTCCGGAGCCGAGCGTGGAACCCGCATCCCATAAGTCTTCGTGCGAGAGATTCAGATTGGCAATCTCTTTGCCGGTCAGCACGTGCGAAGAGACGCCACCGGGAACCACGCACTTGAGGCCGCGTCCGTTGAGCACTCCGCCGCAGTCCTCATTGAGGAACTTCATCCACGGGTAGCCCAGTTCCACTTCGTAGACGCCCGGCCGGTTGATGTGCCCCGAAACCGAAAACAGTCGCGTGCCCGGGCTCTTCGGCGTACCGACCGCCTTGAACGCCTCGGCACCGTTCCTGATGATCCAGGCAATGTTTGACAGCGTCTCGACGTTATTGACGACCGTCGGCTTCTGGTAGAGCCCGCGCACGGTCAGGCGCGGTGGACGATTGCGCGGGTAGCTCTTCTTGCCCTCCAGCGACGCCAGAAGTCCCGACGCCTCACCGGCCACGTAGGCGCCCGCGCCCCGATACACGACGATGTCACAGGCAAAATCGGTGTCGAGTATGCCTTCGCCGAAGTAGCCCGCTTCGTACGCCTCCTCGACCGCACCGGCGAGTCGGCGGTACGGCAGGTCGAATTCGCCCCGGATGTAGACGAAGCAGTTCCTCGCGTTCAGCGCATAGCTGGCGATCAGCATCGACTCCAGCAGCAGGTGAGGGGCGTTCTCGAGAATCCACCGGTCCTTGAACGTGCCGGGCTCACCTTCGTCCGCGTTTGCAATCAGGTAATGCGCCTGCCCGTCGTCCGGCACGACCACCTGCCATTTGCGGCCCATCGGGAAAGCGGCACCACCGCGGCCCTGCACGCCGGCGGCCAATACTTCCTTTGTCACATCGGAGGGTTTCATCGCGGTCAGTGCTTTCTCGAGCGCTGCGTAGCCGCCTCTCGCACGGTACTCGGCCAGCGTGTGCGAGGTCTCGGTGACCGGAAACGTCATGAAGAGCTGGCGACCGGCCATGGCTATTCGAGCCCCTCCAGCAGCGCATCGATCGACTCCCGGGTCAGATTCTCGTGGTAGGTCTCGTTCACCATCATCATCGGCGCCGTGCCGCAGGAACCAAGGCACTCGGCCGTGCTCAGCGTGTACCGGCCATCCGTCGTGGTCTCTCCCGGGGCAATGCCGAGTCGCTTTTCGACGTGCGCGAGCAGTGACTCGGCGCCGCGCATTGAGCAGCTGACGTTGTGACACATCTGCAGATGCCAGCGGCCGATCGGCTTGCGGCGCAGCTGGGTATAGAACGAAAGCACCTCCTCGATCTGTATGCGCGGCACCCCGAGGTAGGCGGTGAGTTCCTCGATATCGCTGTCGGCAACGAAGCCGCGCTCCTGCTGGATGCGACGCAGGCAGGGCAGCACCAGCGAGGACTCGAAACCCGCCGGGAACCGCTCACGCATCTTCTCGAACTCGGGGATCAGGTGTTTCACCGATCGCACTCCCCGCCGATCATGTTCACCGACCCGAAGCTCGGAATGATGTCGGCGAGCTGGTAGCCGTCGAGCATCCGGTGCACGCCGCCCATGTGCACAAAGCTCGGGCTGCGCACGTGGACTTTCCACGGCACACCGCCGCCGACGCTGACGATGTAGAAGCCCAGTTCGCCGTTCGCTCCCTCCTGGGCTGAGTACACTTCGCCCGGCGGCACCTGCGGACCTTCCATGATCAGCTTGAAATGATTGATCAGAGACTCAATCTCCGTGTAGACGAGGTGTTTCTCGGGCAACGTACAGCGTCGGTCGTCGACGTTGATCGGGCCGGGTTCGAGCCGCTCGATCAGCTGCCTGATCATGTGCTTTGACTCGTCGATCTCGCGCATGCGAACGTAGTACCGGTCGTAGTTATCGCCCTTGATGCCTACCGGCACCTCGAAATCGAGCTCCTCGTAAGCCAGGTAAGGCGTGTCCTTGCGCAGGTCCCGTGGCGTTCCGGTGGAGCGCAGGACGGGCCCGGTAAAGCCCCAGTTGATCGCCTCCTCCGCCTGCAGCACGCCGACGTTTCGCATGCGATCGATGAAAATCCGGTTTCGATCGACCAGTCCGTGGACCCGGTCAACGAAGGTGTCCATTTCGACAAGAATTTCCTCGAGACGCTGCAGCCAGCCATCGGGCAACTCGCCCGCCAGCCCGCCGATACGGCCATAACTGTAGGTCACCCGCGCACCGGTCAGGTCGGCCAGGTGTTCGTACACGTAGTCGCGAATCGTGACGAGGTACAGGAAGGCCGTCATCGCACCGAGTTCCATCAGCGCAGCGGCCACGCAGGTCAGGTGATCGGCCACGCGCGAGTACTCCGCGAGCAGCGTTCGCAGATACCGGCAACGCGGCGTGATCTCGATTCCCATGAGCTTTTCGACCGCTTCACAGTAGGCGAAGTCATTGATCAGCGCCGAGCAGTAGTTGAGCCGGTCGACGTAGGGGATCAGGTTGTGCCAGGTGTGCGACTCGCACTCTTTCTCGAAGCCACGGTGCAGGTAGCCGCAGTGCACGTCGGTGCGAACCACGCGCTCGCCCGACAACTCAGCAACAATCTGTATCGTGCCGTGAGTCGCCGGGTGTGATGGGCCGATATTGACGATCACGGAGCCTTCCGTCGCGCCCTGCTCGAAGGCGGGACGGATCGGATTGGGCAGTCTGGTCGTCTCTTCGCTCACGGCGCCTTCTTCAGGTAGGGGACCAGGGGCTGCTCTTTCTGCTTGGGGTAGTCCTTGCGAAGCGGGTGACCGACGAAACCTTCGTAAAGCAGCAACGGACGCAGGTCTTCATTGCCGCGAAACCGGATGCCGTACATTTCGTGGCACTCACGTTCCATGTAGCGCGCCGAGCCATACAGCGGCACGAGCGTATCCACGACCGGATCGGCTGCCGTTACGCGAGTCTTCACGCGCACCCGGACATGATCACCGGTGGAATAAAAGTGGTAAACGACGTCGAAACGCGGTTCGCGCTCCGGCCAGTCTACGGCCGTTACGTCGAGGAACATGTCGAAGCCGAAAGCTGACTTCAGTGTGCTGGCGACACCGGCCACTTCGCCGGACTCGACGACGATCACCACGACCCCGTGTTCGAGGCGGGATTCGAGTGCCTTTGCGGCGAGTGCGCTGCTCAGCCTTGCGAGAATGTCGTCGGCAATGCTCATCAGAAGTTCTGATTCACGATCGGGTGACGATCCCGGGCGATGCGGTCCTGCAGCTTCATGATGCCGTCAATCACCATTTCGGGCCGCGGCGGGCAGCCGGGAATGTACAGGTCGACCGGTATGATCTTGTCGATGCCGGGCAGCGCCGCGTAGTTCTGATAAAAACCACCGCTGGTCGCGCAAACGCCAAAGGCAATGACCCACTTCGGCTCGCACATCTGCTCATAGACTTTCTTCAGGATCGGCGCCTGCTTATGAGCAACCGTGCCGACCACCATCAGCAGGTCAGACTGGCGGGGCGTGAATCGCGGAAGCGCAGCACCAAAGCGATCGGTGTCGTAGAGCGTTGAGCTCACCGACATGAATTCCATGGCACAGCAGGCGGTTACAAAAGGGTATGGAAACAGCGAGAATTTCCGCGCCCAGCCGACGAACTCGTCTTTCTTGGTTGTCAGGTACTCGAACGCGGCGCTGCGCGAGTGTCCTGCGGCGGTACTCTCGTTCATTGCGTGATCTCCTCCAGGAGACCCGTCCGCCAGACGTAGAGCATGATCACCACCAGCAGGAAGACGAACAGGCTGAACGTAGCCAGCATGAAATTGGTCAATGGCTGGGCCCCGAGCGCCCAGATGAACAGGAATACGGTCTCGAGGTCGAACAGCACAAAGACGATCGCGATCGCGTAGTACTTGACCGGCACGGCTTTGACGTTGCTCTGCTGCACCGGTGTCGCACCGCACTCAAACGGTTCCAGCTTGAGAGCCGTCGGCACCGGCTTGGGACCGAGCGCGCGATTAATCCACAAGGTCACCCCGACGAAGCCGAGGATCGCCAGCAGGTACAACAGGAATGACAAATAAGCGTTCACGGGCACTCGCCAGACAGTGGGCAGATAATATCCGCATGCATCCCTGAGGCGACCCCACGGAAAACACTTACAGAAACGGCCGGCGAAAGGTGGATGGACCAGTCACCTGCGCGCATTACCAGGCCCTACAGGAACGGCTGCGCCCGCTCGATCAGTTCATCCAGCCCGGGTTCCGTTGGATCTGCCGGCTTGCCCGGGTGAATGATCGACAACTGGCAGCTCTCGGCCGCCTCGACCAGCTGCCGATACGTGCCCGCCTTGACATCCTTCAGGTAAGCCTGCTTGTTTTCGTTGTACTCGAACATCTTGTCGTTTATCTGCGTGCACTCGTTGCAGGAAGAGCAGCGGATCGTCTCGATCCACGCCTCATCCGGTGAGCGCTCGGGCTCCGGCTCGGGCTCCTGAGCCGCGCCGTCGACCTCGGCCGCTGACACCTTCGCCGCTGCCGCGTCGGCCGCCTCAGCCTCCACCGGGACAGCACCAGCGGCCGACAGCGCCGCGATCTCGGCCCGCTTTTCCTCCTCCCATCGTGCCCGCTCCCGGGCGAGCAGGCGATCGGCGTGAGAGTTATGGATACCGCCGAGTTCCTGCAGACGATGCCAGTTTTCGAGGCAGCGTCGCGCCGCCTGCACCAGGCTGTCGTCGATGATCAGCCGCTGCAGAACGTCATCGCGATCGACGGCCACCAGGCTCGGCACCTTCTTTTCGAGCGACTCAGGGGAACGGCGCAACCAGTCGTCCAGCGCCAGCATATCGTCGTTCCACGCCGACGGCGGCACTCGTGCAAAGTGGCGGGCATACCGCGGGTCGGTCGCGACGAAGTCGGCAAGCGTGAATGCGAGTTCTTCGGTCATGCGTTGCAGCGCTGCGTCTGCGTATTCGAACCCGGCGAGCGGCCAGTCGTGTTCCGGCTGCGGGTTGTCTTCCAGAGAGAACTGCGAGGCCAGGTCGGCGCCGGCCGAAGGATCGTAACTGAAGGCCGGAAAAGCCCGCGACTGCATGGCTGCTGCGCTGACGAGGTATCGCGGCAGGTCGCTCGAGGGTGGTGCGGCCGGTGTATAGACAGAGAACAGCGCAGCGGTCGGGACGGTCAGTCCCTTGCGAATTCGATCGTGAAGCTGCAGCAGATTGGAACTGGCCGATTGCAGCACGAAGGTCTCGGTCAACCCGATCGCCAGGCTCGCCAGTTGCACGTTGCGCACGCCGAAGGCGAAGTCGCCCCGGCCGATTGCGGACTCCTGCAGGATGTCGTCGGTCTCGACCAGCACCTTGACCGAAATGCCGGACGACAACAGGGCCAGAAGGTTCGCGTCGGCCGTCGTCGCGGTCGGGCGATTGCGCAGGCAGACGCAGTAGTCCGGGAAGATCTCCATGTCCTTCGCGGACAACGAGCTCTCGTCGAAGCGCTCAAAAAATGTGTCGTGGTGCGCCTCATCGTAGCGGCCGTCGCATTCGAGCTCGGCGATCGACATCGCCTTGACCAGCTCGGCCATGCCCGGCAGCCGTTCCTGGAACGCCTGCTGAACCGCGCGACAGGTATCGAAGGCAAACGGATACGGAGGCTCTCCGGGACCGGACGCGTCTGAGGTCGTGCCCGGAAAGAACCGCTGCGCGCGCAGTGCCGATAAGGCCCACTCGATGCGCCGCCTGCGGCGCTCCGGAAGCCCGTCGGCCGTCGCACCGTGCGCGAGCAGCCTGGCCATCGCATTGAAGTCGAACAGTCCCTGCTGGCGCGCACCGATCGAGGTTTTCAGCCGCTCCGGCTGGCGCCCCGCCGCAGAGCGCACGAAGTCGGCGCGCAGGACGTCACTGAGGCTGACGATCAGCTCGTTGATGTCCGCGCGCACGCGGCCCGTCTTTTCCTGCTGGACGACCTGCCAGGCGTGGGTGAACAGGCGCTCGGGCATCGCCTCGTCGCAGTCGAGCACGTCGCCATCGACGGCAATCGCCTCGCCCGCGTGCAGCAGTACCTCGGCCAGTTCCGGATTATCCTCGCCGGCCTGCTGCGCAACGGCCGAGGCCCACAGATCGCTGAGTCGCCCGCGGACGCCGGCCGCGGACGCCCGGCGGATGTCCCGCTCAACGTGCAGGAGCTGCTTGCGCAGGGCTTCGCCAGCCGGGCCTGCCGGCGCCGCCTCGCGTACCAGTTCGTTGACAATCCCGGTCAGCGACCGGACAAACGGCTCACCGGGAGCGGGCTGCTCGATCAGCACGACCGGGAAGTCATGACGCAGCCGCGACAGATCGCGGTAGCGGGCCATCAGCGCCGGGCGCAGGCCCAGCTCGTCGATCGCTTCGAGCTCGCCGGCGGGGCGCTTGCCCGTGAGGTGAAACACCGTCTGTAGCTGTGTCGTCGCGTCCATGTTGAATCTGGTGTCTGTGGGTAGGTGATCCGGCCGCTGCGGCGCTTACGCGGCGGGTTGCTGGCCTTCCGGCCAGACCGTGAACTTGTCGAACTCTGCCTCGAGTCCGCCGCGAATCGATTCCGGTGTGCGCTGCAGATTCGCCCGCCGTACATCTTCGTAGCAGGGAACCGCCGGATTGCGGTAAAGGATGCCGACCGGGATCGGATCCTCGCCGGAGGCAATCTCGCGTGCACGGTCGATGTCGGACGGATCGTGGTACAGCTGGTTGCGGTACAGGCGGCTGAGCGTTGCGCTGGGCTGCACACCGTCCTCGTGCGTCAGCAGCAGCGATTTCTGCGGGTCATTGAGCCACGCGTCGAACATCTTTGGCAGGAATTCCGGACAGCGCTGAATGATCCGCACGAATGAGAAGCCCTTGTGGTGAAAAGCCGCCGAGATGATCTGGTAGAGCATCTCCGGAATCCAGTCCACCGCCTGGGCGACGAATGAAACGTTCTGCACACCGAGCGTGACGGTCAACGGGTTGAGCGCCTCCAGGTAAGCACCGCGCGGCGTCGTGTTGCTGCGCGTACCGATCGGCGTGGTCGGTGAAGCCTGCTTCTTGGTCAGTCCGTAGATATGATTATCGTGCAGCAACATCGTCATGTTCATGTTGTAACGAATGGCGTAGATCCAGTGTGCGGCGCCAATGCTGCAGTTATCACCGTCACCGGTATTGACGAACACGTGCAGGTCCGGACGCGCCATCTTGATGCCCTCGGCAATCGGCAGCGCGCGTCCGTGGATGCCGTGGAAACCGTAGGTCTTCATGTAATGCGGAAAGCGGCTCGAGCAGCCGATACCGGATACGAACACCGTCTTCTCCGGCCGCAGGTCTTCGTCGCGGCACAGCCGCTGCACAGCGGCGAGGATCGCGTTGTCGCCGCAGCCATTACACCAGCGCGGCACACCAACCTGGTAGTCCTCCAGGGCGTGGTGGTCCTCGTACATTCGTACGAGAGAATGAGTCGCGTTGCTGGTCATGCCTTGTCACCTCGCCCGTCGTTGAGTCTCGCCTTGACTTCGCGGCAAATCGTACGCGGCTTCAGCGGCCGGCCGCGAGACTCGCTCCAGCAGTCAATATCGATCAGGAATCGCGCCCGCAGCATCCAGGCAAGTGCCGAGTAGCGCCTGTTATCTGCGTCGATGATCTCGTCCTCAATGCGATCCGACCAGTTGTTCTCGATCGTCATCACGTGACTGAAACGCCGCATGATTTCACCGATTCCGGAGGGCATCGGCTGCAGGAACGTCAGGTGCAACGAGGAGACGCGACAGCCTTCGGCACGCAGCAGCGTGACGGACTCCTCAATCGCGCCGCGGCTGCTGCCCCAGCCGACCAGCAGCAGGTCACCCTCCGAATCACCGAACACTTCAGGCGTCGCCAGCGTCTTCTGCAGCGCCGCGAGCTTCAGGCTGCGGTGGCGAAGGCCCTCCTCGTTGGTGGCGGGGTCGTAGGCGACGCGGCTCGAGCGGTCATGCGCAAGACCGGTCACCGTGTGCATGCCATTGGGCTGCCCGGGCATGAAGCGCTGGAACAGGCCGGTCTGATTGTCCCAGTCATAGGGCTTTGCATCCGTGGCTACCGGGCTCTGGTCGATCGGTGGCGCCAGCCACTCCTCGCTGAAGACCGGTCGCGGGAAAGGTGTCTGCGCGGTCGCCAGCGCCGAGTCCGAGAGCACCACGACGACCATGTTGAAGGTCTCGGCAATCTTGCGTGCAGTGATCACCGAGTAGAAGCAATCCTCGATGCCGGACGGTGCCATCACGACCTTCGGTGCGTCGCCGTGACTGCCGTAGCAGACGGTCAACAGGTCGCCCTGCTCTGCCTTCGTCGGCTGTCCGGTGCTCGGCCCGCCACGCTGCACGTTGATGATGACCATCGGGATCTCGGCCATTACCGCCAGGCCAATCGCTTCCTGCTTCAGCGAATAGCCGGGACCCGAGGTCACCGTTACCGCGCACTTTCCGGCATAGGAGGCGCCGAGCGTGAACGTCGCCGCGGCGATCTCGTCTTCGGCCTGGTGCACCAGCCCGCCGACGCGCCCGAACACATCGCTCAGGTAGTGCGACACCGACGTCGCCGGGGTGATCGGATACATCGCGCAGATTTCCATTCCGGAGGCCAGCACGCCGAGCGCGAGCGCCGTGTTGCCGTTCACGACGACCTGCGGTTCGCTGGCCTTGACGGCCGGGAGCCGGAACTTGAAATCGAGGTTCTCTTCGGCCCAGGCAAAACCCGCCTCGAGCAATTGCTGGTTCGCGGCGATGACCTTGTCGCTCTTCTTCTTGAGTGCAAACGCCACCTGCTCTCGCCCGAGTTCCAGATCGAGACTGTAGATGCTGCAGAGCATCCCGAGTGCAAACATGTTCTTGCCCTTACGGGCATCGGAGACGATTTTCAGGCACTCGCGCTCCATCGGGATCTCGAGCACCCGGTAGCCGTCGTCGCGCAGTTTCCCGACCGTCTCGGCATACATCCGCCGGATCCCCTCATCCCGGTGCTCGCGCCACATCTCTTCGAGCAGAATCAGGCACCCGGGCTTGAGTTCACCATCGCGCACGCGGCCGATCAGCACTTGCTCGTTGAATGCGACGACGAGGTCTGCCTCATCGCCGCCGTTCGTGATCGCCTGGGCGCCGAGCCGGATCCGGTTGCCGCTGGCGCCGGCCACGCTGCGAGCCGGCGGCTGAATTTCCGCCGGGATGATCTCTACGGTCCACACACCGTTGCCCATACGGGCCGCTATTGCGCCGAGTGACTGACCGCAGCGCTGCGCGCCCTCGCCCGAATCACTGACGATCTCGACGATCTGTTCATCCAGGTTGACGACCTCCTTCACGGAGGCCGGCGCACGGGAGCTTTCCTCCGCGGTGACATCGGCTGCTCGAGTGGCGTTCATGATTCGTTGGGGGCCTCGGCTCAGTTTGCTTGATCAGGAAGCGGGAGAATTCTCTGTCAGCGTGACCGGGACGCGCACCAGCACGTAGTCATGTACCTGCGGGTCGAGCCCGAACAGCCTGTCATCTGTTGTCGACTCCGTCTCGGCACAGGCTTCCACGGTGTCGCGCAGACCGAGCCATTGCTTCATGCTGCGGGCCGCCCGCCGGCCAGCGCCCATGGCTTCTATCACGGTAGCCGCCCCGGTGACGATGTCACCGCCGGCATACACACCGGCAATCGATGTCGCGAGATTTTCATCCGTTTCGATATAACCGCGCCGGTTGAGTCGCAGGGCGCTGGTCTGTCCGAGGATGGGGTTCGCGTTCGTGCCGATCGCATACACGATCAGGTCGGCCTCGAACTCGAACTCGCTGTCGGGCACGGGGACGGGCCTGCGCCGACCGGACTCGTCGGGCTCGCCGAGTTCCATGCGAATGCAGCGCATGCCGCGCACGTTATTCTTGCCGTCGTCGAGAATCTCCACCGGGTTGGTCAGCCAGTGGAACTCGATGCCCTCTTCTTCAGCGTGGTGGATTTCCTCGGCGCGCGCCGGCGCTTCCTGGCGGCTGCGGCGGTAAATGCAGTGGACTTTTTCGGCGCCAAGGCGCAGCGATACGCGCATCGCATCCATCGCCGTGTTGCCCGAGCCGATCACCGCGACGTTGCGACTTGGCGGCAGCGGTGTGTCGAAATGCGCCGGGTCGCGGCCGTGCATCAGGTTGCAGCGGGTCAGCAGTTCGTTGGCGGAGAGCACGCCGTTGAGCGACTCGCCAGGGATGCCCATGAAGCTCGGGTAGCCCGCGCCGGTGCCAATGAACACCGCATGGAATCCCATCTCCTCGATCATCTGCTCGATCGTGAACAGGCGCCCGACCAGCGTGTTGCACTCGAAACGGATGCCCAGCTGGACCAGCTTGCTTAGTTCCGCATCGACCACTTCATTCGGCAGGCGAAAGTCCGGTATGCCGTACTTCAGCACGCCACCGGCCTCGTGGAACGCTTCGAACACCGTGACCTCGCAGCCGGCCTTCGCCATGTCCGCCGCGCAGGCCATACCGGCAGGTCCGGAGCCCACGATGCCGACCTTGTAGCCGCTCGATTCGATGTAAGGCACGTTACTCCAGCCTTCCTGGATCGCCATGTCGCCGATGAAGCGCTCCAGTCGCCCGATTGCCACGGGCTCGAGCGAGTCACCCACCGTGCACACGCCTTCGCACTGGTTTTCCTGCGGGCAGACCCGGCCGCAGACGGCCGGCAGCAGGTTCGTGTCGGTAATGACATCGTAGGCGCCGTGGTAGTTCTTCTCACCGATCTTCTGGATGAAGCCGGGGATATTGATACCCACCGGACAGCCCCGTACGCAGGGTTCGTCGGGGCACATCAGGCAGCGCTCCGCTTCGCGTAAGGCGTCCTCCAGCAGGTAGCCACGGTTGACCTCGAGGAAGTTCTTCGCGCGCGCCGCCGGATCCTGCTCGTGGGCCGGCGTGCGTTGCTGGGGAATCGTGCGGATCGTACGTTTCTTGGCTGCCATGGTGATTTTGCAGGGTCAGTGCATGTGTGAGTCAGATACCGGGCCTGAAGTTCAACCGCCGCCTTTTTCCTCCGCGGATGCGGCGACGAATTCGTCGCGCATCCGGCAATTCTCCTCGAAACGGGCCACGGCCTGCTGCTCGGTTTCCTTGTAGCGCCCGAGGCGTGACATCAGGTCCTCGAAATCGACCTGGTGGCCATCGAAGTCCGGTCCATCCACGCAGGCGAACTTGATGCCGTCGCCCAGCTTCACGCGACAGCCGCCGCACATGCCGGTGCCGTCGACCATCACGGGGTTCAGGCTGACCATCGTCTTGATGCCGTGCGGCCGCGTTGCCTCGGCGCAACCCTTCATCATGATCGGCGGACCGATCGCGACGCACTCATCGATATCCGGGTGCTTCTCTATCGCCTGGCGGATACCCTCGGTCACCAGGCCATGGATGCCCGCCGACCCGTCGTCCGTGCAGACGATCAATTCGTCACAGACGGCACGGAACTTGTCTTCCCAGAACATCAGCTCGCGGCTGCGAAAACCAACCACGCCGATCACGTAGGCTCCGCTTTCTTTGAAACCCCGTGCCTGCGGGTAAATTGGCGCCACCCCGAGCCCACCGCCGACGCAAAGCACCTTTTTCGCGTGGCCGATCTGGCTGGGAATGCCCATGGGCCCGACCAGCGCATGCAGGTGCGTCCCGACGCGGCAGCTGTCGCGCATCTCGTTGGTCGTCTTGCCGACGGCCTGGATCACCAGCGTGATCGTGCCCCGCTCGCGATCGAAGTCTGCGATCGTCAAGGGTATCCGCTCGCCCTCCGGGTGGGACATTACGATCACGAATTGCCCCGGCCGCGCCGCGCGCGCCATGCGCGGGTGACGCACCTCGAGCAGATAGGTGACAGGCGAGAAGTCCTCGCGCGAGACGATCTCGTACTCGCGGGGCTCAGATTCCGAAGACATGGTTAACCATCCTCCCACTGAAAACGACACCGGCGCGCCGTCGAGCCAGAGTCCCAGGTACGCTATTACCGCGGCGCCCGGGCGCCGTATATCGCGGTTTACCGATGGATTCGACCAATGGACCGAAGGGTTGCCGGGATCCTTCGAGTCTGCGTGGGCTCGGGGCCCCGGAGAGAAACCAGGACACGACGGCCGGCACCGCCGCAATCCCGGGCTGATCGGGCGTCGCCCGCAAGCCAGTCTCGCCCGACCAGGCACTGCCTGGCTGCGCAACGCGCCGCATCCGGATTGGATGATGAAACTGTGAGCCAAAGCGGTCCATAATCGGATGAAGAACAGTGATTCCGGGGGGAATGCACCATGGACACAGTCAGTGAAGCCCTGCGGCTGCTCAAGCGAGAGGCGGAAATACGGCAAGGTCTGCGCCAGTCCGGCAGCAACAGTGTACTTAGCGAACGCGAACTCTACCTGATCCAACGAAAGCTGCAGCGACTCCCTGCCGCCGTGCAGGCGATCTCGTTCACCGCCGCCGAACTGCATCGGCCAGTGAATGAACTATCCGTATCGGATGTCAAAGAGTGCCGCTAGCGAAGAGATTGACTGAATTGCCAGGTAAACAGCGCGCGAGCATGGTCGTCCTGTCCTCCGTGCTGCGTTGTCCGCACTGCGGGTTCTCCCGACAGGAAACGATGCCCACCGATGCCTGCCAGTGGTTCTATGAGTGCCACCACTGCCATGAAATATTGCGCCCCAGGCCGGGCGATTGTTGCGTTTTCTGCTCGTTCGGATCGGTGAAGTGCCCTCCCGTGCAGGAACAACGCGATTGCTGCAGCTGATCGTCGGCTACTTCGCGTAACGACGGAAATCGGGCTTTCGCTTCTCCTTGAAAGCGTTCACACCCTCGCGCGATTCATCGCTGTCATAGTAGAGCTTCAGCGCGTACAAGCCCATACCCGCGATGCCAGCCTGGTGGGCGGTGTCCATGTTGAACGAGCGCTTGGCGATGGCAAGCGCCGTCGGACTCTTCTCCATGATTTCCTCACACCACTTCTGCACCTCGGCGTCGAGCTGATCGGGCGGCACCACGGCGTTGACCAGGCCCATGGCCAGCGCCTCGGCGGCGGTGTAACGACGGCACAGGTACCACATCTCACGCGCTTTCTTCTCACCCACCACGCGGGCCAGCAACGCCGTGCCGTACCCGGGATCGACTGAACCCATCTTTGGCCCGACCTGACCGAACACGGCCTTTTCAGAGGCAATCGTCAGGTCGCAGATCGTGCACAGCACATTGCCGCCACCGATTGCATAGCCCTGAACGCGAGCAATCACGGGCTTTGGCACGTCGCGGATGGCCGTGTGCAACTCTTCGACGGGCAGGCCGATTGTGCCGCGGCCGTCATACTGCCCCTCATGCGCCGACTGGTCGCCACCCGTGCAGAAAGCGCGCTCGCCGGCACCGGCCAGGACGATGGCGCCGATTTCGCGCGCGTAGCCAGCCCGGCCGAGCGCGTGGATCAGTTCATCGCAGGTGCGGCCGCGAAAGGCATTCATTTTCTCGGGACGATTGATGGTGATCCAGGCCGCACCATCGCGCACCTCGTACAGGATGTCCTCGTAGTTCATGGTCGGTTGCGCCTGTTCCAGGGGTAAAAATATCAGCCGTTCATCGTCAGGCCGCCGGACACACTGAGCACCTGGCCCGTGATGTAGGCAGCATCGTCACTGGCCAGAAAGACAATTGCACCGGGCAGGTCTTCGGGCTGGCCGATGCGGCCCATGGGAATCGAGCGCTCGAAGGCCTGCACGAGTTTCTCGGGGTTGCTCGCGCCACGCTTGAAATCGGCGAACAGCGCCGTGTCCGTCGGCCCCGGGCAGACCACGTTCACCGTGATCCCGTGCCGGGCGTGTTCGCGCGCAATGGTTTTCGAGAACGCCACCAGCCCGCCCTTGCAGGCCGCATAGACGGCCTCGCCCGAGGAACCCACGCGCGCCGCATCGGAGGCGATATTGACGATCCGGCCGGCCCGGCGCCGGGCCATGCCCGGCAGGATCGCATGATGCATGTGCAGCGCACCGACGAGGTTGATCGCGATGAGTCGCTGCCAATGCGCGGGCTCGGATTCGGCGAACGGCCCGAAGATGTCCCAGCCCGCATTGTTGACCAGCACGTCGATGTCGCCAAATTCTCGATGGGTGGCCGCCACCGCAAGATCAACGCTCGCTCGATCGGTAATGTCACAGTGAACCGCCAGCGCTCGCTCGCCCGCTGCGGCGATCGCCTCGGCCACCCGCTCGGCAGCGCCGAGATCGCGGTCCAGCACCGCAACACGGGCGCCGTACCCGGCAAACCGCAGGCAGGTCGCGCCTCCGATGCCTCCGCCACCACCCGTCACAATGACCGTTTTGTCCTGCAGGCCGCGCATCCGATCCTCCGCCGGAAAACTATCGACGATCCGGGACAATAACAACAGGCCCGGCCGAAAACACGCGACCGGTGTGAGCCAATGCTCAGCGGCCACATTGAATGCGGGACGACGGCTTCGGCGTGGAGACCCGCGCCCGCTCGCAGGCGCAGCGGCAGGCCGTAAACAGGGGCACAATGCGCAGCATGAACGACTTGAAAGAGCCCGCGTCCGATCGTGGTCTTCCGGGTCGCGTATTGATCCTGACCGTGTTGACGATGACGGCGTTTGCGGCCAACTCGATCCTGTGCCGCCTCGCGCTTCGAACGACCGGGATCGATCCGGCGACTTTCACGCTGATCCGGCTCGTCGCCGGTGCAGCGACTCTGTGGCTGATCGTCAGGGTGCGCCGGGGCGGCGATAGACACGCGGGTAGCTGGCGATCCGCATTCAGCCTGTTCGTCTATGCAGCGGCGTTCTCCTTCGCTTACGTCTCGCTGAGCGCAGGGACCGGCGCCTTGATCCTGTTCGGCGCCGTACAGGCAACCATGATCCTCTATGGCCTGCTTCGCGGCGAGCGGCTCACGCCGCCGCAGGCGGCCGGTCTCGCACTTGCCCTGAGTGGCCTGGCGGCGCTGTTACTGCCGGGTGTCACGGCGCCTGACTGGGTCGGAGCGGCGCTGATGACCGCGGCGGGTGTCGCCTGGGGCGCTTATTCCCTCATGGGACGCGGCAAGACCCGACCGATCGAGACGACCGCCGGCAATTTTCTCAGGGCATCGGTATTCGCCGTGCTGCTCAGCCTCTTATCACTCGGCCGGTTCGACTGGGATCCGGCAGGTGCCGTTTTTGCCATTCTTTCGGGTGCCCTGGCCTCTGCTCTGGGCTACGCGATCTGGTATACGGTCCTGCCTGCGCTGCGGGCGACGCAGGCCGCCACGGTGCAGTTGAGCGTGCCTGTCATTGCCGCGATCGGCGGTGTGCTGTTGCTCGGCGAGCAACTGTCACTGCGTCTGGTCGTGTGCTCGCTGGCAATCCTCGGCGGAATCGCCCTCGTGCTCCACGCCCGGCCACCGGGCCGGCGAGCGGGATAACCGACCGGACGTCGCGACCGCCGGCTGTACATTGCCACTTGCACGGCAGCCGCGCCGTTCAGGGACGCAGGATGATCTTGCCGACGTTGCGCCCCTCGCCGATCAGGCGATGCGCGTCGGCCGCCTGCGCCAGTGGCAACTCGCGATCGATGACCGGGGTGATGTGGCCCTGCGCGGCCAGCGCAAAGATCTCGGTCAGGTCGGCGCGATAGAAATCGGGATGCGTGGTTTTCCAGTCAGTGACGAGATAGCCGCGCAGACCGCGCCCTGAGACAAAAATCGCCTGGGCACTCTTGCGTGGCGTCATCAGCAGGTTTCGCGCGATTTTGAGGAAACTGCGCTTGCCACCGCCGAGGCCGGACTGGAATCCGAACAGTACGACCAACCCGCCTGGCCGCAGCGCGGCAAACGACGTCGCCGCGATCGGCCCGCCGACGCCATCGAATACCGCATCGACTCCGCCCGCAGACGCGCGCCTGACGGCCTCCGCGACATCGCCACTGCCGCGATCGATGGGGATACCCCCCAGTGCGGTGACTTGCTCGAGCCGGCCTGCGCTCGCAACGCCGTACGTTTCGATTCCGAAGTGCCTGCCGAGTTCGAGCAGCAGCGAGCCGACACCGCCGGCCGCTCCCCACACCAGCATCTTCTTGACCGAGGGCTGCGCAACACAGCGCGTCAGCATCTGCAACGCGGTCAGGCCGTTCAGCACGAGGCTGGCCGCCTGCGGGCTGCTCAGCACATCCGGAACGACCACGCAATCGGCCGCCGCAATGACCGCATAGCGCGCATACCCGCCGGTCACCGTCAATGCAGCGACCCGCGTGCCGGTCGAGAAGCCCTCGCCCGCGACCACTCGACCCACCACCTCGTAGCCCGGCGTGAACGGAACCTTGACTCCGGGATAGAAACCCATCCTCATCACAACGTCGGCAAAAGCGACGCCGACTGCTTCGACTCGCACCAGCAGTTCGCCGGCCGCGGGCACCGGCATCGGTGCATCGACCAGCTTCAGTTGTTCGGGGCCACCGGTGGCAGTGACGTAGATTCTGGCATTGCTGTCCATTGCGCGCTCCTCGGGCCTCAGTGCCCGAAGACTACGCAGGTCGTACGACCATCGGCCAGCTATTTATACCGGGCGTTCGCGGGGCACCCGTGCAGCAGTGCTGCGCACCGTGCCAGCCGGTGCGACGCCGGGTCAGTTGAACAAGGCATCCGTCAGTACGTCGTGAATCACCTGCGTCGCCACATCAACGAGCAGCACGCGGCCATCGATGATGACCCGTTCATAGCCGCTGTGCACCGGCGGTAACTGGCGGAGCAGGTCGTTTGGCAACTGTTGCTTCGCAATGCCCGGCGGCAGCGGCTTACCGCGGGCAAGATTCTTCGCAATACCGGGCGGCAGTCCCTTGCTCTTCTGCTTCTTCTGCTTCGCATTGCCGTCATCGCGGGAGTGCTGGGCGTAATAGTCATGGATAATGGCGATTTCGTCCTTGCTGAAGACAACCGAGACGTCCGCCACGGCGGCAGGACCCAATGCCAGCCCGGCGACGATCAGGACGAAGGCCCGCGTGCGAAATCCCATGGAAGTACTCCTAAGCGTGTGCCGCGACCCATATTGCAGGGCCATTGAGGTGGCTGCGTCCACCCTGGTGCATGACCGTGCCCGCAAATTGCGACCGACTTCTCTTATGCGGGTCGGGTTGTGTTCACCGGCGTACCCGGGCCAATGACGCCTTTCGGGTTTGGGCCGAATCGATTGGCGCCCGGCTGGCTGTCGAGGACCGTAAACACAAGTATTACGATGGCGCCGATGATCGGAATCAAATGAATCAGTACCCACCATCCGCTTCGATTCGTGTCGTGCAGCCGCCGTATCGTGACCGCAAGACTTGGGATTAATACGGCAAGCGCATAAAGGCCACTGAACAGGCCGACCTCCGTCTCCTCGCTGTACGTACCGAGGACGACGTCCAACACACCCAGGGCCACGAGGGCGAGAACATTGAACAGGACAAAGAACCAATATTCCTTGCGACGTGCGCGTCCCTCGAAAACCGCGTACTTCCTGAGCGCTTGCGCATACCAGTTCATGTCATCTCCATATATATCGACTTCTCGTGAACCATTCTGCTAGGAAATCACCTGCAAGTGCAAAAGCGCCTGGCGCGCGATGGTCACGCAATCTGCGTTCTCAAGCTGCACTGACCAGGCAACACCCGGAGCCAGTCGAAACGATCGATCAGACCGCGGGCAGCGGCTCGCCTCCGGATACACCGGCGACGACACGGCTCGGTGGCTGATCGGCTGAGCAAGCGGTCAATACCGATCCGGCAACGGGGCGCGGTTCCGTTATGCTTGTGGAAGTCCTCTGCGCACAGCCATACGGGAACGCTCATGTTGCTATTCGACCCGAAAACCTACGACGCATCCCGCTTTGACGACACTACCCGGCGGGCATTGCTTGCGGTACGCGATTTCTTCGAGTCCAAGGGCCACGCCAGCCTGAAACAGGAATTTCACCACGCCGTCTGGTACGAGGACTTCCTCGCCATGCTGGCACGGGAGGGCATCTTCGCGACCTTCGGCACGTCGGCCGAGGTCGGCCGGCTGATCGATGCCGGCCAGGGTGGAACGAGAGCCCGCTGGGACACGGCCCGCAATAACGATCTGAACGAACTACTGGCCTGGTACTCGCTCGAGCACTGGTATGCCTGGCAGGTCACGGTGCTGGGCCTGGGGCCGGTGTGGATGAGTGAGAATCAGCAGGCGAAAGCGCTGGTCGGCCGGCTGCTCGCTGAGGGCGGACTGTTCGGTTTCGGGCTGTCCGAGCGTGAGCACGGCGCGGACATCTACTCCACCGACATGGTGCTGGTACCGGACGGCGCAGGCTGGCGGGCCAGCGGCGAGAAATACTACATCGGCAACGGCAACTGCGCAGCCCGAGTCGCGGTGTTCGGCAGAGTACAGAAGGCCGAGGGTGCTTCCGCGAACCCGGCCGACGATTACCTGTTTTTCCTTGCCGATCCTGCCCACCCGGGCTACCACCTGGTGCAGAACGTCATTCACGGCCAGATGTACGTCTCTGAGTTCCGCCTCGAGGACTATCCCGTCACGCCAGAGGACGTACTGCACAGCGGCAAGGCCGCGTGGGATGCGGCGCTGGCCACCGTCAATGTCGGCAAGGTGCAACTCGCCTGGGCCAGCATCGGCATCGCCGAGCATGCCTTCGTCGAAGCGCTGCAGCACGCAGGGCGCCGCGTACTCTACGGCATGCGCGTCACTGACTTCCCGCATGTCCGCCGGCTGGTCGCCGATGCCTATGCAAGATTACTGGCGATGAAACTCTACAGCGCGCGCTGCTCGGACTACGAGCGCGCGGCGTCGGCCGACGACCGGCGCTACCTGCTGTTCAACCCGATCGCCAAGATGAAGGTGACCAGCGAGGGCGAGCGCGTCATCGATCTGCTGTGGGAGGTCATCGCGGCCAGGGGCTTCGAGAAGGACACCTATTTTGAGCAGGCCACGAGCCACATTCGCACCCTGCCCAAGCTCGAGGGGACGGTGCACGTAAACCTCGCGCTGGTGCTGAAGTTCCTGCCCGCCTACGCCGCCGCGGCCGCCGGCTGCGCCGTCGACTACCCCAGCGTGCCGGTGCACCTCGAACCCACGGACGATGCGTTCCTGTTCGCGCAGGGAGCAGCGAGCGGCCTGTCGCATATCGGCTTCCAGGACTGGCGGCCCGCGTTCGCACGCTTTGAGCATCTGCCGAACGTCAAGACGTTCCTCGGTCAGGTCGAGCGCTTCGGGCAAATGATGGCCACGGCGGGCCCAAAGGGCAAACAAGGCAAGGATCTCGACTTTCTGCTGACCGTTGGCCAGATCTTCACGCAGATTGTCTACGCGCAGCTAACCGCGGAGGCTGCCGCGCTCTCGATCGATGGTGCACCGAACGGTCAGCGCGAGGGCACGGCTGCCGCCTGTGCGGGCCTGAGCGAGGCGCACGTCGACCGGATGTTCGCCGTATTCGTTCAGGATATCAGCGAATACGCGGTTGCACTGCATGGACAGGCGTCGGCCACCGCCGACCAGCAGGCCGGCGCACTCGCACTGATTCGCCGGCCGCGCACCGATCCTGAGACCGCGAAGATGCTGCACGAGGAGCTGCTCGCCTGCACGCGGCAGGTCGGGACATAAGCGCTCCGGCCTGAGTTGACCCTCAACGTGCTCATCGCTTACACGCGCGCCGTGAGCCCGAGGCTCGTCGAGTGCGAACTCACTCATCTCGAGCGACAGCCGATCGACGTCGCGGCCGCGGCCAGGGAGCACAAAGCCTACGCGGCGCTGCTGACGCAGATGGGCGTCGATGTGCGGCAGCTGCCGGCCGCGCCGGATTTGCCGGACGGAGTGTTCGTCGAAGACACCGCAGTCGTGCTCGAGGAGATCGCAATCATCACTCGTCCCGGGGCTTCGTCCCGGCGTCCGGAGACGCGCACCGTCCAGGCAGCGCTTGCCGCGCACCGTCCGTTGATTCACATCCGCAGCCCCGCCACGCTGGACGGTGGCGATGTACTCGTCGCCGGTCGGCGCGTTTTCGTCGGTCTTTCCTCGCGCAGCAACGACGCGGCCGTGGAACAGCTCGCCGACGGCCTGCGGCCGTTCGGTTACGAAGTGATACCGGTCGGGTTCACGGGTTGCCTGCACCTTAAGTCCGCCGTCACCCAGGTCGCGGACGACCGCTTGCTGCTCAACCCGCAATGGGTGGACGCCTCGGTGTTCAAAGGCTATCGCGTCATCTGCGTCGACCCTGGCGAACCCCACGGCGCCAACGTGCTGCGAGTCGGCGATTCTCTGATTCATCCGCAGCACCACACGCAGACTCGCCGGCGGCTGGAAGCCGGAGGGCTGCGCGTTGCACCCATCGCAATGACGGAACTCGCCAAGGCCGAGGCGGGGGTCACGTGCTGCAGCCTGATGAGTCGCTGATTACGATCCTCAAGAGGAGCCGGGCTGATTGGCGAATTCTGATGCTGGTGGTCGGCATCAACATCGCGCTATGGTTCGTGGAGAAATGTGAGGACTACAAGGACGCTGGAGCCACTCACCCGCGCCCGACGGTATATGAGCACGAAATCACTCCTCAGCGAGACCACGCGCCATGACTGACAGCAACATCAAGCAGGTGACCGTGCTCGGCGCCGGCGTTCTCGGCGGCCAGATCGGCTGGCACAGCGCGTTCAAGGGAAAATCCGTCGTGATTTACGACCCGTTCCCGGAAGCCCTGCGGAAGGCCGAAGCGGCGCATGCCACCTACGCTCACATCTATCAGCAGGAACTCGGTGCCCGCGACGCGGATATCGCGCAGACCCGCGGGCGGCTCCGCTACGTCGGTGACCTGCGAACGGCCGTGGCCGAAGCGGATCTGGTGATTGAGGCAGTGCCCGAAGTACCCGAGGTCAAGACAGCGGTCTACCAGGAAATGGCTGGCCTGCTGCCCGCGCATACGCTGATTGCGACGAATTCCTCGACCCTTCTGCCGCGGGACTTCGCCGAAGCCACCGGACGGCCCGAGAAGTACTGTGCGTTACATTTCGCGAACCTGATCTGGGCGCTCAACGTGGTCGAAATCATGGCGCATCCGGGCACGACCCGGGAGACGCTGACGGCCATCACGCATTTCGCGATCGAGATCGGGCAGGTGCCGATTGCCGTGCAGAAGGAGCAGAACGGCTACGTACTGAACTCCTGGTTCGTGCCGCTGCTCTCGGCCGGTATTGCGCTGGTCGCGAACGGTGTCGCCACGCCCGAAGACGTGGACCGTACGTTCATGATTGCCAACCGTTGCGCCACGGGCCCCTGCGGCATGCTGGACATCGTGGGAATGAAGACGGCCTATGACGTCTCCTCCTACTGGGGGACGGTCCGGAACGACGCCCAGATGCTGAAGAACGCGGCCTTCATCAAGGCGCATTACCTGGACAGAGGTCTGCAGGGGATGATGGGTGGCGAAGGCATCTACAAGTACCCGAATCCGGCCTACGCGGCGCCTGACTTCCTCGCCGTGCCGGATCCTTCAGCGGTGCCGGAACTCGTGGCTCGCGCGATGCTGAAATAATGTTCGTGTTGTGCGGCATTTTTCGATGGCCGCGGTCTGTTCGCCAGAACTTCAGCAGCAAAGGCTCGGGCTAGAAGTCGTCCGTACGCATTGATGCGGCGCCTGCGACGCGCGTCGGCCGCGTTGGCGACGGCGCCCACCTTCTATGCCTTACGCTTTTTCCTGTTCGATAGTCTTCTCGCCGGCGCGACTTCGCCTTCAAGAACAACACCCGCAGGCGGTCTGAACAGCGACTTCGCGGTGCGGCCCACCAGCCGGCAGACCATGGCATCGAGCGAACCGCCAACCACCCCGCCCAGGATGGGCACGGCTCTTGGAAACTTGAGCACCACCCGCTGCCCCACCGTGGTCAGCATGCGGGCCCCGATCCGCTTGTTGATCTCGACCAGCGCCCGACCGGGAATCTGCTCCACGGCATGCCGGGAAATCGTGCCATCGACCTTCAGGCCGAGGTCCTTCATGGCTTCCTTCGCAACGTCGCCGGCCAGGCTGAGCAGAATCTCGGTCTTCACCCGTTCCGAGCCGAGTTCCTGCCCGTAGATGCAAGCGATCGCGCCGGCCATCCGTGCCTGCAGCACCCATGAAGCCGCGAGCGCCGCGGGAATCGCGACGGGAAACGTCACGAGCCCGCCCAGCCCGGTCACAAACCCGGTCGTGAAGTTCTTGCGGGCCTCTCGCCGGATCAGCGCATTGACCCGCTGATCGTCATCGCGGAAGCCCGGATTGCCGAGGTACTCGGCGGCGAGGTCTTCGGCGCTCGACAGCGGGCCCATGCCGTTGAGCCCGGCCTCGAGCAGGTAGTTTGCGAGCTGGCTCGCCGTGGTGTCTTCGTTAAAGCGTTCGTCCATAACCTGTTCTTTGCCCGCCAACACAGGCTGCCGCACCGAATGAAGGCAATACGCGGCCCGCTCGCGTCCCGGTGATTGTACCGGGCGTGCTGCCCGCGCAGCTCGTTGATGAACGCAGCGCGCTACTTCTTCGCCTTCTTGGCCTCTTTCTTTTCCTTCTTGGTTTTGGCCGGTTTCTTCTTCGTTTCTTTCTTCCGATCCATGCCCTTGCTCATGACAGTTTCCTCGTTGGCGGGCTGACGACAGCCTTACAGCCTACTCCTGGCCGTTGCCGTTGAGGAGTGCCCTGATACCCTGGCCGGCGTCGCTCAAGCCCTGCCGGGCCTGCTAGGATGCCGGTCGTGATCAGAGCGTTGCTGAATCGGGCCCGGTTTATCGTACTCATCGCAGTCGCGGGCTCCGTGCTGGCGTCGTTGGCGCTGATCGTCTACGGGGGCGTCGAGGCCGTCACTCTGGTGATCGACACGATCCGCAGCGCGAGCGTGAGTGCCAAGGGTGCCAAGATGCTGTCGCTCGCGCTCATCGAAATCGTCGACCTGTTTCTGCTCGGCACCGTGTTCCTGATTATCGCGCTCGGGCTCTACGAGCTGTTCATCAGCGATGACCTGAAGCTTCCGAGCTGGCTGGTCATCCGTACGCTGGACGACCTGAAGCACAAGCTGATCGGCGTAGTGATCGTCGTCATGGCCGTCCTGTTTCTCGGCCAGGTGGTGACCTGGGACGGCGAGCGCGATCTGCTGGGCTTTGGTGCGGCAATTGCGCTGGTGATTGCGGCCCTGACATGGTTCCTGAGTACCGCGGTCAAGAAAAAGCCCACCGAGCGGAAGGTCGAAGCCGACACGCGCGCGGACTGACCGATCGATCGCAACGCCGTCAACCCCCGGAGTGCAGCTGCACGGTGACGCCCGGCCTCATCGGGCACGCCGCAGCATCAGGACATTGCCGGCCACGGCCAGCGCCGCGCCGGTGAGCGTCAGCACATCCGGACGAAAGGCCTCGAACACCATCGAGACCGTCAGCGCGAGTAACGGCTGCATGACACCGATCGAACCCGTGGGCCCCGGCCCGATGCGCTCCTGCAGCGTCAGGAAGCAGGCAAACGCGAGCACCGACCCGGCCAGCGACAGGTAAAGCAGCGAGGCCCACCAGGAAAAGACCGCGGGCAACGTGAAACTCTGCCCCTGAAGCAACGCGACGAGCGTACAAAGGGCGGCGCCGTACAGCATCGCGAAGCCCATCGATGGCCAGAACGGCAGGTTGTGTGCGCGGTTGCGCCAGGCGGTCAGGCTGCCCACGGCCGAGAACAGCACCGCGGTCAAGGTGAACAGGGCGCCGATACCCGCCTCGTGGCTTCCTGCGGCTTTACCGAACTCGGGCCAGAAGATCAGCACGACGCCGGCAAGACCCAGCAGCCCACCCAGGACAAATCGCGCCGTCACGCGATGGCCGTACAGCGCCTGGGCGCCGAGCCCGGTGACCAGCGGTGAGGCTGAAAAGCCCACTGCCACGAGACCGGAGACCACGTAGTGCTCCGCGTAGTACACGCAGATGTATGAGACGCCGTAAAGGAAGCAGCCCTGCAGTGCGAACAGCCTGTGCTCGCGCAAAGTGAAACGAAGTCTCATGCTCCGGGCCGCGGACAGCCCGAGCACTACGGAACCGGCAAGCGCGAAGCGAAACGCCACACTGACGGCCGGTGCCGTGTGATGGATCTGGAACGTGATGGCATACCAGGTCGTGCCCCAGACGAGCACACAGATCGAGAACAGTTGCCAGTTCTTGAGTCGATCCATGGCCGCTCAGTCCGTCACCGGTCCGGCCGCTGGCGATCATCAGCCCCAGCGGACGGGGCTGGCCGGGTGCCGCCGGCCCTGCGCCGAAACGCCAGCACGACGCACCACGCACCGACGCCACCGAGGAACAGGATCACCTGCACATCGACGAGTGTCGGGCGACGTGCCTTCAGGATCACTGCAGCCATGAGCGCGGTGATGACGATCAGCCCGGCGCCGATCGCGAACCAGGCCGGTCGAGAGAACAGGCTCGAAGCCCGCCCTGTGCGCCGGAACACGAGGCGATACCCGGCCTGCCAGCACATCCCGCACAGCGCAGTCAGCACCAACGCGTAGATCAAAGTCGAACTGTTCAGCGCCTGGCCAGCGCCTGCGTGGGCAAAGAAATCGTACAGACCGTAGCCGAGCACGGCCGTCAGCGCTGCGGCGGCAGCCAGCATCACGATACCGGCGATGCGCGCCCAGATCGAGGCGACCGGTTCAAGGTACGGGTTCGTCAAGGTCTCTCGATCTTGCACACGGCCTGTGACCTGGCGGCAAGGCCAGGCGCAAACGGATCAGCACGGCCCTCAGGCCGGGTCGCTGATTGCTTTCGCTACACAAGCACACCTCGCTTCTGCATCGCGCGGGCATACAGATAGAGCCCGAGCGAAACTACGAATATCACTGCCGTAAAGGCCTTCGAGCCCGCATCGGCAAAGGCAGCCAGGCCGTCAGAGAGCACGTAGTTGTGGAAAGTCGTGATGACCATCGCGATGAACGAGACGAGAAACACCCAGACGGCCAGACGCTTGCGCATCAGCAGCAGGATCGAGCCGAGAACGCCACCCCAGACTGCGATCGCCCAGAAGGCGACTACCCACGCAGGAAAGCCATAGAAGTATTCGAGCTGCTCAGGCGTAAACGCGCCCATATACGTGGGGTCTTTGGTTTGCGTCATCAGGTAGTCGAATGCCCCGACGGCATTCCAGAGCAGCGATACGACGCCAACCACCCACAGGTGCCACGGCGTCCGTACGGTTCGGCCGATCTGCATATCCTTCATGACATCCTCCCGGGGTTCGTATCGGTCAATACGTTGCGGTTATTCTGATTTTCAAACGAACGGCGATCATACCCGTCGTCGGCCCACTCCGCGCAATGCGCCAGCCGCCTTATCACCGGCGCGGGATCGGACCTGCTTAAACAGGACCCACCAAACCGCCCACACGCGGCGATCGTGTATGATTTTCTGTCCCTTCCGGCAAAGGCCGTCATCCGTGTTGAGCATGTCTGCTGCAGCGACCCCGATCACCCTCGAGTGGCGCATCGCCGCCCGGGGTGCCCGGCCATGAAGCCGTTCTCACGCCTGTTCCGCAAGGCACCGCCCGCGCCGACGTCGACCCTGCCGGAGCGCATCGCCTCGCTGCGCGGGGCGCCCGCTGAAGCCGTCATGAATACCGCACTCGGCAGCGAAGAGGAGAGCTTGAGAATCGCTGCGACTCGCCTGCTGGCCGACGGTGATGCCCTTAGGGCCCTGGCCGGTCTTGGAGATTCGCCTCAGGACACCGATGCGAATGGGCCACCGGCGGTGCGACAGGCCGCGCGTGAGCGCCTCGCACAACTCATCGACGATGGGACGATCGACTTCACCGCCTTGTTCGGGGATCAGCGACATTGGGCGCATGCCATGACCCTGGCCGCGCTGTGCAAGAGCCCCGAGCGATTGCACGAGGTTCTGGCTCACATTGATGACCCCTCCGAGCTCGCGAGACTGGCGATAGAAGGTCCGACGAGCCGGGTGCGGCAGTCGGCGGCCGCCGCCATCGACGACCCCACCCAGTTGCACGAGCTGCTGCCGCGGACCCGCGGCAAGGACAAGACGGTCTATCGAATCATCAAGCAGAAATGCGATGCGCTCAACGCCGAGCAGCGCCAGGCGGAAGAAGCCGCGCTCGAGGCCGACAAGCTTTGTGCATCGCTCGAGCGGCACAGCACAAGAGCGCATGATCCCCTGTACGCGGCGACACTCGAGGGGCTGGTGGCGCGATGGCATGCGTTGACTCCACGGCCAACCCCGGATGTGGAGCAGCGTGGCGAGCAAGCCATCGAGCGCTGCCGGACCGTCATTACCGAACATGAACGAGCGCTTGCGGAGCAGGCGGCGCGGCGCGCGGATGAGCAGGCAGCCCGGGCCGCACAGGAGCGAGCGCTTGAGGCCGATCGGCGGGCGGCGGAAGAACGGGCCGAGGCCGAGGCCCAGGCACGGGCTGCGGCCGCCGCAGATCGGGAGGCGCAAGATCGCGCCCGGGCCGAACAGCAGGCGGCCGTGGCGCAGGCCCACCGCCAGGTCGGCGGCCTGATCCGCCTCTCCCGGGACGCCTTGCAACGCGGAAATACCCGAAAGGCGGCGAGGTTTCGGCAAGCCATCGAGGACACGTTGCAGGAATTTCCCGCGGCGCCGACCCACCTGACACGAAGACTGCAGCAGCTCGACGACGAGTTAAACGAACTCAAGCAGTGGAAGGACTATGTCGTTGCCCCCAAGCGCATTGAACTGATCGAGGAAATGGAAGCGCTGATCGGCGTGCAGGAAGAGCCCGAGGCGCTGGCCGAACACATCCGGGCGCTGCAACAGGAATGGCGAACGATCAACAAGGGCATCGCGAGCGACGCGTCCGAAGATGGCGAGCGATTTCAGCAGGCACACCAGGCAGCCTTTAAGCCCTGCCAGGTGTACTTCGAGGCACAGGCGGCCGTTCGGCGGGAAAACGTCGAAGCGCGCAGGCAAGTTCTCGAGCGGCTCAAGGCGTTCGAAGCAAGCCAGGACGCGGACGACGTCGACCATCGCTTCGTTGCACAGGTGTTGCGCGAGGCGCCGCGAGAGTGGCGCAGCCATTCACCGGTGGACCCCAGGGCCAATCATCCCATTGAAATTGAGTTCCAGCAGTCGATGGACCGCCTGAGGAAAATCCGCGACGCCTGGTATGAGCGCAACGAGACCGAGAAGCGATCGCTCATCACCCAGGCTCAGCGCTTCTCGACAGCCGACGATACGGCGGCGGCAATCGAGGGCGTGAAGCGGCTGCAAACCCTGTGGAAGGAAACCGGCCCGGTATCGCGGGAGAAGTCCCAGGCCTTGTGGGACGAGTTTCGCGGCCTCTGCGATGCCGTGTACAAGCAACGCGAACAGGCCCATGCGGATTTTGCTGCGGGCCTTGAAGCGGCGAAGGCACGGGCCATTACGTTGTGCGACGAGGTCGAACAGGCCGCCAGCCTGTCAACACCGGAGCGGCTGGCGGGTCGCGCGAAGATCACCGAGTGGCAGACCGCGTTCCGGGAGATCGGGGAGCTGCCTCGATCCGACGCACGGGGCCTGCATGATCGGTTTGAGCGAGCGGTTTCCCGCTATGAAACTGCGCTGGAAAAGCAGGATCTGCGCGCTGCCGAAGCCGCAGAGACCAATCTGATCGAAGCCGGTCGGCACATCCGTGCTCTTGAGCGCGCGGTAATGCAGAAGGCACCGCCTGCAGAACGCGAAGCCCTGAGAAATGCGGCCGAAACCTTCATGGATGGCGTGCAACGCTGGCCCAATGGTGGCCTGCTGGCCTTGAAGCAGGCGCTGGCCCGGGCGGATGGCGCATCCAGTCCCGATGACGAAGCGTCTGAGAAAGCGCTGCGCCTGATATGCATTCGCGGTGAAATCCTCAGCTCGACGCCGACGCCTGCCGAAGACGAGTCACTGCGTCGGGACTACCAGATGCGCATGCTGGTCGAGGGCCTTGGCCAGGCCAGCCAGGCAGATGATCGAGACTGGGACGCCCTGCTTCTGGAGTGGATCGCGGTGGCGGCCGTCGCACCGGAGGTCCACGAGGATCTTGAGCGTCGATTCATGCGTTGCCTGGCAAACAAACCCGCGAAACAGCCTGAGGTGTCCCGGTTCAGGGACCACGACGGCAGCGATGGCCGCAGCAAGCGTGACCGGGATGAGCGAAACCCGCGCGGTGATCGGCACGGCCGACCCGGCGCCGCCACACGGCGTTAGACTGATACGACTCCACAGGCGGTGCGCCGCGCTCGGTCAAATATCGGGATGCACAAGACAGAACATGCACACACCCACTGACCTGTCGGTCATTCCACGTGACATTCACTTTCGGACCGAGTCCGCATCGGCAAACTGGCTCGGCGGCGATCCGGTCGCGACGGCCGTCTTCAATGCGCTGTCGCTGACGTTTCCGGAGGGCGAGCGGCTCTTCATCGACGCCGTGCGCAAATTCCGGGGCGCGGCGCAAGGCAAGCTCGCCGAGGACGTGCGGGCGTTCATCAAGCAGGAGGCGATTCATTCGCGTGAGCATGCGGCGTTGAACGGCACACTGGACCGCGACCACTACCCGGTCGATTGGATCGATGCCTCCGTGCGCAAACGCCTCGCGTTCATCCGCAGGCTCGGCCCGATGCGGATGCTCGGCGTGACGATCTCGCTCGAACACTTTACGGCCATGCTCGCCGACATGTTCGACACCTATCCGGAGCTGTGGACCGGGACGTCCGAAGAACTTGTAAGACTATGGCGCTGGCACGCGATGGAAGAGACCGAGCACAAGGCCGTCGCCTTCGACGTGTTCAACGAAGTGACGAAGGACTGGACACCCGGCCGGCGTTATCGATTCCGCGCGCGGGTGATGGCGCTCGTGAGCATGCACTTCACCGTCAATATCACGCGCTACGCAGCGGCCCTGCTCGAGGCCGACGGGATGGGTCGCTGGAGCGCGCGCTGGCGGGTATTGCGATTCCTGTTCGGCACGCCGGGCCTCTTCCGCCGCCTCGGGCCCCGCTATCGCGAATGGTTCCGGCCGTCGTTCCACCCCTGGGACCACGATAACCGTGCGAAGCTCGAGCAGTGGCGGCAACAATTCGGGTGAGATTCCACAGGGCACCGCGTACTTGTCAATTCGGGGACAGTTTACATATCTCTGGAGCCTGGCCTCTACACCGGTGCTGTCTCGCCTCCGAGACAAGTAAACTGTCCCCGATTTGGCGGGAGAAAATTGATGGGTGACTACCTGCTTCTTGGACTCGTCGTCGCGTACTTCGGCTGGCGCATCCTGCGTTCCGTGCTCATGCGCCGTCGACTCCCGGCGCTGCGACGGGAAGGCGCCCAGCTGGTGGACGTGCGCAGTCTTGCCGAGTTTGCCGGGGGGAGTGCACCGGGCAGCATCAACATTCCGTTGCCGGAAATCGGCGCGCGTGCCGCGGAGCTGGATCGAAGCCGTCCGGTGATCGTTTGCTGTGCCTCCGGCACGCGCAGTGCGGTGGCCGTTCACCGGCTTCGCAAGCAGGGCTTCAGCCGCGTCATCAATGGCGGGTCGTGGCGGACGCTGGCCTGAGCGATCCAGGCAGCGCGCGCCGGGCCCGCACAAGCTTCGTGCCCGGTCACTCGGCCTGGTGTTCGAACTGCAGGAAGATCCACAGGACCACGGCGGCACACATCAGGACGGCAGAAATCTCCATGATCGTTCTCCCTTGACTGGCGCCGATGCGGCGCGACTTGATCATGCAGATGAGATGCGCGAGACAGGCAAAGGGTTGCATGCCGCGCAATGCAGACAAAAGAAAAGAAGCGTGTCGTGCGCGGGCGGTGGCAACAGGCCTGGCCCATGACAGGCGATCCCCCTGAGCCGGTTTCGCGATATCCTCGATCCGGCCTCTGAGCCGGATGATTATTGTGCGCAAGCTGGCTCAGGCCCTGCTGGACAGAACGCAAGGATTCACGCATGAAGCCCATCATCGACCATATCCAGATCACGGTGCGCGACCTCGATGCCGTTGTTCCCTTCTACGACAAGCTGATGGCGCTGCTGGGATTTGATGTGAGCCGGCGTGTGCGGGCCAGGATCGAGGCGCACGAATTCGAGGTGGTCGAGTACCCGCACCCGGAGCTGGCCTTTGCCATCACCTCACCGCGCAAGCCCTTCGCGGAAGAGACCGTTCATCGCCGCAAGCCCGGCGCACTGCATCACCTGGCCTTCAAGGCCGCCTCGTGTGAAGAGGTCGATCGCCTGCACGCTGAGCTCGTCGACATCGGCGCAGAGATCGTGGGCGGGCCGCAGCTCTGGCCCGGGCACGGCCCCGACTACTACGCCGTCTTCTTCAAGGATCCCGAGGGCATCAAATACGAAATCGTCCACAACCCGCATCCACACTGATCGGCGCGGACACCCCGCGCACGGCGATCAACCGCGTGCACTGCGGATCGGTTCATGCCTCATGCCTCATGCCTCATGCATTTGCATTCCCATGATGCCCACTGCGCGCACGGGCGTGGCAGCCTCGGGCGACAGCGCGAACGCTGCGGATAAGCGTTAGAGAAAACGCCAGGCATCGTTCGGTGGGCAATGACCATCCCGCGCCGATCCGCCCTAAGCGCGACCGGCCGTCAGAATGGCTCTGTCTGCCCCGCAAGGACCGGCGCAGTGTCCTTCGCGACGACACCCGGCAACCGCTGCGAAAGCACCACGCCCGAGCAGATCTTCGCCTTGATGAATGCGTCACTCGGGGTGAGCCTGATGCGGCTGGCCATCGCACAGGTCTGGGCGAAGGCGCGCAGATCAAGCCCTTCAATCTCCTGCGCAAGGTAGCCCGTGGTGCGATAGAACGGCGTCATCGCGTCGGGGCAGTTCGCCGGGAATTCGGCAAGCGCCTGCTGCGAACACGGCGTCCGGAAAGCCGCGCATTCTTCGAGTACTGTCTTGACCATCGCGCACTGCTCGTTGGTGAGCGCTTCGATCACGACCGGCTCAGCGAAAAGCGCCAATTCTTCTGCGGGACTGATCACGGCGAAGCGGTGTGCGCCATCGACCAACCCGAGAGCGACTTCGGTTTTGCCATCCCGGAAAGCGATGCGCTGCTTCAGCGAATCGTTGAAATCGGACTCGAAGCGAAAGTCCACATGACTCTGCAGCTCAGGCGGACGATGCGGATAGAGCCGAACGAACGCGAGATCCAGGAAGTCGCAGGCAGCGCCGCCACACTGGCTGCCGACCAGTACGATGTCCTGGTCCGGGTGCCGTGTCATCGCGAGCAAGTAGATGTAATCGTTCGACAGCCCCAGCGGTTGCCCTTCGAGTACCAGGTGATACCGCGCCTCGTCGCTCGACGGTGCAATCGCAAGCATACCGGCCACGGTTGCCACGCCGTCGACGCCCTCCGGGATCAGTTCGGTCGATTCATCCGCGGAGAATACGTTGACGGGAGAGACGTCCCATCGCAGCGGTTGCGGCGGGCTATCCTGAGCCGGCAGCGCCGGGGCAGGCGTGGCAGTCACGGCAGGTTTTCGTGAGGCGCCCGGAGGCCACGATTCAAGGATTACGAGCGTAAGCGCAACGCCCAGGAACAACGTCACGCCGGCCGCAAAGCGCCAGCCGAGATCGCCGCCGCGGGTCGAGGGTCTCTGCACAGGGGCCGCGGCTTCGCTTTTCCTGCCGGTGTTCCTGACCCCGCTGAAGAACCCCATGTCCGGTCCCCTTTTAGCTGTCGGAGCGACGTGGCCACGACAGTGCAACACAAATCTCCGCGCCTGTCAGGGAACCGATCACAATTCGAAGGCAAGGGGGCGGGGAATCCCTTCTGGCACCGGATAAGTCAACCGCATACGGCGTGGCCGCGACGGAAGTTCAGGCGAGCGCGCGAACGCCCTGCTTCCCCTTCCCCGCTTGCGCATCGCCTGCGATGATCAGACCCACCCGACTGTTACAACGCGTCCCACTTGCGCCACGCCTTCATTGGCCCGGCCTCAGGCGAGCGCATGTCCAGGAACGATGGGCTCTCGCGATTGTTGCACCAGCCCAGCGATTCAGCGAGCACGCTTTTGCCGTCCTGCGTAATGCGACGCAACCCGCCCCAGTAGGCGCAGGTGGCACAGATGCCTTCACGCGAGGCCTCGACGATCACGGCCCGCTTGCCCTTGGTGGGCTCGCCATCGGCCGGTTCGCTTTCTGCTGTCGCGGCGCCGGTGAACCCCAGAAGCGCTGCGCCGGCCACGGCGGCGCAGCCACTCGTCAGCAACTGGCGTCGGCCTGCGACGAAATCGGCATTCTTTTTCATATAAATCTCCCTGGTGAGCTGGCCTTGATACTGCATATTGAACCGATCCGATGCGGTTCGATTATACGGCCGAAAACTCCCTGGCTCCCGCGGCCTGCAAAGTCAGGGTCAATGAGACACTTCACCGTCATGTTGAAGCCCGCGCAGAAAAGCGGTGTGCCCTCGAGTCGCACAACGAATGGTGAGGGGCCTGGCGCCTGAGCGGCCCAGCACGGAGATACCAGCGGTCGCGATTGTCGTCACGTTGTCATACGGCGGGTGTAAACAGGACCCGCGCAGCGCCGGGCGCGGCTCTGCATGACCGTGTTGGAAATCATCGGCGCGACAGGAGAATCGCGATGAGCACATTTCTGCGACGCACACGTCTTCGTGTCTTGCTGATCCGTATGCTGGCCGGATACGCACCCACAGCCGGGCGCCTCCAGTGGGTGATCAGCGCGCAGTCAGCGCGTCGCCTGAGCTGATCGGCATCAGTGTTCAGGTGACGTCCGATCGCTACGCCGCGCAGTCGAGATTGAAGCGATCATGCTCACCGACCGTGAGCGGTGAGGCGATGATGAATTCGCCCGACGCGCGACCCCAGGCGTCAGTAAATGAACGCTTCAACCTGCACGAGCGCTTTGCCAAGCGAGCCGAAAACCACAGCCAGGGCGATGAGCAGTCCGATGATGGTCATCGACAGAAAGTTGGAATTGCCGAAGTTCATGTTGCCTCCGTTGGCGACGCCGGGATGGAGGTCCGGCTGACGGAGACATGATCACAAAGAATTGCTGCAATGCAACGGCGATTGTGTTACATCTTTGAGCTCAGCGGTTTTACGGAATATCGGTCTTGATCGCGTCGTTTTTTAAGAAGATAGCGATCATTTGACATATTTCTGTCACAAAACCAGCCCGCCCCTGCGGTGCCCTGGGGTGGGTCTGTTGCCGGGATCGGTCAGTGAACCCGGTACTGCGCTCCGCCTCCTCGAGTGCGGGCATCACCTCCCTGGGGAGACGCTCGCCAAAGACTCCCGGCGGACGACTAGCGGTCGTCCGGGCCTGGCAGCAATCAGCTTATTCATCTCTGGACAGGCACCCATTCCGAGAAGCTCGCAGCCTGTCCGATGTGACGGCCGGAGGTGTCGTTCACGTTCCAGACCGTGGCGCGAAGGATGCGGAAGCGGCGGCCGGAGCTGGAAATGCGTACCCCGGAGTAGTCATCGATGAATCCGTGTGAGGCGACGCGCGCGAGCAGACGCTCGCGTTCGCCGCGCTCGGGCGCCTCGGCTGAGAGCCTCGAGGGCAGGCCAATGAACTCGTCCCAGGTTCGCTCGAAGAGTTGCTGGGCGGCGAGGTTGGCGTAGTTGAAGCAGGGGTCCGGCTGTTCATGGTGTGCGAGCACGACGAAGGGCGCCTCGTAGAGCCGGCGCGCGAGATCGGTATCGGACTCGCCGGGCTCACCCGCCAGAAGTGGCTGCCCGGTGAGTTCGAGATGACTCGCGAGCAGGTGTGCGACGTGCTGAATGGAGTAGGAAGCCACGGATATCAGGTTCCCCGGTATGGGCCGACGCCTCGGCGTACTGCAGACCCGTAGCGCCAGGCCGACAGCACGCCGCGGAACGGTTCGGGTTCGAGTTTGCCGGCGAGCTCGCCGGTGGAGAATCCATCATAGCTCGGAGGCGCCCTCCGGAGCGGGGGAAGTCCGCTTTGACCCGATCGCGCAGGGCTTGCCTGAACGGACCATCAACGACGGGGAGGTGATCGCGATAAGACGCAACCGGGCTGCGTTCAGGCACTATCGCAAATAGGCGGGGACGTTTCATCGATAATCAGAACGATCGTTGGGGCAACGAGTCGCATCGCCCGGCACAGGATTTGAAGCACGTCTGGGAGTTACAGGAACATGAACGCCAGCATCCTGCTGACGGTCACCTCTGCCCTGGTGATCACTGCCGCCCACGCCGACCCGGTAGACGAAGCCGCGATGATCGCAGCCCACAACCAGTGGCGCACCGAAGTCGGCGTCGCCGAGATCCGCTGGTCGGAGACCCTGCAGCAACGCGCTGAGAAATGGGCCGAGGAACTCAAGGCCACCAACGACTGCAGGATGAAGCACAGCGGGCCTGGCGAAAACCTGTTCCGGGCCGGACCGCAAAGAATGGCCAACGCCAGGGATGCCGATGGCAACTGGATCTGGCAGAACAGCCTTCAAGCGATCAGCGAAGCCGATGCCGTGGACAGCTGGGGCAGCGAAAAACAATGGTACGACCACGCCACCAACACCTGCAGCGCCCCGGCCAGCGACAGCTGTGGCCACTACACGCAGGTGGTCTGGCGCAACAGCCACGAAGTCGGTTGTGCGAAGGCTGTCTGTGACGACTTTTCACAGGTGTGGGTATGCAATTACGAACCGGCCGGAAATGTCTCGGGTGAAAAACCCTACTGACACTGGGGCCGTGACTGGGCGCTGACCGCCCTGCGCATCGCGAAACGCCGGACCACTCGACCCCGTCCGGCGACGATGTTACGGTCTGCCGATGGCGGGACAATCACAAACACTTTGGCGCGTCGCACTGGCTGGCAGCCTGCTGGCAACGACCCTTCTGTTCGGTACGGTGAATGCCGAGGCGAGTGACTGCTGCAGCTGCGCGGTCAGCGGCAAAGAAACGCTGGCGAACAGGCAACTGCCGTGCATGTTCGATCACCCGGCAGGCTGGCAGGAAGTTGTTGGGAGCGATGGAGCGTTGGTCAGCGCCGTCGTCGAGCCACCGTCCTGCGGGGCGAACTGCCCGAACGGAATGCCGGGCATTTCAGTGAGCTTCGGCACGAAACCGGACAGCAATGCGGACACGATGGAGGAGATCTGGAAGCAGGTCATGCCGATCGTCGGATCGGCAAAATGCGGGGATGCGACCGTCACCTTCTTCAGTCCGCCTGGATCCGAAGACACCGGACTCATGGGAGGCGTGAAGTTCTTCGTCGGTGTCGCCGGCAAGAAGTACAGCGGTGCCGCTACGTTCACCTGCGGACAGGCCGGCGGTTGGATTGCGCTTCGCAATCAGTTCATCGATTCGTTCCGCGGCAACCCTGACAGCAGTTTCGGCGAACACTAACCAACGATTCGTTTTGGTTCCGGGTCTGCGGCACGCTAAGCGCGGGACTCCTCGACGCTTCCGCTTCGTTCGTTTACGCCAGGTACTTCAAATGCGCGCGACACCCTGTTCTGCAGTCCGACGCGCCGAACCCCGGCACAATTACCCGTCCCTTCGAGGCCTGGTTCAGTCGACACTCGCTCGTGCTCGAACGAACGACCTCCCGGATCCGGACACCCGGCGCCGCGAGCAGGTAATCGACGTGCCAGCGCAGCGTCTTGGCGCTCCGCTTATGCCGCGCAATGCGCGCCTCGAGACCACGACTCGCCGATCCCGTATAGACGTACGCCCCACTCGGAAAGTCGAAGATCCCGAGCCGTCCCACTCTGCAGCGGATTGGGCGCGAGACCTCAATCACCAGCTGATAGCTGATCGCGCGACCTTCGGTCATGCCGTTTAACGTCCTCCCGCGAGACTTTCCCGGGCTCGCCGTCCGCGATCGAGCGAGCGCACGCCCCCGTTCCCTCCTGCGTAGCGGCGCTCCTGCGCCGCTTCTATTTCTTCACCTGCGCATCGGCCACAATCGTTGAAACGCCGCTTCCGTCCTCGCCGTCCCAGTAGTCGACCGTGTTCTTCGACTCGTCCGGTACCAGGAATCGGGCCTCCGGCGTGCTGGCGAAAGACGCCCGAACCCCTGTCTTACCGGATTCCGGATAACCCACCACCTCGGGCAGCAGCGCCGTCGAAATCGCCAGGTACACCAGATCCTCGCTCCCGGTATTGACGAGCTGATGCGCCGTTTCTGGCCCACCGGGCAGGTTGACAATGTAGTCCTGTGGCTTGACGTCGAATCTCTCCGCCCCGACCCGCAGCACTCCGCTCCCGCTCAGGATAAAGAAGTGCTCCTCGTTCGCGTGGTGATGATGCAGCGGAAACGCCGCCTTGCCCGGCGGCACCCTGGTCAGGTTCGCGCCGATGGCCTGGGCCCCCAGGCTCTCGCCCAGCTCCGCCATCGTGTACTCAAAATGCTCGCCGCTCTTTCCCTTATCGAGTGGCGCCTCGGCCACATTGATGATCAGCCGCTTCATTGACGTTCTCCTTCCCGCCGGAAAGTTCGGGTTGTTATTGGCAGTGTGCACGCCACGGGGCGCAAGTTGACAGTACCCGTAAGGCCAGGGCAGCAAGGCAAAGGCAGCGTTACGGCACTCGCTTAGATCACCGCTGTCGGGATACCCGCGGGTATGCGCTTCTCAGACATCTCTACGCAACAACCTACCGGAAGAGGTCACGCCACGGGAAGTCGCTGCGCTTACCAGTTTGCAACACCCACGCGGAAACACATCAAGACAAACGAAACACTTGGCAGAAACATCGTTGAAGAACGATCGAGCCGCTGTGCCCCACCCTCCAGGCGGCCGCCTCATCAAACGCACTCTCCCCGGTCACTTTTGAGCCTCCAGTGGTTTTGACTGGAAACCGACGCAGCGAGCGGACATTCCCGTTTGCTTGCCAGGACTGGCCGCATCCCCCTCGCGGGGTACCACCTTGCCCGGGTAGGCAGGTTGGCGGGAGCGTCAGCTCCTCTCTTGATGCACTTCCAATTATACGCTCCGCAGGCTCACCACGTGAGCCTGCGCAGTCATTTCCTTCAGACCAATATCCTTGATCGGCTACGCCGAACTCCGCCGCGATCACCCTCTCGCCGCCGCATGCGCCCGACGACACTGCCGCAGCTTCGCGGCCAGCTCGTCCCTCATCTCGGGGTGCTTCGGGATGAGGTCGCTCAGGTGCAAAGCAGCGCGTCCATCAAACACATCCGCGAGTGTTGCCGCCACAAAGGCATCGGCGGCCTCGCGGATTCGGCCCTGCCCCTGCAGCGCTAGCCCTAGGTTCTTGTGACCGTTCGCTCGACCGGCATCGATCTCAATCGCCTGCCGGCAGTAGCTCTCCCCTTCAGCAAACCGCCCGAGCTGATTGAGTGAGTACCCCAGGTTGTTGCGCACGAAGTAACGCGTGACAGGGTCGTCCGCATCGAGCGCCAGTGCCTGCCGATAAAACGTCTCCGCCAACGCAAAGTCACGGTACTTCTCGGCCGTCTGTCCCAGCGCCATCGCAATCTTCGCCTGGGTGGCGGAATCCTCAACACGCTGCAGCAGCGTTTTGAAACTGGCCATCGCCAGGTCGAGTTTGCCCTCGACCTTGTAGAACTGAGCGAGCTCCCACATCGCGTCCACCGAGTCCTCGCCGGCGTCTTCGAGTTGCCTCAGCAGCACCTGCTCCAGCTGATCGGCGCTCATTTGGACTTCTTCACCGTCGGACGGTCGCCTGACCGTGTACGCGGACTCCCCAGGCTTTGGATCATTCACAGGCCATACCCTCCTTGAGGTTATTTAATCGCACACCTGCTCCCAGGCGCCGTCCACACACCTTCCGATGCGGCACCCCAGGTTCGGCAGTGGTTTGAGTCCGCACGACAATCCGGGATTTTGATCGCAGATTTGTTCCCACGCCCCGTTTACACACCGACCAACCCGGCAACCAATCTCAGGGATCGGCTTGATCCCGCAGGTCAGTGCAGGACTGCGGTCGCAGACCTGCTCCCACGCCCCGTCGACACAGCGCCCGATTCGACATCCGATCTCAGGGATAGGCTTGATGCCGCAAATCAGGCTCTGCGACTGCACCGGCACGGATGCGCCGAACGCCAGCGCCGCAATCGCGAGGCAGGTGATCAGTCGAATGAACGTGAAGTTTCGGGGCATGGACTTGGCGACAGCTCTCTACGAGCTGTGTGCAGTTCAAATGATCTCACGGCAGAAGCTCACTGCGTGAGCCTCCAGATGCCCGCATCCCTGCAAACTACCTCGCTGAAGCGCGATTATTGATCACGCAAGGCCGCACGGCGGCCGTCTGCCCCAACTCTTAGTCTTGTTATCTAGAGCGGGAACTCGAGGAGAGCCATCACGCCGCCAGCGCCTTTATCGTCTCCACGGTCCGGCCCAGCTCCGCGGCCAGGTGATCCGGGCCGCGCCGACCCCACTCGCGCGAGCTCGTTGTCGCAGCACAGCGTTTGGTTCGGTGCAATCGCCACGAAGTTCGCCCAGTCGTCTTCCATCAGCCGCTCGATGGCATCCAGCCGCACGACCACCGATATGCCTTCCGCTAGTACCGCCATCGTCTTCCCTCCACTGGCACCTACTCCGCCGGCTTACTTCACCACCGGATAAACCGCATCGCCCCAAAGCGTGCCCGGATGATCCATCATGATCTCGACCGTGAGCGGCACGAGCTTGCCCATCAGGTTCACACAGTCCCGCATCTGCTCGCGATTCACCGAGCTGCCCCACGTCGCCCCACCGTGCACCAGTTGATTCCTGAGCGTATAGATGCGCGACAGCACGATCGACAACACCGCCACCGTGTTCCGCTTACCGAGCGCCACGTGCGCCGCACCGTTCGCAGCCGCGAAGCTCGAGCGCCACACATCTTCCGCCAGCGTGCCGTTCTGGAACCTCCAGAAATCCGCAAACACGAACTGGTTATTCAGCAACACCCGGATGCTCTGCGGAAACTCAGTCCACACCAGCGCCTCAAACCGGTTCTTCTGCGCATCAAGCTCGACAAGCTTCCCGAGGAACCCCCGGAACGTCTCCTGCTCCGAGGTTCGATACTGTTCCTCGATCTCGGTCGCATACGCCGCATTGAATGCGATCCACAACAGGATGAACTGCCCGTCCGGATCGTCCTGCTTGCCGAGCTGTTCGGCCCTGTTGAGCCACGACAACGCTCGATGCACCCGCAGCGACAGGTTCGGGTGATACCCCTCCCGCTCCGCCCGATGCCGAGTCTTCAGCTGTTCGTAGTCCATCACTCCACCCAGTCCCTCAACGCCTCGTACACCATCACCATCGCCAAAGTATCGAGTTCGCAGTACCGCTTGAGTTGGTCCTCGAGTCGCTTCCGCTCTGTCGGCTCGAGGTCCCTCCGCTGAAGCTGCCCGAACGCAACCATCGCTGCACCGCCGTTCGCGACGAACGCCGATGCCTCGTCTTCATCTTCCTCGCGCGCTGCACGGTCAAGCGCCGGATCCGCCAGCAGCTGACCCAGCAGCGTGTACGGGTCCCGCACCACACCGTCGTGCTCCTGCCACCAGGTCCAGTCCTTGAAGTTGAGGCTTGGCATCTCCGCCGTGCCGTACACCGGCCGCCCGTACCGCTCGCGCAGGTACTCCGACTGCTGCATGACCGCCTGCAACACCTTCTTAATCGAGCTGCGACCGTCAGTCCCGGCGATGAACGCGGTCTTCGCGACCAGCGGGCGACCCATGTCCACCAGGCGCGCAGGCCGACCGTCGACTCCACCGATCAGCCCGACAACAAACGCCGCCAGCGCCGGTCCGTCTGGCTCGTCGCCTACCGCAATCTGCTTGCGAACGTCGTCCAGCACCACGCGCTCGTGATCCCACCAGTGCAGCACCGTGCCGTCGTCACCGGACAGCGCATCCCGCAGCGCCCTTACGACCGCCGCGTTCGGAACGACCCCGGGCTCCGCCTCCAGGCACTGAGTCCGATGCACGAGCCTGCCGGCCTCATCCAGCACGTGATGCGAGAACTGGAACAGCAGCTGCTGATTTGGCCGCCGGCCCGCCGTGTACGGCAGCGTCGGGCGGGACGTCTCGAAGTCGATGAAGTGCAGCGGATACCGCCAGCTCTCGAACGCATCGCGCAAGGATCCAATTCGCAGCAGCGTCGCGGCATCCTCTCCGCGCGCTTCCCGGATCTGCAGCCGATGCCGATGCGACGATGTGATTTCCTGAGCCGACTCCTCATCCCCAACGTCACCCTCGTCGAGTTCACTCAACAGCAGCTTTCCGTTGGCGAGCAGTTCCTCAACTTTCCGATGGTTGTAGAGCGCGAATACCGTGTCCGTTCGATCCGCGTCGCCGTGACCCGAAAACCGCGTCTGCATGCATTCCGCCCATCCACTCCGCCGCACCGCAGAGCGCTCGCCTGGCTCGCAGTAGAACTCGCACTTCCTGCACTGCTTGCCGATGGTCGGCGCTGGTCGCCTCCCAGCGAGCAGATGCTCCGATATCCATTCGGCAAATTCCGCAAACTCAAACGATCCAGCCGGTGTCGCGACCACACCTGCCAGGATCTCCGCAACGTATTCTTCCACGTCGTGGAGCCTGAGCACCGGCGGCCTGATCGCCCGCACGTCCAGCGTCGCATCGACGCTCACTCTGGCTCGATTCTCCGCATCCCGCTCAACCCGGATTGCGGTCCCAAGCCCGTCCACCGGGCAGGCCACCGTCGGGTCCACCAGCAACAGATACGGCCGGACGTCGAAATCCGAGTACGCCTGTCGCATGACGTACGTCTGAAACGCCACGTCCTGCAGGTACGCCAACCATGTCGAACGGATCTCTCCGCGCTTACCGCGGAAGCTATGGTCTTCCCGGTTCTGATCGAAGCTCTTCGACTTCACCTCGATCAGCTCAACGGCATTGCCCTGCTTCCTGAGCACATCCACCCGTACGAGCAGATTCTCGTGTCGAATAGTTCCCTCGAATATCGTGACGTCTGAACGCTTGAGTAGCTCCTCCGTCTCCCGCACCTGCTCGTCCTGATCCCGCGCGAAAACCTCAACGGCCGCCGGATCCTCGGCCAGGTACATGGTCTTCGCGAGTTCCCCGACCTGGAATCCGCCATCTGCAAGCGCCTGCAGAAACTCATCGTCGTCCTTGGTATTCACGTACCTCTTGTCGAGGCTGTAGAACACTTTCGTCGGACAATCGAGCGCAAGTTTGAACCGACTCTTACTCAGTGCTCGCGGTTTCATACTCTCAAACTGAACACGCTGTGAATCACACCGTCACCGGTACTTTCCCGGCCCGACGCACGCGTCGGGCGGCACCTGCATCTGGCACTAACAGGAAATGAAGTGGCTGCAGTGGCGTCACCACACAGGAAAGTCTGCTTTTTCAGTCATCCGCTCAAACCTCCTCATCAATCCGCCCGATCAATCCCCGCCAGATCGCAAACCGCGCCTGCAGGTGCTTCGCAGTCACACCGTGATGCAGAAAGATCACCGACTCAAGCATCAGGTCCCCGTCGGAGTCGACCGTCGTCTTCACCTCGAATAAGGCCTCGTTCAGTGCGCTCGCCGCCGCGGACGCATCCTCGGATTCGATCTTGCGATAGGTCCGCAACTTCAACGCGCGAAAAGACCCTGATCCCTCCGCGGTCTCATCACCAAACAACACACCGAAAGACCCCTGACCCGTATGGCTCTCGATCAGCGGCGGCTGATCCCCGGACCGCTTGAGCACCGCCGGCAACCCCCACTCGTGCATCAGTTTCACGAGCGTCTCCGGACTCACGGCATCCAGCACGTGCGCAACCTTCGAGCCGCTCTCGAGACTGAGCTCGTAGCTGAGTGCCTGCGTACCGTTCCAGTCGAGCACCTTCGTGAGTATCGCAATCGCCTCGCGCGCAAGACCTCGCAGGTCCTTCGAATTCGCGATCACGACGGTCTTCTTGAAATTCTCCGCATTGCCGCCGACCTCAAACCCGTGATCGCGCAGCAGCTCCTGCCGGTCCGCATTGACGTACTGATCTGCGGGCGGATTCCAGGCCCCGGAGGACACCTCGAAGATCACGCCGTCCTCATCCGGCTCCGACCAGAATTGAACATAAACCTGGGTCCCGGGCGCAGGCACGAAGGAGAGCACGTAGAACGAATAGTCGCCCGCTCGCCAGCTCTCGTTGCGCTGGGACTCCGGCCAGCGGCAGACCGCCTTGAGGTGTGTGAGCAGGACTCGCTCGCAGGCGGCCATCAGCGCCGCCGGGAGCTGAGCGGTCTTGTACGGTTTGATGACGGCGCCCTTTTCGTTAAACGGACGCCACGGCGCTCCCTCAGCGGCCAGCACACCGGTCATCTGACCGGTCCGCGCACCCGTGCCTTCTCCGGTCCCCACCGCTTCGTTCTTGTTTTCGTTCATGTCGCCTCTCTCCCTGGCGCATCTACGCAAGGTAGCGCCATTGACCATCCAGTGAATACGCAATTACCGCCGTTCCAACGGTGTCATTGTCGCAACCGGGAGGCTCATCAGGAGAGCCCGACAGGGCTTCGCAGCAAACCAGCGACTTATTCAGCTCGTTGCCTGCTGCAGGCCTTAAGAAAGCTTTGCACGTTCTTTTGCGCCCATCGCGCCGCCCCTCGGCAACTCACGAATCCGCCTCAGCGCAGGCCGCACTCAGGCTCACCCCATGAGCCCCGCCCGCGTGATGCTTCGCTCATGAATCTCGGCACGCTCATCGTCCTCGCCGCACTCGTGCTGCTGACCTTCGCCGCCGTGCTCTTCGCCGCCAGCGTTCCTCTCATCTGGTTCCTGGCGGCTGCGCTGCTGTTCTTCATCGGCCTCATCGGCCCGGCCTTCGGCTGCCTCGTCATCGGCGCCCTGGTCGGACTTTTCGCGGTCGCACGCAGTGACTGAGCTTGTGATCCCTGCACTTCCGCCTTCAGCGATATGCTGCAACGCTCCGGTCATGCCCTCGATTGGCGCTCCGCCGACTTCACCACCGCGATCGGCTGTCTGACACTCGCAGAACAGGGGTATCCTGCCGCCATGACCCACCTCCCCGCCGATCGATCGTTTTTCTCCCTGCGCATCCGTCCGAGCGGATTCGTCGACATCGCGCTGCTGATGGCGCTGAGCGGCACCTGGCTCGGACTGTTCGGCGGACTGCACTGGGCACTGGACCTGTTCAGCCACTTTCGCTGGCAGTACCTGGTCGCCTGCCTCGTTGGCGTTGTCTGGAGCTTTGCACTCAAACGCCCGCGATGGATCCAGGCCCTCTGCCTCGCATCGCTGCTCGTCAATGCCGCATCGCTGTATCTCGTCAAAGGCAATGCCGCGTTCGCCGCAACGACCGGCGATCCGCTGCGTGTCGTCAGCCTCAACGTGCTCAAGGTCAATGACAACAAGCAGGCGGTCCTCGAGTATCTGCGCTCGAGCGACGCCGACGTCCTCTTTCTGATGGAGGTCGATGTCCCCTGGTCCGAGGCACTCTCGACGCTGACGGAGGCCTACCCGCATTACCGATTCTGGCCGCAGGATGACAACTTCGGCCTGGCGCTGTTGAGCCGCGTCCCGTTGCAGGGCGCGCAGATCGTCCAGACGTCCGTCATGGCCACGCCCTCCATCCTGGCGCGACTGAACTACTCCGGCCGCGAGCTCGCGATCTTCGGGGTCCACCCGGTGCCGCCGGTGCGGCGGATATATTCCGCGGCTCGCGACGCCCAGCTGGCAGAGACGGCCGCGATCGTCGCAGATCTCGACGTGCCCGTGCTGCTCATCGGTGACCTGAACGCCACCCCGTGGTCCCGTGGCTTCCGACTCCTGCGCAACGGCACCTCACTCGATTTCCACTCACCGGACCCGGCCTGGACACCGACCTGGAACGCCCTGGTCGCCTTCGCGATCCCGATCGACCACGCGTTGACGACCCCACCGCTCGAGGTCACCCGCCGCCAGATCGGCCCCGACGTCGGCTCCGACCATCGACCACAACTGCTGGAAATCGCCTGGCAGAATTGATCGAAACAGGCTGTTCGCCGCGACCGTAGAGACAAAGCTGTTCGCACGGCTCCGGCGGCCGCGGCGCCGGCCGTCGTCTGCGCTTCGACCGCGGACGGTCGCTACACCGTCCTGCCGTCGTTCACCGCCGGCGCGTCGCAGCGTCCGACTTTTGCGCTGTCCAGGGTCGGATTCGCTTCAGCACGGGCGCCAGCTCGCGCTCCGCGACCTCCGTGTCGTGCGCAACCTGAGCGCGCAGCCAGTAGCCGCTCGACAGGCCGAAGAACCGACACAGACGCAGATCCGTATCCGCAGTGATCGCCCGCTTGCCAGCGACGATCTCGCCAATACGCTGTGCCGGCACGCCGATCTCTTTGGCCAACCGGTACCGACTGATCCCCATGGGCGCGAGGAAATCCTCCATCAGCAGCTCCCCCGGCGTAATCGGATTCAAATTGCTCATGCTTTTCCTGCTAGTGATAGTCAAGTATCTCGACCTCTTCCGCTCCCGACGCTGACCATCGGAAACACAACCGCCATTGGTCGTTGATGCGGATGCTGTACTGGCCAGAGCGGCTGCCTTTCAACGCTTCGAGTCGATTGCCTGGCGGCACCCTCAAGTCGTCCAGCCGGCCGGCGATCTCCAGTTGCCTCAGCTTGCGACGCGCCACCGCTTCAATGTTCACGAAACGTCTAACCCGCCTGCCACTGGCCAGGGCTTCCGTATCAGGACATCGGAACGACCGGATCATGACCAATAATAACGTGACGCGTTATTAACGGCAAGCGTGACTGTTGAGGCTACCCGACCGGCGCCGCACCCCGTCCCTGCTCACGAACATTTCCAGCTGTCACCAGACGCCTTCGTGCGAACCCCCGCACAGTCCACCGCGTCTGCGGGCCTCCGAACTGTTCGAAACCACTTCTTCCCGCTACGCTCTGCCGGACCGCACAGGGAGATCGCATGGAACGCCTCGAACGCTTCTACCGCATCCAGCAGCTGCTTCGCGCCCGCCAGTTCGTCCCCAAGCAGGATTTCCTCGAAGCACTCGAGGTCTCCCCCGCGACGTTCAAGCGTGACCTCGAATACCTGCGCGACCGCTTTCGCGCGCCGATCCTCTACGATCGCGAACTCGAGGGGTACCGGCTCGATAACAGGATCGAGGACGGCGCGCTCTGGCAACTGCCCGGCCTGTGGTTCAGCGCCGATGAGCTGCGCGCACTGCTCACGATGGACCGGCTGCTCGATGACCTGCAGCCCGGCGTGCTCTCCGAGCTGATCGGCCCGGTTCGCAAGCGCCTCAGGGAACTGCTCAACGCCGGCGAGCACAGCGCCGATGACATCGCCCGGCGCATCCGCGTGCTCTCGATGGGTGGCCGCGCGATCGAGCCGGCGCACTTCCGTACGCTCTCGACCGCCCTGCTCTCACAACGCCGCGTCCGCATCAGGCACAACCGCCGCCAGGCAGGCGAGACGCTCGAGCGCGAGGTCTCTCCCCAGCGACTCGTGCACTATCGCGATAACTGGTACCTCGATGCCTGGTGCCACAAGCGCCAGGCGCTGCGCACGTTCGCGGTCGACGCGATCGAATCGGCCACCGTGCTCGACAAGGACGCGAAAGAGGTCACTGACGATTCACTCGACCGTCACTTCGCCACCGGCTACGGTATCTTCGCCGGCAGCACGACACAGGAAGCGGTGCTGCTGTTCAATCCCACGCGGGCCCGCTGGGTGAGCCGCGAAACCTGGCACCCGAAGCAGGACGGCAAGCTGCAGCTCGACGGCAGCTACCTGCTCAAGTTTCCCTACAGCCAGGAACCCGAACTCGTGATGGATGTTCTGAAATACGGCGCCGACGTGCAGGTGCTGGCGCCTGAGTCACTGCGCACCGCCGTCGCTACCCAGCTGCGTGAATCAGCAAAACTCTACGCCGACTGAACAACAGTCTGAACCACCCGGAGCACCGCTCAGACTCCCTGCCCGAATTCCTTTCAAGCGGATCGCGCGCGTCCGTTCGCACGACCGTCCTCGCAAGCACCCCGGATGGCACGCACAGCCTCGCACCGGACAGGCTCAGGCAATGAGCCACCGGTCTTCCGCAGATAGCGGCGGACCCGATAGCCCACGTCTCTCATTACGCTGAATCAAGACCTCTGTATCAGCGATCACGGGCTCTGAGCTCGGCCAGTCGCTCCAGCAGCCAGCGAACCTGTCCGCCTTCGACCATCGCGCCCCAATGTCCGTCGCAGAAGCGCTCGCCACGCACACAGTAGGTGAGCATCGACTTGATCTCGCCGAGACTTGCCCGGCGCACCCGATCCGGGTCCTCGAGCATGCGTCCGGCCTCTTCGGGCACGTAGTCGAAATCCATCCAGGAGTCCTGGCCCGCTGCCTCGAAGAACTCGGTCACAACCGCTTCGTACCTGGGCCAGGGCATGACGTATGCCCCGTCCGGATCCCTGGTTCCGCCACCCCAGTCCTTAACGGGAGCAAACCCATCGGCATAGAGCCGGGGCAGAAACGCGACCAGCGCTTCAATTTCGCTCGATGTCGGCGTTCGTGTCCTCATAGGTCTCTCCAACATTGTGCCGCGAGTTCGCCCACCAGGTGATGGGGCAAATCGCCCGGAACGAACTCGAACGCCAGGCCGGTGCCTCGCGCCGCTCGAGCCGCCGCAGGCGACCGCTTTTCGAAGATCCCGGCCATGCTGCGCTCACTCCTCCGCCGACTCACACTTGAGGATCGCCGCATCGATTCGCGCCACGGCTTCACTCAGTTCTGACCGGTCGCCTTCCTCCTCAAACGCCGTGATCGCATCACGCGCCGCCTCGAGCAATGCCGCAATCTCGCGGAATCGACGCGAGGCATGCGTCTCCGGATAGCCAATCATCCGTCGCCCTTCTCCGGCGCCAGGTGGTCCTCGTCAGTCGCGCCTTCCGCAATCTCTTTCCTGTCGGGCTGAGCCAGCCTTTGGCTGATCGTCGGCTTAGCGCCATGAAAACCAACGACGCCGAAGACATCATCGACCGATGCTTCGGTCACATCAACAACCTCCACGCCTCGCCGCAGCGATGCCTCCGGCGCCTCCGGACTCACCGGCACGCCCAGCCGCTCGAGTTCCTCTCGCCCCTTGTCCTCACCCTGCGCCACAGCGATCCGGAACAGCTCGATCGCCTTCTCCCGATCCGCCGGCACGCCGTGTCCCGAGGCATAGCAGCAGCCAAGGTTCATCGACGCCGTACCCATCCGCTGCGCAGCCGACACGCGATACCACTTCACCGCCTGCGCGTACGATTGCTTGCAGCCGAGCCCGTGCTCGTAGCACGCACCCAGGTTATTCTGCCCTTCGGCATCGCCCGTGAGCGCGCTCTTCGCATACCAGCGAAAGGTCTCCTTCGGACTGTAGCGCAGGCCGCCCAGGCCTTCCCGGTACATGTCGCCCAGGATGCACGCCGCCGCACCATCGCCCGCATCCGCGTCCGCCACGAGGTGCGCCACTGGAAACGCCTGCTTCGGCGTTACATTGGTCATCATGGGTTTTCTCATCATCATCTCCCGTTTCGTTGCCGGAACCAGCCGCATCGTTCCCGTTGGAACTCACCACCTTGCCCGGGCGGGCAGGTTGGCCGGCGTTCAATGAACGCCCCTCTTGATGCTCTTACCCTGTGTGTCTGCAGGGTCCTCTTCTCTCAATCTCTCTCCCACGCTCCAAGACTACCGGGCACCGGGCTCACCACGTGAGCCTGCGTCTTCCTGGAGTGCTTGATTCCTTCCGGATTCTGATCCGGGACTTCGTCGCCGCCGGGTGTTTCCGTTTCAGTGTCGGCCGGCCCGATTCTCGATCGCCCCCCGCAGCACACCTGCCGCGAGCTCGAACGAACGCAGCCGGGCCTTGTGATCGAACACGTTCGCCGTCAGCAGGACTTCATCCGGCCGATACCGCGCAACGAAGTCCGCGATCCCGCGCTCGACCGTCTCCGGTGAACCGACCACCGCACAGGCGAGCGCCCGGTCGACGCCTGCCCTTTCCTCCGGCGTGCTCACGGCCGTGATGTCATCGACCGGCGGTTGCACGAGCCCCGGCCGACCGCGCCGCAGGTTGATGAAGCCGAGCTGCTGGGTCGTGAACAGCTGCCTTGCCTGGGCATCGCTGTCTGCCACGACCACATTGAGCGCCAGCATTGCGTACGGCTGCGCGAGGCGCCGCGACGGCCGGAAAGACTGGTGATAGACGGCCAGCGCCTGCTCCAGCATGTCTGGCGCGAAGTGCGATGCGAACGCATACGGCAACCCGAGCCGCGCGGCCAGCTCGGCGCCAAACAGGCTCGAGCCCAGGATCCACGCTTCCACCTCGAGACCTGCACCCGGCACCGCGCGCACCGGCTGGCGCGGCTGCGCCGGCTCGAAGTACTCAAGCAGCTCCACCACGTCGGCCGGAAACCCCTCCGCCCCCTGGTAGTACCGCCCGATCGCGCGCGTCGCTGCCTGGTCCGTGCCCGGCGCCCGCCCGAGCCCGAGGTCGATACGCCCCGGATACAGCGAGGCCAGCGTGCCGAACTGCTCCGCGACCTGCAGCGGCGCGTGGTTCGGCAGCATGATCCCGCCGGCGCCCACACGCATCGTCGAGGTGGCACCCGCCACGTGCCCGATCAGCACGGCGGTCGCCGCGCTCGCGATGCCCGGCATGTTGTGATGCTCGGCGAGCCAGTAGCGTCGGTATCCGTGACGCTCCGCGAGCTGTGCCAGCTCGATCATGTTCGCAAACGCCCGGCGCGCGTCACTGCCTTCCGTGACGGGCACCAGGTCCAGGATCGAGAATGGAATCAACGTGCTCATGCCACCTCCCTGCCGAGTCGAGTGTAGCCGAACCCGGCACCCCCGAATCCCCACCAACCTCAAGGGTCATGCTGCGAGTCGAGTTTGCAGGCGCTGCGAAACGTCGCGCGTGGCCCGGCAACTTTCTTCCGGAGTGCTTCCGACGGCCGTCGCACCGCCCGAACGCCCGAGCAGAAGCGAGGGCTGGGCCGGATCGAAGAGAGGAGCGTCGCGAAGCGGAGGAGCCGACGGGTGTTCCGGGCGTGTCTGGAGAACAGCGCTCAAGGAGAACCGATCGCGAGCGGCTTCGTCTGTCTACGAAACAAGTCCCGAGACGGAATCGTGACCTCACGACAAACGCGGAAACCCGAATCGGCGTCGTTGACGCCGCCGGAAAGAATTCTGAGCGGTAGAAAGGCGGCGACTCCGCATCGGCGGAGCCGCCGCCATGAGCTTATGCGGCCGCGGCCAGTGTGGTGCCCTTCGGCATCATGACTGCATCGATCGCGTGAATGACGCCGTTCGACGCAACAATATCTGACTGCAGGATGCGCGCGCCGCTGACCGTGAACTTGCCGTCTTCGTGGCGGGCCACCACCAGCGGATCGCCCTCCACCGTCTTGAGGTCACCGGCCTTCAGGTCCTTGGCGGCGATGGTGCTGGGAACCACGTGATATTCCAGCACGGTCTTGAGCTTCCTGGTGTCCTTGAGCAGCAAATTGAGCGCGCCAGGCGCCAGGCGCTTGAACGCCTCATCCGTCGGGGCGAATACGGTGTAGGGGCCCTTGCCGCGCAGCGTCTCGGTGAGCGAGGCTGCCTTCATTGCATTGAGCAGGGTCGTGAACTTGCCGGCATCCAGTGCCGTGTCGATGATGGTTTTCATGGAGTGTCCTTACTAGTGATTTTGATGTGTGCTTTTTTGTCTGCAGAACCAGTGTGCGCTCTTCGCACAGTGCGTGCCGGATTCGGGACAAATATAAATAAACATTGCAGAAGACCTTGTAATCCGCGCGCTTCGTCGCAATGCGGACCATTGTGAAGCTGCGCACCCGGGGCCTGAACGGCGGCCGAGCAGCAGACTCACGCCGCGGATACACTGCAAAGGATGAACGACTCAGGTCCGCCTCTCCCTGGTGATCGAACCCAGCGCGGCATTCGCGCACAGTGGGCGCTGGATCCGTCCGTCATCTTTCTGAACCACGGTTCATTCGGCGCCTGCCCGATCCCTGTACTGCGGTATCAGGCCGAGCTGCGACAACGGATGGAGCGCCAGCCGGTACAGTTCTTCGTCCGGGACCTGGAGGGCCTGCTCGACGAGGCGCGTGCCGCACTGGGTGATTTCGTTGGCGCACCGGCGGGCGATCTGGCCTGGATTCCCAACGCCACGACGGCCGTCAATGCCGTAATGCGGTCTCTGCGCTTCCAGCCGGGTGATGAGCTGCTCACGACCGATCACGAGTACAACGCCTGCCGCAACGTGCTGGACTTCGTCGCCCGGCGTGCCGGAGCCAGGGTCGTGGTGGCGAGCCTGCCGTTCCCCCTCGCCAGCCACGAGCAGGTGACGCAGGCCGTCATGGATCGTGTCACCGAGCGAACCCGGATTGCGCTGCTCGATCACGTAACAAGCCAGACCGGACTGATCCTCCCGATCGAAGCGATGGTTCGGAAGTTGCGGGAGCGGGGTGTGGAGACCCTCGTGGATGCGGCTCACGCGCCTGGCATGTTGCCGCTGAACATCGCTGCAATCGGTGCCGCCTGGTATACGGGCAACTGCCACAAATGGATCTGCGCACCGAAGGGAGCTGCCTTTCTGTACACGCGGCCCGACATGCAGGAACAGACCCGGCCCACCGTGATAAGCCACGGCGCAAACTCGCCGCGCACGAACCGATCACGCTACCTGACCGAGTTCGACTGGATGGGAACCAGTGATCCGACAGCCATCCTGTCGGTACCCGAAGCTATCCGGTTCATGGGTCAACTGATGCCCGGAGGCTGGGCGGCGGTAAGGGAGACCAATCATCAACTCGCCCTGAGAGGCCGCGACGTGCTCTGCCACACGCTGGGCATCGATCCGCCGTGCCCGGATGCGATGATCGGCTCGCTGGCCGCCCTGCCGCTCCCGGACGGTGACGGTCGCGCGTGCGATTCGTCGTTGTATGCGGATCCGATACAGGACCTCTTGCTGGACAAGTTCCATATCGAAGTCCCCGTGATCCCCTGGCCGGCGCCACCGAAAAGACTGATCCGGATCTCCGGGCAGGTGTACAACCGCGATGGAGATTACGAGAGCCTGGGCCACGCGCTTCGCGCACTGGGGACGTAATCCGGATCGCCTGTTACGCTTCGCCGCCTCGAAGCGCTTCGGGCCACCCGTGACCTTGCCTGCCAGGCGTGCGGACACCCGGCCGCGTCACCTGAACGGCTGACCATCCGACTTCGTGCCCTTCCAACAGTCCTCCCGCACAAATCGCCGCTGCCTCGAAGCCGGCCTGCCCAATTCACAGGCCCGGCAAAATTCCGGACCTGGGGACCGGAGAGCTCGTTTAAGATGACAAAGGGCACACCTGGCGGGCGCCGCAGGCACTGAGGACAACATGCGCAGGAAGGCAATGACCGATCGGCCCAAAGAGGATTCGCGCTGGCGAATCGTGCGCGACGTCGTGGTGTTCCAGACCAAGCTGGGGATGGAGGCGGTGCTCGACATCACGCTCATCCCGGTGTCGCTCGCAGCCGCAGCGCTGGATCTGCTGCTGGGGAACTGGCGACGGCCGCGATGGTTCCACGCCGTGCTTCGTTTCGGCGAGCGCTGCGAGGAGCGCATCAACCTGTGGGGCGTGGCGCCGACCGGAACGGACGCGTCTCAATCGGAAGTCGATGCGCTCTTGCGCAACATCGAAACACTGATCCTTCGCCCGGGTACCGGCCCGGAGAAGGTGCGTGAACTCAGGCGCTGGGCCGCGACGAAACTTGCGCCCGGCGGTGACGGCGATCCGGAACCTCCCCACCGTCGCAACGATTTCCCGGGTTGAGGCCGGCATGGCGTTGCGCCGAACAGTGCGCTGCGAGACCGGCGCGTCGCCAGGCCGAAGCCCACTGGCACAGACTCGATACCGGAGAGAACCGAGGTGCAACGTCACCCTTCCATGACCTGGGCCAAGCGCTTAAAGCGCGTGTTCGCGATCGAGATTGTTCTCGAGCCTCTGGGGACGGCGACCGACGCACTCGATCCGAGTCATGCGAGCCGGGGTCCGCCTGCGGGCGAACTGCCGTTCCAAGCGCATGGAAGATTGCTCTGACTCGCCGTTGATCGGTCGAACCGACGGGCGGGTCTGTCTGCGTACCAAAGAACATGAGAGAGCGGGTCGAGTTTCTGTATGGGAGGGGGCGATTCAGGTGGCAGGCCGGAGCGTCATCGCGCTGCGCTGCCGACGCAGGATGCGATGAAGGCCTGGAATCATTCCGTTAACCCGGGGTTGCCCGCCGAGGCTTAGCAGAGACAGGGCCTTTGAAAAGACTATTCCTTCTCACAACGAAGCGCCCAAGATGGCGAAGTTACGCTGCAGAGCCGGCGCTCAGCAGTTCACCAGCGCGGCAGAACTCCACGCTGGCCGACCAACAGCCCGAACCACCCGGAGCACCGCTCGGACTCCCTGCCCGAGTTCCTTTCCAGCGAATCGTGCGCGTCCGTTCGCACGACTGTCTTTGCAAGCACCCCGGATGGCACTCACACCCCGGGCCAGGCGGACTCAGGCGATGAGTCCGTACCCGAACCAATATGTCATTGTAGTCTTTCGCGGCCACACGACACATGACCGCGCTCAGCCAACTCGCAACTGACAAGCATTCGCACGGGCAATTCGGCGTGCGTCGTGACTGCCATGACCTTCTTACGGGGCTTACCTTCGCAGTTGTCGCCAAACAGAAACAGGATTGAAACCGTACCAACTTCTTGACTGCGAGATACTGTGCGCGCGGCACGGAGATGCAAACGGCGTCATGCCGCAAAGCCGATAAAGCTGATAAAGCCGAAGGAATCCTGATGAGTTGGACAGACACCATGAAAGCCACCGCACTCACCGCGCTGGCCGAGCGCACGGCACTGGCTGCCCGGATGCCCGTTAGCACACCAGCGTGGAGCTGGAATGCTCAGGACGTCTGGCTGGAGCGCGTCCGACAGCCTCGCGCACGAATTGCACGATCATCAATCGTCGGGCAATCGAATCCTCGGCGCGTGGGAACTGCACTCCGGGACTGATTGACAGGCGTTTTGCCGCCGGATCTGGCTGACCAGCCGTCGCGGCAGGATTGGCAGGGGAAGAAAAAAGCTGAGGCCCCGCGGCTGCAGGGCCTCGAGGGTTCACCGCAATTTTTCTCAGTGAGTCTCGACGCAATGAACCGCGGCCAGCCTCACTTGAGGCTGATCGTGGGCTTTCCCGATCCGCGAATCGATAGGAACCCGATCGCCGGATCCAGGGTGGCAGCCTCAAAGTTGACGCCCCGATCCCCGGTTGCATTCACGTGGCGGCCCGTTCCTCCACTGTAGATTCCGGACATCTCTCCGACGGAAACGCCGGTTGTCGTGTTTACGCACATCCAGCCAACCTGCGAGAATCCATACACCTGACTCTGGTCGGGAACTGTGATCACGAGCGCCGAGTTCACGATTGCCAGCGGCAGGTCGTAGGCCGACGGGCACTCACGCGGATAAATGATCCATTCGGTCGTGATCGCCAGATCCGCCGCTCCAAAGCTCCCTTTCATCCGCGCACGCGTCAACTGAACGGGGAAACCATCCTGGTTCGGATCAACGACCGTGTTGTAACCACTGCCGGCGAATGTCAGTGAGACCTGCCTCTCGCCCGGCGAATGTTTCCCTTCATGCTCGCTGCTCGCCGGCGCAAAAGAACCGCAGCGCAGGCCATTGCACACAACGCAAAAGCACCAATTTTCTTCCTGCTCTCCATAGCTGCACTCCTCTCGCATCTGCCTTCTTAACAAGTACGAATCAACCGGGACCCATTGCATGCAATACGTGGCCACATGCCCGATGGATGGACTCCCGGGGTCATGTCGACGCAAAGCAATCGAGGTTGCCTCCTTGCAGCCATCCTGGCTGCTTCCGAAGTCCGGCGACCCACGGTGTCCTTCGTGGCTTGACGCGCAGGGCGACCGGCAGTTCGCCGGCGACAGTTTTATTTGGCGCCTGACCAGGGCGTTTGCCCTGCTGTGGTAAATCGCTGACCCTTCTTGCGCACGACCGGATCAGGGCGAGGCCGGCATCGAGATGGCTTTCGAAACCGGTTGCGGCTCAACCTTTGCCAGGACCGCCTGGGCTCGTCGCCCGGCAAACATTACGACTGCGTCTGAACCGGATCCGTTCGCGATCAGGAGCCGGATGAGCCGGTATTCACCTGTGCTGCTCGCGCTCGTCGGCGCGTGGACAGAGCCACTGGCCGGAGTCGCTGCTCGGGGGAACTGAAACGGCTATCGCGTTATGCTGGGACAACCGTCACCCGACAGGAGTACACGCACATGCTCGTCGTCGCCGGCCATCTTCGCATCGACGCCAGCCGCCGCAAGGACGCTATCGCCGCCTCCCGGGCCGCGATGCAGGCGACCCGCCAGGAACCGGGCTGTATTTCCTATGCGTTCTCGGCCGATCTCGAGGACGAGTCGCTATTTCACGTCTTCGAAGAATGGGAAGACCAGGCGGCGCTCGATGCGCACTTTCAACGCCCGCACATGGCCGAGTTCAGCAAATCAATCGCTACGCTTGGCGTCCGTGAGATGCACATTCAGCGCTACGCCGTCTCCCAGGTTGGCCCGCTGCGCGATTGAGGGCGGACAATTCGCCAGTGTTCGCTCAGGCGCCACGACTGATGCCTTTTCACGTCGTATCGATGCTGCCAGGCTCTTTACTTCTTACTTAAGTGTCAATTGTACGCCTCTGTATGAAAAGCATATTTGCCCAAACTAATTTTCGGCATCGGAGTCCTGGCCAGGCTGTCGCGCACCGCGGTCGAGCCCACTTGCAGCGCACCCGCTGACCGAGGTAAAAAGGGGCAGCGGCCCATCTGCGACTGGCCGTGGGAGCCGAGGACGTGAACGGGCGGCCGGAATAAGGCCTTCCCCGAAGGAGAGACCTGCCATGGCTGGCAAGACTGCGCGCCTGAAGTATCACTGCGTGGAAGTCATCGCACCCAAAGACGGTTGCGACGCCGCGCGCGCACTCAGGAGTGTGCGAATACTTTCAGCCGACGCGCCGCGGCTGCCACTTGCCACCTGCGATCACCCGGCGACCTGCGAGTGCACCTACCGACACTTTGACGATCGGCGTCAGGAAACTCGTCGCGAGGACGAGGTCGCCTTGCTGAGACCCGCTCACAAGGGCCCCGAGCGCCGCAAGCGGCCGGGCCGTCGCGATAACGACTACCGTTAGCGCTCGAACCAGACCGAAATTGCGCTCGCCCTGGCAGCCGACTGCGAAGGCCTTGCCGCGCGGCAGCCTTGAAGCGATCGGTATTACCGACGATCCAAACATCGATCAGCCGTTGATCGCAACAGGACGCCTCGGCCAGCGCGCCCTCAGGGGCTACAGCAAAAACGGTACGAGGCGCCGGGTGCGAGCCATGTACTCGCGGTAACGCGCCCCCAGTGCACGCGTCAGCGCCGCTTCCTCCACAACGATGCGCCACAGGAACGCCGCGGTGATCGGGACCATGAGAACCAGCAGCGAGATCCAGTTGCCAAGGCAGATACCGAACCCGAGAAACGCGAGCAGCGCCCCGGTATATGAAGGATGACGAACCCATCGATAGGGTCCGGAATCGATCACCCGGTGATCCGCCGCGATCGCCACATCGACAGTGAAAAACCGGCCCAGGTAGAAGATCGCGTACCAGCGCAACAGCAATCCCAGCGCGAAAATCGCCACACCTGGCACGTATAGCGCCGCAAGCAATCCGGATGCGGCTTCCGGAATCAGCCTTGCCGACAGGATCGCAACCGCCACGCTGCACAGGATCGTGATCCACAGCAGCCGCAGCGACGACCGGTCAGTCTCCTGCGATTTCGCTTTGGACCGCTTGAGCAGACCCAGCCCGGCCTCGGAAAGGCCGTAAAGCAGTCCAAGCATCTCAGCGGATGGCCAGTTCATCTCATGCGCCCCTGTCAGGCAGCCGCGTCCGGCCCGTTACCGAATCGCGTATCCGCCATCGACGCGAATCGTCTCGCCGGTCACGAAGTCCGAAGCCGACGAGGCAAGGTAGATTGCCGTGCCGGCAATATCCTGCGTCTTACCCCAACGGCCCGCCGGCGTGCGCATCAGGATTTCGTCATTCATCGATATCTCACGCACCGGTGCCGTCATGTCCGTCTCAATCCAGCCCGGCGCAATCGCATTGACCTGGATGTTGTGCGGGGCGAGCTCAATGGCCATCGACTTCGTGAGCTGAATGATGGCGCCTTTTGCTGCCGAGTACGAAGGGAGCAGTCCGGAACCGAAGAACGAGTACATGCTGCCGATGTTGATGATCTTGCCGCGCCCGCGTTCGACCATGCCGCCGGCCACTCGCTTCGACAACAGGAACCCGGTCGTCAGGTGAGTCTCGATCACCCGGTCCCAGTCATCCGGCATCTCCTGCAGCACACCGCCGCTGAGTACCGCGATCCCGGCGTTGTTCACGAGGATGTCCGCGCCGCCCAGGCTTCGCTCGACCTCGTTCACGGCCGGCTCGAGCGCCGAGCGATCCGTGAGGTCGACGGTGACGGCCAGCGCAGGCACGCCGAGCGCCTTGAGTTCGCTGAGTACCCGGGCGTTCTTCTCCGGGTTACGACCCATGATCGCCACCGCCGCGCCAGCCCCTGCGAGCGCGAGCGCAATGCCGCGACCGATTCCACCGTTGCCGCCCGTGACAAGTGCCACCCGGCCACCGAGGCCAAACATTGAAGCCATAGCGCCTTCCCCTTTGTGTTCGCGAAATTTCGGCGCCTTTGAGCCGACCTGCCACTACCTTACTCCCGCGTTGTTTTGGAAATCTCAAAAATCGTGCTGCGGAAGTCCCCCGTCGCAGTCGAGCCAATAAAAGGCATGACGGGCAGCGCTTCGATTTTTGAGTCAAGCAGGACCCGGACCGTCGAGTCTGTGGTCGAGCGTTCCCCAGCGCCCGGCTTCACACTGCTGCCGCCGTGAGATCATGCCCCAGGAATGGTAAAGACCCGGAGGCTCTTCCAAATATGAGGTTCATCAATCGACGGACGGCACTGGCTCTATTCGCCGCCGCAGTGTTCGCCGGCTGCGTACCGCCGCTGGCCACGGACCGTGCCAGCGACGCCGCGCGCCCCGCAGCGGTTGCGATGCCAGACTCGTTCAGCGCAGACGTCGCGACTGAGGTCCTCGAATCGGGTGGCAATGCCGTCGATGCCGCCGTCGCCGCCGCGTTCACGCTGGCCGTCACCTATCCGGAGGCCGGCAACATCGGTGGTGGCGGCTTCATGCTGACCTACCTGGACGGAAACGCGGCCTTTCTGGACTACCGCGAGACCGCGCCGGGCGCCGCGACCCGCGACATGTACCTGGATGCCGATGGCAGGGTCGACGGCGATCCAAGCCTGACGGGACACCGGGCGGTCGGCGTGCCCGGCACGGTCGCGGGGCTGTGGACCGCGCACCAGCGCTACGGTGAGTTGCGCTGGAAGGATCTGCTCGCGCCCGCGATACAGTTGGCCGAAAAGGGCTTCGTGGTGCCGGCGCAGCTCGAGCAGTGCATGAATGAGGATCAGCGGCGACTCGAGCGCGTGCGCGGCTTTATGCAGCACTTCGGCCAACTGCGCGAGGGGCGCATCTTCCGGCAGCCGGACCTGGCCGCGACGCTGCGGCGTATTGCCGCTGAGGGACCGGACGGCTTCTATCGCGGCGAGACGGCACGCCTGATCATTGAAGAAATGCGCCGTGGCAACGGCCTCGTCAGTGCAGCGGACCTGGCGAACTACGAACCGATCTGGCGCGAACCCCTGCGAGCGCATTGGCAGGGCTATGAGGTCCTCTCTGCCCCGCCGCCCAGCTCCGGTGGCTTCGCCGTCATCCAGTTGCTGAAGATCAAGGATGCCCTCGCGGCCGACTTCGCCGGGCTCGAGCTCAATTCGCCACAGTACATTCATCTCGTGGCCGAGATGAATAAACGGGTCTTTGCAGACCGTGCCGAGTACCTCGGCGATCCGGCCTTTGTTGACGCGCCGATCGCGAGACTCATGGACGATGCGTATATCGCCACCCGTGCCGCGGAGGTCAATCGCGAGTCAATCTCGCCGCTTGCCTCAGTCAGGCCGGGCCTCGAGTCGCACGAGACGATTCACTTTTCCATTGTCGACCACAACGGCAACGCCGTTGCCAACACATATACGCTCAACACCGATTTTGGCAGCGGCGTGGTCGTGGCGGGCGCGGGATTCCTGCTGAACAACGAGATGGATGATTTCAGCATCAAGCCGGGCACCCCGAATTTCTACGGCGTGGTCGGCTCGACCGCCAATGAAGTCCAGGCGGGCAAGCGCATGCTCTCCTCGATGTCACCGACAATCCTGCTGGAAGATGGAAACGTCAGCCTGGTGCTGGGATCGCCGGGTGGCTCGACGATCATCTCTTCCGTCTTCCAGACCATCGTGAACATCGTGAACTTCGGACTCACACCGGCGCAGGCGGTTGCTGCACCCCGGTTCCACCACCAGTTGCTGCCGCCGGAGTTGGTCACTTTCAGCCCCGGCTGGCCCCTGCCGGATACCACGCAGCGGGCGCTGCGAGCGCGGGGCTATGATCCGCAGCCCCACCCCTGGGAAATGGGTGACGTGCAGGTGATCTGGCGCAACGGAAATACCTACCTGCCTGCGTCTGATCCGCGCGGGCGTGGCGAGTCCCGCGTGATTCCCTGAGCGTGCAAAGACAGCCCGAGCGCGTCGGCTGCGACCGGTCGATTGCGCCGTGTACGCACAAGTGACCCCGCTGCCCATGCGCAGTCATCGCCAGCGGTGACTGGAAGGAAACTCCTGGGGCAGGTTAGACTGAGGTGGCGCCGGATTCAGCGGTCTGATGCAAAGCGGGTACAGTGAAACCGGCGCTCATCCGGCGGTGCTCTCGCTGCACGATCAGAGCACGCTCAGGGGTCCTGGTTGTGTTGCGGCAAAAGCGTGCGGTCAGGTGCCATTCAAGTCACTCACGACCAGAGGCAGTCTCAGATGTTCATGCTCGAGGCCCGATCGATCAGCTGGTGGTACTGGCTCGTGACCGTGTGCTTTCTGACCGCGGGCGTGGCCGGCTGGCCAACCGGGTTCCTGTGCGCCATAGGGCTCACCGTGTTTCAGCTGGCACACTTCCTGATCCGCGAAAGAAGTCTGAGCGCGTTCCCGGTCCAGGTACGAATCGCTTATCTCTTGCTGCTACTGATTGCACTGCCTGAGAAACACCAGTGGATTTACTGGATTCCGCTGATCGGTACGTGGGCGCAGGTTCTCTTCGGCTACTGCGCGATGGCTCGTACGGTGTCGCTGCTGCCATGGAACCGCAAGGAGCCGTTTTCATTGTCGCTGCTCACACGCACCTTCCTGTCGGCGCCTGTCAGAGGCAACATCCTGCAGGGCCTGCCGCCATTATGAAAACAATCGCCAATCGAAGGCACAAGAGATGAGCTGGTTTCTACCCATCGCGCTCGTGTTGTTTGTCGCCCTGATCGTGGCCACGATTCACTTCTTCTTCATGCGCTGGATGGCCAGGTCACCCCCAGCGGTCAGCGTTTGCGAATCGGATGAATCGAGGCTAAAGGAGCAACAGCGCTAATCCACGATCCGCCCGAATCAGCGCCGCAGCCAGCCGTACGATCAGCCAATCGTGGCCCCGCGCTCCGCGAACAGCTCTCTCAGCACCGAGCGATGACAGCTCGCCTCTTCCTGGCAATAACACCCGATCGAGAAATCGGCTGTATGTGATAGCGCCGCGAGCGTATCGAGCACGGCTCGATTCTCTGGCGTCTTCATCTCCGCACGATACTTGCGAACGAACGTCCGCCAGGCTCGTTCATCCCCCGCCCTGGCGGCCGCCCGGGCCTCTTTCAACAAGGGCTCACTGGGCGCGAGATTCGGCAACCACACGTCGTAAAGATCCCGCTTTACGTACTCGGTCTTCGGCACGCCGCGCGGCGGTCGCCTGACCGTGCCGATACGCAAGCCTTCCCGGGGATGCCGTGGACTCCCAAGCTGTACGACACGAACTGTCACAGGCCGACTCCTTTTCCGAACAGACTTGAGCATTTCCTCACTGGGCGCCTGGATAAGCGCCGCGCAGGGGTCGCCAGGATCAAGGCCAATCGTCTTCGGTCCGGCCGCCTGGACTCAGGGCGCAGACGGCGTACCGGCCGGCGGCATGGGCAAGTCTGCGCCCAGGTGGCCCACCTTGACGTAAATAATCGCGCCCTCCGCTCCGGTAAACGGCCGGTGCTGGCTCCAGCGCGGATTGCGCAACCAGCTACCCTCCGGGTACTCGCCGTACTCGTCCCGGAACAACCCCTCGAGCACGTAGATTTCCTCGCCGCCCGGATGCGTGTGTGGATTGAACTGCGTGTTCGGCGCCCAGCGCACCAGCGCCGTGTTGATCCCCTCGTGTTCGTGCAGCGGCATCACCGAGAGCCCGGGCACGAGACCCGGCAGCCACCGGGTGGCGCGCGTATCGATCCGCACCGGTTGCGTATCGCCCTCGGCGAACTGCCACAGCTTCACGAACAGCGTGCAGCCCTCTCGCGAATACGGTGCATGAGCGGTGCCGGGCGGGTTACGCAGGTAGGTCCCGGCCGGATAATCACCGGCCACGTCAGAGAGCACGCCGTCGAGCACCAGGATCTCCTCGCCACCGCCGTGCGTGTGGCGCTCAAATCGCGAACCCGGCGCATAGCGCACGAGACTCGTCGCCCGCGCCACTTCGGCGCCGACCCGGTCGAGCGGTCGACGCAACACGCCGCTCATCGGCGAGGTCAGCCAGTCCGAAGGGCCGGGTGGTGGCAGCACCACTCGCTGCTCGAAGTCCGCATTGATGCGCGTGTTGTCCACGGCCACTCTCCATTTTGAAATCCGCTCAGTACCGCCCCGTCACCGCGCACAGCGGCCATCGCCTCGCTCAGTATCGCATCGAAGCTCGGCTCGACACAGAAACCGTGCCCGGGCCCACCATTACCGGAACGCAATCAAAGCAACCGCAAGCGCCCCTGCCACGACCAGTGCCGGCACCAGCCAGTCCGCGACACGCAGCGCGCCAAGCACTCGACGAAACCAGCGCCGGTCGTTCAGGTGCGGAAACGGGGTGTCTGCCGGCACGGCCCTGCCGAGGAAATCGCACAAGGGCTGCCAGCCATCGCGCACGTCGAACTCGAGCAGCTTCTGAGGCGGCACGGTGCGCCTGACTTCTTCCAGGTGCGCGTTGTACACGGCGATGCTCTTTGCCCTGTCGGCGAACTCACCGCGAAACCGCCTGTTCCAGATCAGCCGGTCGTGCATCTGCACCATGGACTTTGGAAACCACCAGGGAAAAGCATGATCAATCGCCCACAAGGTCTCAAGCGTACTGTCGTACCAGGCTTCCGGGTCACGCACGGTGAGCAGCACCTTCGCATCCGGAAAGGCTGCCATTAGTTCCTTGTAAAACTCACAGGAGGGCCAGTCGACGGTGGCCCGATAGTTGCGAAAGAACTCGCGGAAGTCGACGGGCTCACAGACCGCCCTGACCCAGAACCGCATGTGCAGGCGCGTGAGCGCAATCTGCATGTGGTAACAGGGATCGTAGCCCAGCAGGAGAAGGGCCTTGCGGAGCGACGTCGTGCCCGTGCGCCCGAATCCTGCGCCGATGACCTGCAGCGTGGGTGCGACCGCTTTTTCACTCACCTGGTGTTGCCGACCGGGTCTGCCTGGCTACGATTTCTCGTTACGTCAGGGAGTCCGGCTGAAAGACGATCGAGTACGTTCTTAATGGACACTGACACTTTCCTCAGCCCACCGCGCAGCGCGTAAATATCTGATTAAGTTAACCTGGGCTTCCTGACTGGACTTGCTGCGATGCGTTCTGTTTGTATAGCCGGGCTAAAGACAAACATCAGGGGAGCCCGCGCAATGAAAACACCCACCAGAGCCTGGCTGGCTGGCCTTGCTATTCTCGCCGGTGCGCTCACTGCACCCTATGCGGCCGCCAAAAAGGCCGAGGCGGGACCCTGGACCAGCCATGAGAATCTCGCCCCAGTGACCGGCGCGGATGGCAGCACTTACACCGCCACGTGCTCCGGTCTCCCCGGCACCGATCCGGCATTCCGGTTCTGGTCGAAGAAGGGGGCCTCGAAAAACCTTGTTGTCTACTTTGAAGGCGGCGGTGCCTGCTGGGACAACCTGACCTGCACGTTCCCGATTGGCGGTGGATTGCCGCCGGCTGCGCCACAATTTTATGTTTCGCAGATTTCACCCGGCACGAACCCCGCCAACTACTCAGGACTCTTCGACCAGGCCAACCCGGCGAACCCGGTCAAGGACTGGAGCTTTGTCTACATCCCCTATTGCACGGGCGACATCCACACGGGCTCAGCGACGAAGACCTATTTTAACGCCGGCAACCCTTATCTGCCCGCACAGTACACGATTCAGCACCGCGGCTTTGACAACTTCATGGTCGTGCTCGACTGGATCAAGAAGAATGTCGACGCGCCGAAGAACATTCTCGTCACGGGCTCGAGCGCCGGCGGCTACGGCGCCACGGCCAATTTCCCGTACGTGGCCGACAGTTATCCGAATGCGCACATGTTCGTGATCGCTGACGCGAGCCAGGGCGTGACGACCGAGGCGTTTGACAACGGTGACCCGGGCCGCAATTCCTGGAACCCGCAGCTGCCGCAGTGGATCTTCGGCGCTCCACCGAGCTCCGCTCGCAGCGCGGACCTGCTGCGCCGGGCCGCGGAAGCCTATCCGCGCGCGAAGATCTCGCAGTTCACCACGGCACTCGATGCAGTGCAGGTTGGTTTTTACGGCGTGATGAAGCAGTTTTACGGTCCGGGCGGCGCCTGCCCGAATCCGGCGATTGACTGGAATCAGCAGATGCTCGATACGCTCGACTCGTATGACGATGGGGTCAGGAATTTCCGCTATTACCTCGCCGAAGGGGACTACCACACGATCATGCGCAGCGATCTCTTTTATTCGGAGAACTCGCCCGGTGTCATCTACAGCAAGTGGGTCGGCAAAATGCTAGCCAATCGCGGTGGCACGGGCGGCTCCGGCGGCGGCTGGAAGAGTGTCGCGTGCCCGACCTGCCTGCCCGCATTAGACTGCCAGTAACAGCGACTGGCTTGGTCCGCATTGTTCCATTCAGCGACCCCGCGGGTGCGGGGTCGCTGCTTTTGCATCCTCAAGAAAGCTGAGGTCGTGCCGCGCCATGCAAGATGTAACTGTTGTTGCGGCACCCTGACCAGGATTGACGGGAATGCCTGTTCATGGCCCTGCGGACTCCCGCCCCTTCCAGTTCCACCACTTCAGCAACTGTGGATCGGGATCCGGCGTGCGGGCTGCGTACACCGCGCAGCGGAACGTGTACAGGACGCAAGGGTCCTGCCGCTGGCGAGTGATTTCGCAGAGCCTCGAGTAAAGCCGCTCCGGGTCGCGCCGCGCGAGATCCTTTATCGATTTCACGCCGAGGCGCCGCAGAACGGCTGCCATGCGTGGACCGATGGCCGGCAGCTGCTCGAGCTCATCGCGCATGCCGACTCACCACGCGGAGTGGCGCTGCGGCCTTCGCAGCACCCAGAGCTGGTGTATTGCCCCGATGATTTCGGTCACCAGAAAGAGCAGTAGAGCGGCCGGCGCCTCGCGCTCGAGCACGTAGTAAACGATCAGCGCGCTGACCCACAGCCGGGCCAGCCCGTCGATGATGCCCAGTGGCCGCACGGGCTGGGAAATCCGCGCGACGGCCCAGGCCACGCCCAGAGTTCCTGCAACGCAGACAAAGAGCCAGTGGATGCCGGCGAAATCGGGCGGCGTCGCAGTGCCGCCCATCAAACTATTCAGCGCATAGAGCAGTTCGATGAAGATGACCGCGAGCGGCGGCACCGCCATGAGCGCGGTCACGACCAGGTCGATCCACGCCCAGGTTCGAATCACGTTTGACTGAACTGCCATACACCCTCTCCCATTCAGTCGCGGCCTTCCTGGCGCAGAGGCCAGCGCGGCCCCCTCCCGGAAGCCCCGGGCCCTAGCCTACCGCGCTCGCCCCCCGATCGGGAGCCGAATCACCGCCGTGATCCCGATGTTTCCGCCGCAAATGTCCTTCGCGCAGCCATTGAATGACGGTGACCTTGTACAAACGACTTTCGGGTGAGGCCATCCGGCATGCAACACGAGGCGGATTGCCCGGCGATCTCGGGTATCCTTGTCGGGCCTCTCGCCCCGGCAGCACTTCCGCTGCGTCAACCCACACGGAGAGTTCATGGCCAAACCCAACTATTCATACCAGAAAAAGCAGCGAGAAGAAGCGGCACGCAAGAAGCGTGAAGAAAAGCTGCAGCGACGCCAGCAGAACAAGGAGAACCCCTCGCCACCCGCCGACAGTGAGCCGGAAGGCAATCCCTGAGCCGCCCGGTGCGGTCCCGCCACAGAGGGCGGGCGCAGCCGCGCCTTTACTCGCCCCGCGCGCCAGCGCCGGCTCGTCGTTGCTCGAGCGCTAGTTGCAGCGGGCGTAAGGCGAACCGCTGACCAGGGCTTTGTTCATCGGGCTGAAAGGCGGCCCCCCCGGGAAGCCTTCGCCCTGCCCCTCGATCATCAGCGTGCCGGGGTCTTCGCCGTAGTTAAAGGTCATCAGGATCGGATAGTCGCCCTGCTCCCGGAACGGAAAGAACCAGCGGCTGAGGCCGTCGTAGTCATGCGGACCATAGCTCGCTGCGTACTCGGGGTTGGTGACCGATTCTTTCTTGCCGTTAACCTCGAAGACAAACCCGCTCACATCGACGACGATCTGCGGCTGCCGCTGGCAGTCGCCGCCCGGTGCATAACGACCGAACAGGTCTTCGAAACCCTTCAGGTCGTGTACTTCAACGGCATTGGCCATGAGACTGGTCGCCAGCGCAGCGAGCCCCATACGCGCCGCCCAGCGACGCGACAAACGAACATGATTCATTGCAGCATCCTCCGGCATTGATTGTTGGAAAGGCGCCGGCGCATTCACGGCAGCGTCATCGATGACTATACGCCCGCCACCACACCGTCGACAGGTGCCCAGGCTCACGGCCGGCCAGCCATGGCCTGGCTCGACGCGGCCCGTTGCCCGGCTGCCCGGCGAGCCGCTCTACCGATCGTTGAAACTGACTGCGGCCGGGCCGCGTTTCTTCGGACGCACCACCAGGGTACCGGCCAACTTGTCGTGCCAGCCCTGTTTTCGGGGGTCGAACGCGACCCAGAAGAAACCCAGCGCCAGCGGCAGCAGGGACACGTAATAGGCGAAATAACGCCCGACCAGCTGACGGGTGCTCGGCGGGCCGCCGGTGGCAGCATCGACGATCCTGGCGGAAATCGCCATCTTGCCCGGCGTCGCCTGCCGGTAGACCCAGAACAGCAGTACCGCAACCGCCGGCAGCACCCAGGTGAGCAGGAAATCGGCAGGCCCCTTGACCAGCGCCGTATCGAGCCAGTACTCCCCGCCATAGATCCAGGTCACCAGCGGCCAGCAGATCAGGCCGACCAGCAGCGTGTCAATCAGCGAGGCGCCGACCCGCGGCCAGAAGCCAACGTATTCCAGATCATCGGATTTCATGACCGGTAGGCTACTCTGGTTCCAGCATTTTCCGCCGGCCTTTTACCGGCACCTCGCTTGCGCGGCTAGACCCAGCCACGGATCCAGCGCGTCTCATCGGCGAGTTCACGCCACGGCATGACCCGGACCTGCTTCGAGATCACCGCCTCGAGTTCGATCAAGAGCAGCGGCGATCCCGGTGGCTCCGGATCGACGAGCTTCGTGACCAGGAAGTGCTTTTCTCTGTTGCGCGGATTCACTGCTGTCCATTTCGAGTTCAGCAGCTTCTTTGGACTCGGCGGCGTGGCACTGGTTCGCGGCATCGCTAGACTCTGCTTCTGCCCGGGAAGCCGGGCTCGACAAGTACGATATTGATCGTTCCATCGAGCGGATCAAAGACGATCTGGGCCTCGTTTCGCTCGAGCTGGCGCATCACGTCGGCAACCTTCTGATCGTGCGGCACGTCGCGCTCACCGTAATCCGTGCCCTCGCGAAGCACGAACGACTCAATGACGCCGAGCAACGCCTCCGGCGATAACTCAGTGTGCGGAACCGCGACCGGTGCCGGGCGCTCGTGCTCGTCCGCCCACTCGTTCAAGCGACGCTTCCGTGGGCAGGACGATTCACATCCGGGCCTTGCGTTCGGCGGACCTGCCGGCCCCGATCAGCCACTGCCAGATCCACCCGCCTGTCTTATCGTTGCCGGTTACCACATAGTCCCGCACTTTCTCGTTACGCAGCACGGCCTGTTGCTGACTGCGCACCACGCCGCGGCCGGCAAACAGAATCACGTCGCCGGGCCTGAGTTCGAAGTCCTCCGGCGGCAGCACGATCTCCCTCTCCTCGCGTTTGAGGTAGAGCGGAACGCAGGCGAGATAGCGATCGCGGTCGGCAGGATGGCGGCATAAATCGCCGACCGTTGCGTCGCCCCCTTTCATCAGCAGCTGATACATTGCCGGGCCTTCACTGATATTCATCGCGACGCTCCAGATGGCCGGGGCCCGCTCGCCAATCCGTGACTGCAACCGCTCAATCAGCGCATTGGCCCAGTCCGCACTTTCGTGGCGCGCGACATCAAGGAACGGCGCGAGCAACGGCGTACGGATCACTGCCAGGCATTCGCTGGCAATCAACTCGCTTGAAACCATGTTCATGTCGGCGTCAAACGCTTCGAACAGTGCGTGGTTGGCCTGAAGGTTCTGGCGGACGATCGTGAACAGCGATCGATTGAGTTCCCTTGCAGTAACCACGATCGACAGGTTGTTCACGTCGTCATCGGTGCCGGCCACCACGCCGACCGCCGTCTCGATGCCGGCCTCACGCAGAGGTTCGGCTTCGGTACCGACGCCGCGTACGGTCCGCAGCGTCGAATCGCCCGCATTATCCGCGGCCAGCGGATCAATGACGGTCACTTCGAGACTCTGCTCCCGGAACGCACGCACCACTTCGCGCCCGAAACGTCCATAGCCACAGACCACCCAGTCGCCGGCCGGCGGCGCCGCCTCCGGCTTCAGGTGCGTGCCAGGCAGGCCCGTCAGCCAGGATATCAACCGGTAATTGGCCGGCGCGGCGATCGCGAGCGCGAGTCGCTGACCGAAACGCGCGAACGGGTTGATGATGTGGTCCGTGTCAAACGACTCCATATTGGCGGCCGTTTCGCGGCTCATGGCGCGCGCCAGCACCGGCACGCGCGGCTGCAGCAGGCGCACCGTCATCGCGACCGCGAGGTTGGCCTGGTCATCGTTGGTCAACGCCAGCACGCCGCGGCACTGGTCTTTCTTCAGGCCCGCCGCGATCAGGTTGTCGGGCAGTTTCGCATCGGCCGCCAGCGAAAGCGGCACCTGCCAGAAATCCATCAGGTCGACTTCCTGCGCACGGGTCTCGTCGATTTCGAGCACCACAAAGCGTCGCCCACGCAGGTCCAGCGCCCGGGCGATCAACTGCCCGGTCTCGCCAAATCCACAGATCAGGAAGAACGGCTCGACGAGGGCCTCGACGCGGCGGTGAAATCGCGTCTCGACCAGTGAACGGCGCACGGCCTTGTCCCGGCCCAGCGCGAGCAGGCTCGCCACGAGCAGTGCCCAGCCGATCACCGAAGCAAAGATGATCGCGGTAACCCAGAGCCTCTGCGAATCGGTGAAGGCATGCGGTATTTCGCCAAAACCAATCGTGCTGGCGGTGTACGCCATGAAATAGAAGGCCTGGAACATCGTCATACGCCAGGGCTCACCGTTCGCATCGACCCCCGGGATCAGCACGAGACCGACCATACCGATCGCGAAGACGACGATCAGCACGATGATCGGCGCCCGCAGGCGCCGCAGCGTGAGCAACAGCAGGCTGTTCAACTCATCTCCGCATCACGGTCGTCTCGACGATCAGGATGACGATCGAGACGATGTTCGCGAGCAGCGCGCCAGCTGCCAGCGAGACGACCCCGACGACGGCGCTGGCCGGAAGCACGTCACCCGTGGCGAAAAACCAGACCAGCGCCGCGGCTGCGAGTTGCAGCACCGCGACGAGACTGGTCGCCAGGTGCACCGCGCCGATCTGCGTGCGGTCACCGAACTTGAGCGCGGTGGCGATCACATTCACGACAAAGGCCGCGAAGAATTCCCAGATGTTGTGATGGTAGGGGTCGGCGATCTCACCATAGACGAAACCGAAGTTCAGCGTGGCGGCGAGGACGATAAAGAAACCAAAAACGACTTTTTCCAGGTTCATCGTGTGCGGTTCTCAGGCTGGGGCCGCCCCTTTATGCCACAGTCGCGGTTCCGCGTGAAATGGCATCGCCACGAGCGCCTGCCGGAGAACAACGGATTCATGCGCATTGCAGCCGCGGGTTACACTCCCGAAGGTAAAGCGCTACGCTTTATGCGTCTGCTATCCGGCCATTTTCGGCAGTGAATCATTGAGGCGCCCGATGAACCACGCAGTGCCCGAGCCGACGATGCTCGATTTCAGGGGAAGCGCAATCGGCGCCGACTTGAAGGAGCGGTGCAGCGTGCCCGATCGTCATCCAGCGCCGATATGCCGCGCGGAGAAACTGCTGGCCATACGCCTGCGCCGCCCCGACCCGGCGGCGGCCAGTCAGTTCTTTGTCGACTTTGGCCTGGCCGTGCACGAGCAGCAAGCGGACTACGTCATGCTGCGCGGGGCGGCCGACACGACGGCCTCGGTGCTCATCGAGCGCGGCCCGGTCGCCTTCGTGGGTCTCACGCTGGCCATCGCAAGCGAAGATGACCTCGCGCGTCTGGCCCGCGCGCACGGGCAGGACATTTCGGCGGCGGACCTGGGCCGCCCAGGACGCTGCGTTACGCTTCGTGATCCGGACGGGCTCAGGGTCGAAGCCTTGTCGGAATATGCGTGCCTTGATCAAAGAAAAGTGCCGCAGACGCCGGCCGAAAACCAGGTCGGCGATACGCCACGCATCAACCAGCCGGTGCGGGTCGACCTGAATCACCCGTGCATCGTCAACAAGATCGGACACACGGCCATCGGTGTGCGGCGCATCGGCGACAGTATTGGCTGGTATGCGCAGAACTTCGGCCTGATCGTCTCTGACTTCCAACTGCTGGCCGACGATCCGATACCGGTGGTCGCCTTCCTGCGCTGCGATCGCGGCGATCACCCGGCGGATCACCACACGCTGGCCATTGCCTCAGGGGTTGATCTCGGGCACATGCACACGGCGTTCGAGGTCAATGGGCTGGACAGCGTTGCCTCCGGCGGCGAATTCCTCGGCAGTCGTGGCTACCGTCGAAGCTGGGGCATCGGTCGCCACCTGCTGGGCAGCCAGGTCTTCGACTACTGGCGCGATCCCGAGGGCGCCATGTTCGAGCACTACACGGACGGGGACCGATTCGACAACACAGTGCCCGCCGGCTATCACCTCTTCAGCGGCAGGGCGCTGTACCAGTGGGGCCCACCGGTCAGTGCCGACATGGCCGGAAAGCAGCCGAGCCGCGAGCGTCTGCAGACGTTGATCTCACGCCTGCGCAGCGATGATGACCTGACATTCAAGCGACTGATCAGCCTGGTTCGCGCCGGTTGAGCAGCAGTTTATCTATCTTCTCGAGGACCCATGCATGCTGAACCTGATCCGATTCGAACTGGCGGACACCACGCGCTGGGGGCTGCTGGATTCCGGCCGGGTCAGCCCGCTGAACCTGCCCTGCGCAACGACCGCCGAACTGCTCGGCCTGTCACATGCTCAGTTGCTCGATACCGCCGCGAGCGAGACGCTGCCCGTGGACGGACTGAAGCTGCTTTCTCCGATCACCGCGCCCTGCAAGGTGCTGTGTCAGGGCGCCAATTATCGCCAGCACATGATCGAATCAGGCGTGGACCCGGACGCCAAGCGCTTCAACATGTTTTTCACCAAGTCGGCCGCTTCGATTACCGGCCCGACTGGAAATATCGTCAAGCCGGCGCACGTCCGGTTGCTTGACTATGAGATTGAGCTGACGCTGGTGCTGGGTAAGCCCACTTGCGATCCCCGGCAGGTGACACCGGAGAATCTCCATGACTACGTGGCGGGCATCTGCATCGGCAACGATGTCTCGGCACGCGACGTCCAGCTCTCCCAGATGCAGTTCCACAAGGGCAAGAGCTATCGAACGTTCTGTCCGCTCGGGCCGGGGCTGTGCCTGCTGGAACGTGATGAAATGCATTACCTCGATGAGCTGCAGCTCGAACTCAAGGTCAACGGCGAAATACGGCAGAGCGCCTCGACGGCCGAACTGGTCTTCAAGCCGGCGGAAACCCTGACGGAGTTTTCTCAGATCACCGACTTCGCGGCCGGAGATGTGCTCATGACCGGCACGCCGTCGGGCTGCGCCCTTGGGCTGCCCTCCCCGCTGATGGTGCGCCTGTTCGGCCTGATCCCGGAAGAGAAGCGCTGGCCGCTGTTCGTCAAGAAGCAGTCGGCACGGCCACAGTACCTCAAGGCGGGCGATCGGCTCGAATTGAGCATTCGCAGCCACGACGGGCGGATTGACCTCGGGCAACAACGACACACGATCGTGGACGCGGACCGAAACTGATGGAATTGCCTGAAAGTGTCGATGTGCTGATCGTTGGCGCCGGGCCGGTCGGCGTGACACTGGGCAACCTGCTGGGCCGTTACGGCACCCACACGCTGATCATCGACAAGGCAGAGAACATCCTGACGCATCCGCGCGCCATCGCGCTGGATAACGAGGCGCTGCGCATACTGCAGATGGCCGGCCTGAGCGAACGCGCGTTTTCACGCGTTGCGATCCCTTCCGTGCACATGCACTCGCCCTACGTCGGTGAATTTGCCCGCATGAACACGGCCGGCTGTCTCGATGGCCATCCGAAGCTGGTCACTTTCTTTCAGCCGGACCTGGAGCAGGCCCTGCGCAGTGCGTTGCAGGCCTACCCCCAGGTCTATCTGGCACCGGAGACCGAGATGCTCTCCTTCGGCGAGCACGATGATCACGTCACCGCCGATTTGAAATGCAGCGACGGCACTCGCCGGACCGTGAGTGCCCGCTATGTAATCGGCGCGGACGGAGCCAGTTCGCGGGTCCGCGAGTTGCTTGGCTTGAGTTTCGAGGGCTCGACCTATGCAGAGGACTGGCTGATCGTCGACGCACGGTACCCCAGGCAACCCATCGACCACGTCGAGTTTGTCTGCGACCCGAGAAGACCGACACCGCACATGCCCGCCCCCGGCGGTCGCGAGCGCTGGGAGTTCATGATGCATCCGGGTGAAACTCGCGAGCAGATGCTCGCGCCTGACAAAATTCGTGAACTGCTCAGACCGTGGGCTGACTCATCGAAGATCAGCATCGAGCGCAGTGCGGTGTACCGTTTTCATGCGCGTGTCGTGACCACCTTCCAGAAAGGCCGCGTCTTCCTGGTTGGCGATGCGGCGCATCTCACCCCGCCCTTTATCGGCCAGGGTCTTTGTGCCGGATTGCGTGATGCGGCCAACCTCGGCTGGAAACTCACCTGGGTGCTAGAGGGTCGCGCCGCGCCGGCAATTCTCGACAGTTACGACGTCGAGCGTCGCCCGCACGCCGCGGCGATGATCCGACTGGCAAAGTTGATGGGCCGACTGATCATGCCCACCAGCGCGTCAACCGCCGTCATGGTCCATGGCCTGGTGAGCCTGCTGCGACGGTTTCCGCTGACTCGATCGTGGGTCGAAGATTTCAAGATCAAGCCGCAGAATCGCTTCGAAAAGGGCCTCTTTGTTCGTGGCAGGAGTCCGGTGGGCCTGGTACGCGGCTCGCACTTCCCGCAGGCCTTACTGCAGGATGCCGATGGCCGCTACGAGTGGAGTGACGAGGCGCTGAAAGACCGGCTGACGCTGATCGGTTTCGGCATCGATCCGCACGCCGAACTCGATCCGGCCAGTCTCAGCGCCTGGCAGGCCGCGGGCGGGCACTGCATACAGGTGTGTTATCGCGGCCAGGTGGCGTACCGGGACATTGCAGACTATGTCTGGGAGGATCCCGGCGGCGACCTGCTGCCGAACGTGGTACCGGTTGGCTGGCTGGCCATCGTTCGCCCGGATCGAACGCTGATCTGTGACGGACCGGCAACGGACGCCAATACGTTGATCAGGGATACGCTAAGGCTTCTAGGTCATGTTGGCGAAGCGCATGGCAGCCAGGAATCTGTCAGCGCATAGACTCATCCAGCCCGGCATGGGCGCGACGCAGCGCACGTGGGACAATGCGCCGATGCGACCGGAAAGTCAGTCACAGCAATCGCGAAGCGGTCCGAGCGGGAGTCACGCGGCAACCCGGGTGCGATCGGGGCTCGAGGCGGACAGCACGGCGTTTTTCCGCCGTACATCGTGCCGGATCGGTGCCGCGATTCTTGCCCTCCTTGCAGTCGCCTGTTCCCGGGAGGCACCGGAAGCCATATCCGTGAGCGACGACGTCACGGAGCAAGTATTGACCCGTGGCCTCGGGGCCGAACCCGACACCCTGGACCCGCAGCTGGCCGACGACAACGCGGCACTCACGGTGATCGGCGATCTGTGCGAGGGACTCACCACCGAGTCGCCGGATGGATCAATCGAGCCCGGTGCCGCGCAGAGCTGGGAAGTCAGCACAGACGGCCGCGACTACCGGTTTGCCCTGCGCAGCGGGCTGCGCTGGTCGAACGCAGACCCGCTGCTCGCCGCTCACTTTGCGGCGGGGCTCGGTCGGGCCATGCAACCGGACACGCAGGCGCCGTATGCGGAACTGCTCGCGTCGATCATCGCCGTCGAGGCGGACGATGAGACGACGCTGATCATCCGCCTGAGCGACCCGATGCCGTATCTCCCTGCCGTGCTGGCCTTGCCGGTGGCGATGCCGCTGTATCCCGACGCGACCGGATCTGAGCAGCCGCTGTGCAATGGAGCATTCCGCCTCACCGATCGGCAACCGGGTTCGCGGATCGAGCTCGAGCGCAACCCACACTACCGGGCGGCCGACCAGGTTCTCATCGACCGAGTGCGATACCTGCCGATCGAAGACCTGACGACCGAGCTGAATCTCTATCGCACCGGTGAGATCGATGTGACAAGCGAGGTACCGAACACACAGATCGCCTGGCTACGCGAGAACCTGCCGGCCGAACTGAAGATTTCCCCTTACCTCAGCGTGTACTCCTATGCCGTAAACCTGCAGCGGTTGGCGGATCCTCGTGTTAGACAGGCGCTCGCGATGGCGATCGATCGTGAACGAATCGTCGCGCAGGTTACCGGCGCGGGCGAGCGCCCTGCCTACGGCTGGGTGCCCGATGGCCTGCCGGGTTACACGGCCAGGCGGTTTTCCTGGCGGTCGGAAACGCATGACGCGCGTGTCGCCACAGCCGGCAAGGCGTGGCAGGCGGCGAAGGCAGCCGGATTTGCGCCTGGAACCTTGACGCTGTGTACTGACGCAAGCGCGAATCACCACCGCACTGCAGTCGCGCTGGCCGACATGTGGCAGTCCGCGCTGAGCGTTCGCACGGAGATTCGTGAACTCGAGTGGAAGGTCTACCTTGCCACGCGCCACGCGCCGGGGGACTGTGACCTCGTGCGCCTCGGCTGGTCGGCCGACTTCATCGCGCCCGAGGCCTTTCTGGCAATGTTTGGCTCCGAGCATACACAGAACACGCTCGGGTACCGCAATGCGGCCTATGATGCCTTGCTGGATCAAGCCGCCGTCGCGGCCGATAGCACGGCTCGCGTGCAGATGCTGGCCGACGCAGAGTCACTGTTGCTCGAGGACGTCCCGGTGATTCCCATTTTCTTCCGGTCCGCGAAGCGCCTGGTCAAACCGCAGGTCAAGGGCTACCAGGACAATCCGCTCGGTCACCTGGCCTCGCGCCAGCTGCGCATTGAGCAATAAAAAAGGGCGGGCGACTTTTGTCACCCGCCCAGTTCGGACCGAGAGGTCCGGGGTATCAATGATCAGGGATTCGCAGCAGCGATCGCATCGGCGATCGCCTGGACCTCATCGTCAGTCAGGGGGCTCAGGAAGCTCATGCCACCCTTGTTGCTGTTAATTGCACTGCGTATGTCGGTGGCCGACCGCTTGTCAGGCGCCATCCGCTGGATCGAGTCAATGGCGCTGTGACAGCTGCTGCAGTTGTCCCCGTAAAGCTTCGCACCGTCGAGCGCAACCACGGCGTTCGCCGTAACCGTCACCGAGGCCGGTGCACTGCCGAGCTCACCGTCGTTGACCCGCAGCGTTGCCGTGTAGTCGCCCGCCACGTCAGCCGTGAACGCCGGAGAGGCCAGCGTGTCGCCGGAGAGGGCGGCCGTGCTGCCCGCGGGCCGCGTCAGTGACCAGGCGTAGCTCAGTGTCTGCCCTTCCGGGTCGCTGCTCCCTGCCGCGCTCAGCGTGATCGTCTCGCCGACGGCCGCCTGCGTCTTACTCGCGGTCGCCATCGCCGTTGGTGCGGTGTTCACCGCCGGGTCACGTGCGGTTACCGTGACGCTGGCGGTGTCCTGAAGTTCACCATCGTTCACCGTCAGTCTCGCGGTATAGCCGCCCGCCACGTCGGCATTGAAACTCGGCGCACTGGTATCCGCTGCCGCAAGCGTGGCCGCGCTCGAGGCCGGGGTTTCGAGAACCCAGGCATAGCTCAGTGGGTCGCCATCCGGATCGCTGCTCGCGCTGCCGTCGAGGGTAACCGGCGAGCCGACCGTCACGCTCTGCGCAGGTCCGGCCTGCGCCACGGGCGCACGGTTGCCGACCGGTGGCGGCTCGATCGGCGGAGGCGGCGTTCCGCCACCCTCGCGCATGTGCTCGATTTCCACGTCGTCGGCCACGATCGCCACGCCGCTCCACTGACCTTCGACATCAACGATGCGGTTGTTTGCCTCGCTGAAGAACGTGGCCGCAGCGATGTCCTGATCGTCCTGTTCAAACTGCGTACCGGACGTCGTCTCGATGTTGACGCCTGCGATCACGAACAGTGGCGGATTCAAGTCCGAGGCCGTTCCGCGCAGCTCAACCTGGTCTTCCGGGTCATCGCGCTCGAGACCTGTTGCGATTAGCGCTCCGGGGACTGAAGGATCCGGGTAACCGCGAACCTCAACCCAGTCACCAACACGCAAGTCTTCGGGCGCAAAGAAATGGTCGTCATCGCTCTTGTCTTCACGCCGGGTCGATGCGTCATGGAAGACCGTAAGCCCCAGGGTCTGAAATGATCCGGCCTCCGGGTCAATCGCATCAACCCGCGCCGACAGCTTGACGCTTGCCCTGTGTCGGAGGTGCACGTATCTGGCCACAAGCACGCCACCGGCATCGAACTCGCCTTCGACCTCGACCTTGATATCGGCCCGCAGATCGGCAGCGACTCCACCGATGTAGCTCGTGGACGCGGTCGTGCGCACCGGCTGTCCGCTGACATCGAAATCGGCACTGCTGGCGAAGCGGGTGATCAGTCCTTCGACCTCGGCTTCATCGCCGTCGTGTCCATTGAGGTGGCCGTCTTCACGCGAGACACGTGTCGCGATCAGCGCACCATCGGCAGCGAACGCATCGCCCTTGACTTCCACCAGGTCGCCCTCGCTCAGCGTACCTTCGCCGAAACCATCGATCATGGCGCTGGAGTAATTAACCCAGAGTTCGCCGACACGGAAACGGCCGGCCGCCGAATCAAGTTCGGCCACCGGGCCCTCGACCTCCACTTCGGTCTCGCCGTCATCGGCGCGTTCGATACGCGTCGCGCGGGCCCGGTCATCCGAACCAATGTATCCATGGGCCTCGATCCGATCGCCGACGTTGATACCCGCAAGCGTCGCCTGCGGGATCGAGTCGTCGAAAGACGTATCGTCATCCACGCGGACCACCTGTCCGCTGATCGTCACCGTTCCAGCCACCGGATCGACGGCTTCAACCGATCCCTGCATCAGGCGGTGCATCTCGATGCGTCGTGCTTGATGATTTCCGTCGGCACCCGACTCGGCCTGGAGCCTGATGACATGCCCGACTTTCAGTTCGGCAACCGTGGCGGGCCTGCCCTCGATCAGGACATCCGCGGATGTCGTCTCATATCGTGTGCCGTTGACGATGACGCTGCCAAAACCGGTGATCGCACCGGAGACCAGCGTCGTCGCGGTCGCGTCACCGCCAGGCGGCGGCTGGTTCGACGGCGGCGCGTTCGTGGACGAGCCATCGCCCCCACCTCCGCCGCTGCAGGCCACGACCAGCACGGCCGTAGACCCGATTAAGATTGCTTGACGAAAAATTGCGTTCATATATCACCTCTGAAGCTCGGTACTGATCGGTTCGGTCACTTGCGTGACCGCCGTACCCCGGAACCCCGGTCAGTCCTCGAGCTCGGCCGACTCGGCCAACAGGACGTCGCCAACCAGGGCACCCTCGACTTTGACGATCTGCCCCTCGGCAATCGCAAAGAACTCGGACGCATCGATCGACTCGTCGCTCTTGTTACTAAACTCTGTATCCGCATCAGTCGTAACCGTTACACCTGCAATGGTCAGGTCTGGCTGCGCCACGCTGTCCACCGGGCCACGTAGCTCGACCTGATCGTCAGGCTCGTCGCGATCGAGACGGGTCGCGATCACCGTGGTCCCTTCGAGCCGCCCGCGAATCTCGACGTAGTCGCCGACGCGCAGATCCGCCAGGCCGAAGCGCTGCAAGTCGGCAGCGCTATGATCTTCGAACCGCGTCAGCTCATTGACCACGACCGTCGTACCCAGTACGACGAGGCGACTGGCCGCCGCATCAACTGATTCGACGGTAGCACTTATCTCCACGTCACTATCGAGTCGGAACCGTAGCTGTTCCGCGACAATCCGGCCGTTTATGTCAAAACCGCCCTCGACCTCGACTTTCACGTCGAGCGCCAGGTCCGACGCCGATCCGCCTTCGTAGCGTGTCGAGGTATTCGTAATGACTGATTGTCCCGCCACGTCGAAGTCGCTGGCCGATACGAAGCGCGTGATCAGGCCCTCGATGTCCGCTTCGTCGTCGATCGTTCCCATGAAGCTTTGCGTTTCCCTCTGGATCCGCGTCGCCACAAGTACGCTGCTCGCATTCAGGGTGCCCCTGACTTCCAGCAGGTCACCGTCGGCCGGCTGACCCATGGCAAATCCCTCGAGCTGGGCGGTGGCGTAATCAATCGCAAGTCCGTTGATGTTCAGTCGCTTCGCCGCGGAATCGACACCGCTCGCAACGCCTTTTACGTCGACCTCACTACTGCTCGCTCTGCGCTCGATCCGTGTCGCCGCGATCACGCCATCGGATGCGACCAGCCCGCTCACCTGGACCTGGTCAGCGACCGCCAGGCCCTCGAGTGCACGTGGCACGATACTGTCGCCAAAGGACGTATTCGCCGACACCTGCACGGTCTGGCCAAGCACGACGAGGCGCTGGCCGGCGAGATCCACACTTTGCACCGGACCCTCGACCTCGTCGTTGAAATCGATACGGACGGCCGATCCGGTCACCCCGTCGGCGTTCAAGGTGCCTTCTATGCGCACCACCTGACCGATCCTCAGGTCCGATTCGGTAGCCGGCTGGCCATCAACCGTGACCAGAGCGCCGCTGGTCGAGTAGCGCACACCATTGACGATGACGCTGCCGAAGCCAGTGATCGGACCTGACGCGATGATCCCGCCGCGGTCGATTCCGGCGATCGGTTCACTGCCACCGCTGCTTCCACCACCACTACCGCAGCCAACAACGAGTAGCGAGACAAGAAAAAACAGGGCTGCCTTGCCGGTTCGCGGTATGCAATTCATGACTTGTCTCCAGGCGGTGTATCGTGAATGGCGTAAAGGCCGACGCCCAGGCGAATCGCTGCGGCGGTATCGCCAGAGGCGGGCACTTCATGCGAAGTCAGCCAGTCATCCACTCGTTCGAGAAAGCCCTGCCCTTCGCGCTCGAGAAAAGCGCGGAAAGCAGGCAGGTTACGGGGATCGATATGGCGATTCTGCGCCCGGCCTTCGAAACGTGACGGCTGGCGCGCATTGCGCGAAAGATTGTACTCAACGGTGTCAACGAGGTCGGCCAGCACGCTGCCGGCTCGCTCGACGGCCTCATCGTCGGTCGCGCGCGGCATGTAAAAGCGCCGCAACGCTCGAAACTGTCCGCCAGGGAGCCGCTTGATCGAGCCGCTTCGGATCAGTTCCTTGACCAGCGCCGTGCTTGGGATATCCCCTGCATAGCGCTTCAACAGTACCTCGAAACTGGGCGACGGACCCCGTGCCTGCAGGACCCGCGGCACGCCCATTTCATCCAGAAAGTCTGCATCGAGGTGCCAGCCTGAGAGCACGCGGCTCGCGTGATTGAGCGGCTCTGCGGTCGGCCGTGTCGGAGCCTGTCCGGTCGAATCGCGCAGCCGGCGCACGTCGCGTCGCGCAAGTCCGGTGAGCAAAGCCACGCGCGAGACATTGGTCGGCCGGCCCCGGATACCGAATTCTTCGCTCGCTACGCTGACGAACACAGCGCGCGAAAGGTCCGCAAATTCCTTCCAGGTGATGCCGGCACGGAGCAGCCAGCGGGCAATGGGCCGAAGCCACAGCCGGCAGGCGTTCAGTACGGGGCGGGCACCACTGACTTCCATATATGGGACCTTTTATTCCATATATGGAATTTTTGCAAGTCTGCTGGCGCCCTATGGGCTATTGCCCCGATAAATTCGACGTTCAACCAGTGGAGATGGATCCGCCCGGTGCCTGCTCGCAGGCCATGGTGGGCAGCCACAGCAGGGCAGCCGGGGCGAGGCCGGCTCAGCAGCCGAGAATTGCGGCCACCCTGTCGCCGATGGCCAGGGAGGCCGTCAGGCCCGGCGACTCGATGCCGAACAGGTTCACGAGACCCGGCAGGCCATGATCGGCCGGCCCCTGGATCACGAAATCGCCCGCAGGCGCCCCTGGGCCGGTGATTTTTGAGCGGATCCCTGTGTAGGCCGGCAGCAGGCTTGCTTCGTCGAGGCCGGGATAGTAACGCTTGATTGCACGGACAAAGTTCGCGCGTTGCGAGTCATCGAATGCATAGTCCAGGCTATCGACCCAGCGCACGTCCGGTCCGAATCGCACAGCCCCAGCCATGTCCAGCGTGACATGCACGCCAAGTCCGCCTTCGGTTGCAAGCGGGTACACGAGGCGCCGAAACGGCGCCACCCCCGACAGGCTGTAGTAATGCCCCTTCGCGAAATACGCCCTCGGCACGGCCGCGTCCGGTAATCCTCTCGTGTTTGCGGCCAGCGCCGGAGCCTGAAGGCCGGCGGCATTGATCACCGCGGCCGAATACAGGTCGGCGTCATCGCCCTCACCGCAGGAAAGGCGCCAGCCAGTGCCGTCTGCTGCAATGGATTTCACCTGCGTATCAAATGCGATCAGGCCGCCAAGCGCTTCCAGATCACCCTGCAAGGCAAGCATCAGTTCGTGGCTGTCGATGATGCCGGTCGATGGCGACAGAAGGCCGCGCACAGCCGTGACTTCGGGCTCGAGTTCGCGGACTTCTGCAGCCGAAAGCCAGCTCAGGTCGAGCACGCCATTGGCCCGCGCCTGCGCTTCATAGCGTTGCAGCGCTGCGATCTCCTGCTCCGTGACCGCGACAATGATCTTGCCAAGCCGGCGATGGGCAACACCGCGCTCGGCACAGTACCGGTACAGCGCCGCCTTTCCTTCAACGCAAAGCCGCGCCTTGAGCGAGCCGCTCGGGTAATAGAGGCCGGCATGGATCACTTCCGAGTTTCTGCTGCTGGCACCGGTGCCGATCGTGTGCGCACGCTCGATGACGATCACCTCGCGACCGGTCATCGCGACGGCCCTGGCGACCGCAAGGCCGACCACGCCGGCTCCGATCACGACGCAGTCGATGCGATGCAGTTGCGTCGTGGTCATCACGACGGCACCTGCCCTGCCAGGGCGAACAGCAACAGCGCCGGCAGCAACAGGAACGCGACAAGCGTCGAAATCACGATCGCGCCGGCGACATCGGCGGGGTGGCGGTCATAGCGGTCGGCCAGCAGAAAGTTGAAAACAGCGACCGGCATCGAGGCCTCGATGATCACCACGCCCCGCGTCACGCCTTCGAGGCCAAGCAGTTGAACGAGCGCGAGGCCCGCGCCGAAACCAAGTCCCAGCCGCAATACGGCAATACGCGCCGCTGCTCCGGCTCGCTCGATCCTGAAACTGCCCAGCGCGTGCCCGAGTGCCAGCAACATCATGGGAATGGACAGGCCACCGAGCAGTTCGACCGTGTTGCGCAGCCACGCCGGCATGTCGAAATCGAAGCGCAGCATCAGCAGCGCTGCGGCGACAGCGTAGATGATTGGCGTACGCAGCAGCGTTCGCCAGGCCGGGTCGCGGCCCTGGAACAACGGCCCGATGACGAACTGAGCGACCGCACCGACCACGAAGAACGCAAGTGCCAGCCCGAGCCCTTCGCGGCCGAAGGCAAACAGGCACAGCGGCAGGCCCAGGTTGCCGACATTACCAAAGACGACCGGTGGCAGATGGCTGCGCAGCGGTTGCCCTGCCAGTCGCAGGATGAACCCACCTGCGACGGCACAGATGAGCAGCACCGCGACGGAAATCGCCAGCGTGAGAAGGAACGCCGGCGTGTCCGCTTCGAGTCCGCCGATCCCGTCGAGAATCAGGCAAGGCGCACCGATGTTCATGACGATACGCGTCACGAATGCGCGGTCGAACGCGATCTCGCTGCGTGCCCAGCCATAACCGATCAATGCACACAGTGCGACCGGGACGATGATCGGGATCAACGACTGGTACATCAGTCCCTCGCCGTACGCAGAACCGCGTAGCCGGCCAGTGCGGCCATGATCGAGGCGAGCAGGATCGCCAGCTTCGCCAGGGAGATCAACTCACCACCCTCGCCCAGGGCGAGGTTGGCGATAAAGGTCGACATCGTAAAGCCTATTCCGGCCAGCAGGCCGATACCAAGCAGGCTGCGCGACCTCAGCTCGGCCGGACGCTTTGCCCAGCCCATGAGTTCCGCGAGGTAAACCCCCGCGAGAATGCCGCAGGGCTTGCCCACCAGCAGGCCCAGCATGACGCCGAGCGAAACGGGGTTGACGAACACTTCCGCGAACGCAGCCCTGTCGATCGGGATACCGGCGTTCAGAAAAACAAACAGCGGCAGAACGAGCAGCGCCACGGGCAACTCGAGCATCTCTTCCCAGCGCTGCAGCGGCGTCGTCGCCGCCTGGGCAAGTTGCTCGACCCGCGCGATCTTGCGGTGCTTGTGCCGATCGGCGAGCACGTCACCCCCACCCTTCCCGGCCGAAACATCCTTCAACACGCCGCGAAGCTTGCGCCTGAGCGTGCCCGGCTCAATGCGCGGGCGCGCCGGCACGGTTGCGGCCACGATGACACCGGCAATACTGGCGTGCACACCGGACTGTACGATCGTGATCCACAACAGGATGCCACCTGTGCCGTAGAGCAACGGATGACGCAGGCCCGCGCGATTGAACAACAGCAGCGCGCCGAGCAGCAAAGCCGAGAGCGCGAGCGCAGAAAACACCACTTGCTCGGTGTAGAAGAACGCGATCACGAGGATCGCACCCAGATCGTCGATGATCGCAAGACCCACGAGAAAGGCGACGACACTTCTGGACACTCGCGATCCCAGCGCCATCAGTACACCGATCGCGAGCGCCGTATCGGTTGCCATCGGGATGCCCCATCCGTCGAGCTGTCCGGCACCGGCGAGCAGGTTGATGCCAAGATAGACGGACGCGGGGAATACCATGCCGCCGATCGCAGCCGCGGCGAGAAATCGTACGCGCGCGCGGTCGCGCAGTTCACCGGCAATCAACTCGCGCTTGAACTCGAGCCCGATCAGAAAGAAGAAAAGGGCAATCAGCCCGTCGTTGACCAGGTGACGCAGGGACCACTCGTAGACCTCGCCGCCAATGACCAGCCCGAGTGGGTAGTGCTTCAGCGCTTCGTATTGTTCATTCAGTGGCGAGTTTGCGAGCGCCAGGGCCGCAAGCAGCGCGAGCAGCAATATCCCGCTGGCCGTCGTCTGGGCGCCGATGAACTCCTTGAACGGGTCGCGCAGCCGATCGAGACGGCGCTGCAGGCCGGGTGTGACGGCGTTGTCTGATTCAACCGGCATGCGCTTGCAGTCTCCTATCGTGACGAGATGTTCTGATCGGGCATGATGGCCAGAACTCGGCAGCCGCCATCGTCATGCAGCCGATCCGGGCAGATCACGCGGGGGGAATGGTCGCACGATTTTGCGAAAGCAGATCGTCGCGCGCCTGGCTTCAACAATGGAATGCTTCCTATTTGCCGTCGCTCAACCGCGCGAAATTCGTGCCAGCTTTTAGCCAGTCAGTGAAATGCCCCGTTCAATCGGGAGAATCCATACACAACTGGCAGGGAAGAATTTCATGAACAGGGCAACAGGGATTCTTCCTGCGGTCAGCCTGCGGGCGACCCGGACGACCGGATTGGCATGAAATCATATTCAATGCCGAGCAGAAGCCGGCCGGCACCGGCTCATTCTACCGGGACTCGCGCACTTCACTGATCAGCAACCTGCGCTGGGACTCCGGCTGGGGCTACGACGCCGACGGCAATTGCGACCATTTCACCGGCGGCGTGGATGATTCGCGCGCGGATTGAAACGCGGATATTGGTGGTGCCAGTAAAGCCCTTTTACTCGGTGAAATTCTCAGGCGCCATGACGTCCATCCTTCTGGAGTAGTCAGTGAAGGGCGGCGGCACTACATCACGCCTTCGAATTCCTGGGCGTTCGCCCTCAGTGGCTTGCGATTGATGCGATGCACCGAGGCCATCAGTTGGTATACGGCCCGCCGGTGAGCGGGCGATGACAAGGTCGCGTTGGCATGCTCGATAACCGCGCATGTCGGATCCAGTTCACCGCGCACGATCCCGGGCAGCGAACCCGGCATCTCCCGCGATCGCCGGTCGTCATCGGTACCGGCCATCAACGCGTAGCGGTTAAGCATGACGCGCTCGATGCAGTCCTCGTGTTCGGTGAGAAAACGGGCCGTCTGGAGCACATCCTCCGGCTCTTCGCCCGGATAGCCGACAATGGTCGTCAGGCGTGTGCTGATGCCGGCTCGGGTCGCATCGTGCAGGAACGCCGCCGTACGCTCAGTGCTGGTTCCTTTTGCCATGCGCTTCAGCAGCCGCGCCGAGGCGCTCTCGAGGCCGGTTGTGACCCGGGCAAGACCTGCCCTGCCTGCCGCGAGCAGGTCGTCCCGGGTGAGCCCGTTGTCCTCGCGCGTGTCGACGTGCACCGACGCCGTCCAGCTGGCACCGGGCAAGATCTCGGGCATTTGCTCAATCAGTCCGCGCCAGAGCGCCACGTCGGAGTTCAATTTGAGGTCGAGGAAGACGAACAACGAGGCGTCGTGGATGTGTGCCTGCTCGGCGATCTCACCGACGACGTTGCCCAGCGAACGGCTCCGAAAACTTCGCGCGGCCGAGGTGACAACATCGGCGCAGAAGCGGCATCGACCCCACTGGCAACCGCGTCCGGTCATGATCGGCACGATGCGGTTCGGGTAAAGCGCCCAGGGGAAATCACGGTAGTCGGCATACGGCAGAGCATCCAGATCGGTCAGCGGTGGCGCCGGCCGTGATGCCGGGCGACCGGGCACCGAAATGCCCGCAAATCCGGTGAGTTCCTTGCGCGCGACAAGCGCTGCAAGCAGGTCGGACAGGTCGTTCTCGGGTTCACCGCCGTAGATGGCCGTCACGCCCTCGATACCCAGCCAGCGCGCCACGATGGCCGGCTCGACAAAATAGTTGCCGCCGACCAGCAGCGGGATATCGAGGTTACGGCACAATCCGGCAATCCCGGCGCAGGCCGCCTCCTGCATCGTGTAGGCCGAAACAAGCACCACGTCCGGTCGCTGCTCGAGCATTTCACGGGCATAGCCAACAATGACTTCTACGTCCCTGCCATTGCCCGTGCGCACGGTATCCGCGAGCAACCGCCGGAGACTGCGCAGCGATTTCGACCGGGATACGGCTGAGCCGTAGCGCAGACGGTCGTCGATCAGTCCCCAGGGTTTTGCGCGAGTCAGCCGCGGGTAGCCCTTCACGCCGCGAGCAAGTGGCGAGAGCACCTGTACATGGTGCCCCGCACGCCGCAGCACGGCGGCCAGAATCCCGACCGGCAGCGTGGGGTATCGGGAAAAGTTATTCAGGTCGACCAGCAGCGCCTTCATCACCGTGCCCTGTCTCATTGTTGTTCATCTTGTTTCCGACACCATCGCGAGTGCGCCCGATCGGCAAGCGAGTAAATCATATTCCAGCGGGGAAACCACCCCGCCGGCCCGATTCGAGCGGCCGCCTCCGCGCTTGCCCGATTCAGGCCTAAGGACACGACGAATTACGTGCCAGCTATCGATCAGACACGATTCCTGTTCAATCCAGAGACGTTACCGAACGCCTGCGCAGCAAGCATCGCAGACTGGTGCGACCTCTCGTTGGCTGCGTGTTGACCGACGAGGACTCTGGTAGGGTTCAGAGGTTGCAGCACGAGGCCCGACCATGGACAAGCATCGACTTATCGACTGGTCCGAACTCGAACCACTCAAGCCAACCTATGCGCTGACAGCCAACGTCGACCTCATCGTCATTCGGGAACCGGAGACAGAAGCGGCAACTGTCCTCTACGGCCGCTGCAGGCATCGCGGCGCATTGCTGTCAGACGGACGCATCACGAATGGCCGGCTCACCTGCCCGTTGCACGGATCAACCTACCGGTACGCAACCGGCAGGAACATTCACTACCCGGGGGCTGACCTGAAGCGCTTCGAGGCCTGGGTCGAAGACGGGGCCGTCTGGGTGAACCTCGACGAAGTTCGCGACTGGGAGCAAGCGAACCCGCAGAAGTACGACCGCGACGCCTACCAGGGCCTGTATGCCGATTTCCAGGGCACACCGGATGAACCGCACGTTCGCAGCATCCAGGGGCTGGCGCGATCAGGCCTCGAGTCCACGGGCCACCACGGGCCGATGGCGGCCATGGGCGTACCCCGCGACCAATTGCCAAAATGGGAGGACCTGCAGATCCTGACAGCCCAGTTGCATCGCCTGCCGTTGCTGGACAATGAAGCGGTCGCGACCGACACGGTCATCGGTGAACGGGCCCGGCGGCCGCTGCGCCTGGAGATTCCGCTTTTCGTATCCGACATGAGCTTCGGCGCGCTGTCGGCGGAGGCGAAGGTTGCGCTCGCAAAGGGCGCGGAGCTTGCCGGCACGGGCATCTGTTCCGGCGAGGGCGGCATGCTGCCCGAGGAGAGAGCGCAAAACTCCAGGTACTTTTATGAACTGGCCTCTGCAAGGTTCGGCTTTTCTATGGACCACCTCGAGGGCTGCGGGGCCTTCCATTTCAAGTTCGGCCAGGCCGCAAAGACCGGCACTGGAGGGCACCTGCCGGGGAACAAGGTTTCAGAATCGATCGCCAGCGTGCGCGGCCTGCAGCCGGGCCAGCCGGCAATCTCGCCTGCGCGCTTCCCGGACTGGGATGACATCGGTCAGTTTCGGGACTTCGCCGCCCAGGTCAGAGAGCGGACGGGCGGAATACCGATAGGCGCCAAGCTCTCAGCGCAGCACATCGAGAAGGACATTGATGCGGCACTCGAAATCGGTGTCGACTACGTGATCCTCGATGGCCGCGGTGGTGGCACGGGTGCGGCACCCCTGCTGTTCCGTGACAACATTTCCGTGCCGACGATTCCTGCCCTTGCCCGTGCCAGGCGGCACCTCGACAAATGCAACCGTGGCGACGTCACGCTGGTCATCACGGGCGGTTTGCGCGTCCCGGCGGATTTCATCAAGGCGCTGGCGCTTGGCGCCGATGCGATCGCCATTTCAAACGCCGCCATACAGGCCATCGGCTGCCTCGGCATGCGGGCCTGCAATACCAATGCCTGCCCGGTGGGCATCGCCACGCAGCGAGCGGACCTGCGGACCCGCTTGATCGTCGACGAGTCGGCCGCCCGCTTGAACCGGTTTCTTCGTTCGGCTACGGAACTCATGCAGGTGATGGCCCGTGCCTGCGGGCATCGAAACCTGAACGAATTCACGCTCGGAGACCTGACCAGTTTCAAGCCCGAAATGGCGAGACTGACAGGCGTCGCATTCGGCGGTGTCAACGGGCCTGGCTGACTGGCGCGGAATCCCGCGAAACCGCCGGACCCCGTGCGTCGAACGAAGGGAAGAGATGAGATTCAGCAGTCAACAACGGTGAACAAAAAGAGCGTACAGCGACTGGCAGGATACCTGCCAGACCTTGCAGCTTTGGACGCAGATCGTCGGCAAGATCCGGCTGAGAAAATCCTCGTGGGTCAATCATTCCTGGTATTTCACGCTGTACGTCACTGCGCGCGGCATGACCGCCGGGCCGATACCCGATGACGATCGTCAGGACGGCACAGGACCCCGGCGCCTGCCTGCTGGCCTTCCTGCAGAGCACCTACGAAGCTGCCGCGCGCACTGGCAGCGGGCCGGATGGGTCGTTGCTGCAACAACCCCTGAGTGCCTTTGACTGATCGAATGAGGACCCCAATGGCGAAAGAAAACATCGGCAACACCTGGGAAAAGCAAATTGACGAGGACGGCGCGTTCGTGCGCCGCCCGACGAGCTTCCACGGGGTTTGCTCGACGGCAGTGGATGCGGAGTTCCCCGCCGAGGCCGGCCGGTACCACCTGTACGTCTCCTACGCCTGCCCCTGGGCCCACCGGACACTCATCGTGCGGGCGCTCAAGGGCCTCGAGGAGGCAATCTCGGTCGACGTCGTGCACCACCTGTTGACCGGCGATGGCTGGTCATTCGATACAGATATCGACGGCGCGACCGGTGATCGCGTCAACGGGTTTGACTACCTGAAGCAGGCCTATTTCGCGAGCAACCCGGACTACGAGGGCTCGATCACGGTGCCGGTCCTGTGGGACAAGCATGCACGTCGCATCGTTAACAACGAGTCCTCGGAAATCATTCGGATACTGAACTCGGCGTTCCAGGCGTACGCGACACATCCTGAAGTCGACCTCTACCCGGAGCCGCTGCGCCCGCAGATCGATGAATTGAACTCATGGATCTATCCGCAGATCAACAATGGCGTTTACCGTTGTGGCTTTGCGCGTTCGCAACGCGCTTACAGCGCCGCGTTTGAATCACTGTTTGTGGCGCTGGACCAGGCCGAGGAAATCCTCAGTCGCCGGCGATTTCTGACCGGGAACACGCTGACCGAAGCCGACGTGCGCCTGTTCACGACGCTGGTCCGTTTCGATCCGGTCTACCTGACCCACTTCAAGACCAACAAGCATCGACTGATCGAATACCCCGGTCTCTGGGGTTTCGTGCGAGACATCTACCAGATGCCGGGGATCGCCGAAACGGTCAACATGGAACACATCAAGCGCCACTATTTCGAGTCACACCGTCAGATCAACCCGTTTGGCATCGTACCTGACGGGCCCGAACTCGATCTCGAGGCGCCGACAGACCGAGGCCGGTTTTCAAGCAAAGGCTGACCGTCGACGCGGGCTCCGACACCTCAGCGTCGAGCGTACCCCGCCGTCACGGCCTCGCGATTGACCTTCTCGGCAATTTCGTCGGGTGAAAATCCCAGCACATGGCACATGTAGGCGATGCGCTGATAGTTGCTGGCGAAGTCGAAACAGAACTCTTCCGATCGAGCTGCACTCCAGCCGTGCGACTCCTGCAGGCGCCATTGCACGGCGCAGGCCCAGCCGTCCGCGTCCTCGTGGGCAGTCCCGGGCGAACCGGGACCGGTTGAAATATTCATCTTCTTTCCTCCGGTCCGGATTCAAGCACTGCCAATCCCTCCCCGACAGGTGGAGCGTCACACTTTGGAGGCCTCTGACATGACGGCGTTGCACCGGGCGCGACGACCCGGCGGCCACGCGCTCCGCCTGGAGCGCCCGCCTCTGCGTCATCGATACGCCGCAGCGATCGGCTCAGGCCGCCTGCCGGACCACCTGGCTCAACTGGCCGGACTGGTAGCGCTGGGCCATCTCATCAAGTGGTATTGGCTTGATCTTCGATGCCTGGCCGGCGCAACCAAAGGCCTCGAAGCGCGCCATGCAGATTCCCTGGGCCGCCTTGCTGGCCTCGGCGAGAAATTTTCGAGGATCGAACTCAGACGGGTGCTGGGTCATGTAACGGCGCATCGCACCGGTCATCGCCAGACGAATGTCGGTATCGATGTTCACCTTGCGCACGCCATGCTTGATTCCCGTGATGATCTCGTCGACCGGCACACCGTAGGTCTCCTTCATCTGGCCACCGTTTTCCCGGATGATCTCGAGCCACTCCTGCGGCACACTGCTCGAACCGTGCATGACGAGGTGCGTGTTCGGAATGCGCGCATGGATCGCCTTGATCCGATCGATCGCGAGGATGTCTCCGGTCGGCTTGCGCGTAAACTTGTAGGCACCGTGCGAGGTTCCGATCGCGATCGCCAGAGCGTCGCATTGCGTCTTCTCGACGAAGTCCGCCGCCTGGTCGGGGTCGGTCAACAGTTGCTCTCGCGTCATGGTCCCTTCCGCTCCGTGGCCGTCTTCTTTGTCGCCCCGCATGGTTTCCAACGACCCAAGTACGCCAAGTTCCGCCTCGACCGTCACGCCAATGGCGTGGGCAAACTCACAGACTTTGCGCGAGGTATCGACGTTGTATTCGTAGGTCGACGGGGTCTTGCCGTCGGCCATCAGCGAGCCGTCCATCATCACGCTCGTGAACCCCGAGCGAATCGCGCTCATGCAGACGGCCGGTGATTGTCCGTGATCCTGGTGCATGACCACCGGTATATGCGGGTACGCTTCGACGGCCGCCTGGATCAGGTGGCGCAAAAACGGTTCGCCGGCGTACTTACGAGCACCGGCCGAGCCCTGCATGATGACCGGACTGTCGAGTGCGTCGGCCGCCGCCATGATCGCGCGGACCTGTTCGAGGTTGTTGACGTTGAACGCGGGCAGGCCGTAGCCGCCCTCGGCGGCGTGATCGAGCAGCTGGCGCATCGATACGAGTGGCATGGGTGACTCCTCAGTTGGTCTGGTTGCCAGGGCCACGGCAGGAAATGCCGTCACATCCGAGACTATCTACCGCAGCGCAACCGCGGCCCAAGCGTGGTTTTCCGCAGGCCGTGCGGCGGGCAGCGAATCGCCCGTCGCGGCGGTGCGCAAGCGCCGGCACACGACCGCCCCGCGCGGCCGCGAGGTGATGCGACATACCGTCACGACTTTACTTATCAAGAAGTTACGGTTAAAAGCTTGGTTTGGACGCAGGATTATTCGCGACGTGTGTCGCAGCAATGATTAGAACCGGGCATTTCACCCGAAGTCACAGCCGCTGGAGACTACACTTCCACGGTTACCCCGGGGGCGGTTGATACATGAGCGCAGCCGACAAAAGGATTGCCGACTTGCTCGATCGCTGGCTGACGAGCGTCGAGTTGCACGCGGACTACCTGAAACTGGACAACGAGGCCTACGCGCGCGTCCAGAAATGGCCTGAACACGAGCGACCCTCGCGCTGGGTCATCGACCTCGCTCGCACCCGGATCGAAGAATTGCGAAGCCAGGTCGTCCGCCGCTCCGAAAAAGGCGATGTCGATTTTGCCGATGCTCTGGAACTGATGAGCTTCCTGACTTGTCTGCTGGGTGCGGAACAGGTGGATCGATTCATACCGCTGGCGAAGCCGCGCCGGGCGGAGAGCAAAGCCCCTCCCGAGGAATCCGCGCTCGAGCTCGAGCCCCAGCCCCAGCCCACGCCAGATCCCGAGCCGGCATCAGGCAGGGCCGAAAGCGTAATGCCGGCGGAACCGCCAGCGAAAAAGCCTGCCGCAAAGCCGCCTGCCGCAAAGCCGCCTGCCGCAAAGCCGCCTGCCGCAAAGCCGCCTGCCGGCGCGAAAGCCTCCGCGGCGCCGCCGAAAACCACCCCCGGATCCGCGCGAAAATCGAGTCAGGGGTCCCGCAGCGCCGCACCAGCCCGTGCCCCGGCTGGCAAACCTGCGGCGGAGCAGGCGGCCGCGACCCGGAAGGTCATCAACGACGCGGTGCGATTGCTGAAGTGGGGCAGCGAGTGGCCACAGCTCGCGGGGCTGGTCGCTCGCCTCGCCGACCGGCCACCCGAGCCGGAGGTGTGGCAGATCCTTCGTGATCACCGTGCAACGATCGAGGCGAGGGCCAGCCAGGATAACGACTGAAATCCTGTAAAGCGTGACGTAGCGGCGTTGTCCGGGTAAGTTTCGGCTCTCCGTTCAATACTCGCCCGAGGATTCCTGCTCATGCACGCGACCCGATTCCTGGCCCTGCCGCTGGCCGCCCTGTTCTTCTCCGCAACCCTCTGCGCAACGGCTTCGGCCGCCGATCAGCCGACACCCGGCGAACAGGCCCTGAAGTACCGCAAGTCGCTTTATCAGGTGATCGTCTGGAACTTCGGACCCATGAGCGCAATGGCGCAGGACAAGATACCGTTCGACCAGGCCGAGTTCGCCATGCGCGCCGAACGGATTGCCGGGCTGACACCGATGCTGCCGGAAGCCTACCCGGACGTGTCAAAAAGCGTGGCTGATTCAAAGCTCAAGAGCAAGATGTGGGACAATCGCGCCGACTTCGACGCAAAAATGCAGACCTTGATTGACGAGAGCGCGAAGCTGGCCGCGGTCGCCAAAGGGGGGGATGCGGCCAAGTCAAAAGCTGCTTTTTTTGACACGGCCAATGCCTGCAAGAGCTGCCACGACGAATACAAGAACGATTGATCAGAACAGCGCCACACTCGCTTCGGGTGCGGCGCGTATCGCCAGCATCAGCGCAACGGCCAGTGCCGCGACGACCGCGAGCGCGAGCAGCGATCTCGATCGACCGACGGACGGTGTCGCCGACGTCAACCGGGCGGACTTTCGCCCGGTGATCATGGCGCGGACCAGCGACTGGCGCTTCACGAACGTGTACCAGGCAATCGCCAGCAGGTGTACGCCGATGAATACGAGCAGCAGCTCGGAATTGACATGATGCCAGGAAGTCAGGCGATTGCTCAGGCGATGCGAGATCCAGCCATAAAACGGCCCGGTGCTGGCGATTTCATCGTTCGCAAACAAGCCGGTGCTCGCCTGGAACAGCAGCGAGGCGAGCAGGGCCATCACGCTGAGCGCGCCCAGCGGATTATGCCCGATCGTCTCGGCCCCGGCGCCTCCTCGCAGGTAGTCGATAATCGCACGCGGACCGCGCACGAAGCTGGCGAAACGCGCGTGATACGTACCGACGAAACCCCAGATGACCCGGAACGCCACCAGTACCAGCACGGCGTAGCCGCAACGCCGATGCCAGACAAACCATTGCAGGCCCGCGTAATGGGTCGCCCAGGAGCCCGCAACGCACAGCACGATCAGCCAGTGGCTGAGTCGCACGGGCCAGTCCCACACCGGTTGTGATTGATCCTGCTTCATCGCCACTCGACTGGTTCTGCAGGCGGGTATTCTAGTCAGGCCGCGCGGCAAGCGCACGGCCACGGTACGATGAGCAGCGCCGCCTGCCGCGGCAAGTTGCACCGGTCAGAGCAGGGAAAATGCCGCAAGAGATCAGCGAGCCCGGGAAACGCGAGTCGATGTTGCCGCCCGCCGGGCTGCTGCGCCGTCTCGGCGCGATGTTCTACGACGGGCTGCTGCTGATCGCGCTGCTCGCCGTTGCGACGGCGTTGTTCCTGCCGGTCACGGGCGGCGAGGCGATCAGCAGTTCGAGCCGCCCCGCGCTGGGTTTCGTTTATCGCCTCGTGCTGCTCGCGATCATCGTCCTGTTCTTCAGTTATGCCTGGACACGAACCGGGCAGACGCTCGGGATGACGTCCTGGAAGATCCGCGTGGAACGCGAAGACGGTCGCCTGCTCGACCGGCGCACGGCACTGCTGCGCCTGGCCGCCGCCTGCCTGTCGCTGCTACCGGCCGGCCTCGGGTTCTTCTGGATCGCCATTGATCCGCACGGTCGGGCCTGGCATGACCGGCTGACCGGCACCCGCGTCGTGCGCCTGCCAGGGTAAAAAGGCTCAGCGAGCTCGCGCGAGCAGAAAGATCGTCAGCAGCGCAAGCGAGGCCGTTGGCACCCAACCCACGACCATCGGAGGCAGACCGAGCAATTGCCCGCTGCTCTCGACGGTCCTCGAGAACAGCACGAAACCGGCACCGATCAATATCCCGATCACCGCGCGGGCGCCCTGCCCTGAGGAGCGCATCGGCCCGAGCGCAAACGGCAACGCCAGCATCACCACCAACAAGACCGCCGGTATGCGGGCGATGCGCGACCAGAACGCAACTTCGTAGCGATCGGCGATCAAGTCGTTGGTGCGCAGGTACTGCGCATAATTGCGCAGGTCCCTGAGGCCCATCGTGTCCGGTTCCAGTACCGCGAGACCGAGGAACTCCGGCGAGATGGAAGACTGCACTTCAATCTGCTGCTTCTGGGCCGTCTCGGTGCCTTCGGCCGTGAAGCGGGTCTCCGTGTAGTCCTCGAGCAGCCACTGGTTGCTGCCTCTGACGCTGGCCGCGGACGCTGCGGCAGCGGTTACGAGGCGCCGTTCAGGATCAAAGACAAAAACCTGTATGCCGCCGTAGCGATCGGATCCGGTCTGCTGTTCGATACTGATAATCGTGCGCCCGTCACGAACCCAGGTGCCGTGCTTGCCGGCGAAACTGACCTCGTTGAACTTGCTGAACGTCTTCAGCTGCCTCGCATAATTCTCCAGCGGTGGTGCGACGTATTCGCCGAGCAGCACCATGGCCACCGCGAGAATGAATCCAGCGGCCCCCAGCCAGCGGCAGAATCGCAACGTGGTCACACCCGAGGCGCGCATCACGACGAGTTCACTGTCCCGGGCCAGGTTGCCGAGCGCAAACAACGAGCCGATCAGGGCTGCCACCGGCAGGAACTGGGCAATGTAGGTCGGCAGATTCAGCGCGACAAACAGCATCGCCTGCGTCGAGGAATACTCTCCGGTGCCGATATCGTCCTGCTGTCCCAGAAACAGGAACAAAGTACCCAGTGCTATCAGAACAAGCATGACAAGCGCGGTATAGGCGAGCACGGAGCGAATGACGTGATTGCCCAGAATCGACATCAGCGGCTTCCTCCTGCGCTCGCGGCTTTGCGTCTCAGGGGGCCGGGATGCTCTTGCCGCCAGATCAGCAAGAATACGAGCACGAGCATCAACCCGTGAACCCACCACATGCCGAAGCGGCCACCGGGTGCGTCTTTTTCCATCCAGACTTCCACGACGGCAATGGCATTCGAGTACAGGAAATACGCGAGGATCGCGAGTCCAATACGCGCGAACCGGCCCTGTCGTGGTCGTAACTTCGACAATGGCACCGCCAGCAGGCCCAGCACGAGGGCCATGACCGGAACGGCGGTACGCCAGGCGAGTTCAGCGCGCTCTTCGCCGGTCCCACGGCCCAACAGACTGCGGGTACTCCTTGACTGGATGCGCACTTTGCCGGATTTGAGTTCCGGGAGCGTGACCGGAATACCGTGTTCCTTGAACTCCATGATTCGCCAGCCCGGCGCGCCAGGCACGCCCTCATAGCGTCGCCCGTCAAACAGCACGAACTCCTGTTCGGCCTGCCCTGCACCGCGCTGTTCGGCTCGCTCGGCAACCGCGAGCTCCAGCCGGTCCTTATGGCGATACTGGGCGAACACGCCATAAAGCCGTCCGCCCTCGTCGACCCGCTCGGCGTAGAAGACGGCGTTGCCCCCGGCAAAACTTCGGAAACGACCCGGCTCCAGCGCACCAAATTGCGCCGAACGCAGCGCCTCGGCGCGCAGGTCCTGCGCGCGGGTCGTCGCCCACGGCACGACCTTGAAAGACAGCGCGGCCAGCAGCACGGCCGCCAGCAGGGCAATCAGCATGACCGGACGGAATATGGCCGCAGGCCCCATGCCGCAGGCCGTCATCGCGGTCACCTCACTGTCGTGATAGAGCCGACCGAGCGAGAGCACGATGCCGAGAAACAAGCCGACCGGCACCAGCACGGTCATCTGCTGCAGGGTGGTCAGCCAGATCAGGTTGGCGACGACGCCTCCCGGAAACTCGTATTGCGCCGCCATGCCCAGCACCCGGGCCAGTTGACTCGACATCAGGATCAGCAACAGCACGCCGATCACCGCCAGGCACGTCTGGGCGACTTCGCGCAGGAAATATCGATCAAGCCGGCTCAGCACAGGTCGCGGCTCCAGGCGGGAAACGGTAGACTCCTGCGTTTGCAAACGCCCGGCTGACTTCGAAATCGGCGTGGCGGGTGCGAACGCAGCGCAAGTGTAACGGCCGGCCCGGCCGGAAAAACAGTCGGGCCGAAAAACAGGCTCCGCCAGAACGGAAACAGGAAGGAACTAGCAGATGCGTTATTTTGCCACCACTGGGTCTGCCGCAAGACGGCGCACGGAATGCGTGATCGTTGGCCTGTACGAATCCGGCACGCTGACCGGCGCGGCGACGCAGGTTGACGCGGCGCTCGGCGGGCGGATCGCGACGCTCGTCAAACGCAGGGACATCAGTGGCGAAGCGGGCGATACTGCCTTGCTGGACACGACGGGCGTGCCATTCCGACGCGTGCTCATCGTCGGTCTCGGCAAGAAATCCGCATTCGGCCGCCGCGCGTATCACAATGCGCTGAAGAGCGCGGTCGCGGCCCTGATCAAGACCGGCGCCGCCGATGCGGTGAGCTATCTTGCGACCGAACCGGTGGCCGATACGGACATCTATTACCGGGCGCGGCTGGCAGCACAGGCCGTCGCGACGGTCGTCTACCGCATTCCGGTGATTCGCAGCACGCGCCAGCCGCCTCGGCCCGCGCTTAAGCGTTTTGGTGTCACCGTTGGAACCCGCGGCCAGGTCAAGGACGCCGAGCGCGGACTCGAGCACGGTCGCGGCATTGGCGAAGGCATGGCAGTGAGCCGCGACCTCGCCAACCTGCCAGCGAACGTCTGCACGCCCTCCTACGTGGCAAAGGCCGCCCGCGACATTGCGAGGACGCACAAGTCGATGCGCGTCCAGGTACTCGATGAAGCCCAGATGAAGCGGCTCAAGATGGGCTCGTTGCTGTCAGTGACCGAGGGCACCGAAGAGCCCGCCAGGCTGATCGTGCTTCGTCACGACGGCGGCGCCCAGGGTCAAGCGCCGATCGTGCTGGTCGGCAAGGGCGTAACCTTTGACAGCGGCGGCATCTCGCTGAAACAGCCACCGGGCATGGATGAGATGAAGTTCGACATGACCGGTGCAGCCAGCGTACTCGGTGCGCTCAATGCCGCGGCGGAGATCGGCCTGCGTAAGAACGTCATCGGGGTCGTTGCCGCCTGCGAGAACATGCCCAGTGGCCGGGCCACCAAGCCGGGCGACATCGTGACGAGCATGTCGGGACAGACGATCGAGGTCATCAACACCGATGCCGAAGGCCGGCTCATCCTTTGCGACGCGCTGACCTACGCGCGACGGTTCAAGCCGGAAGCCATCGTCGACATCGCCACGCTGACCGGTGCCTGCGTCATTGCGCTCGGCGCCCATATCAGCGCCGTGATGAGCAACGATGACACCCTCGCCGAGGCGATCGAGGCGGCGGGTCGACGCAGCGACGACGAGGCCTGGCAGATGCCGATGGCCGAGGAGTACCACGAGCAACTGAAGAGCAACTTTGCCGACTTCGCAAACGCCTGTGGCCGTGACGGCGGCGCAATCACGGCCGCTTGTTTCCTTGCGAAGTTCACCGACGGGATGCGCTGGGCACACCTGGATATTGCCGGTACCGCCTATCGTACGGGCAAGGAAAAGGGCAGCACCGGCCGCCCCGTGCCCCTGCTCGTGGACTTTCTCCTGAACAGCTGATCGTGACCGCGGCGAAGGCAGACTTCTATATCGTCAGCGCGCCGGACGAAGTGACGCGCCTGAAGACCGCCTGCGTCATTGCCGGCAAGGCCTATGACCAGGGCCTCAAGGTGACCGTGCTCGCCACCGGACCGGCCGAAGCGGCGGCCCTCGACGAAATGCTCTGGACCTTCAGGGACAGCGCCTTTGTGCCCCACGGACGCTGGCCCGCCGAGCCATCGTTCGTTGCTGCAACGCCGGTGCTGATCAGCGATGGTCCGCTGCCCGGGTCCCATCGCGACGTATTGATCAATCTCGGCGTCGATACGCCGGCCGACTTCACCGGTTTCGACCGCATTTGTGAGGTCGTCGGCTCCGATGCGGCGGCGCGCCGCAGCGCGCGGGGACGCTGGCGCTGTTACAGCGACGCGGGGATTGCACCAAATCACATCGCCGTTGGCAGTGGGTGACGCATGAACGATTCGCCGGCCTCGATACCCGTGCTGACCGATATCGTCGACGAAGACGCGAAGGCCCCGGTTTCGACCGACCCGGCCGCTGCGTGGCTCTCCGAACTTGAGACGCACTTCTCGGCTGCGATACACGAACACGCCGACGAACTGGTACACAATGCAATTCGCGAGATGGAAGCCGTGCTGATCGAACATGTATCCGATCGGCTGAAGGCGGAACTGCCGGCCCTTGTCGCCCAGATCATCGACACGCATTTTCGCGAACCGCAGTAGGCATGCACCGACCCATGGACAAGAGCTACTCACCCGGCGACATCGAGACCCGGATCTACGAAACCTGGGAGTCGGCGGGCTGGTTTGCCCCCGAGGGCACCGGCGCGCCGTACTGCATCATGATCCCGCCACCGAATGTGACGGGCACTCTGCACATGGGCCACGCATTCCAACACACGCTGATGGATGCGCTGACGCGCTTCCACCGCATGGACGGCGACCGAACCCTGTGGCAGCCGGGCACCGACCACGCGGGCATCGCCACGCAGATGGTGGTCGAGCGGCAGCTCAATGCCGAAGGACAGAACCGCCACGACCTGGGTCGTGAGGCGTTCATCGAGCGCGTCTGGCGCTGGAAGGAACAGTCCGGCGGAACGATCTGCCGGCAGATGCGACGCCTCGGCGATTCGGTCGACTGGTCGCGAGACCGTTTCACGATGGACGAAGGCCTCTCGGCAGCGGTGATCGAGGTGTTCGTGCGCCTGCACGAAGAAGGCCTGATCTACCGCGGCCAGCGCCTGGTCAACTGGGACCCCGTGCTGCACACCGCGCTTTCAGACCTCGAAGTCGTCGCCGAAACGGAATCCGGTCATCTCTGGCATCTGCGTTATCCGCTCGCCGACGGCAATGCCCACCTCATCGTCGCGACGACCCGGCCGGAGACGATGCTCGGCGATACGGCCGTCGCCGTGCACCCGGAGGACGAGCGCTATCGTCACCTGATTGGTCAGCAGATTCGCCTGCCATTGACCGACCGACTGATCCCCGTGGTGGGCGACGAACACGCCGACCCGGCCTTCGGCAGCGGCTGCGTGAAAATCACGCCGGCACACGATTTCAACGACTACGAAGTCGGCAAGCGCCATGGCCTCGCACTGGTCAACATTTTCGATGCGAATGCGACGCTCAATGACCAGGTACCACCTGCCTATCGTGGCCTGGATCGTTTCGAAGCTCGCAAGCGCGTCATTGCCGATCTCGAGGCCGCAGGCCTGCTCGAGAAAACCGAGGCGCATACGCTGCCGGTCCCGCGCGGCGATCGCAGTGGTGCCGTGCTCGAGCCCTGGCTGACCGACCAGTGGTATGTGCGCGTCGGACCCCTCGCCGCTCCGGCCATCAAGGCGGTCGAGACGGGCGCGATTCGCTTCGTTCCGGAGAACTGGTCGAAGACCTATTTCCAGTGGATGAACAACATCCAGGACTGGTGCATTTCGCGCCAGCTCTGGTGGGGGCACCGAATCCCGGCCTGGTACGATGAAGACGGCGAAGTTTTCGTCGCACGAGACGAAGCCGCCGCACACGTGGCGGCGACCGCAAAGCACGGCCGCCCGGTCCGCCTGCGCCGCGACGACGACGTGCTCGATACCTGGTTCAGTTCCGCGCTCTGGCCCTTCTCGACGCTCGGCTGGCCCGGACAGACACAGGAACTGGCGAGCTTCTACCCGACCTCGGTGCTGGTGACCGGCTTTGACATCATATTCTTCTGGGTCGCCCGGATGATCATGATGGGACTCAAGTTCACGGATGAAGTGCCGTTCCGGGAGATTTACATCACCGGCCTGATTCGCGACGAACACGGCCAGAAGATGTCCAAGTCCAAGGGCAACATCATCGATCCGCTGGACCTCATCGACGGCATCGAACTCGAGGCGCTGGTGGAAAAGCGTACTACCGGCCTGATGCAGCCGAAGATGAAGAACGCGATCGAAAAGGCGACGCGCAAGGAGTTCCCGCAGGGCATGCCTTCCTACGGCACGGATGCCTTGCGGTTTACCTTCGCGTCGCTGGCGACGATGGGCCGCGACATCCGCTTCGACCTCGGCCGGGTCGAGGGTTACCGTAACTTCTGCAACAAGCTCTGGAATGCGGCCCGTTTCGTTTTCATGAACACCGAGGCACCTGCAGTGGAGCTCGACGGACCCGTCGAACCCGGACCAGCGGACCGCTGGATCCGTGACCGGCTTGGCCAGACCACGCGCGCGGTCCGCGAGAACCTGGACGCCTACCGCTTCGACCTCGCGGCGCAGGCCATCTACGAGTTCGTCTGGCACGAGTATTGCGACTGGTATCTGGAGCTGTCGAAGCCGGTACTGCAGGATGCCGGGGTGTCGGATCCGCGCAAACGCGCGACACGGCGCAACCTGATCGAGGTCCTCGAAGCCACCCTGCGGCTGCTTCACCCGGTCATGCCGTTCATCACCGAAGAGATCTGGCAGCGCGCGGGCCGGCTGGTCGGTCGCGACGGGCCGACCATCATGCTCGAGCCCTACCCGCGGGCCGAGGATTTTGCGCGCGATGAAGCGGCCGAAGAGCAGGTTCGCGCCGCACAGGCGATCGTTCTGGGCATCCGGCAGATTCGCGGTGAACTCGATGTGCCGCATTCGCGGACGACACCGGTCTACGTTCGAACCGAGCGCAGCGGCGATCACCAGGCCATCACTGAACTGGCCGGCATCATCACACGGGTGGCAAATCTCGAGTCGGTCGAGGTCATCGATACGGAAGCCGACCTGCCGCCCTGCGCAATCGCGATCATTGACGGACGCACCGTACTGGCCCCGTTCACGCGCCTGGTCGACGATGTCGCCGCGGAGATCAGCCGCCTGCAGAAGCGCCGCGGACGGGCCGAGGCCGATCGGGACAAGGCCGCGGCGAAACTCGCCAACGAGCGTTTTATGGCCAATGCACCACCGGAGGTCGTTGAGCAGGAACGGGGTCGAGTGGCCGATTTTGAACGACAGGTCCAGCAACTCGGCGAGCAGCTGCACCGCCTCGCGGCTGTCGAGACGCCGCGAGGCGAAGCATGAACGCGACCGGGCAGCCGGCGAACGCCGGGCACGAACTGATCGATACGGCAATCGCGGACCTCGGCGGAATCATTCTCGGCAAGGAAACCCAGATCCGCTTGTGCCTGGCCTGCCTGCTTGCACGGGGCCATTTGCTGATCGAGGACATACCCGGTGTGGGCAAGACCACGCTTGCGCACGCGCTGGCGGCCACGCTGGGCCTTTCCTACCAGCGCATCCAGTTCACCAGCGACCTGCTGCCCGCAGACATCATTGGCGTGTCGGTCTTCGAGCAGGAGTCCGCGCAGTTCCGCTTTCACCGCGGGCCGGTTTTTTCACAACTGGTGCTGGCGGACGAAGTCAATCGGGCCACGCCAAAGGCGCAAAGCGCGCTGCTCGAGGCGATGGAAGAACACCAGGTCACCGCCGACGGTCAGACCTACCCGATGTCCGAACCTTTCTTTGTGATCGCAACGCAGAACCCGGTCTACCAGGTCGGCACCTTCCCTTTGCCTGAATCGCAGCTCGATCGATTCCTGATGCGTATCGAACTGGGCTACCCGGCGGCGGCGCTGGAGCGGCAACTGCTCATGGGCCGCGACCGGCGCGACCTGCTCACCGAACTGGCGCCGGCGATCACCGCGCAGCACCTCTTGCGCCTGCAGGGAGAAGTACCGCGTGTCCACGCCTCCGAGGCCCTGCTCGACTACCTGCAGGCGATCACTCGTTACACGCGCGAGGCGACCGAGTTTCAGGCTGGCCTGTCGCCACGCGCAGCGATTGCGCTGCTGCGTGCGGCCCAGGCCTGGGCACTGATGCACGGACACAGCGGGGTGTTGCCCGAGGATGTGCAGGCCGTATTGCCGTCGGTGGCGGGCCATCGACTGGCGGCCCGCGAGGAATCCAGGTTTCGCGATGCGGGTGAAATCGGTCTCCACGTGCTCAATGCCGTACCGGTACCCTGAAAAGGTCGCCTCGCGGCGGCCACTGACAGGCACCCGGCGACCGTGATACGTAAAGCGCAACGCGCGTTGCGCGTCCGCCTCGGTGCGCGCCTGTCTGCCTGGATGCTCAGGCGCCAGGGTACCGACACCGATCCGCTGGCACTGCGCCGCGGCCGCATCTACATCCTGCCGACCCGGCTCGGTGTCGCGTATGCGGCGATGGTGTTCGCGATGGTCCTCGGCGCCATGAACTACAACAACAACCTGGGCCTCGGCCTGGCCTTCCTGCTGGTCAGCCTTGGCCTGGTCACGATGCATCATTGTCACGGCAACCTCGTCGGTCTGCGGATCAAACGGCTCGCCGCGGAGTCGGCGTTCGTCGGTCAGCCGGTCCACTTCCGCCTTCAGCTGGATAATCCATCGGTGACAACCCGCAGGCAGATCGAACTCGACTCGGACCGCGATAAACCCGTGATCGTCGATGTGCCGGCCTGCGGCACTGCATCGGCGACGTTGAGTCGCCCGGCACTCGAACGCGGCCGGGTCCCGCTGGAACGATTCAAGGTCGCGACGCGTCACCCGCTCGGTCTGTTCAGGGCCTGGGCCGTCGTACACCCCGAATACTCCGCGATCGCCTGGCCGCGCCCGGCTCCCCCGGGTCGCGTGCCACCCGGTGTCGAAACCGATACCGGAGGTGCGCAGGATCATGCTCACGGGGACGAGGATTTCGCAGGCCTGAAGCCATACCAGCCCGGCGACGGGCTCGGCAGGATCGCCTGGAAAACCTACGCGCGAGGCCAGGGGCTGCACACCAAGCAGTACGCCGGCACGGATGTCGTTTCGCACGTCTTTGACTGGGACAGCCTGCCCGGCATGGCCGTCGAGGCACGACTGTCACAGCTATGCCGATGGGTAATCGACGCGCACCGGGATGGCGAAGCCTGCGGGCTGCGACTGCCCGGTACGCGCATCGAACCCAATGTGGGCAGCGCTCACTGGCAGCACTGCCTGACTCAGCTGGCCCTGTTCGACCCGCCGGTGAAACGTGGCTGAACGACTCACCCGGCCCATCGCCGGGATGACCTGGGTGTTGCTCGCGCTGGCGGTCGGCTGCGCTGCGCACGTCAGGCACCTGCCGCCCTGGGTCACGCTGCTGGTTGCCTCGATTGCCATCTGGCGCTGGGCAGTGGACGTGCGTGGCTGGCCGATGGCGCCGAAGTGGCTGCGTATGGTGGTCACCGTGCTCGCCACGCTCGCGGTGCTGGGCACTTACCAGACCCTCAACGGCATCGAAGCCGGTACGACCTTCCTGATCCTGATGGCCGCAATGAAACTGCTCGAATCGAGCAGTGCACGCGACCTGACCGTGGTCGTGTTCATCGCCTACTTCCTGCTGTTTGCGGCCCTGCTGCGCGACCAGCGCCTGGCCCAGCTGCCATTGCTGTTTGGCGGTGCAATTCTCACGACGGCCGCGCTCATGCGCGTGCACGCCGGCGATCAATCGGGATCACCGCGCGCCCTGCTGGGAAGCACCGCGGCCCTTGTGGCCCAGGCCCTGCCGCTGGGGCTGCTGCTGTTCGTGCTCTTTCCGCGGCTGCCAGGTCCCTTGTGGGGCATTGCGGCCAGCGAGTCAGGCCGCACCGGACTGTCCGATGAGATGACCCCGGGCGATGTATCCGAGCTGAGCATTTCGGGTGAACCCGCTTTCAGGGTTCGCTTCGACGGACCGACCCCCGAGCCTGTCCAGCGCTACTGGCGCGGCCCCGTGCTGCAGGAATTCGATGGGCGCAGCTGGCGCCGTTCGCAGGCACAGGCCTTCCCACGGCAGAACGCACATTTCGCCGGCGAAGCCGTGAACTACCAGATCACGCTGGAGCCCCATGACCGGCGCTGGATCCTGGCGCTGGACCTGCCGGCGCAGTGGCCGGACCGGCTTGCGTTTCGCAACTACGATTTTCAGCTCCTCGCGGTACGCCCGATCACCGAGGTCAGTTCGTTCCGGCTGACGTCCTATCCGGGCTACGTGGCTGGCGATTCGCTGCCGGCCTCGCTGCGCCGCAAGAACACCCAGCTGCCACCGGACAGCAACCCGCGCATCCGGGAACTCGGCCGCAAACTGTCGGGGCAGTACGGCGAGCCCCGCGCGGTCGTACAGGCAATGCTGCAAATGTTTCGCGAACAGCCCTTCGAGTACACGCTGCAGCCACCGAAGCTGGCCGACAACGCCATGGACGAGTTCCTGTTCGAGACCCGGCGCGGATTCTGCGAGCACTATGCCTCGGCATTTACGCTGGTGATGCGGGCCGCCGGAATCCCGGCCCGCGTCGTCACCGGGTACCAGGGCGGCGAGGTCAATCCGCTGGGCGGCTATCTGCTCGTGCGTCAGTCCGATGCCCACGCCTGGTCGGAGGTCTGGATAACTGGCCAGGGCTGGGTGCGCGTGGACCCGACCGCGGCGGTTGCCCCGGAGCGCATCCAACGCGGCCTGATCAATGCGCTGGCGGCGGATGAGCCGGCGCCGGGCCGGCTGCGAAGCAACAGCGCACTGTGGCTGCAGGTCGAACTGACCTGGGACGCCCTGAACGACTTCTGGAACGAGCGCGTCGTCCGCTTCAATGCCGCACGGCAGCTCGACCTGCTCGAACGCCTGGGTATCGACGACCCGGACTGGCGCACGCTGGGCCTGGGCCTGGCCGGCAGCATGGCCGCATTCTTTGTGGTGTTTTCCCTGTACCTCTCCTGGAGATTCCGCGACCCGCCGCTCGACTGGCCGGCGCGCCTCCACCGGGAAGTCACGCGGCGGCTCAAAAAGCACGGCATTGAACCCGGTCACGCCGAGAGCCCCGTCGCTTTCCTCGAGCGGGTCGCGCGCGAGCGGCCGGACCTCGCCGGGGATATCCTCGATATTCGCGCGCTGTATGTCGCACTTCGTTACGGACCAGACCCGGACACCGGGCAACTGCGTCAGTTGAAACACGCGGTCAATCGACTAAGGCCCTGAGAGGCGGATCCGGTATGCTTGCCATTGCCCGGGAGAACAGGGGATGGAAAATCATGGCTGACCTGAAAAAGCAGTTTGAAGCGGCCGCCGCGGACACGAAGAAGTTCACCAAGCGTCCGGCCGATGCCGACATGTTGCGCATGTATGCGCTGTACAAGCAGGCGACCGTCGGCGATGCGCCGGCGAAAGCGCCCAGCGCGTTCGACTTGAAGGGCCGCGCCAAGCACGATGCCTGGGCCAAGCTCAAGGGCACGGACACCGACAAGGCGATGAAGTCCTACGTCGATCTGGTTGGGCGGCTCAAGAAAGTCAGCTGAGCGTTGACGGCGGCCGCGGTTGCGATCGCGCTGCCCGAGGTACGGGTCAAGCTGAACGTTGCCAGCGGCTGCGCGATCGCCGTCGCACCGGCGATTACCGGCTGAGCGAATTGCGACTCGCGCGCTCGGACCTCGCCGCAATGACCAGCAGCGAGCCACCCGCGAGAAACAGGATCATTATGGACAGGATCGACAGGCGCGGATCACCGGTCAGACGGGCGACAACGCCCGTCAGAAGCGGGCCGAGCACGGCGGCAAACTTGCCCATCATGTTGTAGAAACCGAAGAACTCCGAGGCCTTCTCGCCCGGGATGAGCCGGCCGTAGTAGGAACGGCTCAGCGACTGCACACCGCCCTGCACCAGGCCGATGACCACGGCGAGCGTGTAGAAGTCGGCGGCGCTCTCAATGAAATACGCGTAACAGGTCGCGGCGGCGTAGACACCGAGCGCGAGGAAGATGCCGCGCCGCGCCCCGATGCGCTTGCCGAGCCAGCCAAAACCGAGCGCCGCCGGGAAGGCGACGAACTGGGTCAACAGCAGCGCCGCGATGAGGTCGGCGGCTTTGAACCCGAGCGACAAGCCGTAGTCCACCGCCATCTTGATGATGGTGTTGACGCCGTCGATGTACAGCCAGTAGGCAGCCAGGAACCAGAGAACCGGGCGATAGCGGCGAATCTCGCTCAGCGTCTGACCGAGTTCGCCAAGGCCCTGCCGAATCGCCTCGCGGGGCCGGACGGTCTTTCGCGATTGCTTTTCGCGCACGAAAAAAGCCAGCGGAAGCGCAAACACCAGCCACCAGATGCCGACCATCAGGAAGGAGACACGCACGGCCGCGCTGGCGTCGGCCAGGCCGAACCAGGCGGGCCTCAACGTCATCGCCACATTGACCGCGAACAGCAGTCCACCGCCGAGATAACCCAGTGCGTAACCGAAACCCGAAACCAGGTCGTAGTCCTCGGGCTCGGCAACGTGCAGCAGCAACGAGTCGTTGAAGATGATTCCGCCCCAGAAGCCCAGCGAAGCGATCAGGTAGAGCACGACCGCCATGACCCACTGCCCGGCGCCGAGCAGCGCGAGCGCCGCAGTGGCCGCGGCGCCCAGCACCGTGAAAGCCATCAGCAAACGTACGCGTGCGCCGCTGCGGTCGGCGATCGCGCCAAGCACCGGCGCCAGCAGTGCAATGGCCAGGCTGGCCAGGCCATTGGTCATCCCGAGGCGGAAGGTGCTCTCGGTGACCGCTACCCCTTCGTTCCAGTACTGTTTGAAAAATACCGGGAAAAACCCGGCCATTACCGTCGTCGCAAACGCCGAATTCGCCCAGTCGTACAGCGCCCAGGAAACCACCGGACGCTGGCCGAGTACGGTTTTCATTGGCGAGTCCGTCTTTGTCGCCCGAGGTCGCCGTCAATGCGCCTCGCCGATCCGTCAGGCGGCGCGGGCGAGGTGCTCACGTGTCTCCGCAAACGTGACCTCCGGCCAGCGTTCCTGGATCAACTGCAGGTTGACCCGGCTCGGGGCGAGGTAAACCAGCGCACCGGAGTGATCGAGTGCCAGGTGATCATGTGCCTTGCGACGGAAGTCTTCGAGCATCTTGCGGTCGGTGCAGTAGATCCAGCGAGCCGTGTGAACCGCAATGTTGTCCCAGCTGGCCTGCACACCGTACTCGTCCTGCAGGCGAAAAGCGACGACGTCGAACTGCAGCTGGCCCACGGCCCCGAGAATCAGGTCGTTGTTACGCAGCGGACGGAATAATTGCGTCGCGCCTTCCTCGCAGAGCTGGTCGAGTCCCTTCTGCAGCGCCTTCATCCGCAGCGGATCGCGCAGCACGACACGGCGAAAAAGTTCCGGCGCGAAATTCGGCACACCAGTGAACATCAGTTTCTCGCCCTCGGTAAAGGTATCGCCGATGTTGATCGTACCGTGATTGTGCAGGCCGATGATGTCGCCAGCCCAGGCGGTCTCAGCGTGCGAACGATCCGAAGCGAGGAACGTCAGTGCCTCGCTGACCCGTGTCGCCTTGCCGAGGCGCACATTGTAGAGCCGCATGCCTTTTTCGAAGTGCCCCGAGCAGATGCGCATGAAGGCAATTCGGTCGCGGTGACCCGGGTCCATGTTGGCCTGGATCTTGAAGATGAACCCCGTGAGCTGCTCCTCGTCAACCTCTACGACCCGTTCGCTGGCCGTATGCGGTTGCGGCGCCGGCGCCCATTCGACGAACGATGCAAGCAGTTCGGCGACGCCAAAGTTATTGACGGCCGAACCAAAGAACACCGGCGTCTGGCGTCCCGCGAGATAGTTCTCCAGCGAAAATGCGTGAGAAGCACCACGGACCAGTTCGATCTCGTCACGAAACGCCTCGGTCCGGGCGCCAAGAAAATCACTGGCGGCGCTGCTGCCCAGGCCATCAATGGTCGAGTGCACGCCGGCGCGACCCTGCGCCGCGGCCTCGTAGACGTAGATGCGGTCCTCGAGCAGGTGATAGATGCCCTTCAGTCCCCTGCCCATGCCGATCGGCCAGGTGACCGGTGAGCAGACGATACCGAGCACTTTCTCGATTTCGTCGAGCAGTTCCAGCGGATCGCGCCCTTCGCGATCGAGCTTGTTGATAAACGTCATGATCGGCGTGTCGCGCAGTCGGCATACGTCCATCAGCTTGATCGTGCGCGCCTCCACGCCTTTTGCACAGTCGATGACCATCAATGCCGAATCCACCGCAGTCAGCGTGCGATACGTGTCCTCGGAGAAGTCCTCGTGGCCCGGCGTATCGAGCAGGTTCACGATGCGCTCGCGGTACGGAAACTGCATCACGCTTGACGTGACCGAGATACCACGCTGCTGTTCGAGACGCATCCAGTCCGACGTCGCGTGCCGCGCCGCCTTGCGTCCCTTGACCGTACCGGCAAGCTGGATCGCGCCACCGAACAGCAACAGCTTTTCCGTGAGCGTGGTCTTGCCCGCATCGGGGTGGGAGATAATGGCAAAAGTGCGGCGTCGCGCCACTTCGTCGCAGGCTGGGGTCATCGCAGGTAATCGTCGCTCGCTGGCGGAGGCGGGATTCTAGCAGGGACTGAACGGCTCGCCGCCGGTGGACATCTCCAGCTTGAGCACCAGCGCATCCTCCCGTCCGCCGTCGCCCTGGTAGTAGGACCGGCGGCGCCCCACCACGACAAACCCGACCGACTGGTAGAGGCTGATGGCCAGCGTGTTCGACGGCCGGACTTCAAGAAAAACCGCCCCCGCACCGCCATCACCCGCCCGCTCGAGCAGCAGATTGAGCATCTGCCGCCCGAGACCACGCCCCCGAAGGTCTTCGAGGACGCAGATATTCAGGATGTGCGCTTCCCCCGCCGCGACCGCGACGACACCGTAAGCGACAATCTCACCGCGCAGTTCGGCAACCCGGCAGGTGTACCCGACCCGCAGGCAATCGCGAAAGATTCCGTCACTCCACGGATAGGGGTACGCGGCCCGTTCAACCGCCGCGACTGCCGCCACGTCGCCGACCGTCATCGCGCGAAAACGGACCAGTTCACGAGGCCTCTCAGCCAGGCGATCGTCGGCAACGCTCAATGCACCGCTCCGCGTTCGAGTTCGAGTCGGCGATACTCCTGCATGGCGAACAGCAGATCAGCCCAGGACTTGCGTTTTTCGCCCGGACTGCGCAACAGGTAGGCCGGGTGGTAAGTCACCAGCACCGGAACGCCGCGCGGCGCAAGCGAGTGCAGTCGGCCCCTCAATCTTCCCACGGAATCCTGGGAATCGAGCAGGCGCTGCGCGGCGATACGCCCGACCGCGACGATCAGCGTCGGTGAAACCAGTTCAATCTGTCGCTCGAGGTATCCGCGGCAGCTGGCGGCCTCCTCCGGCCGGGGGTCGCGGTTACCCGGCGGTCGGCACTTCAGGATGTTGGTGATGAATACATTCTCGCGACTGAGTCCAACGGCGCGAAGCATTTCATTGAGCAACTGGCCTGCCCGGCCGACGAACGGTTCGCCGCGGCGGTCTTCCTCGGCTCCCGGTGCCTCGCCGACGAACATCCAGTTTGCCCGGGGATCGCCAACACCAAACACGGCCTGGGTGCGGGTCTCGTGCAGCGCGCAGCCTGTGCAGTGCGCGACCGCAGCGCGCAGCGCCGACCAGTCCAGCTGCGCCCCGGCCGGGGGCTCTGCAGCCGGCACGGACCGCATCGCCTGAGGTGAAGATGGCTCAAGCGGCGCCGGCTCTGGCGCTCGTGACCCGGTTCGCCCCATCGCCTCTGCGACGGGCGCATCCCTCGAGACGTAGACATCGATACCGAGTGCTTCGAGATAGGCAGACCTGCGCGCGCCGTTCATCGATCCTGACCTAAGCCGTGTCGTCCTCGCCACCGCGTCGTCGCGCCAGCCGCCGGTCGCGGAAGACCCGCCGCCAGGCCCAGACAACCGGTCCGGAAAGCGCATACAAGCCAAACAATCCGAACAGCATTTCTGCCGGGCTCAGCCCGACCACGATGAAACCCACTGGCACCAGCATCATGAACGCGAACGGGATGCGCTTATTCTCGTCGAAGTCCTTGCCGCTGAGGTATGCAAACCGGCTCACCATCAGCGCGCCCGCGGTCAGCGCGACGAGGAACGCGAGGACCAGTGCATAGAGGCCCTCGAGCTGCATATCCGCCATCATCCACACAAATCCTGCGAGAACCGCGGCGGCCGACGGGCTGGGCAATCCCTCAAAATATCGTTTGCTGGCTGTCGCCGCGCGGGCATTGAAACGGGCCAGGCGCAACGCGGCACAAACCGCATAGAAAAAGGTCGCCAGCCAGCCGAGCCGACCCCACAGCGCTCCGTACTCGGAGATACGGAAAACGCCCCACTGGTAAGCCACGACGGCCGGCCCGATCCCGAATGCGACCATATCCGAAAGACTGTCGTACTCCTGGCCAAAATCGCTCTGCGTATGCGTCCAGCGAGCGATACGCCCGTCCAGTCCATCGCAGACCATGGCGATGAAGATCGCGATGCCGGCACGGTCAAAGTTACCGTCTGTCGCGGCGACGATCGCGTAGAACCCGGAGAAAAGCACCGCGGTCGTGAAAAGGTTGGGCAGCAGGAAGATGCCCCTCTTACGTCGCCGCAGGCGCTCTTCATCCGGCTCCGGCGGAAGATCTGTATTCATCAGGACCCTGCTTCTGGGATTAGGCGCATCATAGGTAGCCGAAGCCTCGCGCACAACGCAATCAGGCCACTGGCCCGCCCACGGCCGGTGCGCCGCCGCCCCTCTGCTAACATACGCGGCTGCTTTCCCGAGTAACCGATCCAACATGCGACTGTCCAGCTACCCCATCAACACGCTGCGCGATGTCCCCGCTGACGCCGAAGTCGTCAGCCACCAACTGATGTTGCGCGCCGGCCTGATTCGCCGTCTGGCGTCGGGACTCTACACCTGGCTGCCAATGGGCCTGCGCGTCCTGCGCAAGGCCGAAAGCATCGTCCGCGAAGAAATGAACCGCGCCGGCGCGCTTGAACTGCTGATGCCGACCATACAACCGGCGGAATTGTGGATCGAGTCCGGGCGCTGGGACCAGTTCGGCCCTGAACTGCTCCGAATCGAGGATCGTCACCAGCGCTCGTTCTGCTTCGGGCCAACGCACGAGGAAGTCATCACGGACCTGGCGCGGCGCGAGATCCAGAGCTATCGGCAATTGCCGGTCAATTTCTACCAGATCCAGACCAAGTTCCGGGATGAGATCAGGCCGCGCTTCGGCGTCATGCGGGCCCGCGAGTTCATCATGAAGGACGCCTACTCGTTTCATATCGACGAGGCGTCGCTTGAGCAGGGCTACCAGGTGATGCACCAGGCCTATTCACGTATTTTCGAGCGCATGGAGTTGAAATTCCGTGCCGTACGCGCCGACACCGGGAGCATCGGTGGCAGCGCTTCGCAGGAATTTCACGTGCTGGCCGATTCCGGAGAAGACGCGATCGCATTTTCGGACAGCGGAGATTACGCGGCCAATGTCGAGATGGCCGAAGCACTGCCTCCCGCAGTGCCGCGCCCGGAACCAGGCGAATCCGTGTCAGAGGTCGACACGCCCGCGATTCGTACGATCGCGCAACTGACGGAATTCCTCGGCATCGAGGCGGCGCGCTGCGTGAAGACACTGCTGGTCGAAGGCGAGCAGGACACCGTCGTCGCACTGGTCCTGCGCGGGGATCACGAACTGAACGCAATCAAGGCACAGAAGCTGCCGGGCGTCGCGATGCCTCTGCGCATGGCCAGCGCCGACCGCGTCAGCCAGGCGACAGGCTGCGAGCCGGGATTCATCGGACCCGTAGGACTCGATCTGAAGGTGTACGCCGATCACGCCGCGGCCCGGCTCGCCGATTTTGTCTGTGGCGCCAATCGCCGCGATGCACACCTGCGGGGCGTCAACTGGGCGCGCGACTGTGCCGAGCCCGAAGCCGTGGACCTGCGCAATGTCGTCGCAGGCGACCCGAGTCCCGCGGGGGACGGCCACCTCGAGATTGCGCGAGGCATCGAAGTCGGCCATATCTTCCAGCTTGGCTGCAAGTACAGCGAGTCGATGAAGGCCACCGTACTCGATGAACAAGGCCGGTCCACGGTGATGTACATGGGCTGTTATGGCATAGGTGTGACGCGTGTCGTTGCAGCGGCAATCGAACAGAATCACGATGATCGCGGGATCATCTGGCCGCAACCACTGGCGCCCTTCGACGTGTCACTGATACCGATCAACATGCAGAAATCTGAAACCGTACGCGATGCGAGCGAACGCCTCTACGCAGAACTCCAGGAGGCCGGGTTTGAAGTGCTGCTGGACGATCGTGCGGCCCGTCCCGGCGTGAAGTTCGCTGACGATGAACTGCTCGGCATTCCGCACCGCATCGTAATCGGCGACAAGGGACTGAATCGAGGCGTGCTCGAGTACAAGTGCCGGCGCGACGGTGAATCCGCCGAGATTCCTCTCGATGCCGTGGCCCCGTTCCTGCGTGAAAGGATGGCCCGGGGGGCGCGTGCCACGTGATCCTGCGCCGGGCTGCAATTGCTCTCACGCTCGTGCTGGCACTGCCCGCCGCGTCGCTCGCCGATGGGCAGAAAGACCCGGAACTGCGCAACGTCATCGCCGCCGCGCTGCAGGGCTCCGAGTGTTTTACTGATAAGTTCGAACGGGAAGTCTGGTTCGCCTACATGGATCCGCGCCTGTCGCGATACGTGCAGGACGCCCAGGAGCGCAAGCAGATACTGCAGCACGTGCATTGCGAGTCGCGTCGACTGGACCTGCCGCCCGAACTCGTGCTTGCAGTGATGGATGTCGAAAGCCGCTTCGACCGTTTTGCGGTGTCCTCGGCCGGTGCAGTCGGGTTGATGCAGATCATGCCGTTCTGGCCGAACGAACTGGGCATGGGTAACGAGCAACTCGTGCGAATCCCGGAGAACGTGCGCATGGGTACGACCATCCTTGGATACTACCTGCGTAAGGAACGCGGCAATTACCAGCGCGCGCTGCAGCGCTACAACGGCAGCCTGGGCCGATCGACCTATTCCGATCTCGTGCTCGACCGGCTGGTCTCGCGCTGGCGCTACAGCCTCTGAGCCGAGTCAGGCAATCGTAAAACCGTCCGGCTGATCCGAAGCCGGTACTTCCTGCGTCTCGACCGCCGTGACCTGCGCCGAGGGCGGCCCCGTCCAGAGCCATTCACACAACTGCGCAACCGCTCCGGCCTCGCCAATCGCGAGAACCTCGACGCGCCCATCGGCCAGGTTCCTGGCGTAGCCACTCAGCCCGAGCTCAAGTGCCCGATCGCGTGTACTGGCGCGATAGAAAACGCCTTGTACACGCCCCGAAACAAGGCAGTGCCGGGCTTGCCTGCGGCTCATACGTAACCGCGTCTCAGCGAGTCTGCTCGGCCGCGGCTTCCGAGATACGCCGGGCTTCCATGGCTTTGGCGCGGGCGCTTTCGGCGTCGTCACGCGCCTGCCGGTAGTCGCGTTCGTTCATGTGCAGCTTGGCTCTCCTGACGAGCTCTTCTGCCTCACTGAACAGATCCGGCGCATACATGGCCGCATCGGCGTTCTTCGCAGCCAGCACCGCCTGCCGCGCATCGTACATTTCCTGCGCGGGGATGCCTGCACAACTGGCGAGCAGCATTACGAAGGCGATGCCGATCGAAATATTTCTAATTAAAAACAGTTGGTTGCGCCGCATAATCGATGATCGAAACGGATCTGGAACGTAGCAACTGAACCCTGTACCGTCAAGCTTGTAGAACCTAGAATCGGCCCCCGCGCGCCGACTTGCAACAAGACTTTGCGACGGAGAAAGCGCAATGCCCCCTGAAGTCGAAGTCCTCGTTATCTTTTACACGCGTCATGGCGCCACGGGTGAGCTGGCGCGCCAGGTCGTGCGTGGTATCGAATCGGTCAGCGGAGCGACAGCCAGGCTGCGCAGCCTGCCACCGGTCTCCGCCGTATGTGAGGCGACCGAACCGCCCGTGCCGGCATCCGGTCCGCCCTATGCAACACATGAGGAACTGCGCGAATGTGACGGTCTCGCGCTCGGCAGCCCGACGCGATTCGGCAACATGGCCGCGGCCGTGAAACACTTTCTGGACGGTACCGGTTCGCTGTGGATGAATGGCGCGCTCGACCGCAAGCCCGCTGGCGTCTTTACCTCGACCGGCACGATGCACGGCGGCCAGGAATCCACCCTGCTCAGCATGATGATTCCGCTGTTGCATCACGGCATGACCATCGTCGGACTGCCGTTTACATCCGAGGCACTCAACCGTACCCGTACCGGCGGTACCCCGTACGGGGCCAGCCACTTCGCGGGCTCCAGGGGCGATCAGCCGCTCAGTGATGATGAAAAAGAACTCGCTCGACTGCTCGGCCGGCGCATCGCCGAGGTTGCGGTCGCGATGAAACGAGAGCCGGCTTGAGCGCGAAGCGACTGCGCCTTGCAGTGCTGATCTCTTTCGCCGTTCTCGCTGTTGCGGTCGCCGCCACGACGCTGCAGACCGCGGCCTTGCCGGATGGCCTGTGGCTGGGGCTACTGCTGCTGTTGCCCTTGTTGCTGCCGTTGCCGGGCCTGTTGCGCCGGACCCGCCGGACCTACGCCTGGGCTACGCTGGTTCTTGCGCCCTACATCATTTACGGTCTGACCGAACTCATCGCCAATCCAGCGGCCAGGCCGGGCGCTGCGCTGATCCTGTTTGCCAGCCTGGCGAGCTTCATTTCTCTGGTCGGCTATCTGCGTGTGACCCGTCACTGACCGGCCCCGGTGCTGTCGCCGAACTGAGACTCCAGCGCCTCGCGCAGGAACGGTACCGTCAGGCGACGCTGCGCGGCCAGCGAAGCCTCGTCGAGCCGGTCCAGTACGGCGCACAGACTGTGCATGTCGCGCGGCAACCGGTGCGTCAGGAACCGGGCGGCCTCCTCGTTGAGTTCGAGGCCACGCCGCCCGGCCCGTATTTTCAACGCTTCGATCTGGCCGTTATCGTCGAGTCGCTGCAGCTGATGAATCGATGCCGCGTGCAGTCGCGAGCCCAGGTCCGGCAGCTCGAACCACGTCGCCGCGGGCGCGTCCGTCGAGGCGACCAGAAGGCGGCCGGCGCCGTCGTGCATCAAGGTATGAAGTCGAAATATCGCCGCATTCCACTGCGGGTCCCCGGCCACCCGCTCAAGCCCATCGAGGCAGACGAGGTCGAGCATCTCGCAGCCCTCGAGCATGCCCGGGGCCACGTCGGCGGCAAGGTCGATGTACGCCGCCGTGCCGCCGGCCTCCCCCGTTGCGGCGCAGGCCGATTGCAGCAGGTGCGATTTCCCGCAACCGACGGGTCCCCAGAGCCAGATCACTCGTGGCGCGCCAGACAGTGGCGCGGTCAGCAGGTTGACGACTTCCCGGTTCTCGCCGACGACGAAACTGCCGAAGCGAGCGGTATCGGGCAATCGAACTCGCAGGGGAAGCTGGCGCATCGGTTCAGCGGGTCGGCGCGGTTTCCGATCTCGAAGCAGCCGCCGCACGACGGACGTAGATCAGGACGTAGTCGAGCCCGCTGACAAAGGTCGTGGCCAGCACCAGCGCACCGAGCGTGACGATCACCGGCGAGGGCGGTAGTCCATAGGCGGCCCGCGCAACGACGGCCAGGCAATAAAGAATCTGCAACAGGGTATTGAGTTTGCTCGGCACGGTCGGGTGACCATTGACGGGACCAAAGACGATCTTGTAGACGAGCGCCCCAAGACCGATCACCAGGTCGCGCATGAACACCAGCAACGTCAGCCACCAGGGAATCATGCCGACCATGCTCAGACAGACGAAAACCGTCACCAGCAGCAGTTTGTCGGCCAGTGGATCGAGGTGCCGCCCGAGCTCGGTGGCCCAGCCGCAGCGCTTGGCGAGGTACCCATCGAGCGCGTCGGTCAGGGCCGAGACGCCGAATAACAACATCACGGCCGAAAACTGGCCGTCGAGGATCAGCACGGCAACCGGGTACACGAGCGCGATCCGGACCAGGGACAACAGATTGGGAATGTGTCTGAGCATCACGGCGTAAAGGTGTAGTCGCTGGCCAGCGGCTCGGCGCCGACGCTGCGCTGCGTCGGCTGAAGGCGGGTATCGAGCTCGGCGATACGCCGGAGCAACTCACCATCGCCGCGCAGAGTCACTATCAGCCGAACGATGTCGTGGCCCATTCCCTGCACGGCAACTCGATTAACCATGCTGAGCGACTCGAGGTACTCCAGCAGTTCGGAATACTGGTAAAGGTTGTCGATACCGCCGACCCGGATCGTTACGCTGGACAGGCTGCGCGTCGAGGCAGGAGCGTAGCGCGCGGCATAGTTGTCTGCGGCCAGGTGAGCACCACTGGCGGCGTCGCCACGCGCGCGTGCCAGGGCGCCGGCGTCGGCGAACACCCAGTCAATCGCTTCTCCTGATCCAAGGCCGACCAGCAAGCCCTGCGCGCCAGTACCCGCCAGCATGGCCGCAATCTCTGCGCTGTCGCCCGATTCGACCCGGCGCTTTGCCGCCGCGACGTCGACACCCGCACGAGGCCACACGAGCGCGATCCCGCGCGACTGCGCGGTTGCCTCCAGCAACTGCCGCTCTTCCGCGGCATCGCCGGATCGCATGGCCTGCCCCCCGGTGGCTGCAGCCGGCACCGACATCAGCACCAGGGTTGACGGTCGCTCCAGGGGCCACACATTCAGCCCGGCTTCCCTCAACAGGCGATTCGTCGAATCGGCGTCGAAACCGACGTTCAGACTCCCGTCACCCGCTCTGGAGTAGCGCTGAACGTATTTCGCGGCGTCGGCTGACCCGACGACCGGACTTGCGGCCGCGTCGCGCTGGCCCGACGCACGCACCGCGACCTCGGCCAGGGCAGCGGAAAATGCTTTTTCGCGATCGGCCACGGTGGGCCCCTCGAGCGGCACGACGGCGTCGTATACGCCCGCACCTGCCACGTTCAGCATGAACGGCAACAGGAGCATCATCAGCCGTCGCATCGTGCGCTTCGGCTTCACCGGCACGCCGGGCCTCTGGGAGCAATGTTTGTTGTGCATCATCAGGGATAGTCTCGGCGCCGGCGGCACGTGTGTAAAATACCACACAGCCCCGGTGTCGCCCTCGGGGCACCCCTGCCCCGCGGAAGACGCCCATGGCCGAAAAGCGACCGACCACTTACAAGGACGCCGGTGTCGACATCGATGCCGGCGACGCGCTCGTCGAGCGGATCAAGCCGGCCGTCAAGCGTTCGATGCGACCGGAGGTCCTCGGCGGGCTGGGTGGTTTCGGCGCACTGATAGAGGTGCCGCTGGAGCGTTACCGCCACCCGGTCATGGTGGCCGGTACCGATGGGGTTGGGACCAAACTGCGCCTGGCGATCGAGACCGGGCGACACGACACGATCGGCATCGACCTGGTGGGAATGTGCGCAAATGACGTACTGGTCCAGGGCGCCGAACCGCTGTTCTTCCTCGACTACTACGCAACCGGCCGGCTTCAGGTCGACGTGGCCGAACGGGTCATCAAAGGCATCGTCGAAGGCTGTCTTCAGGCCGGCTGCGCGCTCGTCGGCGGCGAGACCGCCGAGATGCCCGGCATGTACGAGGGCGAGGACTACGACCTGGCCGGTTTCTGCGTCGGCCTGGTCGAAAAGGACAGGATCATCGACGGCAGCGCGGTCGGGCCCGGCGACGCGCTGATCGGGCTGCTTTCATCCGGGCCGCATTCGAACGGCTACTCGCTGATCCGCAAGCTGCTCGCCAGCGCGGGCGCGGGACCTTCGACTGAACTCGAAGGCCGCTTGCTTTACGACCTGCTGCTGGCGCCAACGAGGCTCTACGTCAAGCCCGTGCTGGCTCTGCTCGAAGAAGTCCCGGTGCACTCCATCGCGCACATCACGGGCGGTGGGCCGGTCGGCAATATTCACCGGGTCCTGCCGGCCGGTATGGAGGCCGTGATCGAGACCTCCAGCTGGCAACAACCGGCCGTGTTCGACTGGCTGCAGCGCGCCGGGAACATCGAGCAGGCCGAGATGTACCGGACCTTCAACTGCGGCATCGGGATGACGCTCGCGGTCGCCGCCGCGGATACCGAAATGGCCATGACGAGCCTGCTGCGCCACGGCGAGCAACCCGTACTGATTGGCGAGATCCGTCGCGGCGACGGCGGCGTACGGATGCTATGAGCGGACGGCCCATTGCCGCCGGCCTGGCCGTTCTCGTCTCGGGCCGCGGCAGCAACCTGCAGGCGATATTTGCGCAGATCGACAATGGCACGCTGCCGATGGAAATCCGCGTCGTGGCCAGTGACCGCGGCGACGCCCCGGCGCTCGACTGGGCCACCCGGCAGGGACTGAACTGCGAGGTGCTGCTGCCCACCGACTATCCGGACCGGGAAAGCTACGATCGGGCGCTCGCCTTGCGGCTCGATCGCTATCGGCCGGATCTCGTGGCGCTGGCGGGCTTCATGCGCATTCTCTCAGCGCCTTTCGTCGACCTTTACGAGGGACGCATGCTCAACATTCACCCATCGCTGCTGCCTCGGCACCGCGGTCTGCACACGCATCGGCGGGTGCTGGAGGCGGGCGAACGCGAGCATGGGGCCAGCGTTCATTTTGTCACCCGGGAACTCGACGGTGGCCCGGTGGTCCTCCAGGCAAGGGTGCCTGTCCATGACGACGACAATGCACAGACGCTCGCGGCGCGCGTGCTCGAGCAGGAACACCGGATCTATCCACGCTGTATCGGCTGGTTCGCGACCGGCCGCCTGCGTTACTCGGCCGGCGCCGCATGGCTTGACGGAAACCGAATGGAATCACCGATAATCCTGGATGCGAACAATGAAATTGCTGCCTGACCTCCCCGCGCGAGCCCTCACTGCCCTGCTCGGGCTGGCGCTGCCGTTGACGGCCCCTGCCACCGACAGCCCCGGACTGGCGGGCGCCACGGGCAAATTGCTCAAGCCGTACAAGGCCCGCTACAAGGTCGGCTACAAAATCATCAGCGGCGGCGAAATCGAAGCGAGCCTGCGTCCCGGCGAAAAACCCGGTGTCTGGATCTACGAGTCACGGGCGTTCCCGAACATCCTTGGCCGGGTGATCGTCAGCTCCGCGGCCGTCGAACGCAGCACGATGGAGGTCACACCGCAAGGCGTTCGTCCATTGACCCTGGACTTCAACGACGGCTCCGACGAAAAGACCGATGACATTCACACCGTTTACGACTGGTCGGCGAACCGCGTGCACGGTGAAGTCAATGGCGCGCCGTTCGCGCAGGACATCGAGCCGGGCACGCAGGACACCGCGTCGGTGCAGGCGACGATGATCATCGAACTCAATGCCGGGCGAACGCCGACCGGGTTTCCGATTCTCACGGGCGAAAAGCTGCGCAATTACCGCTACTGGCTGGACAAGAAGGAGCGCGTATCAACACCGATAGGCGACTTCGATGCCGAGGTCTGGGCCAGTACGCGTGACGGATCGAAACGGACAGTCAAGATATGGCACGTGCCGGAACTCGGCTACATCCCGGTCAAGGCCGTGCAGTTCCTCAAGGACAAGCCCCAGGTCAACATGGAAATCGTAAGCCTCGAGCGCGGGTAGCCGACCGGGATCACCGGCGGTCTCCTGGCTCGCCCAGGCGGTCGAGCTGAACCCAAAGCCGCTGCAGGTCGACCGGACTCGACAGGCGGTGGTCGCCATTCCTGACGAGGGTCAGTTCGGCCTGCCCCGAGCGCAGCGCGGCCATCGTGCGTTCGGAGACCTGCCAGGGCACGTCGGTGTCGGCCGTGCCATGATTGAGGTATACGGGGCAGCGAACGTCGATTTTTCGATCGAGCATCAACAATGAGCCCGCATCCTCGAGCATTCGCTCGGTGATGACATACGGCTCCTCCCCGTACCGATTCTCCACCTGGCAGGACCCGTGCTCCGCGAGGGCCCGGAGTTGCTCTGGCGAAGCGGCGCCGTTCACGAATGCGGCCGTAAAGTCCGTCGCGGCTGCCACGGTGATCAGTCCGCAGATCTTCGCCGGGTAGCGCTCCGCCAGGTGCAGGGCGAGCCAGGCGCCCATGCTCGAACCGACGAGCGTGCAGCGACCCTCGACGAGCGTCTCGACAACAAGGCAGGCATCGGCAAGCCAGTCCGAGAGAACGTAGTCTTCGGCCTGCCCCGGCGATTCGCCGTGTCCCCGGTAATCGAAGCGAACGCAGTCGCAGCCCCGACGCTGTGCCCAGTGCTCGATGGCAACGGCTTTGTCTCCGGTCATGTCAGAATGGAACCCGGGCAGGAACATCACGCTGCCGTCGCCACCGGCACGGTGTCGCCGGTAAGCGATTCGCTCGCCCCCGGTGGTCCTGAGAAACGCCGTCACGGTCGCGTGCCCGGCCGGGGCGAGCACACCGCCCGTCAGGCCCTGGGTAACGTCACGCCGTGCTGGCCCATGTACTTGCCGCCACGGTCCTTGTAGGAGACTTCACATTCTTCGTCCGATTCGAAGAACAACATCTGTGCGACGCCTTCGTTCGCATAGATCTTTGCAGGCAGCGGCGTCGTATTGGAAAACTCGAGGGTCACGTGACCCTCCCACTCAGGCTCGAGCGGGGTCACGTTGACGATGATCCCGCAGCGCGCATAAGTCGACTTGCCGAGGCAGACCGTCAGAACGCTGCGAGGGATCCGGAAATACTCCACCGTCCGGGCCAGCGCGAATGAGTTCGGCGGAATGATACAGACATCGCCCGTGATATCGACGAACGAGCTGCGATCGAAGTCTTTCGGGTCGACGATCGTTGAACAGATGTTGGTGAAGACCTTGAACTCATTGGCGCAACGCACATCGTAGCCGTAGCTGGAGGTGCCGTAGGAAACGATGCGCTGACCGTTGACCTCGCGCACCTGGCCCGGTTCGAACGGCTCAATCATCCCCTGGCCCTCGGCCATCCGGCGTATCCAGCGGTCGGACTTGATGCTCACGGTCAGGTTTCCTCAATGACGATCTTCGGGAAGGCGCCGGCAACGGGCGTCTGCGACAGGCGCGCGGCCGTACGCCGCGCCATGTCCTGATAGGCTCGTCCCACGGCGCCACCGGCATCGGATATCACGCTGGGCTGACCGGCGTCCGTCTGCGCGCGGATGCCCATGTCCAGCGGCAGTTCGGCCAGCAGGCTGACATCGTATTGCTCGGCCATGCGGGCACCCCCGCCGCTGCCGAATATCGGCTCCTCGTGGCCGCAGTTCGAGCAGCGGTGTGTGCTCATGTTCTCGACCACGCCGAGCACCGGCACGGCCACTTTCTGGAACATACGCAGGCCCTTGCGGGCATCGAGCAGCGCGATGTCCTGCGGTGTCGTTACCACGACGGCGCCGCTGACCGGTACGCGCTGCGAGAGCGTGAGCTGGATGTCACCGGTGCCGGGCGGCATGTCGACGATCAGGTAATCGAGTTCGCCCCAATGGGTGTCCCCGAGCAGCTGCGTCAGCGCCGAGGTGACCATCGGACCGCGCCAGACCATGGGCTGCTCCTCCTCGATCAGGAAGCCGATTGACATGACCCGCACGCCATAAGCCTCGAGCGGCACCAGGCCACGACCGTCGCGCGTGCTCGGGCGTTGTCCCTGCAGCCCCATCATGCGCGGCAGGCTTGGCCCGTAGATGTCGGCGTCAAGCAGACCGACCCGGGCGCCGTCCCGGGCCAGTGCCAGCGCCAGGTTCACGGCTGTCGTGGACTTACCCACGCCGCCCTTGCCGGAGGCCACCGCAATCACGTTGCTGATGCCCGGCAGCGGCTGAATCTGCCCCTGAACTACGTGTGCGGCCACCGACCAGCTGACCTTGACCTTGCATGGCCCCATGCCCGGCGCGGCCGCAAGGGCCGATTCCAGGGCCTGGGCCAGTTCGGCCGCATAATCCCCTGGCGGGAAGCCCAGTTCGACCTCAATCTGCAGTTCTCCGCCCTCAGACTTGACGGACTTCACAGCTTTGGCCTCACCCAAGGGCATCCTGAGGTAGGGTTCGACATAATTCTCGACAACGAGGCGGGCTTCGCTGGCGCGATTCTCGGACATAAATTGACTTCCGGAAGTTTGGGAGAGCGGCATGAGCCGTAGACGGCGGATTGTAAACGAAACGCGGAACGCAGCCGAACACTCGATCCGGGTACAGCCGCGCGGCTGCGCATGGCATTATCGGCACCCGGCCATCGCCGTGGCTTGGCGTGCTTGACTTAACGCGGCCGCGCAGCGGCCCAAGAATGGACAATTAATCGACCCGGCCCATGAGTTTATTTGCCAAGTTGCGCGCCGAACGGCTGATCGCCGAGATCAAGGCAGCTGAGAGTGCGGACGATGCCGGCCGCAGTAAGGCCATGGCAAAACTCGTCAAGCTCGGCCCCTCGGCCATACCGACGCTGATCGATGCGCTGGCCAGCGCGGACAAACAGGAAACGGCTGGGTACGTCGGCGTTCTCTCCAGCCTGCTGGATAACAAAAGCTTTCCGGCCGTAGCGGCGGGATTGGCGGATGGCAATCAGCGCACAGTGGCTGGCATCGCCTGGGCGCTTTCAAGCAGCAAGGGATACACGGCGAGCCTGCTGTACGGCCTGCTGGAAGACCCGAAAATTCCCAAAGGCCCGGTCGTCAGCATCGTCGCGGCACAGAAGGCGCGCCTGCACCCGCGCGAACTGCTCAAGCACGCCTACTCACAGGAGCCCAGCGAGAAAGCAGCTTTGTTCCGGATTATTGCCGAGACGGCCACGGAAGAACTCATTCCGGAAATGATCAGCCGGCTGGAAGGCAAAGATCCCATTGCCCGAACCCATATCATCAATATTCTCGCGCGCTTTAATACGCCGGAAGTTGCCGGTGCGCTGCAGACACAGCTCAAGGACACGAACAGATTCATCCGCCAGGCGGTGCTCAACGCACTGTCCAAGCTCGACAGCAACGTCGACATCGGCCTGCTCTGCGAGGTGCTGCGCGACCCGGACGTCGAAACGCAGCAGAAGGCGATCGACGCCGTGGTGCGCGCCAACCACCCGGATACGATAAAGCACCTGGTCAAGATCCTGCGCGACGAAGACGAGAACTGCCGGCGCGCCGCGGTCGAAGTTCTCAACGAGATCGGTACGGTTGAGCACATCAAGTTCCTGCTGCAGTCGATCAAGGACGACGACTGGTGGGTGCGCAGCCGCGCGGCCGATGCGCTGGCGCGCATTGGCGGCGCGCGTGTCATCGACGCCTCGCTGGAGCTGATCCGCGACGAAGACGAGGAAGTGCGCCGCGCGGCCATCGAGATCCTGAACCAGACCAAGGATGAACGCGCGGTCGATCACCTGATCCGTGCAACCGGCGATAAGGACTGGTGGGTGCGCGAACGTGCGGTCGATGCGCTGGCCGAAATCGGCAGCCCGAAGGCCGTGCCGACGCTGGTCAGGCTGCTCTCCGGCGGGAGTGACAACAAGTCCCTGCCGAGCATCATCCGCGCACTCGGCAAGCTCGGCGAAACCAGCGTGATCCCGAAGTTGCTGCCTTTCCTCGACGGGCATTCCAAGGAAGCGCGACTGGAGACGATTACTGCGCTGACACGTCTCGTCGACGATGGCTCGGTGGATGCCGTCCGGGCGCGACTCGAAAACATGGGAGAGCGCGCAGTGGATGCGACGGTCAGTCACGCGGCGTTACGGGCCGTGGAAGACCTCGACAACCGCTTCTCAAGCGGTGCCGTGGCAATACGCGAGGGTGCCGAACCAAGGGCCGCACCGGGTCGTACCTTGCTCGTCGAGCGCCCGGATATCGAAGGCCTGCCGAAGCCCGCCGCTGAAGACCAGCGGCTCGACATTTCGATGCTGCAGTCCGGCGACCTTCTCGAGGGCCGCTACAAGTACATCCGCAAGATCGGCAAGGGCGCGTTCGGCACCGTGCTGTTGATGGAAGACACCGTCGTAGACGAGCAACTCGTGCTGAAGTTCCTCAACCCGAACGTCTCGCAGGACGAAGAGATGATGAAGCGCTTCGTCCACGAGTTGCGGTACTCGCGAAAGATCACCCACCCGAACATCATCCGGATCTACGACTTTCTGTTCATCCGGGGCAATTACGCGATCTCGATGGAATACTTCGAGTCGCATACGCTCGGAAACGAGGTCAACGAGAAGCCGCTGCCGCTGAACAAGGCCGTGCGCTTCGCCACCGACATCGCAACCGGCATGTCGGTGGCGCACCAGTCCGGCGTCATTCACCGCGACCTCAAACCCGCCAACGTGCTGATCGACAATGCCGGCCTGGTCAAGGTCGTGGACTTTGGCGTTGCTGCCGCGCAGAAGCAGGGAGATACCCAGCTCACCAAGACCGGTTACGTGATCGGCTCGCCGAAATACATGGCGCCCGAGCAGATCCTCGGCAAGAAAGTCGACGAGCGCGCCGACATCTACAGCCTGGGCGTCATTCTCTACGAAATGCTTTGCGGGGAGCCCCCGTACCATCGGGGCGACCACATGGCCGTGATGTATCAACACGTGCAGGGCAAGGCCAGGCCGCCGATCGAGATCAACCCGAAGATCCCACCGGGACTGTCGGAGATCGTCGGCAAGGCCATGTCCGTCGACAAGACCAAGCGCTTTCAGACGATGGACGAGTTGCGCTCGGCGCTCGAAAAGTACATGTGATGGAGGGGTAGATGGCGCGCATCGATGCATTCCTCAAACTCGGCGCTTCGCAGGGCTGTTCGGACGTTCACCTGGCGGTAGGCGTTCCGCCGATGCTGCGAATGAACGGCGAGCTGATGCCGATCAAGTTCCGCATCCTTGGCGATGCGGAACTCGAAGGCTATGTCAGTGAGATACTCAGCGCGAGCCAGCGCGACCAGTTCGAGAAAGGTCACGACATCGATTTCTCGTATGTCTCGGCGGATGGCAATCGATTCCGCGGCAATTTCTTTCATAAGGATACGGGTGTCGGCGCCGTCTTTCGTACGATTCCCGAGGAAGTGCCCAGGCTCGACTCGTTGAACCTGCCAGCTGTGGTCGCGGATTTCTGTGACTATCACCAGGGCATGGTGCTGGTGACCGGGTCGACCGGCACCGGCAAGTCGACCACGCTCGCGGCGATGATCGATCACCTGAACCGGACCCGGCGCCTGAACATTATCAGCCTGGAGGACCCGATCGAATTCGTTCACCGCAGCAAGATGAGCCAGGTCATTCAGCGCGAGCTGCACACTCACCTGCCCTCTTTCGCCGAAGGCGTGCGCGCAGCCATGCGCGAGGACCCGGACGTGATCCTGGTCGGGGAACTGCGTGACGCAGACACCGTGCGCTGGGCCATGACCGCCGCCGAGACGGGTCATCTCGTGCTCGGCACGCTGCACACGACCAGTGCCGTCAAGACCATCGATCGTCTCGTGGACGCTCTGCCGGCCGAGGAGCGCGAGCAGACCAAGAGTTTCATGTCACAGAGCCTGATCGGCGTCGTGACCCAGACGCTCGTGCGTACGCCCGACCTGCGCGGGCGACGGGCGATCACCGAGGTGATGGTAATGAACCGCGCGATCGGCAAGCTGATCATGACCGATCAGACGCACATGATTCCCTCGCAGCTTCAGACTGGCCGGGATGCTGGCATGCAGCTGATGGACCAGGCATTGCTGGCGGCCGTGAAAGCCCGTGAGGTGGACCCGGAAGATGCCTACCAGTACGCCCTCGACAAGCGGCCGTTCACAAACTACATGACCGATGGCACAGGTATCCTGAAGGCCGAGCTGGCCAAGGAGTCCCCATGAGCGCCGACGCGAGCCCGGCGAGCGAGTCGGCGCGGGTTCATCGACCGCGCAGGATCGACGAGTTACTCAGGCAGCTGCTGGCCAGGAACGGCTCCGATCTGCACCTGGTCGCCGGGGACCCGCCACGGATTCGTCTCTACGGCGAACTGCAGGACTTGCGCTCCGAGCCGCTAGGCCAGGAGGAAGCGCAGGAAATGATCTACGAGATCATGACACGCAAGTCCGTGCAGCGGCTCGAACAGATGGACGGCGCGGACTTCGCGTACATGATTCCGGACGTTTCGCGATTCCGGGTAAATGTTTTCCGCCACATCGGTGGCCTGGGCGCGGTGCTGCGCGCGATCCCGTCCCACGCGCTGTCGCTGGACGAGCTCAATATGCCCGAGGCAGTGTGCAACCTCTGCCGGGTCACCAGCGGACTGATTCTAGTCACCGGCAAGACCGGGTCCGGCAAGTCAACAACGCTCGCTGCGATGATCGATGACATCAATTCACGCATCAAGGGCCACATCCTGACGATCGAGGACCCGATTGAGTTCGTCCATCAGCGCAAGAACTGCCTGCTGAGCCAGCGCGAAGTCGGCGTGCACAGTCCCAGTTTTGCAGAGGCATTGCACTCCGCACTGCGCGAAGATCCGGACGTCGTGCTGGTCGGCGAGCTACGCGACCTCGAGACCATGAGCATCGCGGTGACGGCCGCGGAAATGGGCATCCTGGTCATGGGAACGCTGCACACGAATGGCGCCGCGGCAACCGTGGACCGGATCGTCAATGCCTTTCCGCACGACAAGCAGGGCCACGTGCGCACGATGCTCTCAACGTCGCTGCGGGGGGTGATCTCCCAGCAGCTCATCCAGCGCTTGGATAAACGCGGGCGGGTCGCGGCGCTGGAGGTACTGATCAACACGCCGGCGGTCAGTAACCTGATTCGCCAGGGCAAGCTCGACCAGCTCGAAAACGCAATGCAGAGTGGCGCACAACACGGCATGGGCACGATGGACTCCGCACTTCAGACACTGCTCGATCGCGGCATGATCAGCGGCCGGGCCGCCTACGAGCAGTCGAGCAACAAGCAGCGCTTCGAGAAGTTCAAGGACATCGACTAGACGCCGGCCCTGCCCTCGCCGGCCGCATACATAGAACCGCTTCGAAGGCGGTGGCATACTGGTGGATTGTTTCGCTGCCGCCGAGCCGCCATGAGCCCGTCCAGTCCCCGCACGCTTCTCGTTACCGCCGCATTGCCCTACGCGAACGGCTCCCTGCACATTGGCCACCTCGTCGAATACGTACAAACGGACATCTGGGTGCGATTCCAGCGCCTGCGTGGCCACGATTGCCTGTTTGTCTGTGCCAGCGACGCGCACGGCACGCCGATCATGCTCAAGGCCCGCCAGGAAGGAATCTCACCAGAGGAACTGATCACGCGGATCTCGGCCGAACAGCTCAATGACTTTCGCGAATTCGACATCTCGTTCGACAACTATCACACGACTCATTCCCCGGAGAACCGCGAACTCACCGAGCAGATCTACGGCCGGCTCAAGGCGGGCGGACACATCCGGCGCGAGACCATACGCCAGTCCTATGATGAACAGGCCGCAATGTTTCTTCCGGACCGCTACGTGCGCGGGACCTGCCCGCGGTGCGCGACGCCGGACCAGTACGGTGACAGCTGCGAATCCTGTGGCGCCACGTACTCCCCGTCGGAACTGCTCAATCCGATCTCGGTGGTCAGCGGCACTGCCCCGGTCCAGCGAGAGTCCGAGCACCTGTTCTTCCGGCTCGGTGATTTCGAGACCCTGCTTCACCAGTGGACCGGATCGGGCCGGCTGCAGCCGGCCGTGACGGCGAAGCTGAACGAATGGTTCGAAGCTGGCCTGCGCGACTGGGATATTTCAAGGGATGCGCCCTATTTCGGTTTCGAGATCCCGGGTGAAAAGGGAAAATTCTTTTACGTCTGGCTGGATGCCCCGATCGGCTACCTCGGCAGCTTCCTGCAACTGTGCCGGCGCACCGGCCTGGATTTCGATGCTTACTGGAACGCTGACAGTCAGGCGGAGATCTATCATTTCATCGGCAAGGACATCGTGTATTTCCACACGCTGTTCTGGCCCGCGGTTCTGCACGCCGCAGGCATGCGTCCGCCTACCGCAGTGTTTGCGCACGGGTTCCTGACAGTCAATGGGCAGAAAATGTCGAAGTCGCGTGGCACCTTCATCACCGCACGCACCTGGCTCGATCACCTGCCCGCTGAGTACCTGCGTTATTACTACGCCTCGCGGCTTGGGCCGGGCATCGACGACCTGGACCTCAGCCTCGATGACTTCGCCGCCAAGGTGAACGCCGATATCGTCGGCAAGCTGGTCAATATCGCCAGCCGCTGCGCCGGCTTCATTGCGCGTGGTCACGAGGGGCGCCTCGCGGCGGAACTGCCCGATCCCGGCTTGTTTGAGGAGTTTGCCCAGGCGGGCGAGCGCATCGCTGCCGCCTATGAAGGCCGCGACCTCGCGCTCGTCGTACGGGAAGTCATGCAGCTCGCGGACCGGGCCAACCTCTACATCGACCAGCAGAAACCCTGGGTCATGGCCAGGGATCCGCAGCGTGCCAGCGAGGTTCAGGGAGTGTGCACGCAGGGAATCAACCATTTCCGGCAACTGGTCATCTACCTCAAGCCAGTCCTGCCACGCCTGGCCGAGGCCGCTGAACGCTTCCTCGGGCTCGCCTCCCGGCACTGGGACGATGCCGGCTCGCCGCTGCTTGGCCGCGTCATCGGCCCGTACGAAGCGCTGGCTATCCGCGTGGACAAAAAGGCCACGCAGGCGCTGCTGGCCGAGGCAGCCGCCAGCCTGCAACCGACGACGGACCAGGGCCCGCCGCCACCGGTGACCGCGGCGCCTGCCGATGGCGGGCCGGCTTTCCTGGAAACCATCGGAATCGACGATTTCGCACGAATCGACCTGCGAATTGCCCGCATCGAGGCGGCTCGCGTCGTGGCCGACGCCGACAAGCTTCTCGAACTGAAGCTCGACATCGGCGGCGAAAAGCGCACGGTTTTTGCCGGCATCCGCCAGGCCTATGATCCCGAGCAACTGGTCGGCCGTCTTGTCGTGGCCGTTGCCAACCTCGCGCCACGCAAAATGCGATTCGGCACCTCCGAAGGCATGGTATTGGCGGCCGGTCCGGGCGGCAGGGATATTTTCCTGCTCTCGCCAGACAGCGGCGCCCGCTCCGGCATGAAGGTCAAGTAGCGGCCGGTCTCGAACCCGACCGGCAAGTCCGGCGTCGGTCACGCTAGACTAGGGCCCGTATCGCAATCTGTACGGGCGCCCATGTCCGACCTGCTGCTGCTCGCGCTAGGCGCAAGCATCGTCAACAATTTCGTCCTGACCGGCTTTCTTGGCTTGTGTCCGTTTGTCGGCGCGAGTCGCCGATTCGATGCGGCCGTCGGCATGGCGCTGGCGACCCTGTTTGTGCTCACGCTCGCATCCGGTCTCAGCTATTCCGTCTCTCACTGGGTACTCGAGCCATTGGGCCTCCAGTACCTTCGAACGATCACGTTCATTCTGCTGATCGCCGGTGTCGTGCAACTGGCCGAACTGATGGTGCGCTCCTCCAGTCCGGTCCTCTACGAACTGCTTGGCGTATTCCTGCCCCTGATCACGACGAACTGCGCCGTGCTGGGCGTTGCGCTGATGAACGAGAACCTGGGTCACAACCTCATCGAATCGCTGGTCTTCGGCGCGGCGGCCGCAGCGGGTTTTGGACTCGTACTGCTGCTGTTCGCCGCATTGCGCGAACGACTCGAGGACGCTGACCTGCCGCGCGCCTTTCGTGGTGCCCCCGTTGCGCTCGTCACCGCCGGGCTGATGGCACTGGCGTTCATGGGTTTCAGCGGCCTGGGTGGAAGATGAACGCAGGGACGCTGTACCCGGCCATCGCGATGACCGTGCCGATTGCACTGCTCATCGGCGCGGCGCTCGGATGGGCCGCGACGCGCCTGCGCCCGGACGAGGACAGTCTGGTCGCGGAGATTGAAGCGCTGCTGCCGCAGACCCAGTGCGCGCAGTGCCTGTTTCCGGGTTGCCGGCCCTACGCACAGGCCGTCGCCAGAGGCGAGGCCCAGATCGATCGTTGCCCGCCGGGCGGGCAGGCAACGGTGACCGCACTGGCTGACCTGCTGGGACGCGAGCGCCGGCCGGTCGATTCCCGATACGGGGAAGAAAAACCACCGTCGGTGGCCTGGATTGACGAGCGGCGGTGCATCGGCTGCGCCTTGTGCCTGCCGGCGTGTCCGGTCGATGCGATTACCGGGGCCGCGAAGTTCATGCACACCGTGATCGCCGAGCAGTGCACCGGTTGCGAGCTTTGCCTGGCGCCCTGCCCGGTCGACTGCATCGAGCTGCGCCCGTTACCTGCCGTCGGCGCAACGGCGCCCACACAGCTCCTGGCATGAGCGCACGGACACCGTACTCGGCACGCCTGCGTCTCGATGCGCACAAGGCACGGGCGCTGCAGCGGCCTCTGGAACGTGCGCCGGCGCCCGAGCGCATGACGCTGGCGATGGACCAGGGTAACGGTTCGAGCGCCACGCCCGTGGTGCGCCAGGGCGAGAAGGTCTTCGTAGGAACAACGCTGGCACGCAGCGATGACACGCGCTGCGCACCGGTGCATTCGCCGGTCGCCGGACGGGTCGTCGAAATCGACCGGCAGGCGCCGACCGAGGGCGACGGATTGTGCGTGATTATCGAGAACGACGGCTCGGACGAACCGGATCCGCGACGCTCGCCGATTGCGGATTATTCTTCGCAGGCACCGGATGCGTTGCGGGCACATCTGCACGAGGGCGGCATCGTGGGGCTGGGCGGGGCGGCCTTCCCGACGGCGAGCAAGCTCAGTGCAGCAAGGACGCAACGGGCCCGGCAGCTGATTCTCAATGGAGCAGAGTGCGAACCGTGGATCTCCTGCGACGACGTGCTGATGCGCGAGCGGGCCGGCGAAATCCTGCTGGGCGCACAGGCCCTGATGCACGTCGCGGGGCTCGAGCGCTGCACGATCGCAGTCGAGGACGACAAGCCTGAAGCGATCGAGTCGCTGCGATCAGCTCTGGCGGCATCCGCTGACGAGCGCATCGAACTGCTCACCCTGCCGACCCTGTACCCTTCCGGCGCCGAGGAGCAATTGATCGCCGCCCTGACCGGCAACGAAGTGCCCAGCGGCGGCCTGCCGGCCGACGTCGGCGTCTTGTGCCAGAACGTCGCAACGGCGGCTGCCGTCGCTCGCCTGCTGCAGACCGGAGAGCCGCTGGTCAGCCGAATCGTCACCCTGACCGGCAGCGGGGTAGCCGAGGCGGGTAACCTCGAGGCACGGATCGGCACCCCGATTGCTTCGCTCATCGATTCATGCGGTGGCTACTGCGGCGAGCCGCAACGACTGATCGCCGGCGGCAGCCTGATGGGCCGCGCGCTGGCCAGCGATGGGATTCCGCTCAACAAGGCGATGAGTTGCGTCATCGTCGCCTGCGAGGGGGATTTTCAGCCGCGCGGTTCGGCGATGACATGCATTCGCTGCGGCGACTGTGCTCAGGCCTGCCCGATCGGGCTGCTGCCGCAGAGCCTGCATCGGGCCTCGCTCGCAGGGGATCTCGACCGTCTCGAATCACTGGGCGCAACCGACTGCATTCTCTGCGGCTGCTGCGACTACGTGTGTCCCAGCCAGATTGCGTTGACCGCGGCGTTCCGTGATTCGCGCCAGCGGGTGCGCCAGAAGCAAAAGGAACGCGTCCGGGCCACCGAATCTCGCGACCGCTTCGAGCGCCACCAGCGGCGGCTCGCGGCCGAAGCCGCGGCGGAGCGCGACGCCTTCGAGCAGGCGCGGCGACGCGCGCGTGGCGAGACGCGCTGACGAGCGGGACGATGCAATTCGAAACTTCACCGTCTCCGCATACCGTCGCCGGCCGCAGCGTGCCCGCAGTAATGATGCAGGTCATGATGGCCCTGCTACCGCTGGGCATCACGCAGCTGATGCTCTTCGGTCCCGGCCTGGTACTGCAGCTGGCCATCGCCTGCCCGACCGCACTGGCGGCCGAATCGCTTGCGCTGCGCGCGCGTGGCCGGCCCTCGAGCACGGCGCTGCGCGATGGCAGCGTACTGGTGACCGCTTGCCTGCTGGCCGTTTCGCTGCCGCCGACCCTGCCCTGGTGGCTGACTGCGCTGGGCACGGCATTCGGCGTGCTGATTGGAAAGCATCTGTACGGTGGCCTGGGTCACAATCCGTTCAACCCGGCCATGGTCGGCTATGCGATGCTGCTGGTTTCGTTTCCCGTAGAAATGACTCACTGGCCCCTTCCGGTCACCGCGGCCGGCCAGGACTGGCCGGCCCTGGCAAGCCTCACGCTGCAGACATTTTCCGGCGGCCTCGATGCCGCACTGCCCGGCTGGGACGGATACACAGGTGCCACCGCGCTGGATGCGCTGCGCACCGGTCTCGGCCAGCGATTTACGATGAGCGAGATTTTTTCCGGGCCATCGTTTGGAACGCTCGGCGGCGAGGGCCACGAGTGGCTCAATGCAGCCGCGTTGTTCGGCGGCCTGTACCTGCTTTTCCGCGGCATCATCCGCTGGCAGATCCCTGTGGCCATGCTCGCCGCTCTTGCGCTGCCGGCAATGCTCGCGCACGCATTCGACCCGGGACGTTACGCGGGCATGCTGTTCCACCTGTTTTCCGGTGCAACAATGCTGGGGGCCTTCTTCATTGCGACGGACCCCGTATCCGCTGCTACCAGTGACCGTGGGCGCCTCATTTACGGAGCCGGAATCGGCGCCATCGCCTGGGCCATTCGCAGCTGGGGCGGGTATCCGGATGGCATCGCCTTCGCGGTGCTGCTGATGAACCTGGCCGCGCCACTCATCGATCGCTACACGGTGCCGCGAATCTATGGCCATGCAAAGCGCTGACAGGACCTGGCGGCGCCCGCTGCGTGCGGCGCTGACGCTGGCCGTCGCGGGGGCGATCGCCGCAGGACTGCTCGCCATCGTGTTTGACGCCAGCCGTGATCGTATCGCTGCAGCCCAGCGCGCCCGCCAGGTCGCGCGCTTCGCCGCGGTGCTCGGCGACACGAAACACGACAATGACATTCTCGCTGACCAGATAGAGGTTCGCGATGTCGACCTGCTCGGCACGAACGACGCCGTCCCGGTCTTTCGCGCCCGGCTGGACGGCAAGCCGGTCGCGGCGGTGATCATGCCCTACGCCCCCGGCGGTTACGGCGGCTCGATCCGGCTGGTCGTCGGTATTGCCGTCGAGGGCAGACTGCTGGGCGTGCGGGTCTTCAGCCACCGGGAGACCCCCGGTCTGGGCGACGGAATCGATGAACGCAAGTCCGACTGGATCCTGGTCTTCAGCGGCCGGTCACTCGGCAACCCCCCGGCGGAGAAATGGAAAGTTCGCAAGGATGGCGGCGAGTTCGACCAGTTCACCGGGGCAACCGTAACGCCCCGGGCCGTGGTTGACGCCGTGTTCAGGACGCTGACGTGGTTCGAGAAGAACCGCGATCTGGTTTTCGCCAAACTGCCAGAGGAGGCGGCGAACCCGTGAAAACCTGCGCTTCGACTGGCGCGGCCGGACCGCGCGAGTCCCGTCCGCAGACAGTTACAATGACCGCGCAGCCGATCACGACCATGGCCGCAACGACACCCCTGGTTGCCCGTACGCCGGTCAGCCGGCAGGACTGAGGTGACTCTCATTCGAGAATTAGTGCTTAACTATCTGTTTAAAATAACTAAAACTTCCATATGAGCACGACTGACGGAACCCGCCTGGCCATGAACGCAACCCCAGAGACAGGCCGCATCAGCGCAATCGTGCGCGATGGATTGCGCGACAACAACCCGGGGCTGGTACAGCTCCTGGGACTGTGTCCACTGCTTGCGGTCAGCACGTCAGTGGCCAACGCGCTGGGCCTCGGCATCGCGACCATCGCCGTACTGCTGGCCAGCAACACGATCGCCGCACTGGTGGGCCGCTGGCTGCTGCCCGAAATTCGCCTGGGCGTGTTTGTCATCACGATCGCCGCGGCCGTGACCACGGTGGAACTCCTGACCGCCGCCTGGTTACCCGGCCTGCACGATTCACTTGGCATCTTCCTGCCGCTCATCGTCACCAACTGTCTCGTGCTCGGGCGAGCCGAAGCATTTGCATCGCGTCGTCCGCTCAGTGAGTCGCTGCTTGACGCGCTGGCGATGGGGACCGGCTTTGCCCTCGTCCTGCTTGCACTGGGCGCGACACGCGAGTTGCTTGGACGCGGCAGCCTGGGCGCCGACATGGACCTGCTGTTCGGCGAAGGCGCACAGAATTTCGGGCTGCACTTTTTTCCGGAGCAGCATGGCTGGCTGTTTGCGCTGCTGCCACCGGGCGCGTTCATCATTCTTGGCCTGCTGGTGGCCTGGCACAACGGGCGCGCGCAACGGGCCGGCGCGACCGACATCACAGAGGACGGCGTGCACAGCGCTGATTCCGTGAACCAATGAACAAGGCGAAGCGGCAGGAAATTTTCACGCGACTGCGCGAATTGAACCCGCAACCGCGCACCGAACTGCACTACACGACACCATTCGAATTGCTGACCGCGGTCATTCTTTCCGCGCAGGCCACCGACAAGAGCGTCAACCAGGCAACCGCCCGTCTGTTCCCGGTTGCCAATACACCGGCCGACATTTGCGCGCTTGGCCTGGACGGGCTGTCGCGATACATACGCTCGATCGGCCTCTACAAGAGCAAGGCGAAGAACATCATTGCGACCTGCCAGATGCTCATCGATCAGCACAATGGCAGGGTGCCTGATCGGCGCGAGGCCCTGGAGGCGCTGCCCGGTGTCGGCCGCAAGACGGCAAACGTTGTACTCAACACCGCTTTTGGCCAGCCGACGATGGCCGTCGACACGCATATCTTCCGGGTGGCCAATCGAACGGGCATCGCGCCCGGCAAGACCGTGCGCGAAGTCGAGGACCGCCTGCTGCGACTCGTACCTGAGGAATTCCTGCTGGACGCGCATCACTGGCTGATCCTGCACGGACGGTACATCTGTAAGGCGCGCAGACCGGAGTGCCCGGTCTGCCCGATCGCCGACTTGTGTGAGTTCAAGCACAAGACGCCGGCGGTAAGCCCGGGTCGCGAGACGCCTCGCGCCCGGCAAAGCGGACGCCGGACGGCCTGAAGCCGTTGCCTTTCTTTCACGACAAGGACCGAACGAGCCTGCGCCGCATGTACACTGAAGCCTGGCGCAAGCGCTGTGAAGGCGTGCCCATGGAGCCGCTCGAAGAGCAGATCGCAACGGTGATCGAGCAGCACCCCGAGTACCTGCCGAGCATCGAAGCCAATGGCGAGGCGGTCGAACACGAGTACCGCCCGGAAGACGGCCAGTCCAATCCGTTCCTGCACATGGGCATGCATCTGGCGGTGCGCGAGCAGGTCGCGACCGACCGACCGGCCGGTATCCGCGAAATACACCGGCGACTGTCCATTCGCCTGGGCAACCATCACGAAGCGGAGCATCGGATGATCGAGTGCCTCGGTGAGGCGCTCTGGAACAGCCAGCGATCGGGGCTGCCACCGAATGAAGCCGCCTATCTCGATGCGCTGCACCGTATCGCCGGTGCGCGGAAATAGTCTGCCGACTCAGCCGGTCTGTTCTCTGGACAATGATGCCCGGCGTGGACACGATGAAAGATACCGTCAGCGACATCCATGAACTGCACGGCGTGGGACTCGGCCTGCGTCGTTCGATGCTGCCCGAACTGGCCGGGCGCGACTGGCAGCTGCCGGTTGACTTCTTCGAAGTCGCGCCGGAGAACTGGATGCGCGTGGGCGGAATCAACGGCAAACGCTTTCGAAGACTGACCGAGCAGTACCGGTTCCTGAATCACGGGCTTTCGCTTTCCATCGGCGGGCCGGCGCCGCTCGACCGGGCATTCCTGACCCAGTTGCGAAAATTCCTGGACGATTTCGGGATCCTCTATTACTCGGAGCACCTGAGTTATTGCTCCGACGACGGGCACCTCTACGACCTGATGCCCATCCCTTTCACCGAGGAAGCCGTGCGCTACGTCGCGGGCCGGATAGGCGAAGTCCAGGATGCGCTGGGTCGGCGGATCGCGATGGAGAACGTCTCGTATTACGCCGCACCCGGCCAGGAGATGAGCGAGATCGCTTTTCTCAATGCCGTGCTCGATGAAGCGGACTGCGACCTGATGCTCGACGTGAACAACATTTACGTCAACAGCATCAATCATCGCTACGATGCGCTGCAGTTCCTTCGCGCGATTCCCGTCGAGCGCGTCGTTTACCTTCACGTCGCCGGTCACTACGTTGAAGCCGAGGACCTTCGCGTCGATACACACGGCGCCGATGTCATCGACCCGGTATGGGAGCTGCTGGCAGAGACCTATGCTCACTGCGGCGTCAAACCCACGATACTCGAGCGTGATTTCAACATTCCACCGCTCGATGAACTGCTCGGCGAAGTCGACACGATCCGTCGCATCCAGGCGCAGTTTGCACCTCCTGCACCGGGCCGCGAGGCCCGCTCCCGGTGAATCCGCAGTGAACAAGAACCGCCTGCGCGAACTGCAGTACGGGTTCGCCGCTCACATACGCGATCCTGATCGGACACCTGCGCCCGGCGATGTCGAAGATCGCCGCATGAAGATCTACCGCGAACTTTTTTTCAATAATGTTTCGGGGTTTCTCGCCGGCACGTTCCCGGTACTGAATCGGATCCTCGGCGAACAGCGCTGGGAAGCACTGGTGCGGGACTTCTATCGCGACCATCGCTGCGACACGCCGTTGTTTCTGGAGATCCCGCAGGAGTTTCTCAGCTATCTCGCAGAGGAACGCGCCGCGAACGACACGGACCCGCGGTTTCTGCATGAACTGGCCCATTACGAATGGGTTGAACTCGCACTCGGTGTCGAAGAGACCACACTGGAAGATGCCGACTGCGACCCGGACGGTGACCTGCTCGCGGGGAAACCGGTGCTCTCGCCCCTGGCCTGGCCACTGGCCTACCGCTATCCGGTTCACCGGCTCTCACCGGACTATCAGCCTGCCGCGGCGCCGGCAGAGCCGTCTTTTTACGTTGTCTACCGGGGCACGGACGATTCGGTGAGTTTCATGCAGATCAATGCCGTTACGATGCGTCTGGTCGAACGCCTGCGGCAGCACCCCGGGCTGAGCGGTCGGCAGCAGCTCGAGGCGCTGGCCGATGAGTTACCTCAGATCGAGCGTGAGCAGGTGCTGACCGGGGGGCAGGAGGCGTTGCTGAACCTCAGGTCGCACGAGGTGCTGCTCGGCACACGCCGCACGAAGAAAGAACCGCAATAATCCTTGCGGCTTGCCGGTCCTCTCTATGGAAGGCATGCCACGTCCTCCCATCCGGGTCGCGCATTGCCGAAGCGCAACATGGGACAGACACGCAATGACCCACAAACTGTTTAAAGCGATCTACGCGCTTCCCGACCGGCTCAAAGCAGTCGATTTTCTCGGCCCACTGGCGCTGCGCCTCTACCTGGTGCCGGTGTTCTGGGTAGCCGGCATGAACAAGGCGAGCGGCTTCAGCGAGGTCGTCGAGTGGTTTGGTAATGTCGACTGGGGCCTTGGCCTGCCGGCCCCGCTGCTGATGGCCTTGCTGGCCACTGCCAGCGAGATCCTCGGCGCGGCCCTGCTGTTGATCGGACTCGGGACGCGAATAGTCGTCGTTCCCCTGATGGCCACCATGATCGTGGCCGCGACCAGCGTTCACTGGGACAACGGCTGGCAGGCCGTGCACGACTCGAAGAGCCCGTTTGCAAGCGAATTCACGCTGGGCATTGAGGCCCGGGATGCCGCCGAAGCCAGCGAGCGCCTTGTGGAGGCACGCAGGATCCTGGAAGAGAACGGCAACTACGACTGGCTCACCGGCCAGGGCAGCTTTGTCGTCTCCAACAGTGGTGTCGAGTGGGCCGTCACCTACTTCGTGATGCTGCTGGCCTTGCTGTTCACCGGGGGTGGACGCTATCTGAGCATTGATTACTGGTTGCGGCAGCGCTTCGCGCGCTAGCGCCTTTCACCCTGGCCCCACAACCAGGCCGCACCGCGGACTCCGCTTGAATCGCCATGGCGGTTACGCACCAGGCGTGTATCGACGCGGTCTGAGAACACCTGATCGACCCACAGCGCCGGCACGCGCTCATACAGCGTGTCGATGTTCGACAGCCCGCCGCCAAGCACGATCACGTCCGGATCGACGATATTGATGACGCCGGCCAGCGCGCGCGCGAGACGGCGCTCAAAGCGCGCCATTGTTGCCACGCAGGTCGGCTCACCCCGTGCAGCCGCCGCTGCGATGTCGACCGGCGAGCGCGCCTCGCCGGTCGAACGGCGATGATCGGCCGACAGGCCCGGGCCTGAAAGATAGGTCTCGATGCAGCCGCGACGACCGCAATAGCAGGTGGGCAGAGGTTGGTCGGAATGCGTGGGGAGCGGCAGTGGATTGTGACCCCATTCCCCGGCAATCCGGTTCACTCCCTCGAGCACGCGCTGCTGCACGACCAGACCACCACCGACGCCGGTGCCGAGAATCACTCCAAACACGACGCCGCAGCCCTGCCCGGCACCATCGACCGCTTCGGAAAGCGCAAAGCAGTTTGCGTCGTTAGCAACACGCACTTCGCGCGCCAGCCGCCGCTCGAGGTCCTGCTTCAGGGGCTGTCCGATAAGCCAGGTCGAATTCGCATTCTTGACCCTCCCGGTGGCGTGTGACACCGCTCCCGGAATGCCCACACCCACGGTGCCACGAGCCGCAAGGGCAGCCTCCGCCGTACCCACCAGTGCCTCGACCGCCGCGAGCGTTGCGGGGTAGTCGCCCTGCGGTGCCGGTATGCGACGGCGAAGGCGAACGACCGAAGCATCATCGAGCGCAATAATCTCTATCTTGGTGCCACCCAGATCGATGCCCAGCCTCAGCATTCCGACACCTGCTCCCGGTCTTCACCGCTGCCAGGAGCGCCAGCGGAATCGGCGCCCGGCCGCCCGTCAGCTCCAGTCAAGTTCGAGGCCCAGCAGTTGCTCGAGACGCACGTTGTGCGTTGCGAAATACTTCCGCAATGAAGTGACCGTCTCTGGTTTCATCGGCGGATACTTTCGCGTGTTGCGTGGCTCGAGCTGCGCCGACTGCAGCGCAGGCAGGCCCAGAAATTCCAGCGTCGTGTTGAGCGTTGCCAGTGGCTCGCGTACCAGCGTTTCAAATCGGATGACTCGTAGCTGTTCGCGTGGATAAAGGGCCATCCAGCGTTCGAGCTGTTCGGCGTAACGACCCCGGGCGAGATAACTGTGCAGCTGGTGTTCGCGACTCGACTGGATTTCCCCGGCAGCCAGCCGCCGGGCGGGTTCGTTGATCCGGTCCGGCTCCGCCGCTATCGCGTCTTCGAACGACAGCGTCTCACGCTTCTTGTCGCGCTCGTGCCAGTAATGCGAGTACGCGCGCCGCACCGGGTCACGCAGTACGGCGATCAACTTCGCCTCGGGCAGTAGCGCATGCATTCGCGCCGGAACCTGCGGATGAAAGAGATAGTAGGGGCTGCTGTCGATATTCAGGCCCGGTTCGCCAGGTCGCCCGAAATGGGCGCGATACCAGGCCTCGCCACGCTGATAGTTCAAATCGAAGTAATGCACTTCCTTGCGCTGCGGCGCGATGATGCCGGAGTGCTGCACGAGGTAATTGTGCAGCGAACTGGTGCCGCATTTCTGGGCGCCGATGATGACGACATCGGGCAGCGCGCGCGGCTGTCCCGAACGAATCCGGTGCTCGACTCGCCGGCCCGGCTCGAGCAGGCCAAGCAGCCGCAGGGTCCTTGTCAACGCTGGTTTCACTGGCCTGCACTCTCGCGTTGGCTTGGGACTCAGCCTTTTTCCCGGGTCGCGGCGGCCTTCTTTTTCTTCGGCAGATAGAGGTCCGTCAGTGTGCCGTCAAATGCCTCGGCGGCCATCGCAACGGTCTCCGACAGCGTCGGGTGCGGGTGGATCGACAATGCAATGTCCGCAGCGTCGGCGTTCATTTCAACGGCCAGCACGATCTCCGCAATCAGTTCCCCGGCGTTGGTGCCGACGATTCCGCCGCCGACAATGCGACCCGACGACGGGTCGAAGAGCAGCTTCGTGAAGCCTTCCTCACGCCCCAGTGCCAGCGCTCGGCCGCTCGCCGCCCACGGGAACACGCCCTTCTCGTAGGCGATGCCCTGCGCCTTCGCCTGAGTCTCGGTCAGTCCCGCCCAGGCAATCTCGGGGTCCGTGTAGGCCACCGACGGGATCAGGCGCGCGTCGAAGAAACTTTTCATCCCGGCGGCAACCTCCGCCGCCACTTTGCCTTCGTGGGTCGCCTTGTGAGCCAGCATCGGCTGACCAACCACGTCGCCGATTGCGTAAATGTGGGAAACATTGGTCCGCATCTGCCGGTCAACCCCGATGAAACCCCGCTCGTCAACGTTGACGCCGGCCGCGTCGGCGTTAATGAGACCCCCATTGGGTGAGCGTCCGACAGCGACCAGCACCTTGTCGTAGAGTTGCGGTTCCGGCGCGTCGCGTCCCTCGAACGTGACCCGCAGCCCATCGGAGGCGGGCTCGACCTCGGTAACCCGGGTACCGAGCAGGATGCGCTCATATCGCGATGCGATGCGTTTCTGCAAAGGTCGAACCAGATCTCGATCGCAACCGGGCATCAATCCGTCCTGCAACTCGACGAGACTGACGCGGACTCCGAGGGCCGCGTAGACCGTCGCCATCTCCAGACCGATGATGCCACCACCGATGACCAGCAGGCTCTCGGGCAGGTCGAGTTCCAGGGCACCGGTCGAATCAATGATTCGCGGATCATCCGGCAGGCCGGGCAAAGCCGTCGACTCCGATCCGGCGGCAATGATGCACTGCGCGAAACTCACCGATCGGACGGTCGTGCCATCGTCCACCTTGAACGCATGCGGCGATGCGAACTCCGCACTGCCACGGATTACGCTGACCTTACGCTGCCTGGCGAGCGCGTCGAGTCCGCCGGTCAGCCGGCCCACCACGGCATTCTTCCAGTCGCGCAGTTTCCCGGCGTCGATACTCGGTTTGCCGAAAGTCACGCCGCGCTCGGCCATTGCCTCTGCTTCCTCGATGATCCCGGCGGCGTGCAGCAACGCTTTCGACGGAATGCACCCGACGTTGAGACAGACGCCACCGAGCTCAGGCCAGCGCTCGATCAGCGCGACTTTCAGCCCCAGATCGGCCGCGCGAAATGCTGCGGTATAACCACCGGGACCTGCACCGAGCACGGCCAGATCGAAATCGAAGGTCTGGCCGACCGGCTCCGGCCCGGGTGCGCTGGCCGCTGCTGTCGTCGCTTGCTCCTCGTCCGCCCGATCGTCCGGCCCCGTGCGCGCGGTCTCCTGCGCCGGGAGCGGCGTGATCGGCACCGTGTCCAGGTAGGGCTCACCACCGTAAGGTTCGGCGGCGCGCAGGCTCGAGTGCGTATCGGCTTCCTCGTCGCCTGCTGAGGCGTCGGGCCGTAATTCGATGATGGCGGCTCCGCTCGTCACCTTTGCGCCCGCAGCGACCAGGACAGCCGTCACCACGCCCGAGCCGCTGGAGGGAACATCCATCGTCGCCTTGTCACTTTCCAGCGTAATCAGCGGTGACTCGGTATCGACGCGATCCCCGACCCTGACCAGGACCTCGAGGACGTCCGCCTCTTTTACTTCACCGAGATCCGGAACACGGATCCTGATTTTTGATGCCGAAGCTTTCGCAGAAGTACCCAAGTCATCGCACTCCGTTGTCTGGCTAAGGTACCGCTTGCAGCAGACCGGCCACATCGCCGAGCAAACTGCCGAGCCGGGTCGTGAAGCGAGCGGCGCCCGCGCCGTCGATGACCCGGTGATCATAGGAAAGCGACAGCGGCAGCATGAGGCGGGGCACGAATGTGCCGTCTTTCAGGACCGCTTTGTGTGTCGCCCGGGATACGCCCAGGATCGCAACCTCCGGCGCATTGATGATCGGCGTGAAAGCCGTGCCGCCGATGCCACCGAGACTGGATATCGTGAAGCAGCCGCCACGCATCTCCTCGCCGGCCAGTTTGCCGGCGCGGGCCCGCTCACTGAGTTCCGCCAGCTCCCGTGCCAGCTCAAATATGTCCTTACGGTCCGCGTCGCGCACGACCGGCACCACCAGTCCCTGCGGCGTGTCCGCCGCGAAGCCAATGTGGATGTATTGCTTAAACACCAGCTCACCGGCCGCCTCATCGAGCGAGGCGCCAAACTGCGGAAACTCCTGCAAAGCACGCGCACAGGCACGCATGATGAAGGCCAGTGGCGTCAACTTGACGCCACGTCTGGCGGCATCGTCCTTGAGCCGCGCGCGGGTCGCTTCCTGCTCCGTGATGTCGGCCTCGTCGAACTGGGTCACGTGCGGTATGTTTACCCAGCTCGCATGCAAACGCGGCCCCGCGATCTTCTGGATTCGGGTCAGCGGCCTGCGCTCAACGGGACCGTAGGACTCGAACTCGACGCGCGGAACGGCCGGCCATGCGGCGCTCGTCCCTTCGGTCAGCACGCGCTTTACGTGCGCCTTGACGTCACTGTCGAGGATGCGCCCTTTCGCACCGCTGCCCTTGACCTGCGCCAGGTCGACGCCGAGTTCCCGTGCAAAACGTCGAACGGACGGGCTGGCGTGTGCGCGCGCAAAGCCGGGCTCGTCAACCACCACGCCCTGCGCGGGCGCCGCGGGCGCGACGGTCACAGGCTCCGTCGGCCCGGGGGCAACCGGCCCGGGCGATGGCACAGCGCCTTCTGTCGCAACCTCTCGCGGCCTGCCCGGAGCAGCCGGATCGGCCTGCCCGGGCTCAGGGCCGCCTGCCACTGCCGACGCCGCCTCGATAATCGCAACGAGGTCGCCCTGCGAGACATGGCTGCCGCGCTGAACCTTCAACTCACGGACGATCCCCGCAGCCGTCGAAGGAACATCCATCGTCGCCTTCTCGGTCTCGAGCGTGATCAGCGCGTCCTCGAGCGCTACGGTGTCACCGGGTGAAACCGCAATCTCGATGACTTCGACATCCCGGTAGTCCCCGAGGTCCGGGACGCGCACTTCAATTAGCGTAGTCAACGCGATGCTTCCTAGACGGTTACGGGATTGGGCTTGTCGGGATCGATCTTGAAGCGCCGGATCGCACTGCGCACCGTTGCCACATCGAGCCGTTCTGAGTCTGCCAGTGCCTTTAACGCCGCGATGACGATGTAGCGACGGTCCACCTCGAAAAAGCCGCGCAGTTCGGCCCGACTGTCGCTGCGTCCGTAGCCGTCGGTACCCAGCACGTGCAGAGTCTCCGGCACCCATTGCCGGATCTGGTCGGGCACGGTACGCATGTAGTCGGTCGCCGCAACGAACGGTCCACTCTGGGCCGCAAGACACTGCTGCACGTACGGCACGCGGCGCGGTTCAGCCGGGTGCAGCAGGTTCCAGCGCTCGGCATCCAGGGCCTCGCGGCGCAGCTCGGAGAAACTCGTCACGCTGAACACATCGGCCGGGACACCGAACTCGGATTCGAGCAGCTCGGCCGCGGCCAGCACCTCGCGCAGGATCGTTCCTGCGCCGAGCAGGTTGACCCTGACCTTGCCCTGGCCACCGGCGCGCAACTTGTACATTCCGCTGAGAATGCCCTCGCGGACTCCGTCCGGCATGGACGGATGGCGATAGTTTTCGTTCATGCAGGTGATGTAATAGAAGACGTTTTCCTGCTCGGCGTACATCCTCCGCAGACCATCCTGCACGATCACGGCCAGTTCGTAAGCGTAGGTCGGGTCGTAGGCAACACAATTCGGAATCGTCGTTGCGACGAGCTGGCTGTGACCGTCCTGGTGCTGGAGACCTTCGCCGGCCAGCGTGGTTCGCCCGGCGGTCGCGCCGATCAGGAAACCGCGCGCCTGCTGGTCACCGGCGGCCCAGCAGAAATCGCCAACGCGCTGAAAACCGAACATCGAATAGAAGATGTAGAACGGAATCATGCTGACCCCGTAGTTCGAGTAGGCGGTACCGGCGGCGGTCCAACTGCAGATTGCGCCCCCCTCGTTGATCCCCTCCTCGAGGATCTGCCCTTTTTTGTCTTCCCGGTAATAGAGCAGTTGGTCGGCATCCTGAGGTGTATAGAGCTGCCCCATCGACGAGTAGATGCCGATCTGGCGAAACATGCCTTCCATGCCGAAGGTACGCGCCTCATCCGGTACGATCGGCACGATGTGCGGGCCGATCTTCTTGTCCTTGACGAGCATGGAGAGCATGCGCACCAGTGCCATCGTCGTCGAGATTTCCCGGTCGCCACTCGATTCCAGCGATGACGCAAAGGCCTCGAGCGCGGGCGCTTCTAGGACCGGCGCCTGCCGGTGCCGTCTCGGCAGGAACCCGCCAAGCCGCTCCCGCCGCTCCCTGAGGTACTTGAGTTCCTCGCTTGACTCCGCGGGCCGGTAATACGGCACTTCGGCGATCTCCTCATCGGACAGAGGAATGTTGAAACGGTCGCGAAACGCCTTCAGTGCTTCCTCGCCCAGCTTCTTCTGCTGGTGTGTGGTGTTCTGTCCCTCGCCGGCCCGGCCCATGCCGTAGCCTTTGACCGTCTTGGCGAGAATCACGGTCGGCTGGCCGCGATGGTTGACTGCGGCGTGATACGCATTGAAAACCTTTCGGGCGTCGTGGCCACCTCGATTGAGACGCCAGATGTCTTCGTCGGACATGTTCGCGACCATCTCGGCGAGTTGCGGGTACTTACCGAAGAAATGCTCGCGGGTGTAGCCACCGTCCTTTGCCTTGAAGTTCTGGTACTCGCCGTCGACGCACTCCATCATCAGTCGGCGCAGCAGACCCTCCGTGTCCCGGGCCAGCAGCGGGTCCCAGCGTGAACCCCAGATCACCTTGATGACGTTCCAGCCCGCCCCGAGGAACGCCGCTTCCAGTTCCTGGATGATCTTTCCATTGCCGCGTACCGGCCCATCGAGTCGCTGCAGGTTGCAGTTGATGACGAATACCAGATTATCGAGTTGCTCGCGCACCGGCATCGTGATCGCCCCGAGCGACTCCGGTTCGTCGGTTTCCCCGTCGCCGAGAAAGCACCAGACTTTCCGGTCGCTCGGCGGGACCCGTTCGCGGTGCTCGAGGTAGCGCTGAAAGCGGGCCTGGTAGATCGCCATCATCGGGCCAAGGCCCATCGAGACGGTCGGGAATTGCCAGAAATCGGGCATCAGCCAGGGATGGGGATAGGACGAAAGGCCACCGCCGCCCACTTCCTGGCGGAACCGGACCAGGTCGGCCTGGTCAAGCCGGCCTTCGAGGAACGCACGCGCATAAATGCCCGGTGCCGAATGCCCCTGCATATAGACCAGGTCACCCGGGTGCTGCTCGCTGCGCGCGCGCCAGAAATGATTGAAGCCGACTTCGTACAGCGTCGCTGCCGAGGCATAGCTCGCGATGTGCCCGCCGTACTCGGTACTCTTGCGATTGGCCTGCACCACCATCGCCATCGCGTTCCAGCGGATATAAGCTTCGAGACGGCGTTCAAGCGCGCGGTCACCCGGGTAATCGATTTCCTGCTGGCGGGAAATCGTATTGACATAGGCCGTATTCGGCCTGAACGGCAGATACGCGCCCGAGCGACGCGTGTGGTCGATCAGGCGCTCCAGCAGGTAGTGCGCGCGCTCGGCCCCGCTGACGCTGAGCACCGAGTCGATCGATTCGAGCCATTCGCGCGTTTCTACCGGATCGGAGTCCTCAATCTTCGACGCTTCGAACATACTTTACGACCACGGTAATGATTTGAGGCCATCGCCCTGCTAGCATGCCGCGGCGCCTCCTTCGACGCGCAGCGGCCCGAGAGGGCACGAGAAGCTGTTAATACTCAGGGCAGCCCACGATATGGTCAAGGTAACTATGGCGCACAAACTACCTGCTGTGATCAGCGTCGAGATCCGCCCGGGGCGATTTTCGATGACGGAGCCCTCGCTGGCGCGTGTCGATGCCGCGATTTTCATTCTGGACCGGTCGCAGGCTCCGGCCCTTCTGTCGAATCTGCCGAATGCCGGGCTGTGGCAGGATCTCTACCGCGTCGCCTGCAAGGCCAGTGCCCACCCGATTCTCACCGCGCGGCTGCCTAACTCGCGTCACACGCTGGTTACCATTGGTTTTGGAGCCGCCGACAGCGGCGCCTTCGAGCGCCTCGAACTGGCCGGCAAGCTGGCCCGCGAAGTCGCCAGACCGGGCGCTGAGATACTGCGCCTTTACAGCGTCGGTTATGACGATGCGGTTGCCAGTGACTGGCTCGAAGCCCTGGCCAGTGCCGTGCTCGCAGGCGCGGCGCCGATGCCGCAGCGCAAGTCGAAGCCGGACCCGGGCAGCGCGTTGCAGCGGCTCGAGATCGGAGCTGCGAAGGATTTTCCATCGACCCAGGTACAGGCTGTCGCCGAGGGCAATCACCTGGCACGCTGGCTGGCAACACTGCCGCCCAACGAGCTCGACTGCCTGGCCTATCGCCACACGCTGCAGGACCTCGCGAAGCGCGAAGGCTGGCAATTCCGTTTCCACGGCGAAGAGTCGCTGAAGCGCCTCGGTGCCGGCGCGTTCCTGGCCGTCTCCAGGGCCAATGCGCATCGCGACGCCGGGATCGTGCGCCTCAGCTATCGCCCTGAAGAATCCGCGCCGGGCCCCGAAGCTCGCGCTGGTTGGCAAGGGCATCTGCTTTGATACCGGCGGAATCAACCTCAAGCCGCACAAAGGCATGTACCGGATGCACGGTGACATGCAGGGCAGCTCGGTCGCAGTGGGAACGATGCTGGCGCTCAGCCGGGCGGCGGTGCCTTTTTCCATTGATTGCTGGCTGGCCCTGACCGAGAACGAAATTGGTCCGCTGGCCTACCGCCCGCAGGAGATCGTTCGCGCGAGCAATGGCGTCACCATCCAGGTCGTGCATAGTGACGCCGAGGGCCGGATGGTGCTGGCCGATACGCTGGCCATTGCGGCACGCGAGAAGCCGTCGTTCATTCTTGACTTCGCCACGCTGACCGGCGCCTGTGTTGCGGCCCTGACAGATCGCTACAGCGGCGCGTTCACCAACCGTCCAGCACTGCAGGATGCTTTGCAGGCGGCCGGCCGCGCCAGCGGCGAGCGCGTCTGGTGCTTCCCAATGGACGGAGACTTCGATCGCGAACTCGAAACACCCGTGGCCGATATTCTCCAGTGCACAGTCCGCGGCAGCGGCGATCACATTCTGGCTGCCCGCTTTCTCAACCGGTTTGTCGAGCCGCAGATCCCGTGGGTGCACATCGACCTGTCCGCCAGCGAGCGCAAGGGTGGACTTGCGCACATACCGACCGACATGACCGGCTTCGGTGTCCGCTACGGATACCAGCTGCTGTCGGACGGTAGCTTGCTGAACGGCCTTCGGGAAGCATCGTGACGACCCTGACGTTACGCCGGCCGGACGACTGGCACCTGCACGTCCGTGACGGCGAACACCTCGCTGCCGTCCTGCCGTTTACCGCGAAGCGCTTTGCCCGCGCGCTGATCATGCCCAACCTCAGCCCGCCGATGACCGACACGCAGGGGCTTACTCGTTATCGCGAACGAATTCTCTCTGCACTGCCGGAGGCTGCGGATTTCGAGCCGCTGATGACCCTCTACCTGACCGATCAGACATCGCCGGAAGAAATCAGCCGCGCAGCAGGCAGCGGCTTCTGCGTCGGTGCAAAACTCTACCCCGCCGGTGCAACGACGCACTCCGACGCGGGCGTCACGGCGATCGACAAGGTCTGGCCCGCGCTCGAGGCGATGGCGGAGCATCGGCTGGTGCTGCAGGTGCACGGCGAGGTCACCGATGCGACGGTCGACATTTTTGACCGCGAGCAGGTCTTTATCGAACGCGTGCTGATGCGCATCGTCGAGCGTGTGCCGGGTTTGCGGATCGTCTTCGAGCACATCACGACCCGCCGGGCCGTCGAATTCGTCAAGGCCTCCGGCGGCGATATCGCCGCGACGATCACACCACAACACCTGCTGATGAATCGAAACGCGATTTTCGAAGGCGGCATCCGGCCGCACCACTACTGCCTCCCCGTGCTCAAGCGCGAAGCTGACCGGGAAGCCCTACTGGCCGCCGCCAGCAGTGACGACGCTCGATTCTTCCTTGGTACCGACAGCGCCCCGCATGCGCGCCATGCCAAGGAAGCGCCCTGCGGCTGCGCGGGCGTCTTTTCAGCGCCCGCCGCGATCGAGCTGTATGCAGAGGCCTTCGAAGCCGCCGGTCAGCTCGAACGCCTGCAGGCGTTTGCCTCCGAACGGGGAGCCGACTTCTACCGGCTGCCGCGCAATACCGGCGAAATCACCTTGCGCAGGGAACCCTGGCAGGTGCCTGATTCTTATGCCTACGGGCCCGACCGGATCGTACCCTTGCGTGCCGGATCGACGCTGGCCTGGAGACTCGACTCTTGATAAATCATGACGCCGACCACCAACCGCGAATCGCCGATCGCTTTCGTGGCTTCCTGCCGGTGGTGGTGGACGTCGAGACGGGCGGATTTAACGCGCGTACCGATGCACTGCTCGAGATTGCCGCAGTGCCGATCGAGATGAATGCCGCCGGCGACCTTCAGCTCGGTACGACATCCCGGTTTCACGTCAAACCCTTTCACGGTGCGCGGATCGATCCCGCCTCACTGGCAGTCAATGGAATCGATCCGCATCATCCGCTGCGACCGGCCATGCCGGAGAAAGAAGCGCTCACTCAGCTCTTTCGCCCGATCCGGCAGGCGGTGCGCGACGCGGAGTGCACGCGGGCGATCCTCGTGGGTCACAACGCCTCGTTTGATCTTGGCTTTCTCAACGCCGCGGTGGAACGCGCCGATATCAAGCGCAACCCTTTCCACCCGTTTTCCAGTTTCGATACGGCGACTCTGGGCGGCGTTGCATTCGGCCAGACTGTCCTTGCACGCGCGGTCACCGCGGCGGGTATCGGATGGGATTCGAGCAGCGCTCACTCGGCCATTTACGATGCCGAACGAACCGCCGAACTGTTCTGCATTATCTGCAACCGCTTCAAGGGCATGTACCTCGAGTCGCTCGCCAACGCATCGGCAGAGCCCGAAGAGTCGGCCTGAGCGGCCGCTGGCAGGGAGCCAAGGTCGCTTCCCTCCGTACGCCGGGCAGGACGACTGCGGAGGGCCGAGCCTCTGATGACAGCGAACAGACAGCAACGCCAGCTGGAGTCATCGCTCCACCTGGCGTCTGCAACCGGCGGCTGCGACTCGAGCCGGACTCCGAATGACCCGGCTTACGAGGGGGCGCCAGGCCTCAGCCGGCGGCCCCGGCTTCCTTGAGAATCTCCTGGAGTTCGCCCTTGCGATACATCTCGACCAGGATGTCAGATCCGCCAATCAGTTCTCCGCCGACATAAACCTGGGGATAGGTGGGCCAGTTTGAGTATTGCTTGAGGCCTTCGCGAAGCTCCGGATCCTCGAAGATATTCACGTACGCAAACTCGGCGCCACAGGCCTCCAGCGTACGAACGGCCGAGGCCGAGAAACCGCACTGTGGGAAGTCGGGCGTGCCTTTCATGAACAGCACGACGGGCTTGGAACTCAACTTTTCCTTGATTCGATCATTCAGATCCACGATGTCTACCTCTGGCTGCTCAACGCAACCGGCTGTTGCCCATGAGCGGCGCCGGCGATTTTGCCAGGCGCTCGATCACAGACCATTGATCACGGGCGCTCATACGACCCCAACGCGTGATTTCGTCCATTGTCCGTCCGCAACCTGAGCAACAGCCATGCGGGTCGAGAACACAGACGTTGATACAAGGTGATGTCGGTCCGGACTGCGTCATCGCGGCTGCCCAAAGGGCCGATTGAGGGCGTGGAATTATGGGGACTCCTGGTCTAATCTTCAAATTTGCGTTGCACGCAGAGCGAGTCGCGGCGGGCACCATCGGCGCCGCACGCAGGCTGGAGTCAAACTTGGCGTCTAATCCCCTCAATCCGGTTCGCGGAACACTGACGGCCGGTTTCATGCTGGCGCTGGCACTGGCAGTGCCCTCGGGCGGCTTCCGGGGAGCCCGGCCTGACCCGCTGGCCGATGCTGCTCTGCATGACCTTCGCGTCACACGGCAGGCTGCCATTATGACCGCGACGCCCGGCGACCTCCGGGAAACGGTTGCCCGCGCAGTCGCCGAGGATCTTGGCAACGGGGACCTGACCGCCGCGCTGGTACCAGAGGCCAGCGTCGGCCGCGCCACGGTCATCACACGGGAAGCCGCGGTGCTTTGTGGGCAACCGTATTTTGATGAAGTCTTCCGGCAGGTCGATGCCGCCGTGCGGGTCGACTGGCACGTGGCCGAGGGGGCCCCGGTCGAAGCGGGCCTCGTGCTTTGCCACCTCAGCGGGCCGGCCCGGTCGCTGCTGACCGGCGAGCGCACTGCGCTCAATTTCCTGCAGACCCTGTCGGGCACCGCAACCACGACCCGCCATTACGTGGACCTGGTCGCCGGCCTGCCCTGCCGCATTCTCGACACGCGAAAGACGATTCCCGGGCTGCGCAATGCGCAGAAATACGCGGTGCGATGCGCCGGTGGCAGGAATCATCGCATCGGCCTTTACGACGGCATACTCATCAAGGAAAACCACATCATTGCCGCCGGCTCGATTGCCGCGGCGGTACAGGCGGCCCGCGACGGCGCCACCGCTGTCCCGCTCGAAGTTGAAGTCGAGTCGCTCGACGAACTGCAGCAGGTGCTCGATGCCGGCGCGGACATGGCATTGCTTGACGAATTCAGTCTGGAGGATCTGCGCAGCGCCGTGCAGCTCAACGCGACTCATCGGCGGGGACCGATCAGGCTCGAAGCATCCGGGGGCGTCACCGACGGGACCCTGCGCGCAATCGCCGAGACCGGCGTTGACTTCATCTCGGTCGGTTCCCTGACGAAGCACCTGCGCGCGGTGGACCTGTCAATGAGGTTCGAGATTTCCCGATGAGCTGCCGGTCGGGCTTGCGGGCGCTGCCATCGCGTGAAAGCTGGCGGGTTACTCGTTGACCGCCGCTCGCGTAATGCGTTGCGGGGAGGCGATGCCGTAGCCCTGCGCATAGTCCACGCCGAGACTGCGCAGCATGTTGATGATCTCCTCGTTCTCAGCGAACTCAGCGATCGTCTGCTTGCCGGTCAGGTGACCGATCTCGTTGATCGAGCGCACCATTTCACGGTCAATCGGATCGTGGAGGATTTCCTTGACGAAACTGCCGTCGATTTTCAGGAAGTCCACCGGGAAATGCTTCAGGTAGCCGAACGACGAAAGACCGGTGCCAAAATCGTCAAGCGCAAAGCGGCAGCCCAGTTCCTTGAGCGCCTGGATGAAACGATTCGCCTGTGAAAAGCTCGCGATTGCTGCCGTCTCTGTTATTTCGAAGCAGATCTTCTTCGCATCGATACCGCTCCTGTGGAACTGGTCGATCACGAAGGGCAGGAACTTGTCATCGCCAAGGCTCTGGCCCGACAGATTGATCGAGCACATCGTCAGCCGCTCGCGCTCGTCGGCCTCGGAGACCAGCCAGCGCAACGCATTCTCGATGACCCAGCGATCAATTGCCGGCGTAAGACCGTAGCGCTCGGCCGCGTTGATGAAGTCCACCGGCGAAATGATCTTGCCGTTCTCGTCCCTCATGCGCAGCAGCAATTCGTAGTGCTCGCCCGGGTCCTCGACCTGCAGCGGCTGAATCGTCATGCGGAACAGTTCGAAGCGTGACTCCTCGAGCGCATTGTTAATCCGCGCCGCCCACTGCATTTCCTTGCGTCGGCGCATCAGGTCGATGTCATTTTCCTGGAAGCTGTAGACGCGGTTCCGGCCGGCTTCCTTGGCGGCCGCGCAGGCACTGTCGGCCGCCGACAGCAGAGTGGCGACGTCCTCGCTCTCACCTGAGATCGGTACCACACCGACGCTGCAGCCGAGCCGGAACGTGCGCTCTTCCCAGACAAACTTGTAGGCACTGACCGTCGCGCGCAACTGATCGGCCATGTCGAGCGCTTCTTCGAGCGAGCAGCTCTCGAGCAGTACGCCAAACTCGTCGCCGCCGAGTCGCGAAAGCGTGTCGCGCCAGCGGATCTTGGTCTTGAGCAGCGCACCGACCTGGCCCAGCAGTGCATCGCCGGCACTGTGGCCGCAACTGTCGTTTATGATCTTGAACTGGTCGACATCCACGTGGCAAAGCGCGTACGACGCTTCGCGCGCCTTTGCGCTGCGCAGGGCGCGCTCGAGCCGCGCCTCGAATTCCCGCCGGTTGACCAGGCCCGTCAGGATGTCGTGACTGGCGTGGTAGGAAAGCTTTCGGTTGAGCTCGCGGCTTTCGCTGACATCATGGAAGACGAGCACGCCGCCGGAGACGGCGCCTGATCCGTCGCGAATGGGCGAGGCGGTGCTCTCGATGTACATCTCGTTACCGTCACGCTTGATCAGAAGCGTCGGGCGGACGGACTTGATCGCACGGCTGCGACGGATCGCGACCGAGAGCGGGTTCTCCAGTGGTTCGCAGGTCTCTTCGTGGAAGCCGCGGAAGATATCGTCGATGTGCTTGCCCGCCGCCTCCTCGAAACGCCAGCCGGTGAGGTCTTCGGCGACCGGGTTCAGGTATTCGATGACCAGGTGCGCATCGGTCGTGATCACGCCATCACCGATCGACTGCAAGGTGATCTGGGCGCTCTCCTTTTCCTTGAAAAGTGCATCTTCGTAGAGCTTCCGCTCGGTGATGTCGAGTTCGACACCGACCAGCCGGCGCAGCCGCCCGGTTGGATCGACGCGCGCCTTCGCCCGGCTGACGACCCAGCGCCATTCGCCATTGCAGTGACGCATTCGGTGCACGCTCTCGAACAGCGGTCGCTTGCCGGCAATGTGATCCCGGATCAGCGCCTGCACGCGCGCCATGTCATCCGGATGCACGAGCTTGCGCCAGTCCGGTGAGACGTGCTCGTCCTGCTCTTCGTAGCCCAGCATCGCCTTCCAGCGCGGCGAGAAATAGACCGAGTTGTTCTCGACGTCGAAGTCCCAGAGGCCATCGTTGGCTGAGTTCAGCGAAAGGGCATTGCGCTCCTCGAGCCGGCCGAGGTGGCGAGCCGCGCGCAGCCGCTCCAGTCCGGTCGCGAAGCTGCTGCCGATCAGCTTCAGGAGCAGGTGCAGGTTGGCATCCCAGCCATCGCACGGCTGCGACGAGCAAAGGGCCATGAATCCGCAGACACGCCCGTTCAGCGACAGGCCACAAACCAGCGCGGAGCGGATATTTAACGCGGCGAGTCGCATCGCGTCGACGGCGTGCGCCGGACGCGGCTTCAGCGTGTCACGAAACTCGGCAATGCGCAGATGTCCCAGACCCTTCGCGAGGTAAGGCAATTGTTTGAGCGATTCGCCCTTGAGCACCTGCGGATCAAACGGTGCAAACAGGCTGGTGGCGCTCGCCACCTGGTCGACGTGCTGCGCACTCGCGTCGAACAACGCGATACAGATCGCGTCGACGTCGGTGGCATCGCGCAATGCATCGAGGTTGCGCTTGACGCAGTTGTCCCCGCCTTCACTGGTAAGGCCCTGGAAATCAACGGCGACCTTGGTAGCAAGAACGTCGAGGCCAACCGTCGGCTTGTTGCCGTTGCCAAATACGTTCTGGGTGGACAGGAAATCGGTCCCACCCTCGTTGTCGCCTCCGTCAGATGCGGAGTTGGCCATTGCGATTACTGCAGCCCCCGTTGATCGTCGCCCCGGTCTACCACCTCTTTCATGCCCACCGCGTCACCGCTTCAGGCGCGAGAGCGCTTCAACGGCAGGAGGTTGCGCGGCATTCTGACACAGGATTATAGGAATTCAAGGTAACTGGCTGTATTTAAAGTTTCTTTGGCGGTTGGTACGCTCGCGCCCGACTCAGGTCGCCCGCGACAACGCAAGCCGTATCGGGTGGACCCTTCACCAGGAACCAGCGCTCACGGTTAGCCTCGCCCAGGTCCGTTGCCCGGGCATCGGTGAAGCACGCCGCAAGCGAATCACTGTCCATCATCAGCAAACGCCCGGGCGCCGCCACGAGCCACGCGGCCGCATCCGCCGCCTCCTGCTCTTTTTCGCGCCAGCGGGCATGCCCAAAATTGACGCTCGGGCGCGAAAGCTGCAGCAGGTACTGCTCCTTGGGCCCGACCAGGCCCAGTTCGTCGACTCCCCGGGCTGCCTGCTGCAGACCCTGCATGAAGGCACTGCCGGAGCGAACCGAATCGATGCGCGGGTTGATCAGCAGACCGACGCCAAGCAGGACGCTGCCGATCACGCCGGCATAAGCCAGCCAGCCGTCGCGAACACGGAAGACGGCCAGCGCGGTCGCCGCGGCGGCAGCGATGATCAGCAGCAGCGGCACGGGGTTCGCCTGATACGGCGCCAGCTCCTGCGCCAGGAGCCCGCCACCCAACGCAACATAAGCAGCAGCGGTCACCAGCACGACGGTCAGCAATGCACCGAGCCCGAACGCGAGGCGGCGCGGCCCGCGGGCGCGCAGCAGTTCCGGCAACCAGGGTGCCGCCGCGAGCGCAAGCGCGGGCAAGGCCGGCAGCACGTAGACGCCGCGCTTCCCGGAACTCAGACTGAAGAACACGATGACCACCAGTACCCAGGCGAGCAAGGCAACGACCAGGCTGTCGTGCTTGCGCAGCGCCTTTTGCCAGCGCGGCAGCAGCCACGGCAGCAGCGCGATCAGCGGCAGCCAGAGCACCGGGATCACGTTGACGAGGTAGTACCAGAACGGCTCTCGATGGTGCCAGGCGTCGGCGTAGCGCGTCACGGTCTGCTGAAACAGGATCTCGTTGCGATAGGCGAGCAGTTCGCCCCCGGCGGACGTTGCGACCAGCATCGGCACGAGCCAGATCGCAACAGCGGCCAGCATCGCGCCGAGACCGGCCAGGTTCATCCAGCCACCCCGGACTGGCACCGGCCAGCCACGCCGACCGAGCACCGCGATCGGCAGCAGCACGAGCAAGGGAAGGAAGCCTACGCCCTTGGTAATCACACCAAGGCCCGCGGCGGCCCAGCCCAGCAGGTACCAGCCGCGGGCCGGGCCAAGCAACCGGTGCCGCAGCAGGCCGTAAAGAGACAGCGTGGTGAAAAAACACAAGGTGGCGTCAATCTGCGCCTGCCTCGCCTGCCAGGCGAACTGGAAAGTGATCAACAGCAGCAGCGATCCGGCGAGCGCCACTTCGCGTCCCCGGGCCCGCCGCAACAGATCGTAACAAAGCAGCAAGGTACCGAGCCCCGCAAACAGCGAGGGCAGCAGAAAGCCGACGCGGATCGAACCGGTCAACTTGATTGCGCCCGCCATGAGCCAGAAATACAGCGGCGGTTTGTCGGCATACAGGTTTCCGCCAACCCGCGGAATCAGCCAGTCACCGCTGGCCACCATGTCGCGCGCGATCAGTGCGAAACGCGGTTCGTCCGCGGGCCACGGATCACGAAGGCCCAGCCCGGCCGCAAGCAACGCCAGCCCAAGTCCTGTCAGCCAGGCAAGATCGACAATGACATCCCGCCGCGAGTCACGGCCGGGGCGCAGCAGACGATCCAGCAGGGAGGACTCGGCGGCGGCCGGGGAGGCCAACTCAGCCTTCCTCGTCAGCGCCGACACGCGGCGAGGCGCGGCGAATCAGCCACATCACGCCGAACATGTCGACGATGCCCACCCAGAGACGATTATTCAGACCGTACTTGGATGTGCCTCGCGTTCGCTCCCGGTGCGCAACCGGCACCGATATCACCTCGTATCCTTCGCGCTGGAACAACGCGGGCATGAACCTGTGCATGTGATTGAAGCGCGGCATGTCCATGAAAACAGAACGGTCGAAAACCTTGATTCCGCAGCCGGTATCCGGTGTTCCGTCGCGAAGTACGGTGCCGCGTACGCCGTTGGCCACTCGTGAGGAAAGTCGCCGAAGCCAGGTATCGCGGCGCGTCTTGCGGTTTCCCATCACCAGCCTCAGGTTGCCATTACCGGATTCGCGCAGCGCCTCGAGCAGCCGCGGGATATCGGCCGGGTCGTTCTGCCCGTCACCATCGAGCGTGGCGATCCATTGGGCGCGCGCGGCGCGCACGCCGGTTGCGACGGCCGCACTCTGGCCCGAGCGCCGGTCGTGCCGGATCAGCCGAATCTCGGGCATCCCTTCATCACGGGCCTCGCGTGCCGCCTGCGCGGTGCTGTCCGTACTGCCGTCGTCGACAAAAATCGTCTCGAACGAATAGCGGCCGGCCAGCGCGGCATGGACCTCGCGTGCCAGCGGCAGCACGTTGTCCTCTTCGTTACACACCGGAATCACGACCGAAACGTCAAGCCGTGGCGAAGTTTCGTTGCGCGGATTGCCCATGAGTCGCGGTTCGTATTGCACAATATCGTGTTGCTCGTCCGGTGGCATCACCGGGGCCGGCCCGTAGTATAAGCGCGGACGCGCTCCGGCAGGCCGACCGACCGACCGGGCAGACACCGTCCATGGGAAACAGGAACTTCTGAAGTGAAAGACCGGCTGGCAATACCGCAATCTGCAACGTCCGACAGCCGGCGTCTCGGCTGGGCGCTGGCGATCACCGGGAGTTTCATGGTGCTGGAGGTCATCGGCGGCTTGATTTCCGGCTCGCTGGCGCTGCTCGCCGATGCCGGTCACATGCTCACGGATACCGCGGCACTGACACTGGCGTGGATTGCCGCGCATCTGACCCAGCGACCGACTGACTCGAAGCGATCCTACGGTTATCACCGCGCGCAGGTACTCGCCGCCTTCGTCAACGCGCTGGCGCTGCTCCTGGTCGTGGGCTGGATCCTGTTCGAAGCCGTGCAGCGACTGATGACTCCGCGGGAGGTTGAAGGCGGTACGATGCTGGGCATCGCGTTGCTCGGACTGCTGGCCAATGTCGCCGTGCTGAGCGTGCTGCACAGCCGCGAGAAATCCAATATCAACGTCGCCGCCGCGCGGCTTCACGTGATCGGCGACCTGCTCGGTTCGGTCAGTGCGTCGGTCGCAGCCGTGGTCATCCTGACGACGGGCTGGATGCCGATCGATGCCCTGCTGTCGATCCTGGTGGCCATGCTGATCCTGCGCAGCGCCTGGTCGCTACTGCGCAAATCCACGCTGATCCTGATGGAACACGCCCCGGACTCAATCGACCCCGACGAGTTACGCAGCACGCTGATCGCCGGGATCGCCGGGGTACACGACGTACACGACGTACACTGCTGGTCGCTGACCTCCGGGCAGATCATGGTGACGCTGCACCTCGTGATGGAACCGGATGCCGGACCCTCCCACGTGTTGCGGCAGGCCAAGTCGGTGCTGGCTGATCGTTTCGACGTCGCTCATTCCGCCCTGCAGATCGAGCACGGGGACTGCCCTGACGAGGTGCACTGAGCATGAGCGACGAGCCACGATCACCCGAAGAAGAGGAACTGCAGAACACGCTTTATCGCAAAGTCACCAAGGGTGGCCGGCGGTTGACGCGTAAACGGCTGTTCGGATACCGGGTCGGTGTCTCGATCGCCTACTGGCTGATCAGGGCCTACTGGGCGAGTTGCCGCATCCGGCCTGTCATCGGCCGCGAGCGCGCCGGCGCGACCGTGCGCGAATCCGGATCCGTGATCCCGGTTTACTGGCACCAGCACATGCTCTTCGGTGTTTACGCGATGCTGGACCTGCAACGTGACGGCCTGAAACTCGGGTTCCTGATCAGTCCGTCGGTCGACGGCACAGCCCCTTCGATGCTGGTTCGAAAGGCCGGCGCCCACGTGATCCGGGGCTCCTCGACGCACACGGGCGCAAGGGCACTGCGCGACTATTACGAGACCATCGTCAAGAAAGAAATCTCACCGTCGATCACACCGGACGGCCCCCGGGGGCCGGTACACGAATTCAAGCCGGGCGCCGTGATGCTGTCGCAGATGACCGGCAAACCCATCGTGCCGGTCAGCATCGCGGCGACCCGCAGCATCACCTTCAGGACCTGGGACAGCTTCGAGTTACCGCTACCGTTCAGCCGTGTCGCGATCGTCTACGGCGAGCCGGTAAGACTGAAACGCGGTATGAATGCAGAGGAACTCGCGGTGGCCCAGCAGGAAATGGCCAGGCGGTTGCTGGATCTGAAAGAGCAGGCACGGCAGGCGCTGCGTGCGTAGCGACACCGGGGATCCGCTCAGCTGCACCGTTTGATTTCCCACCGATCGATGTCGGCGCTGGTGGCCACGCAGCCAAGAACCGCCGGGTCGAGCTCAAGCGGCGTCAGCCGGTAATCGCGGGCCTCGAGCCGGGCACAGCGGATGCCCTCGCCAAGCACGACCTGCGACGCCGATCGCAGGCCGCAACCGGCCGCCTTCAGCGTGGCCTCGATGGCAACCCAGCGCCGCAAATCCGGCCGGGCACTCCCCTCCGGGCTGCCCTTCCCGCCGCGATCCTCGATGTCGATCCCCACGTCGCAGTCCGCGCTCGCCGCCACGGCGATGTGTCGCAGACAATGGGAAATGCTGAATGAAGGTCCGCCGGGAAGAAACGGCTTGCCACCTGAGGGGAAACGAAGATCCCTGGCCGGCGGCCGATGTCCCTCAAGCGCGGTAATCGCCCGCATCGCCAGCTCAATGCCAAGCAGACTCACCTGGCGCGCGGCTGGCGAGGCGCGCTCGATTTCCAGGCGTTTGGCATAGGCAATTTGACTCAGCAGGCCCGCGAGCAGATGGGCGGCCGCATGACCAGCAAGGCGGGCGTGTAGTACGATGGCGCGATTCATTCGTGACGATTCTCCACTTGAATGACCTGATCGCGCCACCGTGAGCACGTCAACAGAACGCAACGAAGAGCCGCAACCCCCCGGACCGCCAGAGCCCTGCGAGCTCGGCGCCGGCGACGATACGCTCGAGCGCCTGGCTGGCTGGTCGCGCGAGTATGGTGACACCTACCGGGTGTTTGCCCCGGTGCGCGAAGCGTGGATCTGGGTCGTTCAGCATCCCGACGACATCAAGCGCGTGCTGGTGAGTAATCATCGCAATTACACCAAGGGCGTCGGCATTGACCGCGTGAAGCTGCTGCTCGGCAACGGCATCATGACCAGTGAAGGTGAGTTCTGGCGACGCCAGCGGCGCATGATGCAGCCGGCGTTCCACCGCCGGGTTATCGAAAAATTCACCGCGGTCATCCGGCACGCCAACGAGAGGGCTCTGGGACGCTGGGATTCAGCCGCCGCCCTGGGCGAGCCGCTCAACCTGACCGAGTCGATGAGCGAACTGGCGCTGGAAATCGTTCTGCAGTCGATATTCAGTTCGGACCTCGGGCAGCTGGTCGCCGATCTCCGCGACAATCCGTTCATGGTGGTATCGCGAGAGTCGAAACGCGACCCGCGCTTTGCCTATCAGTTCCGTCAACTGGGACGCCACGTGCTCGAAATCATGAACCGGCGTCGAGCTCGCAACAGCGAGCGGTTCGACTTCATGCAGTTGCTCATGGAAGCACGGGACCCCGACACCGGTACCGGTATGAGCGAGCGCGAGCTGCTCGATGAAATCCTGACCCTGGTCGTGGCCGGCCACGAGACCACGGCCAGCGCATTGAACTGGACCTGGTTGCTGCTCGCGCGCCACCCGGAGATCGCCTCGCGTGTCCGCGAGGAGAACGACGTCGCCGGGGACCTCGGCGAAGCCTCGTTCGCGGATATCGACCGGCTGCCACTGACCGGAAAGGCGCTCAGGGAGGCGATGCGCCTGTACCCACCCGGATGGATCCTGACTCGGCGATCGGTCGGGCCGGACCGCCTCGGTGGCTGTTCGATACCGCCGGGCACCGACATCTTTATCAGCCCATACCTTACGCACCGCCATGCCGGGTTCTGGGATCGACCGGAGGTCTTCGACCCGGCGCATTTCGACCCGGATCGCGTCGAGAACCGCCACAAGTTTGCCTACCTGCCCTTCGGCGCGGGCCCGCGACATTGCATTGGCGAGAACTTCTCGATGTATGAGATGGTGCTGCACCTGAACACAGCCTTGCGACGATACGAGCTGAGCGAAGTCGAGCCGGGCCCCATCGCGATGGAAGCGCGCATCAACCTGCGCACGGCATGCGACATATACATGCGAGTCAAGAAAAGATGATCCAGTACCAGACGCTCGTCGACCTGCTCGAAGCCCGCAGCGAGGGCAACGGCGCCATTGGCTACCTCGAAGGCCAGGACGCCGAGAAGTCCCTGCCCTACGCAGAGTTGCGGCGGCGTGCGCTCGGCATACTGCATCACCTGCAACGCATCGGCGCAAAGCCGGGCGACAAGCTGTTGCTGCATGTCGCCAGCAATGAGCAGTTCATCGACGCCTACTGGGCCTGCCTGTACGGCGGTATCATCCCGGTTCCGGTCGCCGTCGGCATCAGCGATGAACACAAGCACAAGTTGCTGCGGATCGCGAAACAACTCGGCGAGCCGTTTCTTTACACCGACAGCAAGCTGCGTGAGCGCCTGGCGACGTTTGCCGCCACGAGCGGCGACCCCGAGGCGTGGGCCCGGCTCAAGCCGCGCTGCTTCCAGGTCGATCAGCTCGATGACATTTCTCGCCAGGGCCAGCCAGCCCGACTGAACGCGTCGGACACCGCGTTCATCCAGTTCTCCTCAGGTTCGACCAGCGAGCCCAAGGGGGTGGTCCTGACTCACGGCAATATCCTTGCGAACTGTGAAGGCGCGCGCCAGGCTGCGCGCCTCGTACCGACGGACATCGGCCTGAGCTGGATGCCGCTGACCCACGACATGGGCCTGATCGGGTTCCACCTGATGCTTGTTTATGTCGGAGCACAGCATTTCATCATGCCGACGGACCTGTTCGTCCGCCGCGCGCTGCTGTGGGCGAAATTCGCTTCTGACAAGAAAGCCACAGTCACCAGTTCGCCTAATTTCGGCTACCGGCACTTTCTGCGTGCGCTGGGGGACAAGACACTCGAGGATGTCGACCTGTCGAACCTGCGCATGATCTATAACGGCGCGGAGCCGATCTCGGTTGACCTGGCCGACGAATTCCTGAACCGGATGCAGTCCTGCGGGCTGAAGCGCAACGCGATGTTCCCGGTGTACGGACTCGCCGAAGCCTCGCTGGCGGTGAGCTTCCCTACACCGGAAGCGGAGTATCAGTACATCAGCGTCGACCGGCGCTCGCTCGGTGTCGGCGACGCCGCCCGATTCGTGAACGAGGCAAGCAGTGACGCCTTGAAGCTCATGTGCGTCGGGCGACCGATACCGTTCACCGAAGTGAAGCTGGTGGACGATTCCGGGGCCACGGTCGGCGCCGATCGTATTGGTCATATCCTGATCCGCGGCGATAACGTGACGCGCGGCTACTTCGATAATCCCGAAGTCAATGCACAGACTTTCACGGACGACGGGTGGCTGCGCACCGGAGACCTCGGACTCGAGCACGAGGGTGACCTGTACATCACCGGTCGGTCCAAGGAGATCATCTTTGTCAACGGCCAGAACTACTATCCGCACGATATCGAGGCGGTGCTTCAGGCCGAGAATGGCCTGGAACTGGGCAAGGTGGCCGCCGCGGGTGTGCGCAGTGCCGAAGCCGAAACGGACGAGCTCGTCCTGTTTGTCCTGCACCGCGGCAGCATCGAGGATTTCCTGCCGCTCGCGACCCGGGCAATACACCTGGTCAACGAACATGCCGGCGTCGAGGTGACCCGCGTCGTGCCGGTCCGGCGGGTACCGAAAACCACGAGCGGCAAGCTGCAGCGCAGCGCACTGGCCGCTGCCTTTGAGAATGGCGAATTTGCCGAGGAAACAGCAGCTTTTGATGCAGCCTGGAACGCTGCGCACGGCCAGGGCCGGATCGCCCGGGGCGGTCTCGAGCAGCAGCTCAAGGCGATCGTCGACGACGCGATGCCCGGCAAGAACGTCGACATCGATGAGAACCTCTTCGATGTCGGGGCCAGCTCGCTGACCCTGATCCAGATTCACGAGCAGATCGACGAAGCGTTCCCGGACGTCGTCGACCTGACCGAGTTGTTCGATTTCCCGACGATCTCGGCGCTGGCGAAACACCTCGAAGAAAAACTCGCAGCAGCCCGGGCAGGCGGCTGACAGCCGGTCCGGGCGCCGCGAGCGCCCCGGCGCCCTGCCCCGCTTCAGGCCGATACGTCGGCTTGCGGTTCCCGGCGGATCTTCCAGCGCTTGTGCGCCCACCACCAGCCGGGCGGATCGTCGCGGATCCAGCGCTCGAGCGCGCGTGCGTAGCGCTCGGTCACTTCGCCCACAGGCAGGCGTTCGCCCGGCTCGGAAACTGGCTCCAGCCTCACTTCGTAGCGGCCGCGTTCGAGGCGGCGCATGTCCATCAGGACCACCTGTGAGCGCAGCGCCCGGGCAATCAGCTCCGGCCCCATGTAGAACGCCGTGTCCTGGTGAAGAAACTGTGTCCAGTGCTTATCGGGGCTGGTCTTCGGCACCTGGTCGGCGGCGAAACCCAGGGCCGTGGCGCCGCGGAAGCGAGCCAGCTCCCGGAGGATCGATTTGGCCGGGACCATGTGCGCGCCAAAGCGAGTCCGCATGCGCGTTAAGGCCGCCTCGGCCCGGGCGTTCTTCATTGGCTTGTAGAGCCCGAGCAGGCCATCCCCCAGCTCGAGCGATACACGCAGGAATAACCACTCGAAGTTACCCTGGTGCGCCGCGGCGAGCACGATCGGGCGCCTCGGTTGCGCCGTGGCGAGAATCTCCGGGTTGATCAGCCGTACACGATCGCGCAGCTCCTGCTCGTCGATTCGAAACGCATAAAGCAACTCCGCCGCAAGCTCCGACTGGCGGCCGACGAACTCGCGCTCGATCTGCCTTCTTTCGGCCTGGCTCAGTTCCGGAAACGAGCGCTCGAGGTTGCCGCGGATGACATCGCGCCGCAGGCGAACCAGGCCGTATGCCGCACCAAACAGGCCCCGGGTCAGGGAGTAGTAACAACGAAGTCGCATGGTCTCAGCCATCAACGAACACGGCGGGACCCCGCGTCTCGAACGGCCCCGCGGTCGGGGGTTCGAATCCTTGTCACGCAGTCATCCGTGGGTTCACAGAACCGGGCAGGGCAATTGATTCTGGTGCCGGAAGAGGGATGACCGGTCTCGCTGCGCGAGCCCGTTGCTCGGCGCCGCGGCGCCTCGGATCGAACCACTTTCTTATGGTCGGGGGTTCGAATCCTTGTCACACAGTCATCCGTAAGTTCACAGAACCGGACAGGGCGATTGATTCTGGTGCCGGAAGAGGGATGACCGGTCTCGCTGCGCGAGCCCGTTGCTCGGCGCAGGCCGGCGCCTCGGATCGAACCACTTTCTTATGGTCGGGGGTTCGAATCCTTGTCACGCAGTCATCCGTGGGTTCACAGAACCGGACAGGGCAATTGATTCTGGTGCCGGAAGAGGGATTCGAACCCCCGACCCATCGCTTACGAAGCGATTGCTCTACCAACTGAGCTATTCCGGCGCGAGGGCGACGAAGTATACGGATTCCGCACAGGCGGGGAAAGCGTGCGGCAATCCCGGGCAGGTGCGGCCGGTCTGCGAACCGCGTCTAGCGCTTTCGACGCAGCCGGATAACCACATCGACTCCTGCGATTTCCGTTCCCGGCGGCAGCTCGGGCATGCGCTCGAGCGACAGATCCTCCGGCGCAATATCGATCATCTCGCCGGTGTCGAGATTCTGAAAGTGATGATGTGGCGACATTCTCGAGTCATAAACGCAACGGTCCCCGTCGCAGTGGATCTGGCGCGCCAGGCCCTGGTCCACGAACAACTTGAGCGTGTTGTAAACCGTTGCCTTTGAGACCTTCTGCGAGTCCTCCCGAAGGGACAGGAGAATCTGCTCCGCCGTCAGGTGGCACGGCGCCGTCAACAGAATCTCGGCAACCCGAAGGCGCTGGGACGTCGGCCGTATATCGTGCTGCTCGAGAATCCGGCGAGCGCTGTCGGCGCTGTGCACCTGCGGATTAATCATGGCCACTGACATGTCGGGATTATACGACGGACCGCGCCGCAGGCCAGTCTTTAGGCATCAAACGGGCAGAAAAGCAGCGTGAATTGACAACAGCGCCCCGGCTAGGCTCACAGGCCGGATAGACAACCGCCGTCGGTATCGCCATGGATCGGCACGCCGGATTTACGCTGCTGGAATTGATTTTCTCGACGCTCATCGTCGTGGGGCTGCTGGCCTGGGGCGTGCCCAACTTCAGGGTCCTGCGTCTGAACGCCGAGCGCACGCGGCACGTCAACGAGTTCATACAGGCCATTTACCTGGCCCGCAGCGAGGCGATCAAGCGCAACGGCGTGGTCAGCCTCTGCCCGAGTGCCGACGGATTTGCCTGCGGCCTCACCGGCACACCCTGGCATACGGGCTGGATCGTGTTTGTGAATCTCGATCGCGACTCACCGGCGGTGCGTGATCCCGGCGAGCAACTGCTGCGAGTCTACGCGCCCTGGTTGAACGGCAAAGTCATTGCGAACCGCTCCACTCTGAGTTTCAGACCCTTTGGCCAGTCAGGGGTCACTGCGACCTTCACTTTCTGCGATGAGCGCGACGAGGGCGAGGCGCGGGCCGTCATCATCAGCCAGACGGGGCGGCCACGAGCCAGTTCCCGCGGCGCGTCCGGACGACCCCTGCGTTGCATTTAGTCAAATCCCGGCGCCGTTCGTCGCCTCACAGCAACCGCTCGTCGGCTCAGGCGCCCCCTTGCCGATACGCTGGATATGCTTCGTCCTGCCATGAAAGCAAGACAACACGGCTTCACACTGATTGAACTGATGTTCACGATTCTGGCGCTCGGCGTGCTGCTGGGCGTCGGCGTTCCGAACTTCGTCGACCTCATGCGCAACAGTCGCATGGTTTCGGCAACCAATGACATCCTCTCAGACTTTAACCTGGCGCGTTCCGAGGCGGTCAAGCGCCGGGTGCCGGTCACGCTGTGCAAGTCGCAGAACGGCACTGCCTGTGATGGGGATGCCACGGACCCGTTTCTCAGCTGGATCGTGTTCGTCGACGACGCCGATCCGGCTGCAGCCTCCGCCAACGACGGCAACGGCGTGGTAAACACGGGCGAAGAAATCCTCCGCAGACGCGAGATACACGACAGCCTGACCGTCACGGTAAACGGCTGGCAACTCAGGTATCTGCCGAACGGATTTCCTCTCAGCATCACGACGAGCGACGCTGTCTCACAGATGGTCATCTGTGATTCGCAGGGCAACAAGATAGGCGTCGGCGGTGTCTCAGCTGCCCGCGGGATCACCGTAGCCGCGACGGGCCGGCCCTCTTCGACCCGGGACATCGCGATGATCACGACACTGGGAGGCTGCCCATGATGACCCAGGCTCCCCGACGCGCACGCGGCTTCACGCTGGTCGAGGCGATGGTCGCGCTGCTGGTCCTGTCCATCGGACTGCTGGGCATTGCGGCGCTTTATGTGGAAACACTGCAGGCGAGCCGTTCGGCGCTGCTGCGGACACAGGCAATTACGCTGGCCGCTGATCTTGCCGATCGAATTCGCTCCAATCGGGTGCCATCTAACGCGTATGCCTGCGGCAGCCCCTGCGATGCAACCACCGGCCAGAATGCGGTTGCGATTGCGGATCTGACGGCCTGGCTGGCCAATATCGGAGCGCAGCTGCCCGGCGGCACAGGTGATGTGACATTCGTCGACGACCTCAATCCGAATACGCCGGACGTCTACACGATCCAGGTGAACTGGACGGAACTCGGCCAGGCTTCAGCCGCAAACTTTCAGCTGCGCGTAGAGATCTGAGCATGAACAAAGCGGATCGTATTCAAACGGGCGACCGACATCAGGTGGGACTGAGTCTCGTCGAACTGATGGTCGCAATGATTATCGGCATCTTCCTGATGCTCGGCGCCGTGACCGTTTACAACCAGAGCCGCAACACGTACCGGGCCTCCGAAGCGCTGGCGCGCCTGCAGGAGGTGGGCCGTCTCGCCATGGACGTCATCGAGTCGGACCTGCGCATGGCGAACTACTGGGGCCTGAACAGCGACGCCACGTTTATCGTCAATCGGGCCGGTGTCGGCGATCCGAAACCGAGCGCATTTACCGACGCACAATGGGGCGTCATCTCAGCCTGTGGTGGCGCGTCGAGCAACTGGGCCATTGATCTCGATCGCTACCTGGACGGCACGAACAATGGCTTCGGCCTGAGCTGCACAGCCCCCACGGGTTATACGCCGATCGGGACGTCGGACGTCCTCGTCATTCGCCGCGCGAGCGATAACTTGCCGACAACGCTCGATACGGGGCGAGTCTACCTGCAGACCAGCCGTCTGCAGGGCGAATTGTTCATGCCCGCCTGCAGCGACCCGACCGACCCGACCTGTATCCCGGCGAGTTTTCTGCCGCCGGTCTCACAGTCCCGCCGTCTCGAAGCGACCGCGTATTACGTTGCGAACCGTTCGACCCTGCGCACGGACGTACCGGCGTTACGGCGGAAACGCCTCGTGAGCCTGACGGCCGCGACGCCCATACTGGATGACGAAATCGTCTCCGGCATCGAGGACATCCAGGTCCGGTTCGGTATCGACACCAACGGTGACACGAATGTCGACTCCTACGTCAACCCCGGCGCCGTCGGTGGCGCAGCGGTCATTTCAGCCACGATCTGGCTGAGGGTGAGGTCCGAGGACCGGGATTTCAGCCATACGGATGACCGGTCTTACCAGTACGCCGACATGGCCACCGCCTTCACACCCAACGACAACTACCGGCGCATCGTGATCTCAAAGACGATTCAGTTGCGCAATACACGCGTATGAACCAGACAAGCAAAATATCCCGAACGGATTCCCGCAGGCTTCGTGCCGAGTCGGGCGCGGCCCTCGTGGTTGGCCTGATCCTGTTGCTGGTGCTGACCGTGCTGGCCATTTCGGGAATGACCACGGCCTCACTGGAGCTGCAGATGGCCGGTAACGAGCAGTACCAGGAACGCGCGTTCCAGGCCGCCGAGGCGGGCATTGAGCAGGCCATCGATGCAGCGGTCTATAACACAAACGTACCGGTGGGCTCGTACAACAACCTGTTCGGAACGAACCCAACGCCGATTCGCGGCACGGGCCAGCAGATCGAAAGCTGCACCGATGCAGATCCCGATGGCCCGAACCCCGACCCACCGAATTCGGCCGATGCCGCGGACGCTCGCGAGTGCGAGTACTTTCTCCGCTTCGATCAGAACACCGGCATCACGCTCGTGCCGGGCGGCGGCTACAGCCTCGGTACCGGCTTCCAGGCCTACCACTTCGTGGTCGACAGCCATGGCACGTCGAGCCGCGGCGCCGAGTCCGAGCACACGCAGAGTTTCTACATCATCGGCCCCGGTGGGACCTGAGCCATGTCCAGAAAGGCAAGAATAACCCGCGACCCATTCCGAGCGAGGCGCTCCATGATCAGCTTCACACGTTTCAGCATCGTTTCGATTTGCGCGGGCATGGCATTCGCGGCAGGCCTCTCCGCGCCACGGGTCGAAGCCAGCGACATCGAGGTCTTCTTCAGTACGCCGACGACGAGCAGCGCCAAGCCCAACGTGCTGTTTATCCTCGACACCTCGCAATCGATGTTCACCAAGGAACCCGCGGCCGAGAACCCATACGACCCGAGCGTGGATTACGACGGCATCTGCGAGGATGACAAGTACTACTGGACCAGCAGTACCGGAGGCACCCCCGACTGCGGCAGCGGGTGGGCCGAGGTCACTGACACCGAATTTGCCTGCCCGAGCTGGCGGGCCTCGGTGGACGCCAACGGCTATGCCACGGTGAGTCCATCGCGAGTCGCACAATATGACGGCAGCAAGTGGGTCGCGCTTTCGACTTATCCGAACCAGCGGGACTATCCGATTGCCTGCGAAGGCGACACGACGCCGGACCCGATCGTCAACTGGGGGGCAAAAAACAAGGGAAAGCCCATCTACCCGGCCGAGGCCCATACCTTTTATTCCGGCCGCTGGCTGAACTGGTTCAATGACAAGGGCGGCCTGAAGTACCGTATCGATATCGTTCGCGAAGCCGTCGGCCGGCTGATTACGAATACCCAGGGCATCAAGGTCGGCCTGATGCGCTACGGCTACGACGGCGACCGGATTTTCGAAACCACACCGAACACGGCCACGGCCTGCGCCGTGCTGCAGGACGGCGTCGAAGGCAGCCGCTCCAGCAACGGCGCACCGGTGGTCTTCCCGGTGACCGACCTCGACGCCGCGGCAGTGCCGGGCTTCATCGGCGGCAGCGTTCGTGAACAGATCCGCTATCAGCTCGGCATCGACTCCAGCAACCAGCCGCTGGGCTGGACCGTCAACGCGAGCCTGGACCAGGCGGACCAGCCCTTCCAGGTCGTTCGGGGTAACGGCCCGGATTGCGGCGGCAATGCGACGATCCCGCTGATGACACCGGGCGGGCGATCGCCGATCGGCGGGGCGATGTACGAATCGTACCTCTACTACAGTGGCTCGGAGTGGTCACAGAAGTACGGCAAACAGGCCGACCTCGGCGCGGGCTACAGCTATCCCAGCGTGGAGCAGTCGCGGCTGCCGAACAGTGAGACATACAAGAGCCCGATCGTTGACGACTGTGCCAAGAATTTCATCATCCTGCTTTCCGATGGAACGACCGAACAGGACAACGACGTCGATGGACCGATTTCGAGCTTGCCTAACTTTGAACAGATCACGGGCAGCAAGTCCTGCGATGCGGATCTCGATCCGCCGACAAATGACAAGTACTGGGCCGACAATGGTGTGGACTGGACGCCGCCGCCGTCACAGTGCGTCGACGATGCCGCCGAGCTCATGTTTGAAACCGACATGGACGGCAATCCGGACAATGGCATCCAGAATGTCATCACCTACACGATCGGCTTCGCACTGGGCAGAGATCCGCTGGCCAATGCGGCACGCACGCTGCTGAGCCAGACCGCCACGCGTGGTGGCGGCAGTTTCCTGGAAGCCGGCAGTGCGCAGGAACTCGAGGACGTGCTGGGCCAGGTCGTCCGCTCGATCCTGACCGAAAACACGTCGTTCAGCGCGCCGGCCGTGACGGTCAACGCTTTCAACCGCACCCAGAACCTCAACGACCTTTACATGTCGCTGTTCCGGCCGGCGTTCAACTATGCCTGGACCGGTAACATCAAGAAATACCAGCTTGATCCGATCGACGGCGACATTCTCGATGCGACGGGCAATCCCGCCGTCGACCCGGCCAGCGGATTCTTCCTGAAGGCCTCGCGCAGCGTCTGGTCAGCCGCAACGGATGGCGATGACATTGCGCTTGGCGGTGCAGCCAGCCAGCTGAAATCGTACTCGACGCGGACTTTCCTGACCGAGCCGGCCAGCGGCCCGAACCCGGTCGACCTCGATTCGGTCGGACTCATCGACGCCGATGTCGGCATACAGACCGGTGACTACCTCGTACCGGCGGTCGCGAGCTCCGGTGCCCTGACGGCCGATGATCTCGTCGCCTGGTTCTACGGAAAGGACATCGGCGATGAGAACGGCAACTCCATCACGGCCGAAACACGCCAGGCAATGGGCGATCCACTGCACGCCAAGCCCGTCACGGTGGTCTATGGCGGCACGGCGGCCAGCCCGAACCTGAACGATGCGGCGCTCTTTGCCGTGACCAATGACGGCGTGCTGCACGCGATTGATCCGGGTAGCGGCGTTGATTTCTGGAGTTTCGTGCCGCGCGACCAACTGGCCCGAATGCGCGACCTCTACTACAACGCGAAACTCAGCGACCCGGAGGACCGTGGCTACGGGCTGGACGGCGACATCAGCGTTCTGCGCATCGACCTGAACCGCAACGGTATCGTTGAGCCCACCGTCACTCAGGACCTCAATGCCGACAATGACACCACCGACTTTGGCGAAAAGGAAGGCGTGTACCTGTTCATGGGCCAGCGTCGCGGCGGCTCAAAATACATGGCCTTTGACGTCAGTAACAAGAATTCACCGAAGCACATGTGGACGAGCAGTTACCCGCTGGGCGGACAGTCGTGGTCGACACCGCAGCCGGCCCGGGTGCGCATCGGCTCGGCCTACAAGTGGGTCCTGTTCTTCGGCGGCGGCTATGACACGACGCAGGATCAGCAGCCCTACGCGACCGATTCCGTGGGCCGCGGCCTGTACATGGTCGATGCGCAGACGGGAACGCTGCTCTGGCGCGCCGGCCCCGACGGCGGCGCGGACCTCCAGCTTGCCGGCATGACACATTCCTCACCGGCCAATGTCCGTGTCTTCGACCTGACCGGTGACGGGTTTGACGACCGGCTCTACATGTCCGACCTCGGCGGGCGCATCTGGCGATTCGATATCTTCAATGGCAAGCCGGTCGCCGCGGCCGAGGGGGCTCGCCTGATGGAGGGCGGCCTGATCGCCTCGCTCGGCAACGCCGGCGACGCCACGCCTGCGGCGGCCAATACGATCCGCTTCTTCTACTCACCCGATCCGGCGCTGATTACCAAGCCCGGCCCCAACTACATCAACATCGCGATCGGCTCGGGCCACCGCGAGCTGCCGGCCAGCGACCTGACCTCGGTCAACTGGTTCTTCAGCGTGCGGGATTTCAACGTGTACACGCAGATGCGCAGCAGCTGGTACCAGAACGATTGCAGCACTTCGACAACCCCGTGCCACGAGATACTTGATGAAGATGACCTGGAGGACCTGACGAGCACGGTCGGGCTGGCAGCGGAAACGGCCGTGCCGGTTGCAACCGCATCGCCCGGCTGGAAAATCCAGCTCGGTGTCTCGGGCGAGAAGGCACTGTCGGAGTCGCGTACGTTCCAGGACAAGGTGTACTTCACCACCTACGCACCTGAAACGATCACCAGTGTATCGGTGGCCTGCGGAACCGCGTTCGGGCAGAACCGCCTGTACGTCGTCAACGCACAGGATGCGCGGCCGGTGAATAACTACGACGCACAGGTCGGCGAGTCAGCGGCCGACCGCAGCAAGAAGCTGGCCCAGGGCAGCATCGCTCCGGAGGTCGTGTTCGTCTTCCCGACGCCGCCGGTCGATCCCAACGACCCGAACGCGCCTCAACCCTCGGTTCCTCCGGTCTGCCTGGTGGGCCTGGAAAACTGCGGATCGGGCATTCTTAACCCGCCGGTGCGGACCTACTGGTGGCAGCATGGCAGTAACTGATCGACGCGCGACGGCGACCGGGCGGGCCGCCGTCGCGTTCTGTGATCGTGGAGCTCAGCGAATGAAGCGCAAGTCCAGCGGCGTTACCCTGATCGAACTGATCATCGTAATCATCGTGGTCGGCATCCTCGCGGCCATCGCGATACCGAGCTATCGGCAATACGTGCTGCGCTCCCACCGCGCGGAAGGAAAAACAGCCTTGCTCAATCTGGCCGCGGCACAGGAAAAGTTCTACTTGCAGAACAACACCTACGCGACCAACGCCCTGTTGACAACCGCACCACCGGCGGGCCTGGGCTTCAACGCCACGACGAAGAACGGTTGGTACACGCTGTCGATTACCGGTGGGGACACGACCGGGTATACCGCGACCGCGACCGCGACGGGCGCTCAGGCTGCTGATTCGACCTGCGCGACGCTGACAGTGAACCAGGTGGGCGTGAGGACCGCAACGACGGCCTCGTGCTGGCCGTGATCGCCTAAACAGGGTCAGTATCACTACGGCCCGGCTGCGCCGTGCGCGTCCTGCGCAACTCCCGCGGCAGCGCAAATACGACGTTTTCCTGGCGCCCCTGCACTTCGTCCGCGCCCTCCCCGCCCCATTCGCGCAGGCGATCGACGACGCGCGTGACCAGCAACTCGGGCGCCGAGGCGCCGGCCGTGACGCCCACGGCCCGCTTGTTCTCGAACCACGACGACTGAAGATCTTCCGGACCGTCAACCAGGTAGCCCGGAATGCCGGCCTTTTCAGCGATTTCGCGCAGGCGATTTGAATTCGAACTGGTGCGCGAGCCGACAACAATGATCACGTCGCACCGGGAAACGAGCGTCTTGACTGCGTCCTGGCGATTCTGTGTCGCGTAGCAGATGTCTTCCTTGCGCGGTGTAATCAACGTCGGGAAGCGCCGCTTGAGCGCATCGAGCACCTCGGCCGTGTCATCCACGGAGAGCGTCGTCTGTGTCACCACGCCGACCCGTGACGGGTCGCGGACATCGAGCCGCTGCACGTCCCCGGCGTCCTCGACCAGTGAAATCCGTCCGCCGTGCGTATCGTCGAACTGGCCCATCGTACCTTCGACTTCCGGGTGGCCCTGGTGTCCGATCAGGATCACGTCACGGCCTTCACGACCGTAGCGCGACACCTCCATGTGTACCTTCGTCACCAGTGGACAGGTGGCGTCGAACACGCGCAGCTCACGTCGGCGTGCCTCTTCCTGCACGGCCTTGGAGACGCCGTGCGCGCTGAAGATCACCGTCGAGTCGTCCGGGACCGCATCGAGTTCCTCGACGAACACCGCGCCGAGCGCTCGCAGCCGGTCCACGACGAACCGGTTGTGAACAACTTCATGCCTCACGTAAATCGGCGCCCCGAACTGCTCGATCGCGTGTTCGACGATGTCAATCGCCCGATCGACCCCGGCGCAGAAGCCTCGTGGATTGGCGAGCAGGATCTTCACGTTTTCGCAACCCCGCGATCGCGCAGCGCATCGAGAATCAGCAGGGCGGCGCCGATCGTGATCGCGCTGTCCGCCACATTGAACGCTGGAAAATAGGCGTCGCCCCAATGGGCGTGGATGAAGTCGATGACATAGCCGTGCGCGATGCGGTCAATCAGGTTACCCACCGCGCCGCCAAGCACGAGCGCAAGCGCAACTGGCAGGAGCTTGTCTCCGCGTGGCAGGCGCCAGATCCAGACCACGAGCATGGCACTGACCGTGACCGCCAGACCGATGAAGAACCAGCGTTGCCAGCCGCTGGCACCGGCCAGCAGGCTGAAGGCGGCCCCGGTGTTGTGCAGCTGGGTGAAGTTGAGCACTGGCAGAACCTCGATGCGCTCGTAGAGATCGATAAACCGCGTCACGAGGAACTTCGTCGCCTGGTCCAGCGCGATGACGGAGACCGATAACCAGAGCCAGGCCGCAGGGTGCGTGCGCTGCGTGGCGACCGGCGGCGGTGCGGGCACATCGGCAGACGGATCGGTCACATTCACCTCTGGCTGCTCCATCATCAGGCGTAACGCCGTGTTTCGCCCGGGCCGTCGATGTTCAGGACGCAGCGTCCACACAACTCGGGATGGTCCGCGATAAGACCGACGTCGGGCCGCTTGTGCCAGCAACGCACACATTTTGCTGCAGCCGACGGATGCGCGCTGATCCACAGGCCCGACACATTGTCACTGTCGACCTGCACGGCATCGGCGGGCCGATCCTCGGCGCGGTGCACACGCGCCTCGGACGTGATCAGTACAAAGCGCAGTTCCTCGCCAAGCGCATCGAGCGCGCTGCGCAGCGCCGGCTCGCAATAGAGGTCGACTTCGGCATCGAGTGGCGCGCCAATCGCCTCGGTCATCCTGAGTTCTTCGAGCTTGCGCAGCACGGCCGCCCGTGCACCGAGCACTTTCGGCCAGTCGATCTCCCCCGCGGCGGCCGGGCATTCCGGCAGGGCCGCCCAGGTGGTGAAGAACACCGACTCCGGCCGCTCACCGGGCATGTTGAGGTTTATTTCCTCGGCCGTGAAAGACAGGATCGGCGCCAGCCAGCGCAGCATCGCCTCGGCAATCCAGTACATGGCCGTCTGGGCCGAACGGCGCGGCAACCCGGCGGCGGGCGTCGTGTACAGGCGATCCTTCAGCACGTCGAGGTAGAAGCCACCTAGGTCGACGATGCAGAAGTTATGCACCTTCTGGTAGATCAGGTGGAACTCGAAGTCCCGGTACGCCGCGGCGATCTCATCCTGTAACTGGCCGGTCCGCTGCAAGGCCCAGCGATCGAGTGCGATCATGGCCTCAACCGGCACGGCATCAGCGACCGGATCAAAGCCATCGAGGTTGCCAAGCAGGAACCTCGCGGTGTTGCGAATGCGCCGGTAAGAATCGGCCATGCGCTTGAGGATTTCATCGGAGACGCTGATCTCTGCGGCGTAGTCGGTGGCGGCCACCCAGAGCCTGAGGATGTCTGCACCGAGCGTGTTCATCACGGTCTGCGGCAGCACCACGTTGCCGAGCGACTTGGACATCTTGCGTCCCTGCTCGTCCACGGTGAACCCGTGCGTCAACACTGCCTTGTAAGGCGCGTAGCCGTGCTCCGCCACACAGGTCAGCAACGAGCTGTGGAACCAGCCGCGGTGCTGATCGGAGCCTTCCAGGTAGAGATCGGCGGGAATACGGACTTCGGGCCGCAACACCGACACGCAGTGGTGCGACAGACCGGAATCCATCCACACGTCCATCGTGTCCTGCACTTTCTCGTATGCCTCGCCTTCCTCGCCCAGCAACTCGCCCGGTTCGAGTTCAAACCAGGCGTCAATACCCTGCCGGGCGACGAGGTCGGCCACTTGCTCGATCAACTCCGGCGTGCGCGGATGGAGCTCGCCAGTCTCCTTGTGAGTAAACAGCGACAAGGGCACGCCCCAGCGGCGCTGGCGCGAAATACACCAGTCCGGGCGACTCTCGATCATGCTGAAGATCCGCTTCTCGCCCCACTGCGGGGTCCAGCTCACCTTGCGGATTTCTTCCAGCGCCGCCTTGCGCAGGCCGGCCTGCTCCATGCTGATGAACCACTGCGGCGTCGCGCGGAAAATCACCGGTGTCTTGTGCCGCCAGCAATGCGGGTAACTGTGCCGGTAGGCCTCGTGATGCAGCAGTGCGCCGCGCTCGCGCAGGACCTCCACGACGTGATCGTTCGCCTCGAACACCTGCTCGCCCGCAAACAGCGGGGTCGATGCAAGAAATCGGCCGTCACCGCCAACCGGGTTTTCAACGGGCAGGTCGTAGCGCCGGCCGACGATGAAATCCTCCTGGCCGTGACCGGGAGCCGTGTGCACCGCACCGGTGCCGCTTTCGAGCGTGACGTGTTCGCCGAGTATCACCGGCACCGGGCGATCGTAAAACGGGTGCCGCAGAACCAGGCCTTCGAGCGCCGCGCCCTTGACTCGCCCGATTTCGCGGCTGCTCTCAATACCCGCTCGCGCCAGCACCGTCTCGACCAGGTCGCTGGCCAGTATGAGCACTTCCTCGCCGGCATCCGATGACACCTGCAACAGCGAGTAGTCGAAATCGGCGTGCACGGCGACGGCCTGGTTGGCCGGCAGCGTCCAGGGCGTCGTCGTCCAGATCACGATGTTGTTCGGCAACTCAGGCAGGTCCAGCCCGGGCACCCGGGCAGCAAGGTCCTCCCGGTCGGCGACCCCGAAACGCACATCGATCGACGGCGAGGTGCGGTCCTCGTACTCCACCTCGGCCTCGGCCAGCGCCGACCGGCAGGCGAAGCACCAGTGCACCGGCTTGAACCCCTTGTAGAGATGCCCGTTACGAATGATCTGAGCAAAGGCGCGCAGCTGCTCCGCTTCGTAAGCGGGTTGCATCGTCAGGTACGGCCGATCCCAGTCGGCCATCACGCCGAGACGCTTGAAGTCCTCACGCTGGGCGTCGACCTGGCTCGCGGCAAACTCCCGGCAGGCCTGCCGGAATGCGCGGGCATCCAGTTCCCTCGCCTTACGCCCGCCTTTTTTCTCGACCTGGTGCTCGATCGGCAATCCGTGACAGTCCCATCCGGGCACGTAAGGCGCATCGAAACCGTCCAGCGTGCGCGCCTTGACGATGATGTCCTTGAGTATCTTGTTGACCGCGTGACCGATGTGGATTGCGCCGTTCGCATACGGTGGGCCGTCGTGCAGCACATAAAGTGGCCGGCCGCGGGCGATCTCGCGCAGCTTCTGGTACGTGCCTCGCTCTTCCCAGGCGGCCAGCATCTGCGGTTCGCGCCGGGCGAGATCGGCCTTCATCGGAAAGGCCGTCCGCGGCAGGTTGACGGTGTTCTTGTAGTCAGTCATCGGCGCCCAGGCAGCGATCAGGGGTTGACCGCGCATAGTGAAGGATCGGGATCATTTTCTCCAGACTTGACGGCCTGGCAGACGGCTACGGACTTTCGAACAGTATGGCCCGCGCCGCGGCCGCATCAAGGTGCATCTGCTCGACCAGTCGCTCCAGCGATTCGAATCGCTGTTCGCTGCGCAGGCGGGCGATAAAATCGACGTCGAGGTGAGCGCCGTAGAGGTCGCCGGCGAAATCGAACAGGTGAACCTCCAGCAGAGGCTCGCCACTGCTGACCGTTGGCCGTGTCCCGAGGCTGGCGACCCCGGGCTGGCCGGCAAAGCCGGGCCCGGATACACGCACGGCAAAAATGCCCCACAAGGGAACGACGCGCCGGTGCAAAGCCAGGTTGGCCGTCGGGAATCCAAGCTCGCGCCCGAGCATGCGACCGCGACGCACGCGCCCCGCCATCCGGTAGGGTCGGCCGAGCAGCCGGGTGGCGCGCGCCAGGTCACCACGCCCGAGTGCCTCTCTGACCAGCGTGCTGCTGACGCGTTCGCCGTCGAGCTCGAAGGGCTCGACCTCGGTGACACTGAAAGCATGACGCGCACCGGCCTCGCGCAGCGTCCCGACGTTCCCCTCGCGAGCACGCGCAAAGCGAAAGTCGTGCCCGACGATGATCTCGCGCACACCGAGCTGCGCAACGAGCAGGTCGTTAACGAACGACGATGCACTCACCGTCTGCATTTTCCGATCGAAGCGCAGGATCAGTAAGCGATCGACGCCGTACAGCTCCAGCGCACCGAGCTTTTCACGCAGGCGGGTCAATCGCGCGGGAGCCTCGTCACCGGCGAAGTACTCCAGCGGGCGTGGGCTCAAACGTAAGCACCGTGGCCGGCAAGTCCTGTTGACGCGCGGCCCGGCGCAACTCGCCCAGCATGTGCTGATGACCGAGGTGCACGCCATCGTAGTTACCGATGGTCAGTACACAGCCACGATGACGTGACCGCAGGTTATGACGGCCGCGGACCAGGTCCATCCGAGCCCCCCCTGCCCGCGGCTGCACGCACAAACAGGTCGCGCACGCGCAGGCCGGTAGTCAATAACACACCGAAGTAGGTGCCTGCGCCAACCAGCACCAGCAGCGTCATCCAGCGTGCCCGCTGCCAGGCACCCCAGTCGAGCCAGCGCCCTGTATCGCCGGACAGCCACCACAGCACGGCTGTCATCAGGACGGTGGCCAGTGCCACCTGCAACAGCATTCGGCGCCAGCCGGGGCCGTGCTCGATGACGCCCTGCCGGCGCAGTCCGCGGTAGAGCATGGTCGAGTTGTACCAGGCGCCGAGGCCCGTATTCAGGGCCAGCAAGGCATGCAGGCCCGGCCGGTCATGCGTCAGCGCCAGCGGCAGTACGATGGCCACGTTGAGACCCATGCTGAGGGCAAACGACTGTATGCCGATGCGCACGGGCGTGCGCGTGTCCTGCCGGGCAAAAAATCCCGGTGCCAGCACCTTCACCAGGCTGAAGCCCATCAGTCCCAGCGAGTACGCCATCAGCGCGAGCGAAGACATCTGCACATCCTGCTCGTTGAATTTCCCGTACTGAAACACCGTGATCGTCAGCGGGCCGGCCAGCACGATCAATGCCGCAGCCGCGGGCACGACGACGACGATGGTCAGGCGCAGGGCCCAGTCCATTGTTGCCGAGAAACGCTCGGGCGACTTCGCGGCATGCTGGGCGGCGAGACCCGGAAGAATGACCGTGCCAAGCGCAATACTGAATACGCCGAGCGGAAACTCGACCAGGCGGTCGGCGTAATACAGCCAGGCGATACTGCCGGTCGCGAGCAATGAGGCAATGATCGTATCGAGCAGCAAAGCGAACTGTGAAACGGACGAGCCAAAAATGGCCGGCAGCATCAGCCGGCCGATCTTCCGCACGCCTTCATGGTCCCAGCGCCAGCGCGGCCGCCTCAGCAGGTGCAGGCGAAACAGGAAGGGCAGCTGGAAGACAAGCTGCACGATGCCCGCAACGAATACGCCGATCGACAGCACGACGCCCGGCCGCTCGAAGTTCGGCGCAATCCAGGCGGCGAACACGATCATGACAATGTTCAGCAGTGTCGAGGTCATCGCCGGCACGGCAAAACGGCCGTAGCTGTTGAGTACCCCCGCCGCGAGGGCCGTCAGCGAAATGAACAGCAGGTACGGGAACGTCCAGCGCAGCATGTCGACCGTCAGGTCGAACTTGGCAGCGTCCTCGCGAAACCCGGGGGCAAATAACAACACCAGCACCGGCGCGGCCAGCACGCCGATCAGGGTCACCACGGATAGGAAACCGGCCAGGGTCCCCGCGGCGCCGTCAATCAGTTCGCGCACGTCCTCATGCGGCCGCTGCACCTTGTATTCGGAGACGACCGGTACGAAAGCCTGCGAGAAGGCGCCCTCGGCGAACAGTCGACGCATGAAATTCGGGATCTTGAACGCAACGAGAAAGGCGTCCATGAGCAGGCCCGCACCGAACATGCGTGAATAGACCATATCGCGGAGCAGCCCCGAGACCCTCGAAATCAGGGTGAAGCTGCTGACGATGGAGGTGCTGCGGAAAAAGCCGCCGCTCATGGGGGCGGCACTATATAGCAGCCGGGGCCATTGCAGCGTGATGCATTGCGCGGCCCCGGCCGCCCTGCCCGGAGCGACCCGGGCGACGGTGTTCGGCCAGCGAGGCGGCCGCCGGCCGGCAGACCTTGACCCGGGCCTCGGATATGGACAAAATGCACGGCTCTTTTTCAGCTGATCCGCTCGCCCGTCGAACCGCCGGGCTCAGAGCGCAGGAGACCGATTTCGTGGCGAATTCCAAGTCCGCAGAAAAGCGTGCCCGCCAGGCTGTCACGCGTCGCGCCCACAACATGGCGGCGCGTTCCCGTCTTCGCACCTCGATCAAGAAGGTCCTGCTGGCCGTGAACGCCGGCGACAAGGACCAGGCTGTCGCAGCGTATAAAGAGGCCCAGCCCCTGATCGACACGATGGTCTCCAAGGGCATCATTCACCGCAACAAGGCGGCGCGGCACAAGCGCGACCTGAACGCCAAGGTCAAGGCCCTGGTGATAGGGTCGCAGGCGCAGGCCTGAGCCCAACCGCGCGCGAAGCTTGCCCTGCAATCAATGCCGGGCGCGGCGAAAGAAAAACCGGCTTGAAGCCGGTTTTTTTGTAGCTACGGAATACGCCCGACCCTCGGCCGGTCAGGGTGAGCGCGACAGGCCATCCCCCGGTGGACTCAGGGCGTCGAGCTCCGCCATCGCCCGCGCACGCTGCGAGTAGTCGCGCCCGTAGTCCAGCGCCTCTTCAAACGCCTTGCGCGCGCCGGCCCGATCCTTCGCCTCCAGCGACAGCTCGGCCAGCCGCTGCCAGGCCTCCGGCCCGGTGATGCCACCGACGGTCGTCGACAGTTCGCGGTACGCGGCCAGCGCCTCGGGTTTGCGCCCGAGCCGATAGAGTAGATCCGCACGCGTATCGAGCAGCAATGCGCGGGTCATGTAATCGGGCTTCTGAGCGAGGGCCGTCTCGGCCAGCCGCAGCCCCTCCTGGTACTCCGCCCGACCACCCACGAGTGCCAGCGTGGCAGCCAGCTGATTCTGCAACCGCGGGTCGCCGGGCGCGGCCGCGAGCGCCAGCCGGTACTCCGCTATCGCCCCGGCCGGTTCACCCAGCGCATTTTCAAGGTCCCCGGCCAGACGATGCACCGAGCCTTCATCCGGCGCCACAGCCAGCGCCCGTTGCATCGCGGCCCTGGCGGCCGCCTTGTCATTCATCCGCGCCGCAGCCTGTGCGCTGAGTATCGCCGGCGAGACCAGGCCCTTCGCGGCCGGGCTGCCTTCGAGTTTCGCGAGCAGTTTGCTGGCCGCGGCAATATCGCCAGAGCCGGCCATCACGCGGGCGCGGGTCAGATCCATCAGCGGCGCCGGGGTCAGTGCCGGCTTCTGCCTCGCCATCCATTCAAGCGCGGCGGGGTTGGACCACAATTGAGCCAGCACATTCGCAACAGCCAGTTGAGCCGCGGCGGCCGTGTTCGAGAACTCAGGTCTAAGCACCGCGGGCAGCGGCTTGCGCGCCAGGTCGGGAAACATCGGGGCCGCGGCGTTGAGCGAGGCAATCGTCGCCGACTCGGGCATGGATTCCCCCCGCGCCAGTGCGTCGAGCAGGCCGGCTAAGGGGTCGTCGGGCGCCACGCGTCGCGCAGCCGATGAGGACTGCCTGGCGGCGGCCTGATCGCCGGCGGCCAGTGCCGCCGCCGTCTCGCCGTAAATCGGCCGCGGATCGCCGATAGCCGCCGTACGTGCGCTGGCAAAGGCCGCACGGGCCGCCTTTGTCTTGCCCTCGGACAGATCCATCAGACCGAGGTTCAGCCACGCCAGGCTGCTGCGCGGACTCTGCTCGGCCACTGCGGCAAAACTCCTGCGCGCTTCCACCGATTTCCCCTGCTGCATCTGCGCCGTGCCGAGCAGCAGCCGGGCCGCTTCGTCACCCGGCTTCGCCTTGAGCAGTCGCTGCGCCGCCGCCTCCGCCGTCGTGTAGTCCTGCGCGACGAGCGCCAGGCGAGCCTGGTTCAACGCGATCCTCGGGTTTTCGGGCACCTCCCGGGACAACTCGGCGTACTTGCGCAGCGCATCGTCGAGCCGGGTCTGCCGGGCCGCGATGGACGCTTCGAGAAACAGTGCCTGTTGGCTGCGGCGGGTCGGCGCAATCGCATTCAAATGCTGTGTCGCGCGGTAGAGCCGAACGTCCTGCAGGTACAGGCCGGCAATGGACTCGTGCAAAGCGGCACCGGCATCGGGCAAGGCCGCATCCACCTCGGTCAGGTGGTCTTTGATCGCGACGTCTTTCAGCTGCGGATACCACGAGAGGATGAGCAGCAGGTGCGCGCGTGGATTGCCAGGGTTCTGCGCAACATATCCACGCGCGAGCTCCTCAGCGGCCGCGGCATCCCCACGCTGCAGCGCCTCGACGGCCGGCGCAAAGTCAGCCACCTCTGCGGCCTGCTGCGCCAGCTGCTCGCGGCTTGGCAACTGCTCGAGATCCATGATCGCCGCGGATGCCGAAGCAAAATATATGGTTACCAGTCCCGCCGTTGCCAGGCTCGTGAGCCGGGAAGAACCGGCGAGCCAGCGGCTGATGCGGGTCGGCATGCGTCTCTCGGGTTCGCTCATTGAACCGCCATCGTGCACAAATGAAGCGGCGGGTGCGAGGACTTGCCCCACACCCGCCGAATTGATCCCCAATAAGCGGGGCGGATGGCTAGCCGCGGCTTCGGCGCCGGCGGGATGCGCCGATACCGATCAGGCCGAGGCCCATCAGGAGCAACGTGCCCGGCTCCGGCACCGACGGGCCCGGAGGCTCGACATCCGGCGGCGGCTCGTTGATACCGGCCTCACCCGACACGTAGAACAGCGCCAGGAAAATGTTGTCGTCCGCGGATGCATTCTGCGTGTCGACCTTGATCGTCGTATCGCCGTTGCTCACGTAACCCGAGAGGTCATAGCGCTCGTGATCGTCCTCGTAGCTCGGGTTGTCCGGCGAGAACGGATCGTCGAAGCCGCCCATCGTGAACAGCGAGCCATTTGCCTGCTGCAGGCCATCGTCATAGTTTCCAGCCGCTTCCGTCAGCAACTGCCCGTTGACTTCCACTCTTGACTGCTGACCGCAGCAGCTGAAGTTAATGCCCAGCCGCATTTCGGCAAAGAATCCCGCTTCGGACGGATCCAGGCCCTCGGCGAAATTGATCGAGGTCGTATCTCCCGTGACGGAAGCCCAGCCGTCGAGAATGCCAACTGTCGACGTCGGCAGCGATGCATTCTGATAAACCACGATCAGCGCGGATCCGTCCGTAGAGCCCCCAAGGGAGCCCTCGTCATAGTCGAAGTCGTAGATTCCGCCACTACCGTCGTAGGCAGCCGCCACGATGCTCGTAACGTCGGCCCGGTGGGATGCCAGGTTGCAGCAGGCCGTACCGTTGCCAACGCGCGGCCCGTACGAAGCCGCCGTGCCATTCAGGCTGGCTGTCGGCGTGCCCGAGGTCGAATAAGTCGCCGTATACAGATACGCTGCGACAATCGTCGAGCCGGCGGGGATTTGCGCTGAGATCGTCCCCGAATTGCCGGTGCTGCCGAAGCCATCCGACGAAACGCCGTAATTTCCGACGAACGACTGAAATGGCTCCAGGGCGGCGTTGGCCGACCCCGAGACCAGACCGGCGGCCAGGGCGGCTAACACCGGTATCCACTTAGTTCTCATCTTGTAATCCCTCCCGACTTGGCCGCGGTCGCACCGTGGCGGTTTTTGTCCACGTTACCGGGCAGGAGGTTTTACTCGAAAGAGTCGGCACTCCCGCCCTTTTTTTCTTGTCGGTTGTCAGGGAAGCAAGTTGCATGCCGCCATCGTTAAAAGTCAGTTTCTTCAGCGCCTTATGGAAGATCACTCAGAAGGAGTCGGACTGCCGAAACGCATTTCTGTAAGAAATAGCGACTAATTAGTGTTTACTGATCAACTAATTGCCTTCCATATCTGGGCCGCCTGGACCAGATACGGCAGATCAGTCCGCTCGGGATTCCGTCAAGTCCATGGCGCACAAATGAGTCGGCGGGTGCGAGGCTCTGCCCCGCACCCGCCGAATTCATTCCCCCTCGAGAGGGGGGGTAGGCTGACTACTGTTTTATTTCTGGCCGCGGCGGCGGCGAGAAGCGCCGACCCCGATCAGCCCAAGACCCATCAGCAACAGCGTACCGGGCTCCGGCACTCTCGGCGTCGGCGGTTCTTCGTCTGAAGGCGGCTTGTCCGGGTTCTGGTCCGGTTCACCGAGATAGAAACTGTCGATGCCCAGGTCCGCTCTCAGGCCGTCCGTGTCGCTCATGGCCGAGACCGTGAGCGATTGGGTGGTTGCCGTTGCCGTGAACAACATGGTCTGCCATGTCCATCCCTCGAACACGCCGTAATCCGGTATCTCCATCATCTCGGAATCGTACGTTTCGTCGCCGAACATGATTCGCCAGTAGCCTCCGGTCTGCGACCACTGGCTCCTCGAGATGCTCTGCTCAAAGGAGATCTCATACGTCTCTCCGATAACGAGCCCGTCCAGCGCAAGCTGTTGCGCGCTCTCGGTCCAGCTTGGCTGCAGACCAATACCGTGCAGGAAGTCTCCCCCTGTGCTGCTCGGCGCCCAGGTGTACTGGGCAAAATTCGTGTCGCCATTGAACGTATCGGGCGTGCCGCCCGTGGTCGTCCAGCCGGGGGGAACCGCTGAATTGTGGGTGTTGTGGTTCCCTGTGTAGCCTTCGAAACCGCCATTGGCGAACGACAACAGCGTGGCGTTCGCCTGGCCCGACATGGCTATCAAGGCGGTAACTGCGATGGGTTTGATCAACCCGGTAATCAACGGTCGGATATTCATTCGAGGCCCCCTTTGTTCCGATACCCCGCCGCACAGGTAGCGCAGCGTGATATCTCGCCTTTGTTATGAGTCGGGGGCCGCGGCTCGATCGGCAGCTTGCGCTCCCGCCGGCTCGTTTTTTTGCTCATTCACGGACAAGCAATGTGTGTGCCAGCAGGCATCTTGCTTCTGTCATTTCAATGCGTTACGTAAAAGACCTCAGACGAAATCGGACTGCCGAGACGCATTCCTGTAAGAAATGGCGACTAATTATTCTTTACTGACCAATTACTTGTGCTCCATATCTGGTCCGCCGGGACCATGTATGGCAGATCGGTCCTCGGCAGATTCCGTCAGATCAAGTTCGTCGAGCCGGGCCATGACTGCCTTGCAAAGCTCAGTCGTGCCTTTCTTTGCCAGACCCGAAATCGGGTGCACGGGCCCCTCCCAGTCGAGGCCCGCCACGATTTCCCCGCAACGCGCGTCCACCTCATCGGGCGGCAGCAGGTCGCACTTGTTCAGCACCAGCCAGCGCTCGCGGGCGGCCAGTTCGGGGCTGAAGCGCTCGAGTTCGGCAACGATCGCCCGCGCGTCCGCGACGGGATCAGCACCCGGGTCCATCGGTGCGATGTCGACGAGGTGCAGCAGTATTCGCGTGCGCTGCAGGTGCTTGAGAAAGCGGATGCCAAGCCCTGCCCCTTCAGCGGCCCCCTCGATCAGCCCGGGAATGTCTGCCATGACAAAGCTTTGCTGCTCGCCGACGTACACCACGCCCAGTCCGGGGTGCAGTGTCGTGAACGGGTAATCGGCAATCCGGGGTCGCGCCCCGGACACCGCGCTGATCAACGTCGACTTGCCGGCGTTCGGCAATCCGAGCAAACCAACGTCGGCGATCAGTTTCAGTTCGAGACGCAGTTCGCGACGCTCGGCCTCGGTGCCGCGGGTCGCCCGGCGCGGGGTGCGGTTGGTGCTGCTCTTGAAGTGCTGGTTGCCGAGGCCGCCTCGCCCGCCCCGCGCCACGAGTGCGCGCTGACCGTTGGTGGCGAGGTCCGCGAGTAACTCCTCGGTGTCGGCATCGTAGATCACGGTACCGACAGGCACCACGATTTCCAGGTCTTCGCCGCTCTTGCCGCTGCACTGCCGGGCGCCGCCGGGCTCGCCCCTGGCCGCCTTGAATATGCGCTGGTAGCGGAAGTCGGCGAGCGTGTTGATGCCCTCGGTGGCGACGAGGTAAACGCTGCCGCCGCTGCCGCCGTCACCGCCGTCCGGGCCACCGAAAGGCACAAACTTCTCGCGCCGAAAACTCACGACGCCGTGTCCGCCGTCCCCGGCCAGCACCTTGATCGTTGCTTCGTCGACGAATTTCATTGTGGTCTTCCGAAAGCAAAGGCCCCGGACAATGCCGGGGCCTGCGTTTCGATGCCTTCGGTGGTTTCGCTCAGGAAGTGGCCGGATCCACGAACACGTGCATCCGCTGGTTCAGCCCCTTGCGCCGGAAGCTGACCGTGCCGTCCTTCAAAGCAAACAGCGTGTGATCCGTGCCCACGCCGACGTTCTCGCCGGCCCGGTAGCGCGTGCCACGCTGGCGCACGAGGATGTTGCCGGCCAGCACGCTCTGGCCGCCAGATTTCTTCAGGCCCAGCCGTTTGCTGTGTGATTCGCGGCCGTTCTTGGTACTGCCGCCTGCCTTTTTATGTGCCATGGAATAATCTCCTTGCGACCGGTCGGGGCTCAGGCGCCCTGGATACCGGTGATCTTGACTTCGGTGTAGGGCTGACGATGCGTGCCCTGCCGCAGGTAGTGCTTGCGGCGCCGGAACTTCACGATCCGCACCTTGTTGCCCTTACCATGCGACTGAACCGTCCCGGTGACCCTGCCGCCGTCCACGTAGGGCGCGCCCACTTTGACGTCGGCGCCGGCGCCAAGCATCAGCACCTTGTCGAATTCCACATCGGCGCCAGCGTCCGCACCGAGCCGTTCGATACGAACCACGTCGCCCTCGGCGACACGGTATTGCTTGCCGCCCGTCGTAATGACCGCGTACATGATCTTTGCACTCCACAGGATCCGGGCAGGCCCGGCATAGAAAGACCGGTAATAGTACGATCCCGGCTGCCGCGAATCAAGCACCGGGGTGTTAAGCCCGCATTCCATGGCGCGCGGCCGGAAGGTACCATCACGAGCCCCCAGGAGCACTGATTGCGGAAATGCAACTAGAAGAAATACGCGAACTGGTCGCCGAGGACTTGCAGAGCACAGACCAGGTCATCACCGCAAGCCTCGCCAGCGATGTCGCCCTCGTCAACCAGGTGGCCCAGTACATCATCGGCTGCGGCGGCAAGCGCCTGCGCCCGCTCAGCGTTCTGCTGGCGGCCCGGGCCTGCGGCTGCGATGGCGCAAGACACATCGAGGCAGCCGCGATCATTGAATTCATCCACACGGCCACGCTGCTCCACGACGACGTGGTCGATGGCTCCGAGATGCGCCGTGGACGCGACACGGCGAACCACGTATTTGGTAACCAGGCCAGCGTGCTGGTCGGCGACTACCTGTATTCCCGGGCTTTCCAGATGATGGTCAACCTCGAGGACCTGCGCATTCAGGGGGTCATGGCTAATGCGACCAACACGATCGCCGAGGGCGAGGTGTTGCAGCTCATGAACGCCAACGACCCCGATACGTCCGAAGCGAGCTACCTGACGGTCATCTACCGCAAGACGGCCAAGCTGTTCGAGGCCGGTGCGCAGATGGCAGCGATCCTGGCCGGGGCCCCGGAGGCGGTCGAAGCGGCGATGATCGACTATGGCCGGCACCTCGGCACGGCCTTCCAGCTGGTCGATGACGCGCTGGATTACCAGGCCAATGAAGCCGAACTCGGCAAGAACCTCGGCGACGACCTGGCCGAAGGCAAACCGACCCTGCCGCTGATCTACGCGCTGTCGCACTCCTCGCCCGAGGATACGGCCCGGCTGCGCGTGGTGGTCGAAAACGGAGGTGCCGACGACCTCGAAGAGGTCACGCGCGCGATTGAATCGTCGGGGGGGCTTGAGTACACTGCCCGGCTGGCGCGCCAGGAGACCGATCTTGCGATCGAGGCGCTCCGCCGGGTTCCCGACTCGGCATACAAGGAAGCGTTGCGAGCGCTCGCTGAAATCGCGGTGGCACGCCGGTCCTGAGGCCTGCCGCCTCGCCGGATCCGCAGACGGGGTGTAGCTCAGCCTGGTAGAGCGCTACGTTCGGGACGTAGAAGTCGGAGGTTCAAATCCTCTCACCCCGACCAGCCGTCATTTGCGCGATGCGCGCATATCCCGGGCGAGTTGCGCGCGTCCACGCACCAGCTCAGCAAACTCCGGGCTCCAGTCCTTTTCACTGAAGTCCAGCCAGCTCAGCACGCCACGGTTTATCAGCAGGGAGTCCATCAGCCGTTGGGTGCCCTCGAAACGCTCGGGATCGTGACCGATTATCTGATGGCGCGCGAACGCGCCCTGAAAGCCGGAAAACATGTTTCTCAGCAGAAAATCGAAGCGTATCTTCTCGATTTTGTCGAGTTCATCAAAACTTCTGATCCCTTTTTCAAAAAGCGCTGCAAGTTCCGGATTCAGAATGAGGAGTTCTCGAATGTGATTGCCTGCCTCGACGGTCCGCTCGAATGACGCCAGCCGATTTAGCTCAAAGGTCTGCGATATCTGGCGCGTGTTCTGGCGGATCTGTACCGCCAGGTAGATGAGGGAAATGACAACCGCCAGCGCGCCTATCAACTCACCGATCGCGCCCCAATCCTGGATGGACATTGCTGACCTCACTTGTTGGCCAAATGACCCGCCATCACACTTCAAGCCGGGCGTCCGAGGCGGCCCGATGGCCTGGCTCCAAGCTTTTTCAAGGTGCCAAACAGCCGCGCTGCGGCGGAATTTGGCAAGACACCGTCAGGCCAGACTCGCAGTACAGCGTGCAGGATTTTCACGAGGTTGACCAGATGACTCAATTACCCGCGACCCGCGCACACGAACTGGATCTGACCGATGGCTGGCTGCGTATCCGGTTTGACCGACCGGCACAGCGCAACGCGTTATCGGCGAACTCCGTGGCCGAACTGACTGACGTGCTTGAGTCGGTTCGCCACGACCGCTCGGTTCGCGGCATCAGCTTTCGTGGCAATGGCGGAGTCTTCTGCGCCGGCGGCGACTTGCAGGAATTCAGCGAGATCGCATCGGCCGGGGCCCGAACAGAATCCCGTGCGCTGAGCGTCAGTCACGGTGCTGCGCGCCTTTTTGAGTGCATCGACACGGCACCGCAGTTGAGCTTGTCACTGATTGAGGGTGCAGCGATCGGCGGCGGGCTCGGGATTGCCTGTGCAAATCGGGAACCGTCTGTAATTCGGGGACAGTTTACTTATCTCGTAGCGAGCGAACAGCGCGATTCGAACACCTAGAGATAAGTAAACTGTCCCCGAATCAGGCCATAGGCGGCATTCCGTCGAAGAACTCGACGACGCCGCTGTCCAGTGAATATTCCGCACCGACGACGAGCAGGCCTTGTTTTTCGATCAGTTCTTCGAGTATTTCCGAACCATTGCGCAGCTGGTTCGCCGAGGCCCGGATATTGGCCCTGACCGCGTGCTCGATCAGCGCGTCCGGGTCCTTGCGAAGGTCCGTCTCCAGAAGCCCTTCGACGGCAGGCCGAATGCGGTTGACGATCGAACGCAGATTGCGCGAGCGGCTCTCGGTCGGCTGCCCGAGCTCTTCGAGCGTGGCCAATACGGCGCCGCACATCGAGTGCCCAAGTACGACGACGAGGCGTGTGCCAAACCGCTCCGTCGCCAGTTCCACGCTGCCGATCTGCGAAGGCGCGACGATATTCCCGGCAACCCGGATCACGAACAGGTCACCCAGCCCCTGGTCGAAAACGATCTCCGCCGGTACGCGCGAGTCCGAGCAACCCAGGATCACCGCGAATGGCGCCTGCCCGGCCGCGACTTCGCCACGACGTTCCCCGCTCGATGCCGTGTGGGGTTCCCTTCTTTCGGAAACAAAGCGGCGATTACCCTCCTGCACTCGCCGCAGTGCCTGAAGCGCAGAAATCATTTTCGACTACCTTTGCATTGAGTCGCCCCAGCGGGCAGCGGTATGAACATTATTGCCAGCGCCACCGGGCACGCAAGTGATCCGGCCGGCATGACGCCCAGGGAGAGGGCAAGGCCTTCCGGGCGGCGCAGCCGAAATGGGCCTGTTTGCGCCGCCTTGCGGTCCTCTACAATCCCCGGCACCGATGCGGCGATGCCGGCGAGAGCCCGGATGACCCCGACGCACACCCCGATCAGACACGGAGCCGCCATGAGCAAGACACCAAAGACAGTTCGCCTGCTGGGCATGATCGTCGCCACGCTGTTGACGGTCAGCTGCGCGTCGACACCGAAAGCGCCGCAGAACTGGGACGGATTGGAACGTATTGCCAGCAAGCGCTTTACAGCAGTCTACGCGCGGCCCGGCATCGAGTTCGCGAGCTACCAGAACGTCCTGCTCGATCCGGTCGAGGTGGCGTTCGACAAGCAGTGGGATCCGCAGAGCGCCCGCGAGGACCTCGCACAGAGGTTCACACCCGAGGCACTCGAAGCCATCGACGCCGAGATAGCGACGGAATTCCGGCGCCTGTTCGCCGCCGAACTCCGCAAGGGCGGCTATGAACTCGTCAACACGGCGGGGAACAACACCTTGCGCATCAGCCCGAGCCTGATCGACATTTACATCAATGCACCGGTCGACATCTCGGCCGGGCGACCGGGGACCTACATGGTGGAAGCGGGCCGCATGACCCTGATGATGGAACTGCGCGACGGCCCGACCGGGCAGTTGCTTGGTCGGGTGGTTGACCAGAAAGCCGGCGCCGCGACAGGCTACCTCGAGGTGAGCGACTCGGTCGCGAAATCCCCCGGTTTTCGCAGCGCCGTGACCGCCTGGGCCACACAATTGCGGCTCGGCCTGGACGAGGTCAACGGGCGGCCTTAAACAGTCTCCCCCGGCCGGCCGTTCACAGTGTGGCCGGGTCCACGAGCTCCGCCTGCGACTTCGGTATTTCAAAGTCGCCCTCAGTCTCAAAGCGGTAGCTCTTATAGCCCGGCCCGCTCAATTTGCCGGTCATCTCGTAGCTGATCTTCTCGACCGGTTTACCGTCCATCACGCCGAGCACCTGACGGACCATGCGCAGCACAGACACCGTGACCGGCACCTTCACGATCGTCTCGCCAAACCTCGGCACGGTGCCACTCTCATCACTGACACCGGTGGCGAAGGTCTTGTTCAATACGTCGACCTGAACCGAGGCGCCGTTGTACTCGATCGTCTCGTCGTTCGGATTCTGTACGCGCAACTTGACCATCATGCGCAGTTCCATGCCCTCGCCCTGCAGGGGCTCTATCCCGGCCACGGTGACCTGCAGGGGATCCCTTTGCGGCAGGCTCGCGCAGGCGCCAAAAATCAGCAGCACGAAAGCTGAAAGCAATACACGCAGGGCGTGGGTCGTTCTCACACTGAACTCCTTGGGTGGGGTGGGGCCGCCGAGCCTGCTGTCCGGATATTTTTCGGCAGCTATCCCGAGTTTACCTGACGAGAGATGCTCTCGGCCGTGGCGCCTGCGCTCACCTCGAGCTGGCGCTGCCCTCGCAACCCCGGCATCGGGTGCATCAGCCTGCGCCCTGAGGTCATGGGCTTCGCTCGCGTGTGCCTTGCAGAGCCTGGCCTCGGTCGTCGACGCCTCGTCCTCAGAAACCGCGGCTGCCACGGTCGGCAATGGAAACTCACTGTCTGCAGCGGACTCGGGCACGGCCCGCCGTCCGCCGCTTGTTTCTGCCCGTTCTCTCAGGCGAGGCCATCGCTCAATGGCCTTTCCCGCCCTGCTTCGGGGGAGTCGCCGACTGGGGTGGTCCCTGACGGGTGCGGTCAAGGTCGCGATTCATTTCCTGATCGCGCTGTGCAGGCGGAACTTCCGCAATCGGCTTGCCGGAGGACTGCCCCGTGGCTCGGTACGGGTCTGAACCGCCCGTCGTGCTTTTGCCCTTCGGCAGGGTGGTGCCATCCGCAGCCAGCGCTACGCCCTGCTTCTCGGCGCGAACCTGCATCTGCCGGCGGTGCTCCTGCTGGAACTGCGCTCGCTCCTGCTCGGTGTGAAGCGACTGCAGCTGCCGCTGATACTGCGCCCGCTCCTGCTCGCTCATCAGCTGCTGGCCGTATATGGCCGGCTGATGAAGTCGCTGCTCGTTGCGCTGCGACGCTTTTGCGCCTTCCGGTGGCGCCTGGGCATGAGACGCGCCGGTCACCGCCAGCGTGCCGAGAACCGCGAAAAGGAGCATTACAGGATTCATCATTGCTCTCTCCCGGAGCCGCATGGGTTGGCAAAGAGCCGGTTCTCCAAAGGGTCTGCCCAGCGGCGCCCACACTTCTCTTATAGGCTCTGGCGCTTATAAATTGCTTAATTTCATGCCACTGGCAGAAATGCTTCGTCTTATGTAAACGGTGGTCGCCAGCGACTCGATACACCGGCCCGCTGTGGCGTAGTTTGCTGCGTATACGGATGGTGCAACGGTAAGTCGACGCGCAAAGTGGCCGCATGCGAGTGCTCGTTGTGGATGACTCGGAGCGCCTGCGCCAGGCCCTCGCGACCGGTTTGCAAAGCTTCGGCATGACCGTGGCGACGGCCGCGCACGGCGGAGAAGCACTGGATCAGCTCGACGAGGCGCCCTGCGACGTGATGGTCCTTGACCTCATGATGCCGGTCGTCGATGGCCTGCAGGTCCTCCGCGTACTGCAGTCACGGCCGGTCAGGCCGCGAATTCTCGTGCTCTCGGCACGCGACCAGGTCAATGATCGAGTCGAGGCACTGGACCTGGGCGCCGACGACTACCTGGTCAAGCCCTTCGCCCTCGACGAAGTCCGCGCCCGCATCCAGGCGCTCCGGCGACGACCCGCCGACGAGGATAAGCTCGTACTGCAGGCAGGCGACCTGCGTATCGATACGCTGGCGAAGCTCGTTCGAGCAGGAGGCGCGGTCCTGACACTGACGCCCAAGGAGTATGCGCTGCTCGAGCTGCTGGTGCGCCGCCGCGGTTGCGTCCTCAGTCGAGGCCAGATTTTTGCGCAGCTCTACGAAATTGACAGCGATGTCGGCGACAAGGTCATCGAGGTACTCATGAGCACGCTGCGCGCAAAGCTTTCGCTGGCGGGCATCCACGACCTCATTGAGACCCGACGCGGGTTCGGTTACGTCGTTGCTTGATCGAATGCATCGCTCGCTGAAAGGGCGGCTGTTGCTGTCATTGTCAGCGGGCCTCATTCTTACGCTGGCTGTGGCCTTCTTCGGGCTGCACAGCCTGATTCGCAACGAACTTTATGCGCAGCTCGACTCTGACCTGAGAGCGCACGTGGATTCGCTGCTCGCGTTCGCCGTCGAGAACCCAGGGCGGGAGAACACCGCCGAGTTCGATCCCGAGTTTCGAGCCAAGGCGCACGAAGACTTCTTCCAGATCTGGGACGGCAGCGGCCGCGTCGTCGCCCGCTCCGACTCGAGCGCCGGTCGCGACCTGCCAAGACCGCAGGACAACCCGGGTCAGTCGGCTGCCGCCTACGACCTCGCGCTTCCGGACGGACATCGCGGCCGTGCCCTGACCCGGTTCACCGCCCTGCCACCGGTCGATCCCAGAGCCAGCCTTACAGTCATCCTCGCAAAGGAGACCGAGTCGCTGGAGCGCCTCGAGACACGCGTACACCGGTGGCTCGCGCTGATTGCGGTGGCGGTCGTGCTGGCCGCGTTCATGGTCGTTCGTCGATCAATCAATCGCAGCCTCGAGACTGTCGACGATCTGGCCAACCTGGCCGATCGTATCGATCCAGAGGCGCCGCGGATGGAATCGGCAATCGAGGCGCTGCCGCTCGAACTGCGGCCCGTCGCGAGCAAGTTATCCGCCCTGCTCGAGGGGCTGCTCAGCGCGCTCGAACGTGAGCGGCGATTCGCACGCAACGTTGCGCATGAACTGCGCAACCCTCTCGCTGAGGCTCGCATGCTCGCCGACGTGAGCAGCCAGGCAACAACGCTCGACGAAGTGCAGGAGTCGATGCGCGAACTCAGTATCACGATCTCGGAACTGGAACAGATTGTCGAATCGTTGCTGGCCATGGCCCGATACGAGGCCGGGCGTGAAACGCCGCAGCCCGAACCGATCGACCTCGTGGCCGAGGTCCGGCGACAACTCGCGTTGATTGAGCTCGGCGCAAAACTCCGGCGCCTCGAGATTCGGGCAGATCTCCCGCGGGAATTCTGGGTGCTCTCGGACTCCGCCCTTTTGAAGCGCCTGATCGCAAACCTGGTCGCCAATGCTGTAGCGCACGCTCCTGAGGGTTCCCGCGTCGATGTCTGGCTCAGCGACAGCGGCGTTTTGAATACGGCTAACGACGCACCCCACCTTTCACAAGACGAAGTGGCAAAGCTCGGCGAACGCTTCTTTCGCATCGACTCCGGTGATGGGCGGACTCACGCCGGTCTCGGCCTGAGCCTGGCGCAGGCCGTCGCAAGACTCCTGGCGGTCAGGCTCGAACTGCGGCTCGACAACACGCAACGGCTGATTGCGACCGTCAGCGGCTTTGAGGGGCTTGACGACTGAGCAGCCCGCCGATCATGCGGACGTGCCAGGACCCAGGCGCAGGGCCGTACGGGTTCGGTGCTCAAGCGGCGCGGCCGGACTTTTCCTCAAGTCGCCGGGCAGCCACCTCCCTTGCAGCGAGGACACGTTGCTCCGGTTCGCGCGCCGTCGCGAGCAGCAGGTCGATATCGGCGAATCGACGCAGCAGGCCTTCCTGGTTGGCGATCTGTACGTTCAACCCGGGCCGGGCGTTGAGTTCAAGCAACAGTGGGCCGCGTTCGGCGTCAAGCACGACGTCAGCGCCGAGGTAACCCAGCCCGGTCAGCTCGTAGCAACGCGCTGCCATCAGCAGGATGCTTTCCCAGTGCGGTATCTCGATGCCCGATATGCGGGCGCCGGTGTCGGGGTGTTCGTCAACGATGCGGTTTCCCGCGCCAACCGCAGCGAGGGTCTCACCCCTGGCAATGCAGATGCCCGCTCCCACTGCGCCCTGGTGAAGATTGGCTTTGCCGTCGGATTGCCGGGTCGGCAACCGAACCATCGACATCACCGGATAGCCCTTGTAGACGATGATGCGCAGATCCGGCACGCCCTCGAAACTGACGTGTTCGAACACCGGATCGAAACGCACCCGATACTCGACCATGACATGGTCGGGCAGGCCACCAAGGCTGAACTGACCGGACAGTGCATTAGTCAGGTGATGCTCGAGTTCTTCCCACTCGATCAGTCGGCCGCTGCTGGTTCGATAACGATTTCCGCGGCGCGAGACCACGACAATGATGCCGTCCCCCTGGCTGCCGTGCGCCGGCTTCAACACGAAATCCTGATGGTCTCCGATAATGCCCGGCAGCTCACGGATCTCGTGCGGCGTCTTGATCACGCCGTAAAGCTCGGGTACCGGGACACCGTGCTCGATGGCAAGTTTCTTGGTCAACAGTTTGTTGTCGACCACCGGATAATTTTCACGCGAGTTGAGCAGCATGATGAAGTCGGCATTGCGCTGGTTGATCCCCAGCACGCCGGCTTTACGCAGCGCACGCCAACGACGCACGATCATGAGGACTTTTCCTCGAGCGCCTTGAACCGCATCAGTTCGGTCAGCCGGTAACCCGTGTAGCGGCCCATCAGCAGGATCCCGGCCAGCAGCACCAGCAGCAGCTCAGGGAACACCAGCACGAGATGCTTTACGGACGGCTGGATCATGACGAGGTAGACAAGGGCCGCGGCGACCAGCGTACCGATTCCCTCCTTCAGTGCCTCGGCAGGGCCACGCTCCTCCCAGACGATCGACATTCTCTCGATCGTCATGGCCATGATCACCATCGGGAACAAGGCAACGGAAAGGCCGATCTCCAGACCGATCCGGTGACCGACGATGCTGACCCCGAGCATCAGCAGCACAACGATGGTCAGCACGGCGGACAGGCGCGGCACGAGAAGCAGACGCAGCCGCTCCAGGTAAAAACGCAGCGCCAGGCCCAGCGCAACGATCAGGCTGAACAGCAACACACCGTTCAGCAGCCGGGTCTCCCGGAATGCCATTGCAACCAGGACGGGCATGAACGTACCGAACGTGCTGAGGCCAACCACGTTGCGCAGGATCACGATGATGAAAGCGCCGATCGGGACCATCAGCAGCACGGTATAGATGGCCTGTGTCTGCAGCGGCAGATCGAGCAACGAGAAGGCAAACAGGCGTGGATTGTCTTTTTCCGCACGCAACTCGGCAATCTGCAGCGCGTCCTGCAACGTACGTCGCATCGAAAACGTGACAACGGCGCTGCCCGCCCCTTCGATATCCACGATCGGCGCATCCCCCTCAGCCCAGACAAGCATGTTCTCCGGGAGCCCGCTGTGCCCGCTTTCCGGATCGTAATAAAGCCAGTCGTGACCATTGTGGACCCGCAGCCACGGCTCCAATTGCGCATCGCGTCGTTCATCCGAGAGCGGCAGCACATGCACGATCTCGGTCGGTATGCGCGCCGCTTCGAGGACGTCACGCATCAGCCCGACCCTGGCATCCGTCGCCTCCGGCAGGCTCAGGAACAGCTGAACCGGCTCCGGCGGCGTCGGGCTGTTGATGATCGCCAGGGCAGCCGCCACGAACGTGGCCACATCGGCCGATTCTTCCCGGACCTGGTCCACCAGCTCCATCAGTGCCGTCGCGTAAGGCTCCTCGAGCTGCGCGGGCACCGGAAAGTCCGCGGCAGACGCCGGTCCGGGATTCCGTTCGTCACGAAAAATCGTCGCCCGGTAATAAAGCGCCTGGGCTCCCCGCGTTCGCCGGACCGCCCAGGTGACTTGCCTGTCCTCACCTTCGCCTTCCATGGTCGGGCGAAATCCCCGCGAGATGAACTGTTCGTCGTGCAATGCAAATCCCGGCGGATTTTCCGGCAGGCGGAGTACGGCCTTGACCGGGCCACTGCGCGGCCGGTTGAAAGATACGCGGGCCTCCACCGTCCAGACCTCGGCCAGCGCCTGTGTCTGTAACGGGAACCCCGAGACCGTCCATTTGTAATAGAAGATACCCAGGCCAGCCAGGGTCAGCAGCAGCGCGAGAACCCAGAGGTGCACCCGGTTCACTCAGCCAGTTCCTCTTTGCTGCAGAGCGGGCGCGAGGTGAAGGTCAGCGACGGGTCGACGATGATGGCGCCCCGCATTGCGCTGCGTCCGACGAGCAGCGGATAGACGAAATCTCCCCGGTCAATCAGGTTCACGTCAACTTTCTCGGCAATGTGGCCGATGCAAAGCAACATCCTGACCACGGGCCGGCGATCTTCAGGGCCGACATGCTGGCGGATACGAACCGTGCGGGACAGTGGGCGTTCCAGGGTAACGAATTCCTCGCTTTCCGGATCCAGCACGTCGAATCGAACCATCGAAGTACCGTCCCGCTTGAACCGCTTGATGTTGCGCGCATCCAGCGAGGAAGTTTCCGCTCCGGTATCGAGCTTGGCCTTGACGCTGAAACCCTCCTCCGAAATGATCACGCGCTCGACGAAACCGAAGATCGTGCGACTGGTTTCCTTCGCGAGTACCTCACCCGACAAAGCAAGCAACCCGACGAGGGAGCCGACAGCAACGACCGCCCTGCTGCACAACCGCATCTGATCCTCCCATCGCAAAGACAGGCCACGCCGATCACGGGCACCCGGCCACGCAAGTAGTCCAGGGCCTGCGCAATCTCGCAGAGTGTGGGCCCCCGGTTTCGCCGGCACGCCAATCGGGAAACTTACACCGAGGCTGGAACCGGCAATCTGCTCGCCCCGTACCGAACTGGCCGGGGAACGCTGCCAGTGTAGCGGAAGGCTACCGTGGGGCAAGCCTTCCGGAAGGTGAGCGCGGCGTGCGCGCTAGAGCCCGGACCAGGCCGGGGGACGTTTTTCGAAGAAAGCCTTGCTTCCCTCTTTTGCGTCGTCAGTCTGTGCCCCTTCGATCATCGCCTGCGTTGCAAAGACGAACGCGTCCGCCACTGGCATCTCGACCTGGCGGTAGAATACCGGCTTGCCAGAGGCTATCGCCTGCGCCGATCGGGCCGCGATGCGCTGGGCCAGTTTTTCGGTCTCATCGTGCAGATTCTCGAGCGGCACGGCCCGATTGATCAGACCGAACCGGCAGGCATCTTCGGCGGAAATGAAGTCGCCTGTCAGCGCCATTTCCATCGCGTGTTTGCGGTGCATCTTGCGGCCGATCGTCACCAGCGGCGTGGTGCAGAAGGCCCCGATATTGACACCCGGGGTCGCGAATTTTGCCTGGTCCGATGCAAGCGCCAGATCGCAGGCAGCCACGAGCTGGCAGCCGGCTGCCGTTGCGATCCCGGGTACGCAGGCGATCACCGGCTTCGGTCCGCGCATGATGCCCAGCATCATGTCCGCACACGCATCGAGGATCTCCTTCTGGCGAGCGTGGCGAGCAGCAGCAGTGCCGTTGTGATTGCCCATTTCTTTCAAGTGATGACCGGCAGAGAACACCGGCCCTTCGCCGGCAAGGACGATGACCCGAACGGCCGGATCGTCGAAGGCGCCGGTCAAGGCCTCGCTCAACGCGCGGATCATGCCCAGCGACAGGGGATTGCGCTGTTCCGGGCGATTCAGTGTCAACCAGCGCACATGACCCGAATCTGTGCTCAGGACAAAGGGTTCCTCAGGCTGGGCTGACAATGCATCGGCCATGTTTCCGTCCTCGCAGTGTGGATCGCCCGGGCCTTTCGCCGACCCGAGGCGAGAAAGTCCATCAAGCCCCGGTGGATTGAAGGCTCGAAAAGAGGCGCTCCGGCAAATGCTTGCGGATTTCCGCCGGCCCGAGCCGGACCAGGTCCTGGTCGACCTCGAGCGTGACCAGTGCGCGGGTCTGCGTATCGAGATTTCTTCGCAGCAGACCGAGGAAATGCGGGGCGGCCACGATCGCCAGCTGGTGTGTATCACCATTGACCCTCGCGGCCCTCAGTCGCTCAGCCAGTTGTTCCGCGAACTGTATGGCCTCTACCTCTTTCGGTCCGGTCTTCACTTCCTTTGCGTGACGGGCCCCGCCGAGACTGTCGAAGGTCCGCCCGGCCCGGTCGGTGCCAAGGTCCCGGCCCTTAGCCCGGCTGGCGGTGTGCGTCAGGCACTCTATCTCCTGAAGCTCTCCCAACGGGGTGGCAACACGGAAAATTCTCCCGATTCCACTGTCGGCAACCAGTACCCACATGGTCCATACCTCGCTGATCGGCTATCGCCTTGTTCGGCATCGACTGAAGTCTCGCCAATCCACGGCAGCGCGAACAGTCGCGAAAATACACAGCTGTGAGATGTCATGCGAAACGCCTCAGAACGCAATCAGGCCGTACCCGTCCGCCTGCAGCGCAATGAGTGCGGTCATCGCCGAGAGCGAGAGCTCGACACCTGGTGCGAGTTCCCCCTCAGCAAACCCCTTGTAGGCCGCTGTCTGCCCGCAGAGAATCACTTTCACGCCCCGGGCGCGCAGCGCTTCGATCAGTGGGGCGTTGGGGTTCTCCACACCAAACCTTGCCTTGTACGCGGAGGCGGACAGCGCGTCCTTGCCCGCGGGGCCGTGCAGAACCAGTGCAAGATGCATGTTCGACGCGGGCACTCCCGCGCGGGCCTGCATGTTGAGCAATCGCGCCAGGCTCTCGATACGCGAATTGACCTGGCCCGGGTCATCGGGCGATGGGGCAACGTCAAAAACCGCTTTGTAAATCAAGCGCGTGGGTGTCTCAAAGCCTGGCTTTGGGATGTCATAGACAGGGCCATAGCGCTCGATCAGCGGTCCTTTCGAAGCGCCGACAAACGCGGCCGCATCGGCGGCTGCGCTACGCTCGGGCATTACCCCGAGGAGCAGGGCAAGCGCCAGGGCTGGAACTGAGGAGAGCCATAACGGGACATATCTCATCGATTTACCTCGAGTCACTCGAAAAGCTGAACAATTCACCGGCCGGGATGAGGTGGATCGCGCCGGGTGCACAATAGCGCCACCGGCGCGGCGACGCACGGTCCGATCGACACCGACGCGGTGGTCCGGTGAACTGGCTTTGAACGGCGATGGCCGTTACGGTGCAGAGTCAGGCGAATCAGAACCCGTCCTGGCGAGGGGAGGCACGGTGCACGAACGATGATCGAGAGGGAGTTGTTTTCAGGGCGAATCGTGATGCTCGGTTGCGGCAGTATCGGCCAGACGGTGCTGCCGCTGCTGCGCAGGCACGTCGACACAGCAGAGGGCCGCCTGACCGTACTCTCGGCCGACGAGCGAGGCCGCAGCATCGCAGCCGCACAGGGTGCGCGCTTCCTGCATTGTCACCTCAAGCCCGGCAGCTACGCGCGTGATCTCAAGCGCCACCTCGGGCCGGGTGACCTGCTGCTGAACCTCTCCGTGGACGTATCCAGCCTGGATCTCGTCGAATGGTGCGCCACGAACGACGTGCTCTACGTCGATACGTCGATAGAGCCATGGCCCGGCGTATTCGACAACCCCATGCTGTCCGTTCGTGAGCGAACGAATTTCCTCACGCGGGAGCGGATGCGGAAACTGGCGCGGCGACTTGGGGCCGAGGCTCCCACGGCCATCGTCGATCACGGTGCCAATCCCGGACTCGTCTCGCACTTCGTCAAGCGCGCCCTGCTCGATCTGCAATCGCAACTGCAGCCTGTGCCGCTGCGACCCCAGTCAGCGATACAGTGGGCCACGCTGGCTCGCGATCTGGGCATCGGCCTGATCCAGGTATCGGAGCGCGATACCCAGGCGTCCGATCGGCCAAAGCGACCGAACGAATTTGTAAACACCTGGTCGATCGACGGCTTCGTCGATGAGCTCATGCAGCCGTCCGAGCTCTCGCTGGGCACCGCCGAGCACAGGAAACCCGGCGGATCGAACTGGCACCGCGCCGGCTGCGGATCGATCTACCTGAATCGGCCGGGAAGCGCGACCTATGCGCGCAGCTGGCTGCCTTCGCTGGGCGGTTTCCAGGGCCTGCTGATGTCACATGACGAGGTCTTCTCGATCGCCGACCACCTGTCACTGCGTGAATCAGGAGCGCTGGCCTATCGGCCGACCGTGATGTTCGTCTATCACCCTTGCGACGATGCGCTGCTGTCGGCCATGGAGCTCGAAGGCCGCGGCTGGCAGATTCAGCCGGCGAGGCGGGTGCTGTCCGCAGAGATCGTGACCGGCATGGACGAACTCGGCGTGTTGCTGGCCGGTCACCGGCGCAACGCCTACTGGTACGGCTCTCAGCTGACAATCGAGCAGGCGCGCCGGCACGTCGCGCATGCCAACGCAACCAGTCTTCAGGTTGCCGCGGGTGCGCTGGCAGCGACGATCTGGGCGATGCGACACCCCCGGCACGGGGTGCTGGAAGCCGACGACCTCGACTTCGAGGAATGCCTGGCGGTGGCGAAACCCTACCTGGGTCAGCTGGTTGGCGAATACACTGACTGGACACCACTGCAGGGGCGCGGCGAGCTTTTCGCAGAGGACCTCGACCCGGATCACCCCTGGCAGCTGCAGAACGTGCGGTCCAGGCAGTGGCGCGCCGCCTGATTTGCAACCGGAAGACAGGACTTCTCAATGACCACAACTTCTCAGCGCATCGTCCTCGCCAGCCGACCCGCGGGCTGGGTAACTGAAGACCAGTTTCGGCTCGAAGAAGTCACCCTCGGGGACCCGGCGCCCGGCGAAGTGCTGATCCGGGTACGGTACCTGTCGCTCGATCCCTACATGCGCGGCCGAATGGAAGATGCCGCTTCGTACGCCGAGGCGCAGGCCCTGGACCAGACGATGCTGGGCGGGGCAGTCGGTGTCGTGGAGGCCTCGAGGAACGAGGCATTCGCGGTCGGTGACCACGTGGTCGGCCAGCTCGGGTGGCAGCAGTTCTGCCTCTCCGACGGCCGCGACCTCCTGAAGGTCGACGCAAATCTCGTGCCTTTGTCGGCCTACCTCGGCCCTGTCGGTATGCCGGGCGTGACGGCCTGGTACGGGCTGCGCGAAATCTGCAAGCCGCAGAAGGACGAGACACTGCTCGTATCCGCGGCCAGCGGTGCAGTGGGTAGCGTGGTCGGGCAACTGGCCAGCGCCGCCGGTTGCCGGGTGATCGGGATTGCCGGCGGTCCGGCCAAGTGCACCTACGTGGTCGATGAACTCGGCTTCGATGCCTGCCTCGACCACCGACACTACGACGATAGCCAGGCGCTGGCCCGGGCCATACGCGATGTCGCGCCGAGCGGGCTGGATTGCGTTTTCGAAAACGTCGGCGGCAAGTGCCTCGATGCGGCGCTCGCCTGCATCAACCCGTTTGCCAGGGTCGCGCTGTGCGGACTGATCGCCGGGTACAACGGCCAGGACATTGCGCTGAAAAACGTTCGGGCACTGCTGATCTCGAGGGTAAAGCTGCAGGGCTTCATCGTCTCCGACCGCATGGACCTGTGGCCCCCGGCGCTGGCCGAACTCGGTCAGGCAGTCGCCAGCGGTCAACTGAAATACCGGGAGACCATCGCGGAAGGCCTAGAGGCGGCGCCGGCCGCATTTATCGGACTCCTGAAGGGGGAGAATTTCGGCAAGCAACTGGTCAGGCTGAGCTGATGGACCGCTTGCAATGACGGCCGGTCACGGCGCCGACCGCTACCCCGCCATTCATCCGGCGGCGACAGTCCTGTTGTTGCGCGAGCGACAAGCAGAGCTGGAAATACTGATGATGCGCCGGGCAGCGGCGGTTTCATTTATGGGAGGCATGTGGGTTTTCCCGGGCGGGCGCCTCGACACGGCGGATTGCGCACCAAGGGCGGTATCCCGCGTCGCGCAGTCGGCCATCGCTCACTGCGTGGCGCGAATCGGATCCGATGCGCGAGCGATGGCCGGCGCTGACCAGGCGGTTGGACTGTACATCGCCGCCTGCCGGGAAATGTTTGAGGAATCAGGCGTTCTGCTGGCCCGGGATGCACAAGGCCGATGCTGTGACGCCGCCCGCGCAGCGGCGCTGCAAAGTCGCCGCGAGGAAATAACGACGACGCCCGCCGCATTCATCCCGATGCTCGAGGACGTCGGATTGTTCATCGAGGCTGACCAATTTATCTACTGGTCGCGGTGGATCACGCCCTCAGCTGAAAAGAAACGCTTCGACACGCATTTCTTCGCGACCCAGGTCGAGGAGGATCAGGATGTCAGCGCCGATCTCTCCGAACTCACTGAACACACCTGGATCCGGCCGCGGGATGCCTTGCTGGCCGCCGAGCGTGGCAACATGAGGATGGTTCCGCCCACGCTGCTGACACTCGAAGACCTGCAGGAAAGCTTCAGCCGTCACCGCGGGGTATCGGCGATGCTCGCCGCTGAACGCGAACGCCCGGTTCCACCGATCATGCCGCGTATCGTGTCGGACGAGGCAGCCGTACGTATCGTGATGCCCTGGGATCCTCAGTACCCGGAAATCGATGGGGATGGCTGGCCGCTTTACGAGGTGCCACCACACTTCGCGAACAGGCGGTCGCATCTTTCGATGAGCCGGTCTGCTCGCGCCAACCCTTAAAAAAAGGCCCCGGGCTCAGAGCACCGGGGCCTTGCAGACAATAACGAGTCCGCGCCGGCTATTTCTTCCCGCCCGGGATGACGTCTTTGACGATATCGCTGACGCGGTCCTGCGCCTGATCAAAAAGATCCTTGGCCTGCTCCAGCGCCTCGTCGGCGGACTTACTGGCGGCGCCCTGAACCCTGGCCGCCGTCGAAAGGGCCTGGTCGAGCGCCCCGCTCGCGGATTTCTCCGCACTGTCGAAGATACCTTTGGCCTGCTTGAGGGCACCGCCCGCGGACTTACCGGCAGCGCTCTTCGCCTTGGCAGCCACCGCCAGCGCCTGGTCGAGCGCATCGCCCGCGGTCTTCTCAGCACTGTCGAACAGGTCTTTCGCCTGCTTTACAGCGCTCTCAGCCGTCTTCTCGGCGCTTGCCTGCACGCCAGAGAGGGTCTTGCCGACCTGCTTGGCTCCCTCGCTGGTTGATTTCTTCGCGCTTGCGACAGTCGTGCCGACTGTATCTGTCGCTCTCTTTACGGCCCGCTCCGCATCTTTCGGTAGCTTCGCCGCCGCGCTTTTCACCGCGGCAACGGGTGTCTTCTTTACGACCGGTGCCTTCTTTTTGGCGACCTTGCGGGCGGCAGCCTTCTTCGCAGCCGGCGCCTTCTTTTTGGCAACCTTGCGGGCCGCAGCCTTCTTCGCAGCCGGCGCCTTCGTTTTGGCAACCTTGCGGGCCGCAGCCTTCTTCGCAGCCGGTGCCTTCTTCCTGGCGACCTTGCGGGCCGCCGTCTTCTTTTTCGCGACTGCCTTCTTCTTGGCCGCCTTGCGGGCCGCAGCCTTCTTCGCAGCCGGTGCCTTCTTTTTGGCAACCTTGCGGGCCGCAGCCTTCTTCGCAGCCGGCGCCTTCTTTTTGGCAACCTTGCGGGCCGCAGCCTTCTTCGCAGCCGGCGCCTTCTTTTTGGCAACCTTGCGGGCCGCAGCCTTCTTCGCAGCCGGTGCCTTCTTCCTGGCGACCTTGCGGGCCGCCGTCTTCTTTTTCGCGACTGCCTTCTTCTTGGCCGCCTTGCGGGCGGCGGCGCGCCTGGCCAGCGTCTCCCGCAAGGTCTGCGTCAGACTCTTCTTCGCGGCCTTACGCTTCGCGACCTTGGCTTTGGCCTTGGTCTTGGACTTCTTTGCAGCCTTCTTCTTGGCGGCCTCGATTTCTTTCTTCGACTTCTTCCTCATGTCTGCCGCATGCGCTCGCTCATACGTCTGGATATCCGTGATGCGGCCCTTCGCATCGCGCTTCGCGTAAAGTTTCTTTCCCGTACTGCTACGGTGCGTTGTACGCCGCGCCTTCTTTGCTGACTTCGCCTTCTTCGCTGCCATTTGAAACTCCCTCAGTAGTCGGGCGCGGCACACCGCGCATTCGCTGTATCGGACCGGACGCTAGTGCAGGCTAACACTCCAGTCAAATAATGAAACCCATCGCTCAGCCGGAGCCCTGCAGCCCCTGAGAAATACCGTTCACCGACGCGAGCAGGGCCTCGAAAAGCTCTCTGTCCTCGCGCTCCGATTCGCGCCAGCGGCGCAGCAGATTGACCTGGGTCAGGTGAATCGGGTCAACGTAAGGGTTTCGCAGTCGAATCGAGCGTTGCAGGGTCGGATCGGAATCGAGCAGGCGCGCACAACCCTTGATGGCCAGCACGTGATCCCGGGTCAACTGGAACTCCTCACGGATCAACCGCGGGAAACGCTTAAATGCAGCCGGCGCCAGCTGATCATAGAAGCCGGCGATTTCCATGTCGGCACGCGCCAGGGTCATCTCAATACCATCGACGAGATTGTTGAAGAAAGGCCAGTGCGAATACATCTCACCGAGTACCGAATCACCGAAACTGTCTGAGACCGCCTGCAGCCCGCTGCCGCAGCCGAACCAGCCAGGCAGCATGTAGCGGGCCTGTGACCACGCGAACATCCAGGGTATCGCGCGCAGCGCTTCGATACCGGACCCTTCACCGCGCAAAACCGGGCGAGAACCGATCTGCATGCGCTCGATCACGTCAGCTGGCGTGACGGCCTGGAAGAAGTCGATGAACTCAGGATCCTGGTGGACGATCGACCGGTAGCGCTGGGTACTCGCCCGCGAGACCAGTTCCACCGCTTCACGCCAGCGGTTGTCTGCGTCGTCGGGTCGGCGTCGACCTGCCGTGGCCAGGGCCAGCGCGCTGAGGCTCTGCTCGAAAGTACGCAGCGCGATGGGTCGCAACCCGAATCGCTCGTTGATGCTCTCGCCCTGCTCAGTGGCCCTGAGATGCCCGTGCACGGCGTCGACCGGCATGCTGTTGATCAGCGCACCGGCCCGGTTGCCTGTGCGGCCGACCGTGCCGCTGCGCCCGTGAAAAATCAGCAGCTCGACACCGGCGTCGTTGCAGACGCTGGCCATCGCCTCCTGCGCCGTGCGCAGCAGCCAACGCGAGGCCATGATCCCGACGGCCTTGTTGCCTTCTGAGTAGCCCAGCATCACCACCTGGCGGTTGCCGCGGGCGGCAACGTGCGCACGATAGACGGGATCCGACAGCATCCGGCGCATGATGTCGCCGGCGTTTTCGAGCACGTCGACGGTCTCGAACAGCGGCGCAACGTCGAAAGGTATGTGTCCTTCGGGACCTTCGGCCAGCCCTGCCCATCGCGCCAGCAGCAGCACCGAGAGCAGATCATCGACGTCCTCCGCCATGCTGATCACATAGGCCCCGATGGCCGGCGACCCGTAGCGATGGCTGCAGTACTCCATCGCTTCAAAGACCCATAAGGCCCGCTTGCCGGCTGCGTCGAGCGCGTTGACCGGCGACTCGTCGCGCGAGATCGCATCGCGCAGGCGGGCGGTGCGCTCAGCGGCCCGAAGTCCGGACCAGTCGGCCTCGGCAAGCGCAGCACCGACGATCTGCCGATGTTCTCCGGCCCGCTGCCGCACATCGAGCGATGCGAGATAGAAGCCGAAAGTGCGCACGCGTCGCTGCAATCGGCGCACGTGGAAGAGGCCGGCTTCCCTGCCCCGGTTTTCATCCAGGCTGTCGGCAATGAGTTCCAGGTCCTGCAGCAACTGCCCGGCACGCTCATACTGACCCGATCGATGGTCATACGTCGCGCGCAGACGCTCGGCCATCTGCCCTAGCAGCACGCGGTATGGCATGTGGTCATGGCTGGCCGGCGTGGAGGCGCGCGCCGCCGGCACGAGGCTTCGGTACTGATCGATGCGAGCCTGAATCCGGGGCGAAATCTCTATCCGGTTAGCGCTCTGGCTGAGCTTCTCGGCGAGTGCTTTGACTTCCAGGAAGTAGCGATTGACGATCAACTGGCTGTGCCGGGCACAACTCTCGCGAATCGTCTTGGCGTGCACATCGGGGTGGCCATCCATGTCGCCACCCACCCACGTGCCGAAATGCAGCATTTCGGGGATCACGATGCCGCGAGCCTCATCACCGTAGGCAGCGACCAGCGATCTCTCCACTTCCTCGTAAAAGCTTGGAATGACCTCGTAAATAACCTCGGCCAGGAAGAACAATGCGTGCTCACGTTCATCGGCGACCGTCAGGCGCTCGCGCGAATTTCCGGCCGTCTGCCAGCCGGTCGTCAACTCGGTACGCACGCGCTCGATCGTCGCGCGGCGCTCGCCCGGAGTCTGCGTCGGATCGAGCTGGGAAATCAGCAACTGCGCGACGCGCTGCTGCTGCCGCAACAAGGTGCGTCGGGTGGATTCCGTCGGGTGTGCCGTAAACACCGGCTCGATCCACAGCCTGCCGAGCAGGGCCACGACATCCTGGAGGGACAGGCCCGACTGGCGCAGCCTGCTGAAACAGTCTTCGAGTCCGCCGGGCTGTGCCGTGCTGCTGTCATTCAGGTACTGGCGCCTGCGGCGCACCCGGTGGACCTTTTCGGCCAGGTTGACGACATGAAACCAGGCTGTAAAAGCGCGTATGAGTTCGCGGGCCTCCCGGGGCGAGCGGCCCTGCGTTCGTACGACCATCGAGACGGACGCGTCGGCATCGCCCTGCCTGCGACCGATCGCCGCCTGCCGGTCACCCTCGACTTCGTCAAAGAGTTCCTGTCCGCACTGGTCGATCAGGACTTCGCCCACGAGCGAGCCCAGCGCATGTACATCGTCGCGCAGGGCCACGTCCTTGAGCGGGAAAAAAATGCCTTTGCGGGCCATGGCCGCGAATCTGGATTCCGAATTAAGCAGCGTGCGACAGCAGTATGCACGCGAGCATATCGATTTGCAGCGCTTGCGCAAATGCCGGCCGCGATTCCGACGGCCGAAAAGTCCCCTCCCCGCGCGCTTCCCCGGCTGATCAGTCCGCCGCTGCTTCCGCCGGAACGGGCACCAGCATGTCAACGGCGACTCGCCAGCGACGACCCACGGGTGCCCGGATTCGCACAAAGACCGCCACCGTACCCCCGGGATTCTGACGGTCCCACCGGCGCGCGCACCTCGCCGAAACTCACGCTGAAATCATCGCCCGACCCCGTCAACCAGCCCTGTGTTTGCAGCTCGACCGACCTGCTCGCGAGCAGCGAATCCTCGGGCCACTCCTGACTCGCCGGTCACGGGGCGTGATTTTCCCGGTAGACGATCGCCTGCGGCCAAAGGACGTCGTCCCGCGCCGCGGCCGGGCTGACGGCCGGCAGCAACGATGTGAACAACAGCAGACTGCGGAGAATTCCCATGCCGTCCCGAAAATTGGTCGGGCGCCGGGCAAAGCGCTGCGAACGCGACTGTGCCCGGCTGTATTCTGTTAAAGTTCGTGGCCTCACTCAGCTACCTTTCAACAGCCCATGCAGCGACTAGCCACGTTTTTCGCAGCGATAATGATCCTGGCCCTCAGCGCGTCGGTCACGTTGGCGAGCACAAAGACCGACCTGCGCACGGATGAAGCGCGCAAGGTCCTCGAAGCGTTTACCGACCTCAACGAGCAACAGATACCCTCGTGGCTGCTTGAACGGGCCTACGGTATCGTGGTGGTGCCGGACCTCGTCAAGGGCGCATTGATCATCGGCGGGCGAGGTGGACGCGGCGTCATGGCGGTCCGCAATACCGACGGCAGCTGGAGCAACCCGGTTTTCGTCACGCTGGCCGGCGTGAATTTCGGCTTTCAGTGGGGCGTGCAGTCCACAGACCTGATCCTCGTGCTGATGTCACGCCAGAGCGTCGAAGGGATCTCCGGCGGCAAGGTGACGCTCGGCGCGGATGCGAGCGTCGCGGCTGGACCATTGGGCCGCGCAGCCGCCGCAACCACCGATGCGACCTTTAAGGCGCAGGTGCTCTCGTACTCCCGGGCCGAGGGCATGTTTGTCGGTGTATCGCTGGACGGCACGATGATCCGAGTCGATGACGACTCCAACGCATCGGCTTACGGTGTATCGGGCATCATGGCATCGCAGATTCTTGAAGGACGCGTCGCCAGTCCTCCGCAAAGCGCTATGGACTTCACGGCCGCGCTGAACCAGGCGACCACAGATAAACCCGCGACGAACGACGCGGCGCAGGCTCCGGCGTCGCCGGATGAAGGCTTGCCGCCGATCCAGAAAACCGCGCCGCCTCCGCCGGCCGGCACGGATGGCGGCGTGACAACCTACCCGATGGAAGATCAGAATCCGGGGGCGCCACCACCCGACTGAGAGCGAGGCGGGTCATCTGGCGAGAACACTACGTCAGAAGCGGACGCGTCCGCAGCGTCCATGATCGAACCCACGAGGAGCCCGGAGATCGGTCGTCGTCGACCGCCGCGCAACAGAGCGTGGCAGTCAGAGCAAACGGAACCCGGGTGGGATCGATGACTATCGGCGCGATACATGGGCGCCGCAGCAGCCAGTCAAACGATAGCGCCCGCGCCGTGTTCTGCGTTCACGCCTTGCGCGATCTCTGGCTGGCCGGACTGCGCAGGGCGATGACCGCCTAAGGCGCGGAATAGGCAACCCCGCATCCCCCCAGGCCGCAGTAGCCGCCCGGATTCTTCGCCAGATACTGCTGGTGATATTCCTCAGCGTAATAGAATTCCGCAGCCGGTTTGATCTCGGTCGTGATCGGCCCCTTGCCCGCCTTCGCGAGCTGTGCCGCGTAGACGACCCGGCTGTGCTCGGCGGCACGGCGCTGGTCCTCGTCATGCACGTAGATGCCCGATCGATACTGGGTGCCGCGGTCACCGCCCTGGCGCATGCCCTGGGTCGGGTCGTGCGAAGTCCAGAAGGCCGCCAGCAGCTCCGGGTAAGTGATCTGCTTCGGGTCGAAGACGACCCGCACGACTTCGGCGTGCCCGGTCTGGCCTGAGCACACCTCTTCATAGGTCGGATTGGGCGTGTACCCGGCCGCATAACCGGCCGCCGTGCTGTACACGCCATCGAGCGTCCAGAACCTTCGTTCCGCGCCCCAGAAACACCCCATACCGAACAGGGCGAGATCGAGCCCCTGCGGAAACGGTGGCACGAGCCGATTGCCATTGACATAGTGATGCTCGGGCACCGCGATCGCCAGGGTACGACCCGGCAGTGCCTGGTCCGGCGCCGGCAGGGAATCTTTGAGTCTTCGCAGCAATGACATCGTGATTAACTCCATCGATATGGCAGGGGGAGTTCGGCAGAGTGTGCCGGTTGGATGCAATCAGAACGCGATGCTGGTGCCGAGTTCACAATCGCGCGCCATGCACGGATCAGACCCCGTAGAATTCTCGCATGGCCCGTTCGCGCAGCACAGCCCGCCTGAGACTGTCCCTGGCACTCATTGTGCTGCTGATCGTACTCGTCGCCGTATCGCATCGCGATTCATTCGGCGCACTGGCCGGAAGCCTGCTCGGATTGACCGGACTTGCCTGCGTCACGGTCGCCGCTCTCGGGCGAATATGGACCTCGCTGTTCGTGGCCGGATACAAGGACGAGCGACTGGTCCGTGAAGGCCCCTATTCCGCCTGTCGTCACCCACTCTACGCATTCTCGATGCTCGCCATGCTGGGTCTCGGGCTCGCCACGCGGAGCATCATTCTAGCGGCCGCGCTGCTGGTGCTGTTCTCGTCCTTGTACCTGTGGGCCATGCGCTCGGAAGATCATTATCTGGCCACACGCCACGGCGCTGCATTCGAGACATTCCGACGCGAAGTGGGCGCCCTCTGGCCGGACCGGTCGGCCTACCGTGTCCCGGTGCGATACGAGATCAGGCCACGCGTTTTCTGGAAAGCCTTTGTCGATGCCGGATCATTGTTCGGTGCGTACCTGCTGATCCGCCTCGCCGACCTGCTGCAACAGTACGGCATCACGCCGACACTGATGGGCCTTCCCTGATGAGCGCTGATCAGCGTCAGACCCTGAAACGCGATGTGTTTGGCACCATCAGCCGCGTCAGGCAGCGCAACGGCGGCGCAGATATGATCGAACGTGACACCCGCACTGCGCGCTGGTGGGCCCGCGCACTCGCCCAGGTGCTGGCATCGCGGGAAGCGCGTTCATTACGCGCCTTGCGCTCGGTTCGTGGCGTGCCGGAGCTGCTGGGCTGGCGCCGGGGCCGGCTTTATCGCAGCTGGCTGGATGGCCGGCCGATGCAGCAGGCGAAGCCGACCGATCCGGAGTATTTCCGCGAAGCCCTGCGCCTGTTGCGGCAGTTGCACGCCGCCGGCGTCGTACACAATGACCTGGCCAAGGAACCCAACTGGCTTGTCACGCCGGCCGGTCTGCCGGCCCTGGTTGACTTCCAGCTGTCTGCCCGGCCTCGATTTCGTGGCCGGCTTTTTCGCGCCATGGCTTACGACGATCTGCGTCACCTGCTGAAACACAAGCGTTCGTACTGCCCTGAGCGGATCACGGCCCGGCAGCGACGAATACTCGAGCGGCGCTCGCCGCTGTCGAGCGGCTGGGCGCGCAGCGGCAAGCCAATCTATCGCTTTGTCACCCGTCGCCTGCTCGGCTGGGCGGACCGCGAAGGCGCCGGCGACCGCAACCTGCCCTAGCCGGCAGCTGACCCATGCAATTGTTCAGGGATCGATGGTCTCGAAATCAAGGGCCGGCGCATCGCCCGGCCTGAAATAGACGTACCGGCTGCTCATCTGCTGCAACGCAGAATCGCGCGCTTCACGCGTGGCGAACCAGTGCTCCCTGGTCCAGGTCGATCCGACGAGATTACGGAAAGGATCGCTCTTCAGCAGCCGTACCCGGATGCCAAAGCGCCGCTCATCCGGCAAAGCCTCGCGAAGATTGTGCTCATGGCAGGTGGGCATGGTTGCTTTACTCGGTACGTGTTCGCGCATTCTATCCTTGCAGCATTGTCAGAAGGTACGACCGACCAGCAGGTAGAACGCTGTGTTGCCGGTCTCCGCGTGCCCGACCGCGAGGTAGATCGGCCCTACCGGGCTCTCCGCACCGGCAAACACACTGCCGGCCAGTGTCAGGTCGCCAAGATCGACATCATCGCGCCGATCCCAGACGTTGCCGGCTTCGAGCGAGAATCCCAGGTAGGCCGGAAACTCGAAGACGCCGGTCCCGCCCTTGCTGATGCGCCGGTAGAACAGCGTTCGAAAGAGTCCGTATTGCGTGCCGATGAAGGAGTCCTGGGGCAAACCCGATAACTCGAGGAAGCCACCCAGCGTGAACAGTTCCTGTGGCGAATTGACCCGGTCATCCAGCGCCGTGCCGGCATCCAGCGTCAGGACGAGACTGTTGCGCAAATGGGTGCGTGCAAACTGCCAGGAGGCCTCGAAAATATCAGCATCGCTGCTCGCACCCAGCGCTTCGCGGTCAATCAGCCAGCTCGCGCGGAACGCCTGTCCGTGCTTCGGAAAGTACATGCTGTCCAGGCGGTCGTAACCAAACTGCAGGTACGCTCCGCCGATGTCGAACTCCTCCTCCGGCAGCTGCGGATCGCCGATCATCACGCGCGAACTGCCGTTGCCGTAGCGGTAACCGAGGCGGATTTCACCCCAGTCGGACAACTCGGCACCCACGGTCAGTTCAACTTCGGTATCGCGCACCCGATAGCGAGCCACACGGTGCCCATCCTCCACGATCTGCAGGGTCTTCGTTTCGTAGCGGAACGCCGGTGCGATGAAGAAATCGCTGGTCAGCGACAGGGGCTGGAAGAATTCCGTATAGAAGCGCGGTTCCTCGCCCAGCTGCAGGTCAGTCAGCCACTCGGCGTCATACGAGTTCAACCCGGTCAGCAGCAGGCGCGCCGCGGCATTGCCCGTCGCGCCGCCCGCGTAGTCGGTCTGCAGACTCAGGCCCAGGCGCAGGAAATTCGGCCCCCACGACTTGCGGCGCAGGTCGATCTCCAGACCGCTTTCACCATCGTCCCGGACAATCCGGTAGTCGACCGACTCGAACCGGTCCAGGCCGTACTGTCGCTCGAGCTTTCGCTGCACCTTGACCGGGTTCAGCGGCTGCCCGGCGAGGCTGCCGAAAACCGCCTCGATCCGCTCCGCATCCGCCGCCGACCGCGGTCCGGCGCTTACGAACGCGACATCGATGTCCGGCTCCGACGGGCGGCTGCGCCTTGCCACGTAGGCAGCGTATTGCGCCTCACCGAGCGCCAGTCCAGCCAGTTGCGCCCTTTTGCGGGACACTGCCGTGCGCCCTTCTTCCATCACCATAGGGACACGCGAGAAATCCATCGCCGTCATAGGTCCCAGGTCCGGTTCAATGACAATGTCCTGGTCCGTGAGCAGCGCACGTGATTCCAGCGTGCCCCTGCGCACCATGATGCCGAGCATCTGGTTGGTCACGTCCAGCGGCGTTGCAAGGCTCTCGCGCTGCGCCAGCGGGAAACTCACGTCCACGACGATCGCGATGTCCACGCCCATCTCGCGTGCAAGCCGCACCGGAAGGTTATCGACGAGGCCACCGTCGACCAGCAATCGGCCGCCGATTTCGACCGGTGCGAGCACGCCCGGAGCTGACATGCTGGCGCGCAGAACGGTCGCCAGGTCGCCCGATCGCAGAACGGCCGGGTCGCCGGTCTCCAGGTCGGTCGCAAGCGCGCGAAACGGCGTCGGCAGCTTGTCGAAGTCCTGCACGTCCGCAACGCGCAGGGTCGCGCTGCGCAGTACCTGGGTGATCTTCTGCCCCTGCACGAGCCCGAGCGGCAGGACGACGCCTTCGTCCTGGCGCAGACCCAGCGCCGTGCGCACCAGGTAGGTCCGGTCGTCTTGCTTGCGCCGATACACGAGGTCACGGCGCGGGGCGCGATCGCTGAACAAGTCACGCCATTTCAGCGAGCCAAGTATGTCGTGGATTTCCTCGCCACTGAGCCCGGCCGCATACAGACCACCGACCACGGCGCCCATGCTGGTTCCGGCCACCGCGTCAATCGGTATGCGCATTTCTTCCAGCGCCCGAATGACCCCGACATGGGCCGCGCCGCGCGCCCCGCCGCCACTGAGGACCAACCCGACGGTCGGCCGTTCGGCCGGTGGATCGCTGGCACCGGCCAGTGCCGGCCAAAGCAGGGCCAGGCTGAGAACAACCGCCAGCCGGCGCCCGGGGCGCCCGTCCGTCGATATGAATCGCAAGCACATTGCATCGCTCCGGGTCGAGTCGCTCGCGATACTAGCAAACGCTTTCGTTAATACTCCCCTGCGGCGCCGCGTTTGCGGATAATCAGCGCCCTGCCGCACCGCCCCGTATAAGATGAGATTTCGAAACCAGTTTGTTTTCCGGCACGAAGCCTCCAGCGCAATGAAACGGATCCTCGCCAGCATCGTGCTGATCGTTGCGGCTTCGGCCGTGGCCGATGAGCCGCTCGAAGAATTGGTCGTGACGGCGACACGCGAGGATGAATCGGCGCTTCGCACGCCGCTCAGCATTGGCCGTGTCGGAGCCGAATCGATCAGCCTGGTCGCTTCGACGCACCCCATCGAGACACTGAATCGCGTTCCGGGGACGATGATGCAGCGCGGCAGCGGGCAGGAGAGCCTCACCGCGATTCGTTCGCCGGTCCTGACCGGACCGGGCGCCTGTGGCGCCTTTATGTATATGGAGAACAGCATTCCGATCCGTCCGGTCGGGTTCTGTAACGTCAATGAAATGTTCGAGATCAACACCGAGCAGGCCGCCGCGATCGAGGTTCTGCGCGGACCCGGCACGGCTTTGTATGGCTCCAATTCGATGCACGGCACGATCAACGTGTTGCAGCCCTCGCCGGCCGCTTATCCGACGACCCGGATGACTGTGGACCTTGGGCCGGCCGACTACGCGCGGGGCCGGCTGGCAGCGGGGACATCCGGCACGCACTTTACCTCCGGAATCCAGGGTCTTTACACGCACGACGGTGGGTGGCGAGACGACTCAGGTTACTGGGAGAGCAAACTGAACGCGAGCACGGTGCGCACGGGCGAAGGCACTCCCATGCGATTCGACCTCGCGGCGACGATCCTCGACCAGGACACGGCGGGATTTATACAAGGCAAAGACGCCTACAAAGACGAAGACCTGATCACGACCAATCCGAATGCCGGAGCCTACCGTGAGGCGAACGCGGTGCGGCTGACCGGGCTGATCGAGCCGGCCCTTTCCGGGCCGGCGCGTCTCGAGCTGCGGCCTTACCTGCGAACGTCGCGAATGGAGTTCCTGCAGCATTTTCTGCTTGGGCAGCCGACCGAGCGCAATGGACAGGAAAGCGGCGGCCTGATGACGTCGGTGCATTGGGGCACCGGCAGCGACTGGCGGCTGACTGCCGGAGTGGACCTCGAGCTTGGCCATTCCTTCCTGCAGGAGGCGCAGGATGGCCCCACGACGGGAGGGCCGGATGCTGCCAACGGCATCCGCCCCGAAGGAAAACACTATGACTACACCGTTGACTCGGCGGTGGCTGCCGCCTATGCGCACGGCGAACGCCGGCTTGCGGAGCGCTGGCGGATCGAAGCGGGGTTGCGCGCCGAGTACGTGGACTATGACTACGACAACCGGATGATCAGCGGGAACACCGACGAGAACGGTGTTCCCTGTGACTTCGGTGGCTGCCTTTACAACCGGCCATCCGATCGCAGCGACTCGTTTTTCAATGTCGCGCCCAAGCTCAGCGTCTCCTACGACCTGAGCGGGCAGGCGAGCGCCTACATCACCGCGGCCAGCGGATTTCGACCGCCGGAGATGACCGAGCTATACCGCCTGCAGCGCGCGCAGTCCGTCGCCGAACTCGATTCCGAGCAGTTGAATTCGCTGGAGCTCGGCCTGAAGGGCTCGTATCCGCGGCTTGTCTACTCGCTGGCTGCTTTCTACATGAACAAGGGCAACGTCATCCTCCGCGAATCCAATGGCTTCTTTGTCGACAATGGCAAAACAACGCACCGCGGCATCGAATACGAGTTCGCCTGGCGCGCTTTGCCCGCGCTGACGCTGACGGCCGGCGGTACGTACGCAAGGCACGAGTACGATTTCTCCCGGCAGATCTCCGGTGGCGAGTCCATCATCAACGGTAACGACATGGACACTGCGCCACGGGACATTCACCGGGCCGCCGTGAACTGGGCACCGCGACCCGAGCTGCGTGCTGAAGCCGAGTGGAATCACGTCGGTTCGTACTGGCTCGATGCGAGCAACGAACACCGCTACGCCGGGCACGACCTGCTCAACCTGCGCGCCGCCTGGGGCTTTGCGCGCGGCTGGAGCCTGGGCGCACGTTTGAACAACGTATTTGATACGCGCTACGCCGACCGCGCCGATTTTGCTTTTGGTTCGTATCGATATTTTCCGGGCCGCGGCCGTACGCTGTTCGTCGACCTGAGCTGGCAGCGTTGAAGCGCGACATGCGGGTGCTGCGTGAGTACTCGCCCTCAGGTGCCGTGCCGAAGCCCGGGCCGGCGCCAGGTATCATGCCGATCACTGGAGGAACTCGAGATGACTGACAAGCTTCAGGAATACCGTGGAATGACGGTCGTCGTGCGCTTCGATTCGGGCAAATGCATACACTCGCGAAACTGCGTTCTCGGACACCCGGGCGTGTTCGCGCCCAATGTCGACGGCCCCTGGATCCGACCGGACGAGGCGCCCGCCGGCGATATCGTGCACATCGTCACCTCCTGTCCGTCGGGCGCTCTGACCTTTGAACGGCTGGACGGTGGTGCCGAAGAAGCGCCACCGCGGGTCAATACCCTCCACTTGCGCGAGAACGGCCCGCTGGCACTGCATGCCGATGCGACTGTCGACGGACAGCCGGCGCTGCGGGCTACGTTGTGCCGTTGCGGCGCTTCGAAGAACAAGCCGTATTGCGATGGCAGCCATGTCGAGGCCGGCTTTTTGGCCAGCGGCGAAGCGGCTGGCAAGGTCTCCCCTGCGCTGACCGAGGCGGCCGGTAAGTTGGCAGTCACGTCCTTGCTGGACGGCCCACTGCATGCCGGCGGTCCGATGGAGATCTGCACCGGCACGGGGCACGTCGTGGAGCGAACGACTCAGGCCTGGCTGTGTCGCTGCGGCTCGTCCAAAAACAAGCCGTACTGCGACGGCACACACAAGAAGATTGGATTTCGGGCCGAAGGAGAAGCGCCGACACGGAAGTAACCACGCGGTCTGCACGCGGCCTCGCCGAGCCCGGCGACCGTGCCTGCCCGCAGACCGCAAGCGCGGCCCCGCGGGGATCCTCAGGCCGGAAAGAATTCGATCGGCTTGGTCGTTGTCATCGGCGCGACGTCCTTAGCCTCAAACCGGAACATTTTTACGCGCGAGACGAGTTTGCGCTCGAGGTCCGGGTCGCCCAGCTCGCTGCTGATCACCCGACAGGCGGTGACGGCACCGGCCGGCGAGATCGTCACTTCGAGCACGACCTTACCCTGCAATTCCGGGTTGTCACGCAGCGCCCGGCTGTAGAGGGCGTAGATCGCCGACTTGTTGCGATCGAACACCAGCTCGACTTCCTCGCGGGTACGCGAAGCCTTGCTGCTGCTGCCGCTGCGGCGAACCTCGGCCGCGGGCGCCGACGAAGCCTGCGGCGCGACCTTGGCGGTTGAATGTCCCTTGAGTTCTTTGCCACCGCCGCCGAAGCCACTGCTCGAGGCAGCGACCGCAATACCACCACTGCCTTCACCCACGCGAGCGGTAAGCAGCGCCCGATCGACCCGTGCCTTCTCGCCGGCGGCGCTGTTAGCGGCCTGCGGACTCGACCTGGTCTCAACGTCGAGGTCACGCAGGTCCGCGAGCTGATCCGCCAGCGCAAGCAGACCCGATGCCGCAGCGGTCTCCCGCGCATCCGGCCTGGGTTGTTCTTTGACCACTGGCTTTGGCTTCGGCTTCGGGAGCGGCGCCGGTTCGGCAATGACCGGCTTGACCACGGGCTCCGGCTTGACCGTCTCTTCCGGTTTGGGCAAAGGCGGCGGCGGTGGCTTTTCGGGCTGCTTGAGAATGAACTCGACAATCCGCTCCGGAACCGCCGGTGCCATCGCCGGCGTTGGCGCGTGATAGGGCAGCAGAGGAATGATCACGCCGAAAGCAATGAACAGGCCCAGGACGGCACCCAGCACGCGCCGCAGACGCCGCTGTTCCGCCTCTGACGGTGTCCAGGGCAGTTCGTAAACTCGGTAGTAAGGGATGACGCTCACTGTATGTCCTCAGGCACCCGTGAGACCGGCATAGACCTGCTCGCGCTCGACCACCGCCAGGGATACTTTCGAATAGTCTGCCGCCGAACAGCTGGCGACGATCTTCCGCAGCACGGCGTAGGGCAGCGACTTCTCGGCCATCACGGTGACCTCTCGAGCCGTCGGCGCACCGGGAATCAGGTTGTCCGCCTGCTGCCCGAGCGCTGCACGCAGCGACTCGATGACCGGTTCGGCCTGCGAACCGACGTCCGCTACCGTGACGACGGCATTGCCGTTGAGGTAGAGCATGTCCCGGGTCACCGTGATCACGGTGGTCTCACGGGGCTTATCGTCCGAAATCGACTGCGGTATCGTGATGTTCTGAGCGTTCGGCAGAATTTCCGTGTCGGCTGAGTGCACGAGAAGATAAACGACCATGATCATCAGCATGTCGATCATGGGAATCAGTGTCAGCGAACCGTGCGCTCGCCCGCCCTTCTTGCCCGGCCGGCCACGGCGCTGCAATCCGGTGCGAATCATTTCGGCGCATCTCCGAGTGCAATCTGCGGAAACATTTCAGTGCGTACAATCCGACCGTCCTCCGCTCTCTGGCGAAGGCGCACCGCGTCCATGACCTGCACGATCGTGTCGTAATCGACGTCATCGGCCACCAGCAGGGTCGCATTCGTCTTTTCCGGGAATCGGGCTTTGACGTCCGCAAGGTAGGCAGACAGTTGCTCGAGGTCCTGGCCGCTTCCGGTCAGCGGCATGGCCTGCAGCACCCCGACATTGCGATCGGCCACCTCGAGACCTTCCCGGCGCAGGATCACTTCGAGCTCCAGTGTCGGCGCCACCTGGCTGTCGCTGGTACCCGGCCCTGGAAGATTGACCTCGAGGATGCTGGTGCGCGAATACACCGCCGTGAAAATAAGGAAGAACGTGAGGATCACCATCACGTCGAGCATGGGCACGATGGTGAGGTCTCCCCGGCCGCGATAACGCGCGTGATTGCGCAGCAACCGGCCCGCGAGTTTCGACGACTTCATGCGCGACGTGCCTGGCTCAACTGCTGATCATCCCGTGCGGCAGCCGCGCGCGCAGAACCCGCCTGCGGTGCCTGTTGCCGTCGCTCGGTGATGCTGTTGAGGAACTTGATCGATGCCACTTCGAGACTGTCGACGAGTTCCGTCGTCTTGGTCTCGAGGTACATGTGGCTCAACAGCAGGCTGATCGCAAGACCAAGTCCAAGTGCCGTGTTGTTCATGGCCACCGAGATACTGGCTGACAGAAGGCTCGCCTTTTCGGAAGGATTGACGTTGGCAACGGCGGCAAACGCGTGGATCAGGCCGATCACGGTGCCGAGCAGGCCCATGAGCATGCCCACGTTGGCGAGTGAGGCCAGGTAGTGGGTGCGCTTCTCGAGCCGGGGGATGACTTCAATCAGGCTCTCTTCCATGACCTTCTCGATGTCCTCGCGCCGATTCGCGGTCGGCATCCGCGAGATGCCGTAACGCATGATCGTCGAGAGGGCCGAATCATTCTTTTCGGCCACCTGCATCGCGCGGCGATAATCACCGGCCTGGATCAACGGCGCGAGTTCAGCCCACAGGCGCCGATTACCTCGGGTGACCCGGAACAGGAAAATGGACCGCTCGATCGCGACCGCAATGCCAACGGCAAAGACGCCGGCGATCGGGTACAGGAACGGCCCGCCGTCCTTGAAGAAGTTGATGATGATGTCGGTGGCGCTCATGGAATGGATGCTCCGGGGCTGCTGGTTAGGTTGGCCGACCTGGAGTCGCTTGACTCTGCTGACGGCTGTGCGTCGTTGCCGGCAGCGTCACTTTGCGACGTCAGGTCACGAAAATATGTGATCTCGCGCCGAAATTCGGCCGGATCCAGGGGTGAAAGCAGTTCCTCGATGAGGCTGCCCATGGGCCGGTCGGGCCCGGAGGGCGGCTCGGACGCCTTCCATGGCACGATGCTCATGACTTTTGGCAATTCACGATTGCCGGTGATCGCTGTGCTGTCGAGTTGCAGGCGGTCCATCGCACCGCGCTCCGCGACGCGCTTTGAAGCGGGCGCCGGCTGCGGCGCAGCAGCCACGGTGGCGACGCCCGCGGCCGGGTCGCCGTACGCTGCGCAGGACGCCGCGAGCATCAGCAGGGCTGCCACGGAGTATTTGAATCTCACGGTTGTACCTCTGCGGTTCGCGGCGCCTGATCGACGCGCCGGCGAAGTTCCGCCAGCCAGCGCTTGACGTCCGCATCGCCGCCACCTGTCAGCAAGTCGTATTGCTCGTAGTGTTCCAGCGCCCGCACCGGCTCGCCCTTGTAGAGATCGAGCAGGATCGCGACGTTCAGCTGAGGATCCGGCAACAGCGGATCAGCGGCGATGGCGCGCTGATAGGCGGCCTCGGCCTGCCCGAAGTCACCGAGCTGCCGACAGGCGATACCGAGCGTATTCCAGCCCGCCGCATTACCCGGCTCCAGAGCGAGCGCAGCTTCGAGTTGCTGCCGGGCCGCATCGGGTGAGCCACTCTGCAGTGAGGCAGCCGCGGCAGCAAATTGCGCGGTGATTTCCGCCTCGCCGGCGACTGGCCCGGCGGGAGTCGCGTCAGTTTCAACCCGGGCGTACCGGCCCGGCGACAGGCGCGCGAGTTCCGCGAAGCTCGCACGGACCGACTCGTCGTAAATGCCTTCCGCCGCAAGGCGGGCATTGGATTCGTGGATCTCGATGGCCTTTTCCTCAAAGGGGAATGCCTGCTCCTCGAGCAGGATGTCGTACTGTTCGAGCTCCTCCGGCGAGAGGTTCGCGGGCCGCTGCGAATCAAGCAGGGCCTGCCCCATGTGGGCGTATAGATCAGCCATCGCATAGGTGGCCGGCGTCGTGAATTCGGCCAGACCGTAGTCCGTGGTTCGCGTAAAGCCTTGCAATGCTGCTTCCATCGCCCGCTTCTTGGCCAGCAGCGATTGATCCAGCGGAGCCGTCAGTGCGATCGCGCGCACCGATGCCGCCAGCGGCCTGGCCAGCTCCAGCGAAGCGCTCGCCGCGAGGTAACGGCTGCGATCCGTCCTGGCGCTCGCGGCACCGGCATCGACGCTGATGATGTCCTCGAGCCACCGCCTGCGCTCAATCTTGTCCCCGCGCGCGGCCGCGAGATCCGCCAGCGTCTGTCGCGCCTCTACGGCAGGCTCAAACGGCACCGGGAATTTCTCCACGTACTCGGCGAACACGCGTGCTGCAGCCGGCGTATCGCCGGACTCGGCATACAGCTCGGCCGCCTGCCACAGTGAAGCTCGACGGGATTCCGGTGACTCGTCGCTGGCAGCGAGACGCTCGAACTCCGCCGCGGCCTCGCCCTGGCGATTGTTTTCGAGGTAGGCGGCCGCGAGTTTGCGCGTCACCTCCGGCTGCAGTTCATGCTGTGGATGGTCGAGCCGGAAGGCCTGCAGAACCTGCACGGCACGGTCCCATTGAGCGTTCTGGAGGAGCAGCGTGGCGGCGTCATATTCAGCTGTCGCACGAATGCTCGAACCCGGCGCAACGGCCGCAACGCGCAGGAACTCCGCGACGGCCGCATCGACGTTACCGGCAGCCTGCTGTGCCTCGGCCTGTCGGTAGACGGATGCGGCAAGGCGCTCGGTGACCTCAGCGCGCTCGGGATCGTCGGCCGGCATGCGACCGGCCAGTTCGCGCAACGCAAGCTCCGCATCCGCGTATCGGCCACTGTCGAAATAGGTATAAGCGAGCACCGTCCAGGCAATTCGCTGGCCTTCGGCATCGACACGGGCACCCAGCGCCAGCAGGCGTTGTGCGAGCGACTCTGCGCGCTCTCGATCGCCGCGTTCATAGACAAGCTGGGTCGTCCGGGTCAGCACACCGGGCACTTCCTCGTGCGTCGGGAAATGGTCGGCGAACCGGATCGCCGATTCGATGGCTCTGAGCTCGAGCGCCGGTCTTTGTTCAGCCGCGACCTGCTTATCGGCTCTCTGGTATGCCACTAGTGCGGCATAGCCTGCGCGTCCGGCCTGGTCGAATCCTTCGTAGGAATAGGCGGCCAGCTCATACTCGGCCGCCGCCTCGACGAAGCGCTCGTTTTCAAACAGCAGGTCGGACAACAGCAGGCGCGTCGCCGGGGCCTCGGAAGAATCGTCGAAACCGGCGAGGTACTCGCGATACCAGCGCACCGCCAGCACGAGATCCTCGCGGTCCCCATCGGCCTGCGCCGCGGCGTGGTGATGCCTGGCGAGATCGAGCAGATCGGCCTGCACCGCAGAGCTGACCCGCACGTCGAGCTGGTCGCCCTGCACCTTCCAGAACGTACTCTGCGGCCCATAGGACTCGACCAGCTCGCGCTTGCCTTCAAGTACCAGCGAATCGAAGCCGCCGCTCGCGTAGGCGTTCGTCGCGCGCACCAGCAACAGCGGCGCCTGCGTATCCATCGGCTGGCGGCGCGCAAACGCGCGGTAGGTCTCGGCGCCGTCCTGGTAGCGTTCCTTCTCGACGTAGAGATCACCGAGTGAGGCATACAGGTGCGACTCATACGGCGCCGGGCCGTGCTTCTGCAGCGCCGCCTGCAGCGAATCGGCGCCATCGGCCGCGGCAAAACTGATGCTCATGGCACGCGACGCGTCGTCAACCAGTTCCCGCTCCGCACGCGACAGTGACTCGAAGGAGCGCATCGCATCCCCCTCGAGCAATATCGAGTCGAGCAGCCTCAGGAACGACTGGCTGCTCTGCTCGTCGCGTGATTGCTTGAACAGGGACCAGGCGTGTTTGTACAGCGAGGCCTGGTAGAAATCACTGCCGGCACCCTGCCCGGCGACGGCCGCATACGCGGCCTCGGCCTCGGCGTAACGTTGCTCCGAGAAGAACGTTTCACCACGGCGGAACTGCGCCTCGGCGTAGTGCGTACTGGCCGGGTATTGCGTCACCAGGCGATCGAGCGTACTCATCGCCAGCGCCGGCTGACCGGAACCCTCGTAGGCTCGAGCGAGCTGATACAGCACTGCATCGGCGTCGATGTACTCCGCATGGGACTGCAGAAGTTCGCGGTAGGCATCGACGGCCTCGCCGGCCGCTGCAACCGCCGCCTGCTCGTCTGCGTCATCTGCGCTTCGCAGGCTCTCCGAGCGCGCGTAACTGAGATCGCCCACCCGCCGCAGCGCCTGCGCCCGCATGCCCGGGTCCGCATCCTCGATCGCCAGGAACGCCCGGTAGCTCTGCGCGGCCTGTTCCGCATCGGCCTGTACTGGGATATCGCGACGGATCTCGACACGGCGGGACTGCAGGTCGCGCAGTCTCGGTTCGCGATCCTTGCGACCGGCCTCGGCATCCGGCGTCACACCGGCAAGAAGCGCGATCACCGAAAGTGCGAGACGCGACTTCATCGTGCAGCCCCCAGCGCGGCCCCGTCGTAAATCGCCGCCAGCGCGAACTGCGCCTGTGTTGCATACGATGCCAGCCGCCGTTTCTGGCTCTCGAGTTCCTGCACCGCCAGGCTGGCCAGCACGCGTTCCTGGGCGGCGGCGGCAGCCTGCATGCGCGGCTCGAGTTCATCGATACGGCGCTCGAGGTCGGCTCTTCGCTGCGCAAAGTCCACGGTGCCCTGATCCGCGGCCTCGGCGGCGCCGGGAACGGTGGCCAGCCGCTCGCGCGCCTCGTTCAAAGCGCTGGCCGAATCACGCAGGCCGCGCTCGGCATGGCGCAGCCTGACCTTGTAGTCGGCATCGAGCCTCCAGAGCAACGTGCCGCGCAACACCCTGGCCCGCTCGGCCAGTGCGTCGCGCTGCGGTCCCGGCGGCAGCGCCGAGAGGCGCGCCCCGACCGCGTCGAGCAGCTGCAATTGACCTGCCTCTCCCGGATTTGCCAGCGCCGTCACATCGCGCGCTGCGCGAATCGTTCCAACGCGCTGCTCGAGGTCCTGCTGGCGTTGCTCGAAAGCCGGCAGATTCGTGTTTGCAAGCGTCCGCTGCTTGCGCGGCGCACGCTGCTGCGCCGCAAGCCGGCGCGTTTCAACCATGTTATCGAACGCTCCGAGCGAACCACGCCAGCGCTCCAGGTTCTGCTGCATGACCGTGAGGTCGCGGTAGTTTTTAAGGCCCTCCTGGAACTCGTGCGTCGCCAGCAGGTGGTAGAGATAGCGTGTACGCGGTGCGTCGGGCAGCTTCTCGAGTTGCCAGAACCAGTCTGCCTCGCGACCCGCAGGCGCTTCCTCGAGCACCTCGGCGAGAAAGCCGCCGGCTCGAATCGCTGCAATCGACTCGTCGATGCGCTGCGATTCGCTCGCATAGGCCCGGACGGCTTCCTGATACCGCTCGGCCGCCTGCCCGTTGGCCGCGAGACGTGCGTAAGCATAGGGAACGGCCAGGAACGATTCCTGCACCGCGGAGTCCAGCAGGCGCTGCTCGCGCAATTCCAGCCAGGGCACCAGCGCGCGCTCGAAGCGTTCGCCCTCGGATTCCGCCCAGCCGAGCCCGAGCAGCGCGCGACTGGTAAACGGGCCATCGAGCCGGACGCGTCCCAGCACCGCCGCGGCCTGCTCGCCCTGGCCGGCCCGCAGCATCTCGAAACCCAGCGCCAGGTTGGCGCGGTCCTTGAGCGCTCGTTGCTCCTCATCGGATGCGCGTGTTCGACCCACGCCATCGAGAAGTTGGCGCCCCTGCCCGGCCTGCTCGGAGCGCAACAGGGCCACCCCGAGATTGAAGCGCGCGTAATTCGCAAACACCGATTCGCTTTGCCATGCCTGGAGCACCTGCGCTGCCTGCGCGAAGCGCTCCTGGGCCATCAGCACGTTGGCCTCGAGCAACTTCCGCTCCGGTTCCAGTCCCCCGCCCAGCGGCGCCCGGATCTGCTGCAGGTTTTCAGCCGCCTGTGCGTAATAGCCGCGCTGGTAACCAATCCGCGCGAGGTAGAACCATGCCCGGTCGCGGACCGCTTCCGGCACGTTTTCGGTCAACAACCGCTTGAATATCCGGGTGGCCTCGTTGTGCAGCCCCAGAGACAAATACAGGCCGCCGGAGAGCAGTTCGGCCTCCGCTTCGTGGTTGGGCATGCGCTCAAAATCGCGCGAGGCTTCGAGCCGCACCAGTGAGTCGAAGTAGTCTTCCTGGAAATAGTGGAACAGCACATCACCGTAGTGCAGGTCACGCACGACCGTCCGCGGCAGGGCCGCGGTATCTTCCGCTGCACCGGCCTCGTCCGCTTCGGTCCGCCCCCCCAGCAACGCGCCGGCTGCGAGCACGATTAACAGCCACGCCGCTTTCGGCAGCCGGTTCACGCGAGCGCCCGGATTGAGAGAGGTTGTCATCAACAGGCAGCGAATCAGTCCCACTGCCGGACGACAAATTCCGGCCTCAGCGATGCCTCGCGATCACTGATCCTGAGTTCGACGTACTTGGCACCGATGGCCTTCTCGAAGCGGAGCGTCGTGCCACGCCGATAGTCACGATCGTGAGGACCCTTGCCGGTAAACAGCGCGACCAGCTCATGCTCACCGGCCTTCAGGTTGCCGAGGAACAGACGCTGCACGCCGCCACGGTGCAGAGCATCGACCTCGCGTTCGGTGTACAGGTAGTTGGCAACTTCCTTGTCATCGAGCTTGAGTGTTACCGAATCGAGTCCGAAGAACGTACCGACATCGACCGACAGAAATACGGCAACCTGCGTGCTGGCCGGATAGAGCAGCTCCTCTTCGAGCTTGAACAAGTCGCGGTTCAGCGCAATGAGCTCTTTCTTCAGTACCTGCACGTCCTCATCCACATTGCGAAACTCGGCCGTCGTCTCGGCGGAGGCACGGCCTGCAATGACCGCCACGCCAAAAGCCAGCAGGGCCGAGGCACAGAGCCACCGCCTGCGATCCGTCATCGTCGAGCGTTGCCCGTTCATCAGTTGTCAATCTCCGTAATGCGGCTGGCGAGCAGGTGTGCGAGGCCCGGCTGTTGATTCCAGCTGCCTCGAACGATCCCTTCCCGGTCCAGCAGAAGGGTCAGTGGAAGGTCATCCACGTCATAAAGCCGTCCGACCTGCTGATGCGTGTCGGCCATGTTGGGATAGACCAGGTGGAGGGTCTCGGCCAGGCTCAATGCGAGCCGCGCGTCACCGTCGATATTGACGCCGAGGATCACCGGTTCACTGCCCGGCTCGGCACGATGCATTTCGTTGAGTTCGGACAACGTGCCCCGGCACGGTCCGCACCAGCTCGCCCAGAACGTCAGTACGACCAGGTCGCCACGGTACTCCGACAGCCTCAGGTTGCTGCCGTCGAACGCCTTCAGCGCGAAGTCCGGCGCCACGGCTCCATCGGCCGGCGTTGCATGCACCGAAAGTGGATAGGCGAGCGCCCCGGCAATAACCGCCAGCGCGAGTGCCGCCGTGTGCAGCCACTCGGTGAAGCGCGCACGCGAATGTGAATTTCGTCGATACATACCGGTAACCCCGCTGTCATGGGACGATCCCTTAGACCGGTGGCTTTGCGTCCCCGCCTTTCGACGGGTTTGCCCTTATCAGTCGGTACGCATGGTTGCGAGGCCTCTATCGACTGTCAACAAAACAGTCGTTCCGCGAGATGCAGACGGACCTGTGTCACAAAAGTTCGGTATGAGTGACGGTCTGGACTACTCGGACGGTGCCAGCCCGTCCGAGTAGTAGATACGACCCTGCCCGTCCACGATCACCGCCTCGAAACCCGGCAACCGGGCGATGAGTTCCATTCCGCGTTCGACGCCGAGCACGAATACGCTGGTGGACAGTCCGTCGGCCTGGATGGAGTCCGGCCCCAGTATCGTCACGCTGCGCACCGCGTGAGCCGCCTTGCCGGTCCCGGGCTCGAGGATATGGTGATAACGGACACCGTCTTCCTCGAAGTACCGCTCATAGTCTCCCGATGTCGAGATCGCTTCATCCTGCAGCGGCAGGCGCGTGACCATGCGTCCCTCGTTGCGCGGATCGCGGATGCCGACGATCCAGGGCTTGCCGCGCCGATCGCCGAGCAGACGCGTATCGCCACCGGCATTGACCATCGCATGTGCGATACCCATGCCACGCAGCAGTTCGATGCTGCGATCGACGGCGTAGCCCTTGGCGATGCCGCCGAGATCAATACGAACGCCGCTGCGCAGGAACCGGATCGTGCCAGCCGTCTCGTCAACGACCACCTGGCGATAGTCCACGCCCGACAGGTTCTTCCGGATGTCTTCCTCGCTCGGTTTTCGCCGGGCCCGGTAGTCGTACAGGAACCCGACGCTGGCGTAGGTGATATCGAACGCGCCATCCGTCAGGCGCGAAAACTGCAGCGCCTTGTCGACAACCTCTATGATTTCAGGGTCTACGGGCACCGGCTCATCGGCGGCGCGCTGGTTCACGCGCGAGAGCTGGCTCTCCGGCTTGTAGGTGCTCATCAGTTCATCGGTTCGGTGCATCTCCGCGATGACGGCGTCCATGGCCCGCTCCGCCAGCAGCGCATCCTCCGTCCACAACTCGACGGCCACACGGGTACCCATGATCGCTTCTTCGCGTTGATGCCACTGCGCCCGTGCGGTTGCCGGAAGCGCGCACAACAACACGGCCACCATCAGGACATTTTGCAAGGCGGAAACCTCCCGCAAAGGGGTTGGACGAGAACGCCGGGCCAGGCGCATCGGCTGGTCGATCACTTCTGTCACTGTGAAATCTGCATGGCTGACTCTTCGTGCAGGCGCAGCAGGAACCCGCGCACCGCGGGCACGGCCTCTTCGGCAGTCATCAGGCGCTCCTGTACCAGCACTTGCGCAATGTCAGCAAGCGAACGCTGCCCGTCGACCAGGGAGGCCACGTAGGCGTAGATGCGCATGCTCAGTACCCGGCTCGCAAAACCGGGCAGCAGCGGCACGGGAAGGTCAACCTGCTCGATCCAGGATGGCAGGCCCGTCCTGGGTGCCGCCACGGCCGCTTCCGTTTCCTTGCGGACACACCAGGTCACGATCGTCTCCGATCGCGCATGTCGACTGGCCGGGGACTGCAGGTAGGGCTGACGGTCCTCGCGCGGATCGAGCGGACCAAAGCCCGCTTCGTCACAGGCCACAATGACCTCCTCCAGCGAGTAGCACTGCAGCGGGTCCGGCCGCTGGAAAACGAGGGAGCCGCTGTTGATCCAGCGGCCGCCGGGCCGCAGCCAGTTGTTGATGCGCCTCGCAAGCACCGCGAAGTCCTCGTCAAGTATGTCGACCAGCCAGTGCGTCACGACGGTGTCGTAGGCACCCGGCGCAAACGGGGCGCGTGATGCATCGGCCAGCAGCCAGTACAGGCCGGCGTCGGTCGCCGCCGGCGCGGCGAGTTTGCGCAATACCGCATAACTGTCTAGGTCGCGCGGTGCCACCGGGAATTCGTAGAGTTCAATCGTCTCGCCCGCGCTTACGCGCTGAGCCACCAGCAGCATGAGCGGATTGATGTCCGCGGCGATGAGCGCCTCAGGCCGGCGGGCCTGCTGCAGGTCATAGGCGAGCCGCCCTGCACCGGCGCCGAGCACCAGCGTACGCCCGGGCGCCTCGGCGCCCAGCGCTGAATTGACGATGTCAAACCCGGCGGCATTCTCGGCCCCTCCCCAGCACCAGTCGCGGTGCAGGTTCGCGTAGTAGCTGGTCAGCCCCTGCCCGGCGGGCAGCCCGCTGCTGTCGAGCGCGCGATAGGTCTCGATCGCGGCATGCCCGCCGGCAACATCGAGCGGCGCCAGCAGGGCCTTCAGGCGTCGCGCGTGGTCGCTGCAGGCGCTCGAGAACAGCTTGAGACGATTGCGGGTCGCGGGCCGGGTGACGGCGTCAGTGATCGCTTCGCGGTTACGCGCTGCCTGCGATTCGAGTTCGAGCAGCAGCGCGTTGAGGCGCGTACGCCATTCACCGAGCATCCCCTCGGGCTCTGCGACCAGGCAGGGGATTCCATCGAGCAGTGGGAAGTGCGCTGCGCAGCGGTCACAGCACCACGGATCGCCGGGCGAGAGCGGACCGCCGCAGCGTGGGCAACTCAGGAGTTCAGCGGGTATCTGCTCGGCGGTGCTTTTCATGGCTTCCTGCGTGCGGGCAGCGCGGGGCGCAGCGCGCGCCCGACTGCCGCGAGGCGGAAGCTAGCACGACTGCGCGATCGTTGCCGACCCGATCGGGCCGGCAACGATGCGGCGCGGTCGTCAGCCGAGGGTTCCGTTAACGATCGGATTGAACGCGATCAGGCTGTCCTGCAGTTGTGCGGAACCGAGTCCGTGACCCGGGTATTTCGAGCCAAACAGCGCCTGTTCACCGTGCAACGCGAGGTAATTGAGCGCCACCGTCTGCACCAGCAGGTTGACGTTGTTGGCGGCCGGACTGCTCGCGGTCTCTACCGAGCCATCGGGGCGGAAATAGCCAATTTGCTGGTGGCGGGCTGCACCACCTGCACCCGTATCGAGCAGTTGCGGACGCCCGGCCGGGTTGTAGACGAGGAAGAACGAGGCGGCGGTCGACTGGTTGTCGCTTGACCACATGAACTTGCCGCGGCCATCCGGGGTGTTATCCACCTGCCCGTTAGCTGACAACGATCCGTCCGAGAACACGTAGAGCATCAGCGGCATGCCGCGGCGGGCCGCGTATTCGAGGCAGGCGCCCATGCAACGGCCGGCTCTCAGGTCGCGCACCTCACCGGTTGCCCGCCCCTGGCCGTGATAGTCATAGCCGCCCATCGTGATGGTTCCCGCGCCGGCATAGCCGGAAAGGACCATTTTCATGACCGCAGCCGTCTTGCGGAACTCACCGTCGGCGTCGTACTCGGCCCGCGTGAAGATGCCGCCGGAACCAACGATATCCGGGTCCAGCTCGGGGTCCAGGCTCGACGGATCACCAAAGCGGTCGACAACGTCTGCGGCCTTGACGTAGCCGCAACTGACCAGCTCGCGAACGACCTCGTTTCGATTGACAGTTGTCTGCTTCGGATCCAGCCAGTTCTGCTTTGGATCCATCACCTGCATCTTCCGCTGACTGATGCGTTGTACCGCCTCCATCACGGCAACGGTGTCGTCCACGCTCAGCAAACGGGCGAGTTGCCCGGTGTCGACGAGGCCGGTCACATCGCTGGCCCGGTCGATCTTGGTCGGCCGGACCGACAGATCGATTGTCGCGGCCGGCGCCATCGAGTTGCCGCCCGAATCCGACGCGCGCGATCCGACCAGTGTCGCCAGCGACCCATCGGCACCGGCCGTGTGAATCGCGTACATGGGGTTATGCGGGTTGTTGCCGGTGTCGTTCTCCGAACGCGCCGGTATCACCGCGCCGTTGATACTGCCTGCCGTGGCCGGCGAAACGCGGTCGAGGATGCCGCGCAGGAAGGCGCTGTCGGAATGAAACGAAAGACCGAGGCTGGAGTCCGTAAAACTGGTCCCCGTCACCGGATTGACGAGGCCGGGCACCATGTCACCGGGCAGGCCGAGCTTGGCGTAACCCTGCGTCGTCAGGAAATCCAGCTGCCCGCCCGCACCGCCGACCACGACATTCGAGCCGGCCATGTTGGCGCCGCCGGCCAGGTCGATGCAGATAAACGGAATCTTGCCCGCACCCTGGACATCGATGCCGCAGCTGCTGCGAAGCTGCTGCAGGTCCGGCGACAGCGCCGCCCTCGCGGCCTGCGGATTGGCAAACAGGCTGAACACGGTGGGAGCCACGACCGTACCCATACCGGCCGCGAGGCCCTGGGAGATGAAGTCCCGGCGTGACATCGGCCGCTTGTGCGTCTCCTGATGCCGGATCGGCTCATCGAGACCGAGCTGTCGGGGATTTCGCTTGCGAATAATCATGCTTGCTACCTCGCGCGCTTGCGCGACCTCAGTGCACCAGCGTGACCGCGCTGCCCAGCAGCGCGGCACAACTGGCCTTGACGACGGTTTCAGTGCGACCGGCCGGGCAGCTCGCGCCGCACGACGTGAGCCGTGTGATCAGGTTGTCGATTTCCCCGCTGATCTCGGCTTGCGCCGGCTCTGTCGCCAGCCCCTGGGACACCATGCGACCCACCAGGGCATCCGTGATGATGCCTCGGCCCGCACCGGCAAACGCCTGGGCCGGCTGCGCGTTGAAGTCAAAGCCCGGGAAGTAGCCTGCGCGAGCACCGACATCCGACACGAGCGCGTCGCAGTACTGAATCGCGAGCTGGGCGATCGCCACGGGGTGAGCCGAAACAAACGTGTCGATATTCTCGATCGTCGGCAGGGACTGCCGCACTGAGTCAAACGTCGAACGCACCTCGGGATGCTCGGAGCTGACACCGGTCAGCGCCGCCATCGTCGCGTTGACTTCGTCGAACACGCGCAGGCCGATGTCAGCGGGCCTACGCACGTCGGGCGCAGGCGCCGGTGCCAGCGGAACCGGCTCGGTGCGTACGTTGCTGTGATTGCCCAGTTGATCGAAGGTCAGGAAGAACTCATCGGACTCCGGCCCTTTCTGCAGCGCGACCACGGTCCCGATTCCGGACAACGCCTGCCCGCCCGGCCCGTAGTTCGAGTCATCCACCGTGAGGTCCAGCGTTCGATAGGCCTGTCCCACCTCGTACTCCGCGCCGTTCACGCCGATACGCATGCCGGCCATTGCAATACTGCCCGGCTGCGCATCGGGATCGAGACTGATGAACGTCGGCTTGTCAAACAGGTAGCTGTAGCTGTCGAACTGGCTGACCTCAAAGACGATGTAAGCCTCGGGCATGTCGACCAGGTGACTGACAGAGAACAGCAGGTAGAACTTCTCACCGACACCGGCATCGAAATTCTGTCGAATCTGGTCCTCGTTGAGCGCGCGGTTGTAGATCGCGACCAGGCGGAACACGCCCTGGAACTGTCGATCGCCGGAGACTTCGTTGCCGAGTACGAAGGCGAAGGTGTCATCCCAGTCCCCGATCGTACCGCCAGCCATCGGATCGGGATCTTCCGTGTACTCGCCATTAACGTAGATGCGCCGACCATTGACCGGGTCGTAAGTGGCCACAACGTGCTGCAGGGTCGCCTGCAGGTCCTCGTCATCGGCGGATGTCGTCAGCTTGGGGTCACCGGCCTGATCGGTCATGCTCGAGCGGTTGTAGAAATCGTAGCTGTAGAGCGTCTGCCCCAGCATGAAGTTTCTCGCCTGCGTGCCGCCGGAGAACGAGACGATGCGGGCTTCCTCCTGAGCCACGTTGCCCGGTGCCACCCAGGCCTCGATCGAGTACTCGCCGGTTCCCTTGATCAGGTCATGGAGCTTGCGGCTGGCCGCCGTTGAACCCTGGGCCTTGCCGGCGCGGATGTTGACCCCCCAGCCGCCAACCCAGCGGAAGTCTTCGCCCGACAGGGTCAGGTTCAGCGCCGGCTCGACACCGCTGGTGTCGTAGGCGACATTGCCACGGCCGGTCTTGAACTCCCAAAGGCCAATCGTGTTCGCGCTGTATCGATTTCCGCCGCTTGCGACGGTGCCGTCGTACAGGCCGAGCGCCTTCGAGAGAACCAGCGAGGGATCGACGGTGGTCGGCGCAATCTGATCTGCAAAGCTGCGAATCGCTGCTTCCATCTCATTCGCGTTGGCTGAACAGTCGCTCCAGCAGTTGTGGAATTCATCACGCAGTCGCAACACGAGGCGTGAGAATTCGGGCCGGTCGAGATCGATCCTGGCCTTCACCGCATCGTAAGCTTCGGCCAGGTCGGCAGAGGCAAAGAACGGAGACTGCGCGTTTGAAGCAGTCGACGAATGGCAACGCGAGCAGTATTCCTCGAGCAGCGGGTAGACGGTGCCCGCGAACAGGGCCGGCTCGGGAGGAAAGCTCTTGCTCTCACCGGGGTCCCGGATCGGCGGTGCCTTCAGCTCGACACCGGTGACGCCGGAGCCCGATTCGCCGGCCCAGGCCGAGATCCAGGTCGTCAGGATGTCACCGCAGGCATCATCACTGGCCAGCCAGCAGTTGTGGCCACCGGCGACCTTGCTGACCATGCGCGAATCGCGCGGCGAAGTCAGTGTCACGACCGTGTTGGCCGCCGCATAAGCCAGGTTGACGTCGTCCTGTCGCGCGAACTGCGGGGCCTGTCCGCCCGCGTTGTGGCACTGTCCGCAACGGTTGCTGGCCTTGAGGTTGTCCCAGACATTGATCTTGAATGCCTGGACGTCTGCCGTCGCCGGTGGCGGTCCACTGTATGACGCCGGCGCGCTCGCGGCGGTGACCGGGTTCTGTACCGTCTTGGCGCCACTGCCACTGCCGCAAGCCGAGAGCGCCACGGCAACCAGCCCGATGAGGAGCGCGCGGACTGTCCAGGATCGCTTTGCTGCAACCATGGTTGCCTCCTAGTCGCCCATGCAGTACGTGGCCGCTTCGGCGAACACGCGCTTGAGCTGGTAACCATTGGATCGGAAGGAAGCCGTCATGGCGTCCACTTGTGCGCGGTCCGCGCCGTCGCTGGGCGAACGGAAGCAGACGTTGCGAAAGACTTTCTCCACCTGGCACTCGGCGAATGCCTCGGTGCCTGCGAGTTCCTGGCCCATGCTCTTCGCACCCTGGCCACTGCCGGGCAACTGGGGATTCCAGCCGAGCAGCGCGTTGCGCCCCTGCCGCCAGTAGTTGTCCCAGCGATCGTCCGGCGTTGAATAGCCCGGGCGAAAGGTTTCCTTGTTGTTGAAATACTTCGGCCGCACCTGGCCCGCCGTGTAGACCAGCTGCCCCGCGGTTTCATCGTAGTCGTAGTAGGCGTAAGCCTGGGCCAGCGGATCCATGCCGGCGTGACAGGCGATGCAGTTATTCAGAAAGATCCGACTGTCGCCGCCCGGGCTGCGACTGACGTCCTGCCTGATCCGGTCCGAGGGTCGGCTGGAATCCTTCACCTGTTCGAGGTCGCGGCACAGGTGGTTCATCAGCGTGAAGCGGAACATCGCACGATTGGTTCCGGCGACAAAAAACGCCTCGGCCGCCGCCCGGCTGGTTACCACGCCGGCCGTCGCGCCGGGCGGCAGGCCATTCATCGAGGACTGGGTGGCGCGCACGAGGGCGTCCTTGAGGCTGACACCGCTATGCTCCAGCGCGGCATAGTGATCATTGCTGGCCGGCGAGTACGCCGGCACGCTCAGGCCGCTGCGGCCGATGTACAGAATGTCCTCGGACAGCACCTGGTTGAAGGGCACGTCGTCACGGACCATGCCGATGACGGTCGCGACGTAATCGTTCAACGGCGCGAACACCGTCTGGTCACGATTGGTCCACGGCATTGCAAAGTTCTTCAGCGTCACGTCGTAGAAAGCGCCGTTCTGCATCGCCGTATAAGCCGCGTCGACGCTGCGCCCGGCGGCCACGTCGGCGGCCATGTCGTCGAGTACGGCTTCAGTGGGAGGGACGCCGGCAAGCCGGTCGTGGAGACGCTTTGCCTGGGTTCTCGCATCGGCGAGGACCGGCGCGGGCGAAAACCCGGCCAGCACCAACCCTGCGCAGAGCGCCGCCAATGCCCGGTGCGGCATGGGACGCTGCGCAGCGCTGCGGCGCGACCGATTGTCGTCAAACGACGAACCTGAAATCCTGCGCATGAGAAGCGCTCCTGTCATTGCGTAGGCAGGGCTGTACTCGAGGTACAGCCCCTGGTAGCGAACACCACCGCGACGATTGACCCCCAACCGGCGACCGGGCTCTGGCGTCGCAATCTGTAGCAGGCCATGGCAATCGCCAAGTGCAACTCGTCAATCTGAGAGTCGGCTCACATAACGAAACGCCATACGTGGAGTCGGCCCGGCCTCTGGGCGAAAGTGCCGCATCGCCGCGCAACCCGCGGTGCAGTTTTCATGTCTTTCGTCGCAAGCACCCCGGGGCCGAGGATCGTCGCATGCGCAAATTTGTTCGCCTTGCAGCCATGACCGCGCAGTCGGCGCTGACCGTCTGTGCGCTGGCTATCGTCGGCGCCTGTACGAGCAGCGATGGCGGCAGTGGTATTGCCCCGGGCGGCGGTCAGGACGTCGATCCGGTGCTGCTGGATTTCCCGATTGCCTATGTCAAAACGCCGGTACCGGATATGGATGCGGAGTTTGACGCACGCCGGCTGCTCATCTCGCGGCCCGGCAGTGACCTCGTCGTGCGCGACCGGGCTTCACCGAGTGCCGATGAAGTCAACGTGACTGCCGAGATCACGCTCGGCGAGGGTGAAGTGCGAGACGTCGAGCCGTCGTTCGACGGCACCAAGCTGGTGTTCGCGATGCGCGAACCGATGATTGAGGGTGCGGACGAAGCGGACCAGCCGACCTGGAATATCTGGGAGTATGAAGTCACCAGCCATGTATTACGCCGCGTCATCGCCTCGGACATTGTCGCCGAGGAAGGCCATGACTTTGCGCCGGCCTATCTGCCGGACGGGCGCATCGTGTTTTCCTCGACGCGCCAGAGACAGTCGAGGGCAATTCTGCTCGATGAGGGCAAGCCCCAGTACGCGGCGCAGGACGAAGACCGCCGCGAACCGGCGTTCGTGCTGCACGTGATGAACGCCGATGGCGGCGACATTCACCAGATCTCTTTCAACCAGAGCCACGACCTCGACCCGGCGGTGCTCGATGACGGCCGCATCGTTTTCAGTCGCTGGGACCACGCTGGCCCGAATAACGAAATCAACCTCTACGCCGCTCGCCCGGACGGCGGTGGTCTCGAATTGCTCTATGGTGCTAACAGCCACGCCACGGGCACGGACGGCTCGGAGGTGCATTTTCTCGATCCCCGCCAGAGCGCTGACGGCGTGTTGCTGGTGCGGACACAGCCATTCACGGCAGTGGATCTGGGCGGAGAGCTGCTGGAGATCGATACCAGCTTGTATGTCGACAACACCCAGCCGACGGCGGCCAACCGGGGGATACTCGCCGGCCCGGCACAGAAGCCGGCGACCGTCAACATCGTCCGCACGATCGAGGGTCCCTCCCCTGGAGGTCGCTACAGTTCAGCCTACCCGTTGCGTGACGGCACTGGTCGGCTGCTGGTCAGCTGGAGTGCCTGCCGGTTACTTGAAGACACTCGCATCGTGCCTTGCACCGAAGACCGCCTCGCCGCGGAAACCGTTGTCACCGCTCCGCCGTTATACGGCGTCTGGATGTACGATCCTCGCGAGACCACACAGCTGCCCGTCGTCGCACCCGTCGAAGGATGGGTGTACACGGATATCGTCGCCCTGCAGCCGTTGCCGCTTCCGCCGGTGCTGCTCGATGGTACGGCAGGGGTCGACTTTGACGCCGAACTGGAAGCCGAGCAGGTCGGCATTCTCGACATCCGCAGCGTTTACGATATCGATGGTGTGGATCTCTCGCCGTTCGGGATCAGCGCTACCGCGGACCCCGCCCAGGCCACGGCTGCCGAGCGGCCGGGCCGGTTTATCCGCATCGAAAAGCCGGTGAGCCTGCCGGACGATGAGGTGCTTGATTTCGACAACAGCGCGTTCGGCGTTACCACGGCATTCGGCATGCGGGAAATCCTGGGGTACGCCCCGGTCGAACCGGACGGTTCGGTGCGCGTAAAGGTGCCGGCCAATGTGTCGCTTGCGATCAGCGTGCTCAATGGTGACGGCCAGCGCATCGGCCCGCGACACCAGAACTGGATGCAGGTGCGGCCGGGCGAAGAAGTGCGATGCGGGGGTTGTCACGACCCGGCCAGCGGCCTGTCTCACGGCCGCAGTGACCTGTTCGACCCGGTCAACGCCGGTGCAGTGACCACCGGCCTGCCATTCCCGAACACCGACCCGGCCTTGTTCGCCGATTTCGGAGAGACCATGGCGCAGACGCGCGTGCGCATCAGTTGCCAGACCGACTGCGCTGCGCTGCTCCCGTCGCTCGATCTGGTCTACGACGATGTCTGGACCGACCCGGCGACCGCGGGACGTGAGCCGGATGCCTCGTTCGCATGGCGCTATTCGGACCTCGAGACGCCTGCACCGACTGCGCCACAATGCATGAATGGCTGGGTGTCCGGTTGTCGCACGACGATTCATTACGAACAGCACATTCATCCGCTGTGGAGCAAGCCGCGGATCACCCTGGCCGATGACCAGGTTACGGTGCTGGCCGATAATACGTGCACGAGCTGCCACTCACAGCTCGACGCGGCCGGGCTCCCTCAGGTTCCCGCGGGCCAGCTTGAACTGACCGACGGACCGTCCAGTGACGAGCCCGATCATTTTCATGCCTACCGCGAACTGCTGGCGACCGACAATGAGCAGGAGCTCGTGGACGGTGCCGTGCAGGACCGCCTGGTGCAGGTCGGGGTTGATCCCGTCACGGGCGAACCACAGTTCCAGCCGGTCCCGATTGCGCCGCCGGCGCGCGCCGGCAATGCCGCCGACTCTGTGCGCTTCTTCTCATTGTTCGCACCCGGCGGCACTCATGCGGGTCGCCTGACCCCCGTTGAGTTGAAGCTCGTCTCAGAATGGCTGGACATCGGCGGGCAATACTTCAACGACCCATTTGTAGCACCGATCAACTAAATGCCCTCCAAGCCGCTGGCCGCCCTGACTTTCCTAGGCGTGCTTCTCTCGGGCCCGACATGGGCCGCGAGCGACGCGTCGCGGGTGGTTGTGCAGGATCCTTACCTTGAGTTTCACAGCGGGCCCGGACGCGGTTATCCCGTGCTCCAGGTCGTCGAGCGCGGTGACTCGGTTGAGCTGGTGCGCCGGCGTACGGACTGGATCAAGGTGCGCACCGATAAAGGTCGCGAAGGCTGGGTCCACCGGGACCAGCTCGAACGAACGCTGACGCCGGCCGGCGAGGCCGTCGAAGTACCCGGCCCGACACCGGAAAACCGCGTCGATCACCGCTGGGAAGTTGGCCTGGCCACGGGCGACTTCGATGGCGCGAGCGTGGTCTCTGCCACGGCCGCATACGGATTGACGCGTACGCTGCAGCTGCGCATGGATGCATCTCACCTGCTGGGTGATTACTCCAACGGCTGGCTGGTCACGGCCGGCATCAGCCACGTGTTTGCTCCCCAGTGGCGCGTTTCACCGTTTGTAAGCCTCGGCGGCGGCGTGGTGCACGTTGCGCCCAAGAGCACGATCGTGCAGCCGGAGGATCGGACCGATTCCACCGCGTACGCCGGTATCGGCCTTCGCGGCTACCTGACCAACCGCTTTCTGCTGCAACTCGAGTACCGCAGCTTCGTCGTCTTCACGAGCCGGGACGACAACGAGGAGATCAAAGAATGGACCGTCGGATTCAACTATTTCTTCTGAACGCCATCGCGCTGGCCACGCTGCTGCCAGCCACGCGGGCCGGCGCGCAGGAACCCACGCCGACGGCCGGCGATACGCCGCAGGTCGTCGAGCCTCGCGTTGAACGACGCGACGTGCACACGCCGAAGATCGACACCGAGAACTGGGAGGCCGGCCTGTTCGTCGGCTCAATCAGCATCGAAGACTTCGGCACCAGCCTGCTCTACGGCGGGCGCATCGCTTATCACTTCACCGAGGACGTCTTTGCCGAGGCCACGATAGGCTCGGCAAAGGCCGGCAAGACGAGCTACGAGGACCTGAGCGGCGCTGCCGACCTGCTCACCGACAGCGAGCGCCAGTTCACCTACTACGACCTTGCGGTCGGCTGGAACGCGCTGCCGGGCGAAGTCTTTTTTGGTGGCGACCGGGCGATGCCAAGCGCGGTCTATTTCACGCTGGGCGCCGGCAGTACCCGGTTCGGCGGCGACGACTATTTCACACTGGCACTGGGTACCGGTCTGCGGCTGCTGGTCACCGACTGGATCGCGCTGCACCTCGACGCGCGTGACCTGATGTTCGAATCAGATTTGCTCGGCAAGAAAAAATTGACACAGAATCTTCAATTCAATCTTGGACTTACCATCTTTTTCTAACTCTGGATTTAATTATGCGCATAACACGAAGACTGCTCCCGCTCGCGCTGTGCAGCGCCCTGATCCTGACCACCGCCACCGCGGCGGCCTATGAGCAGGCTGACGACTTCGTACTGCCAGCCCGCAACGGCAGCAACGTCAGGCTCAGCGATCTGCAGGGGCAGGTCGTAATGATCAATTTCTGGGCCACGTGGTGCGGCCCCTGTCGCCAGGAGATGCCGCTGCTGGAGGAGATACAGAGCAAGTATGAGCCGCTGGGATTCACCGTGCTCGGCGTCAATGTCGAACCGGACAGTGCCGCGGCGATCGACTGGCTGGGAAAAAACGCATCGGTCAGTTTTCCGGTGCTGTTCGACACCAGCAACGAGGTCGCCGAGAAGTTTGGCGTGCAGGGCATGCCCAGCAGTGTGTTCATCGACCGGGCTGGCCAGGTGCGGCACGTTCACGCCGGCTACAAGCCGGGTGATGAGGCGAGCTATGCCGACGTGATTCGCAGTCTGGTCAAGGAGTGAACATGCGTCGCGGCCCTCTGCTGACCGGATTGATCGCATCGCTGGCGCTGGGCGGCTGCGCTGTCGAACCCTGGGTCAAGCCCTATGAGCGCCAGAATCTGGCGGACCCAATCATGAGTGCGGATCGAGATCCGGTTTCATCGGCTTACATGAACCACGTGTTTGAAGTTCGTGAGGGCGCTCGGGGCGCCGTCGGCAGCCACGGGGGTGGCTGCGGCTGTAACTGAGGTAGCACCGTGCGTATTCATCTCTGCATCGCCGCCTTTGCCATCGCCTCTTTCGCGCTGCCGGTCCGCTCGGCGGTTCTGCCGGAAGACCGGGCTGACCTGCTCTACCATCGTTACGACGGCGGTGGCGTGACGGTCGATGGTCCTTCCCTGCTGGTGCGTAAAAATTTCGCGGAGAAATACTCGGTCGCGGCGAACTACTACGTCGACATGGTATCGAGCGCCTCGATCGACGTAATCACCACGGCCAGCCCGTACAAGGAAACGCGCACGCAGGCGAGCCTGGGCTTTGACCTGCTTCAGGAGAAAACGCGTTACAGCCTCAATGTCACCAACAGTGACGAAAACGACTACACGGCAAACACCGTCAGTTTCGACATCAGCCAGGACATGTTCGGCGACCTGACCACGTTGTCGATCGGTTTCAGTCGTGGCTGGGACCAGGTACGCAGAAACGGCGACCCGGGTTTCGAAGAGCCGGTGGACCGGCTCAACTACCGTTTCGGACTTACGCAGGTACTCACCCCGGCGCTGATCATGGGCTTCGCCTTTGAACTCATCACGGACGAGGGGTTTCTGAATAACCCCTACCGCTCAGTGCGCTACCTCGACCCGGACAATCCAGCCGGTTACGCGTTCGAACCCGAGGTTTATCCCGGTACGCGAACCAGCAACGCCGCCTCGATCAGTGCCCGCTATTTCCTGCCCTATCGCGCCGCAGTGCACGGCGAGTATCGATACTTCAGTGACAGCTGGGGTGTCGATGCAAACACCGTGCAGATCGGCTACACGCAGCCCTGGAGTGAGCGCTGGATCTTCGAAGTCGGTTACCGCTGGTACGGGCAATCGGCGGCGGACTTCTACTCCGACCTGTTCTCACGACCGAACGCGCAGAACTTCATGGGGCGTGACAAGGAACTGAGCACGTTCACCAGCAACATGATCAATCTGGGCGTGACATACGAACTGCCGTCATTCGACTGGCGCTTCCTGAAGAAGTCGACGCTTAACTTCTTCTACGATCGCAGTTTCTTCAAGTACGACGACTTCCGCGACATCACGCAGGGCGGCGTTCCGGGCACCGAACCCCTTTACGATTTTGATGCCGACGTGTTTCGCGTTTTCATATCGGGCTGGTTCTGATCAGGCGACCGCGCGCAGCGATCGCACACGGTTGCGCCTCGCGCCGCGCGCGGCTCTCGCCACGGGCACCTGCTGCGTAATGCAGTGCACGTTGCCGCCGCCAAGCAGGATCTCGCGTCCCGGGACACCGATGATTTCCCGCCCCGGAAACAAGCGCCTGAGCTTGCGCAGGGCCGCGGCATCACACCGTTCATCGAGCAGCGGCATGACCACACGCCGATTGCCGATAAAAAAATTGACGTAAGAACCGGCCAGCCGGCTGCCCGCCTCGCGCGACAGGCAGCCTCCCGCCTCATCCAGGCCCGCCGCTTCCTCGCGGGTCATGAACAAAGGCCCTGGCTGAACGAGCTTGTGCACGTCCAGTGCGCGTCCACGCGCATCACGCGCCTGCTTCAGCCGTTCCCAGGCGTCGCGCGAGATTTCGTACTGGGGATCGCTGCGATCATTTGTCCAACTCAGCACGACCACGCCAGGCCGGACGAAACAGCAGAGGTTATCCACGTGGCCATCCGTCTCATCGAGGTAGACGCCGCGGCCGAGCCAGATGATTGAGCTCACGGACAGGTATTTCTTGAGCAGCGACTCGATGTCCGCCCGGGAGAGGTCCGGGTTACGGTTCGGATTGAGCAGGCATTCCTCGGTGGCGATCAGCGTGCCCTGCCCGTCGACGTGAATCGAACCGCCCTCGAGGACAAACGGCGCGCGATAGCGGTCGCAACCCTCGACTTCCAGCACCTTCTGCGCAATCGCGTCATCAAGATCCCACGGCCGGTAGAGTCCGTCCTTGAGACCACCCCAGGCATTAAACAACCAGTCCACGCCGCGACATCCACCGCGGTCGTTGACGAGGAACGTCGGTCCGACATCGCGCATCCAGGCATCGTTACTGGAGAGCTCGACCACGCGTACCGACGCCGGCAGACGAGCACGCGCGTTCGCATACTGAGCAGCCGATACGCCCATTGTCACCGGCTCGCTCCCGGCAATGGCGGCCGCCACCGCGGCGAACGCCTGCTGCGCCGGCTTGGCCCCATTGCGCCAGTTGTCGGGTCGCTCGGGCCAGAGCATCCAGCAGCCGGAATGCATCTCGAACTCGCCGGGCATCCGGTAGCCGCTTTGCCTCGGCTGGCCTGTCAAGGTCCTGCTCATTGATAGCCCTACCAGTAAAACTCTGATTACTGAATATATATCAATTATTTACGCGTCTTTAATCGACGATTTATCAGGAAAATGGCGCGGTGTTTCATCGATCCTGACACGCCGCAGCCGCAGTGCATTGGCGATCACGCTGACCGAGCTGAGCGACATCGCGGCGGCGGCGAACGCCGGACTCAACAGCAATCCCAGGGCCGGGTACAGGACGCCGGCCGCAATGGGAACGCCCAGGCTGTTGTAGCCAAAGGCAAATGCCAGGTTCTGGCGGATGTTCTTCATCGTTGCCTCGCTGAGCTTCACGGCCCGCCCGATCGCGCGCAGGTCGCCGGTGACGAGCGTCACATCAGCGCTTAGCTTCGCCACGTCGGTGCCGGTGCCCATTGCGATACCCACGTCGGCGGTGGCGAGCGCCGGTGCGTCGTTGATACCGTCGCCGGCCATCGCGACCTTGCGTCCGGCCTCCTGCAGGCGGCGAATCACTGCGGCCTTCTGATCAGGCAGCACGCCCGCCTCCACCTCCTCGATGCCGAGGTCACGCGCGACTGCGCGCGCGGTGGTTTCATGATCGCCGGTCACCATGACGAGGCGCAGACCCGCGGCCTGCAGTGACTGCACGGCCTGCCGCGAGGTCTCCTTGAGTGGATCGGCGATACCGATGAGCCCCAGCAACTGATTGTCCACCGCTACGTACACGACGGTCTGCGCATCGTCGCGGAACTCGGCCGCGTCGGCTCCGAGCGCCGTGACGTCAATTCCCTGTTCAGTCATGAGGCCGGCGTTGCCAACCACGACCGGACGGGTCTGCACAATCCCGGTTGCGCCACGCCCCGGCAGCGCCTCGAATGCGCTGTTTCGACCCAGGCGGATATCGCGCGCCAGAGCGGCGCGAACGATGGCCGCGGCCAGCGGGTGCTCACTGGCCTGCTCGAGGCTGGCCGCGAACCGCAGCAGTTCGGTTTCCGTGGCGGCCCCGACAGGCCTCAGGCCAAGGACCTCGGGCCGGCCTTCAGTGAGCGTGCCGGTCTTATCCAGTACCAGGGTGTCGACATCGCGCAATGATTCGAGCGCCTGTGCGTTGCTGAACAGCACACCGGCCTGCGCGCCGCGACCCATTGCAACCGTCATCGACATCGGCGTGGCCAGCCCCAGCGCACAGGGGCAAGCGATGATCAGCGTGCTGACAGCGATCACGACCGCATAGGCCAGCCGGGGCTCGGGCCCGACCAGGGCCCAGGTCAAGGCGGCGACCAGGGCAATCAGCACGACCGCGGGCACGAACCACGCCGAGACGCGATCGGCCAGTGCCTGTACGGGCGCCCGGCTGCGCTGGGCCTGGGCAACGCTCAGCACGATCTGCGCGAGCAATGTCTCACTGCCCACGCGCTGCGCCTGCATCAGGAATGAACGCTCGCCGTTCTGCGTACCGCCAATGACCGCCTCTCCGGCGGCTCGACTGACCGGCATCGATTCACCCGTCACCATCGATTCATCGATGATGGCCTGACCCTCGATAATCACTCCGTCGACCGGTATTTTCTCGCCGGGACGCACCCGCAGGCGATCGCCCTTGCCGACGGTCTGCAGCGGGACGTCCCGCTCATCGCCGTGCTCGTCGAGCCGGCGGGCGGTTTTCGGCGCCAGGTCCAGCAACGCACGCAACGCACTGCCCGTCTCGTGCCGGGCGCGCAACTCAAGCACCTGACCGAGCAAAACCAGCGTAATGATCGCCGCGGCAGACTCGAAGTACAGCCCCACACCCTCGCCATGACTGAAAGCTTCCGGGATAACGCCGGGCACCAGCGTCGCGACGACACTGAAGCCGAACGCAAGCACCACGCCGAGTCCGATCAGCGTAAACATGTTGAGGTTGCGCGTTCTGAGGGACTGCCAGGCGCGCGCGAGCAGCGGCTGGCCGCACCAGAGCACGACCGGCGCCGCGAGCAGCAGCTGTATCCAGGCCATCGCACGGCCCGGAAGGCGTGTCGATACGCCCTGCGCCATGCCCGCCATGGCCAGAAGAACGAGTGGAACCGTGAAAAGCAGCGAGATGCGAAAACGCCTCCGCATGTCGCGTAATTCGTCGCTCTCCTGGCTCTGAATGACCGGCATCGCGGGTTCCAGTGCCATGCCGCATTTCGGGCAACTCGCCGGAACGGGACTCGCCACGCCAGGACACATCGGACAAACCCACTGGCCAATACCGGCGGGCAACGTGCGCTCCAGCGCCATGCCGCAGATCGGGCAGTCGCCCGGGGCCGACCGCACGATGTCAGGATGCATCGGGCAGCTGTACTCGACAGCCAGCGTCGACGGCGCCTGATCACTGCCATGACAGCAATGGCCGCCGCTCGCCACCGGAGCGGTCTCGCTCACAGAGTTCCTGGCGACCGGCTGGTTCTTCTGAGTACCGCTGCCATGACAGCAATGATCGTCGTGCGGCGCTGCAACGGACGCTTTCATCGGGTCGGCGTGAGCGCCGCGCCCGGCTTGTTCTGCGCTGGCTCCAGCCGGTGTGGCCGTGGCCTTATCGGCCTGGTGACAGCATTGCGGGGACTTCGATTCGGAATGCTTCTCCATGAGCGTCATTCTAGCGCCCGGCGCAGCGGTAGCGAGCATCGCGCCCGAACGACACCGCGCCGCGGCGGGCTCCTGCCGGCGAACAGCGCCCGGTCGCCCCCGGCGGACCGGGCGGAATCTTTCAGTGTGACCGGTCAGGAACCGGCCAGCAGGTCCCCCACTTCTGGATCCGTCAGGTCGGCCGCGGCCTTCGCGGGCGCCGTGGCCTTCTCGGGCAACGCGGCCTGGCTAAACCTGGGGGCTACCTGCGGTACCTTGGGTGCGTTGTCCATGTCGACCCGGCCGCTGAGCCTTGCTCCCTCTGCGACAGAGACCTCGTTCGCATAGATATTGCCGCGAACCCTGGCCGTCGATCGAAGCGTTGCGTTCTCAAAAGCGTGCAGGTCGCCGTTGACCGAACCCTCAACCATTATGCGCCGCGCCTTGATGTCGCCCTTCATGAGCCCTTCTCTGCCGATCGTCAGGCTGCGCGAATGAAAGATCGAGCCCTCGATGTGACCCTGGACGACGAGGTCCTCGTCGGCGATCAGGTCCCCGCTGAAACGCAGGCTGGGCCCGAGCACGGATGCCCGGTTCTGCTGGGACACCACGGGCTCCTCGACCCTGCCCGCATCCGGAATTGTCGTCGCCGGCTGCGTATCTTCCAGGTCCGGCGCCACCTGTACCGGCTCTGACTGGGCGGTATCAACCGGCGGGGCTGACTTTGTTAAGACGTCCTCGAGTGGGTCGCGCACCGTGCGCTCTCGCTTCCACATGTCCAGGTCCCCCCGCTTGGTCAGTCCGAGGTGCCGGTACGTGCGGCATCGGCCTGAGGTGATGAGCGATCTTTCTTGCCAGTCTGCACGGCCGGCGCCTCCATCTTGATGCCGCCGTTGAACTTTGCGCCCTCGGCGATATTGACGATCGGGGCCTGGATGTTGCCGCGGATCTGCGCGCTCTTGCGCACGATGATCGATTCATTTGCATTCAGATCGCCTTCGACGTGGCCTTCCACGACGATCACATCGGCGGTCACGGTCGCCTTGAGGCGAGCCTCCGGACCGATGGTCACACGCGGCGCCGGACCTATATTGCCTTCCACCTGGCCGTGGATCAGCAGATCCTCACCGGCCGAAAGATCGCCCTTGAAGCGAAGCGTGGAACCAAGTACCGAGACATGTTCGGTCGCGGAATGAAGCGAGTCAGCCATGCGGAGGTTCTCCTCTGAACGTTGATAAATCAGCTTGCATCTGGCTCCGGACCTCGGCCCGGTTACGACGATGCGCCACGATCGGCAACTTACGTCAAATCAAACAGCCCATGTCGGTACTGTGTCACAGAAGCGTCAGCCCTTCGGCCGGCCGGGCACAGGGCGACAGTCTACCTATCTGGAAAATCACCCCGACGCCGATGCCCGGACCGCTCGATGAAGACACGCAGACTGTCCCTTCAATCAGCGGTCCGGGCCAGGCCCCGACCGTTGAGGATCAGGTAAAGCGACGGGATGATGATGAGCGTCAGTATCGTTGCGGAAAGCATCCCCCCGACCATCGGCGCGGCGATGCGGCGCATGACCTCGGAGCCGGTCCCGTGGCCCCACATGATCGGCAAAAGACCGACGATAACCGTAATCACCGTCATCAGCTTGGGACGCAGACGCAGCAGCGCGCCCGAAACGATCGCCTCGCGCAAGTCGGTCCGCGTGGGTTGTCTGCCCGCGTCCTGCACCTGCTTCCGGCGCGTTTCCCAGGCCTGGCGAAGGTACATCACCATGACCACGCCCGTTTCGGCCGCCACGCCGGCGAGTGCGATGAAACCCACCGCGACTGCGATCGAAAGCGAATAATCCAGCGCGTACAGCAGCCAGACACCACCGACAAACGCGAAAGGCAGAGCGCCGAGAATCAGCGAGACGTCAGCGAGGTTGCGAAAGTTCAGAAACAGCAACAGCACGATGATGGCCAGCGCGAGCGGCACGACGAACTTCAGGCGCTGCACGGCACGCTCGAGGTACTCGTACTGGCCGGACCACGCCAGGCTGTAGCCGGCGGGAAGGGTCAGTTCGGTGGCTACCCTGCGCCGGGCCTCGGCAACGAAGCCGGACAGGTCACCCCCCTTCATGTCGACGTACACCCAGCCGGACGGCCGTGCATTCTCGCTGCGTATCATCGCCGGTCCATCGGCTACGCGAATGGCTGCCACCTCGCCGAGTGTCACGTTCGCACCGGTGGGCGCAACGATCGGCAGTGCCTGGAGCTTCTCGACGGAGTCCCGGAACTGTTGCGGATAACGAAGATTGATCGGGTAACGCTCGAGCCCTTCGACCGTGCGGCTGACCGTCATGCCGCCAATCGCGCTGGCGACGATCTCGTGCACGTCGCGGATGTTGAGTCCAAAACGCGCGGCCGCCAGCCGATCAACGTCCACTTCAATATAGCGGCCATTCACCGTACGTTCCGCGTAGACGGAGGTCGTGCCCGGCAGGTCGCGAAGGATGGTCTCGAGGCGCTGCCCGATCCCGGCGATCGTCGCCAGGTCCGGCCCCATGATCTTGATCCCAACGGGTGTGCGGATGCCGGTTGCGAGCATGTCGATGCGAATCTTGATCGGATAGCCCCAGGCGTTGGAAACTCCTGGGATCCGGACCCTCTGATCGAGTTCCTCACGTAACGCGGCCGGCGTCATGCCCGCTCGCCACTGATCACGCGGCTTGAGCTTAACGATGGTCTCGAACATCGTGAGCGGCGCGGGATCCGTCGCGGTATCGGCGCGGCCCGCCTTGCCATAGACCCGTTCGACTTCGGGAACGCTCGCGATCAGCCGATCGGTCTGCTGCAGCAGGGCGCGTGCGGCGTCCGCCGACAGGCCCGGCAATGTCGTTGGCATGTAGAGAAAATCCCCTTCATCGAGTTCGGGCATGAACTCCGCACCCAGTCGGGTTGCGGGCCAGAATGTGGCCAGCACGAGAACGACGGCTACTGCAGTGATCAGCCACGGCGCTCGCAAGGCGAGGCCGAGGAACGGTCGATACAGCGCCTGACTCAGGCGATTGACGGGATTGGCCAGCTCCGGGCGAATTCGGCCTCGCACGAGCATGTGGATCAGGACCGGCACCAGCGTGATCGAGAGAAATGCGGCCGCGAGCATCGCATAGGTCTTTGTGAAGGCCAGTGGCTTGAACAAACGGCCTTCCTGGGCCTCCAGCGTAAACACCGGCAGAAAGGAGAGCGCGACAATCATCAGCGAGAAGAAAAGTGACGGTCCGACTTCACTGCAGCCTTCATAAATCGCCTGCAGGCGTTGCTCTTCTGAGCTGACGCCGTGCTCCAGCTTCTTGTGCACGTTCTCGATCATCACGATCGCCGCATCGACCAGCGTACCAATCGCAATTGCGATACCGCCCAGCGACATGATGTTCGCGTTGATACCCTGCAGGTTCATCACGATAAAGGAAGCCAGTACAGCCAGCGGCGTAACGATCACGACGATCAGGCCGGAGCGCAGGTGAAACAGGAAGACCAGGCAGACCAGCGCGACCACGATAAATTCGTCGACCAGCTTGCCGCGTAGATTGTCGACGGCCCGCTCGATGAGGCTCGAACGGTCGTAGGTTGTTACGATTTCGACGCCTTCCGGCAGGCTTCCGCGCAGTTCATTCAGCTTGGCCTTGACCCCGGCGATGGTCGCCCGTGCATTTTCACCGCTGCGCATCACGATGATGCCGCCGACCGCCTCCCCCTCTCCGTCGAGTTCGCCAATGCCACGGCGCATTTCCGGGCCGAGGCGTACCTCGGCGATGTCGCTGATCAGCACCGGCGTACCCTGCGGGGAGGCTCGCACGGGAATGCGCTCGAGGTCTTCAATGCTCTGCACGTAACCCGTGGCACGCACCATGTACTCGGCCTCGGCCATCTCGATGACCGAGCCCCCCACTTCCTGATTGCCGGCCCGGATTGCTTCGCGGACCGCCGCGAGTTCGATCCCGTACCCGTTCAGTCTCAGCGGATCAACGACGACCTGGTATTGTTTGACCATGCCGCCAATCGTCGCCACTTCGGCGACGCCGGGCAGCGACTGCAGTTCGAACTTCAGGAACCAGTCCTGCAGTGAGCGAAGCTGAGCCAGGTCGTTGCGCCCGGTTCGATCGATGAGGGCGTACTGGTAGACCCAGCCGACGCCCGTCGCATCCGGACCGAGTTCCGGTCGCACGTCCGGCGGCAGGCGCGCAGCCGCCTGGCTGAGGTACTCGAGCACGCGGCTGCGGGCCCAGTACGGGTCGGTCGAATCATCGAACAGCACGTTGACGTAGGAGTCACCGTAGAATGAGTAGCCGCGCACCGTGGTTGCACCGGGCACGGCGAGCAAAGCGGTCGTCAAGGGATAGGTCACCTGGTCCTCGACCACACGTGGTGACTGTCCCGGATAGGGTGTACGCACGATGACCTGCACGTCGGACAGATCGGGCAACGCATCGACAGGCGTACGGAACAGCGACCACACGCCGATCCCGGCCAGCAGTGCGGCCAGCATCAGCACTACGGCGCGATTGTCCAGCGAGGCGCGAATGACAGAGTTCAACATCGTGGATCTCCGTCAGTGCGCCTGACCGTCGTGCCCGGAATCGCCATCCTCCGCGGGCTTCGGATCAGCGGTCTCTGCCGCCGGATCGCCAATCCGCCCCAGGCCCGCGCGCAGGTTTGCCTCCGAGTCGAGCAGGAACTGGCCGGCCACGACGACACGCTCGCCTTCGGCAAGACCCTCGAGAATCGCAACACGCTCACCGCTTGCTGGACCGGCGACGACCGCGCGTGGCATGAAGCGCCCCTCGCCGAGCGCGACCACGACGCGATCCCCCGCACCGCCACGGATCACTGCATTACGCGGCACGTTGAGCACCGGCTCCCCGGCTGCAGCGGCCAGGCTGACATTGGCCAGCATGTTTGGCCGAATGGCGCTCTCAAGCACTTCGTCCAGCGTGATTCGAGCGCGCACGGTGCGGGTCTCGGGGTTCAGTTCGGGGTAAACGTAGCCGACATGCCCTTCGATGCGCCTGCCGGGCATCGACGGCAGCGTGATTTCCGCCGGCGTGCCTGCGACGATCCAGCCAGCCTGTGACTCAGGGATTTCGGCAATCACCCAGAGGCTGTCGAGCCCGGTGATACTCATGACAACTGTCGCAGGTGTGATCATCGCACCCTCCTGAACGCCCAGCGCGGTCACGACGCCACTGACCGGCGCCGCGAAAGACACGCGGCCCGCCGGGGGCGAACCTCGCGAGAGGCTCGTCACCGTTTTGCTGTCGATCCCCAGCGCTCGCAAGCGGCCGCGTGAAGCCTCGATCAACTCGGCATTGCCAATGGTCAACGCGTCAACGTAATCCTCCTGTGCATTCTCGAGCGTCGGAGAGTAGACGCTGAACAAGTGCTGTCCGGCCGTCACCGTGTCACCGATTGCGCGTACCGCGAGCCCATCGATCCAGCCTTCGGCGCGCGGCCTGACCTGGGTCACTCGGCGCTCGTCGAAGTCCACATAGCCAACGGCATCGATACGCCGCGGCAGCACGGACCGTCTGACCGCCTCGGTGCGCACGCCGAGATTGCTGATTACCGCCGACGGGACACTCACCTCGGCGCCGGATGCACTGGCGAAGACCGGAACGTAATCCATGCCCATCTCGTCTTTCGCCGGCACCGGCGAACGGCGATTGGGGTCATGCGGATGGCGGTAGTAGATGGGAGCTGCGCCATCCGGGCTCGAGTCCGTATCGGCCTGCGCATCCTCGTACTCGATCTTCACCAGCCGCATCCCGCAGATCGGGCATTCGCCCGGCGCATCACTGACGACCTCCGGGTGCATCGGACAACGATAGGCGGGGTCGGCATGCTTCAGTGCATGTTCAGCCGCGCTCTGCCGGTCCACCGGCTCGGCGGCCCCGGATTCCGGCGACCGCGAACAGCCTGGCAGACCCAGGATAAGAACGGCGACGGCCAACGCAGTGCTCAGGCGAATCGGCAGGCGAATCATGGCTGCTCTCCCGCAAGGTAGTCGATCTCGTAGTGCGCGAGCGCGCGCTCCGCAGCAAGGCGCAGGTGCTTAAGGCGTGTCTCCAGGGCGATACGCCGGGCCTGCACGACCTGCTCGATTCCCGAGCGGTCGTTGCGCCAGCTCAGCATCGCTGCCTGCACGGACTGGTCGGCCAGCGGCAGTAGTTCCGTCGCGTAGAAAGTCTCTAGCTCGGAGGTCTGTCTCGCGACTTCCCAGGCTTCGCCTAGCACGCCGCTCAACTCGCGTTGATGATTCAAATGCAGGTCGTGCAGACCGCTCGCCTCGGCTTGCGCCGCGGCCACTTCGCGGTCCTGGCGATTCGCTCCGAACAAGGGCAGGTCAATGCTGACCACGGCACTGATGAGGTCGGAGCGTGTGTCCCCGGCGGCATCGTTGCCGCTGCGAAGCCCGTAACTGACGTCCAGCATCCAGCCGGGGCGATTGCGCTGCCGGGCCAGTTCCACTGCCGTGTCAGCCGAAGCGATGCGACGCTCCATGTCGAGGTGCGCGGGGTGGGCCAGCAATTTTTCCTGGAGCAATGCCAGCGATTCGAGCCCGCCGTTGGCCGGCAGGGTAAACGGGCCCGCGCGAGCGGCATCGGCTTCCCCGAGCCAGCGAACGAGCCGCTCCCTGTATCGGCCGGCGTCTCGATCGAGGCCCATCTGCTGCTCGCGCAGCCTCGCCGCATCGAGACCGGCGCGCAGCACGTCGACCTGTGATCCCTTTCCGCTGGAATACCGCGACAGTGCGGAGCGGCGAAACTGCTCGAGCCAGTCTTCTTCGACTGCCAGCAGTTCCCCGGCGCGTTCGAGGTAGGCCAGCTCTGTCCACAGTTGCCGCACCTCGCGCCGAACCTGCAGGCGCCGGTCGATGGCCGCCGCATCGCTCGCGCTGGCGCTCTGCTCCATCTGCTGACGCGTGAGCCGACGGGTATCACCCGCTGGAAATTCCTGGCGCAGACCGAACTGCAGCATCGTCATGTTCTCCGCGCTGAGGTCCAGCGAGTCCACGGGCACATTGACCGCACCGAATCGCAGTTGCGGATCGTTCAGCTGAGCACCGGCAATTGCACGCTGACGCAGCGCCAGCGACTGCTGGGAAAGCTGTCCCAGCACCGCATCGCGATCGACCGCGATGCGCTCGGCTTGCGCGAGTGACAGTTGCGCAAAAACCGGCGCACCGCAGAACATCGAAGTGCCGAGTACGAGCACCGCACCCCACGGACGGGGTAAGAAAGCAAACCGGCTGCTGGCCGCCGGATGAACCCTGGACATGACCGACCTCCCGAAAATGAATACGGGTCTGCTGCTCCATGGGCGGAGCGCGAAGTCGGTCTCTACTCGAGGAATCTACAGTAGCTGAGGTTCAGCGGTGGGCGGGAAATGGCGGCATGCGAATCGCGATACGCCAGCACGCGCACGGGACGAGTCGCCGCCCGCGGCACGAACGCGGTAGGCGCCGGCAACAGGAACGCCATCGCACCGGCTGCCCGAAGATCGATCTGCAGATCGTGCGGGAAAGCGCAGTCGTTGCCCGAACCACAGTCCGTTGACTCACCGGACGGTGGGCAATAGTGACACGGAGGTTTCGCCGGGCCGGATTCAGATTCGCCGGCCGGCCCATTCGACGGATCGAAATGAGCGCCCGCGTGGTGAGCGCCATGCTGATGGCCCGCATCGGAGGCCATTGCAGGCCCTGCGTTGCCGTCCGTCGCAACGCGGGCGGCGTGAGCGGCCATGCATGGCAGCGCCGCCATCTGAAGCCAGGCGAGACAAAATACAGCCAGCACTGACTTCGTCAGCACCCGCTGCTTTCGCCTGACCCAGAACAAACCCACGGTCACCACCTGTGTCGACCTACATCGCGGCGACACTAGCGCGATCCTGGTCAGGCAGCAAGAGGGGAGGTCCGCAGGGACGGTGAATTGCAGGGTCGGTCGGCTTTTCCTGCTCGAGCCTGTTTCGAAAGGCCGCGGTACGCAACAGTCTGCGCCACAGCGGCCGCATCCGAATACAATGACGGATGACTCGAACGCTGCCTGGTCTGCTTGCGCTGCTTATCATCGTGGGCTGTTCGCGCGACAGCAACGCGTGGCTGGAGCCCGGCGTCACACTGCGCACGCCGGCCGCGAGTGGCAGTCGATTCCCCCACCTCTCGGTCGGGCCCGATGGCGGCGTGTTGCTCAGCTGGCTCGAGCCCGATTCCGGCGAAAGTTTCGCGCTTCGCTACGCAAGCTGGACCGGACGGCACTGGAGCAGCGCCGCGACCATCGCCCGCGGCAGCGACTGGTTCGTCAATTGGGCTGATTTCCCGTCGGTCGTCGCACTGGGCGGCGGGCGCCTCGCGGCGCACTGGTTACAGAAAAAGCCCGGGCACGTTTACTCCTACGAGGTGCGTATCGCGGTTTCGGATGACGGTGGGCAGCACTGGTCCACCCCGGTCACGCCGCACGACGATGACACGGCGACTGAGCACGGCTTTGTAACGCTCTATCCGGACGGACCGATGGCGCGCGCCGTGTGGCTGGACGGTCGCCAAACGGCGGGCGGCCACAACCATGGCCCGGACGAAGCGACCGGCGGTGCGATGACGCTGCGCACGGTGGCGATTGACACCGGCGGCCGCCCGATCGGCCACGATTCTGAAATCGATGGGCGGGTTTGCGACTGCTGCCAGACCGATGCCGCCATTACCGATGAGGGTCCGATCGTGGTCTATCGGGATCGCAGCGAAGCGGAGATTCGAGACATTGCGATCGCCCGCCAGAGCGCGGACGGCTGGTCAGAGCCGCAGCAGGTGCATGCGGACGGCTGGGCAATCAGCGCCTGCCCGGTGAACGGGCCGGCCGTAGCAGCGCATGGAATGACCGTTGCCGTAGCCTGGTTTACTGCGCCCGATCAGCCTCGTGTGCGGCTCGCTTTTTCGGATGACGGTGGCCATCGATTCGCCGCGCCCATTGAGGTCGCCGCGGGCCGGGTCGCCGGTCGGGTCGATGTCGTGCTGCTCGAAGACGATCGGGCGGTCGTCAGCTGGCTGGCCGAGGGCCCGGATGGCGCCGCCATCCTCGCGCAACCATTTGATCGGGAGGGAGCCGCAGGCATCCCGGCGGTGATTTCGATGGCTGACGTCGGGCGGGCCTCGGGCTTCCCGCAGATGGTCCGGGCCGGCGATGACCTGCTGTTCGCCTGGACGGATCCCGGCGATTCCCCGCAGTTGCATAGCGCTTCCGCCCGCCTGCGCTGAACGCATGGCGGACCGGCAGACGCCGCGCTCTGTGCTAGCATTTAGGGCTGAAATTCCTGCCAATTCCGAACCGGAGACAGCGCGATGTCTAGCTCTGTACGACTCGAAGTACCCGCCGATGGCCAGAAAATCACGATCGCTGATGGCGTACTGCAAGTGCCGGACAACCCGATCGTTCCGTTTATCGAGGGCGACGGTACCGGTCCGGACATCTGGCGTGCTGCCGTGCGCGTGCTCGATGCGGCCGTGGCCAAAGCCTACGGCGGTCGGCGGAAAATCCACTGGATGGAAATCTACGCGGGCCAGAAGGCCAACGACCTGTTCAATACCTGGTTGCCGGACGAGTCGGTGGACGCCTGTCGTGAATACCTCGTTTCGATCAAGGGACCGCTGACCACACCGATCGGCGGCGGTATCCGGTCGCTGAACGTGGCCCTTCGACAGATGCTGGATCTCTACGTCTGCTTGCGCCCGGTGCGCTGGTTCAAGGGCGTGCCCTCGCCCGTGCTTCACCCCGAAAGCGTGGACATGGTGATTTTCCGGGAAAACACGGAAGACATATACGCGGGCATCGAATTCGAGGCAGGCAGCGCAGAGAACGAGCAGTTCCGCAAATTGATGAAGGAGTCTTTCCCGAAGCTCTACGGGAAGATCCGGTTTCCGGATACCTCCGGTATCGGCATCAAGGCGGTTTCGCAGGAAGGCACTGAGCGCCTGGTCCGGGCGGCGATCCAGTACGCGATTGACAACAAGCGCAAGAGCGTCACCTTTGTCCACAAGGGCAATATCATGAAATTCACCGAGGGCGCGTTTCGTAACTGGGGCTATGCGCTGGCGGAACGTGAATTCTCCGACAGCACCTATACCTGGGACCAGTGGGAAAGAACTCTTGCGGAAGACGGCCCGAAGGCGGCCAACGCGGAACAGGAGGCTGCACTGGGCGCCGGGAAGGTGCTGATCAAGGACGCGATCGCTGACATCACGCTGCAGCAGGTGCTGACGCGCCCCGCCGAGTTCGACGTCATCGCGACGATGAACCTCAATGGCGACTACCTTTCGGACGCACTGGCGGCGCAGGTCGGCGGCATCGGTATCGCACCGGGCGGCAACATCAATTACATGACCGGGCACGCAGTGTTCGAGGCGACGCACGGAACCGCCCCGAAATACGCCAACCTGGACAAGGTCAACCCCGGCTCGGTCATCCTCTCGGGCGAGATGATGCTGCGGTACATGGGCTGGCTGGAAGCCGCCGACGCGATTATTACGGCCATGGACCGTACCATTGCCGACAAGACGGTCACCTACGACTTCGCGCGTCTGATGGCGGGCGCCACGGAGGTCAAGTGCAGCGAGTTCGGCGATGCGTTGATTCGCAACCTGTGAGTGCTTCCATCCAGCGGTGGCGCGGATTCGGCTCGCCTCCGTGAGCCTGTCCGTGGCCACGCCGGTTTCGCGGGATGAACTCGTCCGCGACTGCGCTCAGACCCTGGTTGACGCGTTTGCGGATTACAACGCGGAATTCCGTGCCATTACGCAGCGCGCGCCGCTGCACTTCGAAAATCGCAACTGGAGTGCCAGTCAGAGGGACGCCGTCGAACGAATCGAGCTCTACACGCGGTACGTCGACAACACCGTGGACCTGATGGCGGCAAAGCTGGGCGATGAAGTGCGTGAACGGGCCCTGTGGTCCAGCATCAAGCGCCGTTTTTCCGAGATCATCGATCCGCTGCCCGACAACGAGTTCCCGAAGACGTTTTTCAGTTCGATTACGCGCAAAACGTTCGGCACGGTTGGCCTCGACCCCGCCGTGGAGTTTGTTGCGCTCGACCTTGACCCGCTCGGCAGCGTCACGACGCAGGTCGAGACGAAGATCTATGTAAACCGGGGTTCGGTCGACCTGCTGGTCGAAGAGATCCTGACGGACTTCCGATTTCGCGCTCCGTACCGGGACTTCGATCGCAGCGTTCACATGGTGGCCCAGGAGATCAAGGCCTCACTGGCCACCGGCGGCGAACGCCGGACGATCGAGAAGGTCGAGATCATAAAGGAAGTGTTCTACCAGCTGACCCGGGCGTACCTGGTCGGACGAATCAGCGGACGCGGCTGGAGCCTGCCGGTCGTCATCGCATTGCGCCACCAGCAAAGCGGCGTGCTGGTCGATGCCATCATGCTCGACGACGACACGGTCAGCGTCCTGTTCAGCTTTACCCGTTCTTATTACCACGTCGACCTTGCGCACGTCGGCGAGGTTGTTAAATTCCTCAAGGAAATCCTGCCGCGCAAGCCGGTCAGCGAACTCTATACGGTGCTCGGCCGTGCAAAGCAGGGCAAAACTGAGCGGTATCGGGAACTGTTTCGGCACCTGCAGAAGTCCGATGACCAGTTCGTGCTCGCGCCCGGTGAACGCGGACTGGTCATGGTCTGCTTCACGCTCCCCTCCTACGGGGTCGTCTTCAAGCTGATCCGCGACAGGTTCCCCTACCAGAAAAATATCCTTCGCGAGGACGTCCTGCAGAAATACGATCTCGTCTTCAAGCACGACCGCGCCGGCCGGCTGGTCGATGCGCAGGAATTCAAGCGGCTCAAGTTTCCACTCGAACGCTTCTCACCCGAACTGCTCGAAGAACTGTTGAGCGAAACCGCAAATACGGTGCAGGTCGAAGGTGATCAACTCGTCATTGACCACATGTACATCGAGCGGCGCATGGTGCCGCTGAACCTCTACATCCGCACGGCCTCGCGCGACGAAGCCGCCGCCGCGGTGCTCGACTACGGCCAGGCGATTCGCGACCTCGCAGTCACCAATATTTTCCCCGGCGACCTGTTGCTGAAGAACTTCGGCGTGACGCGGCACGGACGGGTTATATTTTACGACTACGACGAACTGTGCCTCGTCACGGACTGCCGGTTCCGCGAGATCCCGGAGTCGCAGTACGATGAAGACGAGATGCGTGAAGAGGCGTGGTTTTACGTCGCCGACAACGACGTGTTCCCGGAGACCTTCATCAATTTCCTCGGTTTCGATCCGGATTTGAAGCAGGTCTTTCTCGATGCTCACGCCGAAGTGCTCACGGCGGAATGGTGGCGGAGCATCAAAAAGCGCCTGAAAGGGGGCGATCTGCTCGAAGTGCTGCCGTATCACAAGCATCGGGTGCGCGTGTTCAGCAGTCTCTGAGCGGGCATCAGGGGCGGCGGGTGATCGGCCAGCGGCGCGGCGAGAGATTTTTTCGGCGGCGGATCCGAATCGGTTCCAGGCTGCCCGGAGGAGGCGATCTGATGCGAGTAGCAGGCGTGGTACTGGGGGCCCTGCTGGCGACCGCACATGCACATACAGCGGCCGCCACGGAAGCGGACCCCAACATTCCCGAACCCATCGAGCAGCTGGAGCAGATGCTCGGATCGGAGCCCTTTGAGATCGTCAGCGCTGAGATCAGCCGGCCAAAGGCCAAGGGTGATATCACGTTGAAGGCCGAGGTGGCTTTTGGCGGCCACGCACCGCTGACTGTCAAGCTGCGCAAAGCCGAACCGGGCGCCGAGTCATTCAACAACATTCCCCGCTATGACCTTGCAGCGTATGAGTTGCAGAAACTGCTGATGGGTCCATCGGAGTACGTAGTCCCACCGACGGCCCTGCGCATGGTCGCGCGCCCGGACTTCGCGAAATACTCGCCGGGGGTGCGCCCGACGTTCAGGGGATCGGATGAAGTGCTCGGCGTCATCCAGTACTGGCTGCACGACATCAAGGTCGTCGACGATGTGCTGATCCCGGCATCTTTAGGTTCGGATCCTGTTTACGCGCGCCACATTGGCCAGTTGAACGTGTTCACGTTCCTGATCCAGCACGGTGATTCGAACGTCGGCAATTTCCTGATTTCCAGGACGGAGCCCGGCCCGCGTGTTTTTTCGATTGATCATGGCGTTGCGTTCGGGCAAAACGAGAGCGACCGCGGCGAACTCTGGAAGCAGATGCGCGTGGACCGCCTCCCGGCCGATACCGTACAGGCACTTCGCGAGCTGACGCTCGATAAGCTCGATTCGCAACTCGGTGTGCTCATACAATGGGAGTTGCGCGACGGCCACCTGATCGAGGTTACCCCGGGCGGGAATCTCGATCGCAATCGCGGTGTGCGAGACAGGGGCGACGTGGTGCAGATGGGCCTGACCCGGCAGGAAATCAAGACACTCTGGCGGCAGGTTGGCCGGCTGTTGAAGCGGGTTGACAAGGGTGAGCTGAAAACTTTTTGACGGAGAGCGCCGTGCCACAATCGTACGCAAGACCAGCCGCCATGGCCCTGGCATGGCTGACCATGCTTTCACTTGCGAGTGGATTTCCGGGCCGCGCGGCCGCCGATTCCGCAGTTTACACCTGGCGGGATATCGAGCGAGTCGTGGCATTCGCCGATGTGCACGGTGCCTACAAGGAACTCACCGGCCTGTTGCGGACCGCAGGTGTGATCGACACCGACCTGCAATGGTCCGCCGGCCGGACGCACGTGGTCAGCGTCGGCGACCTGCTCGACCGGGGCGCCGACTCACGAAAGGTCATGGACCTGCTGATGCGACTGCAGGGAGAGGCGGCGGAGGCAGGCGGGCAGCTGCACATCGTGCTTGGCAATCACGAGGCGATGAACGTTCTCGGCGACCTGCGTTACGTTTACCCGGGTGAGTATGCGGCTTACATTCCCGACGAAGACCCGTCCCTCCGCGAGGCCCGGCGAGCCGAGGTTCTCTCGCGGAACCCGGCGATGAGCTCCGCGGATTTCGACAAGCAGTTTCCGCCGGGCTACTTCGGTCACCGAAAGATGCTTGGCCCGCAGGGGCACTACGGTCGCTGGCTGCTTTCGCTGCCGGTGGCCGTCATCGTCAATGACACCGCGTACCTGCACGGTGGTCCGTCCTCGCTGCTGCAGGGCACCTCGATCGAGGGCCTCAATCGCGACTACCAGGCGGCACTGAACGACTACCTCGAGGCCGATGACACGCTGCGGAGCGCCGGGCTGCTGCGTGTCGAGGACGACTACGGCAAGCGCGCAGAACTTGCCGGTCAGCGGCGCGTTGCAGGTGGCGAGTCGACGGCCAGCCTCGGACCGGCCGTTGAGCGATTCAAGCGTGCCGATGAAAATCCACTGCTCGGGCCGGCCGGCCCAAACTGGTATCGGGGCGCCGCCTACTGCAACGAGTGCGCAGAAGCCGACGTGCTCGATCCATGGCTGCGGAGCGTGGGTGTCAGGCGCGTGGTCATCGGTCACACGGTGGCCCGCAACGGCACCGTCGTCTCCCGATTCGACGGCACCGTCATCAAGCTCGACGCCGGCATGAACTATGCGGTTTACAGGGGTCGCCCGGCCGCACTGGTGTCCGAAGCCGGCCGGTCATATCTGATCTACGGTGATCGGGCACCCGCCCCTGTCGCCGTGCCGCCGGAACCGCTTTATCTGAGTTCCCAGACGCTTGGCGAAGATGAGGTGCTCGAGCTTCTGCGCAGCGGATCGATTGAAACCGTCGAGACCTGCTCACCGGGCGTTTTCGACGTGCAGGTCAGCGCCGGCGAGCGGCGCGTACGGGCTGTTTTCGAGGCGGCCAGCAGCGAGCAGATCAGCCACGAGCTGGCGGCCTACCGGCTGGATCGATTGCTCGATCTGGGGCTGGTCCCGGCCACGGTGGAACGTGAGCGAGACGGTGTCCGCGGCGTCTTGCAGGGCCGCCCGGCGAACTGGGTCAGCGAGCAGGATCGCATAAACGCCCGCGATGGCACGCGCGTCGGCCTGAACTGCCAGACCGTCACGGCCGCGCCGCAGGCCACACCGTCCCGCCGGGCCCTCACCGCGGCAGACCCGGCACAGCGCTGGCCCGTCGGGGGCTGGTGCAACGCCGCTGACCAGGTGCAGCTGGCCTACGCATTCGATGCGTTGATCGGAAATCGCGGCCGTAGCCTCGATCGGTATCTGTACGACAGTGACAACTGGATGCTGCTCCTGAGCGGACACGCGCAAGCGTTCTCTGGCTCGAACGAGCTGACTAAGGCCCTGGAAGACCAGCTGCCCGCCACGGGAGCCGAGATGCAGCGTCGGCTGCGAGCACTTGATGAGGGTGACCTGCAGAAGACCGTCGGCGACCTCCTGAACAAGCGTGAAATCAACGCCCTGCTGAAGCGCCGCGATCGCATCGTGCAGCTGGCCGATTCATCCGCCAGTCGTTGATGATCAGCCGTGACCGGGGTGGACGCGTCGACGCATGATGAAGGCACTGCGCGCTTCGGTCCCGTCGACGTCGCTGGCGATCACGGTGACCCTCAATTCCTCACAGTACTCCTCCGGCACCGTACCCTTGAAACACCGGTATCTTGTGTCGAACCGCAACCACCCGGGCAACGGCCTGCCGTTGTCGAGACAGGCACTCAGGGTCAACACATCGCCCGGATCGGCATCCCAGAACGAGTCCGTGGCGACCTGGTGCTGCACGGGCTGACCCGGGACGTACAGCAGATCCGGTATCGGCTGATCCGCCTCGGGTGGTCGATTGAACGTGCTCTGCCGTGACTTGTGGCTGTATTCTCTCCCGATCGCAACCGCCAGCCCGATCCACAGCAGCGCCAGCGCGAAGTTGAGTATCGCGAAATTCGTCACGGACCAGTTGAACCAGTTCAGACCGGCAAATACCACACCGGCCTGCAGCAGGTCACCGAATCGCCAGAAGAACGTATCGATCGCCGTCTTGCCCTCGTACTTGGAGTCGCGATCGACCGGCAGGAACAGCGCCTGCCGCGTGGTATTCATCAACGAATAGTCGACACTGTTCTCGGTGATCTTCACCAGCCGCACCAGCGTAAAGACCGGTACGAAGCCCACCAGCAGCGGCGAGAAGGCCAGCAGCGCATAGCCGGTCGCGACGATGATCGGATGAATGACCAACGCCCCACGCACGCCGACCCGGCGATAAATGCGCGAGACCAGGAACAGCTGGATGGACAGGCCGATCAGCGTGACCCAGAACTGGAAATTGCCATAGAACGCCGTGATCAATTCGCTCGCGTCGAGCCCGCCGGCGCTGGCGGCCGCCTGGCGTGCCGCATCGCGCTGCACGAAATCGGCGAGGATGAATTCGCCGGTCGTGTTGATCCAGTTCAGCAGCACGACGAGCAACGCGATCAGCAGCAGGTAGCGATCGCGCATGACCAGCCCGAATCCACCCATGAGGCGAGGGACGGGCGTGCTGCGCTCTACGGCAATGGCGCGCGAACCGCGCGGCACGAGTCGATGCTCGGGCCCGGTCAGCAGCAGCGTCAGCAGCAATGAGCCGGTAGCGACCAGCATGAGGCCCTCGGGTGTCAGCCCGGCCACCGCCAGCTGTGCCGTCTTGGCGCCCACGAGTGCACCGAGATTTGCACCGACCATGATGATCGGGAAGAGGCGTTGCCCGCTCTTGGTATTGAACGTATCGGCGGCGAACGCCCAGAGCTGCGCGATCACCATCACGCCATAGATGCTGACCCAGACGAAAAACGTGAACGCGATCGATATCCCGGCCCAGGCCAGCACAGCGAACAGCAGCATGTTGACCGCAAAGAACAAAGTGACGGCACGCAGCAGGCGCTCTCCGTCCAGGCGCCGGCGTACGGCGCCGTAGGCCGGCACAAGGGCCATCAGAACGAGGGCGATGACCGCCACCGCATACGCGCGCACCTCTGCCGAGAAGCTCGTCAGCATGAACGCCTCGCGCAGCGCCTTCACGATGAGGTACGAAAACAGCAGCAGGAAGCCGTGCAGAAAGAACAGCAGCACGCTGCGGCCCTCGCCCGGGCGCATGCGCGTGAACAGCGTCATCAGCCGCTCGAGTGGGGACAGGCCTGAGTGATCGGAAATCAAAACGCGGTGGCGTCGCTGACGCCGTTGACGGTGCAGGCGTGTTGAGTCGTCATGCCTTGCTCTCCTTCAGACCCTGTCCGCTCGAGTGCCCGACATTGGCGGCAGGCGGCATACCGCCATCATCCGGTGCGCATGCCCGGCAGCGCCGGATCCGAGAGGATCAACGGCATCGGGTAGCCGTTTTTCACAGCGCGCTCTGCGAGCCGAACCGATTCGGCCTTGTCACCGCGGTCGGCCGCCGCCAGCGCGGCAAAATAGTTGACAAACTGGTCATCGGGATCGAGCTCCATGGCGCGCTCAATATAGCGCGTTGCGCGCTCCGCCTCGCCGACGCGCCCGTAATAATAGCCAAGCAGTGACCAGGTCACGGCATCGGAGTCGTTGATCGCAAGGGTCCGCTCGGCGAGCTCGATTGCACGACGATAGCCCTCGACGGCGGCATCGCGCCGCCCTTTCAGGTACCAGAGCGAGTCGGCGCGACTGCCCCAGAGCTGGAAGTCGTCGGGCGCGAGCGTAATGGCCCGCGAGTACATCGCAACCCCTTCCTCGAAACGCCCGAGAAAATAGTTGATCGTACCGAGGTTCGAATACGCGCTGCGCGAAGGCTCGATTTCGTTGGAGCGCCGGAACGCCACCGCCGACTGCTCGAGGTTGCCCGTCATCATCAGCGCCGCGCCGAGGTTATTGTGGCCATTCGGATTGGCGGGTGCGAGTTCGGTCACGCGGGTGAAGGCGTCTATGGCAGCTTCAGCCCTGCCGTCGTTGAAAAGAAACATCCCGAGGCGATTGTAGGGCAGCCAGTATCCGGGCTCGACCGCGATGGCCTCGCGGAAACTGTCCTCGGCTTTTGACTTTTCACCCAGGCCCAACAGCGCGGCACCGAGTTCCATGTGCAGCTCCGCGTCGCGCGGGTTCTGCGATATCAGCCGGCGCAGGATCGGCTCGGCTTGCTCGTAGCGACCTCCCAGGTCATAAAGACGAGCCAGGGCCAGTTCTGTCTCGGGCAGCGCGGCGCCGCTCTCGAGCGCCTTTCGACAGGCGGATTCGGCACCGGTCATCGCATCCGGGCTGGCCGTTTTCTGATAACGAAGGATGCCAACGTCGCAAAGACCGGCATAGGCGCGCGCGAAACCAGGATCCGCATCCAGTGCAAGCTGGAACAGGCGTTCAGCTTCGTCAACATGGCTGATCGCACCGGCCTGCCTGAGCTCCGAGAGGCCGGCCAGGTAATAATCGTAGGCACGCGGATCGTTGGTGCTGGCCATCTGCACCTGCTCGGCCTGTTCGGGTGTCAGTACGATCTGCAGGTTCTGCGTGATCTGCTGCGAGATCTCCTGCTGGATCTTGAGCAGATCCTCCCAGGGACGGTCGTAACTTTGCGTCCACACGTGGTAGCCGGTACGTGCGTCGATGAGCTGTACCGTGACACGCACGCGTTCGTTCTGCCGACGTATGCTGCCCTCCAGCACGTAGTGCACGCCGAGCGCTTCGCCAATGTTGCGAATGTCGACTTCCTTGCCTTTGAACGCGAACGCCGAGGTTCGGGCTGCGACCCGAAGTCCCGGCACCATGGCCAGGCTGCTCGAGAGTTCCTCGCTCAAGCCATCGCCGAGGTACCCGCCATCGCCGTCCGAACTGAAATCATTGAGCGGCAGCACGGCGATGGATGGCGCTCCGTCATCGACGATCGGCCGGACTGCCCGGGTCTGCGTCTCCAGCGAGGTCCACCAGGCGTAGCCCGTTACACCGGCCATCAGGACCACGCCGATGACCAGGGCCGGCGCCACTGCCTGGCGGGCCCGTGGCAGCTTCACCGTCGATGCGCGACCGTCGGCTTCAACACCGCTGGCGGTAATCTCGTAGGCCCAGGCCAGCGATGCGATGACCGGCAGCCCGAGGATCGCCAGGATAGTCAATGCGGTCATCCACCATTCGGGGAAATGCAGCGGCTCGAAAGTCACCTCTGCGATCTGCAGGACGATCCAGACCCCCACCAGGTAGCCGCCTGAAACGCGCAGGACGTGCCGACGCCTCAATTCAAAATAAAAGGATGCCAGCCGATCAGGCAGTGAGCGCTTGCCCGTGAACTCTATGGTGCCGGTTGCCGTCGTCGCCAGATTCTCGCTCAGCGGCTGAAAATGCGCGATCAGCGCATAACCTTTCTTCGGCACCGTAACGATGTACTCCGGCTCGCGCGGATCGTCGCCGAGTAACTCCCTAAGCGAGTGAATCGTCCTGTTGAGGGCGTGTTCGCCAACGTTCTCGGCCGGCCAGCCGCGCTTCCTGAGCGTTTCGCGAGAGACGGTCTCACCGTGGTGGCTGACGAGGCACGACAACACCCTCATTTCGCCGTGCGAGAGCGTATGTTCCAGTGCGCCGGAAGAGATTCGGCGCCGGCTCGGCTCAATGAGCCAGTCTCCCAGTCGAAAATCGGGGTTCTCAGTGGCGACCATGCCCCCCCCGGCAATGTTCTGCGCATCCTTCCCGCTAGGATACCAAAACGCCAAGATACGACAGGAAAAGCTTCAGCCGACGAAGTGGCTGGGCGGGTCAGCCGATCACGAACCGGCCTGGCTGAGCGCCCGGCTGAGATCTTCGAGCAGATCATCCACATCCTCGGCGCCGATTGACAGCCGCACGGTACCCGGCCCGATTGCCGACCAGCGGCGCTGCTCTGCGGTCAGGTCTCTCGGCTGCTGCATGACCGGCGCAACCACGAGGGATTCAGTCGATCCGAGACTGGCCGTGATGGCAAACAGCTCGAGCGCTTCAGCGAAGCGTGTACCGGCGTCGAGCCCGCCACGCAGGTCGACGGCCAGCAGGGCGCCAAAGCCATCCATCTGCGCGCACGCGAGATCATGACCTTCATCCTCCGGCAGCCCCGGGTAACGGACCCGCTCGACCGCGGGATGGGATTGCAGAAACTCGGCGACGCGCATGGCGTTGCGACTCTGCGCGTCCCAGCGCAGGAAGTACGTCTTCAGGCCGCGCAGGATCAGGAAAGCCGCGTGCGGATCCAGTGTCGATCCAAGAATCGGCGCGTCCGAGCGCATGCGCTCAATAAGTTCATGCCGTGCGATGACGGCGCCCCCCATCACGTCACCGTGTCCCGAGGCGTACTTTGTCAAGCTATGGGCAAACACGTCCACGTCGAACGACCCGTGGTTATGCAGGCCACCGACGGTGTTATCCAGCAGCGTGAGGGCACCGTGCGCGCGGGCCAGGCTCGTGATTCGCGCAATGTCGGCAACCTTGAGTACCGGGTTGGTGGGCGACTCAAATGCCAGCAGCCGGGTGGGGATTTCGGCCAGGACCCGGTCCAGCCCCTCGAGGTCGTCGATCGACAGCATCGTGCTGCTCACGCCGAACCGCCCCAGGACACGGCGTATCAGCACGCGGGTCGGCTGATACATCTCCGCAAAGTAAACGACGTGATCACCGGCCTTGAGCAGCGCCAGCATTGCAACCGTGATGGCTGCGATACCGGAGGCGGTCAGCAGGCAGTCGTCGCGTTCCTGCATCTCGGCGAGCACTCGCTCCAGTTGACTCAGCGTCGGGTTGGAAGAACGCGAGTAGTAGAATCCCTCGCGTTCCCGGCGCCAGTATCTTTGCGTCTCGCCAACGTCATCGAAGGTGAATTTCACCGACTGGTAGATCGGATCCACCAGCGGCCGGTTATCGCGCGGCACCTTGACCCTCGGCGGGTGGGTCACTCGGGTTCTCTTTTTCATGGTCGCCCGGGTGCGCTAGAGGCCGCGGATCTCGAAATCGTCTGCATCGAGGTGTACCGGGAAGTCTGCGCGATAGTTCTCCAGCAGCGCACGGTCCAGCACAACCGTTTCGACCGAGTCCCCGTCGTGTTCATTGTTCAATGCCTGGCCCTGGAAATCCACGGCCACGCTGTCACCTGAGTAGCTCACGCCGTTCTCGTCCCGGCCCGTCCGATTGACACCCACGACGTAACTGATGTTCTCGACTGCCCGCGCGCGCAGCAATGATTGCCACGCGAGGCGGCGGCGGGCCGGCCAGTTGGCCACGTAGAGCAGCAGTTCGTAATCGTTACGGCTCCTGCTCCAGACCGGGAAGCGCAGGTCGTAACAGATCAGCGGACAGATCCGCCAACCCTTGTATTCGACGATCAATCGGCTGTCCCCCGCCGTATATTGCTCGTGCTCGCCGGCCATGCGAAACAGGTGGCGCTTGTCGTACCAGCGCATGCTGCCGTCGGGCGCTGCCCAGATCAGGCGGTTGAAGTGCCTGCCGGCATCCCTGACGATCAGGCTCCCGGTGATCGCGCAACCGAGCGCGGCGGCTTCCTCGCGCAGCCAGCCGATCGTCGGGCCGCTCATTTCTTCCGCCTGCCCGGTGCCGTCCATACTGAAGCCGGTGGTAAACATCTCCGGCAGCACGATCAGGTCCGTATGTCCCAGCAGACCACGGAAATGCGCTGCGAGGTTTCGGCGATTGCTTGCGGGGTCCTGCCAGATCGTATCGGCCTGGATCATCGTGACGCGCAGATGGGAAGTCATGGGCTCGTGTCCATTTTTCGATTTTCTCCACTCATAGAGGGCTCAACGCGATGGCCCGGGCGGCAAAGGGTGCCGTCGTGACGCGCCGGGGTCAAATCCCGGCCAGTCGCTGCACGGCGCTCCGGAGCGTCGCATCGTCTTTTGCGAAGCACAGGCGCACGATTCGCTCACCGGCAGGCGCTCGCGAGAACACCGAGATCGGAATCGCTGCGACGCCGACCTCAGTCGTCAGCCAGCGCGCGAACTCCGTGTCCGGACGTTTGTCGATGGGCGAATAGTCGAGCAGCTGGAAATAGGTCCCCTCGGTCGGCGCAAAGACGAAGCGGGTCCCGGTCAGCAGTCCGCAGAAGAAGTCCCGCTTGCGCTGGTAGAACCCGGACAGGTCGCGGTGATGCTCCGGGCACTCGATCAGAAACTCCGCGATGGCCGCCTGCAACGGCGTCGCGACCGCGAACTGCACGAACTGGTGCACCTTGCGGAATTCGACGCAGAGATCGGGCGGCGCGATGCAATAGCCGACTTTCCAGCCGGTCGCGTGATACGTCTTGCCGAAAGATGAAACAACGAACGCGCGCGCGGCGAGCTCGGCGTGCGCCACCATGCTGTGGTGAGCGCGACCGTCGAAAACCATGTGTTCGTAAACCTCGTCGGCAAGAACATACGCACCGGTATTCCTGAGCAAATCAGCCAGCTCGTCGAGGTCGTCCGAGCGAAGCGTGGCGCCGCTGGGATTGTGCGGAGAATTAACGATGACCATGCGGGTCCGCGGCGTGAGGACATCGCGCACCCGATCCCAGTCCACCGCGAATCCGGGCCTTTGCAGAGGCACGCGAATCGCGCGGCCGCCGGCCAGGTTGATGGCTGGCTCGTAGGCGTCATAGGCCGGTTCGAGCAGCACGACTTCGTCGCCAGGATGCACGACGGCCGCGATGGCGCAGAACAGCGCTTCCGTTGCGCCCGAGGTGACCGTGACCTGGCGCTCCGCTGACACCCGGGCCCCGTAACAATCGAGCAGTTTGACCGCAATGGCCTCGCGCAGAACCGGCAACCCGGTCATCGGTGCATACTGATTTGATCCCTGGCGCAGCTTCTGAACCACGAGATCGACGAGATGCCGCGGTGGCTCGAAGTCCGGATACCCCTGGGACAGGTTGATCGCCCGGTGCTCGCAGGCGAGCTCGGACATGACCGTGAATATGGTCGTGCCGACACCGGGCAACTTGCTCACCGGTCGCATGCGCTGTTCCGGAATCGAATCACAAAGTGCGTGCAGCGACACAACGTGCCGCGTCAGACTCCGCGCGAACCTTCACGGCCATCTGCCAGCATCGCAGCACCGATCAATCCGGCATCGTTGCCGAAATGAGCCCGCAGGATTTCGGCGCGGCAGTGCAGCAGCGCGCCAAATCGGTTCCAGTTCTCCGTGACGCCGCCGCCGATAATGAACAGGTCCGGCCACAGCAGCGCGTGATACCCCGCCAGCACTTCGTTCACGGCCTCGGACCACTGCGACCAGCTCAGGCCCCGATCGGTCCGGACCTTCGCCGAGGCACGGTGCTCGGCCTCCTGCCCGAGGATTTCCAGGTGGCCGAGTTCCATGTTCGGCACGAGCTTCCCATCGACAAACAGCGACGTGCCGATCCCGGTGCCCAGCGTCAGGATCATCACCGTGCCGTCCCGATCGCGACCCGCACCGATCCTCATTTCGGCGATACCGGCTGCATCGGCGTCGTTGACGAAGGCCACGGGGCGGGCAATCCGTCGCTCCAGCGAGGCCTTGACGTTCTTGCCGATCCAGCCGTCACTGACGTTGGCCGCGGTCCACGCGATGCCATTCTTGACGACACCCGGGTACGTCAGACCGACCGGCCCCACCGGCTGCAACTCGTGACAGATCCTGACCAGCATCTCCATCACCGCATCGGGTGTCGCCCCGGCCGGCATTGGTTCACGAAGCACTTCACCTTCGACTCGCCCGGTCGCCGTGTCCACGCAGCCCGCCTTGATAAAGGAGCCGCCAATGTCGATCGCGAGAACCGGCGGGTTCACGCTTGTCTGCCTCGGCTGTGCGAATCCTGGGGATACAAGGTCAGCCCCTCTTCAGGCTCTCGATCATCTGCTGGTTAGCCGCCAGTGCCATCTGGGCATCGCGCGCCTCGTTTTTCTGTTGCCGCGCCATCCAGTAACCGGCAAAGGCCACACCGACCGCGACGATCGCGATCAGCACCGTGGCCAGCGCATTGATATCCGGGCTGACGCCCATGCGCACCTTCGAGAAGATGACCATCGGCAAGGTGCTGGCGCCCGGTCCGGCCACGAAACTGGCAATGACGAGGTCATCGAGCGACAGCGTGAATGCGAGCAGCCAGCCGGACAGAAGCGCCGGGAAGACAATCGGCAATGTCACGACAAAAAACACCTTCGCCGGTCTCGCACCGAGATCGAGTGCCGCCTCCTCCAGCGAATCGTCCATCTGGGACAGGCGCGACTGCACGATGACCGTGACGTAAGCCATCGCAAAGGTCACGTGCGCGATGATGATCGTCGTCATCCCGCGACCCGAAGGCCAGCCGATCAGTTGTTCCAGGGCGACGAACAGAAGCAACAGCGAAAGGCCGGTAATCACCTCGGGCATGACCAGCGGCGCCGTGGTCATGGCAGAGAACAGTGCGCGCCCCTTGAACCGGCCGAATCGAGCCAGCGCCATGCCCGCCAGTGTGCCCAGCACCACCGCCAGTGTGGCCGTCAGGGCCGCCACCTTGAGGCTCAGCCAGGCGGCATCCAGAATCTGCTGGTTACGCAGCAGTTCGCCATACCACTTGGTCGAAAAGCCGCCCCATACCGTCACCAGTCGTGACTGGTTGAACGAGTAAACGATCAGTGAAAGGATCGGTATGTATAGAAACGCCAGTCCGAGCGCGAGGGCCGTCAGGCGGAACCAGGGCCGATCGCGGTTCACTGACTCAGCCCCCCGCCCGCCTCGGCATCCTGGGCCCGCTGGAAGTAAATGATCGGGACCACGAGAAACAGCAGAAGCGCGATCGCAACGGCGCTGGCCACCGGCCAGTCGCGATTATTAAAGAACTCCGTCCACAGGATCTTGCCGATCATCAGCGAGCCGGGGTCGCCAAGCAGCGCCGGGATGACGAACTCGCCGACGGCCGGAATGAAGACCAGCAGGCACCCCGCCACGATTCCGGGCGTTGACAACGGCAGAGTCACCTTCAGGAAGGACTCCCAGGGACGGCTGCCGAGATCGGCCGCCGCCTCAAGCAGCGTCAGGTCCATCTTCTCGAGATTGGCGTACAGGGGCAGGATCATGAACGGCAGATACGAATAAACGATGCCGATGTACACGGCAAAGTCTGTCTGCAGCATCTGGATGGGCTGGTCGATGAGGCCCAGTGACATCAGCACATTGTTGATCAGCCCGTTGTTCTTCAGCAACCCGATCCATGCATAGACCCGCAGAAGAAACGAACTCCAGAATGGCAGTATGACCAGCAGAAGGAGGATGTTACGGTGGGTCGGCTCGCTGCGCGCTATGGCGTAGGCCATCGGGTACCCGATCAGCAGGCAGATCAGCGTCGAGATACCCGCCACCATGATCGAGTTCAGATAGGCCTTCCAGTACAGGTTGTCTTCAACCAAAAACGCGTAGTTGCCGAAGTTGATCTTGATGTCGAGCGCCTTCTCGCCGACCCAGTGCAGCAACGGCTCATAGGGCGGCATGGCGATCAGCGACTGCGAAAACGAAATCTTCAGCACGATGATGAACGGGATCAGGAAGAACAGCAGCAACCAGAGGAATGGCACTGCGGTCACCGCGGTGTGCCCGGTCACAGCCCAGCGCCGGAGGCGCTCGCCGAGCGCCGAATGCCTGAACGCGTTGCTGAGACTGGCGGCGTTCACTATTCCGTCACGACGACCGGGCTGCTTGGATGCCAGCTTACGTACACCTTTTCTTCCCAGGTGATGCGGTCCTCTGCATGCCGGTAAACATTGGGCTGAGTCACGCGAATGATTTTCCCCGAGTCCAGCCGCAACAGGTAGACGGACATGTCGCCCATGTAGGCGATGTCACTGACCGTCGCTGAGGACCAGTTGTCCGCGGTCTCAGGACGTTCCCGACCGATGCCGATTTTCTCGGGGCGGATCGCGGCCCATATTCTTGCTCCCGGCGCCGAACTGACGCCGTGATCGACGTAAATGGGTGCATCGAGGTCATCGCATTCAATACGTACATAGGACGGCTCATCCTCGACGAGGCGGCCCTCGAACATATTGACCGAGCCAATGAACTCGGCAACGAACCGCGAACTCGGATACTCGTAGATATTGGTGGGCGTTCCGACCTGAATGATCTCGCCGTGGTTCATCACGCCGATGCGGCTCGACAGCGTCATCGCCTCTTCCTGGTCGTGGGTGACGACCATGAACGTCACGCCCAGGCTCTCCTGGATGTTGATCAGTTCGAACTGCGTATGCTCGCGCAGCTTCTTGTCCAGTGCGGCCAGCGGTTCATCGAGCAGCAGCAACTTGGGCTTCTTGATCAGGGATCGAGCGAGCGCAACGCGCTGGCGCTGCCCGCCGGAGAGCTGGTGCGGCTTGCGCTTTGCGAACTGGTCGAGCTTGACCAGCGCCAGCATGTCCTGGACCCGACTGGCCACCTCGCTCCTGGGCACCCTCTCCTGCTTGAGCCCGAAGGCCACGTTCTGCTCCACGGACATGTGCGGGAACAACGCATACGACTGGAACATCATGTTCACCGGCCGCTCGTAGGCCGGTATACCGGTCATATCCACGCCATCGATCAGGATCCGCCCGGCGGTGGGTCGTTCAAACCCGGCCAGCATTCGCAGCAGCGTGGTCTTGCCACAGCCGGATGCGCCGAGCAGGCAGAAGATCTCCTTGCGATAGATGTCCAGCGAGACTTCATCCACCGCGATGAAATCGCCGAACTTCTTGGTCACGCGCTCGATCCGCACGTAGGGAACGGCGTCCGGGTCCTTCCAGGGCGCGAATTCGGGCGCGGTAACCTGCGGTGAGGTAGCCATGGGTGTTTGTCCGTTATCCTCGAACCGGTCTTTTCAGCCTTATAGCCCAGCGAAGGTCCGATGTGTAGCGGTCCATGCAGAACGGGGCGGCCGGCACCGTGCACCGACCGCCCCGTTCAAGTGCTGGCTCGCCTGATTACTCCCCTGTGCGGAAGCGAGTCCAGGCCCGATTCAACAGACGCGTGTATTCCGCGCTCTTGGCGAGATCCGGGAACAGCTTTGCCTTGACGTCGGGCGGAGGATAAACACCCGGGTCATCACGAACGGACGGATCGAGAAATTCCACCGCAGCCGCGTTGCCGGTCGCGTAATTGACGAAATTGGAATTTGCCGCGGCGACATCCGGTCGCATCATGAAGTTGATGAAGGCATGGGCGTTATCGGGATGCGGTGCATCCGCCGGGACCGCGTACATATCAAACCAGATGAGCGTGCCTTCCTTGGGCACTTTGTAGTCGATCACGACACCCTGGTCGGCCTCCTCGGCACGGTCGCGTGCCTGCAGAATGTCACCGCTCCAGCCGACCGCGACGCAGATCTCGCCGTTGGCCAGCGCGTCGATATAGTTCGAGCTGTGAATCATTCGCACATCATCACGAATGCCCATCCAGACCGCCTCGGCGGCGGCAAGGTCTTCTTCGGACTGACTGTTCGGATCCTTGCCGAGCCAGGCCAGCGCAGCTCCGACCAGCTCATTCGGTGCATCGAGCAAAGAAATGCCGCAATCCTTGAACTTCGCCGCGATGACCGGATCGAAGACCAGTTGCCAGCTGTCCACCGGTGCGTCGGGCATGATCGCCTCGACCTTCTCGACGTTATAGCCGATTCCGGTGGTGCCCCACATATGGTTGACCGAGTACATGTTACCCGGGTCGTGTACCGCGACTCGCGCCAGGATGTCGCTGTCGAGGTTGGGCCAGTTGGGCAGCTTCGAACGGTCGAGCGGCTGAAAAACGCCGGCCTTGATCTGGCGCTCGAGAAATGATGCCGTCGGCACGACGACGTCGTAACCGGTATTGCCGGACAGCAATTTCGTTTCCACGACCTCGTTCGAGTCGAAAACGTCGTAGTTCACCTTGATACCGGTTTCCTCGGTGAACTTCTCGAGCATGGCTGGGTCGATGTAATCCGACCAGTTATAGACGTTGACGACCTTTTCCTCGGCAGGAGCCGCGGCCGGTGTGACCGGTCCGGCGTCGGTCGTCGCAGCAGGCTCCGGCTTCTTGCCGCATCCCGTCAAGGCAGTCACGACCACCAGGCCCAGGAGCCCGGCGCGAGTAGCGATAGTCATCTTTGTGATTTCCCCAAGTGGCATTTACCGACCCGCGGCCCAGCGGCCGCGCCCATCCAGACATAACAGTTTTAGCTCAAACGGCGACGAGATGCACGCGCTGTGCGCTGGACGTGGGCGGCGACGACCCGGCGTCCTGTCCTCTGCGACGCCTCCGAAAGGCCTTCAGAGCCGGCCATCCGTGCGGCAGCGCTCCAGCGTCAGGTCCAGGCAGAGGCGGATCTTCTCGGCCAGCTCGTCGATCTGCCCCCGCGTGATCACCAGCGGTGGCGCAACGATCATCGTGTCGCGTACGGCACGCATGATCAGGTCATTGGCAAAACAGAAGTCGCGACAGATCATGCCGACTTCACCGCGTTTTTCGAAGAAATCCCGCGCGGGCTTGCCCGGCACGAGCTCCAGCGCGCCGACCAGCCCAACGCAGCGGGCCTCGCCAACCAGCGGATGCTCGCCCAGTTCGCGCCATTTGGTCGCCAGATAGGGCCCGACGTCCTCGCGGACGCGGGGCACCAGGCCTTCGGCCTGGAGCAGGTTCAGGTTGACGCTGGCCACTGCACAGGCCGCCGGGTGGCCCGAATACGTAAAGCCATGGGCAAATTCACCGCCCTTGTCGATCAGAACGTCAGCCACCCGATCGGACACCATCACGCCGCCGATCGGCAGATAGCCGGATGACAGACCCTTGGCAATCGTCATCAGGTGCGGCCGGATCCCATAGTAGTCCGAACCGAACCACTCCCCGGTGCGGCCAAAACCGCAAATGACCTCGTCGGCCACCAGCAGGATGTCGTACTGGTCGCAGATACGCTGGATCTCGGGCCAGTAGGTATCCGGTGGAATGATCACGCCGCCGGCCCCCTGGATCGGCTCGGCAATGAACGCTGCAACTTTTCCCGGCCCGAGTTCCTGAATTCTCTGCTCAAGCGCATGCGCTGCAATCAGGCCGAATTCCTCCGGCGACAGGTCCCCACCCTCGCCGAACCAGTACGGCTGGCGAATGTGCACGATGCCCGGTATCGGCAGACCGCCCTGTGCGTGCATGAAGCCCATTCCGCCGAGGCTGGCGCCAGCCATCGTGCTTCCGTGATAGGCATTTTCACGACTGATGATGACCCTGCGCTCGCCCTGGCCCAGCAGGTCCCAGTAGCGCCGCACCATCCGCACGACCGTATCGTTGCCCTCCGAACCGGATCCGGTGAAGAACACCCGGTTGAATTGCGGCGGCGTAAGCTCGACCAGCTGTCGGGCCAGTTCGATGGCTGGCGGATGGGCGGTCTGGAAAAAGCTGTTGTAGTACGGCAGTTCAAGCATCTGGCGATAGGCCGCTTCGGCCAGCTCCTTGCGCCCGTAGCCGAGATTGACGCACCACAACCCCGACATTCCATCGAGGATCTGGTGCCCGTCCGAATCGTAAAGGTAAACGCCTTCGGCCCTGACGATGACCCGGCTGCCCTTCGCGTGCAGTTGCTTGTAATCAGTGAAGGGATGCAGGTAGTGCTGGCGATCGAGTGCCTGCCAGTCCGCAGTGCTGCGGTCGGTCGTTTCATGGCGGGGTTCAGTCATGCCGGGACCTCATACGTTCAGCAACAGGTGATCTCGCTCCCACGAACTGATGACCTGCAGAAAGGTATCGTACTCGCACTCTTTTACGGCGGTATATGCCATGACGAAACGATCGCCGAGCAGGTCCCTGAGCTCCTCGCAGTCGCGCAGCAGGCCCACCGCCTCTTCGAGGTTACGCGGCAGGCTGAATGGCAGATCATAGGCGCTGCCTTCGATCGGCTCGCTGGGCTTGAGCCCTTCGATCATACCGAGGTACCCGCAAGCCAGCGACGCAGCCAGCGCGAGGTACGGGTTCGCGTCCGCGCCACCGAGGCGGTTCTCTATGCGTCGCGCGGACGGCGGCGCGATCGGCACGCGAAGGCCGGCCGTGCGATTGTCGTACCCCCACTGCGTATTGATCGGCGCGAGGTCGCGCATGATGATCCGGCGGAAGGAATTGACGTTCGGCGCAAACAGTGGCATCGCCGCCGGCAGGTATTTCTGCAGACCGGCGATGTGCGAGAAGAACAACTCGCTCGGGCTGCCTTTTGCATCGCTGAATATGTTCTCGCCGGTTTCCTTGTCCACCACGCTCTGGTGAATATGCATCGAACTGCCCGGTTCACGGCTCATGGGCTTGGCCATGAACGTTGCGTACATCTTGTGGCGGAAGGCCGCCTCGCGCGCGGTTCGTTTAAACATGAACACCTGGTCGGCCAGGGACATCGCATTGCCATAGACCAGGTTGATCTCCATCTGCGCCGCACCGTCTTCATGGATCAGCGTATCGATGTCGATGTTCTGCGCTTCGCAGAATGCATAAATGTCGTCGAACAACGGGTCGAACTCGTTCATCGCGGCGATGCTGTAAGCCTGCCGCCCCAGCTCGGGTCGTCCCGAGCGACCGATCGGCGGCTTCAATGGGTAGTCCGAATCGGTATTCGGCTCGACCAGGAAAAACTCGACCTCCGGAGCGACCTGCGGAACCCAGCCGCGGTTCTCGTAAAGCTGCATAATTTTTCGCAGGACGTAGCGTGGCGACATCGTCACCGGGCGGCCGTCCGCGTAAAAGCAGTCGTGTATCAGCTGGGCCGTCGGTTCGGCGGCCCACGGCACGACCCGCGCCGTGCCCGGATCGGCCTTGAGCACGATATCGATCTCCGAAGCGCTGATCGCCCGGTCATCGAGCGGGTACTCACCCGTCACCGTCTGGAGGAAGACACTCTCGGGCATCCGCATGCCCTGGTCTTCAGCATACTTCTGTGCCGGCATAACCTTTCCGCGCGCAATACCAGCCATGTCGGGCACCATCGCTTCGACTTCCGAGATGCCCTTTTCCTTGAAGAACTGCTGAATGGATGTCGTCATGACTGTCGTCCTCTTGCGCGCGTGTGCGCGGCTTCGCCGAACGCCTGGAAAAGCGCCCTTGAAAATGGATTGTCCATCACCTGCCATTCCGGGTGCCACTGCACCGCCAGCGCAAAAGCAGCTGAAGGAACGCGAAATGCCTCGACCAGGCCATCCGGCGCATGCGCCTCGACTTCGAGACCATGGCCGAGCATCTGCACACCCTGCTCATGCACCGAATTGACCCGGACGCGATCGCGTCCGGCCAGTTCGCGCAGCAAGCCGCCCGGCACCAGCTCGATGTCGTGGGCGGCTGCGTACTGCAACTCGAGCGGGTCGTCCTTGTTTTCCCGGTGGTCGTGCAGACCAGGCACCTCGTGAACTTTCTGCAGGAGCGTGCCGCCGAATGCGACATTGACCTCCTGGAAACCACGGCAGATCGCGAACAGCGGTATGTCATTCGAGACCAGTTCCGGTATCAGTGGCAGTGTCGTCTCGTCACGATGCCGGTCGTGCAGCGTGCCCGGTTCGGACGGCGGGCCGGCGTACCGGTGTGGCTCCACGTTCGAATAGCTGCCGGTCAGCAGAACGCCGTCGAGGAATTCGATCAGCGACTCGATGTCGATCTGCTCCGCAGACGCCGGTATCAGTACCGGCGTGCAAAGCGATGCTTTGGCGACGGCATCAATGTATTTCTCGCCCACGCAATGGTAGGGGTGCGGGCCGATGACCCGGCGGTCCGCGGGAATCCCGATCAGTGGTTTCGACCGAGCCACGTTGTTGTCCTGCGCGGCCGCTGCCGGCCGCAAGTAAAATGCGCTGCTGATTAAACCACAAGCGCCGTTCGGCGCGCTCTGGATTAAGCGAACCGGCCGATGGCCATCGGCCGTTCGACATAAAATATCCCGGTGAGTCTTCGCAAAGCCACCTTGCTGCGACTCGAACTGTGGCGCTATGCTGGGCTGATGTCCGGCCCTCCGTTCGAGGGCGCTCAATCGCAGTCCTATGCCGCAAATAGAATCCTACAAAAAGACCAAGCACTGGCTGACCGAACACCCGGACATCCGCTTCGTGGATCTCCTGTTGCCGGATCTGCTCGGTATCCCTCGAGGAAAGCGCGTCACGGTCGAACAGCTGGCCGACATACACAGCAACGGAATGCTCCTGCCAGCATCGATGTTCGCGCTGCATGTCCTTGGAGAAACCATCCAGGAAACGGGCCTGGGTTTTGACGAAGGCGATGCCGACCGTGTCTGCCTGCCGGTTGCCGATTCGCTGGTGGCCGTTCCGTGGCTCGGCCCGCAGGTTGCGCAGATGCAGCTCTCGATGTTCGAGCAGGACCGCAATCCGTTCTTTGGCGATCCGAGGCACGTCCTGGAGAGTGTCCTGGCACGCCTGGCCGGGATCAGCCTGAACCCGGTCATCGCGGTCGAGATGGAATTCTATTTCGTCGATTGTGAGCGTACCGAGGCCGGCTATGCGCAACCGCCGCGGCGACCCCTGACGGGCCGCCGGGAGCGCAAGACCCAGATTAATTCGATGTCGGTGCTCAACGAGTACTCGAAAGTTCTGAGCGCCATAGACGCCGCCGCCCAGGTCCAGGGCATTCCGGCCGGCACGGCACTGGCCGAATGCGGCCCGGCCCAGTTCGAAGTGAACCTGCATCACCAGGCCGACGCGATGCTCGCCTGTGATCATGCCGTGCGCCTCAAGCGACTGATCAAGGGCGTGGCGCTGCAGCACGGACTCGAAGCCACTTTCATGGCCAAGCCGTACTGGAACCAGGTCGGCAGTGGCGCTCACCTGCACGTGAGCCTCGTCGATACCGAGGGCCGCAACGTGTTTGCGGCCGAGGCCGCCGAAGGCAGTGATCTGTTGCGTCAGGCGATCGGCGGCCTTGCCGCCACGATGAGCGACACAATTGCCATCTGCGCACCGACCGCCAATTCATACCGGCGTTACCAGTCGGAGGCCTATGTGCCGCTGGCGCCGCACTGGTCGGTCAACAATCGATCCGTTGCGTTTCGCATCCCGGCCGGCCCCCCCCATAGCCGACGGGTCGAACACCGTGTCGCCGGCGCCGACGCCAACCCTTACCTGCTCTGCGCGATCGTCCTCGCGGCCATGCACCACGGCTTGACCGGGAAACTGGATCCCGGCCCGCCGCTGCTGGGCAACGCCTACGAGGACAGCACGCCACAGGTGCCAACGAACTGGCCGGAGGCACTCAATGCTTTCGAGGGCAGCCGGTTCGTCAATACGTATCTGGGCGAGAATTTCACGCGGCTCTTTGCGCAGACGCGACGCGGCGAGATGCGTGATTTCGACGCGCACGTCTCTCCACTCGAGCACTCCTGGTACCTCGGTCCGAGCTGAGCCGTGCAGCACATCGAATCCTGGTACGCAGCCTCTGCCAATCCGGCACCCCGGCGCGAACCGCTGCGTGGCGAAATCAGTGCCGACGTGTGCGTGATTGGCGGCGGCATCGCCGGATGTTCCACCGCATTGAATCTCGCCGAGCGCGGTTACCGCGTCGTGCTGCTCGAAAGCCACCGGGTCGGCTGGGGCGCATCGGGCCGCAGCGGCGGGCAGGCGATCGTCGGCTATGCCTGCAGCCAGGATGTCCTGGTCCGGCAGCTGGGCGCGGCAACGGCGCGGCAATTGTTCGACGTCAGCGTCGAGGCTCAGGAACTGCTCAGGGAGCGCGTCAGCCGGCACCGTATCGACTGTGACCTGCACTGGGGCCATGTGCTGGCCGCGATCAAGCCACGGCAGATCGACGAACTGCGCCGCTGGCAGGATGAGCTCGAGCAACAGTACGAGTATCGTTCAACGCGCTGGCTCGATCGAGAAGCCACGCGCCAGCTGATCGCCAGCGAGCGGTATGTCGGAGGCCTGTACGATGCCCGCAGCGGGCACCTGCATACGCTGAACTATACCCTCGGGATAGCCGCGGCCGCAGAGGCTGCCGGTGTGCAGATATACGAAGACAGCCAGGTCACGCGACTGGAGCACGGCGATCCGGCGACGATCGTCACGACTTCCGGCCGGGTTCGCGCCAGCCACGTCGCCCTGTGCTGCAACGCCTACATCGATACGCTCTCGCCGGTGCAGCGCAAGCGAATCATGCCGGTGGGCACTTACATTGTCGCCACGGAACCGATGGGCGCGGAGCGCAGCCAGGCGCTGCTGCGCAAGAATGTGGCTGTCAGCGATGTCAATTTCGTGCTCGATTATTTTCGGCTGTCGGACGACCATCGCCTTCTGTTCGGTGGCCGGGTGAGTTACTCAGGTCTCGATCCACTGAACACCTCCAGGGCAACCCGGGCACGAATGGTGCAGGTCTTCCCGCAGCTGGCTGATCTTGCGATCGACTACGCCTGGGGTGGCTACGTTGATATCACGATGAACAGGGCGCCCGACTTTGGCCGGCTGGCCAGCAACATCTATTACCTGCAGGGTTTCTCCGGGCACGGCATCGCGCTGACCGGGATGGCTGGCCAACTGGTGGCCGAGGCGATCAGCGGGCAGGCGGAGCGCTTCGATCTGTTCACGCGGATCAGGCACCGCGACTTTCCAGGCGGTCCAGCCCTGCGTACCCCCCTGCTGGTGCTCGCGATGCTCTGGTTCCGAATGAGGGACCTGCTCTAGTACAGGCCCCGGGAATCAATCGCCCCGGTACACGCAGCCGCTGGTGCAGGTCTCGTGAACGACAATGCGCGAGAGCTGTTCGAGCTGCGGCTTGAGCGCCTGCCAGATCCATCGCGCGAGATTCTCGCTGGTGGGATTCTCCAGGCCAGGGATGTCGTTCAGGCAGCGATGATCGAGGCGTTCGAACACGGGCGCAAACGCGTCTTTCACGTCGGCAAAGTCCATGACCCAGCCGGACCGATCACCCACCGGGCCGGCCACGTGCACCTCGACGCGGAAGGAATGTCCGTGCAGCCGGGCGCACTTGTGCCCTTCGGGCACGTTCGGCAATCGATGCGCGCATTCGAGTGAAAAGGTTTTGAATATGTCCATGCACCCTCTGGCCCCTGCCAATGGTAGTCGGAGTTTCAGCAGATCGCCGGCACGCAGTTCGCGTGAGGCTCATTTTCGGAGAAGAAAACACGCGTGAATTTTCGGGTTGCGACGGAAATCCTCCGGGATCGTCTGGCGCGTCATGTCCGAAACCGTGTAGTCACTCAGCGCTTCGAAGTCGAGCCTGAATCGCCGGTAGTTGGTCGAAAATACCAGCAGGCCATCCGGTCGCAGCAGACGCCCTGCCTGCTGCAGGAGCCAGGCATGATCTCGTTGCACATCGAAATCGCGTTGCATGCGTTTCGAGCGCGACACCGTCGGCGGGTCAACGAAAATCAAACCGTATCGAGGGCGCACGCCTTCCGTCTCGTCTTCCAGCCAGGCCAGGCAGTCAGCCTGAACGAATTCGTGCTGCGGGCTGAGCAGATCGTTCAATGCCAGGTTGCGCTTTGCCCAGTCCAGGTACGTCCGCGACATGTCGATCGTCGTCGATGCCGTCGCACCGCCGCCGACCGCCCACACCGTGGCCGACCCGGTGTAGGCGAACAGGTTCAGGAAGCGTCGACCGGCTGCCGCATCACCGATGTACCGGCGGGTCAGACGATGGTCGAGAAACAAGCCGGTATCGAGGTAATCGTCGAAGTTGACCGCAAATCGATAGGGACCCTCGCGCACGGTTACGAATTCGCTCTGCTCGTCGAGCTTCTCGTACTGAGCGCCGCCACGTTGCCGCTGCCGCCGGCGGAAGTGGATACGCTGCACAGGGATATCAAGCACCTCAGGCAGTACCGACAGGGCCTCGTTGCGGCGGAGCCGCGCGGCGTCTTCGGATACCGTTGCCGGTGCGGCATATTCCTGCACACAGGCATGTCGTTCGCCATTGCCGTATACGTCGACCGCGAAAGCGTATTCCGGCATGTCCGCATCATAGGCTCGAAAGCAGGCGATCCCCTCACGCGCCGTCCAGGACCTGAGCCGCGCAAGATTCTTGCGCAGACGATTGGCGAACATCTGCGCACCCGGTCTCGCGCGGGCCTTCTCGAGCCGTTCAATGCGCGCCGTCTCGCGGTCCGGTTCGACGCAGGACTCATCGAGCTTGAATCGCAGCAGTTTGCACTCGATCGATCCGTTGAAAAACGCGTGACTGCGGTAGGCACGCAGACCGAGTTCTCGTCCGAGCGGCGGATTGCCGGTGAAGACGGCCGCCTCCCAGCCAGGAAAGCATTCGATCAGGCGGGCACCGAGTTGAGCGTACAGCGGACGCAGTGTCGCCTCCTCACCCAGTCGCCCGCCGTAGGGCGGGTTCGTGATCACCAGGCCGTCGTTCGCCGGCGCCGGTACGAGGGCGCCGATGTCGCGACGCTCGAAGACAAGGTGCTCACCGAGGCCGGCCCGATTCGCATTGGCGATTGCTGCCCGGACCGCCGCCTGGCTGTGATCGAAACCCCGGAAGCGGCCCTGCCCCAGTGAAGCCATGTCGCACGCCTCGCGCGCCTGCCGGCGCATGTCCTCCCAGAGTGAGGCATCGTGCTCCAGCCAGCGTTCGAACCCGAAGCACCGACGCAGCAGACCGGGCGCGGCATGGGCTGCGATCAACGCCGCTTCGATCACCAGAGTCCCGGATCCGCACATCGGATCGACCAGCGCGCCGCCGCGCGCCGCGACCTGCGGCCAGCCACAGCGCAACAGCAGGGCCGCGGCGAGGTTTTCCTTCAGCGGCGCTTCGCCACCGCTCTGCCGGTAACCGCGCCGGTGCAGGGGCACGCCGCTCAGGTCGATGCTCACGGTGGCCCGCGTACCGGCGAGCCGCAGATTAATTCGCAGGTCGGGATCGTCGAGGTCGACGGACGGGCGGGTCCCGACGCGTTCACGAAACCGATCGACGACGGCGTCCTTGGCCTTCTGCGCGGCGAAACGCGAATGCCGCAACCAGGGGGGCGCATCGCCAACAACGTCGACGACCAGCGTACCGGCCTCGGCCAGGTGCTGCTCCCAGGGCAGCGCCTTTAACTGTTCGTACAATTCCTCCGGACCCGCGGCCGGCACGTCGGCCAGTTGCAGGAGAACACGGCTCGCGGTGCGCGAATGCAGGCAGGCGAGGTAACCCAATGACCGTGGGCCGTGAAAGCTGACACCCGCCGGGTGCTCACGCAACGCCTGTGCGCCGAGGTCGCGCAGCTCGTCGGCGAGCAAGGCGGCGACGTTCCTCGGGCAGGCGGCGAAGAAAGTCTCCTGCGGGATTGCGGGCAACTCGTTCAGACGGGTGCTCCGCCATCGAACGTCAGCAAAGGCCCATAGAGGTCGGGCCTGCGATCGCGGAATACGCCCCAGGCGTCGCGCTGCGCCTTAAGTTGCTGGAGGTCGAAGGTTGCCGTGAGCACCGCTTCGGAAGTGCGGTCGGCTTCGACGAGCTTTTCGCCGGTTGGTCCGGTGATAAACGACGAGCCGTAAAAGGTGATGTCGTTCTGCGGACTGCGTTCCGTACCGATGCGATTGGAGGCCACCACGGGCATCAGGTTGGCCGCCGCATGCCCCTGCATGCAGCGCTGCCAGTGATCACGGGAGTCGAGTTGCGCATCCTGCGGCTCCGAACCGATCGCAGTTGGATAGAGCAGAACCTCCGCACCGCCAAGGGCCATGCAGCGTGCGGCCTCCGGGAACCACTGGTCCCAGCAGATACCCACGCCGAGCGTCGCGTAGCGCGTCTCCCAGACACGGAAACCCGTGTCGCCGGGCGAGAAATAAAACTTCTCGTGATATCCGGGACTCTCCGGAATATGGGACTTCCGGTAGATGCCCAGCGACTCGCCGTCCGCATCGATCATGACCAGCGAGTTGAAACAGGCCTTGCCGGCCCGCTCGAACAGACTGACCGGCAGGACCACCTCGAGTTCACGGGCCAGCGCCCGGAATCGATCCACGACGGGATTTCCGGCCACGGGTCTCGCCCAATTGAAATGCGCTGGCTGATGCTCTTTGCAAAAATATTCAGTCTCGAATAGCTCTTGCAAAAGAACCACTTGAGCGCCCTTCTTGACTGCCTCTCGAACAAGCAGTTCCGCCTTCTCGAGGTTCGTCCCCGCATCGCTGGAACAGGCGAACTGAGTCGCCGCCACGCTTACTTTCATCGCATCACCCTGGCTGGAGCGCCCTCCCGGTGTGGGCGGAGTCAGTCTAGCGAGCACATTGACCTGACACCATTCGAAGATGCCCCCGGCAGCCGAATGCGGCAGTCTCGCCATTGAATCGCGCGTGACAAAACTGCAATATGTAAAGCCATTGGGGATTTTACTGCGTCATCCGGTCGCGACCAGCGGCTCGCAGTACACAGACGATCCAGAACAAATCGCAGATACAAAGCATCAGGAGATTATGCAATGTCGAACAGTTTGCTCAGCAGCCTCACCAGCTTGATGACGCCTGACCTGCTCCGCACCGCTGCGGGAGGCCTCGGCGAGTCAGGTGACGCGGTTTCAAAGGGTATGTCGGCGGTGTTTCCACTGCTGCTCGGCAGCGTTGCACAGCGTTCGGATGATCCGAGCTTCATGTCCACGCTGTTCAGCCTGGTCACGGACGCGGGCAAGGAAGAAAGCGTGCTCGACAAGCCGACGAGCCTGTTTGGCCAGGCTGCCGCTGCGTTACCGATGATGGTGATGGGCGGGAAGCTGCTCGACACACTGTTCGGCAACAACACGGGCAAGCTCGCGGGCAACCTCGGCAGCTACTCGGGCGTCAAAGCCTCGAGCGCCACCTCGATGCTGAAGTTTGCCGCCCCTCTGCTGCTCTCGCTGTTCAGCAAGACAGTGAAAAAAGACAAACTCGATTCGTCGTCCCTCGGCGGATTGCTGCGCGGCGAGAAAGACGCGTACATGGCGGCGATCCCGGGCCCGCTCGGCCGCCTTGACAGCTATTTCTCGGCACCGGCCAGTGGTGGGCAGCGTCGCGACACCTACGTGCCCCCGCCGCCGCCGGAAAAGAAGTCGATCTGGCGCTGGCTGCTGCCATTGCTGATTGCACTGGCGTTGCTGTGGATGCTGCGGCAGTGCATGGGCGGCAAGGATGAGACCGCACCGGTGACGCGCGCACCGGCCCCGGCGGTCGAAAGGGCTCCGGAAACGGTCGCCCCGGCGCCGATGGTCGCGACGCCGTCGGCCATCTTGTACTTCGAACTCGATGACACGATGCTGCCGGCTGACGCCGATGCGACACTCGCCGAAGTCGTTGCCTACGTCAAAGCGCACCCGGGCACCCGCGTTGCCGTCACCGGGTTCCATGATCCCTCGGGCGATGCGGCCCATAACGACGAGCTCGCCAAGGAGCGGGCGGCTTCGGTACAGCAGGCGCTGATGACGGCGGGGCTCAGCCTGAACTCCATCGAGATGGCCAAGCCGATGATGACGACCGGGAGCGGCACGATGGAAGAAGCCCGTCGCGTCGAAGTGACGGTCCTGCCCTGAGGAAGACTGGCATCAGACTGGCCGGATCTGAACCGGCCGAGAACAGGGCCCCGATGGGGCCCTGTTTTTTTGCCCGGAATATGCGCAAGCGCCTTTGCGGCAGGCGATTGCCCTCGGCTCAAACCGACAGGTCGATCCAGGTCGTCTTCAGTTCCGTGTACTTGTCAAACGCGTGCAACGACTTGTCACGGCCCGTGCCTGATTGCTTGAACCCACCGAAGGGTACCGTGATGTCGTCGGCGTCATAGCAGTTGACGTACACGAGGCCCGAACGAAGCGCACGTGCCATCCGATGTGCCCGCGTGATGTCCCGGGTCCAGACCGCCGCCGCAAGGCCGTAGATAACCGAGTTACCAACCCGCACGGCTTCGTCTGCGTCATTGACCGTCAGGGTGGCCAGCACGGGGCCAAAGATCTCCTCACGGGCGATACGCATCTCGGGGCGAACCTCATCGAAAATCGTCGCCTCGACATAGCACCCGCCACTGTCCGCGAGTACCTGCCCGCCTCCGGTCAGTATCTGCCCACCCTCCTGACGGCCACTTTCGATGTAACCGAGCACGGTGCTCATCTGCGCCGGGTCGACCATGGCGCCGAGCCGCGTCGCCGGGTCAAGCGGATCACCGACCTGGAAAGCGCGCGCCGCGGCGACGATCCGCTCGAGCACCGCATCGTGCACCGAGGACTCGACAATCAATCTGGAGCCGGCCGAGCACATCTCGCCCTGGTTGAAGAAAATCGCCGATGCGGCGGCCTCGGCCGCACGGTCGAGATCCGGACAGTCGGCCAGAATAATATTCGGCGACTTGCCTCCACACTCGAGCCAGACTCGCTTCATGTTCGACTGCCCGGCGTACTGAAGCATCAGCTTGCCCGTGCGCGTCGATCCGGTGAAGGCAATGCAGTCGACATCCATGTGCAGGGCCAGCGCCTGTCCGACGGTGCCGCCGTAACCGGGCAGAACATTGAAGACACCGTCCGGGATGCCCGCCTCTGAGGCCAGCTGCGCGATCCGTATCGCGGTGAGCGGGGACTTTTCCGATGGCTTCAGAACCAGCGAATTTCCGGCAGCCAATGCAGGGCCGGTCTTCCAGGCCGCCATGATCAACGGAAAATTCCAGGGCACTATCGCCGCGACGACGCCCACGGGCTGCCGCGTGACCAGCGCGAGAGCGTCCCGTCCGGTCGGCGCCACCTCGTCATAAACCTTGTCGATCGCCTCGGCATACCAGGCGATGCAGCGTGCCGTCGCCGGAATGTCGACAGCCAGGCTGTCTGCTATCGGTTTGCCCATGTCGAGCGTTTCCAGCAGGGCGAGTTCCTGCGCGTGCTCGGCGATCAACCCGGCAAATCGCTGCAGCACGCGCTTGCGCTCACGGGGCGGTTGCCCGGCCCAGACGTCCTGCTCAAACGCCCGCCGGGCGGCCGCAACCGCGTGATCCGCGTCAGCCGTATCACAGGCCGCGACGCGGGCAAGCAGCCTTCCATCGATCGGGCTCAGGCAGTCAAAGCGCTCCCCGGAAGCGGCCGCGACGTAACGGCCATTTATAAACGCATCGCCGTTGATCTGCAGTCCCTCGGCGCGGGCTCGCCACCCGGCCGCAGAGTTATCGCCATTGCTGTTCATCGTCAGGGTCTCACCTCGAAAAGAAATCCGGAGCGGCTCGGGCCACGGGTGCCGTCGAGTTTCCGGCGCGTTTGAGGGGGGTGTCAATTTTTCCTATTATCCGTAGTCTTTGCCCTCAATCAGGTGCCCGAAAATGCCCGCCCACGATAAGCTCGATCGCGATCAGCTCGAAGCCTTCTGGATGCCGTTCACGGCGAATCGCCAGTTCAAGGCCAATCCCCGCATCCTTGCGCGGGCCCAGGGCATGCATTACTGGACCGACGACGGGCGCCAGATACTCGATGGCGTCGCGGGCCTGTGGTGCGTCAATGCCGGCCACGGCCGCAAGGAAATCGCCGAGGCCGTCGGCACGCAGGCGGCGACGATGGAGTACGCGCCACCGTTCCAGATGGGCCACCCCGGCGCCTTTAAACTCGCCAACGTCGTCGCCGACCTGATGCCGGACGGGCTCGATCACGTCTTTTTCACCAACTCGGGCTCCGAGTCGGTCGATACCGCGCTGAAGATTGCGCTCGCCTACCATCGCGCGCGGGGCGAAGGTACGCGCACACGGTTCGTGGGCCGCGAGCGTGGCTATCACGGCGTGGGGTTCGGCGGCATTTCGGTCGGCGGCATGGTCAACAACCGCAAGTGGTTCGGCAGCCTGCTGCCCGGCGTCGATCACCTGCCGCACACGCACAACCTCGAGCACAACGCATTCACGCGTGGCCAGCCCGCCTGGGGCGCACACCTGGCGGACCCGCTGGAGGACATCGTCGCGCTGCATGATGCGAGCAATATCGCCGCCGTGATCGTCGAGCCGGTGGCCGGCTCGACCGGCGTGCTGATTCCCCCGCAGGGTTACCTCAGGCGCCTTCGCGAGATCTGCGACAGGCATGGCATCCTGCTGATTTTCGATGAGGTCATCACCGGCTTCGGACGCCTCGGATCGAATTTCGCGGCCCAGCATTTTGATGTCACACCGGACATGATCACGATGGCCAAGGGTCTGTCCAACGGTGCCGTGCCCATGGGCGCCGTCGGGGTTCGAAAGGAGATCTACGAGACCTTCATGCAGGGACCTGACAACGCCGTCGAACTGTTTCACGGGTACACGTATTCTGCGCACCCGGTGGCCTGTGCCGCCGCGCTGGCAGCGCAGGAGATCTACCACAGCGAAGCGTTGTTCGAACGTGCTGGCAAGATGGCCGCCCCGTTTGCCGACGGTGTCCATTCGCTCAAGGGTCTGCCGCACGTGCAGGACATTCGAAATACCGGCCTGGTTGGCGCAGTCGACCTCGAATCACTGCCGGGCAAGCCGGGCGCGCGCGCCTATGATGTATTCCTGCGGGCTTTCCAGAAAGGCATCCTGGTACGGGTCAGCGGTGACGTCATCGCGCTGTCGCCGCCACTGATCATCGAACAGGCCCATATCGACGAGTTGTTCGGCAGGCTCGGCGAGGCATTGCGCGAAGCCGGCTGAGGCGGCCCAGGGCCGAGGCGACTGTGTCATCCGGTCGGACTCCGGCCGGGCGGCAGATCGAAAGAACGGACTTGCCAGTTTGACTGTCGGGATAAACCTGATGACCGGCCGGATCGACGAGAAAAAGGTAGCACTGGTGATCGGCGCAGGGGACGCGACGGGCTCTGCGATTGCCCGCCGGTTCGCGCGCGAGGGTTATGTGGCGTGCATGACCCGACGCAGCGCCGACAAGTTGCAGCCACTCGTTGAGGAAATTCGCGCCGCCGGCGGAGAAGCGCATGGCTTTGCATCGGACGCGCGCGACGAGGAGCAAGTGGCCGGACTTGTCGAGCACGTCGAATCGCAAATCGGCCCGATCGAGTTATTCGTATTCAACATCGGCGCGAACGTCCCCTGCAGCATTCTGGAAGAGACGGCCCGAAGGTATTTCAAGGTCTGGGAAATGGCCTGCTTTGCAGGCTTTCTGACCGGTCAGGCCGTGGCGAAACGCATGGCTGCCCGCCGACGCGGCACGATTCTGTTCACGGGAGCCACCGCGGCACTGCGGGGCAGTGCGTCCTTTGCCGCGTTCGCGACAGCCAAGCACGGCCTTCGGGCGCTGGCGCAAAGCATGGCGCGGGAACTCGGCCCGATGAACATCCACGTGGCGCACGTGATCATCGACGGCGCGATCGATACCGCGTTCATCCGCGAGAACTTCCCTGCCATGTACGCCGCAAAGGATCAGGACGGCATCCTGTCGCCGGCGCACATTGCAGACGCCTACTGGTACCTGCACAGACAACCGCGTGATGCCTGGACATTTGAAATCGACCTGCGCCCATGGATTGAGCGCTGGTAACGACAGTCCCACGATTGCCGGTGAGCGTGAAGGCGGGGGGCCTTCAAGTGCGGCGGCCATTCATCGCCGCCGTGCCGACACAGTAATAAAACCGCCCGGCCCATTACCCGGGCCGGGCGGTTTCCAGTCAGTTGCGCGCTCGTCGCGCCTCAATCAGCCGATCAGTCTTTCGACCACGGGAACGAGGTTGACACCGAGAACACGACACGTCCGTCCGTGCTGAACACGTCTTTGTCTTTGCACTCCGGGTAGAAGTCCGAGTCCAGGCCCCTGCAAAGGTCGTCGAGGTCGTCAAGGTCGCTTCCATCGACCCAGGCCAGCCCGAACTCAAAGTTGCTCCAGCCGTAGGTCACACCCAGCGACCAGTCGAAGTAGTCGTCCGAGCCCCAGAACTGCCCGTCACTGTAGCCAACGTGCGCGTTGAGGCCAAAGCCCGCCGGCAGCTCGAACGTACCGTTACCTTCCACGTAGACGGCGTCCTGGTCAGCCGCTGCGAAGTCAGGCGAATACCAGACCTTGCCTTCGAGCCAGTTCCACCCAAGCCCGAAATAGAATTCGCCGAAATCGACGTCGTCGGCGCCCGGAAACCAGTAATAGTTGTAGCCGACGTCCCAGGTAATCGCATCGCCACCGGCGAAGCCGGCGTACAGGTCGATTTCCACGCTTTCGTCGCAGCAATCACCCCAGTCGACATTGCTTGCCCAGGTACCCGCGTAAAGGCCGCTGTCGCCCGCCCAGTCAACGCCACCCTGCAAAGCGGGCTTGCCGGCGGTCTGCGTGATGCCGCGCCACATGTAGTCGCTGACGACCGCGACGTTGCCCGAAAATTCGGCGCTCGCCGTTGAGGCGCACGCCATCAGGATTACCGCTGCCAAACCTCTTCCAAATTTCATGATGACCCTCACTGTTGCGAAAAAACAACGTCAATTTACCGGCCAATCAGCCAAATGTAGCAGATTTCGAACAGCGTATTGCAATGCGAAAACCGATCGGCCTTGTCTTGAGGACAACTGCATGAATCGTGCCACGACCAAAGACCCGTACAGCGCGCCGCGCCAGCGGCCGGGCGCACCGCAAAGAAGCAGTCGCCGGCCGGCGCGCACCATCGTGGGACGGGCCGCCGCGTTACTGGCTCCGCGGCGTGTCATGCGCGCGGGCCGGACGCCGCCAGGATCGAAGCTGTCGGAGTCGCCGGCTTAGACTGGCTTCTCTCGCAAGCGCTCTTCGCCGCGCAAGGCCGCCATGCGTTGTTTGAGTTGGCGCTCTGCCGCGATAAAGGCGTCCCGCAGGACGACATAGACATCCTCGTGCTCATCGCGTTGCGGCTTTTCCATGTCGACAACGACGTCTTCGCCGGGCAGCGCGAGTTGCACCTTCACGTTGAAGACCTTGCCGTGGTTCTGATGACGATGTGGTGCATCGAGAACGACGCGGCAAGACTGTATGCGATCGCTGAATACGCCCAGGTGATCCGTGAGTTCGCGCACCCGTGTCTCGACGGCTGCTGAGGATTCCATGTGGCGAAAAGTTATCTGGACGGGAATGGTCACTGTTTTTTGTCCCTCTGCTGATTGCCCCACCAGTTCGACTTCAATTTATAACCCTGTCGGTGGGATAAAACTAGGTAGTACCCGCAGGGCCGCACGGGCGAGAGTCCGAGCGTAAACTGGGACTATTGGCTTTCGCAGTCCGAAAGGATCGCAGGCAACGAAAAATGAGATCCCTGGCGTGTGAAGCGGCCGCGTACGGCCGGGATTGGGTCGCATGAGGCGCCCGCCGCCGCCCCCGGACCTCCCGCCGGGCCTGCTGATGCCGCAGGCCTACCCACACGCCGTCGTGCAGCCGATTCGCGTCGTCGAAACCCACGTCTCGTGGATCCTGCTGACCGGTCCCTACGCTTACAAGATCAAGAAGCCACTCAAACTCAGCTTTCTCGATTATTCCACGCTTGAGCGGCGCCGGGTCCTGTGCAATGAGGAACTGCGCCTCAACCGCCGCTACGCGCCTGACCTGTATGTCGACGTCGTGACGATATCCGCCAGCGATTCAAAATGGCGGGTCAGCGCCAATGATGAAGCCGGAGCGCTGGAATATGCCGTGCGCATGAGGCAATTCAATACGGACGACGAACTGGGCGCACTGCTGGACGCGCGTGCGGTTGGCGCCCCGGAACTGGCCGAACTCGGCGAACACATGGCCCGCTTCCATGCGCAGGCGACGCCTGCCGCTGAGCATGAAGACTTTGGATTGCCCGCGGCGGTGCACCAGGTAACGCTGAATAACTTCACCGAACTCAGCGCCAACGCGCAGGCCTCGGGATGGCAGGAGCCGATGGCGAATTTGCGCAGGCGGGCCGACACGATGCTCACCGCAAACCGGGCCATGATGGTTGAGCGCAAGCGCCAGGGTTCTGTTCGCGAATGCCACGGCGACCTGCATTGTGGCAACGTGGTTCGCTGGCACGGCGCCCTGACGCCGTTCGATGGCATCGAGTTCGACCCGGCGCTGCGCTTCATCGACGTGGTCAGCGACATCGCCTTTCTCAGCATGGACCTGGCCGCCTGCGGGCGCGCGGACCTGCGCCATGCCTTGCTCAACCGGTGGGCCGAAGTCCTGGGTGACTACGAGGGACTGGCGTTACTGCCATATTTTGAGTGCTACCGCGCGCTGGTCAGGGCGAAGGTTTCCGCGCTGTTTGCCGCTCAGCTGCCGTCCGGATCGGCGTCCGCCGTCGCAGCGCTCGATAAGGCCGGGCACTACCTTCGCTGGGCCGATGCACAAGGCAATGCGGTCGCTCCGCGCCTCATTCTGACCTGTGGAGTGTCCGGCTCCGGAAAAACCTGGCTGGCACGCCGACTGGCGGAGGAACTGCCCGCATTGCACGTGCGCTCGGATGTCGAACGCAAGCGACTGACCGGGCTGGAGCCGCTGGCCGATTCCCGGTCGACGGCGGGCAGCGGCATCTACACGCAGGAATTGACTGAGCTGACCTACGAGCGCCTGCGCGATTGCGCGAAAGGCTGCCTGCGCGGCGGCGAAAACGTCATCGTTGACGCCACATTCCTGACCAGGCGCGCACGGATGCCGCTGCTGTATCTTGCAGCGGAACTCAACGTCCCGCTGGCGATCCTGCACTGCAGCGCACCGCCTGATGTGTTGCGAAAGCGAATAGAGTCCAGGCAGCGCGGCGGGCGCGACGCCTCCGAGGCGGACAAGGTAATCCTCGAGCGTCAACTGTTTGCAACAGGAAGCCTTTTCCGGAAACGAGCTGGCGTTTGTTCTGCCGGTGGCAACCGATAGCGAGCACTGCACCTCGCGCGTGCTCGAGGCTCTGCGGCCAGCCTCGCGATGATACGCGTGGACTGACACCTCCAGCCATACTCAGGCCTTGGCAGTCGATACTTCAACCGTGTGCATGTGCACATCCTGCTGCGGGTACGGGATCGATATGCCGGCCTCATCGAAGCGTTGTTTGACCCGCGCCATGACATCCCAGTAGACGTCCCAGTAATTTTCAGACTTGACCCACGGACGACAGATGAAGTTCACGGAGGAATCCGCGAGCTCGTTCAGCCTCACCACCGGCGCGGGATCTTTGAGCACCAGGGGATGACCCGTAACAACCTCTTCGAGGATCTTCGCCGCGGCCTCCTCGTCATCGTCATAACCGATCCCGAACACCATGTCGACGCGCCGCGTTTCGCTGACGTTCGTATTGGTGATGATGCTGCCCCAGACGTTGCTGTTGGGCACAACGATCACCTGGTTATCACCGGTGATGAGCGTCGTCGAGACGAGACTCATCTCCCTGACCTTACCCGTGACGCCACCGACCGTAACCACGTTGCCCACATCAAACGGACGGTAAATCATGATCATCAGGCCCGCCGCAAAATTGCTGAGCGTGCTTTGCATTGCGAACGCAGCAACGAAACTCGCCCCGCCAAGCATCGTTAAAAGCGGCGTCATGCGCACGCCGAGCCAGGAAAGGAGCGTGAGTGTGCCGATCAGCAAGGTCACCCAGAACGCGGCACGGGTCAGGAAGTTCTCGAGCAGTATCGAAAATTCAGTCTTCTCGGTGGCCTTGTGAACCATTCGGCGCATGAACTTGGCCAGCAGGTAGACCAGGAACAACGCGCCGAGGAAAAGCAACATCCTCCAGGCGAGCCTGATGCCGCCTTCCTTCGAAAACAGCCATTCCTCGGCAGATTTCCAGATCGTCCCGGTGTCCGTCGCTTTCAGCTCGTCGGCTCGAATTGCCGACACGTACTTTCGATCTGCGGCAATCGCTTCGGCATCGCCACCTTTCGACTCCCAGGACTTCAGGACCGTCTCAAACCCCTGGAAGACAGGCCGGCGCTTCTCGACCAGTCCCTGCAGCTCCTCGTTCAGCTGGGGAAGCTGGTCGTCCGATGCATTGGCAATCTGGATTTTCTTTTCAACGATTTCGCTCGTGCGGGCTTCAATGACGCCCAGCCACGCGGTAGCCTCCTTGGCGAGTTCCTCGGTCGTCAGCGGCAGCACGAGCAGCGCGAGCTCGCTCGCCGGCGTTTCCACGGGTATCGCCGTCACGGGCTCCGCCTTCCTCGTCGAAACCGGCTCCTTGACCACCGGCGGCGCCTCAGCCCCGGTCTGGGTCTCGGTGGGCGAGTCGACACCCTCTGCATCCAGCGCGTGGACCGATGGTGTCAGGATAGACAACAGCAGGCAGGTGAATCCGGCGAAAAGCGTGTGCGCGTATTTCATGCGTATCATGGCAGCGAAAAAATCCGTCCAGTTCGAGGGAAGTGCGCGCACCATAAAGGCTGCCGGTGCCGCGGGCAAGCCGGTCACCGCAAGGTGACTGGCCACGCACGCCGGGTCGTTGCATCGCAGGATCGTCTAACCTTGACGTATGACCCCCAGAGACGATTATCTGCTCGACTCGAACCCGCAAGGCATATCAGCTGCCCCGTTCGTCGATGTCGTGATCGAGATCCCGCGTGGCAGCTTTCTCAAGCGCGGCTCGACGGGGCGCATCGATTTCATCTCACCGATCCCCTGCCCCGTCAACTACGGATCGGTTCCCGCGCTGCTGGGCCTCGAGGGCGATCTGCTCGATGCGGTGGTGCTCGGTCCACGCCTGGCGTGTGGCACTCAACTTCGAATCCAGGCCTGGGGAGCGGTCACGCTGGCTGACCGCGGCCTGACCGATGACAAGTTGATCTGCAGCTCGCAACCCGTCAGCCGCCGGGAAAAACGCGGATTGCTGCTTTTTTTCGACTGCTACGCAAAGGGCAAGGCAGTGCTCAACTGGTGGCGCGGTCGGCCGGGACGAAACGCCTGCGACGGCTGGCGCAGCGCGGCGGAGGCGCTCGACCGGGCCCGACCGCGAGAGGCCTCGTGGCGAGCCTCGCCGATCGAGTTCTAGGCACCGATCGCGAACAACAAAGGCGAGGGCGCATACAGCCGAACCCGGACCTCCGCTGCCGAGCGCAAAACCGACATTTACCTGCGGGTGCGGAACGCCCGAGGCACGGTGCAGCGTGAGGATCACCAGATAGTCGATCGACGTCCCGGTGCAGGTCGCAACACTGATGCCAAGAACTGTCAGCAAGAACTGCCCGCCTCGTCCTTGTTTTATGCCGCCAAGTCATCCCGCCACAACGGCGTTTGGCCACTCCGCCAACCCGAGTCATGCAACTGGCGCTCTTATGTCAACGCAGCACCGAGTGCCGCTCTGTCTGTGATATACAGAAGTCGCCCTCGCTGAAACAAGAACAATGACATGGGGAGGCAGGCATGAAGACAACCACCATCCGGGTTCGGCACGGCCTGATGCTGATGATGCTGTGCACCGCACTGCAGGCGCCGTTGGCCGGCGCCAGCGCTCTGGATGAATGGGCGGATGCACTGCCGGGCCATGCGTTCGCCGGTGCCGACGCATTGCCACGCAGCGCGAAGAAAAGCACGCGGGAAATCGGCCTGGTTCAGGACCCGTTCTGGGCCCACTACCCGGGGAACAAGAAACTCTATGCGCTTCAACAGCCGTCGGCACCGGAGCCAGAGGTCGAAGGGTGAAAGCCGCTCATGCCTGAGCCGTACTGCAACCGTGCAGACGACGTTTAAGCCAGGCGCTCCTTGATCCTGACCTCTCCGGTCAGCGTACGATTGACCGGGCAGCGCCTGGCCACTTCGAGCAGGCGTTCTCGCTGTCCGGGTTTGAGGTCACCGCTCAACTCGATCTGCACGTCGATGATCTCCATGCGCCGCTCCCCGCCGTCGCATTCCTCGCAGTCTTCCTCATGCACACGTTTGTGCGCGAGGCGCATCCTGACGTCATCGAGCGGCCACTGCTTGTGATTGGCATACAACCGAAGCGTCATCGAGGTGCAGGCACCCAGCGACATGAGCAGCAAGTCATAGGGATTGGGGCCGAGGTCGGTACCGCCGTAGGCGCGTGGCTCATCCGCCATCAGACGGTGCTGTTCCGTGAACAGGCCGCGAAGAAAACGCTTGTCGAGCTCCGTGACGACCACCTCTCGTTCGGCAACCGTGGGCCGCTCGCCGTATTGATCGGCTGACGGAGCCGCCGCCAGCTCGAGGTAGCGACTCGCCCAGGCGGCCAGCGTCGTCGCGACATACTCTGAATCTTCCGGCCGCGTCAGCAGGTGATCGGCCCGGTCCAGCGAAAGAAAGCTTTTCGGATGCATCGCCGCCCGGTAGATCCTCGCGGCCTCATCGATGGGTACCACCGTATCGATCGGTGAGTGATAGACCAGCAAAGCACAATTCAATTTCGCAATGTGATCGGCCGAAGTGTGTTCATCGAGGTCATCGAGCAACTGCTTCCTGACCCGGAATACCCGCGATCCGAGTTGCACGCGGGCCTCCCCCGCCCGCTCAATCTCACCCAGTGAATTGCCGAACAGACGGCGCACATGATCCGCGGTGGCCGGCGCGCCAATCGTGGCGACCGCCCTGACCGAGGTCAATTGCGACGCAGCCACCAGCACGGCCGCGCCGCCCAGGCTGTGCCCGATCAGCAACTGTGGCGTCTGGTAGTCCTGCTGGAGCTTGCGCGCCGCAGCCAGCAGGTCCTGCACGTTCGAGGAGAAATTGGTGTTGGAGAAATCGCCTTCGCTGTTGCCGAGGCCGGTAAAGTCGAAATCGAAGCACGGCAATGCCGCGCGCCGCGAGCGAGCGGCTGATACGGGTCGCCGCCGCTGCGTCCTTGCCGCAGGTGAAGCAATGCGCAAACAGCGCCGTGCGCGCGACGGGTACGTTACCCGGTGGCATTTCCAGCGAACCGGCCAGCAACTGGCCGCGATTATTGGCAAACTCCAGCTTTACACTCGGCATCGATCATGCCTCCTGATTACCGCGCGCCCCGCACGCGCCGCCAGAACCAGGACACCAGCAACGCGAACGCGGCCGCACCGAGCAGCCAGCTGCCGATCTCCCCGGCCCAGTCGTGACCGATACCGGCAGGCTTGCGACCGAGCACGAATGCCGCACCGGCCAGCCCTACACCCAGCAGGCCCTCGCCCCCGACAAAACCCGAGCCGAGCAATACCCCGCGGTCCTTGCGCGCCTCGGCTTCCTCTGCGCTGACGCTGCGCGCAGACAACCAGCGCAGCACGCCGCCCAGGAAGACCGGCGTCATCGTGGCCAGCGGCAGGTAGACCCCGACCGCAAAGGGCAACGACGGAATCTTAAGGAATTCCGCGAGCAAGGCGATACCGGCTCCGATCGCGACCAGGCCCCAGGGGAGCGACTGGTCGATGACGCCATCGATGACCAGTTTCATCAGCGTGGCCTGCGGGGCTGGCAATTCTTTGCCGCCAAAGCCGAAGGTCTCTGCGAGCAGCATCACGGCCAGGCAGACAAACGTCGCAGAGGTCAGCACGCCGATCAACTGGGCACTTTGCTGAAACCGCGGCGTGGCACCGAGCAGGTAGCCTGTCTTGAGGTCCTGAGACGTATCGCCCGAGATCGATGCGGCGATCGCGACGATGCAGCCCACCATCAGCGCCGCCGCCTTGCCGGTCGCGTCCGTCCAGCCGAGCAGCAGGAAGACGGTCGAAGTACCCAGCAGCGCAGCGATCGTCATGCCCGAGGTGGGATTGCTGGTCACACCGACCAGTCCGACGATGCGGGCCGCCACGGTGACAAAGAAGAATGCAAAAACCAGCACGCACAGCGCCGCGACGAGCTGTCGCGGGACGCCGTCGATCACGCTGAAAACCTGCGGTACCAGCGCCATGACCGAGGCCACCAGCAGCGCGCCGGTCCCGAGCACCCACAGCGGCAGATCCTGGTGCGTGCGCGGCACATGGTCGCGCGCCGCTGCTGAGCCGCCAAATTCCCGGGCACTGGCCCGGAAACTCTCGATCATTACCGGCACCGAGCGGATCAATGTGACGATGCCCGCGGTCGCCACCGCGCCCGCGCCGATATAACGGACATAGCGGTTCCACAGGTCGCCGGCCGACATCTGCGAGATCGTCCTGACGGTTTCCGGAAACAGCGGATCGCTAAAGCCTTCACCCCACCAGGCGATAACCGGAATGATCACCAGCGATGACAACAGTCCTCCTCCAACCATCACCGTCGCGATCCGCGGCCCGAGGATGAAACCGACGCCAAACAGGGCCGCGGAAAGATCCATGTTGAGCTGCGCCTTTTTCAGTATCGGCAGGTCAAGTGTGAGGTGATCGGGAATGACCCGCAGCCACGAGGTGAGCGCCTTGAAAACGGCGCCAACACCCAGGCCGAAAAAAACGTGGCTGGCCTGCACACCGCCGCCCTGGCTGGCCTTGAGAACCTCGGCGCAGGCAGTGCCTTCCGGGTAAGGCAGATTGCCGTGCTCGCGAACGATCAGGTACTCGCGCAGCGGCACCATGAACAGGATGCCGAGCAGTCCGCCGCACAGCGCGAGCAGCGTCATCTGCAGCAGTTCCGGCGACATGCCCCACATGAAGAGGGCGGGCAGAGTGAAAATCACGCCCGAAGCGAGCGAACTGGACGCCGAGCCGGTCGTCTGCGCCAGGTTGGCCTCGAGAATCGTGCCGTCGTACCCGAATCGTCCGAGCAGACGGAACACCGCCACGGTCATCACCGCGACCGGGATGGACGTACTCACGGTCAGTCCGGCCCGCAGCCCGAGGTAGGCATTCGCTGCCCCGAATACGATTCCGAACACGATCCCCAGGCCAACGGCCTTGAAGGTGAACTCGCGCATGACCTGCCCGGCGGAAACGTAGGGTCGGGGCGCGGCGGCTTGATCAGTCACGGGCGGATTCTCCACGGGGCACGGCTGCCTGATGCGGTGGCGGGCGGGCCACTCCGTGCGTTGACTCTAGCCCGAGCCCCCGCGCGCGCACAACCGGCGTGGCTGCGCGAGCGCCGTTCGAATCCAATACACTTTGTGTTCGAACTCACTCACTGAAGCACGTCATCTTCGAGTCACGAGGAACTATGCAGTCAGGTAACCCGTCATGAAAATCGCAATGACCGGCGCAACCGGGTTCATTGGCCAGCACCTCGTTCGCGCGCTGACGGAGCGCGGCGATGAGGTCATCGCCCTCGGGCGCCGCGAAATCGGCGCGAGCCCCGAGCGCCTGGCGAGCCTGATGCAGGCGTGCGAGGCCGTCATCAACCTGGCCGGCGCGCCGATCAACCGTCGCTGGACGGACACCTACAAGAAGGAACTGCTCTCGAGCCGGCTCGATACGACGCGCGCGCTGGTCGCCGCGATGGCGCGCCTCGAGCAACCCCCGGCGACGATGCTCTCCGCATCAGGGGTCGGCGCCTTTGATGCCCGCCGGCGCTACACGGAAGCCGACCCGCCGAATGCGACGGACTTTCTTGGCCGGTTGTCTCAGCAATGGGAGGCGGCCGCTCGCGAGGCCGGGTCGCTGGGCGTGCGCGTGGTCATCCTGCGTTTCGCGGTCGTGCTCGGTCACGACGGTGGCATGATGAAGCAGGTCCTCACGCCGTTCCGGCTTGGCCTGGGCGGCCCGATCGGCAACGGCCGCCAGCACTTCTCGTGGATTCACATCGACGATCTCGTTGCTGCGCACCTGCACGCACTTGAGCACCCGCAGATGTCCGGCGTGTACCACCTGAGCGCGCCACACCCGGTGACAAACAAGGAATTCACTCGCGCACTCGGCAAGGCCGTGCATCGGCCAGCACTGCTTCCCGTGCCGACACCCATGCTCAAGCTGGTCTTTGGCGAGGGCGCCGACGTGATGACCTCCGGGCCGAACGTGGTCTCCGCACGCCTGCCGGAGAGTGGTTTCGCATTCAGGTACCCCGACATCGAGAGGGCCCTGGCCGCAATCGTCGCAAGGGCGTGAGGTGATCGCTCCGAAGGCGGCTCGAGTTTGCGCCGCGCCGGAAGCACGGCCCCGGCACGCGACCGGGGTCAGTGGTATCGAAGGTGAGTGGGGCCTCCTGGTTATTCAGCTGGTGTCAGTAACAGCGGGTAATCCAGGTTGGTTGCATCGAATCCAACACAGACAATCTGGCCACTGTCGTTGATCGCGAGCGCGTCGACAATCACCCATCCGGGGGTCGGGCCGACCATCGCGTTCAGGTCCCGTATCCCGTTAACTTTATCCCAGAGAAAGCCACGTGCGTCGCTGTACCCGACCACCTGGCCGTGATTGTTGATTGCCGATGGTTCACTGCCCTGGCCGGCCAGGGCCCCGAGAGGCGCCATGACGCCGCGCTCGTAGATGAATCCTGTCAGGCCCGCGTTGGCCGTCGAGGAGATGCCAACAACCTGCCCGATGTCGTTGATGTCCGATGCGAAGGCCTGGCTGCCCCCCAGCGTACCAATGTCTTCCATCGCGCCGTTGCTGTAGAGGAATGCATGCTCCTCCGTAATCGCGGTCCAGGAGTCGCCGACGATCTGTCCGAGGCTGTTGATCGCCCAGGCCCGACTGACCTCGCCGCCGAGGGTGCCGAGGTCCTCCATCACGCCATTGGCGTAGCGGAACGCACGTTCCGCGCCCTGGGCGTTATCGGATGTTCCGACGATGACGCCGGCCGTGTTGATCGACGTGGCCTCGCTGTAGATGCCACCCAGCGTGCCGAGGTCCTGCATGAAGCCGTTCTCGAACACGAATGCCCTGACGCGACCGTCTATCAGTTCGGACCAGCCAACCACCTGGCCGGCATCGTTCAGATCACCGGCCGAGCTGTTTCGGCCACCGAGCGTGCCCAGGTCAATGAGCGCACGGCCGGCGTAAACGAACGCATGCATCGTGCCGGCCGCATCGACCTGGCCCATGCCTGCCACGTCACCAGGGCCGTTGATTGCCTTCGGTACCGTCTGCCTGTTCGGCAATGACGGCAACTCGGTGATTTCAAATCGAGTGACCGAGGTCACTGGCCGGGCGGTGATCGTTCTCGTCGTCATGCCGGTGGCGCCCGCGTCATCGGTCACGGTCAACTCGATGAGGTATGTTCCGGCCGTATCGTAGCGGTGCTCCACGACCTCGCCTGTCGCGGCATTTCCGTCGGCAAAATCCCAGTCGTACTGCACAATAATGCCGTCCGGATCGGTCGATGCCGACGCATCAAGGCGAACCGCGAGCGGAACAAGGCCAGCGTCCGGCGTGGCCGTGAAGGACGCGACCGGCGCCTGTTGACCGACTTGTATCAAGCGCGAAGCGGAGTTCGAGGCCCCGTCGTCGTCCCGGACCGTCAAGGTAGCCGTAAACGAACCGGCCACCTGGTACGTGTGGCTGACCTGCGCCCCCGCTTCCCCGGGCGACCCGTCCCCAAAGCTCCAGGCGTAGCTGACGATCAGGCCGTCGGGATCGGTGGACGCCGAGGCATCGAACGCGACCCGAAGCGGCGGGTCTCCCATGGCCGGATCCGCCGTAAACGCCGCGGCAGGCGGCCGGTTGTCAGAGAACCCTCCGCCTCCGCCACCGCCGCTACAGCCGGCTTGCGTCACGGCCAGGGAAAGCACACCGATTAATGCCAGCCGCCAGATCAAGCGTTTCGCCTTCATGGCTATACCTCCAGTCCCGGCCCGCGCGGCAGCGGTGCCCCCCCGTTCGATCGAACCGTACGGGCTGCAGGATGCCTTACAACTTCATCCTAGGCGCTGAATACGGCCGCGCGCATCAGGACTAATCGCAGGCAGTGTCACACGCGCCTGCCAGCTGACGTGCTCGAGCGCTCTCGCACTCACCTGTGCCTTCAGAAGATCGAATTGCCGGGTACCGTTGAAAGCGTCATCCTCTGCACGACCAATCAACGGCCTGGGCGAACGTGACAGCAGATCGGCACTCGCGACATTCGGTTTCCTTTATAGTCCCGCCTGCGCACCCGGCTTTGCCGGGGCATTTTCCAGGCAATCCCATTGTTCCGGGTGTGCTGATTCTGGGGCAAGTCATTGATACAGCGGAGAACTGGCTGGGTCCGGCAATAAAGCTGCGACGATTGCCGCAGGTCAAATTCATATCGCCCCTGGCTCCGGGTGATCAGGCGCGGATCGACCTGAGGGTCGTCGGTGCAAGCCTCGAATTCTCAGTATTCTGCGGAGACAGACCGATCGCGAGAGGGACAATGCAATTAACGCAGAGCGACATTGGATGAGCCAGGCCTGGCTGGAGCGGCCTGAGGGCGGAAGTTCCTTTGCATTGAAGTTCGTCTCGGCACTGGCGCTAAGCGTCGGCAGACCGCTGACCCGACTGCTCCTCTACCCGATTGTGTTCTACTTCCTGCTACGCCGCGGCCCGGAACGGCGCGCGTCGCGCGCCTACCTGGCAAGAGTCCTGCGGCGAGAGGCGAGCTTGGCCGACGTCGCACGACACTTCCACGCGTTTTCCGCCGTTACGCTGGACCGCGTCTTTCTGCTCACCGGAAACCTTGCCGGTTTCGACATCAGCACGCACGGGCTGAACGCGCTGCATCGTGCGATGGACGGCGGGCGCGGTGTGCTCCTGGTCGGCGCACATTTCGGCAGCTTCGAAGCTTTGCGCGTATTGGGACTACAGCGCCCGGATGCCACGATTCGAGTCGTATTGGACGAAGGTCACAGCCCGATGCTGTCACGAATCCTGACAAACCTGAACCCGACCATTGCGCGCAGTATCATCAGTCCACGTAAGAGCGGAATGACCGTGGCGCTGGAGATCGGCGATGCGCTGCGGCAGGGGGCCCTCGTCACGATGCTCGCGGACCGCGCTCGTCCCGGCAACCCAACGGTCAGTGTCAGTTTTCTCGGCGCGCGGGCTGACTTTCCCACAGCGCCGTGGCAGATTGCCTCGGCCCTGCGGGTACCCGTCGTTCTTTGTCTCGGCATTTACCGCGGCGCCAACAAATATGAACTGCATTTCGAGGTATTGTCCGAACAATTGCACTTCATCCGGCGAGAGCGAAAACAGCAACTGGCCTCCATTGTCCAGCTGTTTGCGGACCGGCTCGAGCATTACGCGAGACTCGCCCCCAGCAACTGGTTTAATTTCTATGACTTCTGGCAGCCCAACAATCCCGTTGATCGCGGCCCTGATGCTGTGGAACGCAGCATCACAAGCGAACGAACTCAACGTTGACGCGCTCGTCGGGCGCCTCGCCCGGCCGGCCCCTGCGACGACGGAGTTTGTAGAAGTGCGGTTCTCCAGCTTGCTGGACGAGCCAGTGACCGCAGGGGGACAACTCGAATACCTCGAAACGGGCGCCCTGGTTCGACGAGTCGAGACACCCTACCGGGAACGAAGCGAGTTGCTTGGAAAGACGGTAACGATTGAACGTGAAGGAGCTCGTCCCCGTCGATTTTCGATTGATCGCGCACCCGAACTGCGAGGCTTAATGGCCAGCTTCGGCGCCCTGTTAGCAGGTGACAAGGCGACCCTGGACGAGTACTTCCAGGTCGAGGCCGCCGGCCAGGCAGAGACCTGGCGGCTTACGTTGATACCGCGGGACCGACGGCTGGGGCGGACGCTGTCCGCGATCGTGGTCAACGGCAGGGAGGACGCACCGCGCTGCTTCAGGCTCGAGGAGAAAGACGGCGACGCCAGTATCATTGCGATCGGCAGTATGGATGTCGAAGACCTGCCGAAGCCGCTTGAGCGACGCGTACTGGAGACCTGGTGCAGCGGACCATGAGTCCGGCGCGACCCTCTCGCCCGCGCGTCGCCCTGCTGCTCCTCGGCTGGTTCATCGTTACCGCAAGCCTGGGCTGGCTGGTCAGGCAGGAACTTCAGGTCGGCACCGATCTTCGGCTTTTCCTGCCGTCTCCTCGTTCCGCGGAGGAACGCCTTGTCCTCGAGGGCATCGGCGAGGGGCCGGCCTCTCGTCTGCTGCTGATAGGCCTCTCCGGCGATTCGCCGGACGCGTTGTCCTCTGCCTCCAGCGCCCTGACGGACGCGCTGAACAGTGATCCGGATTTCCAGTTCGCGACGAATGGTGAGGTGAATCTCGATGAGCTGCCGGAGCAGCTGATGGACTACCGGTATCTGCTTTCATCGACGTTGGACGAGTCCAGTTTCGATGAGGCGTTTCTCCGCGCACAACTGACCGAGCGAGCGCGGGATCTCTCATCCCCAGCTGCCGGTTTTCTGGAGCCCTGGCTGCCGCACGACCCGAGCCTGGAGTTACTGAAAGTCGCCGAATCCTGGCGCCCCCCGCGCGAGCCGACTACATACCAGGGCGTCTGGTTCGACGCGATCGGCGCGACCGCCCTGCTCGTTGCATCCACGAGGGCTACCGGTTTCGACCCCGATGGGCAGCGCGAAGCGCTGGACGCGCTGAATGAGCATTTCCTGGCCGTAAGAACCAGCCCCGGGCAGGCGATAGAAATCAGCGGACCGGGTGCCTTTTCCGTGTTGATGAAGGATCGCACGCAACATGAAGCGCAGCAGATTGGGACGCTTGCCACGGCCGGACTCACGCTGTTGCTTCTTGTGGCCTACCGCAGTGTTCCGATGCTGTTTCTGGCTGCCCTGCCGCTACTGAGCGCCGGTGTCGCCGCGCTCGCGGCCGTGAGCACCGTTTTTGGCACCGTACACGGAATAACGCTCGCGTTCGGCTTCACGCTCATTGGGGTGGCACAGGACTACCCGATGCATCTCTTCAGCCATCAGCAAGCAGGTCGCAACCCGATTCAGGTCGTTCGAAGCCTGTGGCCAACCCTTGCGACCGGACTTCTGAGCACCTGCGTGGGGTACCTTGCTTTCCTCTTTTCGGGAGTCAAAGGCCTTGCGCAATTGTCTGTGTTCACGATCACCGGCCTGGCAGTAGCTGGCCTGACGACACGCTACCTTCTGCCTCATTTGCTGCCTCAACAGCGACCCGACCTGGCAGAGTCAAGTACGCTTGGCCGACTCTGGACGGCGATTAACGGACTTCCGCGATGGCGCTGGATCGCGATAACAACGACACTCGTCTGCATAGCCGTGATCGCCTTGTCACCGGGACCATTCTGGTCGAATGATCTCGGTGCACTGACGCCGGTGCCGCGCGCACTGATTATGCGCGACGCTGCGATGCGCCAGGAGCTCGGTGCGCCTGACATCCGCAACCTCCTGGTCATCCAGGGGCCAACGGATGAAGCCGTGCTGGCAACGGCCGAAGCGCTCGACTCGTCGTTATCCGATCTTGTCAATCGTGGTGCCCTGGACGGGTTCGACCACGCTGCGCGCTATCTGCCGAGCGTTGCCACGCAGTCGCGTCGGCAAGGCCACCTTCCGCCTCCGGCCGCGCTAAGTGCCGCACTGAACACTGCGCTCGCCTCGTCCCCCTTCCGAGCGGACACATTCCTGCCGTTTCTGAAAGACGTCGAGCAAGCGCGCTCATTGCCGGCACTTCGGGTCTTTGATCTGACGGACACGGCATTGAGGTCCCGGGTCAGCAGTCTGCTGCTGGAGGGCGACGAAGGCTGGACAGGACTCATCACACTTTCGGGCATCCACAACAAGCACGCCGTCGAGGAATTGGCACAACGATACGACAGCGTCGTGCTGCTCGACTTGAAACAGGCTTCCGAGGGGCTCATCGTGCACCAGCGTGAGCGAATTCTCTGGTGCCTCGCGGTTTCGGCGCTGATGCTGATCACGGTGGTCCGGGTCGCACTCGGAGACTGGCACCGGGTTCGGCGGGTTGTCGCGCCGATGGCACTGACGACCCTGGTGATTCTCGCGATATTGCGACTGGCAGACATGCCGCTGAACCTGTTTCACCTGATATCGCTTGTATTGGCTGCCGGGCTCGGGCTGGACTACGCACTGTTTTTCGAGCGTGCGGCCGACGACACCAAAGAGCAGCGCAGAACCCTGCATGCGGTACTCGTCTGCTCAATGTCGACTTTGATGGTGTTCGCCTTGCTCGCCTTCTCCACACTGCCGGTACTTCAGGCAATCGGAGTCACTGTGGCAATTGGTGTGGCGTTTAACTTCATTCTCTCGATGCTGATGACAAGACCGGCGAGTGTCGCCGCAGGTTTTCATGACTGACGAAATCGAGGAACTCATTCCGCATGCCGGTCGCATGTGCCTTCTCGATCGTATCCTGCAGTGGGACGATGACGGTATTACCCTGGCGACGTCCAGTCACAGGGCCACTGATAACCCGCTTGCCACCGCGAGAGGGCTGCGCGCAATTCACTTGTGCGAGTACGGCGCTCAGGCCACGGCTGTACACGGTGGTCTCACGGCGATGAGCCACGACGGGCCGGTCCGGCCTGGCATGCTCGTCTCGCTGCGCGACGTCGTCCTTGCCTGCGACTATGTCAGCGACCTGCCCGGCGAATTGACGGTCGAAGCCCGCCGCCTGCACGGTAGCGATTCAGCCTGGCAGTATTCTTTTCGCATCCTGCACAACGGGCTCCTGCTGGCGGAAGGACGGGCGACGATCGCCATTCAGCCCAGCACCTGAATCCCGGCAGAGCGGGAAAAGCGGGCCCGCTTAGCGGGCGAAGCTGATAGGGAATCCAGGAGAACCGCCTGCGGACGGCCAGACCGTATCAAGCCTTCCTACGCCGTAGTCTCCGCAAGCATGCCGATCGGTCCGGCTTGTCCCTGATGGCTCACCAGCAGCGAATCCAGTTCGCTTCCGTCGAGACCCGGATGCTGTCCACAGGCCGCATCGACGATCTCCCGGGCCAGGGTGCGCAATTGACCGGTTGTTTCACGGATTCGCGCATCGAACGATGCGTCGTCGAGCGAGTCTCGCAGGCCACGATTCAGTTCCGCAATCCAGTCAACCTTGCCTTGATCGAGCATCGCAGCCCGGTTTCGACGTTCGCTGCACAATGACCATTGGCGGAAAAAGCGTTGCATCGCCTGGTTCAATAACCTGCTGCCCGTCAGTTCATCGTCGAGGCGCGAGTACATCCGGACATCGGTTAACCGCCGTTGAAAAAACAGTTGGCACAGGACGCCCCAATAGTATGTGTAGTCCCAGATCACCTTGACCGGCAATACCTCCGGGTCCCCGAAAAGCCCGTACTGGCCCTGGTAGAGAGACATCGTACTGTCGATGAACGACCGGAAGAGCTGCTCGTAGATCCGCGCGAATGCGGGGACCGGAGTACCGGCCCGATCGGCAGCGACCAGCTCGGTAATAAACGTATTGGAGATCGCGATGAAGTCGCTTCCGGGCGAGTAGAAAGGATCGAGAAAAACCCCGGCTTCTCCGGTAATCGCCCAGCGATCACCGGAAAATAATCGCTCGCAATCGTAAGAAAGCCTTTTCAGGAATCCGAAATCCTGTAAGAGGTGGCGCCTGGAGCCGAGATCGTCGGCCAGTCTCGGCTGGCGATGCTTGAGCCACTCGAGCGCCTTATCGAAACTGTTCATTTGATTCAGCGGGTGTGCGCTCGCATCCGCAACGATGCCGACCGAATGAGACCCCGAGGCGAGCGGGATCAACCAGACCCAGTATCCCTCGCCGACCAGGTGACTGGTCGACAGCCATCGCAAGGGCTGCTCACAGCGCGCCAGCCATTCGGGGTCATCGGACCATCGGTCAATATCGATGCGACCGCCGATACGAAACCAGACACTGTTGATATCGTGTTTGCTGGGCAAGCCCAGTCCCAGTCGTCGCTTCAGCAGTCCTGCACGGCCTGAGGCATCGATCAGCCACTTCGCCAGGAATTCCTGGCCCACCACGCCGTCGACGTCCGCGTCAACGCGGTGCAGTTCCTGACCCTCCCCAAGCGTGATTTCGCGCACGGTCGCGCCGGATTGCAGTTGCACCCCCGCTGCCCGTACTCGCTCGCCCAGAAAATTCTCGAAGCTGCCTCGATCGATCTGATAAGCCGGCGTCGACATGTAATGGCCGGAGCCCATCTCGAGCACGGCATCGATGTCCCTTCTGGCATCTGAAAAGAAGAAGCGGAAACCGAACTTCTTCAGCTGCTGTGAGGCCAGGTGATCCTTCAGACCTAACACGGTATCGAAATAGTTTGCTGCAAGTTCCACGGACGACTCGCCAACTTTATGAGTTGATACCGGAGCCAGTCCCTGGCGTCGCTCCAACACAAGAATTTCGATATCGTCAAAACGTTGCCGCAATTGCAACGCTAAAGTGAGACCCGCCAGGCCGCCGCCGAGTATCAGTACATCGTAAGGCCTGGCGCGTTTTGTCATGCGGAACTCGCTACCGGGGCGCCGAACCCGGGCTCGGAGCAAACAGTGTTGACTGACATCTGGAGCGTCAACTGCGGCCCGAGCCCGATATGAAGGGTGTCAGACCTCGCCTCTGCCAGCGCCTCGAAAAACGGCAGGCAGGGCGCCATCGCGTTCTCGGCCACAAGGCCTGCGTTACGGTCCAGAGGCTGAGTAAGCCGCTCACCCGGGATTGGCAGCCAGGTCAGTCGGGCCCGCGTCGCCTCGCTCGGGCGAGGCGCAATCACAAGGCCCACACCGAGCATTCCATTGCTCGGCGATATCGTGGCCAAAGGTCCCTCGGCCTGGATGTCATAGGCTACGAGGAGAACGGCGCGGTCATTGCAAGCCGCCTGGACGAGCGCCTCCAGCATGCCCTCGCCGAATGTGTTCCCGAAAGCACTCAGTGCCGTGTACGGCTGGTTGCAGCGGGCGCCGATAGTCCAGTACCCGGCGGCGGCGTTATGCACCGAATTGTGAAATTTGATCGGAGAAATCAACGTCGGCGTTTGCGCCAGTGTGCCGCTCATGTAGTCGTTGATAGCCAGGTCGCCATGGGTCGACGCAAACACGCTCGGCAGGGCATCGGGTTCGACTCCCGCACTCCGACAGGCAGCGCCGGCCACCTCCAGCGCAACGGCCACGGTACCGGGCGCGCGCCGACGTTCGGTAGGCGCCAGGAGTTCCGGCGAGGGACGCTTCGCGGCCTGCTCCGGCGCGCTGACCTCACCCCGAAGGACCGCCGCTGCTATCTCCCAGCCCGGAAGCCTTGGTGCCCAGAATCCGACCCCTTCAATGAAGGCAGTACGTGCAATCATGCGGCGTCCTTGCCGAACAGCAGGACGCAGTTACTGCCGCCGAATCCAAAGGAGTTACTGAGCGCGTGGGAGATTTCCCTGTGCTCATTGGCGATGCGAATCTGCGGGCCGCAGGACGGGTCCAGGTGCTCAGCGTTCAAAGTACCCGGCACCAGACCTGTTTCCATGGCCAACATCGTAATGACTGCCTCAGTGATACCCGCCGCACCGAGCGTGTGCCCGGTCCAGCCCTTCGTTGAGCTGGCGATCGTGCTCGCGGGAAACAGCTCGGCGATCAGGCCGGCCTCGACTTCGTCGTTTTTCAGGCTCGCCGTGCCGTGCAGGTTGATGTAGTCAATCGCCTGCGGAGCCAGACCGGCGACGGCCAGCGCGTCCTCTATGGCCAGCCTGGCGCCCGCGCCCTCGGGATGCGGCGATGACATGTGATAGGCATCGCTGGACTCACCGTAACCGAGCAGCCAGGGACCAACCTCACCGTCGCGCTCCAGGAATGCGAAACCACCCGCCTCGCCGAGGCTGATGCCCTGGCGGTGGGCATCGAAAGGACGACAGGGCTCTTGCGACACCAGTTCGAGTGAATTGAATCCGAACAAAACACTGCCGCAAAGCGAATCGACTCCACCAACGACCGCCGCGTCAGCCAGGCCCAGTCTGATGAGTCGCTCCGCCTGGGCGAAGACCTTGGCGCTGGAAGAACAAGCGGTACCGACTGTCACACACACGCCGCTGAGATCGAGCGCATTTTGTACAAAGCCACCCAGCGAATGAGGCTGATGAACGACCGGCCGACGAAGATCGGGCGGATACGTCCCGTCCGGCAACAGGCGCCGATAAGCATCTTCGGTGGCCCCGATGCTCGACGTTGATGTGCCAATCACCACGGCGATACGATCGGCGCCCAGTCGCCGGCGCGCCCGCGCCACGTACTCCCTGAATCCATCCGTGCAAAGTGCCAGCCACGCGAGGCGATTGTTCCTGCACTCCCAGATGTCCAGCGTGGCCGGCAGCGGCTGATCTTCGATGCCGGCAACGCGGCCAATCCAGGCTGGCAAGGTCGGTTCGCTGAAGTCGTCAGGCCGAAGGCCGGAAGCTCTGCCCTCGATCGCGTCAAGAAGCGCGGCCCGCCCGACGCCGGCTGCGCATGCGATCGAATAGGCGGCAATTCGCAGCGGTTTCATCAGCCGTCGACTCTGTACTGGATAAAGATGTGTGTCCTCGACGAACGGTCGCGGGGCCGGGCGGACAGCTAGCTGGTCCGTTGCTCTTGAATGTGGCCGGACAACGATCGCAGTGATGCGAATATCTGCTCGTTTTCCTTGTCGTCCGCCTTCAACTGAACGCCGTAGCGCTTCGATATCTCCAGCGCAAGCTCAAGCGCATCGATCGAGTCGAGCCCGAGGCCGGAGCCGAACAAAGGCGCATCCGGATCGATGCTGCCCGGCTCGACATCCTCGAGATTCAGCGACGTAACGATCAATTCCGCCACTTCTTTCTCGTCCGGGGTTTGAGTTGCTGCCATCGTGTATTCCGCGTGTTTGCCTATGATTCTCGGCAGCCCGAAAGTGTATCATGGCGTCGATATCAGGCCACCTGTACATTGCCCGTGCCCTCTAGTGATACCCAGCTTCGCAGCTCTGCCCCACCGCAGTGCGACGTCGTCGTTGTCGGCGGCGGACCGGCCGGCTGCACGGCTGCAACCTTCCTTGCCCGGCGAGGCTGGTCGGTCACCCTGCTCGAAAAGTCCCGCCATCCTCGATTCCACATCGGCGAGTCACTGCTGCCGATGAATCTGCCGATTTTCGAAAGACTGGGGATTCTTGACGCCGTGGAGCGGATTGGGGTTCGCAAGATGGCCGCTGAGATCATCGGAGTAACCGGGTCGAATCCGGCGGTCTTCCCGTTCGGGCGCGCGCTGGACCCGACATGGCCGTATGCCTTCCAGGTCAAGAGGGAAGAACTGGACACGCTTCTTTTTGAGAACGCCGGGGCCAACGGAGTCACCGCATTGCAGGGACACCGGGTTTCGTCGGTTGATCTCGCTGGTGATCAGGTCATCGCAAGAGGGAAAAGTGACTCGGGCACCGAATTTGAATGCACCGGCCGCTACCTCGTGGATGCCAGCGGACGCGATACACTGCTCGGTAACCAGTTCGGCATCAAGAGAAGACATCCCCGGCATCAAAGCGCCGCATTGTTCGCGCATTTCAAAGGCATCACCCGCCGCCCCGGAGAGAACCAGGGCAACATCACGGTCTGCGGGTTTGAGCATGGATGGGTGTGGATGATCCCACTGCAAGGCGATGTGACGAGTATTGGCGTCGTCTGCTGGCCTGAGCACCTGAAGACGCGGCGAACAAACAACCGCGAGTTCCTGATTCAGACGCTTCGCTGCATCCCTGAAGTTGCCGAAAGGATGGAAGCAGCCGAAATCATCGGCAATCTGCACGCGACCGGTAACTATTCTTATGTATGCGAGAAGATGACCGGACCCGGCTGGCTGATGGTCGGTGATGCCTATACCTTTGTAGACCCGGTTTTTTCCAGCGGTGTATATCTCGCGATGCACGGAGCGGAAGCCGCGGCAGACACTGTTGATCAGGTGCTGCGGCAGCCCTCGAGGGAAAAATCCTTGCAGAGGCGCTACCGCAAAGAGAACAGCCGGGGACTCGATACCTTGTCCTGGTTCATATACCGATTCACTTCGCCGGCCATGAGAAAATTGTTCGCTAATCCACGCAATGACTGGCAACTCGAACAGGCGATCATTTCCATGCTGGCCGGCGACGTATACCGCGACAACGGAGTGCACTGGCGAATCAACGTGTTCAAGATGATCTATCGACTGACGGCACTCGGCATTCTCGGTGAGCAGGCTCGCAGTCATCTGTTCAGGCGCCGCCAGACGCGTGCCACTTTCACCGGTGGCACGACTGACCAGGACGCAAGCTGAGGTGTCGGAGAACGACATTCCAGCGGGAAGACTCACCGCCGAATATTCGCGAAATCCGCCGGGCGAACCTCTCCCCGCCGACGCTCTGGCAGCTGTCGTATTTGGCAGTGATACTCGCACTCTGTCAGACCCGCGCGATATTCACGTCAACCTCCAGCCGTTAATCGGCGCGGGACTGCGTGAAATTTGGCGAGGCTCTGCACCGGTCCGACGCGGACTGAACGGGTCGATTCGCTTCGCCGAAGATGGCGACTGGCTGGCTGGCATGATTGAGTTTGACGAGGATGAATTCGGCGGAGTCGCGCAGACCGCTGAAGCGGCATATCGGCAGATACTCCAGTTTCATGCAGAGTCCGAGATCGGTCATCTGCTGAGGACCTGGGCTTTCCTTGGCGGAATCAACGTGGGCTCGAACGACGCCGAACGATACAAGCTGTTTTGTCTCGGTCGTGCTCAGGCATTCAGCGCGTACGCGCGGAACGTGACCGGCAAGCGGTTCCCGGCCGCCACCGCAGTCGGCCGACAGGACGCAAGGCGAACGCTGCAGATCTGTTGGCTAGCCGGCCGCAATCCCGGCCAGTCGATTGAAAATCCCAGGCAGGTCAGCGCGTACCGTTATCCGAGGCAGTACGGCCCGGCTTCGCCAAGCTTCTCGCGCGCCATGCTGGTCAACAACCGTGTGCTGTTGGTATCCGGCACGGCCAGCATCGTCGGCCACCTGTCGCGACATCCGGGCGATGTCAGGGCCCAGCTTGATGAGACGCTCGCAAATATCGACGCGTTGTTGATTCAAGCCTCAACCGTCACTGGCGCATCGGTGTCGTCCATCGGACCGGGAAGCCTGCTCAAGGTCTATGTACGTGATGCAGACGCTGCCGAAATCGTCGAGACGCGGTTGAGGCAGGTGCTGGACCCCGATGTTTCGCTGCTGATTCTTGCCGCGGACATCTGCCGCGAGGAACTGGCCCTGGAAATCGAGGCCGTGCTGGCGGCGCCTGTGCCAGCCTAGTTGCGTGAACGCAATCAACCGGTACCTAGCTATCTTTGCGGCCATCGCCAGCGAGCATCGCGAGCAGTTCGGAGCGCCTTAGTTTTCCTACATCATTTCGCGGCAACTTCGGCACCAGCCGTAAAGGGCGGGGCAGGAAAACGGGATCTATATCAGCCCCCAGGCGCGCGATGATTTCACTTGCTTTCACTCCATCGGCGACCACCAGCGCAGCAAGGCGCCGCACCTTCCCGGTTCCGGCGTCTCCCGGCTGAAACACGACCGCGTCCGTAACGCCATCGAGCGAAAGCAGTCTGCGCGTCATCTCCGCAAGTGATGTCCGCTTACCAGCCACCTCAACGACGTCGGCTTCGCGCCCGGCGACAACGAAGCATCCTTCGGCATCGACGCACAGTGTGTCGGGAAGCAAGGTCGGGGATTCAAACCAGGGCGCCTCGGCCAGCGTACCGCCTTCGACAGTCCGCAGACTGACACCTCGGTACGGGCGCCACGACTTTTCGCGCGCGGTCTGCCGAGCGGCAATGACACAGGTCTCGGTCGCGCCAAACAGTTCAAGCAAGGGGGCACCTAGACGCCTCTCCGCGCGGCACGCGAGATCCGCGGACAGTGGCGCCGTCGCACAAATAATCAATGCGATGGCTGGCAAGGGGAATGGGTACTCGACCAGCGCCTTCAGGTGAACCGGTGTACTCACCAGTACTCGCGGCTCCGGCACCTCTTCGAGCGCCCTGGAAATGTCGGCCGGAAACAATGGCCGGCCCGCATGGACCGCCATCCCGGCCAGCAGCGGCATCAGGACTGACATTTCCATACCGTACATATGTTGCGGCGGCACCGTGGCCACGATCCACGGCGTCCGTTCATCGTGAACATCGAGCGCTTTTCGCACTTGCTCAGCATTAAAGGCCGTGGACGCGACAAAGCCTCCCCATTGCTTGGCGTTGGGCCTCGGTTGGCCGGTGCTGCCGGAGGTGAAACCGATCGCCGCGACCTGCGCGACGGGTATCTCGGGCACAATTCCGAAGGCCCGTTCAGAATGACCGCACAGACCGTCAATCAGCCTGTCATCGCATGCGAAGGAGCCAGGATACTCCGCCAGCACCTCATTGATCGCCGCCGCAGCCCTCGACGATGGCATCAGGCAGACCTGCTGTCGACACAGCATTGCGACAAAGGCAATCATGAACGCGTCACGGCGTTCACAGAGGTTCAACGCCGTTGAGCCGCGTGGCAGCCCTGCCGCAACCCGCGTCGCAAACGCGAGGAATTCTTCCGCTGTGATCACCCGATCACCGACTCTCAGCAGGGGCCGATCCGGAGGCACACCCGGCAAAACGGACATGTTCGCGGACCTGGCCTGTTCATCTGGCGCAGTTGCCTGGCTGTATGAACTGGAGTCAATTGTATCGATCGAAACGCCTCCTCTGTCTGATGCGCTCATGCCCGCTGAACGCCGGAGTCTCCGCATCCACCTACGGGGACTGCGATTGGATCAACTGCTGGTCGATGCTCCGCTGCAGGTAGATGATCCAATTGTTGTAGTTGCGATGAATGGTGTTCTTGCCCGGGTTGTAATCAAGATTTTCACTGCTGACATAGACGATTGAGTACTTCTCCCGGTCGAACGTAATATCGATCTGCGCACGATGCCTCCCGCGGACCAGTATATCGCCGCGAATGTGCCCCGGCCCGATGACAGAGCCCGTCCAGCCCTTGGCCACGAGCCCACCCAATACGGCTACCTGCACCTCGTCCATGGAACCCGGCGTACCCGAGGGCCACGTGATCGGGTGATCCAGGACGTCATGAATGGGCTTAGCCGCCATCACCGGCGCCGACACGAGAAGCATCATTACTAACAGAGCCCCAACGAAGCGCACCGTGCCAATTGCTGTTTTCAACGCCATCTCCGAAAGATAAGTGAGGTATTCACTCCGCCGAAGGCGAAGTTATTGTTCACGACGTATTCCACATCCAGGCAACGTCCGTCCCCGGTGATGTAGTCGAGTTCGCCACATCGATCATCGATATTCTCGAGATTGATCGTCGGCGCAAACCATTTCGCTCGCATCATCTCGATGCTGAAGATCGACTCGAGCGCACCGCATGCGCCGAGCGTATGGCCCACATAGCTCTTTTGCGAACTGATGGGAACGGCCGAACCGAAGACTGCCTCGGTGGCTCTTGTCTCGGCGATGTCACCGTGCTCCGTCGCTGTTCCGTGCCCGTTGACGTATCCGATCACCGACGCCGGAAGACCCGCGTCGCGCAGCGCCAACTGCATAACTATCGCCATCGTCTCTTCGCGCGGATGGGTAACGTGCGCGCCGTCCGAGTTTGTCGCAAAACCGACAACCTCCGCATGAATGCGCGCGCCTCTTGTACGCGCGTGCTCCAACTCTTCGAGCACCAGCATGCCGCCCCCTTCGCCGATGACCAGGCCGTCGCGATCACGGTCGTAGGGTCGGGGCGTCTTCTCTGGCTCATCATTCCTGCGACTGGCAGCATAAAGCGTGTCAAATGCAACGGCCTCACTGGCGCAGAGTTCTTCGGCCCCGCCGCCAAGCATCACCGTCTGGTAACCGTGCTTGATCGCCTCATAGGCAAACCCCACGCCCTGGCTGCCGGAAGTGCAGGCGCTGGAGGTTGGAATGACCCGGCCCCGCAGACCGAAAAATATCCCGATATTGGCGCCGGTCGTATGCGGCATGATGCGCACATAGGAGTTCGCATTCAGACCGGCGGACTTGCCGTCGATCAGCATTCTCGCGAACTCGCGGATATCCGTGGTGCTGCCAACCGAAGATCCGCAGGCTACGCCAACCGTGCCGGAACGCAGCAGCGGATCGCCGAGCAACCCTGCGTCCGCCAACGCCATCTCCGCGGCCCTCACGGCCAGTTGCGACACCCGCCCCATGCTGCGCAATTGCTTGCGCGTCCAATGCGCGGGAGGCTGAAAATCCTCGATCGGCGATCCAAGCCGGGTGGCGAGATCGGTATATTGCTCCCAGTCGGGCATGAATTTCACGGCATTGCGTCCGGCACGCAGACGAGCCTCAACCGCATCCCAGTCTGATCCCAGCGCCGAAAGCGTGCCCATGCCCGTGACCACGACTCGCGGCATCAGCACAGCCCTCCATTGACCGCAATGACCTGGCGTGTGATGTAGGCAGCATCCGGCGACATCAGGAAGCCAACCACCGCTGCCACTTCTTCGGGCGTACCCATGCGTCTGGCTGGGATGGCCTTCAGTATTTCTTCCACCGGAACATGCGCATCAGTCATGTCCGTTTCGATCAGGCCCGGTGCCACACAGTTCACCGTGATACTGCGCTTTGCCAGTTCGACTGCAAGCGCCTTGGTCGCGCCAATTACCCCGGCCTTCGCCGCACTGTAGTTCACCTGGCCCCGATTCCCGATCAGGCCGGAAACCGACGACAGCGTAACGATGCGCCCGGGTGACCTGCGCCGAACCATTGGCATCACCAGCGGCTTAAGAACATTGTAGAACGCATCCAGATTAGCTCGAATAACACTGTCCCAGGCCTCTCCGCTCATCGCCGGAAACGCGTCGTCACGAGTCAGGCCCGCGTTGCAGACTACGCCGTAGTAAGTGCCGTGCTGCTCGATATCTGCGGCGATGCGCTCCGCACATTCGTCGCGTTCCCCGACATCGAACGCCAGGCAGCGCGCTGATCGGCCGAGGCTCTGAACGCTTGAGACGACCTCAGCGGCCTGATCGAGACGCGAACGACAATGTACGACGATGTCGTAGCCGTCCCGTGCCAGGCGCAGAACGATTGCTCGACCGATGCCTCGACTGGACCCTGTAACCAGCACCGTTCCTCGCGCATTCATGCCTGCCCCCCGATCGCCAGCAATTCATCCGCGTTTCGCGGCTGCCAAACCGTCAGCCTGCCAGAGGCAAGAATTTCGTTATCATACGTAATGTTACAGTCGAAGACTCCGGTCCCATCGTCATCTCTGGATGACGGCGACACTTCAACCAGCAATGACTGGCCCAGGCGGTAGCAGTCGACCACGCTGCGGAAGTTGCGAACGCCAAGCAACAAGCCAAGCTCGGCGGGCTGACCACGATCTCGATGAGATTCGTATCCCGCGAAGGCCGCTACAGCCTGCGCCATGATCTCCGCTCCCACCCAGCCGGGCAGGTTGCCGTTTTCGTCGCTGAACGAGGTGGCCGCCCGGACTCGAAAGCCCGCAGTCAGCCCCGCATCGTCAACATGGATCACTTCGTCCAGCAAAACGGCGTTGCCCTTGTGTGGCACCAGCCGCTCCAGAGCCGGCAGTGGCGGCGTCGTCACGACACCCGGACCTGCGATTTCAATTGCGTGCCCAAGCGCGCCGCGCTGGCTGGGCCGCTATCGCACGAATCACTGTTCGTTCTCCGCCAGCGCAGCCCGCACTTTTTCTACGAAGTGAGCCGGGCAGGCGAACTGCAGTTCGCCGGTGCTGGCGTCGACCGCAACCTGGACCGTACGGGCTCTCAGGACACGCTGGCGACTTTCAATATCCGTGATCAAGTAGTTGATCGCCAGACGGCTTTCCCACTCCACCAGCGATGCCCTTGTGCGAAGCCGGTCGCCAAATCGTGCCGGGCGAATGTATTTGGTGTGCAGGTCCACCACCGGCCAGGCAAAACCGGACCCGAGCATCTGCTGCAAACCGTAACCCAGCCGGTCCATCAGTGCCCAGCGGGCATTCTCGAGGTAACGCAGGTAGTGGCCATGCCATACGACCGCCACCATGTCGACATCGTGAAACGCCACATCGAATTCGATTTCCGCCGCGAGTACGCCTCTGGCCCTCATATGGCCACCCGGCTCCTGGTCGACCGCGCGCGCGACCGCCGGACGACGAGCCGTGGAAATCGTCTTAGCATTCCGAAAAACAGACGCAGGTGCATGCGGGTAATCAGCCAGTTGTCATGCACCAGCCGGAAATGAGAGACGCCATCGGCCGGATAGGAAACCCGGATCGGCAGCCAGCGCGTACCGGCCTCCCGCCAGTACAGTCTGACCAGGACCTCGATATCGAAATCCATTCGCCGGCCCGGCGACTCATCGTCCAGCAATGGCAGGACGCGATTCAGCGGGTACACGCGAAAGCCGCACATCGAGTCACGTATTTCAAATGACAGCGTATTCAACCATACCAGTGTGTGGGTGAGGTACCGGCCATAGTGCCGCGATCTCGGCATGGACGCGTCAAACACAGGCTCACCACAGATCACTTTTTCGGGTTCCGCCTGCGATGCTGCAAGAAAGCCAATGACCGCTCCCGAATCATGCTGCCCGTCCGCATCGACCTGCAGTGCGTGTGTAAACCCGGCCGCCGCTGCCGCACGCAAGCCCGCCATTACCGCCCCACCCTTACCCTGGTTCTCAGCGAGACGGACGAGTTGAACCTCACGGTCTGCTGCAGCGAGACGATCAAGTTCCGCCGCGCATGCCGGGCCAGAGCCATCGTCTACCAGGACAACGGCCAGCCCGTTGGAACGCAGGTCCGCAACGACGCGACCCACGGCATGCTCGTGATTGAAGACGGGAACCAGAGCGCACGCGCTATACATCGTCGACCTCGAAGCTCACCTCACCCGATGAGGCAAGGGTTCCATCATGGGAATAGCGGAAACGCAGCAGCCTACCGGTCGGCTCGTAGTCGAGCCGTAAGAGCAGTTGATCGCCGGGTTGGACGATGCGCCGAAACTTGATTTTCTCCAACGCGCAAAGAAAGCCGGACACGCCCAGATGAGTTCTCGCCGCGCGGACCGCCCAGCCGATCTGCACGACACCCGGAACAATTGGAATTGCCGGGAAATGCCCATCAAAAATCTCCAGGTCATAGGGGACGCCGACGCGCAATTCGATCGAATGCTCTGTGGTGAATCCTGTCTCGAGAATCATCGGCCACTCTCTCGACGCGCGCAATCGCTGCTGCGGATCCTCACCGGAAGCCGGTAAGTCTTCAAGCAGGCTCCATTGCAGATCCGGGCATGCACCGAGTTGACTCTTCCAGGCCCGCACGAGGAACTGCTTGCCGCTGCGCCGCAGCGCTTTGACGCCCGCGGGGCTCGGTACCACTACGATCGTGCCCGGAAATCTCTCTGTTTCGAGCGGGCGAAGCACCATTGCTGCAGAAATCCACTCGTGGCTTGTGAGTTGGCGCACTGCAGCCTGTAGCGCCGAGTCGATCCCGCGGCGGGGTCTGCCGGGAATCACACTTGAACGAGTCGGTACACGACGTCGACCAGTTCTCCGACCGTACGCACAGAACGAAAATCATCGGCGGAAATCTTTTTGCCGGTCTTGCGGCGGAGACGGTCCATCAGGTCGACCGCATCAATACTGTCAATTTCCAGGTCCTCGTCCAGTCTGGCCTCGGCGGTAACCTGTGACGGCTGCAGTTCGAACAACTCGACCAGTGAGGCCCGGATTTCCTCGAGAATTTCGTCCTTGGTTCTCATTTAAGCCAATGTTTCTGAAAGGAAAACTAAACGGCGATTGTACGTCAATCCGTGGCCGATTTTGGAACCGGAACGTCGGGGTGCCAGATCGCCGGCCGTCGCCCGCCTGCACCAGTGCACATGCCTCTTGGCGGGGCCGAGACAATTCCATATTTTTCATATAGTTGAGTTCAGTCCACTGAATCGAGCGTCTCCCGGTAATGCACCAACAGGTATTGGTTGAGCGCGCGGGATGCCACCGGGGCGGGGGCTTCCCGATACGGAGCAAGATCGATATCCGCGCCGATGACGAAACTGAAATGCGGGCGCCGCGGCGGGATTCGGTACCAGGGTTCGAACTTGGTCAGCGTCAGCGGAATACAACTCACGTAAACCGGCGTCAGGATCCTGGCGGCTCGCACGGCGATGTTTGCCGCGCCTCGATGGAACTGCATCGCCTGCCCGGGCCGGGTACGCGTGCCCTCCGGAAAGAGGATGAGGCACTCACCTTCCTCCAGGGCTGCCATCGACCCCTCGATCATCGCATCGGTCGGGCTGTTGCTGATATAACCGGCCGACTGAACGACAAACCTCGTAAAGGGATTCCGCCAGAGAGCCGCTTTGACGACGCATGCGGGCTCGGGCGTGGCGGCGACGAGAAACACGACATCGAGCAGCGTCGGGTGATTGGCGACAATCAGCTGCCCTTTCCGACCCAGCCGCTCGGCGCCCGCGAAGTCGTAGGTAAGAACGCCAAGCGCGTTCATGATCCAGACGAACAGGCGCAGAGCCCGCTGGACGATCAGGCGTGCACGCCGACGACGCCGAGCTGCACTGCCCGGCAGCAGGGCCAGGGCCGGAAAGACGACGAGCCCGAGCACCAGCCCCGCCATCCCGAACAATGCATAGCTGAGACCGGTTGCGAACAGACGCCAGAGAGGCCAGTCAGTCTTTTTCAAGTCGACCCCTCGCAAGCGCCAGAGTCACAGTCACGGAGTACCGCCGTAACCAGTGATTCTATAACTGTCCGGGTTGAGGCAAGCTTGCATGGGTAACGCATAGTACCGACATGCCAGCCCTTGAGAAAATGAACCCGCGCGCGGCTCCGTCCAATCCAATCACGCTCTGGCTGGCAACGCCCGGTGCGGCCGATCTGTTCGAGCCGGAAAAGCTGTCAGCGGCACAGAAAACCGAGTGGCAGTCCCTTCGGACCGAACGAAGGCGCAGGGACTGGGCAGTCAGCCGTGCGCTTACCGCCCACACGCCGGATCTTTCGCGCTGTGCCAGCAGCCTTTCGCACAGTGCCGCTTACGCCGCGCTGGCCGTTGCGCCGCATCCTCTCGAAGTCGGCGTCGATATCGAAAGCATTCGCCCGCGAGCGTATCTTGATATGGCGCGGATCGGTTTTGCCGAAGGCGAAGTTGATTACCTGGCGTCTGTCAACGATACGGCGGAACGCGGCAACGTTTTCTACATCTTGTGGACGCTCAAGGAAGCCTTTGCGAAGGCCCTGACGATGAACTTCCTTGACGCCCTGCACCACTGCGCTTTCATTGATTCAAATCGACGCTGGCACGCACAAGTGCCCACGTGTCGCCACTGGCACGCCACCGTATTTGCGCCGAGGCCGCTGTTGCGGCTTGCACTGGTAAGAGTGGGCGAACCGCAGGTGATCAGAGACACTCCGCTCGAAACCCGGGAGTGGCCGCAACACTTGGCCGAGGATTGGGCGGTCGTCATGGAGTTCGACTCGGCGTCCGGCGACATGCGAAAAGAATGCTAGTCTCTCGACCCATCGATTATGGCGAAAACCACGGAAAAGCGTGCTCGTTCTCGAAGCCTGTGGCCATTGGCAGTGACTTACCCGCTGTTCGCGCATGCCGCGATCCTCAGCGAAAATCGGCTGTGGACGCTGGCGGCGGTAGTCATCCTGGCGGTACTGGTCCTTGGGCCGGCGCTGCTGCGCGGCAGCAAGCTCGCCTGGATCACGCTTGTGATCGCGGGGCTTGGTGCAGCGCGGCTTCTGCATTCGGGGGCGATAGAGCTTGCGCTATACGCCCCGCCGGTGCTGATCATGGCATTCATGGCGTGGGCTTTCGGACACACCTTGCGCCCCGGCGAGACGCCATTGATCGAGCGGATCGTTCGTGCATTGCACGATCCCGCGGAGATCCTGGAACCCGCCATCTTCAGCTACGCCCGTAACCTGACGTGGCTCTGGACCATCCTCCTTGCGACCCTTGCCACCGTGAACCTCGGACTCGCGCTTTGCGCCTCTCCGAATGGCTTGCTCCTGGCCGCCGGCATTACACCACCGGTGGTGGTTCCGCAGCGCATCTGGAGCCTGTTCGCGAACGTCTTGAACTACGTCGTAATCGCTGGCTTCTTCGGTCTGGAGTACGCATGGCGCCGCCGGCGCTTTCCCCAGCAGGAGTATAGAAGCATCGCAGACTTTACGCGGCGCCTCGTCCGGCTCGGCCCATCACTTCGAACGATGTCGAACAGTGCGAAGCGACCGTCTGCCCGCTCCGTCCCCTCATCGCAGGCGGATTCATGAAATCACCGCATCCGCGTCATTTCGCTCTGGACATCGTCCTCAACAATGTCCGTCTGATGCCGCACGCTTCTGTCGCCGGAGGCAATGCAGCATTTGACTGTGCCACGGGGCATCGAACGGAATGGATTGGTCGTTCCATCGGCCTCTGCATCGTGTGCCTCAGATGAAGATCCTGTTCGTTTCGGGAAATCGGGAGAAATTACCCGATGCGGTGATACCGCTTGGCCTGCTTTACATCATGGCCAATACGCCAGACCGTCACGAGCGTGTCCTGACTGACCTGTGCTTCGAAGCCGACCCGATTGCCGCGCTGGCTGATGCTATCCGGGAACATACCCCGGACCTGATAGCGATCAGCATGCGCAATATCCAGAACAACGACTACACCGGCCTTCCGGACAACCTTGCCTACTATGAGCGACTGGTTTCACTGTGCAAGCGGGAAAGCAGAGCGCCGGTCGTCCTTGGCGGGGCCGGCTTCAGCGTAATGCCTCGAGAACTGATGGAGCGCCTGGGTGCCGATTTCGGTATTGCCGGAGAAGGCGAGAGAGCTTTCCCGCGACTCATTGAAGCACTCGAGTCGGGCGCGGGCATCGATCACGTTGGTGGACTCTACCACCGGCTTTCAGAGGGCGACGAGGAGATCCGCCGCGTACCGGCTCCGCCGGATTTCATCGACATGAACACGCTGACGGCCCCGAATCGGGACAGCGTCAATCGGCGATACTTCCGGCACTACGGTATGGACTCGGTGCAGACCAAGCGCGGGTGTCCCCTGCGTTGTGACTACTGCACGTACCCGATCATCGAGGGGCGCAAGGGCCGGGCGCGTACGGCCGAGTCAGTGGTCGACGAGATGTTTGCGTCACTGAAGCAGAACCCCGACATTAATCACTTTTTCATCGTCGACTCCGTCTTCAATCTGCCCAGGAGCCACGCCAAACGTGTCTGCAGAGAGCTGATCGCGAGGCGCTGGCAGATACCCTGGACCTGCTATGCCAATCCGCTTGGATTCGACCAGGAGCTTGCGGACCTGGCCCGGGAGGCCGGTTGCGCCGGCATGGAGATCGGCTCGGACTCCGGTTGTGACGAGGTGCTGAAGCAACTGCATAAGGGCTTCACGATCGAACACATACACAAACTGCACGCCCTATGTGAGCAGGCCGGCATCCCAGACTGCCATACGTTCATTCTCGGCACCCGGGGCGAGTCGCTGAACGATTCGCGACGGACCCTCCAGTTCCTCAAGGCACTGGATCCGTTTGCCGCGGTGATCATGATCTGGACGGACGATTACGAAGCCCTGGATCCCGTGCTGCGCGACCAACGCCTTGCGTTACGCTCGCAAATCGAGGCATTTTTACTCACCGAGGCGCAGGGCAACCCGCACTGGAGCATGCCCGGTCTCGGCGTAAATTTCAGCGAGCCACTTTTTGAACGCCTGCGCTCGGCAGGGCTTAACGGCCCGCTGTGGCAACATGTTCGCGGACCGAATCGACGTATGCGGCCCAGGGCTTCCGCGGCACAAAGGTCGCCGTGACCGCCCGATCGGCTTGAACGCGCTGTGGAAAATTCAAAGATCGCGGGTTGTGCTTCGCAATTTCCGACTGCCTGAAGAGGATCCGATGAGAAACTCCCGAGCCTGGATGATTATTTGTTTCGCGGCTTTCTTCTCACCCATCACGCACGCGCGGGACGACATCCAAAGCTTCCCGATTGCCGATGTCCTGAATAACGCCGAGTATGCCCAGAGGCTGCAAGGTGTGAGTTTCTACTTTGGAGACCAGGCTCACCCGACAATCGCTGCCCGCTTCGGCGAGTTCCAGTCCAACAAGAAGACCAACGCCGCTAATAAGAGCGACAAGGCTGCCTGCGAATGGGCCTTTCTGTCGGCCTTGCTGTCATTCCATCAACGCGCCCTGGCCGAAGGCGGCAACGCGGTGATAAATATTCAGGGCTATTACAAGAAAAACAGTTTCACCAGCGAAACTGAATTCCAGTGTGGCGCTGGCGCGATAATGGCCGGCGTTACTCTTAAGGGAGAGGTCGTCAAATTGAACTAGCGTGCGGCGATCAGGTCGCGATGCAATCGAGGGAAATGAGCGGCCGGGCGCCCCCCCTTTGCCGCAATTCCCGGGCAACACAAAGTGCCTGCCTCCCTGCTGATTGTCTGCAGCCAGCCTCGGTAATTCTACTCATCCTCGCGTGAGCACTTTGAGCGTAGCGTAGCTGCTGGCGGGAGGTGTGTGAATGGAAATCACCATGCCGGCGACGACAGCGAAATTTAGGGGCCGGTTAGCGCGCGCCAATTTGCAGGCCGACCTCCTCGCGTGCCTTTGCGGATTTATCGCCAGTCTTTTGATCGCCTGCTCGGCGTCGCCGGTCACCGAAACCACGCAGACACCAGGCGACTCGGCCCTGCTCGGTGCGCTGGCCGACGGGTCCGCCGAACTCACGCAAATGAGTTCATTCTCGGGCTACTCAGAGGCAATGGCGGAGGCCAGGGCCACGAACCATTTGCGAGGCCTTTACGACACCCGAAACTGGGAGGCCCTTGCGGTGAGCGTCATGCGCGCGGGGTGCGGCAGCGACCTGAGCTGGTTCTACCTTGGACGGGCAGCGGAAGAGACCGGACACGCTGCAGCGGCACGAGTTTACTTTCAAAACAGCGTCATGGCCGCACAGAAAAAAGGCGTCTCCGGCTGCATTGCCTGTTCCGGCTTCAAGTTCCCGGATGACAGCGAAGCGCGGCTGAATTCGCTAAATCAACTCATCAGCTCGGGAGCGACACCCGATTCCGATTCCGAGGAGTCAGTCAAATGAGGTTTCAAGAGACAAACAGCCGGCTTTTTCCCGCCGCCGTCGCAATCGCGACGATCAGTCTTCTCGTCGCATGCACAATCACTCAGCAGATCAATCCTGCAAATGTCGCCCCTGACGCTGAAGTGTGCATCATTGAAAACAATGACGTTCGGGAAGGATTCCTGGCCGAGCTGCAGAACTCGTTAGGGGCCAATGGGTACCGCTATCGAATGCTGCCGTCAACCGCGACCACCAGTGATTGTCGAATCGTGCTGACCTACGTTGCGCGCTGGTCCTGGGACCTCACGATCTACATGGCCTATGCGCGACTGCAGGTCTTCGAAAGCGGGCAGCCCGCCGGTGACGCGCTCTACGACGCGACCCAGGGCGGTGGCAATATGAGCAAGTTCATTGACGCGGAACCGAAGATCCGTGAACTGGTTACCGAGCTGTTGCCGCCGGTCGGTCCGTGAATGCGAATCCAATCTGGGCCATCTCTCGGAAGCTCAGGCGACGGACTTCGCTTCGGCTGACATTAATCAACAGGAAACAGTGGCATGGGCGCCGCGTTGCGCAGTGCGCGTAACGCTTGTCCAGGTGACCGCCGCATTGCCAGGGTCCCCGACACCTTGCTATTGTGACCACCGACGGATGATCGCTGCCCCTGTTCATGACCAAAGGACACCGGACCATGAGACCAGCTCGTCTGCTGCTGATTTCGAGTACGCTGCTCGCCGCTGGCCCCGTCAGTGCAGCGGACAGTGGCTTCTACCTTGGCGCCGGTATCGGCGATATGACCACGAAGGTCGACAACATTTTCGGCTCCAGGTATGACTTCGACGAAGGAGACCTCGGCTTCAAGATCTTCGGCGGGTACAAGTTCTTTCCGTGGCTCAGTGTAGAAGGCGCATACATCTACCCGGGCAGCCCTGAGGTGAAAAAGAGCAACTCGGCTACCGCAGAAAGCCTGAAGATCGGCATTGAGCTGAACAGCCTGGTTGGCGCTGCTTTGTTTACGCTTCCGATCGGCGATAAGTTTGAATTGTTCATCAAGCCGGGCTTTGTATATTGGGATGCCTCGACGTCTGTCACTTACAGCGATTCGGTCTCCTCTCTCAAACAGACATTTGACGACAACGGTGGCGCTTTTTTCCTGGGTGGCGGTGCCGGCTACAAAATCAATGAGACTTTTAGCCTGCGCCTGGAATACGAATGGTTTGAGGCTACGCCAGAATACGATGGTGACCAGGAAGAATTCGTCGATCCGGAATACGATGCTTCTGCGACTTTTTTCTCAGCAAGCTTCGTCTATTCGTTTTAGCTGACGCCGAACCCGGCCCCCCCCCGAGCAGGGTCTCGACCCTGCACCGGCACGCAAACGATATCGACCGATTGACTGCGCGCGCCTTGTCGCGGTAGGGCCAAGAGCCATCCAGGGCCGGTAACAGCCAGCCTTCGCTTTGCCGATTTCGCTTATCTGAACGGCGCTTCCGCAGCCAGAGCGGGCCAGAAAGAATGTGTGAATCCCCGATGGGCCTCACTCTGCCGGGAATACCTGCTTCCAGTCCTTCTTCATGTCGACAATGAGCCAGCCCTTCGCTGCGGCCTGGTCGAGCGCCTTGTTCAGTGTGCCGACGTGACTTTCGCGATCGTAGGCAAACTCGCGATCGGCGTCAGTGTGATGCACGAACAGCCCGAGCCGCCGGCCGTCTCCAGCCATCGTGTACTCGATCATCTGCATGTCCGAATCCGAGTTTCCAAACGCGAGGATCGGCCTGCGGCCAATATGCTGACTGATGCCAACCGGCTTGCCGGCTTTGTCGTTGATAAAATTGATCTTCGGCCTGCGCATGAGGACGGGTTCGCCGTTACGGATCTCGTACTCGGTCACCAGGCTGGTGCCCACGACCTGTTCCGGCGGGATGCCGTAGGTCTTCTCGGTCATCGGCCGCATGAACTCGATGCTGCCACCGGAGACGATGAACGTCTTGAAGCCGTTGGCACGCAGGTACGTGAGCAGCTCAAGCTGGGGCTGGTACACGCACTCGGTGTACGGGCGGTTGAACTTCGGGTGCCGCGCGCTCGCGAGCCACTCGGACACCTGCCCGGCAAACTCATCGGTCGTCATGCCCGAATGCGTTGCCAGCACGATGGGGATCAGGCCATCGGACCCTGATGCGGCCACGGTGGCCATGTCGCCTTCGATCACGGCCTTGAACGGCTGCGTGGTCTGCCATTCCGGATGCTGCGGCGCGAGCTGCCGGGTGCGATCCAGCGCAAACATGACCTGCGTGTAAAGCGGGTATTCAACCCACAGGGTGCCATCATTGTCGAAGGTCGCAATGCGCGCCGCCGGCTCGACGTAGTCCGGGCTTTTCTCATCCGTCACGGCGGCGACAAACTCGAGTATCGCCGTTCGGGCCGCACCGTCGTTCCACGATGGCAATGGATCGGTGACCGCTTGCGACTGAGTTGCCTGCTCCAGCGGTGCTGCGACCTGCGCCTGGTGCGCGCACGACGCCGTCAGCAACGCCGCGCAAACAATAAGGAAACTGTTCTTCAACGCGTACATGCGCCCCGCCTCCGAAATTGGTGTCTGCAAGATTGATCGAGGACTATTCACGACGCGCTGATGCGCTGTCAACCTGGCCGTCTGTGAACTCCGCGTGTGGCTCTGGACGCTACGGCCGGCCCCTTTTCTCCTGCCGACTGTCCAATTGCTGATTGACTGAGACCAGCCAATGAAACCCGCTATCGCCAATCCGTCGCCCGGCGGCGCCCATCCGATGACCCACATTGACGCGGTGCATGATTGTCGGGACCGCGGCACGGGAGTAGGGTCGAACGAACCAGGAGCAATTACGGGGGAGAAGCAAATGGCTATTGGAAAAGCGGTTGGAGAATTCTCGATGACATCCACGGGCGTCACGGTGACCGGGCTCGAGAGCGGCGGCGGCGCAAACCACGTTAACCTCGAAGGCACAGCCACGGGATTCGGCACCGTGATCGGCACGCTTACGTTTCTTGCCGATGAACCGGGCGGTAAAAGCGGAACGACCGCGTGGCTCGGCGCGGGCTACCTTGACAATGGCGACGTCCTCGAAGGCTCCGGTGAAGGCGTCTATGACGAGGCAGGCAAGCACCAGTGGCGGGTTCGCGCGATCATACGGATTGCTGATGGCAGCGTGCTCCTGAGCGATGGCAAGCTTTCGCTGAAGGGCCGTACCTATAAGGGCAAGCTTTACGCCTGGACCTGATACAACCAGCCGCGAAGGCGTAGCGGGTTCGTTTACGCCTTCGCGCAGGCTGACGTCATGCCACGCTCGCACTCACCTTCGCGTGCCTTCGGATCTGGTACATGAAGAACAGGCTGATCGGAATGGCCGAGAGGCACAGCGCCGATACGGCGTGAACCAGCGGCGGGGTCAAAAGAAATTTCCGCTCAGGATGCAGCACATGCAGTCCTGCGGCGAAGTCGGCTCCCCAGCTCAACGCATCGCGGATGGAACTCGTGATCAACACCACGCCAACGACAAACAAGCCCGAGATGACCAGGGCCTGGAAAGTCGTCAGTCGCTGCCCGACAAAATAGGCCGACGCGAGATAGGCAAACACGATCGTGAGCACCAGGCCGAACCCGGCTTGAGCGTTTGCCGTGTATATCGCGAACATTTCGAACAGTTCTGCTTCGGACATGAATCGATCCCCCCCTCACCGGTGAATGAGAGGCAGGATAACGCAGCGGGGTCGGCGTCTTACGGTTAACGCCGAGAGAGCAGCGTGTGCAGTCGCGGTCATCACCGGCTGCATTTCACCCGCAACCACTTCAAAGTGGATGTACGCGCTTCCGTCGGCGCGTTTCACGTCATCCCAGATGACGTTTGCGTCTCCAGGTGTCTAATATCACCGGAACCATCGACGAGCCGGAGGACCCCTGGATCGCAAAGACTGGAACGAACGTTACGCCGCGATGGAACTGGTCTGGGGCGCTGAGCCCAATCGATTCGTCGTAACGGAGCTGGAAGGACGGTCCCCGCCCGGCAGCGCCCTCGACCTGGCCTGCGGGGAAGGTCGCAACGCCATCTGGCTCGCGGAGCGGGGCTGGAACGTCACCGGCGTGGATTTTTCCGACGTGGCAGTCGAGCGCGCGAGGCAACTCGCCGCCCGCCGCGGTCTTCAGGCCGAATGGCTCACCGCGGACCTGGCGACTTACCAGCCGAAAGAAGCGGCCTACGACCTGGTCCTGATCGCTTATCTGCAGCTTGGCGCCGAAGAGTTGCGCGCCGTACTGACGCACGCGGCGGCCGCCCTGGCCCCGCGGGGTGAAATGCTGCTGATCGGGCACGCCCGATCGAACCTCTCTGGGGGATTCGGCGGCCCGCGAGATCCGGCCGTTCTCTGGGTCCCCGAGCAGATCGAGTGCATGCTCGAGGCGCTCGGCCTGGATGTCGAGCGATGTGCGCACGTGCTGCGCCCTGTCGACACACCGGAGGGTCCTCGCGAAGCGATCGACGTGCTGGCCCGCGCGCACCGTCCGGCATCGGCATGAGCAGGCACCTGCAGAGCCGCTGCCGGCAACGCGGCCCTGGCTCTCGGCCAGGTCAGGCAGTCAGCAGCCGGGTCGAAGCGACGGGATTATCCATTCGCTGCGAATACCGCTTGCACTTTGCGTCGCCGGCTCAGGCCCAGCCCCGCGAGGCCGAGGCCGAGCAGCGCGAGCGTGCCGGGCTCAGGGACCTGCGGCGGGGGCGCGTCCGTGGACAACTCAACGTTCGACAGGATAGCGCCAACATTGTCGCCCCCGGCGTTTGCAAAACTCAGTACGCCACCCGTCGTCGTGAAAGCGAAGGACGTTGACGCGTCATCGCCAGAGCCGATCGCGGGGAGCGTGATCGACCAATCGCCCAGGCTGATCGTGACGCTTTCGGTGCTGCTTCGGCTACTGCCGAACAGGGATACGCTGAGGCTGTACGACCCTGCAGCAAAGCTCGCGATCGTGGAGAAGACGCCAGCGTCGCCACTGGAGCCGTCAAGATCGACGCAGCCGCCAGTACCACGGCACAGGTTACTGAAGCTGCCGGAAGGCGCGATGTAGTCCACCGTGCCATCCGTGGTCACCCAGTTTCCGTCAAAGAGGGAGTCTGGCGCGTTCAATACAGTGGACGTGGCGTACCCATCGAAATCGTCGCTAAATATGATCGCGGCCTGTGCGCCAGCGACCGGTAAGAATCCCGCGGCCAGCAATCCGAGAAACTTCGCCTTCATTGCAGTCCCCTTATGCTCATGCATGGAGTTCGTCTGATTTTGTTAGGACGCCTGCGCCAGATTTGTCTTTCGAGCGTGCCGAATAAACCCGTGCAAAATTAGGGCCACCGGCGGGAATTGCTTTAGAGATAATGGGTTAGACATGCAGGAAAGCCGGCCGCAATTCGATGGCCGCAGAATATGTAAGAAGCGCCGACATGCCTGAATGAGAATCGATGCGAGATAAGTAATTGCGGGCAGCTATCGGCGGCGCGCGCTGGACCACTTCGCAGTGAGCACCTGCTCGCCACGACGAACGGCAGGATGGAACGCTGAAACAAGAAACCCCGGCGCGGGGCCGGGGTCGTTGTTGAGGTGAGTGTCTGGCTTACGCTTTGCGTCGTCGACTCAGGCCCAGCCCCGCGAGGCCGAGACCGAGCAGCGCGAGCGTGCCGGGCTCGGGGACCTCAGCAGGAGGCGGCGTATAGCAGGTCGTGCCCGTGTTCTGCGAACAACTCAGGTAGGACCATTCCTCGAAGCCGTTGTTATTGTTGTTGGGGCTGCCGAATGCGCTGTACATCTGCAGGTGCGCATCGGTGCCGAAGGCGGCGAAGAAAGAGGTTGGCAGGTACAGGAACATATCACCACGACCGCTGCCGGCCGCGAGTGCATAGTTCAGTTCGATCGTGTCCGCCGCCGGCATAGCCCAGGTCGCGGCGACCCCACCCAGGGTGTCTGCACCGGCGTTGTAGCCCGTGAGACTTCCGTCACCCATGAAGATCGAAATGTGATTCAGCGACAGCAGCGGGTCCGGGCGGAGCTGGTTGATGTCGAGCACGAACGTGAAGACATCGACGCCGCCCCGATCGCTTACGGCAAAATCGCCGAGCGTTACGTCGCGATTCTGGTTGATGCCGTTACCGACTTCATTGCCCGTCTCGAGGGGATTCGTGGTGGTGTTGTACATGAAGAATGTATCTGGCCGACCGCCCGCGGTCCCGACGAACTCGGGGAACGTCCCGGAACCGGTGCTCCCACTTGCCTCGTTCGCGCTGCAGACGGTTGCGCCGTCAGTCATCTCGCAGATGTTGTAGCCGCCTGTCAGGTCGATGATCGCGGCGTCGGCGTTTGCAAACGCCAGAGCGATTGTTACACCGACCAGCGCAGAACTGGCTCGTTTCAGATGTGAAGTCATTTCGTGCTCCACTGTATGGACACTATTTGTAAACATTTTCATGGCTCTTTCGATCCTTAGTGTGTATGGGCTTTGTCATGACAGAAATCTGGGTTGCCCATTGGTAATGCGATACTTGCAAGCTGATCCAAGCAAGCGGGATGCCACCTGCGGAGATTCAAGGGGAGTCGTGACAGGAGATGCGACACAGATCGCAGTTCGGCTGGCTCGATGTGACAGAAGGTGGCACCTTCCATGCAAAAGCTTCCGTCCGCGGACAGTGCCTAACTGATTGCCCCTGTGAGGCTTCCGGCTATCGTAAGAAATGCCGACATGATCCGCGGGCGTTCACGGCGCGGCGAAGGTTGGCCGCAGCGGGCCGAGATCGTTGTCCTTGTCGAGCCAGATCAACCAGCCCTGTAACGCCTTCTCGGTCACGTTCGCAAGCAGTTCCAGACCGAAATCGATCTCGCGGGGGCGCGCCATGGCGCAACGGCCAATCCTGCGCGCGTTGCGAGACCAGCGCAGGGAATCGCACTCGCTGCTGATCCGGACGACGGTGGATCGACGAAAGATCGGCCGCGACTTGAACAGCGCCGCAATACGGTAAGCCGCGCCGTGGACGATCTGGCCTGCAATGAATTTCTCACGGCACCGTGAATCGCGCCGGACTATTTTCAGAGACTCGATTCCTTGACGGGACGGAGCAATAAGAACAAAGACGAAGTGTTCAGCAGAGGTTCGCCAGCGGACGCGTCTGCGTTCCGGACGGTTTGCTCTTCGAGCTCTAAGAATCTTGTAAAGAGCGCAGGCCCGGCGTCCGGGTCATCCGCGATCTTCTCCGGTACGCCGAGCGTGATGTCCGCAACCAAGTCAGCGAAGAGTTCGCCGTCGGTGTTCATGCCTGCATCGTGCCGCTTTTCACCTGGCAGCTCTGCGTGCATGTGTTGCGGGAACGCTGAGAAACAAAAAGCCCGTCACAGGGACGGGCTTCTTTTTCGCGTTGAGCAGATCGCTCAGGCTTTGCGTCGACGGCTCCGCCCTACCCCGGCTAATAAACCGAGTCCGAGCAGCGCGAGCGTGCCGGGTTCGGGAACAGAGGCAGCGAACGCGCGAAATGTGGCCGGACTCACGGTGGCACTGGGAGCCGTGAGTCGGAGTATTCCGGCCGTTGTGGCGATGTTCATCGGGAACGCAAAGGATGGCCCTCTCACGGGGCCAATAGCGCTGTTCGCATAGCCGCCCCTGACGAATCCGACAAGGTCGAATCCTGCGCCGCTCTCCGCCATGAATCGGAAGTTGAAATACCAGGTCACGCACAGCCCGATCGCCGCCAGCATAAGATATAAGAATTGTCGGTAGCTGACATTCACCGGTGACACCCCTGCTTCAATACGAAAAGGCCAGAAGACAAAGAATGACACATCGCGGTAATGGCTCACGTGTGCCCGGGAGCAGATCCCTGCCCGGTCGGTTGAATACATTCGAACGGACTGAACGGCAGCCGGTATGATGGACCGCCACAACGTTCGCCCACGCGCCCATGACCGAAGGGTCGAAACCCGCTATTTTCTTTGCTGCACTGGGCGCCGTGTTGTTTTCCGTGATGGAGGATGCTGAAGTGCGCGCACATATTTTCATACTCGCTTACGCGGCAGGCGTCGTGACGATGGGACCTCAGGCTTTCGCAGAGACCATCATTCCGACGAAAGGACAGACGCCGCAGCAGATCCAGGCGGATACCGCGGCCTGCCAGGCACAGGCGAAGTCAGCCTACGACCAGGCCCTGGCGTCCGCCAGTCAGGCTGCGGAGGCATCGCCCGCGACTGCGGCGCCGGCGGGGCCATCAGGGGAGCGCGTGCGTGGCGCAGCGGTCGGGGCGACGGCCGGAGCGGCCGCGGCGGAGGTCCGGGGCAATCGCTACGACAACTACGACAAGCTCGACGACGACGTTAAGCAGGAATATCGGCGCAACCAGGCGCAGGACGCCGCCGTCGCGGGCGCGGTCGTCGGCGGTGCACGGCAAAGACAGACGCGTCGCGATCAGCGGCAGGACCAGGCACAGACCCAGCAGCAACGGACTCAGCAACAACAGGTCAGCGCTGCGCAGTCGGCTGATGCTGCCTCGAAGCAGGCCTTATCGGCCTGTATGAACGCGAGGGGCTACACGGTCAGTCCCTGAGCGTCGCCGGCAATCGCGAACGAGCTGCGTCGGATTTCACCGGGACGGCGCACCGGGGCGCCCGGTTCCGGCTGACAAACGAGAAATCGACACGGGCTTGCTCAGGACCCGAGTCCTGTGAGTCAACCTAGTCCGAGCCGCCGCGATACGGCGCGGCCTGGGAGACACTGACGGCATCGGACTTCGAGTTTTACGGCGACTGCGATTGGTACTCCTGCATCTTAGGTAACGAACGGGCGCTGCTGGCCGTTGCTGAGACCGCGCGAGATGCTTCAATCCCGGTGATCGCGATCGGAGTGGACCCGTACTCTGCCGGCGAGTTGGCCACAAGAACCGGCGGTGCCTTTGCCTACGCCGAGCACCCGGACCAGCTGCCGGTCGTATTCAGTGCCTTGAACTCGATCATCTCGCATGAGCTTGCCTACAACCGAGTGCGTATCCGGCTCGACTCTGAACCTGGCTCCTTCGTGCCGGGGCGCACGGTGATGGGCTATCTGCAGATTCGCATCGGAACGAACGCGCGCGCGTTTCGTTGTCTGCGCATTCCGATCTGAGGATCCTGTGTCTTGCGGAGAATGGCCGCTGACGCCGCGGCGGCATCTCCAGGAGATGTCGCCCCGGCCCCCCAGGACCGCGATCCGAGTCCCGTGAGCTTTACACTCGCCGCTGAGACGACGGAGCCAGTAAATGCGGCGACCTGCCCATCGAAGGACTGCGCAGACGCTTATCCCGGCTGATACAGCGCAGCCTCCGTACTCACGGCAGTAAATTCACAAACATTCAGATTGATTCAGCTGCGGCCAAAGACCATGAGGCTCGGAAAGCGCAAGTTGGCAGCCCAGGGGAGGCAATCCCGTCGCCCCGGAAAAGGAGAACCTGATGAACACGAACAGCAAATGGCTTCTGGGTTCCATGGTCTCGGCACTGGCGCTTACAGCGACGGCGCTTCCGATCGCGGCTTTCGGCCGTGACCTGGAACACTCGAAATCACCCCCGAGACTGGAAGGCACCTGGACGGTTGAGATAACGCCCTATGACTGCGAGACCGGCGACAGGTTCCCGCTGACGATCAAGGCCTACCACACGTTCACGGCTGGCGGTGCCGTCATCGAGTCCACGTCTGGCAAGACTTTCCAGCCCGGCCAGCGCAGCGCGGGACATGGCTTCTGGGAGCGAACCGGGCGACGTTCCTTCCGAGCCGTCTTTGAAGGGTTCGTTCTGTTCGACAGCGATCCCGGTGCGCAACCCTTCTATCAGCGCGGCGTGCAGCGCTTCGACCAGGGTATTGAGTTCGTGGATGCCACTCACTGGCAGAGCGACGCCTTGGTGACGTTCACCAACGAGGCGGGCGAAGTGGTCCCGCCGAGCGGCTGTGCGAGCGTGGCTGCAGAGCGCATGGAGTAGCCTGCACGGTGACGGGGCCGGCATGATCATGCCGGCCCCGTTTCCTCGTTGCACTTTCAGGCGGCATCCGACGAGTCGCTTTGAAATTCGTCAGGGATTTGCCGAAAGGTAAACCCTTGAAACCAGACGGCAGTGACGGTTCGCTCTCTCGCCGAGACTGGAATGCACCCGCTTGAATATGGTGGTGAGGGGGAGAATCGAACTCCCGACCTAGGGGTTATGAATCCCTCGCTCTAACCGACTGAGCTACCTCACCATCGTTGCCGTTGCCAATCGTCTTGCGGATTGCCGTCGCACGGGGCCGGGAATTCTCCGGAGTCGCGGCGGCAGAGTCAAGAAACGCCCTTCCCGCCCGACTCACCGGCAAGGCCCCGGGGGCCCGCCGCGCGATGCGATTGAGCAGTTTTCTATACGTTGAACCGGAAGTGCATGATATCGCCTTCGCGGACGACGTATTCCTTGCCCTCGAGGCGCATCTTTCCCGCCTCTTTCGCGCCCTGCTCGCCTTTGCAGGCGATGAAATCATCATAGGAGATCACCTCGGCGCGGATGAAGCCTTTTTCGAAATCCGTGTGAATTTCCGCGGCGGCCTTCGGCGCACGCGCGCCGGCGCGCGTGGTCCAGGCGCGGACTTCCTTCGGGCCGACGGTCAGGAACGTGATCAGGCCGAGCAAGTTGTAGGCCGCGCGGATCACCCGGTTGAGGCCGGGCTCGTGCAGGCCGAGTTCTTCGAGGAACGCGCTGCGCTCATCGGCCTCGAGCTGGGCGATTTCGGCCTCGATCGCGGCGCAGACCGGAACGACTTCCGAGCCCTCAGCCTGAGCGCGCTCGCGCACGGTGTCGAGCTGCGGGTTGTTCTCGAAGCCGTCCTCGGCGACGTTGGCAACGTACATCAACGGCTTGATCGTGATCAGGTGCAGTTCACGCAACAGCGGGCGCTCACTCTCATCGACGTCGAGCGTGCGCGCGGGCTTGCCGGCGTCGAGGTGCTCGCGCATGCGCTTGAGCAGGTCGCGCAGGCGTATCGCGTCCTTGTCGCCGGCCTTTGAAGCCTTCTCGGCGCGCTGCAGAGCGCGCTCCACGGTATCGAGGTCGGCGAGGTTCAGTTCGGTATTGATGACGTCGATGTCCTGCAGTGGATCGATTCGCCCTGCGACATGGACGACGTCATCGTCTTCGAAGCAACGCACGACGTGTGCAATCGCGTCCGTCTCGCGGATGTGCGCGAGGAACTTGTTGCCGAGCCCCTCGCCCTTCGAGGCACCGGCCACGAGCCCTGCGATGTCGACGAACTCGACCGTCGTCGGCAGCACCTTCTCCGGCCTCGCGATGGCCGCCAGTGTCGCGAGCCGCGGGTCGGGCACCGGCACGACGCCGACGTTCGGGTCAATCGTGCAGAACGGGTAGTTCTCCGCCGCGGCGTTCTGCGCCTGAGTCAGCGCATTGAAGAGCGTGGATTTGCCCACGTTGGGCAGGCCGACGATGCCGCACTTGATACCCATGGCTTCAGCTCCCTTGCCGGCACAAGAGGTATGGTCGTTGTCCGCCGGTCGCCACTGGCGAGTGCGGTCTGTTCATGACCCGGATTCCGGCGGCGTGGTGTGCAATCGGTTCATTGCTCGTTCTGAACCCTCGCTGAGAAAGAGCTGAAGTGCATCGGTCGCATCGCCGATACTCGCGACGATCGCTTCTTCGTCGGCCGGCGCCGCGCGCTGCAACACGTAGTCGATGACCTGAGACTTGTCGCCGGGATGCCCGATGCCGAGGCGCAGTCGCCAGAAGTCCGGACCGCAGTGGCGGATCGTGTCACGCAGCCCGTTGTGCCCGCCGTGCCCCCCGCCGAGCTTGAGCCGTGCGACGCCCGGCGGCAGATCGAGCTCGTCGTGCACGACCATCAGTTCGGCGACCGGCGCCTTCACATAGTCCAGCAGTGAGCGCACCGAAAGGCCGCTGCGGTTCATGTAGGTCTGTGGCTTAAGCAGCACCAGTTCCTGTGAGGCGACTGTCACACGACAAATGTCGCCCTGATACCGGGCGTGCGGGCGGAATTGCGCGCCATGGGTGCGCGCCAGTGCGTCGACGAACCAGAAGCCGGCGTTGTGACGCGTCAGCAGGTGTTCCGGACCGGGATTGCCGAGCCCGGCAATGATCCGCAGTGGAGTTCCAGCCATAAAGTGAATACCCGAAGAGAAACGGGCCGCCCAGCCGGACGGCCCGTGTCCTGGCCCGTAGACCGATTGCCTGAGCTACTCGGCGCCGTCCTTGGATTCCTCGTCCTTTTCCTCGCCGACGACCGGAGCCGCACCCGTCTCGACTTCTTCCGTCGTCTCCACGACTTCTTCCGCACGCGCGTGGTGCACCGAGACAATCGGCTCGTTGTTGCCATGCGACAACTCGACGAGCTCGACACCCTCAGGAACCTTGATGTCCGCGAGGTAGCGCATTTCGCCGATATCGACCGCGGAGAGGTCGACCTCGAGGAAGGCCGGCAGGTCCTTCGGCAGGCAGAGCACCTCGACTTCGTTCTGCAAGTGCGAAACCACGCCACCGGCCTTGACGCCCGGTGCGACCGCCTCGCCGGCAAAATGCAGCGGGACCGTCATGCGGATCTGCTCGTCATCGCGCACCCTAAGCAGGTCGACGTGCAGGATGGTCGGCTTCGCCGGGTGGCGCTGCAAGTCCCTCAGCACGGCCGCCTGGCTGGCATCTCCGACTTTCAGGTTGATGATCGTCGAGTAGAAGCGCTCGTCTTCGAGCGCCTGGCTGAGCTTGTTGGCGTCGAGCGCGAGCGCGCGCGCCTCGACGTTGCCACCGTAGAGGATGGCAGGCACCTTGTTCTCGCGACGCAGGCGGCGGCTCGCACCTTTGCCCTGGGCGTCACGGAACTCGGCGATGAGTTCGAATGCGGTTTTCATGTCTGTCTCCAGTGTTTACAAATTCGCCGCCCGACCCGCGACCAGGCGCGGGCGACACCCAAACTAATCCAGGTAGAGCGAACTGACGCTCTCCTCGTCGCGTATGCGACGCATCGTCTCCGCCAGCAGGCCAGCCACCGTGAGCTGACGAATCTTCGCGCAGTCACGGGCCGCTTTGCGCAGCGGTATCGTATCGGTCACCACCAGTTCGTCGAGCTCGGAGGCGGCGATGCGCTCGACCGCCGGCCCCGACAGCACCGGATGCGTGATGTAGGCCACAACTCGCCGGGCCCCCACTTCCTTGAGCGCATGCGCCGCGTGACACAGCGTACCCGCCGTGTCCACGAGGTCATCGACCAGCACGCAGCTCTTACCCTCGACCTCGCCGATGATGTTCATCACCTCGGACTCGTTGGCGTGCGGCCGGCGCTTATCGATGATCGCGAGGTCCGCGTCGTCGAGTCGCTTGGCGATCGCCCGGGCCCTGACGACGCCGCCGACGTCGGGCGAGACCACCACGAGGTCATCGTACTTCTGCCTCCACACCTCGCCGAGCAGGACCGGTGACGCATATACGTTATCCACGGGGATGTCGAAAAACCCCTGGATCTGGTCGGCGTGCAGGTCCACCGTGAGTACCCGGTCCACGCCCACCTTTGCAATCATGTTCGCGACGACCTTGGCCGTGATCGCGACTCGCGTCGCCCGCGGCCGGCGATCCTGCCGTGCGTAACCGAAGTACGGCACGACTGCGGTGATCCGGGCCGCCGACGCACGGCGGGCCGCATCGACCATTACCATCAGTTCCATGAGGTGGTCGTTGGCCGGCGGGCACGTGGGCTGCACGATGAACACATCGCGACCGCGCACGTTCTCCATCAGCTCGACCGTCACCTCCCCATCGCTGAAGCGACCGACATTCGCCCGCCCGAGCGGGGTCTGCAGGTACCGCGCAATGTCATGGGCTAACTGCGGGTTCGCATTTCCGGCAAACACCGCCATCACCGGTCCGTCCATCAACACACTCCTCGAGGACTGGTTGGGGTGGGAGGATTCGAACCTCCGAATGACGGGATCAAAACCCGCTGCCTTACCGCTTGGCGACACCCCAACGCATTCGTCAGAGACTGGTCCGCCGACTCTGCGCGAGCCTGCGGGCCTCGAGCGGAGAGCGGTTAAGCCCCCGCACCACATAACCCGTCCAGCGTTCAGGCAATCGATCCAGGATCGCCTGCGCTTCCTCCCTGTCGGGCATCGCAGCGAAAATGCAGGAGCCGGTCCCGGTGAGTTTCGCCGGCGAATAGCGGCCGAGCCAGTCGAGCGCTTCGGCCACCTCCGGGAAGCGCCGCCTGACGACGGGCTCGCAATCGTTGCGGTCCCCGGCTGCCAGGCAATCGACAATTTTGATTACGGGCGAATCTCTTGTCAATTCAGGGTCCTGAAACACCTCGGCCGTGCTGATCGCCACATCGGGCCGGATGAGCAGGTAAACGGGCTCGGGGAAGTCGACCGGCGTGAGCCGCTCGCCAATGCCCTCGGCCCAGGCCGCCCGGCCGCCGATGAACACCGGCACGTCGGCGCCGAGTTGCAGCCCCAGTTCCATCAGGCGCTGCTTTGTCCAGTTCAGGCCCCAGCGCTCGTTCAGGGCCACCAGCACCGTGGCGGCATCGGAGCTGCCGCCCCCCACCCCGCCCTGCAGCGGCAGGCGCTTGTTCACCTCGATCGCGACGCCCGGCAGGCCGGGCCGCGTCGTAGCCAGCAGCTGCGCAGCCCTGAGGCTCAGATCGGTGTGCGCATCGACGCCCGGAATCTCCGCAAGCCGCTCGATCACGCCTGCCGGGCGATCGTGGAAACGGATCTCATCGCAGAGGTCGATGAACTGGAACGCGCTCTGCAACAGGTGATAGCCGTCGGCACGGCGACCGACCACGTGCAGACACAGGTTGAGCTTGCCAGGTGCGGGCCAGGGCCCGGAGTCAGCCAGATCCGCGTCTCCGCCGCTCATGGGCCGGGCGACGCGGTGCTGTTGGGCGGCAGTTGCCACTTATCGACCAGCAGCTTCAGTCGTACGTTGGAACCGGCCGCACTAATGCGGGCTGGCAAAGAAAACCCTTCTAACTCTTTGAATCCCTGATAAACGACCCGCCAGCCTGACTGCTCGATGACCCTCGGCTGCGATCCGCTGGCTGCGGTGACCCGGGCCTCACCGCCGGGCGCGGGCAAGCCCAGCATCCAGTAGCGCAGACTGTCCAGCGGCAGGTCCGCGCCGAGCCGCGCCTGCAGTTGCGCGCGCGTTTGCTCGGTATCGAGTGACTGCCCGCTGCCATCGGTCAGGCGCAGATCGCGGCCGTCGCTCTCGATCTCGATCGCGCCGGCACCGAACGGTCCACGAATCGCGAGGCGCAGGTCCTCGCCGGCCTGGCGCCAGTTGAAGCTGCCCGCGCCTCCGCCGCCGTCGACGATAAAGGCGATGCGTCCACTGGCCACCCAGGCCGGGATCTGCTCCGCGCTCAGCGGGATATTGGGGGCGACGGGCGGTACCGTGGCGCAGCCTGCCAGCAGCAGCGTCAGCACAATCGAAGCCGCCCTGTTCACGGGTTGGCCCGCTGCAGACGCTCCTTCAGTGCCGCATCGTCGGGGCTGCGCTCGAGGCCCTCGGTCCAGACCCGCCGTGCCTCGTCCTCCTCGCCCATCGACCAGAGCACTTCGCCGAGGTGAAGATCGATTTCCGCGTAGTCCGCGAGTTCGCGGGCGCGCCGCAGATAGGCCAGTGCATCTTCGTAACGTGCCTGCTTGAACAGGACCCAGCCCATGCTGTCGAGCACCGCCCCGCTATCGGGCATCTGCTCGAGCGCCGCGGCGACCAGTTGCTGGGCCTCGCCCAGCCTGAGGCCGTGGTCGGCCAGCGTGAAGCCCAGGGCATTCTGCAGCACCGCATCGCCCGGACGCGCTTCGAGCATGGCCCGGAGGTCGTGTACGGCCGCGTCGACCTGGCCGGATTGCTCGTGGGCGAAGACCCGCGCAAGCTGCAGTTCCGTCAGGTCCGGATAGCTCTGCAGGCCCTCGTCCAGGATGGCAATCGCCGCGGCATCGTCGCCCAGCGCGGACATCAGGCCCGCCCGCGCCGCGACGATATCCGGTCCGAGCTCCGGTCGGTTCCGTCCGAACTCCTCGAGCAGTGCCAAACCCGCCTCGGGTCCAGACTGCTTTGCCGTGATCATCGCGGCCCTGCGTTGTGCGACCAGTGCCCGATCGCCGCCGTCGACGCGCGCGTACCGGCTGAGCGCCAGGTCGAAGTCCTCACGTTGCTCGGCGATCGTGCCGAGAAAATAAAGCGCTTCGTACGGGTCGGCACCGGTCGAAAGCAACTGCTCGAAACGCCGGGTGGCCCCGTCGAGATCACGCTCCTGCAGGTCGAGCATGCCCATTGCCCGCACGGCGCCGGGTACGATCCTTTCGCCGGTTGCGTAGGGCGTCAGCATCGCTCGCGCCTCCTCGTCCCGCCCCGACCCCGCGAGAAGCAAGGCGTAGTCAAGATGCGTGGCGATGTCGGAGCCTTCCCGCGCGACGAGTTCGCGGGCGACCGCAAGCCCTGCCTCATCGTCACCCATCGCCACCAGTGCGCGCGCCTGCAGCATTCGCGGTGGGGTCCAGTAGGGCGCCAGCTCGAGGGCACGGGCGGCACTTTGCGTCGCGAGCTGGAAATTCTCGGAGCGCAGCGCCGCCGCGCCCAGCGTGTAGTGGCCTTCGGCCACCTCCGGATGGTGACTGGACAGCCGCCGGAACAGCTCGGTCACATCGGGCGCCGTACCCTCGCCCGAGATCACCGGCAGCAGCGCAAGATAGCCCGCCGCCGGACTGATATAGACGGTATCGATAAGCGCCGAAAAATGATGCTCGGCGTCGTCGAGCCGATGCAGCTTGAGAGCCGTGACGCCCGCATAGCGACGCGCCTGTTCACTGGTGGAATTGAGCTCGAGCCAGCGCTCCGCCGAGAGCGACGCCTCTTTGAGCTGGAAATGACCGAAAGCGGCCTGGGTTGCCTGCTCCGCGACCTGTTCATCGTCCGAGGCCTGCGCCGCCCTGCGATAGGCCTTTGCGGCCCCCGGAAGGTCGCCCCGCGCCAGGGCTGCGTCGCCATCGGCCAGCAGCACGTCGGGGCTGGCCGGCGTTACGCCACGCTCGTCACGAGCGCCGGGCACGGACCCGCAACCGAGCAAAAACCCGGCGAGAATGATCAATAACGGCCATCGAAACCGGCAGGCAATATCGTTACGCATAGGCGGCGCACTATAGCCGAAGCGCTGGCGCGCTTGTGCTGCGTGCGGCCATAACCGAAAATCCGGTCGTTTCGGCTCACGGAAACCGGATGTCTCTCGTCGTACTCGGTATTAACCATCGCACCGCGCCCGTTGAGGTTCGCGAGCGGGTGGTGTTCGAGCCGAGCCGGATTCCCGATGCCTTGCGAGAACTGGCCAGCCTGCCGGCTATCCAGGAATCGGCGATTCTTTCAACCTGCAACCGCACGGAGATCTATTGCGTTGCCGATTCGGGCAGCACGGGTCTGGGTAAGTGGCTGGAGAACTACCACCAGCTCGGCACGAGCATTCACGACTGCCTTTATCAGCACGATGGCCTCAGGACCGTCAGCCACGCCTTCTCGGTCGCCTCGGGACTGGACTCGATGGTGCTCGGCGAACCTCAGATCCTCGGGCAGCTGAAAGACGCGTACCGGATAGCCCAGGAGTCCGGGACCGCCGGCCCGATGCTCAACCGCCTCTTCCAGGCGACTTTCTCCGTCGCCAAGCGCGTGCGCACTGAGACGAAGATCGGCGCCAATGCCGTGTCGGTCGCCTCGGCGGCGGTCGCAACGGCAAGGACGGTGTTTACCAATTTTCAAAACCACACCGCACTGATGGTAGGCGCCGGAGAAACCATTGCGCTGGCAGCCCGCCACCTGCACGCCGACGGCCTGCGCCGCATGATCGTCGCCAACCGCAGCATCGACCGGGCGCGCGAGCTTGCGGCGGAGTTCCATGCCTATGCAATCGGGCTGGAGGAGATCCCGACCCACCTGCGCGAGGCCGACATCGTGATCGCCTCGACCGCCAGCCCCAACCCGATCATCTCGCGCAGCATGACCAAAGACGCGCTGCGGGCCCGCAAGCGCCGCCCGATCTTCATGGTGGATCTCGCCGTGCCGCGTGACATCGATCCGGAAGTCGCGGAACTCGAAGACATCTACCTGTTCACGATCGACGACCTGCAGGGCGTCGTCGACGAGAACATGGAGGGGCGCCGGCAGGCGGCCCAGCAGGCGGACGCACTGATTGCCGCGGAGGTCGAGCGTTTCGCACTGACCTTGCGCACGCGCGATGCGGCGCCGACGATCCGCCGGCTGCGTGATGAAGCCGAGAGCGCGCGCCGTCACACGCTGGAGCAGGCCCGGCGCATGCTGGCCCAGGGCCGCGAAGTCGATGACGTGCTCGAGTTCCTGTCCTCGACGCTGACGAACCGCCTGATTCACGCGCCCAGCCAGCACCTGCGCGACGCAGCCCAGCGCGGCGATGCAGAAATCATCGAGGCCATCACGGCCATCTACCGGCTCGACGGGGGTCCATGAAGGCGTCCATACGCCGCCGGCTCGAATCGACGGCTGATCGTTTCGAAGAAGTCGGCGCGCTGCTGTCCGACCCGGAGGTGCTCGGCGACTCGAAGCGTTTTCGTGACCTGTCGGTCGAGTACGCACGCCTCGAGCCGGCGGTCCTGCTTTTCCGCGAATACTGTCGCCTGGAAACGGAACGCACATCGCTGGCCGAGATGAGCTCGAGCGCCGATCCGGAGATGCGGGCAATGGCCGAAGAGGAGACCGCCGCACTCGATTCACTCATCGAAGAGGGCGCCGCGGCGCTGGCGGCGCTGTTGGTTCCGCGGGACCCGAACGACGAGAGCAACATCTTCCTGGAGATCCGTGCCGGCACGGGCGGTGACGAGGCCGCCATTTTCGCCGGTGACCTCTTCCGGATGTATTCGCGCTACGCGGAGACCCGGGGCTGGCGAACGGAGGTGCTGAGCGAAAATCCCGGCGAGCACGGCGGCTACCGGGAAATCATCAGCCGCATCGTCGGCAAAGGTGTCTACTCGCAGCTCAAGTTCGAATCCGGCACACACCGGGTGCAGCGCGTTCCGGCCACCGAGTCGCAGGGCAGGATTCACACCTCCGCCTGCACGGTCGCGATTCTCCCGGAGCTCACCGAGGTCCAGGCCATCGACATCAACCCGGCGGACCTGCGCATCGATACCTATCGTGCCTCGGGCGCGGGGGGCCAGCACGTCAACAAGACCGACTCGGCGATCCGCATCACGCACCTGCCCTCGGGGATCGTGGTCGAGTGCCAGGACGAGCGGTCGCAGCACAAGAACCGGGCACGGGCCCTCTCGCTGCTCAAGGCCCGCCTGCTCGAAAGTGAGCGCAGCAAACAACAGCAGGAACGCGCCGAGGAGCGCAAGCTGCAGGTCGGCTCGGGCGACCGCTCCGAGCGCATCCGGACCTACAACTACCCTCAGGCACGGGTTACCGATCACCGCATCGACCTGACCCTGTACCGACTGCCCTCGATCCTCGAAGGCGAACTCGATGACGTCATCGTGCCTCTGCAGCAGGAGTGGCAGGCCGAACAACTCGCCAGCCTCGACGGATGACCGGAACGCGGCGGTGGCCACCGAAATCCGCGCGTTGATCGATGAGGGCGCCGAGCGGCTCGCGAGGGTCTGCGAGCGGCCCCGTGCCGAGGCTTCGATGCTGCTCGGCCACGCGATCGGCCGTCCCCTCGCCTACCTGATTGCTCACGGCGACGAGCAATTGCGTGATTGCGACGCCACCGACCGCTATGAATCGGAGCTGACGCGGCGGGCCAATGGTGAGCCGATGGCTTACATCCTGGGTGAGAAGGAGTTCTGGTCACTGCCGATCGGCGTTGGCCCGGAGGTGCTGATCCCTCGCCCGGAGACGGAACTGCTGGTCGAACGCGCCCTGCAGCGCCTGCCGGCGGATCGCGCCTCGCAGGTGCTCGATCTCGCGACGGGCAGCGGCGCGATTGCGATCGCGATCGCCCATGAGCGCCCAGGCAGCGAGATCGTGGCAACGGACGCTGCCCGAGAAGCCGTTCGACGCGCTGAACAGAACGCCCGGCACAATCGGATCGGGAATGTCGAGTTCCGCGCCGGTCACTGGTACGAGCCGGTGCGCGGGCAATTCTTCACGCTCATCACCTGCAATCCGCCCTACATTGCCAGCGGCGATCCGCGCGTCGGGCACAGCGTGCGCCGCTTTGAGCCGGGCGAGGCCCTGTTTGCGGGTCCCAGCGGCCTCGAGGCCCTGCGGGAAGTCATCGCCGGAGCGCCGCGGCACCTGCAGAGCGAGGGCTGGCTGCTGGTCGAGCACGGCGACCGCCAGGGCGCGGATGTGCGTGCGCTGTTCGCCTCGGCAGACTTCGGTGCGATCACAACCTGTCGCGACCTGGCGGGGCTGGAGCGCTGCACCGAAGGCCGGTTGCCGCCCGACCACGTCCCGGACCGGTGAAACCCCCGCTGCGGCTGTACAATGGTCGGCTTTCGTTAATGGAGTACGACCTTGTCAACGATTCGATTCGAAACCTCGCTCGGTGATTTCACGGTTGAACTCTTCGAGGATGACGCGCCGATTTCTGCGAAAAACTTCCTCGACTACGCGGCGGCCGGACATTTCGACGGCACGCTGTTTCATCGCGTGATCCCCGGATTCGTCATCCAGGGCGGCGGACTGAAGCAGGACATGAGCGAGAAGCCAACCCGTGCACCGATCAAGAACGAGGCCACCAACGGACTGAAGAACCGGCGCGGCACGCTGTCGATGGCTCGCACCAGTGACCCGCACAGCGCGACTTCGCAGTTCTTCGTCAACCTCGTCGACAACGCGTTTCTCGACCCGGGTCGCGGGGGCGCCGGTTATGCCGTGTTCGGCTGTGTCACGGAGGGAATGGACGTGATCGACAAGATCGCGAAGGTGAAGACCGGCAACAAGGGCATGCACCAGGACGTCCCGGTCGACAATGTCGTGGTCAAGAGCGCTAAGCCAGCGGCACAGGACGCCTGAGCCGCGACAAAGGCAGCACCCGGAACTCCGCGGGCATGAAAAAGAGGCGCAGCCTCGCAAGACGGCTGCTGCGCGGGCTCGTCACGATCGGGCTCGGTTCGGCGGCGTTCGTCTTTGGCGTGATCGTGCTGTTGCGCTGGATTGATCCGCCTACGACCGCGTTCATGCTGCGTGATCGCATCGCAGCGAAGGTCGAAGACGCGCCCGGGTACGTGTTCCAAACGCAGTGGCGCGACTGGGACGAGATCTCCATCGACGCAGCGCTGGCTGTCGTCGCGGCGGAAGACCAGCGTTTCCCGTTTCACCACGGCTTCGACTTCCAGCAGATCGACAAGGCGCTGTCGGACCGCCGCCGGGGCAAGGGCAGCCGCGGCGCCAGCACGATCTCGCAACAGGTCGCAAAGAACCTGTTCCTTTGGCCCGGCCAGAGCTGGCTGCGCAAGGGGCTCGAGGCCTTGCTGACCGTTGCGATCGAGGCCACCTGGCCCAAGCGTCGGATCCTCGAGGTCTACCTGAACATCGCCGAGTTCGGTCTCGGCACGTTTGGTGTCGAAGCAGCCAGCCAGCGCTTTTATCGCAAGAGCGCCACACAGCTCTCCCGCGCCGAAGCGGCCCTGCTGGCCGCGGTGCTGCCCGCACCAAAACAATTCAGGGTCGGCGCCGCCTCACCCTATGTGCGCGAACGCCAGGCCTGGATACAGCGGCAAATGGCGGCGCTCGGCGGTCCGGCCTACCTCGCAGGGCTCGACTGAGGCCCCTTGCGCAGACGGCCTTCATCGGCCCGGCGCAAGGCCACCCCACTCAGGCGGCCGTCGCCGCCTCGTAACCGATCACCGGTGCCAGCAGGCGCTGCGCCTCCGCGAGGCTGATGCCCTTGCGCCCGGCATAGTCCGCCAGTTGCGCGGCATCGATACGACCCAGGGCAAAATACCGCGCCTCGGGGTGCGAAAAATACCAGCCGCTCACGGCGGCCGTCGGGTGCATCGCGAAGTTCTCGGTCAGGCGAATACCGGTATTGCGCTCAACGTCCAGCATGCGCCACAGCGTGGTCTTTTCGCTGTGATCCGGACAGGCCGGATAGCCCGGCGCCGGGCGAATACCCCGGTAATTCTCGCCGATCAACTGGTCGTTCGTGAATCGCTCCTCCGGAGCGTAGCCCCAGAATTCGCGGCGCACACGTTCATGCATACGCTCGGCCAGCGCTTCGGCGAGCCGGTCGGCGAGCGCCTTGAGCATGATGCTGCTGTAGTCGTCGTGGCGCGCGTCGAACTCCTTCACTTTCTCATCGAGCCCGATGCCGGTGGTGACCGCAAACGCGCCGATCCAGTCGGCGACACCCGATGGTTCCGGCGCGACGAAATCGGCCAGTGAATATTGCGGCTGGCCCGAGGGCTTGCGCTTCTGCTGGCGCAACTGGTGCAGCCGCCATGCGGGCTCGCGTCGATTGATGTCCGCGTAGACCTGGATGTCATCTTCCACCGAATTGGCCGGAAAGAAGCCGACCACGGCCCTGGCCTCGAGCCAGCGCTCGGCAATGAGCTGTTTGAGCATCCGTCGCGCATCGGCGTAGAGGTTGCTTGCCGCCTCCCCAACCACCGGGTCAGTCAGCACATCGGGGAACTTGCCAGCGAATTCCCAGGCGTTGAAGAAAGGCATCCAGTCGATGTAAGGAACCAGTTCGCTCAAGGGCAGCTTCGATACGACGCGCACGCCGAGTTCGCGCGGCACGGGCGGCGTGTAGGCGGACCAGTCGCAGGAAAAGCGATGGTGCCGCGCCTCAGCGAGCGAAAGCAGCGGCGCCTTGTCACGGCGATTCATGTGCAATTCGCGTTTGCGCGCGTGACCGCTCTTCAGTTCGCGCACAAACTCGGCCTGCCGGTCGTCGCTGACCAGTGACTGGCACACGCCGACCGCCCGGGAGGCATCCTTGACGTAGACGACGGCGCCGTCGTAGGCGGGGTCGATCTTGACCGCCGTGTGCGCCGGCGAGGTCGTCGCGCCACCGATCAGCAGCGGGATCGTGAATCCCTGGCGTTTCATCTCGCTGGCAATGTTCACCATCTCGTCCAGCGACGGCGTGATCAGCCCCGACAGGCCAACCATGTCGGCCCCCTCGCGACGAGCCGTCTCGAGGATGCGCTCCGCCGGCACCATCACCCCGAGGTCGATCACCTCGAAGTTGTTGCACTGGAGCACGACACCGACGATGTTCTTGCCGATGTCGTGCACGTCGCCCTTCACCGTCGCCATCACGATACGACCGTTGGTACGCGCCGTTCCGTCCTGCTCGGCTTCGAGGTAGGGCAGCAGGTGCGCGACGGCCTTCTTCATGACCCGGGCGGACTTGACGACCTGCGGCAGAAACATCTTGCCGGCTCCGAACAGGTCGCCGACGACGTTCATGCCATCCATGAGAGGTCCCTCGATGACATCGAGCGGCCGGTCGAGCTCGATGCGCGCTGCCTCGGTGTCCTCGATGATGTGCTCGTCGATTCCCTTGACCAGGGCGTGCTCCAGACGCTGGCGAACCGGCCAGGAACGCCAGGCGGTGTCGACCACCCGCTTTGCTCCCCCTTCGCCCTTGAATCGAGCAGCGATCTCCAGCAGGCGGTCCGTCGCATCGGCTCGGCGTGCCTGGATCACATCTTCGACTCGCTCGCGAAGTTCGCTGTCGATGTCCTCATAGATCGCCAGTTGCCCGGCGTTGACGATGCCCATGCTCATGCCGGCTCGTATCGCGTGATACAGGAACACCGAATGCATGGCCTCGCGCACGGCATCGTTGCCACGGAACGAGAACGAGACGTTGCTGACGCCCCCGCTGACCTGGGCATGGGGACAGGCCGCGCGAATCTTCGCCGTGGCCTCGATGAAATCCAGCGCGTACCGGTCATGCTGCTCGATACCGGTCGCCACCGCGAAGATGTTGGGGTCGAAGATGATGTCCTCGGCAGGGAAGCCGGCCTGCTCCGTCAGCAAGACGTACGAGCGCCTGCAGATGTCAACCTTCCGCTTGACCGTATCGGCCTGACCGTCCTCATCGAACGCCATCACGACGACGGCGGCGCCATAGGCACGCACGCGACGGGCCTGCTCGAGAAAAGCGGCCTCCCCTTCCTTGAGGCTGATGGAATTGACGATACCCTTTCCCTGCAGGCACTTCAGTCCCGCTTCGATCACTGACCACTTCGATGAGTCGATCATGACCGGGACCCGTGCGACGTCCGGCTCAGCAGCGAGCAGGTTCAGGTAACGAACCATTGCGCCCTCTGAATCGAGCATGCCCTCGTCCATGTTCACGTCGATGATCTGCGCGCCATTGGCCACCTGCTGGCGCGCCACGTCGACTGCCCCGTTGTAGTCTTCCGCCTCGATCAGGCGGCGGAACTTTGCCGAGCCCGTGACGTTGCTGCGCTCGCCGACGTTCACGAACAGGCTGTCAGGGCCCAGATTGAGCGCTTCAAGGCCGCTCAGGCGGCAGCGGGTCTCGATGACCGGAGGATGCCTGGGCGGAAGTCCGTCAACCGCCCGGCTCATCGCCGCGATGTGCTCGGCCGTCGTGCCGCAGCAGCCGCCGACGATGTTTACAAAACCGCTCTGCGCATAGTCGCGAATCAGCTCCGCTGTCTGCGTTGCCGTCTCGTCGTACTCGCCGAACGCGTTCGGCAGGCCGGCGTTGGGATACGCACAGACGAAGGTATCGGCGATCCGCGAAAGCTCGCTGATGTAGGGGCGCAGCTGCTTCGCGCCGAGCGCGCAGTTAAGACCGATCACTGCCGGCTTCGCGTGGCGAACGGAATTCCAGAAGGCCTCGACGGTCTGCCCCGACAGCGTGCGACCTGAAGCGTCGGTGATCGTGCCGGAAATCATCACCGGAAGGTCGAGTGCCAGTTCATCGAGCACTTCGCGAACCGCGAACACCGCGGCTTTTGCGTTGAGGGTGTCGAACACGGTCTCGATCAGGATAAGGTCGACCCCGCCTTCGACGAGTGCGCGGGTCGCCTCGGCATAGGTCGCACGGAGTTCATCGAAACTGGTGTTGCGAAAGCCCGGATCATTTACATCGGGTGACAGCGATGCGGTGCGGCTGGTCGGCCCGAGCGCGCCGGCGACGAAGCGGGTGCGCCCCGTCTTCGCCGCCACTTCATCGGCCGCACGACGTGCGATCTGCGCGGCGCTGAGGTTCAGTTCGCGCACCAGTGCCTCGGTGCCATAGTCTGACTGGGAGGGTGCGCTCGAATTGAAGGTGTTGGTCTCGATGATGTCGGCGCCCGACTCGAGATAACGGCAATGAATCTCGCGTACCACCTCGGGGCGCGTCAGCACGAGCAGGTCGTTGTTGCCCTTCAGGTCGCGGGACCAGTCAGCGAATCGCTCGCCGCGATAATCGGCCTCTGTCAGTTTGTACGACTGGATGGCCGTGCCCATCGCGCCATCGAGCACGAGTATCCGCTCGCCGAGCAGGCGATGGAACTCGCGAAGTCTTTCCGGTCGAAGCATGAATCAGACCCCCTGTGAGAGCGTTCCCGACGCGGGCGCGCGTACACCGAGTGCATGGCAGATCGCGTAGGTCAGTTCGGCACGATTGAGCGTGTAGAAATGAAACTCCTGCACGCCGTGCTTTTGCAGCCGGCGCACCTGCTCGATGGCGACACTGGCCGCAATCAGGCGCCGGGTGTCCGGGTCATCGTCGAGTCCGTCGAAACGCTCGCGTAACCACTGTGGAACGCTCGCCCCGCATCGCTCGGCGAAACGAATCATTTGTGGAAAGCGCGTGATGGGCAGTATGCCCGGCACGATCGGCGCGGCGATTCCGGCCGCCGCACAGCGATCGCGAAATCGCAGGAATGCGTCGGTGTCGAAGAAAAACTGCGTGATGGCCCGATTCGCCCCCGCATCGAGCTTGGCGCGCAGATTGTCGAGATCGACATCGGCGTTGCGCGCTTCGGGATGGACTTCCGGGTACGCCGCAACCGAGATTTCAAAATCGCCGATCGACCTGAGCCCGCGAACGAGATCCACCGCGTAGTCGAATCCGCCGGGAAACGGCTGATAGCCGCCCTGACCTTCCGGCGCGTCGCCGCGCAGGGCCACGATGTGTCGGATGCCGGCGCGCCAGTAGTCGCGCGCAATATCGAGGATCTCCTCGCGCGGTGCGCCGATGCAGGTCAGGTGAGGCGCGGGTGTCAGGCTCGTCTCGGCCAGGATCCTCGAGACGACACCGTGCGTGCGCTCACGCGTCGACCCGTCGGCGCCGTAGGTCACCGAGACAAACCGCGGCCTCAAGGGCGCAAGTCGCTGTATCGACGCCCAGAGCGTCTGCTCCATGGCCTCGTTGCCGGGCGGGAAAAACTCGAAACTCACCGCAACCGACCCTTGCAGCGAAGTCGCCGTTTCCTGCAGCTTTTCTTGCAGCACCGTGTTTTGCATCAGCCGATTTCCCGCGCGTCAGGCTGCCGCCCGGCTTGCACCGGGCCGGGCCGCCGAAGCGACCGCCAGCAGCAGATGATGTTCCTGGATGTCCAGTGGCTTCAGTCGCGTGCAGAGCAATCCGCTCGCGACAATCCACTCGCGCATGGCCTCGATCGCATGCGCGCCGGATTCGAGTTGCTCGCTCAGCTCGTCGTAGTGTTCCACCAGCAGCACGCGCCCGCCCGGGCTGAGCAGTCGGGCGGCCTCGTTCAGCACCGCCTCCGGCCGCGCCGGGCCGAGCAATGCGCGATCGAGCACGATCAGGTCAAAACTCCCGGTGCCCGGCGGCAGCGCCTGCAGGCCGCCCTGGTAGACAACCGAGTGCGTGAGACCGCGACTGTGCAGGTTCGCGCGCGCGCGGCGAACCTCTGCCAGCGAATCACACAGGCCGACGGCCCGTCGCGCGCGTGGGCCGAGGGCTGCCAGCGCGCTGGCCGGCGAGCGCCCTGCGTAGAGCAAGGCGTCGAGACCGTCCGTACCGAGTTCTCCGGCCAGCACGGCTGCCAGGTCGCGCTCGTCAATTGCGCTTCGATCCACGCGCGCCCCCGGATCTCCGCCACAGGCCGATTCGCGCTCCGCGAGGATGGCGAGCGTCCGGTCGCGATCGATTCCCAGCTGCGGGTCCGTGGTATCAATCATCGCCAGAAGGCTCCGGACGAACCCGGCACCGGCTCCGTCCGCTGGCACGCGGTAGTAAATCCAGTGCTGCTCGCGGTAGCGCTGCAACAGGCCCGCTTCGCCCAGCAGCTTCAGGTGCCGCGATACGCGCGGCTGACTCTGGCCCAGGATCCGCGTCAGGTCGGTCACCGAGAACTCGCCCAGCGCAAGGATCGCCAGTAGGCGCAGTCGGGTGGGTTCAGCCGCGGCTCGCAGATCGCGCAGCAATTCGGTGGCGGACAGCAACATTATCAAAATATAAGCAAGTCTTTATTTAAAAGCCAGCGCGAACGTGGGCCGGTTCGAGAAGCCGAACGGGATTATAAGAAAACCGTTTATTTACAATTGTTTAGAAAATCAGATGACGAACGCGTCGGTCCCGCCAGGGTCGGCTCTCGCGGTCAGTGCGGGCCGCTGGGGCCCAGCGTGTCGGCGAACAGCCCGGCGCCGTCGACCGAATCAAATCGGTAGGCGCGGCTGCAGAATTCGCAGCGCACCTCGATCTTGCCCTGCTCGGCAAGGATCGAGTCCACTTCCGGCTGCCCCAGCGAGCGCAGCATCGTCGCGACACGCTCGCGCGAACAGCGGCAGCGGAAAAAAACCGGCGCGGGCTCAAAAAGCCGCAGGTCGTCCTCGGCGAACAGCCGCTTGAGGAGATCGACGTCGGTGAGTTCGAGCAACTCGGCACCGGTCACGGTCTGGGCCATTATCTGCACACGCTGCCAGGCCTCTTCGATCTCTTCCTCTCCCGCCGCGCTGCCAGTGATGGCCTCCAGGCCCATCTCCTTCGCATCGACCGGCAGCCGCTGCAACAGCAGTCCGCTGCTGCGCTCGGCATCGGCCTGCAACCAGACCCGCGTCGGCAGTTGCTCGGAACTCTCAAAATAGTGACCGAGACAATCGCTCATGCGTTCGCCGGCCAGCGGGACGATGCCCTGATAGGGCCTGGGCAACTGTTTGCTTTCAATCGTGACCGTCATCGTACCGTCGCCCGAGAGCCTGCGCAGGTCGTGCGTCTCGGGCGGGTCGTTGAAGCGCGCGACAGCGCGCAGTGCGAGAGTATCGCTGCACTCGACGAGCATCAGGTGCATCGGCCCCGAGCCTCGCAGTTGCAGAGACAACTGCCCCTCGAACTTCAGTGTCGAAGCGAGCAGCACCGCCGCGGCAACTGCCTCGCCGAGACTGTCACGCACGGCCGGCGGGTACGCGTGATGTTCCATCATCGCGCGCCAGGCGGCGTCGATACGAACCCGCTGACCACGAAACGGGTAGCGTTCGAAGATGAAGCGCCGCAGCGTGTCGGAATCGGCCACCTTCAGGCCACGCGCACCGGGATGCCGAGCGTGCGGATCTTCTCGGACCACTCAGCCGGCGCGCTCTGGTGTACGGAGGTACCCCTGGCATCCACCGCGACCGTCACCGGCATGTCCTTCACGTCGAATTCGTAAATGGCCTCCATGCCGAGTTCCTCGAAAGCCACCACGCGCGCCGAACGTATCGCCTTCGATACGAGATAGGCGGCGCCACCGACCGCCATCAGGTAAGCAGCGCCGTGCCTGCGAATCGACTCAATCGCTACCGGGCCGCGCTCGGCCTTGCCAATCATCGCGATCAGCCCGGTCTTCTCGAGCATCATGTCGGTAAACTTGTCCATGCGCGTGGCCGTCGTCGGTCCGGCCGGGCCGACCACTTCGTCGCCCACCGGGTCAACCGGCCCGACGTAATAGATGACGCGATTGGTGAAATCGACACCGTCGGGCAGTCCCTCGCCGCTGGCCAGCCGGTCGGCAATGCGCTTGTGAGCTGCATCGCGGCCCGTGAGCATGCGACCGTTGAGCAGCAGGGTCTCGCCGGGTTTCCAGCTCGCCACTTCTTCGGGCGTGAGCCGATCAAGATCGACGCGCCGCGATTCCGGTCCGGCGCTCCAGGTCACTGCAGGCCAGAGATCCGGCGAGGGCGGCTCCAGCGCGACCGGGCCGCTGCCGTCGAGCACGAAATGCGCGTGCCGCGTGGCCGCGCAATTTGGAATCATCGCCACCGGCTTGGACGCCGCGTGCGTCGGATAGGTCTTGATCTTCACGTCCAGCACGGTGGTCAGGCCACCGAGCCCCTGCGCGCCGATGCCCAGCGCATTGATCTTTTCATACAGCTCGATGCGCAGCTCTTCGAGCTTCGTCGCCGGGCCGCGGGCCAGCAGTTCGTGCATGTCAATCGGATCCATCAACGCTTCTTTTGCCAACAGCACGGCCTTTTCCGCCGTACCACCGACGCCGATGCCCAGCATGCCGGGTGGACACCAGCCCGCGCCCATTGTCGGCACGGTCTTGAGCACCCAGTCGGTCACCGAGTCACTTGGATTGAGCATGACGAATTTGGACTTGTTTTCCGACCCGCCGCCCTTCGCGGCGACCGTCACGTCCAGCTTGTCGCCCGGCACCAGTTCGACATGGAACACGGCGGGCGAGTTGTCGCGGGTGTTCCTGCGCTCGAACAGCGGGTCATCGACCACGGAGGCGCGCAGGCGATTCTCCGGGTGGTTATATGCGCGGCGCACGCCTTCATTGATCATTTCGGCAAGGCTGCGGTTCGTATCCCAGCGCACACCCATGCCGACCTTTAGGAACAGGTTGACGATACCGGTGTCCTGGCAGATCGGACGCCGGCCTTCGGCACACATGCGCGAATTCGTCAGGATCTGCGCGATCGCATCTTTGGCCGCCGGTGACTGCTCACGCTCATAGGCACGCCCGAGGTGCTGTATGTAGTCGGCCGGGTGGTAGTAGGAAATGAACTGCAGGGCGTCGGCGACGCTCTGGATAAAATCGTCTTCGCGAATCACTGTCATGTACCTTTCTCCGCATCGCAGCCCATCGCCGACAACCCGAAGCAGGTGGACGGCCTACCCGGGCAGTTTACGCTTGAGGATTTCGTTCAGTTGCCGGGGATTGGCCTTGCCCTCGGTGGCCTTCATCACCTGCCCGACGAAAAAGCCAAACAGCTTGTCCTTGCCGGCTCGGTACTGCTCCAGCTGCGTCGGATTAGCGGCCATCACGTCGTCGATGACCCGCTCGATCGCCGAGTCGTCGGTGATCTGTCGCAGACCGCGCGCGTCGATGATCTCATCGGCGCCCCGCCCCTCCAGCCACATCGCCTCGAAAACTTCCTTTGCGATCTTGCCCGAAATTGTCCTGTCGACGATGCGCCCGAGCAGCGCCGCGAGGCCTTCGGCACTCACGCGGCTGTCAGTCACTTCGAGGTTCTCGCGGTTGAGGGCGCCCGACAGGTCTCCCATGACCCAGTTCGCGGCCAGCTTCGGCTCGCCGCCCAGCCGGGCGACCACCGCCTCGTAGTAATCGGCCAGATCGCGACTGCCGGTCAGCACCCCGGCATCGTAGTCCGAAAGGCCGTGCTCACGTCCGAAACGCAGCGCTTTTTCATCGGGCAGCTCGGGCATGTCCCTGCTGATCTCATCGATCAGCGCATCGTCGATCGCCAGGGGCAGCAGGTCCGGATCCGGGAAATAACGATAGTCGTTGGCCTCTTCCTTGGAACGCATCGGTCGCGTCTCGCCCTTGTCTGGATCGTAGAGGCGGGTTTCCTGGACCACGCTCTGGCCGCTTTCCAGCCGATCGATCTGGCGCTCGACTTCGTAGTTGATCGCCCGCTCGACGTAGCGGAAGGAGTTGAGGTTCTTGATTTCGGCGCGGGTTCCGTACTCCTGCTGCCCGCGCGGCCGCACCGAGATGTTGGCGTCACAACGGAACGAGCCTTCCTGCATGTTGCCGTCGCAGATCCCGAGGTAGCGCACCAGCGTGTGCACCTTTTTCATGTAGGCGACCGCTTCCCTGGCCGAACGCATATCCGGCTCGGAGACGATCTCGAGCAATGGCGTACCTGCTCGATTGAGATCGATCCCGGAAAGACCGTGGAAATCCTCGTGCAGCGACTTGCCCGCGTCTTCTTCGAGATGCGCACGCGTGATACCGATCGTCTTGCGCGTGCCGTCGTCGAGCAGGATCTCCAGGCGGCCGTTCTCGACGATCGGGCGTTCGTACTGACTGATCTGGTAGCCCTTTGGCAGGTCAGGATAAAAGTAATTCTTGCGAGCAAAAACCGAGCGCCGCGCGACGGCCGAACCGGTCGCCAGGCCAAAACGCGCTGCCATGCGCACCACCTCGGCGTTGAGCACGGGCAGTACGCCCGGAAAGCCGAGATCCACGAGGTTGGCCTGCGTGTTCGGCTGCGCGCCGTAGGCTGTCGGCGAGGCCGAGAAGATCTTGCTCCGGGTCGCGAGTTGAGCGTGAATTTCCAGCCCGATGACGGTTTCCCATTCCATGGTCAGATCACTCGTAGCCCGCCGGCAGGCGGCGATGCCAGTCGCTGGCCTGCTGGTAATGGTGCGCCATCGACAAGAGGCGTGACTCGGAAAAGTGTGGCCCGACCAGCTGCAGACCCACCGGCAGTTCGCTCTCGCCCTCCGTGACGAAGCCACAGGGAATCGACAGCGCCGGCAGACCGGCGAGGTTGGCGCCGATCGTGTAGATGTCGTTCAGGTACATGGTGATCGGGTCACTTGTCTTTGCGCCGATCCCGAATGCCGCCGTCGGCGTGGTCGGCCCGACGATGACGTCCACCTCGGCGAAAGCCCGCGCGAAATCGGCGGCGATCAGCTGGCGGACCTTCTGCGCCTTGATGTAGTAGGCGTCGTAGTAGCCGGCCGACAGCACGTAGGTGCCGGTCATGATGCGGCGCTTGACCTCTTCGCCGAAACCCTCTCCGCGGGACCGCTTGTAGAGATCGAGCAGGTCGCGCGGCTCCTCGCAGCGATGACCAAATCGGACACCGTCAAAACGTGACAGGTTCGAGGAACACTCTGCCGGTGCCACGACGTAATACGTGGGCACCGACAGCGGCAGGTTGGGCAGCGCGACCTCGCTGACCGTGGCGCCGCGACTGCGCAGGGTCTCGACCGCATTGCGCACACAGGCTTCGACCTGTGGATCGAGCCCTTCGTCAAAGGACTCTCGCAACAGGCCGATGCGCAGGCCTTCGAGCGACTGGCCCAGTTCCGCGTGATAGTCCGGCACCGGCCGGTCCACGCTGGTGGAATCGAGTGGGTCAAAACCGGACATGGCCGTGAGCAGCAGGGCCGCGTCTTCTGCGGACCGGGTCAGCACGCCGCCCTGGTCGAGGCTCGATGCGAAGGCAATCATTCCGTAGCGCGAGACCCGGCCGTAGGTCGGCTTGACGCCGGTCAGGTTGGTCAGCGCTGCCGGCTGGCGAATCGACCCACCGGTATCCGTGCCACTGGCGGCCGGCGCGAGGCCCGCCGCGACAGCGGCCGCGGATCCACCCGACGATCCGCCCGGCACCCGTTCCGTGTCCCAGGGATTGCGCACCGGGCCGAAGAAACTCGTCTCGTTCGACGAACCCATCGCAAACTCGTCCATGTTCGTCTTGCCCAGCAGCACCGTTCCCGCCGCGCGCCACTTTGCAACCACTGTCGCATCGTAGGGAGCAACGAAGTTCGCCAGCATCCGGGATGCACAGGTGGTCGCAACGCCGTCGGTACAGAAAATGTCCTTGTGCGCGATCGGCACGCCGGTGAGCGGCCCGCCTTCGCCCCGGGCGATCAGCGCATCAGCGGCATGCGCATCCTCGAGCGCCCGCTCCGCGGTCACGGTCACGAACGCGTTGAGCGGCCCCCCGAGCCGTTCGATACGGCCGAGGAAGTGCAGCGTCAGTTCCAGGCTCGAGAACTTGCGGGCTTTCAGGCCCGCCGCGAGTTCGGCAACGGTCTGGGTGTGAAATGACATCGGCGCGTCGCTTATTCGATGACTTTCGGCACGAGATAGAGGCCCGCGGCCACACTCGGCGCGCTGCGCTGGTACTTCTCGCGCTGGTCGGTTTCGGTCGCCTCGTCGGCACGCAGCCGCTGGACCTGGTCGGCGAGCGGGTGGGCCATCGGCTCGACCGCACTGGTATCGACGGCTGAGAGCTGTTCGACAAAATCAACAATGCGAGACAATCGCTCGACGTAGGCCGGCATTTCCTGTTCGCTGATCTCGAGTCTGGCGAGATGGGCGATACCCTCGACCTGGGTGCGCGTCAGGCTCATACGGTTAGTTCAAATGGGGCGAAAAATCAGCGATAAATGATACACGTCACCTTGCTGAATGTCCTGACAATGGTTACATTGCCGCGGTTGCGCGCCGGGGGGCGTGCCCGGCCGCTTTCGTCGTCCCTTACTTTCTTTCTCCCAAATTCGTCGCCTTCAGCATGTTCAAGAATCTTCGAGGATATTTTTCCAACGACCTGTCAATTGATCTCGGTACCGCAAACACGCTGATCTACGTGCGTGGCAAAGGCATCGTTCTGAACGAACCGTCCGTGGTGGCGATTCGTGAGGAACCGACGCGCGGCGGGAAGAAGATCGAGGCCGTTGGCACCGAGGCCAAGAACATGCTTGGCCGCACGCCGGGCAACATCACCGCGATCCGGCCTCTGAAGGACGGTGTGATCGCCGACTTCACCGTGACCGAGAAGATGTTGCAGTACTTCATCGAGAAGGTACACGGCAACCGCCTGATCCGCCCGAGCCCGCGGGTGCTGGTCTGCGTCCCGTTCGGCTCGACCCAGGTCGAGCGCCGCGCCATCCAGGAATCGGCCGAAGGCGCCGGTGCGCGCTGGGTGCGCCTGATCGAGGAACCGATGGCCGCCGCGGTCGGCGCCGGCATGCCGGTGCATGAAGCGCGCGGCTCGATGGTGCTGGACATTGGTGGCGGCACTTCCGAGGTGGCGGTCATTTCGCTCAACGGCATCGTCTACGCCGCCTCGGTGCGCGTCGGTGGCGACCGGTTTGACGACGCCATCATCAACTACGTACGCCGCAACTACGGCATCCTGATCGGCGAGGCGACGGCCGAACGCATCAAGATTGAAATCGGCTCCGCCTACCCCGGGCAGCAGGTCCAGGAGATTTCAGTCAAGGGCCGCAACCTGTCTGAAGGCGTGCCGAGAAGTTTCACGCTCAATTCCAACGAGATCCTGGAGGCGCTGCAGGAACCGCTGCAAGGCATCGTCGGCGCCGTCAAGGCAGCGCTCGAGCAGACGCCGCCTGAGCTGGGTTCGGATGTCGCCGAGCGCGGAATCGTGCTCACCGGCGGCGGCGCCCTGGTGCGCGATATCGACAAGCTGCTGATGGAGGAAACCGGGCTGCCGGTCGTCGTGGCCGAAGACCCGCTGACCTGCGTTGCGCGAGGCGGCGGAAAGATGCTGGAACTCATCGACGAACACGGCCCAGGCCTCTTCGGCCTGGATTGAGTTTCCCCAGGCCGTGGTCGAGCTGAGCCACGACACACGCCCAATCATTGGCCGCGGGTCGTCGCTGTGGGCGACGTTCACGACCCTGCTGTTGCTGTCCATCGGATTGATGGTTGCCGACCACCGGTACGGCCAGCTCGAGCGCATGCGCGAACTGCTCGGCACGGTGATCTACCCGGCGCAATTGATCGTGGACCTGCCGTTTCGGGCCTGGAACTGGGTGACGGGCTCGTTCGCGGACCGCAGCCGCCTGACTAGCGAGAATCTCGAACTGAGCGCCCGACTGCGGCTGGCCAACCTGCAGCTGCAGCGATTCGCGGCCCTGGAGGAAGAAAACCGGCGGCTGCGCGACATGCGCGAGAACACCTCCGGCGTTGCCGAACGCGCGCTGGTCGCGTCGATACTCAATGTCGATCTCGACCCGTTCCGGCACCGCGTTTTGCTGGACAAGGGATCGGCGGACGGCGTTTTCAAAGGCCAGCCGATCCTCGACGCCGACGGGATCTTCGGGCAGGTCTGGAAGGTCAACCGCCACACCTCCGAGGCCATCATGATTTCGGACGCCGAGCATGCGATCCCGGTGCAATCGAACCGCAGCGGCGTTCGAACCATCGCCGTAGGCACCGGCGAATACAGCCGGCTTTCGCTCCCGTTCCTGACGGTTGAGGCGGATATCGAGCCAGGCGACCTCCTGCTTTCCACTGGCATGGGTGGCGTCTTCCCGCCGGGCTACCCGGTCGCTGAAGTCACCCAGGTAAGGCGCACGGGCAGCGAGACTTTTGCGCTGGTCGAGGCCCGCCCGAGCGGCAACCTCGACCGTGACCGTGAAGTCCTGCTGGTGTGGTTCAAGCCGGCCGTTTCAGAGGAGCCGGCGCAGACGGCGCCGGTCTCCGACGAGTCCACGGAGGCAGGCGAGCCCCCCACGGCGCAGCCCGCTGAACCCGGGCAAGAAGCCAGGACCGGTCAATGAAACGCGGCCGACGATCGCGCCGCTTCCTGTACTGGGTCACCATCATGGCCGGGCTCGTACTGGCGATCGTGCCGCTGCCGCCGTGGCTGGCCACTTTGCGACCGGATTTTGCATTGCTGGCCGTCATCTACTGGATCCTGACCAACCCCCGCATCGCCGGGCTCGGTTCGGCCTGGCTGGCCGGCCTGCTGCTCGACGTGCTGCGTGGTATGGTGCTCGGGCAGCATGCGCTTGGCTTCCTGATCGTAGCCTTCGTCACCCATCGACTGCAGCTGCGGATGCGCATGTTCCCCCTGCTGCACCAGGCCGCCGTCGTGATGGTGCTGCTGGCGCTCTACCAGTTCATCATTTTCTGGATCGACGGCATGATCGGCCACGGCTACACCGGCTGGGCACGCTGGCTCCCGGTGCTCTCCGGGGGCCTGTTGTGGCCACTGATTGTCACCATGGGCGATTCGTTGACGCGACGCGCAGACTGAACGGGCGGCATCTGAATGGCTAGCGCTGTCCGCCTCAAGGATCACTGGGCCGAGCAACGGATGTTCGGCCGGCGCGTGATCGCGGCCATCATCTTGGTATTGCTTTGCCTGGCGATACTCGTCGCAAGACTGGTCTACCTGCAGGTCATCCGCTACGACTATTTCGCCGAGCTTTCGCAGGGCAACCGGATTCGAATCGACCCTGTGCCGCCCAGTCGCGGCCTGATCTACGATCGCAATGGCGTCCTGCTCGCGCTCAACCGGCCGGCCTACCAGCTCGAGGTCACTCGCGAGCAGACGCCTGACCTCGGCAAGACCCTGCAAGGGCTGGCCGACCTCGGCCTGCTGGAGGAAGACGAGCTTGAACGCATCGAAGGCACGATCAGGGCGCGCCGAAGCTTCAACGCGGTGCCGGTACGACTCCAGTTGACCGAACGCGAGCTGGCTCGATTCGCCGTGCATCGGCCGGATTTCCCGGGCGTCGAGGTTCGCCCGCGCCTGACCCGCCACTATCCCAATGGCGGCAGTGGGGTCCACGCCCTCGGCTATGTCGCGGCGATCAGCGAAAAAGACCAGGAGCGCATCGACCTCGCCAACTACGCCGGCACCACCCTGATCGGCAAGCTCGGTGTCGAGCGGTCCTACGAGGACGAATTACACGGTCAGACCGGCTACCAGCAATTGCTGGTCAATGCCCAGGGGCGCAACGTCGAACGCGTCGGCTTGCAGACCCCGGAGTTGAAGCGCCGGGCGCCCGTGGCCGGCAACGACCTGATCCTCGCCATTGACGACGGGCTGCAGAAAATCATCGAGCAAGCCCTCGGTGGCCGACGTGCCGCCGTGGTCGCGATCGACCCGGCGAACGGCGATATTCTCGCGTACGTGAGCACGCCCACGTTCGATCCGAACGGGTTCGCCCGCGGCCTGACATACGCCGAGTACGACGAACTGCAGAACAACCTCGACAAGCCACTGTATGACCGCGCGTTGCGTGGTCTCTATCCGCCGGGTTCGACGATCAAGCCGCTGGTCGCGCTCGCCGCGCTGGAGGCAGGCGTCGTCACGAAGAATGAGTCCCACTGGTGTCGGGGCTATTTCCAGCTGCCCCGATCGAGCCACCGGTACCGGGACTGGAAAAAGGGCGGCCACGGCACGATGAACATGCACAGTGCGATCGCCCAGTCCTGTGATACGTACTTCTATGAGATGGCGAACCGGCTCGGGATTAACGCCCTGCACGATTTCCTGGTCCGTTTCGGGCTCGGCGGCGAAACGGGAATCGATATTGCCGGGGAGCGCAGCGGTGTCGTCCCTTCACCCGAATGGAAGAAGCAGGCATTCAAGCGCCGCGAACAGCAGATATGGTTTCCGGGCGAAACGGTCATCGCCGGCATCGGCCAGGGCTATGTGCTAACGACGCCATTGCAACTCGCGCACGTGGCGGCCACGATTGCTTCGCGCGGCAAGCGCTTTGAGCCGAGGCTCGTGAGGGCCGTCCGCGACTCCGGCACAGGTGAGACCCGGGAACTTCCCGCGAAGGAACTGCCGCCGGTCGAATTGAAGGACCCGGCACACTGGGACGTCGTCATTGGCGGCATGATCGGTGTCTTGAACGATCCGCGAGGCACGGCGCGGCGTCAGCAGGCAGGCGCACCGTATACGATTGCCGGCAAGTCCGGGACGGCCCAGGTCTTTACGGTCGGCCAGAAGGAAAAGTACGACGAGAGCGAGATCAGCGAGCGCCTGCGTGACCACGCGCTGTTCATCGCCTTTGCACCGGCGGACGCGCCGAAACTGGCGGTTGCGGTCCTGATAGAAAACGGGCGAAGTGGCAGCGGTGCGGCCGCACCGATTACCCGAGCCGTATTCGACGCCTACCTGTTGCCGCCCGATGCGAATCAACCAATCATTCAGCCGACGACGGACGTCGCGGAAGAGACCGAATGAGAAGCGAAATTGCCGGCCCCGGATATACGAGCCGCACACAGCGCACGCTGACCGGTGGCGGCCGATTCCTGCAGGCACTGCACCTGGACGGCCCGCTACTGATGGCCGTGCTGGCCGTCTGCATCGCCGGGCTGATCGTGTTGTTCAGCGCAGCCGGCGACAACAGCGGTGCGTTTTCGCGCCAGGTGATCCGGCTGCTGCTGGCGCTTACCGTCATGCTGGTGACGGCCCAGATACCGCCGCGCCTATTGCGCGCGGGCGCACCCTGGCTGTACCTGGCGGGAGTTGTCCTGCTGGTACTGGTCGCGACCACCGGCCACGTGGCCATGGGTGCGCAGCGCTGGCTGGACCTTGGTTTCGTGCGCTTTCAACCTTCGGAGATCATGAAGATAGCTGTACCAATGGCCTGCGCCTGGCTGCTGCATGAGCAACCCCTGCCGCCAAACTGGCGGCGCCTCGCGGTGCTCGCAGTCGGCATCCTGGTACCGACGCTGCTGATCGCCGAGCAACCGGATCTCGGCACGGCGTTGCTCGTGGCCACGGGCGGCGCGCTGGTGATCCTGCTCGCCGGCCTTCAGCTGCGCTATATTTTCGCGCTCGGTGCGCTGCTGCTCGGCGCGGCGCCCATCGTCTGGCACTTCCTGCACGACTACCAGCGCCAGCGCGTGCTCACCTTCCTGAACCCGCAGAATGATCCGCTCGGTGCCGGCTATCACACGATTCAATCGCAGATTGCGATCGGATCGGGCGGCGTGTTCGGAAAAGGTTACATGAACGGCAGCCAGGCGCAGCTCGAATTCCTGCCCGAGCGTTCAACCGATTTCGTGTTTGCGGTGATCGGCGAAGAATGGGGACTGGTCGGGCTGCTGGTGCTGTTGACGCTGTACATGCTCGTGGTCGCGCGCGGCCTGTACATCGCCGTGCAGGCTCAGGACACGTTCTCCCGCCTTCTGGCCGGCAGTCTTACGCTGACTTTCGCGGTCTACCTGTTCATCAACTGCGGTATGGTGGCCGGGCTGCTGCCCGTGGTCGGTGTGCCGCTGCCACTCGTATCCTATGGCGGCACGTCAATGGTGACCCTGATGGCAGGCTTCGGTATCCTGATGTCCATTCACTCGTCCCACCGAAAACTGGTTTCAACCTGATGCTTACCCGAACCTGGCTGCTCCAGCGGCCTCTCATGCTGCGCGCCTCGCTTGCCATCATGACCTGCGTCGCCCCCCTGACCGTGCAGGCGCTCGATGCGCAGCGTGAGGATGTGCAGGCGTTCATCAGCGAGATGCGCGAGCGTCACGGCTTCGACGGGCAGGCGCTTGATGCGGTCTTCGCCGGCGTAGAATCAAAGCAGTCGATCCTCGAGGCAATGCGCCGACCCGCCGAAAAGCGCCTCACCTGGCCCGCGTATCGCAACATCTTCATCACCGAGAAGCGCATCGCCGGCGGCGCGGAACTCGCCCGCGAGCAAAGTGCGGCGCTTGCGAAAGCCGCTGCGCGCGGCGTGCCGGTCAGTGTGATTGTCGCGATCACCGGCGTCGAGACGTTTTACGGCGGTAACATCGGCAGTTACCGCGTGGTCGACGCCTTATCCACGCTGGCTTTCGACTATCCGCCGCGCAGCAGTTTCTTTCGCAAGGAACTCGAACAATTCCTGCTGATGTCACGCGAGGAATCGCTGCCACCATCGGAGCCGGTCGGATCCTACGCCGGTGCCATGGGTATTCCCCAGTTCATGCCCAGCAGCTTTCGCGAATACGCGGTCGATGGCGACGGCGACGGACAGCGTGACCTCTGGGACAGTTGGGACGACGTATTTGCCAGCGTTGCGAACTACCTGAAGGTGCACGGCTGGCGCGATGGAGAACAGGTCATGGTCCCCGCGGATGTCAGCCGGGCACGCCTGCAGGGACTGGATACCGAGAACCTCAAGCTCGAAGAGACCGTCGCTTCGCTGCGGGCGCGCGGCATCGCATTCGACACACGCATGCCGGCACAGACGCCTGCCATGCTGGTCGAGTTACCCGACGAATCGACGCCAACGTATCGCGTTGCGTTCAATAACTTCTACGTCATAACCCGTTACAATCGCAGCCGGCTCTATGCCAGCGCCGTCAACGACCTCGCCGACTCCATTGGCGAGCGACTGCCCGGCGCCTCTCGGGTGCCCGAGCCAGCGAAGGACGGACCCGCGCCGTTCAGTTCCGGCGGGCGGTAAACCCACGGTCAATCCGGCCATCAACCCAATACGCAGACATCAAGATTCATCAATGAGACCTTTAAAAACCAGCCTTTCGCTGCTGTTCTTTTCGCTGGCCATCGCCGTTGCCGGCTGCTCCGGCAAAGACGAATCGGCGCAGGAGCCTGCGGTCGACTCCAAGCCGGTCGCCGATCCGCAGACTGCCGATGCGGCCACGATACCGGTACCGGCACCGCCCGAACTCAACGCGCGCAGTTTTATCCTCATCGACGCCGGGAGTGGACGGGTCCTGGCCGAGTTTGAATCCGACTCGCGCCAGGAGCCCGCCAGCCTGACCAAGCTGATGACTGCGTACGGCGTGTTCAAGGCACTGAAAGAGGGCCGCATCAAGCTCGACGATGTCGTGACGATCAGCGAGAACGCGTGGAAGCAGGAAGGCTCGCGGATGTTCATCGAGGTCGGCAAACAAGTATCGGTCGAGAACCTGATCCGCGGCATGATCGTGCAGTCGGGCAACGATGCGACGGTCGCGCTGGCCGAGCACGTCGCCGGCAGCGAGGCCGCGTTCGTGCAGATGATGAATGCTTATGCCGAACAACTCGGTATGAGCGGAACGCATTTTATGAACACCGCCGGGATGCCGGATCCCGAGCACTACATGACTGCTCGCGACGCCGCGACACTGACCTCGGCAATGATCAACGAGTTTCCTGATTATTACCGCTGGTATTCCGAGAAGGAATTCACCTGGAACGGCATTGCGCAGCAGAATCGAAACGGACTGCTGTGGCGCGATCCGACGGTCGATGGCGTAAAAACCGGCCATACCGAGTCCGCCGGCTATTGCCTCGTGACCTCGGCGCTGCGCGACGAGATGCGCCTGGTCTCGGTGGTCCTGGGAACCGACTCGATGAAGGCACGTGAGAGCGCCAGCGCCGCGTTGCTCAACTACGGTTTCAACTTCTTCGAAACAAAGCGCCTTTACGCGGCCAATGAACCGCTTTCGACTGCGCGCGTGTGGAAGGGGAAACAAAAAGAAGTGGGCCTGGTCCTCAAAAAAGACCTTGTGGTAACGGTCTCCCGCGGGAAAGCCGGGACCGTCAGGGCCGATTTCGACCTGCCCGAGCGGCTCGTGGCCCCCTTGTCGGCCGATACGCCCCTGGGCGTCGCGAAGATCGTGGTCGACGGAGAAACCGTTGCCACGCATGAGTTATTCCCGGCACAGGACGTCGCGGCCGCCGGGTTATTCTCGCGCATGATCGACTCGGTACGCATGTCGTTCAACTGACGGCCGTGAGCGTCCCGTTCGCCAGTTGTTACCTGAACGGGGATTTCCTGCCGCTGGCAGAGGCGCGCATTTCGCCGCTGGATCGCGGCTTCCTGTTCGCCGACGGCGTTTACGAGGTGGTCCCGGTGCACCGCGGCCGGCCGTTCCTGTTACGAGCACACCTCGACCGCCTCGCGCGCAGCCTTCGTGAGATCTCACTCGACGCGCCGCTGGACGAAGGCCAATGGGCCGGGGTGGTGGCGCAACTCACCGGTCGTGCCGGCGCCCCGGAACTGCTTGTTTACCTGCAGGTGACACGGGGCGCCGATACCGGACGCAACCACCTTTTTCCGAAGAGCGCGCGATCGACCGTTTTTGCTTTCGCCAGTCCCTACCCGGTACCCAGTGCCGCCACGCTCGATGCCGGCGTATCTGCCGTGACCATGGACGACATCCGGTGGAGCCGTTGCGACATCAAGTCGATCGCCCTGCTGCCCAACGTGCTGCAGCGCCAGCGAGCCTTTGAGCAGGGCGGCGACGAGGCGCTGCTGATTCGTGAAGGCGAACTCACCGAGGGCTCGTCGAGTACCGTTTTCATAGTCCGCGATGGAACGCTCGCGACACCGCCGAACAGTAATCGAATCCTGCCGGGCACCTCCCGTGAAGCCGTGCGCGGACTGGCTGAAGGCTGGCTGCCCGTCGACGTTCGGCGGATCGAGGCCGCGGAACTGCATGATTGCGACGAGATCTGGATTGCATCGGCCGGACGCGGCATATTGCCGGTGACGCGGCTCGATGGCAGACCCGTCGGGTCCGGGCGGCCTGGTCCGCACTGGCAGGAAATTTACGCTCGCCTGCAGCGCCACCTCGATGAGATCGCATCAACGCCGGCGCTCTGACGAACACACGGCTCCGCGCCGCCGGTGAGTCCATGACGCAGGAGGCTGAATGACCGAAGAGACACTGTTCGAGTTTCCCTGTGACTTCCCGATAAAGATCATGGGCAAGTCCAGCGACGAATTCCGCAGCCTTGCGATTGGCATTGTCGCGCAGCACTTTGGCGACGTGCCGCCCGATCGCATCGAGGAACGCCCGAGCAGTGGCGGACAGTACCTGTCGATCACCTGCACCGTCAGGGCTGAAAGCAAGGCGCAGATCGATGCCTGCTACATGGAACTGACCGCCTGCCAGCAGGTGCTCGTCGCCCTCTGAAATCGGGCCTGCCGCCCCTGCACGACCAGGCCACCGGTTGGCTAACCGGGCTGAATCGCGGCACGGCCGCCTCGAAGGGCCGCACAATTCTGCTAGAGTGGAACGAAGAAGAAGAGGAGCCATCCGATGGGTTGGGAAACAGACATGCGATCCGATACGCAGGCTCGCGGCAGAGGATTATTTCGCCAAATCCGCCGGCGAATCGTATCCGGCCCCGCAGCACGGGCCAGGCTGTCGCTGTCGCGCGGGCCCGGGGGCACTGCGCTGCTGCTGTGGCTGCTGCTGGGACCGGCCAGCCTCGGCTGGGCGGAGCCGCTGGCCAATACGCAGGCGTCCATCGACCGCGGCAAAGAGTTGTTCATGCGCAACTGTACCGAGTGCCACGGTGCCGATGGCAAGGCCCAGCTCGATGTGGTCGCCGATGCAACCGACCTGACCGAACCCGCCGCCTACCTGAGCGGCAGCAGTCCGGAGGAGATTTTCCGCAGCATCAATGAAGGCGCGGGTGTCGCGATGCCCGCCTTCAACTGGCAGCTCGGCGGTGACCCGGACATCTGGAATCTCGTCAACTACGTGCGCAGCCTTTGGCCCGAGGGTCAGCGGCCGCCACTGGTCGCGGAGTGACGGCAAAGCATCGATGCCGGGCAGACTCGGCTGAAGGAACGAAGGAGTCGGCAATGGACAAGAAGCCCAGCGGCAGGCCTGAAGGTACGGACCAGAATCCGGCAACACCGCGGCTCTCCCGCCGCGATTTCATCCAGACATCGGCCGCCGGCCTCGGCGTAACTGCCGCCGGCCTCGTATCCTCGACCGTGGCCGTTGGCCAGGAGGCGGAAATCCCGTCGATCCGCATGGCCGATGCGTTCAAGGCTTCACTGGCCGAGGCGCCGAAGCCCGGCGAATTCGCCGGCCAGGGCATGAGCGGCGCGGAAGTCTTTGCTCAGCTCTGTAAACGGGAAGAGCTCTCTGCCCTGTTCTGCTGCCCCGGTAATTACACCGTGATCAATGCACTGGCCGCGGCCGGCATACCCAGCTACGGGGGTCGCACCGAAGGCTCGATGTGCGCGATGGCCGACGGCTACTCGCGCGTCACCGGAGAGGTGACCGCGGCCTCGGGCACCGAGGGGCCGGGGTTTACGAACATGATCATGAACATCGCCGCTGCACACCGTGCGCGTACGCCGCTGCTCGTGCTGGCCAGCAACATGACGATCGCCAGCGACGATCGCGAGGCCTTCATCCAGACCGGATACCAGCAGCCACAGACAGAAGGCATCCGAAAATACGGCAAGCGGCTGATAGACCCCTCCCGCGTTCACGAATACGGTGGCTATGCGTTCCGTAACCTCAAGAGCGGCGTGCCAGGCCCGGTGCATCTCGATTTTCCGGCCGAAGTCGCGAGGGCCAGCTTCAAGGACCCCTCTGAACTCAAGGATTTCTACACCAAGGCGCAATATCGGACCGACTCCCGCGCGTATCCCTCACCGGCGGATGTCACCTCCGCCGTTGCGATGATCGGGAAGGCCGAGCGTCCGCTGATCGTCGCCGGTCAGGGCGTGTTCCAGCGCCGAGCGTGGGACCCGCTGATGAAGGTCGCTGAAAAAGGCGACATCGCAGTGGTCACCTCAGGCCCGAGCCGCGGCTACTTTCCGGACGATCACCGCCTGGCCGTTGCCGCAGCACCCGATGCACTGTTGTCGGCCGACCTGGTCGTCTTTATTGGCCAGTACTGCATGCCGAGTCCGGGCGAGTACAAGTTCAACCCCGACATCAAGGCCATTCGCGTACACCCCAACGGCGAGGACCTCGGTCGCAACTGGCCGCTGGACCTTGGCATCGTCAGCGACGAGGCTGCATTTCTCGCGGCGCTCGAAGACGCGCTGCCGAAGCAGCGCCGCGCCGGCTGGGTCGACGAAATGGCGGCAGCCCGCAAGGCTTACCAGGACAAGGTCGATAAGATCTACGAGCTGGGCGTAAAGCACAGCAACACGACCGGGTTGCTGCACCCGGCCGTGATCGCGCACGACACCCAGGCGTTCATCGATGCCGCCGACGATCGCCTGGCGATCACCTCGGGAATCGGCGGCTGGACGATTGGTTTGTTCAGCGGCCATTTCGCACGCGCTTACCGGCCCGGCCAATTCGTGGTGCCGCCCTACCAGTACGCGGCCATCGGGCCGGACATGGCCATGGTGATGGGTGTGTCCTGCGCGGTGCAGAATGGTGTGGGACCGCAAAAGGGCTACGAAGGCGCACCGAGTATCTGCATCACCTCCGATGCCGGTGTCGCCTACAGCCTGTTCGAACTCGACACCGCGCTGAAATACCGCTGGCCCACCATCACCATCGTCTACAACAACAACGCCTGGGGCGTCTGGCCGAACGCCGTGCGCTCGGCCCGCTCGATGCACATGTACCTTTTCCAGGAAAACCTGCGCTACGACAAGATGGCCGAGGGGCTTGGCGCACACGGTGCTTATGTGCGCACGCAGGCGGAATTCCAGGCCGCGCTCGCCCGCGCTTATAAGATAGCCAGGGACGAGAAGGTTTCCAGCCTGATCAACTGCCAGGGCCTGAAGGAATTCACCTCAGGCCGTGATTATCCGCCGGGTATCGCGCTGCCTCACGAGCCGGGCGTCGGGGCGGTCGCACACTGATCGTGCCCATATCCCGCGTCGTCGCGAAGCCCCGCAAGGCGGCCGGAACGACACCGCCCACGGAATGCGTGGGCGATATTTTGCAGGGCTACACCACGCGCGGCGTCTTCCGTGGCCTGCAGCGTATGCAGGTCGGACCACGGCGCGCGCGGTTCCGGATACGGTGGTTCCAGGAACGTCAGCTCGACCTGACGGTCGATACGACGGCGGCGCGTCTCGCGCTGACGAGCGTACTACCCGGCGTTGATTCAAAATCCACTCTGTATCGCGACCTGCGGGCCTGGCTCGAAAGACAGCAAAGCGGAACGCTGCCTGCGCATCGCGGCCTCGACCCATCCCGTGCGGTGATGCGTGCCTACAATAGACAAGGCATGCTGAGCCTGTACCTGACCAGCCTGGATGGTGACTGGGAATACGCCACGCAGCGCCTGGTTCATCTCGTGAACGAGCTGTATCTCGACTTTCTTTCTGACGGTCGCTATTACGAATGGGTGGTCGAGGCGTTCGGCCTCGACCCGGACAACCCGCGCTGGCCCTGAACCGAGGCCCGCGTATCATCGCGGCCTGCTAGCCTTTTGAAGGGCGCCGCATCTCTTCCCAGCGCTTGTTTGAATCCTCGAACAACTGCAGTGCACGCGGCACCGAAAACGCCCCTTCTTCCAGCGTCTGCGGATCCCACTCGCGGCGCGGTGTCTCGAAGAAGTCACCGCCGTAAATGTGCAGAGCGCCCGTCAACTGCTCGAGCGGATTCTTGACCGAGTGAATCGCGTCCCTGCCAAGCGCAACGACTGCGCGGGGCTCCAGTGTCATCGTGCCGCGACGTTCCAGGCCCCGCTCGGACCGGCGCCAGAACGTGTTGTCCTCGCGACCGCCATAGAGTCCGATCACAGCCCACATCTCGTGATTGTGCGGCTGCAGATCCATGCCCGGACCCCAGACGATGTTCAGGATCGTGAGGTCGTCAGCGACGTGGATACGATTGAGGCCGGCACGCGCCGGTTCACCAATGGCGGCGAGCAGTGCGTGAGGATCGGAGACGGCCCGTTCGACAAGCGCCTTCACGGCCGCACGAGCATCTGTGTCGCGTACCGCGACCTTACAATCGTCAATAAACTGTTCGATATCGAACATGCCTGTGTCCTCGGCATTGCCAATGTCGCTGGCGCGCCGTTGCCGGTCACGCGTGTGACCGCGTGTCTGCCACCGCTGCTTTCAGCAATGCGGCGCCATTCCCGTGACCATACCACGGCGATTGAGGAACGAGACACCCCGCCCGGGTCGCCGAATCTGGCATCGGCGCGAGAAGCAGAAGAAAAGATCGAATGATGCGGGCGGCTGCTTAGCCCGCTGAGCTCATTCTCAGGTTCTCAGCCCTACACCCAATACCCAAGTCCACCGATATTTCCGTGCAGAAGCGCCGTCGAGGATACTGTTTGTAAGCCGGACCGTGCCGTCGAGTCCCGCTTGCCGTCGTGGCTCGCTTCAGCCTGAGGGCAATCGCCCGGTTTGCTGGTGTACGTTATACGATCCGATCAATTCATCTCACGGAACATCGCATGGAAGGGCCTCTTCAATCCCGCGCCGGCTGCGCCCTCTATCGCGAATACCCGGCAATCGAGACGGCTGCCATGGTGGGCGTGGAGCGGGCCCGGCTCGGTGTCCGTATGGGCCGCGACCGGGCATGAACGACACGGCCCGGACGACCGCCCGGCGGTGGCGCAGAATCGCAGGCAATACGGCGACCCTGCTCGTCTCCCTCATCATCGGATATCTCTTTGCCGGCTCTCTGCTGTTGCTGTACGGGCCTGCAGTCGCGCCCCAGCTGTTCAATTCGTTTCCTCGTGCCGCCACAATCTGGTGGCAGGCATCGGCCCCGGATCCGGACAAGCAATCCTACATCGCCCTTCTGGGCGACTCCTACGCGGCAGGCATGGGAGACTGGAACGTCGAACGAGAGCAACTGGATCAGCCCTATTACTCCGGAGACGTGATCGCGGCGAAGCTTTCCCGCCACGTCCTGAGCTATGGCAAAGGCGGAGCCAGCAATTCGGATGCACTGGTCCTGCTACCGACGCGGATCATGAACGCCGGTCGCTGCCTGCTTTTTTCCGACCCCTTGCCCCCGGAGGCGCTGATCGTCTATTTCTACGAAGGCAACGATCTTCGCGACAACATCAAGCGCATGAGCGAGGACGCCGGTATCGAGCCCGGGCAGGCCGACTATGCGCAAGCCGTGGCCGCCCGCCTCGCGGAGCTTGCCGACTCCGCAGCTCGCGGTCAGTGCCTGGGATACATCATCAAAGCCGTCACCAATCTTGGCACGGGGCTGAGCCGGGCGCGCTCCCAACGGAAGGTCGCGGAAGACCACGATACCGGACAAGCGGTGCGTGTCGGCGGCCAGGTCGTCCTTATCCCGGAACAGTTACAAGGGCCGGCGCTGGATCTCGATGAGGCACAGATCGAGGCCGGCTTTGAGGTGCTCGATCAATCGTTGCGATGGCTGATGAACCGGTTTGCGCACAAGCCCGTGCTCGTCGTGTACATCCCTGCCGTGCTGACGAGCTATGAGCTGGCGACGGACAGCGTGATTCTGCCGCGGATACCCGACGCGTTGCCCCGCGCCAGGGTCGCTGAACAATCGAACCGCCTGTGCCGGCGGTTGCGAGAAATCACATTGCACAACGGCGCCGCTTTCCTCGACACCCGAGGAGCCCTGAGCGCGGCAGGGCGGAACGCGCTGATCCATGGTCCCCGAGACTGGAAACACCTGAACCGAGAAGGTCAGACGGTGCTCGGGACCGTCGTTGCCGACGCAGTGACCGGCGGCATGAAGGATTCAGGCTGCGCCGACCTGCACCAATGAGCAATCGCCAACTCGCCCGAACGCCGGTCAGTCAGGTTCGTACTTGTTGCGATAGTCCTCCACGAGGGCCGGATCCTGGTCTTCCTTTCGCAGAACAGCATTGCCGATGCTGAGCCACTCGATCCCGGTTCCCATGAAACAGCGGAACGCATCCTCAGGCGTACAGACGATAGGCTCGCCGCGAACATTGAATGACGTGTTGACGAGCACAGGGCAGCCGGTCAGTTTCCCGAATTCGCTGAGCAGGCGGTGATAGCGCGGATTCGTGTCGGCGTGCACGGTCTGAATGCGGGCACTGTAGTCCACATGAGTCACGGCCGGGATCTCCGATCGCGGTACGTTGAGCCTGTCGATGCCGAACAGGTTGCGCTGCTCCTCGCTCATTTCCCGTCGGCGTTGCGCCTTAACATCGGCCACCATGAGCATGTACGGACTGTCCATGTCGAATTCAAACCATTGCTCGAGTTCCTCCCGCGGTACGGATGGCGCGAAGGGCCGAAAACTTTCCCGAAACTTGACCTTGAGATTGAGCGTCCGCTGCATCGTCTCCGAGCGCGGGTCACCGAGGATCGAGCGGCCACCGAGCGCACGCGGTCCAAATTCCATCCGACCCTGGAACCAGCCCGCGGCCTTCCCCTCAGCCAGTGCCCGGACGGTCGCCGCAATCATCCCCGATTCGCTGAGAACCTCGAAACGGGCGCCAGCCTCGGTAAGATCTCGTTCGATGTCCTGCTGTGCGAACTCGGGCCCGAGGTAGGAGCCCTTCATGCCGTCGCGCCCGTCGGCGAGTTGGCGCTGCTTGCCGAGCTCTTCGTGCCAGGCGGCCAGCGAGGCCCCCACGGCACCGCCGGCGTCACCCGCGGCCGGCTGCACCCAGATGTCGCGAAACGCGCCGTCACGCACCACCTTGCCATTGGCGACACAGTTGAGCGCCACGCCGCCGGCCAGGCAGAGGTTCCCGATACCAAACTCCGTCGCCAGTGCACGTGTCATGCGCAATACGACCTCTTCTGTCACGGCCTGAACCGACGCGGCCATGTCCATGTGGAACTGTGTCAGTTGATCGCTCTCGGGGCGACGAACCGGCTGGCCGAACAACCCGGCAAACCGATCGTTGGTCATTGTCAGACCGGTGCAGTAATTGAAATAGCCCTGATCGAGCCGGAACGAACCATCGTCCTTGAGGTCCATGAGCCGCTCGAGCATCAGCGACTTGAATCGAGGCTCACCGTAAGGGGCAAGCCCCATGATCTTGTATTCGCCACTGTTGACCTTGAAACCAAGGTAATACGTGACGGCTGAATAGAGCAGCCCGAGGGAATGAGGAAACTCCAGCTCCCGTATGATTTTCAGTTCCCGCCCGCGTCCGATCGCCACGGTGCCGGTCGCCCACTCGCCTGCACCGTCCAGCGTCAGGACAACAGCCTCTTCGAATGGCGAAGGATAGAATGCGCTGGCTGCATGGCTGAAGTGATGTTCGGAGAACAGCAGCTTGCCGGCATTCTCAAAACCACCCTCGTGTTTATCCAGATTCTTCAGCAGCATCCTCTTCTGAAAGAGCTTTTCGCGCATCCAGACCGGTATCGAAGTCCGGAAGGATGAGAAGCCGCGCGGCGCAAAGGCCACGTAAGTCTCGAGCAGGCGCTCGAACTTCAGGAAGGGTTTCTCATAGAAAGCCACATGGTCAACGTCGTCAATCTTCAGGCCGGCTGAGCGCAGCACGAAGTCCACGGCCTGCCGCGGATAGCCCGCATCGTGCTTCTTGCGCGTAAATCGCTCTTCCTGCGCAGCAGCGACGATTTCTCCGTCGCGCAGCAGAGCCGCGGCGCTGTCGTGGTAGAACGCCGAGATGCCGAGAATGTCGGTCATCAGAAAAGTGTGTAAATGAAGGGCGCAACCGCGGAGCCTTGAGTCAGCACCAGCAGGCCGCCGAACAGCACCATCATGATCAAAATGGGCAGTAACCAGAATTTCTTGCGGACCCGCAGGAAACGCCAGAGCTCACCGAGAAACGACATCTTCTATCTCCTGCTAGAACTGGTCACGCATTGATGCTGTCTGCCCCTGCGCTCGCTCCTTCCAGTAGGTCCCGGCACGTTCGTCGAAGCGCAGATCGAGCAGATCCTTGCCGCGCAAGCGCATGATCAACGCCGTGGGCGTCACGGCGAGGAAGAAGATCAGACCCATCACGACCGGTGCGACGATGTTGCCCAGGAGCATTCCAAATCGAAACCACAGCTGATTGAAAACCCTGAGCGATTGAGGTGCCAGCCATGCCAGAAACAACGCCACGACACTCGCGGCCAGCAACCACCATCGAGGATCCTGCCCGCGCAGCAACGGCCATAGCCCGGCCAGCGCGAAAACTGCACCGAAGACGAGACCGAAACCGCGTTCCGATCCCGCCGCGACTTCATCATGTTCCTTGATATCGATCATTCGCAAATCTGGATCAATTGCGCACGTGCTTTGGAAAAATTATAGCCTTCGACATGCATGAACGGCCAGAAGCCGCGCAGACTCATGTGGCAGGTGAAGCGCCGATTTTCGTGGAAACACCGGCAAGCCGGCGCATGAACACGCGCCGACTCCTTGCGCACCCGGCGGCAATTCAATGCGCAACAGACGTCGGGCCGCCGACGTGACCAGGCACAGGGAATGCTCACGCGCGCAACTCGTGCGACTGTCGGCGCCGCCAGATTTTCTGGCCGCCTTCAGACCGGTTCACCGATTCTGTAAATCACCAACCGATTGGCGTGGCGTGCCCTCGAGCGCCTCGATCGCCGCATCGCACTCAAGCATCCGGGTCAGCCGCTCGCGATAGACGAGCGCGATGCGGGCGGGGGGAATTGGCAACCCTGTGACGTCGAGCGTTGAGCCGCGCCGGTATTACTCCGTGGGTTTCTGCGCCTGCATTTGTGCGGCGATCCTGCGATTCTTTCTTGCGAGCAGCGACCCGATGTGGCTCAGTGACGCAAGCATGCTGTAAATAAAGTCGAGATAGCCGAGCTTGTGCAGTTCAAGCGTGGCTTCGTCATTGAGCTGCCGCAGTGTCGCTTCCTTGATCGTAAACAATCCCCGCATCGATCGAGCCGTGCCGTCGTTAAAGTTCAGCTGGAAATCCAGGCCCTCGACCAGGTCCATGCTTTCAAGTTTCGCCACGAAAGCTTTCGATGCCTCCTGTCCCTCGACGAGCTGCCAGAGCCATTTCTGGACGCGCTGGAAATACTCTGTTTCATTCCCGGCGTCGTCAAGGATCCTCTCGCCATCTTCTTCCCCGACACGCGGGCTGTCCATGTTCAAGGTCAGGGCGGCCACCTGGGTCGGCTCACCATCTTCGCCGATGGCCGGCACCATCTGCAGCGCAAAAGGCTGCCGCCGAACATTGACTGGAACATAGGGAGCGTCCCAGACGTCGCCATCAAGGTAAAGGTTTTCTCCGGATTCGAACCCAAGCATCGTGACCGGCGCGAGCTGGCCTCCCTCCGGGTCTTTCATGAGGAAAATCGGGTAGAAGGCCAGAAGGTTGCGAAATTCAGATGGCGCTACGCCGATGAGATGTTTCGCATCCCGAAACTGCGCACCGTGATTCGTCAGGATCCTGGTGTTTTTGTGCTTTTCCTTGTCGAGTACTACTTGATTGGTCATTTATGTTTCCCGGATATTCAGACGATCCACGATGGACGTCTATCCTAATCAATTCGGCATATCCTGCCAGCAATCGATCCAGTCTTCAGCAATCACCCCGCCCGAAAGGCTGTGCCTGGAAGCCCGGCGCATCATGCCCGGGCTAACAGGGGTATACTCCTGCAGAAGCACCGAAGCCGCTCGGAGATCCTGCATTGACACGACGGCCCTGCTATTTCGCGCTGCTGACCGCGGTTATTGCGCTTACCGGTTGCGGCGAGCGGGCCGAAACGTCCGGGGATGACGGCGGCCTGCTCTTCCGGCTTGAACAGTATGCTCCTGGCCACGACGATGAAGCCGAGTCAGGAGACGCTCTCATCGAGTTCGCCCGCGCACCCTGGACCGGTGACCTCAGCGGAATGATCGAGCGCCGCCTGATAAGGGTGCTCGTCGTACCGAATCGCACCCATTACTGGCTGGAGCTCGGTAAACACAGCGGCATCGAATACGAGCTGACCGCTGCATTCGAGGACTGGTTGAAGAAGCGACACAAGGGGCTGAAACGGCACCAGAGACCGCGCTTCGTCTACATTCCCACGACGGTCGATCGCCTGATACCCGATCTGCTGGCCGGTCGTGGCGACATCGGCGCGGCGATGCTGACCGTGACACCGCAACGCAGCGCACAGATCGATTTCAGCGCGCCCTACGCCCAGGGAGTCAGGGAGGTGGTCGTCACCGGCCCCGTCTCGGCACCCTTCACGTCCCCGGACGATCTTTCCGGGCAGCAGGTCTTCGTGCGCAGGTCATCGAGCTACTGGACACATCTTGAGGAACTGAACAAGACACTCGTCAAGTCGAAGCGACCGCCGATCAAGCTCGTTGCGGTGCCTGAAATTCTCTCCGATGACGAGATACTGGAAATGACAAACGCGGGCTTAGTGGGAACGACGGTTGTCGATCTGTACGAGGCGAAAATCTGGAGTAAGGCGTTCAATGACATCGTGGTTCACGATGACACACCCCTGAACGAAGGTGGCGACCTGGCCTGGATGATAAGGAAGAACAGCCCGGAACTCTCGGCTGCCCTGGCCGAGTTCATGGCGAAACACCGTCACGGCACGAGTTTCGGCAACACGGTAGAGCGCAAGTACGTCGGATCGGCCGCGTTCGTCAAGCGCGCAACGTCCGTCGAAGCGTCCGCCAATCTGGCTGAGCTTCGGAAGCTGTTCGAAAAATACGGCGAGCAGTATTCACTGGACTGGGTACTGCTGGCGGCCCAGGCCTACCAGGAGTCACGGCTGGACCAGCGAGTGCGCAGTCCCGTGGGCGCCGTCGGGATCATGCAGTTGATGCCCGCAACCGCTCGCGAACTGGACGTCGGAGACGTCACGCAGCTTGAGGCGAATATTCACGCCGGCGCAAAGTATTCCCGCCAGTTGCGCGATAACTATTTCGATGACGATGCCATTGACGACTTCAACAAAGGCCTGTTCACGGTCGCTGCCTACAATGCCGGCCCGACCCGGATCACACAGTTGCGCGATCTGGCGCAAGACCGTGGTCTCGACCGGAACGTCTGGTTCGGCAACGTCGAGGTCCTGGCAGCGGAGAAAATTGGCGCTGAGACCGTTGGCTACGTCGCCAATACGTTCAAGTACTATGTTGGATTCAAGCTCGCTTTGCGAAAGGCCGAAGCGCGTAAACAGATCAACGAGTCGATTAAAGATGAGGCGGAGCGCACCAGCGCCCTGACTGATCGGGCTCAGGGCTCACGAGGCAACACCTCGAGCGTCGCGCCGGAACTCGCCGTTTCACATTGGCATCATCGCGCTCCCCGAAACCTGCCGCAAAGCACACCGATGTTGCGACTCCGCTGAGATCTCAACCCGAACCGCAGTGTTCCTTCGGAAGGACCTTACATGACTGTGCATGAAGCTCACAAAGCACACCGGATCGGATGGCTGCGTGCGGCTGTGTTAGGCGCAAATGACGGCATCGTCTCCACCGCGAGTCTAATCATCGGCGTTGCCTCAGCGGACACCACCCACAGCGGTGTTCTCATCGCCGGTGTTGCCGGGCTGGTTGCCGGAGCGATGTCGATGGCTGCCGGCGAATATGTGTCCGTCAGCTCTCAAGCGGATACGGAGAGCGCGGACCTGGCACTGGAAAAGCGGTCACTGGAGGATAACTTCGAGTACGAAAAGGAAGAACTGGCTGAAATATACGAAGACAGAGGGCTCGAGCCCGCCTTGGCCAGAGAGGTTGCTCAGCAACTGATGGCTCACGACGCCCTGAAGGCGCACGCCAGAGATGAGATAGGCATCTCGGACACGATCAGTGCCAGGCCGGTGCAGGCGGCACTTTCTTCGGCCGGCACTTTTACCGTTGGTGCCGCGCTCCCCTTGATGGTTGCGTGGATCATGCCGGAGGCCCGGTTGATACCGGCTGTGGCCATTGCATCACTGGTCTTTCTGGCGCTTCTTGGCGGTCTGGCGGCACGTGCTGGCGGGGCGCCGGTTACCATCGGTGCTGCGCGCGTTACCTTCTGGGGCGCGCTGGCCATGGCACTCACGGCGGGAGTGGGTCGATTATTCGGGGTCGTCGCCTGACGACCGGATTCCACGGACTTCGCCTGAACGGCCCCGGCGCACTCGTCAGTCTTTCGGTGTCAGCCTGAGCAATCGGCCGGCACTGTCGCCCGACTCGTCTTCGAGGACCCAGAGTTCGCCGTCGGGTCCTTCGAGGACACTGCGGATGCGCGCAGCCATGGGGTAGCGCTCGACCTCGCGCGCTGTGCCGTCATCGAGCGCGACACGGATGATGGCCTTGGAGGAAAGGCCCGCGATCAGCGCTTCGCCGCGCCAGCCCGGAAACCTCGACCCGCGATAGACCATCAGGTTGCCGGGCGAGACGACCGGCGTCCAGGAAAGCAGGGGCTTTTCGAATTCGGGTCGAGTCGCGTGGTCGGGAATCTTCCGGCCGTCGTAATGGTCGCCATCGGAGACCAACGGATAACCGTAATTGCCGCCGCGCCTGATGCGGTTCAGTTCATCACCGCCGGCCGGCCCCATTTCCATGACCAGCAGCTGACCGTCCGGATCGAACGCCAGCCCGAGCGGATTGCGATGGCCCAGCGACCAGATCTGTCCGTAGACGCCTTCGTCGTCGACCAGAGGATCTTTACTGAAGTAATCGACGAACGGGTTGTCACCCGGAATCGAGCCGTCATCGTTCAGGCGCACGATCTTGCCCATCGAAGACTGCATGTCCTGCGCCGGCGTGAACTTCTGACGGTCCCCCGACGATATATACAAGAAGCCCTTGCCGTCGAAGGCTATCCGGTGACCGTAGTGACCAAAGCCAACAACCTTCGGATACTGGCGCCATACGACTTCGAAATCGGTCAGCTTACCGAGACCGTTGTCTTCGTTCAGCACCGCTCGCGCGACGGCCGCCCCGCGAGTGTCACCCACACCGCCCTCGGCATAGCTGAGATAGATGATGCGATTTTTCGCGAAATCAGGGTGCAGAGCGACATCACCCAGCCCGCCCTGGCCGCCATAGTCCACATCAGGCACACCGCGGACCGGGCGGCTCTTTTGCCCTTCCCGGCTCACGATCAACAGGTTGCCCTTCTTTTCCGTCACCAGCATGCGGCCGTCGGGCAGAAACGCCAGGGCCCAGGGCTGATCGAACGAAGTGATGGGCTCGATTTCGAACGGAAGGTCTGCCTGGGCCTGCGCAGCGGCGATGATGAAAAAGCTCAGTGTCGTTGCCAGAAATTGTCTTCTCATGGGTGGCCTCTGTCGTTTCGCGGATTCTTGACGTTCGCTTCGCGAAGAATAAGGAGAAATGGCAAGCGTCTCAATTTCAATCCACTTCATTCATTGACAGAACGGCGGCGCATCCAACGCCGCCGTTCGCCGTTTTCATGCGTCATGAAAAGCTTTCATGACGCGTTGCCAGTCGTGGCCGGGCGCTCTTTGAGCCGCGCAAAAGCGGCTCTCGAGCGCCCTTCCTTCCGCACTTAAGTCATGTCAAACCGGTCGAGGTTCATCACTTTGGTCCATGCATCAACGAAGTCGCGCACGAACTTTTCCTGTCCCCCGGCTTCTGCATAGACTTCGGCAATGGCGCGCAACTCGGCGTGCGACCCGATCACGAGGTCAACGGGTGTGGCCGTCCATTTAAGCGCGCCCGTGCCGCGATCACGACCCTCGTAGATGCCGTCGGCTGTCGTTGACTTCGTCCACCGGGTCGACATGTCGAGAAGGTTTACGAAAAAGTCGTTGCTCAGCGTGCCGGGCCGGTCTGTGAACACACCCTGCTGAGCGCCTCCGGCATTGGCATTCAAGGCCCGCATGCCTCCAACCAGTACGGTCATTTCAGGCACGCTCAGGGTGAGCAGGCTAGCCCGATCAACCAGCATTTCCGCCGGCGACCGGTCGTTGCCCTTGCCAAAGTAGTTACGGAACCCGTCTGCGGTCGGTTCTAGCACGGCAAAAGAATTCACATCGGTCTGCTCCTGAGTCGCATCGGTGCGACCCGGCGTGAACGGAACCGTCAGGTCGTATCCGGCCTTCTTTGCGGCCTGCTCAATCGCCGCGGATCCGCCCAGAACGATCAGGTCGGCGAGTGAAACCTGCTTTTTGCCCGATTGAGCGCGATTGAATCCCTGCTGGATGTCCTCGAGGCGCTTGAGCACCTTTGCCAGTTCGTCCGGATCGTTGACCGGCCAGTCTTTCTGAGGCGCCAGCCGGATGCGAGCCCCGTTGGCCCCACCGCGCATATCGGTGCCGCGGAAGCTGGCAGCAGATGCCCAGGCAGTTCTGACAAGTTCCGGCTCGGTCAGCCCCGAGGCGAGAATCTTAGCCTTCAGCGCTGCGATGTCCGCAGCGTTGATCAGTTCGTAATCGACCGCGGGGACAGGATCCTGCCAAAGCAGCACTTCGCCCGGGACGGCCGAACCGAGATAGCGTGCGCGCGGACCCATGTCGCGGTGGGTCAGCTTGAACCACGCTTTGGCGAAGGCCAGTTCGAATTCCTCCGGGTTCTCCTGGAAGCGCTTGGCGATCTTCCGATAACTCGGATCGAATTTCAGCGAGAGATCCGTCGTGAACATGATGGGCGCGTGTCGCTTCGTCGAGTCGAAAGCATCCGGCACGAGGTTTGACGCAGCTTCCGAATCGGGAACCCACTGGATCGCGCCTGCGGGGCTCCTGGTCTGCACCCAGTTGAAGGCGAACAGGTTGTCCAGATACTGAGTGGTCCAGGCAATCGGGTTGGCAGACCATGCGCCTTCCAGGCCGCTGGTGATGGTATCGCCCGCGTTGCCGCTGCCGCATTTGTTTTCCCAGCCGAGGCCTTGCTGCTCGACGCCGGCGGCTGCAGGCTCAACGCCGACGCAGTCGGACGGCTTGCCTGCGCCGTGGGCTTTGCCGAACGTGTGCCCCCCGGCGATGAGTGCAACTGTCTCTTCATCGTTCATCGCCATGCGGCCGAACGTTTCGCGAATGTCTTTGGCCGCCAACAGCGGATCCGGGTTGCCGTTCGGCCCTTCCGGATTGACGTAGATCAGTCCCATTTGAACGGCGGCCAGCGGGCTCTGCAGTTTCCTGTCGCCACTGTAGCGCTGGTCCGCGAGGAACTCGTTTTCAGGCCCCCAGTACACCAGGTCGGCCTCCCAGTCGTCTTCGCGCCCGCCGGCGAAACCGAAGGTCTTGAAGCCCATGGACTCCAGCGAGACATTTCCCGTGAGGACCATCAGGTCGGCCCAGGAAAGGCTCCGGCCGTATTTCTGCTTGATCGGCCAGAGCAAGCGCCGCGCCTTGTCCAGATTGGCATTGTCGGGCCAGCTGTTGAGCGGTTCGAAGCGCTGCTGACCACCGCCGGCGCCACCGCGGCCGTCAGCCACGCGGTATGTGCCCGCGCTGTGCCATGCCATCCGAATGAAAAACGGCCCATAGTGCCCGTAGTCAGCCGGCCACCAGTCCTGTGACGTCGTCAGTAAGGTCGCAATGTCCTTCTTCACGGCGTCCAGGTCGAGACGCTTGAACGCTTCAGCGTAGTTGAAGTCTTCGCCCATTGGGTCGGACGCAGAATCGTGCTGGCGAAGGGGGGCAAGGTTCAGATTGTTCGGCCACCAGAACTGGTTGGACTTGGGCTCACCCTGCGCCATAGCGGGGCCTGATGGTGCCACTGCCGACATTGCTACCGCGAAAGCGGCAAGCAAAGGCATTGTTTTCTTACGCATTGGAGACTCCCTGTTGAGTAAGAAGCATGATTTGTACCTATAAATTAAATCGCATATAAGTGGCTTTATTGATTCAATTTTTGAATCACAGTATGACACAGAAGCGATTGGAGATTCGGATCGACGGGCGGCAATGGCATTTGCGAGCCATCTGAAGATAACCCCGGCGCGCAGCCGATACAGCCAGAGCAATCTGAGCGGAAGGGGCCGGATCCGGCTGCTACAGCGCAGCGTGGATGTCGCGGGGCGCGCTTTGACTTGGCCAGGACCCGAAACAACTGGCCACCAGGGGCAGCACACTCCCGATCGCACTCGAAATCCCCCCGCTACTGGAAGCGGGGAATGTCGACAATACCCGTCGGGTACAGGGCCGCATGGAGGAAGAATGAAGAGGAGTCTGGTCCAGCCGCTGATCGCCTGCGTCGCCTCCGTGGTCTTTGCCTTGCTGCCGATTATTCCGACGCTGATCGCGGGACAGATCGCTACCGCGAACGGTTGCAGGCTCGACGAAGGGTCGCCCCATCCCTGCATCGTGCGTGGTCACGACATTGGAGATACGCTGTATTCAATGGGGCTCATGTTCTGGTTCGGCATGATGACTCTTCCGCTCGGCGCCCTAGGCCTCCTTACTCAGCCTCGTCTGGCTTGTGCGACCAGTCATCAGTCGTCGCTGACTTGCCTGTGAGGCGCGGGGCTGGTCACGGAGAGGACCTCGCCCCGCTATTCGACGGACTGGGTCCGATTGGAATGGATTCGCCAGGCATCGAATGTGTAACGTCCAGACTCAGGACTGGCAAACCAGTTCAGGTACAGGCTGTACTCCTGGAATTTGCCGTTGAACCTCTCGAAGAGTGCGGTTTACGCTGGTTCGCCCGGCTGGATTAAATGCAGCTTGACCCCGGTCCGTTCGGCCGGGAACAACACGGCTTTGTTCGTCGGGTCGGGACCGTTGTCCGGCACGGTCTTCCTTGGCAGCTTGCGCCTCCGGGCCGGCCGATCAGGTTCACCGGGAAGCCGTTCGCCACCGACCGAGAAATCGACGTCCCGCGGCACGCACTTACGACTGAGGTCGTCGACGAGACTAAATATACGCAACCGTCGCCCGTGCGCGGATGATCCGTTTCAACGGCTTGAACGCATCGCAATCGAACTTTCCCCGCACTGCACGCCAGCGCGCCAAGAATCTTTGAGCGCACTGCGTCACGGCGAGGGGTCCGGACGAGGCGTCGACGGCCTGTGAGACACACCATCGTCGAGCGCATTCCTGGAGCGCTCGGCAGTGGCCGCACCGCGCCCCGTTAAGTCGAACGCAGCACTCGCTTCGAGTTCGAGATTCCTATACCCCGGAGCCGCCTGAATGATCTTTCATTTTCGCCGTAACAAAGGGCTGTTGAACCATTCTTCAACGATCCTTCTGCGGTGGCGCATATCGCCAGACGTCATCATCTACCCGATCGAAGTTGATCTGTGGCGGCAGGTCGAACCGCTCGCGGTCACCGCCGAAGGTATAAACGGCAGGCCGGTTGCCGCCACGACCACCCTTGACGGTGAGGATGTCGAAGTCGTACTTCACATCATCAGGCGACTGCGCATTCCACGGCGAGTCCGAGACCTTGCGCCATTGGGCGCCATTACGACTGACCCAAACGTCCGTCGGGTTCTGCAGAAGTCCGAAGCCGCCAACACAAACGATTTCATTGATGAGCACAGAACACTTGTGTCCAGGACGCGCACTCCACTGCGCTTGCGCAGTGACCAGCTCCCAGTTGGCTCCATCACGCGTACGCCACACATCGTTGAAATATGGCGGCGTACAAAAAGGTAACGGCTCGCAGACAAATCCGTCCTCACCGCCCAGTAAGTAAATATAGCCGCCCTTGACGACCGCCGCTGCGCCGGCACGCGGCTCCCAGCCCGCAGCATGCGTAACCGGCTTCCAGGTGCGTCCATCCTTTGACTTCCAGACGTCATTGAAGAATATGCGCCCGGTCCCGCCGGTGGATACGTCGTCGCCCTGACTGCCGCCGAAGACGTAAATCTCTCCGTTGAAAACAACGCTGCTGAGTCCCGCACGACCCGCCCAGCCGGCGTCCGCCGTCATTTGCTTCCAGGTCACGCCATCGGAACTGCGCCAGACATCGCTGAAGAAGTTCGAGGGCGAACCAAAACTGCCGAAGTCCTGCCCGCCCAGCACGAACATGTACTTACCCATGGTGACTGCTTCAAAGTAGGCGCGAGCCGGCCATTGCTGGTCGGTTAGGTATCGCCATGACGCGCCCTTGTCATCGCTGCGCCAGACATCGGACCAGATAATGCTCGCAAACGGTATATCCGGGCTGAGCGGCGTGCGGCCACCCATCAGGTAGAGACTATTGCGCAGCTCAACGACCTGCAGTCCAGCTCTCGGTGCCCAGGCACCGTTGTCCCCCTCGAAAACCCGAGTCCATTGATATGTTTCGAAACTATTCGAAGACGCAGCATTGACTGACTCGGTCGTCAGAAGCGTCGAGACCATCAGTACGGCGGCGATAAGATATCTCACGGCGCTCTTCCCCTTGCTAGCTCTTGTATACGAACTTTTCCAGACAAAGGTTAAACGTAATCAGGCGGACGAAGCCGATCATTAAACATAATGAGGGCATCATGGCGGCAGCCCGAATTCAAATTTCTGGCCATCGAATCCGCCGCACACACGCAAATAGCATCACACGCCCGGCGCACGGAGTGAAATTCCGAGTACCCGGCGATCAGCGTAGATTCGATACAGACTCCCGAACAGTCTCCGGGTGATACCCGAAACCCCATGATGCTCAACAAGACGGGGGGTGGTGGCCAGGGACAGACTGATTCGCGGATCTTCAGTCCCGTGCCCGTGGAATTCGCTTCAGGTGCATCCAAGGGCTAGCCGGGGTGGCTACTGTGTCCACCAGGGTTGGGAGACAAAGGCCTGAGCCTCCTCTTTTCTGCCAGGCCCGAAGAACGAGCGGATGGAGTCGTCCCGGTCGCAGCGCCAGAACTCTGCCGCCAACGCCTCGTTCACGATCTTGAAGTAGCCGGCCGCATGCTGCTCTTCGAGGAAACTGCGGTAGGCATCGAGCGGCTCGGGTCCGCCCTGCTGGAAGATTATCCGCCCGTCTTCCTGCACACAGTATCGGGGCTCGTTGAACGTCCTGTTACCGTACGCGCCTGTCGCCTGACTTTCGTTTCTCATCCGCCACACCGTCCGTGACGACGATCAGTTGACGTTTTTCGGCATCGCCCGCCATTGAGAAACGCTACCTCGACGGATTTACAGGTGTCGTTGGTAGAAGTCGGCCGGATTACGAGGACTGTCGGCACAGGGGCCACCTTTCAATCTCCGCGGTTAACTTGCCGCGAGCGCTACAATAGCCTGAGCAAGGAGCGAAGCGGTGACCGACCGACCTGGAGAGCTTGAGGCCCGCAGCGTGTGGGCCAGATTGCGTCGTCGCAAAGTGGTTCAGTGGGGGATCACTTATGCTGCGGGCGCCTGGATCTTCCTGCAAGGCCTTGAATACGCGGTCGAGACATTCGGTTGGCCGGAGTCGATCCGCGCGTTGCTGACGCTGGCCCTGCTGTTCGCACTTCCCATGGTGCTCGTGCTGGCCTGGTATCACGGCGACAAGGGCCAGCAACGTGTCACTGGCGGCGAACTCGCGTGGATCATGATGTTTGGACTTCTCGGGATCGGTGGACTCTGGCTCTACGGAGGACGGAGCGAATCGCCCGCTCCGCCGCCGGGCAGGCCAACAATTGCGAGCACCCATGTGCTCGCAGAGGAACAGCCTTCGATCGCAGTCCTTCCCTTTGAGAACCGCAGTCGCGTCCCGGACGATGCCTTCTTCGTAGACGGCATTCATGACGACATTCTGACTCAGCTCACCAAGATTGGGTCGCTCAGAGTCATAGCCCGCACGTCGGTGGAGCAGTTCCGGAATACAAGGCTGTCAACCAGATTGATTGCCGAACAGCTGGGAGTGACCAACATTTTGGAAGGGGGTGTGCAGCGTGCCGGAGACCGTGTGCGCATCAACGTCCAGCTCATTGATGGACGGACCGACGCGCATATCTGGGCCGAGACGTACGACCATGAGCTGACTGCAACGAACATATTCGTCATCCAGAGCGAAGTCGCTGCGCGCATTGCCAGTGCGCTCGAAGCTTCCCTGACGACGGATGAACGCGCGAGTGTCAATACGATCCCTACCGACGACCTCGACGCCTGGCTGGCTTACCAGCTCGGCAAACAGCGCATGGCCAGACGGACGAGCGAGAGTCTGGCCGAGGCAGAAACCTTCTTTGCACGGGCGATCGATCTCGACCCGAAGTTCGCGCTCGCTCACGTAGGTCTGGGCAACACGCTGATCCTCCAAATCGACTATAGCAGTGCACCGAGAGCCGAGAATCTGGCCAGGGCCGATAAGGTAATCAGTGCAGCCCTCAAACTCGACCAGGACCTGGCGGACGCGTGGGCCTCCTCTGCCCTCATCCGTGCGAACGACGAAGAGTACGATCGAGCCTGGGAGGAGTTCCGGCGTGCCATTGCCCTCAATCCCAATTACGCGACAGCCTATCACTGGTTCAGTCACTGGCTGGGACAGCGGGATCGCCCAAGCGAAGCGCTCAGCTATGCGGAGAAATCTGTTGAACTGGACCCCCTGTCCGCAATCATAAACGTCAACCTTGGCGAACAGCTCGGCAGGAACGGACGCTTTGATGAGGCGGAGCTGCGTTACCGCAAGGCCCTCGAGATCGATGATTCGATGCCCGCGACCTACGCGCTGCTTGGGCGCCTGAGAGCTTACGCGCGAGACGACTTAGCCGGTGGAGTCGATTTTCTTGAGGAGGCGATGAGACTGGATCCGGGTAATCCGGATCATGCTTGCTGGCTCGCAACGATCTATTTCGATCTCGGCGATGATATTAAGGCGAGCGAGGCAATCGCGACGGCGCTTGAGCACTCACCAGAGGAGGCATGTGTTCGCACGGTATCCGCCGGCATGAAGCTTTACCAGCAGGGTGTGCAGGCCACACTGCCGCAAGCCTCCGCGCTGGGCGCCACCGACGCGAAAATGGCCAGGTTCATGTTCGCGTTTGCCGACATCAGCCGCGGCCGGTATGAGAGTGCTCGCGCACGGTATGCCGATGCCTATCCCGGGTGGCTGGAAGAAAAACCGCTCCAGATCGACGGGGGCAGCTGGGATGATGCCGTATTCTTCGCGCTGGTTCTTCAGTACTGCGGCGAGACAAAGCTTGCAGGGAAGATACTGGGTGCGAGTGAACAGGTGATTAACAAGATTCCACGTCTGGGCGCCACAGGCTACGGTATTGGCGACGTAAAAATACTCGCCCTGCGCGGCAAGAAGACCGAGGCCTTGGCCGCGTTGAGGGAAGCAAAACGTGAAGGATGGCGCGGCCCGTACTGGCGCTGGGCGCGGGACAAAGAACCGACGCTCGCCTCTATACGCGGGGAACCGGAGTTCAAAGCGATCTTCGCTGAAATCGAAAGGGACATGAGTACCCAGCGGGCCGAACTCGCTGCTCGACGTTAGTGACTTCCTTCGAGAAAAGACAACACCAGAATCATCGTGTCAGAGCAGCATCTGGCCTGGTCGTGCCGCGCCTTTGCGAAGGGAAAGAATTCCCGGTCGGTCCCATAATCGCTGGAAGAAACTGCTGTCGCGCAAGGAGAGATACGACGAACCGGCAGGCCATCAGCAGCGAAACGCCCCACGAACCCACCCATTTTCCGGACGTCCGCCGTTCGGTCGCCTCCAGTATCCGCACGGCCGAATAGTCCGCCGGTTATACCGGAAAACCCATGAGGCTCAACAAGACGGGAGTGGTGGCCAGGGACAGACTGATTCGCGAAGCGAATGTTTCGAGCGACATCAGCTAAGCCGTTGTTTTGAATTGAATGGTCTTGAACCGGGCTCGATGCAGCAGGGTCCGCAATGGGAGGGTTCATTGACGGCCGTCCAACGGCGTGCAATAACGACGCGCGCGATCTAACAACTACTAGAATTCGGGGAAATCGAAACATGCACGTCAAGTCAGTAATTATCGGACTGGCGGTGACAGCACTGTCACCGAGCGCGGCTGTGCACGCGGCCGCCACGGAAGCGGAAATTGTTGCCAAATGTCAGGGTCTGTACGCGACCGTGTTTGGCGTTCCAAATTCCGAACCGTTGGGCGTCTGCCAATGGAACATGGCGCTGATCAACGCCAGTGGTGACGGGAGTTACGGGCACGCCACCGGGAAAGGCGTCACGGTGGGTGTAATCGACAGCGGCGTCGATTTTACCCATCCGGACATCGCGCCGAATCTCGATGTCGAGCGTTCCTGCTCATTTATCTTTACTGATACGCCGACGGCGGATCCGGCGGAGATTGCCAATGGAGACTGCTCAAACAAGGGAGCCGTCCAGGACCTGAACGGTCATGGCAGCCACACAGCCTCGACCATTGCAGCTCCCATCAATGGCATAGGCATCGCCGGCGTAGCGCCTGAGGCCACGATCGTGGCTCTAAAGGCCTGCACCGAAGTTGGCTATTGCTTTGCGGACTCGGTCGCGGCCGCACTGAGATATGCCGGTGACAACGGCATCGACATCGTCAATCTGAGCCTGTATGCAGATCCTTACCTGTATTACTGCAAGTCCGACGCTGAGCAACGGTCGATTCTGAAGGAACTCGAGTCGGCGGCTCGTTATGCTCAACAGCGCGGCGTGCTGATCGTCGCCTCTTCTGGAAACCAGGCCTCCGATCTGCAGCACCCCGGCATCGACGCCTCAAGCCCGGACTGGCCGCCCGGATCTGCGGAAGTGCGGGACGTCGGCAACAACTGCCGGGTGGTCGCGGCCGAGTTGCCGGGCGTGATGACCGTTTCAGCGACCGGGCCAATCGGTTACCCGGGTTACGATCTGTGGATTGCCGATTACTCGAGCGTTGGGATGTCGCGCGTAGACGTGACGGCGCCGGGCGGGGATTACTTCCGCGCGACAGGTACGGCGCAGGATGCGGTGCTGGCCGCAGTGAGCAATACCAGCGACCCGGACAACGGAATCTGGGACTTCTACGACTTTATCGAGAGCGTGCTCCCTCAATACGATGGGCTGACCGTTCTGGATGCCTCAGGCAACCGCTATGCGTATCTGAACGGCACGAGCATGTCTTCGCCTCACGCGGCAGGCGTTGCAGCCCTGGTCAAGGAGATTCATCCGGGTTGGATGCCCGGAGCGATCAAGGCCGCCGTGCAACGCACGACGCAGCATCTGGACTGCCCGGCGGACTGGTCGCCCTTGAACGACGCAGATGAACGAGAAAAATGCTACGGAAAGAATGGTAGAACCTCGTTCTTCGGCCACGGCATGATCGATGCCGGGGCGGCATCTCAGGAATAGGAAACGGACCCCTGGAACTGGCCGGAGGTCGTGGTCCTGACTGCCGGGATCACGGCCTCCGCCGGGTCAAGAAAGCTCTGATCGACTTCTGACGCGTCGAAAGCGCGAATCGCCTCCAGGACCAGATCGATCCCGAAGCGGCTGAGGAGTTGAGTCTTTAAGCCAGATCCTTTAACACCGGGCGTCTCCCGCGCCGTGATTTTCGCGGTACCAGACTCCGCATCGACTCGAGCTTGCCGAAGCACAGCAACTTGTCCCGCGCCTCGAGCACGCGATCAGAGCGCGGGTTTGGAATGATCTTGGTGCCGCGATACAAGGTAAGCACATTGATATCCTGCTGCGACAGTTTCGTCTCCAGAATCGTTTGCCCGACATACTTGGATCCCTCGGGCAGATAGATCTCGCTGACGCCATAGCCTTTGCTGACCGTCAGGCGCTGGCGGACATCGATCTCCGGAAAATCCACCTGGGCCGCAATGTAGTCGATTACGGCACCGGCGATATCCAGACCCGTGCATTTCTCGATTCCCTCCAATCCCGGAGATGAATTGACTTCCATGATCTGCGGTCCGGTCTTGCTCTCCAGCATGTCGACTCCGGCCACGCGCAAGCCCGTTATCTGCGCGGCGCGAACCGCGGTCTCGCTGTACTCGGCGCTAAGCTCCACGGCCTCTGCGACACCGCCCCGGTGTACATTGCTGCGAAACTCCTGACCCTGTGCCACGCGCCTCATGGCTGCCACTACGCGGTCACCGACGACCAACGCGCGGATGTCCTTACCCTTACTCTCGGCAACGAATTTCTGAATCAAGACGTTCTGTTTCTGGCTTTGCAGGAGTTCGATGATTGACTCCGCAGCCTTGGTGGTTTCGGCCAACAAGACTCCAATTCCCTGGGTGCCCTCAATCAATTTGATAATGACCGGCGCCCCGCCGACCCGCTCAATGGCCGGAATCACATCCTTCTTGTCTCTTACGAACGTGGTTCGCGGAATCCCGATGTGGTGACGGCTAAGGACCTGGAGGCTGCGCAATTTGTCGCGGGAACTCGCGATGCCGTGCGCGGGATTAGCACAAAAAATATCCATCTCCTGGAATTGCCGTACGACGGCTGTACCGTAGTAAGTGATGGACGCACCGATCCTTGGTAGCACAGCGTCGTAGTGACTCAGATGTTTCTGCCGATAGTACAAATCGGGTGCGCCCTGCTGCAGATCGATGGCGAACTTCAGCGTGTTCAGTACCTTGACGGTGTGATTGCGCTGCAACGCGGCCTCCTTGAGGCGACGCGTGCTGTAGGACTTGGGTCCGCAGGACAGGATCGCAAGCTTCATATTCTCTCCGCATTTGGTTTATGCACAATTGATGTTTCCAATTCAGCATACACGAGTCACCATTTGACCTGATCGTTCGGCCAACCGGATATGCCGGCACCAGGAATTCGATATTCCGCGTTGCGGTGCCGCCCATACATCAAGCAGCTCCCGATCGCTCATTGCGGCTGTTCGCTAACTAAAGAGACGCTTCCAGCGTCTCCCACGGCTCATCGAGCCCATTGACCCAGTAATCCAATGGCAAATCTGCAAGGAGTTCTTTCCAGGTATCCGCTTCCGTATCCAGCCCAAGACGTCTCAATCGGCAATGAACATCCACGAAAGCGAGCGGACAAACTTTCGTTCAACGGCCGAGGGGCCGGGCGTCCAAGCGCTGCGCCAGGCCACGTGTCGTTGTCATCGCGAGGAACCCCTGTGCGACGGATTCGCAGAATTGCGCCGCGATCCAGACCTGTGCGTCGATACGACCCTTCTCAATAGCGTTCGTTCGTGTTGTAAGGAAATTATCACCCGACACAAGAGGCCGAGCCGCCAGGCAGCTGGCGGTCGACGATTGATGTCACGGCAATGCTCGTGCAACGAACGGCCGCCGACCTCTAAGTGTTAGGCCGGCGGCCGTCGTGCAGGACAGGTCGGGCCGGCTACTCGGCCCGGGGGAGGACGATAACCCGGGTCAGGTAGATACCAGCCCAACCAGCCTCTTCGACGCCCATGCTCGCGGTGATCGCCAGCCGGTCGCCGCGAAACGCATCGCGTTCAAGTGCGAGCGAGGCAATGGGCAGCGCCACGTCTGGGGTCGCCGGATTCTCGTCGTCGTCCCAGATCGCCTCTGCGTCGAGCACGGTTCCATCCATGCCCGTCTGAACGAGGGTTTTGACGACGGGCGGCGATGCGCCCAGACCCTCGGCAACATGGATCCCGTCGACTATGCCAACGTATGCGTTCGTATCGGGGTCGATGCTTGCGTGTCTGCCCAGAAAAGCGATCCGATACGTCGCACCAGCCCGTCTCGAAACCGCCAGGAACGCCGAAGAGCGGAATCTCGGCGGCTCGGCGTCGCCGTGTCCCTCACCGACGCCCGGAGGGGCGCCCGAGTAATTCCAGTAGACAAAGTCGTCGTAGTCTCCACCGTCACCGGTCCGCGCCATCAGCCGCAGCTTCCGATTGACGGTGTCGTAGACGAATATCCCCTGGTCGACCGATACCGCTTTCTCCTGGTAGCAACGCGGCCAGAGCGGATCCGTCACGTCGTCACAGACGCTGTTGACATCACCGCGGAGTTCGCCGGTTGCCGGATCCGGAGAAAATTCGCCGGCGTTGTTGCAAAAATCTCGACGGTCCTTGTTGCCTTCCGTCGGACAATAAAGGCGCAACGTTCGGGCCTGCTCGCCCCACGCACCCCAGAAGCCGACGAAGCGTCCGTCATACGAGATTCCTTCACCGAGTTCGGCAAACGTCGTTCGACCCTGGCCCGGGACCCGGGTGTCGAGGCCGACCAGCGTTTTGAGCTGTTCCGACGGTCTGCCGATCGCTGCGAGATAGATTCCGCCGCAGGTTGGCGCCTCCTCGTAGTCGTAGCCGACGAATACGACGTTGCCGCCGTAGGCGCTTGGCGGGGCGGTAGAGCCGAACGTCGTGCCCGGCGCACAGTCGCCGGGGTTCGGAACCAGCGTATCGGTGTTTGCGATCAGCCCGATCGGCTGCATGCCGCCCGCATAATCCGCAGCGATCTGTCGATAGAACACACCGGTCTTGCCGATCCTCGCGTCCGGGTCGCCCGAGCTGGAATCGGGCACCGAGTAATTGCCCTTGAAGGCAATGTAACCGTCGTCGGTCACCGCGGGCGCTCCCGGAAATACCTCGAAACGGGTGCCGGGGGCCTCGCCTGGAACACCGAAGATGTACGAAAAGTCTGCGTACGGACCACCGTTCGGCACCGCGCCGAGCAAGCTTGCGCCTGTGACGAGCGGACTCGTCAGCGGGTCCTCACCGCGCAGATTGACATAAACACCGGTCGTACCGGCCCGGGTTTCAATCGCTTCGCCGGTGGACGGGTCCGTGCCGATCACGTAAGTCCAGACCGGCGGATGATTGCCGCGGGTCGCCACCGCGTTTGATTCGATGGCGATACGTGGGAACGAGGGGAACTCGTTGAAAGTCGCCAGCGCCTCGTTGCCGGGCCCGCCGGGTGCCGGGTAAGTCGTGTTGTTCGGCCCCGGGACCTCGGAGACCCGGTCACCGATCCTGTGGACCGCGTTTCCGGATGTCTCCATCTTCCGTGAGTAGATGCCGCTCACCGGCCCCTGCTGGCGCCCGGTGCTCCGTGCGCGGAACACGACGAGCGCTCTTTCGTTGACCGAAGGCGGGTTATAGCTGTTGTAAAAACGACCGGGGTGACCGGGGATTTCGAATCCGTTGTTCACCACGACCTGCCACTCCGTCTGCATGGGCGGTGCCGCGTCGCCAGTCGCACACACCAGTGTCGCTGCGGCTGCCGCCATCACCTGCCAGGCTCTTGATCTAAACGTCCTCATTGCTCTCCCTCCCTTGCTTCGCGCTAGACCGGGGACGACTCCAGAGTCATTCCCCGGTCTGCCATCGATCATTGAAGTGCCGGCGGCAACGCATCGGTTGACGATTCGTTAGCCACCGGCAATCGGCGATCAGTGACCTCCGCCACCTCCCTTGGCGCGGTTCACGACGGTTTCCTCTGTCACGCTGTTGTTGACGAGGTTGACGTCAAACTCGGCATCGGCCTCGGCCTCCCAGGTAATCCGGGTGGCGTAGTCAATGCTGAAGAAGAACGTCCAGCTCTTGCTGTAACCGGCCGGCAAGGTGAACTCCTCGGGAATATCGAAAATCTCTTCTTCGGTCACCACACCGTCAACGACCCGGTAGAGCGGGCCGATCGGCATCATGTCCAGATCGACGCCGGTTACCATCACCGTGCCGGTGGCTTCGGCGGGCCCGTTATTGACGACGGTGACGATGCCTTCCCGGCCTTCCGTGCCGGCCACCATCCGGACCGGTACCTGCAGGCCCGATACGTCGCTGATCGAGACGTCGTAGAAGACATCTGCCGCTGCGCCGCAGGGTACGGGCGTCTCGAGTTCCCCCGGCACCGCCCAGTTGTGCATGAACTGGATCACCGTTCGCGAATCGTCAGCCGACTTCGCGAAGGCTTCGACATTGGAACCCGAATACTCGATGGACCCGTTTCCAGCCGCTTCATCCGGGAACACCGCATCAAGGATCGATCCGGAAACGATCTCGAAGGAATTGGGGCCGACCTGATCGAGATATTCGAACACTCCATCCTCCGGTCCGTCCGCCGGAATATATGCCGGCATCGGCAGTGACATGTACTCGCCGCTTCGCGTGTAACCGAAAGCGCTGACGTCGAGGAAGCACTTCTGGACCATCTCGATCTTGCCCATCACTTCCTCTTTCACCTCGATGCAGTTTTTCGACAGTGCCGTCGTGACGCCCGGATCGGTCAGGCCGAGTATGTCGTTGAGGTAGGCCCAAAGGTCTATCGTGACCTCACCCGCCTTGTCGGACGCTGCACCGAGCGCGCGTGCCGCGGTGAACAACCAGCCCTGCGGATCTTCCATTCCCGGCAGAACCAGGCCGCCCGGCAACGACCCTTCGAGCATCAATTGCCGGTAGATCGCGAGATTCTGCAACGGCGAGTCGACCGTGGAGGTTAGAACCACGGGCTCGTCACCGCCCAGATCGAGACTGCCATAAACCGGGCGCCCCGCCGGGTCGAGACTCAGGCACCCTGCCGTGCCGAGGTTGACCATCACATCTTCGAGTTGTGATTCGAAAACGGTCACCGGCGATCGTGCCTCGTTAATACGGCCGAAATCGGCCTCCCGCGTGTAGATCGTGTAGCCGATCGGCACCGCGCAGGTTTGCGGGTCGACCGGGATAATCCGGCAATCAGCGGGCACCTCGGTACCCGGGATCTGTATGCAACCTTCGAACGTTTCGGCAGCTAGCGGCTGCACGCAGGAATCGTCCGTCAATATCGGGACGCCCGACGCGTCGCGATACAGCACGAACAGATCACCATAGTCAGGCGGTGCGTTACCGCCGCCCCCGCCGCCACCATTGCCGGCGCCCGGTGGTCTTTCGGCGATTGCACCGACGCTCAATGCGAACACGCCGACAATCGCCGACGCGAATGTCAAAGCAATCTTCTGTTTTCTCATGACTGCGTCCTCCTGCTGCCCCATCCGATGGCCGGAACGGAATGGCGCGGGGCAAAGCAACCTCCACCTCGATACAGGTGGATCCGCCGACCGTATCAACGAGGCGAAAAGCCCGCTGGCCTGCGTGCGACGCTGCAATCATTTCGCTACAAGCAGCTCGCTTCCGCCTCTGCTTCACAGGATGCCGCCGACACGTGTCGGAACCCGCCACTTCAGGTAACCGGCCTGTAAATGTTCCGGAGAGATTTGTAACGCGATGGGTATGCGCAGCGATGATCGGCGCGTAACCCACGAGGCAAACACGACTTGCCGCGGGCTGCGGACTGCGGTGCATGCCGTCGTTTTACTGATCGGAACGTCAGATGTCGGTAGTTTCCGGTATGCCCGGTCGCCCGCGCTCAGATCCAGGCGCATCGAGAAGTTCGCGAATGGCCCCGAGCAAACGTTCCTTGGTGTACGGCTTCGCCAGCACCGGGAAGACCGTTCCGTCCATCGCGTTGCGTGCGTGGATGTCTTCGCTGAATCCCGTCGTGAGAAGCACTCTGAGCCCCGGCCGATGCTGCACGGCCCAGCTCGCCAACCCCGTTCCGTTCATTGGCCCCGGCATCACGATATCGCTGAACAGGACATCGATACCGGGCCCGGACGCGAGTATGCTTCTGGCTGCTTCGGCGTCGCTGGCCTCCAGGACGCTGTAACCTCGGGCAGCCAGACTGCGCGATGCCAATTTGCGCAGACGTGGCTCGTCCTCGACGATGAGAATGCGCTCACTGGCAGGAGGTTTTGTCGGGATCGCTGTCAGCTCATCCGCTTGAGGTACGATCGCGCCGGCCTCTCCCTCCGGCAGAAAAAGCGACACGTCGGTGCCGTGTCCCGGCGAACTCCGAATATCCATGCTACCGCCAGACTGCTTGGCAAACCCGTAGACCATGCTTAGACCGAGACCACTGCCCTCGCTGGGTTGTTTGGTCGTGAAGAAAGGCTCGATGGCGCGGCGCGCCACATCCTCCGGCATGCCGCAGCCAGTGTCGCGGACACTGATCACGACATACGGGCCCGGCTCCAGGGCCTCGGCGTCAGTGCTGGCGTCGATGCGGGTACGCTTCGCCTCGATCGTCAGGGTGCCACCCGATTTCATCGCATCGGCGGCATTGATCGTCAGGTTCAGGATGGCGCTGTTCAGTTGCTGGGCGTCGGCGCGTATCGGCAGAATCTCATTGCCGAGACAAAGCTCCAGATTTACCGCTTCCCCGGTTACCCGGCGCAGAAAGCTCTCCGTGCTACGGAGGAACGCGTTCAAATCGATCGGCCGGGTCCTGAGCGCCTGCTTGCGCGAAAAGGCCAGCAACCGGTGAGTCAGATCGGCACCGTCCTGTGCAGCCGATAACGCATCGTCGAGGATCTCGGCGCACTCGGTATTTCCAGTGATCGATTTCTCCTCCTGCAGCAGGCGCAGATTGCCGAGAATAATCGTGAGAAGATTGTTGAAGTCGTGGGCGATACCGCCCGTGAGTTGACCCAGCACATCCATTTTCTGCGCATGCAGAAGTTGCAGGTCGTTTTGCTTACGCTGGGTGATGTCCACGAAGGTGACCATCACTCCGACCACGGCACCGTCCCGGCGCATCGGGTAGGCTCGGTATTCGGCGGGAAAGCCTGTCCCGTCAGCACGCCATAACGTTTCGTCATCGCGGAAGATATCGGCGTTCCCGCTCAGCGCCTGGTGAACCGCGCAGTCCTGCCGGTTCCGAGGTGTCCCGTCAGCATGACTGTGGTGCATCAGCGTATGCATGTCACGCGACAGCAGCTCGGCCTCGTCGTTGTATCCGAGCATCTTCAGGGCGGAACGGTTTGCGAATGTGCAGTGGCCGTCGACATCCATCCCGAAAATGCCCTCGCCGGTCGACGCGAGTATCAGTTCAAGCGCCTGCTCGCGTTCGCGCAACGCGGCGGCCATCGGGTTGGTCAGCCGAATGAACAGAACCGTTCCAAGCGCGATCAGCAGGGTTGCGACTCCGATCACCGCGGCACCAGCCCGAAAGAACGGCGCACGGATTTCGGCGAGATCGACCTTGGCGACGACGCCGAGGCCCAGCTGCGCGACCGGCTCATACGCGGCCAGTACCGTTTCGCCGTGATAATCGGTTCCGACCATTGTGCCGGACTGGCCGGATAGTGCCCGTCGCATCGGCTCGGCAAGCCCCGAGTCGAACGGGACGGGCGCGGGCCGGCCAGTCTTGGCGTGCCGGTGACGCATCAGGAAGACGATTGAATCACCCTCGATCTGGCCAAAAGTGAGTTCCGCCGTATCTCCGATACCCGGGTAGGCCTCGTGCGCCGCGACGACCTGGGCGAGGGTTGCGTCCTTCGGTTCGCCCGGGAATTCATGCCGGTAGGTCCGATCGAACTGCGCCATTGCCTCGATCAGCTGTACTTGCTCTCGGGCAGTGCTTGTCAAATTCGATCGTTCGCGCTCGAACGCGGTGTTGTAGAGCAAGCCGATGGCCGCTGCGGTGGCGACGGTGACCACGACCGCCATTACCAGCACTAACAGCGTTACCGGCTTGAAGTCCGGCATCGTTTATTTTCTCCGGGTTTCCGAGCGACAGTCTGCCCGGGCCACCCGCCGGCGCTTTGCGCGTCGCGTTGGCTGTGTCGAAATCCCGTCCTGCTTTGCGGGACTGCCGTTGGATTATTGCGCCCGGCAGTCGCCGTCGCTATACGTAGTCCACCTGACAATACCGCCCGCAAGAACCGATGCGGCAAAATGCGAACCGGTAGATTCCGACACCGCCGGGCCTTTTGTTATCCTGCCCGAAAAGCGGTCGGGCTCACGGAGTTGGGCCGGCCCCCCGAATCCCAATAACGGGGCCATGAGGTGTAACTCATGGGATTGATTTCGGCGATTTCTGTTAAGGCGTTATGGAAAATCCGCACAGCATCCTGATTGTCGACGATGATCCCAGGATTTGCCGCCTGGTGGCGCGCCATTTGAGCCGCGAAGGCTATTCGGTGCGAACGGCTTCGAGTGGCGAGGAAATGCGACGCCGGATTGCCGAGGAACAGCCGCAGCTTGTGATCCTCGATCTGATGCTTCCCGACGAAGACGGCTTCAGCCTGGCGCGCGAAATCAGAGCGGAGTCCAATGTCGGCATCGTGATGCTTACCGGCAAGACCGACACGGTGGATAAGATCGTCGGTCTCGAGATCGGTGCTGACGACTACGTCACCAAGCCTTTCGATGAGCGTGAGCTGGTCGCTCGCGTGCGCAGCGTTTTGCGCCGCATGCACGACGACGCTTCGGAAAAGAAACGCGGAGGGTCTATCGCGTGCTTCGAGGGATGGACGCTCGATCTAAAAGGCTATGATCTGACTTCCCCCGACGGTGAGCCCGTTCATCTGACGAGCCACGAATTCCAGCTCTTGTCAGCGCTGGTCACTCATACTCATTGCGTGTTGACCCGCGATACGATCCTCGACCTGGTCTCCGGTCGGGATTGGGATCCCGACGACCGCAGCATCGACGTTCTGGTGGGGAAGCTGCGTAAGAAAATCGAGGCCGACCCGCATAACCCGAAACTGATAAAGACGATTCGCGGGGCGGGTTACAAACTGACAGCGAAGATTACTTTTCCCGCGACTTAGTCGAACAAGCCCCACAGGGCGGCGCCCGACAAGCCGGCAACCGCGTTGTGACGACTGGCGAATCTTCAGTCCGGCAGCCGGTAGGCCAGCAGTACGTTACCCGGCATCTGGCCGAACATGCTGTAGCCCGAAACGATAAACAGATATCGGCCCGATACGACGACACCGCCGACATCGATCGCGCCGCCGTGCCCCTCGATGCCGTTGCTTCCGCTAAAAGGTCTTGCCGTTTCGAATTGGCGTAAAAGGACGCCGGTATCGGCATCGAGCGCGCGCAACTTACCGTCCAGCGCACCGGCATAGACGACACCGTTGGCGAGCAGCGCGGCTGCCGAATGCGCATAGAAATAACCGCAATCCGGCCAAAGCGATCTTTCCTTCGCACCGCCATCGGCCTGGCGCATTTCTGCAAGACCGGCCCTGGGCGCATCCGCGGGATCAAAGTCGCAACCCCGTGTCACCGGGTGAGACCATATCAGGCGTCCGTCACGCACATCGAGCGCATAGACACCTGGCCGCGGCGTATAACCGGGCAGCTTCCAGTCCGGGTCGGAGACCGGCGCAAATACGCGCCGGCCATCCGAGGCCATGCCCCAGTGAATGCCGCTGTTGCCACCGTTCGCCGTGCCCTGGCTGAGCCGCTTGCGCCACAGCACTTTGCCGCCGGCGTCCGGGTCCAGCGCGAAGGCTTCACCGGATTTCTGCCCGACGAGCAGCACGTCGCGGCCATCAGCCCCGCGAGTAAGGATCACGGACGCGCCGATATCCCAGTCAGGGCCCGGATTCTCCGGACAATTCGGCCCCTGCAACTGGCAGGCGCCGTTCCACACGTCGTCTGCCAGCCCCTGGAAATGCCATCGCTCCTCTCCACTGGCCAGGTCGATTGCAATGACCGCATCGCTGGTGGTCGTTGCGGGCCTGGAAAGGTTTTCACCCGTACCGACATAGACGAGCCCGCGCGCGTCGTCGATGGTCGGCGTGCTCCAGACCGAGGCACCGGACGGGCCCCACATCTGCACACCTGCGCTGTTGACTCCGGTCTTCTGTGCATGAGGTGTCGTGTGGTATTCCCAGAGCGTTTCGCCGCTGTCCGCATTCACGGCCACGACCGCCCCGTGTGAGCGGCAACACTCGTGGGTCGGCAGGCCCGCCGCGGCCACTTCAAATGACGACAGCGGTACGATCACTCGGCCATCGTGATACGTCAGCGAGCCGCTGATCACCGTGGTTGGAAACAGCCGCAGACTGCGCTTCCAGCGGCCCGTACCGTTGCGGGCATCGACGCTGTAAACGGTTCCGATGTCGTCTGCGAAGAACAGCGAAGGTACCCCGGCCTTCGTCGTTCCGATGCTCAGCGCGGAACGAATCGTGCTCTGTGCGCGGAAGCGCCATCGGACACAGCCGCTCGCCTCATCCAGCGCCAGCAGGTTGCCGTTCTGCGTCCCGAGGAAGACCGTGTCGCCGACCGCCAGCGGCTGGGAACGCATGTCCGTTGCGAGCGGCACCGCAAGCGACCAGGCCAGTTCCAGTTGGCCAATATTCGCCGCATCGATGTCTACACCGGCCTCGACGTAGCGGGCGTTGTCCGTGCCAGATCCCCAGTTCTGTGACCCGTCGACCGGCAGATTTTCAAGTTCGGCTGCACAGGCCCGCTGCTCGATCCAGTCGTCACGCCCGGTGTCCTCCGCCAGCGCCAGCCATTGACCAATGGCGAGACGCTGCTGGGGCGTCAGTGCGGCCGCCTGAGGCTGCATCTTGCCGAATTCCATCGCCATCAGGATCCGCGATAACGGCATCTGGCGCAGTGTCCGAATCGGCGGTGACTTGGTTTCGGGAACTTCGTGACAGGTCGCGCAATTGGCCTTGTAGAGATGTTCCCCGTCCAACGCGTCCGCCGCTGCCGCTGCCACGGTCGCCCCGGGCGTATCGGCGGCGGCCGGGGCCGGATCGTCGGTCGTCCTGCAGGCCACCAGCCCGCAGGCGAGGACCAGGATCAGGCCAATGTGTGCAGGTGCTGGACTTTGCATCGGCTCTTTTCTCCTGCCCCGGCGTCGGTCAGCGGGTCGGTTCGACAGCCCTCGAAACGCACGAAGACTCATAATGCCGAGCTTCAGCAAAGATGACAAACACATCGAAGGCCGATCCCGCTCAGATCTCAATGTTCAGCGTAAGTGCGACGTAGAGGTCATTGCCAGGCCGGTCACCTTCGTGATCGTAAAGAATCGTCTTCAGATTCGGCATCAGGTTGATGTTCGGATGAACCGGGAAATCGATACCGGCGAGCACGTAGGTTGCCCGCGCGGTCGGGTCAAACGGAACATACGCGATGTCATCGCCCTTGACGCTCGGCTCGAAAAGGCGATCAACCCGCCCGACGATCGACCAGCGCGAATAGTCGCGAACGTAGTAGGCCGACACGAGGTGAATCGGGTCTTCGGAAACCCGGCCTTCGCGATAGAACCACTGCAAGCCGGCGCGATGCGCTTCGCCCGTCCAGGCCGCAAAAAACTGGCCCGAGTATGCGCTGTGCCGGTCATCTTCCGGGGCGATGGCATCGGCATAAAGATCGAACAGCCATTGCGGACTCGGCTGGTAGGTCAGGGCCACCTGGACCTTGCCCGTGTCGTCATCACTGATGCCGACGTCGCTGCCGAATCCGGCGATAGCGCGATAACGCCAGCGTCCATCCGAGGTCAGCCGCCCGCTCATCGAGATTCCGTCCTGGCGGCTCGGCACACCCTGCACATCCAGCGGCGTTTTTTCGAACCAGCGATACCCCCAGAGGCTCTCGATCAAATCAAAGGTGACGGTCGACGATCGTCCGACCGTGATCGTCTGCCCGCCCGCCTCGAACCGGATGTACGCGTCCTTGAGTTTTGCATCGTAAGCGGTGTTATCGAAATCGTCGTTCTGATTGAGTTCGAGCCGCAAACGGACTTGAGTCTTCTCGCCCAGACCAAAATCCCTGAAATCCAGCGTCGCGTAGATGCGTCGCGTCCACCAGCCTGTCTGACCCTCCCAGTCCGGAAGGTGGTGATCGGCAATCCAGTAAAAATCGCCAAACAACAGGAAGGAAGGCTCGATGTGATCAAACAGACCGATACCCGTCTTATCCTCCTCCGCCTCCGCGGCCAGGCTCGCGCGGCAGAGAATGAGCAGAAGCACAGTCACGAGCGAGGCGAAGTACCGGGTTCCGGCGGTGTGCAGAGAATCGCGTGCGGGACAGACCACCTCGCCCCCTGTGCCGCTAATCTTCACGTCGAACAATGAACGATCCAGGTCCATCGCTCCACTGGACACCTTCCGGCGGAATTCCGAGCTGGCGCAGCAGAGGTGGCATCAGCGCGTCGGCAACCTGCCTGAGGTCGACCGGCCCGCCGAGTTCGCTGAGCTTTGTCATCTGCAGCCCCTGGTACCCGCAGGGGTTGATGCGCGCGAACGGCTCGAGATCCATCGACACATTCAGGGCGAGACCGTGATACGAACATGACCGGCGTATGCGCAGCCCGATGCTCGCGAGTTTGCGCCCATCGACATAGACACCCGGTGCGTCGCGTCGGCCACTGGCATTGATGCCCCAGCCAGCCACGGTCTCGATGATGGCTGTTTCAATACCGACGACGAGTTCGCGAATGCCGAGGCCCAGACGGTCGAGATCCAGCAGGGGATAAACGACGAGCTGGCCGGGACCGTGATAGGTGACCTGCCCGCCCCGGTCGATGTTCACGACCGGGATGTCACCGGGCGCCAGAAGATGGTGTTCGCTGGCATTCATGCCCATCGTGAACACGGGCGGATGTTCGAGAAACCAGAACTGGTCCGGTGAATCCGGGCCACGGCTCTCAGTGTATGCCTGCATTGCCCGCCAGGTCGGCTCGTAGTCAACCCGGCCGAGCCAGCGCAGCAAGGGCGGCAGCCGCGCCGCGTCTCGTCCCTCCACGCCTGAATCGCGCCCAGTGCTCATTGAGTTCGAACCGGCGGCGACGGAGTCCCGGCCACGTCTTACCGCCGCGCGAGGCCCCCGGCGTCGAGCCCCGCATTATTGCGTGCCAGTGCCTGCTCCGCCCGGTAACTCGAGCGCACTAGCGGGCCCGCGACGCATTCCACGAAGCCACGCTGCAGCGCCGCGTCCCGATATGCCGCAAATTCCTCCGGCGTCACGAATCGCTGCACCGGGAGGTGATTGACGGTTGGCCGGAGGTATTGACCAAGCGTGAGCAGGTCCACGCCCACGGCGCGCAGCTCATCCATCGCCTCGAGAATCTCGGCGTCGCTCTCACCGAGGCCGAGCATCAGGCTGGTTTTCGTCAGCACGTCCGATCGAAAGCGCTTTGCATGCTGCAGAACGGCCAGCGTCTGTTCGTAGGACGCTCGCGGGTCACGCACCGGGTGGGTCAGCCGCCGGACCGTCTCGACATTCTGCGCGAAGACCTCGAGCCCGCTGGCCACGACCGTTTCGACATCGGCCAGCACGCCCTGAAAGTCCGGCGTCAATGCCTCAACCGCCGTGTCGGGATTCAACTTCTTGATCTGCTGGACACACGATGCGAAATGTCCCGCTCCGCCATCGGGCAGGTCGTCACGATTGACCGAGGTCAGCACCACGTAGCGAAGACCCATCAACTGCACCGTGCGGGCTGAGTTGGCCGGTTCGTCGGCATCGAGCCAGCCCTTCGGGTTGCCGGTATCCACCGCACAGAAGCGACAGGCACGCGTGCAGACTTCGCCCATCAACATCAGAGTCGCCGTGCCGGCATTCCAGCACTCGCCGATGTTCGGGCACCGGGCCTCTTCGCACACGGTGGCGAGCCGATGATCGCGAACCTGGCGGCGCAGCGCCTCGAAGCGTTCACCGCCCGGCATCGGGGCGCGCAGCCAGGACGGCTTGCGGCCCGCCGGCAGCGGTGCGCTGACCGGCTGGTGCTTGATACCGTCCTTGATGGCCGTACCACCGGTTCGAGTGACGTATTTCTCGCCACTGCGGACAGCCGGGGTGACGACGGGTATTCCTTTGAAATCACTCATGATTGCAGACCGTGTCGGGGCCGGTATTGTACGGCATTCCGGCGGCGTGGCCGCCCGGCGCAGCGGCGGCGGCTAAACGCCAGTACCGCTCAGTTTCTTGTCGAGTTCAGCCAGCCGCTCGGGCGTGCCGACATCTATCCAGTTGCCCGTGTAGAGCTCGCCGCCCACGCGGCCCTTCGTCACGGCGGCCCGCAACAGGGGTGCCAGCTTGAATTTACCGTCCTTGCAGCCGACGAAGAGCTCGGGCCGATACACGCCGAGCCCGGAAAATGTGAACCGCTTTTCGCCGGCCTCGACAACACGATGATGCTGCAGCTCGAAATCGCCTGCCGGATTGTGTGGCGGATTCTCGACCAGCACGAGCTGGGCAAGATCCCCTTCGCGCAGCGCATCGCGGAGATTTGAGTACGGGTAGTCCGTCCAGACGTCGCCGTTCAACACGATGAAGGGGTCGATCCCGAGCAGGGGAAGCGCCCGGAAAATTCCGCCCCCGGTTTCCAGCGGTTCCGGCCCTTCGTCGCTGTATCGGATCTTCAGTCCATAGCGCAAACCGTCCCCCAGCGCTTCGACGACCTGCGTCCCCAGCCAGGAGAGGTTGATCACGACGTCCCGGAAGCCCTCACGGCCCAGTGCATCGAGATGATGCTCGATGAGTGCCCGTCTGCCCACGCTCAGCAGAGGCTTGGGGCGCGCGAGGGTCAGCGGGCGCATCCGCTCACCCTTACCCGCCGCGAGGATCATCACTTTCAACTGGCTTTGCCCCCGCTCGTCTGCTGCAGCGAAGGTGGCACACGCCGGCGGATCAGCTCTGCCAGCGCGGTCAGCTCCGCGTGCCGGCCACTGGCCTGGAGTATGTAATCGAGCGTGCGTGGAACGTCCGGGAGATAGCCGGGCTTGCCGTCACGATGCCACAGGCGCGCAAAGATGCCGCTCGCCTTGAGGTGGCGCTGTACGCCCATCAGATCGAACCAGCGCAGGAATTCGGCCTCGTCACGACCGACCGCGAGACCCGCTGCCGCGGCCCGGCTTCGGTACGCCAGCGCCCAGGCATCCACCGTCGCGAGCGGCCAGGCGATGTAACAGTCCCTGAGCAACGAAGCGAGATCGTAGGTCAGCGGACCAAAGACCGCGTCCTGAAAGTCGAGGATGCCGGGGTTTTTCTGCTCGCAGACCATCAGGTTTCGTGAATGGTAATCGCGGTGCACGAACACGCGCGGCTGCTCCAGGGCCGATGCCACCAGCCGGTCGAAGACGCGGGCGAGTTCGCCTCGCTCGGTCGCCGAGAGTTCGAGACCCAGGTGCCGATCCAGCAGCCAGTCGATGAACAGGCTCATCTCGAATCGCAGCAGGGCTTCGTCGTAGGGCGGCAGTTGCGGCGCATGCACCGCACCGCGCACCTGAAGCGCGACCAGCGCGTCGATCGCATCCGTGTAAAGGCGCTCAGCCTGCGTGCCATCCTCGAGCTCCGCGAGGTACGTCGTCGAGCCGAGGTCACTGAGCAGCAGAAAACCCTGCTGTTGATCGCGCGACAGCACCCGGGGCGCGTTAAGGCCGATCTGCGCCAGCATCCCGGCAATGCGCAGGTAGGGACCCAGGTCTTCCTTGTCCGGAGGTGCATCCATGACAATCAGCGACTCACCCGGGCGGGTGATGCGAAAATAGCGCCGGAAGCTGGCATCCGCGGAAGCTGGGGCGAGTTCGAACTCGTTCCAGCCGCATTCGCGCTGCAACCACTGGCGCAGCAAATCGAGCCTTGGATCCTCTCGGGAGAGTTTCTGCAAAATGAAGCTCCGGAAAGTCAGCTTGTGGAGGGTCGCGCAATTATAATCGCGGCAATGGAGCCGTCTGCGCGAAACCTGCTGACTCTCCGGCGGCTCGGTTCTGCGTTGCTGGCCGGATGCCTCGCGACATGTCTCGCGACCAGCCCCGCGTGGGCGGAGGATTCCGTCTGCAGGGCCCCCGCCGATCAGGATCCGCGCCTCGAAGAATTGCTCAAGGCTGACCCCGAAGACCCACGAATCAACATCACCAGTGACACTGGCGAACTGAGCCGGGACGGAGAGGCAAGCCTGCGTGGTAACGTGCGGATCACGATGGGGCAGCGGCTGCTGAGCGCCGACGAGGCGGAAATCAACACCGAAGAGCGCAAGGCGAGCCTCAAGGGAAATGTCGAGTTTCTCTCTCCCGAACTGCACGTCACGGGCCACGGTGGCTCGTTTTCCGATCAAGGTGGTGAGTTCGAGGGTGCGGAGTTTGAACTGTCCGAGCAGGCGGTTCGCGGCTCCGCGGAAGGCGTCCGTCTGCGCGAGCAGCGCTATCTTGATTTGACCGAGGTCAGTTACACGGCCTGCCCCAGGGGCAACGAAGACTGGCGCCTGCGCGCCGGCCAGATTTCGCTGGACCAGAAGAACAACATGGGAACCGGGCGCAATGTTCGACTCGACGTCAGGGGCGTGCCGATTCTCTACACGCCATGGATTACGTTCCCCGTAGGAGATCAGCGCAAATCGGGGCTGCTGTTTCCGACCATTGGCAGCAGCGGCCGGACCGGAACGAACCTGGCCGTCCCCTGGTACTGGAATATCGCCCCCAATTACGACGCTACGTTCACCGGCCGCTGGTTCTCAAAGCGCGGCTTTCGTATCGACCCCGAGTTTCGTTACCTGAGCGACACCAGCGAGGGGCAGCTCAACGCCGAATACCTGTTCCGGGACCAGGAGACTGACGAGACGCGCTACTACGTGGAATTGAACGAACGCACGATGTTCAGGCCAAAAACCCGGCTGCTGGTCGATGCCGCGGACGTCAGCGATCGTGACTACTTCGAGGATTTCGGCATCGGCGTGGAAGGCACCAGCGTGACCTTCCTGAACCGGTTCACCGAGCTGCGCCACGACACCGATCACTGGACTTTCAGCGGGCGACTTCAGGACTACCAGATCATTGACATTGCGCTGCCCGAGGAAGAACGGCCTTACACAATTCTGCCGCGGCTGACGGCAGACGGGCGCTGGCGCAACCTGGGTCATGGTTTTGAAGCGGGCCTGCGCTCTGAAGCCAGCTATTTCGACCGTGATCTCGGGCCGACAGGTCTGCGGGTGGACGTCGAGCCGAGCCTGCAGTGGCGTACCGGTCACCGAGGTGCCTATGTGACCGGGACGGCCGCATGGCGCTACACGGGCTATACGCTCAGTGACGTCGAAGTGGGCGGCGCCAGTGAATCCCCGGACCGGTCTTTGCCGCTGCTGAGCCTGGACTCCGGACTGGTGTTTGACCGGCGCGTCGGCTCCGAGAACCAGCGCACACTGACGCTTGAGCCGCGATTTCTTTACCTGTATGTGCCCTTTCGCGACCAGCAGGACCTGCCGGTCTTCGATACAGGAATCCCGGACCTGAACACGGTCGAGTTGTTTCGCACCAATCGTTACGTCGGCGCGGACCGGCAGGGCGACGCCAACCAGGTGAGCATCGGCGTCACCTCACGGCTTCTGGACTTCTTCGACGGCCGGCAGTTCATGACCGCGACGCTTGGACAGGCCTTCTACTTCGAAGATCCGCGCGTGCGACTGCCCGATGAGCCGGCTCGCAACCAGTCGACCTCCGACGTGATCGCCGAAATCGAACTTTCCGCGTTCAAGAACTGGAGCGCGCGTGCCGGCTACCAGTGGAGTCCGGACCTCGCGGAAAGCGTAAGATCGGGTATCAGTCTGCAGTACGCGCCGGCCAGCGACCGCGTTGTCAATGCCGGATACCGGTTCCGGCGCGACCTGCTCGAACAGGTCGATGTCTCGGCGGCCTGGCCGATCCGCAACAGGTGGCGTGGATTCGGACGGTGGGTGTATTCGCTCAGTGAGGAAAAAACACTGGATCGCTTCGTCGGCATCGAATACGCATCGTGCTGCTGGGCCGTGAGGATTGTGACGCGGCGATTCGTCAGCAGTCGCACCGGGGCGACGGACACCTCGGTCGGTCTGCAAGTGGAACTGGGGGGGCTGTCGAGTGTCGGAGTCGATAACGAAGCTTTCCTGGAGGATGCGATTCGGGGATACTCCGCGATCCCGACCGAACCTCAAATCTGAGATGCTCCTGATTTTTAAACGAATTTTCGCGCTCTTTGCGCTGCTGGCGGCCATTGGGGCCATCGCAGCGGCAGACGAACTGAGCTCAACCGGTGTGCTGCTCGACCGCATTGCGGCCGTGGTCAACAACGGCGTCGTCCTTCAGGGTGACGTGGACCGCCAGTCGCAGGTCGTCACGGATCGGCTGAACCGAGCAGGGCAGCAACTGCCCCCGCGCGACATTCTCCGGCAGCAGGTGCTCGAACGACTCATTCTGCAGGAACTGCAGATGCAGCGTGCCGCCAACCTCGAATTGCAGATCTCGGACGAAATGCTCAACCAGGCGCTCGCCGAGGTCGCCGACCGCAACCAGATTTCTTTCGCGGATTTGCCCGCTGCGCTGGCTGCGCAGGGCGTCGACTACGCCCAGTACCGGGAGGAAGTCCGCCGCGAAATGACCTTGACCATGCTCAAGCAGCGCGACGTGCTGACGCGTGTCTACATCTCGCCGCGCGAAATCGAGCAGTGCATGAGCGACCGGAGGGAATCGCCGGGACAGGACGATGCGTACAACCTCGCCCACATCCTCATCGCGATTCCGACGTCTGCGGGTACCGATGAGCTGGCTGAACGCAGTTCACGTGCACAGGGCGTCTACGAGCGCGCGCGGCAGGGCGAGGATTTCGCCCAGCTCGCCATCACGTATTCTGATTCGGGTACGGCGCTTGAAGGCGGAGCGCTTGGCTGGCGTCAGGGCGGCCAGTTGCCCTCCTTTGTCGCCGAGGTGATTCCTCAAATGGCCGTGGGTGATGTCACCGAGCCGATCCGCACGCCGAGCGGTCTGCACATCTTCAAGCTGCTCGAGCGGCGGGGCGACAGTGATTCCGCGCTTGTCGAGCAGGTGCACGTACGCCATATCCTGAAACAAACCAACGAACTCGAAGACGACAGCATCGTCAGCCTTCAGCTCAATGAGATTCGCGAACGCGTGCTCGCGGGCGAGGACTTCGCCGCCATTGCCGCAGTCACTTCAGAAGATCCGGGTTCTGCGGCCAATGGTGGCGACCTCGGCTGGACCGGACCCGGCACCTTCGTGCCGGAGTTCAATATGCAGATAGAGGCACTCAACATCGACGAAATCAGCCCGGCATTCAAGACGCAGTATGGCTGGCATATCGTCCAGCTGCTCGGCAAACGAACCTATGACGCGACGGACGACATGATCCGCAAGCGCTGTGCCATTCAGCTGCGCGAGGCGAAGCTCGATGAGGAGACCGAGATCTGGATGCGTCGACTTCGCGATGAGGCCTTCGTCGACTACCGCATGTGAGCGCTCCCACCCGGCTGAAAACCCGGCGAGTGCCGACGATAGCGATCACCAGCGGTGAGCCGGCCGGCATCGGGCCGGATATCTGCATGGCGCTCAACGGCCGTCGACTCGGCTGCCGGATCGTCGTGCTCGGGGACCGATCGGTGTTTGGCCGCGTGCGCGGCCAGCGTGCCCCAGCCTTGAAGATTCCTGCCTACGACCCGGCCCAGCGACCGCGGCAACGCATGGAACTGCTCGAAGTGCCGTTGCGGGAACGCTGCGAAGCCGGCCGGCTCGATCCCCGCAATGCGTCCTACGTGCTCGACTTGCTCGATACGGCCGCTGATCGCTGTGTGAGCGGCGAATTCGACGCCATGGTGACGGCGCCCGTTCACAAGGGCGTCATCAACGATGCCGGTATCGCGTTCACCGGGCACACCGAATACCTTGCCGCGCGCACCGGTGCCCCGTTGCCGGTCATGATGCTGGCCGGCGGCGGCATGAGGGTGGCGCTGGCGACCACGCACCTGCCGCTCCGTCGGGTCAGTGCAGCGATCACCGATCAGCGGCTGGAGTCGGTGCTGCGTATTCTGAACGATGATTTGCGCACGCGTTTTGGCTTGCGTTCGCCGCGAGTCATGGTCTGCGGGTTGAATCCACACGCCGGCGAGTCGGGTCACCTTGGACGCGAGGAGATCGACGTGATCGCGCCCGTGCTCGAGCGAATGCGCGCTGCCGGCCTGAGACTTATCGGGCCGACGCCGGCGGACACGGCTTTCCTGCCCGAGCAGCTGGCCGAATGCGACGCCGTGCTGGCGATGTACCACGACCAGGGCCTGCCGGTGCTCAAGCACGCCAGTTTCGGCGCCGCGGTCAATATCACGCTGGGGCTGCCGATCCTGCGCAGTTCGGTCGATCACGGGACGGCTCTCGACCTTGCCGGTAGCGGCAAGGCCGATCACGGCAGCCTGCTCGCGGCGATCGAACTCACGCGACAGATGTGCCTGAAGGAACGCCGGGCAGCGCGGTGAGGTACGCGCGGAAACGCTACGGCCAGCATTTCCTGCACGACCCCGGCACGATACGGCGGATCGTTGATGCCATCGGTCCCTCGAAAGAACAACGGCTCGTCGAGATCGGTCCCGGAAGAGGCGCGATCACGGCACCGCTGTTGAGAGCCTGCGGATCCCTTGACGTTATCGAGATCGACGAGCACGTCATCCCCTACCTGCAAAGCACTTGCGAGGGTCTCGGTGAGCTGCGTGTGCACCGAGCCGACGCCACCACATTCGATTTCCACGCCTTGCGTGACAACGGGCCGCCGCTGCGGCTGGTGGGCAACCTGCCATACAACGTATCGACGCCGTTATTGTTCCACTTTATCGAGCACCTCGACAGCGTGGCCGATATGCACTTCATGCTGCAGAAAGAGGTGGTCACGCGCATGGCCGCGAAGCCCGGCAACAAGGATTACGGGCGGCTGACCGTGATGCTCGCGCCGCGCGTCCGCGTGGTACCCCTGTTCGACATCGGCACCGGCGCGTTCAAGCCGCCACCGCGGGTCGTGTCAACTTTTTTTGCCCTGTATCCGCACCGAGAACCACCTTTCGCAGTGCACGACAAACGTGCCTATGCCCGGGTCGTCGCGGCGGCTTTTTCGCAGCGACGCAAGACACTTCGTAATTCACTGGCCGCGCTGCTGGACACAGCGGCGATCGAAGCTGCGGGCATCGACCCGTCCGCGCGACCGGAAACTCTGCCACCGGAGCAGTTTGCAAGGCTCGCTGAGCAACTAAGCGCTTGAAAATCCGCAGAATTGGTTGGCCCGCCCGCAGGACTTATAATCCGCCTATCTACCCTGCGCGTCCCGGAGAAACCGATGGGCATGTATGAAAAGATCCTGGTCTGCCTTGATCTGGCTGACGACTGCGAAACGGTCGCAACGCGAGCGCGGGACATTGCCCGGCACTGCGGGGGCGAGATCACGCTGTTACACGTCGTCGAATACGTCCCGGTGGAGCCGATGGGCGAAGCGCTGCTGCCGGCGGTACAGATCGAAGGCGAACTGGTCGAACGTGCCCGCAAACGAATGGACGAAGTGACCGGAAAGCTTGGCCTCGAAAAATGCGAAAGCCTGGTCAACACGGGCAATATCAAGACCGAAGTCGTACGCGTCGCGCAGGACCGTGGCAGCGACCTGATCGTGATCGGCAGTCGCGGGCGTCACGGTGTCTCCATATTGTTCAACTTTACCGAGGACACAGTGCTGCACGGAGCGCCTTGCGACGTCATGGCGGTGCGGCTGCAGAAGTAGCCCGGACCCGCACGTCGGTCATGATGAAATCCACAGCACATCGGATCCTGGTCGACGTGGTCACCCGCTACATCGAAGACCAGTCGAGCCCTGGCGACGAACGTTTCGTATTCACCTACACGATCACGATTCGCAACGAGGGCGACTCACCGGCACGCCTGCTGCGACGGCACTGGGTGATTACGGACGCGAACGGCAAAGTCCAGGAAGTCACCGGGGACGGCGTGGTCGGCGAGCAGCCCTACCTGCTGCCCGGACAGGGCTTTCGCTATTCCAGCGGCGCGATTCTGGAAACCCCGGTGGGATCCATGCAGGGCAGCTACCAGATGGTGGACGACGACGGCGAGCATTTCGATGCGCCGATTAAACCCTTCAGTCTGGCGATGCCCGGCATGTTGCACTGAAACATGGCGGTCTACGCTGTTGGTGACCTCCAGGGTTGCGCCACAGAGTTCGACAGTCTGCTGGAGGAACTGGGTTTCGAGCCCGGGCGCGATCGGCTGTGGCTGGTCGGCGATCTGGTCAACCGGGGGCCCGATTCCCTGCAGGTGTTGCGCCGAGTCCGGTCGATGGGCGGGGCCGTGAGCGTTGTCCTCGGGAACCACGACCTGCACCTTCTGGCGATGGCGCACGGCCGCTCGAAACGCAACGATGCGTCACTGCGTTCGATACTTGATGCCCCCGACAGCGCGAAACTGATCGACTGGCTGCAGGGCATGCCGCTTCTGCATCACGATCCGGACCTCGAGATCACGATGATTCATGCCGGCCTGCCGCCCCAGTGGGACATCGCCGAGGCGAGGCGGCATGCCGCCGAACTCGAGCAGGTCCTGCGCGGCGAAAACAGCGGCAAACTGTTTCGTCGCATGTATGGCAATCAGCCGGACCTCTGGCATGAGGAACTGGACGGTTATGACCGGCTGCGTTTCATCACGAATGCATTCACTCGACTGCGTATCTGCGATAGCGAAGGGCGCATGCGGTTGAGTTTCAAAGGGACGCCGGAGACGATTCCGAAGGGCTGCAAGGCATGGTTTCGGATACCGTGGCGTCGGTCCCGCGAGGCGCGCATCGTCTGCGGGCACTGGTCTGCCCTGGGTTACAACGACGAAAACGGCGTTCTCGCGCTGGATACCGGTTGCGTGTGGGGCGGATCCCTGACGGGCCAGCGCATAGACCAGGCCTCTCCACCGGTCTGTGTCCGGAACTGCACGACTGGCCTGTCGATTGACTCCGACTGACTCGCTCAATCGGGGACAGTTTACTTATCTCCCAGGTATCGGTTGCCCCGCGCAAACGGGCCCCCGGAGGAGATAAGTAAACTGTCCCGGCGGCTCCGGCGGCTTAGTCAGCGCCGGAAGCCGGCTGAGCGGACGGTACCGGCTGGAGCACGTCGAGCACCAGCTTCACGCTGTACAGCGGTACTTGTTTCGGCACGCAGTCGAGGCGGCTGCCATCGGCCACCTGCACGCCCAGAGGGCCAAAAACATGTTTCACGAGTTCTCTCATCAACTCGCAGTCACCGTCTTTTACCGCACTGTCATAGCTTTGCTCGAGCACCACCCGTTGCCAGCGAGCCTTAAATACCTCGCCCGCCTCGCTTTCTGCCGTCTCTTGACCCTGGACACGGGCCACGAGCTCGCGCCTGGACTGGTCACCGTCCAGCGTCTGCTGCAGTTCCGGCGTCAGGGCCTGTGGCAAGGCGGCCTTGATCGTGACGCGCGGCATACGCTCGGGTCCGTACTGCTTGATGCACGCGCTCGCACGCACCTTGAAACCAGGCCGTACGCCGATTTCGCGCAGGATCCTGCGCACCTTGTCGCGGATCCCGTTGCAGGAATAAAACGTCGTGAAGGCCATGTAAGTAAAAGCCAGCTCTTGCTCAACCCACACGGCGTCGACCGTCCCGGCTGGCGCGGTTGCGGCACTCTCGCCGGCCTGGACCGACGTTTCTGCCGCCGCCTGCGCGGTCGGGCCGGCAAACAGTACCGCAAGGCTCAGCATCGTCACCGCCGAATAGGTCAAGCTCAATCTCATCTCTTCCTCCACGGCCCCAGGCCACGGGGTGCGCGTCTATACTGCCACAGTGGCCAAACCCTGGCGCCTCACGAGTCCCTTATTACACCTGACTGGAGAGTCCTGTCGACGTGATCATCGAAACGACCCTGGAACAGCATCGCTGGCGCGCAGAGACTTCCGAGTGTTTTGACCTCGCGATTGAACTGCAGTTCAACGGACCGCAACCGCGTTTTTTCGCAGCCGACGCGGCCCGTACCGAGCCGTTGCGTGCCGAGGGCTTTGTCGGCAGTGTCCACGAAGGCGCCAGCTGCAATTGCGCAGTCCATACGCTGGCGCCGCATTGCCACGGCACGCACACGGAGTGCGTGGGCCACGTCACGGACGGCGCCGTCCACGTCTCGGCCGTGACACCCGCGCCGATGTGCCTTGCGCTGCTGATCAGCGTCGAACCCTTGCGCCTCGGCGATACACAGGCCGCGCTCAGGGCGCCGGCCGAGGCAACCGATTCAGTCCTGACCGTGGAGACCCTGTCGAGGTCGGCGGAGCGCTGGATCGATCTGCCATGGCGCGGCCTGCTCGTGCGGACCCGACCCAATGCACAGAGCAAAAAGAACCGCCGCTATTCCGGTCCCTGCCCCGCACCGTATTTCTCCAGCGATGCGATGGAATGGATCGTGAAGCGCGGCGTCGATTCACTGGTCGTGGACCTGCCCAGCCTGGACCGCGCCGACGATGGGGGCGGGCTCACGGCCCACCGTATCTTCTGGGGCCTGCCGGCCGGTGCGACCGACGCGGCGCAGGCCACTCGGTCACGCGCGCTGGTGACAGAGCTGGCTTTCATCCCTGACGAGGCGGCAGACGGCCTGTACCTGCTGGACCTGCAGGTGCCAGCTTTTGCGGCAGATGCTGCACCGAGCCGCCCGGTGATCTATCCCGTACTGGAGGTCGATTCATGAAACTGGACCGTGAGCACGCACTCGCCCTGGATGCGACCGATCCGCTGCAGGCCTGGCGCGACCGGTTCATCCTGCCGAGGGATGCTGAACAGGGCGAACTCGTCTACCTTTGCGGACACTCCCTCGGAGCACAGCCCGTGCTGGCCGTTGACTCGGTCGAAGAGGTCATGCGCGACTGGCGTACGCTGGGCGTCGATGGGCATTTCGCTGCCCGTCACCCATGGATGCTGTATCACGAGCGGCTCGCGCCGGGACTCGCGCGACTGACCGGCGCACTGCCCGACGAAGTCATTGCAATGAATTCGCTGAGCGTGAACCTGCACCTCATGCTGGTCAGCTTTTTCCGGCCGGCCGGAGAACGCCGGGCGCTGTTGATCGAAAAGTCCGCGTTCCCGTCAGACCGCTATGCGGCGCAGTCCCAGTTACATTTTCACGGCCTGGACCCGGAGCGCGACCTGATTGAACTCACGCCGAGGGAGGGCGAGGTCTGCCTGCGCGACGAAGACATACTCGCGGCCATCGAACGGGAGGGCCCGCGCATCGCGACAGTCATGCTGCCGGGCGTGCAATACCTGACCGGTCAGAAACTGGACCTGCGCGCCATCACGGCGGCTGGCCACCGGGCCGGCTGCACGGTCGGCTTCGATCTCGCGCATTCAATTGGAAATGTTGAAATCGATCTGCACGACGCCGACGTCGACTTCGCGGTCTGGTGCAACTACAAGTACCTCAACGGCGGACCCGGCGCGATCGGCGGTGCGTTCGTCCACCAGCGCCACGGAAGCCGTACCGACCTGCCCCGCTTCGCCGGCTGGTACGGCAACGACAAGGCGACCCGCTTCGCGATGCGACCGGAGTTCGAACCATCGTTGGGCGCCGAAGGCTGGCAGCTCAGCAACCCGGCAGTTCTCGCGATGGCGCCGCTCGCCGCCTCACTCGAGCATTTTGACGCCGTCGGGCTGCCTGCATTGAGAAGCAAATCCGAGCAGTTGACTGGCTACATGGAGAAACTGATCAAGGCACGGCTGGCTGAAAAGGTCAGCGTCGTGACACCGGCCGAGCCCGCTTCACGCGGAGCCGCCCTGTCGCTGCGCCTGGAGTGCACACCTGATCGCGCGCGCGCGGCGTTCGACGGCATTCGGGCACGCGGCATCCTGCCCGACTGGCGGGAACCGGGCTGGATCCGCGCCGCACCGGTGCCGTTTTATAACGGGTTTGACGACGTCTGGCGTTTCGTCCATGCATTGCACGGCGAGCTGAACTGAAAGACCCTCGCCCTGCCGTGGAGGTGCCCCGGCCCACGTCGTGCTGCACGGTACCCCCCGCGACGTCGGCATCGTGAAAAACACCCCGTTGTGCGGGTATCATGCGCGTCAATTTTTTATCCATCGGTCCCGGCCCGGGACAGGAGCATGCCAATGAAATTATTTCCCGCCATCGCATGGGTGGCCGTGACCCTAATGCTGGGCACCACTCAGACGCGGGCAGCCGATACGGATGTCGCGAAACTCGATAAGGACGGCAAACTGCACTACGCACTGGGCTATCAACTCGGACGCGACCTGGCCGGCCTCGAGCCCCGCCCGGATGCGCTGGTCAAGGGCCTTGAAGATGGTCGCAGTGGCGCAGCGCCTGGCCTGGACCAGGAAGAGATGCAGGCCGCACTCGATGACCTCGGCAAGGCCATGGCCGCCGAGCGAAACAAGGCACAGGCGGCCGCGGCGCAGAATGCTGCCGCGGGGAACGCCGAGTTCCTGGCCAAAAACGCTGCGCGACCCGGGGTGAAGACCACGGCCAGCGGCCTTCAGTACAAGGTGCTCGAAGCGGGATCGGGCGCGAGCCCGAAGGCCAGCGACAAGGTCACGGTTCACTACAAGGGCACTTTGATCGACGGCACCGAGTTCGACAGTTCATACAGCCGTGGCGAGCCTGCCTCGTTCGCGGTGGGCGGCGTCATCGCCGGCTGGACCGAAGCATTGCAGCTAATGAAGCCGGGCGCCAAGTACCAGTTGTTCATTCCTTCGGAACTCGCCTATGGCGATCGCGGACCGCTGGCCAACCAGCTGCTGATTTTCGATGTCGAGCTGCTGGAAGTGCAGCCGGCAAAGTAGTCGCGCAATGACCCGGCAGGACGCCCCGGGGCGTCCTGCCCGGCTCAATCGGCGCGCGAATCGGCGTTACGCTCGAGCGTAATAAAGCTGTAGCCGATCGGGTTGGCTGAATCGACCGGATGATCGAGACGTTCGATCTCGGACCATTCCCGAGGATCGATCGACGGGAAAAAGGTATCGGCCTCGAACGTGGCGTGCAGCCGCGTCAGGTGTATGCGCTGCGCAACCGGCAGGGCAAGCCGGTAGATTTCCGCACCGCCGATCACGCAGACCTCGGGCGCATCAGCCGAACTGCGCAGCGCAGCATCAAACGAGCCGACCACGGTGCAACCGGACAGGTTCAGGCCCGACTGCCGACTGATGACGACGTTCCGCCTTCCCGGCAGCGGTCGACCGATCGAATCAAAAGTCCTGCGGCCCATCACGATCGGCTTGCCCATCGTGATGGCCTTGAAGCGCTTCAGGTCCTCGGACAAGTGCCATGGCAGGGCGCCATTGACACCAATACCGCCACGTTCATCGGTTGCAACGACGATCGAAACCAGGGTCACTTGCGCTTCTTCTTGTCCTTTTTTCGATCCTTTTTTTTGTCTTTCTTCTGTTTCTTTTTGTCCTTCTTCTTGTCCTTTTTCTTTTGTTTTTTCTCCTCGACATCTACCGGTTCGGGCGACAGCATCGTCCCGCGGCACTCCGCCGCGCCACAACGACAGCTGTAGAGTTCCAGGTCTTCCGGGTCGTCCGTGCCTTCCCAGGTCAAGGCGTAGTCGTAACCGAGTTCCTCACCGGGTTCGATGCTGCGAATGGCGTCGATGAAGACGCGCTTTTCTTCGATGTTCGATTCGCAATTCGGATCGCATGAGTGATTGATGAAACGCGCATCGTTACCTTCTTCGGTGGCGTCGATGCAGATCTTCTTGTTTACCACGAACAAGAACGTGTGCCCGTCGTCCGCCTTGGCAGCGTAACGCGCATCGGCTTCCTCGTGCGAAATCCGCTCGCCGAGGTATTCGGCGATTCGCGTCCCCTTGGGAATCCGCCGCGTCGCGTACACCCCCCGCCCGTGTATCGGCGAACGGCGAACGACGTACATCGGTTCCTTGCCGGAGACTGGCCCGACGTGCGCGGCGCGATTCATGTGACTGTGTCGCGTGGCCTTCTTGCGACTGCCGGATTCGGCCGCTTTCCTTTTCTTGCCCGCTTTGCGGGTCGGTTCTTTCTGAGTCATACCGCGATCGGTGCCTTTGTGGGTGGGTTATGGCCTTCGGTCAAATCACCTCGGGGGAGCGGCAAGCATAACAAATACGCAACCCGGACCGGCTTGCGGGCGCGCTCGACCAGGCAGCGATGCGATCGGGCGCAATGCCCGCGGGAGGATCGTTACCGCGAGGTCCATAGTAGAATATCGAGCCCTGGGATGGCTCGCCGGGTGTGGACTCCGACCCGCGGCGAGCAACAATCGAGGCAGAGCCATGACTGACACGGTCCACCCTATCCACGCAGGCGGCGCGCGTGGCGTCGCGCCCGCCGGCCCTGTCGTCTCGCCACGCGGCACGCACCTGGCTTGCCGTAACTGGCTGATCGAGGCGGCCTACCGGATGCTGCACAATAACCTGGACCCGGAAGTGGCCGAGCGCCCTGAGGACCTCGTGGTCTATGGCGGAATCGGGCGTGCGGCGAGAAACTGGACATGCTTCGAACAGATTCGCCGGGCGTTGATTGCGCTTCAGCCGGACGAGAGCCTGCTCATCCAGTCGGGCAAAGCGGTCGGCGTGTTCAGGACGCATGCCGACGCGCCCCGCGTCCTTATCGCCAATTCAAACCTGGTTCCTCACTGGGCCACCTGGGAAACGTTCAACGACCTCGACCGTCGTGGCTTGATGATGTACGGGCAGATGACGGCCGGCTCATGGATCTACATCGGCAGCCAGGGCATCGTGCAGGGCACCTACGAAACGTTCATGGAGATTGCCCGCCAGCACTACGAGGGCAACGCAGAGGGACGGTGGATTCTGACGGCGGGCCTCGGCGGCATGGGCGGCGCGCAGCCGCTGGCGGCAACCATGGCCGGCTTCAGCATGATCGCCGTTGAGTGTGATGAATCACGCATCGATTTCCGTCTGCAGACCGGCTACGTCGACCGCAAGGCGACGTCCGTCGACGAAGCACTGCAGATCATTACCACGGCGAACACAGACGGACGTCCGATATCGGTCGGCTTGCTCGGCAACGCGGCCGAGATCCTGCCGGAACTCGTCCGGCGTGGGGTCAGACCCGACCTCGTGACCGACCAGACTTCGGCGCACGATCCGGTGAACGGCTACCTGCCGATCGGCTGGACCGTCAGCGAATGGCGCTCAAAGGCGAAATCGCAGCCAGATGCGGTGGCGAAGGCCGCCGTTGAATCCATGGCCGTACACGTCCGGGCCATGCTGGCCTTTCACGCACAGGGCATTCCAACGATCGACTACGGAAACAACATTCGCGAGCACGCCAGGAATGCCGGCGTATCGAACGCTTACGATTTCCCGGGTTTCGTGCCCGCGTGCGTGCGGCCGTTGTTCTGCCGTGGCAAAGGCCCGTTCCGGTGGGTGGCCCTATCGGGTGATCCGGAGGACATCTACAAGACCGACCGAAAGGTAAAGGAACTCATTCCCGACGACGCCCACCTGCACAACTGGCTGGACATGGCACGGGAAAGGATACAGTTCCAGGGCTTACCGGCGAGGATCTGCTGGCTCGGGCTCGGGCAGCGCGAAAAAATCGGCCTCGCGTTTAACGAAATGGTCAGGTCCGGCGAACTGAAGGCGCCCATCGTCATTGGTCGTGATCACCTCGATTCCGGTTCAGTCGCCAGCCCCAATCGAGAGACTGAAGCAATGCGCGACGGATCGGATGCCGTCTCGGACTGGCCTCTGCTGAACGCCCTGCTGAACACGGCAGGCGGCGCCACCTGGGTGTCGATCCATCATGGCGGGGGCGTGGGCATGGGCTACTCGCAGCATGCCGGCGTGGTCATTGTCTGTGACGGCACGGATGAGGCCGCGGCAAGAATTGGACGCGTGCTGTGGAATGATCCGGCCAGCGGGGTCATGCGCCACGCTGATGCGGGGTACCCGGACGCCATCGCCTGTGCCGTCGAACAAGGACTCAATCTGCCGGGAATCCTGCCGTAGGCTCGCCGCGGTGCCTACACCGCTACATCGGCCCGGATATGCGGATGCGGGTCGTAACCCTCGAGCTCAAAGTCAGCCATTGTGTACTCGTAAAGTGATTCGGCTTTGCGCTTGACGACGAGTCGCGGAAAGGGCCTGGGGTCGCGCTCGAGTTGCTGCCTGGCCTGCTCGATGTGATTGAGGTAGAGATGGACATCGAGCCCGTACCAGACGATCTCGCCGGCCTCGTACCCGGTTTGCTCGGCGAGTAAGGTCGTGACGAGGGCCAGGTTGGCGATGTTCCAGGCCAGCCCCAGAAACGTATCGGCACTGCGCTGAATCAATGCGCCGCACAGGGTGTTGCTGCCCTGGTGCACGTAAAACTGATAGTGCTTGTGGCACGGTGGCAGCGCCATCTGCTCGAGTTCGCCAACGTTCCAGCCGTCCCAGAGAATTCTGCGGTTCGTTGGATTCGCTTTCAGCTGCTCAACGACGTACTGGACCTGATCGATTTCCCGGCCATCGCAGGCTTTCCACTTCCGCCATTGCTTGCCATAGACGGGACCGAGGTCGCCCCATTTTTCGGCGAAAGCCTTGTCACCGATGATCCGCGCTTCGAACGCCTCCTGCGAAATGTTCTCGCCGGACGCCTCACGGTATTTTTTCAATGGCCAGTCGGTCCAGATGCGTACGTTCTGTTCGAGCAACGCACGAATGTTGGAGTCGCCTGAGAGCATCCACAACATTTCCTTGAACGCGGTTTTCCAGAAGACCCGTTTGGTCGTGAATACGGGAAACCCGGCCTGCAGGTCGAATCGCATCTCGCGGCCGAACAGGGCCTTTGTCCCGACGCCGGTCCGGTCTACGCGCTCGTCGCCTCTCTCGATCAGGTCGCGAAGCAGTGTCAGGTACTGTTGTTCTGGATGGATCATGTCGTTTCGCACGGCGCCCGGGCTACGAGTCCCGTTGCGGAACCAGCAATGGAGTCAAACATAGTTCCCGGACTGCGTCCTGCGGCGGTAGGCGATGAACAGCATCCACAGGCCGGCCAGGACCATCGGAGTCGACAGAATCTGCCCCATCGTCACCCAGTCGAACAGAAGGTAGCCGCGATTGGCGTCCGGGACCCGCACGAACTCGATCAGGAACCGGAACACGCCATAGCAGACAAGAAAAAGTCCCGATGCGGCCCAGCGCGGCCGCGGCGTCGACGTGAACCACCATATGATTAAGAAAAGCACGAGGCCTTCGAGGAAGGCTTCATAAAGTTGCGAGGCATGCAACGGCGTCCCGTCGACAATAACGGCCCATGGAACGTCCGTGGGCTTGCCCCAGAGTTCACCATTGATGAAATTGCCGATCCGACCTGCCCCGAAGCCGATGGCGGGCAGTGGCGCGGTAAAATCGAAGACATCGCCGATGTGCCGGCCGCGCTTGCGCGCAAAGACGACCAGGGCAATGAGGACACCGACCAGTCCGCCGTGAAACGACATGCCACCCTGCCATATTCGCAAGATGCTGAGCGGGTCGCTGAGCAGGGTCTCGGTGCCGTAAAACAGCATCCATCCCAGGCGACCGCCGAGGATGACTCCCAGGGCACAGTAGAAAATCAGGTCATCGACGTCTTCCGGATTCCAGCTCGAACCCGTCTGCGCCGCCCGTCGGCGAGCCAGCCACCAGGCGGCCAGGAAGCCGAGCAGGTACATCAGGCCATACCAGCGCATTTTCAGTGGTCCGATCGAAATCGCGACCGGGTCGGGATGGGGATAGGTAATCATTGGGCGGCTATTCTAGGGAAGCGCAGCGCGGGCCGCACGGGTCGCGACGGGATCAGCGGCCGGCGAGCGGTTTATTGCCGCAGGAGTCGACAGAAAAACGCTTTCAGGTAGCGCGTCTCCGGTATCGCAGGATGTATCGGGTGATCGGGCCCCTGCCCGCCCACCTCCAGAAGTTGCGCAAATCGGTCGAGATGGCGTGCCGAGCGTTGTATCGCGGCGACGAGATCATCCGCGGCGAGATGATAAGAGCACGAGCAGGAGACCAGTATCCCGTCACGCGAAAGCAGTTGCATGGCCATCTGGTTCAGCTTTCGATACGCGGCGAGGCCCTTGCCAATATCGCGGCGGCGCTTGATGAAGGCCGGCGGGTCGACGACGACCACGTCATAACGAGCCCCCGCCTCTTTCAGGCCCGCCAGCACCTCGAATGCATCGCCCTGATGGCAGTCCACGTCGAGTTCGTTCGCGACGGCGGCGGAGCGCAGCAGATCCAGTGCCTTCGAAGAGGCATCGACGCAGCTGACCGCGCTGGCACCGGCCCTGGCGGCCGCCAGGCCCCAGGCACCGACATAGCTGAACACGTCGAGCACGCGGGCCCCCGGAACGTATTTCAGAAATGAGCGCCGGTTGGCGGCCTGGTCGTAAAACCAGCCGGTCTTCTGGCCTCCAACGACGGGCACCTGGAATCGAACGCCATTTTCTTCGACCTCGACCCGTTCGACCGCCTCACCGAGCGCGGTCCTCGTGTATCTGGGCAGTCCCTCCAGATCACGCGCGCCCGTGTCGTTTTTCCAGATGATCGTCTGCGGACGCAGGACCTTTTCGAGTGCGGCCTGAATCTCACTTTGCAGGGATTCCATGCCGGCAGTACCGGTCTGACCCACGATTACATCGCCGAAGCGGTCGAGAACCAGGCCGGGCAGACCATCCGCTTCACCGTGGACCAGGCGATAATAGGGGCTGCCATACAGGCGTTCGCGAAGCGCCAGCGCGACCTGAAGCCGATGGACGAACAAGGCCCTGGCCGGCGGATAGGCGGGATCGCGCCCGAGAATCCGGGCGCATATGAGCGCCTGCGGGCTGACGCTGGCATAGCCAAGGAAACGGCCCGCGTGGCTGACGACACGTACGCAGCAATCAGCGGACAGCCCGGTCAACGGCGTGTGCGACGTATCAACCTCATTGCTGAACACCCACAGATGACCGGCAGCAAGCCGCCGGTCCTCCCGCGGCTTCAATCGCAACTCGGGGAGCGCGGCGCCGGCGTGCGCCTGCTGTTCGCCAGATTGCATGATCATGTCGACCTCGACCGGGGTGCTCCGGCTTCTGGCGGCGATGGAGCCGCCGCGCGGGTGGTGAAACCGTCGTCGCGTGACGTCATTCGGCTATAGTTCGCAGATTCTATCGCAAACGTACTGTTGTCCATGCACCCTCAGGCTCCACGCACACACAAGAACCGCCTCGCTGAAGAGACCAGCCCCTATCTGCTGCAGCACGCAGACAATCCCGTCGACTGGCTACCCTGGGGTACCGAGGCACACGAGCGCGCGCGCAGCGAAAACAAGCCCATTCTGCTGTCAGTTGGCTATTCCGCCTGCCACTGGTGTCATGTGATGGCACACGAGTCGTTCGAGGACCTGACCACCGCCCGGCTGATGAACGACCTTTTCGTCAACGTGAAGGTGGATCGCGAGGAGCGGCCGGACCTCGATCGCATCTACCAGAGTGCGCACCAGATGCTGACGCAGCGCGGCGGCGGCTGGCCGCTGACGATGTTTCTCTCACCGCACGATCACCGTCCGTTCTTCAGCGGCACGTACTTTCCGAGCGAGCCGCGATACGGAATGCCCGCCTTTCGGGACGTGCTGCAGAGGGTGGCAGAGTTCTACCGGCAGAACCCCGACGAAGTGCAGAGCACCGGCGCCGCGCTCATTGAAGTGTTCGGGCAGTTGCTGCCGCCACCGGACACCGATAGCAATGCGCTGTCACGCACTGTGCTGGACAGCGCCAGGGCCACGCTGCAACGCGACTTTGACGGCCGCTACGGCGGCTTTGGCGACGCGCCGAAATTCCCGCATCCGATGAACATCGAGTTCCTGATGCGCCGCTGGCGCGAGACGGCCGCCGATGATGAGCCCGATCTGCAGGCCTTGTACATGGCCACGCTGACACTGACGCGCATGGCCGAGGGCGGCATCTACGACCAGCTCGGCGGCGGATTCTGCCGTTACTCCGTTGATGCTCAGTGGATGATCCCGCACTTCGAGAAAATGCTCTACGACAACGGGCAGCTACTGGCCGTCAGTGCGCAGTGCGCTGTAGCCACGGGAGATGAACTCTTCCGCCGGGTCACCGAGGAGACGGCCGACTGGTTACGTCGCGACATGGAGCACCCGCAGGGCGGATATTACTCGACCCTGGATGCCGACTCGGAGGGTCACGAAGGCAAGTTCTACGTCTGGCACCGCGATGAGATACGCCGGCTGGCGGAGCCAGGGGAATATGAAGTGCTCGTGAGGCGATTTGGATTGCAGAACGAGCCTAATTTCGAGGGTCGATGGCACCTGTACTGCTCGGAGCCGATGAGCTCGGTCGCGACGAGTCTCGATCTGAGCGAGACAGACGCGGCCACCCGGCTCGCATCCGGCCGCCAGCGATTGCTCGACTTCCGCAATCGGCGCATCCATCCCGCACGTGACGAAAAGATACTGACCGCCTGGAACGGGCTGGCCATCTACGGCATGGCGGCCGCCTCGCGCGCGCTGTCGCGGCCTGACTATGCCGCCTCTGCCTCGCGCGCCGTCGCGTTCCTGCGCGAGCACTGCTGGCAGGATGAGCGCCTGCTCGCCGTATTCAGCAACGGCCAGGCCCGTTTCAGCGCCTATCTCGATGATCACGCGTTTCTCGCCTGGGGCCTGCTGGAACTGCTGCAGACACGCTGGCACGGACGCTGGCTGAGCTGGATCGTCGACTTGTGCGAAACGATGCTCACTCACTTCGCCGATACGCCCAATGGCGGCTTTTTCTTCACGGCGGACGACAGCGAAAGCCTCATACAGCGACCCAAGATTTTTGGTGACGACGCGACGCCTTCGGGCAACGGAATCGCAGCCCGCGTGATGATCCGACTCGGTTACCTGCTCGGCGAAACGCGCTACATCGATGCCGCAGAGGGCACTTTGCGTGCCGCCCGGCCGGTGATGGAGAAGTATCCACAGGCGCACACCAGCCTGTTGATGGCACTGGATGAATTGACCCTGCCACCGACAACGGTCGTGCTGCGCGGCCCGACCGATCAGCTCGAGAGCTGGCGTGGCGAGCTCGACAAGCTGTACGACCCGCGCAGACTCCTGTTCGCGGTACCCGAGGATGCCGAAGGGCTGCCAAACGCGCTCACCGAGAAAAAAGCGCGACCGGGCCAATGCGTGGCCTATGTCTGCACCGGCATGACCTGCTCGGCGCCGATCACGACGCTGTCGGCACTGGTGGCCCAGCTGCGCGACTGAACCCGGCCGTATGGCCCTCAGTAGGCCGTGAGCACCTGGCCTGTGCCGGGCGTCTGAGCCTCGCCGCCGGCGCTCTCGAAAGAAACCGGCACCGATTCGCTGCGCATGCCCGTGTTGCGCAGAACAACGAAATGCAGATGCGGACCACTCGAATAACCGGTGTTACCCGAGTTCGCAATGTATTCACCGCGCAATACGCGCTGTCCGGGCTTTACCCGCACCGTATCCATCTGCAGGTGTGCGTACAGCGCGTTGGTGCCGTCTGCGTGCTGGATCTGCACGAAATTCGCCTCGTCGCGCTTGTCATTTTCGAGGCCGTGCCGGAAGAACTTGTGGGCGACATTGATGACCACACCCTCCCGCGCCGCGTGCACACCGGTTCCCACGGGCATTGCGATGTCGATCGCATTGCGGCTCGCCGGGTCGTTATGGGTAACCGCATCGGGCGGTGCCTGTGTCACCCTGAAGGACTGAGCGACGGCGAATGGCGCGCGATAGGGTTGAGTTGGCGCGTGCACGGCACCCGGGTCACCGATCACGTAGCCGTATTCGAAACCGATCTCAGCTTCACCCGGCGGCATCGGCAGATCGATCAGCGTCTCTCGGGCCCGCGCAGAGACCACTTTGCGCGCATTGCGCTCACCATCCGGCGCCGCAACCCGGATCGCAAACTCCACCGGGCAACTGCACTCGTTGACCGCCAGCATCACGACGCGGCCGGCATCGCTGCGCGCCTCAACGGCAATGCGTGGTGACGCGATAGGGGGTGGCAAAGTGACCACTTCGGAAGCCTGGTCAGCGTTCGGCGGGCGGTCCGTGTAGACCCAGTTGCCACTGTCGTCCTTATATCGGTAGGCACCAGCGAGCGCGCCCTGCGCAAAACAGGCCAGCAGCAGCATCCAGCGCACAGCGCGTCGAAAGGAAAAGCCCGTAACGTCTTTCATGGCCCTAGATTACCCGCGCGGCGGCCGGTTGCCAGCCCAAAAGCGGGCCGGACGGCCCGATTATCCAACTGCCTCACGATTACGCAGACGCTCGCGCAGTGCAGTGAGCAAAACACCGTCTGCCGCGGAGTCGAAAGCCCGCGCGACGGACCAGTCGTACGCCCAGGGATTGGCGGAGCGCATGGCCATGGGCTCGTCGGCAAAACGCGGCAGCACATGCCCGTGCAGGGCGGGCTCAACATTGCCGAAAACCGCATAGTTGATCCGCAGTGCACCGGTCGCCCCGAGCACGGCCTGGCCGAGAGTCGCCAGGTCGGCCATGAACTGCTCCTGTTGCCTGGTACGCAGTGCATTGAGATGCGGAACCACAGGGTCCGGTAACAACAGGCAATACCCGCGTAACACCTGCGGGTCGCCCATCACGGCCCAGCCAGACGGAAGACGGGTAATCATCGTCGGCTCGTCGCCCGTTCGGCACTTGAGGACACGATGATGAATGGCTGTCAGCCTTTCGCCGGACACCGGTCAGCCTCGTCCGGGGGGCAATCGCACGCCCAGGCCCTGCAGACTGGTGCGCGTCATGCCGGGATCGTGGTGCCAGAGGCCGTGCCAGCCGCAGCTGCGAGCGGCTTCGACATTTGCGCGCAGATCATCGATAAAGACCGTGGCGGAGGGCTCGAGCTCAAAGCGCCGCTCGGCCTCTCGATAGATCGCCCGGTCCGGTTTCGACGCCCCGACGCGGAAGGACGCCAGCGCCCCGTGCACCAGCGAGCCGAGTCCGTAATGCGCATCGACGTGAGCCCAGTGCATCTCGCCCATATTCGACAGGAGATAGACGCGGTACTCCGCCATCAGGCCCGAGGCCAGTTCGAACATCTCCGTCGCCGGCTCAAACATGTCCAGCCAGTGCTTCCGAAGTTCTTCACGATCGAGCGTCGCTGTCGCAGTGCCCGCAATGCGCTCGAGCATCTGCTGACCAGAGATCTCACCACGCTCGTGCGCCTCGAGGCCGACTCTTGCAACCCAGGCAGGCAGGTCCGACATGTCCGCGCCCCCTTCCTGCAGATAGCGGACGAAGGGCTCATAGCGCAGCCCCAGCAGCACGCCACCGATGTCGAAGACCACGTTCCGAATCATCCGTTCCTCCCGGTCATACCCCGGCGAAACCGCTCGACTTTATCCTCCGGGCGTTTCGGATACCCGCAGCAGTTCCAGCGGCTGACCGGCCACCCGGGCCAGTCGCAGGACAAAATCGAAGCGATCGACCTCGGTGCAATAGTCGAAGTCCGACTCGGGCGCCCAGTCCATCGCCGGGTCGAAGAATTTGGCCGCGGACGGCGCGGCGCGCAGACGCTCACGCACCCGCCCCAGCGATGCGTCCTGACCGAGCAGCATCGCGTGCAGGCACTCTGCGAAAAGGTCGTCTTCAGCGCAGCGTTCGATTGCCTCGTGGCCCATGCGGACCAGCGACACACGCGCCGGCTGACGGCGCTGCAGGTAGCGGCACACGGCCGAAATGTTCACAAAGGAACCGGTCAACACTTCATCGGCGCCGGTTGCGTTGACCAGACCCTGGGTACCCGCGTGGGTCGTGTGGATGACGGTCCTGCCACGCAGGTCCAGCGCACGGATCTCCGTGGGTGAGTTACCCGCATCAAATCCGGGCAGACGGCGCGTATGCCGCTCGCCGACCAGGATCGAACCCGGATACTGCCGCCCCAGCGCGCGCGCCTGCTCGACCTCCCCCACGGGAAAGACACGGGCCGCCCCCCCTGCCACGGCGTGGGGAGCAACCGAGAACGCCCGGAACACGTCGATCACGACCGCGATTCCCCGAGCCTGGCGGGCACCGTCCACATGGTCGAGTACCGTGATATCCATATCAGCCTCGGCCGCGCTGGTTGATGGCGACCAACGTTGCGCGCGGTATGAAATTGAAATCGGTTGCCGACGCCGCGGTGTATGCACCCATCATGCGACCGACGAGAAGATCGCCGATCTGCAACTCGGGCAACGCGAAATCCTCGCGGATTACGTCGATGCTGTCGCAGGTCGGGCCGGCCAGCACGCAGGGTTGGTGTGGGCCATCGTGATCGAGACATTCCAGCGGATACAGCGCGTGATCGTACAACTGACCACTGAACGATCCGTACAGCCCGTCGTCGAGGTAATACCACCAGCGCCCCTCGCGTTGTGCCCTTCCGGTCACCGCGGTGACACAGGTGCCGGCCGGGGCCGCGATGAACCGTCCGGGTTCCGCAATTATCCGTACGCTGCGGGGCAATCGCGAAAGCGCGCGTCGTATCGGACCACAGAAGTGCCCGATCGACATCTGCTCGGCGTGATAAGGGACCGGGAAGCCACCGCCGATATCCAGCACGTTGAGCTCCGCGAGCTTGTCGCGACGCGCGTCGGCGGCGATCTGCCGGCATGCACCAATCGCCTCGACATACTTGCGGGGATCGGCCACCTGGGAGCCCACGTGAAAAGACAGGCCCGTGACGTTGACGCCAACGTCGCGCGCAATCTCCAGCAGTGGGCGCACGGCCGCCGGCTCGCAACCAAACTTGCGCGACAGGTCCACCACCGCCGACGGATCCCGAAACGAGACACGCAGCAGGATTTCGGCGCGCCGGCGATAGCGCTCGAATTTACGGATTTCATCCGGATTGTCGACCACGAACGTGCGGATTCCAAAACGCAGTGCCGCGCGAATATCCGCGTCGCGCTTGATGGGATGCGTATGGATGCATCGCTCCGGAGCGACGCCCTGCGACTTGAGAAGGCGGATCTCGCCGGTGGTTGCGACGTCGAAATGCGCGCCGGCCGCGCTCAGCGTTGCGACCACCGCAGGATGCGGTAATGGCTTGAGCGCGTAGTAAAGCGACACGCCGGGCAGTGCGGCTCGCAGGGACCGATACTGGCGCCGGACCACGGCGCAGTCGATCACCAGAAGCGGCGTTCCGTGACGCCGGGCGAGTTCGCGAAGCTCAGTTTTACTGGCCACGGCTGTACAGTGCGCAGATCGCGCCGGCAGGGTCCCTGATCAGCGCATAGCGGCCCATGGCGCCCATGTCGACCGGTCCTTTGATCATCGTGCCTCCCTGGGCGTGCACCTGCAGAAGCGATGAGTCGAGATCCGCCACCGAAAAATAGACCAGCCACTGCGGCGGCATATCTGCGTTGCCACCACGCGCATGGCAGATGCCCGCGGCCGGCGCCTCCGCCCCGGGGGGCATCATGTTGAAGTCCTGGTAGCCGTCCATATCGACCGGCTGTGCTGTCCAGCCGATTACGGCCTCATAGAACTGCTTCACGACCTCACCATCGGCGACTGTCAGGTCGTGCCACGCCGGCATGCCGGGTTGGAAGTCATTGCTCATGGCTGCTCCAGTTCTTCGCCAAAGTCCGCTTTCAGCGCGGCGATGTCGGGATCGACATCCCGGCTGGAGTCGACGGTGGCCGCGCGCTGCAGCCGATCCCGCACGGCGTCCCATTTCTCGCCGGACGGCACCTCCTCGACCAGGATCTCGGTGACATCCGAGCGATCGAGCGTCCGCAGGTGATTGTACATTTCCCGCGTATAGGCATCCGCGCGCACACCGCCGTTGATCCACGTCATGAACTTACCGGCCGACCGCGGAGGTCGTAGCGCCAGGACACCCGTCTTACGGTGTTCGCGGGTACGCTTGCGAAGCTCCTCCTCCAGGCCCGCGCTGGCGACGACTCGCAGCGGTGTCTTCGGCGAATAATGCTTGAGAACACTGCCCGGAACCCGCGGTGAGGATATCCCCGGCAGGCCTTCGACCTCAGGCACGACCTCGCGCAGCTGGCTCAGCGTTATGGCGCCCGGTCGCAGTACCCTCGGCACGTCGTCGACGCAGGACACGATGGTCGATTCAACGCCAATCTTGCAGTCGCCGCCGTCGAGCACGACGGCCACCGAGTCACCCAGTTCATCGCGGACATGCTCGGCTCGCGTCGGGCTGAGCTGTCCGTACCGATTGGCGGACGGCGCGACGACGGCGCCGCCGAAAGCCCGCAGCAGCTGCTGGGCCACGGGGTTGCCGGGCACGCGCACGGCAACGGTGTCCTGGCCACCGGTGATCGCCAGGTCCACGGCCGGTGCACGGTGCAGCACCAGTGTCAGCGGCCCCGGCCAGAACTTCTGCGCGAGCCTGGCCGCAGACGGCGGCACGGCCAGGGCCCAGCGCTCGAGCATCCGCACGTCCTCGACGTGCACGATCAAGGGGTGTGTCGCCGGCCGGCCCTTGATCGCGAATACCTTGCGTATTGCCTCGGGGTTCTGGGCATCTGCACCGAGACCGTAGACGGTCTCGGTCGGGAATGCGACGAGCTCGCCGTTGCGCAACGCCGCAACCGCACGATCGATCTCACTCTGTGGCAAACGCACCGTCAACATGCGCCAATGATAACTTTAAAAATGCGTTCCGGCCTCGCGGCGGGACCGGAACGGCTTATGTTCATACCGCTAGTCCAGCGCGCGCCGCTGCCAGCCTGAGTCAGTGCGCAGCAATTCGTAGGCCGGCCAGTAATGCTCATCGAGTTTCAGCGTGATGACCTCAACCGAACCGTTCCAGGTCACCGTCTTCAGACGCAGCGAAGAGCGGTCGGGGCGGCCCTTCACGGCCTCGATAAAGGCGTCGAGATCCGCCGTGGCGCGGCCATCGACTTCCACGATCCGGCGCCCGGCAATCAACTCATACCTTGCCGCCGGCGAGCCATAGGAAAAATAGGCCACGAACACGCCGTAGGAAGGAATGCCACGCTGGGCGGCCATTGCCCGGTGCGGAGCGTGCAGCACGGCTCCGGCCCAGAGCAGCAGTCGGTCGATATCGCGCCCATGGAGCGCAACGGTTTCTACGCTGAGCGCCAGTTCCTGTCCGTCCCGCAGGACGACCAGCTGTGCCACCGGACCGGTGATAGCCCGTTCGACCTCGCGATAGCGATTAAGCGTCCTGCCGTTGACCGAAAGCAGCATGTCACCTTCCATCAGCAGATCGGCCGCCGGCGAGTCGGCAACCCGGCGGGAAACCGCAAGCACCTGGCGGTGCGCCGGGTCGTGCTCCTCGATCCGGGCCACCCACGGGTCGGTCAGTCCGAGCTTGCGCGCGGTCGAAATCGGCAACGCCTCGAGTTCAACCTCCAGCGAGTAGAGAGGCTCGCCGGAGCGGGCGGCCTGTACCGTTTCGACTGCCAGGTCCGCCGGAATGCCACGCGAGACCTGCACCATTTCCCGTGCGCTCTCCGTCGCGAAGCTGGACCAGAGGGCGCGGACCTTGCCGTCCCCGCCGATCACGACGCCATCGAAGCCGCTGGGCGGATTGACAAGCGAAATGACCTCCAGGTTGGCCTCGCGGAACTGCAGCGTGCGCGACAACGGAAAGCTGACGTCGTCAACCGAGGCCACCGTCGTGGCAATCGATCTCACGCGCGAATCGCCGTTCAAGCCAATCACCGTGACCGCCTCGCCCGCATTCAGATCACGGCTGTCGAAGCTCGCTTCACGGATCGGCGTGCCATCGAGCAAGCGCGGATCAAAACTCACCACCGCGAGGTTGTGCAGCGGGTGCACGTACTCGACACGACCGGGCACCTCGATTGAGCCGGCCACGGTGATGCGCACATCACCGACCGCGGCGGGCACGGTGTTGCGGTCGACCAGCACCAGCCCGCGCTTCAGGTCGGCTATGACTCCGGTGCCGTGATAGTTACGCTCGGTCACGCCGGCCACCGAGAATGGCATATCGAAATGCACCAGGACCAGGGACGCAGCAACCCGGTCAATACGCCTGTCACCGACGCTGACAAAGGTCGTGCTGGCCGGTTTCAGCGACGGCGAATCGGCCGCCGATTCCAGTTCCCGGCATGGCCAGTAGCCGGTCTGGTCGTCCCGCTGGCAGTAGCGAGCTGGAAACCAGCGCCGATCCATGCGCATCACCTGCGTCTGTGTGCCCTGTGGATCGTCCTGGGTGAAATACCTGATCGCCACTCGCTCGCCATCGGCGAGTCCTGCGATCAGCTGCTCAAAATCAGCGAGATTACCGACCTCACGGCCCTTGATGCTGGTAACGGCCGCCCCGCGCGGCACACCGGCCGCGCCGAGTGCATAACCGGGATTCGCGACGAAGACGCCCCGGACCGGAGCGTTCAGATGCCGCGCCATCTGGTAAGAAACGTCGTGCACGACAGCGTCGCCGAACTCCAGGTAGGCCGCTGGCGTGATCGAGTGCAGGTCCTGAACGACCAGTTCGTTGCTGATGACGACGCCTCCGCGCTCCACTTCGAGCACGATGCTCTCGCCGACCGATGCGTCCAGCACTTCCGCCAGCGGGTCAAATGTCGTGATGAGCCGGCCATTGACCCGAACGAGGATGTCGCCGGGCTGCAGGCGTCCCTCGGCCGGTGCCTCGGACAGCACTTCCTCGACCACCAGCATGCCGGTCAGGCCGGGCCCGGCGCGACGTGCAGCCGCTTCAGTCTCGCTTCGCAGCCCGAGTCTTTCGAGTTCGTCATAGGGGCGATAACCAAACACCGTCTGCAAGGTGCCGCGCGTGACCGGCTGCCCGGCCTGAAGCTTCTCCAGCGCGCGCTGAACGCGCCCAAGTGGCAGATAGAAACTCGACGCGGCGCCCGAGCTGCCGCCGGCATTGAGCGCGACCACGCGACCTCGAATATCGATGACCGGTGATCCGGAGGAGCCACCGGAGGTTCCCGACGCCGCCTGGATGTAAAATGTATTGAAATCATTGTACTTGCCCACCCCATACTCGGGTGCGGCGCGATCGAGCCGGGCCAGCGTCCCGGAGAGGATCGACAACTGCTCACCGGCATCGTTACCGACCACTCGAATCTCGGTACCAATCACGGCGCCCTGCGGAAACAGCGGCAGCGCTTTTGGCTGGCTATAACGCAAGGCGCCGGGATCGTAGCGATAGATCCCGAAGTCATGCACCGGATCCCGGTAAACCGGGTGAAGTTCGACTTCTTCCCGATTCTGAAACACGGCGGTCGCAATCACCGGCCCAGGCGTCACCACGTGACGATTGGTGAGTATCAGGCCACGCTGCGCATCGACCACGAAACCGGTGGCCTGCGAGGATTCGTTCCACTCGGTGTCAAAAGCGCGGGTCTGGTCGACTTCGATCGTGACAACCGCCGGCGCGATCTGTGCCAGCGTCTTGTCCCAGGCCAGGGTATCGTCCGGCGCGGCCGCCGCGGCGCCGCTGAGCCCGCACAGGACCAGCCAGGGCAGAAAACGCAGCTCCCCCGCCGTCATAGCGCCCTGCCGAACGCAGCGCGGAACTGCACGGCCAGTCCCGCCGGATCCAGGCAATGGTTCTGTGTGCCCGACTCGCTGACCTTGATCGCGCCCATCAGCGAAGCGATCCGACCGGTCGTCTCCCAGTCCAGTTCGTTCATGAGCCCATAAATCAGGCCCGCACGATACGCGTCTCCGCAGCCGGTCGGATCGACCACCGCTTCCGCTCGAGCCGCGGGAATCGCAATCTCACGGCGGTTCGCGTAAATCGAACTGCCTTCAGCCCCGCGGGTGACGATCAAAGCCTGCACGCGCGCCGCGATCTGCTCGAATGCGAGCCCGGTGCGCTCCTGCAATAACTGGCCTTCGTAGTCGTTGACCGCAATCCAGCTTGCCTTCTCGATAAAGGCCACGAGTTCCGGTCCGTCGAACATTGGCAGACCCTGTCCGGGGTCGAACAGAATGGGTATGCCGGCGTCGGCAAACTCCGCGGCATGCTGCAACATGCCCTCACGTCCATCGGGTGCGACGACGCCGAGCCTGACACTGCCGTCGTCGGGCACGCGATTGCAATGTGACTCATTCATCGCACCAGGATGGAACGCAGTGATCTGGTTATCGTCGAGGTCGGTGGTGATAAAGGCCTGTGCGGTGTAGTGCTCGTCGAGCACCCGGACGTGCTCGAGCTGCATCCCGCACTGTTCCATCCACGACCGGTACGGGCCAAAGTCACGCCCGACCGTTGCCATCGGCGCCGCCGGTGCCCCCAGCAGGCCGAGATTGTAGGAAATGTTGCCGGCACAGCCCCCGTAGTTGCGCTTCATGCTGGGCACGAGGAACGCGACATTCAGCATGTGAATGCGATCCGGCAGAATGTGTTCGCGAAAACGCCCCGGAAACACCATCACGGTGTCATAGGCGATCGAGCCGCAGATCAAGGCCTTCATGGTCTCACTCCAGGTCGGGACAAGGCCGTAAAGACGGCCGCTGGACGGGTCGGCACCGGCTAATGAGCGAGAGGCGCAGAGCAGGCCGGTACGCGGGTGCCGCCGGTCGCGGCAGCGCTCCGCCCGGCTCGATCTCGCGCCACCCGTTTCATGGCGGGCTTGCTTTCCAGGCCAGGTCGAGTTGCCTTGCCGCGCGAACATCGTCGAGCCGGCGCACGGGCAGAGTATACGGGGCGCCTTTGAGCTTCTCCGGTTCGGACTTCGCTTCGTTGCGCACGGCGATCATGGCCTCGACGAATGCGTCGAGTTCCTGCTTCGACTCCGTTTCGGTCGGTTCGATCAGCAGGCACTCGGGAACCAGCAGCGGGAAGTAGGTGGTCGGCGCGTGGACGCCGAAGTCGAGCAGCCGCTTTGCGAAGTCCATTGCGCCGGTGCCGTAATCGCGAGCTTCCTTGCGCAGCGTGACGATGAACTCATGGCCGGCACGACGGTCAGGGTAGGCCAGCTCGAACCCGGCATCGCGCAGACGGTGCATGAGGTAATTCGCGTTCAGTGTGGCGAACTCGGAGACGCGCTGCATGCCCTCACGGCCGAGCATGCGCATATAGATGTATGCGCGCAGCAGCACGCCGGTATTGCCCATGAAGGCCGAGAGGCGACCAATGGACTGCGGCAGGTCTGTCTCGTCCAGCCAGCGGTACTGATCGCCGTCGAGCCCGACCAGCGGAATCGGCATGAACGGCAGCAATCGCTCACTGACGCCGACCGCGCCCGAGCCAGGGCCACCACCGCCGTGCGGGGTCGAAAACGTCTTGTGCAGGTTCATGTGGATGACGTCAAAGCCCATGTCGCCCGGGCGCACTTTGCCGAGTATCGCATTGAGGTTCGCGCCGTCGTAATAGAGCAGGCCACCCGCCGCGTGTACGATTTCCGAGACCTCGACGATGCGGCGCTCAAAGACACCGAGCGTCGACGGGTTGGTCAGCATGATCCCGGCGGTCTGCGGGCCCACCACGGCGCGCAGGCCTTCGATATCGATGTCACCGTCCGGCTGCGAGACGATTTCGCGAATCGTGCAACCGCACATCGAGGCGGTCGCCGGGTTGGTGCCGTGCGCCGCGTCGGGAACGATGATCTCGTTGCGAGCGAAATCGTTGCGGGACTGATGGTAGGCGCGAATCATCGCCACACCGGCAAATTCGCCCTGTGCGCCGGCCATCGGCGTCAGCGAAACGCCGCGCATGCCGGTCACGTCCATGAGCATCTCCTGCAGTTCGTACAGGCACTGCAGCAGCCCCTGTCCGGTCAGATCCGGGGCCAGCGGATGCCGGCCAAGAAACTCCGGCAACATCGCATACTGGTTACAGGCTTTCGGGTTGTACTTCATCGTGCACGAGCCCAGCGGATAGAAGTTCGTGTCGATCGAGAAGTTGAGCTGGGACAAGCGCGTGAAATGACGCACCGTCTGCAGTTCGGACACCTCCGGCAGCGCCGGCGGCTCGCGGCGACGCAACGCGGCCGGAATCTCCGCGCTGGCCGAGGCGGGTGGATACTGCGCGACCGCACCGCGGCCGGGGCTTGAATACTCAAATATCGTCTTTTCTCGCATCATTCCCCCTGCCGGTCAGGCCACGGCCGAATCGCTGAGCACGTCGTCCATCGCCTCGGAATAGACGGCAATGTCGGCGGTGGTTCGGGTCTCGGTCGCGCAGACCAGCAAGGCATGGCCCAGCGCCGGATAATAACGTGACAGGTCGTAGCCACCGACGATGCCGCGCCTGGCGAGCGCGTCGAGCACCGGCCGGACCGGCCGATCCAGACGCAGTACGGCCTCGTTGTAGCACGGTCCGTCAAAAACCCGCTGGATACCGGCCTTCGCTGTCAGCACCTCGACGAGCTCGGCGGTGCGCGCAACGCAACTGCTGGCCACTTGCGCCAGCCCTCGCGGACCGAGCAGCGACAGGTAGATCGTCGCCGCGGTCACCAGCAGGCCCTGGTTGGTGCATATGTTGGACGTTGCCTTGCTGCGCCTGATGTGCTGCTCGCGGGCCTGCAGTGTCAGCGTGTAGCCTGTGTTGCCTTCGAGATCCAGGGTTCGACCGACGATCCGCCCCGGCATCTGGCGCACGTTGTTCATGCTGGTGGTCATGAACCCGAAGTAAGGGCCGCCCGAGGACAAGGGCACGCCGAGCGGCTGACCCTCACCGCAGACGATATCGGCACCGCGCTCACCCCATTCACCGGGCGGCTTGAGGATCGCCAGAGACGTCGGATTGACCACGGCAATGACCATCATTCCCGCTGCGTGAGCCCGATCGGTCAGCGCATCGACATCCTCCAGCGTGCCGAAGAAGTTCGGCTGCTGGATGACCATGGCCGTGATGTCCTCGCCTTCGTATCGCTCGAGTCCTTCAAGGGCCGTCCGGCCGCTGGCCGCGTCATACGGCAGCAGCTCGAAGGCCAGCTTCTGGTTGACGCAGATCGTGTTGACCACCTGCCGATAACGTGGATTCGCGGCGACCGGCATGAGAATTCGACGGGACTGCGACTTGCGGTGCATGCGCACGGCCATCAGACATGCCTCGGCCAGCGCCGTCGCCCCGTCATAGAGCGACGCGTTGGAGGCATCCATGCCGGTCAGGCTGGCCATCATCGACTGGAATTCGTAGATCAGTTGCAGCGTGCCCTGGCTCGCCTCCGCCTGGTAAGGGGTATATGCGCTGTAGAATTCCCCGCGCGTCACCAGGGCCCAGACTGCCGCCGGTATGTGGTGCTCGTAGGCGCCGGCGCCGATGAAGTTGAGCCGACGGGCGTCGCGGGCCGCACGCTCGGACATCAGCCGGCCGATCTCCATCTCGGACATCGCCGGCGGTACGGTCTCGAGCGCGCCGGTGCGCAGACCCTTCGGAATCTCGTCGAACAAGGTCTCGATATCGGGCGCGCCGATCGCTGCGAGCATCTCGCGAACATCGTCGGCCGTATGAGGATTAAATGGCATGCTGCCCGTCCCTGTCAGTAATCAGTGCGTTTCCGACGCCAGTGCCGCCTCGTAGGCGGCTGCATCGAGCATGGCGGCAAATTGCGCCTTGTCGGCCGGCCGGATGCGCATCACCCAGCCTGCTCCGTAGGGGTCCTGGTTGATCAGCTCCGGTTGCCCGCCAAGCTCAGCGTTTCCGGCAACGACCTCGCCACTCAAGGGGCTGTAGACATCGGAGGCCGCCTTGACGGATTCGACGACGGCACAGGCCTCGCCCGCGGTGACCCGGGCGCCCTGCTCGGGCACCTCGACGAACACCAGATCGCCGAGCGCCTGCTGTGCATGATCTGAAATACCCACGGTAACTGTCCCGTCGTCTTCCAGGCGTGCCCATTCATGACTCTTCAGATAACGGAGATCTGCCGGAACTTTGCTCATCATGACCCTCCAGTACTTTTCAAGTTGCGATCGCGCTTTTGCCGTTGCGTACGAAAGGCGGCCGCACGATGCGTGCATCGAGCAACCGGCCGCGGATTTCGACTTCACACTGTCCAGCGGTCCCTGCCGGCACTCTCGCCAGCCCGATCGAGCGCTCCAGCGTCGGTGAAAAAGAACCGCTGGTGACCTCGCCCTCGCCGACTGCGGGCACGATCACCTTCTGATGCGACCTCAGTACGGCGCGCTGCTCCAGCACCAGGCCGACCAGCTTTCGCGGCGCACCGTCTTTTTTCTGCGCAGCGATCGCTGCGCGGCCGATGAAATCGCGGTCCTGAGGATCCCAGGCGATTGTCCAGCCAAGCCCGGATTCCAGCGGTGAGGTCGTCTCATCCATGTCGCTGCCGTACAGGTTCATGCCAGCCTCGAGCCGCAGGGTGTCGCGCGCACCCAGCCCGCACGGTGCAATTCCCGCTTCGACGAATCGCCGCCACGCAGCCGCTGCATCGGCGGCAGGCAGAACGATTTCCCAGCCATCCTCGCCCGTGTACCCGGTTCGGGCGACAAACCAGTCACCGTCGGCAAGTCCGGCGAAACGCGGGAGCTCCAGAGCGCGCGCGGCCAGGTCTGCATCCAGCGTCGTCGCCGCCTTTTCCCGCGCGTTTGGCCCCTGCACCGCAATCATCGCAAGATCCGTTCGCGGCTCCACCCCGACCTCGAAATCTCCGGCATGCCGCCGCAACCACTCGATGTCCTTGTCGCGCGTACCGGCGTTCACCACCATGCGATACCATTGATCGTCCATGTAATAAGCGATCAGGTCGTCGAGCACCCCGCCGTCGTCCCGCAACATGCATGAATACAGTGCCTTGCCGGGCTCGGTGAGTTTCTGCACATCGTTGGCCAGCATTCGGCGAAGGAAATCGCGCACCCGCGGGCCACGCAGGTCCAGCACGCACATGTGCGAAACATCAAACATGCCGGCATCGCGTCGTACGAAATGATGCTCTTCGATCTGGGATCCGTAATTGACGGGCATATCCCAGCCACCGAAATCGACCATGCGGGCGTTAGCGGCCAGGTGCGTTTCGTAGAGCGGAGTGCGAAGACCCATAGTTTTTTCCCGGCTTCAAAAAATTAAAAAGGCGGCAAGCCATGCGACCTGCCGCCCCTCTGTCCTGTGACCTGAGAGATCGGGCCCCGGCAAGCCGGTACCGCACCCCTTCGGTGGACCCCTGGCGGGGTCGCTCTCCAGAGCCCATCAGACATCGCCGTTCTTTTGCCTGAGCGTTTCCGGGCGGGTTGCGCCTTCGGCGGGCCGATACCCGGCCTCTCTCCGATCGAGCCTTGCGATGGGTCAGGCGATGTTACCGCAGCCCCGCGCCGGGGGCCAGCAACTGCCAGCCAGGTGCTTGTCTTCCTTGCGACATCGACCGAACATGCCGGTTCACGCCACTGGTACAGAGAAGGCCCATGACCCATCGACTGCTCTGCGCGCTGCTCGCAGCGGCCTGCCTCACCAGCCTGCCATCGGCCGCGACCGACGCGCCGGGCGCCGCCGCGCTGCATGAACTTTTCGAGGCCGAATGGCAGCGCGGCTTGCGCGAGAACCCGATTATGGCCACCTACCTGGGTGACCGTCGCTACGACGCGGCCTGGCCGGATGTCTCCGAGGCCGCGATTGCATCGCGGCATGCGTCGGATCTCGCGGTGCTGGCTCAACTGGAAGCGCTCGATAGCCCATCGCTTTCCGCCGCCGATCGACTGAACCTCGACCTTTTCAGGCGCAAGTACCAGGGTTCCGTTGACGAATATGGCTACGGGTTACACCTGATGCCGGTCACGCAGCGTCGCGGAATACAGACCTTGTACCAGCTCGCCGAGATGCAGCCGTTCGCCACGGTCAGCGACTATGAGAACTGGATCGCCCGGCTGGACGGACTCGGCGTGCTGGTTGATCAGACGATCGACCTGATGAGCACGGGTCTCGAGCGAGGCGTGGTTCAGCCGCGGATCGTAATGCAGCGAGTGCCCGCGCAGGTCGAGCAGCAGATCGTCACCGATCCGCAGGACAGCGCTTACTACGCGCCGTTTCTCAGCATGCCCGATTCCATACCGGTCGCCGAACAGGCTCGCCTGCAGGCGGCCGCGCAGACATCCATCCGCGAGACCGTGGTGCCAGCCTACCGGCGATTCCACTCGTTCATGATCGAGCAATACCTGCCGGGCAGCCGCGATACCGTGGGAGTCTGGGACACACCGGGCGGAGACGCCTGGTACCAGAATCGCGTGGCCTGGTTCACGACCACGAAGCTGAGCGCGGACGAAGTACACGAGATCGGCCTCAGCGAGGTCGCGCGCATTCGCGGCGAGATGCAGAAAGTCATCGATCAGGTGGAGTTCAGGGGCAGCTTCGAGGATTTCCTGAAGTACCTGCGCACCGACCCGAAATTCAGCTACAGCGACCCGCAGCAATTGCTTCAGGCGTACCGTGCGATGGCAAAGCAGGTTGATCCGATGCTGCCGAAGTTTTTTGGCCGCCTGCCGCGCATGCCTTACGGCGTCCGGCCGATCCCGGATCAGATCGCGCCGGATACGACGACGGCCTATTACAATGGACCAGCGCTGGACGGAACCCGGGCGGGCTACTACTACGTCAACCTGTACAAGCCCGAGGAGCGACCGACCTTCGAGATTCCGGTGCTGACGATTCACGAGGCGGTGCCCGGGCATCACCTGCAGATCGCACTGGCTCAGGAACTGAACGACCTGCCGACGTTCCGGCGTGATTTCGAGGCCACGGCGTTCGTGGAAGGCTGGGCCTTGTACAGCGAGAGCCTGGGTGAGGAAATGGGCTTTTATGAAGACCCGTATGACAAATTCGGCCAGCTGACCTACGAAATGTGGCGTGCGGTCCGCCTGGTGGTTGATACCGGCCTGCATCAGAAGCACTGGACTCGCGAGCAGGCGATCGATTTTTTCAAGCAAAACGCGCCGAAGACCGAGCTCGATATCATCAACGAGATCGACCGGTATATTTCCTGGCCAGGGCAGGCGCTGGCTTACAAGATCGGCGAGTTGAAGATCAAGGAACTGCGCAGGAACGCCACGGGAACGCTGGGCGACAGGTTTGATATCCGGGGTTTCCACGACGTCGTGCTTGGCAGCGGCGCCGTGCCGCTGGACGTGCTCGAAAAGAACGTCGAACGCTGGGTTGCCGGCCGCGCAGCAGCCGGCGACGCCAGGTAAGCGCGCAATGGGACGCATCTTCAGGCGCGAGAGCCGGCCCGTCAGAGTCGGACGAATCGTGGTCGGGGGCCTGAACCCGATCGTCGTGCAGTCGATGACCAACACGGACACGGCCGATGTCGAGGCAACCTCTCTGCAGATCAGTGCGCTCGCGAAGGCAGGCTCGGAACTGGTGCGCGTGACCGTGAACACGGATGCCGCCGCGGCGGCCGTGCCCCGCATCATCGAGCGGCTGCACCAGCTAGGGGTGGACGTACCGATTGTCGGCGACTTTCATTTCAACGGGCACAAGCTGCTCCGCGCTCACCCCGACTGCGCCGCAGGGCTGGCCAAGTTCCGGATCAACCCGGGCAACGTGGGCCGGGGCAGCAAGCGGGACAGCCAGTTCGCCGAGATGATCGAGATTGCCTGTCTGCATGACCGGCCGGTTCGCATTGGCGTCAACTGGGGCAGCCTCGACCAGGACCTGCTCACGCGGTTGATGGATGAAAACTCGAAGCGGGCCGAACCGCTCGATGCCGGCGACGTAATGCGCGAGGCGATCGTGGTCTCCGCGCTCGAAAGCGCGCAGCGGGCCGTCGAACTCGGGCTGCCTGCCGACCACATCATCATCTCCTGCAAGGTCAGCGGTGTGCAGGACCTCATTGCGGTCTATCGCAACATCGCCGCTCGCTGTGAGTATCCGCTGCACCTCGGGCTGACCGAGGCGGGAATGGGCTCGAAGGGCATCGTCGCTTCCACCGCGGCGATGAGCGTGCTGCTGCAGGAGGGCATCGGCGATACGATTCGCGTGTCGCTGACACCGGATCCCGGCGGTGACAGGACGCGCGAGGTGATCGTCGCGCAGGAGATCCTGCAGACGATGGGTCTGCGTTCATTCACGCCGATGGTCATTGCCTGCCCCGGCTGCGGCCGCACGACCTCGACGTATTTCCAGGAACTGGCGCAAGAGATACAGTCATACCTGCGCACTCGAATGCCTCAGTGGCGACAGCTCTATGCCGGTGTCGAGCAGATGAACGTGGCGGTGATGGGATGTGTTGTCAATGGGCCGGGGGAAAGCAAGCACGCCAACATCGGCATCAGCCTGCCGGGGACCGGTGAACGGCCGGTTGCGCCGGTGTACATCGATGGAGAGAAAGGACCAACGCTGAAGGGTGAGAACATCGCCGGGGAATTCCAGCAACTTGTTGAGTCTTATGTCGAGCGTCGCTACGGAAAGAGGAGCAACTGATGGCCGCACTGCGCGATCGAAAATGCCGGCCGATGCCGCCCGGCACGCCGCCGATGGATAGCGACACGGCGAACAGCCTGCTCGGCCAGGTGGACCCGGCCTGGTCGATTGCTGCCGATGGCCACTCGCTGCACCGGGCATTCAGCTTCGAGGACTTTCATCGGACGATGGGTTTCGTCAATGCCCTCGCCTGGATCGCGAACGCCGAGGACCATCACCCGGATCTCGAGCTTGGCTACAATTATTGCCGGGTCGAGTTTTCAACGCACTCCGTCGGCGGACTGTCAGATAACGACTTTATCTGCGCCGCAAAGGTAGACGCGCTGGGAGCCTGAACACGCCATCGGTACGCAATACAGGGGGTTTGCATGACCGAGCAGCACAAGGTGGCGGAAGCGACGGAGCCCGAGGCGCAGCCGTTCGTTGCGCCCTGTCGTGACCTTGCAATCACCGCTCCGTTCGGCTGGCTCGGCAAGGGCCTGGACGACATGCGTACGGCCCCGCGGCAGAGCCTGACGTATGGCGCGATCATCGTTGCCGTGAGCCTGCTGGTCGCGGCCATCGCAATGCGTTTCGGCGGTTACTGGCTGCTGCTCGTGCTGGTTTCAGGCTTCATCTTTGTCGCACCCCTGCTCGCCGTCGGAACCTACGCGATCAGCCAGCAGATAGAGCGCGGCGAGAAACCGTCGCTGCGCCGCTGTTTCAATGAAGAACGGCGCGCTTTCGGAAACCTGATGGTATTCGCGCTGATGGCCATGATCGTGTTTCTCGTCTGGGCTCGCGCCGGCTCGGCCGTGCATGTCTTCTTCCCGGTCGGCTCAGAACCGGGCTGGCGCGACTACCTGCGGTTCTTCGGCATCGGCAGCACGATCGGTTCGATCTTTGCAGGGGTGGTCTTCTCGGTCGCTGCGTTCTCGCTACCGATGATCATGGACCGGCGTGTCGATACGGTGACGGCAGTGGTGACCAGCGTGAATGCCGTTCTGCGTAACAAGTTCGCCATGATGATCTGGGCCGCCTTGATCAGCCTGGCCGTTGCGCCGGGCTTTGCACTGTTATTCGTCGGTCGTGAAAAAGGCGGTGGCGCGGCGTGGATCATGATCGCGCTCGGACTGACGCTGCCCCTGATCGGCCATGCGACCTGGCATGCCTACCGAGAGACCATTGATGCCTCCGAGTGGCCATCCAACGGACCGGCGTAAACTGGTTTTCGCCGCCAATTTTCTACCGGCGTGGCGGCGTGCTCACGGGCCCATCAATACCCGGTCGAGCTCCGGATCGGCATCCTGAAGAAGATCCACCGGTGCCCGCGCAAACCGAAGCGCTGCCGCAAGGCCGCGCGGGTCGCGCTCGTTGTCGAGCATCCACTGGCCATGTTCGCAGAGCAAGGCGAGCTGCAGGGCGCGCGACATCGTCAGTGCCAGCCGGCGCGCACCGGCCTGGAGTATCTCGCGGTCCTCACTTGACTCCAGCCACAACGCGCTGCGCTCCAATGCCGCGAGGGCCCGGCCGCCGGCCGCGACCAGGCGCGGCTCCTGCAAAGACTGGATGCAGTTCGATGCGAACCCGAGCAGCGCGACCAGGCCGGCGTTGAGATCGGATCGCAGCAACGCGTCCAGCGAGAGCACGTTGGTCGTACCTTCCCAGATCGGCAGCACCTGTGCGTCGCGCAGCATTTGCGGCAGACCGGTGTCCTCGACATAGCCCGCGCCACCGAAGCTCTCGAGCACCTCGCTGACCACACTAACCGCCTGTTTCCCCGTAATCAGTTTGGTCAACGGCGTGATGAGCCGCAGCAGTGCACGCTGCTCAGCATCGATTTCGCCAGATTCCTGCCGGCCATTGAGTTCGACGAGCAGGAACGTCATCAGGAATGCGCCCCAGGTCTCGGCCTCCAGCGCGGCCAGGGTGTCCGTATGCAGCGGCAGCTCGGCAAGCGGCCTGCCAAAGGCCTCGCGTTGCGCCGCGTAGGAGCGTGCCAGCGACATCGCGCGACGCATCGCAGCCGCGGCGCAGACGCTGTTCCAGGTCCTCGTGACCACGAGCATCGGCTCGATCGCGCGGGTGCCGTGATGCGGCTCGCCAACGAGCTCGGCCCGTGTGCCCTCGAGCATCAACTCGGCCGTGGGTACTTTGCGGGTACCGAGTTTGTCCTTGAGCCGATCGACGCGCAGGTTGTTGAGCCGCCCTTCGGCATCGCGCAGCTCGACATAGAACATCGCCAGGCCTTTGCCGCCATCGGGGTTGCCCTCCGGGCGTGCCAGTGTCAGCGCCATATCGCCCGATACGGCCGACGTGAACCACTTGCGTCCATAAAGCCGCCAGCCGTCGCCGTCTGCGACGGCCCGCGTTTGCGATCGGCCCACGTCCGAGCCGCCGGTGGTCTCGGTCATCCACTGGCCGCTGGTCCAGAACCGGTCCGGATCACGCGAAGTCAGCCGCGGCAAAGCTCGCTCGATCAGCTTGCGGTTACCTGACTGGAGCAGGGAACGCGCAGCGCCGTCAGTCATCGCCAGCGGGCAGGTATAGACGTCGGATGACGGATGGAAGAGGTACACCTTGGCGAATTGTTCGATACGCGCGAACCGTCCCCGTTCAAGCTGGTAACCGGCCGCGACCATTCCGAAGCGAACGGTCAGTCGCTCGGCCTCCTGCCACAACGGCGTCAACTCGATTTCGTCGACACGATTTCCCCAGGCGTCCCACTGTTTCAGGCGTGGCTCGTTCAATCGATCCGCGAGCTGCATGCGATAGAGCTCACCACCGGCCAGGTCCCCAAGCTCTTCAAGTTCCTGGTGCAGTGACTCCATCAGGTCGATCGGCAGGACGCGTCGCAGCCAGGACTGCAGAAGCGGATCATCCAGGAACTGATTGCCCAGGTCCGGAGCCGGTTGCGTGAACAGTTCGCGTTGCCAGTCCGCGCTTGTCATCTTCGAACACCTGTACTGACTGTTTTGACCAGTTCCGGAAGGTCACCGCTGAGGCCTAGCGCCCGGCGTGCGAAAGCCCGGCGCAGCGGCGCTCCCCTGCCCACCAGCGACAGGCCCGCACGCCGCAATGAGGCCAGTGTCATGTCCTGTGCCCCGAACAGGCGTTTCAGCCCGTCCGTCGCGCTCATGGTGAGCGCATTTTCGCTGCGGCGCCAGCGCTCATAGCGACGCAGAACCCGCAGGCTGGCCGGATCCTCGCCGGCCGCTTCGGCTTGCGCGAGCACCTCGACGAGGCTGGCGCAATCGAGAAGGCCCAGGTTGACGCCCTGCCCGGCCATCGGATGAATCGTGTGCGCGGCATCGCCAGCGAGCGCCAGCCGGGCCTGGACGTACTGGTTGGAATGCCACAGTCCCAGCGCGAAGCCGGCACGCTCGCTGTCGAGTACCACCTGGCCCAGAGCGTGATCGCTGGCCTCGGCAACCTGTCGTGCAAATTCCGATGCCGAACTGCTCTGCAATACCTGCGCGCGCTCGGGGGTCGTTGTCCAGACCAGTGATACGCGACCGTCGGCGAGCGGCAGGAATGCGATCGGACCGTTCGGCGTGAACCGCTGCCACGCCGTCTGGCCGTGCGGCCGCTCGGTTTTCAAATGCGCCACAATGGCTGTCTGGTCATAGGCCCAGCCACTCTGCCCGATACCGGCCAGCGTCCTGGCCGGTGAGCGCCCGCCGTCAGCGCCGATCAGCAGGCGACAAGTTACCCGTCGCTCGTCGCTGAGCGTCAACTGCGCAGCCTCTTCGTCGAGCTGCAGGGCGGTAAGTCCCGCTCGCAACTGCGTGACGGCACGCATTCGCGGGGAATTGAGCAGGCTCCATTGGACCCGGATGTTCTCGGCGATGTAACCGAGGTTCGGCTCGCCCGCTTCGGCCGCAGAGAATCGCAGCACGTCATCCGCATCGAGGCGGCTGGCGGCATCCCAGACGACCATCTCGCTGTAGGGCGATACCGACGAGCGTAATTCAGTCCACGCGCCGGCGGCATCGAGAATCCGCTCGGAGGCACGCGAGAGCGCCGATACGCGCAGGTCCATCTGTTCGTCGTCCGGTTGCCGGACCGCCTGCGGCTCGAGCAGCGCAACACGCCATTCGGCGAGACGCTCATCACGTGCGATCAGTGCGGCAACACAAAGACCGACCATGCCGCCGCCCGAAATGACCACGTCGAAATCGTATCGGCGTCCGGCACTCATCCGCCTGTCCCCGCCAGCGCAACGCCGCGAGCCAGGCGTGGTATGCGACCGGCGGCCCCCACACTGAGGCGCGCCATCGCACTCTTCGCCGGCGGCAATGAATCGAAGGCCAGCATTCCGAAGCCACGCAGTCCGCGCACCAGGCCCAGTGGGTTCGCGAACAGGCGTACCAGGCCATCGGTGAACGCAACGATTCGTTTGCGATCCTCGCCGCGCCAGGCGGCATAGTCACGCAGCAGGCCCGCATCGCCGGGATCGCTGTCACCCGCGGCCAGCGCATCGGCAATGACCTCGGCGAGACTCGCTGCATCGCGAAGCCCGAGATTGAACCCCTGCCCTGCAATCGGATGCAGGCCCTGGGCCGCATTGCCCACGATCGCCAGTCGTTCGGCGCAATGCGCCTCAGAGCGCGACAGCGAAAGCTCATAGGCATATCGCCTGCCGATTTTGAGCAGCCGTCCCAGCCGGAATCCGAAGGCTTCCTGCAGACCCGCGATGAATGCCTCATCGTCGAGTTCGAGCAGGCGCCTGGCCTCCTCGGGCCGACGGGTCCAGACGACGCCACAGCGTCCGTCCTGCAGCGGCAGCACCGCGATCGGCCCGTCCGGAGTAAAGCGCTCGTAGGCCACGTGCTCGTGAAAGCGCTGCGTGGTCATCGTCGAGATGATCGCGGTCTGTTCGTAATCGATCCGGTCGGCCGCGACGCCGGCCTGCTCGCGAACGACGGACTTCGCGCCGTCCGCAGCCACGACCAGGCGCGCCCGGATGCGCAGCGGGCGGCCTTCGTGCTCGAGATAGAGCGTACGTCGCCCCTGTTCGATCCCGGTCGAGCGCACACGCGCCGGCGAGAGGACCTCTACACCGGGCTTGTTCCGCAAGCCCTGGTAAAGACCCGCACCGATGACCCGGTTCGGCACCACGTAACCCAGGCAGGGCAGCTCCTGCTCGGCGGCGTCGATGCGTGCAACACCGAAACGCCCCTGCTCTGAGACGTGAATGCGCCGGATCGGCGCGGCCTCGCGTGCCATGTGCTGCCAGACACCGAGGGTATCGAAGACACGAACACTGCCATTGGCCAGCGCAGTCGTGCGCTCGTCAAAGCTCGGTTGCTCCGCGGAGTCGGCCGGCGTCGCTTCCAGTACCACGACGTCGAGATCCAGCGGAGCGAGCGCAAGCGCCAGCGATGCGCCGACCAGGCCGCCACCAACGATGGCCACATCCACCTCTCGGTCCGGGTCGCGACGGACATCTTCGGCCGTCGACGAGTCAATCACCGTTCATGACCTGTTCGATTTCGGACGGCGTGCGCGGCAAACCGGCGGTCAGCAGTTCGTAACCGTCGCGCGTGACAGCCACGTCGTCTTCTATCCGCACGCCGATGTTCCACCAGCGGCGCGGCACACCCTTCGTGCCCGCCGGAATGTAGATCCCCGGCTCGACCGTAAGGCACATGCCCGGTTCGAGCACACGCCACTCATCGCCCACTTTGTAATCACCGACGTCGTGTACGTCGAGACCGAGCCAGTGCCCGGTGCGATGCATGAAAAACTTCCGATACGCTTCGTCCCTGATCAGGGACGGAACCCGCCCCTCGAGCAGGCCGAGTTTCACCAGCCCGCGGGTGACCGCGCGCACCGCCGCGTCATGCGGGTCGTTCCAGTGGTTCCCCGGCTTGATCGCCGAGAACGCGGCTTCCTGGGCATCGAGTACGACCTGATAGATGGCCTGCTGCGCCTTCGAGAAGCGGCCGTTCACCGGGAAGGTCCGGGTGATGTCGGAGGCGTAGTACTCATGTTCACAACCTGCATCGATGAGCAGCAGGTCGCCGTCGTTCAGCACCGCGTTGTTCAGGTGATAGTGCAGCGTGCAGCCATTGGCGCCGCCGCCGACGATCGGGTGATAGGCGATGTCGGCATTGTGCCGATGGAACTCATGCAGGATGTCGGCCATCACCTCATACTCAAAAATGCCCGGTCGCGTGCTCTTCATCGCACGGACGTGGGCACCCACGGCAATTTCGGCAGAACGGCGCATCGCCGCCAGCTCCGGACGGCTCTTGTAAAGGCGCATGTCGTGCAGAAGGTGATCAAGGGCGACGAATTCCAGTGGCGTGTGCACGCCGAGCTTGGCCTGACCACGCAGCGTGTTGACCCAGCCAATGACGCGCTGGTCGAACTCCGCGTGCAGTCCCATCGTGTAATAGACACGGTCACACTGTTCAATCAGGCCGGGAAGGATGTCGTCTATGTCGCCGATCGGAAACGAATCGTCTGCGCCGTACTCCGCCGTCGCCCCGTCCGGACCCGCCCGCTTTCCGTCCCAGGTTTCGCGGGTGGGGTCACGGTCACGCACGAAGAGGATGTACTGTGCCTGGGTGCGACCGGGAACCAGCACCGCAACGGCTTCCGGTTCGGCAAAGCCGGTCAGGTACTGGAAATCGCTGTCGGGCCGATAGTGATAGTGCACATCGCTGTTGCGCTGCTTCTCAAGGGCGGCCGGCAGGATCGCAATGCCCCCGGGACCGACCATCTGCATCAACTGGCGCCGACGGCGTTCGAATTCAGTGCGCTTCAAGCTCATGTCACCCTCAGTGTTTTGCCTCCGAGACAACCTGCCCCCGACGCCATCCCTCGAGCTCGTCGAAAATCAACTGCACGGCCACACGCAGAAACTCGACGACGTTGACGAAGGACTCCTCAGCCTCCTCGAGTTCTTCGCTGCCAGGGTCCCCGACGCGGGCGATCTCACTCATATCCGAGAGTATTTCGGATGTCTGCTCGCTGATCGGCATGTCCCGGGCCGATCCGGCCACGCCCAGGCCGTAGAGAAAACCCTGGCACCAGGCCCCCAGGGCCTCGACCCGGACCGGCAGGTCGAACTCATCGCCCGGCAGGAGCGGAGCAAATTCCATGCCCGTACCGGACAAAGTCGACAAGGCATCATCGAAAACCTCGCCGAAGGGCGGGCGGGCGGGCTCATCGCCATCTGCCCAGACAGGGTCCGGCAGAAACTCGGCCAGCCACTCTCGAAAACCGTAGTCGCGGCGAGCACACAAGGCCCCGCAGAGGCAGCCGTGTATCTCGGCGGCATGCACGGTCGATCCGGCGGACGCAAGGGCTTGCGCCACGTCGTTGTAAGCCACCGCGGAAGTCATCGCGGTATCGTAGCATTCCGCCCGATCCTTGAACGGCTCAATTGATTCCCCCCGGGAGCGGATCTATAGTTCCCCGCATGAACGACCAATCGACCAGAAACGCCGTAGACTCTGAGCTGAAACGAATCGAGGGTCGGCTCGACGAACTCGTCGAAAGCGTGACCCAACTCAAGGAAGAAAACCGCGCCTTGCGTCAGCGTCAGGACAACCTGATGTCCGAGCGAGCGAGCCTGTTGCAGAAGAACGAGCAGGTCCGCGCGAGGGTCGAGGCCATGATCAGCCGGCTGAAGGCAATGGAGCAAGGGTCATGAGCGAGGAGAAGTTAACCCGTGTCAGTGTCCGGCTGCTCGATCGCGAGTACCAGGTTGCCTGCCCGGTGGAGCAACGGACCGATCTGCTCGATGCGGCGGAGTTGCTCGACTCGAGGATGCGGGAGGTGCGCGAATCCGGAACGGCCGTGGGTCTTGACCGTATCGCGGTGATTTCGGCATTGAACCTGTCGAACGAACTGATGCGTCTGCGCCGGGAAGGAACGACGATCGACTCGGAACTCGGCACGAGACTGAAGAACCTGCGCAAACGCGTGGAGCTGGCCCTGGATATGGGTCAGCAGATGGAACTTTGAGGGAAGCGGGCAATCCCGTCCCTCGCTGAACTGGCGCTGCCTGCGGTGTACGACACGGTCCGGGTTACCTCTCGACCGTAAGTCAAAAAACCCAGGGGAACCGGGCCAGCGGCAGTATTGAGCAAGTCCGCCTCGAGCGGGAAGCCTTAAGTGCCGCAGCCTTCCCCGCCTATTGCTCCATGTCGAGAGCAAAGGTCCGTGACGGCACATGCGGGTAGCGCCTCCTTATTTTGCTGAGAAGGCAACGTCTGGCCAATGGCGCAACCGTCCCCGGAGCTTCGCGCTGAACGCCAGCGCCTTCGCAGAGCGCGACGTGCTGTCCGGGGCACGAACCGTACGCAAGCCGAGACCGCCGTACAGCGCACACTGCTGCAACTGGGTGTCGCTGGCCCGGGCCAGCGCGTTGCCACCTACCTCGCGATGCCCGGCGAACTGAATGTCGACAGCTTCGTCAAAGCCGCCATCGATCGGCGGGCACTCGTGTACGCACCCAAAATCATCAGCATGCGCCGGCGGCGAATGGTGTTTGTCCCGTTATCGGGCGCCCGTCTGCATGCCAACCCTTACGGCATCGACGAACCGGCGGCCGCGCCTGGCCAGTATGTCCCGATACTGCGACTGGACACGGTCATCGTGCCAATGCTGGGCTTCGACCGATGCGGCAATCGGCTGGGCATGGGTGCCGGCTTTTATGATCGCGCGCTGCGCATCCGGCGAGCCCCCGGGCGCAGCTGGCGCAGACCGCGATTAATCGGCGTTGCCTTCGCCTGCCAGGAGGTCGTGTCAATTACGCCGTCGCGGTGGGACGTCGCGATGGACCTCATCGTGACCGAACGCGAAATCATAAAACCCATCCGATCGACGAAGCCCGAGGAAGTTGAACAATGAAGCACTGGCTGTTCAAGACAGAGCCCGAGACCTATGGCATCGATCATCTTGGTCGCGAGCGAAACCAGACGACCGCGTGGGACGGCGTACGCAACTACCAGGCAAGAAACATGTTGCGTGACGAGGTCTCAATTGGCGACGAAGGTTTCTTCTATCACTCCAGTTGCGACGTTCCGGGCATCGTCGGAATTGTGAAAATAGTGCGCGCAGGTTATCCGGATGCAAGCGCATTTGACCTCAAGAGTCGCTACTACGATGCAAAAAGTGATAAGGAAAATCCACGCTGGTATTGCGTCGACGTGAAGCTGAAAAAGAAGATTGAACCGAAGATCACGCTTGATGAATTACGGGAACACGGCAATGGAAAACTCAAAAATATGCTTGTTCTAAAGCGTGGAAACCGATTGTCGGTAACGCCGGTAACGAATGCCGAGTGGCAATTCATTCTCAAACTTCGATGAGACGGGCTCCGTGGAAAGAATTTGCAGACGGGTGACACTGCTTAAAAACGCGACGTACCTCTTGCAATTGAGTTTTGATTTCTGTAAATACTGCGCGCGGACTAACCTGACATGGAGATTTGAAAATGGCAGCACGTAAGAAAGCGAAAGCGAAGGCGGTCAAAAAGACCGCTGGCAAAAAGGCAGTGAAGAAGAAAGTCGCAAAGAAGGCCGTCACGAAGAAGGCCGCCACGAAGAAGGTAGCCAAGAAGAAGGTTGCCAAGAAGAAGGTAGCCCGAAAGGTTGCCAAGAAGAAGTAAGCTTCACTGATTGCTTCCTACTGTGCCCGCGAAAGCGGGCACAGTTGTATCCGGGGTATGAAAAATGTCGAACCAGGACCATCAGAAGCGCCGGGCTGCGCAGGCAGCCCTCCGGTACCTCGTTGACGGTGAGATCATCGGCGTCGGCACGGGCTCGACGGTCAATTTCTTTATCGAGGCACTCGGCGGCCATCGCGAGCGCGTCCCCGGCACGGTATCGAGCTCGGAGGCGAGTACGGCGAAGCTGAGGGCGCTGGGCATTGACGTGCTCGACCTCAACGAAGTCGATGAGGTCGCCGTTTACATCGACGGCGCGGACGAGGCGACCCGCGACCTGCACCTGATCAAGGGAGGCGGTGGCGCTTTGACCCGGGAGAAGATCATCGCCGGCGCTGCGCGACGTTTCGTCTGCATCGTGGACGAGGTCAAGCTCGTCGATCGGCTGGGCCGCTTTCCGCTGCCGGTCGAAGTGATCCCGATGGCCCGTCGCCGGGTGGCCGGTGACCTCGAGCGGTTCGGCGCAAAGGCCGTGTGGCGAGAAGGCATGATCACGGACAATGGCAATCACATCCTCGACCTGCATGGGCTTGCCATCGATGACCCGGTCGACCTCGAGCGACAGATCAACCAGATCCCCGGCGTCGTCACCGTTGGCCTGTTTGCCGCTCGCCCGGCTGACATCCTGCTGGTCGGAACCGATGCAGGCGTCGTAAGCTTGGTGCGTGACGATTGATGCCAGTCTTGTCCGGGAGCTGCGAGCGTCCCTGGGCGCTCGATCTGTTCTGACCTCTCCCGAGGCGCGAGCGCCGTATGAGTGCGACGCGCTCACGGCTCATCGTCGCCTGCCGGATCTCGTGGTACTGCCGGGTTCGACCGAGGAGGTTCAGGCGGTCCTGGCCGCCTGCCGTCGCCACAACGTGCCGGTCGTGGCCCGCGGCGCCGGTACGGGACTTTCCGGCGGCGCTCTGCCGGTCGAAGGCGGCGTTCTGCTGGTGCTGGCGCGACTGAATCGAATCCTCGCGGTCGACGCGGGGCGTCGGCTGGCACGCGTTCAGCCCGGTGTCACCAATCTGGCGATCTCCGTTGCCGCCGAGCCTCATGGGTTGTTCTATGCGCCCGATCCCTCTTCCCAGGTCGCCTGCACGATCGGTGGCAACGTGGCAGAAAATTCCGGCGGTGTGCATTGCCTGAAGTACGGACTGACGCTGAACAACCTGCTCGAGCTTCGGGTTGCGACAATCGATGGGGAACTGCTGGTGCTCGGCGGTACGAGCGGCGACGCGCCGGGCTACTCTCTGCTTGCGCTGCTGACCGGTTCCGAAGGCATGCTCGGCGTGGTCGTCGAGGCGACGGTTCGCCTGACGCGGATTCCCGAAAGAACGGAACTGCTGATGGCGGCTTTCGATGATGTCGCCAGTTGCGCCCGGGCGGTCAGCCGGGTCATCGCGGAAGGCATCGTTCCGGCGGGACTGGAAATGATGGATGCACCGGCCATTCGCGCGGCCGAGGCGTTCGTTCATTGCGGCTATCCACAGGACGCGGCCGCCTTATTGCTGTGTGAAATCGACGGACTTCCCGAAGATGTCGAGGTGCAACTCGAAGAGACGCGCCGGGTGCTGCTCGAATGCGGCGCCAGCGAAATACGAATTGCGAATGATTCCGAACAGCGACAGCTGATGTGGTCGGGACGCAAGTCTGCCTTCCCTGCCGTTGGGCGGCTCGCACCCGATTACTATTGCATGGACGGCACGATTCCACGGCGCCACCTCGAAGACGTGCTCGCCCGAATCACCGCGATGTCGATGCACTACGATCTGCGTGTCGCCAACGTATTCCACGCCGGCGACGGCAACCTCCACCCGCTGATCCTGTTCGATGCAGGCGACCCTGAACAAATGGCGCGCGCCGAGCGCTTCGGCGCCGAAATACTGGAATTGTGCGTCGCGGTCGGCGGGACGGTCACGGGCGAGCACGGCGTCGGCGTCGAAAAACTCGGACCGATGTGTACGCAGTTTGGTAGTGACGAACTCGAGGTCTTCCTGGCGGTCAAGCACGCTTTCGACCCGAGTGGACTGCTCAACCCCGGCAAGGCTGTCCCGACGCTTGCGCGTTGCGCGGAATACGGCGCGATGCACGTGCACGGCGGCAGACTGCCTTTTCCCGACCTGCCGCGCTTCTGAACAGCCGTGACTGATCACGACCTGACCGACGACATCATTCAGGCACTGCAGAGCGCTGCGGGCGGCGCGGGGTCGCTGCGGATATGTGGCGGTGACAGCAAGCGATTCTATGGCCGCGACATCGGCGGGAAGGTACTGTCGCTGTCGGGTCACCGTGGCATTGTCAATTACGACCCGGCGGAACTCGTTTTGACCGCACGCGCCGGAACGCCGCTGGATGAAATCGAGCAGCTGCTCGCGTCGCAGGGTCAGCGACTGCCATTCGAGCCGCCACACTTCGGACCAGGGCAACACTCGGCGGTGCGGTCGCGGCGGGTCTGTCCGGGCCGGCCCGTTGCTTCGCCGGCACAGTCCGTGATCATCTTCTCGGCGTGCGAATCATCGATGGTCGCGGCAGACAGCTGAGATTCGGCGGCCAGGTCATGAAAAACGTGGCCGGCTACGACGTTGCAAGACTGATGGCCGGTGCACTGGGCACGCTCGGCGTACTGACCGAGGTCTCGGTACGTGTACAACCGGCCCCGGTTGCCGGGCGCACGCTGGTGATCGAAGCGGATCCTTCCCGGGCACTGGACCTGCTGAACGAATTATGCGCCACCAGTGCACCGCTGTCGGCCAGTTGCTGGACCGTCGACAGGCTCGCGTTACGCCTCGAGGGCACTCCGGCCACGCTGCGCGATGTCAGCCGGCGCGTGACCGGCCATGAGCATCCGGACGCAGAGGCCTTCTGGCTTGGCATGCGGGAACAGACTCACGTGTTTTTTGAAGCGAACGCCAACCTGTGCCGGATCATCGTGCCTGCGATGACGCCATGGCTACCGATCGAGGCGGAGCCGCTCATCGAATGGAACGGGATGCAGCGCTGGTACCGGGACGTGGATTTCCGGCGGGCGCAGGAAGTCGCCGCTGCGCACGGCGGCTTTGCAACGCTGTTTCGCAGTGCGGTCGCCGACGGCGAAGTCTTCGCGCCCTTGCCGCCTGCAATGCTGCAGTACCATCAGGCCCTGAAGCGCATTTTCGATCCCGACGGAATAATCAACCCGGGACGCATGTACCCGGATTGGTGAACCGCGGATGCACACTGAACTCGACACCGAACTCAAGGACACCCGTGACGGCCAGCAACTGCAGGACTTGCTGCGCAGTTGCGTGCATTGCGGATTCTGTCTGCCGGCCTGTCCAACCTACCGGATCGTTGGCAGCGAACTCGACAGTCCACGCGGCCGTATTTACCTGATAAAGCAAATGGCCGAGGGGCGGGCCGTGGGACGAACGACGCGCGAGCACCTCGACCGCTGCCTCACTTGCCGGGCCTGCGAGACCGCTTGTCCCTCGGGCGTACAGTACGGCCGCCTGATTGACATCGGTCGTGAGCTGGCGGAGACGCGTGCGCCGCACCCGCCGGCACAGCGGCTTCTGCGCTGGACGCTGACCGAGACGCTGTCGCGCAAGGGCGTTTTCAACGCCGCCTTGCGCGTGGGGCGGACGCTGCAACCGGCGCTGCCTGCTTCGCTACGAGACAGGCTGCCTCCTGCGGTGTCACCAGGCACCTGGCCGGCGCCGCGGCACGCGCGGCCCATGGTTGTACTCGAGGGATGTGTCCAGCCAGCGCTGCAACCGCAGATCAATATCGCCGCGGCGCGTGTTCTCGACCGGCTCGGCATCAGCCTCCTGCGCGTGGCCGGTGAAACCTGTTGTGGCGCCCTCAGCCATCACCTCGGCCGCCCGGCGAAGGCCCTCGCTCAGGCCAGGGGCAATATCGATGCATGCGTGACGTCGCTCGACGCGGGCGCAGAAGCCATTATCAGCACGACGAGCGCATGCGGGCTGATGTTCAAGGACTATGCGCGCCTGCTGGCCGATGATCCGCAATGGTCCGGGAAAGCCGCGCGAGTCAGTGCGGCCACCCGCGACCTGTGCGAAGTCATCGATGCGGAAGCGTTGAGCCGAATCGCAAGGCCGCAGCGCGATCAAAGGGCGATCGCCTGGCAGGCGCCATGCACGCTGCAGCATGGTCAGCAATTGTCCGGCCGGGTGGAGCCGCTGTTGTCGGCGGCAGGATATCGACTCACCCCCGTCGCCGACGCGACCTTCTGCTGTGGTTCGGCAGGCACCTACTCGATACTGCAAGCAGACCTGTCACGGCAGCTGAAGACTCGGAAGCTCGAGGCCCTGCTCGCCGGCCGGCCGGCTGCGATCGCGAGCGGCAACATCGGTTGCATCGAACACCTGCGAGTCGACTCTCCCGTGCCAGTCAGGCACTGGATCGAGCTTATCGAGGAGCGGACACAGTGACATTGAAATGGCGCGACCAGGCCCCTCAGGTCGTCTTCATCAGTGGCGGAGGCAGCGGCATAGGACTGGAGTTTGGCCGTCAACTGGCGCAGGAAGGCGCGAGTATTGCGATATTCAATCGCCGCCCGGGCGAGCCGGCGCTCATCGAACTCCGCGAATGCGCGCAAAGCGACCAGCAGCGCTTCCTCAGTTATTCGGCTGACGTCAGCGATGCAACGGCCATCCGCGACGCCATTGCCGCAACGATCAGCGAGATCGGCAGCCCGGACCTTGCGATCAATTCAGCCGGAATACAGATCGCCAGGCCATTCGCGGAACTCAGTGCCGACGACTTCGAGCAGGTCATACGTATCAACCTCCTCGGCTCACGCAATTTTGTCGCGGCATTGGACTCGCGCCTGCAGCCCGGCAGTCAGGTCGTACTGGTCGCATCACTTGGCGGCATCGCGGCCAATTACAGTTACACGGCCTACTCCGCAGCGAAATTCGGTGTGCTCGGCTTGGCAAACGCGTTGCGCATCGAATACCGTCTGCACGGGATCGACGTAAGCGTCTGTTGCCCGGCCGAGATCGAGACGCCTATGGTTGCCCAGGAGCGCGTCGATCAATCGGAGATCTCCCGCGAGATGAAAGCCTTCGCGGGCACAATGGACGTGGGGCAGGCAGCGCGCCTCATGCTCGAGGGAATCGCGCGACGCGACTTCGAGATCATCCCAGGCTTCAGACCGAAACTCACCGCATTGATTGCGCGCTGGCTTCCGGCCACCATGCGCCGAATCAGCGACAGTCTCGCCGACAAGGCACGTCGGCGCAATTGATTCACTGGCAAAGCGCGCTCACCCGGCGGGCGGCCTCACTACGTTTGGCCGTCTGTCGGCCCGAAGCGGGCCTCGGATCGAACCTGAGGTTCTCATCCTGCCCCCCAGCCGAAAACCAAAAAAGCCCGCTTCACAGCGGGCTTCTTTAATGGCTGGGGGACTAGGATTGATTCGCTCGCAAAGCGCGCTCACCCGGCGGGCGGCCTCACTACGTTTGGCCGTCTGTCGGCCCGAAGCGGGCCTCGGATCGAACCTGAGGTTCTCATCCTGCCCCCCAGCCGAAAACCAAAAAAGCCCGCTTCACAGCGGGCTTCTTTAATGGCTGGGGGACTAGGATTGATTCGCTCGCAAAGCGCGCTCACCCGGCGGGCGGCCTCACTACGTTTGGCCGTCTGTCGGCCCGAAGCGGGCCTCGGATCGAACCTGAGGTTCTCATCCTGCCCCCCAGCCGAAAACCAAAAAAAGCCCGCTTCACAGCGGGCTTCTTTAATGGCTGGGGGACTAGGATTGATTCGCTCGCAAAGCGCGCTCACCCGGCGGGCGGCCTCACTACGTTTGGCCGTCTGTCGGCCCGAAGCGGGCCTCGGATCGAACCTGAGGTTCTCATCCTGCCCCCCAGCCGAAAACCAAAAAAGCCCGCTTCACAGCGGGCTTCTTTAATGGCTGGGGGACTAGGATTCGAACCTAGGTTGACGGAGTCAGAGTCCGTAGTCCTACCGCTAGACGATCCCCCAATAAACTGACCGTCCCCGGTGATCCGGCCGCAGCCGGCAACGCCAGGCTTAGCGCTTCGAGAACTGCGTTCCGCGACGGGCTTTACGCAGACCCACCTTCTTGCGCTCGACCTCACGGGCATCACGGGTGACAAACCCGGCCACGCGCAAGGGTCGGCGCAGCATTTCGTCATGATCAATCAGCGCACGGGTCAGGCCGTGACGGATCGCACCGGCCTGGCCGGTTGTACCGCCGCCACGCACGTTAGCTTCGACATCGAACCGATCGAGCATCTCGACGGTCTGCAGCGGCTGGCGCACAATCATGCGCGCGGTCTGCCGGCCGAAGAAATCCTCGAGCGAGCGTCCGTTGACGCGGATCGTGCCCTTACCGGGCTTGATATGAACGCGCGCCGTAGACGTCTTGCGCCGGCCGGTTCCGTAATTCGTGTTTGCGGGCATGCAATAAGCCTCGGTCGGAATCAGATTTCGAGCGGTTTTGGCTGCTGGGCCGAATGCGGGTGCTTGGTTCCCGCATACACGTGCAGTTTCCGGAACATGCTGCGGCCCAGGGGGTTCTTCGGCAGCATGCCCTTGACGGCGAATTCAATCGCGCGCTCAGGGTGCTCGGCGAGCATCTTCTCGAGCGTCTTGCTCTTGATACCGCCAATCGCGCCGGTGTACCAGTAGTAGATCTTGTCCGTACGCTTCGCGCCCGTGACATGAATCTTCTCGGCATTGAGCACAATGATGTTATCGCCGGTATCGACGTGCGGCGTGTATTCGGGTTTGTGTTTGCCACGCAGGCGCATCGCGAGTTCGGTGGCCAGCCGACCGAGCGTCTTACCGCTCGCATCAACCACGTACCAGTCTCGCCGTACCTGCTCGGGGCGTGCAAAAACAGTGGTCATCTGAAGGCTCCAGGGAACCTGTGAGTTCTGCAAAGAGCCGCGAATCTTACTTCAGGCTGTACCCCTTTGCAAAGCCCCGGGGCATCGCGGGCCTTGATCCTCGGCGCCGAAAACGTACTTCTCCTATAAGATGTGCGGATGCCCAGGACCTCTCGCCGCCTGAACCGCCTCGATCGCCTGATTTCCGAGCTCGATCGGGGTCTGCGCACCGTCGCAGCCGCCAATGTAGCGGCCCGCCCCTGCCCGGCCGGGACCGAGCCCGAAACGCTTCAGGATCCAGCGGAAAGGCGCCACGCCGCCGGGCTGATGCGGGTCAATCATGCCGGGGAGATCGCGGCACAGGCGCTCTACCACGGCCAGGCGCTGACGGCCGGCAACCCCGAAGTCAGGCAATCACTGCTCGAGGCCGCCCGCGACGAAACCGATCACCTCGCCTGGTGCGAGCAGCGCGTTCGCGAGCTTGGCAGCCGGACCAGCCTGCTCTCCCCTCTCTGGTACGCGGGCTCGTTCGCGATCGGTGCGCTGACCGGGTTGACCGGAGATCGCAACAGTCTCGGGTTTGTTGCCGAGACCGAAAAGCAGGTCAGTGAGCACCTGGCCTCACATCTCGAGAAGCTGCCCGAGCGCGATCAGCGCTCACGCCGCATCGTGGAACAGATGAAATCAGACGAAGAACGCCATGGCAGCGAAGCGATCGAAGCCGGCGGGCGATACCTGCCAGGGCCGGTTCGCAAGCTCATGGAACGTACGGCTCGTATCATGACCCGAACGGCTTATCGGCTCTGAACGCTTGCGAGCATCGGCACAGTTGTATTAAATCCTCAAAACTTTTGACATAAGGACGGGCAAAGAGCATGGAAACAGGGGGCAGACCTTTAAGCGACATTCCGGCGATCAACCGGTTCCTGAGCTATTGCCGGATTCGAACGGTGCCCCAGAAGACGGTGCTGATCCATGCGGGTGATGTGCCCGATGTCCTTTATTACGTGATCAAGGGATCCGTGGAGGTCCTGATCGAGGACGAGGACGGCAACGAAATCGTGCTCGCCTATCTGAACAAGGGCCAGTTCTTCGGTGAAATGGGCTTGTTCAATGAAGAACCACAGCGCAGCGCCTGGGTGCGAACGCGCCAGCAGTGCGAACTGGCGGAAATGACCTACCCTCGATTCCGGCAGATCGCGGCGGAGAGTCCGACGCTGCTGTTCGAGCTGGCCACCCAACTTGCCAGCCGGCTGGACCGGACCAATCGCAAGCTCGGCGACCTCGCATTCGTCGACGTCACCGGCCGGGTCGCTCACGCGATCATGGACCTCTGCAATGAACCCGACGCGATGACTCACCCGGAAGGTACGCAGATCAAGGTGAGCCGCCAGGAACTCTCCCGGCTGGTTGGCTGTTCACGCGAAATGGCCGGCCGGGTCCTAAAGGTCCTGGAAGAGCAGGGCTTGCTGACGGCCAAGGGCAAGACGATGGTCGTGTACGGCGTCCGCCCGAAACTCAAAGGCCGTGCCGCCGAAATGTCGACCCGCGACGATACGCCGGCGCCGCTGGAGCTGCGCGCGCGCAAGGCTACAACGGCCGACGACGAGTAAGACTGACTGAGGCCGGTGGCCGGAGACCGGCCACCGCTTTCAGCCCCGCGCTTTGTTCACCTGATCGCGCATCGCCGCGATTGTCCGCGCGTAATCCGTGCGTCCGAAGATTGCCGAACCGGCGACGAACGTGTCGGCGCCGGCCGCTGCGATGGACCCGATGTTGTCGACTTTTACGCCCCCGTCGACCTGCAGGCGGATCTCCCGGCCGCTGCGATCGATCATCTCGCGAACCCGTGCAATTTTCGGCAGTACCGATTCGATGAACGACTGTCCGCCAAAGCCCGGATTCACCGACATCAGCAGCACCATGTCGATTTTCTCGAGGACGTGATCAAGCCAATTGAGCGGCGTCGCGGGGTTCAGGACCAGGCCGGGCCGACAGCCTGACTCCCGGATCAATCCGATGGTGCGATCGACGTGGTCGCTGGCTTCCGGGTGAAAGCTGATCCAGCTCGCACCGGCGCGCGCGAAGTCCGGCACGATACGATCAACCGGCCGGATCATCAGGTGCACGTCAATCGGGGCTTCGATGCCGTGCTTTCGCAGCGCCTCGCAGACCAGCGGTCCGATGGTCAGATTGGGTACGTAATGGTTGTCCATGACATCGAAATGCACGATATCGGCACCGGCATCGAGGACGTTGCGCACTTCCTCGCCGAGCCGGGCGAAGTCCGCGGACAAGATCGAAGGGGCAATCCAGGTTTCTTGCATGGCAGGCTTCCTTCAAACGCTGCTCATACTTTAGCAGGTGCTACTATTTCATGCCCCGGTGCTGTTTGATCAGCTCGTAGGCCTCGAGTATGCGGCGGGTGCGTTCATGCGCCGCCTCCACCATGGACTCCGGCAGCCCGTTGGCAACGAGTTTGTCCGGGTGGTTCTGGCTGATCAGCCGGCGATAGGCCAGCGTGACCTCCGGATCGCTGCTTCGGGCATCCACGGACAGGACCTGGTAGGCATCGGCCAGCCGGTCGGTCGGCGGCGAGCCGGAGCCACCTGCTCGCTGAGAGGCACCGTGCATGCGAAGCATCGCCTCGAGAGCGGCGAACTCGATCGATGAGACGCCCAGCGCATAACAGATGCGCCCGAACACGGGGCGACTGGCTGCATTCAAACCATCGCCGCGGATCGCGGCCTCGAGCTGTATCTGCAGGAACAGTCGCCGCAGGTCGGCACGCCCGTCCATCAGGCGATGCAACTCCACGAGCGTCGCCTCCAGCGGGAAGTCCGCCTGCTTGCCCTCGTTGAAAAACCGTATGGCAAGATCCACTTCCGCCGGCCCGAGTGAAAATCGCCGCATCGCGTCGCGCGCAGCATCGATTTCGCTTTCGGTCACACGGCCGTCGGACTTCGCCACGTGCCCCATCAGCTGAAAAGTGGCTCTGAAGAAGGCGCGCTGCAGATCCTGCGAGCTGCCACTGACCCGCGGGCGTCCGGATGCCGCGCGCCGATCGAACTGATGGCCGATCAGGAAACCGACCAGCGCGCCCAGCAGTCCGCGCCCGACGATCGCCCCGAGCACCGCACCAATGATCTTTCCGTACCAGCCCATAGAACCCTTGACCGTCCGTGAATGCGCCTGCAAGACTCCGCGCGAGCGCCGGCGCGGTATGGTATCAGCCCGTCGCGAGTCCGGCAGTTCGCAAACCGTGAGACGATCCATGTCGACCAGCACAACCGAATCCCCGCCCATGCACGAATCGAACCTGAGCGGGCTCGAGCGCATTCACCAGGGCAAGGTGCGCGACGTCTATGCGGTCGACGCAGAACACATGTTGATCGTCACGACCGATCGCCTCAGTGCCTTCGATGTCGTGCTGCCGGACCCGATACCGGGCAAGGGCCGGGTGCTGACGAGCATTTCGAATTTCTGGTTCGATCGTACACGGTCGATCGTGCCCAACCACCTGACGGACTATCCGCTGGCCCGCGCGGTGCCCGACCCCCGCGAGCGGGCACTGATTGCCGATCGAAGCATGGTCGTGCGCCGGCTCAACGCGCTGCCGATCGAAGCGGTCGTACGGGGCTACCTGATCGGGTCCGGGTGGAAGGATTACCAGGCCACCGGCGAAGTCTGCGGCATCGATCTGCCCGGGAATCTGCGTTTAGCTGAACGCCTGCCCGCGCCAATCTTCACCCCGGCGACCAAGGCAGCGCTCGGCGAACACGATGAAAACGTCGGTTTCGGGCAGGTCGTTGCGACCATCGGTGAGGACCTCGCCACGCAGATGCGCGACAGGGCCATTGCGCTTTACCAGCATGCCTGTGCGCATGCGCTCGAGCGAGGCATTATCATCGCCGACACCAAGTTTGAATTCGGCGTCGACGAGTCAGGCGAACTGATCCTGATCGATGAAGCGCTGACGCCCGATTCGTCTCGTTTCTGGCCGGTCGATACTTACCGGCCCGGCGAGAGTCCCCCGTCATTTGACAAGCAGTTTGTCCGTGATTACCTCGAGACACTCGACTGGGACAAGCGCGCACCCGGGCCCCGGCTGCCAGCGGATATCATTCGCCGGACCGCGGAAAAATACCAGGAAGCGCTGCGCCGACTGACCCGCTGAGCAGGCCTTGCTTGCTCACCGCATCCGGCCTGGACAGTTTGCCTGTATCGTTCGGGCACCCATGTCGGGGCGCCGCCTGACGCTTCTGGAAATAAGTAAACTGCCCCCATGTTCAAAGGCCTGACCCAGAAGATCGAGCACTGGCTTTTCGATCTGCCGGAGGCCGTCGGCGGGCAACCCGCGCGCTGGCTCGCCGTGCCGCTGCGTTATGCGTATGCGCTGCTGCGCGATCTGCTCAAGGGCGACCTCAGCCTGCGTGCCATGAGCCTCGTGTATTCCTCGCTGTTCGCAATCGTTCCGTTAATTGCCGTTGCCTTCTCCATCCTCAAGGCCTTCGGTTATCACCGCCAGCTCGAGCCGATACTCAACGATTTCCTTAGCCCGCTGGGCAGCGAGGGCCAGGCGCTGACGACGCAGATCATGGGTTTCGTCGAGAACGTGCAGGGGACGCTGCTCGGCACGATCGGCTTTGCATTCCTGCTCTACACGGTCCTGTCGATGATCAAGAAGGTCGAAGAAGCCTTGAATTTCACCTGGCACGTCGAACGTCCTCGCAGTATCGGTCGGCGAATGACGGAGTACCTGATCGTGATGCTGATAGGGCCGGTCGTCGCGGTGCTCGCGATGGCGTCGCTGGCAGCCATCGAAATCGAGGCCGGTGCGGTCGTGGGCAAGCTTTCCAGACTGGCAGACGCCGACCCCGCTGGCAGCGCGCGCGGCCACTTCGCCCCTTACGTGATGGTCGTGGGCCTGTTCCTGTTCATGTACCTGTACATACCGAATACGCGGGTTCGATTCGTGCCGGCCCTGGTGGGCGCCGGCTTCGGCGGCGTGCTGTGGGCAGGCATCGGCGCCCTGTTCACACGCGTGGTTGTCAATTCAACGCGGACCCTTGCAGTCTATGCGGGCTTCGCGGTGGTGCTGCTGTTTCTCGTCTGGCTGCATCTGAGCTGGCTTGTCCTGTTGCTCGGCGCACAGCTTTCGTTCTACGTCCAGCACCCGGAGTACCTGCGTACCGGCCACGCCGAGATCCCGACCACGAGCGTGTTGCGCGAACGGCTGGCGATGTCCGTCATGGTCCTGATCGGTGAGAGTTTCCTGGAGGGCGGTCCGCGCTGGACCATCAGCGGCCTCTCGGAGCGGCTGGCTATCCAGGCGACGGTACTCAACGAGGTGCTCGTTACACTCGAACAGCACGGCCTGATCATGGCGGGAGAGGACGACACGGTGGTTCCGGCCCGTGATCTCGGCAGCATTCAGCTCGCGGACATCATGGACGCGATCCGGCACGAAGTCCCCGACCCCCGGCGACCCGAACCCACCCCGGTGCCGCTCGCCGATGTGACGGTTGAGAAGGCCGACGCAGCGCTGCGGACGAGCATGACCGGACGCAGTCTTCGTGAGTTGATCAGCGGCGCATGAGCCGCGGCCATTGCCGGGCGATCAATTGCCGGCGACCGTCATCTCCTCGATCAGTATAGAACCCGTGCGAATGCCGCCGCGCAGGTCGACATCGTTGCCGACGTCTACAATATGCCCATACATGTCCTTGAGATTGCCAGCCACCGTGATCTCGTGCACCGGGTAGGCGAGCTGGCCATCCTCGACCCAGAAACCGGTCGCGCCGCGCGAATAATCGCCGGTCACCGGGTTCACGCCCTGCCCCATCATCTCCGTGACGAGCAGACCGCGTCCCATCAGCCCGAGCATCGCGTCGAAATCACGCTCGCGACCGTGCACCAGCAGGTTGTAGGTACCTCCGGCGTTACCAGTCGTACGCAGGCCCAGCTTGCGCGCCGAATAGCTGCCCAGCACGTATCCCATCAGTTCTCCACCGGAGACCAGTTCCCGATCCCGGGTGGCCACGCCTTCCTGGTCAAACGGTGCGCTGGCCAGCCCCTTCAGAAGGTGCGGTCGCTCCGAAATCGAGAGCCACCGTGGAAATACGTGCTGGCCCGCGGCCCCGAGCAGGAACGATGAACGCCGGTACTGACTGCCGCCACGGATGGCGCCAACGAAGTGGCCGATCAGGCCGCGAGCCACTTCCGGCGCAAAGAGTACCGGCGCACGGGTGGTGCCGAGTTTGCGGGCACCGAGCCGGCTGAGCGCACGCTCGCCACTTCGTCGGCCGACAGAACGGGCATCCTCGAGATCTCGCCAGTCGCGTTGCGTCGTATACCAGTAGTCACGCTCCATGTGGCCGTCATCCACCGCCAGTACCGCGCAACTGATGCTGTGCGCCGTGCCCGGCGAGGCGGCCAGAAAACCATGGGAATTGCCGTAGGCACGGATCCCACGGTGGGTCGTCACGCTGGCACCGTCTGAATTCGTGATCCGAGGGTCAACTGCACGCGCCGCGGCCTCGCAGTTAATGGCCATCTCACAGGCGGCCTCCGGCGTGATGTCCCAGGGGTGCATCAGGTCGAGGTCGCGTATCTCGCGCGCGAGTTCCTCCGGGTCTGCCAGGCCGGCACACGGGTCTTCCGCAGTGAATTTCGCAATGCTGCAGGCCTTTGCGACAGTCTCGCGCAACGCCCCGGGACCTAAGTCCGCCGTGCTGGCGGAGCCTTTGCGCGTGCCGAAGTAGACGGTCACGCCCATGGCCCGATCGCGATGGTATTCGATGGTCTCGACTTCACCCATTCGCGCTGTCGCGCTGAACCCGACATCCATCGTAATCGCCGCTTCCGCCTGGCTGGCACCCAGCACCTTTGCCTCTTCGAGCGCGAGTTCGACAAGAGCCGGCAGATCGGATCCTTCCGCAGTCAATGCGAGAGACTGTTCCATGCTCATCGTCACGCCCTTGCAGCAAAGGGCATAATTCTACCAGTGCCGGGGCCCGGATCACTGATAGCCGAGGAGCGAGCCAGCGCCGATGAGCGAGTCATGGGAAATCGACGACGAGCCGCCAAGCAAGAGCGAGCTCAAACGACGCAGCGAGGAACTGCAGAAGCTCGGCGAGCAACTGATCGGGCTGCCGCAGGCGGAGCTCGATGCACTGCCGCTGGATGAGAAGCTGCGTGACGCCGTGGAAGCCGCCCGTTCGATCAGCAAGCGCGGCGCCCTGCTGAGGCAGCGGCAGTACATTGGCCGGGTGATGCGGGACATCGACGCGGAGCCGATTCGCGAAGCACTGGCCCGGCGCCGGGAAACTGACCGCAAGCGCGCCCGTCAGGAACACGCCGTGGAGCGCTGGCGGGACCGCCTCCTGCTCGATGAGCCGGACGCCTGGACCGAATTGGCCGACCGGATCCCTCCGGCGACCCTCCGCCAGTTGCGGACCCTCGCGAGGCAAGCCCGCGCAGAGAAGAATGCCGCCAGACCACCGGCCGCTTTTCGCCAGTTGTTTCGTCGGCTGCGCGAAGCGCTGGAGGAAGCACAGGAGAGTAACTGAGAGCACCGGTGTAGAATGCCCTGATGAAACCGCTCGTTGGAATCATCATGGGGTCGACCTCTGACTGGGAGACCCTCAAGCCAGCCGCCGAAACGCTGGAGAGCCTCGGCATACCGTTTGAGGTCCGCGTTGTCTCGGCGCACCGCACACCGGACCTGCTGTTCGAGTATGCGAGCACCGCGCGGGATCGGGGCCTGCAGGTGTTAATTGCCGGTGCAGGTGGGGCCGCACACCTGCCGGGCATGACCGCCGCAAAGACGACGCTGCCGGTGCTCGGTGTGCCGGTGAAGTCAAAGACACTGAACGGTCTGGACTCACTTCTGTCGATCGTGCAGATGCCGGCAGGGGTTCCGGTCGCGACACTGGCCATTGGCGCCGCGGGTGCGACCAACGCCGCACTGCTGGCCGCTTCGATCCTGGGCAGCCACGACGAGCGTATTCTCACGGCACTGGAGGCCTTCCGAGCGGCGCAGACTGAAAAGGTGCTCGCGCAACCGGATCCGCGCCAGCCACCACTGAAATGAAGATCGGCATCATCGGTGCCGGCCAGCTGGGGCGCATGCTGGCACTGGCAGGCTACCCGCTCGCGCTGCGATTCCGCTTTCTCGATCCCGGGATCGATACGCCGGGGGGTCAGGTCGCCGCCATCGTGCCCGGTGAATTCGACGATCCCGCGAGCCTGCGCCGACTGGCCCGCGAGGTCGATCTGATTACCTACGAATTTGAAAACGTACCGGTCGAGGCGCTGCAGCGTGTCGCGAAAACGCGGCCCTGCCTGCCGCCGGCAGATGCCCTGCGTGTTTCCCAGGATCGACTGCTGGAGAAGGAATTGTTCCAGCGTCTGGGCATACCCACCCCCGACTTCCGGGCGATAGACACCCGGGCCGAACTGGAGCGGGCGGTCGAAGTACTGGGACTGCCGGCCGTACTGAAGACTCGCCGGCTGGGTTACGACGGGCGTGGCCAGGTCTGCCTGCGCAGGCGCTCGCAGGTCGACGCGGCGTGGCAGGCGCTCGGCAGTGTGCCACTGATACTCGAGAAGTTCATCGCATTCGACAGCGAGGTCTCGATCATCGGCGCCCGGAGCACGCGCGGCGAAACACGAAGCTACCCGCTGTCGGGCAATACGCACCGGGATGGGATTCTCAGGGTCACCAAAGCGCCTTTGCGCCGCCCGGCACAGCAGCGATGCGCCGAGCAGTGCCTGGGCCGGCTGCTCGATTTCTTCGACTACGCGGGCGTGCTGACCGTTGAATTCTTTGTCCAGCGTGGGCGACTGATTGCGAACGAAATGGCACCGCGCGTCCATAACTCCGGCCACTGGACGATCGAGGGCGCAATGACCTCTCAGTTCGAGAATCACCTGCGTGCGATCGCGGGCCTGCCACTCGGCGAGACCCGCGCGGTGGGACATTCGGCCATGGTCAACCTGATCGGCGCGATGCCGCGCCCGGACCGCGTGCTGGCGCTCCCGGGAGTTCATCTGCATGACTACGGCAAACAGCCTCGACCGGGGCGCAAGCTCGGGCATTGCACCGTGGTCGCCGATTCGCCGGTCGAACGTGAAGCAGTCCTGCGCAGGCTGGAACGACAGCTGCCGCGGTAGCGGATAGCCGGCGGCACGGCCGCAGTTCACGATTTACGCCCACCGACCAATGACACCGCGGCGATAATGTGACAGAACGCATTCTTGCAGGCGGGGCAAGGTCTCTTATAGTAGGCGTTGGAGGACTGCATGTACCTTGAACACTTCCAACTCTCGGAGCTGCCGTTCCGCCTGAGCCCGGACCCGGCATTCCTGTACCTGAGCCAGATTCACTCGCGCGCCAAGGCGTACATGGAGTCCACGATCTGGTTTACGGACGGTTTCGTGGTCATCACCGGCGAAATCGGCGCCGGCAAGACGACGCTGATCGAAACGTTCCTGAAGGAAATCGATCAGGACGTCGTCATCGCCCAGATCAACCAGACCCAGGTAACGCCGATCGAGTTTCTTCAGACGCTGCTGGCCCAGTTTGGATTCAGCCCGTTCCGGATGCGAAAAGCCGAACTGCTGGCGACCCTCAATAACTTTCTGATTGAGCAGTACGCCAACGGCCGCAAGGTGCTGCTGATTGTCGACGAGGCACAGAACCTCACGAACAAGGTTCTGGAGGAAGTTCGCCTGCTCTCGGGCATCGAGACGACGAAAGAAAAAGTGCTGCGCATCATCCTCGCCGGTCAACCCGAATTGAATGAAAAACTCGATTCGGCCGACCTCGTGCAACTTCGGCAGAGGGTCCGGCTGCGTTTTCATCTCACGGCACTGTCGGCCGATGAGATGAGCGAATACGTGCAGCACCGACTGAACGTGGCCGGAGCCGGTGATCGTGAAATATTTTCCGCTGACACGTTTCCGGTTATCTTTAAATACACCGGCGGCATCCCGAGGCTGATAAATACGCTTTGCGACACGGCATTGCTCGCCGCTTTCGCCCAGGATCACAGCACGGTTTCGCTCGAAGACCTGAACTCTGCCATCGAAGAGCTGCAGTGGGCGGAGTACGCCGCACGAACCAGCACGCATCTGCAGGAACTGCTCGACGAAACATCTCCCCAGCTGCAGCCGCCCGTCGGACGAATCGTGGTCTCGCAGAAAGGCACCGTGGCATCCGAGGCCTACATCGTGCCCGGCCGATTCGTAATCGGCCGAACCTCAGACAACGATCTTCAAATCGACAGTCGGTTCGTCAGCCGACACCACGCCCAGATACTGACCTCGGTCGACGGCAGCAGCTCGATCGAGGACCTGAACAGCACCAACGGCATCTTTGTCGGCGGCCGCCGCGTGAGACGGCACAAGCTCGTTCCCGAGGATGTCGTCAAGATCGGTACGCACCAGATTCAGTATTTCCGCGAAGATTCTCAGCCTGAACTGCTCGACTCCGATGACGCGGACGAAGACGAAGACGAACTCGAAGCGCTCGATGAGCTGACCGAAGACGGTAACGACAGATGAGAGCCGCGCGCCGTCACTCGTCGAGCGAACGCGCGTTGTACTCGCGGCGCGCCGCACGGTAATCCCGGCGGCGCATCCACAACACGAGTCCGGCGGTCAGGGAGACCAATCCTGTCGCCAGCAAAAGCCCCCGCGGACCGCGATCGATTGCAAACGAAAGCAGCAGCGCCGCGACGCCAGCCGTAATGTAGACGTACGGCAGGGACTCGTAGAGAGGTCGCGGAATCCACATCACCGTTGCCTCGCCCCCTTGTTTTTCAGCCTGTGCCGCCAACGGTCAGCCCGTCGACGCGAAGGGTCGGCTGACCCACCCCGACCGGCACGCTCTGCCCGTCCTTGCCGCAGGTGCCCACGCCGTCATCGAGTCGAAGGTCGTTTCCGACCATCGACACACGCGTCATCACTTCCGGGCCGTTTCCGATCAGGGTCGCACCCTTGACGGGGCGCGTGACCTTGCCGCCCTCAATCAGGTACGCCTCGCTGGCGGAGAAGACAAATTTTCCGGACGTGATATCGACCTGGCCGCCACCAAAGTTACGGCAGTAGAGACCCTTGTCCACGGAGGCGATGATGTCCTCCGGTACGTGCGGCCCGGGCAGCATGTAGGTGTTGGTCATGCGCGGCATCGTCAGGTGCGCAAACGACTCGCGGCGGCCATTGCCTGTCGGCGATACGCCCATCAGTCGCGCATTGAGCTTGTCCTGCAGGTAGCCGCGCAAGACGCCGTCCTCAATCAACGTCGTATGGCCTGTCGGAGTGCCCTCGTCATCGATGTTCAGCGATCCCCGGCGCGCCGCGAGTGTGCCGTCGTCGACAACCGTAACCCCCGCGGCCGCCACCTTCTCACCCATCCGGCCACTGAAGGCCGAGGTTCCCTTGCGATTGAAATCACCTTCGAGTCCATGCCCGACCGCCTCGTGCAGCAGCACACCGGGCCAGCCCGGCCCAAGGACCACGTTCATGGTTCCTGCCGGCGCCGGAATCGCCTCGATGTTCACCTGCGCCGTTCGCACCGCTTCGCGAACCAGCTCACGCCAGCGTCCCGAGACGAGAAACTCATCATAACCAAAGCGTCCCCCGCCACCGGCATACCCCTGCTCGCGACGCTCGCCTTGCTCCATGATCAGCGCGACGTTGAGCCGCACGAGCGGGCGCACGTCGGCTGCCAGCGTGCCGTCGCTCGCCATCACGAGGATCGTCTCATGCGTGGCGCTGAGACTCGCCATAACCTGAGTGACGCGGGAATCCAGCGCACGAGCCTCGCGGTCGATGCTCTCAAGCAGCTCGACCTTGGCACGATCTTCCAGTGTCTCCAGCGGATCCAGCGGCCGATAGAGGGACTGCCGGCCGGACGCGCGCCAGGTCTGCACCGATCCCGACGCTCCGCTGCGCGCAATTGCGCGTGCCGCGTGAGCGGCCTCCAGCAATGCCGGCAATACGACCTCGTCCGAATAGGCAAAACCGGTTTTTTCGCCGGACAAGGCTCGCACGCCCACGCCACCGTCAATACTGTGCGCACCGTCTTTGACGATCCCGTCCTCCAGTGACCAGGATTCGTCACGGATGAGCTGGAAATAAACATCCGCGTAGTCGACGGCGTGACCCATGACATCGCCGAGGACATCGGCCACCCGGTCCTCGTTGAGGCCAGCCGGCAACAACAGCGATGAGCGGGCCAGTTCTAGCGGCTCGGTTTCGATCGTGGCGTCGCCGATCGGCGCGCGTGGAGCGAACAAGGCCGGGGGTATTTCGGTACGCATGATTCTCAGCTCGTCAGTCGTCGATGCTCGACGGAGGGGAAATTCTGCCTGAGGTCACGCTGTGCGACGAGGTCTATGTCGCCCAGGACCGTTCCCGGACCGTCGGGCAACCGGCCAAGCACGCGCCCCCAGGGGTCGATTATCATCGAATCCCCGTGCGTCTCACGCCCATTGTCATGAAGGCCGGACTGAGCCGGCGCGACCACGTAGCAAAGATTCTCAATAGCCCTTGCGCGCAGCAGCACCTCCCAGTGCGCGCGACCGGTGGCGGCCGTAAAGGCCGATGGCACGCAGAACCACTGTGCACCCATCTCGAGCAGGCGCCGGAAAAGTTCCGGAAATCTCAGGTCATAACAGACGCTGAGGCCCAGCCGGCCGACCGGCGTGTCAACGCAGACCGGCATCGTCCCGGCGGCCACCGTCGCAGATTCCCGGTAGCGTTCGTCGCGGCCCGGCAACGAGACGTCGAACAGGTGAATCTTGTCGTAACGCGCCACGATCCGGCCCCGGTCGTCGAAAACCAGGCAGGCCGAAGCAACTTTCCCTGAATCAGGGCTCTGCAGCGGAATCGTGCCCGCCACGATCCACAGGCGCAGCTCCGTCGCCAGCCCGGCGAGGAAGTCCTGTATGCGCCCGTCGCCCTGAATTTCGGCGAGCTCGATTTTGTCACGCTCGTCGCGACCCATGAATGCGAAGTTCTCCGGCAGTACGGCGAGCCGGGCGCCCTGGCCATGCGCAAGGCGCAGCCATTTTTCCGCGCTCTGCAGGTTCTGCTCCAGACCGGCGCTCGAGTTCATCTGCACGGCTGCTACGAGCATCAGGGTTGCCCCTCAGGTGGGGCGGCGTCGGGCGGCTGCCGCTCGCCCGGCACGTCGAGGGCAGGTTGCTCAGATGCCGAGATGCGCTGCACGACCGGATCTGACCAAGGGCCGGTGACCCGATAGTAGGCACGCGTGAGGCCCTGCAACTGCCCCTTGAACAACTGGGACAGGACGAGAACGCCGGCGCCGATGACCGGACCTGCGGCCAGCGCACCGGCAACGGCGAGCGGACCGGTGGGATTCCCGCTGACCACGACGGTCTGGTCATAGTCCTGCCCGGCGATGCCGGTCCGCCCGGCAATACCAATGTCCACCGCCGGGCCCTTGAGCAGCAGGTTCCCGGTATAAGCGCTGCCCGAACGGACATCAAAATCGCCACGAACCGTATCGAACGCCAGGCCCGTCTCGGTAACGTCCCGAAAATCGAGCGCCAGCCGGCGGGGCAATGCCGCAACGCTCAACAGCCCGAGCACCCGCCCGGCTCCGGGCTCGACCGTGGTTATCCTGCCGTGATCAAGCTCCAGCTTCAGGGTACCGTTCATGCGCGCCAGTGCGTCGCTCGAGGGCCCGCCTGACCAGTTCAGGCTCGCGCGGACGAAGGCTTTTTTTGCTTCGACAGCGTCACGGTAATCCAGGGCCCTGGAAGCCTGGGCCAGGTCGTCGCTGCGAAATTCAAGGTCCAGCTGCGTCCGCGACCCATCGCCCTCGATTGTCCAGGCGCCTGTACCGCGCAGATTGAAATGCGGCGACTGGGTGGCCAGCCGCGAAAGGCGCAGCCCGTCGGGGGTCTGCACCACATCCGCCTGCAGCCAGCCGAAACGTCGTGATTCCCAGAGTAACTCCTGGGCGCGCACGAGCAGGGCCGGCAGCGTTCGAGGGTCGCGGTCTTCAGCCGTGCTCCCCGCAGCATCCGATCCGGCACCGCGCAACTCCAGTCGCCCCATTTCGAGCACGATCGGAAAGCCGCCCCGAGTGTCGTCGGGAATGGTTATGCGACCGTCGGCCATGGGCCCGGATACATAAGCTTCCCATGCGGCCGGGCCCGGTGACAGCTTGAGCCCGACGTCATCGAATTCGAAGCCAAACACGCGCGCTCGATCCAGATGAACATCGACGTTGCCTAGCCAGTCGGCCAGGGCTCGCTGCCCAGGCTCGGTCGATCGCAAAGCCAGCCACTCACCGAGTTCGAAGTCAGGCCAGTTACCTGCAACCTGCAGACCCGTCCGCGCCGGTAACGTCACCGGCTCGCCATCGAAGCGTGCCATGCCCCGGTCGAGGTTCCATTTCCCGCCGGCTCCGCGCTCAAAGCGCAGTGCGGCGCGCGCAGAGCCGGTCTCCAGGTTCACGTCGGTACGCCCGCTGGCAGGGATCAGCAGGCTCACCACGGTGTCACGGGTCTCCTCGGCTCTCTTCCCCAGTGGACGTGGCGCGCTGATTTCCACGCCGGAGAGGTCCGTGCGTACCTGCAGCTGCGTGGGCCACTGTTCCCCCTTCGCTTGTCGTTCAAGGTGACCGTCCAGCGTCCATGCAGCCGTGCCTTTCATGCCGATACCCGTCGGCAGGCCGATCAGCGGCGGCAATTGCGAACCGGCCGCGCGCCCGCGACCGTGCAGGTCGATCGCCGCACTAACCCCGCGCCGCAGCGCGCGTGGCTCAAGTGTCAGCTCGAAAGGCCCGCCGAGCAGTTCGCCGCTCAGCGATGGCGCCTGAACCCGAAGACCCTCGATCTCGAGCCGGCCCTTGACCTTCTGTAGGGGCGAATTCAGGAAGGGCAGGCCCAGTGTCGCACCCTTGAGATCGGCAATCACGCGATAGTAGGGATCGGCCTCACTGCCCGTCGCGATCTTCAGGCGTAACTGGTAGTCGGCCGGACCCTGGCCGGTCATTGCCTGAAACTGGTTGCCGAGTTGCGCGGCCAGAGGGCTGTTCTTCACCGTGTCGAGGGCACTCTCGAGATCACCACGGGCGGCCGCATCCACCTCGATGACCGGAGCCCGGTAATCCGCAATCAGGCATTCGGCGCTCGTCAGCTGCAGAGCGCCGACACGTCCGCCCTGCACGCGCGCTTGCGTCGATTCATTGTGGAACTCGACCAAGCCGTCAGCCTGGGTGATCGGCGGAAATCCGTCGTAATAGTTCAGCGTGGCGCCCTGAATTTCGGCACTCGCACGGAAGTCTCCTTCCCCCTGTTCGAAAGGAAAGTTCCGCACCGGGCCATGGTAGTTGACCTTGCCGTTGTGCACCCTTCCCGCGCCAAATGCCTGCTCGAGCCAGACGACCGTGCGCGGCTGCAGCCGGCCGACAGGCACGTACCTGCGAACGTCGGCAAGCTCGGCCTGCTGGACCTGGGCATCGAGTGTCAGCCGCGGTGAGATCGCGCCCCTTTCAAACTGGAACTCAAGTGAGCCCTGCGCGCGGTTGGCCGCCTGCTCGAGCTCGAAAAGTGGCGTGGCGAGGATCCAGGCCCGCCCATCCCGGCGCCAGGTGAGATTGCTTGACGCGCTGTCAACCTGCAGCGGCTCTCGAAACATCCTCGGGAAACTGAAGCTCGCCTGCCGCCCCCGCAAAGCAATCATGCCCTGCTGCTCCGTACCGGAGACTTTGGCACTGATGCCGGCAATGCCCGGGAGACGCCCGGTCGGCCGCAGCGAAAATCCTTCCACTTCGGCGCTGATCTGGAAATCGGGCGGCGCGCCGGCGCGCTCACGCACCAGTTCTCCGTTCAGGGAGACGATCTCGCCCTGCGGATCCAGCCCGGACCAGCGATCAAAGCCGGCCGGTGCGAAGGCCAGCACCAGCGGCCAGAACGGCGCCAGTTTCAGATCGCCCGCAGAGAGTTGCATCGCGAAGGTCGTGCGTGGATTGCCACGAAACTGCCCCTGAAGATTCGCCGCCGCGGCCGGCACGCCGTTCATCACAGTCACCAGGTCGCGGACTGCGAAGACCCACTGCTCGCCTTCCTGGCGCAGGCGAACCCGACCCGACAGTCGCTCATAGCGGACCTGCCGAGGCAGTCGCTGTGCGGGCCGCTCAACGATCGTCATGTCCATTGTTGGCGCACTCATCGGCTTCGAGCCGGGCTCGCGATAGGGCTCCGAGGTGACCAGCGTTGCGACGGGCGCGGGTTCGCGCGGCGGCATTTCCAGTACTGCGTTCTCGACATCGAGCCGCAGTCGCGCGGTACGCAATTGACCGTTTTCCACGACCAGCACGGCAGAAACCGGCCCAAAGCCCGCCAGCGGCTGCGCAAACTGACCGGGCAGGAAATCCGCAACGCCGACCAGATTCAATCGATCGGTGCTCACGTCAGCGCTGATATTGAGACTCTCAGGTTCACGCAGTGATCCTTCCAGGCTGCCCTCGAACCGGATGCCCGCCCCGATCGTCTCCGGTAACCGGGCTGAGCCCGATACTGCGACCGCGTCGTGGTGCCGCTCGAGCGTCAGGTCAAGCGCATCGAGCCGCCAGGGGCCGCGGCCGGTTTTGTCATCCCGAAACAAGACGCTCGCTTCGACGATCTCGACGATGCCCGCTGGCAGCCGGTCGAGATCAAAATCCGATTCGCTGGCCGGTCGCTCCTTCAGGCCCAGCAGCCTTATCCGCCCATCCTCGAGTCGCACGATCGTGACACTCGGCCCGACAAAGCGTATTCGCCCGGCGACGATGTCACCGGTCTTGAAAAGACTCAGAAGATCGAGCCCGACCGATCCTTCGCGCGTCCTGAACAGCGCCTGCTCTCCGCCCTGATCCATCACGGTGACATTGCGCAGCACGATTTCGGGACCGAACATCCGCATGCGCGCATCGAGGTCTGCGACTTCGACGCGCAGGCCGGTCTGCTCTTCCAGCCAGGCCTGCACCCGCTGCACGTTGTCCGGCAGAAGGGCCAGTCCGAGCCGCAGCGCGCCAAGCAGCAACGCTGCGAGGATCAGCACGGTGCCCAGCAGTCCGGCGGCGATACGCCAGAGGCGCGCCCAGGGACTGCGCCGGGCGCGCTTCGTCACATCAGCACCACGTCATACTGATCGATTACGTAAAGGGCCTCGGTCTGCAACTGGATGGGCTTGCCTACCTGCAGTTCGAGTTCGCCCAGGGCCGCGGACTCCTCATCGAGGAGTCGCTCGATGACGTCGTTGTTCGCGAGCACGAGCAGCTTCTGAAAATCGAATTGCCCGGCCTGCCTTAGAATCTCGCGGAAGATCTCGTAACAGACGGTCTCCGGTGTCTTGACGAAACCGCGACCTTCGCAGGTCGGGCAGTCGATACACAGCTGATGAGCCAGGCTCTCACGCGTACGCTTTCGGGTCATCTCCACCAGGCCGAGTTGCGACACGGCCGACACGTGGGTCTTGGCGTGATCCGCCGCGAGGGCTTTTTCCAGCGCCTGCAGCACCTGCCGTCGGTGCTCGATCTCCTCCATGTCGATGAAGTCGATGATGATGATCCCGCCGAGATTGCGCAGCCGCAGCTGCCTCGCAATAGCAACCGCCGCCTCCAGGTTGGTCCGGTAGATTGTCTCTTCGAGATTACGGTGTCCGACATAGGCACCCGTGTTGACGTCAATCGTGGTCAGCGCCTCGGTCTGGTCGATGACCAGGTATCCTCCGGACTTGAGCGCCACCTTCTGCTCCAGCGAACGCTGCACTTCCTCCTCGACGCCCTGCAAATCAAAAACCGGTCGGCTGCCCGTGTAGTTCTCCACCTTGACGTTGAGCCCCGGCATGAACGTTGCCGCGAACTCCGACATGCGCCGGCAGGTATCTGCATGGTCGACCAGCACGCGATCGACGCCTTCACCGACGAGATCACGCATCAGTCGCAGCGGCAGCGCGAGATCTTCGTGCACCAGGGAGCCGAATGCGGCCGAGCGCGCCCGGCTGGCCAGTACGTTCCACAACTTGTGCAGGAACATCATGTCCGCGCGCAAGGCCGAATGAGTTGCGCCTTCCGCGGCCGTGCGAACGATATAGCCCCCTGCCTCGTTCTCGCCCAGGCAGGCGTGAACGACCTCGCGCAGCCTCTGGCGTTCTTCCTCGTTCTCGATTCGCGCCGAAACACCGACACCATTGCCAAAAGGCATGTAGACGAGATAACGCGACGGGATCGTCACGAACGTCGTCAGGCGGGCTCCTTTTGTTCCGAGCGGGTCCTTGAGAACCTGCACCAGGATGTCAGCGCCTTCGCTGACGAGTTCCCGGATGTTGTCGCGGCGAGGCGCATCGGCCGCGCTCTCGGCATCGGCCGGCTGGACGATATCGGAGACGTGCAGAAAAGCCGTGCGCTCGAGACCGATGTCAATGAACGCCGCCTGCATGCCGGGCAAGACCCTTGATACGCGCCCCTGGTAAAGGTTCCCCGCCAGGCCCATGCGACTTGCCCGCTCGATGAAGAGCTCCTGCAGCACACCGTTTTCGAGCAGGGCCGCGCGGGTCTCACGCGGGCTGACATTGACGACAATCTCGGTGGTCATGCCGCGACCTCACCCAGGCGCATGACGTTCGAAAGCAGCTGCCAGGTCTCGTACAGCGGCAATCCCATGACGCCGGAGTAACTGCCTTCGATCCGACTGATAAACACCGCCGCTCTGCCCTGCACGGCGTATCCGCCGGCCTTGCCGGCTGGCTCCCCGGTCAGCCAGTACCATTGGATTTCCGTCTCGTCGAGCGGCCGGAACGTCACGTCGCTGCTGCTGATGCGGACATCCAGACCGCGCTCCCGGAAAAGTGCCACCGCGGTGTGAACCTGGTGGGTTCGCCCGGACAGCGACCGCAGCATGCGCAAGGCCTCGTCGTGCCCTTCCGGCTTACCGAAGATTACGCCATCGAGCACGACGGCCGTATCCGCCGCGAGCACCGGCGCGCGCTCTGCGTCCCCGAGCTGCATCCACAATGCCTCGGCTTTGCACTTCGCGAGTCGACTCACGTAACGCGTCGCGTCTTCTTCGGGCAGCGGCGTCTCGTCCACCGACACTGGCCGGATCTCGTGCGGCACGCCGATCTGCCGCAGCAGTTCGCTGCGACGGGGCGACGCGGAAGCGAGGTAGAGGGCAAGGTCGGTCATCCGATGCTCAGACCTCAATGACCGTTGTCTCGAGCAGGCGCTCTGCGACAAGGGAATTCGAGACGAGGCAAACGTGTTCGGCTTTCTCCATCAGCTTGACCGCCTTGTCGTGATTTGCGCCGGCGGGGACACGCAAGGTCGCCACGACGTTCATCTGCGTGAAACGCGTGACCCCGTCAACACGGTCCAGCGTGCCATCGACCTGGCATTCCAGAGCCTGCCAGTCGAACTTTGAAGCGCGTGCAACGGCCCGGAAACTGAGCAGGAAGCAATCAGCGACGGCGGCGCAAAGCAGTGTTTCGGGCGACCAGCGGTCACCCGGTCCGCCGAACTCCGCCGGCGGCGCAGTGACCAGTGTGGGCAGTCTCGGCGACGACACGGGCGCATCGCCTTCGGGCATCGCCGAGGCCTGTACGGTGTAAAGGTGAGGGTAAGGATGCATATTGAACTCCAGTCGCTCAGGCTAAACGGAAAATTGAACCCGCTGGTGTGCGCGTTGTCCACCGGCAGCTTCGCAATCAGGCCCGGTGATAAGGCAATCCCTTGATGACACTCACCGCGCGGTACAGGGCTTCGGCGGCCACCACGCGCGCGAGGCCGTGCGGCAGCGTCAGCGGTGAAAGCGACCACCGCTGCCGGGTCCGTTCATCCACCTCGGGGGCCAACCCGTCCGGTCCGCCAATACAAAAGACCAGCGAGTCCGCACTGCGAGCCCTTTCTTCGAGCCAGCGAGCCAGCTGTCCGGTGGAAAAAGCGCGACCTTCGACCTGCAATGCGACGATGTAGGCCCGCTCGCCCGCACGCGCCAGCATTCGCCGGCCTTCGCCCTCGACAGCCCGACGGACATCGCCGCCGCCCCGCCTGCCCAGCGGGACCTCGTTCAACTCGAGTCGGTACTCACCGCGCAAGCGATCCGCGTACTCATGAAAGCCGGCAGTCACCCAGCCTGGCATTCTGGTACCGGCCGCGACAATGCGCATCAACACTCGATTTCTCCCACGGGCTCACGCTGCCGCGCCCCCGCCTTCCCAAAGCTTCTCCAGCGCATAGAAATCACGGACCCTGGGTTGCATCACGTGCAGCACCAGATCATAGAGATCGAGCAGCACCCACTCGCCGTCCTGCTCACCCTCAACGCCCAGCGGGCGATACCCCGCCTCCCGGCAGCGCTGCAACACGCGGTCCGCAATCGAGGTGACGTGTCGACTGGACGTGCCGCTGGCCACGACCATCGTGTCAGTCACGTCGGTCAGCTGCCTGACGTCCAGTGTTTTAACATCAATCGCTTTCATGTCCGCGAGAGCGCCGAGCACGACCTGCTGCAGTGTCGGCTTGAGTTGGGCTTTTCGGGTTCCGGCAGCCTTGGTCCGGGCGGTTTTGCCCGCCGGCTTCGCGCGGGATTCCGAGGCTCTTTTTGCAGTCTTCCGGCCGGTCTTTCCGCTCGTCTTCTTTTTCGGGGTCGACGCGGGTTTACTGGCCTTGGCGGCCGTCTTACGTGTCGTTCCTGCTCGCTTCTCGGACATGCTCACCTCGTGTGGTCGCTCGTATAGCATCCAGTATCCTGGATCATTTCCCGGACTGCATCGGGCACCAGGTAACGCGGATCGCGTCCCGAGCCAACGATATCCCGGAGTTCGGTCGAAGAAATCTCGAGCTGAGTCACCGGCTGGACCAGAATCCGGCCAGCCGGCTGCTCATGCAGTTCCGCCGCACTGCCCGCCCGGCGTTCGGTCAGCAGATCACCCAGCACACCAGCCGACGGTGTGCGCCAACCCGGGCGATGCGCAACCACGATGTGCGTCAATGGCAGGATCTCCTGCCAGCGGTGCCACTCGGACAAGCCGAGGAACGCGTCCATACCGATCAAAAGACACAGCGACGTCGCGGGAAACTCCTGCCGCAGTTCAGCCATCGTCGTCAGCGTATAGGACGGGCCCTGACGGCGCACCTCGCGGTCGTCGGCAACGAAACCGGGCTGCCCCGAGATCGCCGCACTGACCATGGCAAGTCGCATACCCGCATCGGCCAGCGGCGCGGCTCGGTGCGGCGGATCGCCGGCGGGCACAAATCGCACTTCACCGAGACGCAGCAGGCTCTGTAACTCGAACGCCGTGCGCAAATGACCGTAGTGAATGGGATCAAACGTGCCACCAAAAACGCCGATAGGGCTCATGCAGCAAGCCGGATGCCGCTGATGCCGGCGACCAGACCCGCCAGTTCCACCCACGGATCACCGCGCAGGCCGCCCTTCGTAACAAGGTCGGCGCGCGCCGCGGCGCGCATCAGGTGATCGATGCGGTCCCGGGACAGGCGATTGACCGCGACAGCCACCGGCCGTCTGAGACTGAACCAGGTTCGCTCCGCATTGAACATTGCCTCAACCGCCCGGCCCTCACTGCGCCAGCGCTCGGCCCGGGAGAGCGTCCGCAGACCCTGCGCCAGTGCCCAGATGATCAGCGTCGGCTCACGCCCCTCGGCCCTGAGCCCTGCAAGGACGCGCAGCGCCCGGGCCGGCTGACCCGCCAGGGCTGTTGCCGCCAGCTCGAAAACGTCGTAGCGCGCGCTGTCGGAGACCAGGTCCTGCACCGCCTGTGTATCGAGAGTGGCGCCGGGCATCAGCAATGCAATGCGCTCAATCTCCTGCTGAGCGGCCAGCAGGTTGCCCTCGACCCGGTCAGCCAGCAGTTCTGCAGCCTCGGGGGCCAGCGCTACGCCGCGCTGCTCGAGGCGCTCGCGAATCCAGCCCGGCAGCGCGTCGCGGCCGACCTCACGCGGCAGCACGAGCAGGCCGGCCTTCTCATAGGATTTAACCCAGGCCACCTGCTGCCTTTTCCATTCCAGTTCGCCCGAGACCAGCAGCAAGGTGTCCTGCGGCGGTCGCTCTGCAAGACCGGTCAGCGCCTTGGCCGCAACTGCGTCGGGTGGGGAGGAAAACTTCAGTTCAATGAGGCGACGCGTCGCAAACAAGGACAGGCTGGCCGCGTCCGCCAGCAATTCGTTCCAGTCGAAACTGCGCTCGAGGAAATGCACCTCCCGGTCGGCATAGCCTTCGCTTCGAGCCTTGGCGCGAATCGCGTCGCAGGCTTCCGCGATCAGCAGCGGCTCGGTGCCGGTCACCAGGCACACGGTGGGCAGACCGCGCGAGAGGACGCCCGCCAGGGCCTCCGAATTGGTTCTCACTGCCCTGGGTGACCCGCCCGGACGCAACGGGTACGGCGGGACGACCGATTCTGGTTATGCATTTGCGGTCGATTATGCCGTCTACTCGCTGACGGTTCCAACTGTCGCGGCCGGCGAGCGGCATTTCCGGGGCCGACATGAACCGTGCCCTTCTCGCCGCTGTCGTTCAAACTGTGCGCTGAACAGGGGAAAGTGAGCCAGGTTCTTGCCCGATAACGCCATCGAACTGAACAAGCTGTGTTATGGCTGGACAGCCGCCAGGCCGCTTCTCGACCTGCCGGAGCTCCTTATTGCCCGAGGCGAGACCGTCCTGCTGCACGGCCCCAGCGGCAGCGGGAAAAGTACGCTGCTCGCGCTCATTGCCGGTGTGATCGAACCGACCGAGGGGTCGGTGCGATTGCTGGGCCAGGACCTCAGCGAGCTTTCCGCAAGGCGTCGAGATGCATTCCGGGGCGAACACCTGGGTTTCATTTTCCAGCTTTTCAATCTGCTGCCGTACCTGTCGGTGTTGCAGAATGTCCTGCTACCGCTGCGCTTCTCACGGGGCCGCGCCCGCCGGATTACAGACCCGCACACCGAGGCAGAGCGCCTGCTCGGCGCACTCGGCCTGACCGATCCCGCCGTCCTGCACAGCCCGGTCGCCGAACTCAGCGTGGGCCAGCAACAGCGGGTCGCCGCAGCGCGGGCGCTGCTCGGCCGGTCATCGATCCTGGTCGCCGACGAACCCACGTCCGCCCTCGACGCCGATTCGCAGGCTTCCTTCCTGAAGTTACTGATGAGTGAATGCCGTGCGAATGAAACCGCGGTCGTGTTTGTCAGCCACGATCGGTCACTTGGAAGCGGATTCGACCGTTGCATCGAGCTGAACTCGATCAATCGGCGGACCGCAGGTGGGGGACTTTCATGAGCGCACTGGCAGGCCTGGCCCTGCAAAGCCTCTGGAATCGTCGTGGCAGCGTCATGCTGACGGTGTTTGCCATCGCGGTCAGCGTGGCCATGCTGCTCAGCGTGCAGAAACTTCGGACCGCGGCGCGCGAAAGCTTTGCCAGCACCATTTCCGGCACCGACCTGGTCGTGGGCGCGCGCAGTGGTCCGCTGAACCTGCTGCTCTATTCGGTTTTCCGGATTGGCGATCCAACGGCCAATGTCTCGTGGCAAACCTACCGGATCGTCTCGCAACACCGCGACGTCGCCTGGACCATTCCGCTGTCCCTCGGCGACTCGCACCAGGGCTATCGCGTCGTCGGTACCAGCCCGGCGTTCTTTGCCCACTACCGGTACGGGCAGCGGCAGGCACTCGCGTTTCGCGCCGGCCGACCGTTTGTCGGCGGTAACGAGGTGGTGCTCGGATACGAGGTGTCCCGCAGGCTGGGCTACTCGACCGGCGATTCCATCGTGATTGCCCACGGCATCGGCGAAGGCAGCTTTCAAACGCATCAGGCAGATCCCGGCGTCGTTGTTGGCATACTGGCGCCCACGGGAACACCGGTGGACCGGGCGCTGCACGTGGACCTGGCTTTTATCGACGAAATCCACGCATCGGAGTCCGCCGGCGTTCCCGGCGATCGCGGCCTGAGCGCATTCCTCGTGGGCATGAAATCACGCGACTCGGTGCTGTTGATGCAGCGGGCCCTGAATGAGTACGCAGCGGAGCCGCTGCAGGCAGTGATCCCGGGTGTGGCACTGGTGCAATTGTGGCAGGCGGTTGGGGTCGCCGACCGGGCGCTGATGCTGGTCGCAGCCTGTGTCGCGCTGGCCGGTTTGCTCGGCATGATGGCGTCCATATTGACGAGCCTGAATGAACGACGCCGGGAGATGGCGATCCTCCGGTCGGTGGGGGCCCAGCCCAGGCACGTGTTCGGCCTGTTGCTGCTGGAGTCAGCCTTCCTGGTCAGCAGCGGCATTGCCCTGGGCGTGCTGCTGGTCTACGCGATCGTCGGCACGCTGCGCCCCTGGATTGCAGAGCGCTATGGCATCGACCTGCCGATCAGCGGGCTGACTGCAACGGACGGGATGCTGCTCGGCGCGGTACTGGTCTCAGCCCTGCTGCTGGGCGCCTATCCGGCCTGGCGCGCCTACCGTCTGTCGCTCGCGGACGGACTGACGATTCGACTGTGAAAGCAACGGCACGCATCCGGGGTTGGTCCGGGTTCGCCAGCGCGCTGCTCGGCCTGTGGCTGTCCATCGCCGCCCATGCGCAGCCGGCCTCGCAGCCCGCTGCGGCGCCGGAGGCCGGCGCTGCCGGCCCGGCACGTGAAATCGAGTGGCAGGACCTGTTACCAGCTGACGAGCGCGATACGGCTTCCCTGGTGCCGCCGACGGCGGTGCACGACTACCTGCTCGGCGAGAGCACGCCGCCGCCGGGACAAGCTGACAGTTCCGGCATCAACCCGGATCTCGCCGACCGCGTGGTTCGATTGCCCGGATTTATCGTCCCCCTGGAGATCGACCGGCAGGGACGCGTCACGGAACTCTTCCTCGTGCCGTTTTATGGGGCCTGTATTCACGTGCCGCCGCCACCGCCAAACCAGATCGTTCACGTAACGATGGCGGAGCCGCTGACGCTGGGGTCGATGACCGCGGCTTACTGGATGACCGGGCAGATGCGTATCGCCACGCGCCACACGCGGCTTGGCACCGCCGCCTATTCGATGCACGCTGCGCACAGCGAAGAGTATGAATTCTGAGATCATCCGGCGCCCCCGGCCGGACCCAACGACAAAGGTGACACGATGACCGCAGGCCGCACCAAGAGCACTCCCCGTCGCAATCTCTACCCCGCCATCAAGCCGTACAACAGCGGCCTGCTGGAGGTCTCTCCGGTGCATCAGATCTACTGGGAAGAATGCGGCAATCCACGGGGCAAGCCGGTCGTCTTTCTGCACGGTGGCCCGGGTGCGGGCTGTGATGCACGGGCGCGGCGTTTCTTCGACCCACAGCGATATCGCATCGTCCTGTTCGACCAGCGTGGCTGCGGACGCAGCCGGCCGCACGCCAGCCTGGAGGACAATACGACCGCTCACCTTGTCGCCGACATCGAAAAACTGCGCAAGCACGTCGGCATCGAACGCTGGCAGGTGTTTGGTGGCTCCTGGGGTTCGACGCTGGCGCTCGCCTATGCGCAGGCGCACCCGGCACGCGTGACCGAGATGGTCCTGCGCGGCATATTCATGCTTCGCCAGTCCGAGATTCACTGGTTTTACCAGCAGGGCGCCAGCGCCCTGTTTCCCGACCGGTGGGAACATTACATCAAGCCGATCCCGCTGCGGGAACGAGGCGACTTCGTCTCGGCCTTCCACAAGCGACTGACCAGTCCGCGGCGTGCGACGCGCCTGCAGGCTGCCCGCGCCTGGTCGATCTGGGAGGCCTCGACGAGCTACCTGCTGGCCGATGAGGACAACGTCGAGAAGTGGGGCGACGAGGATTTCGCGATCGCGGTCGCGCGCATCGAATGCCACTATTTCATCAACAAGGGATTCTTCAAGCGTGAAGACCAGTTGTTGCGCAACGTTCGCAAGATCCGTCACCTGCCCTGCGTCATCGTCCAGGGCCGCTACGACGTGGTCTGCCCGATGCAGTCGGCCTGGGACCTGCACCGGGCCTGGCCGGAGGCCGATCTGCGTGTCGTGCCGGACGCGGGGCATTCAGCTTTCGAACGCGGCATCACCCGGGAGCTGATTGCAGCCACAGACCGGTTCGCTGCACGGCGATAGGTGGCGGGGCAGCGCTGCCCGCCGGTCGCCGACGCTATAGCGCTTCGAGCTTCCTGAGCACGAGGTCGGCGATATCCTGGGCCATCGCCTCCTGCAGGATTTCTTCCTCGCGGTCCTTGGCAAGCAGCTGCGCCGTTTCAAAAGTGATGCTGCGGCGCTGCTCGAGTCGCTGCACCGGAGTGACCTCGACCCCTCCGCGCGAAATCGAGTAGTCAATCCAGTAGTAGATTTCGTACTCCTGCGGCGTATTGCGCGAAGAGACCGAAAGCACCCGGCGTCCCTTGCGATCTCGCTGAATTCGCAGGACGACATCGGCGGCTTCGGCCGAGCCGGCCAGTACCGCACCCGAGCGCTCCAGCGCTTCGGTCATTTCGACGGCAAAGGGCGTCAGGCTGTCTTCCGTTGCGATATAAACGCTGTTGACCCCCTCCGGCATTTGCGCCTCGCCCTGCAGGCGGAACCCGCAGGCAGCCAGCGAAGCCAGCGCGAGCGCGACCAGGGATCGAAGAAGACGCACGCCAGTCAGTGAGTGGCGATTCATGAGTGGCTCATACGACGACGTTGACCAGGCGGCCCTTGACGTAAATGACCTTGCGTATCGACTTGTCTTCGATAAAGCGCTGCACATTCGTATCCGCCAACGCCGCCGCGCGGACCTGCGCTTCGTCGGCATCCGCCGGCACCTCGATCCGGCCACGCAACTTGCCGTTGACCTGCACGACCAGTTCGACACTCTCGCGCTCGAGCGCCCCAGGGTCGTGCTCAGGCCAGCGCGCGTCGATGACCGCATCGCGATGCCCGAGCAGATGCCAGAGCGCGTGACAGGCATGCGGTACGACGGGAGACAGTGCAAGAACGACAATGTCGAGCGCCTCCTGCATCACCGCCAGGCCCTGCTGCGAACGATCTTCGAATCGTGTCAACGCATTAAGCAATTCCATCACCGCCGCGATCGCGGTATTGAACGTGCGCCGGCGACCAATGTCGGTGGTCACTTTCAACAGGGTCTCATGCACCTGGCGACGCAGATCGCGCTGTCCGGGTGTCAACGCACCGGTATCCAGCGGCGGTATTTCTCCGGATTCGCTCACGTGCCGATGCACCGCCTTCCAGAGGCGCTTCATGAATCGGAATGAACCCTCGACGCCCTCATCGGACCATTCGAGCGACTGCTCGGGCGGTGCTGCGAACATCATGAAAAGCCGCGCGGTGTCGGCACCGTAAGTCTCAACCAGCGACTGCGGGTCGACGCCATTGTTCTTTGACTTGGACATCGTGCCGATACCGGCTGACTCGACCGGCTGACCGTCTTCCCTCAGCGTCGCCGCGACAGGCACGCCTTTTTCGTCGGTCTGCACGTCCACTTCGGCCGGGTTGTAGTAAACGATGCGGCCGGAGGCCGGCTTACGAAAGTAGATCTCGTTGAGCACCATGCCCTGGGTGAGCAGGTTCGAGAAAGGCTCGCTGGTCGTGGTCAGTCCGACGTCGCGCATGACGCGTGTCCAGAAACGCGAGTACAGCAGGTGCAGGATCGCGTGCTCAATGCCGCCGATATACTGGTCGACCGGCATCCAGTACTCCGCTCGCTCATCGACCATCGCCCGTTCGTTGTCGGCGCCGGTGTAGCGAAAGAAATACCAGGACGAGTCGACAAACGTGTCCATCGTGTCGGTTTCCCGACGTGCCGGCTTGCCGCAAATCGGGCAATCGCAGGCCAGGAAGGCCCCGGACTTCGCCAGCGGGCTGCCGCTGCCATCGGGCACGAGGTCCTCGGGGAGCACGACGGGCAACTGCTCATCGGGCACGGGGACTTCGCCGCAGTCCTGACAATGGATCAAAGGGATCGGGCAGCCCCAGTAACGCTGGCGGGAAATGCCCCAGTCCCGCAGCCGGTAGTTGACCCTGCGATGCCCCTTACCCTGCGCCTCGAAGAGCTTGCTCAGCGCATCGAATGCCTCGTCGAAATCGAGGCCATCAAAACGCCCGGAGTTGATTAACACGCCGCGGTCCAGGAAAGCGCCCGCATCGAGATCCACCAGGCTGCCGTCGGCAGGCTGGACAACCTGATGGATACGCAATCCATAGCGGCGAGCAAATTCCCAGTCACGCTGATCGTGGGCGGGCACCGACATGACCGCGCCGGTGCCATAGCTCATCAACACGAAATTCGCGACCCAGACTGGTATCGGATCACCGGTCAACGGGTGGATTGCGTTGATGCCGAGCGGCAGGCCACGCTTCTCCACCGTTTCGAGCGAGGCCTCGGTTACGCTCATGCGCTGACACTCGGCCAGGAACTCGGCGATTTCCGGTTTGTCTCCGGCCGCCCGCGCCGCCAGCGGATGTTCCGCCGCAACGGCCATGTAGGTCACGCCCATCAGCGTATCGGGACGGGTCGTGTAGACACGCAGCGGCGGATGGCCTTCCACGTCGAATTCGATCTCGACGCCCTCCGACCGGCCGATCCAGTTCGATTGCATGAGCTTGACGCGGTCCGGCCAGCCGGGCAGTTCGTCGAGCCCGGCCAGCAGTTCCTCCGCGTAGTCGGTGATGCGCAGGTAGTACATCGGGATTTCGCGCTTCTCGACCAGCGCACCGGTCCGCCAGCCACGACCATCGACGACCTGTTCGTTGGCAAGGACGGTCTTGTCCACCGGATCCCAGTTGACGAGGCCGGTGGTGCGGTAGGCGATTCCTTTTTCGCGCATGCGCAGGAACAGCCACTGGTTCCAGCGGTAATAATCCGGGTTGCAGGTCGCCAGTTCCCGTCGCCAGTCGATGCCGAATCCCAGTGACTGGAGCTGGCGGCGCATGTAAGCGATGTTCTCGCGGGTCCACTTCGCCGGCGGCACGCCGTGCGCCATCGCTGCGTTCTCGGCCGGCAATCCGAACGCGTCCCAGCCCATCGGCTGCAGTACGTTGTAGCCCTGCATGCGCATGTATCGCGACAGCACATCACCGATCGTGTAGTTGCGCACGTGGCCCATGTGCAGGCGGCCGCTGGGATAGGGGAACATGCACAGGCAGTAGAATTTCGGACGGTCCGGGTCCTCGCTGACCGCGAACGTCGCGTTTTCGTCCCAATCGTGCTGGGCCTGCGCCTCGATGGCGGCCGGTTCGTAACGTTCCTGCATCGCAGATCCGGTTTGTGAAACAGAGCCAGTGAGGATAACGGAGCCCCGGGGCGCCGGGCCAGTGCGACGTGATCAGGCCGCCGCGCGCCGAAACCGGAACACGCCGTTCGGGTCGCGGTGGCGATCGAGTTCGCCGCTGCTCCTTAGGTAGTTCAGGTGGGCCACGGCCTCGCCGAGCGCAAGCAGGCGATGGAAACCCGGCAGCACGCCGCCGAAAAGGACCGGCAGCAGCTCATGGGCCGTTCGCGGCTCGGCGCAGGCCGCTCGCAGGGACTGCAGCTGCCGCAGGTGGTGCGAGCGCAGGTCGTCGATTCGCGGCCGCAGCGCGCGGAACGGGCGGCCGTGCGACGGCAGGACCAGCGTGCCCTCCGGGAGGGCGTCCAGCCGCGTGAGTGACGCGAGAAAATCCCGCAGCGGATCGGCCTCGGGCGCTGATGAGATCACGCTGACATTGGGCGAAATCGCCGGCAGCACCTGGTCGCCACTGATCAACAGGCGATCGACCGGATCGTGCAGGCACAAGTGCCCCGCGCAATGGCCAGCGGTTTCGATGATGCGCCAGCATCGATCCCCGACCTGCAGTTCCTCGTTGTCGGCCGGGTTGCGGACCGGGCCGGGGATTCCGTCGAACCAGCTGCGGTGGTCGCCCCGCAGGTTCATTGCCCGGTGGGTCGCAAGATCCATCCCGTGCGCGTGCACGAATTCGCGTATCCGCGCGCTGACGGCGGTGGGCTCCGACTGCAGGAACTCGGTGACGGACCGTTGTGCCGACCCGGACATCCACACATCCGCCGCGTGCCGATCGGCCAGCCACGGGGCCAGCCCCATGTGATCGGGGTGATCGTGGGTGATGAACACGCGTCGCAGCGGCCGGCCCCGACACACGCCCTGCTCCAGCTCGCGCCAGGCCTCGCGGCACAGGTCGGCCGACATGCCGGTATCCACCAGCATCCAGCCGTCTTTGTCTTCCATCAGCCACAGGTTGATGTGATTGAGTTCCATGGGCAGCGGCACTCGGATCCACAGCAGCCCGGGCGCGATCTGGCGCGCCTCGCCCGGACCCGGCGGAGGGATATCCAGGTAGTCGAGGTCACGCCGCCGGGGTCGCGGACGCACGTCGTGGTGCGTTCTCTTTGAATTGCGTTGACTCATCGTGACGCCCGGCGTGGCCAGCGAAGACCACCGATGACCGCGAGCAACGCGATCAGAAGCAGCGGCAGGTTACCCCAGCGCATGTAGGGCGTCTCGCCCTGCCGCGGCTCGACCTTGCCATCGAGCACGCCGACCCGGAACTGGCCAAGCTGGCCAATCAGGCGCCCATCGCGACCGATCAGCGCGGTGATGCCGTCGTTGGCAACGCGCAGCATCGGCCGCCCGGTTTCCAGCGAGCGCATACGGCTGATATCGAGGTGCTGGTGTGGCGCGGTCGAATCTCCGAACCAGGCATCGTTGGTTGCGTTGACGAGCAACGTCGACGCGCGCGCCAGGGCCAGTTGTTCTGAGCCGTACGCGTCTTCGTAACAGATCGTCGGCGCCAGTGTTTCACCGGCCACTGCCAGCGGTGGCTGCTCTTGTGAGCCCGGCTCGAAATCCGAATACGGCAGGTTCATCAGGCGCATCCATTCGCGCACCGCGTCGGGTACCGGGAAGAATTCGCCAAAAGGCACCAGGCGACGCTTGTAGTACCACTGCTCGTTGGACGACAGGACTGCCATCGCGTTGTAGTAGGCGTCGGTCCTGGCGTCGCGACGCAACAGTCCCGCCACCAGCGTCGATCCGCGGGCCTCAGTCAGCGCACGAACGTCGTCGAGAAAGCCGCGGATATTACTCTCCAGCGCGGGCACCGCGACTTCGGGCCACACGATGATATCGGTGCCGAGGTGAGCCCTTGTCAGGTCAAGGTAAAGTCGCATCGTGCGCTCGCGCTGCCCGGCTTCCCATTTCATCGATTGCGGCACGGCTCCCTGCACCAGCGCGACAGTGACTTCACGGCCGGTTGGCTGCGTCCACTCGATCCGTGCCAGCGCGAAACCACCGAGCCACAACAGGACCGCAACGGTGCCAGCGACGAACCGTGCCGTTCGCGTGCCGATCAACAGCGTCAGCAGGGCGCCCGCGCTGACAGCAACGGCGAGACTGACGCCGTAGATGCCGAGCACCGGGGCATAGCCGGCCAGCGGCGTATCGAGCTGGCTGTAACCGAGCGACAGCCAGGGGAACCCGCTCATGAACCAGCCGCGAAACCACTCCACGAGCACACAGCCGCCCGGCAGCAGAAGCATCCAGCGGCGCGGCCCGTCTGCCAGCCCCCAGCGGGCCGACATATGGCCCTGCAGGGCAGAGTAGCTGCCCATGATCGCGACCAGTCCCAGCATCAGGAACAAGGCGATCCACAGCGGCGCCTGGCCGATCAGGTGAATGCTGTTATAAAGCCAGTAGGTTCCGGCCAGGAATGTCCCGCCGGTAAACAGGAAACCCCTCAGCGCAGCGCGCCGCGGCGTCACACCCTGCCAGAGTGCGAACAACGCCAGCGGCCCGAGCAGGCCGAGCACAAACAGGCGTGTCGGAGCAAAAGCCAGTGAAAGCAGGGCCCCGGCGGGCAGGGCCAGCCAGGTACCCCAGCGATCCAGGAACGCGCGAATCATCACGGTGTGTGCTGGCAATTCTTGCCGATGTCGACGATCAAGGTCGCGTCGCAGGCGACGGCGACACTCAACCCGACTCCGAGGGCTTCAGTTCGATGTCACGCACCGTCGTCACGCGCAGCGTATCGATGCGCCGACGATCCGCACGCGCGACTTTCAACTCGAGGCCGCCCATTTCCACGGTCTCCCCACGTCGCGGCATGTGGCCCAGCTCGTGCAGCACGAGTCCGCCAATCGTGTCGTATTCATCGTCGAGGAACCGCGTTCCGAAGACCTCATTGAATTCATCGATGCGCGTCAGGGCGGGCACACTGAAACTGCGCTCGCCTTCCTTGCGGATCCCGTCGCCTTCATCCACGTCGTACTCATCACCGATGTCGCCGACGATCTGTTCGAGCACGTCCTCGATCGTGACCAGCCCGGAGACACCGCCATATTCATCAACGACGATCGCCATGTGGTTGTGATTGATGCGAAATTCCTGCAGCAACACACTCAGGCGCTTGCTCTCCGGTATGAATACGGCCGGCCGCAGGCATTCACGAATATCGAAATGCTGATCGTCGCCCTGCACGAAAAAGCGCAGCAGGTCTTTCGCCAGCAGGATGCCCACGATATCGTCCTTGTCCTCGCCGATCACCGGGAACCGCGAGTGACCCGATTCGATCACCACTGAGAGTATTTTTTCCGGGGACTCCTCGCGCTGGATGACGACCATCTGCGAGCGCGGCACCGTGATGTCGCGCACCTGCATTTCGGCGACCTCCAGCACGCCTTCGAGCATCGACAGCACATCGGCATCTATCAGGCCACGGTCTCGGGCATCGGCGAGCAGGTCGGTAAGTGCCTGCAGGTCGCGTGGCTCGCCCGAAAGGGTTTCCAGCAGGCGGCGCAACCAGTTTCCAGACGGGCCGGGAGAATCTTCGCTCATGCAGTGGGGTCACAGACGGGAACGTACGGATTCTGATACCCGAATCCGCGCAGAATTTCCACCTCGAGTCGCTCCATGGCCCGCGCCTGGCGGTCATTCTGGTGGTCATGCCCGAGCAGATGAAGCACGCCGTGGACCACCATGTGGGCCCAGTGCGCTGCCATTTTCTTGTTCTGCTTCCGCGCCTCGCGAGCCACGACCGGGGCACAGATGACCAGGTCGCCGATTGTGCCAAGCAGGTCCCGCTCCTGATGCGAGGCCGGAAACGAGAGCACGTTAGTGGGCTTGTCGATGCCGCGGAATCGCCGATTCATGCTGCGGCCCGCAGTGAGGCCGACGATGCGAACGCACATCCCGGCCGCCGGCGAATCGCCATGGACCTGCCCGGCCTTTGCGTAGGCCGCCCTCGCCCATCGCCGCAGCGCCGCTGCCGATGGCACCCACGGCGCGCGCGCGGCAAACTGCACCTCGACCTGCAAGCGCGACGTATCGCGATCCGCCGGGTTCCGTTTCATGCCCTCGACCGCGGTCATGGCTTCTGCGCCGCAGCCGGTCCGCTTGCCGGCTCTTCGCCCGAAACCGCTTCGAGCGCCTTGCGCTGTGCCGCCATGTCCCGCTCGATGCCGGCGAATACGCGCATGAACTCAGGTTCGCCCCGGATCAAGGCCAGCGCCGGATCAAAGTCGCGGTAGTAGCGCCAATACGGGCCACGCCAGCCCGCCTGTGCGGCCTCGCGAAGCGCGGCGAGTGCCTTGGCACGCTCGCCGCGAAGCGTGTGGATCTGCACGTCGGCCAGGCCGTATCCGGCAACGCCCAGTCGCGATACACGGCCAATCGCCTGCTCGCTTCTGTTCAGCAACTCGCTCGCCCTGTCGTTCGCTCCGCTTCGCTGCAGTACGAGCGCCAGGCCGATCGCGTCGGGGGCATTGGCAACGCGGGTTGCCGCGGCGGAGGCTGAAAACACTGAGTGGACGCCTTCGTAACGATCGATCGCCGCGGTGAGGTTCCCACTCGCCAGGTCTGCGTCCCTTAGCAGGGTCAGCGCCCCAAGCTGGGTCAGCGCCCCAAGCTCGGGCATGATTGCGAAAGACCGCTGCGCGTAACGGGCCATCGCGTCCGTATCACCTCGATAGAGAGCGAGACCCGCCATCGCGAGGTTCGGGACCGCGCCATCGGGCCATTGAGCCAGCGCGGACTCAATCAATTTGGCGGCCTTCGCCTCGTCGCCGAGATCCAGTCTGAGCATCGGGCGAAGCATCGTCTGGGCGCCAGGATCGAGTTCAGCGGCCTTCTCGGCGAACGCCATCCCAGCGGCAAAACGATTGCGAGAGTAAGCCAGCAGGGCACCCAGACCGTAATACCCGATCGGGCTGGACGGGTCGATCTCGATGACCTTGCGCCACCTCGCTTCGGCCTCGTCCCAGCGGCCGAGTTGTTCGAACTGCTCCGCCAGGTTTCCATTGATTACGGCAGAAAGCGGATCGAGTTCCGCGGCGCGCCTGGCGTGCTCAAACGCCTCGACCTCCCGGCCCGTAGCTCGGAGGTGAACGGCGAACCACTGGTGGGCCGTGGCGTAGTTCGGACTTAGCTCAATCGCTCTTCGAAAAAGAGAATCGGCGCGATCCTTGAGACCGCGCACGCTGGTCACCATTGCCGATGAGGCCAGTGCTTCGGCCAGCGCGGCATCGAGTTGCAAGGCTCTTGCCAACGCCGCCTCCGCCTGCTCCAGCGTCGTCTCGCGCGGCGCGGCCGAGTAGAAAACCTCCAGGATGAGACTGTCCGCCAGAGCGACGTGAGCCAGAGCGAAATCGGGGTCGAGCTCAATGGCCTCGCGAAAATACCGCTCGGCCTCGATTAACATCTGGCTGTTGCGCTGGGCCATTCGCTGCTGACCGATCTGGTAAGCCTCCCATGCAACGAGGTTATTCGTCGGGACAGCATTGACCCGGGCGCGTTCATCCTCAGTCAGCGTAGTCTTCAGTGCTTCGGAAATCGCCGAGGCCACCTCGCTCTGGATCGCAAAAATGTTCGCTGCCGTCAGTTCGCGGTCGTAGGTTTCTGCCCAAAGATGCTCATCGGATCCCGCGTCAATCAACTGCACATTGATGCGCACGCGATCACCGGACCGCTGCACGCCGCCCTCGAGTATTTTCGTGACGCCGAGTTGACCGGCGATTTCCTGCATCGGCAGGTCCGTACCTCGAAACCGTTCCACCGAGGTGCGTGAGATCACTTTCAGTGCGCTGATCTTAGAGAGCTGGGTGAGGATGTCATCGTGAATGCCGTCGACAAAAAACGCATCGTCCTCGAGGCGGCTGCGATTCTCGAATGGCAGCACGCCAATCGAAGGGCGCACCTCGCCTGCGTCCACATTTGCAGGATCCGGTTCTGCCGGCTCGGCAGTCGCCGCCGGTCCTTTATCAACCGTGTGGGTCGCCTGCTCCGGTACCAGTCGATCAAGCACGACGGCGGCGATGGCCAGCACACCGACCGCCAGCGTCAGCGTATTGAGCTTGCGGCCGGTTTCCCCGGCCACCGATTCGCTGCGATCGACATCACGATCGCGCTTGAGACCCTCCGGCGTGAGTTCGTAGGCCCAGGCAAAGGCCAGCGCGACCGGGAAGCCCAGCAGGAGAATCCCGAACACGAGGCGTAAGGAGCCATCGGGCACATCCAGCAGGCCGAACAACACGTCAGCCACCTGCAGCAGAAGCCATCCGCTGACCGCATACAGACCCGCCACGCGGATCACGTTGCGTCGTTTCAGCTCAGAGAAGAAACCGGACACCGTCGCTGCAGCCTCCTGGCTTTCCGGGTCAGAGCCGAGTGTAACGGCTGAGCGCGCCTTGCGCTGCGCACACGCGAAATATCAGGAGCACCCACTCAGACCTCGGGCGGCGTCTCGTTATCGATTGACAGGCGCTCATCGTCGCGTTCGTAGGCCTCGACGATGCGCTGCACCAGCGGATGGCGGACCACATCGCGCGCGGTGAAGAAACTGAACGCTACGCCGTCGACGCCACGCAGGACGTCAATCACGTGCCGCAAGCCGGAGCGCTGCTGGCGCGGCAGGTCGATCTGGGTGATGTCGCCCGTCACCACGGCTTTGGAGCCGAAGCCGATACGGGTCAGAAACATTTTCATCTGCTCCACGGTCGTGTTCTGTGCCTCGTCGAGAATGATGAACGAGTCGTTCAGGGAACGGCCGCGCATGAACGCGAGCGGTGCTACCTCGATGACCTGGCGCTCGATGTTCCGCGCCACGCGATCAAAGCCCATCATTTCGTAAAGGGCGTCGTACATCGGCCTGAGGTACGGATCGACCTTCTGCGCGAGATCGCCGGGCAGGAAGCCGAGGCGCTCACCGGCCTCGACGGCCGGCCTGACCAGCACGATGCGCCGGACCGAACCGCTTTGCAGCGCCTCGACAGCACAGGCCACCGCGAGAAAGGTCTTGCCGGTACCGGCCGGTCCGATGCCGAAGGTCAGGTCGCTACGTTGAATATTCTGCAGGTACTTGCGCTGGTTTGCACCGCGGCCGCGAATGCCTCCGCGCTGTGTCTGCACAACGATTTCGCCGTCTTTTGTATTGCCACCCGGCGCCTCCGTGAAGCCCAGCTCCTGGACACAGAGGTGCACCCGCTCCGGCGACATAGTCTCGATCGCCGAGAGGTCAAACATTCGCTGCAATACGGCCGTGGCCCGGTCAATCACGGCCGGCGGACCCTTCACCTGCAGGCCATGCCCGCGCCGGCGGACCTCGACGCCGAGCCGCTCTTCGACGTGGCGCAGGTTCTGCTCCATCGGACCACTGAAATTTGCCAGGCGGCTATTGTCCGCTGCTTCGAGCGAAATCTCCCGCAACTCCAGCGGCTCGCTCAAGCGATCTGCCTCTTGGGCTCGGAGAGCCGCCCTCGCAGAGAATTCGGCAATGCCTCGGTGATGAGCAGGTCGGCGTATCGATTAATCAAAGACGGCGGACCGTCAAAATTCACCCACCGATTGTTCTCGGTCCGTCCGGCCAGTTGCTCAGTGCTCTTTTTCGATGTGCGCTCGACCAGCACGCGCTGGGTCGTGCCGACCATCGACCGGCTGATCGCCCGGGCCTGCGCGTCGATACGCGCCTGCAGACGCATCAGACGCTCCTGCTTCTCGGCATGCGGGATCTCGTCAGCCAGCGATGCGGCCGGTGTCCCGGGCCGCCGGCTGTAGATGAAACTGAAACTCTGATCGAAACCCAGATCTTCAATCAGGTCCATGGTCGCGAGAAAGTCGCGCTCGGTCTCACCCGGAAAACCGACGATGAAATCGGACGAAAGGCTTATACCCGGCCGCACTTCACGCAGCCTGCGGATTTTCTGCTTGTACTCGAGCGCGGTGTGACCGCGTTTCATCAGCGCGAGCACTCGATCCGAGCCGCTCTGCACAGGCAGGTGCAGGTAATTGACCAGCTTACGTATGTCGCGAAAGGCCTCGATCAGGTTGTCCCGAAACTCGACGGGGTGCGAGGTGGTGAAGCGAATCCGTTCGATTCCCGGCACCTCGGCCACGAAGTAGATCAGCGCGGCGAGATCCGCATGGCCGCCGCCGGACATATCGCCGCGGTAAGCATTGACGTTCTGCCCGAGCAGGTTCACCTCCGATACGCCCTGCGCGGCCAGCCGGCGCACCTCGTCCATGACCTGCTCCAGCGGGCGGCTGATTTCCTCGCCGCGGGTGTAGGGGACAACGCAGAAGCTGCAGTACTTGCTGCAGCCTTCCATGATCGAAACAAAGGCCGTTGCACCGGCTGCGCGCGGTTCCGGCAGGTGATCGAACTTTTCAATTTCAGGGAAACTGACATCGACGACGCTGTGCCCGGTCGAGCGCAGTTGCGCGATCATCTCGGGCAGGCGGTGAATCGTCTGGGGGCCGAACACCAGGTCGACGAACGGTGCGCGCGCACTGATCTCGGCGCCTTCCTGGCTGGCGACACAGCCGCCGACACCGATGATGACCTCGGGCCGTGCCAGTTTCAGCGGCCGCCACTGGCCCAGCTGAGAGAAGACCTTTTCCTGCGCCTTTTCACGAATCGAGCAGGTATTGAGCAGCAACAGGTCGGCCTGCTCGGGATCATCGGTAACCTCGTAGCCACCGGCCTCGCGCAGTACGTCCGCCATGCGCGCGGAATCGTACTCGTTCATCTGGCAGCCGTGCGTCTTGAGCAATACCCGTGGCATGAGTCAGAACGGGATGTCGTCGTCGAAGGAATCGGCATCGGCCGCGGGAGCAGCCGGCTCACCGCCTCTCTGCTCGTCGCGCTCCGGCCGCGGCGCGCTGCGTGATTGCGTCCCGGCACCGCCGCCGCCACGGCCACCGAGCATCTGCATCTCCGAGGCCTGGACTTCGGTCGTGTAGCGGTCACGGCCCTCTTTGTCCTGCCATTTGCGCGTGCGCAACTTGCCTTCGAGGTAGACCTGGGAGCCCTTGCGCAGGTACTCGGCGGCGATCTCGGCCAGCCGGTCGTACATCACGATGCTGTGCCATTCGGTCTGTTCGCGCTGTTCGCCCGTCTGCTTGTCCTTCCAGCTCTCGGAGGTCGCCACGCGCAGATTGGTAACGGCCTTGCCATTGGGCATGTACCGGGTTTCGGGGTCTTGTCCGAGATTGCCGACGATGATGACTTTATTGATTCCGCGTGCCATTGAATCCACCCGCTGAGAAGGAACCGGGATTTTACGTTACCTGGGGCCCTGGCCGGAAACCGTAAATCGGCGCCGATCAGTGCGAAACGGCTGTCCGGGCTGCCGCGGTACGCGCAATCAGCGCCCAGAGCGCGGCGATCGCCGCGCTGCCCCAGAAAACGCCGGTGAGACCGTAGCGACCGAGCAGGACGCCGCCAAGGGCGCCGCCGAGAAAGGCACCGAGGAACTGCGAGGTCGCAAAAATCCCCAGCGCCGCGCCCCGCTGCGCCTCCGGCGCGGTCTGCGTCAGCAGCGAGGGCAGCCGGGCTTCGAGGTAGTTGAATACGGCAAAAAACAGAACCAGCGAGCCGAGAACCGGCCACAGGTGGCGATGTTCAACGGCCAGCAGGATCTGGGCTGCGCCAAGCAGGACAACCGCCAGCACGAACAGCGCCGGTCCACGCTGACCGCGCTCGGTGCCGAATATCAGCGGCACCGTGCCGAACAGCGAAAGCAGGAACACCCCGAGATATACGATCCAGTGACTCGCCGAGAGGATGCCGAGCTGCGTCTGCAGCACCTGGGGAACCGACAGGAAGGTCGCGGTCATGATGAAGTGCAATGCAAAAATGCCGAAATAAAGCGGACGCAGTTCTGCGCGGCGCAGCATCTCACCGAGGCCGGCAAAGCGCGAGGGCGCCGCATCGGGATCCCTTGCCGGCTGCGGCGGTACGGCGAAGAAGAGCAGGCCGATGCTCCCGATCGCCAGCACCATCATCATCACGAATATGCCCGGTACCCCGATGGCCGCATCGAGTATCGGCGCAAGCACCAGCGCAACTATAAACGACAGGCCGATGCTGATGCCGATGAAGGCCATCGCTCGCGTTCGAACTTCCGGCCGCGTCAGGTCGGCGACCAGCGCCGTGACCGCGGCTGAGACCGCGCCGGCTCCCTGCACGGCACGCGCGGCAATCAGCGCGGCCACCGTGTGGCCGAGCGCGCCGATCAGAGAGCCGGCCGCATAGAGCAGAAGGCCCGCCGCGATCACGGGCTTGCGACCAAGCCGGTCCGACAATCGCCCGAAGGGTATCTGCATGATCGCCTGGGTCAGGCCATAGGCACCCATCGCCAGCCCCAGCAGGACCGGCGAGTAATCCGGCAGCTTCTGCGCGTAGAGCGCAAGCACGGGCAGCAGGAGGAAAAGTCCGAGCATGCGCGAGGCATAGATCGCGGCAAGGGAGCCGACCGAGCGGCGTTCTTCGCCGGACAGGGCCGGCTTTGATGATTTGTCCGGGGCTTGGATTGGCTTTGCCTCTGCGCTGAAGCGCCGCATATAGTATCAGGCTGACCGTCGCACACACTCTATCGTCTGGCTACCCGACATTTATGGACTACATACGGATCCGCGGCGCGCGAACTCACAACCTGCAGGGCATCGATCTGGACCTGCCTCGCGACCGCCTGATCGTCATCACGGGCTTGTCCGGGTCCGGTAAGTCATCGCTGGCCTTCGACACGATCTACGCCGAGGGCCAGCGCCGTTACGTGGAGTCGTTGTCCGCCTATGCCCGGCAGTTCCTGTCGGTAATGGAAAAGCCCGATATCGACCACATCGAGGGGCTCTCGCCGGCCATATCGATAGAGCAGAAAGCCGCCTCGCACAATCCGCGCTCGACAGTCGGCACCGTCACCGAGATTTACGACTATCTGCGCGTGCTGTTTGCGCGCGCCGGTGTACCTCACTGCCCGGAGCACGGCCAGGAGCTGACCGCGCAGACCGTCAGCCAGATGGTGGACCAGTTGCTCGCCCTGCCGGCCGGCAGCAGCGTACTGCTGCTTGCGCCCGTCGTGCAGGGCCGCAAGGGAGAGCACGTTGAAACCCTCGATCAACTGCGCAGCCAGGGCTACGTGCGTGCACTGGTCGATCAGCAGTTGATAGAGCTCGACGACCCGCCCCAACTCGACCGCCGCCGCCAGCACACGATCGATGCCGTGGTCGATCGCCTGCGGGTACGCCCGGATGCCGGGCAGCGACTCGCCGAATCGTTCGAGACCGCCCTGCACCTCGGACACGGCGTGGCGCGGGTCGTTTTCCAGGATGAGCCAGAGCGAGAGCCGCTGGTGTTTTCGAACCGTTACGCCTGCACGTTCTGCGGGTACAGCCTAACGGAACTCGAACCGCGACTGTTTTCGTTCAACAGTCCGAACGGTGCCTGCGGGACCTGCGGCGGCCTCGGCGTGGAGGAGTTTTTCGACCCGCGGCGCGTCGTGGTCAACCCCGGACTGTCTCTGGCCGGCGGCGCCGTACGCGGCTGGGACAGGCGAAACACCTATTACTTCCAGTTGATTCAGTCGCTGGCGCGGCACTACCGCTTCGACATCGAGACCCCGTGGTCTGATCTGCCGGAAGCGGTCGCCCATGTTTTACTTTACGGCAGTGGCGACGAGCGCGTGGAGTTCCGTTACCTGGACTCCCGGGGCAGCAGTACACGGCGAACGCACACCTGGGAGGGCATCGTGCCCAACCTCGAACGGCGTTACCGCGAGACCGAGTCCGCCACCGTACGCGAGGAACTGGCCAAGTATCGTGGAGTGCGCAGCTGCGAAGACTGTGGCGGCAGCCGACTCAATCAGGCCGCCCGTCACGTGTTCGTCGCGGGCCGCAATCTGCCGGAACTGACCGCGCTGCCAATCGCCGAGTCGCGCGCATTCTTCGATGGCATGCAGCTCGAGGGATGGCGCGGCGAAATTGCTGAACGACTGCTGCGCGAGGTCTGTGATCGCCTGCGGTTTCTCGGCGATGTCGGCCTGGACTACCTGTCGCTGGACCGCGGAGCGGGCACGCTCTCCGGTGGCGAGGCGCAACGCATCCGCCTGGCCAGTCAGATCGGCTCGGGCCTGGTCGGCGTCATGTACATTCTCGACGAGCCGTCGATCGGACTTCACCAGCGCGACAACCAGCGACTGCTGGACACGCTGATCCGGCTGCGCGATCTGGGCAATACGGTGCTGGTCGTGGAGCATGACGAAGACGCGATTCGCCAGGCCGATCATGTCGTGGACCTGGGGCCTGGTGCCGGCGTTCACGGTGGCCAGGTCGTGGCCCAGGGAACCCCGGAGGAGATCGAGCAGGTCACCGAGTCACTGACTGGGCAGTACCTCAGTGGCCGGCGCGCAATCCCGGTGCCCGGGCAGCGCACGGCACGGGACAAAGGCCGCCGCCTTCAGATTCTCGGTGCGACCGGTAACAACCTGCGCGGGCTGGACGTCGAAATCCCGCTCGGCCTTTTCACCTGCGTCACCGGTGTATCCGGGTCAGGGAAATCCACACTGGTCGTCGATACGCTCTATCGTCACGCGGCCGCGTCCGTGCAGGACAACCGCAATGACGCAGGTCCCTGCCGGGCGATCAAGGGCCTGGAGAGCATCGACCGTGTCATCGATGTCAACCAAAGTCCGATCGGCCGGACGCCCCGTTCGAACCCAGCGACGTACACCGGGGCGTTTGGCCCGATTCGCGAACTCTTTTCCGAAGTCCCCGAGGCCCGTTCGCGCGGCTACGAGCCGGGTCGATTCAGTTTCAACGTCCGCGGCGGACGCTGCGAAGCCTGCGAAGGCGACGGCGTCATCAAGGTGGAGATGCACTTTCTGCCCGACGCCTACGTCACCTGCGATGCCTGCCGCGGCATGCGTTACAACCGGGAGACGCTGGATATCCGCTACAAGGGGCGCAACATCCACGATGTCCTCGGCATGACCGTGGAGGACGCCGCGAACTTTTTTCGCAACGTGCCGGCGCTGAAGTCGCGACTCGGGACGCTGCTCGACGTCGGTCTGTCGTACCTTCGTCTCGGGCAGAACGCGACGACCCTGTCGGGCGGCGAGGCGCAGCGCGTCAAGCTCGCCCGCGAACTGGCCAAGCGCTCCACCGGCCGCACGCTCTATATCCTCGACGAACCGACAACCGGCCTGCATTTCCAGGACATTGAACAACTGCTGGGCGTGCTGCTGCGGTTGCGCGATGAAGGCAACACGATCGTCGTCATCGAGCACAACCTGGACGTCATCAAGACGGCGGACTGGGTCATCGACCTCGGACCGGAGGGCGGTGCCGGCGGCGGTTGCCTCGTCGCCGCGGGCACGCCGGAGGACGTCGCGGCGGTCGGCGGCTCCTACACCGGGCAGTACCTGGCCCGGACGCTGGCGGCCGTAAAAAACACGCCTGACCGGAAACGCGCGCGATCCGCCTGAGCGGCTAGAAGTCCTCGGTTCCCGAACCAGTCCGCGGCAGCGTCCGAAACCGATGCCGCACCTCGCCGCCGTCCCGGGTCTCGCGGAAATTCCCACCGCTATGGCGCCGGATCGCGTTTCGCCAGAAGGCCAGGGCTGGCCGATTATGCGCATCCTCCAGCACTTCCCACTCGCCCGGAAAGCGCGCAAACAGCAGGTCGACCGCGCTGCTTGCGACGCCGAGGCGCCGCGCCTCATCAATCACAAACAGCTCGGACATACGATAGTCGGCATCGCGCCGCGGGAAACTGGGCGGCCGCGAGACCAGCGCGAAACCCACTCGCCGGCTTCCCTGCAGAATCACGAACGGGTGAGCAGTGGGGTCCGAGAACCAGGATGCGAGAAACTCGTCTTCACGCGCGTCCCATTCGCCGAGCGCCGGGAAGATTCCGGAGCGCGAAGCGGCGTCATGCAGGTCGGACAGATACCCGCGGTAGGCCGCGCGAATCCAGTCGCGGTCCTCATCCGATTGTCTCGGGTCACGTAACGTGATGGGCACTTTCCCGTGCCGCCTCCCGTGGCGCGTGCCGGGTTGAAAACCCCGGGGGCCGGTGTGATTTAGTTCACGAAGAGGCGGGCCCCAGCCCGGAGCCCGCCTCTGCGCTTCAGTTCAGGGCGAAGGAATTATTCCTTTACCGCGTCCTGCATGGCTTCGCCGGTCTTCTCGACGGCTTCGCCCGTCTTTTCGACCGCGTCCTTGGCCATTTCTTCAGTCGCCTCCGCGGCCTTGCCAGCCCCCTCGACAACGGCCTCGCCGGCGTCGACCGTCGCGTCAACAGCCGTCTCAACCGCGGCTTCCGTGGCGTCGACGGCGGCCTTGCCGGTCTCTACAACGGCCTCACCCGCAGCCGATGCAGCCTCACCGGCAGCCTGCGCCGCTTCGTGAGCCGCGTCCTTCGCGGCTTCCATCGACGTATTTTCCTTCTTCGCGCAGCCGGCCATGGCCAGCGCGGCAATGGCAGCAGCCAGAGCAATCTTCGCGTTCATTTGCAATACCCCAAAAAACAACAAGATAACGAGTAAAACCCAGCAACAGACAGGCCGCCGATGTACACCGGCACCCCCGCTCTGTTGCGTTGCCGCAATTCTAGTGAGAAGCCCGATGCCCGACAGCACCAAAAACTGTCTCCGAATGGCGACAGGCGAGGAACTTGGGCAAGATAGAGGCCCATCCCAGGGGTTACGGACGGACACCATGCAGACTGACATCGACCAGCTGTTCCCTGCTCATCTCGGCGAACTGACCCGGCGCGCCGACGCGGCGCTTCAGGCGAGCGGCTTCGACGCCATGGCCGTCTACTCGGGACAGCAAGGCTGCTATTTTCTTGACGACTACGGCTGGCCGTTCAAGGCAAACCCCCTGTTTCATCAATGGGTCCCACTCGATGATGCGCCCCAGAGCTGGCTCGTCTACACGCTGGGCGAGACGCCCGTGCTGTGCTTCTATCAGCCGGAGGATTACTGGCACCGGCCGCCCGCGGTGCCCACGGCCGACTGGACGCGCCAGTTTCGGCTCGAGGTGATCAGCGACCCGACGGCCGCGAGGCAGGAAGTCAGCGGCGCGGGCCGGCAGATCGCCTTTCTCGGCGAATGGCAGGCATTGTTCGCAGACTGGAATTTTTCCGCCGTGAACCCGGCGGGACTGATCGACCACCTGCACTACGACCGGGCCTTCAAAACCGAGTACGAGATCGCCTGCATGCGCCTCGCCTCCAGGCTGGGTGCGCGCGGACACCGGGCGGCCCGCGACGCGTTTTTCGCAGGCGCCTCGGAGTTCGAGACCCACCAGGCGTATTGCAGCGCCGTCGGACTGCGGGAGCAGGAATTGCCCTACGGCAATATCATCGCCTTCAACGAGGCCGGCGCGGTGCTGCATTACCAGCACCTGGACCGGCGGCGGGACATCCCCAGACGCTCGTTCCTGATTGATGCCGGCGCCCAGTTTCGCGGCTACGCCAGCGACATCACCCGCAGTTACTCAGGTGGCGACCCGGAGTTTGCCGCCCTGGTCACCTCGATGAATGCGCTGGAGCTGAAACTTTGCGATCGCGTGCGACCGGGGATGGATTACCGCGACATCCACCTGCACGCGCACCAACTCATCGCCGAGCTGTTACGTGATACCGGCGTCATTTCCTGCGACGCTGAGACGGCCGTTCAGACCGGCTTATCGGCAGTTTTCTTTCCGCACGGCGTTGGCCACCTGCTGGGCCTGCAGGTGCACGATGTTGCCGGATTGGCGGCTGATGCGACGGGTGCAAAAATTGCCAGACCCGATGGTCATCCCTACCTGCGCCTGACACGCCGGCTCGAGCCGGGATTCGTCGTAACGATCGAGCCAGGCCTTTACTTCATCGACATGCTGCTCGGGGCGGCTCGGGGAACCGACGCAGGCCGGCACATCTGCTGGGATCAGGTCGAACGACTCCGACCCTTCGGCGGTGTGCGGATCGAAGACGACGTGCTTTGCACTGGTTCGGAACCGGTCAACCTGACACGCGAAGCCTTTGCCGAACTGGAGTCGCCGGCATAACGCCACCGGCTGACGGCCGGGACCGACTGGCTTGTGGCAGGCCGCGGCGGCTGCCACAGGCGACCGGCGTTATTCGGCCGACTTCGCCTTCTTCGCGACCTTTTTCCGGGCTGCAGTTTTCTTGGCCGCGGTCTTCTTGGCCGCTTTCTTTTTCGCCTTGGCCTTTGGCTTCGCCTCGGCATCCGCCTCGGCTGCGGCCGGCTTCTCAACCGCCTGCTTCGCCACCTTCTTCTTGCGAGCGCGCCTGGGTTTCTTATCCCCCTCCTCCGCATCGCTGGCCGGAACGGCCTGATCGACCAGCGCCATCCAGGCCATCGGCGCCGAATCACCGGGGCGATTTTCCATGAGCAGAATCCGGGTGTAACCGCCCGGCCGGGCCTGGAAGCGCGGCCCGAGATCTTCGAACAGCTTGGTCACGACCTCGGCATCACGCAGCCTGGAGAAGGCCCGACGACGATTCGCGAGGCTGTCGGTCTTGCCGAGCGTGATCAGCGGCTCGACGTAGCGCCGCAATTCCTTTGCCTTCGGCGCGGTCGTGCGGATCGCCTCATGGCGCAGCAGCGAGGCCGCCATGTTGCGCAGCATGGCCCAGCGATGGGGCGTGTTGCGGCTCAATTGCCGCCCGGTCATTCCGTGTCTCATGGTCGTGTTCTCTGCTCAGCGGGATACGCAAGCTTCAGATGATGTCCCGCTCTTCATCGTGCTTGAGTCCAACCGGGGGCCAGCTCTCGAGCCGCATGCCCAGCGTAAGGCCGTGGCCTTCAAGCACTTCCTTGATCTCGGTCAGCGACTTCTTGCCCAGGTTCGGGGTCCGCAGTAATTCGACCTCCGTCTTCTGCACGAGATCACCAATGTAGTGAATATTCTCTGCCTTCAGGCAGTTAGCACTGCGGACGGTCAGTTCGAGTTCGTCGACAGGGCGCAGCAAGAGCGGGTCGAAGTGATGCTCCTGTGGCTTGCCCTGATCCTCGTCCTTGCCCTGCAGATCGACAAATACCGAAAGCTGGTCCTTGAGAATCGACCCGGCCCTTCGAATGGCTTCCTCTGGATCGATCGTACCATTCGTCTCGATGTCGATGATCAGCTTGTCGAGGTCGGTACGCTGTTCAACGCGGGCGGCCTCGACGTTATAAGTGACCTTGTTGATCGGGCTGAACGAGGCATCGAGCAGCAGACGCCCGATCGGTCGCGAGGCCTCCTCGAACGCAATCCGCTGGCCTGCCGGCCGGTAGCCGCGGCCGCGCTCGACTTTCAGCATCATGTTCAGCTCACCGGCCTGCGTCAGGTTCGCAATGATGAAATCCGGATTGAGGATCTCGACATCGTGATCGCCCTGTATATCGCCCGCACGAACCGGGCCGGGGCCCTTCTTCGAGAGACGCAGGTCGGAGGCTTCGCGCGAATTCAGGCGAACCGCAACCTGCTTCAGGTTCAGAAGGATCTCGACGACGTCTTCCTGTACGCCCTCGATGCTGGTGTACTCGTGCAGCACACCGTCGATCTCGGCTTCGGTGATCGCGCTGCCGGGCATCGACGACAGGAGCACGCGTCGCAACGCGTTGCCCAGTGTGTGCCCGAAGCCACGTTCGAAGGGCTCGATGATGACGCGAGCGTTACGCGCTGAAGTCGGCGTCACCTTGACGACGCGCGGGCGGAGAAACTCAGCAATGGCTGAATGCATATTCGTCACCCTGCGGGATTACTTGGAATACAACTCGACGACAAGGTTCTCGTTGATATCCGGCAGAATGTCCACGCGCTCGGGCAGGGACTTGAGGACACCAGAGAACTTCTTCTCGTCGACTTCGACCCAATCGGGGAACCCGATCTGGCCACGGATTTCCAGGCTCTGCTGAATGCGAGCCTGCTTCTGCGACTTCTCGCGCAGCGCAATCACATCACCGGCCTGGCACTGATACGAAGGAATATTGACTGACTGTCCGTTTACGGTGATGGCGCGATGACTGACCAGCTGGCGCGCCTCGTTACGGGTCACGGCGAAGCCCATGCGATAAACGACGTTGTCGAGCCGCCCTTCGAGGAGCTGCAGAAGGGTTTCACCGGTGGCGCCGGGACGACCCGCTGCCATCACGTAATAGCCGTGGAACTGCCGTTCGAGCACGCCGTACATGCGGCGGAGCTTCTGCTTCTCACGCAGCTGCAGGCCGTAGTCGGACAAGCGCTTGCGGCGTTCGCTCTTGACACCGCCGGGCGGGACCTCGAGCTTGCATTTCGCTTCCAGCGACTTGATGCCGCTCTTCAGAAAAAGGTCTGTGCCCTCGCGACGCGAGAGTTTGCACTTTGGTCCAAGATACCTGGCCATTGAATATTCCTCGACGGCGCGGCGTCAGACGCGGCGCTTCTTCGGCGGACGACAGCCGTTATGCGGAATCGGCGTCACGTCCTCGATACTGGTTACCTTCAGACCGGCGGCGTTCAGCGCACGCACGGACGACTCGCGGCCGGGGCCGGGGCCCCGAACTCTGACGTCGACGTTCTTCAGGCCATACTCCTGCGCCGCGGTGCCGGCACGCTCGGCCGCCACCTGCGCCGCAAACGGCGTGCTCTTTCGGGAGCCGCGGAACCCACAACCGCCGGAGGTCGCCCAGGAAATCGCATTGCCCTGACGGTCGGTGATCGTGATGATCGTGTTGTTGAAAGAGGCGTGCACGTGGGCAATCCCGTCGGTTACGACGCGCTTGACCTTTTTGCGGCCCTTACCTGTCTGCTTCTTGTCAGCCATTCAAATCAAACCTCAGTTCAGAACCGGGTGCCGATCAGGCTCTTCCCGGAGGTGCGTTCAATTTGACCGCCGCCTTGCGCGGTCCCTTGCGGGTGCGTGCGTTGGTCCGCGTGCGCTGACCCCGCATCGGCAGTCCCTTGCGGTGACGGATCCCACGGTAGGTTCCGAGGTCCATCAATCGCTTGATGTTCATTGCGATCTCGCGGCGCAGGTCGCCCTCGACCGAAAGCTTCGCAAGCTGCGTTCGCAGGTCGGCGACCTCTGCTTCGGTCAGATCCTTGACCTTGGTTTCAGGCTTGACGCCTGCTGCCTCGCAAGCCTTCAGCGCCTGAGAACGACCCACGCCATAAATTGACGTAAGCCCGATGCAGACGTGCTTGTTCATCGGAATGTTGATGCCAGCTATACGGGCCATCTTGGACTCACTCTGAGGCGCGAAAAGCGCGCAATAATATCAAAAAAGGATCTGCCGCTCAACGCAAACAGGGCCATCAGCCCTGGCGCTGCTTGTGCCGCTTGTCGGTGCACACCACGAACAGGACGCCGCGACGCCGCACCAATTTGCAGTTCTTGCAGATTTTCTTTACCGAAGGACGAACTTTCATGGATCTCTCCGAAGGGCGCCGCGGTTAACGCAACTGCCCGGAACGGCCGTAACCGCGCAAATTGGCTTTCTTCATGAGCCCCTCGTACTGGTGCGACATCAGGTGCGCCTGCAGCTGGGACATGAAGTCCATGATCACCACCACGATGATCAGGAGTGATGTGCCGCCAAAATAGAACGGCACGCTGAACTGGGAAATCAGGATCTCGGGCAGCAGACAGACCGTCGCCACGTACAGCGCGCCCCAAACTGTCAGGCGCGTCAGCACCTTGTCGATGTATTCAGAGGTCTGCTGGCCGGGACGAATTCCCGGGATAAAGGCGCCCGACTTCTTGAGATTCTCCGCCGTCTCCCGCGAATTGAACACGAGCGCGGTATAGAAGAAACAGAAGAAGATAATCAGCGCTGCGTAGAGCACCATGTGCACGGGCTGACCCACTCCGAGACTGGCCGCGACCTTCTGCAGCCAGGCAAAATTCTCTGACGTGCCGAACCAGCTCGCGATCGTGGCCGGGAACAGCAGCAGGCTCGAGGCGAAAATCGGCGGGATCACGCCGGACATGTTCAACTTGAAAGGCAGATGTGTCGCGGTCCCGGCGAACATGCGACGGCCCTGCTGCCGCTTCGCATAATTGACCGGAATGCGCCTCTGGGCCCGCTCGACAAAGACCACGAAAGCGGTCACGCCAAGCACCATGATCACGAGGATCAGGGCCAGCGCCGGGTTGATCTCGCCGTTGCGAACCAGTTCCAGCGTGCCGCCAATCGCCGCCGGCAAACCGGCAATGATGCCGGAGAGGATGATCATCGAAATGCCGTTGCCAAGGCCGCGCTCGGTAATCTGCTCACCCAGCCACATCAGGAACATCGTGCCGGCCGCGAGCGTCACAGTGGCAATGAATACAAATTGCGGGCCCGGGTTGATGACCACGCCCTGGTTCTGAAATGCGATCGCTGCGCCGGCCCCCTGGAAGGCCGCCAGGCCGACCGTACCGTAACGCGTGTACTGCGTGAGTTTGCGCCGCCCGGACTCGCCTTCCTTGCGCAGCGCCTGCATCGACGGCACGACGACACCCATCATCTGCACGATGATGGACGCCGAAATATAAGGCATCACGCCAAGGGCGAGAATCGACAGACGCTGCAAGGCACCGCCCGAGAACATGTTGAACATGCTCAGGATCGTGCCCTGCTGGTCCTGGAAGAAGCGCGCGAGCGCCACCGGATCGATGCCCGGTACAGGAATGAACGTACCGATGCGATAGACGATCAGGCTCCCGATGAGGAACAGGAACCGCTTCCTCAGCTCGGTGAGCCGAGTCACTTCGCCTAAAGCGGCGAGCGGGCCCGATGAGCTTTGATTGGCCACGAGTAATGCTCTCTGGTTACCGGTTCAGGCTCAGACGGTCTCGACCGTGCCGCCGGCTGCCTCGATCGCAGCACGGGCGCCTCTGGTCACGCTCAGCTTTGCACCACGGATCGTCACCGGCTTGCTGATTTCACCGGAGAGCATGATCTTCGCGCGCAGCGATTGAGCGGCCACGAGCCCTGCCTTCTTCAGCGCGGCAAGATCAATCAACTGATCCTCGACCAGCGCCAGCTCATGAAGACGGACCTCGGCGACGAACGGCGCAATCCTGGAGCGGAAACCGACCTTCGGGAGGCGACGCTGGATCGGCATCTGGCCGCCTTCGAAGCCCACCTTGTGGTATCCGCCTTTGCGGGCTCGCTGGCCCTTCACGCCGCGGCCACAGGTCTTGCCCTGGCCGGCCGATGCACCGCGGCCCACGCGCAGGCGTGGCTTCTTGCTGCCAGGTGCCGGAGAAATGCTGTTGAGCTTCATAGTGACCTCAGGCTTCTTCCACGCGGAACAGATGCCGCGAGGCATTGATCATGCCGCGGATCTCAGGGGTATCGGCCAGCAGCACCGTCTGGTGCATGCGGCGCAGACCGAGTCCGCGCGCGGTCGCGCGATGGCGATGAATCTGACCGTTCACGCTCTTTACCAGCGTCACCTTGACGGTCTTCTCGGGGCTGCTTTGCTTTTCCATGGCTCTTAACCCGTGATTTCAGCGACGGTCTTGCCGCGCTTCGCTGCGATCGTCTCGGGCGAAGGCATGCCGGAGAGTCCGTTCATCGTGGCTCGCACGACGTTTATAGGGTTGCGCGAGCCGTAACTCTTGGCCAGTACGTTGCGAACCCCGGCGCACTCAAAAACCGCTCGCATGCTGCCGCCGGCAATCACGCCGGTGCCATCCGCAGCGGGCTGCATGTAGACACGCGAAGTGCCATGTTTGCCGGTGGCCGCGAAGTTCAGGGTCGATTCGCGAAGATTGACGCGAATCATGTTCTTGCGGGCCTGCTGCATGGCCTTCTGGATCGCCACGGGCACCTCACGTGCCTTGCCGTAGCCAAAGCCAACCCGGCCGTTGCCGTCACCGACCACGGTCAGCGCCGTAAAACCAAACTGCCGGCCGCCCTTGACGACTTTTGCAACGCGATTGACGGTTACGAGCTTCTCGATGAAGTCGTCAGCCGGTGCGGATCTTTCAACTCTCGCCATTGTTATTCCTCAGAAATCGTCCGGGTTCCGGCTCAGAACTCGAGCCCGTTCTCACGTGCGGCGTCCGCGAGTGCCTTCACGCGTCCGTGGTAACGGAAGCCCGAGCGATCGAAGGCCACCTTGCTGATGCCTTTTTCACGCGCGCGCTCCGCGATGGCCTTGCCGACCGCCTTCGCTGCCTCGACGTTACCGGTGCCCTTGACGCTGCCCGCCAGCTCCTTCTGCACGGTCGAAGCACTGGCCACCACGTGCGCCTGCGGGTCGATGACCTGAGCATAGATGTGCCGCGGCGTGCGATGCACGCTCAGGCGCATCACCTTCAGCTCGCTCATCTTGGCGCGACCACGGCGGGCCCGCCTCAACCGACTGACATTCTTATCCATGCGACACCTTTACTTCTTCTTCGTTTCCTTGAGCTCGATGCGCTCACCGGAATAACGAACACCTTTACCCTTGTACGGCTCCGGCGGACGATAGTGGCGGATCTCCGCCGCTACCTGGCCGACCTGTTGCTTGTCCGTCCCCTTGACGAGGACTTCCGTCTGCGACGGCGTCTCGATGGTGATCCCTTCGGGCACCACGTAGACAACGGGATGCGAGAAGCCAAGCGTGAGGTTGAGATTGCGGCCCTGCGCCTGCGCGCGATAGCCGACGCCCACCAGCTCGAGCTTGCGCTCGTATCCCTCTGAGACACCGGTAACGAGATTCGCGAGGTTCGAGCGCAGTGTCCCTGCATGCATCATCGACTCGCGATCGCGCACCGCAGGTTCCACCCGCAGGCTCTGCTCTTCCTCGACGACCTTCAGGCCGGGGCGCACGGCCAGGCTGAGCGTGCCCTTGGCGCCCTTTACGGTCACCGCGTCGGCGGCGATGGTGGTGGTCACGCCCTTGGGCAGGGCCACCGGATTCTTTGCAACTCGTGACATTGCGATATTCCTGGTTTGCTACGCGTCCTCAGGACACGACGCAAAGCACCTCGCCGCCATGGCCGGCCGCACGCGCTTCGCGATCCGTCATCAACCCCTTCGACGTGGAGACAATCGCGACGCCCATGCCACCGAGAATTCGCGGCAGGTCATCCTTGCCCTTGTAGATCCGCAGGCCCGGACGGCTGACGCGCTCCAGGCGGTCAATCACCGGGCGGCCCTCGTAGTACTTGAGCTTCACCGTGACAGTCGCCTTGGCGCCGTCTTCCGTTACGGTGAAGTCGTCGATGTAACCCTCTTCTTTCAGCACCTTTGCCAGCGCCAGTTTGACGCGCGAAGACGGCGAGGTAACCTCGGTCTTGCCGGAAAGCTGGCCGTTGCGAATGCGGGTGAGAAAGTCCGCGATGGGATCCGTCATGCTCATGTATTGCTCCAGTACGCCGCGCGACTACCAGCTCGCCTTGCTGAGCCCAGGCAGGTCGCCGCGCATCATCGCTTCACGCAACTTCGTGCGGCCCAATCCGAACTTGCGGTAATACCCGCGCGAACGGCCCGTGATACCGCAGCGGTTACGCAGACGGGACGGTGACGCATCCCGAGGCAACTGCTGGAACTTGCGCATCGCCGCATCCCGCTCCTCGTCCGTGGACCCCGGACTGCGGATGGTCTCCTTGAGCGCCGCACGCCTGGCGGCGTAACGCTGAACGGTCTTTTCACGGCGCTTCTCGCGCTGGATCATGCTGGTCTTCGCCATTTGCCGGCCCTGCTACTTGCGGAACGGGAAACTGAAAGACTCGAGCAACGCCCGTCCTTCCTTGTCATCCCGTGCCGTCGTGGTGATTGTGATATCCATTCCCCGAATCGCGTCGATCTTGTCGTACTCGATTTCCGGGAAAATGATCTGTTCCTTCACGCCAAAGGTGTAATTTCCGCGACCGTCGAAGGCCTTTGCGGAGACTCCGCGGAAGTCGCGAATACGCGGCATTGCAACGCTGACCAGCCGGTCGAGGAACTCGTACATGCGCACGCCGCGCAGCGTGACCTTGCAGCCCACCGCCATGCCTTCGCGGAGCTTGAAAGACGCGATCGACTTGCGTGAATGCGTAATGCGTGGCTTCTGGCCGGTCAGGGCCGTCAGGTCGCGCACCGCGCCCTCCATGGCCTTCTTGTCTGCGACCGCCTCACCCACGCCCATGTTGACCGTGATCTTGGTGATCTTCGGCACCTGCATGACGTTGGCAAGTCCGAGGCTCTGCTTGAGCTCGGGCACCACCGTTTCATTGTAGAACTGCTGCAATCTGGCCATCTCAGCCGACCTCTTTCAATGGGCCCGGTCAGGCGTCCACGACTTCGTCGTTGGACTTGAAAAAACGAACACGACGGCCATCGGCCAACGCACGGATACCAACACGATCACCTTTCTTTGCGACCGGGTTCCAGAGCAGCACGTTCGAGAGATGCAAGGCTGCCTCCCTCTCGATGATGCCGCCCTGAATGCCCGCCTGCGGGTTCGGGCGTGTGTGGCGCTTGACCATGTTCACGTTCTCCACGAGCACACGATCACCGTCCAGCACCCGGATGACGGTGCCGCGCCGGCCCTTTTCACGACCGGTGATGACGACCACTTCGTCACCTTTGCGGATTTTCTTCATTGCGTATTCCTCGACCGTCGCCGAACCAGCTTCAGAGCACTTCCGGAGCCAGCGAAATAATCTTCATGAACCGCGCGGTTCGCAGCTCTCGCGTCACGGGCCCGAAGATTCGGGTACCGATGGGCTCGAGCTTGCTCGTGAGCAGAACCGCGGCGTTGCCATCAAAGCGGATCAACGACCCGTCAGGACGACGCACACCCTGCGCAGTGCGCACGACCACGGCGTCGTAAACCTCACCCTTCTTCACCTTACCGCGCGGAATCGCGTCCTTGACACTGACCTTGATGACGTCGCCAACGCGTGCGTAGCGACGCTTCGACCCGCCGAGCACCTTGATGCACATCAGGTTGCGGGCGCCACTGTTGTCGGCGGCCCTGAGAACTGTCTGCATCTGGATCATGGGTTTACTCCTTGCGCAATCAGGCTTCAGAAGCCCGACTGACGACGCGCAGCACGCGCCAGGCCTTGTTGCCGGAAATCGGCCGTGACTCGACGATCTCGACGACGTCGCCTTCGTGGCATTCATTGCTTTCGTCGTGAGCAAGGAAACGGGTCGTTCGGCGGATGAACTTGCCGTAGGCGCGATGCCGCACCAGGCGCTCGACCGATACCGAGACCGTCTTCTGCATCTTGTCGCTCACGACGCGGCCGGTGGCGGTGCGCACTACGCTACCGTCTTCAGTCGTTCCAGAGACAGCTTGATCGCTCATCACTTACCCCTTACCAACGGTCGCGCGAGCCTGCTCGCCAAGTACCGTCTTTACGCGCGCGATATTGCGCCGCACTTTGCCAAACTGGTCCGGCCTGGCGGCCTGGCCCGACGCCTGCGCCATACGCAGATTGAACTGTTCGCGACGCAGCTTGAGGAGTTCCTCGCGCAATTCGGCCGCGTCTTTCTGCCTGAGCTCTTTTGCCTTCATCAGCGGATCTGCCGTTTTACGAACGTTGTTTCCACCGAGAGCTTGGACGCCGCGAGACGGAACGCCTCACGGGCGATGTCCTCGGCGACACCTTCCATCTCGAAGAGCACTTTGCCGGGCTGCACGCGCGCGACGTAGTACTCCACGTTACCCTTGCCCTTGCCCTGCCGGACTTCAAGCGGCTTGCTGGTGATCGGCACGTCCGGGAATACCCGGATCCAGATCTGACCACCGCGCTTCACGTAGCGGGTCATGGCCCGCCGGGCCGCCTCGATTTCCCGTGCCGTCATGCGCGAACGGCCGGTTGCCTTCAACCCGAAATCACCGAAGGCGACCGCGTTGCCACGCTGGGCAAGACCACGGTTCCTGCCTTTGTGCTGCTTGCGATACTTGGTTCGCTTTGGTTGCATCATGGCGCTATCTCCAACTACCTATCGGCCGCAGGGCCTCAGGCCGGTTGCTCCGGCGTGGTCGGTGCAGCGGCGGCCGGGGCGGCCGGCGCTGCTTCAACGACGGGCGTCGCCTCAACGGACTCGGTCACGACAACCTCTGGCTCGTTGAAAACCTCACCCTTGAAGATCCAGACCTTCACGCCGATGATGCCGTAGGTGGTCTTGGCCTCAGCGAGCCCGTAGTCAATGTCCGCACGGAAGGTGTGCAGCGGCACACGGCCTTCACGGTATTGCTCGGTTCGTGCAATTTCGGCGCCGTTCAAGCGACCTGAAACGCGGACCTTCACCCCCAGGGCGCCACTGCGCATCGTGTTCATGACCGCGCGCTTCATTGCGCGGCGAAACATCACGCGACGCTCAATCTGCTGCGCAATCCCTTCGGCAACCAGCTGCGCATCGACCTCGGGCTTGCGGATTTCCGCAATGTTCAGGCGCACGTCGCCGATCGGCATGTCGATCAACCGGGCCACTTCGTGGCGCAGGCGCTCGATGTCCTCGCCTTTCTTGCCGATCACGACACCGGGCCGGGCCGTGTGGATCGTGATGTTCGCCTTGCGCGCGGCCCGCTCAATGCTGATCTGGCTCACCGAGGCCTCGGAGAGCTTGCGCTTCAGGAACTCGCGAACCTCCCAGTCCTGGTGAACATAGGCGGCGTAGTTTCGCGTGTTCGCGAACCATTTCGACGTCCAGTCGCGGGTGATGCCGAGACGGATGCCAACGGGATTGACCTTTTGACCCATGTGTCCTGCTCTCCTCAGTCCTGGCGGCCGTCGCCGACGAGGATGGTTATGTGGCTGTTGCGCTTTACGATCCGGTTGCCTCGGCCCTTTGCCCGGGCATGGAATCGCTTGAACATCGGCGCCGCATCCACTTCGATGCGATCAACCCGCAGCAGATCGATATCTGCGTTGTGATTGTTCTCGGCGTTCGCGATCGCTGACTCGAGCACTTTACGAACGATGTGCGCACCCTTCTTGGGGGTGAAGCGCAAGGCGGACAGCGCGTTGCCCACCGGCTGCCCACGGACCATGTCCGCGACCAGGCGGCACTTCTGTGGCGAGATGCGCGCGTATTTCAGTTTGGCTGCGACCTGCATGACTTACCCTTAGCTCCTCTTGTCGCCCGCGTGCCCTTTGAAGGTGCGCGTGGGTACAAACTCGCCGAGCTTGTGACCAACCATGTTCTCCGAGATCAGCACCGGAACGTGCTGCCTGCCGTTGTGCACGGCGATGGTCAATCCGACCATGTCGGGCAGGACCATCGATCGCCGCGACCACGTCTTGATCGGACGTCGGTCGTTCTTCTCCGAGGCAATCTGCACCTTCTTGGCAAGGTGAAGATCGACGAACGGGCCTTTCTTTACTGAACGGGGCACTGCGCGCTCCTCTGCCGAATCAGTTGCGCGCCCGGACGATCAGCCGGCCGGTACGCTTGTTCTTGCGGGTTTTCTTGCCCTTGGTCTTCCAACCCCAGGGCGAAACCGGATGCGGATTACCCTGACCGGCACGACCTTCGCCGCCGCCGTGCGGATGATCCACAGGATTCATCACGACGCCGCGCACGGTCGGGCGAATGCCCCGCCAGCGCTTGGCGCCCGCCTTGCCATAAACAATCAGGTTGTTCTCGTCGTTGCCGACCTGCCCCACCGTGGCGCGGCACTCCGAAGGCACCTTGCGCATTTCCGATGACCGCAGGCGCACCGTCACATAGAGGCCCTCGCGTGCAACGATCTGCGCTGAGTTGCCCGCACTGCGCGCCACCTGGCCACCGCGGCCAGGCTTAAGTTCAATGTTGTGTACCAGGGTGCCAACCGGGATGTTCCGCAAAGGCAGTGCGTTGCCGGGCTTGATGGCGGCTTCCGGACCGGACATCACCGGATCGCCGGCCGCCGCACCCTTCGGCGCCAGGATGTAGCGCCGCTCGCCATCGGCATACAGCACGAGGGCCAGGTGAGCACTGCGGTTCGGATCGTACTCGAGGCGCTCTATCTTGCCGGGGACACCGTCCTTGTTACGCAGGAAGTCGACCAGCCGGTAGCGGCGCTTGTGGGCGCCACCACGATGCCGGGTCGTGATCCGGCCCTGGTTATTGCGCGAACTGCTGCGCTTCTTGCTGACCGTCAGCGCGGCGATCGGCTCGCCCTTGTGAAGCTGTGAGCGATCGGCCTTGACGACGAAGCGCCGGCCAGGTGACGTTGGTTTGGTCTTGATGAGAGCCATGATTTCGTCTTCCGTCAGGTTGCGCGGGCAATCAGTTGTCGATGCCGACGAAGTCGATCGTCTCGCCCGGCGCAAGGCGAACGTACGCTTTCTTGAACGCTGATCGCCGCCCGCGGCGCCCGCCAAAGGTGCGCGCCTTGCCGGCCGAGTTGACGACCTGGACCGCGTCCACCTTGACTTCGAACATCAGCTCGACGGCCGCCTTGACTTCCGGCTTGGTCGCGTCAGTACGCACGCGAAAAACAAACTGGTTGCTTTTCTCTGAAACGAGCGCGCTTTTCTCGGACACGTGCGGCGCGATCAGCACGGTCATGAGTCTTTCCTGACTGCTCATGCGAGTCTCCCTTCGAGCATACGAACCGCACCGACCGTCGCCAGGACGTGTTCGTGACGCAGCAGGCTGACCGGATCGACCGCAGCGACCGGCAGCACGTGGACACCCATCAGGTTTCGGGAAGCCAGGTCCAGCTTCTCGTCATGAGCCTCGACGAGGATCAGCACGTTGTCGAAGCCGAGGTCCTTCAGCTGTGCGGCGAGCAGACGCGTCTTAGGCGCCTCGAGCTCGAGCGACTCGACCACCGAGATCCGACCGAGGCGACCGAGCTCGGAGAACAAGGCGCGCATCGCTCCGCGATACATCTTCTTGTTCACTTTCTGCGAGTAGTCGCGCGGACGCGCGGCAAACGCGCGACCACCGCCGACCCAGATCGGGCTGCGGATACTGCCCGCACGGGCCCTGCCGCCACCCTTCTGTCGCCACGGCTTGGCTCCGCCACCGCGCACTTCGGCGCGACTTTTCTGGCGCTTCGTCCCGGCCCGGCCAGCCGCCATGTAGGCGGTGACGACCTGGTGCACCAGGGCTTCGTTGAATTCCTGTCCGAAGGCCTCATCGGAGACCTCCAGGCTGCCAGCGCCCGAACCCGGGCCGAGGAGTTTCAGCTGCGTTGCCATGCGTTATTTCCCCGTCTGCTGCTTGCGAGCGGCACGACGACCCGCCTTGAACGACGGTCGCACCAGCACGCTGCCGCCGGGTGCCCCGGGCACTGCGCCGCTGATCAGCAGCAGATTGCGCTCGGCGTCCACCGTGACGACCTTGAGGTTCTCGGTGGTGCGACGCACCGCACCCATGTGGCCGGACATTTTCTTGCCCTGGAACACACGTCCGGGCGTCTGGCGCTGACCAATGGAGCCCGGCGCACGATGAAACTTGGAGGCGCCATGGCTGGCCGGACCACCGCGGAAGCCCCATCGCTTGATGGTGCCCGCAAATCCCTTGCCGATGCTGGTGCCGGTCACGTCGACGCTCTGGCCTGCCTCGAACAGATCGACCTTGATTTCAGAACCAGCCGCCAGGTCGGAACCCTCGTCGTCGGCCAGGCGAAATTCAGCGAGGCCCTCGCCCGGGGCGACTTTCGCCTTCGCGTAGTGACCGGCGAGCGGCCGCGTCAGGTGTGACGGCTTGCGCTGGCCGTAGGCGACCTGGATCGCCCGGTAGCCGTCGCTGTCCACCGCCTTCACCTGGGTGACGCGATTGGGCAGCACCTCGATGACCGTTACCGGTATCGACGCGCCTGCGTCGGTGAAAACGCGCGTCATGCCACGTTTGCGGCCAATGAGACCGATGGTCATCGATTCGTCCTCATTCAACACCCCCGCTTCGATTGGCGGGGGCTGAAAAACCGGCCGATGCCGGTCACGAAATAAATTCCGGGTCCGCCAAATAAAAAACAGGCGGAACGGTGCTCGTCGAAGAGTTTGTTGCTGAGAGGAGCGGACACGGGGAACCCCGGACCACGCCGCTCGAGCGGTACCGGTTAACCCGGCCAGACCCCGGCGAGAGAGCCGCCTATTATAGCGAAGACTTTATGCTCCGCAAGCCCCAGGCGGACGGGCCCGCGGAAAAGTCAGTTCAGCTTGATCTGCACATCGACGCCGGCTGGCAGATCCAGCTTCATCAGCGCATCGACGGTCTTGTCAGTCGGGTCGAGGATGTCCATCAGGCGCTTGTGGGTCCGCAGTTCGTACTGGTCGCGCGCGTCCTTATCGACGTGCGGCGAGACCAGCACCGTGAAGCGCTCCATCTTGACAGGCAAGGGGACCGGACCACGCACCGTGGCCCCGGTTCGCTTGGCCGTGTCGACGATTTCTCTCGCCGAACTGTCGATCAGGCGATGATCGAAAGCCTTCAGGCGGATTCGAATGTTTTGTCTTGACATGTTGCTCACTTAAGGATCTTGGCGACGACGCCGGCGCCCACGGTGCGTCCACCCTCGCGGATCGCAAATCGCAGACCGTCTTCCATCGCAATCGGGCTGATCAACTCGACCACCATCTTGATGTTGTCGCCCGGCATGACCATCTCCACACCCTCCGGCAACTCCACCGAACCGGTCACGTCCGTCGTACGGAAATAAAACTGCGGCCGATACCCCTTGAAAAACGGCGTGTGACGACCGCCCTCGTCCTTCGACAGAACGTACACCTCACACTCAAACTTGGTGTGTGGCGTGATCGAACCGGGCTTCGCCAGAACCTGACCACGCTCGACGTCCTCGCGCTTCGTACCGCGCAGCAACACGCCCACGTTGTCACCAGCCTCACCACGATCGAGCAGCTTGCGGAACATCTCAACGCCCGTGCACGTCGTCTTCACCGTCGGGCGAAGACCCACGATCTCCACCTCGTCGTTGACCTTCACAACACCGCGCTCAATACGACCCGTCACCACCGTGCCGCGACCGGAAATCGAGAACACGTCCTCAACCGGCATCAAAAACGCACCGTCAACCGCTCGCTCCGGCAGCGGAATGTACTTGTCCATCTCCGCCACCAGCTTGATCACCGACGGCACTCCCAGCTCGCTCGTGTCACCCTCGAGCGCCTTGAGCGCACTACCCGTGACAATCGGCGTGTCATCGCCAGGAAAATCATACTTCGAGAGCAACTCGCGGACTTCCATCTCCACCAGCTCCAGAAGCTCAGCGTCATCCACCATGTCCGCCTTGTTCAGGTACACCAGGATGTACGGCACGCCAACCTGCCGCGACAGCAAAATGTGCTCGCGCGTCTGCGGCATCGGACCGTCCGCCGCCGAAACCACCAGAATCGCACCGTCCATCTGCGCCGCGCCCGTGATCATGTTCTTCACATAGTCCGCGTGCCCCGGACAGTCCACGTGCGCGTAATGACGCTCCGGCGACTGGTACTCCACGTGCGCCGTCGCAATCGTAATACCGCGGGCCTTCTCCTCCGGCGCCTTGTCAATCTCGTCAAAGGCCGTGAAGTGACCGCCATAGGCCTCCGCCATCACCTTGGTCAGCGCCGCCGTCAGCGTCGTCTTACCATGGTCAACGTGACCAATCGTCCCCACGTTTACGTGCGGCTTCGTTCGCTCGAATTTTTCCTTAGCCACGACCAGAGTCCTCTACAAGAATTTCGATCAAAAAACGGGCAGCCGATCAGCTCGCCTTCTTCATGACGGCGTCGGCCACGTTGGTCGGCACTTCCAGATACTTGGCAAACTCCATTGCGAAAGTGGCGCGGCCCTGGCTCATCGAGCGCACTGACGTCGCATACCCGAACATCTCGGCAAGCGGAACCTCGGCGGTGACAATCTTGCCGGCCGGCGAATCTTCCATGCCCTGGATCTGTCCGCGACGACGGTTCAGGTCGCCGATCACGTCACCGGAGTAATCCTCGGGCGTGACGACCTCAACCTTCATGATGGGCTCGAGCAACACGGGCTTGGCCTTCTTGACGCCCTCTTTGAACGCCATCGAGCCGGCGATCTTGAACGCCATTTCGTTGGAGTCGACGTCATGGTACGAACCATCGAACAGCGTCACCTTGACGTCCACGACCGGGTAACCCGCGATCACGCCGCCTTCGAGTGCCTCGGCAACTCCCTTGTTCACGGCCGGAATGTATTCGCGCGGCACCGAGCCGCCCACGATCGCGTTGACGAACTCGTATCCCGCACCTTCTTCCTGGGGCTCGATCTTCAGCCAGACATGTCCGTACTGGCCGCGGCCACCGGACTGGCGGACGAACTTGCCCTCCTGATCCACCGAGCCACGAATCGTTTCCCGGTAGGCGACCTGTGGCTTGCCCACGTTCGCCTCCACCTTGAACTCACGCTTCATTCGATCGACCAGGATGTCGAGGTGCAACTCACCCATGCCGGAAATGATTGTCTGCCCCGACTCCTCGTCTGTGCTGACACGGAAGGACGGATCCTCCTTGGCCAGACGCTGCAGAGCGAGGCCCATCTTCTCCTGGTCGCTCTTGGTCTTGGGCTCCACCGCGACCGAAATGACCGGGTCCGGGAATTCCATCTTCTCGAGCGTGATGATGGCGTCCGGGTCGCACAAGGTATCGCCCGTCGTGACATCCTTGAGGCCGACCGCCGCAGCGATATCACCGGCGCGGACTTCCTTGATCTCTTCGCGCTCATTTGCGTGCATCAGAAGAAGGCGCCCGATGCGCTCCTTCTTGCCCCGGCTTGGCACGTAGACCTGGTCGCCGGAGTTGAGCACACCAGAGTAGACCCGGAAGAAAGTCAGGTTGCCGACGAAGGGATCGTTGAGGATCTTGAACGCCAGCGCAGAAAACTTCTCGTCATCCGATGACCGGCGTGTCGCTTCCTGGTCGCGCTCGTCGATGCCGCGCACCGGCGGCATTTCCACCGGCGAGGGCATGTAGTCAATCACGGCGTCGAGCATGGCCTGCACGCCTTTGTTCTTGAAGGCGGACCCGCACAGGGTCAGGCAGATTTCATTGCGGATCGTGCGGGCGCGAAGGCCGCCACGGATCTCCGCCTCGGAAAGCGTGCCTTCCTCGAGGTACTTGTGCAGCAGTTCTTCGTCCGCCTCGGCAGCCGCTTCGATCATCTTCTCGCGGTATTCCTTACAGAGGTCGAGCATGTCCGCCGGGATGTCGCGATACTCGAAACGCATGCCCTCGGTCGCGTCGTCCCAGTGAATGGCCTTCATGCGAACGAGGTCCACGACACCCTCGAAACGCTCCTCCGCGCCGATCGGCAACTGGATCACGACCGGGTTACCCTGCAGTCGCGTACGAATCTGATTAACGCAGCGCAGGTAATTGGCGCCCGCGCGGTCCATCTTGTTTACGAACGCCAGGCGCGGCACACCGTACTTGTTCATCTGCCGCCAGACCGTCTCGGACTGCGGCTGCACACCACTGACGGCACAGAACACGGCGACCGCACTATCAAGCACGCGCAGGCTGCGCTCAACCTCAATCGTGAAGTCGACGTGCCCCGGCGTGTCGATGATGTTGATACGGTGTTCGGGATGGTTCATGTCCATCCCTTTCCAGTGAGTGGTCGTCGCGGCCGAGGTAATCGTGATGCCGCGCTCCTGCTCCTGCTCCATATAGTCCATCACGGCGGCGCCGTCATGCACCTCACCAATCTTGTGCGACACGCCCGTGTAGAACAGGACACGCTCGGTGGTGGTCGTCTTGCCGGCATCGATATGCGCCGAGATCCCGATGTTTCGGTAGCGCTCAATGGGTACTGTGCGTGGCACGGTAATATCCTCGGGATGTGGCAGCGGCTTCCGGCCGCTTACCAGCGGTAATGCGAGAAGGCTTTGTTGGCCTCCGCCATGCGGTGCGTGTCTTCGCGCTTGCGCACGGCCGCACCGCGGTTTTCGGACGCCTCGAGCAGCTCGCCGGCGAGCCGCTGGGACATCGACTTTTCGGCACGCGCCTGGGCGGCTTCGATGACCCAGCGCATGGCCAGAGTCTGGCGACGGGTCGCACGCACTTCAATCGGCACCTGGTAAGTCGCGCCGCCCACCCGGCGTGATTTGACCTCGACCATCGGCTTGACGTTATCCAGCGCCTGGGTCAGCAACTCGATCGCCTCGTTGGCCGGCCGGCTGGTCTTCTCCGAAATCTGGTCGATCGCCCCGTAGACGATCCGTTCTGCGACTGACTTCTTGCCGCGCTCCATGACCATGTTCATGAACTTGGCCAGCAGGACGCTGTTGAACTTGGGATCCGGCAGGATGCTGCGAGTGGGGGCCTGGCTTCTACGGGACATATTGGACTACCGCGCTGAAATGTTGATCTGAAAAAACCTGAGAGCCGATCAGGCCTTGGGTCGCTTGGCACCGTACTTCGAGCGGCCCTGTCTGCGCTCATTGACGCCGGCACAATCGAGCGTCCCGCGAACCATGTGATAACGCACGCCCGGCAGGTCCTTGACTCGCCCGCCGCGGATGAGCACCACGGAATGCTCCTGCAGGTTGTGGCCCTCACCACCGATGTAGCTGATGACCTCGAAACCGTTCGTCAGTCGCACCTTGGCGACCTTGCGCAGCGCCGAGTTCGGCTTCTTGGGCGTCGTCGTGTAGACGCGCGTGCACACGCCACGCTTCTGCGGCGAACTGTTCAGCGCCGGGACCTTGCTTTTTGCTTCGGCAACACGGCGTGGATTACGGATCAGCTGGTTAACGGTTGACATGTTTGGGTCCGACTCCAGGACTGCACGGCGGCCTTGCTTACACAACACCGTCACAGAAACGCCGGGCCGCCCAGCGGCGGCCCGTTACAAGTGGCTCCGCGAAGCCGGTCGATGGTTGTCAACCGATCCGCAGTTAAGCCGTAGAATTCTAGGGAGGGGTGCCGTCCCTGTCAACTTGCTGCAGCGCAGCACCCCTCCCGCCCGGCTCACTCGGCCGCGGCATCGCCCTCGACCGAACCCGTTTCAGGCTCGCTCTCCGCCACTTCGACCTCAGCGACCGGCTCAACGAACGCGCTCTCGATACTTTCGGTCTCGGAGCGTCGCCGGCGCGTCTCGTGATAGAAGGAACCCGTACCGGCCGGGATCAGCCGACCGACGATCACGTTCTCCTTGAGGCCACGCAGGTCATCCTTCATGCCGCGCACAGCCGCTTCGGTCAGCACACGCGTGGTCTCCTGGAAGGATGCCGCGGAGATAAACGATTCCGTCGCCAGGGACGCCTTGGTGATACCCAGCAGCATCGGGTCGGCGATCGCGGGCAGCTTGCCTTCCTTGGTCAGAAGGTCATTCGCATCGAGCACTCTCGCCCGATCCATCTGCTCGCCGCGCAGGTAACTGCTGTCGCCTGGCTCAACGACTTCGATCTTGCGCAACATCTGCCGGATGATCACCTCGATGTGCTTGTCGTTGATGCGCACGCCCTGCAGTCGATAAACGTCCTGGATCTCACGCACCAGGTAGTTGGCCAGCGGCTCGACACCCTGCAGGCGCAGGATATCGTGCGGGTTCAACTCACCGTCCGCGATGATTTCGCCGCGTTCGACGTGCTCACCCTCGAATACGGTCAGGTGGCGCCATTTCGGAATCAGTTCCTCGTGCTTCTCGCCCTGGTCATCGGTGATTACCAGGCGCCGCTTGCCCTTGGTCTCCTTGCCGAAACTGACGGTACCGGAGTGTTCGGCCAGTATCGCGGCATCCTTCGGCTTGCGAGCCTCGAACAGATCCGCGACTCGCGGCAGACCGCCGGTGATATCGCGTGTCTTCGAACTCTCCTGCGGAATGCGCGCAATGACGTCGCCCACCGACACCTTGGCACCGTCTACGAGGTGCACAAGCGCGTGGGCCGGCAAAGCATAAACGGCCGGAATATCCGTGTTGGCAAAGCAGATCTCTTTGCCCTTGTCGTCGACCAGCTTGATGACCGGGCGCAGGTCCTTGCCGCCGGCACCGCGCTGTTTCGGATCCATGACTGCCGTGCTGGTAAGACCGGTCACGTCATCCACCTGCGCGGAGACCGTGATGCCGTCGATAAAGTCCTGGAACCGGATCTTGCCCGCCATCTCGGTAATGACCGGGTGAGTGTGCGGATCCCAGGTCGCGATGATCTGGCCGGGTTCCACCGGCGCATCGTCCTTGACCGTAATCACCGCGCCGTAAGGCACACGATACCGCTCTCGCTCGCGGCCGAAGTCATCAACCACGCCGAGTTCACCGGACCGGGACACGGCCACCCAGTGACCCTTCTCGTGGTGCACGGCCTTGATGTTGTGCCAGCGCACCGAACCCTTGCTCTTGATCTCGACGGAGTTGACGGCGGCTGCCCGCGACGCGGCGCCGCCGATATGGAACGTGCGCATCGTCAGCTGCGTACCGGGCTCACCAATCGACTGCGCGGCAATCACGCCAACGGCCTCGCCAAGATTGATGCGCTGGCCACGACCGAGGTCCCGGCCGTAACACTGCGCGCACACGCCGTAGCGAGTCTCGCAGGTAATCGGCGAGCGAACCATGATCTGGTCGACGCCGGCCTGCTCGAGCGCGCGCACCATCTGCTCGTCGATCAACTGGTTCGCAGCGATGATCAATTCGTCCGAGCCCGGGGCGAATATGTCGTGAGCCGTGACACGCCCAAGCACGCGCTCGCCGAGCCCTTCGACGACATCGCCGCCTTCGACGATTGGCATCATGTTCAGGCCGTTTTCGGTACCGCAATCAGGCTCTGTCACGACCAGGTCCTGGGCCACGTCCACGAGTCGCCGGGTCAGGTAACCCGAGTTGGCGGTCTTCAGCGCGGTATCGGCCAGACCCTTTCGCGCGCCGTGCGTGGAGATGAAGTACTGCAGGACGTTCAGGCCTTCACGGAAGTTGGCGGTGATCGGCGTCTCGATGATCGAGCCATCCGGCTTCGCCATCAGGCCGCGCATCCCGGCCAGCTGGCGAATCTGCGCCGGCGAGCCTCGTGCACCTGAATCGGACATCATGTAGATCGAGTTGAAGGACTTCTGATGCACCGTGGCGCCGGTCACGTCCTTGACCTGCTCGCCGCCGAGCTTGTCCATCATCGCCTTGGCGACCTGGTCGTTGGTGCGCGACCAGATATCCACCACCTTGTTATAGCGTTCGCCATTGGTGACAAGACCCGAGGAGTACTGATCCTGGATCTCCTTCACTTCGTGCTCGGCGCTGGCGAGAATCGCTTGCTTCTGCTCCGGCACGATCATGTCGTCGACACCGATCGAGACGCCGGCGCGGGTTGCGTAATGAAAACCCGTGTACATCAGCCGGTCGGCGAAGACCACCGTTTCCTTCAGACCCAGCGTCCGGTAGCACGCGTTGATGACGCGGGAAATCGCCTTCTTGGTCATGTCCTGGTTGATCAGGTCAAAAGGCAGGCCTTTCGGCAGCACTTCGAAGAGCAACGCGCGGCCGATCGTCGTCTGGACCACGTGGCGTTTCTCTACGAGTTCGCCGCTTTCGTCCTTGACCGTTTCGGTCAGCCGGACGCGCACACGGGCCTGGAGATCCGCGACCCGGTTTTCGTAGGCTCGGTGCGCCTCGGCGACGTCCGAGAACACCGAACCCTCGCCGGGCGCACCCACCCGCTCGCGGGTCATCGTATAAAGACCGAGCACGACGTCCTGCGAAGGAACGATGATCGGGTCGCCGTTCGCCGGTGAAAGGATGTTGTTCGAGGACAGCATCAATGCGCGGGCCTCGACCTGAGCCTCCAGCGACAGCGGCACGTGCACAGCCATCTGGTCACCGTCAAAGTCCGCGTTGAATGCCGTGCACACCAGCGGGTGCAGCTGGATCGCCTTGCCCTCGATCAGCACGGGCTCAAATGCCTGGATACCGAGCCGGTGCAGCGTCGGCGCGCGGTTGAGCATCACCGGGTGCTCGCGAATGACTTCCTCGAGGATGTCCCAGACTTCCGGGCCCTCGCGCTCCACCATGCGCTTGGCCGCCTTGATCGTGGTCGCTTCACCACGCAGCTGCAGCTTGTTGAAAATGAACGGCTTGAACAGCTCGAGCGCCATTTTCTTTGGCAGACCGCACTGGTGCAGCCTGAGCGTCGGGCCAACGACGATTACCGAACGGCCGGAGTAATCCACGCGCTTGCCGAGCAGGTTCTGCCGGAAGCGGCCCTGCTTGCCCTTGATCATGTCGGCCAGCGACTTCAGCGGCCGCTTGTTGGTGCCGGTGATCGCCCGGCCACGACGGCCGTTATCGAGCAGCGCGTCGGCCGACTCCTGCAGCATGCGCTTTTCGTTGCGCACGATGATGTCCGGCGCACTGAGTTCCAGCAGCCGGCGCAGTCGATTGTTGCGATTGATGACCCGACGATAGAGGTCGTTGAGATCAGACGTTGCAAATCGTCCCCCGTCGAGCGGCACCAGCGGGCGCAGATCCGGCGGCAGGACCGGGAGCACCGTCAGCACCATCCACTCCGGCCGATTGCCGGATTCGATGAAAGACTCGAGCAGCTTCAGTCGCTTGGAGAGCCGCTTGATCTTGGTCTCCGAGTTCGTCCCCGAGATGTCCTCACGGACCTTTGTCACCTCGGACGGCAGATCGAGACTTCGCAGCAGCTCATGCACGGCCTCCGCGCCCATGCGCGCGTCGAACTCGTCACCGTGCTGCTCGATGGCCTCGAGGTACATGTCATCCGACAGCAACTGGCCACGCTGCAGGGGCGTCATGCCCGGGTCGACCACGACAAAGGCCTCGAAATAAAGCACGCGCTCGATTTCGCGCAGCGTCATGTCCAGCATCAGGCCGATACGGGACGGCAGTGACTTGAGGAACCAGATGTGCGCGACGGGGCTGGCCAGATCGATGTGACCCATGCGTTCACGTCGAACCTTCGCCTGGGTGACTTCGACGCCGCACTTTTCGCAGACGACGCCGCGATGCTTGAGGCGCTTGTACTTGCCACAGAGGCATTCGTAGTCCTTCACCGGGCCAAAGATCTTCGCGCAGAACAGGCCATCGCGTTCCGGCTTGAAGGTCCGGTAATTGATCGTCTCGGGCTTCTTCACTTCGCCGAACGACCAGGAGCGGATCATTTCCGGTGAGGCCAGGCCAATACGGATCGAATCGAAATCCTCGACCGTGGGCTGCTGCTTGAACAACTTCAAAAGGTCTTTCATGTCGTTACTCCGTGCATCGCGCGCGTGTCAGTCACCACGACTCAACGCTTGTCTTCGTCGAGCTCGATGTTGATACCGAGCGAGCGGATCTCTTTGACCAGCACGTTGAACGATTCGGGCATGCCCGCGTCCATCATGTGGTTGCCGTCCACGATGTTTTTGTACATCTTGGTGCGGCCCGTTACGTCGTCCGACTTGACGGTCAGCATTTCCTGCAGTGTGTAGGAAGCGCCGTAGGCCTCGAGCGCCCAGACTTCCATCTCACCGAAGCGCTGCCCGCCAAACTGGGCCTTGCCGCCGAGCGGCTGCTGCGTGACCAGGCTGTACGGCCCGGTGGAACGCGCATGCATCTTGTCGTCCACCAGGTGGTTGAGCTTGAGCATGTACATGTACCCGACGGTCACCGGCCGATCGAAACGCTCGCCGGTACGCCCGTCATGCAGCCAGGTCTGCCCGCTTTCGGGCAGGCCGGCCAGTCGCAGCATGTACTTGATTTCGCTCTCATCGGCGCCATCGAATACCGGCGTGGCCATCGGCACGCCCTTGCGCAGGTTGCCGGCGAGCGCGTGGACTTCTTCGTCCGTAAAGGAGTCGAGGTCTTCGCCGCGTCCGCCGCTCTTGTTGTAGATCTCATCGAGCAGGCCACGGATCTCGGACGTCTTGCTCTGCTGATCGAGCATCCCGCCGATCCGCAGACCGAGGCCCTTCGCCGCCCAGCCGAGATGTGTCTCCAGAATCTGTCCGATGTTCATGCGCGAAGGCACGCCGAGCGGGTTGAGCACGATATCGACCGGAGTGCCGTCTTCCATGAACGGCATGTCCTCCACCGGTACGATGGTCGAGATGACGCCCTTGTTGCCATGGCGTCCGGCCATCTTGTCGCCCGGTTGCACGCGGCGCTTGACGGCCAGGTAGACCTTGACCATCTTCAGGACGCCAGGGGCGAGGTCGTCGCCCGCGGTGATCTTCTGCCGCTTTTCTTCCAGCCGGCGGTCGAACTCCTTGCGCTGCGCGCGCATGCGCTCGGCCGTCAGCTCGAGCGACTCATTTGCACTCTCGTCCTCGAGCCGAACCTCTAGCCAGTGTTCACGCGGCAGGTCTGCGAGGTAATCGGCGGACACTTTGCTGCCCGCCCTGAGCTGGCGCGGGCCCGCCGCTGCGACTTTGCCCACCAGCATGGACTGCACACGGGAGAACAGATCTTCCTCGAGAATGCGCTGCTGATCCGCGAGGTCCTTGCGAACCTTCTCGATCTCGGACTTCTCGATTGCGAGCGCCCGGGAATCCTTCTCCACGCCGTCGCGCGTGAACACGCGCACGTCGATCACCGTACCGTCCATGCCCGGGGGCACGCGCAGCGAGGTGTCTTTGACGTCCGAGGCCTTCTCGCCAAATATCGCCCGGAGCAGCTTCTCTTCAGGCGTGAGCTGCGTCTCGCCCTTGGGCGTGACCTTGCCGACCAGGATGTCACCAGCGTTCACTTCGGCGCCAATAAAGGCAATGCCTGCTTCGTCGAGCTTTGCCAGCGCCGTTTCACCGACGTTCGGAATATCGGCGGTGACTTCCTCGGAACCCAGCTTGGTGTCGCGCGCGACACAGGTCAGTTCCTCGATGTGGATCGTCGTAAAGCGGTCTTCCTGGACGACACGCTCGGAGATCAGGATCGAGTCCTCGAAGTTGTAACCGTTCCAGGGCATGAACGCGACCAGCAGGTTCTGGCCAAGCGCCAGGTCACCGAGGTCCGTCGAGGGTCCGTCGGCCAGCACGTCACCACGCGCGATCATGTCGCCCGCCGCCACCAGCGGTCGCTGGTTGATGCAGGTGTTCTGGTTCGAACGCGTGTACTTGGTCAGGTTGTAGATGTCGACACCCGGCTCGCCGGCTGTTGTCTCGGTGTCGTTGACCCGCACGACGATGCGCGATGCATCGACCGAATCGACCTTGCCACCACGACGCGCGACGACGGTCACGCCCGAATCGATCGCGACCGATCGCTCCATGCCGGTGCCGACCAGCGGCGTCTCCGAGCGCAGTGTCGGAACGGCCTGGCGCTGCATGTTCGAACCCATCAGCGCGCGGTTGGCGTCGTCGTGCTCCAGGAACGGGATCAGCGAGGCAGCAACCGAGACGATCTGCATCGGCGAGACATCCATGAACTGGATTCGGTCCCGCGTCGAGAGCATGAACTCATTGAGGTACCGGCTCGAAACCAGCTCGTCGGTAAAGTTGCCGCCTTCATCCAGCGCCGCGTTCGCCTGCGCAATGACGTACTGGGCTTCGTCAATGGCCGAGAGGTATTCGATCTCGTCGGTTACCTGGCCATTCTCAACCTTTCGATAAGGCGTTTCGAGGAAACCGTAATCGTTCGTGCGGGAAAACACCGCCAGCGAATTGATCAGACCGATGTTCGGCCCTTCCGGGGTTTCGATCGGGCAGACACGACCATAGTGGGTCGGGTGTACGTCGCGCACTTCGAACCCCGCACGTTCGCGCGTCAGCCCGCCGGGGCCGAGCGCCGAGACGCGTCGCTTGTGGGTCACCTCGGAGAGCGGATTGTTCTGGTCCATGAACTGCGAGAGCTGCGAGGACCCGAAGAACTCCTTGACCGCGGCGGCCACGGGCTTGGCGTTGATCATGTCCTGGGGCATCAGCCCCTCGCTCTCGGCGATCGTGAGCCGTTCTTTGACGGCCCGCTCGACACGCACGAGACCGACGCGGAAGGCGTTCTCGGCCATTTCGCCAACGCTGCGCACGCGGCGATTGCCGAGGTGGTCGATGTCGTCGACGATGCCGTTGCCATTGCGGATGTCAATCAGCGTCCGCAGCACGTCGATGATGTCGGAGGTCTCGCCGTTCTCCTCGATCAGGGTCCGGGCGAACTCGTCACCGCGCCGCTCGAAATGCAGCTTGTCGTACAGGACGCCGGGACCGGTGACCTCGGTCCGCCCGACCCGGCGATTGAACTTCATGCGCCCGACCGCCGAGAGGTCGTATCGTTCCGGATTGAAGAACAGGTTCTGGAAGAGGTTCTCCGCCGCATCACGGGTCGGCGGCTCGCCGGGCCGCATCATGCGGTAGATCTCGACCAGCGCTTCCATCCGGTTCGTGGTCGGGTCGATGCGCAGGGTATCGGAAACGAACGGGCCTCGATCGAGGTCATTCACATACAGGCAACGGATTTCCTCGATGCCTGCCTTGATCAGGTTCTCAACCGCAACGGCTGTCAGGATCTCGTTGGCTTTGGCGAGGATTTCGCCGGTCTCCGAATCCACCACGTCGTGGGCGAGCACTTTGTCGACCAGGTAGTCGGCCGGCACCACCAGCCGGTCGATACCGGACTCCTCGAGCTGGCGCACGTGGCGCACGGTGATACGGCGCCCGTCCTCTACGATGAGGTCATCGCCGATGCGGATGTCAAAGCTGGCCGTTTCGCCTCGCAGCCGCTCGGGCACCAGGGCGAGCTCGATGCCTTTCTTCGACAGGTAAAACGTATTCTCGTCGAAGAAGATATCGAGTATCTGCTCATCGGAGTAACCGAGCGCACGCAGCAGTATCGTGACCGGCAGCTTGCGGCGGCGGTCGATACGCGCGAACACGCAGTCCTTGGCATCAAATTCAAAGTCGAGCCAGGATCCGCGGTAAGGAATCACGCGCGCGGAAAACAGGAGTTTGCCTGAGCTGTGCGTCTTGCCCTTGTCGTGATCGAAGAACACGCCCGGGCTGCGATGCAGCTGCGAGACGATGACCCGCTCAGTGCCGTTGACAACGAACGTACCGTTGTCGGTCATCAGAGGCAGTTCGCCGAGATAGACCTCCTGTTCGCGGATGTCCTTCACCGGCTTCTTGGCGCCGGGCGCTTCCTTGTCGAACACCACGAGGCGCACTTTCACCTTCAGTGGCGCCGCATAGGTCAGTCCGCGGAGCTGACACTCCTTGACGTCGAATACCGGCTCACCCAGCCGGTAACTGACGTATTCGAGCATTGCGTTGCCCGAATAGCTGACGATCGGGAAAACGCTGCGAAATGCGGCGCGAAGTCCGAGGTCGGTCCGCTGACTTTCCGGTATGTCCGCCTGCAGGAACTTGCGGTAAGAGTCGAGTTGGATCGACAGGAGATAGGGCACCTCAAGGATGCTCGACCGCTTGCCGAAGTCCTTTCGGATCCGCTTCTTGTCGGTGAAGGTATAAGCCATTGCAATCACCCTCTCAATGTCGCCAACGCGACCGCCTGAGCGCAGCTGTTAAAACAGAAATACGGAGCGATCAGCCGGCAGGAATTCCCCGCCGGCCGATGCCCCTCGAACGGGCATGAGCCCGCGCATTGCAGCTACTTGATCTCCGCCGTAGCGCCTGCGTCGTCCAGTTTCTTCTTGATCTCTTCGGCTTCCGCCTTCGGCACGTCTTCCTTGATCACGGCCGGCGCGCTCTCGACGAGATCCTTGGCTTCCTTCAGACCCAGTCCGGTGATTTCGCGGACCACCTTGATGACGCTGACCTTGTTCGAGCCGAAGCTCGCCAGGTGCACCGTGAACTCGGTCTGCTCTTCCGCGGCCGGCGCGTCCGCGCCCGCTGCACCGGCGACGGCCATTGCGATCGGTGCCGCCGCCGTCACGCCAAACTTGTCTTCCATCATCTTTACGAGATCCACAACATCCATCACGGACATGTTGGAGATTGCTTCGAGAATGTCTTCTTTGCTGGCAGCCATTGCATTGACTCCTGAAAATAAAGTGTTGATACCCGATTGTGTCGACGGGGCGTATTACGCCGCCGCCTGCTTCTGGTCCTTGACCGCTGCGACCACACGAACGAGCTGCGTGTGCGGTTCGGCGAGCGTGCGCACAAACTTGCTGATCGGCGCCTGAAGCACCCCCAGCAGTTGCGCAAGCGCCTGGTCCCGCGTTGGCAGACTCGCAATGCGATCAACGTCCGTGCCCGGCAGCGAAACGCCACCCAGCGAGACGAGCGTTGGGACGAGCTTGTCGTGATCCTTGGCAAAGCCCTTGATCAGACGCGCCGCCGCGCCAGGGTCATCCTCCGAGAAAGCGAGGATCAGCGGACCGCGCAGATGCTCACCAACGCACTCGAACTGCGTGTCGGCGATCGCCCGGCGGGCCAGCGTGTTCTTCACTACTCGCAGATAGACTCGCGAGGCACGTGCCTGAGCGCGTAACTCGGTGAGTTGCGCAACCGTCAGCCCACGGTATTCCGCGGCGACGACCGATTGCGCACGTCTGGCAACCTCGCCCACCTCGGCAACCTGTGCCTTCTTGTCTTCCAGTCTGAGCGCCATGTGTTCCTCCTGGCCTGAGAAGATCCTTATTCACCCGAACGTCCATCCATGAACGTCCACCCTTTTACGAGGGCGGCGACCTCCACCAGTGCAACACTGACTCGGGTACCACCATCTGCGCAGGCCACCATTAAGGAGAGCGCCTGGCCTCTCCACCTGCGGTCTTCGATGATGACCGGCCCGGCATCCGGGTACTCGCGCACCTGTCAGCCCGCAACCGGCCCTGCATCAAAACCTTTACGCCGCGGCTCAACTGCCGAGGCTGGAAAGTTCCACCGCGATGCCCGGACCCATGGTCGAGGACACCGACACTTTCTTTACATAGACACCCTTCGCGCCGGACGGCTTGACCTTGTTCAGGTCGGCCAGCAGCGCGTTGAGGTTTTCCGTCAGCGCGGCCGGCGTAAAGCTGGCCTTGCCGATCGTCGAGTGGACAACACCACCCTTGTCGGCGCGGAAACGCACCTGGCCCGCCTTCGCCGCACGGACTGCGGCAGCCACATCCGGGGTCACGGTGCCGACTTTCGGGTTCGGCATCAGGCCGCGCGGGCCGAGAATCTGGCCGAGCTTGCCGACCACACGCATGGCATCCGGGCTGGCAACAACCACATCGAAGTTCAGCTCGCCGGCCTTCACCTTTTCGGCGAGGTCATCCATACCGACGATGTCGGCACCGGCCTCGAGGGCCGCCTCGGCATTCGCTCCAGCCGTGAACACGGCAACGCGAACGCTCTTGCCGGTGCCGTTAGGCAATACGACCGAACCCCTCACCTGCTGGTCCGACTTGCGCGGGTCGATGCCGAGGTTCACGGAGACATCCACGCTCTCGTCGAACTTGGCCGTCGCGAGGCTCTTTACGAGGCCGAGCGCTTCGTCGATCGGGTACTGCCTGCCAACCTCGAGCTTCTCGGACCAGGTCTTCACGCGTTTTGCAACGGTTGCCATGTCACACACCCTCCACGTCGACGCCCATGCTGCGGGCACTGCCGGCGATGGTCCGCACGGCGGCGTCGAGGTCTGCAGCCGTCAGGTCGGGCTCTTTCGTCCTGGCAATCTCTTCGAGTTGCTTGCGACTGATACGCCCGACCTTGTTCTTGTTAGGCACACCGCTGCCTTTCTGCAGTCCCAGCGCCTTGCGGATAAGCACCGACGCGGGCGGCGTCTTCATGATGAAAGTAAAGCTGCGATCGCTGTACACCGTGATCACGGTAGGAATCGGCAAGCCTTTTTCCAGCTGCTGGGTCTGCGCATTGAACTGCTTGCAGAACTCCATGATGTTGACACCCTGCTGGCCCAGCGCCGGCCCGATCGGCGGACTGGGATTAGCCTGCCCGGCGGGCACCTGCAACTTTACGTAGCCTTGAACTTTCTTCGCCATGTATCACCTCTGTTGGGTACGAACGCTCCGTGGAGCTCCCCGGTTGCTCAGGCCTTCTCGACCTGACCAAAATCCAGTTCGACGGGCGTCGAGCGCCCGAGAATCTGCACCGCCACCTGCAGGCGGTTCTTTTCATAGTTCACGGACTCGACGACGCCGTTGAAGTCGTTGAACGGACCGTCGGTCACGCGCACCACCTCACCGGGCTCGAACAGGACCTTCGGCCGCGGCTTCTCTGCGCCTTCCTCGACCCGCTGGAGAATCGCATTCGCTTCGCGCTCGGTGATCGGCGCCGGCTTCTCAGCCGTCCCGCCGATGAAGCCGAGCACCTTGGGCGTCTCACGCACCAGGTGCCAGGTCTCTTCGTCCATTTCCATCTGTACCAGCACGTAGCCCGGGAAGAACTTGCGCTCGCTCTTGCGCCGCTGCCCTTCGCGCATTTCGACCACTTCTTCGGTCGGCACGAGGATCTCGCCGAACTTGTCCTCGAGCCCGTGCAGCTGGATACGCTCCTTGAGCATCCCAACCACTTTGTATTCGAAGTTCGAATACGCATGCACGACATACCAGCGCATCGCCACGGTCAGCCCCCCTGCCCCGTGAGCGCGCGCGTAATGGCGCCCAGGATGTAGTCAAGGAACCAGAAGAACAAGGCCATTACCACCACCGCGACCAGGACGACCAGCGTCGTCTGCAGCGTCTCCTGCCGGGTCGGCCAGACCACCTTGCGCAGCTCGATCCGGGAGCCCTGCACGAACTCCCAGAACTCGCGACCCTGGGCCGACTGCAATGCCACGATGATGCTCGCCGCGATCGAACCGAACACGATCAGCCAGCGCACGGCCAGCGGGTACGTGCCCAGAAGGTAAAAGCCCGCCATACCGCCGACGAAAATCGCCGCCGCCACAACGAGCTTTACGGTGTCCAGCGCGCTGGCACCGGTTTGAGCCTTTTCAGCCATGTGCTCCCGCCGGGGATCGCCCGGGTGTTTGGTCGAATTGCCTGCCTACGCCTCGAATGGCAGGCCAGGAGGGAATCGAACCCCCAACCTGCGGTTTTGGAGACCGCCGCTCTGCCAATTGAGCTACTGGCCTGCGCGCGTAAGCCTGCTCACTTAAGGATCTTGGCGACGACGCCGGCGCCCACGGTGCGTCCACCCTCGCGGATCGCAAATCGCAGACCGTCTTCCATCGCAATCGGGCTGATCAACTCGACCACCATCTTGATGTTGTCGCCCGGCATGACCATCTCCACACCCTCCGGCAACTCCACCGAACCGGTCACGTCCGTCGTACGGAAATAAAACTGCGGCCGATACCCCTTGAAAAACGGCGTGTGACGACCGCCCTCGTCCTTCGACAGAACGTACACCTCACACTCAAACTTGGTGTGTGGCGTGATCGAACCGGGCTTCGCCAGAACCTGACCACGCTCGACGTCCTCGCGCTTCGTACCGCGCAGCAACACGCCCACGTTGTCACCAGCCTCACCACGATCGAGCAGCTTGCGGAACATCTCAACGCCCGTGCACGTCGTCTTCACCGTCGGGCGAAGACCCACGATCTCCACCTCGTCGTTGACCTTCACAACACCGCGCTCAATACGACCCGTCACCACCGTGCCGCGACCGGAAATCGAGAACACGTCCTCAACCGGCATCAAAAACGCACCGTCAACCGCTCGCTCCGGCAGCGGAATGTACTTGTCCATCTCCGCCACCAGCTTGATCACCGACGGCACTCCCAGCTCGCTCGTGTCACCCTCGAGCGCCTTGAGCGCACTACCCGTGACAATCGGCGTGTCATCGCCAGGAAAATCATACTTCGAGAGCAACTCGCGGACTTCCATCTCCACCAGCTCCAGAAGCTCAGCGTCATCCACCATGTCCGCCTTGTTCAGGTACACCAGGATGTACGGCACGCCAACCTGCCGCGACAGCAAAATGTGCTCGCGCGTCTGCGGCATCGGACCGTCCGCCGCCGAAACCACCAGAATCGCACCGTCCATCTGCGCCGCGCCCGTGATCATGTTCTTCACATAGTCCGCGTGCCCCGGACAGTCCACGTGCGCGTAATGACGCTCCGGCGACTGGTACTCCACGTGCGCCGTCGCAATCGTAATACCGCGGGCCTTCTCCTCCGGCGCCTTGTCAATCTCGTCAAAGGCCGTGAAGTGACCGCCATAGGCCTCCGCCATCACCTTGGTCAGCGCCGCCGTCAGCGTCGTCTTACCATGGTCAACGTGACCAATCGTCCCCACGTTTACGTGCGGCTTCGTTCGCTCGAATTTTTCCTTAGCCACGACCAGAACCCTCTAACTTGAAGAATGACCCGAAATCCTCGACTGCGCAGCGTTCCTCAGAACGCACCCGCATCAACCAAACCCTTCGCGTCCCTGCCCGCTGCGCACCCCGGAACCTGGAGCCCACGACCGGATTTGAACCGGTGACCTCGTCCTTACCAAGGACGTGCTCTACCTACTGAGCTACGTGGGCCTCAAAACCTGCTCATCCGCCCCCGACGCGAGACTGGAGCGGGTGATGGGAATCGAACCCACGTCAACAGCTTGGAAGGCTGAGGTTCTACCATTGAACTACACCCGCCACGCTTACCGGTCTCCGACTCAAGCGGCTGGCCCGCGCCCCCTCTCATCTGACCTGGTGGAGGGGGTAGGATTCGAACCTACGTAGGCATAAGCCGGCAGATTTACAGTCTGCTCCCGTTGGCCGCTTGGGTACCCCTCCGCGAACAGAGAGCCGCGTATTCTCGTTGGCAGAGGCTCGCGTGTCAACGGCGAAAGCGGGACAACCGCATGCCCCGACGCCGGTCCGGGCCCGAGGCGTCGTACTTCCGGGCGTCCCGAGCGGCCGTCATGGGCGGCAGCGCATCGCGGGCGCGCCCTCTGGGCTTCGTTCGGGCGTCCGACGGTAACCGAGAACACCGGTCCGGGTACATTTCCCGAGACGGACGGGAAAGACAGGTATGTCATACGCAAGCTCCATAGCTGCTGTCGACCGGCACTGTCGACTCTCGAGTTCGGCTGCCTACTGCGCCTCTCGCGCGCTCCGGCTCAACGCCTCCGCCGTCTCCATCTCCCTTCGCGCCTCGTCTGTACGCCCGAGGCGCTCGAGGACCTGGGCCAGCTCGTGGTGCGCGGCGGCGCTGGGCTGGTTGCGGATGATGAGGCGATAGGTCGACTCGGCTTCCTCGAGCTTTCCCTGCTGGACGAAGATCGTCGCAAGCGCGTCGTAGGCCGCCGCATTCTTCGGGTCCGCCTCGATCGCGGCCCTCAGACTGGCGATGGCTTCTTCCTCGCGGCCCTGCTGCGACAGGACGACCCCGAGCCCGGTGTATGTCTGGGTGTTCGGGCTCTTCTCGAGAGCGGTACGGAAGTGGCTCTCGGCCTCGGCGAAGTTGCCGCTCCGTGCCAGGGAGGCCGCCAGGTTGTAGTTCGCCGACGCCGACTCGGGATCCAGCTCGACTGCCTTGCGGTACGCCTCGGCCGCCTCCTCTGGCATTCCCTGGCGTTCGAGCACGAAACCGAGGTCGTTGTAGATCGCGGGCTGCGGTTCGATCGCGAGCGACTCCCGGTAGTGGACTTCGGCCAGCTCCAGCTCACCGAGGTCGATCGAGGCGAGCGCCATGTTGTTGTGGGCCTTCGAGTGTTTCGGGTCTATCGCGAGCGCCTTCTCCAGCGCGACGACCGCCTCCGCGCTCTTGCCCTGCTGGAACAATGAGAACCCGAGGGCGTTCAGAAGTTCGACGTTCTCGGGCTCGACTTCAAGACCGCGCTCGTAGGCCCGCACGGCCGCAGGGTAGTTGCCCGTCCGCTCGTTGGCCATGCCCGCGCGAAGAAACGAGTACGCGTCGAGGAACTGTTCCTTGATCCTTGCGATCGACTCAGCGGGCAGCGGGACGAACTCCGGGATGTTGGCGGCGCCGTAATCGCCCGTGAAACGGTCGAGCACCACGGGGGGCGTGGACCGGCCCTCCTCGTCAATGTGGGTCAGGAAGAGCTGGGTATACGGGGTGTTGGCCTTTGACGAGAAGACCAGCCATCGCCCGTTCGACGACCAGCTGTGCCAGGAGTTCATGCGCGGTGTGTTCGCGTGCAGGCGCCGAGCCTCGCCCCCTTCGGCCGGAATGATGTAGAGCTCGCTGTCCGGCATGAGCAGCATGTAGTTCTCGGCCTTCGTGAAGACGATCCACTTCCCGTCCGGGGAGAACTTCGCGAAGAAGTTGCTCATCCCGTTGTGCGAGGCGCCCTCGATGGGCTCGGGCTTTCCCCCGCGGCCATCGTTGAACGGGACCCGGTACAGGTCGAACTTGAACGGCTCTTTGTCTTCGATGAACTCGGGGACGTCCTTCTCGCTCAGCAGGACGCTCTGGGCGTTGGCGACAAAGTCCTTCCGGTAGACCTTCGACCGCGCGAAAACGATCGATTTGCCGTCCGGGCTCCAGGTCGGGTTGCTCTGGACGTACTCCGGGTCGTCGGCGCCGGGCAACGGCGTGTAGGTACCGGTCACGGTGTCGTAGACAACGAGGATGCCCTTGATCGGGAAAAAGAGCTGGGAGAACTCGATCCCGGGCGTTGCAACGAACACCGCGCGGTCCTTGACCGTACTGAGCACGTAACGGCCGTCGGGCGAGACCTGGGAGAGGAGCCCGAAGGTGGCCTCACCGTCTTCCCGTTTGTAATCGCTCCAGGTAATGATCTTCTCGTCGTTCAATACCATCTGCTTTGAAACCGGCAGGATCGCGTAGCCGCCCTTGTCGTTGCCGTAATCGATGTCGAGGCCCAAAACGCTGCCGTCGCGTGAAAAGGAGTGGCAGTTCCCACAGACCGGAAGATCTTCGAGGACGACAGGTGGCTGGTCCTCGGAGTCCACGCCACCGAAGCGCCAGCGGATGCGCGAAGGGTCCTGGACAGCCTTGATGAACGGCAGCGGCACCTCGCGATAGAAGATCGAATCCCCGACCGGGTCCTGGGACGTACGAATGCGAATACTCGCGGAGGAGGCAACTTCCTCCCTCGGGCCGAGGCCGACGATCGCGAACTCGGCTTCATGCGCGGTGGATTGCCGCTTGATCTCGGCCCAATCGGCCTCCGAGGGACGCCAGCGGGGCTCCGCCGTCGTGAACCGCAGCAACTCGGCCTCGCCGTCGAATCGCAGCAGGATCTCCCACTGCCCGACGCCCTCGGTCCCGTCGCTCCAGAGGAAGGTCGGCGCGACAATTTCGGGCGGGAAAAGCGTCTCGTCGAGGGGATACTGGATCTCGAGGCGACCGATGGGCTCGCTCGGGAACGCGAGCGGTTCCGGTGTGGAGCCCTGCCCGCACGCGCCGAGGGCCAGCGCCGCAACAAGCAGAACACACGCCCCAGCGCTGGACGTCGCTGCGCGGGCGCTTGTGCGTGCTCGACCTCTGTATCGTGGGTCCATCACTTGGAGAGTTCTTTGCTCGCGAAGAGGAGAGGATGGGTGTCTGGCGGGCGGCCCTCAGACCCCTCGCGCTTTTAATCCCGGACGATTGTGGATGACCGGTTGAGACGGCGTCAAACGATGCGCGGAGGCCGGTTGAGGATCGATGGGCCGAGCAACGGTGGGCGCTCGCCAGACCGATTTACCATAAGCTCGAAAATTGACAGGTGAAGTTCGATCGCGCCAGAATCTCACTTAAATCGGTGGCTGAAGCGCCACCCAACAAACGAGCCCGCATCGCAGCATGGAACGAGCTCGGAACACATGGGGAGATTACAGGAATGAAGACCGGAGTGAGTTTCCGCGCCTTTTTCGCCGCGCTCGGAATCGCGATTTTTGCGGTCTCGACGGCTGCCGATGCGGCCGTCCATCGAGTTTATGCGGGGGAGTCCATCCAGGCGGCGATTGATATCGCCTCGCCGGGCGACACGATCCTGGTCGAGCCGGGCACGTACCAGGAGGTCGATAACGGCCGATACGGGCTTCGCATCACGACTGACAACCTCCGTCTGATCGGCAAGGTCAAGAAGGGCCAGGGCGAGGCCGGCAAGGTCCGCGTCCTTCAGAACGAGGCGCAGGAGACTGGCGTTTATGCCGCCCCTGCAGGTTGCGATTACGACGTGCAGGATGACACGGATCTTGGCCAGGAATGTCGCAGCAGGGAGCTCCAGGGATTCTATATCCGCGGTTTCTCCGTCGAGGAGTTCCCGAAGAACGGGATCCAGACCCGCTGGGTTGACGGCTTCGAATTCGTTCGCAATGCATCCGTCAACAACCTCAACAACGGCATCTACCCGACGCTGTCGGCGAACGGGCTGGTCCGCAACAATGAGTCCTACGGCTCTCTCGACACGGCAATGTGGGTGGCGGGCTCCGAGAACGTACGCGTCATCGGCAATGAACTCCACAGCAGCGTGATCGGCTTCGAAATCACGGTGTCCAACAACGTCGAGGTCAAGCAGAACGAGATCTACGGCAACACCGTGGGTGTCGGACTGTTCCATCCCAACGGGGCCGGGAATCCCCCGCTGCCCGTCATGGCCAACTGGGTGATCGAGCACAACGACATCTACGACAACAACCTGTCACCGAACCCGGCACCTCCCGGCAGCTTCCAGGCCGATCTGCCGCCGGGGGCGGGCGTGCTGCTCCTGGGCGTCAGTGACCATGTGGTCGCCAAGAACAACATCGAGGGCAATGACTACGTCGGGATCGGCGTGCTGGGCTGGTGCACGGCCCTCGCCGGCGGTCCTCGCGACTGTGGTGACGGCTCCGGCCTGCGCTGGCCGCCCCAGGCGAACAACAACCTGATTGCCCAGAATTACCTGAGCGGCAATGGCGGAAACCCGCCGCCTGGTGCCACTCTCCCCAACGTAGACCTGCTCTACGTGCAGTTTGAGCCGGGCGCGGGTGGCAACTGCTTCATGAAGAACAAGCCCAAGAACGGACTGACGTTCTTCTCCTCCGACGGGGCACTGCCAACCGACGGTTGCTAGGAGCGTAACTCAGGACGCAGGCCTGGGCCTCGCGAGCCAGTGCCCCATAGCGGCACGGCCCGGGCTGAAGGAAAAGCGTTCAATCCGAGCGGCGCGGCGTCTGTGACGTCGCGCCGCTTTTTTTCACGGCGGGTTGAAAGGTTTGCCAGCCACGCGCGAGCATGAGTCCTGAGCCTGTCGCGGGTCAGAGGATCGAAGTGTCTCCCCATCCCATTACGAAAAAGATCGAAACGCATGGCTGCTCGATCGTCCTGCGGCGCATCGAAGGCCCCGAGGCCAGCGAATTCTTCTTTCACTGCCAGCCTCCCGCCGACGCGGCCGGTGCGGGGCCACAAGCCGAAGCGATCTACCGCGTGGTGCTCGACGTTCTCGAATCCGAGGGCGGAAGCTTCGGGTCAGTCGTCTCGGAGACCGTCTTCCTTCGGAACCTGCGGGCGAACATCGAGTCCTTCCGCGAGGCGCGCGATCGGGTCCTGGCCGCATGTAAGGCGACGACTCACCGGCCCGCGACGACCGAGATCGAGCAACCGCCGTTGAACGAGCAGGCCTGCCTGGAGGTCTCGGTGCAGGCCATCCTTCCGAACGGGTCGCCGCTGCATTTCGAACCGATCGAGGCCAGGCCTGTCTGCGGCTGTGCCGAGTGCGCCCGTGCGCACGGCTCGCTGATTCGCGTCGGCGAGGAGGTCCGGTTCCATGCGGGCGCGCTCTGCGGACCCGGTGAAAATGCCTACGAACAGACGCTGGGCATGTTTGCTCGTGCCGAAGACCTGCTAAAGCAGGCGGGATTGGAGTTCCGCGACGTGATGCGCACCTGGATCCATCTGCGCGAGATTGACCGAGACTACGGAGATCTGAACAGGGCCCGGCGCGCGTTCTTCGAGGCGCGGGGGATCGATCCGGTCCCGGCCAGCACCGGCATCGGCGGCGGACCGGTCTCCGAGGCTCACGATCTCAGCCTGAGCGTGTACGCCGTGAAGGCGGCAAAGCCCCCCGCGCGCACTGTGATGACCTCGCCCACGCTCAACGAGGCCGGGGACTACGGCGCCGACTTCGTCCGCGGGTTGAGGGTGGCGGAGACGAACAAGTTCGCACTGCACGTCTCCGGGACCGCCAGCATTGACGAGCAAGGCCGGACCGCGCATCCCGGTGACTTCGAGGCCCAGGCAGAGCGCATGCTCGTGAACATCGCGGCTCTGCTCGAGGGGCAGGGCGCCGGATTCGGCGACGTGGTTTCCGCGATCACGTACTTGAAGCATCCTGAGGACGCAGGGCGTCTGCAGGAGAAGCTTCACAAAGCCGGCTACGAGGGCTTCCCCAATGCGTTGGTCCTTGCGCCGATCTGCCGGCCCGACCTCCTCTGCGAAACGGAAGCGCTGGCTGTCCTGCCGAAAGCCGTCCCGGCCCTCCCGATCGACGGTTAAGCGTCTGCGCGGCAGAGCGCTCGAGGCTCACAGCCCTTGCATCAGCCCGTCGTCGTGATCAGCGCGCCTTCCCGGCTCCCTGCAGATCGACGATCTCGACATCGGCGGCCGCGATCGGCTGACCGAGAAATGGGCTGCCGACCCGTGCAAAGCGCTCGGCCCCGTCCGTCGCGAGCAGTTGCAGCGATCCGACCGCGTCACCGGGCGTCCGCAGCAGGCGACGCCGTGTGAGTGTCTCGACCAAGACGGCCGCGGTCGTCGCCGCCGAGTCGACGATCCGGATGGCCGGCCCGAGCGCCGAGCTGATGGCCGGTGCCAGCACGGGAAAGTGCGTGCAACCGAGCAGCACCGTATCGACGTCCTCCGGCCCATCGCCGTTACCGCGCAGGTCACCGAGGTAGCGCTCGATGACGGCCTCGACCACCGGTCCCTCGGTCCAGCCTTCCTCGGAAAGCGCGACGAATACGGCGCAGGCACGCGAGTCGACCCGCGCCGCCGGGAGCCTCCGGCGTATGGCCTGCTCGTAGGCACCGCCGCGAACCGTACTCTCAGTCGCGATGACCGCAATCCGCTTCGAGCGGGTCACCCGGCAGGCCGCGGCAGCCCCCGGCTCGAGAACGCCGATGACCGGAACGGGCGAGAACTCGTCGGTCAGCGCCCGCAGCGCGAGCGCAGAGGCCGTGTTGCAAGCCACGACCAGGCACTTCACGCCGCGCTCGAGCAGTTGCCCAGCCGCCTGCAGTGAATACCGCTGGATCGATGCCGGGCTCTTGGTTCCATAGGGTAGCCGGGCAGTGTCTCCAAGATAGACGAACGACTCCCCGGGCAGTGCAATGCAAAGCTCACGAAGCACGGTCAGACCGCCGACGCCTGAATCGAACACACCAATCGGCGCATGGTGCTCATCGTGATTTCGACTCGACGTTGTCTCTCTCATCGTGCACCTGTGGTCCTTCGATGCGACTTCTGTAGAGCTTATCGCAGGGCCCACTCGACATAACGTGAAGATTTCATCGAAAGCCTTCCAAGACCCGGTCAGCTGTGCATAATTACGTCGAGCCAGCCATACCCAAACCAACGAGAAGAGCTGCGCAGTGGAGAGAAGACTTACAACCCGACATCGCGCACGTACGGCCGTCTACCTGTTGTTACCCGGACAGCAGCGGCGCCTGTGTCGTGCTCAGAACCTGAGCGCAAGCGGCGTGTTCGTCGAAACCGGCAACCTGGGTTTGCGCACCGGCCAGACCGTGCAGCTCGCCTTTGCGATCAGTCTCGGCGTCGTGACCAAGCTGCATCGGCGCACCGCCGTCGTCGCCCACGTCTCGCGTGGGGGTACCGGTCTTGTGATGGAAGGTCACGGCGGCTGAAACCGGCGCCGGGTCGGCTCCCGGCAGCGACTGAATCAACCCGCGAAAAACCCCTCTGCCTGTAGTGGATACTGCTGATTCGGGCGCGCCCTGCTGCCCGTATGTTGTTGGTGGGAAAGACTGCGTCGAACTGTGACCACGCGCGTTGGCGCCGAGACTTCCCGCGGGATGCACGATGCAGCCGACCCAGCCAGAAGCCACCGTCAAGCTCGCGATCGACCGCGTACTCGAAGCGGAACGCGAGACGACTGCGGCGATAGACGCCGCGGCCCGGGAAGCGGAGGCCATCCTCGAACTGGCGCGCGAAAAACGCCGTCGCATAATGGATTCCGCGCGACGACGGGCATCGAACCTGCACGCGCATGCAACCGCACGGCTGAGCGATTCGCTGACGCAGATGGACGCCGACATTGCGCATCCGCACGCGGATGACGGCAGTGCGCCGCAAAGCGTCGTCGATGCAGCGGCCGTGCGCGTCGCTGAGCAACTGACCGGGGGTCGGGAATGAGCCCCAACGGCTCGTTCGCTTTCGCCCAGGCGCGCCTGCAGGCGAGGCTCGGCGCTCGATCCGCGGCGGGCGACTGGCGCCGCCTCGCGGCGATGCGCAATCAGGCGACGGTGCTTCAGGCGATGCGCGAAACCCCGTTTGCACCGTGGGTGCAGGGACTCGGCCCGGGCACCTCTTCCCATGAGATCGAACGCCAGCTGCGCGCCGGCTGGACACAAGCTGTCGAGGAAATTGCGAACTGGCAGCCCGCGCCGTGGCAGGCGGCCACCCGCTGGCTGGCACCGCTGGTGTACCTGCCTGCGCTGCAGAAACTCGCCCGCGGCGGACGCGCGCCCGGCTGGATGCGTGACGATCCGGTGCTCGGCAAGTTGGTTGCGCAAGAGTTGGCCGAACGCGCGGCGGAGCTATCGCATAGCGACCTGGCTCCGCTGCAGGCTGGCTTCGCCGATCCACCGGACGTCCCAGGCGCCTGGGCGAAGCACTGGCGTTCGCTCTGGCCCGGCCGGCGCCGACCGGTATCGCTGGAGCGATTGATCGACGCCGTTGCCCGCTACAGGCGCCGGCTGGCGTCGCTGTTGCCTGAAGAGAGCTCGGAGGAATTACAGAACGAACTCGACCATCGGCTGCAAATTGCCCTGCGACGCAACCCGATGTCGATCACCGCCAGCGTTGCTTACCTCGGCCTGCTGGCGATCGACGCGACGCGGCTGCGCGGCGTCCTCTCGTTGCAGGCGTTGCGGGCACAACCGGAAGCGGATTCGTGATGCTGCGGCCGGCGAGCGCGCGCTGGTTCGAGTTGCTGACCTCGCGCGAGGAACTCGGGGCGACACTGGATTGCCTGGCCGGCACTGGCCGCGTTCAATTGCAGGCCTACAGCAGCTCGGAGTCGCGGCTTGCCCTGCCGGACCTGCGCAACACGCTTGCGGAATATGAAACCCTGGCGAGAGACTTCGCTCACCTGTGGCCGGCGCCAAAAGATCGCCGCCCGGATAAGGAATACCGCCTGCTTGAAGCACCGCGTGAAGCGTGTGACCGGCTGCATGAATGGTCCGTCGAGGCCGCTCCGCTGGTCGCCGAACTCCAGTCGCTGGCCCGGCAACGGGAGGAAAACGAACTCATTGGGCAACTGCTTTCCTGCGGTGGTCAGCAACTGCCGCGTCTGGACCTCATCGCAACCGCGGGACCGGTGCTCAGCGGCCGGGCGTATGCGGTGCGCGCGAGCGACCAGGCGCAGGCAATACCACCGTCGGTGATGACGCAGCGGCTCGCTTGCGCGGGGCAGCATTTCCTGCTCGCGCTCGGCCCTCGCGAGGAAATAGAGGCACTGGACGCGAGCCTTGGCGCGCGCGATGCGCGCGTGTTGAACCTGCGGGCCGACCTGCCCGCGGATCCGGCCCGGCTGGGCGATTTTCTCGAGGCACAGCGCGCAGAACTCGCGCAGCGCGAGCGCCATGCGCGAGCGGCGCTCGACCAGCTCAACCAGAAGCACGCCGTGGACGAGGCCCAGGGTGAACTCGCGCAGGCCGCGTGGCTGGTTGCGAACGTACCGGAGCTGCCGGTCACCGAGCATTTTGCGTGGATCACCGGCTGGTGCGCCGATCCGGACGATGCTCGCCTGCGCGCGGCGCTCGACGAGCGCGAGTTGCATTACCTGCTGCGCTTTACCGCCGGACCCGAAGGCGAGGAAGCACCATCGATCCTTCACAACCCGGCCTGGGTCCGGCCTTTCGAGGTATTTGCAGGATTGATGGGTGTCCCGGGCTCACGCGACGCCGACCCGAGCGTGATCCTCGCGCTGATCGCCCCGCTGATGTTCGGCTTCATGTTCGGTGATGTATTCCAGGGCATGGCATTGATGATGGCCGGTGTTCTGCTGCACCGTCGCTGGCCGGCGTTGCGGTTGCTGATTCCGGGCGGCCTGTTCTCGATCGCCTTTGGCTTCGCTTTCGGCAGCGTCATGGGACGCGAGGACCTGATCCCGGCCCTCTGGGTTCAACCTCTGGAGGAACCGCTGCTGATTCTGGGCACGGCGCTGACCTTTGGTGTGTTCGTGATAGCCACGGGCCTGCTCATCAATGCGCTGCAGTTCCGCTGGCGGGGCGAAGGCAGGCGCTGGCTCGCCACGGATGCCGGCCTCGTCGTCGCCTACGCTGGCCTGGTGGGCGCAGCCTTCGATGCACGGGCGCTCTGGGCCGTGCCGGTCGGCATTACCTGGACGCTGGCCGGCGCCGCGGCGCTGGGCGCCGGCGATCGCGCAGGCGCGATCGCTCGCGCGGCGGGCGAACTGCTGGAGCACCTGCTGCAGCTGGCCGTGAACAGTGTTTCGTTTGTCCGCGTCGGTGCGTTCGCGCTGGCACATGCCGGCCTGTGCACCGCCGTTGTCGGGATTGCCACCGCGGCTGGTGGCGGCTACTGGCCCGTTCTGCTGCTCGGCAATGCGGTCATTATCCTCCTCGAGGGCCTCGTCGTCGGCATACAGACGACCCGCCTGGTGCTATTCGAGTTCTTTATCCGATTCCTGACGGCGCGCGGCCGGCCGTTCCAGGCGCTGGCGCGGCCGGCTACGCCATCCCTACCGACTTCCGGGAGAAAACCATGAAGAAGATCCCCCGCTGGACCCTTGGCATCGTACTGCTGATGCTCCTGACGGCCGGCGTGGCCACGCTTGCGCTGGTGCTCGCAGCACCGGCCCTCGCAGCCGAAAGCGCAGCCGCAACCGTTGACCCGGGCGTGTTGCGCTGGGGCTTCGCCGCCGCGGCCGCCTCGGCCGGGCTCGCCGCACTGGGCGCCGGCTATGCGGTGGCGCAGGTCGGCACGGCAGCCCTGGGCGCGCTCGCGGAGAAACCCGAGCTGTTCGGGCGGGTCCTGGTGATGGTCGGCCTTGCCGAGGGCATTGCCATTTATGGCCTGATCGTCTCGATCCTCATCCTCAATCGCCTCGGTTGATATGGCGAGGATTGTCTATGTCGGCGATGAAGTGACGGCCGCCGGCTATCGGCTGGCCGGTGCGGAGACCCTCGTGCCCGCTCCGGCGGAGGCTGGCGATACGCTGGGCCGCCTGCTCGATGGTGATGCCGAGCTCGTGCTGGTGTCCGCAGAACTGCTGCCTGCGCTGTCCGCCTCGCAGGTCGCACAGCTGCAGCGCTCGGCGCAACCGCTGGTGTCCGTCGTCACCGACGTCTTTGGTCGGCACCGGCCCGCGCCGCTGGTACCGGAAGTTCGGTCAGCGCTGGGGATAGAGGCGTGAGTACCCCTCCGAACATCATACAGACCCAGGCGGAAGCGCTTTTGCGTCGACTGGCCCGCGAGCAGGAATCGCGTTGTCGGCGCGCGCTCGACGCGGCGCAGGAACAGGCCGAGGCGATCGTCTCACGCGCCTGGCAGGATGCGCGGGTTCGGGTCCGACAGGCGGTTGCCGAGGAACGCGGATCGGTCGAAAAGGCGCTGGCAGAACGCCAGGCAGAAATCGATACGCGCAGGATGCAATCCGATCAACGTGCCGTTCGCGAGACGATCGACCGGGCCTGGTCGCGCCTGAAGGAGGCGATGACCGCGCGCTGGGAGCAGGCCGAATCGCGCAGGCAATGGTGCCAGGCGGCCTCCACGCTCGCGCGGGAGTCAATCATTTCCAAGGCCCCGCCCATCATCGAGTACGATCCGCTGCTGACGGCCGGCCCCGCCGCGAGCGCCGCGCTGCTCGAGGACTGTGACGCACCGGGCGGTCAACTGCGCGAAGTGGCTGGGCTCGGTCCCGGCCTGCGTATCCGGGTCGGCCGGGCATGCGTCGACGCCAGCCTGGACGGGCTGCTGGCCTCGCGGGAGAGCATCGAAGCAGGCCTGCTCGCTGAAATCGATCGGCAAGTCGCGCACGCACGGAGCTCCCAGTGAGCCAGGCCCGTATCAGCTGGATTGGCGGGCCGGTGCTGCGGGCGAGGATGGAGGGACCGTTCCATGTTCACGAAGCATTGTCGATTGGACGCGGCCGCCTGCTCGGCGAGGTGATTCAGTTACGCGGCGATGAACTGGTCGCACAGGTCTACGAGGACACCACCGGGCTCGAGCCCGGCGACACGGTCGCCGGCAGTGGCGCGCCGCTGTCAGTCACGGTCGGCCCTGGTCTGCTGGGTGGACTGTTCGACGGGCTGCTGCGTCCGCTCACCGGTACGGACGATTACCGCGTGCAGCCGGGCATCTCCCGGCGGACGCCCGGTCGATTTACCTTCGAGCCCGGTGCAGCGGAAGGCTCGGACCTCGCCGCCGGCAGCCTGCTCGGCCACGTCGAGGAACCACGCAGGCAGGCGATCCTCTGCCCGCCCTGGGTGTGCGGGCGCCTGCAGCGCATCGTCGCGGCCGGCGAGTACTCGGAAGACGAGGTGATTGCCGTTGTGGCCAACCCATCGGGCGCATCCGAAGAGGTGCGGATGCTTCACTCATGGCCGGTCCGTGTACCGCGTCCGAGCGGCCGGCGCCTGCCCGGCATCGAGCCGATGATCACGGGCCAGCGCATCCTCGATACGCTGTTCCCGGTCGCCCGCGGCGGTCGCGCGGCGCTGCCGGGCGGCTTCGGGACCGGCAAGACCGTGCTCCAGGAAGCGCTCGCGAAATGGTGCGACGCGGATGTGATCGTCTATGTCGGTTGCGGAGAGCGCGGCAACGAGATGGCCGAGGTACTCAATGAGTTCCCGACGCTGACCGATCCGCGCACCGGGCGCCCCCTGGCCGAGCGCACCGTCATCATTGCCAACACCTCCAACATGCCGGTGGCGGCACGCGAGGCCAGCATCTACACCGCGATCACGGTCGCCGAGTACTTCCGCGACCAGGGCCTGCAGGTTGCGCTGATGGCCGATTCGACCAGCCGGTGGGCCGAGGCACTGCGCGAGGTCTCGGGACGGCTCGGCGAACTGCCCGGGGAGGCTGGCTATCCGGCGTACCTGAGCTCGCGACTGGCCGAGTTCTACGAGCGCGCCGCAAGAGTTGAGAACTCCGCTGGCGGGGAGGGTTCGGTGACCATCATCGGTGCGATCAGTCCACCAGCCGGCGACTTCTCCGAGCCGGTGACGCTGCACACAAAGCGCTACGTGCGTTGTTTCTGGGCGCTTGACCGTCAGCGTGCGCAGGCTCGCTTTTACCCCGCAATCCACCCGCTGCAGTCCTACAGCCTGGACGCCGAGGCCCTGTCCGACTGGTGGAAGCTGCAGGGCAACCCGGACTGGTCGAAACAGCGCCGGCGCGTGCTCGAATTGCTCGAAGCGCAGGTGCAGCTCGAGCGAATGGCGCGTATCGTCGGACGCGAATCGCTGCCCGCGCAGCAGCAACTCAAGCTGCTCTGCGCGAGTCTGCTCGATGATGGCTTCCTGCGCCAGTCATCGTTCTCGGAAGTCGATCGATTCTGCTCGCCGAAGCGACAGTCCGCGATGCTGCGAGTCCTGCTGCATTTCATGGATCGGGCACAGATCGCCGTTGAATCCGGCGTGGCCGTCTCGCGACTGCTGCAGCTTCCCTGCCTGAGGCAGCTGCAGCGACTCGGCGAGGAATTCGGCGAAGACGACCTGCGCCGCATGCAGCAACTGCCGGCTCAGATCGATTTCGAATTCGACAGCCTCGAGAAGGGAGTCAGCGATGCGGGCTGACCTGCTGCTCGAGGACGCCGTCACGCGGATCGAGGGTCCGCTGTTGTTCGCCCGACGTGAAGCGCGGGTCGGGTTAAACGCGGCCGTCGAGGTGCAGGGTGATGACGGCCAGCTGCGCCTTGGACGCGTCGCGGCGCTGGACGAGCAATCGATGGTCATCGAAGTCCTGCAGTCCACGAGCGGGCTCGCGCTCAGCAACACGCGACTGCGAATTCGCCCGGAACCCCTGCTGTTCGGGGTCGGGCCAAACCTGCTCGGGCGCACCTTTGACAGCGTTGGCCGGCCACTGGACGGCGGTCCGCCGGTCGCCGCGTACGCGCGAATGCGCATCGAAGGCCTGGCGATCAACCCGGCGCACCGTGACCTGCCGCGCGACTTCATCGAAACCGGCATATCGACCATCGACCTGCTCAACAGCCTTGTCCGGGGCCAGAAACTGCCACTGTTCTCGGGCGGCGGGCTGCCACACGACCGGATCGCGACCGAGATTGCGCAGCGCGCGAGGCTGCGCAGCAGCCACACTGAGCAATTCGCCGTCGTCTTTGCCGGCATCGGCATCCCGCACGACATCGCCGATGAGTTCCGCCGCCGCATGGAATCGAGCGGCGCACTGGGCCACACGGCGATCTTTCTCAACCGCGCCGACGAACCGGGTATGCAGCGGCTGTTGACGCCACGCTACGCGCTGACCGCTGCGGAGTACCTCGCTTTCGAGGAGGGCCGTCATGTGCTCGTCATCCTCACGGACATGACGAACTACTGCGAGGCGCTGCGCGAAGTCTCCGCCAGCCATGGTGAAATACCGGGGCGCAAAGGTTATCCGGGCTACATGTATTCGGATCTTGCCGCCCTGTACGAGCGCGCCGGATGCATACACGGCCGGCCCGGGACACTGACCCAGTTGCCGATTCTGACCATGCCGGGCGATGACATCGGGCACCCGATTTCCGACCTGACCGGGTACATCACCGAAGGGCAGATCGTGCTCGACCGGGAGCTCGACCGGCGGGGCATCTACCCGCCGATCAAGGTACTGCCGAGCCTGTCACGATTGATGGACGCCGGTATCGGCGAGGGCTTCACGGACGTCGATCACCCCGCGCTGGCCCACCAGTTGTTTGCCGCGTACGCGCATGCGATGCACGTTCGCGTCCTCGCCAGCGTGATGGGCGAACAGGGCCTGCCCGAAACGGACAAGGCATACCTCGCGTTTGGCATGCGTTTCGAGGACACATTCGTGAACCAGTCCGGGTCACGCACTCTCGAAGAGAGCATGGCCGTTGGCTGGCAGACGCTGCGCGGGCTGCCGGATTCGGAACTCAGCCGCCTGTCCGATGAACAGATCAAGCGCCACCTGAGGGAGTCGGCCGATGCCTGATTCGGCGGCTGCCGTACTGGCGACCCGGGTCGCCTTTCTGGAATTGCAGGACGAACGACGCCTGATCCAGGAGGGCTACGGGCTGCTCGATGAAAAGCGGGTGCTGCTGGCAACGGAAATCCTCCGGCAGCTGCGAGAATTCGCCGAGCTGGAGGTACGGCTGCAGGCGCACTCGGAAAGTGCTCGCCTTGCGCTGGAGGCGGCTATTGCCGTCCACGGGCTCGACGACCTCACGGTCGAACCGCCCTGCCCGACTGACGCGCTGCTGCTGCAGCATGAAGCACGGAACTTCCTCGGACTCAAGCTGATCAGCGCGCAGCTTGACCGCGAACCGCCCCTGCCACGGGCACCTTCGCTGAACCCGACGCCGGAGTCGCGCGGCTGCGCACTGGCCTTTCGCGAGCTGTTGATCGACCAGGCAGCCGTCGCTGCCCGCGCCCGAAACCTTCGGCTGCTGACCGACGAATACCGTCGTACGGAACGCCGGGCTCGGGCCCTCGAGAAGGTCCTGCTGCCCGAAATCGATGAATCGCTGCGCTTCATCGAGGAACAGCTGGACGCGCTGGACCAGGAAGAGGCCCTGCGCGTTCGAATGGCATCCCAGAAAAGGCAGTAAAGCGGCCAACCGCGAGGCGGCGGCGGCGATAACTTGACCCGCCCACGCCGGATGGTTAGCTTGCGTCGTCCCGAATGGAGTCCCTGAATGAGCAAGCAAGCCACTGCACCGATGGAACCGTGCTTCGACGAACTGGGCGGCGATGGCGCCGGTCGACGCGCGAGGCGATTGTTCCTCGCGACCCGGCCGAAGTTTCTCACCGCCTCGCTGCTGCCGGTCATCGTCGGCACCGCCTGGGGCTGCGCCGTCTCGGGGCAGTTCAGCGTCGTGCCCGCGCTGCTGGCGATTCTCGCCACGGCGCTGGTGCATGCGGCGAGCAACGTCATCAACGACGTCGGCGATGAGACGACCGGGGGCGATCGGCTCAACGTCGAGCGGATCTATCCGTACACGGGCGGTTCGCGATTCATCCAGAACCAGATCATGACGGCGGCGGAGATGAACCGGCTCGGCTACGGACTGCTCGCCGCGGCCGGCGTACTGGGACTCGCGCTGACATTTCTCAAGGGTCCGCTGGTGCTGGCCTTCGGCATCGCGGGCATCGCGATTGCATTGCTGTACTCATTACCCAGCGTCCAGCTGGCCGGGCGCGGCGTTGGCGAGTTGTGCATCACGATCGCTTTCGGCCTGCTGCCAGTGTGCGGTGCGGCTTGGCTCCAAAGCTCGGTGATCGACTGGCGCAGCGCGCTCGTGGCGATCCCGGTGGGTCTCTGGGTCACGCTGATCCTGCTGATCAACGAGGTGCCCGACCGCAATGCCGATGCCGCCAGCGGCAAGCGCACACTGGCCGTGCGGCTCGGGATCGACGGTACGAGGCGCCTCTACCAGGGTCTGCATATCGCGGCCTTTGCCTGCGTACTGGCCCTGTCGCTGACAGGACTGATGCCCTGGTGGGCGGCAGCGGGCGCTGCAGTGATCCTGGCCGGCGGACTGCGCGCCGCTCAGGGTATTGGCGACCCGGGAACCGGTCGCGCCGCACTCACCAGGAGCATCGAGATGACGCTGGGCCTCCAGGCGGCCGGCTCGATACTCATGATACTCGGCGCGCTGTTCTCCGCCGTCTGACGGCATAGCGTCGAAAGGACCGGCTGCCGATTATTCGTCGGCTGTTTCGTCCTCGGCAACCGGACGCGCACCGAACGCGTAGCGGGCCGACAGCGAGATGACGTTCACATCGTAGTTGTACGGGTCCGCACCGAGGGAGAGCAACGAGGGAATCGTCGCCGGCTGCACGCCCTTGAGCGACCAGTCCTTGGTGTCGAACTTCTCCCACCACCAACCGAACAGCACATCAAGCCGATTGTTCACGTGGTAGGTGAAATCGACCCTCAGGCTGTTCATGTCGGATTCCAGGTCCGGAAAACGGTCGATCGCACGGAGATCCGAGTCGACCTTCGTCGTACCGACGCTGCTTGCGTACGTGTAGTCGATATCGAGATCGAGGTTGGTCAGGATCGCCTTGCTCTTCATGCCGAGACCGACCGTCGCGAATTCATCCGAACGCGTGGCCCTCCAGTCCGGATCCGAATAAAGCTCGCTGTTCTTCTGTTTTGCGTCGATCTCCTCGTAGCCGAGGCTGAAATAGGCCGAGGTGCGTTCACTGAATGCGTAGCTGACATCACCCGAAATACGCGCATCCTTGGCACTTCGCAGGCCGATCTCGGAACGCGAGTAGCTGTCATCGGCATAGCGGGCACCAATGCCCACCGAAACCGGCACCTCGCTGTGCGACCAGCCGCCGTAAAAATCAATGTACTCGCGATAGCGATACGCCATGTTGTACTGGCGCATCAGCGGATTCTGGCCGTCCGGTAAATCGGTCTCGTATTTATCGGGATCGCGCCGCTCGACACCGACGGTCGCACGCAAGTCCAGCAGGCCGTTCATCGGGCGCCAGTTGGCGCGCAACCAGCCGTCGGTCTCGTCCTCGCTGCGCACGGCAACGTCGGTGCGGTCGGTCTGGGCGAAATCGCCACCAAGCGTCAGGCTCAGATCGTCGATCAGGTCGTACGCAGCCGAACCGTGGTAACGCGTGCGCTCAAAGCTGTAACTCGGATTGGCAACCGAATTGCCGACGTAACTGTCGCCCACGACGGGGGTCCCGAACGTCCCCGTCCGGCTGCTGTTGTCGCGTTCGTCATACCGCACCCAGCCCTTGAGCTTGAGCTTCGGCAGGGCCGTTGGCCGGCTCGTGACGCCCACGTCGAAATGCGTGGTCTTGACGTCACCATCGAGATTGGTGATGGGCAACGAATCGACGCCGAGGGCCGGGTTGACCGTGTACGGCAGGAACGTCTGGTCCTGGCTCCCTCGGCCCATTGAATAGTTGCCCGAAATCACGGTGTGGGTGCCGAAACGCTTGCTGCCCGCCAGCGTGACCTGGTTGAAATCGTTGTCCGGCTCGAGTGCCATCTGTCCAAAGGCCGCCTCGCCTTCGCCCACCGTGTAGGGGTTATCCCAGCGCAGGCCGTTGGACTTGTTATCGAACATCGAGGCGTAGTACGCAAGTTCGAGGTTCCAGGTCTCAGCGCTGTATCGCACCGACGCGTCCACGATGTCGGTGGTGTAATCGATGGGCTTGTGAAGCTGCGCCGACCGGCCGACAAAGCCGCCATAGGCAATACCGGTGCCCCCGCGATCCTCGCGGTGGAAAGCCAGTGCAAACTTCCAGTGATCCGCGGCAAAAAACCGCCCGCCCAGACCGTAGGTTTCACGATCGTATTCAACGTCCACGGGGCGCAACGAGGATGCCAGCGAACTCATGCCGGCGGTATTCCCTCCACCGACCCAGCCAGAGGGCAGGCTCAGGTCGTCACCTCCGGTGCCAAGATACGGCGTCGCCGTGGTGTCGTAGCGGTACTTCGGGATCGCATCGTAGCCGAGGAAGAAATCATAGCTGCCCTGCTTGCCGCCCTTGATGATCGCCGAGCGTGAATCGAGGCCGAGGTCCTGCAGCGAATACTCCAGCGAGTAGCCGGACTCCTTGGTTGTCTTGCCTTCGGCGTTCGCAATGACGTAGCCGCCCTTTTCGCTCAGCCCGGTGTAATCGCCGAATTTGGCCGAGTCCTCGCTGACATAGAGCGCGCCGAGTTCCGCATCGGCCCGGTAGTCGTAATCGAACGGGCAGCGTTTGCAGACCCATGTCGAAGTGTCCGGTCGTTCTGCCTCAGCGGCCGTCGCAGAAGATCCCAGAATCGTTGCCACGGCAGCAGCCAGCAGGGTCAGTCGGTTGTTGTTCATCGAATTCATATTCCTGTCACCGTCGAGCGGTTACTCGTCCCGTATCAACGCATCAGGCTCGAGCCAGAGGGATGATTGGAGCCGTGAACCTGCGTATGGCAGTTCAGGCAGGCGCCGACCAGCAGGTACGGCGACGGCGTCCCGTCGGCCAGGCCGTCCGGTCCGTATGGCACGCTCGGGTGGCCTTGCTGCGAATGACACTGCTGGCACAGCAGCGGCGCACGCGTCTTGAGCAGGCCCGGATGATTCGATCCATGCGGCGAATGGCAGATGTCGCAATTCTCCGCCACCGGCTCGTGCTCGAACAGCAGCGGACCGCGCTTCTCGGCATGGCAGTCGTAGCAGGTATCATTGACCGTATGGCGCACGAGTTGCGCTTCGGCCGTGGTGCCGTGCGGCTGATGGCAGCCTGAGCAGGCCATCTGCCCGCGCCAGACCGGATGCGAGAAAGGCTTGACGAAATCAGTCCGCTGCATTTTGTGACAGGTGTAGCAGACGTCGGGCTGGGTGCTGACCGAGAGGACCGGGTCCTTTTCCACGTGACTGTCGTGGCAATCCGCGCAGGCGACCCCCTGTTCGTTGTGTACGCCGATATGCCAGCTCTCGCGCATTGCACTCTCGTGGCAACCGAGGCACATGCCGTTCTGAACACTGACCGGTGCAGCCGAGTCGGGGCCAAAGCGGATCACCGGCGGTCGGACCTCGCCGCGTTTGACGCGTCCGGTGTGGTCACCGCCCGGGCCATGACAAGCCTCGCACTGCAATTGCCCGTGCCCGAAGGGGCTGCGATCGTCGGCCGGCTGGCCGTGCTTCGTCTTGAAGACCGCGAGCACGACCTCGTCGTCGTGGCAATTGAGGCAGGTGTCCGCACCCTTCTTGCTGTAGCCGGGCGCAGCCTTGGCTGCGGGTTTGGCTTCCGCCTGGGCCGTGGCCGCCTCGGCTGGCTTCTCAACGGCCGGCGCGTCCTGAGCGAAAATACTCAGTGGTATCAAGGCCGCAAGTGCAACCAGCAATTCGACGTGCGATTTACAGTGAATCATGCCTCTGGTCCCGACCTTTGCGGTTTCATGTCTCTGAGCCCCATCCGGCAAAAACCTGCGGATCTCTTTCGTTACCCGCAGGCTCGAATACTAGTGCGTGCCGACAGGCCTTTCTAGCCACCATGTGAACGGACGAAATCGATCGGCTGTGGCCGCTCAAAGCGCAGCCACAGCCGGGCATCGATCAGTCGTCTCTCGGCTCGTTGTAGATGAACTGGCCGATGCCATGCGCGTCATAAACATCGGCCGTGCGGCCAGGGCCATGACACAAGGCACAGGTCTCGGTACCCGAAGAGACCAGCATGCCGTCAGCCGTCTTGCCCGCAGCAAAGTCGCCACCGTTCTGCTTCATGTGCTCGGCTGCCAGCGAATCGGCATGGCACGCCGAGCACACCGAAGAATTCGGCGAAATCACAACGTCGTCGGTCAGGATCGCCGGGTCATTCGCATCGACCGTAGTACCAAGCACCTGGCCCGGATCAACCGGGTAGTAGTCACCCGGGTTGTGACAACCCTCGCAATTGTTCAGCAGGCCCGGGTAGGCAAACTCGATGCTGTTGGCGCTGTTGCCGAAGCCGCAGATTTCCACCGGGCCATTGACGCCCGAGGCGTGCAGCTGATGCACCATTCGCTTGAGATCGATCGGCGCGTCGTCCGGACCGAGCTCATTGACACAGGCGCTGTCGGCGACGCGACGATTGATGTCAGTGGCATTGCCGTTGTGGCAAAGCGCACAGACTTCCGGCTTGTTGGTGCGGTTATTGCCATGCAATGAGAGGTTCTTGTGGCAGTCGTTGCACTTGTCGATATTAACCACGTTGCGCCTCGGCACGGCGGGATCGTCCGTCACACCGAAGTAGTCGATCGCGTTGGTCACCGCAATCCGCTGGGTCACGCCATCGATGACGACGGCCGGGTGGCCTTCGATCGCTACGGCCAGCGAGCCGGTTGTATCGGCCGGAATCGCGGCTGGCGAGGTGACCTCGAAGACGTTTCCTCCGACATTCGTCGCCTTGCCAAACAGCGGATCGATCTGGATTGGTTGGCCCGGATTCACGCCGGAGCCAATGTTGCCGAAATCGGTGGTCGACCAGCCGATATCGATGGACAGGCGGCTCGCGCCCGCACCGGCCGTGAATGCCGGGTCGTTCTCGATGTCATACGGCGCATCGCCGTTGGTCGGATCGGTCACCGAAAACTGCACCACCGGCGTTTCGCCCGGCGCCGTGCCGGTCACCGAGAGAATGTTGAACGCAAACTTCTCGGAGGCCGTATCGGTCTTGATTTCATGAACCTTCTCGACCGGGCGCACTCCGTCGGGCCCGTGACAACCGACGCAATCGGCGTCGCTGGTCACCACTAGGCCGAACGGATGGCCGCCGCCGGCCCAGTCGATGTCGTCATGGCAGGCGCCACATGCCGCGCGGTTCGGCACCAGGCGCCAGTTGCTCGCCTGCGGCGTGTTCGGATCGTTCTCGTTGTGGCAGGTCTGGCAATTACGGAGATCCTGCGGAAACTCGACCTCGGAGTAATCGTTGACGGAGCCTCGATAGCCAATGATGAAGTAGCCCTGGGTGAGATGCACACCGGCGTGGATCTTGTGGATCATCTGCTTCATGTCCACCGTGCCGCCCCAGGGCTCGTTGACGGTTTCACCGTCGATCGAGTACGGGTTGTGGCAGGTCACGCAGTACTCGACGTCGCGGCGGTTGCCGCCATGGAAGGCAAGCTGATCGTGACAGGCGTTGCAGGTGTCATTGTCGACGATCCGGCGCTCGAAAGTTGGCGCGCCCCCTGCGGGCACAAAATCGGTCGGCGCGTTGTTCTTTGCATTTGGATCGCTCCGATCGATCTGGAATGCCACGCGGTGAGTCTTTGTCGCATCGAAAACCGGCCCCGCCGGGTAGGCCCCGGCACCGGCCAGCGCCGCGGCGAACGTGTAGCTGTACGTGCCATCGCCGTTATCGACGAAGGTTCCGGAGCTGCCGCGCTCATAGGTCGCCTGCGCGTTGGGGATACCTGCGCTGTCGGTCGTGATGTAGGACTGCCACTCGCTCGAGGCGCCCGAGGCCGGCGGCGGTGAAAGCTGCGCGAGCGTGAACCGGACCTCGCTGGCGGGGAGACCGGCGAGACCGAAGCCCTGGTCGTCGGTCACCTTGAAGCTCAGCACTGGCGCGCCGCCTCCGGCCGGCACGACGATGCCGAGCACCTCGGGGTTGATCGAGTTGGCGGTGTCGATCGGGATCGCGGCAGAACCACCTCCCGGCCCTTCCGGTCCCGGCGGGCCGACGGGCCCTGTGGAACCCGTATCGCCCTTTTTGCCGTCATCGCCAGTGCATCCGGCGATACCAAGCGCGCCGATCGCCAAGGCAAGCAACGCAATCAGTGGCAACTGCGAGTGGGTCCTGCCCCGCGCGCTCGTGAATTTCATAACAGACTCCCTACAACTTGATCGACGACGCACCGCCGGTCCCGGTCAGCGGCTCTTGATGACCGCCCGGGCCAGGGGGCGTAGTCGACCGGGAACAGGCGGCAGGGTCAATGCGTAAAATACCTATTGCCCTTGTCCGAACAAATCGATTCACCACAGGAAAATCAGAATGCCGCTTCCGCTCGCCGGAGCGGACGGCTGACCTCACCGATGCGGCACTCGAACCGTGCGGCCGATTCCCGGCCCGGGTTCGCGGAACCGTATGCGCCGCTCGTGATTGTCCATTAAACTGCGCCTTTATTTAGACGAAACTCACTTCTTTCCAGCTCCGGAGAATCTCTTTGTTAAAGGCAACCACAAGCACCACCGCGCTCGCTCTGACCATCACCCTTGTTCTTGCAGGCTGCGCCAAGGAGCAGCCGCCTGCCGAGCCGGCCACCGCGGTCCCTGAGACCGCAGCCAGCGCTTCGTTACCCGCCGAAGCGCACCCGGTGCCATCGGCTGCACCCGGCGTCGATGTCGACTTGTCCGGAATTGCCAAGGCCGAGGGTGGCAAAACCGTCGAGGAGGTCTTCGCCGAGAAGGACCAGCTCGCTGGAACAAAGGTCAGCTTCCGCGGCAAGGTCGTCAAAGTGAATCCGGAGATCATGGGCAAGAACTGGCTGCACGTCCGCGATGGCAGCGGAGCAGGGCCGACCAGCGATCTCACCGTGACCACCGAGGCGGACCTGCCGAAAGTCGGCGATACGGTCCTCGTAACGGGGATCGTCGGGCTCGACAAGGATTTTGGCCTGGGCTACCAGTACGACGTCATCATCGAAGACGCCGAGTTATTTGTTGAGTAGCGGGCCACCCGCATCGACGATGTGACCTGAAATGGCCGGCCTTGCCGGCCATTGTCTTTGCCGCAAACTGTAGCCGTAACGCATTGCGGACGATCGGCACCGGCGAGCAGCCGGTCCGGCCGACGCAGGCTCCATCGGTCCACAGATCCGTGGACCCATGGGCTTCTGCGCACTGCCTATCCTTCCAGGGGAGCCAGCCCGCTCCCCCGCAACGCACCGCGCTCCGCAGCGTTAAAGGGCCATCGTGGCGAGCGGCCCGTTGCATTACCCGATACTGAGACCGGTCCCGGCGGTTCGCGGCTGGACGGTGTGTGTGTGCGGAAATCAGCGTCGTGAATCAGCGGTGCGGATGCCGCAAAAAAAGAGGTGGGCCTTGCGACCCACCTCTCACAGCTCGTTTACCCGAGAGGGGTTTGAGGCGAGCCGGCCGGCCCGCCTCTCACCTTGCATTTACTGGAACAGGCTCATGATCTTGTCGATGACGCCATGGGAAATCGGGGACAGTTTACTTATCTAGCTGGAAGGATCCGTGCGGCGGCTGTGGTATTGACCGAGATAGGTAAACTGTCCCGGAATTAGGCACAGGCTCAGTTGCTGGCGCTTTTCAGGTTCCGCTCGTACTGCTCGACGTAGTCCCGGTAGTGCCGCATGTACTCCTCGAAGTGCTGTTCCAGCCTGGAAAGCTGTCGGTCGGTGCCCTCGAAATGACGCAGCAGGTCTTCCTGCTGATAATCGAGGAGCCGCCCGAGGTTGGGGGCGACTTCGGTCATCATGTACTGGCGCATGTCCGAGAATTCGAGGATCGGCCGGTCGTCCGTGTGGATCCGCGCGCCCGCCACGAGGTCGTCCACATCCTGCTCGCCGAGCAGCAGCATGCCGGCCAGTTCGTAGACGTTGTCCAGCTCGACCGTCCTCAAATCCGCTTTGACCCGTTGCATCCTCTTTTGCAGCCCTGCGAGGTCAATTGTCGTCCTCTCCGGCGTTCCGATCAGTATGACGAAATGAGTCGGATACTGCGTGAAGTACCAGATGGTCGTATGGGGATGGACCCGATCGAAGGTAGCGATCAGCGTCCGCAGGTCCCCGAATGAAAGGCCGCCCACGGGCAGCCATGCTGCGGCGATCCCGTCCTCGCTCAGAGCGTCCTGCATGATCTGGAAGTACTCGCGGGTGTAGAGGTAGGGGTTGCGCTTGTACTTGAGGTTCGTGACATCGGTGGCGATGACGTCGAATCGTTCGTCTACGAAGTCGATGTAGCTGCGTGCATCATCCAGAACGATGTTCAAGCCGGGGTCGGCATAGGATTTGCGATTGACCCGGCTGAAAAGCGGGGCGGCCTCGATGATCTTCTCCTCGATCTCCACGGCATGCACTTCGACGTTATGCAGCAGCATGCTGCCTGAGGTGGTGCCGGTGCCGTAGCCGACCGTCAGGGCGGTCTGCGGGTCGTCGTACAGCAGCAGCGGCAGATGGGCGAGCATCTTCGAGTCTGCGACCAGGACGGGATCGGTCCCGGAGACGTTCTGTCCGTCGACGAACAGCCCGCGGTACCCCTCGTTCTCGATCGCCGTCACAGTCCCGGACAGGCCCTCGGCGTAGTAGATGACGTCGAAGCCACGCATATCCTTGTGGAAGGTCTTGCTGTCGGAAAAGACCAACATGTTGGCCGCCACGCAGGACACCAGCAGGAAGACCCAGCGCGGACCTGTAGTCCCGTACGTGCGCAGGAGCAATGCGGCGGCGAGCAGCAGGCCCAGGTTGACCAGGATCAGCGTCGTGTTCCACATTCCGGCGAACGGGATCAGCACGAAGCCCGTCAGGAGGCTGCCCACGACGCAACCTGCGGTGTTGGCGAAGAAAATATTGCCGGCCTTTGCGCCGATCCGGTGGATGTCCCGGGAGTAGATCTTCAGGCCCAGGGGGAACAGGATTCCCATGAACACGGCGGGGATGAAAGAAACAACGAAAGCCAGGGCGAGGCTTGCGGTCATCGAGTCGATGGGCAGTGACCGATCCAGCAGCGCAGTGGCTGCCTCGAAGCGCTGGAACAGGAACAGCACGAGGGCACCGCTCAGAGCCGTGAGGATGCATACGATGCTGAACGCGCCCTCCAGGTCCCTGCGCTGATCGATCGGCCGCGACACCAGGAACGAGCCGACGGAGAACCCCAGCAGAAAACCGGCGACGATGATCGAGAAGGCCTGCGACGTGGAGAGTCCGAATGTGGAAAGTATCCGTGCCCAGAGCATCTCGTAGCCAAGACTGATGAAGCCGGTCAGCAGCAGCACGGGCAGCATGTAGGAATGCGGTGCCTTCTCAGCCGTCGGCTGATCGGGCCGCGGAGCCTGTTGTGAATGACTCGAGGCGATCAGTGCGGCCACAGCGAGGTTGCCCGCGACTGCGATCATCAGGGTCACAAAGACGCCGAAGAATCTGACCAGCACGAAGCCCGTAAGCAAGGCACCGGCGAATGCGCCCAGCGTGTTCAGGTAATAGACCTTGCTGAACTTCGAACCCAGCTCGGACGGAGCCGTAAGAAAGTACTTCGAGACCAGGGGCAGCGTGCCGCCGATGAGGAACACAGGCGGCAGCAGGACCATGATCGAGAGCAGCAGGCGGACCAGCGACAGGCCGTAAAAGTCGAGCTTGTTGTACGCGTGTTGGTACAGGTACGGGTAGAGCGGCAGCTCGCTGATGAGGAGGTAGGAAACGAGCGACAGCGCCGCAATGCCGAGTTCCACGTACATATAGATCTTGAGCGGGTCGCGTGTCCGCTCGGACCAGTTACCGAAGAAGTAGCTGCCGAGTCCAAGTCCCAGCAGGAAGACCGCCACCACAGTCGCGACGGCGAAGCTGCTGACACCGAATACGAGGCCCAGCAGCCTGACCCAGATCAGCTGGTAGATCAGCGCCGAGAACCCGGACAGAAAGATGGCAGCGAAAAAAAGCCGGTTATTCAATGTCCACGCCATCCGCGCTCACCCTTGTCTGCCTGGAAGTGCGTTCGAAGCAGGAGCGCCACCGCGTGTGTCAGCTTGCCCTGTGGCGGGCAAGCGGGCCGCCAAAACCTGCTCTTCGAACCAGGCGGGATGGTACCAGCAGACGTGCTGACCGTGACCCATGGCGTGGGCGACCCTGATCAAGTAAATATCCGGGCGCCATGGTTCAGGAGAGCAGGCCCTGGCGCCGATAAAAAAGGCCGGGCGGATGCCCGGCCTTGAACCTTGTTGTTCTTCGTTGGCCCCGGAGGGGAGGTGGGCCCGAAGGCCCACCTCGCTCGGTGGCCGATTATCTCGACTCAGCCCTAGTTGGCGTCGATGATGGTCTGGCGACCTTCCTCGAACTCCTGGGGCTCCCAGCCGTTCTGATAGGCGTGGGCCTTCAGGGCGTTCTCCACCTGCGGATCACCGGAGCGGTGACAGGTCATGCAGGAGGATGCGTTCACACCCTCGAGCACGTCGTCGAGCTGGTTACCCCAGGGCGCCTCACCGGCTTCGACCGTCGTGGCCATGGCCGCGGTCGCATCCGGGAACAGGTTCGCGAAGCCCTCGGCGTGGCAGGCTGCGCATTCGTACAGCCCACGCGGGTAGGTCGGCGAGTGGAAGTTATGGTTCTGCAGAACCGGCGCACCCGTGCCGTCATCCGAGCCGTAGACCGGCTGCTGACCCGTGCCCGGCCAGTTGGGCAACTGATCTTCGCTGCCCGCCCAGGCGTAGATGCCACGACCGCGGTAGATCACGATCGGTGCTGTGGTCGCGCCGGCCGAGTGGACGGCGTGCAGCATTTCCTTCATGCCGAAGGCCTGGCCGGCCCGGCCGTCATACGCTTCAGACGCATCCACGCCGAAGTCGGCACGGACGTACTCATCGTTGGCGGCCGAGTTATGGCACAGCAGGCACATGTCGACGTTGTCAACGCGGTTGCCACCGTGCTGATACAGGGAGCCGACGTGGCACTTCAGGCACTGGGTCGTGTCGACGACGACGCGACGATCCGTCGCCATGTCGCCCGAGCCCACCATGTAGTCGTAGGTCGGGGTCTTGGCACGGACCGTCATCAGTCCGTCTTCATCGGCCGGGTCAATGCTGACGACGCGCGGCTTGCCCTGCAGGGCGATCCGTCCCACCGTGGCACCTGCGATGCGGTTCGTTGCAACAGTGGTCGTCGCCACGCCCGCTGCGCAGGTCGTGTTGGTCGTATCGAGATTCACGGACTCGGACTGGCCCGCTGCATCGGGGTTCGTCCCGAGAATCGGGTCGTCACCCTGCATATAGGTGTAGAGGATGCTCAGGTTGCCGTCGTCATCCCCGTCGAACACCGGGGCACCCGGGCCCGCGGTGGCATTACACGGATCAACGCCAACGCCGTTGTAGCTCGCGATCCAGGAGACCGCGAGGTTGGTGCCGTCATCGACCACGCCAGTGATCTGCCAGTCGAACAGGGCGCCTTCCGTGACGGAGGTGTCAACACCGTCCCAGATGATGCCGTCGCGCTCGGTCGTCAGACCATTGTGGAAGTCGGTGACCTCCGCCAGGCTCGCGGCCACCCCGCCGCCCGCATGGCATTGCAGACAGTTCGTCGCCTCGTTCATGGCCAGGTGGAGGTTGCCCAATCCCACGTCCTGCTCGAAACCGAAGCCGTCCATGGACCCGTGGCAGCTGGTGCAACCTTCATAGGTCACCGGCATGGCGTTCACTGCGGTGAGCTGGTCATCGGTCGCGTGACAGACGCTGCAGTTGTTCATGTAGGTCGGATAGGTGACTTCGACGGGACCTTCTTCTGGATCTTCGACCCAGATACCGCTGTGGAAGCCATGCGCCACTGCCGCGAGGCTGGGTACGTCATCGGCGCCGTGGCAGGCCAGGCAGACGTCGCCGCCGTCCTCCGCTTGAAAGTAGCCGCCATGGACGCCAATGCCTTCCGGCCCGTGGCAGTTGCCGCATGCCTCGGCGGTCACCGCGACCGGCTCGAACGGGTCGTCCGGTGCGCTAGTGTAGAAATAGACTCGCGTCGAGCGCTCACCACCGACCGAAAGCCGGAAGGTGTAGCGGCTGTTGACAGCAGGAACCGCCGCGGCCGCGACCGTGATCGTATAGGGGCCGCTGCCGGCCAATGACGAAGAGTCAGTGATCGTCGTGCGGGTGGCGTCGGCGGTTACGTAGGCACGGTCCAGCGTGTCATAGTCGCCCGACGCATCGCCGTCAACCAGGACGTTGAACGTGACCACGAGATTGCCGTCGACATCCAATGCCGTCGTGACGTCGGTGACTGACTCGATTGGCGGAAGCGCGTGGGCAACCACCGCGTCCCCGATTGCGCCTGCGCCGTGGCAGACGGTGCAAGACTCAACCGGTGTCTTGGTGGCGCCGGGCCCCGCCGGCCCCGCCGGCCCTTCAGGTCCCTCCGGCCCGATCGGTCCAGCCGCGCCGTTCTTGCCGTCATCACCTGAGCAACCGGCAATGCCAAGCGCACCTGCCATCAGCAGAATTGCGAATAAACGCCCAAATCGTCTTTCTTTTCGGGATGAGAGGCTTGTCATGACCGGAAACTCCCTGGGTCGAGCAATCACTAGTGCTTGTTCAAATCTTCCGTCCTGAAACGAGTTCACGACGGTTGGAGGCATACTAGGCTTGTGTGACAGGAGCGCCCATTGCGGCTTTCCGAAGCGATTGCGGCGCGCTGGTTCGCTCCCCGCTATGCGGGCGGACGGCGGGCCACTCGCACGCGGGACGATCGACTGGCCTCGACCCGGCCGGCTCACTAGACTTCAGGGCCCTGAATAGGAGACGGTCCAATGCCCGATGCGAGCTGGTGGAAGGCCCTGTTCGAGGCCATCGACGGCAAGAACACGCCGGCTTTCCTCGGATTTCTTGCGCCCGATGCGGAATTCCGCTTTGCCAACGCGCCGGCCGCGCAGGGCCATGCGGCGATTGGTGAGTCCGTTGACGGGTTCTTTGCGGCGATCGGCTCGAGTGCGCACACGGTCAACCGGACCTGGCAGGACGCCGACAGTGCCGTCTGCGAGGGCGAGGTGACCTACACGCGGCTGGACGGCTCGATGCTTACCGTGCCTTTCGCGAACGTCTTCTACCTGCGCGACGGCCTGATCGCCCGCTACCTGATATGCGTCGACCTGGGCGCCCTGTTCGCCGCCTGATTCGCTCGGATGCGCCCGACAACGTGCGCTGAGCGGCCGGCCGGTCAGCAGATCCGCGGCAGCGGATCGTCCTCGAGTTCTTCTAGCACCCGCTCGCCACCCACGGCGGTCCCGAGCACGACACGGCGCATATCGGCTTGAATCGACCCGATGATGGCCGCGCCGGCGCCGACGGGCTGGCTGCGCAGCATCGCGAGCGCCTGCTCCGCCGCTTCGGGGGCGACGATCGCGACCACGCGACCCTCGCAGGCGAGGTAGTAAGGATCGTAACCGAGCATTTCACAGACCGAGCGCACCGGGTCGCGCACCGGCACCGCGGCCTCCTCGAGTCGGACACCAAAGCCCGTGGCCTTGACGACTTCCTGCGCAACGGTCGCCAGGCCGCCACGCGTGGGGTCGCGCATGAACCGCAACCCGCCCAGCCGGACCAGCTCACGGGTCAACGGCAGCACGCTGGCCGCGTCGGATTGCAGGTCACCGCGAAGCCCGAACTGCTCGCGCGCAAGCATCACCGCGATACCGTGATCACCAACCGGGCCGCTGACCAGCACCGCATCGCCGTCGCGCACCTCGCCGAAGCCCAGCTTCAACGCCGGGTCCTTGACGCCGATACCGGCGGTATTGAGGTAAATGCCGCCGCCTTCCCCGCGACGGACGACTTTCGTATCGCCGGCCACGATCACGACGCCGACTTCGCTGGCCGCCCTGGCGATGCCCGCGACGACGCGATCGAGCACCGCGAACTCCAGGCCCTCCTCCAGCAGCACACCGAGGCTCAGGTATCGCGGCACGGCACCGGCCACGGCGAGATCGTTCGTCGTACCGTGCACCGCGAGCGAGCCGATGTTGCCGCCGGGAAACTCCAGCGGCTGCACCGTGAAGCCGTCCGTGGAAAATACGAGGTCACCCTCAGACTGCCACGGCAGCACGGCCGCATCGGCATCCGTGCTCAGCCACGGGTTGGCGAGATGCCGGGCGAAAATCTCTTCGATCAGCTCGCGCATGAAGCGCCCGCCGTTGCCATGCGCGAGCGATACGTGTGTGTCTTCCATCGTCATCTCGAGACCCGCTGAATATTGCTTGCGTCGATTTTAGTAGATGCCGCAGCCGGCTCGTTCCAGGCGTCAAGCTCAGCGCGGATGTGGCCGCGCATCTGCTCGCGGAACCCGTTAACGGCATTGAAGAACTCCGCCATCATCAGCATCCAGCAGTACATCCCGCGGCGCGTGAGGCGGATCGCATCGCCGTCGTGACGCGTGGCGCCGATCAGGCGCATCGCCGCGAGTTCCGGCGCCATGCGCAGCCAGAAGGCACGACCGTATTTCTGCTCGATGTAGTCCCGCCTGAGTTCGCCGCCGAACAGGCGAACGAGGTAATCGTAGCGCATCCTCTCCTTCGTCCCCAGCGACCTGCGCTCGGAGACACCGGTATGGCCGCTCTCGACGAGCCGGCAATAGTTGTGCAGAGAAAAGCTCGTCGAGTACATCGCGCCGTTGACGAGGCTGAAAGCACCGCTGCCGACGCCGACATAGTCCTGCTGCTCGATGATGTACTCATCGAACATGCCCTCGCCGCGTGAGAAGCACCAGGCAGACGCCGCACGGTAGGTTGGCAGCAGGCGATCGAGAATGCGTTCATAGAATTCGTGCCGCTGCGAAGCGTCATTGCGGCCCATTGATTTTTCGATCCGGCGTCTCGCTGTGCGCGCGGTCATCAACGGGTAGAACGAGACCTGGTCCACTTCCAGTTCCAGCAGGTCGTCGAGGTCGCGATCGAGCATCGCGATCGTCTGCTGCGGCAGATTGAAGATCATGTCGACGTTCAGCGTCGGGAAGACGCCCTTCGCTGCCGCCAGGCGCTCGCGGATGGCCGCCGCGCTGCCGTATTTCTCCAGGCGTTCCATGCCGCGCAGCAGCCCGTCATCGAAACTCTGCACGCCGACCGACAGCCGGGTCACGCCGCAGTCGCGCAGCACCGCCAGCCGACGCGCATCGAGGTGATCCGGGTTGGTCTCGACCGAAACCGTCTTCACCGGTGACAGCGAACGGACCAGGTCGATGGTCTGCTGCAATTCGCGCATGTCCACGGTCGGCGTACCGCCTCCGACGTAGAGGTCTTTGAACCGGAATCCTGCCGCGTGGTACTGGCGGATCTCTTCGCGCAGCGCCTGGAAATAGCGCGATGTGCGCTCCGGCCGGAACCGCACCCGATGAAACGAGCAGAACGGGCACAGGACCTCGCAGAACGGCACGTGCACGTAGAGCTGGCAGGGCCCGGGCGGCGCCAGTGGCGGCTTGTGCTCACCACCACCGGTGAAACGCATCGAAGCGGCGTACTCGCGCCGCAGTACGGCCAGGAAGGGTTTCTCGAACCAGGGCATGGCGGCAGTCTACGGAAACGAAGGCGGGTTCACATGCGCCTGCCTGCGCGACCCGGCGGCGTACTCGGCGACCTGCCCATAGCTCAGGCCGCCGTCGTTGCAGGGAATCCGGCGCGCCAGCAGGACACGGAAGCCGCGCGAAGCCAGCTGGTCACGGATCAGTTCGCTGAGCAGCCGATTCTGGAAGACCCCGCCGGTCAGCCCGACGAGCGCGGTTCCCCGTTCATCGCGCAGCGACTCGGCCAGCCGAACCGCGGCATCGGCCAGCGCCGCGTGCACGGCGAAAGCGCGGTCAGCCGCGGGCCTGCGTGACTCGATGAGCCAGGCCACCAGCGGCCGCCAGTCGATGCGTCGCAGGCCGCTCGCATCGGGCTCGATGGGCAGCCAAGGGAAATCGCAAGCGCTCGCCGCGCAGGCCTCGAGCTGCATCGGCCCCTGCCCCTCGAAGCTGGTCTCGGCAATGCCGAGCGTCAGCGCCGCAGCCGCGTCGAACAGCCGACCGACCGCGGTGGACTGCGGGCAGTTCAGACCCCGTTCCCAGGCCGAGCGGACGATCGGATCGGGTATCGGGAGCGGACAGTCAATCCCCGCTTCCCAGCACAGAGCCGCCGCACTTCGCCACGGCGCACGCCCCGCTGACTCACCTCCGGGCAAGCGGAAAGGGTGCAGGCTCGCGACGCGCTGCCACCCGCCCGGGCGGCCGAAGAACGCCTCGCCACCCCAGAGCGTACCGTCTTCGCCGAAGCCGACGCCGTCCCAGGCCAGCACGAGAGCCGGCTCATCAGCCAGCGCATGTTCGGTCATCAGCGCCGAAGCATGCGCATGGTGATGCAGGATTTCGGTGGCCGGCCGGCCCCGCTCGCGCAACCAGCGGCTGGTCGTGTAGCCGGGGTGCGCATCGCACAGCCAATGCGCCACTTCCACCCCGTACAGCCGCGGCAGGTCGGCGACGACCTGTTCGAATACCCGTTCGCTGCGCAGGGTGCCCATCTCTCCGATATGCGGTGAGATCACGACCCGCCGATCCCAGGCCAGCGCAATCGTCAGCTTCAGGTGACCGCCGACCGCGAGCACCGGTACGGGCACGGCTGACGGCAGGTCCAGCTCGATCGGCGCCGCGCCCCGCCCCAGACGCAGCGGTCGGGCGATGCCGGCGATTACGCGCATCACCGAATCGTCGGCCGGTCGCACGATGGGACGGTCGTGATGCAGGAATGCATCGGCGACGCCGGCCAGCCGTTCGCTCGCCTCGGCGGCGTCGGTCAGCACGGGCTCGCCGCTGACGTTGCCCGAGGTGGCCACGAGCGGCCCGGCAAAGTCCGCGAGCAGCAGCGCGTGCAGCGGACTGTAGGGCAGGAACACGCCCACCTCCGCGAGACCCGGCGCGACGGCATTGGCCAACGTGGACCCGGCCGCCTTGCGGGCGAGAACAATCGGTCGTGCGGGGTCCGCGATCGCCGCAAGCTCGGCATCGCCGATCTGCAGGTCCGACTGCAGCGCCTGCAGGCCATCGGCGCCGCCCGGCGGGTACATCACGGCCAGGGGCTTGTCCGGCCGCCGCTTGCGCTGCCGAAGCCGTTGCACGGCCTGCTCGTTGCGCGCATCGCAAAGCAGGTGATAGCCGCCGATACCGCGCACGGCGAGAATGCGCCCCGCCTGCAGGCAGTCAATCGCCGCCGACAGCGACGCCTCATCGCCCGCAATATCCCTGCGGCCCGCCTCGGCATAGCGCAAATGGGGGCCGCACACGGGACAGGCAATCGGCTCGGCGTGGAATCGCCTGTCCAGCGGGTCCTCATACTCCACGCGGCAGGCCTCGCAGAGCGGAAAGGCCGCCATGCTGGTGTTGGGCCGGTCATACGGCAAGGCCTCGATCAGCGTGTAGCGCGGCCCGCACTGCGTGCAGTTGATGAACGGATATCGGAAGCGACGATCGTGCTCGTCGGACATTTCTCGCAGGCAGTCGTCACAGGCAAAAAAATCGGGTGGTACGGCAACGCGTGGCGAATCGGCCGCACTGCTCTGTGCGATGCTGAATCCAGACAATGCCGGCGCGGTGATCTCACTGACCGCCAGCAGCACCGGGCGGGCCAGTGGTGGCGCCCGGGCGATGACAGCATGGGCGAATTCGTCGATGGCCGCCGGTGAGGCGATCGCGATCACCTCGACCTCGCCACGCAGATTGCGCACGTAGCCGGTCAGCCCGAGTTCCCGCGCCAGCCGATACACAAAGGGCCGGAAACCGACCCCCTGGACACGCCCGCCGAGCTGCAGGCGCCGGGCGATGACCGGCGGATCGGCCTCACTCATCAGGGTTCACCCGAGATTCCGCCTGGCGGAATCAGTTCCCGGCACCGGATGCCTTGCGACCTTCCCAGGCGTTTTCGCGCACGCCGTCGGACCACCAGATGCGACAGGCCCCCTCGTCAGAGACCATGCACGGACCGACCGGCTTGCGCGGCGTGCAGGCCAGGCCATACAAGCGGCACTGGTTGGGGTAGATGCGCCCCAGCACGACCTGCGCACAATCGCAGCCGGGCGGCATCTCGCCGGCGCGCTTGCGGGCGACATCGGTGTAAGACGTCAACTGGACGCGAGAGTCGTGTGCCGCATACGCTGGTTTGAGGACGTAACCGGACTCGGGGATCGTCCCGATGCCGCGCCAGTTGCCATCCACGATATCCATAGTCTCGTTCATGAACCCCAGCGCCGCCGGATTGCCTCCGGGTCGTACGACCTGCGGGTAACAGTTATCCAGAAAGCACTTCCCCTCGATGTGCTGCCGAAGCACCGAGTAAAGGGCGGCCAGCAACGATTCCGCCGAGAAGCCGGCAATTGCCGCCGGGATACCGTGATCGCCCGGCACAAACTCCCATTCCTCGGGGCCCATCACGGTGGCCACGTGCCCCGGCGCAATCAGCGCTTCAAAACCCGGCTGTCCCGAGTTGAGCAACATCGCGACGGCTGGCCAGGTGCGGCGTCCGGACATCAGGAAAAGCAGGTTATCGGGCGCGCCCTGCGCCACCAGCGCGGCAGCCGGCGCAGTCGTCGTCTCGAAACCGGCGGCAAGAAAAACTACGCGGCGTTCGGGATTCTCACGCGCGATCCGGGCCGCATCGAGCGGGCTTGCGATCGGGCGCACATCCGCGCCGGCGGCCTTGGCCTGCTCCAACGAGCGCGGCTCGCCCTTGGATACATTGACCGGCACCCTGAGCATGTCGCCATAGGCGAGCAGGATTACGCCTTCGTGCAGCGCCAGTTGTATCGCTTCGTAGATATCTTCTTCCGGGCAGATGCACACCGGGCAACCCGGACCCGGCACGATTTCAATGGCTGTGGGCAGTGCCTTGCGCAGTCCGGCCGTCGTGATCGATCGCTCGTGACCGCCACAGACGTTCATGACCTTGATGCCGGCCGGCAAGGGCAGCCGCCTGATGTGCTCCAGCCATTGTGCGGCGCTTGTCATGAGCAGTTTTCTCAGCGGCTCAGCGAATGACCGGGCGCCGGGTGCAGTGCAGCGCCTTCGGGCTGAATGCGCGGCGTCAGTGTCGCGCCGCTGGCAGCTCGTGCACGTTGTGACACGACCTCGGCTTTCAACCAGTCGAGCCAGGCATCGAAGCCTTCGCCACCGCGGCTCGACAGCTCCAGCACCGGGCCCTCGAAACCGATCTGCTCGAGCGCCTCCCGGGCTCGACGGGGTTTGAATTCCTCGATGTAGGCCAGGAGATCATTCTTCGTAATGAGTGTCAGGTCCGCCGCGCGAAACATCACAGGGTACTTGGCCGGCTTGTCATCGCCTTCGGGTACCGAGAGCAATGTGATGTTGCGGTGCTGCCCGAGGTCGAAACTGGCCGGACAGACCAGGTTGCCGACGTTCTCGATGAACAGGATGTCCAGTTCGCCCAGTTTGAGATCATGCACGGCATCGTGAACCATCGCGGCATCGAGATGACAGGCGTTGCCGGTGGTGATCTGCACGGCCGGCACTCCGCAGGCGCGGATTCGATCGGCATCGTTCTCGGTGGCCAGGTCGCCTTCGATGACCCCGATACGAAATTCGTCGCCCAGGGCGCGAATGGTGGATTCGAGCAGCGACGTCTTGCCTGCACCGGGCGAAGACATCAGGTTCAGCGCCAGCACATTGTGTGAATCAAAGTGACTTCGATTGTGGGCGGCCGTCCGGTCGTTTTCGCTCAGGATGGCCGTGATCACCTCGATGACTTCGGTTCGGGTCTTGCCATCCGGCGAGGTGGCCTGTTCGCTTCGCTGCGCCGGTGGACCCAGTGAACATCCGCAGTCCTGACACATTGCTCTTTACTCCTGCCGGGTTCAGTGCACCGGCTCAAGGGCGGTTTCAAGCTCCACGCGCCGCAGCAGCAATTCTTCACCGGCCGTCACGTCGACCCGCCAGTCGCCACATTCGCCGCAGACCAGCCGGTTGCTCCGGGCTTCGGTCTGTGCCGCGCACTGCCGGCACTTTACCCGCACCGGCGTTCGCTCGACGACCAGTTCGGCATTCTCGGCGACCGTACCGTGCGCCGCCAGCGGATACGCTCGCTCGAGCAACGCGGGCTCCACGCCTGACAGAGGGCCGACGACGATGACAATCGAAACGATGCGCTGAGCCTCGTTGTCTCGAGCCAATCGTTCAACCTGTTCGATCAGCGCCTGGCAGATCGACAGTTCATGCATTCGCCAGTATCTCGTCGAACAGGTCCCAGGTCGAGCTGGCTTCCTCGGCAGTGACTTTCTGAATGGCATAGCCCACGTGCACCAGCACGTTGTCGCCCGGAGCGATGTCTTCGCCCTGGAGCATGAACAGGCTGACTTCGCGTTCGACGCCACGCGCCTCGCAGACGGCCGCGAAACCGTCGACAGACTTGATCTTCATCGGCACGGCCAGGCACATCAGCAATCCTCCCTCGCAGATCCAGGAGCGGGCGCGATACGCGGCAGGCTGGCAGATACGCCGCGTGCAGGCACTAAGTAGTTGCCACGGGTGCAAGCCAGTGCCCCCGGCCGCTGCGCTGCCGGCCAGGTTCCAGGGTTCGCGCAGACCCAGCATAGTAGCGGGAAGCCGGCGAGTCGATCCCATGGGCTGAAGGCGGATCCACGACCTTCGAATCGCCCACGCCTGCCCGGCGTGGGCGACAGGCTTCCTGGCGATGCGCGTGCCGGCATGCAGTTGATCGAGCCGTTGCGCGGGCGGCTGGCCGGTTGCCACAAGGTGGGCCCGCCGGGTGAACGGGAAATCAGAAACCCGGCGAGCCCGAATGGCCGATCGACGTCGGTCATTCAGACGTCTGCGAGATCAAGAAAGTGGCACTTATCGGTGCTCGCTGCCATGAGACACGGCCGGCACATAGCCACGCGGGATGGATCCCAGAAGCGCCTGCGTGTACGCGTGGCGAGGCGCCATGTAGATACTCTGCGAGTCAGCCATTTCGACGACCCGCCCCTCGTTCATCACCAGAACTTCGTCGGCGATGTATCTGACGACCGAAAGGTCATGCGAGATGAACAGGTACGCGAGGCCGAACTCGTCCTGCAGGTCCTTGAGCAGGTTCAGGACCTGCGCCTGCACCGATACGTCCAGGGCCGAGACCGACTCGTCGCAGATCAGCACCTCGGGCTGCATCGTCAGGCAGCGCGCAATAGCGATCCGCTGGCGCTGCCCGCCGGAAAACTCGTGCGGGTAGCGGTGCAACGCATCCGGCGGCAGATCGACGCGGCGCAGCAGCTCGCGCGCCAGTCCCAGCCGGTGCCCGTCGTCTTCGCCAATCGCGTGCACTCGCATCGGCTCGAGCAGGATCTGGCCGATCGCAAAACGCGGATTGAGCGATGCATAGGGGTTCTGGAAGACAATCTGGATGCGGCGACGGTACGGCTGCATCTCTCTCTCACCCAGTTCCAGCAGGTCGCGACCCTCGAACAGAACGCGGCCAGCGCTCGCCTCGTGCAGCCGCATGATCGTCATCCCGACCGTGGTCTTGCCGGATCCGGACTCACCCACCACGCCCAGCGTGCGCCCGGCTTCGAGCCGGAATGACACGTCCTGCACCGCATCGACGTATTCCTTGTGGAACAGCCCGCCGCCGACCCGGAATCGCTTGGCCAGTCCCTGCACTTCCAGGATTGGCTGGCCGCCCATCTTGCGGGGTAACTCGTCCTCAGGCGTCCGGCCCCGACCCGCCATGAAGTCATCAATGACGGGCAGCCGATGCGGCCGCCGGTCCAGGCTCGGCCGGCATGCCAGCAGTGCCTTGGTGTAGGGGTGCGCGGGCGACTCAAAAATCGTTCGCACCGACGCGTGCTCCTGCACCTTCCCATGACGCATCACGACGACCTCGTCGGCAATCTCGCCCACCAGGGCCAGGTCGTGCGTAATGAAAAGCAAGGACATGCCGTGACGTTCCTTCAGTCCCGCCAGCAGTTCGAGGATCTGCTTCTGGATGGTGACGTCGAGCGCCGTGGTCGGCTCGTCGGCGATGAGCAGCTTCGGCTCGCAGGCAATCGCCATCGCGATCATGACTCGCTGTTGCTGCCCGCCGGACAAATGGTGCGGGAAGGACGCGACCCGCAGGTGAGGGTGAGGAATGCCAACCTCGTCGAGCAGTTCGATGGCCCGTGCCCGGGCCGCGCGGCGCCCGAGCCCGAGGTGCAGGCGCAGCGACTCGCAGATCTGGTCACCGACGGGCAACACGGGGTTCAGCGAGGACATGGGTTCCTGGAAGATGATCGAGATGTCCTTGCCCCGAATCCCGCGCAGTTCGACAGGCTCGCAGTGCAAAAGGTCGATGCCGTCGTACAGGATCCTGCTCTCCGGATTCACCACGGCGTTTGCAGGCAGGAGGCCAAGGATGGACATCGCGGAAACAGTCTTGCCGCTGCCGGATTCACCGACCAGCGCCAGCGTGGCGCGTGTCCCGATCGTGAAGCTCACGTCGCTTACTGCAGGGGCGACGGCGCCGCCCTCGACCCGGAAGCCGACGCCGAGATTGCGCACCTCGACCAGCGGGCTCGGCACTTGCAGGCTGGCTGCGCGGTTCATGTCTTCATCTCAGCTTCGGATCCAGTGCGTCGCGCATGCTGTCTGTCAGCAGGCTCAAGGCCGTGACGAGCGCGGCCATCGCAGCGCCCACCACCGCCAGTTGCCACCACTTTCCCATGACCAGCTCGTTCTGTGATTCGGCAAGCATCGTGCCCCAGGAAACGACTCCGACAGGGACACCCAGGCCGAGGAATGACAGGATCACCTCGGTCTTGATGAAGGCGACCACCAGCAGCGAGAACTGCACCAGCACGACATGGCTGGTGTTCGGCAGGATGTGCACGAACATGCGTTTCGTGTGCGATACGCCGATGGCCTTCGCGGCGAGCACGTACTCACGCTCGCGGTGCTTGAGATATTCGGCGCGCACCAGGCGGTATACGCCCGTCCAGCCGGTGAGCCCCAGGATCAGGATGATGGTCGTCACGCCTCGTCCAAGAACCGCCGCGAAAGCCAGGATCAGCAGGATGTAGGGAATCGAGGTGAATACGTTGTAGAGCCACTCCAGCAGGTCGCCGAGACGACCGCCCCAGTAACCAGCCAACGCGCCCAACAAGGCGCCGAGCAGCGTCGCGATCAGGGCCGCCGCCAGGCCTACCGTGATGGATACCTCGGAGCCCTTGATGGTCTTCTTCAGTACGTCGCGGCCCCACTGGTCGCCGCCGAGGGGCAGAGTCTCGCTGCGCGCAGGCAGTGTCGCACGCAGTTCCTCGGCGCGTCGCTGCCACTCGTCATAGCGTGGTGCCAGCGGGTCGATGTCCGACAGGTCGGCGGCCGGAGCTCGCTGCCCGACAGGTGCCTCACTCTCCGCTGCAGGCTGGTCCAGCACTCGCGCGGTGAGCGCGGGCCGTGCATATGAAACGCCAGCCTCTCTCTCCCAGTCGGCGGCCACGAGTCCCGTCATGGAGGCCAGCATCAGGGCCAGGAAGGCAGCGACGACAAACATGCACGCGACGGCAACACGATCTGTCCGCAGGCGCCGCCACGCGAGCGCCCACAGGCCCGGCGACGCGGCCGATGTTGCGCCGGCGCTCACTTGAAGCTCACGCGTGGGTCCGCCACGCGATACAGCACGTCGACCAGCAGGTTAACCAACATCGTGAGCATCGCCAGGTAGACGGTGATCGCCTTGATGACGGGGAAGTCACTGCGATTCACCGACTCGATCACCTCGCGTCCGAGGCCGGGGATTGAGAAAAAGATTTCGAGCAGGAACGAACCGACGAATAACCCGGGCAGCCCGATGCCCACGTAGGTGAGGATTGGAATCATCGCGTTACGCAGTACGTGCCGCAGCATGACGCGGGTCTCAGTCAGGCCCTTCGCGCGCGCGGTGCGGACGTAATCCTGGCCGATCTCGTCGAGGAAGAAGGAGCGGTACAGCCTGAGCGACGGTGCCACGCTGACCAGCACCCCGAGCAGCACGGGCAGCGGCGCGTACCGGGTGAGGTTGGTCCAGAAGTCATCGCTCCAGCCCTGCACCGGGAACCAGGCGAGCTTGAAACCCAGCAACCACTGAAAGACGATGATGTAGACGAGGAAGCTTATCGACATCGCGACCGTCGTCAGGAACATCACCGAGCGATCGGTCAACGAGCCGCGCACGTAAGCGACCAGCAGCGCCAGCGTCACGGCCAGCAGCGTCTCGAGCAGCAGCATCGGCACCATGATGGTCAGGGTCGGGCCGACTCGTGTCAGCAGCACTTCCGATACCAGCTGGTTGGTTGACCAGCTGCGACCGAAATCGAAGGTGAAGACCTGTTGTACGAAGATCCACAGCTGTACCCACCACGGCTGGTCCAGGCCCAGCTGGCGTCGGATATTCTCGATCTGCGCCGGGTCGGGCACCTTGCCGGCCAGTATCAGCGCCGGGTCGCCGCCGACCCAGTTGAAAAGCACGAAGACCAGCAGGATCACCCCGGCGAGCGTCGGGAGGATCTGCCACAAGCGCCTGACGATGTATGCGCCCATCGCGTGCCTCAATCCGCCTGCGCGCGGCGGCGGGCTGCGGTATCCAGGTCAAGGTACCGCAGACGCGTCTGGTAGAGCGGGTGCTTCAGGTACCCGAGCACCCAGGGGTAGTTGAGGTACGTCCAGTCGCGATAATGCAGCAGTCGCCACGGCGCGTAGACAAGCATAAGGCGCGTCATTTCGCGGTACAGCTGGTCTCGCTCCGGGCTGTCGGGCAGTTGCAGTGACTGCTCGTAGAGCCGGTCGTACTCTGGCAAGTGGAATCGCGTGTCATTGACGTCCGGTGCATTTGGGCCATACAGCAGCGCCAGGAAATTCTGGCCGTCCGGCCAATCCGCGATCCAGGCTCCCGTGGCGAGCATGTACTTGCCGGCCTTCCGGTCCCGCAACTGGTCCGAAAACTGGACGGCGCGTGCATTGAGACGAATGCCGACACCGCGCAAGGACCTCTCCCACAGCGCCGCGTATTGTCGGTTGCTGCTACCCACCGTGTACATGTAGTCGATGGTCAACGGGGCTCCGTCCGGTTGGTCACGCCAGCCGTCGCCGTCGGCGTCGACCCAACCGTACATATCGAGCAGTGCTACGGCGCGCGCCGGGTCGTAATCCTGCTGGTCGGTGACTAAAGTGGGGTCATGGCCGATCATGTCCGGCGGAATCGGACCGTACGCCGGCAGCGCCTGGCCTTTCTCAAGTACCGCAATCGCCTGGTCACGATCGAATGCCAGCGTGATCGCACGCCGAAGCGCGACGCGTTCTGCCGTGTATCCGCCGACGACGGGGTCTTCCATGTTGAACTGCACATACCAAAGCGCGGGATCGACTTTGTGCTGCCGCCGCACGCCTGCGGCGGCGAGCGCCGGTGCGAGCTTTCCAGCCGGTACCGCCTCAGCAACGAATGACATCGGTACTTCCTGTATCAGGTCGTGGTCGCCGCTCATGAAGGACAGGAAGCGGGGCTGGTCGACGTCCATCGGGTAGATCTCGACCCGGTCGAGCTGCGGCAGCGTCTTGCCCTGCAGTTCAGCGATTACCTCCCGATGCTCCGGAAGGTCCAGGTTGGCGAAAGTCGTGTCGAGCACGCTGCCGCGATAGTCCGGATTCTTCTCAAGCACGATCTTCTGCCGGCGTGTCCATTCTGCGAGGCGGAAGGCGCCCGTGCCGACCGGATGGGACATGGTGTCCTCGCCATACTCGACAACGACCTCGCGCGCGACGGGCGCGGTCTGCGGCAGGGCAAAGCGGTACAGGAAGGTGTAGTCAGGGTTCTTCAGCCGCAGGCGCAGCGTGTAGCGATCGACGACTTCGATCCCATCGATGGGCCGGTCGTAGTCGAACTTGCCGGTCTTCAGGGCCTCGTCGTAAAGCTCGTCGAGTCCCAGCAGGTTGTCCTGAAAAAGCCATCCGTAAGGCGCCCTGTTGCTCGGGTCGCGCAGCCGCTTGATCGCATAGGCAGCATCGGCCGCTGTCAGCTCACGCCGCTTGCCGCCGAATGCAGGGTCATCTGCGAAATAGATGCCCGGTCTCAGCCGGAAGGTATACGTGCGCCCGCCGTCCTCCGGTGTGGGCACGGATTTCGCGACGAGCGGAACCAGCTTGAAGGGTCGCGCGAGATAGTCGAACTCGAGCAATGACTCGAAAATTTCGCTGCAGACCGCGGTGGAGTAAACATCGTCGACGCGTTGCGGATCGAAGCCCGTCTCTACGGAACGAAACGCAAAGCGCAGCACCTTCTGTTCCGCCGCCGTGGCCGGCGTGAAAGCGAAAACCGAAAGGCATGGGAGCAGCAGGATTGCGAGTCGGACGACAATCGGCAACCGTCGCCCTGGCCCAGCGGGCCCGATCAAATGCGCCGGGGCCTTGCGCGACTTTGCAAAGTCTGCGGGCGCCAGACACACATCATGCAGGCACTTGGGGATCTGTTCGCTCCAGGCCAGCAGGCGGCAGTATGGGGGTTCGGCGTCGCGTTCGGCAGGACGATGCTAACACTGCCTCGAGCACAACGAAATGTATTCCTCATCGGTGACCCGAAACTTCAAGCACAGGCCGGCACTCGTCACACGGGCGACGATTGTTCGTCCGCGGAGCTCACCATTGCAACGTGCCATACAACCCTGACGATGCGTTCACGCGTCTGCATCGGGCCGCCCGCCCGATGCCCGGCTCAGTCCGGATTCGCTGACGCCGCCGTCCCGGCCGCGGTTTCGCTGCCGCGCTTTTTCCATGCGCCCAGTGCGAGCGTCAGCAGCGCCAGCAGCATCTCGTCATAGAACGGGATGAAATCCGGGATCAGCATGTCGACCAGGAAAAGCCCGCCCGCCAGCAGGAACAGCGTCGGGAAACGCAGGCCCGAGGCGAAACGCAGAATCATCGGCTTGATCATTTCATTTCTTTCCCGTACCTGACTTCAACACGTCCACGGACATCGTAAACGTCCGCGACTCCTTGTTCTGCAGTGCGCCAACGCCAACCACTTTTCTGGATATCTCTTCGCCGCGCTCGTTGCGTATCGTGAGCACGAGCGAGTATTCCCAGACGGCGCCCTCTGGCGGATGCTGGACCGATCCTTCGACCCTGAGCACCGAAAAGCCGGTTCGCTCCTCAGCCGCCGCAGGTACGGCGGCGCCGAATCGCAGGTGATGCTTGCACTGTGGGCAGATCGCGGCGCTGGCCAGGATCGTCGCTTTGCAATGCGGACAGGTCCGCGTCCGGTTTCCGCTGAGTCGTCCGCTAAGCATTCAGGCGCGACGCAGGTCAATTCGTGCGGGGCGGCTCATCGCCCCAGCCGAAGACCGCCTGACCGCTCATCTTTGAGCCCGCGGCCACGGTCAAGACACCGGCCTTGACATCGCCGTTGATCACACCGGATTCGAGCAATTCGATTTTCGAGCTGGCGTTAATGTTGCCCTGCACCTCACCGCTGACGACCACGGTGGCCGCATTGACCTGGCCGGTCACGTGCGCCCCCGGCTCGATCGTGACATTACCCTGCACGTTTACGTCGCCTTTGAAGCGCCCGGCAATACGAACGTGCCCGGAGCCCTCGACCTTGCCTTCGATCGTTACATCGGCCGCAATCAGCGATTCCTGCGAGGGGCCCGCCGCTGCGCCCGCCCGGTGTCTGCCGGCGCCTGTCGCTGTGTGCGTCCGCTCAGGACTCGCCTTCGCGGCGACCGACGCCGCGGCAGCATCGGCCTGTGGTGACGTCGAATCCTTCGCCGATGGGTCTTTCCAAAGCGACATGAGGTGCATCCTCCGGAGATGGCGTTATGTCATAAATGGTGCTGGCAGAGGGACTTGAACCCACGACCTGCCGCTTACAAGGCGGCTGCTCTACCAACTGAGCTATACCAGCACGCGGTCCGCGATTCTACCTATCGCGCCCTTTGGTGGGTAAGGCAGTGTCGCGGTTCACGAAACGCGCTGCAACCCAGGTCCGCTGGCGAATCAGGGCCCGCCTGCGCGAACCGCCACCGGCGACGGGCAGGGGCGGAGCTCAAAAGCCGGCTGCCCGACGTCCGGACCGCGCAGATCCTCGACGGGTGGCAATCCCGCATTGGCATTTCGATCGACGTCGAGCCAGAAGACCTCGGCGGTGCGGTAACGATCGCTCAACTGTGCCGAAAATCCTGCGCTGCGCGCCAGGTCGACCACCTGCACGGCGCGTTCGACCTCGGTGAATACGCCGAGCGAGACCGTGATACCGGGCGTGCCATCGTTGACGACGTAAGCCTCATCGACACCGGCTTCGCGCAGCGCATCGCGGGTCGCTTCGGCATCCGTCACGGTGGCCAGGCCATCCACCCGGACCCAGCTGCCAATCCGCAGCTCCTCGGTCGCCGCCCTGAGGCGCGAGGCAAATCCCAGCCGCCCAAGCCGATCGGCCGCCGCCTGTGCCTGCCCCTGAGACAGAAACGGCCCGGCACTGACGCAGGAAACGCCGGCCACGACCGGGGCACCGGCTTGCGCGCCGGTCAGGCCTGCCGCGGGCGGGACCGCCCCGGACGCGCCGGGCGCCGACGCGTCGTCGGCGGGCGATAATTCTTCGATAAGACGAATCGCGCCGGGGTCTTCACTGCTGAGCTTTGCGTGGCCAGACAGTCTCGCCGGCGGCGCAATCCAGCGCGACCAGGCGAGGAACAGGATATTGATCAGCAACAGCAGCAGGAATAACTTGCGCACGGAATCGGTGTATCAACCCAAACGACCGAGGCCCGTCCCTGGGGAACGGGCCTCGCGCAGCCGGTGCAGGCTCGCGGCTACTTCCCGCCGCTCGCCAGGAAGGTGGCGATGTCAGTGATTTCCTGCTCGCTGAGCGTCAGCTTTTTCTTGTGCTTGAGTTCGCCCGAGACGATGTCGTTGATGATCCCCGACAATTCCGTAACGTCCTCGCCTTCAAAATCGGCGGCCTCGTGGCACTCGCCGCAGATGCCTTCAAATGTGGCCTTGCCATCGGCCAGCGACGCGCCGCTGAAACCTGCCAGCGCACACGCAGCCGTCGTAACAAGACCGAGCCTGATGCTGTTCATGAATTGTCTCTCCTGAACTGATTTGGTGGCCGCCGCGGCGAAACCCGCTGCGAGACTGTTTGACCCGCCCGAATAGTACATCAGACGCTGCCCCGACTGCTCGCTGCGCAACCGTCAAGCGCAGCTGGTCTCTGCGCGAGGAACGCCGTGACAACCACACTGCCGCCCCGGGCCCGCGCGAACCTCAGTCGCTTATTTCCCGCCACCGGCCATGTAGGCTGCAACTTCGGAAATCTCCGCGTCGGTCAGCGAAATCTTCTGCTTGTGCTTGACCTGCCCGGCAACGATGCCCTTGATGATTCCGGATAACTCGGCGACGTCCTCGCCGCCAAAATCGTCCGCGAAATGGCACTCGCCGCAGGCGCTGTCAAACTTGGCTTTGCCATCCGCCAGCGAAGCGCCACTGAAACTCGCCAGTGCCAGCGCTACAAGAGAGATCAGGCTCAGCTTGGTGGTGTTCATCAGTATCTCCAGGACTCCGACGTACTCTCATTGTTGGGTCTTGCTCGGAAAGCGCAAGGCCGCGCGGTCACAATAGTACCGCAGTCCCCGATTTTGCCTGACCAGCGGCCGCGTTATGTCCGGCACTTGCGTTACTGGGAATGATTCTCGTTGCATTTCGATAAAATCGCGATTCCCTGAAGGACCAGGTCCGGCACGACCTGCGCCGTTGTGCGCAGCTGTGGCCGGATCTGCTCGGCACCTCCGCCGGTAAGCAGGAGCTTTGCCCCGTTGCCCTCGGTATTCTCCAGATCCGCGACGACGCGATCGACCAGCGCCGCGACCGCCAGTGTGCTGCCTCGTTCGATCGCATCGCGGGTGTTGTCGGCGAGCAGCTGCCCGCCTGACGGAAGGTCTTCAAGAAATCGTTCCGCAAGGTCACTGGTCCCGGTCATCAGCGAGCTGGCCATCAGCGCCGGACCGGGCACGATGAAACCGCCGAGGTGGCGCCCGTCGCCGCGCACCGCATCCACCGTGGCCGCCGTGCCGACATCCACGACGCCACACAGTTGCCCGGTCAAGTGATAAGCCGCAATCACGGCCAGCCAGCGATCCACGCCGAGCTGGCGAGGCTCTGCATAGGCGTTGATTACGCCCGCCGCACGGGGCTGCGACTCGATGAACCGCAGTCCGATACCGAGCTCATCGGCGGCGGCGGCGAGCGCCTGCACGCTCGCCGGCCCGGCCACGCTTGCCGCGAATACGCTCTGCAGCCCCGCCGTTGACCTGAGCAGGCGTCGCCAGTCCGCCAGCGTCCAGCCGGCGTGAACGGCGGCGCCGTGTTGGCAGAGCCGGTCCCTTTTCAGCAGCGCCCATTTGACCCGCGTGTTGCCGATGTCGAGCAGCAGGTTCACAGGGTTTGCTCGTGGACGGGTCGGACACTGACATCACCGGAGACGAAGCGCTGCACGTGACCGTCGATCTCGACGCACAAAGCGCCATCGGGGTCGGCACCGCGGGCCGTTCCCTCGAGAACGCGGTCGCCCTGCTTCAATTGGACCGGAAGACCCCGCAGTGAATCGAAGCGCCGCCAGTCGCCGGCAAAACTCCGAAAGCCATCGACCTCGAACTGTTCCAGTGCCTCGATCATCGCGGCCGTCAGGCGGGCAGCGAGGCGGTTACGGCCAGGCATCACGCCCTGGAGCTGCGTGCGCAAGTCGGACGCCGGCAACGCATCCGGCGCAGCGATGCTCGCGGCAAAGCCGCGCGGCAAGGAGACGTTGAAACCGAGGCCGATCACGGCGTAGGCGGGGCCACCGACTTCCGAGCGCAACTGCACGAGCAGGCCGCCCAGCTTGTGGCCCCCTGCTACGATGTCGTTGGGCCATTTAAGCATCACCGATTCAGCGCCCACCTGTCGCAGCGCCCTGACGACGCTGACACCGATCGCCAGGCCCAGCGCCGACAGGTTGGCCGGCATTTCCTGGAATCGCCAGGCCACTGAGAAGGTCAGCCCCGAACCCACCGGAGAGGTCCAGTGGCGTCCTCGCCGGCCGCGCCCGGCGCTTTGAAGTTCCGCGAACACGACCCGCACCTTACCCCGGCTCTGGGCCGGCTCCCGATACAGGTAGTCATTGGTGGAATCGACTTCGAACAATATTTCGAGGTCCTCGGGCAACGTCAGTTCATCGAGCTTCGAGGCCTGTCGCATCCGCGCGATATCGAGCAGTTCAATCGGTTCAGCAAGCCGGTAACCGCGTCGCTCGAGGCTCTCGATCGCGACGCCACGGCCGCGCAGTTCCCCGACTTGTTTCCAGACGGCAGCCCGGGTCACGCCGAGCCGTCCGGCGAGCTGCTCACCGGAATGAAGTTCGCCATCGGCCAGCAACGCAAGCAGTGCCCTTGCGCTGAACGTCATCTCGGACGCAGCAGCCAGAGCCTGCGCGCACGGCTCTCCGCACCCCTGCGCATGCGCTGGATATTCGCCCGGTGCGTCCACAGAACAAAACCCGTCATCAGCACCGAGAAAGTCAGCAGTGCATGGTTGGATCGCTGGGCAAGCAGCGCATACAGTGGCACCGTGGCCGTGCCCAGCATCGTTGCGAGACCGACGTAGCCGGAGACCATCACGCAGGTCAGCCATACGAATGCAAACGGCAGCAGCGCCATCGGCGCGAGGACACCAATCGCGCCGAGCAGGGTGGCCGCCCCCTTGCCTCCCCTGAATTCATACCAGACCGGGTAGACGTGACCGAGGACCACCGCCACGGCGCAGGCCACCGCGAGCCACTGGCGATCGATGGTTGGATCAAGCCGTACAAGCGGCAGATTGAGTCCGGGCAGGTAACCAACGGCGATGACGGCCTTGCCGACGTCGATGATCATGACGGCCAGCGCGAACAGCCAGCCCTGCGTTCGCAATGCATTGGTTCCGCCCGCGTTGCCGCTGCCGAGCCTGCGAATATCAACGCCGCGCAGCTGACCGATCACCAGGCTTCCGACCAGCGACCCCAGGAGATAGGCGAGCGTTATTTTGAAACCGAGTTCGAGCACATGAAACCTCGGGGCCGGATTCTAGCATCGGGTGCTGCGGCCCCCGGGGCCCGCCCGGCGCGGGCTGCAGACCGCGGCTGCACCGCTCAGCCGGTGCGCGGCAGAAACACCTCGGCGAGCATACAGCGCACAGAGCCCCCGCCGTATTGCTCGATCGTCGGAATCTCGACTACCACGATTCGGTCCACCGCCGCAGACAGTGCATCCAGAAGACGCTCGCCCAGGGCAGATCGTGCAGCCGCGGACATGACGAGAACTCGCTCGCCCGTCGTCGACCTCAGTTCGAGCATGTTGCCGGCGTAACAACGTACCTGCTCGTGGCTGATCGGCAGGACCGAACGCCCCGATGCCGCAAGACTGGCCGCGATGCGCTCCCGATCCTGCGTCGCGACGGCCTCCGCGCAATACAGGACGAATTGCTCGCCGATCGTCAGGATCACGTTGGTGTGATAGACGGGCGCTCCGCCGGCATCCACGGCCGTGAACAGCTGCGGCCGATAGTCGAGTTCTGCGCAGAGTTCTTCGAGCACGGCCGGGTGCGTGCGGGCCGACCGGGCGGCATAGGCCAGCCGATCGCTGTGATCGAAGACAACGCTGCCCGTGCCCTCCAGGAAGCGGCCATTCAACTCGTGATGACTCAGGTCAACGAGCCGGGTGAATACGAAATTTCCTTCGTACCGCAGCATTTCCAGCAGGTCGAGCCGCCGCTCCCGGCGCCGGGCCGCGGCCAGCAACGGGTAGAGCACGACCGTGCCATCGGTGTGCAGGCTGACCCAGTTATTCGGAAAGACCGCATCCGGACAGCGGGCCTCTGCGCGGTCGTCAAAGGCGTGGCACTCGATCCCTGCGGCGCGCAATGCGTCCAGTGCGCCATTGAATTCGCCGGTTGCACGCTCTGCGACGTCGCAATCGTGCGGCGGCTCCCGGCTCTGGAACCGGTTGCTTTCAGCCGTTTCGGGATTCCATCCGAAACAGGCCGGCCGCAGCATCATCACCGCATCGGCCGTCTGATCCTGCGCGCTTGCGTTTCCAGGCATCCGCGTATTGTACGGAACGCCCGTCAAACACCCCGCGCCTCGGGCAATCAGCAGCCAAAGTCCTTGACCGGGCGCAGCGGCTCGATACGCATCCACTCACGCACCTGCATCAATCCGCGGCGCATCTGCGTCTTGACCGTTCCAAGCGGCATCCCCGTGGCGTCGGAAATCTCCGAATGGGTCATGCCCTGCAGCAGGCCCATACTCAGAACACGGCGCCGGCTCGGGCGCAATCGGGCCACGACGCTGGCGGCATACTCGGCATCGGCGCGGGTTTCACCCGCGGTGCCCGGCTCGGCCCAACGGACATCGTCGAGCTCTTCTTCCATGCCGACCGGCGGATGGCGCATGTCCTTGCGCACACGGTCAATCGACCGGCGCCGGGCGATCGTCGCGATAAACGCCTTGACGGACCCCCTCGAAGGGTCAAATCGATCGGCGGACCGCCAGATCTCGATAAAAATGTCCTGGACCGCATCATCGGCATCAGCGCTGCTGCGCAGCATTCGCCGGGCGATCGACCGTACAAGTCCTGTATAGCTTTCGACACATTCTGTCATGGCCGACTGGTCACCGCGGGCTACACGCTCTAAAACTGACTCTTTCATGCTTCTTTGCTCCACTGTTCACCCGTGTACGAGTTGGACTATACAGAAGTTGTATATGTTTTGTACACCATTTGATGGGTGAGTTGTATTGCCCGCGGGGCTCTTCGAGCCGCGTCCCCGCACCCGGTCAACCCCGCCGGAAGTGCTGCGCCTGCGGCTTGCCCGGACCGAACCGGGTCGATCGGACGGTCTCGCAGGCTCCGCGTTCCGCAACTGCGAAGTCTCGTTGTGGCTTTCCCTTGTTGCAGACGATTCTCATTCCGGTGAAACTCTCATTCCGGACTTAGAGTCATTTGAGAATTCCTGATGTCCCTTATTAGTCTTGCCGCGCTTCGCAAAGGAAGCCGGGGCGTGGTTTCCGGTGTCAGCGACGACAACGAAAGTCTAGGCGACGAGGCGCAGTCGACGGTCAGCCGTCGCCTGCTGGAGCTTGGATTTGTCCCGGGTGAGCTGGTAGAGGTCGTTGCGGAAATCTGGCCCGGCGGGGATCCCATGGCGATTCGGGTCGGCAATACAACGTTTGCGCTGCGGCGCCGCGAAGCAGGAGCCGTGCTCGTCACCGTCGAAGGCGGTTGAGATCCCAATGACTGCGCACGCGCTCGACTCGATGCGCCTTGCCCTGGTGGGCGTGCCGAACTGCGGCAAAACGGCCCTTTTCAATCGGCTCACGGGCAGCCGCCAGAAGGTCGCGAACTACGCCGGCGTGACCGTGGAACGCAAGGAAGGCTCGTTCAGTGGCCCGTCCCGGGTTCGTCGTTACCAGGTCCTCGACCTGCCGGGCGCCTACAGCCTGACCCCCACCACGCTGGACGAAGCCGTCACGCGCGATTTCCTGCTCGGACGGCTCGCTTCCGAGCAGCCGCCGGAGTTCATCATCTGCGTCGTGGACGCAACCAACCTCAGGCTCAACCTGCGCCTCGTGCTTGAACTGCGCGACACGGGTGTGCCGATGATCGTTGCGCTCAACATGAGCGACCTTGCACGCCGTCGAGGTTACCACCTGGATGCACAGCGCCTGGAGGAGGAACTCGGCGTCCCCGTGGTTGAGACCATCGCCGTTGCGCACGGCGGTGAGGACGAACTTCTCGCGCGTCTCGAGTCGACGCCGCACCCCGGCCCGCGCGCGCCGATCGACTGGAAGCAGCCGACGCAGTTGCAGATACAGGAAACGCAGCAGGAAGTGCGCCGCATCCTGCGGGTCGTCGGTTACACGGAACCAACCCGCAAGCAGGCCCTGCAACGGCTCGATGCACTGGTCATGAACCCGTTCAGTGGCCCGCTGATCCTCGCTACGGTGCTGTTCTTTGTCTTCCAGGCCGTGTTCAGCTGGGCGGCGCTACCGATGGAAATGATCGACAGCGGCGTCACCTGGGTCGGCGACCAGCTGCACGCGCTGATGCCCGAGGGCGCGCTGCGCAGCCTGCTCGTGGACGGCATCATTGCCGGCGCAGGCAGCGTACTGGTGTTCCTGCCGCAGATCCTGATCCTGTTCTTTTTTATTCTGCTGCTCGAAGACACGGGCTACCTGCCCCGGGCAGCCTACCTGCTCGACCGGCTGATGGGCAGCGTCGGGCTGTCGGGCCGAGCCTTCATCCCGCTGTTGTCGAGCTTTGCCTGTGCAATCCCGGGCATCATGGCGACCCGGACCATCCCCAACCTGCGTGACCGTCTCGCGACGATCATGGTCGCACCGCTGATGACCTGCTCGGCACGACTTCCGGTCTACGCCCTGATCATCGCGGCCTTCATTCCGAACCGCGACGTCGGACCATTCAACCTGCAGGGCATGGTGCTGTTTGCCCTGTATCTCGCTGGCATCATCGCGGCGATGCTGGTGGCCTGGGGGCTCAAGCGCACCGCGATGCGCAGCAATTACAACCCGCTTCTGCTGGAATTGCCCGAGTACCACTGGCCCCACCTGAACAACCTCTTGATCGGCTTGTGGGAACGCGCCAAGATCTTCCTGCGCCGGGTGGGCACGATCATTCTCGCGCTGATGATCGTGCTGTGGTTCCTCAGTTCGTACCCACTGCCGCCGGAGGGCGCGACGGGGCCGGCCATCCAGTACAGCTTCGCGGGCATGCTGGGCCGTGCGCTTGAGCACATCTTTGCGCCGATCGGATTCAACTGGCAAATATCGCTGGCGCTGGTGCCCGGCCTCGCTGCACGTGAAGTCGCCGTGGGTGCACTGGGCACCGTGTATTCATTGTCGGCAACCAGCGACGACGTGGCCGCGACACTGGTGCCGATGATCTCGCACACCTGGAGCCTGGCCACGGCGCTGTCGCTGCTCGCCTGGTTCGTCTTTGCGCCGCAGTGCCTCTCGACGCTGATCGTCGTCAGGCGTGAGACAAACTCCTGGCGCTACCCTCTGCTGATGGCGGGTTACCTGTTCGGGCTCGCCTACCTGGCAGCCTTTGTCACCTACCGGGTGGCGCTCGCACTGGGCGTCTGAGCTGACTCGTCGTGTTGCAGGGAATCATCGTTTCGATACTCGTCATTGGCGCGAGCGCCTACGCGGCCTGGGCACTGATGCCTTCGGCGACCCGCCTGCGCCTGGCCGGACGGTTCAGGGACTGGACCCGGGCTCGCGAGGTACCCGCCTGGCTCGAGAAGGTCAGCGTGCGTCTCGAAAACCGTGCGCAGACACGCCTCGGCGGCTGCGAGCGCTGCCCCGCGGCAGCCCGCGATTCGGATAAGGATTCCGACTGACCGCTTGACGATAACGGCCGCCAGAGCGCGGGTCCGTTTCGGTTGCCACGGTTTTCCTGCGGAAAGTGCGTGCAGCCCGCGTTGCGTTCCTGAGTTGAAATACCCGCCATCAGCCGCGGTTCCCGTCGGGTACAAACGGCGGGGGGTGCGGCATTGGACTTGGAGCCCAGCGTCATGCGCGCCCAGACGACCGCCGCGAGTTTACTTTTCAGCGCCCTGCTCATCGCCCTGATGGCAACCGGCCCCGCGACCCGTGTCTCAGCCCAGGAGGACGCGGCGACGCCATCCGCCCAGGCCGCCTCCGAGACAAAGACGATTCCGAACGAGCGTTGCCTGCGCTGTCACGACGACCCCGATGCCGAGAGCGACGACGGCCGCCCCCTCGCCGTGATCGCCGCCCGATTCAACGCCGGTGCGCACAAGCGCCGCAACTGCGTGGACTGCCACACGGACGCGCTGACGACGAAGCACCCCCGCAACAAGCTGGGCAACGTGGGCTTCGAGCCGTGCATGCAGTGCCACGAAGACGAGGTCGGCGCTTTCCACGAAAGCGTGCACGCCCGGGTGCGCGGCGACAGGCCGGAGAGCTGCCAGGGCTGCCACGGCGAGTTGCACTGGACGCCGCGCAGCCGTGATCCGAATGCGCCGATGTCCCCGGTCAACCAGCTTAAAAACTGTGGCCAGTGCCACAAGGACATGATGGAAGGCTACCTCGGCAGCGTGCACGCGCGTGCCCTGCTGGTTTCGGGCCTGAACAGCGCGCCTGCGTGCAGCGACTGCCACGGCAACCACGACATCAAGCGGCACTCCGATCCGGACTCGCGAACGTCCCACGAGAAAAGCCCGGAGACCTGCGGCAGCTGTCACGAGGGCATCCTCAAGGTATGGGCCGACAGCACCCATGGCCAGATGTGGAAGGAAGGCAAGGACGGCCCGCTGTGCACGACCTGCCACGAGGCCCATGCGATCCATGACCCGACAACGCTGCTGGCACGTGAAGACATGCCACATGAGTGCGGCACCTGCCACGATGATTTCCTGAAGAGTTTCCACGACAGTTTCCACGGCAAAGCCAGCAGCGTTGGCCGCAAGCAGGCCGCCACGTGCTCCGACTGCCACACACCGCACCGGAACCTGCCCGCCAGCGACCCGCACTCGACGGTGAGCCCCGAGAATCTGGCGAATACCTGCGGCAGCGCGGGTTGCCACCAGGGCAAGGTCAACGCGTCGTTCCTGAGCTTCATGCCGCACAGCGACCCGATGGACGCCGAACAGAATCCCTGGGTGCACTACATCTACCTGTTCATGACCCTGCTGCTGCTGGGCGTGTTCGGGTTCTTCGGCCTGCACGCACTGCTGTGGCTGCAGCGCACGCTGGTCGGCCGACTGCGCGGTGAGTTCGAGGTCCATCACCAGGGCTCCGGGCCCTACGTGCGCCGTTTCCGGGCACCGCAGATGTGGCTGCACGTGTCGATCATCCTGAGCTTCCTGCTGCTCGGTGTGACCGGATTGCCGCTGAAGTTCGCGGCCGCCCCGTGGGCGCCAGGCCTGATGAAAGCGCTTGGCGGGCCCGAGGTCGCCGGCTGGCTGCACCGGTTCGCCGCCATCGTGACCTTCGGCTACTTCGCGGTACATCTCGGGATGCTGTTCCACGACATCGTATTCGACAAGAAAAAGGGTTACTTCTGGGGCTGGCGGTCGATGACCCCGCAACTCAAGGATATCCAGGACCTGATAGCGAACCTGAAGTACTTCCTTTACATGGGCCCGCGGCCCGCTCTCGACCGCTGGTCGTACTGGGAGAAGTTCGACTACCTCGCCGTGTTCTGGGGTGTCGGGATGATCGGCGTTTCGGGTCTTATGCTTTGGTTCCCGGACTTCTTCACCCAATTCCTGCCGGGCTGGGCGCTCAACGCGGCTTACATCATTCACAGTGACGAGGCGCTGCTTGCGACCGGGTTCATCTTCCTGTTCCACTTCTTCCACACGCACCTTCGGCCGGAAAGCTTCCCGATGGACACGGTGATCTTCACCGGCAGCATGCCGCTGGAGCGATTCAAGGATGAGCGCCCGCTCGAATACGCGAGGATGGTGAAAGAAGGCACGCTCGAGGCGCACTTCGTTCCGCCGCCATCGAAAGCGCAACTGAGAGTCGCGCACGTGTTCGGGTATGCCGCCATGGCCTTTGGCATCTGGCTGGCAATATTGATTTTCAGGGCGATCGCAAGCGGTGCACTGCACCTGTTCTGAAATCGCCACCGTCATGCGCGGCCGGCCGGTGGAGCAGTCTGCCGGCCGACCGCAATCCGACCGGGTGGTGTTGAGTGCGTGCGGACGCTATGCTGCACGCCGGCGACGTCACCGCACGGCTCAAAGGCGAAAGTGGCAATAAGCAAATAGTCCCGGGGTTATTTCATGATCAAGCATTTTTTCGCGGCCATCACCGGCAACATTATCAGCCTGATCGGCACGCTGATGATGGTGTTGAGCCTGCTGTTCATCGCGGCGCTCCTGGTGATGCAGGCCATGGGCTTCGAAGGTGGCGCCTACCTCGGCATCATCACTTTCGTCGTACTGCCGGCACTGTTCCTGACTGGCGTCGCCATCGTGCCGTTCGGCATCTGGCTGCAGAAACGGCGTGACGCGAAGGCTGCCGCCGAAGGCCGCCCGGCCGGCCATCTGCCCGTCGTCGACCTGAACAGGGAAAGCACGCGCGGCGTGCTGCTCGGCTTCGTAGCCCTTGCCGTGCCGGTCATTGCCGTCGGGGCCGGTTTGACCTATAAGGCTGTTCACTACATGGACTCGACCGAGTTCTGCGGCATGGCCTGTCACAAGGTCATGGAGCCCGAGTACACGGCTTTCCTGCGCTCGCCGCATGCCCGGGTCGGCTGCGCAGGCTGCCACATCGGACCGGGCGCTCAATGGTTCGTCAAGGCAAAGATCTCCGGCTCATGGCAGCTCATTGCGGTGGCGCTGGACCTGTACCCGCGGCCGATTCCGACACCGGTTCACTCGCTGCGTCCCGCGAAAGGCACCTGTGAACAGTGCCACACGCCCACCAAGTTTGTCGGCGAGCGGCTGAAGGTGCGCACGCACTACGCCGACGACGAGCAGAACACCGAGATGAAGACGGCGCTCATGGTCAAGGTCGGCGGCCGCGCAGGGGGAGAGTCCCACGGCATTCACTGGCACGTGGACCCGAACCACACGCTGCGCTACCTGTCGGATCCGAGTCGCGAAACGATCTATGAGATCGAACTCACCGACCAGAGAGCCGGCTCCCAAAAGACTTTCTCGAACGGGGAGCAGGCGCCCGAGGATGCGGAATGGCGCACGATGGACTGCGTGGACTGCCACAACCGCCCGTCGCACATCTACCGCAGCCCGGAGTTCGAGCTGGATCTTGCGATGGAAGAAGGCCGCATCGACAAGACGCTGCCTTACATCAAGCGCGAGGGCGTTAGGATCCTAACGGCGAAGACTTACGAATCACATGACGAGGCTCGCGCTGACATCGCGTCCGAGTTGAAAGCCTTCTATACCGGTAATTACCCGGACCTCGCGACTTCGCCAGCCGTCGAGCAGGCTGCACAGGCGCTCGGCGACGCGTACTGCTGGAACAACTTCCCGAAGATGGACGTGAAGTGGAACACTTACCCGAACCATATCGGGCACCAGAACTCGCCCGGCTGCTTCCGCTGCCACGACAACAAGCACAAGACCGAAACGGGCGCGAAGGTGGGCAAGCGGTGTAACACCTGCCATAACATCGTGGCGGACGAAGAGAATGACTCGGCCCTGCTGCAGGAACTCGGCCTGCAGGCGAAGCCGCCCAAGCCACCTGCCGAGCCGACGGAAGCTGAGTCGTCGGAGACAGCAACCTGAGGCTGAAGAGCCAGCACAAAAAAGCCCCGGCCTTATCACCGGGGCTTTTTCTTGACTTCAGCGATGGCCGGTTCGGCGCCGTGCCCGCGAATGGCCCGCGAGCACCTCTCCCGGGAGCAGCAATCGGGCCTTACTTGAGCGTCGAGTAGTACTCGGCCAGACTGGCAATGTCCGCGTCGCTCAACTTCTTCGCGATCTTGGTCATCTTCGCGCTCTCGGTGCGGGTCCCGTCCGCGTATTCCTTCATCGCCGTGGTGAACGCCTCGGCGGACATACCATTGATTGCGGGGAAATCGGCGTCACCGGCGCCGTCGCCGCCATGGCAATCAGCGCAGGAATCCTCCGCCAGTGCCTTACCCGCGGCAACGTCCGCGGCGTAGGCCGGTGCGGCGAGTGCCGCGCAGGCGGAAAGCATCATCGTCAATGTCAGCCTTTTCATTGCAGGTCCCTCGAGCGGTCGGTGGTTGTAGAGAACAGTCCAGTGATACCCGGCTATTTGGCCGGCACGGCCGCATGCTGCTCCATGTAACGCGGCGGCAACAGGTAGAACAGCACGGTGAGGAAGACGAACGGCAGCGCAAGCAGCACCAGGGCGGTGAAAAGACTCTCGATGCCGGTGAGCTCCATTTTGTAGGCCATCAGGCCACGGAAACTCTTCGAGTACAGCTGCCCACCGATCACCACGTTCCACCGCATGCTGAAGATTCCGAGCAGGAGCAGCACCGACGAGGTGAAGTAGAGCAGCTTGCGCAGTTCCTCGTTGAAGCGGACGGTGCGCACCAGCACCAGAATGAACAGGGGCAGCAGCATGCCGAGCAGCAGCTGCACGATCACCATGCTCGTAAAGAGCTTCGCCGACACGAGCTGCGTGAGGATGCCGATCGACTCCTCGCTCTGGTACAGGCGGTGTATGTAGTCGAGCGCCTCCAGGGTGAAGTCGACGATGATCGCAACGAGGAGGAACAGCCCGATCTTGTCAAGGCAGCGCATGTCCAGTTTTTCGTTGCGCAGAAGGCTCAGCAGAATGTACAGGAACATCACCATGGCGATGCCCGACACGATGGCGGACATGAGGAACACGATGGGCATCAGCACGCTGCCCCACCACGGGTTCGCCTTGACGGAACCGAAAATGAAGCCGACATAGCCATGCAGCAGAAAAGCAGACGGAATGCCAATGATCGTGATGATCTTGCTGGCCTTTTTGTCGAAGGCCAGTGCCTCGGGGCTCACGTCCGTCGAAAACAGTGACAGCGCGCGGTAGATCGGCTTCATCAGGCCGTGGGCCTGCTGTGCCATCAGGATCAGCTGGTGCCGATACTCGAACCAGATCTCAATCAGCAGGATGCCCATCAGGTACCAGAGATACACGAAGCCGAACATGGCCATCGCGGACGTCGTCTGCGGTGTAAAGAAGATCTCGTAGGCCCGTTCGGGATGACCGAGGTGCAGCTGCAGGGGCATGCCTGCGACCAGCATGAACGCGAGCGCCGTGAGCAGGGCCAGCCGGTAGATCGGCTGGACCTCGACGACATTGAATACCTTCACCAGCGAGGCGAGGATAAATGCGCCGGCCACGATACCGGTGATATACGGATAGACCACGATCAGTATCGCCCACTGAGTCTCTACCTCGTTCGGGTAAATGAAGCCAATCACCTGGCTCAGCTGGTGGCTCAGTTGCTCGATGAGGCTTTCCGGAATTGCGCTGCTCATCGCACTTCTCCATCCAGCTGCGAATAAAGCACCTTGGGCTCGGTATTCAGGTCGGGCTTGAGGACGCTGATACTGTTCACGCGCTGAAAGCGCACCAGGCGGTCCGCCTGGCCCTTCATGTCACCGAAGATCCGCGCCTGGGTGGGGCACACCTCCACGCAGGCCGGCAAGAGGCCCTTGGTGATGCGGTGGTAACAGAACGTGCACTTGTCCGCGGTGCGCGTGATGGGATTGAGGTAGCGGGCCCCGTACGGACAGGCCTGGATGCAATAGCGGCAGCCGATGCAACGCGTCTCGTCCACGAGGACGACACCGTCCTGGGTCTGGAAGGTCGCGCCAACCGGACAGACCTGTACGCATGGCGGGTGCGCGCACTGGTTGCAGAGCTTGGGCACAAAGAACGTTCGAACGACGGTCGGATCCTCGGGCTCGGCCTGCTCGGGCCGCGCCTCGTGCGTGCTGATGCACTCGACCGTGGTTTCGCCATCGGCTCGAATGCTGTAGCGCTCGATCCAGGTACGGAAGTAGAACGGCTCGTCCGGTACATTGTTCTCGGCCTTGCATGCCTCGACGCAGCGGTTGCACCCGATGCACTTATCGGTGTCGATGCCCATGCCGTACCAGTGCCTGGTCGGGTCATAGTCGCCTGGCGGAGCACCCACGAGCCCCCTGGCTTCCGCGGCACGCGGGAGCATTTGCAGTAATCCACCTGCCGGGAGAAAGGCGACGACCTGCTTCAGAAACTCGCGCTTGTTCATTTGCGTCCCTCGGGCAGGTGGGCGTAATGACAGTCCCAGCACACATAGGTACCGCCGTGTGAGGCGAGATCGACCTGGGATTGAGCTGCCGCGGGATCTGTCGAGCCAGTGGCGTGACAGCGCCCGCACACCTCACGGCTGTCGGGCTTGGTCGGAAGCGCCAGGCGTGGCTCGACCATGTGCTGCGCCTCGACGACGTGGCAGTCCGCGCAGGGCACGAGCGCGTGGGTCGACAAGGCCTTGGTGTGCTCGATGCGCCCATGGCAGCCGGAGCATTCCGTTGGTGCCTTCGGCGGCACCGGATCATGCCCCTCGTGGCAGGTTACGCAGCGTTTGCCCGGCCTGTGCTGCTGCGGATCGACCTGCGGGAAACCATTGGGTCGCGACGCGTCGTAGGCGTGACAGACCAGGCAGTCCTCTCGCTCGCGCGGCTTGCGCGGCTTCTCGGCGCCTGGATCGGCCGCGTGCACCGCGGACGGGCCGTGACAGTTTTCGCAACCAATGTTCCGGTGCTTGCCGCCGTACTTCTCCTGGAATTCCTCCTCGTGGCACTCGCGGCAGACCGCCACGCCCGCATGATGCTGTGGCTTGGCCATCTCCCGGCCGACCGTGGCCACCTGGTGTGGCCGGGCGGAAAACAGCGACTCTGGCAGGATCACGAAGCGCAGCAGAAGAACCGCCGCCACGATGACGGCGACGACGATGCCAAGGCGCGTCATCTGCTCGGGTATTTTCACGGCTGAGTCCTGGGGTCGATTGGGACGGACCGGGACGGATTCTTAAGGCTGCGCTGAGCCGTGGCCGGCCGCTCCGCCGGGCTGGTGTGGCGCCGCGCAGGGCGTGCACACGTCGAGGCGCTGTCAGGCTGCACTCGCTACCCCCTTCCCGATCGCGCTGCCCAAAGGCAGGCTTTGGCCGATGCTAGTTCTTCTCCCTGCCGCATGATCTAGGTGAATTGCGTAATCCGCCTGCGGATAACCACGGTATCAGGCTTCCTCGGGCTGGAACCGGGGCCGGGCTGCGCCGCGTTTCAGGCGCGGAGCCAGGATGAGGGCGATACCGAACAGCGCCAGTGCGATGAACAGCGTCGCCGGGCGCGAGTATTTGAAATCCTGTGCCACCATCTTCAGGCCGACGAAAACGAGCAGCGGATAGACCAGCCAGGCCCATTCGTGGAACCGCTCGCGACGCCCTACGGCGGCGACCAGCAGCGTCGCGGCCGCAAGCACACCAGTGCGAACCGTGGCAAGAATCCCGAGATCCACCGTGCCATCCGGCGACCCGACCACGAGCGCCGCGACGTAGCCAGTCACCCAGCCACTGGCGACCCACACCAGCGCCAGGGCGATCATGAACCTCATCACGCTCGCGCTGACACCTCCCGCCGGTTGTGGCCGCCCGGCTGCAAACGATGCCGTAAGGGCCGCAGCGATAACCACGGCGGCCATCATGGCGCCCGGCAATGCCCACTGCTCGGGACTCGCGACCAGGGCCCAGGTCGCGTAGCCGAGCGCACCGGTGGCGGTGCCGGCAGCCAGCAGGTAAACAACGCCGTGCACCAGCATGTCGAGCCGCCCGTAACGCGACCAGGCCCAGACGGCCGGCACGGCAAACAAAGCGGACACGGCGCCGAGCCATGCGCCGGGCAGGTCGAGCGCCAGGCCTGCCAGCACGAGGACCAGGGCGAGCGAACCGTAGAAATACACATTCCGCTCGTGGTCTTCGTGCCGCCCGACGAACCAGAACGCGAGCGCGTAGCAGGCCGCTCCGAACACCAGGCTCGCCAGACCCATCAGGACGGGCAGGGTCTGCGCGCTGCGCGTGAGCAACACGGCCCCGCCGAAACCGATCACCAGCGATACGATCGTCTGCGTGACCTCGAAAAGCGTGACGTTGCGATCCCGCAAAAGGGTTCGGACGGCGATGCTGACGAGATAGGCGCCGACCAGCGTCACCTGCAGCAGCACCGTGACCCGGAAAGCGTCCGGGTGGCCCGGTGTGAGCGCGCGAATGGTGACACCCAGGACAGCGAGGTCGGCGGCAAGCGCCACCGGCCAGCGGATCAGTGTCCAACCCTGCGTGTAAGCCAGGCCCACCGTCGTGACACCCAGCGCGATCAGATAGAGCACGAAGGGGGCTGCCACGCCCGTCTTGAGCAGCAGGATGGCGCTCGTAAGAACCGCCGCGATAACGGTGATCCACGCGATGGCGCGGGACTTCTGTCGAACCGCCACCGCGAGAAATGCGGCGGTCAGGATGACCAGCCCCAGCACGCTGCCGGCAACGCCGATGACCTTGAACCGGGTCGTGGCCTCGACGAGCAACGGAAAAGCCACGAGCGCAGCTGCGATCGCGTGGAACAGGGCGCTGGAGGACTGCCCCTGCCGGCCTGCACGGTCGGCCAGTGCGAGCCAGACCAGTGCATATACGAAGGCCAGCCCGACACCGGCCGGGGCCGCGAGCACGCCGGCTTCCGTCATTGCGCGCAGGAAAAATCCACCGGCCAGAACCAGGAAAAGTCGGCCTAGCAAAGTGAGCACGACGATGGGGTCATAGGGATTTCGGTCGGCCGAGCCCGCTGAAAAGCGTTTCGCTCGCGTCGGCGGCGACTCCGCCTGAACTGCGTCGGCTTCGGCTGTCCGTGCCGCGGAACCCGTCTGCTCCAGCGATTCGATTCGCTGGTGGAGCGACTGCAGTGCCGAGCGCAGCTGCTCGACAGTGGATTCGAGACGAGCGATACGGTCGTCCACGATACCCCCCTTGACGCGCCGCTCGTGCATGGTGCTGCCAGCGCGGCTGACGTTGCTTTGCGTTGCATCAGATCAGCCCGCGGCGCAGCAAGTCATGAGGGATTGCCGTAGCCACTGCGTCTGTTCCATCCGGATGGGTCTTGTGACGCGCGGTTCAGCGCCGGACTCCAGAAGCCTGCCGGCGGTGACAACCGGCCCGCGGACCTGGCCGGTCCGGTGCGTGAGTCCCCTGGCAGGGCGCCCCCCCGGCTTTTGGCTGCCCCGGCCATCGGTTGCTGGCCTGTGGTGGGCGCTGTGCGTCAGCGCGCTTGATTCGGCAAAGTGGCGGCCAACACCTCCAGCAGTCGCTGCCATGACGGCCCGCCTTTCTCTGCCAGGTCCTGGCTGAACTCGAGTTCCACACCAACGTACACGGCCGCGTCGAACTGCTTTCGCAAGTGGGTGACGAGCCCGTCCGCGACACCGCGATAGGGATAGTTTCGTCGTACCCGCAGCGACGGCTCCGCGGTTCGCAGCGCGCGCTGCCAGCGCCTGCAGAACTCGATCTCGCCCGGGCGGGACGGGTCGTAGAGCAAGCCGATATCGCACCGGCGTGCCTGGCCATTGAACCGTGGCGTGAAGCTGTGCACTGACACGTGCAGGGCCTGGTCTCTCGCCGCAATGCTGGCCGCCGCTTGCGCCTGCACGGCTGTGCGGTACGGCTCGTAGTATCGCGTCAGGATCCGCTGGCGTGTGCTCGAATCAAGGTGGCGCGTGTACTCGGAGAAGACCCCGGGGTGCCAGGGCGAACGGTTCAGGTCCACCAGCAGGCGCGTCACCGTCGCCGGGATCAATGTCACGCGCAGACGCCGACTCAGGTAGCGGGCGACAGATAACGCGCCGATGTCGTAGCCGCGATGGGTCGCGAGCAGGGCCTCCTGGCCGGCGAAAAGGTCCGTGTAGGCCGCCGGCACGCGGTTGCCGCCGTGCTCGCAGGTGAGAAAGATTCCTCGCTCAGCGGGCAACGAAATAGCTGCCCGTCGCCAGGCACTCGCAGAGTTCGCGATACACCCGGCCGATGTCCTCACGACCGGGCTCGGCCGGCAGTGCTGCGGTGATCCGGCTCGCGAGGCTGCCGTGACTCAGGTAATGCTCCAGCGCGCGCTCCGCCGGCGCATCGAGTTCGCCCTCCAGGGCGGCCTGCTCGGCCAGGTGAGCCCACAAGGCATGAAGGCCCAGGCGGCTGCGGCTTACGCCCAGCGCAGACAAGTACGCGCGATCGCTGATGTCGGTTTTCTCAGCCTGCTCGATGACGGCCGTGAATCCCCGGGCCAGTTCCTCGGTCCGCCAGGACTTCAGCCTCGACAGGTCAAGCCAGCGTTCCGCACAAAGTGCCTTCAATGTCGCAACGATCACCCGCGCAAAAGCGATGTCCATGGCCGGACATTCCTGGGTGTCGAGGACACGTATCTCCAGCGCCATGCGGTCGAAGCGAGCGATCGCTCCGCGCGCATTGACCCATTCATGCCGCAGCACGCCGCTGGGGTCGAGCGCCGCCATGTCATCATAGATACGTTGCAGGATTTCCTTCCGGTAGGCGGCCTGAGAATAGACGGGCTCCGGGATCACGGCGCCGGCCACGGACGGCACGCGGGCGCAATTGCCACGATAGACAGCGAGCCGGTTGTCCCGCGTTCCATTGAGCACCCCATCGATCAGCGGCGAACTCGCAGAGAGACCCGGCATGATCGGCAGCAGGAAGCGGATGGCTGCGTGCAGTCGCGCGAATTCTGCGTCGTCGGCGAACGGCAGGTTCAGGTGCATGCTCTGCAGGTTGGCCCAGCCATGACCTTTGCAGGAGAAGATGCGGTCGAACGCTTCGTAGATCTCGCGGTCGTCCTGGTCCCAGAGCCGCAGTTCGGTCGCCGGGTCCATCCACGGGTGCATGCCAGTGGGCATCAATTGCCGGCCCTGGGATGCCAGCAACTCGTTGGCGTGGCTGACCTCACCGGCAAAACCCTCGGGCAGTTCGTTCAGTGTCGCGCTGGGTCCGTTGGTCTTGAACTCGATCACGTGCCGGGCCAGCTCGTTGTTCCAGGCAAATGCGCCACGCTCCAGCTCGACCGTCGGCTCGCCCGCTGCGGATTCAAGCAATGCGTCCGCGAACGGCGCCACGCTGAGCGAGGCGCGATCAACCACCATGTATTCCAGCTCGATACCGTATCCGTCAAACAGACCCAGGGGACGATCTTCAGTCGGCGGCGCCATGTGACTTACCTGCTTCGATTCGCTTGCGGAACACTCGCATGACCTCCTCATAGAGGCGATCGCCGAGCACCTCGTCTTCGACTCCGCGGTCGACGCTCGGGTTGTCGTTGACCTCGATCACGACGCAGCCGCCGTCCAGTTGCTTGATGTCGACGCCGTAAAAGCCGTCACCGATTGCATTCGCGGCGCGCAGGCCCAGTTCGACGACCTCCGGTGGCGCATCCTCCACCGCCAGCGTATCCCAGCGGCCGGCGGTGACCTTGCCCTCATCGTGCTTGTATATCTGCCAGTGATTCCGCGCCATGTAGTAGCGGCAGACGAATAAGGGCTTGCGGTCGAGTACGCCGACACGCCAGTCAAAGTCGGTCGGCACGTAAGACTGTGCGACGACGAGGTCACTGGCCGAGAGCATTTCCGCCAGGGCCGTCTTGAGTTCAGCCGGGTCGCTGGCTTTTACGACGCCGCGCGAAAACGCGCTGTCGGGCTGCTTCAGCACGCAGGGCAGGCCCAGTTCCGCCGCGACGTCGTGAGCATTATGCCTGTGCACGATCATCGTCTTTGGCGTCGGTATCTTGAGCCGTGCCATGAGTTCCGCCAGATAGACCTTGTTCGCACACCGGACGATCGATGCCGGGTCGTCGATGACGACGAGACCCTCGGCGTTCGCCTTACTGGAAAACCGGTAGCTGCGATGATTGACCTGCGTTGTCACGCGGATAAACAACGCATCGAACTCCGCGAGCCGCCCGAAGTCATCGGGGCCGATGATCTCCACATCCAGCCCCTGCTCTCCCCCGGCCCTGACGAAACGCCGCACCGCCGATGCATCCGAGGGCGGCGAAGCTTCCTCCGGGTCGACCAGGATTGCCAGTTCGAAGCGCCCGGCCGGCGCCGTCCGCGGCGGCAGGCGCTGCGAAAAGTTCTTCTCAATGCTGTCGCGCAGAAATTCTCGATGGTTCATCGGAATCTCGCCCAGCGGGATCGGCTTCAGCCCCACCAGACGCCACGTCCCGCGACGACGCTGGAAGCTGGCGCGCAGCAGAGGCACCGGGAACAGGTTGAACAGGGCCCGGCTGAGGCGAGAGTGCCGCTCGGCCAGGTTGCGGCCGAAATAGACGCTCAGTTCGAACTTGTCTGACGTCAGTCCGGACAGCGAGCGCTCCATCAATTCCGACAGATCGTCGGCGGGGCGCAGCATCGTCCAGGTCTTGATGTCCTGGATGGTCAGCACATCCGGCAGTGGCCGGTGACCGCGGGCCGACGCGAGCAGTGAAACGTAGTAGCCGGTGCTCTGGTATCGATAGGACTCGCAGAGGTTATAGACCCGCGCCCTTCGCATTGCACTGAAACGGTTCTCTGTAAGGTATGCCTGAGCACTGACGATCTCAGCCGTCGGGATCTTCAGCGCCCATTCCGACGGATCGTCGACCACGATCAGGTTGTTCATGATTGCGGCTTCTCGATGATGAGCAGGTTGGCGTCGAAAGTCAGGCAGCCGAGGAGAATCGCACCGATCAGCCGGTGCATGTCGACGAGGTAGTAGCGATCCTCACCAAGGGGATTTTCCAGGTAGGGGTCCGCCACGCGAACCATGCGTCGCTCCGGTTCATAGCCATGCAGGACCACGAAGTGCCCGGCCGGGTAACCGTTGATGTCGTCGTCCACTTCGGTGTCCGGAAGCTCTCGGGCCTCCTGATACAGGTAGGTCGCGCTGAGCCCGGTGATGATCGGTGCGCCGCGCTTCAGGTAGCGGCGGATCAGCGCCGGTGACAGGTCTTCGAAGCGCAGCCGGCCGCCGAGTTCGAGAAATCGCTTGTATCCGTTGGTCGCCAGCTTCAGCTTACGGTCGCTCTTGGCCCTGGCCTGCGCCTCGAGTCGCTCGATCAGGACGGATTTCGCCAAACCGAACCAGGTCGGGTCAAACAGCTGCAGGTTGTAGGTAAACAGCGTGACCCGGTAGCCCCGCTCGAGCGCGTGATTGGCGAGGAAAACGTCCAGCGTCCCGCCCTCGTCGAGCATCCGTACCTCGTCGATGAGTGCGTTGAGTGCAAACTCGTCGCCGAAATGCCGATAAACGCTGTGCAGGCACGTCGGCCCGCAGGTGACATCGTCAGGCTGAGCAACGATCCGGAAATCCCGCAGGCTCGACATGAACAGACTTTTCCATCACCCATGGTCATGGGAGGTGGCGAATCGTAGATCAATAACGGCTATTTGCAAGCCCCGCTTCTGGCCGCTGGCCCAAACCACCAATCCGGGACAGTTTACTTATCTTTCGGCAGGCAGAACGAACCGCTCAGTCTCACCGACTTCCAGACAGGTAAACTGTCCCGGAACCCAAAATGTCATGAAACCAGCGGGGGAGCAGGCCTTTGATCCGGACACTCTTATATGACCGGGACCGCAATCAAGTGCGCACCGGGGGGCCGGAGCTCGTATCGGCCTGGCAACAGGACACCGGCAGCACGATCTGGCTGGACTGCGCCGATGAGCCGGTGGCGGCTGAACGGCAATTGCTTCAGGAGTGCTTCGGCCTGCACCCACTGGCCATCCAGGATGCCGAGCGGCTGCGACACCCGCCCAAGGTCGAGTCCTTTGAAAGCTTCACGTTTATCCTGCTGAAGGGACTCAATGCAGATTCAGAGGCCCTGGATTTCTCGACGATCCAGCTTGCCCTGTTCATCGGCGAGCGCTTCCTGGTGACCCGGCGCAGCGGTGAGTCACGCAGCACTAACAGTGTATTTGAGGAGACGACCGGAAATCCCGCGGCATTCAGTGACGGCCCGGCCGCCATCGCACTGCGCATCTGCCGAAGATCGGTCGATCGCTACCTGAAAATCCTGCTTGATCTCGAGCCAAGGCTGGAGGCGATGGAAGTCGAAGTGATGCAGAATGCGGACGATGCTTTACTGGCCGAGTTGCTCTACTACAAGACACAACTCAAGAAGTACCGGCGCGTATTCCTGTATCACGAACAGGTGTTCGACGAACTCCGCAGCGGCACGTTCGCCGGCATCGAAGCCGGACGAAAGCACGAAATCGTCGACGTGTACGAGCAGCAGGAACGCGCGGTCAGCCTGGCCGCACTCTACTACGAGCTGGCCGGTGACCTGGCCGATGGATATATCTCGGTGACCTCTCACCGACTGAACCAGATCATGAAAGTGCTGACCGTCGTCATGTCGATCTTCGTGCCACTGAGTTTCCTCGCAGGCATCTACGGGATGAATTTCGACAACATGCCGGAGCTGCATTCGCAATCAGGCTATTTCATCCTGCTTGGCCTGATGGCGTCGCTCGTGACGATCTTGCTCGTCCTGTTTCGAAGGAAGAAATGGCTATGACCCGGGTAAGACAATTTGCGTTCGTGTTGTTGGCCTTGCTTGCCGGACTCCAGAGCCAGGCGGCATTGCCGGATCGGCATCAAGTTATCGACGCCGGTGACAGTCTGCTACACGCTTACCTGCATCCGCTGTACCCGGGTGGCAATGACGGCCCGCGACGACTACTCGCCGCCGGTCGCAGCAGCGAAGGCAGCACCAATACGGACGAGACGGGACTTGCCGGCGGAATGACGACGGCTGGCGAGTCGATCATGGATCTGATGGGGGCGACCCTGTTCGAGATCAACGAGACTCCAGTCACGCCGATGGGACTGCTGCGCGTTACGCTGATCCTCACCATCGCGTTCTGGTTATCCCGCGCGATCCGCCGCACGATCGCGCGCGTCGGCGAGCGCCGTGGCGGACTGAATAAAAGTTCCCTTTATACGTTCGGCCGGTTGATTCACTACGTGGTGCTGACGATTGGCATCATCGTCGGCTTGTCCTCGATCGGCATCGATTTCACCAAGTTCGCGATGTTCGCCAGTGCGCTGGGCGTCGGCGTTGGTTTTGGTCTGCAGACCTTGATCAGCAATTTTGTTGCTGGCCTGATTATTCTGTTTGAAAAAAGCCTGAAAGTCGGCGATTTCGTGGAGCTTGAATCAGGTGTCACGGGGGAGGTGAAGGAGATCAACATGCGCAGCACGCTGATCACGACCAACGACAACATCGACATCCTGGTTCCCAATGCCGAATTCGTCGGCGGGCGCGTCACGAACTGGACCCTGCGGGATGTATACCGTCGCATAAAGATTCCGTTTGGTGTTGCCTACGGCACGGACAAGGCGATGGTCAAGGCGGCTGCCCTGGATGCCGCCGAAAACGTGCCCTGGACGTTGAAGAATGATCCGGCTCGCGAACCACAGGTCTGGTTCGTGGAATTCGGCGACAGCAGCCTCAATTTCGAACTCGTCGTGTGGCTGACGCAGGAAGCCGTAAAGCGACCCGGAGCCGTTTCGGCCGCCTACCTGTGGGAACTCGATACCAAGCTGAATGAGTACGCGATCGAGATACCCTTCCCGCAGCGCGACCTCCACCTGAGAAGCGCCTTCGGACTCAAAGGCGATGCGGCACGCGGCCTGCTCGAGCGCCGGGATCCACAGCCACCGGGACCAGCCGGAGACGAGCCGATGCAGGGATAGCCCGTTTGCCATCGCGTATCTGCCGCTCTGATTATCTTTGGCATCATTCGCCTGCCGTCACCGACCGGCATGGCGCTCGGGATCGAAGCGCCTCACTGTATGAAGCCCGCTTAGGCGATCCCGGGCTGACCGGTCTGATGCGCATCCGTAACAACATGCGTTTTTCATCGTCGAGGCCGATCCGATGGGCGATGACGCGCTTTCGCTGCAGCGTGAGGCGGCAGCCGAGGCGCGAGTCCTCTACCCGGAAAGCCATGATCCAGGCACTGCGGCTCTTGAACCGGCCAATCAACCGACGCCGCATCGAGGCCTGTACCTGGTCGCCTATGCCAAGGTGATGCCGGTCGGCATGGGGGCGCACTGCCCGCTCAACGAGACGACTAATGAGGTTCGAAGCGGGTACTGGAAACGCGTTATCGGCAAGCGCCGGCCGTGAAACCCTATCAATCATTCGGCTTCCGTCGAATAGCGGCATTCGGCCGTTACATCAACGACCCGACCAGTGTTTGCTATGGAAAAGCCATACTGCCCGAATCAGCAACCGACGACTGATCGCCCGGTGCCAGGGTGACGCCGAAAACGGTTCGAGGGGCTACGTCAGCCGGCCGGAGTGTCGTAAGATCCGGGGTTCAACTCACGCATACGGGTCCAAACCGAAGAATACGGTGATGCAATGAACTACTTCGTTACTGGCGCTACGGGCTTCATCGGCCGCTTCGTCGTCGAACGACTGCTCAAGCGCAAGAACTCGACCGTCTATGTCCTGATCCGGAAATCCTCGAAAGACAAATTCGAGCGCATGCGCGAATTGCTGGGCGCGGACAAAAACCGCCTGGTACCGGTCTGGGGCGATATCACAACGCCAGGACTGACCGCGAAAGCCAGCCAGTCGAAGCTGAAGGGGAAGATCAGCCACGTCTTTCACCTGGCCGCGGTATATGACATGAACATGGACGATGACACCGGCGATCGCGTCAACAACGAGGGCACTCGAAACCTTGTCGAGTTCACTAATGCCCTGGGTGGCGGCGTCACCTTGCATCACGTGAGCTCGGTGGCGGTTGCCGGAGGCAACTGGCACGGCGTGTTCAAGGAGAGCATGTTTGACGAGGGGCAGGATACGTCGCATCCGTATTTCAGGACCAAGTTCCAGTCAGAGCAGATCGTCAGGGAAGAGTGCCAGGGCAAGTGGCGTGTCTATCGCCCGGGCGCCGTTGTCGGCTCATCGGTGACGGGCGAGATGGACAAGATCGACGGCCCCTACTACCTGTTTCCGACCGTCAAGAAGATCAGCGACACAGTTCCGAAGTGGTTGCCTTTGCTCGGCGTCGAAGGCGGCAAGATTCCGATTGCGCCCGTGGACTACGTGGCCGATGCAATCGTGGCGATCGCCCACAAGCGAGGCCTGGATGGCAAGGCTTTTCACCTGCTCCAGACACCGCAGGACAGCATGGGGCGGGTCATGGAAATCATTTTCGAGGCAGCCTACGGCCCCGGGTTCGCAAAGAAATTCGAACTGCCAGAGCTGCCGGAGATCGTGACCACCGGTTTGCGCGAAACCGCCAGGATACTGCCGCTGAAGTCCGCGGCACGACAGATGTCCAGAACCATCGGCATTCCCGTCTCGGCGCTGGGCTATCTCACGAACAAGGCCACCTTTGATGACAAGGAGGCGCGGGCCGCACTGAAGGGAACCGGCATCGTGTGTCCCAAGCTGAAGGACTACGCGAAGGTGCTCTGGTCATACTGGGAGTCGCACCTGGACTATCCCGCTCCTACCCGAAAGGCGACCGTCAAGCTCGCCGGGAAAATCGTCATGGTGACCGGCGCCTCCAGCGGCATCGGCCTCGAATCGGCGCGAAAGTTTGCCGCCAACGGCGCGAAGGTCGTGCTCGTCGCACGCAGCCTGGACAAGCTAGAAGAAGCCGCAAGAGTCATCCGCGGGCACGGCGGAGATGCGCATCCGTACGCCTGCGACCTGAACGACATGGAAGCCATTGATGCGATGGCGGACAAGGTTCTCCATGACCTGGGCCAGGTGGACATCCTGGTCAACAATGCCGGCCGTTCCATTCGGCGCGCGGTCATCGAGTCCGTGGACCGGTTCCACGACTTCGAGCGAACGATGCAGCTCAACTACTTCGGCGCTGTTCGGCTGATCAACCGGCTCTTGCCGTCAATGGTTGCGCACAAGAGCGGGCATATCATCAACATTTCGAGCATCGGCGTGCTCGTCAATGGTCCGCGGTTCGCTGCCTATCTCGCCAGCAAGGCGGCACTGGATGCCTTCTCGCGCAGCCTCGCCTCAGAGGTCAAACCGTACAACATTGAAGTCTCGACCATTTACATGCCGCTGGTGCGCACGCCGATGATCGCCCCGACCAAGATCTACGACTACGTGCCGACCTGGTCCGTCGATGGCGCCTCAGACCTGGTATTGAACACCGCGGTCAACCAGACCAAGCGGGTGAAGACCGCGCTCGGCACGACAATGGAAATGAGCTACGCCGTGTGGCCGAAGGTCAACGACAACCTGCTGTCGCTGGGATTCAGGCTGTTTCCGTCGTCGGCCGCTGCCAGGGGCAAGAAGGGCGGCGACAAGCCGAGCCGCGAAACCATGGCCCTGGCCTACCTGCTCCGAGGCACGCACCTGTAGCAGGCACCAATTCCGGGACAGTTTACTTAACTCCGGTCAGCCGGATTGGGCTCGCAATGCCGCTGCTGGCAGTTAGGTAAACTGTCCCGGAATTCGCGGATGGGGCTCTGAAAGCCGCTGCTGGCAGTTAAGTAAACTGTCCCGGAATTCGGAAGGGCAGACCGCGGTTATACCGGATTGTTGACCTGTTTATCGCCCCCGCCGGCCAAGCGCGCTTCGGCTGCAGCAACCATGGCCAGGTAACGCGGGTCGTCACGCAGCGAATCGAGGTCCGGATCGGCCTTGGTGTAGGGCAGGAAGGTATCGGTGATCGTTTCGAACACGGGGCCGAGCATGTCCAGCGCAGCTTCCTTGTCTTTCAGGTGCACGCTCAATGCGCACACGAAGTTGTAACGCATATTGAAGTTGTCCGGCTCGATCAAAAGAGCACGGTTCATACGCGACTTGGCGCGCTCTCCCTCCCCTAGCGCCGCAAGGGCGTAGGCGCTGTAGCCCGTAACCACGACGTTGTTCGGGTCATGGGCCAGGAGAAGCTCGGCACGTTTGAGCGCAAGCTCTGCGGCGCGTCGTGTGCCCGCGAGATCACCCAGGGCGGCGTAACAACTGGTCAGCATGCTGGCCGAATTGATGTCCGCGTCCATGAGCGACACGGCTTTTTCGTAGTACCGAATAGCATCATCGTGTCGATGCAGCTGGTAGTTCAGACGCCCGGCCGAGCGATTGACTTCGTAGGATTCCGGGTTCAACTTGAGCGCTATTGCGACTTCCTCAGCCGCAGCACCTTCATGACCATCAGTCAGAAGAATTTCAGCCTTTACCGCGTGCGCTTCCGCGAGGTTGGGATTCAGCGTCAATGCACGTTCCACGGCTACCATGCCGTCCTCTGATTGCCCGCCTCTTGCCTCGCGAAGCTTCTTGTAGCCAATCGCCATCAGCGCCCAGGCCTGGGCATAACCCGGGTCGATCTCGATGGTGCGGGCGCACAGACGTACGATCGCTTCCGCAGAGCGTACGTCGTATTCCTGACCGCCCACATAGGTCTGCCGTGCCATCAGGTAGAGGTTGTGGGCCTCGGCATTGTCCGTACCGCGTCGCTCGATCGCCTTTTTTTCTTCGGGCATCAACGTAAGCTTCAACGCTTTGACGATGGCCTCCGAGATCTCGTCCTGCAGCGCAAAGATGTCGCTCGAATCACGGTCGTAGCGTTCGGCCCAGATGTGGTTGTTGGTTTCGCCGTCAATAAGCTGGGCGCTGATCCGCACCCGGCCGCCCGCCTTGCGAACGCTGCCTTCCAGCACGTGGCTGACTTTCATGTCACGCGCGACTTTGGGGATATCAACGTGCTTGTTCTTGTACATGAAGGCACTGTTGCGTGAAATGATCGCGAGTGCCGAGACCTTGCTCAGGTCCGTGATTACATCCTCGGTAATGCCGTCGCTGAAATACTCCTGCTCCGGGTCGCCGCTCATGTTCGTGAACGGCAGTACGCAGATCGTGAATCGCGGGGTCGCCTTGTCGGATGATGACCCAGAGCCGTCCGCCGGACTCACGGCCCTGGCCGGCGCGCGCGCGATCATCGCACCCAGCGCGTGCAGAAACTCCTTTGCCTGCGGGCTTGCAGGATCTTCTGCCCAGCCGTCGAGATCCGTGGTATGGATGGCACGCACGTCCATTGGCAGGCGCGCATTGTCGAACCGCACAGGCACCAGGATGCCACGATCGGCCGCCTCGCGTGCTTCGCCCCGCACCCAGCGCGAGGCCACCGAGGTCGGCGTCCAGACGACCATCACCGCCTTGGCGGCGTCGATCTCCGCATCGATCTGGTCGTCAAATTCCTGGCCTGGCGTGATTTCCGGGTCCCACCAGACTGTCCAGCCTTTCGCCACGATGGCGGCCACCAGCGGCGCGACTCGGGCTCTGTCGCTACGAGCGTAGGAAACGAAGACATCAGCCATACGTGTCGGGCTCCGGAGGCATGTATCTACCCGTATGATTTGGCCGCCAAGCATAACCCAGAGCGGGTTATCACATGCAGCGGGCAAGATTTTTCGCCTCCGGCGTGACCGGTGAGCCAGCCCCCGCAGTCCGGCGGACACAGGCTGGCGATTCCCCGGCCTGGGAAGGGTACCAACGGAAGCCGGGCAATCCCACTCACCCTACGCTTCGCTCGACGAGTGCCTGCAGAGTGGCCGGCTACGGTCGTCGCCGCCTGCGTACCTTCAAGCGAAAGCTCAGGGAAAGCGCAGCAGTTAAGTAAACTGTCCCGGAATTGAAAAGAAAAAACCCCCGATGGATTGCTCCATCGGGGGTCTTCGTTCAAAAGCCTGGCAGTGACCTACTCTCACATGACCACGGGGCCACACTACCATCGGCGCTGAGCGTTTTCACTTCCGAGTTCGGAATGGGATCGGGTGGTTCCCGCTCGCTATTGCCGCCAGGCAAACTGGCTCACGCACCCCTCACAGGGGCGATGAATTAGATTTGGGTAAGGACGCATGCGTGTCGCTTCGAGCGATACGCGCTGACTCACGCCAATGGCTGAATAAATCCAGACCGATTGGGTGTTATATGGTCAAGCCTCACGGGCAATTAGTACTGGTTAGCTAAATACATTACTGCACTTACACACCCAGCCTATCAACGTCGTAGTCTTCGACGGCCCTTCAGGGACTTCGAGAGTCCAGGGAGAATTCATCTTGGGGGGGGCTTCCCGCTTAGATGCTTTCAGCGGTTATCCCGTCCGTACTTAGCTACCCGGCAGTGCCACTGGCGTGACAACCGGAACACCAGAGGTACGTCCACTCCGGTCCTCTCGTACTAGGAGCAGCTCACCCTCAATTCTCCAACGCCCACGGCAGATAGGGACCGAACTGTCTCACGACGTTCTGAACCCAGCTCGCGTACCACTTTAAATGGCGAACAGCCATACCCTTGGGACCTGCTACAGCCCCAGGATGTGATGAGCCGACATCGAGGTGCCAAACTCCTCCGTCGATGTGGACTCTTGGGAGGAATCAGCCTGTTATCCCCGGAGTACCTTTTATCCGTTAAGCGATGGCCCTTCCATACAGAACCACCGGATCACTAAGACCTGCTTTCGCACCTGCTCGACCTGTCCGTCTCGCAGTTAAGCACCCTTATGCCTTTGCACTCTAAAGCGCGATGACCGACCGCGCTGAGGGTACCTTTGCACTCCTCCGTTACTCTTTGGGAGGAGACCGCCCCAGTCAAACTACCCACCATACACGGTCCCCGACCCGGATAACGGGCCTGGGTTAGAACTTCAAACATTTCAGGGTGGTATTTCAAGGTTGGCTCCACGCAATCTAGCGATCACGCTTCAAAGCCTCCCACCTATCCTACACAAAAAGGTTCAAAGTTCAGTGTAAAGCTGTAGTAAAGGTTCACGGGGTCTTTCCGTCTTGCCGCGGGTACGCCGCATCTTCACAGCGATTTCAACTTCACTGAGTCTCGGGTTGAGACAGTGTGGCTATCGTTACGCCATTCGTGCAGGTCGGAACTTACCCGACAAGGAATTTCGCTACCTTAGGACCGTTATAGTTACGGCCGCCGTTTACCGGGGCTTCGATCAAGAGCTTCGCTGCAAGCAGCTAACCCCATCAATTAACCTTCCGGCACCGGGCAGGCGTCACACCCTATACATCCACTTTCGTGTTAGCAGAGTGCTGTGTTTTTGATAAACAGTCGCAGCCACCGATTACCTGCGGCCTTCATCAGCTTCTGAAGTAAATTCATGCACCAACGAAGGCATACCTTCTCCCGAAGTTACGGTATCAATTTGCAGAGTTCCTTAACCCGAGTTCTCTCAAGCGCCTTGGCAGATTATCTGCCCACCCACCAGTGTTGGTTTTCGGTACGGTCTCGTGCTACCTGAAGCTTAGAGGCTTTTCCTGGGAGCATGGCATTAATCACTTCAGTCCACGTGGGACCTCGTCATCACGTCTCAGGATTAGCGGACCTCCGGATTTGCCTAGAGATCCTCCCTACACGCTTAAACCGGGAACCAGCCCCGGATGATCTAGCCTTCTCCGTCACCCCATCGCAGCAGCACCAGGTACGGGAATATTAACCCGTTCTCCATCGACTACGCCTTTCGGCCTCGCCTTAGGTACCGACTCACCCTGCGCCGATTAACGTTGCGCAGGAATCCTTGGGTTTACGGCGTGCGGGTTTTTCACCCGCATTAACGTTACTCATGTCAGCATTCGCACTTCTGATACCTCCAGCACACCTCGCAGTGCACCTTCACAGGCTTACAGAACGCTCCCCTACCACCTGCGCTTACGCGCAGATCCGCAGCTTCGGCTCATGGCTTGAGCCCCGTTATAT
>CAWGLW010000006.1:737500-1870592 GCA_963823525.1 uncultured Gammaproteobacteria bacterium
TTCCCGTTTGTCATCGCGGCCGCGGGCTTACTGGCCATGCGCACGCCGGAGCCGGTGACGCCGCCGTCCGTCGACCTCACGCCTCGCCTGGCCACGACGGCAGAGCCCATCGAGGACGCGACACCTGAGATCGTCCCTGAGACGCCCGCCCCGGACAGCATCGAAGTCACCGTGCAGCGCAATGACACGATGGACCGGATCTTTCGCGGCGCCGGGATTGACATCGCGACGCTGGCCGAACTGCGCAACCTGCCAGGTGCCCGTAAGGCACTGGACCTGCTGCGACCCGGCGATATCATCGAGCTGACCAGCCTCAACGGCGTCCTGCATTCGCTGAACAGGCAGATCAGCGATACGCTGACGCTGTCGATTTCGCGGGCCGAGGAAGGCTACGCGGTGAACTACATAGAGAACCCCCTGGAAGTCCAGGTGGTGCAGAGCGGTGCCCGCATTGAGTCCTCCCTTTTCGAGGCCGGTCAGGACGCCGGCATTTCGCCCGAGGTCATCATGACCCTCGCGAATCGTATTTTCAGCTGGGATATCGACTTCGCACTGGATATCCGCAAAGGCGACGAGTTCAAGGTCCTCTATGAAAGGACCTTCCAGGACGGTGAGTTCGTAGGCGACGGGCGTGTGCTCGCGGCGGAGTTCATCAACAAAGGTAAGAAACATCGCGCCGTCTGGTTCGAATCGGGCGACGGCGAAGTCAGCGGCTATTTCACGCCGGAAGGACGCAGCATGCGCAAGGCGTTCCTGCGCGCCCCGCTTGATTTCACGCGCGTCAGCTCATCGTTCAACCCGCGTCGCCGACACCCGATCAGTGGCAAGGTGCGCGCTCACAAGGGCATCGACTACGCCGCCGCCACGGGCACCCCGATCAAGGCGGCCGGTGACGGTCGTGTGATTTTTGCCGGTCGCAAGGGTGGTTATGGCAACGCGGTAATCCTCCAGCACCGCAACGGGGTTACCACGCTGTACGGCCACATGTCACGATTCAGTAAGGTTGCCCGCAGCGGGCGCAGCATCAAGCAGGGCCAGACCATAGGCTTCGTGGGAGCCACGGGTGCCGCAACGGGACCTCATCTGCACTACGAGTATCGCGTCAACGGTGTGCACAAGAATCCTGCCGGCATCAAGCTGCCCAACATCGAGATTCCGCCCGCCTACCGGGCCGAGTTCGATGGCAAAGCAGAGACAGCGCTGGCGCGGCTCGAACTCACCGGAGGCGACCGCACAGAGTCCTTTGCCAGCCAGTGAGCCGGCGCTTCACCAGATTACCCGCCTAGACGACCCTCAGTTTCAGTCCGCGGGCCGCCAGGTATTTTGATTCCTGCTCGAGGTCGGCTGCCGTCAGCGGCTGCGATTCCAGCCACCCGCCCGGAAACTCCAGATCAAGCGAGCGATGCTTCGCCCTGAGCTTGACCTCCGGCAATGCGCGCGGACCTCGCCCGCGATGCAGCAGGACCGCAAGCCTCAACAGCACGATCAGATACTCCGCATTGATGTGCCAGGGCGGGACCAGTGACTCAACACCCTCAAAGCGCGGTTTGCGGCGATGGGAGCCCACCAGCGCGGCAAGCAGCTGCTGCTCCTCGCGCGGGAATCCCTGCATATCCGCATGCTTCAGAAGGTACGCACTGTGTCGATGGTAGTGTGAGTGCGAGATATCGAGACCGACCTCGTGCAGGCGCGCCGCCCAACCCAGCACAAGATCCGTCAACGGCTCATTGAGACCCCAGTCATCGCGTACCTGCTGCAGGAATGCGCCGGCGGTCGCCTCAACACGGTCTGCCTGGGCGGCATCGACGTGGTATCGCTGCTCCATCCCGCGCACGCTGCGAACCCGGGCGTCTTCGTCGGTCAGGCGGCCGAGCAGGTCGTACAGCAAGCCCTCCCTGAGGGCGCCATCGGCCACACGCATCGCGTCGATTTTGAGCATGTCGAATACGGCGACGATGATCGCCAGCCCGCCGACAATGACTTCCTGGCGCTCCGATGCCATACCCGGCAGGTGCAGCTTTCCCGTGTCACCGGCCCGCAGGCACTCCTGGAGCATCCATTCGAGGCCGTCGCGGGTAATCAGGCCATTGGGATCGCCACGCTGGACCATGACTTCGCCGATAGCACGAAGCGTACCGGAGGCCCCGAAGGCCACGTCCCAATCGGATCGACCGAAAGCAGACACGATCGGCTCGAGTTCCAGCTGGGCCGCAACGCGCGCCTTGTTCATGCGCTTTTCCGTTATCTTCCCGTCGCCGAAGTACGCGGCGCTGAGGCTGACACAGCCCATGTAGAGGCTCTCCAGCTGCCTGGCCGTAAAACCCTCGCCAATGATGATCTCAGTACTGCCGCCGCCGATATCCACGACCAGCCGGCGCCCCTCACTGGGCGTCGTGTGAGCGACACCAAGGTGGATCAGCCGCGCTTCTTCCACGCCGGAAATAATATCGATCGGATGTCCGAGCGCCGCCGCTGCCATGTCGAGGAACGCACCCTTGCGGCGGGCCTTTCGCAGGGTGTTGGTTCCGACGGCACGGACGCTTTCAGCCTTGATGTCCCGCAGGCGCTGGCCGAAGCGCTCGAGGCAGGCCAGCGCGCGGGCAATGGAATCCGGATGCAGGCGACCCTGCGCGTCCAGCCCCGCGGCGAGCCGGACCATCTCTCGCAGCCGGTCGACGATAATCAGCTGGCCGTGCGAGTAACGCGCGACGACCATGTGAAAGCTGTTGGACCCGAGGTCCACAGCCGCCAGGACGTCGGGCAACTTGGCGTCTGCTCGGGGCAAGCGCGCGCGTCAGGCGGAAAACGAAGAACCGCAGCCGCAGGTCGTAGTGGCGTTCGGGTTGCGAATAACGAATTGCGCGCCTTCGAGATCTTCCTTGTAGTCGATCTCCGCGCCGGTCAGGTACTGGAAGCTCATGGGGTCGATCAGCAGCTTGACGCCCTGGTTCTCAACGCAGGTATCACCTTCTTCTTCGTTCTCATCGAAGGTGAAACCGTATTGAAAGCCAGAGCAACCGCCACCCGACACGAAGACGCGCAGCTTGAGCTCCGCGTTGCCCTCCTCACGAATGAGCTCGCTGACCTTGTGCGCTGCAGAGTCCGTAAAAACCAGCAACGGCGGCTCGGCGACGCCCGTGTTGTCGGCAGCAGTATCCATCGCAGGCGGCTCCTGAGAAACCATTTGGCCGGTTATTCTAGCCTTCCGCGAGCCGCGATCATAGGGAGCCGTCTCCCTTGACTTTCCAGGGGAAGGACTGCTGGATCGAATTGCGGAGTTTGCGCGACTCGACGCTGACCCTGGCTTCGAAAGCCTCAAAGCCCTCCGGTAACGTAACCGACTGTTCCAGCGTCTGAAAGTAGCGGAACGAAAACGGCAGGGAGGCCCGTGGCTGACCGAGCAGTTCGCCCACCGAGTAAGAGACGGGGCTGGCACCCGCCATGCCATGGATTTCGATGCCGGCCAGGCCCGATACGATCGTGTCGTGCCGCATGGCCTGGATCAGCGTCAGCTTGAATACGAAATCGCGCGGGCCGGCACCGCGCTCGATTTCGAGGCGCTGAATGCGCAGACCCTGGATGCCGTCCTCAGGCGAGACGATGCTCTGGTAGAAGGCGAGGTCGTCGTTCTGGCGCGCCAGCCTGGACTGCATCTCGCCGAGGGACTGCTCCACCTGGCCGTACGCTTCGCGGTCCAGCCGCCGGGCCATCTCGAGCTGCGCGACACGGGCGTTCAAACGGGAGTTCTCGGCATCCAGGCGTCCCAGCCGCTCAGTGAGGACCTGTTTCTCCCGGGCCACCCGGCTCGCCTCCAGACCGCCGGCGACCTCGCCACGATGGAAGGCGTACGTAAGGGCAAGTGCGGCCACGATAGCTACGCTGGCGATCGGCAACCACTGCTCGCGCAGGAAAGCCTGCAGGCGCTTCTGCCAGTTGAGATCAGCCAAACCCCTGGAGCCTCTCAGCTTTCTTTCGCGGCGCCACGCTCGGCGTCTCGCTGCCGGGCAGTGTCATGGCCTGGTCGACGCGGGGGCCTCGATTTCTGCGCTCGGACTTCCTCACTCCACCAGTCGGGTCGCGGCGGCAGTCCCTCCGGAAAGGCGGCCTGACCGAGTTCTTCCAGCGCTTTGACATAAACCTGACGCTTGAAATAGATCACCTCGCGAACCGGCGCCCAGTAGTCCACCCACCGCCAGTCGTCGAACTCCGGCCGTCCGGTGACATCGAATCGCACGCGGTCTTCGTCACCGAGCAGCCGCAGCAGGTACCAGCGTTGCTTCTGCCCGATGCACAGCGGCCGGGACCGCCGCCTGATGAATCGTCTAGGCAGTCGATACCGCAACCAGTTGCGGGTGCTCGCGACGATGCTGACATCGTGCGGCTCGAGGCCGACCTCCTCGTTCAACTCGCGGAAAAGCGCGGCTTCGGCGGACTCGTGGCGCTGCACTCCGCCTTGCGGGAACTGCCAGCCACGGCCGTCGCAGCGACTGCCTAGGAATACTTGCCCGGGGTCGCGAATCAGTATGATTCCAACGTTGGCACGAAATCCCTGCGTGTCGATGTAGTCGCTCATTAAGCCCCGGCTCCGGATAGTGGGGATCTTTTCATATTCGCGTGGGCCGGTCCAAGAACCGGGTCAAATGCTCTGCATATTGTGACCCACTGACACGCCCGCGGTGCGACGCGCGATAATCGGAGGCTTATGCAACGCCCGCCCGCCTCCCTCGCCCTGCTCATACTGCTTGCGATCACCGTCGGCGTGGTACTGCTCTCGCTGGCCTCCGGAAGTGCCGATGTGCCGCTGGGCCAGGTCTTCTCATCGATGTTCAGTGACGAACAGACCATGACCAGCGACGTGCTCTGGCAACTGCGATGGCCGCGCGCAATGACCGCTGTGGCCGTCGGTGCCCTGCTCGCGCTCGCCGGTGCACTGCTTCAGGTCATGTTGCGCAACCCGCTGGCCGACCCGTACGTGCTGGGTGTCTCGGGCGGGGCTTCGGTGGCCGCACTCGTCGCGATCATGATCGGCCTGCCCGCGGTGGGTGTCGACGCGATGGCGGCACTCGGCGCACTCGCCGCCAGCCTGCTGGTATTTACACTCGCGCAGGGTCCGGGTGGCTGGACACCGACACGACTGCTACTGACGGGCGTTGTCGTGGCTGCCGGCGCAGGCTCGCTGGTCAGCCTGATGCTGGCGCTGAGCGATGACAGTCGTTTGCGCGGAATGGTTTTCTGGCTGCTTGGCGACCTTTCGCGCAGCCAGCGCTGGCCATGGCTGCTCGGGCTGGCCGGCGCGGCTACGGCTGTTTCGGTCGCACTCGGTCGGCACCTGAACGTGCTCTCACGCGGCGAGGTGCAGGCCGCGACACTGGGCATGGACGTGCGAGGTTTCCAGATCCTGCTGTTTTCGATCACGTCCCTGCTGACCGGCGTGGCCGTCAGCGCCGCCGGCAGCATTGGCTTCGTCGGACTGGTGACACCGCACCTGGTCCGCACCCTGCTCGGCAGCGACAACCGAATTGTGTTGCCGGCTTCTGCGCTGCTTGGCGGGCTCTTGCTGGCAACGGCCGACCTGGCCTCGCGTGTGCTGATTGCACCGCGTCAGCTGCCCGTTGGCGCGCTCACCGCCCTGGTCGGGGTGCCGTTGTTTCTGCTGCTTCTCGCGCGCCAGAAAGCCTGACTACGAGGGTGACGCCATCAGGCACCGGATACGACACAGGCGTCACCGCCCTGACGTTTCGCACGGTGCATCGCGGTCTCGGCCTCCACCAGCAGTTCATCGGCGATCGCCTTGCCGTCGGCAGCCGGGTCAGGACGCAATTCGGCAATACCGATCGAAACGGTCATCGGCACCACAACCTCGCCCCCGACGACAATTCCGGTGCTGCGGACCGCGCTGAGAATGCGCTGCGCCAGGGACACGGCGAGCTCAGCGCGGGTCGATGGAAGGAGCACTGCAAATGCGTCGCTTCCATAGTGTGCCGCCGCGTCGCTGCAGCGCAACTGGGCCTCGATACGAGATGCCAGTTCCGCGAGTGCGCGGTCACCGGCGGCCTGTCCATGACGCTCGTTGATTTCCCGCAGGCGGTCGACGTCGACGATCAGGCATGACGCAACATCGCCGTAGCGCTGGCATCGTGAAATCTCCTCGCGCAGGCGGGACTGCAGGTAGCGGCGCGAGTGCCAGCCGGTCAGAGGATCGATCAACCCGGAGTGCAAGAGACGCGCCCGGTCGAAGAAGCGAGCGAGGGAGGCGGTCATCACGCTCGAGAGGTGTTCGAGCATCAGGAGCTCGAGCGGTCCGAATGCCGGTAACGGGTCGCGGATCCCGATGTTGCACGCCCCGAGCAGGTCATCGCCGCGCTTAAGAGGCACCATGACGATTTCGGTCAATCGTGGCGCGCCACCGAACAGAAGGCCGTGGTCGGCGACGCACCATGCGCCACGCCAGGGTCCGTGCAAACCGGCAAACTGCGGCGCAACGCCCTGCAGCCCATCCGCAAATCGCAGGTCGGCGCCGCCATCCGCTTCCAGTGCGCCCGCCAGATGGCGCAACTCGTGAGCCGGATCGGCGAGCAGGAAGCAAACCTCGCCGGCGCCGGCCAGAAAGTCGGCAGGTTCGCCGGCGATGCTGAGAAACTCAGTCAGAGAGCCGGCCGAAAGCAGCCGCTGCTCCCAGCGCAGGAAAGGCTCGAGGGCCATGGCCGTCGTCATGTGCGACCGCGCGGGCCGGCCGCCTCAGCCGGCATCTTCGCGCACTGCCTGGCGCGTCTGCAGATACGCGTCACCACGACGCATCATCGCGACAAAGCGCTCTGCATCACCGTCCTGCACGCTGCGCTGTATCCGCTCCACCGCCTCCTTCAGTGCCTTGAGGGGCACGTCTGCGTACGTGTTCAGACTCTGAATCTCGAAATACAGGTCCGGATTTTCACGCGCGACGCGGGTGGCCACGTCGAGCTGGGCGTCAAAGGTCGTACTGGACATGCGAGCGAGCCGCGGGGCGGCTTCCCCGCTCTCAGCCAGCGCGGTAAAAAAGGCGATATTCAACGCGTGCGACAACCCAAGCACAAACGCGATCAGGCGGTCGTGTTCATCCAGACCCATGACGATCCGGTCCGCCATGGTTGAGCCGAAAAGGCTGCGGGCACCGTCCAGCGCCTCGTCGCTGCCGAGGTCGATGAAGACGACGTGGCGTCCGGAGAGCAGCTGGGTGTCCGGACCGAACATCGGGTGAACCGACGTCACCTGGCAGCCCGCTTTGCGCAGCGCCTCGAGCCCTTCGCGAAGCGGTGTCTTCAGCGAGCCGATGTCGAATATCAGGCCGGGAGGGCGACGGTCCGCAAGCGCACACAGCACCTGGTTGGCCACTTTCAGCGGCGTGGCGACGACGATGACGTCGTCTTCGAGATCGCTCTGTGTCCAGTCGGCGACCCAGCGGTAACCGGCCACCTCGCCGGCCGGATCTGCAATCGTGACCTCAAATCCCTGCGAAGCGAGGAAATCCGCCGTCCAGCCGCCCATCTTTCCGCCGCCGCCGATGACCAGCGCCCGTTTGCCCGTTCCCTGTCCCTGCGAGGCAACGCGCGCTCGTTCCTGCGTGGTCAGTGAACTGCGAATGAGTGAATGCAGGATCGACTCGGCCAGTCCCGGCGGTACACCGAGCGCCTCGGCATCGCGGCGCGCCTTGAGCAGGACCTCGCGTTCGCGGGCAAAATCGCGGGTACCCTGGCCCGTGGCCCGCTTGACCTCCGCGATTCGGCCACTCAGTGCCTGACGCTCGGCGACCCGTTCCAACAACTCCCGGTCGATGACATCGAGTCGGGCGCGAAGATCCTGAAGTGATTTCATGCGGGGCCGTGAAGGGAGGTCCACTCTTTTTACCGGGCAGGCGACGCCACCGCAAGCAGGCCGCGGCTGGAGGCAGCGGGCCGGACCTCGGGCATAATCGTCGCCTGACCCTGAACGAGCAAGACCATGGCCAAGAGCGCGCTTCCGACCACACTGCCTGACAGCCCCATGCCAATGTTCGAACAGTGGTTTCGTGAGGCACGCGAGCAGCAGGTTCAACGTAACCCCGACGCGATGGTGGTTGCGACCTGCGCGGCATCGGGCCAGCCGTCGGCGCGGGTCCTGCTCTGCAAGAAGCTGATCGTCGATCCCGGATACATCGTTTTTTTCAGCAACTACGACAGCCGCAAAGGCGTGGAACTCGCCGCCAACAGCCGGGCCGCTGCCGTTTTTCACTGGGATGCGCTGGGTCGGCAGGTGCGTCTGGAGGGACCGGTCCTGCGATCACCGCCGGAGGAAGGTGATGCCTACTTCGCGAGTCGCGCCCTCGACAGTCGTATCGGCGCCTGGGCCAGCCTGCAGAGTCAACCGCTTGACGCTCGAAGCACGCTTCTCGCACGAGTCGCAGCAGAAGCGGCAAGACACGGAACCAGCGTGAGCCGACCGCCTCACTGGGGCGGCTACCGTCTCTGGCCCATTGCCGTCGAACTGTGGAACGAAGGTGCTTTTCGGGTGCACGACCGCGCGCGATGGGAGCGAGACCTGCAGGTCTCGACCGCCGACGGATTCACGGCAGGGCCGTGGCGCGCCACGCGCCTGTACCCTTGAGCGCGTGGCACAACGCACATTTTTCGGAACAATCCGGCTGCTGATCCTGCTGGCTGTGCTGTTGTTCGTCGGACTCGGCGCCTGGCTGGACGCCCGGCGCAGCACGGACTGGAACGGTGCCTTGCGCATCACCGTCTATCCTGTTTCGAGTGCCGAAGAACCCGTGCAGCGCTATGTCGCATCGCTGGACAACTCGAGTTATCAGGAGATTGAGCAATTCTTTGCGGCTGAGGCCGCCCGTTTCGGTGTCGCGATCAACGAGCCGGTGCGCATACGCTTGTCGCTCGCTGCAACGGAGCCGCCGCCTGAACCGCCGCGCGACGCCGGCATGCCCCGGGTCATCGCCTGGAGTCTGCGCATGCGCTTCTGGGCCTGGCGCGTGCAGGCGAACGATCCACTGCCGCCGCCAGACATTCAGGTCTTCGCCCTTTATCACAGTGCCACCGGAGAGGCGCCATTGCCCGATTCGTTCGGGCTGCGTAAAGGCCTGATGGCGGTCGCCCATGTCTATGCAGAGCGCAGCGCAGCGGGGAGCAATCAGGTGGTGCTGACGCACGAGTTGTTTCACACGCTTGGCGCGACGGACAAGTACGATCCGGACACCGGCGAGCCTCGGGTACCCGAGGGACTCGGCGACCCGCGAAGTGAGCCGCGCTACCCGCAACGCACGGGAGAAATCATGGCGGGCCGCATTGCCATCGGACCGAATGAAACGGCAATGCCCGACAATCTGCGGCAGATGCGGGTCGGCCCGCTCACCGCTGAGGAAATCGGATGGAAGTAGGCACGCCACCAACCGCGCGCGCGGATCTCGAGTGCATCGGTCTAGAGGTCGGCGTTCCGGGACGGGTACTGCTGCGCGACCTCGACCTGCGATGCGGCCCGTCCGGCGTGGTGGCGGTTCTCGGTCGCAACGGGTCAGGCAAAAGTTCGCTGCTGCACACGCTGGCCGGCCTGCGCACGGCCCGGTCCGGCGAGGTCCGGCTGCAGGGCAAGACACTTGCGCAGTGGCCACGGCGCGAGCAGGCCCTCGCGCTTGGCCTGTTGCCGCAGGCCAGCGAGGACACCTTCCCCAGCACCGTGCTCGAGGCCGCACTGGTCGGCCGGCATCCACACGTCGGCTTCTGGAGATGGGAAAACGATAACGACGAAAAAACTGTGCGGCACTGCCTCGCAACCGTAAACCTGGCCGGTCTCGAGCAACGCGATGTCCGGACTTTGTCAGGCGGCGAACGCCGTCGGCTTGCGATCGCTGCGATCCTTGCCCAGGACCCGCAGGTATTCCTGCTCGACGAGCCGTTGCAGCAACTCGACCTGCAGCACCAGGTCGACATCCTCCGGTTGTTCCGCAAACTCGGGGAGAGCGGACGCACAGTACTCATGAGCCTGCACGATGCCGGCCTGGCCGCACGCTTCGCCGATCAAGCGCTGCTGCTGTTTGGCGACGGTCGCTGGATGTTTGGTGATTGCAGCACGGTGCTCAATGAGGAAACCATTGCCGCGGTGTACGGCACGGCCGTGCGCGAACTGGTCTGGGCGGAGGGGCGAACCTTCGTGACCGCCTGAGGCAGACGGGCCTGCTCGAAACCTCAACCCGACAGGGCCTCTTCCAGGCGTCCGTGCAGGGGCCCGTTCGATGCCAGCACCGTCGTGCTGTCGAGCGCCAACGGCCGACCCTCGAGCGTGGTAAACCGGCCGCCGGCCGCCTCGACGATCACCGAACAGGCTGCGACATCAAGGATGTTGACGTCCGATTCGATCACGGCGTCTATTTTCCCGGACGCGAGCAAGTGATAGTGCAGGAAATCGCCGTAGCCCCTGATCCGGTTGACCTTCGTCACCAGGCGTCCCAGCAAGGGCCAGCCGGCGCCGCTGGCCAGTGTCTTCAGGTTGCCGGTCGAAAGGGCCGCATCGGCCAGTGAACCGGTTTCACTGACGCGAATCGGCTGCTCGTTGAGCCAGGCCCCGGCCTCCCGTTCGGCATAGGCCAGTTCACCATACACCGGCGCAGAGGAAACCCCGACAATGAGGCGGCCCCGATGCATCAATGCGATCTGGGTCGAAAACATAGGGTAACCACGAACGAATGCTTTGGTTCCGTCGATCGGGTCGACCAGCCACAGGTACTCCGCGTCGATTTCACTTGCGCCGGTCTCCTCGCCGTAAAAGCCGTGCTCCGGAAACCTTGCCCTGAGCACCGAATGGATCGTCTTTTCCGACTCGACATCCGCTTCGGTGACCGGTGACTGGTCGGCCTTGATCGTTACGCGCAGGTTGCTTCGATAGTAATGCTCAATAACCGCCGCGGCGGCTGCGGCGGCCTCCAGTGCGGCCTCTAGAAACGGGGATTTCTGCATCTTGCTGGACCTGTCCGGTATCGATTCGGCACGGGATGCCACACGCGTGGCGCGAACCCGCGACTTTGTCATCATCCATCATTCACCGCCAAATGTTTACCGCGAGCATCGCCGGAGTACGCAGTACGGTCTTGCTGCCCTGTGGATCTCGCGCACTTGACACCGGCCGCGGCGATGCCTACCTTGCGCGGACCGTCAGGTGACCTGGCTTGAAGTCAGGATAAACGGGAAGCCGGTCAGATTCCGGCGCTGCCCCCGCAACGGTAGTCGAGTCGAGTTCGCCTCAGCCGGTCGTACACCGGCAGCCACTGCGCTTTGGCGTGGGAAGGCGATGCGGACGGGGCCCTTGCCCACTCGAGAGCCCGGAGACCGGCCTGTCGGATCGATACCAGCCTCGCGGCGGGCGACGGGCGAATCGGTGCCGAACGGCACCCACACACCCCAACCTTTCGTACTGGTTTTTTTACGACGAGCCCTGCGGGCGTGCATGGGGTAGTTCAAGTGATTCGATTCTCGCTGGGCCGATGGGCATTCGCCGTGCTGGCGATCACCCGCGGCGACCTGGCCATTGCCGAGTCGCCGCAGGGACCCGATGAGCCGGTGGTCGTGACCGCAACACGCGTGCCAACGCCGATCGACGAAGTGCTTGCCCCGGTGCTCGTGATCGACCGGGAAACCATCGACCGCAGTCTCGCCGCCGATGCCGCTGAACTGCTCAGTTACCACGCAGGACTGGAGGTGGCTCGCAACGGCGGCCCCGGGCAGACAACGGCTGTCTTTATCCGCGGCGCAGAGAGCAATCACACACTGGTGCTGATCAATGGCGTACGCATCAACCCGGGAACGGTGGGACTGGCCTCACTGCAGAACATCCCCACGCAGTCGATCGAGCGCATCGAGGTGGTCAAGGGGCCGCGCTCGGCACTGTACGGCTCTGACGCCATCGGCGGCGTAGTCAACATCATTACCCGGCGCGGTGCCCGCGAAGGCTGGGTCACCGAGCTCGGCTATGGCGCCTATGAAACCCGCGAGGCCAGCCTGAATGGCGGCTTCACCGGGAATCTCGGTGAACTCGATCTCGGGATCACCTGGATTAAGAGTGATGGCTTCCCGACGCGGGCCACGGACCGTACCGACCGTGGTTTCGACAACTTGAGTGCAACGGCGCAGCTGCGCACATCCATCGGCGAGACGCAGCTGGCGTTCAGCCACTGGCGGGCGCAGGGCACCAGCGAGTACTCGGATTTTTACCTGGCACCGGTGGACCAGGACTTTGTCAACGCGACAACCACGCTGGAAGCGCGCCGCGCCCTGGGGGCCGCGGTGACCGGACAACTTGGCCTGAGCTACTTTGACGATGACCTGCAGCAGAACCAGTCGCCGGACTTCCTGCAAACGCGGCGCGCGACGCTGGATGCGCAGGTCGACTGGACTGCCACTGAGCGCCAGGCCATCGGTGCCGGACTGATGTTCTCGCGCGAACGCGCCGGCAGTGAGTCTTTTGGTGAGCGGATGAGCGCCACGACGGACGTGTGGAACCTGTACCTGCAGGATCGCTACGCGAACGGGCCACACCGTGCCCTGCTGGCCCTTGGGCTGACGGACCATGAAGCGGCCGGCAATGCGCTGACATGGAACCTCGAGTACGGTTACGACACCGCCTCGGGCGCCCTGCTCTACGCACTGGCTGGCACCGGTTTCAGAGCGCCGGATGCCTCGGACCGATTCGGCTACGGCGGCAACCCGGAACTCGATCCCGAGCGATCCCGAAACTTCGAGGCTGGCATGCGCCAGACGCTGGGACAGCGCCACGGCGTCACGCTCTCTGCGTTTCACACCGACATCGAGGATCTCATCGAGTTCGTGACGCTCTCCTACGATCCGTTCGCAGGCGAAAACCGCAACGTGGGTCATGCGCGGATACGCGGAATCGAGGCGGCCTACGACTACCTGTCACCGCTCTGGCGTGTCCGTGTCGAGGCGATTTATCAGGATCCTGAGAACCGGGATACCGGTGAGCAGTTGTTGCGTCGCGCGCGAGAAAGCCTGACGATTTCAGCATTCCGGTCGATCGGCCCGATGGAAATTGGCGTCGACGTACTGGCCGTTGGCGATCGCAAGGACTTTGGCTTCCCGGATCCGATCGTGCTCGAGAGCTACGTACTCACCAACCTGGTCGCCCGCTGGCAAATCAGGCCCTCTCTGCAGCTGCTTGCGAGGCTTGAGAACGCCTTTGATGAAGCCTATGAACTGGCAGCCACTTTCAACACCCCCGGACGAGGGCTGTATGTCGCACTGCGATACGCCCCGCCGGTCCCCGGCGCATCATCGCCAACTGTGGCGCGGCAGACGCACACGGGCCGCCCAGGCGAGCCGGGCGGCCTTACACTGGCAGGCAGTGACCGCGGCGGCCTGCAGGAGTACCCATGGGACACCGACTGAGCAAGATATACACCCGCACCGGCGATGACGGCAGCACCGGACTCGGCGACGGCAGTCGCGTTACAAAGGAAGATCCGCGTGTCGAAGCCTACGGTACGGTCGATGAAACCAATTGCGCTGTCGGCATGGTGCTCGCGGTACGAGGACTCCCGGAGGACATCGCCCAGTGCCTCACCGAGATACAGCACGATCTGTTTGATCTCGGTGGCGAGCTCTGCATTCCGGGGCATCGCATCATCAGTGCGCGCCATGTCGAGCGCCTCGAATCCACGCTTGACCGACTCAATGAGAAGCTGCCCCCGCTCAAGGACTTCATTCTGCCAGGCGGCGGCGGCGCTGCGGCCGCCTGTCACCTTGCGCGCGCAATCACACGGCGTGCCGAGAGACGCGTCTGGTCACTGGCCCGCGACGAGCAGGTCGCGCCCGAGGTACCGAAGTACCTCAACCGGCTGTCTGATCTGCTGTTCGTGGTGGCTCGAGTCCTGGCCCGCCGTGACCAAGGCACCGAGGTCCTCTGGCAACGCGATCGTACGCCCTGAGGCGGCCGTCTAAGGCAGCCGCGTGCGCGCATCGGCCATCGCCGCGCAGGTCGCGTCGATGCCTTGTTCGAGGCGCGGAGTCGGCCGGGTAATCGTGTCTGAGGAAAGCGCATAAATCGTGCCCGCTCGAACTGCGGCGAGCTGAGTCCAGCGCGACCAGTGCGATTGCGGGTCGGTAATCGTATCGTCGGTACTCAGAATCACCTGAGGGTCCAGCGCGAGCACCGCTTCGAGGGATACCGCCGGCGCGAGCTGCGGCAGGTCGGCGAAGATGTTTCGCCCGCCGCAGAGACGGATGATCTCATCGATGATGTGCGTTCCGTTTACGGTGTACAGCGGTCGATCATCAAGCTGCACGAATACCGACAAGGGTTTCGCGCCTTCATATTGTCTGCGAAGACGCTCGATCTGCGCCTCGAATCGGTCGGCTGCGCGCTCTGCCTGAGGCGCCGTGCCGGCGATTCGGCCAATCTGCCGCAGCGCCGCGGCAACGTCCTGCAAGCGAAAGGTCCGGACCATCACGAGTTGAAGCCTGAGCGCCCGAATTCGGGCGACCAGTTCATCGGGCGTGCCGGACGCCCAGGCGAGCACGACATCGGGCCTGAGCAGCAGCAGGCGCTCGAGGTCCACCCGCCAGGCATCGCCGACACGCGGTAAACTGAGCGCCGCTTCAGGGTAATCGCTGTACTCGACGGTGCCCACGAGGTTTCCGCCAGCACCGGCCGCATAGCTGAGTTCGGTCAGGTGCGGCGCCAGGCTCACGATGCGCGGTGGTGACTCGGCCGCATACACAGGCCCGCTCGCTGCCAGCAAGGCCATTAACAGCAGCGCGGACTTCACGCGAGGTTGCCGGCCAGTATCAGCGCCGCAATCACCGCGAGCCAGACCCACAGGGCACGGGCGACGATGCGCCAGGTCCCGCGGGCCGTAGCGACATCGAGTTCGTCGGCGGGCAGGCCGGCCAGGTTCGGCTGCAGCGAGCCTTTGCCGACCCGTGCAAGCAGATCCTCCGTCCGGTCGAGCAGTCCGTGACTGGCTTGATCAACCGCCGATCGCCAGCTGCCGACGGCGTCCTCAAAACTCCCCGCCAGCGCATAGGCCAGAGCCGAAAGGCGTGCCGGCACCCATGCCAGCGCACCGTGCACCGCACTCAGCGCCGCACTGAACGAATCGCTTTCGGCTTTGTTTTCACCTCGGCCACTCTCGAACGCCGCTCGCCGTCGCATCAGGTCGCTGATTCGGAATAGCCATGCACCAGCCGGCCCGAGCACCATGAACCAGAAAATGACTCCGAATATGCGATTGTTTGCCTGCACGAAGATCGCCTCTTCGACGGCTACCCGAAGGCCCGCGCCACGGCCGATCGCGTCAACCTCCAGCAGTTCCGTGGCACGGCCCGACGCCTCGTCGCGATCGCCGCGCGCCAGTGCGGCGATGTAGTCATCAACCTCGTCCTTCAGATCCCTTGGGCCGAATGAAAAAAACAGCACGGCAACGGCAAGGGCGAGCTGCGGCAGACCGAGCAGATGCGTGCCAAGCGCGGCGGAGACCAGTGCCACCGGCAGAACCGGTAACGCGATGCTCACGACCGCTGCCATCATCAGAACGGGGCCGCGGCGCCCCTGCAATCGACGCTGCCACCCGTCGCAGTAACGGTCGAGCCAGCGCAGCTCACGCAGGTGCAGTGTGTGCGTCAGACCACGCTCGAGCATCAGTGACAGCAGCAGCGCGATCAGTGTCATGGGCGGGCGACCTCGAGCCCCAGGCTCACGAGTGCACGCAACAGCGGCCAGTCGAACGCGATGCCCGGATCGCTCTTGCGGCCGATTGCAATATCGCTGTGCCCGACGATGCGACGTGGCGACAGGCTCGAATACGCCCGGCAGAGGCCCGCGACGAGGCCTGCGAGCGCGCGGTACTGGGCGCGGGTGTAACCGCTGCCGTCGGTGCCCTCGACCTCGATACCGACTGAATAGTCATTGCATCGGTCACGACCCCGCCAGACGGATTTTCCCGCGTGCCAGGCGCGCCGGTTGAACGGCACGTACTGAACGATCTCGCCGTCCCTGCGCACCAGCGCATGGGCCGACACCCGCAACCCGGCCAGCTCTGCGAACTCAGGATGCGCATCGGCCGCCAGTGAGTTGGTAAACAACGCATCGATCCAGGGCCCTCCGAACTCCCCAGGCGGCAGGCTTATGCCATGCACGACCAGTAGTTCGGGAGCCTGGCCAGCAGGGCGCTCATCGCAATTCGGCGATGGAACGTAGCGGGCGGCCGACAACAGGCCCGTATCGCTGTCGACTGCAAAGGGCTGATCACGGTGGCTGCGAGCGTCGCGCTGGATCATGTGCACATCATGCCCTCGCGCCTGCTTTCAGGCCAGCCGACTGACACGCGCTACCGGCTCAGTGCGGTCTTCCCGACTTAGTGCTCGGTGGCGGTACGGGCGACAGGAACCGCTCCGGCTTCAGCACCAGCACGTCGCACGGCGCGAGGTTGAGAAGGCGTTCAGCGGTGCTGCCGAACAACACGCGTTTGACAGGCCCGCGCATGAAAGTCCCCATGACAACGAGATCGACCGATTCGGCGGTCACGAGGCCCAGCAGCGCATCGACCGGGTCCCCGGACAGCACGTTTGCTGCCCCCGCCTTCAATCCGCCTCCCCTTGCGAGCGCCTTGAGCAACGTCTCGACTCGACTGCGCTCCTTGCGCTCGGCGCGGGCCTCGATGCCGGGCAGGTGCGGCGGCCGGTGCAGCACATGCACGATCCGGGCGCTGCCGCGGGTCAGTTCAGCGATCCGGGCTGCCGTTGCGACGATATTCACATCGAGTTGGGACTCGTGCTCGAGGTGGGCCCCCGGATCAACGGCCGCGACGATCCTCGGCAGATCATACGGTGCGCTTGTCTTGCAGAAGAGAACCGGCATCGGGCAGACCCGTATCAGTTCCCAGTCCGTATGGCTTAGCCCGAACCGCTGCCGGCGCGTGCCCCGATAGCGCGGCTCCGCCACCACGAGGTCGGCCCGTTCACTCATTGCGGCACGCACCACGGCCTCGGGTATCGCCTTCTTCCAATCCACTCGAGCACGCACAGCCACGTCGGAGGATGACAGTCGCTCCGCGAGTTCATCCAGGGTGTCGGCGCGCACCTTGACGTGCTCCCGGCGTGCACGGGCCAGCCCGGCGGCATCAAAGAAACGAGGGCCGCTTAACGAAGGTTCGTAACTTGCATGATAAAGCACGACGTCGGCGCCCATCAGGTGGGCCAGCTCGACGGCCTTGCGTGCTGCAACCTGCCCCTTGCCAGCCACGTCGGCAATTGCTGCGAGGATTACGCGATAGTCCCGGTCGGATGACATCATCTGCTCCACTGCCAATCCCTCGCCTGATCCTTTCACCGGGCGGTCGTGGCGTGGATGCGGAGAACTACCTAATCCGGCAGGCTGGATTAGACTCCGCACCATGAGCAGGAAAGACCAGTTAACCGATTCCCTCGCCGCGCGGGACCTGAGCGTCGTCTGGCACCCGTGTACGCAGATGAAGGATCACGAAACACTGCCAATGATCCCGATCGAACGCGGCGAGGGCGTCTGGCTGTACGACTATGACGGCAACCGTTACATCGACGCGATCAGTTCCTGGTGGGTCAACCTGTTCGGTCACGCCAACCCGCGCATCAATCAGGCCGTCAGCGAGCAACTCAGTCAGCTCGAACACGTGATCATGGCGGGGTTCACTCATCGGCCCGCCGTAGAGCTGGCCGAAAGTCTGGTCCGGCTGGCGCCAGAGGGACTCTCGCGCTGCTTCTTCGCCGACAATGGATCGAGCGCGGTTGAAGTCGCGCTGAAAATGAGTTTTCACTACTGGCGCAACTGCGGCCGGAGTCGGAAACGCCGCTTCGTGACGCTCGCCAACAGCTACCATGGCGAAACCCTTGGTGCGCTGGCCGTCGGTCACGTCGAGCTGTACCGCGAGATATACCAGCCACTGTTGATGGACGTAATCACCGTGCCGGGCCCCGATGCCTACGCACGCGAGGACGGCGAGAGCTGGGCCGAATGCAGCCGGCGCATGTTTGCGCACATGGAGGCCACGCTGCAGCAGCAGGGTGAAGAGATCTGCGCCGTGATCATCGAGCCCCTGGTGCAATGCGCCGGCGGTATGCGCATGTACGATCCACTGTATCTAACGTTGTTGCGGGATTCCTGCGACCGTCACGGCGTGCACCTGATCGCCGATGAAATCGCGGTCGGTTTCGGGCGCACGGGTACGCTGTTTGCCTGCGAACAAGCCATGGTATCGCCGGATTTCCTTTGCCTTTCCAAGGGTCTGACCGGCGGCTACCTGCCCCTGTCGGTCGTGCTGACCGGAGATACGGTCTACGAGGCCTTCTACGATGAGTACCAGAGCCTGAGGGCTTTCCTGCATTCACACAGTTATACCGGCAACCCGCTGGCCTGCTCCGCAGCGCTGGCGACCCTGCGGATTTTTGCCGAAGACTCAGTCATTGAGAACAACCGGGCGCTGGCGGAGCACCTCGGACGGGGCCTCGCCGAACTCGAGGACCTGCCCCATGTGGCCGAAGTCCGGCGCACCGGCCTGATTGCCGCAGCGGAAATGGCGCCGGCCGGTGACCGTCATCGGTCATTCCCCTGGCAGGAGCGACGCGGACTCAAAGTCTATCGTCACGCGCTGGCCAACGAGGCTTTGCTGCGACCGCTTGGGAACGTCGTTTACTTCATGCCGCCGTACGTGATCGAACCGGAGCAGATCGACCGATTGATTGAGGTCGCGCGTGACGGTATCAGGAGCGCGACATGCGTATGACCCGCGTCCATGCCGATGTCGGGCTCGAGCCTGGTCGCGAATTTGCATTGCCGCGCACGGCTGCGAACCACGTCGTGCGCGTGCTGCGCATGCGGGTCGGCGCGGAGCTGTGTGTCTTCGACGGTCGCGGGCACGATTACCGATGCCTGATCACGGGAATTACCGATCGGCAGGTGGACGTTCGCGTAGTAGACCGCCTGGCCGGCCTGGCGGAACCGAGGTTGCGCGTAACGCTGGTACAGGCCGTCTCCCGCGGAGAGCGAATGGACTGGACGTTGCAGAAAGCCGTGGAGCTCGGGGTGCATGAAATCGTACCGGTACTCTCGGCCCGTTCCGTCGTTCGCCTCGAGGCTCGGCAGATCGCCCCCAAATTGCGCCATTGGCAGGGCGTGGTTGCCAGCGCCTGCGAGCAGTGTGGTCGCAGCCGGTTGCCGTCCGTCCGGCCACCGGTGGAACTGCGCGAGTTCCTCGCCGGACCGGCGCCAGCGCGGAGCCGCCTGGTGCTTGGCCCGGACAGTCCCGCTTCGCTCGCCGGCCTGGCAAGCCTGGGCGACCAGGTCGAACTGCTGGTCGGTCCGGAAGGCGGCTTCAGCGACAGCGAGTCCGAGGCAATCGCCGAATCGCGATTCAGGAGCGTCCGGCTCGGCCCCCGCGTGCTGCGCACCGAGACTGCTGGCGTAGCAGCACTGGCCATCCTCCAGGCCCTGTGGGGCGACCTGCAGTAGTCAGGCAGCCCGGGTTTCCTCGACGATCATCTTCTCGAGCATTTCGAAATCGGGCACCAGCGGGTATTCGTTGACCATGCGAACCTGGCAGATCACCGGACTGCGCTCACCGAAAACACGTGAGTCATCAGTGTGCACGACATCGGCGCTGACCCGGACCAACTGCGGGAAGCCCTGGACCAGCAGTGCAAAATGTCCGCCGCCGGACTCGCTGGTGATGGCCTGCATGACTGCAATACGGCCGCGACCGCCAGGTTCCGGCACGTTGCGACCACAGGCCGCCTCGAAACTGACCAGCGGCAGGCGCTTGTCATCCCAGCTCACCGTGCCGAGGTACCACGGTGGCGTGCCCTCCATTGGCTTTGGCCGCTGATAGTTGACGACCTCGGACAGGCAGGCACGCGGCACCAGCAGGCGTTCATCCTTCAGCGGAATCAGCAGGCAGTAGATTTCCTCGTGTGACATCTTCGGTACCTGCTTTGGTCTCAAACCACGTGCCGTCGCCTCGCCAGTACCAGCGGCTCGATTGCATCGAGCAACTGGCTTTCCTGGTAGGGCTTGCCGAGGTAATCGTCGACACCGAGCTCGATAGCCCGCGCCCGATGCTTGTCGCCGACACGCGAGGTGATCATGATGATCGGCACGTCGGCGAGACGCGGATCGTTGCGCACCTGCGAAGCCACCTCGTAGCCATCCATGCGCGGCATCTCGATATCCAGAAGAATGACGTCGGGCACGTGGTCCTGCACGATGGACATCGCTTCGACGCCATCTTTCGCCGTTATGACCCGCATTCCGTTGCGCTCGAGCAGTCGCTGCGTGACCCGCCGCACGGTGATCGAGTCATCGACGACCAGCGCCAGAACACGCTCGTCGCGCGCCGGGGCGGCCACTGCAGTGCCAGCAGCACGTGATCGCCATTCGGAGCGCACGAGTGCGCCCACGTCAAGAATTACGACGATGCGCCCATCACCGAGAATTGTGGCACCGGAGATGCCGCGTATACCGGCGATCTGCGGGCCGAGCGACTTGACGACAATTTCCTGGCTGCCAATCAGTTCGTCGGCGACCAGCGCGGTCGAATGCTCACCGGCACGCACGAGGATCACCGGTATCGCCTCTTCGGTCTCCGGCAACAGCGCCGGCGGACTGTCGATGAAGCCACCGAGGTACTGGAACCGGAAGAGTTCCCCGCCGTACTCGAACGTCGGCTGCTCCTCTTCGAGATGCGTCAGGACATCGGCTCTCGGTACGCGTGCCACACCTTCGACCGTTGCCACGGGTAGCGCGTAGGTCTCATCGTGAACACGGACGATCAATGCCTGCGTAATGGCGAGCGTGAACGGCAGCCGAATCGTGAAACGCGCGCCATGCTCCGGCCGTGATTCGATGAATAACCCGCCGCCGAGCTTCTTGACCTCGGTCGCCACGACATCCATGCCGACGCCGCGACCGGCACTCTGCGTCAAACGTCCCGCAGTGCTGAATCCCGGCTCGAGGACCAGCTGCAGTGCCTGCTCATCGGTGAGTTCCTGCCCCGGCGCAAGCAGTTCCATCTTGCGGGCCTTTTCGCGAATGGCCTCGACATCGAGGCCCTGGCCGTCATCTTCAACAGTGATCACGACCTCAGCGCCTTCGCGCTCCAGGCGGACACGAATTCGACCAGTCTCCTCTTTGCCCGCCGCAAGACGTTGCCCGGGCATTTCAATGCCGTGTACCACGGCATTGCGGAGCATGTGTTCGAACGGCGGCAGCATGCGCTCGAGGACCTGCCGGTCCAGTTCGCCCGAACCCCCCTCGACCGCCAGCTCAACCTTCTTCCCGGCTTCCTGTGCGGATTGCCGCACGATGCGACCGAGCCGCTGCACATGCCGCTGGAACGGCACCATCCGGGTACGCATCAGTCCGTTCTGGACCTCGGTAATGACCCGGCCCTGGTGCAGCAGCAGATTCTGCGTTTCGCGATTGAGGTTGCCCAGCAGTCCCTCGATACTCGCCACGTCGCTGGTGGACTCGGCGAGCGCGCGCGAGAGCTGCTGGATCGTCGAGTAACGATCAAGTTCCAGCGGATCGAAATCCGCGCGCTCATGGTTGTCGCGCTGATGCTTGAACAGGATCTGCGCTTCGGTTTCCATCTCCAGTTTCCGGAGTTGCTCGCGCAGTCGTGTCACCGTGCGCCCGAGTTCTGCGAGATTGAACTCCATCGAGGTCATCTGCTGCTCGATGCGCGCACGGAAGATGCTCACTTCACCGGCATTGTTGAGCAGGTCATCGAGCAGTTCAGCGTCCACGCGGGCCAGTTCGTGACGGTCCGTCGGTACAACGGGCTCGCGACCCGGAAGCGTCGGCGCGTAGGCAGGCACATCAGGCTCAGCCTCAACGCCGGCCTCCGCTGCCTGAGGCGTCTCAGCCCCCTCGTCAGCGGCGGCCGGCTTCGTTTCAACGATCTCCGGCAGATCGGGTGTCGGTCGTGTCGTGGTGACCTCTCCGACTTCAGCCAGGGCTTGCGTGAGGGGCTCCTGATCGGCAGCCGTCGGGCCAGCACCGGAGGCGGCAGGCAGCAGTGCGGCCGTGGCGCCAGGAGGCGGCGTTTGAGTCGGCGGGAGCGCAGCGGCCTCACCGCGGGCAATGCCCCGGATCCGATCGACCAGTCCGGTTGCGGGCGCTATCGATTGGCCCTCGTTAGCTGCATCGCGCATCCGATGTAACTCGTCCAGAGCCGACTGCAACAGGTCGATCGGGACGACGTCGCCAACCAGATCTCCGGACTCCAGCGACGCCAGGAGCGACTCGAGCTCATGACTGAGGTCACCCATTGCCGGAATCCCGGCCATGCGCGCCCCGCCCTTGAGCGTATGCAGAAGGCGTTTCAACTCGGTGACCTGGTTACCGTCCGCCGGATCGCGGCGCCAGTTCGACAGGGCACCCTCGGACTGCTCGAGCAGTTCGCTGGCTTCCTCGCTGAAGATGGCGGCGATATCGGCATCGAACTCGGGGCTGACCGCCGGTGCCGGCGGCGGGAACGGTTCGGTCTCTTGCGTTGCGGCGGGCGAGAGACCAGTTGGCAACGGTGGCTCCGCTTCGGTTCCCGGGAGCTGGTCTTCCGGCAGTGGAGGCGCCAGGGCTTCGAGTTCTCTGGCGGTCTGCTCCTCCGGCAGAATCATGGTCTCTTCGTCCGTGCCACCAGCAAGGTCTTCGGACAGCGTCTTGTGGGGAAGGGTGTAATCCGCCTCGCTTTCCGGACCGACCAACCCTTCCACGCGCAGGATTTCAAGGTCGGGCTCGGTCCATTCGTCGATGTCGCCTTCTGAGACTTCGCCTGACTGCTCGGCGGCGGCGCCCGATTCGTCAAGCGCCTGCCCCCCGGCGCTCTCGCCTGCGGCCGGCGTCCCCGTCTCGTCGCGATCGCCAGCAGCCGATTCCTCCAGGGCCTCGGCCAGCCAGGCATCCGGCGCCTCTCGGGCTGCCGCGAGCGCCTCTGTTTCCGTCGCTTCTTCCCGGTCCCAGCCGGCCGGTACCTCGATGACGATGTGCCCGGAGTCTTCAGGAAACTCCTCCGGCTGTGCGGGCCACAGATCTGAAATCGTCTGCTCGGCAGCCGCGGCCAGGTGTGCCAGTTCCTCGTCGAGGCCTTTCTCCAGGGACTGCCAGCCGACGATCAGGGGCGTGTGGTTTGGAAAGTAACCGGTGTCTTCATTGACGTGATCCGATACCGACTCGAGCGCGTTGACCGTGTCGAGCAAAAGGCGCAACGCTTCCTTCGGCAGCCCGTGGCCGCTGTCATAGAGCTTGCGGACGTAATGCTCCATCGGCTCGGCGACTTTTATGCCCTGGCGCACAGCGGCGGTCTTGGCAATCCCACTCAATGTATGGCACGCGCGGTAAAGCGCATCGGATACCGGATGCGGCGCGACACCCTGTGCGCAGCGCTCCACGAAGTCGCGCACGATTGCGATGTGCCCTGCAGTCTCTTTCCGGTAAATGTCGTGAAGCACCGGATCCATCGCCGATTCGGAGGCATCGGCGAGTTGCTCACCAGCGGCCTCATCGGCAGACGCGGTCACGGATTCCGGCACCGTGATCGTCGAAATCTCAGCGGCCGATTCCGCAGGTGCTTCCCGTCCTGACAGCGCATCGGCTCGGGTCACGATTACGGTGATGTCCCGCGCCTCGGGCAGGTTCTGCTCCAGCTCATCGATCAGTGTCGGCAAGACAGCCACCGTCTCGCGAGTAACCGAGACGATTTCAGGCGAGCGCACGATCGTCTGGCTGATCAAACGATTCAACAGGCTCTCGAGGCTCCAGGCAATTTCGCCCACGCGCCGGGCCCCGACCATCCGGCCGCTTCCCTTCAATGTGTGGAATACGCGCCGCACCTCGAGCAGCGCGTCTGCGTCCTGCGGATTACTCTCCCATTGTGGGAAGACCTTCTGCAGCAGACTGATGTTCTCCCGTGCCTCTTCGACAAATATCTGCACGAACTCCGGGTCGACCGCCGGTGATGTCGGGGTTTCGAGCGACTCCAATACCGGGGGCTGTCCGGGCCCGGCCAGATCGCCGGCGCCGGCCAGGGACGGCTGCTCCTGCGCATACACAGCAGCGGCCGCTTCGGCGGGCTCTTCCGCCGGCACGGCCGGGCCGAGCGCGTCGAGACAAGCCTCGGCATTTTCCAGCATGTGGCCGGGCTCGGGCCGCCCGGCCTGCACCATCTCCATGAAATATTCGATCGCCACGATCGCCTCGGCGAGCCGGTCGAGTCTCGCCGCGTCCAATCCCTTGGCATCCGGCCGGACGATGTCGGTCAGCGAGCGGCCAATACGCTCCATCGCATCGACGGCCCGCTGCCTGCCGAGCATCAGCAATCCGGCGGTGATTCCACGGACCAGCTGCGGTACCTGGTCGAGGCCCTGCGCCTCCATCGGCGCGCCGAGCGCCTGGGTGACTGCCTCCTTGATGCGAGCCATGTTGACGATGCACTCGCGCAGCACCGCCTGCTGGACAAGTTCAAATTCCTCGTCTGTCGGCTCACCTGCAGCACTGCCAGGCCGCTCGGCTTCGGGAACGATCATCCGCACCAGCTGGCTGTCCAGCCCGTCCTCGACCTCGATCAGCGCCGCCGCAATCCCGATCAGAGTTGATTCGTCGGGCGGAGAATGGCTGTCCACGATTGCATTTAGCGACTCAATCTCACTCTTGACGCGGTCCCGCAGCGCACCAAGCCCCAGCACGCCCAGCGTGTCGCTGATCTTGCGCAGCAGGTCCAGCTGAGGCGCCAGCGCGTCGACCTGCCCGGTACCCTTTCGGACGAAGATATCGAGTACGTCCTTGACCCGCGTCAGGTCCTCTCGAATCGCCGCAGCGACCGTCTTCATCAGCTTGACGCTCGGAGCCGACAAGGTCTCGCGAGCGTCGTCCACGTCGCTTTCCAGCGGCAGTACGTCGTCAAGCTGGAAGGAATCGCGGACCCCGGCCACGCGTGCCCCGTTGCTGGAGGCGCGAGCCACATAAAACAGCAGGTTGTTCAGCAATTCGACGGGTGGCGAATTGGCGTAGACCTGCTCGCCGACTTCATTCAGCCGTCGTAATTCCCGATCGGCCTGACCGAGCAGCCGCTTGATCGACACGCTGGGCTGCAAGCCATCATGCTGCAGCGCCTCGACCACGGCTCCGACAACCCACCACAACTGATAGACCGGCCGTGTCGTCGCCGCTGCCTCCAGCTCCGCGGCTATCGCTGCCAGCGTCGCGAGACGATCCGCCACGTCGCCGCCACGGATCCAGCCGAGCAGCGCACGCTGGAAACGGGGTCGTTCGCGGTGGGCGAGTTCGGCAACGTCAGCGGTCTCTGCAGCATCCGCCAGCGGCTGAGCCGTCGCCGTGGACTCCAGATTGAGCATCAGCAGAGCACCTTCGGACAACAGCGCACTGCCGCGCACCGCTCGCATGTCGTTCAGCAGCGGCAACAGCGCCAGCGGAACGTCGCGCCCACCGGAAGCCACCCGGTCCACGTACGCGGGCAACTGTTCCATTGCCCGCATCAGGGAGTCCAATGCATCGTTATCTATCTTGTTCTCGGCACTGCCCGCATCCACGTAGCGCGCCACGTGCTCCATTTCTTCGGCCAGCAGCGCGCCACCGTAAACCTCAGCCAGACGCAGGGCACCCTGTGCGAGGTGTATGTGCTCGCGCAGTCGTCCCAGGGCGCCGCGGTTGCTTTCGGGTTTCTCTGCAAAGGACTCGAGCGCGGCACGCGCCTCGTCCAGCTCAATGCTGATTTCCCGGACCACCATCTGCAGCGAGGCCGGACCCGCGTCAATGAGCCCTGCTGCCAGATGTCCTGCGTTCATCGACACCGCTGCCTGCGGCCTCAGCCGGACAGTCCGCTGACGCGCGGCAGGTCTTCGCCATCGGACGCTGAGCGATTCGATAGCACCGGGTACTCGCCGCTCATGCTGGCAAGCGCGCCCTCAGGCAGGCGGAAGCCGGTCACCGATTTTCTCAGCTGCGCGGCCAGCTCGGCGAGCTTGCCGATCGACGCTGAGGTCGCGGTCGTGCTCTCAGCGGTCTGCGAACTGATCTCGCGGAGCACCTGCATGTTTCGCGATATGCTCTGCGAAACGCCGGCCTGCTGCCGGGAGCTGGCGGATATGTTCTGCACGAGGCTCGCAATCTGGTTTGAAACCTGTTCGATCTCCTCGAGTGAAGCCCCGGCATTTTCGGCCAGCAGCGCGCCACCGACCACGTCGGTCGTCGTTCGCTCCATGGAAACGACGGCCTCGTTGGTGTCGGCCTGAATCGTGCGCACCAGAACCTCGATCTGCTTGGTCGCGTTCGCTGCCCGCTCCGCGAGGCGCTGCACCTCATCGGCGACCACGGCGAATCCGCGGCCGGCTTCCCCGGCCATGGACGCCTGAATCGACGCGTTCAGCGCCAGAATATTGGTCTGTTCGGCGATGTCATTGATGAGTTCGACGATATTGCCGATCTCCTGCGAGCTTTCGCCGAGGCGCTTGATCCGCTTGGAGGTCTCCTGGATGTTCTCACGGATCGCGTTCATGCCGTCGATGGTCCGCCTGACCGCATCTCCACCCTTATGGGCCATTTCCACGGCGTGTCGCGCGACATCGGAGGAACGCTCCGCATTGCCGGAGACTTCTTCCGTCGATGCCGCCATTGCAGCGATAGACTCCGAGGCCGCCGCGACCTGCTTGGACTGCGCCGCCGAGCCCTTGGCCAGGTGGGTGGATATCGCCTGCGTCTGGCGGGTGGCCGAATCGAGCGTGACCGCCGAGTCGTTAATTGTCGTCACGAGCTCCCGCAATGCCTCGATCGCATAGTTGATCGAGTCCGCGATCGCCCCCGTGATGTCTTCGGTCACCGTCGCCTGCACGGTGAGATCGCCGTCGGCCAGGCTGGACAGCTCGTCCAGCAGGCGAAGGATCGCCTGCTGATTGCGTTCGTTCTGCTCAGCCTGCAACGTCGCGGCCTGGTCGACGCTGGCCAGAGACCGCTGCAACCAGTAGGCAAGCCCCAGCGAAAGCAGCGTCAAACCCGTGAAAAAAAGCGGTAACCAGGGCGCTGAAAACCACCCGCCTGCGCTCAAGCTCGCCGCCTCCCGCGCCTGCGAGACGCTCGCCGAAAGTGTTGCGCCCGTTCCGGCCAGTGCATTGCGCGCAGCCTGCATCTGCTCGAGTTGATCGCCGAGCGCAATTACCGAGCGCACCTGTTCCTGCTCGCTGCGGAACACGGCTTCGAATAGCCCGACCGCCTCGACCGAGGCTGGGGCCGCAGGCAGGATCCCGATGGTGTTTTCCTCTCCAGCGAGCCCCATGACCACCTGGTCCATGTATTCGAGGCTATCGGTCAATCGGCGCGATGCCGCTTCGACCGGGGCCGTTCCGTCGGCAAGCGCAGAGAGATCCTGGCCGACGGCCTGTGCCCTGAGTTCGAAGCGCTCGAAAAACCCGGCCTGAGATCGCAACCGGGCCGGCTCCATCGTCTGCATCACGTTCGCGGCCGCAGCGAGCAGCTGCGGGGTCAGTTCACGCACGCCCGCGGCCGCCTGCTGGGCCCGCAACGCGGCATTGCGCCCATCGAGGACCGCCTGTGACTGTTCGAGCAAAGCCGACCACGCGTCGGGCGAACCGAATTCGGCGGTCCGGGCTGCGGCGGCATCGGTCTCACCGACGATGTTGACCAGATTCGCGCGAGAGTTTGCCAGCGAATCGAAGGCGGGCGCCGACCCGCGCACGGCCGCTCCAGCCTGCAGCGGAATATTCTGGGCGAGCGCGGACAGGGTTGCGGCCTGCTCGCTGAGTCGGGTCTGCTCCCGGATCACCCGGCCCGAATGGATCAGGCTGCTGGCCGCCAATACGGCTGAGATCATGCCGATACCGAGCAGAATCGGCAGCATCTTGGCGTTATCGATATTGTTCGTCATGTCATTACCCGTTTCGGTCGCCTAACCAGGAGCCGGCCGCTCAAGACGCCGCCGCCTGAAGGAACTGCTGACTCTCCAGCAGCGTGCGCACACTGAACACCGGCCAGACTTCGGCACCGCGCCGGAAGGCGCCGGCAAGGTACCGCTCGCAGCGCAACAGCGTCGGCGGCAGGTCGGCGGCAAATTCACTCTCAAAGAATCGCCGAAATCCCATCACCTCGTCGACCACGAGTCCCGCCGGGATTTCGCGGTGCTGTGCCACCAGCACCCGTGTCTTGCGCCCCACGTCGGTGGCGCCCGAACCGAGGAACGACCTCAGATCGACAATCGGCAGCAGCTGCCCGCGCACATTCGACAGGCCCCGGATCCAGCTTCGGGCACCCGGAACACGGGTAACCGACGAAGGAAATGCCATGACCTCGCGGGTCTCCTCCCGGGCCAGCAGGAACGCCTCACCCCCCAGACGAAAAGCGATGCCGACCCATTCCGGACCACTCGCGAACGCCTCTGGCTGACCCTGGGCGGCGGCCCGGGCCCGTCGATCGAGTTCGCACAGTAGCTCGTACGGGCGGTCCCGCATCGACCGCAATGCCGATACTGGCTCCATCTCAGCCCGCCAGAGCGGCCTGGGCTTTCTGCACCAGCTTGTCCATTGAAAATGGTTTCACGATGTAGTCTACCGCTCCCTGGCGCAATCCCCAGACCCGATCGGATTCCTGGGCCTTCGAGGTCACCATTATCACCGGAATCGACCTCGTCCGCGGGTCGGCCGCCAGCTGGCGGGTCGCCTGAAAGCCGTTCACGCCGGGCATGACGATATCCATCAGAATCAGGTCAGGATGCAGTTCTCTTGCCTTGGAAAGCGCCTCGGTGCCGTCGGCCGCCGCCGCTGTGCTGAAGCCGTGCTGCTCGAGGGCCTTCTGCATGACGTGAACCTCAGTCGGTGAGTCATCCACGATAAGTACCAGTGCCACGTTAGATTCTCCGTGTAGGGGAACGTCAGCGACGGACATGTGTCTCGATCGCACTGAGGAGCTCCTCGCGCGTAAAGGGCTTGGTCAGATAATGCTCGGAGCCCACGATTCGCCCGCGGGCCCTGTCGAAAAGGCCATCCTTGCTGGACAGCATGATCACCGGTATCGAACGAAAGACCTTGTTGTGCTTGATCAGCGAACAGGTCTGGTAGCCGTCGAGGCGCGGCATCATGATGTCGACAAACACGATATCGGGCTGGTGATCGGCTACCTTTGATAAGGCATCGAAACCGTCAACGGCGGTATGGACTTCGCATCCCTCGCGGGATAACAGAGTCTCCGCCGTCCTGCGAATCGTCTTGCTGTCATCAATGACCAGCACCTTGAGCCCGGCCAGCCGTGGGTGGCTGCTGCTGGCTGCCGTGTTGTTCATGCTCCAATAACTCCCGGAAAAAGCGACGCGAACACGACGCTAAAGCGCGAGGCCGTGCTCGCGTCGAGTTTTTAACATATTGGATGCACCCCTGCCATCAGCTGGTTTCGATACCATGACGGTGGTCACAGGCGGCGCGGGCTTTCCGCGCGTCCACAGGAGGACTCAATGCCCGACGTGAAGATCCGTGTCGCGGTCGTGATGGACCCCATTGAAGAGATCAAAACGGCCAAGGACACCACACTGGCGATGATGCTGGCTGCCCAGGCGCGCGGCTGGGATCTCAATTACCTGGAGCTTCGGCACATCTGGTTGCGCGATGGCATCGCAATGGGCAAGGCGCATCCCCTGGCCGTGCGCGATGACCCGCTGGACTGGTACACGCGTGGTGAGCCCGATACCTGCCGGCTCGGCGAGTTTGATGTCATCCTGATGCGCAAGGACCCTCCGTTCGATACCGAGTACGTGTACGCGACGTACATTCTCGAACGTGCCGAGGAACAGGGTGCGCTGGTCGTCAATCGGCCGCAGGGACTGCGCGACATGAATGAGAAGGTCTACACAGCCTGGTTCCCGCAGTGTTGCGCATCGACGCTGATCAGCCGGAACATGGGCGATATGCATGCTTTTCTGCGCGAGCACCAGCGGGTCGTCTGCAAGCCACTTGACGGCATGGGGGGCCGCTCGATTTTCGTCATCGACGCGCAGGACCGCAATGCCAGTGTCGTTTTTGAAACACTCAGTGACTACGGCAACCGTTTCGCGATCATACAGCGCTACATACCGGACATCGTCACCACGGGCGATGCGCGGATCATCCTCGTCGATGGCGAGCCGGTCCCCTACGCGCTGGCGCGGATACCCCAGGCCGGGGACAACCGGGGTAACCTCGCCGCCGGCGCGAAGGGCGTCGGTCGAGTGCTGTCCGACCGCGACCGGTGGCTCTGCGCTCAGATCGGCCCTGAGCTGCGCCAGCGAGGGATGATTTTCGTCGGACTCGATGTCATCGGTGAGTACGTGACCGAGATCAACGTCACCAGCCCGACCGGGGCCAGGGAACTCGACCGGGAATTCGGCCTCGATATCGGCGGCCTCCTGATGGACGCCATTGCGCGGCACCTAGAGGCCTGATCAGCGATGCTCCGCATTGGCCGCCCTGAGGACCGCCTGACGACGGCCGTGTTTCTGGCTGCCCTGCTGCACGGCCTGGTGATCCTCGGCGTACGGTTTACTGCGCCCGCCACCGATGAGCAGACCGTGCCGACGCTCGAAGTCCTGCTGGTATCCGACGGCCCCGAAACAGAGGCGAACCCGGAGGCCGGGTATCTCGCAGAGCGCAGCCAGCGCGGCTCCGGTACGGGCCGGGACCTCAAACGCACCTCCCTCCCTGAAGCCTCAGCGAGCCTGCTGCAGAACCAGGGCGCCAGTGAGGGCGATCCGTTCGACCCGGAGCCGGCCAGCCAGGCCGCCGGTGACACGCAGGTGCTCGCCAGTCTCGCAAGGGATTCGTCCCGCGCCCGCTCCGGAACGGACGAACAACTTGCCCGGTCGGCGACACCGCCAATGGAGGCCCGGCCGAGGCCCCAGATAGGCGTTCGTGCGGTCGCCGCCGACGAGGAGCTGCGGCTGCGCGGGGATCCCGTGACCAGCGATCAGCTGATGGCCGACACGCAGGCGTCGGCCGTCGCGCGCTACCGCGATAACTGGAGACGCAGGATCGAGCGTGTCGGCACAATCAATTTTCCGGATGAGGTCCGCCGCCGGTCCCTTTCCGGTAATCCCGTGCTCGAGGTCACGATCAACGCCGATGGGAGCCTCAAGAGCATTGTCGTTCGGCGATCCAGCGGTCATCGCGAGCTGGACGCCGCGGCCACGCGGATCGTCCGGCTCAGCGCGCCTTTCGACCCGTTTCCGGCCGCGATGCGCGACGCGCACTCGACCTACCGCATCGCCTACGAGTGGCGATTCCTGGACGGACAGAACACAGGGGCCCGCCCCGCGGATCGGCGCTGAAATCGTCGCCGCCCTTGTGATTCACGGACCGCTCGCCCGATACTGTGTGCCATGTCGCGGCCTTACCTGAACAACCATTTCCTGATCGCCATGCCAAGCCTGGCCGACCCGAATTTCTCGCAGACCGTGACCCTGATCTGCGATCACAGTGATCGCGGCGCACTGGGTATCATCGTAAACAAGTCGCTGGAGATGAGCCTCGGCGACGTATTCACACAGCTGGGGCTCGACTACATGCGCTCGAGCGCATCGGAGCGAGCCGTATTGCGCGGCGGACCGGTGCAGACCGAGCGCGGTTTCGTCCTGCACCGCCGCAGCGGGGCCTGGGAGTCCACCCTGCCGGTATCCAGCGAGCTGCAGCTGACCACGTCGCGCGACATCCTCGATGCGCTTGCGGCGGGTCAGGGCCCCGAGGAAGCCGTGGTTGCGCTGGGTTATGCCGGCTGGGAAGCGGGCCAGCTCGAGGAAGAAATCGTTCAGAACGCCTGGCTGACCGTCAATGCCAGCGAGCGGCTGTTGTTTGACACGCCCCTCGAAGAGCGCTGGCATGCGGCGGGGCAGCTACTCGGTATCGACCTGTCGCGCCTGAGCCCCGACGCGGGCCACGCCTGAGTACCGTGCAGCCCGTCGCCGCGCAGGTCGTCATGGCATTCGACTATGGCGCACGCCGGATCGGGGTGGCTGTGGGGCAGACAGCGACCGGCAGCGCCAGCGCGGTCGGCGTGATTCCGGTCCAGGGGCAGCCCGACTGGGAGGCCCTGACCCGACAGGTTCGCCAGTGGGTCCCGCAGCGCCTCGTGGTCGGTATTCCTTATAATAAGGACGGCACCGAGAGTGCACTGACGGCCGCCTGCCGGGCTTTTGCCGAGCGGCTTGAGGGGCGTTTCGGCCTGCCGATCGACCTCATCGACGAGCGGCTGACCTCGGCTGCCGCCACCGATGAGTTGCGCGAGGCGAGGCGCTCGGGCCAGAAAATACGCCGGATACGCCGTGCCGAGATTGATTCGCATGCCGCCCGCCTGATCCTGGAATCATGGATGAGCGAGCACAAGCACGAACCCGGGAGTACCCCTTGAACATGGACACAGGCCAGGACCTGCAGCGCGACCCCTCCGGGCGAATACGTCACCTGCTGACACTCGACGGTCTGAGTCGCGACGAACTGCTGCAACTGCTCGACCTTGCGCAGTTTTTTGTCCGTTCGCCGGGCGACCTGCCGGCGCGCGACCAGAGCCTTGCCGGCCGTACGGTGGCCAACCTCTTTTTTGAGCCCAGCACACGAACGCGGGTTTCATTTGAACTGGCCGCCATGCGCCTCGGCGCCGACGTCGTCGACCTCGACCTGAAGTCCTCCTCCCGTGCGAAGGGAGAATCCGTACTCGATACAATTTACACGCTGCAGGCGATGAACGCGGACGTGTTCGTGATGCGTGATGCGGAGCCGGGGCTGCCCGCGTTCGTCGCCCGGCACGTAGGCCCCCAGGTCAGCGTACTGAACGCCGGTGAAGCACATGTTTCGCACCCGACGCAGGGTCTTCTCGACGTACAGACCATCCGGCAGCGCAAGGGCGACCCGGGTTCTCTCTGCGTCGCGATCGTCGGTGATATTCGACATTCGCGGGTTGCGCGGTCCACCGCGCGCGCATTGACCACACTCGGTGTCGGAGAGCTGCGCCTGGTCGGCCCGCCGACCCTGATGCCCGATGCCGGAGAAATGGAATCGGCACGGCGCTTCGATTCGCTGGCCGCCGGCATCCGGGACGCCGACGTCGTGATGGCGCTGCGCATCCAGCGTGAAAGGATGGCCGCCGCCAACATTCCCGACGGCGTCGCGTTCTGCAGGGAGTGGGGCCTGACTCCCCAGAGCATGGCAAGCGCTGCTGCCGATGCAATCGTGCTGCACCCGGGCCCGATGAATCGCGGCGTGGAGATCAGCGACGAGGTTGCCGACGGACCTCAGTCGGCCATCCGACAACAGGTCACGAACGGGGTTGCGGTTCGCATGGCGGTGCTCTCGACCATTGTTCGGAACGTGCAACGGCGCAACCTCGAAGCCGGACGGAAGGAAGGATGAGCGAGAAGTCGCATCGCGGAACAATTTTCGTCGAGGACGCCACGCTGATCTCGCAGCAGGCGTTCCCCGGAAGGCAATACGTGCTGCGTCTCGAAGCGCCGGAATGCGCCGCCCGGGCCGAGCCGGGCAGCTTCGTGCACCTGAGCTGCGACGCGCTGCTGCCGATGCGGCGGCCGCTGTCGATCATGCGGGCCAGCTCATCGGCCGGCTGGATCGAGCTGCTCTACAAGGTGGTCGGTGCCGGGCTGGAAGCCCTTTCAAAACAGCCACCGGGTGCTGTGCTGAGCGTGATGGGTCCGATCGGCCGGGGTTTCGAGCCAGCCGCCACGCGGCCGCGAACGCTGCTGGTCGGCGGCGGCGTAGGCATTCCGCCCATGGTGTTCCTCGCCGAACGACTCAAGTCGCGCAACGACGCGAAGTGGCAGCCGCTCGTACTCATGGGTTCTGAAATCCCGTTCCCGTTCCGCACCCAGCCGTCGCGAATTCTGGTTCCCGGCATGCCCGCGGCCGCCATTGCCTGCATGCCGCTGCTCGAGGACTGGGGTGTTGCCAGTCGTCTGGCATCCCTCGCTGGATTTGCGGGCTGCTTCGACGGCTACGTCACCGACCTCGCTGCCCACTGGCTCGATTCGCTGGACGAGGACGTGCGCGCGCAGACACAGATGCTCGCCTGCGGGCCGACGCCGATGCTGCAGGCCGCAGCCCGGGTCGCCCGTCGGTTCGACATACCCTGCCAGGTCTCACTTGAGGAATTCATGGCCTGCGCAGTCGGTGGCTGCGCGGGCTGCACGATCCCCGTAGTCACCGAATCGGGACTCGAAATGAAACGTGTCTGCGTGGACGGACCGGTGTTCGACGCCAATGCGGTCTTTCCGCCGGCCGCCTGAAACCGTCACGGAACGCGGGCACATGCCCGGAGGGCTGACCCATGGCATCGAGATGGACCTACCAGAAAGGCCTGCACGACATCGGCAACGGCCTGTTTGCATACCTGCAACCGGACGGCGGCTGGGGCTGGTCAAACGCGGGGCTGGTCGTTGACGGCGACCAGTCATTGCTCGTGGATACGCTTTTCGATATGCCGCTCACGATCGAGATGTTGTCGGCCATGCAGGACGCCACCGGCCTGGCCGGTGCCGACATTCAGACCGTCGTCAATACGCATGCGAACGGCGATCACACGCATGGCAATGGTTGCTGTCCGGAAGCCGAAATCATCGCCTCGGAAGCCAGCGCGAAGGAAATGGAGCAGGTCTCCGCGGCAATGCTTGCGCAGATCATGTCCGCGGCACCCGTAATGGGTGAAACCGGCGCCTACCTGCAGGAGATCTTCTCCCCATTTGATTTCGCCGGCGTACGCGAACGGCTGCCTACGCGGACCTTCAATCAGCGACTGGGTCTCCGCGTCGGCGACAAGCCGGTGGAACTGATCGAGGTCGGCCCGGCACACACGGCCGGCGATGTGCTCGTGCATATCCCGGGCGATCGCGTGGTCTTCACGGGCGACATCCTTTTTATCGACGGCACGCCGTTGATGTGGGCCGGCCCGGTCGCGAACTGGCTCGATGCCTGCGAGCGAATCTGCGCGATGGACGTGGACGTCATCGTGCCCGGCCACGGCCCGATCACCGACAAGGCGGGCGTACGGCGCGTTGCCGACTACCTGCGCTACATCGACACCGAAGCCCGCATGCGCTTCGATGCCGGCATGGACGTCAATGAAGCGACCCGAGACATCGCGCTCGGCGACTACGCGAACTGGGGCGATGCAGAACGAATCGCCGTGAACGTGGACACGCTTTATCGTGAATACAAAGGTGGCGGCGAACCCACTGCAGTGACCGAGTTGTTCGGGCGGATGGCCGCAATGCGCCGGATTCACCGTGGCTGAAAGGCCGCTGCCCCAAAAGACCGCCGTTTTAACGGCTGGAACTCGAAGCCTTCCGGCGGGCGCCAGTCGGGCTCCCGGGCCGTGTTTCGAGTCGCTCCACGATATTCGCCTGGCCGAAAAGCGGCCCGGAAACCCACCGGGTGCGATCACCACAGGATGTTCGCCCGACTCCGCGCTCGAGCGCCAGGCGCGGGGGGAGTTCAGTCACCGATCCTGAAGAAACCAGCGGCTGCAGTTCGCCGCGTTGGCGCAACCCACTAGCCGAAGTTGATCTTCGCCTCGAGGTTGGTTCTCGAATCCGCGCTCTTCAGCGCCTCCTCGAGCGTGACCTTGCCGTCAAGATAGAGCTGATACAGCGCCGTATCGAAGCTCTGCATACCCTGCTCGCTGCTGGCCCAGAGTGCCTCCTTGACCCCGACGACATCGCCCTTCTTGATCAGTTCCTGCACATGCGGCGTATTGAGCAGGACCTCGACTGCCGCGCAGCGCTTCTCGTCCTTCCCCATGACCAGCCGCTGCGACAGGATCGCCTTCAGGTATTGGGACAAGTCCAGGAAAATCTGCGAATGCTGGTCGATCGGGAACATGTTGATGATTCGATCCAGCGTCTCGGCTGCGTTGTTCGCGTGCAGTGTAGCCAGGCAGAGGTGGCCCGTGCCCGCAAAAGTAATCGCGTACTGCATCGACTCACGATCACGGATCTCGCCAATCAGGATAACGTCCGGTGCGGCCCGCATCGCGCTGCGCAATGCACGGTGGAACGACTTCGTGTCCAGGCCGACCTCTCGCTGATTGACAATGGAACGCTTGTTGTTGTGTAGAAACTCGATCGGATCCTCAACGGTCAGAATGTGATCCGAACGGACCTCGTTTCGATAATTGATCATCGCCGCCAGCGACGTCGACTTGCCCGAACCGGTTGCACCGACCATCAGCACGAGGCCGCGCTTGATCATGGCCAGCTCGTTCATGATCGGCGGCAGGCCAAGGTCCTCGATCATCGGCAGGTCCGCTGTGATGTAACGCAACACCATCGCCGGATTGCCACGCTGGTGGAACACCGCAACGCGGAAGCGCCCCAGGCCGGACTCGGACACTGCAAAATCGATTTCGAGCTCCTGCTCGAAATAATCGATCTGCTCCTGGTTCATCAGGCCGTAGGCGGCCTGCTTGACCTGTTCGGCATCGAGAACCTGCCGGTTGACCGGCATGATTTCGCCCTCGATTTTGATCTTGATCGGCGCGTTGGAAGTGAAAAACAGGTCCGAGGCCTTCTTCTCGACCATCAATTTGAACAACGGCCGCGTATTGAGTACGAAATTCCGCGCTGTGCGGGCCGAGCCCGTGGAGTCGCTGAGTACGGGTTGACTAACGCGACTCGTGTCGTCGATATCCTGATCTTTGTCGATTGCCGTCATGCCGGGTGCCCCTACTGGTCCTCGTCTTCGATAATCCTGAGCGAACTCGTGTCACCCGTTTTCACCTTGTCGGTGCGTTTGCTTTCGAGCTTGATTCGCAGGCGGATTTCGTTTTTCGAATCGGCGTTTCTCAGCGCCTCTTCGTAAGTGATCAATCGTTCCTCGTACAGATCAAACAAGGCCTGGTCGAATGTCCGCATGCCCAGACGGTTGGACTTCGCCATGACTTCCTTGATCGCACTGACCTCGCCGCGGAAGATCAGGTCGGCGATCAGCGGCGTGTTCAGCAGGATTTCCATCGCCGCGATTCGCCCGCCCGTGTCCGCGTCGCGCGGAATCAGCCGCTGGGAGATCATCGAGCGAATATTCAGCGACAGGTCCATCAGCAACTGTTCGCGCCGATCTTCCGGGAAGAAATTGATAATTCGATCGAGCGCCTGGTTGGCACTGTTGGCATGCAGCGTCGCCAGCACGAGATGGCCGGTTTCCGCGAACTGGATGCCGTATTCCATCGTGTCACGGTCCCGGATCTCGCCGATCAGGATGACATCCGGCGCCTGGCGCAGCGTGTTCTTCAGCGCCATGTGCCAACTTTCGGTGTCAACACCCACCTCACGCTGAGTCACGACACAGTTCTTGTGCATATGCACGTATTCAATCGGATCCTCGATCGTGATGATGTGCCCGCGGGTCTTCTCGTTGCGGTAGTCGACCATCGCCGCCAGGGTGGTCGACTTACCCGAGCCGGTGGCGCCGACCAGGATGACGAGGCCACGCTTTGACAGCACGATTTCCTTGAGTATCGGCGGAAGCTCGAGTTCCTCGATCGTTGGTACCTTGACGTTGATCGTGCGGAGCACCGCCCCGGTCAGCCCCATCTGCACAAAGGCGCTGACACGAAAACGCCCGATGCCGGGCGGCGCGATCGCGAAGTTGCACTCCTTGGTCGCGTCAAACTCCTTGGTCTGGCGATCGTTCATGATCGCCCGCACCAGCAGCGCCGCCTGCTCCTGCGAGAGCGGCTCCTTGGTCTGGGGCAGGATCTCACCATCGACCTTGATCGCCGGCGGAAAGCCCGCCGTAATGAACAGGTCCGACCCCTTGCGCTCGACCATGCGGCGCAGAAGGTCCTGCATCAACTTGATCCCGGTCTCGCGATCGAGTACTCGCCCGACTTCCGCGGGTCTGGTAGCCATCAGAATTCCTCCTTGTGCTGCGCCCGGTAGCGAGCCTCTTCCTTCGTGATCAGACCCTTCTGCATCAGTTCCTTCAGGCACTGGTCCAGCGTCTGCATGCCCGACGCCTGCCCTGTCTGGATCGCCGAGTACATCTGGGCGATCTTGCCCTCGCGAATCAGATTGCGAATGGCCGGCGTGCCGATCATGATTTCGTGGGCCGCAATTCGGCCGCCGCCAATGCGCTTGAGCAGGGTCTGCGAGATCACGGCACGCAGCGATTCAGAGAGCATGGCGCGAACCATCTCCTTCTCGGCTGCGGGGAATACGTCCACGATCCGGTCGATGGTTTTCGCCGCCGAACTCGTGTGCAGGGTGCCGAAGACCAGGTGGCCTGTCTCTGCGCCGGTCAACGCGAGGCGAATGGTTTCCAGGTCGCGCATCTCGCCGACCAGGATGACGTCCGGGTCTTCGCGCAGGGCCGAGCGCAGCGCTTCGCTGAAGCCCAGGGTGTCCCGGTGCACCTCACGCTGGTTTATCAGGCAGCGTTTGCTCTCATGCACGAACTCGATCGGATCCTCGATTGTGATGATGTGATCCGGCCGGTTGTCATTGATGTAGTCCACCATCGCCGCGAGCGTCGTGGATTTGCCTGAGCCCGTCGGACCGGTGACCAGCACCAGGCCGCGTGGCTGCATCGCGATGTCCTTGAAAATCTTTGGCGCGTTCAGGTCATCGAGCGTCAGCACCAGCGAGGGGATGTTTCGAAAGACCGATGCAGCGCCTCGATTCTGATTGAACGCGTTGACACGGAATCGCGCAAGCTTCGGGATTTCAAACGAAAAGTCCGTTTCATAGAACTCTTCGAAAGCCTTCCGCTGCTTGTCATTCATGATGTCGTACACCATGCTGTGCACTTCCTTGTGCGTCAGCGGCGGCATGTTGATCCGCTTCATGTCGCCATCGACACGAATCATGGGTGGTACGCCCGCAGAAAGGTGCAGGTCGGAAGCGTTGTTCTTTACTGCAAAAGCCAGCAGTTGAGCGATGTCGACAGCCATCGAGTTGTCCTCATGCCCGCGCGGTGTGTCCAGACCGGGTGAAGGAGGCGGGCAGCCGAAGTATAAGTCAGTGCACCGGGCTCCAATATGTTAACTACTCCGCACTTCTCGGCCGGGAGGCTCGAATCCGTGCGTCGTCGGATCGTTTCCGCGGCCCTTTTGGCCGGACGCGACCCGGCCGAGGTGCGTCTGGTCGCCGTGAGCAAGCAGCACCCGGCGGCGGCGGTGCGGGCGGCCGCGGCCGCCGGACAAGGTGATTTCGGCGAAAATTATCTCCAGGATGCCCTGCCAAAACTCAAGGAACTGTCCGATCTTCAGCTGGTGTGGCACTTCATCGGCCATATACAGAGCAACAAGACTCGGGATATCGCCGAGAATTTCCAGTGGGTCCATACGGTGGATCGGGCGAAGATCGCCGCTCGCCTCAGCGACCAGCGTCCGCCTGAGGCCGCGCCATTGCAGGTGCTGATCCAGGTGCGACTGCGCCCGGAAGAAGGCAAAGGGGGCGCTGAGCCGGCTGCCCTTTCCGAGCTCGCCGAGACCGTGGCCGCACTGCCGGGCCTGAAGTTGCGCGGCCTGATGTGCATCCCGCCTCCAAGCCCGGACAGCCGTTCACAGCGGGTGCCGTTCGCTGAACTGCGCGGCCTGCTGGAGGAACTGAACCGCCGCGGGCACGAACTGGACACGCTGTCTATGGGGATGAGTGATGACCTGGAGGCCGCCATCGCCGAAGGCGCGACGATCGTCCGCGTGGGTACCGCTGTTTTTGGACCGAGGGAGTGAGCGGGAAGTGCTGAACATGCGCATCACTTTTATTGGCGGGGGCAACATGACCACGAGCCTGGTCGGCGGGCTGCTCGCCAAGGGCTTCGATCGCTCGATGCTGAGCGTCGCCGAACCGATCCACGAACAGCGAAAGCGACTGCGCGAGCGCTTTGCGGTCGCCGTTCACGCCGATAATGCGCTCGCGGTAACCGACGCCGACGCCATCGTGCTGGCGGTCAAACCGCAACAACTCGCTGACGTGGCCAGGCAGCTTGCAGCCGCGCTCGGCGCGCGCCGCGCGCTGGTCATTTCGATTGCCGCCGGCATCCGGCTCGCGGACCTGGAACGATGGCTGGGCGCCGGATGCGCACTGGTCCGGGCAATGCCGAACCGTCCGGCGCTGATCGGCGCGGGCGTTGCCGCCTTGTTTGCACGGGAAACTGTCACACCTCCCGAGCGCGATGCCGCCGAGGCAATTCTGCGCGCGGGCGGCGCCACGGTCTGGCTTGCCGAGGAGTCGCAGATGGATGCGGTAACCGCCATCTCCGGCAGTGGCCCGGCCTATTTCTTCCTGCTGACCGAGGCGCTGGAGCAGGCCGGCCTGGCATTCGGGCTGCCAGCGGAAACCGCAAGGCTGCTGGCTATCGAAACCGCTCGCGGTGCCGGGTGCATGGTCGCGCAAGGCCCTGAATCACCTGCCCGGCTGCGCGAACAGGTCACCTCGGCCGGCGGCACAACGGCCGCCGCCCTGGCGGTGCTCGATCAGGCGGACGTCCGTGGTATTTTTGCCCGCGCGATAAAGGCTGCGGCCGAGCGATCGATGCAGCTGGCCGATGAGTACCGCTGACTTCCCGGGAGCACCATGCAAGCCATCCTTTTCATCCTCAACGCGCTGCTGACAATGGTCGTCGTCGTTTTTCTGCTTCGCACGATCATGCCCTATTCGCGCGCGGATTTTCGCAACGCGATCGGCCAGGCCGTCCTGAAAGTGACCAACCCGCTGGTCATGCCTTTGCGCAAGGTGTTCAAACCTGTCGGCAAGCTGGATCTCGCATCGGTGGTCGCTCTGGTGCTGGTACAGGTGGCCGGGACCGCGATCATCATGCTGGTGGCCGGGATCCACCTCGGGCCGGTTGGCGCCCTGATCGCCGGTTTGCGCGAACTCCTGCAGACGATCCTGCAGTTCTACACCGTGGCAATTCTTATCTACGCACTGTTGAGCTGGGTCGCACCGGGTACCCACAGCCCCGCCAATGAGCTTCTTGGAAGGATCTGCGAACCCCTGTTGAGACCGGTGCGGCGTGTGGTGCCCCCGCTGGGAGGACTGGACCTGTCGGCGCTGTTCGTGCTGATCGGACTGCAGGCCTTGCAGATCCTCCTGCATTGAAGAAGCGAGAATGAGTGCGGCGCGACGTGACGGGGTGGACCTCGTACTTGAACTTCGCGTTCAACCGCGCGCAAGCAGCAACGGATTTGCGGGCCTGTTAGGCGAACGACTGCGTGTCCGCCTCAATACGCCACCAGTGGATGGGCGCGCCAATGCGGCGCTGATCGAATTCCTGGCGGAAGTTTTTGCCGTACCGCGGTCAAGGGTACGAATCGAACGCGGGCACACCGACCGAAACAAGCGCGTACGCATACTGCAGGGAGCTGAAATACCCGCGCCGCTGGCCGACCTGCTCCGATTCGATTGAAAGGGAAAACTCGGCAGGCACAGGTTTTTGCGTTGGACTATAGTTAACGCTTGGAAGTGAGATTCAGCACCTGAGGGGGACACGAAGATGCGTCGACGCACCTCGCGCCTTATCGCGTTGGCTCTGCTGCTCGCGGTCGCGGGTTGCGGCCAGAACGGCCCGGACACCAGCCGGGCGCGCGAGGCATCGCCGAGCGAACCCAGTCACCAGGATTTCGGCGACTACCAGGTGCACTATAACGCCGTGCGCTCAGACGAACTGAGCGCTGATGTCGCCCGAGCTTTCGGCATCGAGCGCAGCGCAAACAGGGTGCTGCTCAACGTGTCGATGGTCCGCAAAGACGCCGATGAACGCACGTCGCCGGTTGACGGAATGGTCACCGCGACTGCGCACAACCTGAACGGGCAATTGAAAGACCTGCAGGTTCGCCGGGTCACTGAAGGCCAGTCGGTTTACTTCATTGGCGAGGTTGGCATCGCCGGGGCCGAGATACTGGTCTTTGACATCCAGGCCAGGCCCGAGGGACAGACGAATCCATACAAGGTGCAGCTCAAGCGGGAGTTTTTCGCAGACTGATCGCTTCGATACTGGAAAAAAAGGCTCCGGAGCGCTTAAACACCTTTCAAACTTATGTTATTTTCCGCGCGCCAATCGATCAACGGGGCCAGCGGCCCGCGATTCATTCAATCAGGAGACATCAAATGGCAAAGAAGACCTCACCGCCGACCAAGTCCGACATCCTTGCGGCTATTTCCAAGGACACGGGGCTGTCAAAGAGACAGGTCAGCGAGGTTTTGGAATCTCTCAATACGACGATCCGCAAGAGTCTTCGGTCCTACGGGGTGTTCACCTACCCTGGTCTGACCAAGATGAAGGTCGTCAAGAAGCCTGCAACCAAGGCGCGTAAGGGCACCAACCCGTTCACGGGTGAGGAAATGGTATTCAAGGCCAAGCCGGCCAGCAAGAAGGTTCGCCTGCTGCCGCTCAAAGGTCTCAAGGACATGGTGGGCTAAACGCAAGTGGTTTCTAGCCGGGGCGGCACTGCGCCGCCCCGGTGACTTTGCCCGCGAGCGGACCCAGGCATTTCGGCCGCTCAGTCGCGGGATCCGTTCCCTGAGCCGAGAAAATCGACAACCGCCTGGCGCAGTTCACCAAGGCGACCATGAAAGAAGTGCTCGGCACCGGCCATTGCAAGCAACCGGGGTGGCGGTTCGAAACCTTCCGCCCAGTCTCGAACGGCATCGATGCTCACCAGTTCATCTGCGTCACCCTGAACGATCAGCCATCGGGCCTGCGGTCGGCGTATCGACGCCAGCTCCATCCGCGGCACGGGCGGGGCTACGGTGACCAGTTGCCGGGGCGCTGCCGCATCCGCGGCCAGCAGGGCCACCGCAGCGCCGAACGAGAATCCGCCGAGCCACAACTCATCGCACGCCCACCGGGATCGGGCCCATTCGATCACCGTTAGTGCATCATCGATCTCACCCCTGCCATCATCATATCGACCGTCGCTTGCGCCGACGCCACGGAAATTAAAGCGCACCGTCGGTGCGCCGAGCGACTGCATCGATCGTGCAAGCGTATGTACGACCTTGTTCTGCATGGTGCCGCCATGCAGCGGATGCGGGTGGCAGACGACACCAACGGCCCGCGGCGCATGCACGGACTGAGGCACTTCGATCCTTGCCTCGAGGGAGCCTGCAGGGCCATCGATCGCGATCGCAACCGGCAATGGGGGTTTGAAGGGCTCGTTCAATTCTTCGCTCCGGACGACACCGTCTGAGTGTGCCAGAATCTCTGATCCGTACTCCGCCAGAGGATCCCGCCATGCGACTGATCTCTGCAAGCTTCGAACACGGCCAGCGCATTCCCGAGGCGTTCGCATTCTGCGCGCCCGACCCGGCGCAGCATGTGCGTCCGGGCCAGAATCGCAACCCGCAGCTGAGCTGGACGGACTGCCCGGACGGCACCCGTTCACTGGTGCTCTTGTGCATTGATTCCGACGTCCCGACGCGGCCTGACGACGTCAACAAGCCCGGGCGCAGCGTACCGGCCAGCTTGCCTCGCGGGGAGTTTTTCCACTGGGTCATGGTGGATATCGCACCCGGGATCAGTGAAATCGCCGAAGCCAGCTGCGCAGACGGCGTTGTTGCGCATGGCAAGCAGGCGCCGCCAGGCCCCGCTCAGTCGCGCCAGGGCGCGAACGATTACAGTGACTGGTTCGCGGGTGACCCCGCGATGAGTGGCCAGTACCTCGGCTACGATGGGCCGTGTCCGCCCTGGAATGACGAACGGCTGCATCACTACCATTTTGTGGTGTACGCGACCGACCTTGTCCGCTGTCCGGTCGAAGGCGCATTTACCGGAGCGCAGGTACGCGCGGCCATCGAAGGCCATGTGCTGGCGGAGGCGACGCTCACCGGCACCTACAGCCTGAACCCTGAGGTCGCTGACCGTTGAAAGCGACGATATCGATACCGACGGTCGGTGCCGGGACTCAGTCGCTCTTATCGCCGGGCTCGAAGTCCAGCGATGCGGAATTCACGCAGTAACGCAGCCCGGTAGGCTGCGGTCCGTCGTCGAAGACGTGACCCAGGTGGGCCCCGCAGCCGGCACAGGTGATCTCCTTGCGCAGCATCCCGTGACTGGTGTCGGTATGCGTAAGCACCCGGTCACCCGCCAGCGGCAACCAGAAAGACGGCCAGCCGGAGCCGGAGTCGTATTTCGCCTCCGAGGCAAACAACTCCATGCCGCAACAGACGCAGGCGTAGGTGCCGCTGTCCTTGTTGTGCAGGTAACGTCCGGAGAACGCGGGTTCGGTGCCCTTGTTCTGGGTCACACGGTACTGCTCTTCCGTCAGGCGCGAGCGCCGATCGGATCGCTTTTCGTCATTCATGGTGTTTCTTACGGCGACGCCAACAGGTCGGGTGGACCGAGGACGAATACTGCCCCGACTACCGTAACAAATACAACGAGCAGTAGGACGGTCAGCATCACCGAACGCGCGTGACCGCGAAAAACGATCATCAGATCGTCAACGTCATCCAGCCATTTAAGCAAGCGTTCCATGCACGGGATCGTCAACAGTCAGCAAGTAACAAGCCAGCCCCGCGGGCTTGCCCCGCCAACGCTTAATGATAACTCCACCGGTGCGCGCGTCGCTCAACCTTTGTCGTCGAACGCACTGCGCGCCTTATCTGCCCAGTTTTTGTAGCTGGAAATACTGTACAGCGACTTTGAAACGACCGCCTGACGCGAGGTCGACCGGGGCTGCTGCCGCACCCGGTCCAGCCAGTTGTTATAGGCATCCCAGCCATCGGCGGCCGTGCCGAACTTTGCGCGCCGGGCCCCGGCGTCCAGCGTCGGCGAAGAGCCGAAACCGGGCTTCCCGGGAATCGCCTTGTATTCACTCATGATCTGTTACCTGCCGCATACTGGTCACGCTAACCAAGCGCACTGGCAGCCGTCCGGTAACTGGGTCACAGATATGCGCGAATATCAGGTAACGACGCGGTAGCTGGGCTTGTATGTGCCCTCGATCTTCATCCGGCCCTGGCGTACGAACGACTCGAGCAACCGCCCGAGTGGCCCCATCAGTTCAGGGTCACCATGCAGCTCAAACGGGCCCTTTTCTTCGATCAGGCGCAGGCCATTCTCCTTCACATTGCCGGTGACGATTCCCGAGAACGCACGCCGCAAATCGGCGGCCAGTTCGTGCGGTAGCCGGCCCATTCGCAGCTGTAATCCCGCCATGTTCTCGTGCGTCGACTCGAAGGGTCTTTGCAGGGCATCGGGAATCTTCAGCAACCAGTTGTAATTGTAGGCGTCGCTGTGCCGACGGCGAAAATCACGGACGTCGTTCACGCCGCGGCGCATGGCTCGCGCCACCTCCGGCGGGTCATCGAGGATGATTCGATAGCACCGGCGGACCGCGGAACCCAGGGTCGCGGCAAGGAATTCGTCGATGCGCTCGAAATAGTCCGCGCTTTCGGCAGGCCCGGAAAAGACCACCGGCAATGGCTGCGCCTCGTTCGCGGGATCCAGCAGGATACCGAGCAGGTAGAGAATCTCTTCGGCCGTCCCCACGCCACCGGGGAACACGACAATCCCGTGCCCCATGCGAACGAAGGACTCGAGTCGCTTTTCGATATCGGGCAGGATCACCAGCTCGTTGACGATGGCATTCGGCGGCTCGGCCGCGACGATGCCCGGTTCCGTGAGACCGACATAGCGCCCATCGGACACCCGTTGCTTGGCATGACCGATGGCGGCGCCTTTCATCGGTCCCTTCATCGCTCCGGGGCCGCAGCCGGTACAGACGTTCAGGTGACGCAAACCGAGCTCGTAGCCGACCCGCTTCGTGTACTCGTATTCCTCCCGACCGATTGAATGCCCGCCCCAGCAGACGACGAGGTCCGGCCGCACCCGGGGAAGCAGAACGCCCGCGTTGCGCAGTATCCGGTAGATCGCGTCCGTGATCGCTTCCGAGTCCCGCAGCTCGACGCTACCATGTTCGTAGATTTCGCCGTGCAGGTAGAGAATGTCGCGCAACACGGCGAACAGGTGCTCCTGGATTCCGCGGATCATGCGGCCATCGACGAAGGCACTCGCCGGCGCGTGACTCAGTTCGAGTTTGACGCCCCATGCCTGGCGCTCAACCCGAATTTCGAAATCAGCATAGCGCTTGAATATGGCCCGCGCGTCGTCCGTCTCACCGCCGGCGTTCAACACGGCCAGCGAACAGCGCCGGTACAGCGGATAGAGCCCCCCGCGCGAGGAATCGAGCAGCCGATCCACTTCCTGCTGCGAGAGGTTTTCGAGGCTGCCTTTCGGAGTGACTCGCGCATCGACGGGGTCGTCTTCATTGACCGCAGTCACCGCGGCATCCACGCGGGCGCTCACGGCCGGATCTCTATGGGCGTCCCGAGCGTTGTGCGCTGCCAGATATCCACCATGTCGGCATTGCTGAGCGCAATGCAGCCGTCGGTCCAGTCCTTTGAGGCGTAGTAGTCAGGCGGCTTCCTGGGCACGTTGGGCTGGCCGTGAATCATGATCAGTCCGCCCGGGCGAACGCCGGCTTCGCGCGCCCTGGCGCGATCCTCGCCATTCGGATAGGAAACTTCGATGGAAAGGAAGAAGCGGCTGCTCGGATTGCGCCGGACCAGGCTGTAGCTGCCTTCGGGTGTTCGAAAGTCACCCTCCCGCTGCTTGTGGCCAAACGGATTGAGACCGAGCTTGATCGGATATTCGGCAATCGTCTCACCGCCCTTGAGCAGGTACAGCCGCCGCTCTCGCTTGTTGATCAATACTTTGTCAGCCTGCGGGGGCCCATAGCCCGCCTCGGGGGTACCGCCCGCGGCTGATGCCGACGCAGAAATCGAAGAAAAGCTCAGCGCAACCGCCGTGGCCGCCTGGTTGCCGGTCGGAGCGACCGGCTGTGGCGGCCGGCCCGCGGTATCCGGCCCGGGGCCCGGAACGGCGACCGGCGCGTTTGAAACAGAGGTGAAACCCTGTGCAGCAGCGCCTGCCACCGGCAGGGCCGCCGCAAACAGCGTCAGGATCCAACAGACGAAGCGAGCGGTGAAACGGGTCATGTGGGCAGAAATTATAGCGCTCCGCAAGCTGTATCCCAGTCACACATCACATCCGTGTAATTCAGTCAAAAAAGAGGCGGCGAAACGCCGCCTCATTGGAAACGCGCCGCGCCCGTCCCGGGCGCCCCGCCTCAGCGGAGGGCCAGCAGAAAATCAGCCCTGGCGCGCGGGGATGTCAGGAACCTTTTGTCACAGATCAACCGCACTTCGAGTCGCCGCAGTTCAGGCAGGTCATGCAACCGTCCATCATCACGACGGCGGCCGTGCTGCACTTGGAGCACAATTGCGCGCCCTGTGGGTAGTGGCTGCTGGCAAAGGCATCCTGTTGCTTCTGCTGCGCCTCGTACTCACTGCGCTTCTGTTCGATGAGTTTCTTGCGATGCTCGTCCATCTCCGGGTCGTGCAACAGGCCGATTGTCTGCAGGTGCTTCTCGATGACGTAGCCCAGCTCGGCGATGATCGACGGCATGAACTTGCCGCCGGCCTGCCAGTAGCCGCCACGCGGATCAAAAACCGCCTTGAGCTCTTCGACCAGGAACGTCACGTCACCGCCCTTGCGGAACACGGCGGAAATAATCCGCGTCAGCGCAACGATCCACTGGAAATGATCGAGGTTCTTCGAGTTGATGAAAATTTCAAAGGGACGGCGCTGCTCATGAGTCGTCCCTTCGTTCAGGACGATGTCGTTAATCGTCACGTACATGGCGTGGTCCGATACCGGCGTCTTTATCTTGTACGTGGAGCCGATCAGGACCTCCGGACGCTCGAGCTTTTCGTGCATCCAGATGACCTTGTCCCCGCCCTCGGCAACCGGCACCTCGAGTCGTGCAACGGCCTTAGCCTGGGCCGGGTCCTGCGGCTTTTGAACCTTGTACTTGACGATTTTCTGATCGATTTTCTGCGTCTTGCTCATTTCAATACCCCGCACCGCCTTCGCGATGCCTCAAAACTTACCGTAGTAGCCCTCTTTGAGGGCGTCATAAAGATTTGCAGCCGTGTGCGTCTCACCGTCGTACTCGACGGGCTCATCACCCTTGAGCGCCACCTCGGTGCCGTCTTCCAGTGTAAAGACGTAGGTCGTGTTCTTCAGGTCATCTTCCTTGACCAGCACGCCCTGGAAGGCTTCCGGGTTGAACCGGAAGGTCGTGCAACCCTTGAGCCCCTTTTCATGGGCGTACAGGTAGATGTCCTTGAAGTCGTCGTAGGGGTAGTCGGTCGGGACGTTCGCCGTCTTGGAGATCGAGGAGTCAACCCATTTTTGCGCGGCTGCCTGGATGTCCACGTGCTCGCGCGGCGTCACATCGTCCGCCGTCGTAAAGTACTCCGGCAATTTCTCCTCGGCCCGGGTTCCATCGGGCATCGCTTCCTGGTTGACCAGTGCCCGGTACGCCAGTAACTCGAAGGAGAACACGTCGATGCGCTCCTTGGTCTTCCTGCCCTCACGTATGACGTTACGGAAGTAGTGATGGGCAAATGACGGCTCGATACCGTTTGACGCATTGTTTGCCAGCGACAACGAAATCGTTCCGGTCGGCGCAATTGAACTGTGATGAGTGAAGCGCGCGCCGGTCTCGGCGAGCTGTTCGACGAGTTCGGGAGCCTCCGCGGCCACGCGCTGCATATAGCGGCTGTAGCGTGCGTGAAGAATCCGCCCCGGCAGACGATCGCCGGCGCGTATGCCGTCGCGCGCCATTTCCGGCCGCTTGCGCAACATGGCCGGGGTCACCTCGAACTCTTCGAGCAGCAGCGGCGCCGGGCCTTTTTCCCTGGCCAGATCAAGCGCGGCCTCCCAGCCCGCCATCGCCAGTTCCCGAGCGACCCGTTCGGTGAAGGCAACCGCGTCCCGACTGCCGTACTTCATCCTGAGCATCGTGATCGTTGAGCCCAGTCCGAGAAAGCCCATGCCGTGCCGGCGCTTGCGGCGAATCTCGTCACGCTGCCGGGCAAGCGGCAGGCCATTGATCTCGACTACGTTATCCAGCATCCGCGTGAACACGGAGACGACCTTGCGGAACTCCTGCCAGTCGAACCGCGCCTCCTCCTGGAAAGGCTGGCGGACAAAGCTCGTCAGGTTCACGGACCCGAGCAGGCAGGAGCCGTACGGGGGCAGTGGCTGCTCCCCACAGGGGTTGGTGGCACGAATGTTTTCACACCACCAGTTGTTGTTCATCTCGTTGACACGATCGACCAGCACAAAACCCGGCTCGGCGAAATCGTAGGTTGACGACATGATCACGTCCCACATGCGCCGCGCCGGAACCGTCTTGTAGATCCGGCAGAGCACGAGACCTTCGTCGTTGCAGATATAGTTCGACGTTTCCGGCCACTCGCGCCAGAGGTAACGGCTCTCATCGTCCGTGTCTTCCCCGCCAATCTCCGACTCACGAACCGGAAAGGCGAGCTGCCAGTCGAGATCCTCGCGCACGGCCTTCATGAACTCGTCAGTGACAAGCAGCGAAAGGTTGAACTGCCGCAGGCGACCGCTCTCGCGCTTGGCGCGAATGAATTCCATGACGTCGGGGTGCCCGACCTCGAAAGTGCCCATCTGCGCGCCGCGTCGCCCGCCGGCTGAAGACACCGTGAAACACATTTTGTCGTAGATATCCATGAACGACAGCGGCCCGGACGTGTATGCGCCGGCACCGGATACATAGGCACCCCGCGGGCGGAGGGTCGAAAACTCGTAGCCGATGCCGCACCCGGCCTTGAGCGTCAGCCCGGCCTCGTGCACCTTGCCGAGAATGTCGTCCATCGAGTCACGAATGGTTCCCGACACGGTGCAATTGATGGTCGAGGTCGCCGGCTTGTGCTCCTTCGCACCCGCATTGGAGATGATGCGGCCTGCCGGGATCGCTCCCTTACGCAGCGCCCAGAGAAACTCGTCGTACCAGTGCTCGCGGACCTCGGACTGTTCCACGTCTGCCAGCGAACGCGCCACACGCTTGTAGGTGTCATCCATTGTCTGGTCGATAGGCGTACCGTCCTTTGCAGCCAGTCGGTACTTCTTATCCCAGATGTCCAGGGAGGCTTCCTGAAATGCGATGTTTCGAGCAACCCCGGTATTAATTTTGGCAACAGTATTCATTACGACGGCACGACTCCCGATGCGTCTGTTTCTTGGCGAAAGTAATTGGCGAAAGCAAAAAGACCCCCCGACACGCCACCGTCGCCCCTGAAAAGCGCCGCTGAACATGCCCCCTCCCCCATTTGTCCGCGGTCGGAGCCGATCCGGTCACCCCCCGGTGACGATTCAGCCCGAACACAACATGTAGGAAAGGACTTGGAAGAATATGCACCTCACAGAGCGCAGTCAACCGCTTTGTTTGACGCACCGCAAAATAACAAAGTTCATATAAAACAATTACTTATATTATTATCGGATTTCTCTCCGACTATGCCCCAAACGGCTCCGCAGTCAAGCATGTATTTGACGCAAAACCACAACATCTTGTGTCCACGCACCAATCACCGCTTATCCACAGCTTGCCCACCGCCTGTACACAGACCACCCCTCGGGTCGCCCGAGGAACTTGGTTGTCCGCGCAAGGTCTTATCTAGCCGTCCAGCGCAGCCACTCGGGAAGCGAATGGCTTCACTGGTAGACTCGCTTACCCCTCCCTGCAACTGCAACACTCGGGAATTCTGCATGAAGATCAAAATCAGCCTTGCCGGCCTGTTTCTTGCCGCCTGGTCCTCGATGGCCCTCGCTCAGCTCCCCGCGAACGTCGGCGAAGCGCCCGTTCCATCGCTGGCGCCCATGGTGAAAAGGGTTTCTCCCGCCGTCGTCAACATCGCCACTCGCGGCACGGTCGAGGTCGAGAACCCGCTGATGAACGACCCCTTTTTCCGCCGCTTCTTCGACGTTCCGAATGCCCCGCGCGAGCGCCAGTTTCGCAGCGCCGGGTCTGGCGTAATCGTTGATGCGAAGAAGGGCCTGATCGTAACCAATGCCCACGTGATCGAGAACGCAACCGATATCACCGTGACACTGCTCGATGACCGTTCGCTGAAAGCGGAGGTGGTCGGCACGGACAGCGGGTCCGACATCGCCGTGCTGAAGGTAGAGTCCAAGGGACTGCAGGAAATCCCGATCGCCGACTCGGATCGCACGGAAGTGGGCGACTTCGTCGTCGCCATCGGCAACCCCTTCGGCCTGGGGCACACGGTGACCTCCGGTATCGTGAGCGCACTGAGCCGTTCGGGCATCAATCCCGAAGGTTTCGAGGACTTTATTCAGACTGACGCCTCGATCAATCCCGGTAATTCGGGCGGCGCGCTGGTCGACCTCAACGGTTACCTTGTCGGCATCAACTCGGCGATTCTGTCGCGATCCGGCGGCAATATCGGGATCGGTTTTGCGATCCCGGCCAACATGATGAAAGTTGTGATGAGCCAGCTCGTCGAGTTTGGCGAGGTCCGTCGCGGCGTGCTTGGTGTCAGCATCCAGACGCTGACCCCGGACATTGCCGAAAGCATGGGGATCGCCGACACGCAGGGCGCACTCGTCTCCCAGGTCATGGATGACTCCGCAGCGGAGAAGGCCGGCATCAAGGCGGGCGATGTGATCACCGCGGTCAACAACAAGCCGGTTGATGATGCTTCAGGGCTGCGCAACGCGATCGGTATGCTGAGCATCGGTGATCAGGTCAGCATCGACCTGCTTCGCGACGGTAAGAAACGGCAGGTCACGGCCAGAATAGGCGAGCGTGATGCAATCGCCCAGTCCGCCGCGTCCGAACTTCACCCCGGGCTTCAGGGCGCGGAATTTGCTGACGCTTCTGACGGCGGCGTCATGATTCGCTCGGTCGCTCAGGGCAGCCCGGCCGCACAGCGTGGCCTGCGTCCGGACGACGTGATCCTGGCAGTGGGCCGTGATCGCGTCGAGAACGTCGACGATTTCAAGCGCGCCATTAAAGACGCCGAGGCGTTCGTTCTGCAGATTCGACGCGGCAATACGATGCTGGTGATCCCGATTCGGAGCTGAAACCGATAAGGCCCGGCCGGCGCGCTGCACTGCTCGCCGGCCGGGAGCCACCCGCTCCCGGCCGGCGTCAATGCCTGGACTTCCACCCCGCCCTGCACGCGATCGAATACGACCGGATTGGTCGGCGGACCCGGATGCCTTCCTCTTCAGGGAGGTGCACCGGGATACCGGCACACGGCCGCGTGCCGCTCTGTCCGGGGTCGCTTCGCCAACGCGGCGGCGCGTGCCTGGAAAGCCGGCAATGAACCGGCCCGGGCGAGTTCGCGCCGCAAACCGGGCGCGCAATCCTGGTAGGTGGCGACCGCGGCAAGATGAGCGTTGTTGAGCGTCTGCGCAAACCACGCATCGAAGCCCGGATATCCAGCCCAGGCGGTGCGCAGGCGCTGGTACTCGTGTTTCAGCCGACCGAATTCGCGCTGCTTTTCAATGCGCATCTCTGCAATCGGAGTATCGCTGGCGTACAACCGGGCCAGACGTCTGCGCGTCGTTCGCAGAAGAGTTGCAAACGCAGCCTCGCGTTCCAACTGCATTGCATAGCCCGCCAGTGCCGGTTCCCGGCCCTGCGAGCTGAGCCATCGCCGCACGCCTTCCTCCTCGATCACGCTGGCATACGCCTCGTTAAACGCGCTGTCGTCTTTCACATACAACTGTTCGTGCGCGAGTTCGTGAAAGATCGTGCCGACCAGCCGTGTCTCCGGCCAGCGCAGCATGCTGCCGAAAACAGGGTCGGCAAAATGCCCGAGCGTGGAATAGGCGCCGACACCGCCGACCATGACGTCGTCGCCGTGGCGTGTATAACGGGTGGCGGCGGCCCGGGCATCGGATTCCTTGAAATAGCCCCGATAGGCGATACAACCGGCAAACGGGAAGCACCAGCGCCGCGGCCGGACCGAAAACTCAGGCGCAGCAACGAGGTTCCAGACCACGTACGGACGACCGAGATCCGCAAAGTCCCGGTAGCTGCGCCCGTCGGGCAGGCCCAGCTGCCGCACCGCAAACTCACGCGCCTCGACAACGCGCTGCAGTTGCGCCCGCGTCGCCGGATCGATCGCCGGGTCGGACAGCGCAGCGGCAATCGGATGGCTGCGCGAAATGACCTCTGCCTGCCCGCCGGCAGCCTGCAGCACATAGCAACCCGAGAGCAGCGCCGGTAGACACGCCAGCATCACCGGGCACAGCAGCGCCGCGAACCGGCGGCTGAGCGGCGATGTCTTTGACGAAAGTTGCGGCGGTTTGGGTACGATGCGGGGCATGAAGACCTATCTTGTCGGAGGCGCAGTGCGCGACCAGTTACTGGGCCGCAGGTACACGGAACGTGACTACGTGGTCGTCGGAGGGACGCCCGACGAATTGCAGGGCCTCGGCTACCGGCCGGTCGGCAAGGACTTTCCCGTGTTCCTGCACCCGCAGACCGGTGAACAGTACGCGCTGGCGCGTACCGAAAGGAAGACCGGACCGGGCTATTACGGCTTTGCGGTCCAGGCATCGCCTGAAGTCACGCTGGAAGACGACCTGGCCCGAAGAGACCTGACGATCAATGCAATGGCGCGGGCGAGTGATGGCGAACTGATCGATCCCTACGGCGGCCAGGAGGACCTGGGTAAACGCCTGCTGCGCCATGTCTCGGAGTCCTTTGTCGAGGACCCGCTGCGGGTGTTGCGCGTCGCGAGGTTCGCTGCACGCTTCGCACCGCTGGGATTCGAAGTGGCACCCGAAACCCTGCAACTGATGCGCCGCATCGTTGATTCAGGCGAGATGGCGGCACTGGTACCGGAGCGCGTCTGGCAGGAGACTCAGCGCGCGCTTGGTGAAGACCGCCCGGCCAGGTACTTCGAGGTGTTGCGCGAGTGCGGAGCACTGGCCGTGGTATTCCCGGAAATCGAAGCGCTTTTTGGCGTGCCGCAACCACCTCGCTGGCATCCGGAAATCGATACAGGGGTGCATACGATGCAGTCGTTGAGCGTTGCCGCGGAACTCTCAGCCGACACGTCACTGCGTTTCGCGGCGCTGGTCCATGACCTCGGCAAGGGGCAGACCCCGCCGGACCAGCTGCCAGGGCACATCGGTCATGAGGAGGCCGGGGTCGCGCTGATCGACCGGCTTTGCCAGCGCCTGCGAGTGCCGAACGAACACCACGACCTCGCGGTATTGACAGCCCGTTTCCACGGCCTCGCACACCGGGCCGCCGAACTGCGCCCGGCAACGATCATGGATCTGCTCACCCGAACGGACGCGTTCCGCCGGCCGGACCGCTTTGAACAGTTTATTCTGGCCTGCGAAGCCGACGCGCGCGGACGCGGGCCTGTGCGGCGTGCCGCAGCCTATCCGCAGGGCGATATCCTGCGCAGGTGCCAGCGCGCCGCCGCAAACGTCAAGCTCCCGCCTGAGCTGCTCGGCAGCGGCAAGGGCACCCTGATTGCTGAACGCCTGCGGGCCGCCCGTATCGAGGCCATCAGGTCCGCAGTCACCGCCACGATCGAGGTATGAAATGATGACAGGGAAAAGCATCGGTCTGCTGCTGGGCGCCAGCCTGCTCGCCGTGTCGGGCACCGCCGCCGCCAGCTACGAGTCGGCAATGAAAGACTATGACGCCGGGCGCTTTGAGCCGGCCATCGCAGAGCTGCAGTGCCTGGCGGCCGAAGGTAACCCCGACGCCGGGTTCAATCTCGCGGCGATGTACCTGCGTGGAGAAGGTACGGCAGCGGATCCGGCGATGGCCTTTGCCTGGTTTCGGATCGCCACAGTCAACGGCGACAAGGAAGCCACCGCGCTCTGGATGCAGATCGAGCCGCAACTCACAGGTGCCCAGCTGATCAAGGCAGAGCGAGTCGAGGCGATCGCCCTGCAACCGGAGCGGCGGCGTCTGTTTCGCCTGGCCGCGTTCGGGAGGCAGATCCGCGAAACCGCTGCCGTACAGAGCGGTGATGCCGAGTGTTCTGGCCAGCTTGCAGAAGTCGACGTGCCGCCCAATCTCGACCCAAAAAGCAAGGATGTGTTCGTGACCCGGCCGAACTACCCGGACAAGGCGCGCGAGGAGCGCCGGACCGGCACCGTGCATATGGGAGTCCACCTCGACAAGGCGGGGAAGGTCTGCTCTGCCACGGTGATCGAAAGCAGCGGCTACGACGACCTCGACGAAGCGGCCGTCAACGCGGTGCGCGGCTGGCGGTGGTCGCCCGCGCTGCGTGCCGGGAAGCCGGTCGAGTCGATTACCACCACGGCGCTTGGCTTTGACCTCGAGGGCGTGACCTGCCTCGAGCGCCACAAGGTGGCCGGGTCAGGAGCACGATGACATTCGCGCCCGGACGGATTCAGGCGAAGTGCCAGACGATCAGGGCCGCAATGAATATCCGGTATAGCGCGAACGGCAACAGTCCGATGCGTTCGATGAAGCGAATCAGGAAATGAATGCAGGCGATCCCGGAGAGCGCTGCAAAGATCAATCCGACCAGCATCGGCATCCACTCGACCGGCTCCGGTGAAGTCAGCAGCTTCATGCCCTCGTAAGCACCCGCGGCTCCGATGCCGGGCACCGCGAGCAGGAACGCGAAGCGCGCTGCGGCCGAGCGGGACAGGCCGATCGCACGCCCGGCGGTCATCGTGACGCCAGATCGCGACGTGCCGGGCATCAGGGCCAGCGCCTGGGCACAACCGATGGCCATCGCCTGAGGCCAGCTCAGGTCGTACTCGTCCTTGTCACCGGCACTCCAGCGATCAGCCAGCAGCATCAGGATGCCGAACACCGTCAGCGTGCCGGCGACGAACAAGGGATCGCGCAGGTGCGCCTCGATGAAATCAGCAAAGATCAGACCTGTGAGTCCGACCGGTACCGTCGCCAGCAGAATCTGCCAGGCCAGGCGGCTGTCCCGCGTTTGCTTGCCGCGAAACACGGAAGCCAGCCAGGCGTGCAACATCACGCCGAGCTGTTTCCGGAAATAGATCAACACGGCCAGGAGCGTGCCGATGTGAACCGCGACGTCGAACGCCAGCCCCTGGTCCGCCCAGCCGAAGAAATGCGGTACCAGTATCAGGTGACCTGAACTCGAGATCGGCAGGAACTCGGACAGTCCCTGCACGATAGCCAGGACAATCGCTTGCAGTAAATCCATGAAAATTTCGTCGTCTCAGAGTGTGTGACGCAGATCGCGTACCGTGAAACCGCGCAGGGCCGGATCGTACCCCCTGGCCATCGCAATCACCTTGAATCGCTCCCCCATCTCACCCGGAAGTGTGAGCATCATCGCTTGTCGCGATAAATTGAGCCGCTCGGAAAGCTCCAGCGAAGGCGCCTCGGCCAGGTGGTGCTCGATGTTATTTCCGATCAGGAAGTGTGCCTGCGTGGTGAACCCGGCGAGCGGCAGGTCCGCTTTCTCTCCGGCCTCGGCCAACGCGGTAAAATCTACCCAGGCCGTAATGTCCTGGAGGCCCGGGTTCAGGAACGGATCGTCGTGGAATCGATGCCGGTAGTGACATAGCATCGTGCCTGAGCGGCGCTCCAGGGAATAGAACGAGCGCCGCGGCAGCCCATAGTCGACAAGCAGCACAACGCCGCGGTCGATCGCGCTGCCGATCGACTTCAGCCAGGGTTCGAGACCCAGGTTGACCTCCGAGGTATAGCCCTCCGGCAGCGGCTCGCCAATCGCCTGCTCGATACCGGCAACCGCCTTGGCCAGCGCCTTGCCAGCACGGGTTTCCGCCCACTCGAGGCGCCCGAAATGCCAGCTCACCCCAAGCGCGTTCACCCGGCCGCCCCGAATCACGAAACGTTCGACGGGTAGCGCATCAACCAGTTCGTTGGCGACGACAACCCCCGCGAAGGCGTCCGGCAACCGGTCCAGCCACTGCACGCGCTCGATATGCTCCGGTGCGTGCTCCAGCAGCGTCTCCTGCTGCCGTTGACGCAGGTCGGCGCTGACGTCGAGGATCGCGTAACGATCCGGACGCACCCCGAGCTGGTTGAATTCATCGAGCATTGTCGCGGCCATGATTCCCGAACCGGCGCCGAGTTCCAGCAGCTCGCCCCCGCCCATTTCCAACAGCACATCGGCACACTGACGCGCCAGGCAACGGCTGAAGACCGGCGCCACCTCAGGCGCCGTGACGAAGTCGCCGGCAGGCCCGAGTTTGCGTGCACCGGCGCTGTAGTAGCCCAGGCCGGGTTCGTAGAGCGCCATTTCCATGTAGCGAGCAAAGCTGATCCAGCCACCGGCAGCCTCGATGGCAGCGCGAATTTGCTCACCGAGTCGCGCACTGTGCGCGGCCTCGTCCGGACCGGGTTCAGGCCATGGCTCAGGTCGATTCATGAGACGGACCTCACCACCGCGACAGCCGCAACGGACTGCGGTATCTTGCGGGCGAAGCAACGCAATCGAGCCCATGCCGGACAGTCATCCACTTACAGGTCGCTGCGTCCTGATTACCGGCGGCGCAAAAAGACTCGGCGCCGCGATCACGCGGATGCTGCATTGCGCCGGCGCGAATGTCGCCGTTCATTTCCGGCAATCCGGCGCCGAAGCCATGGCGCTGGCCGGCGACCTCGACTCCATCCGGCCGGGTTCCGCGATGACGCTGGCAGCCGATCTGGGCGATATCGCGACGATGCCCGGACTGATCGAATCGGTGATCGCCCGTTTCGGGCGCCTCGATGTGCTGATCAACAATGCGTCCAGTTTTTATCCAACGCCCGTCGGCTCGATCAGCGCGCTGCAATGGGATGATCTGGTCGGCACCAATCTGCGTGCGCCTTTGTTTCTCGCCCAGGCGGCAGCCGATAGTTTGCGCGCAACCGAGGGCTGCATCATCAACATGGCCGATATTCATGGACAAAAACCGCTCAAGCACCATCCGGTGTACAGCGCCGCCAAAGCCGGCCTGATCATGCTCACTCGTTCCCTCGCACAGGAACTCGGCCCGGCCATCCGGGTCAACGCCATCGCCCCAGGGCCGGTGCTCTGGCCCGAAGCCGGCCTTCCGGACGAGTTGAAGCAGGAGATCATCGCAAAGACCGCACTCAAGCGAACCGGAGCGCCGGAGGATATTGCCCGGACGGCCCTGTTTCTCGCCGCGTACGCGCCCTACATCACCGGCCAGGTCATCGCCGTGGACGGTGGCCGCAACCTCTGAGGCGTCGCCGGATCGGGACAGCCGCATCACACAGCCCCGGACTGTTCCGACGGCCAGCCCAGGTCGATGGGCTGCATCACGTGGGCTGCCTGGTCGAAATCCGCCCACAACTCGCCGATGGTCCGATGCTCCAGCGGATGGGCGAGATCGGGCGCCAGCTCCGCCATCGGCCCCAGCATGTAGGCGCGCCGGGTGAGATCGGGCCGCGGCAGAACCAGTCCCGGCCGATCGCAGAGCAGATCACCAAACAAAAGGATATCGAGGTCCATGCTGCGCGGCGCCCATCGTGGGGCATCGCGCTCGCGACCGCAGAGGGCCTCCGCTTCATGCAGGCTGTCGATCACCTCGTCAATCGACCGCTCGGTGGCAAACGCCACGACGAGGTTGACGAAATCCTCGCCTTCGAAGCCAACCGCTTCGTTGCGGTAAGCCGTGGAGCAGCGCAGACCGCCAAACCGCCGGCTGAGGAACTCCAACGCAAGACGCAGGTTCTCAATCGGTTCGACATTACTGCCGGCGGCGACGTAGACGTCTGTCAAGGATTGCACTCACCGGCCGCAAAGTCAGGGGTGCTCCGTTCGATGCAGATACCGACGTCCCGCGACCCGCGCAGCGCGCCCTGCTTGTTCAGCCGTACCCGGACCCAGGGCACCTCGAACTCAGTAACGATGATCCGGGCGATCCGTTCGGTCAGGGTCTCGACGAGCTGAAACTCGGACTCACCCACGAACTGCAACAGGCGCTTGGAGATTCGCTTGTAATCCAGCGTGTCCTCGATCGAATCGCTGCGGGCTGCCTTACGGATGTCCGCCGCCATTTCGAGGTCGATCACGACCTTCTGCTTGACGCGGCGTTCCCAGTCCCAGATGCCGATAATGCAATGGGTCGTCAGTCCGTTCAGAAAAATGATGTCCATCGGCGCTCCGTTTACTCTGGCGCGGCTGCAGGCGGCGCAAGCTCAGTCATCGGCCAGCGGGCCCTGGCGCGAATCGAAAGGTCCTCGCTTTCACCAGCGACCAGCCTCAGGTGTCCCAGCAGCGCTATCATGGCCGCATTATCCGTACAGAACTCTCTGCGCGGGTAGACAACACGCACCGCGCGGCTCTGGCCCATTGCAAGCATCGCCGCCCGCAGGCGGCGATTTGCCGCCACACCGCCGGCGACGACCAGCGTTTTCGAGTCAGTCGCATCGAGCGCCCGCTCGGCCTTGATCAGCAGGGTATCGACAACGGCGTCCTCGAATTCACGCGCCGCGTCGGCGCAAGTCTGCGGGTCCAGCTCCCGATTGCGCAATGCAACGACGACGGCCGTCTTCAATCCACTGAAACTGAAGTCGAGTCCCGGACGCTCGGTGAGCGGCCGCGGGAACCTGAAGGTCCCTGGCCGCCCTGACTCGGCCAGCGCGGCCAGCCTGGGGCCACCGGGATAGCCAAGACCCAGCAGCTTCGCGGTCTTGTCGAATGCCTCACCGGCAGCATCATCCAGGGAGCTGCCGAGAATCTCGTACTCACCGACGCCGGCGACACGGGCCAGCAGCGTGTGTCCGCCCGAGACCAGCAGCGCAACAAACGGAAATTCGGGCGGCTCGCTCTCCAGCAGCGGTGCCAGCAGGTGGCCTTCCATGTGATGAACGCCGATGCAGGGCACTGACCAGGCGTAGGCGAGGCTGCGCGCAAAGGCGGCCCCGACGAGCAGGGCACCGACCAGCCCCGGTCCGCTGGTGTAGGCGACCCCACCGATCGTCGCCGCCCCACCCACCTGGGCCAGGACCTGCTCAACCAGCGGCGCCAGCTTGCGCAGGTGATCGCGAGAGGCCAGCTCCGGAACCACACCGCCGAACTCCTCGTGCAGCGCGACCTGGCTGTACACCTCATGCGCCAGCAGGCCCGCGGCACCGTCATAGACGGCCACGGCCGTCTCGTCGCAGGAAGTTTCCAGACCCAGCACCCTCATGTTTTGCATTTCCTTCGTTCGATCACTACAATTCGCGGTCCTTTTCCCGGCAGCGCTGCCCCAGGCGTCGCTTGCCGCCCGGACCAGAATGATCAACGAGGTTGCGATGCCCAGCGTTCGCGTTCGTGAGAACGAGTATTTCGATGCCGCCCTGCGCCGCTTTAAACGCGCCTGCGAGAAAGCAGGCGTGCTGACAGAGCTCCGGCGCCGCGAATTCTACGAGAAGCCTACCCAGGAGCGGAAACGCAAGAAGGCGGCCGCCGTAAAGCGGCACCAGAAGCGCTCGAGCCGCGACGTCTCGGCACAGCGTACACGGATGTACTGAGCCCGCGTCCCGTGACGCTCAGGGAGCGAATCACCGAGGACATGAAGACCGCCATGCGGGCCTCGGAAAAGGAGCGCCTGGCGACGATTCGCATGGCCCTGGCTGCCATCAAGCAGCAAGAGGTCGACGAGCGTATTACGCTGGACGATCCGCAGACGGTCGCGGTCATCGAGAAGATGATCAAGCAGCGCCGGGAGTCGATCGCGCATTTCGTAAAAGGCGATCGCGCCGACCTTGCGGCGATCGAGCAGCGCGAAATCGATCTCCTACAGGGCTACCTGCCTGAGCCACTGAGCGAGTCGGAACTCGACCGCATTATCCAGGACGCACTGGCCAGCACGGGCGCCAGTTCCATGAAAGACATGGGCAAGGTCATGGGTTTTGTGAAGTCGAAAGCCGCGGGCCGCGCCGACATGGGCGTCGTCAGCGCCCGCATCAAGAGCGCTCTGAGCGGCTGAAAGCCAAACGACCGCCCGCGCCCGTGAACCGGTGGGCATACGGCGTCGGCGCAGCCCTTGCAGCGGACCGCCGGGACCCCCACTATCGCGTCAACGCTTTTTGCCCGGAACGCAACCGTGGCCGGCCGAATACCTCAGCATTTCATAGACGAACTCATTGCCCGGACCGATATCCTCGAGGTTATCGGGAATCGCGTGCAGCTGAAGCGCGCCGGTCGCGAGTACAAGGCCTGCTGCCCCTTCCACGACGAAAAAACACCGTCTTTCACGGTCAGCCCGGGCAAGCAGTTCTACCACTGCTTCGGCTGTGGCGCGCACGGCACGACGCTCGGCTTCTTGATGGAATACGACCACATGAGTTTCGTCGAGGCGGTCGAAGAACTGGCCACGCGTGCCGGGCTGGAGATCCCGCGCGAAGGCGGCCCGGCGGCCCCCCAGCCTGGCGAAGAGATCTACCTGGCGACCGAACGAGCGGCGCTTTACTTCCGGCAGTCACTGGGCGATGCGGCACAGGCGCTCGAATACCTCGAACGACGCGGACTCAGCCGGGAAAGTATCGATCGCTTCGGAATCGGTTATGCGCCGGCGGGATGGGATGGCCTGCTTGGACGATTCGGCAGCACGGGTGACGAGCAGCAGATCCTGCTGCGGGCCGGCCTGATCATCGAGCGCCAGGCCGACTCAGAACGGGGCCGCAGCCAGCCGGGTCACTACGACCGGTTTCGCGACCGGATCATGTTCCCGATCCGAGACCACCGCGGACGCACGATTGGCTTCGGTGGTCGCGTGCTCGATAACAGCGAGCCCAAATACCTGAATTCGCCTGAGACCGAATTGTTCCACAAGGGACGTGAACTCTATGGCCTGTTTGAAAGCCGGCAGGCGACGCGCAATCTCAAGCGCCTGATGTTCGTCGAGGGATACATGGACGTCGTCAGCCTGCACCAGGCCGGCATCACCTACGCGGTCGCGACCCTCGGCACTGCGACGACGCCGGAGCACCTGCAACGTGCCTTTCGGCTGGTCGGCCAGGTCGTATTCTGCTTCGACGGCGATCGCGCGGGACGCGCCGCGGCGTGGCGCGCACTGGAAAACGCACTCGGGGAGATCAAGCAGACCCGGCAATTGCGCTTCCTGTTCCTGCCCGACGGACACGATCCCGATTCACTGGTCCGCGAAGAAGGGGCCGAGGCGTTCGAGGCCCGGCTCAATGACGCATTGCCGCTGGCTGACTACCTGGTCAGGGAACTGGCGACACGTGCCGATGCAAGCAACGTCGACGGCCGAACGCAACTGGTCGAAATGGCAAGGCCGCTGATCAAACGCATCCCCTCCGAGGTCTACCGGGAATTCCTGACAGGCCAGCTTGCGGATCTTGTGCGCATGCCGGCGGCCCGGCTGGCCGAGTTACTCAGCGGTGGCCCGGGCGATGCGACGAAGGTACGTGCGCGAGCCGACAGGCCCGCAACCCGTCACCCTCCCGGCAGCCCGGCCGGCCGGGGCACCCTGGTACGCCAGGCAATCACGTTACTGGTACATTTCCCGACGATCGGAGCCAGCTCGTCGGAGATCGAAGAACTTTCTTCCATTGACCGACCGGGAATCCCGCTGCTGGTCGAATTGATGAGCCAATCGCGCGAAGTGCCGGTGCAGAGCACCGGCGCTCTGCTCGAGCGCTGGCGGGACCGCCCGGAGTACGCGGCGCTGTCGAAGCTGGCCGTCGCTGAATCGCTGGTTATTAGCCCGGCGGCTGCCGCCTCGGAGTTCAAATCCGCCATCGGGCGACTGATTGCCGAGGAGAATCCGGCCCAGCGCCTGACCGCCCTGCTCGACAAGGCCCGGGAAAGGGCGCTGGACCCGCAGGAAAAGACTGAACTCCAGGCCCTTCTGCGTGCCCGGGGGCAGCCGGCGGCCCCTGCCGCAAAGTAGGCGGCTGACGTTAAGTTCGCATTCACACATGTTATACTTCCGCTCTTTTTTACCACCACATTTCGCGAGGCGCCCATCTTGAGCAAGAAGGTATCCAAGCAGGCCAAGAAAGCTTCGTCCCGCAAGACGGCGAAGGCGAAAACCGCGCCGGCGCGCAAAGCCGCTGTCAAAGCCACGCCTGCACGCAAGGCGAGCACGAAGACGAAGGCCAGCACCACGCGAAAAGCCACCCCGGCTTCGAGCCGCAAAACCGCTTCGAAATCGAAAGCGGCCCCGGCGGCCCGAAAGAGCGCCACTGCAGCCAAAGCAAAAACCGGGAAGGTGACACGGAGCCGGGCGACCACCGCGAAAACAGTGAAGGCCGTCAAGGCGGCGCCGGGCAAGACGAAGCGCGCAGCGAAAACCGGGCCCACGCCTGCGAAAAAAGCAAAAGGTAACCGGGCTGCAAAAGCAGCGCCTGCGAAAAACGCAAAATCGGCGAAAGCGGCCGGGAAGACGAAGACCCGGCCCGCAATGGCAAAGCCGGCCAGGGTCAAGACGGCCAAACCGGCCAGATCGCAGGTCGCGGACGCGCCCGCCGAGAAGAAGACCGCCCCGACTCCAGTCGCTGGCGGGGAAAAGACCAGGAGCAAGTCGGCCGTTGCGACGGCCGCGGTCACCACGGACACTGGCAAGAAGTCACGCCGCAGGCGCAAGAAGGTCGCTGAAAAGATCGATATCACGCTGCCGGCCAGCACACCCGAGGACAGGCGCTCACAACTCAAGCTGCTCATTGCCCGCGGCAAGGAACAGACGTTTCTGACCTACGCGGAGGTGAACGACCACCTGCCAAGTGAAATCGTCGATCCGGAACAGATCGAAGACATCGTTCAGATGATCAACGACATGGGCATCCCGGTATACGAGAAGGCGCCGGATGCCGAAGCCCTGCTGATGCAGGCGGTGGTCACCGACGAGGAAGCGGCCGAAGAGGCCGCCGCTGCGCTGGCCACGACTGTTGACGCCGAGTTCGGTCGCACAACCGATCCGGTGCGCATGTACATGCGCGAAATGGGTACGGTCGAACTTCTGACACGCGAGGGTGAAATCGCGATCGCCAAGCGCATCGAGCAGGGCCTGAACTCGGTCCGCGAAGCTCTGGCGCTCTACCCGCCGACATTTGACCTGCTGCTCGCGACCTACGAACCGATCCAGGCCGGCCAGGGCCGATTACTCGAGGTCATCGTCGGGTTTCACGACCCGAACGCGCCCGACGTCATCGCCGTGCCGGTCAATCCGAAGCTCGCCGCTGCTGCCAAGGCCAAGGAAGGTGCTGACAGCAAGAAAGACGAGGAGGAAGAGGAGGAAGAGGAGGAAGAGGAGCAGGTCGATACGGGGCCCGACCCGGAGGAAGCGGCCCGTCGATTTGCGTCGATCGCGAAACTGCATCTCCAGGTCCTCAAGGCACTTGATGAGAAAGGCTCAAGGGACGTGAAGACGGCAAAGCTGCGCAAAAAGCTGGCCGCCGAATTCATGGAACTGAAGCTCTCGCCACGCATGTTCGAAGCACTGGTCGCCAATCTGCGCGAACAGCTGAATTCCATTCGCGGCACCGAAAGAAGCATCATGCAGATCTGTGTCCGCGACGCGGGAATGCCGCGACAGGACTTCATCTCGACCTTCCCGAAGAACGAGACGAACCTGGCCTGGCTTGACAAGCACGTTAGGGCAAAGCGCAAGCATTCGGCCACGCTCGCTCGCCTGCGTGACGATATCGAGAAGCACCAGCAGCGACTGATCCGGACCGAGAAGGCCACACACCTGTCGATTGCCGAGACCAAGGACATCAATCGCGCCATCGCGGTGGGCGAAGCGAAGGCACGGCGGGCGAAAAAGGAAATGGTCGAGGCGAATCTGCGGCTCGTGATCTCGATAGCCAAGAAGTACACGAACCGCGGACTGCAATTCCTTGACCTGATACAGGAAGGCAACATCGGCCTCATGAAGGCGGTGGACAAGTTCGAGTATCGACGGGGGTATAAATTCTCGACCTATGCCACCTGGTGGATCCGGCAGGCGATCACGAGGTCGATTGCCGACCAGGCTCGCACAATTCGCATACCGGTCCATATGATCGAGACCATCAACAAGCTCAACCGGATTTCCCGCCAGATGGTGCAGGAAATGGGTCGCGAGCCCACGCCCGATGAACTCGCCGTGCGCATGGAAATGCCGGAAGACAAGGTTCGCAAGGTGCTCAAGATAGCCAAGGAACCGATCTCGATGGAAACACCGATTGGCGACGATGAGGACTCGCACCTCGGCGATTTCATCGAGGACACCTCGGTCGAGTCACCGATTGACTCGGCGACGACCGAGTCGCTGCGCGAGTCTACCCACGGCGTCCTGGCGGGGCTCACGCCGCGAGAAGCCAAGGTGCTGCGCATGCGATTCGGCATCGACATGACCACGGACCACACGCTCGAGGAAGTCGGCAAGCAGTTCGACGTGACGCGCGAGCGTATTCGTCAGATCGAGGCGAAGGCGCTGCGTAAGCTCCGGCATCCGAGCCGCAGCGAGCAACTGCGCTCGTTCCTGGAGGACTGATCGGTCCGACTGGAAACCGAAAAGCCCGGCAATGCCGGGCTTTTTTTTGGATCCGGTGACCGTTCACTCGGGCGGCCGAGACGCCTGCCCTGTCTGTGCAAAAAAGCGGCCCGCACCATTGTGCAGCGGGACCGTCACGCCGACCAGCGCCCGCTCGCGGGATATTCGCGCCGTGCGGGCGCTGTCAATCCGATCGGTGGCAAACAACACGCCCAGCACGGCTTCGACCGTCACGTCGGCGAGACCCGCATCCGCAACTAGCAGGGCCGTCGCTGCAACCGTGCGTACCGGTTCGCGCTGGCCCGGATAGGAGCGGGCCGCCACGGTCATCGGCACCAGCCCCTGACTCTGTTCATGGATCTGATTGATTACGCTGTCATCAAGCGACAGCAGCCGCAGCGGCGCCCGACCCGCTGCAACCGACAATTGCCGCCACGGCACGGCCACCGCGATGATCACCGCATCTAGGTCGCCGGCGACGAGTCGCTCGAGTTCCTCGGCTGGTGTCCCGGAGAGCGCTTCGCCAAGATCCCCGAATGCCAGACCGTGCGCAGTGAGTACTGAGCGGGCTGTAAATCGCGCCCCCGACTCTTCGCTGCCGATACCGACCCGCCGACCACGCAGGTCACTGATCTGGCGAATTGCCGAATCCGCCCGCACGATGACGTGCAGCGCCTCCGGGGCAAGGCTGGCCAGTGCACGCAGGTGTTGCAGCGGGCCGGTCGCCGCAAACGGCCCCAGGCCCGCGACGGCGGCGGCGGCAACGTCGCTTTGCATCAGGGCCAGTTGCGCATCGCCGCCGTTCACGAGCAGGGCGTTGTCGACACTGCCCTCGGTCGCAACGACCACCGGGCTCGCCGTCGGATCCCAGCGGCGCGAAAAGGACTGAACAAATCGCCAGTACTCACCGCCTTCCGGCCCAACCGCGAGCACCAGGTGCTGGCGATTGCGCTCGAGACGGACCGTGATGTTCTTGTAAGCGCGATCGAGTTCTTCCTCGATGATCGCCTCCTCCGAGCTGCGAAAACCCGGAGACGTATCGACCAGGGCGGCAAGCCGGTTGACCAGTTCATCCGCCCGCGAGCGCATCACGCCACCCTGCGCGCTGGCGCGACGAAAAGACTCGTCAGTCGTCGGTCGGGCATCCGGCAACAAGGCTTCCTCAATCTGCCAGCCATCCGGCGCCTTTCGATAGGCCGCTGATCCATAGGCGCGCAGTTCCGACCCCGCTTCATTTCCGCCGGAACGGAACCCGGCCACCCCATCTTCGGTTGCGCCGAGTGACTGCGCGAGCACGGCCGGGCTGAGCCGGTCCCAGTCCGCCGCATCGTATGACTCGGTAAACCGCAGCACCGCGTTGTAGTAGACCAGCGCCCGCTTTGCGCCATCCTCGGCGGCGCGCAAAGGCGAACTGCCCTGGCGCTTCAGGCTCTGGATCAGGAGCACCTCACGGCCGAATTGTTCGTTCAACTGCGCCTGCAGGTCTGACTCGATCCGGGAGGCCTCCGGGCCGCGCGTGCACGCGGCCATCGACAACACTGCCATCATCAGAATCAGCCGTGTCGCGATGCCACTCATGACTCAGAAGCCCAGCATCGGCAGCGCGATGAAGGCCTGAAAAATGAGTGCGTTGGAGATATCGGCAAAGAACGCGCCGACAATCGGCAGGAGCAGGAACGCCGTCGGCGCCGGCCCATAGCGTTCCGCAATCGTCTGCATCACGGACATGCCGACGGCCGTCGTCGCCAGCCCGGCCGCGACGTGCCCCCCGCTGATTACCGCCGCGTCGTAGTCGCCACCCATCGCCCGGAACGTCAGGAAGTAAGCAAACGCGGCGGTGGCCAGCGCGTTGACCACGATGATCAGCAACAGCGGCCCCGCCAGCGTCGCAAGATCAAGAATGCGCAGCGTCATCAGCGCCATGATGAGAAACAGGGACAAGGACACGCTGCCCACGGCCTGCACGGCGCGGTCATTGATACCCTGGATGCCAAGCACCGTGGCGCCGTTACGCACAGCCATGCCAATCAGCAACGCCCAGAGGAACTCTGGCAGCAGGACGCCCGTTTCCTTGACCAGGCCATTGACGATGTGCGCCACGCCGATGCAAACGAGGCATACGAGCAGCACGAACAGTAATTGCTCTGCAGTGATCGGCTGCTGCTCAGCCCGTTCCGGCGCATGTGGCTCGACCGGCTTTTGCTGCTTGCCGCCGTGCTCGGTCGTGCCAAGCCCGCGTATCAGGCGCTGCGCCACGGGACCGGCCAGCATGCTGCCGAGAATCAGCCCGGCCGTGGCGGCCGCCATGCCCAGTTCCATTGCGCTGCGGATATTCTGTACGTCCGAGAAGCTCCGTGCGTAGGCCGCCGCCGTGCCGTGCCCACCGACCAGCGAGACAGAGCCGGACATCAGCCCAACCAGCGGGTGCAGATCGAGCAGCATTGCCATGCCCAGCCCGATGGCTTCCTGCATGAACATCAGCAGAATGAACAGGCCGAGAAGGATCACCAGCTTCCAGCCACCCCTGGCGAGCGATCGCACGTCGGCCGCAAGCCCCAGTGTTGCAAAGAATGCGAGCAACAACGGGTCCTTCATTGACTCGTCCATGGAAACCTGCACATCCATGCCGAGCCCGACGAGTGCCATCAGCAGCGCAAAGAGAAAACCGCCGACGACCGGCACGGGAATACTGTAACGCTGCAACAGGGACGATCGCTGCACGATCATCTGACCGATAAAGAAGAGCGCCGTCGCCAGCGCCAGCGTCTGCAGTGTATTGAGGTCGAGGGTCCTCAAGACCGATTCCTGCCCGTCTCGGACAGGCGAAAATCGCCCCTGAACATCAGCGTGCCTCGCATTTCATCATCCGGGCCGATGTTGCCATGGCAGGGATCGCAACACGCTGCCGGATGATTGTAAAGTGTCAGCACAGCCAACGCGCAGCGAACGCAGTCAGACGGCGCTCGAAGCACCCCGCCGAGGCTGCTCTTCCGGGCCCCAACACGAAAGGGAGACAATCATGAACCCCGCCGAAGCGGCCTGCGCAATCGAGGCCTATTTTTCCAGTGAGGCGGCCGAGATGTACTGGGTGATCGGCGGCGCCGTTCTCCTGTTTGCAACCGCGGCGTTGCTCTGGCTGAAACTGGATGACCGGTTCTCGGTATCGCTGGCGATCTCCCTCTCGGTGGTTGCCCTCATGCTGGCCGTCACGGGTGTCAGCCTGCTGGTGCGTGACACGGCCAACAGGAACAACCTGCTCTCGCTGGTTCAGCAAGAGCGCACGGTGGAGGCATCGGCCGCCCTGGAGGCAGAGAAGCGGCGAATGATCGAGGTGGTGAAGAACTATTCAACCTATCGCTTCATGTTTGCCGCCGCCGCACTCATCGGCGCCCTGCTCATTGCATGGGCTCAGGGTGGCCTCGCGCATGCTGCGGCGGTCGGCTTGCTCGCGTTTTCCGCCGCCGGTGTTGTGATTGATCAGTACTCCGAGAAGCGAGCCACCGCCTACCTGGAAAGGCTGGAGCAGGCACTGTGATCGGTCAGACGAAAGAGCCATGAAAACCGCCAACCAGATTGTCGCCATTGTCCTGTGGATCATCGGACTGACCATGCTGATCACCAAGGCGAGCTCACTGATCGGAGCGCTCTACTTCGTGCCGTTTACGCTCGGCCCGCTCGCCCTCACCCATGTCGGGATCGTTCGAGCAACGAGCACGCGCGCGCAGACTATCCTGTTGATCGCGATGCTGGCCTATTTTGCCTGGCTCGCTTTCGTATACGTTGACGCCTTCTACATTCACCCCGACCCGCAAAGTCCGATCGCGTTGCTGTTCGTCGGAGTCTATGCCCTTCCGGTTCTTGCGTTGCTGTGGTGGGCAGCCTATCGGGCTGAAGCGAAATCAATTGTGTCCTAGACAAATGCAGGACGGGCAGGCAATCACGCTGGGCGCGCAGGACGGTTACTCAGTGCCGCTGGAGTATTTCAGCGCCCCGGAACCGCGCGCTCAGGTGCTGATCCTGCCGGCACTGGGTATACAGGCCCGGCTTTACCGCAAGCTCGGCAGGGAGCTGGCCGGCTCAGGAATTGCCGTGGTCGTCATGGAGCAGCGCGGCCACGGACACAGTGCGCTTCGTCCCTCACGCCACTGTGACTTCGGTTTCAGGGAGTGGCTTGAATTCGACATACCCGCCGCGCTGCGATGGATGCGGACCGCAAACCCGAGTGCTCCGATCTATCTGGCGGGGCACAGCCTCGGCGGCCATCTCGCCCTGATGGCCCGGGCGTTGTATCCCGAACAGGTGGCAGGCGTCGTTCTGTTCACGACTGCCACGCCCTGGTATCAGTGCTTCGCGGGGCGCGAGCGTTGGCTGGTCCGGTTCCTGATCGCGGCAGTACCGCCCCTGACCGCCCTGCTCGGCTACTACCCGGGCGACCGCCTCGGTTTCGGCGGCCGCGAAGCCAGGCGACTGATGGCCGACTGGCTGGTCATGGCGCGGGACAACCGCTACAGCGCGGCAGGCATCGAAAAGGACCTCGAGGCCATGGTCCAGGCCGATCGCTGTCCCGTGTTATCGGTCCACTGCGACAGTGACCAGCTCGCGCCGCTGAAAGCCATCCAGGGCGTTACCGGGCGACTGTCCAATCACGCCATCGACTGGTTCGAGATCACCAGTGACGCGCTGGGTGTGAGGGCTGATCACGTTTCCTGGGCAAAGCGCCCGGCCCTTGCAGCCTGCGCTATCGGTACATGGATCGACGCGAATCGGCCCGATCCGCAACCGTTTCGCCGAACCGGCACCTCAGAATCTACCGGCGATTTTGCCGGGATTGATTAGACTGTGGCGCCCGCCACGGCGCCGGGGTGGGCGGCCTGAAGCGGGAGTTGCTCTGATGTCTGAATCGACCTACACGGAAAGAGAGGAATTCATTCACCGGCTGACCCACTGGGCCGGCATCGTCGGGAGCCTGATCGCGATTCCCTGGCTCGCCTGGACAGCCGCACGGCACGGCGACTCGTGGCGAATGGTGAGCGGGCTCGTATTCGCCCTGAGCGCGCTGCTGCTTTTCGTCACTTCGGTGCGCTATCACACAACACTCGATCCGGGGGAAAAGCAGCGGCGGCGACGCATGGATCACTCCGCCATTTACGTATTGATCGCCGGCACCTACACGCCGTTCGTACTGGGTATTCTGCGCGGCAGCTGGGGCTGGGCCTTGTTTGGCCTGATCTGGACCCTGGCCGTGCTCGGCATCGCGATGAAGGTGTCCCGGCTTGGCTTCCGTTTTCACAAAACCTCGGTTGCGCTCTACCTGCTGATGGGCTGGCTCATCGTCGTCGCTGCGCGGCCGCTGATGCAAAACCTGACGAGCTTTGAACTCGGCTGGCTGATTGCCGGCGGGCTTTGCTACACGCTGGGCGTGCCGTTTTACCTCTGGAAAGGCCAGCCTTATTCGCACGCGATCTGGCATGCCTTCGTACTCGGCGGCGTTACCTGCCACTTCATCGCCGTGCTCAGTGTCATGTCGATCGCGAGCTGATCGGACGAGCGACGGGTGCACTTAACGGCCTGCAGAGACGGCGGCTTCACAAAGTCATGGCCCTCACACTTGGTCAGCCGGGCAAAAAATTTGGAGACGCCAGACTGCTGCTGCACGCCACCACAGGTGGCCTGCATTTCGAAGTCACAAGAGGATCGAATCAGGGGTGCCGCATATGCCGATTCTTGTGTTTGTCTACTCGCTGCTCGCCTATGCGATTGGCATGGCTGGACTGGTCTGGTTTATCTTCTTCCAGGGCGACTTCCTGATACCGAAGACGATCAATCATGGTGTCTCGGTATCGCTGTCCGATGGACTGCCGCTCAATGCCGGGTTGCTGCTTCTGTGGGGCCTGCAGCACTCGGTCATGGCGCGGCCGGCATTCAAGGCAAGGCTGACCAGAGTGCTGCCAGCAACGGCTGAGCGTTCCACTTACGTCTGGACCTCTGGTCTGTGCCTGATGCTGATTGCCCTCTACTGGCAGGGAAACACGGGCATGGTCTGGCGTTTCAGCGGCATGGAAACGGCGCTGCGGGTGCTGTCGCTGGCGGGCTGGGGCATCGCGGTATGGGCGACGTTCCAGATCGACCATTTCGATCTGTTTGGCCTGAAGAAGCCTTTCGCGGCACTCGCGGACAGGAAATTCCGCGATAAGCATTTTGTCACGCCGTTTCTCTATCGGCATATGCGCCATCCGATCCAGACCGGCGTACTGCTGGGCATGTGGCTGCAGGCACAGATGACAGTGGGACAGCTGCTGCTTACCCTGGGAATGACTGTCTATGTATTCATCGGTCTGTACTTCGAGGAGAAAGATCTGGTCGCCGAATTCGGCACACGGTATAAGACCTATATCCAGCAGGTTCCACGTCTGTTTCCACGGCCCGGTAAGCGAATTTCAGGTAGCGAAGCGGCAGAATAGGGCCGGGGTTCGATCACTCGCCGCTTGCCGGATAATGCTCCCACTGGCAGGTTCCGGGCTGAGTGAGCGGTAGCGAACCTCGCGCAAGGGGAAAGACATGATCGAGTTCGACCTGAACGGCAGACCATTCCAGTTCAACGGCGAATCCAGTCAATCGTTGCTGTGGGTCATCCGCGAGCAGGCCGGCCTGAAAGGCACGAAATTCGGGTGCGGCAGCGGCTTGTGCGGCGCCTGCACTGTGCACGTGAATGGCAAGGCCCGTCGCTCCTGCGTGGTGCCGGTGAAGTCCGTCAAGGGTAAGTCGGTCACCACGATTGAGGGCCTGTCATCTGACGGCAGCCACCCGGTGCAACAGGCCTGGCTGGAGCTCGACGTACCCCAGTGCGGTTATTGCCAGCCGGGACAGATCATGGCAGCCGTGGACTTGCTGAATAAGATCCCCAAACCCACGGACGATGAGATCGACAGGTTGCACACGAACCTGTGCCGCTGCGGCACCTACTGGCGCATCCGGCAGGCCATCCACCGGGCCGCGGAACTCGCGGCGGCGGAGACCTGAGATGCCAGCGCAATACCGCTTCACGCGCCGGGAGTTTCTGCAGATCTCCACCAGCGCAGCCGGTGGGCTGCTGGTCGGCATCCCGGCAGGCGCGTTCGGCGCGGAGCAGGACCAGAAGGCCCGCCCGGGACAGTTGGGCTTCTTCGTGCAGATCGATCCTGACGGGGCGGTAATCATCGGCTGCCCCAACCCGGACATGGGCCAGGGCACCATGACGTCGCTGCCGATGCTTGTAGCCGAGGAGATGGATGCCGAATGGGACCGGGTAAGTACGGTGCAGATGCCGCTGGCGCTCAAGCCAGACCCGGAAGGCGAAGGCTATACCTGGAAACACGTGCCACAGGGATCGGGCGGCAGCAACAGCATCGTCGGTCACTGGGATGCGCTGCGCCAGGCCGGCGCCCAGGTCAGGCAGCTCCTGTTACAGGCAGCCGCTCAGTCATGGGACGCGGACGTGGCGGACTGCCGGAGCGAGCCTGGAAAGATCGTGCTCGCCGATGGCAGCAGGCAACTGACGCATGGCCAGCTCGCAGCGCTGGCATCCACACTGCCGCCGCCCGCAGAAAATGCGCCCCTGAAGCCGCGAAGCGAGTACCGGATCATCGGGACACCGAGGAAGACTGTGGATGGCCCGGCAATCATCACCGGGCGGGAATCATTCGGCATCGACGCCAGCATGCCCGGCATGGTGCATGCGGTCATCGCGCGTTGCCCCTTTCTCGACGGCTCGGCAAAGCACGTCAACGATCTGGACGCACGCATCGTACCTGGCGTACTCAATATCGTTCCGCTGCCGGGCCCGGTTCCGGGAAAGCCTTACCAGGCGCTGGCATCGGGCGTTGCGATCATCGCCGATTCGACCTGGGCGGCGATGCGTGGCCGCGATGCACTGAGGATCACCTGGGACCGGGGACCTTGGTCTGAGGAGAGCACCCAGTCGCTGGAGGCCGCAATGCAGGCCGCCATGGAAGGCGAAGGCCAGGTGGTCCGCGACGACGGGCGGTTCGCCGATGCCATGACCTCTGCAAAGCACAGTATGAGCCGCCGCTACTGGCTGCCCTATGTGAGCCACGCCACCCTGGAGCCGCAGAACTGTGTCGCCTGGGTGCAGAAGGACCGTGTGGACGTGATTGCCCCGACGCAAATGCCCGCGGCTGCAAGCCGCCTGGTAAACCAGATCACCGGCGTGGACCGACTTGACATCCATGTCCAGCCGACACGCCTCGGCGGCGGATTCGGGCGCAGGCTAAGCGCCGACTATGTCGCCGAGGCGGTCCTGCTCTCCAAGGCCCTGGCACGGCCGGTGAAAGTTCAGTGGACCCGGGAGGACGACCTGGCGCATGACTTCTACCGCCCCAATGGCCTGCATGAAATGCACGCCGGCGTGGACGCCGAGGGCGCGCTGGTCGCCTGGAGCCAGCGCCTCGCCAGCGCGTCGAAGTACTACCGCCGACCCGACATGCCAGAGGAGGATTACTGGAAAAGCGAGTTGTACCCGGATGACTTTCCCGCGGCACTGATCCCGAACTTTCGCATGGAGTATTTCTCGATGAAGTCCGGCATGCCAAGGGGCTCCTGGCGAGCGCCGGCACACACAGCCAACGCCTTTGCCGTGCAAAGCTTCATCGACGAGATCGCACATGAACTCGGCGAGGACCCTCTTGCCTTCCAGCTGCGCCTGCTCGGTGATGCGCGAGAAATGGACTACTCGGGCCATGGCGGACCAACGTGGAATCCCGGACGCCTTGCGGGCGTACTGAAACTTGCTGCAGAGAAATCAGGCTGGGGACAGGTCCTGCCGGCGGGGCGCGGCCGAGGCATCGCCGGGCATTTCACCTTTGGAAGTTACGCGGCTTACGTGGTGGAAGTTGAGGTTGACGACCAGGGAGCGCTGCGGGTGCACAAGGTCACCGGGGCCATCGATTGCGGCCTGGCTGTGAATCCGAACCACGTCATCGGACAGATGGAGGGTGGTATGCACGACGCGCTGAGCACCGCCTTGCGCCTCGCGATCACGGTCGAACAGGGACGCGTGCAGCAGGAAAATTTCGACACTTATGCGCTGGCTTCGATGGCGGATTCACCGCGCCAGGTGGATACCTATGTCGTGGACAGCCCTTACCCGCCCTCGGGCGTTGGCGAACCGCCCGTTCCACCTCTGGCCCCGGCACTCTGCAATGCGATCTTTGCTGCCTGCGGCAAACGAATCAGGCGCCTGCCCATCGGCGATCAGCTCAAGACCAGCCCGTCCTGAGAACACGCGGGAGCCAGAAGTCCTGCGAAACAATCCGGGCGCGAATCCAGGCGCGGCGCGGTACTTTGAAACGAAATGACGACCGGCGGCCCCACCTGACGCACTGGGTGCGGCGCAGCACCGGATCAGATGTCATTCCGGACCCGGGCTGGCCGGGCTGCCTTTGTCAAACACGATTCGCCAGATTCCCGGCGCTTCAAGGCGCCAGATGGAGTTGAAGCGAGCCACGATCTGCCCTGTCGGATCCCGCACCGGACCCGTGCTCAGTGCAAGGTCGCCGGATTCCAGCACTTCCACCTGGTCGGGCTCCCAGGAGAAAGGCGGCGTGGGGTCAGTGAAATACGCCTGCCACGCTTCCGCAACCTCGACTTTGCCGCGCAGCGCCCGGGTTCCGGCAAAGAATACCGCTTCGTCAGACAGGAAACTGGAGAACGCTTGCAGGTCGCGATCCGCCATCGTCTTTGCAAACGCTCGCTCGACCGCGAATACCTGCTCACTGGGTGAAGGGGGCGCAGCGATGGACGACGTGAACGGAGCGCATAGGAGTATTGCCAGTACGGTGGCATTGAACCTGCGCCGATCCGGCCGCAATGGATGGCTCGAGTGACGTGAGTGCATTCGTGACCCCTATCAGATGTCGACCGGAAGCGCGTGGACGCTCCGGTGCAGCAATCCTTGCAGGGAAGTGCTGCTGTGTGTCGCCGTTCAGACCGGATGCCTCGCAATCCGCTGTCCGTCCGCACTACAGCATCGCTGCATGCAGGCGTCAATTCGCCACCCCGCAGACATCGGGATCGTAACCTGACAGCACCGATCCGGATCACCCGGGCTCCCCGAGCCGTCGATCACGGAAGAACAGGAACAGCGGAAAAGCAAAGGCGAACGCGACGCCGAACGTCAGCACCGGCCATGCCCACCAGTGCCGCATGCCAAGGCGGCGGGCTTCGATGAACGAGAAGACCAGGAACGTGGCGCAGCCGACCAGCAGATCATTGCTCAGCGAGGTGGCAGCGCTGTTTGCATAGCCGCCTTTTACGAATGCAACAAGGTCGAATCCCGCACCCGTCTCCGCCATGAATCGGAAGTTGAAGTACCAGGTCACACACAGTCCTGTCGCTGCCAGCGTGAGGTACAAGAATTGTCGGAAGCTGATGTTCACCGGTGAGACCTCGGCTGCGATAAGAATGGCGAGAAAACAAAGAATGACACATCGCGACAATGCCTCACCCATGCCCGGGAGCAGATCGCTGCCCGGCCATCTGGATGCATTCGGACGTGCAGAACGGCAACCGGCATGTGGACGGTCACGACATGCGTCCAGCGCTCATGACACAAGCGCCGAGACCCGCCTTTCTCCTCGTTGCTCCGGGACGCGACGCCGTTTTCGGTGAAAGCCGCCGTGGTCAGGCTCTGGTATCAGCAAGGAACAGGTGCCGGAACGACGTCGTTCGCTGGACTCTAGAAGCCGAGCCGCGCCAAAGCCGCCGACACCCGCGAGCGCGCCCCATCGGGTCTCATCGGGAACGCACGAAAATAGTCCTCGCGCTTCAGGCTCGGATTGCGTTCGCGCACGTTCGCAGCCCAGTTCTCAGCGAGCGTGGCCTTGCCGTCCAGCTCCTGGGCCACCGCGGCAATCATTGCGATCAGCACATGCGCGCCAGGAGAACGCGCGGCCCGTTCAGCCCAGTGCGCCGCCTCGGCGTCCTCACACTGCACGATGTGCGTGAACGCACGCGTCCCGAGCATCGCGTAGTACATCGGATCAAGCGGACTGAGGCGCATGGCGAGATCGACGTGTCCGCGGGCCTCGAGCGCCTGGCCGGCCAGTGATTCTGTCCATGCGCGGGCATACAGTCCTTGCGCATAGTTCGGGCTGAGCGCGGTGGCGCGTTCGAGCCAGGCCAGGCCTCGCTCGAGGTCGCCTTTCAGCCAGAAAGTGCGTCCCATCGTGAAATTGACGAACGGATCAAGCGGGTCGAGATCGAGGCCACGCTGAGCAAAGCTTCGCGCCAGTTCAGTTTCGCCGGCCACGTCGTCAGTCTGCCGGAGAAAAGCCCTCTGGAAGTGTACGAAAGAAAGCCCTGCATGAGCACGCGCAAAACCCGGATCCTGCGCCGTCGCGCGCCCGAAAAGCTCCGCCGCAAGCAGGTTGTCCCTGCGGTTGAAGCGGTACATGTGCTGCAGACCGAGATGGTAGGCCGACCAGGCATCGAGGTTTTCAGTGACGGTGAGGCGCGCACGGGCCGCCTCATGCAGCGGAATTCGTATCTCCAGCGCTGTCAGGATCTGTGACCGGATCTCGGCGCGCAGCTTGTGCACGTCGTCAATCGAACCGGAATATCGTTCGGCCCAGACGACGTCACCTCCACGCGTATCGACCAGCTCTGTCGTGACGGCGAGTTGCGGCCCGATCACCTCCATCGTACCCGACAGGCAATAATGCACATTGAGCAGGCGACCCACCTCGTGCACGTCCGGATTCGCCGCGCGCAGGCGAAAGGAGGACCCGCGCGCCGTGACGAAGAGCCACCGCAATCGTGAAAGTTCAGTGATCAGATCGTGTGGCAGAGCATCGGCGATCGAGACATACGGGCCGCTTTCACCGACGAGCCTGAACGGCAGAACCGCGATCGACGGCCGGCCCGCCGGATCGATGCCTGTGACCCCGGGCTGAGCCTGCGCCCTGCCGTCCGGCGTAATCTCAGGGGACGCCGGCAGGCGCGGAACCGGATGTTCTGCCCTCGCCTCCGCTACGAATCGAAAGCCCTGCCCGTGGATCGTCTTGATGAATCGCTGCGCCCTGCCGTCGTCTCCAAGGGCCTTGCGCGCCGCCTTCACGCGGCTGGAGACGGCCGAGTCGGTGACCACCCGTCCCTCCCAGAGCTTTTCGAGGATCTCGTCTCTCGAGACGAGCCGCTCACGGTGTTCGACGAGAAAGGCAAGCAGCGCGAACACCTGCGGCTCAAGCGGGCGAACTTCACCGCCTGCCCGCAGTTCGACCCTGGCCAGATCCAGTTCGAAGGCGCCGAACCGATAGATCATGGATGAGAGAATAGAACACTCCAGCGCGATCTCCCAGCAACATCCACGAAATCTCCACGTCGCCTCCAAGCTCGGGCAGCCCGCGTGTGCTCAAATGCATCCACCGGTGGCGGAACCCTCCGCCACGGGGAACCAGGAAAGGAGATCGCTATGAAACAGTCGCGAAATGAGTTGCCGATACGCCTCGATGCAGGCGGCGTCTGCATCCAGGCGCAGGACTGGGCCGACCTCAATGTCGCGCGCATCCGCTTCCCGAAGGGCGCCGACGCCGCTCCGCTGCTCGCTGGCCTGCCGGAGGACCTCTGCCAGTGCCCGCATTGGGGCACGGTGCTGAAGGGTTCCATCCACGTGCGCTACGCGGACGGCCGGGAAGAGACCGTGCACGCCGGCGATGTCTACTACTGGCCCCCCGGCCACACGGTCAGGGTGGACGAGGACTACGAAGCCATCGAGTTCAGCCCGAGCGGGCCGATGCGCGAAGTCATCGATCACCTGAAATCGAAACTCACTTAGTGTAAGGAGAAAGAAATGCCACTCGTAACGATCGACGTCATCAAAGACGTATTCACCCCCAAGCAGAAAGAGCAGCTGATCGACAAGGTCACTGCCGCGATGATCGAGGTAGAGGGCGAAAACATGCGCGCCGTGACCTGGGTTCGCATCAACGAGTTTGAAGGCGGTGACTGGGCCATCGGCGGGCAGCGACTCGCGGCGAAGGACGTGCAGGCAATGGCCCGGGGCAAAGCGGCGTAGCTCGCGGCACCGGGGACATAGACGCGGGGCGGCCTCCTCTGAGGTCGTCCCGCAGTTCATCTGGAATGACGCAGCCATCGATCTCGTGGCAACACCCGCCGGATGGAGTCCGTCGGGCGGAACGGGGCCGCGATCTGCGCGCTGTGGGCGGATACGGTAAGGCGTCTTGAGCTGGTACCGGACGCTGCCGTTCGGTGTGAGCGACAGGCGCTGCTCCGCAATGGCTGGCCGACTGATGTAGCGACACAGCCGCTCGAGCTTCTGGCGTTGATCCGCTCGCGCCGCCACGCCGGCGTGCAGCGAGAGCGCGCTGGGACTGGGATGCGAGTAAATTCTACCTGCCCATAGGAGTCCGCCTGGGCAAGGTGTTCGTGCAGCCGAAAGGCAGCTGGAAACTGTATTTCGAGTACCAGACCAGTCTGATCTACCACAACTGGCTCGGTTCGGCCGTAGAGAACTCGTTCCAATGCAACGTTGCCTACGCGATCCCTGTCGGCAAGTAACCTCGGCATCAACTGCGGTGGCCTCAGGCCGTGCTTCTGGCCGCCTGTTCGAAAACAGCCCGTCGCGTTGCCGATCCTGCGGTTGCGTCTTGCATCGGCGGGACCGGAGGCTATGCTTGTCGAATAGCCAGCCAACAGTGTCCGGCCATCGTGCCAGGGGGGAACACATGAATCGCCTGCTCATCGCCTGCGCGGCAGCCGCGCTGCTTTCAGCCTGCAAACCCGCCGCCGAAAAGAACATTGAACCGGCCACTGCGCCGCCGACGGGGTCGCCATCGTCGGCCCAGCTTGCACCTGCCGTTGGAGCAGCGCCCGAGAACCCAAAGGCGCATCAAGGCGAGGTTCACTGGGGCTACGAGGGCGAGCAGGGCCCTGGGTATTGGGCCGGCCTGAGTCCGGGGTTCTCTGCCTGTGGCGATGGCAGACACCAGTCGCCCATCGACCTGATCGGTGCCGTGCCGACCGAGGGCAAACGAATCGCGCGTGTATTTGGGGAGACGTTCCTGAGCGTCGACTCACGCGCGCGGGTGATGGACCTCATCGACAACGGCCACACGATCCAGGTCAGCAGTGACGCGGAAATGTCGCTGGACGTCGACGGTACACATTACGAACTCGTCCAGTACCATTTTCATGCGCCGAGCGAGCACACAATTGATGGTCGGCACAGCCCGATGGAAGTGCATTTCGTGCACGAGTCAGCCGATGGCCAACTGGCGGTGGCCGGGGTCCTTATCGAGGAGGGGGAGGCTGCTGCTTTCCTGGAACCCGTGATCGCCGGGCTGCCATCCGATGAAGGCGGCGAGCGGCATCTCGAGGGCCTTAAGCTGGATACCGATTCGTTAAACCCTTTGCCGGATGCCTATTACCGCTACGATGGTTCGCTGACCACGCCGCCTTGTTCGGAAGGCGTGCGCTGGTTCATTTCGAAGGAATACTACACGGCGTCGCCGGAGCAGATTGGCGCCATAGCATCACACTTGCACAAGAACAATCGGCCGGTTCAGCCGCTCAACGATCGCGAGCTGGCGCTGGTCTCGATCAAGAATTAGACCGATCGCCGGTCTGAACGCCGGGGAGCGAGATGAACGAATCCACAAATCTGATCGCAACCATGGCGGACGTATATGCGGGCCGGTCAACTCGACAAGGCCGAACCGCAGAAGGCTCTTGAATCGTTCCGGATGATTGACGTGCAAGAGACCCCACAACTCGCACCCTGGCGATTGCAAGGCGAGGCGCTGGCGTTGCACGCGCTGGGTGCCGTACTGGCCAACAGTTCGGCCAGTCTCCCGTCGAACTGGCCGCCATACGATTCGACCCTGCGCTCAGGGTCAATCCATCGAACATCCCCGGATCGAAGGCGCAGGCCGCGTAGAGATCGAAATATCGGTGTCATGGCAGGCACCATGGAACCCGAGACGTCGCGGGAGAGCTACATTAAAGGCGGTCGCCTACTGTCAGCGTTTAAGCGATATCGAGAGCGCATAGTCAGGCCCAAATCCTTGCCACAATTTTGTCACAGCGCCAACGTAATTCGGGGTGATCCGGCGTGATCGGCGGAGACGCAATGTGATTGTTATTTCTTGTGATATCGACTGACTCATTGACCCAGAACGGGTGCCATTACGCGTTCACGCGCGCATGGCAATTCACCGCGAGAATTTGGTGGGCCCGGTAGGATTCGAACCTACGACCAAGGGATTATGAGTCCCCTGCACTAACCGCTGTGCTACAGGCCCGCGGTCGGTCATTGTAATGAATACGCAACGATTGGGCAGCCCGCGCGTTGAATCTTGACGACGGCGTGCCACCAGTGGCGCAGGAAGGTCTGCGGCCCCTCCGATGGCGCCGCAGGCCGGCCCGAGAGGGCCGGGCGATCAGACCCTCTTTGTCCAGCCGTGCGTATCGGGAACTTCGCCGTTCTGGATCGCGACGAGCGCCGCGCGCAGACGCTGCGTCACCGGGCCCACCTCGCCGGAGCCGACCGCGTATTCCTTTTCGTTATGCACCAGCGTGCCCACGCCGGCGAGTACCGCGGCGGTACCGGAGAGCGCCGCCTCGCCCGTCTTGACCCAGTCGAGCATCTCCGCCACGTCAAACACGCGCTCTTCGACCTTGAACCCGCTTTCGCGTGCCAGGGTCAGCAGTGAATCGCGCGTCACACCGTGCAGGAAAGTGGAATCCAGGCTGCGCGTCAGAATATGCCCTTCACGAATCAGCAGGAAGTTGGCAGCGCCGGTTTCCTGCACGGAACCGCCCGGGCAGAACAGGACCTGGTCGACGTTGTATTTTTTGCGTGCAGCCAGTGTCGGCCCCATGGCCGCGGCGTAGTTGCCGCCCGTCTTGACGATGCCAAGGTGCTCCGCGGTGCGATGTGTGCGATCTTCAACGAAAATTCTCAGCGGCTTGATTCCGCCGGAGAAGTAGTCCCAGACCGGGCTGGCAAGCACCAGCAGGCTGGCTTCATTCGATGGCTGGGAGGCGGCGCCGATGTTCGGCAGCGTGCCAAACAGCAGCGGGCGCAGATAGAGCGCACCGGGTGGCTCGGGAACCTGATCACGCACGCGGTCAATGACCTCAATGACCATCGCCTCAAGTTGACCGGCATCGGGCTCGGGCAGGAACAACTGCCGGGCACTCTGGCGCATGCGTTCGATGTGCTTGCCCATGCGGAACACGTTCACACTGCCGTCGGACCAGCGATACGCCTTGAACCCCTCGAAACAACTGCTCGCGTAGTGCAGCACGTGCGCGGCCGGATGCATGGGAATCGTGCCCAGCGGACGAATCTCGTGGGCCCCCCATTGGCCGTCCCGGTAGCTGGCGATCGCCATCTGGTCAGCAAGCAAAGTGCCAAAAGCCGGGCGAGGCGTCGTATTTGTTGTCATGCGTTGCAATCCTGAAGTCAGGCCGGCGGCCGTATGTGACCGCGGCATTTCTAGCCGGGGATAAAGATCATCGCCGGGTGTTCGAGCATTTCCTTAAGTGACTGAATCATAGCGGCTGCATCAAAACCGTCGACGAAACGATGATCAAAAGAGGACGACAGGTTCATGATGCGCCTCACAGAAATTGATCCGTTGTGCACGACGGGGCGTTCGATCGCCTTGTTGACACCGATGATCGCCATCTCCGGGGCGTTGATGATTGGCGTCGATACGATACCGCCCAGCCTGCCGAGGCTGGTGACCGTAATCGTCGAGCCGGTGAGTTCCTCGCGCTTCGCCTTGTTGCTGCGCGCGGCCTGCGATACCCGGCGGATCTCGCCGGCCAGCTCCTGGAGACTGAGCGCCTCGGCGTGACGCACGACCGGCACCTTGAGCCCGTCCTGTGTCTGCGTTGCGATGCCGACGTGGACCCCTCGATGGCGCACGATCAGACCGCGCTCCGCATCGTGCAGCGCGTTGCATTGGGGGTAGCTCTCGAGGACGCGGGTCAACGCGGCTATCAGGAACGGCAGGTAGGTCAGCCCTGGCGTGCCTTGCGGCTGTTTCTCATTGAGGTAGCTGCGCAGCGACTCGAGCTCCGTCACGTCGATTTCCTCGACATAGGCAAAGTGGGGAATGTTCCGCTTGGCATCGGTCATGCGCTGCGCGATCAGCCGGCGCACCCCAATGATCTTGATTTCTTCGACACCGAGTCGCGGGGCCCGAGCGGTGTCGCCGGGAATGAGTGAACCGGCGCTCACGGGTGACGCGCCGGCCATCGCCGTATCGAAGTCCGCGCGCGTAATCCGCCCGCCCGGACCCGACCCGGAAACCCGGGCGAGGTCGATGCCCGCCTCGCGCGCACGCCGCCGCATCGCCGGCGATGCCTTGACTCGCCCGCCGGTTGCGCCCTCACCAGCGGCTGCTGTTTCCTCATTCGCCGCCGGTACCGTGGCGACCGGCCCGCGTTTCGCCGGCGCGGCCTCAGGCACGGGTTTTGGTTTCGGCTTCTCCTCAGACGCCTCTTCGGGCGCCGCTTCGGGCACAGGCGATGCCACGGGTTCGGGCAGCAATTCCTCGTCGCTCTCGATATCGAACACGATCAACTCAGCGCCGACGCTGATCACGTCCCCGGGCTTGCCCGCCATCGAGACAACCTTTCCGGTCACCGGCGCAGGCACCTCGACCGCGGCTTTCTCAGTCATAACCTCGGCCATTGTCTGGTCTTCCTCGACCTGTTGTCCGACGCTGACATGCCAGGCGACGATCTCTGCCTCGACCGTTCCTTCGCCGAGATCCGGCATCTTGAACACGTAGCGGGTCATGGCGTCTCCATGACGGCCTTAAGGCCGGTCGTCACTCTTTTCTGGCCGGGGAAGTATTCCCATTCGAACGCGTGCGGGTAAGGCGTGTCCCAACCGGCCACACGCTGTATCGGCGCTTCGAGATCCCAGAAGCATTCCTCCTGGATCGTTGCGGACAACTCAGCGCCGAAACCCGAGAACCGTGTGGCTTCGTGGGCGATCACACAACGTCCGGTTTTGCGTACCGACGTGCAGATCGTATCGACATCCAGCGGTATCAGCGAACGGAGGTCGATGATTTCCGCGTCCAGTCCCATTGCCCGCGCGGCCGCCTCGCAGACGTACACCATCGTGCCGTAAGTGATGATCGTGACCTGCGTGCCGGGGCGGACGATTTCAGCGTGCCCCAGCGGGACCGTGTAGTAACCGTCCGGCACCTCGCCCTTCGGGTGTGTCGTCCAGGGCACGGCCGGTTTCCCAGGGTCACCGTCGAACGGGCCGTTATACAGACGCTTGGGCTCGAAGAAGACCACCGGGTCGTCATCTTCGATGCAGGTGATCAGCAGCCCCTTGGCATCGTAGGGGTTCGAGGGCATCACCACCTTGATGCCGCACACATGCGTGAAGATACCCTCCGGGCTCTGCGAGTGGGTCTGCCCGCCCCGGATGCCGCCGCCGCAGGGTGTTCGTACCGTTACCGGCGCCCAGAATTCACCGGCGCTGCGGTAACGCAGTCGCGCAAGCTCGCTGAAGATCTGGTCGACGGCCGGATAGATATAGTCGGCGAACTGCACCTCCGCAACCGGGCGCAGACCGTTGACGCCCATGCCGATGGCCGCACCGACGATCGCGCCTTCTGCGATCGGCGTGTCGAGCACCCGGTGCTCGCCGTATTTGCGCTGAAGGCCGTCGGTGACCCGAAAGACACCGCCGAAAAATCCCACGTCCTCGCCAAGAATGATCACATCCGGATCGCGCGCGAGCATCACGTCCATGGCCGAATTGAGCGCCTGGATCATGTTCATCTGTGCCATTGCTCAGCCCTCCTGTTCCGCGCGCAACTGCTCGCGTTGTTTCTGCAGCCAGGGCGGCATTTCCTTATAGACATCATCGAACATCAGGTCTCGATTGAGTCGTGGACCGTCACTCAGCGTGCCGTACTGGACGGCTTCCCGCCAGCTCTCGGTCACCAGTGTCTCGAACTCCTTCGTCAGCGCCTCGTGCCTTTCTTCCGACCATTCTCCGAGCTTGATCAGATGCTCCTTGAGGCGGTTCACCGGGTCACCGAGCGGCCAGCGCTCATAGTCGTCCTTCGGCCGGTAGCGCGACGGGTCGTCGCTGGTCGAGTGCGCGGAACCGCGGTACGTGACGTGCTCGATCAGCGTCGGACCGGTCCCCGTCCGGGCACGTTCCGCAGCCCACTGCGTGACCGCATAAACGGCGAGGAAATCGTTACCGTCAACGCGGATACCGGCAATGCCGTACCCGGGACCGCGCGCGGCGAACGAGCGTTGTTCGCCACCGGCAAAGCCCTGGAAGGTCGAGATGGCCCACTGGTTATTGACGACATTGAGAATGACCGGCGCCTGGTAGACGGAGGCAAACAGCATCGCATGATGGAAGTCTGCCTCCGCGCTGGAGCCCTCGCCAATCCAGCTCGCCGCAATGTCGTCGGTTCCCTTGATCGCGGCGGCCATCGCCCAGCCAACCGCCTGTGGAAACTGCGTGGTCAGGTTGCCGGAGATCGAAAAGATCCGCCCTTCGGCCCAGTGATACATCACCGGCAGCTGGCGCCCCTTACACATGTCGCGCGTGTTCGAAAGCAGCTGGCACATCAGGTCAACCAGCGGACGGCCACGCACCATATAGAAACCCTGGTTGCGGTACGACGGAAACAGCATGTCGCCGGGCCGCAAGGCCATGCACTGAGCGACCGAGACGGCTTCCTCGCCGAGTGACCGCATGTAGAACGAGGTCTTTCCCTGACGCTGCGCACGTTGCATCCGTTCGTCGTAGATCCGCGTCAGCAACATGTGCCGCAGGCCGATCTGCAGCTCCGCCGGATCGAGGTGAGGATTCCAGGGGCCCACGGCCGTGTGCGCGTCATCCAGAACGCGAACCAGATCAATCGAAAGATGGCTGATCCCGCGAACCGGGGCGTTGATGTCGGGACGGTCCACCGCACCCGCATCGGAAAGCTCCAGGTAACTGAAATCCGGGCGCTCGCCGGGCCGTGAATGCGGTTTTGGAATGTGCAGGCGTGATCGTCTTGGCATGAATCTCTCCGCGTTTGAGCGCACGCTGGTAAACACAGTAGATTACTCAAGCACGTGGCGCCTCGTTGAATTTATTGCGTTGCGCCGCAACAATGCGGAACCTCTGTTTCAGATTATCCGACAATATGGAACCATTTAAGCGCCCCGCACTGGATGAGGTCGATCTGCGAATTCTCGATCTGTTGCAGCGTGAAGCCGCGCTGCCGGTCGCAGAAATCGCCTCGCGCAGCGGCCTGTCGACCACGACCTGCTGGCGCCGGATACAGCAGCTCGAAAACAGCGGGGTGATTCGTGGCCGGGTGGCGTTGCTGGATCGCTCGGCCCTGGGCCTCGACGTGACCATCTTCGCGCACATCAAGCTGTCGACCCAGGGCCGCGACGCGATAGCGGATTTTGCGACCGCGATCCGCGAGCGGCCGGAAGTGATGGATTGTTACACGACGATGGGCGAGTGGGATTTCATGCTGCGCATCGTCACTCGCGACATCAAAGCCTACGAAGCGTTTTATCTCGATCACCTGTCCAAGCTGCCGAATGTGCAGTCGATCAACTCATCGGTCACCGTGACCGTGATCAAGGAGACCACGATACTGCCGATCGCCTGGCGAGATTGAAACAGCAATTCTGCTAACGTACGCACCGATCCGGCGCGGGCCGGATCCGCCGACTGCGCGCACGCGGCACACTGCGCCGAGACGCATCCATTCTCTTTCACTGACCGAACAGCCACAGATACATGATACTGCTGTTGCAACTACTCTGGCTGGCGCTGCCCGTGATCATCGCGGGCTTCATGCACCTCGTCGTTCTCAAGCTGGACCTGCTCCCCAGTCTGCGCCAGCGCCCCATTGATGGCGGGGCCACTTTCCTTGGCCAGCGCGTCTTCGGTGACAACAAGACCTGGCGCGGCGCGCTGGTGATGATCGCCGGAACGGCGGGCGCGGCCGTCCTGCTCGCGTGGACTAACCAGCATTTCCTGCAATGGACGGTGCCCGCTTCGGTCGCCCAGCACCGTCCGCTGCTGTGGGGCGTCCTGCTCGGGTCGGGCTATATTCTTGGCGAACTGCCGAACAGCTTCGTGAAACGCCAGCTCGGCATCGCACCGGGCGCGATGGGCCGGGGCGCGACCGGACTTGTCTTCTGGGTGGTTGATCAACTCGACTCACTCGCCGGCATGCTGCTGATGGTGCTGCCCATCTGGCAGCCCAGCCCGCAGATCGTGCTGGCGCTGGTCTGCCTGATGCTGATCGGCCACCCGATCGGCGCCTGGCTGATGATGCAGTTCGGCCTGAAGGACCGGGTCGGTTGAAAACCGAATGATAGAGATGCAATGCGGGAGTAACACATGGCTGATCAAAAACTGAACCGACGTGAACTCTGCGGCCTGCTCGGCGCCGCCGCATTTGCCAGCGGACTGCCCATGACAACGGCCAGGGCTGACGTGACGATGACAACCCGCGAGGTCCCCTCCTCCGGTGAAGCGTTACCGGTCATCGGCATGGGCTCTTCGGGCACGTTTAACGCTGGCGCCTCCGCTCTTGAACGAGGCCCACTGGCCGAAGTCCTGCGCGTCTTCTCGTCCAGCGGCGGCACGATCATCGACACCTCACCCATGTACGGTAACTCCGAGGCCGTGCTGGGCGATCTGATCGAACAAGCCAGCCTGCGTGAGAAGCTCTGGCTGGCAACCAAGGTCTGGATCGAGGGGCGCGAGGCCGGCGAGAAGCAGATTGCCGAGTCGATGCGCCTGCTGCACACCGACCGCCTGGAATTGCTGCAGATCCACAACCTGCTCGACTGGCGCGCGCACGTCCCGACGATTCGAGCGCTGCAGGATAGCGGCAAGCTGCGCTACTCAGGGCTCACGCACTACAAGGCCAGTGCGCACGCTGACCTTGAACGCGTACTGGCAGCCGAAAAATTCGACTGGGTGCAGTTCAATTATTCGCTGGCAGAACGCGAGGCCGAGCGGCGCCTGCTGCCATTCTGCGAGGACAAGGGCATCGCAGTCATGATCAACCGCCCGTTCGCCGATGGCGCTATGTTTCAGAGGGTCAGGGGTAAGGCCCTGCCGCCATGGGCAGTCGACATCGGCTGCGAGTCCTGGGCGCAGTTCTTCCTGCGCTTCGTGATCTCACATCCGGCCGTTACCTGCAGCATCCCGGCGACATCCAAGCCGCACCATATGGAAGACAACATGCGGGCCGGCGCGGCCCCCTTGCCCGACAAAGCACAGCGGGCTCAGATGGCCGCCTACTTCGCCACGCTATAGCGCAGCGCCACCGAAACTTCAGCCCGTGACCCGGCGCCGCCGCCCTGCCAAGCAGCGCCGCGGCCTCTGCAACCGCCTTCGCATCGCATTTAGCAAGCGGCGCTGGCAACCCCTGCCAGGCGGGGACTTTGCCCTCGGGGCCGGTCAGCAGTTGCAGACCCACCGGTATCTCGACAAACACCGGACCGGGCTCACCGTGGGTCGCCAGCCGCACAGCTTCGTAAATGACCGGGATGACATCCTCGTGCCGATCGACCCGCCAGGTGCCCTTGGTGATCGGACGCATGAAGGCAAGCTGATCGATGTCGTGCAGCTGGTACCGACGACCGAGATCGCGACGCACACCGCCGGCGACGACCAGCATCGGGATACCGTCCAGGAAGGCCTCGGCGATGCCGCTGGCCGCATGGGTGGCGCCGGCGGCCGGAACAATCACCAGTGTGCCGAGGCTGGTTCCGGTTCGACTGACCGCGTCAGCCATGAACGCGCCGCCCCCCTCGTGCGTAACAAGAACCGGGGTGATGGATTCCGACTTTGCGAGTTCGTCGTAGATCTCGGTGTTGTGCACTCCGGGTATGCCAAAGGTGTACCGGATGCCAACGGTCTCGAGGGCCTCCCTCAGGACGGATGCGGCTGTTCGGCTCATGGGAGCGACTCCGATCCGCTCGTTCGGCGGTTGTGCGCTATCGTAACGCAGCCTGGGCAATGCGCGCGGGCCTGAGCGATTGCGCCCGATTTCAGCCTGCTGCGGTTAGACTTGCGCGCGACATGGCCTGCGCTGCGCGCATTGACCATCAGCGAAGCGGGACACTGGCATGAGTGAGGCGAAAATTGCGGTGATCGGCGGAGGTATGGCCGGACTGACCTGCGCGCGCGAACTCGAGCTGGCCAATGTCGAGGTAACGGTTTTCGAAAAATCGCGCGGTCTTGGTGGCCGGCTGGCCACCCGCCGACAGGAAGGACTGGCGTTCGATCATGGCGCGCAGTTCATCACCGCGCGCAGCCGGCCTTTCCTGCGTCACATGGAAAGTGTCAGCGGGGCCGGCCACGCTCAGCACTGGCGCCCCAGTGTGGCCGAAGACACTCGCCACTGGGATGCTCCGCTCGAGGAGTGGCTGGTCGGCACGCCGGGCATGAACTCCGTCGTGCGCCCGCTGACACGGCTTTCCCGGATACGCAGGGGCATCACGGTTCATGAGCTCTTCAGGACCGGTGATGGCTGGCAATTGCACACCGATGCGGGCCGCGAAGAAGAGCACTTCGATGCGGTCGCCGTCGCCGTGCCTGCCCCGCAGGCGCTGACGCTGCTGGCGCCCCACGCGCCGGTCTTCCGACACATCAGTCGCGTTGGCATGACACCGTGCTGGTCGGCCATGGTCCGATTCGACAAGCCGCCATCGACGATCGCCGAGGCACATCGCTGGACCGCCGGGCCGCTACGCTGGGCCGCCTGCGATTCGAGCAAGCCGGGCCGTGCGCACGACCTTCATTGCTGGGTGCTGCACGCCTCGGTCGAATGGTCGCAGCAACACCTCGATGCTGACGCGCAGGATGCGGCGCACCTGTTGCTGCGCGAGTTTTCAGTCGCGCTCGACCGGTCGCTGCCGGCGCCGGTGTTCTTGCGCGCGCACCGCTGGCGATACGCGCAGGTCGACCGGCCGCTGGGCATGCCCTGTCTCTTCGACAGCGAAACGGCTGCGGGCGCGTGTGGGGACTGGTGCATCGCGCCGCGCGTCGAGGCCGCATTCGACAGCGGTCGCACGCTGGCCCATTCGCTTCTGTCGACGCTGGGTCTGGCCACACCCCTGCTGGGTAACTAGACGATCCGGCACCGCGTAAAAGCCGTGCTCATTCCTGCGACGGTACAGCAGCGGGCGGGGTCCTTCGCGCTGCGGCGATGCGCGCCCGAGCGCCGTCGCTGGAGAACAATTCCCAGCCAGCCCACAGCGTCAACGCCAGCAACGCGGGAATGATTTCATAGAGCATGCGGTAAAGCAGCACGGCCGCAAGCAGCTGCTCCGGCGGAACCTGCGGCAACAGAAGCAGCAGCACGGATTCGAGGACACCAATGCCGGCCGGGACGTGACTCAATATTCCCGCCAGCAGGCTCGCCAGGTAGACGCCGAGGAATGGCAGGAAAGCCAGGCCCGCCGAAGACGGCACCAGCACGTACAGCACCGCAGCCAGCAACAGCAGATCCACGATACCCACCACCAGTTGCAGCGCCGTCATTCGCACTGTCGGCAACTGCACGGCCCAGCCACCGAGCCGGACCGGTGCCTTGCGGTACGCAACGAGAAACAGGTAGCCGGCATCCTTCAGCAAACCAACCGCGCCGGCGATCACCAGCCATCGGGCTGGCACATGGAAAAGCGGCGCGAGGCGATCAGCACCGAAAACGAGTGTGAGGTCCAGCAGCCAGCCGAAGGCAAGTGCCGGTGGCAGCGCGCACATCAGGATCGTTGCACCGATCTCCAGCGCGGTGAATCCTGCCGGCCGGTACATGCGATAACGAATCGCGCTGCCGCTGAGCAGGGCCTGGCCGACTGCGTGGCCAAGCGGGTAGGCGATCAGTGCCGTTGTCACTGGCAGGCGTTTGCCTCGATAACCTTTCACGTATCGAACCGCGACCGTTTCAAATAGCGGCAGGATCGTAAAAAGCGCAACGACGCACAGGGCCGCGAGCAACAGCGCGCCGGACGGCGTCGCCCGCATGCTGCGCAGGACATCAGAGAGGCTGATCTGCTGAAACGTCCGATAGAGCACCGAAATGGCCAGCGCGCCGATGCCGAGGCTGACCGCAATACCGAGCCATACCTTCCAGCGACGACGACGGGCTTCAGCCATGTTGAGTACCGGACAGCGGGCGCGCGGGCAATCGGCTGATCAATACTCGTGATCGGACGGTAAACGAAATGATTCTCATTATTCTGCCTGATGAAGGCGCGTGCATCCGGCGCAGCGGTCGTGTCGAAACGATAGCGTACAGCGTAGAATTATTCACAGTGGCATTGCGCCCACCCCCCTGGACCGGGCCCGCGCGTTTGCATGGCCCGGACTGAAAATCCGTCAGGAGAGCATGTCAATGACTGAAAAGAAATTCCCTCGACGCGCCGTTCTCAAAGGCGCCCTGCTCGGCGTGGCCGCGGTTCCCGTGTCAGCCTTGCTCGGTCGTACCGCATCCGCCGCAGCCGGTAAGGTCGACCCCACTGAAGCACAGGCCGCTCAGCTCGGCTATGTCGAAGATTCGAGCAAGGTCGATGCGAAGGCCAACCCGAACCACAAGCCGGAACAGCACTGCTGGAACTGCCTGCAGGCTCCGGGCGCGAAGGACGGTGATGCCGAAGTGCCGTGCAATATTTTTGGCGGTCGTACGGTGGCCGGTAAGGGATGGTGCAAGGTCTACGTGAAACGTCCGTAGGCCTCGCTTTCGAAAATCGCTTGACGGCGCGCTCGGGGCTTCCCGATCGCGCCGTTTTCGTCTGGGGGATCGGCGATGCACGATGACGGCCGGGGCCACCTTCAGCACAAGCTGCCCCGCGAACTGGAGCCGATCCATCGCCTCGCGCTCAATCTGCGCTGGGCCTGGAATCATGCGACCGACCGCATCTGGGAAGCCCTGGCCGCGGATATCTGGCGTCGCACACGCAACCCCATACTCGTCCTGCAGAATACGCCGCGCAGCCGTCTGACGGAACTCGCGCACGACACCGCATTCGTCACCCGGGTCCGGGAACTCGATCGTGACCTGTCACGGTACCTGTCAAGACCGAGCTGGTACCAGCAGGTCTCGTCGGGCAAGGAGCCGCTGAGCATCGCCTACTTCAGCATGGAATACGGCTTGACCGAAGCCCTGCCCCTGTACTCCGGCGGCCTTGGCGTACTGGCCGGCGATCACCTGAAGACGGCCAGCGACCTCGGCATACCACTGACCGCGGTGGGCCTTTTGTATCGCGAGGGATATTTTCGCCAGATGCTCGACGCCGAGGGTGAACAGCTCGCGGTATACGCGATCAATTCGCGCGACAGCCTGCCGATTGAACCGGTCGTGGATTCTGAAGGCCGACCGCTGCGCACGCTCATCGACCTGCCGGGCCGGCAGGTCAGGATCCGGATCTGGCACGTTGCCGTTGGACGGGTCGACCTTTACCTGCTCGATAGCGATGATCCCTTGAACTCACCTTTTGACCGGGGCATCACCTCAAAACTGTACGGAGGCGACCTTGAAGCGCGCCTGATGCAGGAGATCGTACTCGGCATGGGCGGATGGCGTGCACTGCAGGCACTCGGAGTTCAGCCGGACGTCTGCCATTTGAACGAAGGCCACGCGGCGCTGGCAACCATCGAACGGGCTCGGACCTTTGCCGATGAACACAGCACGGATTTCCTCACCGGCCTGCGCGCCACGCGAGCGGGAAATGTATTTACGACACACACGCCGGTCGCGGCCGCTTTCGACACTTTCCCGCAATCGCTGCTCAGGAAATACGGCATGGACTATGCCGAACGAAGCGGTATCGCCGCCGATAAGTTACTCGGACTCGGCCGCGCGGATCCGGGGGAACCCGGGGAAGCGTTCAACATGGCCTACCTGGCCGCCCGTGGCAGCGCCTCGATCAACGGCGTCAGCGAACTGCACGGCCGTGTCAGCAAGCACATTTTTGCGCCGCTGTATCCTCGCTGGCCCGTGCCCGAAATCCCGGTTACACACATCACCAACGCCGTACACGTGCCGTCCTGGGACTCACCGTGGGCCGACCGGATGTGGACCCGGGCCTGCGGCAAGGAGCGCTGGCTCGGCGAGGCCGGAGAACTCTGTGAGACGGTGTCGCGGCTCAGCGATGGCGAGCTGTGGGAATTTCGGGCAATGGAGCGCCGCGACCTCGTCGACTACGCGCGACGACGACTGCAACGCCAGCTCAGTGAGCGGGGCGAGAGTCCGCAGGACATTGCCCTGGCAAGGGACGCGTTCGACCCCAATGTGCTCACGCTGGGTTTCGCGCGACGCTTTACCGAGTACAAGCGTCCGACCATGCTGCTCGGGCAGGCGGGGCGGCTGGTGCGGCTGCTGACCAACCCCGTGCGTCCGGTGCAGCTCTTGATCGCGGGCAAAGCTCATCCACAGGACACGCTGGGTCAGTCCTTCGTCCGTGAGTGGGCGCGGTTTGTCCGCCAACCGGAAGTCCGCCGGCGAGTCGTATTCCTCGAGGATTACGACATGACGCTGGCCGAACACCTGGTGCAGGGCGTCGACGTCTGGATCAACACGCCTCGCCGGCCCTGGGAGGCCAGTGGCACCAGTGGCATGAAAGTGCTGGTAAACGGCGGCCTGAATCTTTCCGAACTCGATGGCTGGTGGGCGGAGGCGTACACGCCGGAATTCGGCTGGGCGATCGGCGACGGCCGTGAGCACACCGAAGCCGGATGGGACGCGTCGGAGACCGAAGAGCTATTCGAGGTCCTCGAGCAGCAGGTCATCCCGGAGTTCTACGATCGCAATGACGAAGGAATACCTGCCGCCTGGATTAGCCGGATACGCGCGAGCCTCTCCCGGCTGACGCCGCGCTTCAGCAGCAATCGCATGCTCGGTGAATACCTCGAGTGCCTGTACCGGCCCGCCGCGGCCGCCTTCCGGCAACGTGCGGAGCACAACCTCCGGGTGGCCCGCGCGCTCGAAGCCTGGTCCGAACGGCTCCACCGCCACTGGTCAGCGATTCACTGGGGCAATCTCGATCAGACGGAAAAAGCCGAAGCGACGGAATTCGCCGTCCAACTCTACCTGGGCGAGATCAATCCGGAGTCAGTCAGGGTGCAGCTCTACGCGGAGCCTGAATCTGCGCAACAGGGCGCTGAAGTGCAGGACATGACGCGGGACCATGCCCTGAGTGGCGCGACCGGAGGCTTTGTCTACAAAGCCCGGATAGCCACGGCGCGGCCCGCGGCGTCTTACACGCCTCGCGTCATTCCGTTCCATCCGGACGCACCCGTGCCCAACGAGCTCTGCCTGATCGCCTGGTATCCGCGCTGAGGGCCGCCGGGGCCCTTGAAAGCCGCCCGTTCGGACACATAAAGGCCCGCATACGGAGCTGCCGGGGCGGCCCGAACCTGGAGGTATGAACAATGCGCATAATCAAGTGGCAACCGATCCGCGATGTGGATGACATGTTTGACCGTTTCCTGGCCGAGTCAATGAGACTGCGGCCACGACTGGCGGGCACCAGTGAGCAAGCCGGTGAATGGACGCCGGTGGCGGATATCAGCGAGACGGAGGGCGAGTACCTGATCAAGGCCGAACTGCCCGCGGTTCGCAAGGAAGACGTGAGTCTTTCCGTGCAGGATGGCATGCTGACAATCTCGGGCGAGCGAAAGCTCGAAAAGAGCACGGACGACGAGAAGGTTCATCGCACCGAGCGGCTTTACGGTGCGTTTTCCCGTCGATTCGGCCTGCCAGAGCACGTGGATGAACAGGCCATTCGTGCCGAAAGCAAGGACGGCGTGATCATCATTCACCTGCCCAAGCGGACGGTCGAGCAGCCGCAGGCGCGGCAGATCGAGATCAGTTGATCGCTCGCGCGCCGGCCGCGCGCGGGTTCAATGAACCGATCGGGAAAGGGGTGCGCTGCACCCCTTTTCTTTGCATTTGGACAACCGCTGGCGGTCTCCGCGAGGCGATTGCGCTGCATCATCCTCGTGTCACCGACTTATAATCCCCGTCCGGATACGGGTAAAAGGCAGGTCCTGCAGATGAGCAAGACGAAGAGCACGGCTGACATGTGTGACGAGCATGGCGACCAGGTCGAGGTTTGCGAACCGATATTTCGCAGTTACGGCGGGCGCAGTGCGTTTGGTGGGCCGATCAGCACGGTACGGTGTTTTGAAGACAATTCGCTGGTCAAGGAAGCCGTTGGTTCACCCGGTCATGGACACGTCCTGGTGGTCGATGGCGGGGGTTCGCGCCGATGCTCGCTGTTTGGCGATATGCTCGGCGATGCGGCCGTCAAGAACGGGTGGTCCGGGGTGATCGTGCATGGCTGTATTCGGGACTCGGTGGCGCTGGGCCGCCTGGACCTGGGACTGCGCGCGCTCGGGACGCTGCCAAGAAAGACCGAAAAGCGCGGTGAGGGTCAGCGCGACGTGCCGATCCGCTTCGCCGGTGTTCAGTTCGTGCCGGGCGATTTCGTCTATGCCGACGAAGACGGCATCATTGTCTCGAAACAGGCCTTGACCTGAAACGCGGAGCGATGCGATGAGCAGAAAAGTCTTCTGCAGTTATCTGCAACGCGAGGCCGAGGGCCTTGCTCGAATCCCCTACCCCGGCGATCTGGGAAAGAGAATCTACGAGAACATCTCGCAGGAAGCCTGGCAGCAGTGGGTCAATCACCAGACCATGCTGATCAACGAGTACCGACTCACGCCGATCGAACCCAAGGCGCGTCAGTTCCTCGTCGAGGAGATGGAGAAATTCCTCTTCGGTGGGGGTGCGGAAAAGCCCGGCGATTACGTCGAGCCTGAGTCCGGCTGACTGCGCATCCGCCAGCCGTGCACGCCGAGCAGCAGCCAGGCCGCCATGAAAGAAAATCCGCCGATCGGTGCCACCATGCCCAGGCCCCTCGGAAAGCCCGCCGTGAGCAGATAGATTGAACCGGAAAATAGCAACACACCCACCAGCATCAGGCGCGCCGACCAGCGCAGCGCCGACGACTCGCCGCTGACCGCGGCGATGACGCCGAGCAGTACGAGACCGATTGCGTGCAATTGATGGTAAAGCACGCCGCTGCGAAAACTCACCAGGCGGGCAGGATCCAGTCGATCCTGCAACAGGTGGGTCCCGAAAGCGCCCAACACAATCGCAAGCACCATCAGCACCGAACCGGTCACGATACCGAATCGTGACAACGACGGTTCGGACACGGTCGACTCACTCATTGCAGGGGCTCCATTTCAGAGGTGGGGTCGTCCTGCGCCCGGCCCGATCGTCATGCCAGACGCTCGAGCGCAGCGCGGCGCTGCTCAGCGGCCCCACTGCACGGCAGCGGCACCGGTTGCGCGACTCAAGAGTACCTCGATCGGCCGCGGCAGGCCGATCCTGACCGGCTCGCGCACATCGTACCAGCGGTAACGATCATCATCGCGCAGACCCGGCGCTTTGCCGAGACAGCGTACCTGCAACGGTTGCAGCTCGTAATCAAAATGACTGAACGCGTGACTGATGGCCTCTCCGCGCCACAACGGGCCCGCCCCCGAGAGGTATTCATCGCACCACTGACGCGCATGAGCACGGGTCGGGAACTCGGGCAGGGCCCACAGGCCACCCCAGATGCCGGCCGGCTGTCGATGTTCGAGCAGTACCTTGTTTTCACCGCGCAGTGCCAGCACGACCCAGGCCTGGCGTTGCGGCCTCGCCCGTCTCGGTCTGGGCGTGGGCAGTCGATCCTGGCGATTCTCGGCACGTGCGACACAACTCACCTGCAGCGGACACAACAGGCAGGCGGGTCTGCCACGGCTGCACAGCGTCGCACCGAGGTCCATGATGGCCTGCGTATACTCCCCCACCCGTGATTCGGGCGTGCAACGCTCGGCCAGAACCCACAGGCGTTTCTGCACGGCGGCCGAGCCCGGATAGCCTTCGATGCCGAAGTGCCGGCTCAATACGCGCTTGACGTTGCCATCGAGAATCGCGTGCCGGTCGCCATGAGCCAGCGCCAGTATGGCTGCGGCCGTCGATCGGCCGATGCCGGGCAGTTGCCGCAGCGCGTCGATGTCCCGCGGTATCACACCGTTCGAGTTCGTGTTGAGCTGCTGCGCCGCCCGGTGGAGGTTGCGTGCACGCGCGTAGTAGCCGAGCCCCGACCACAAGTGCAGGACTTCGTCGAGCGGCGCCGCGGCCAGTGACTGCAAGTCCGGGAATCTCTCCGTAAACGCCAGAAAGTAGGGAACCACCGTTGCAACCTGCGTCTGCTGCAACATGACCTCCGATACCCAGACGCGATACGGTGCGGGGTCCGTCTGCCACGGCAGGTCCTTGCGCCCTGCCGATTCAAACCAGTCAAGCAGTCGCGCCGAGACGGACACGACGGGTGCGCGGTTGTCGCCGCCGGCCCCGCGCGGCTCAGGAACAGACGAGGGGCGTGTCGGCGCCGACGCGGCAGCCATCCGGATAACCATACTGCTTCCAGTATTCCACCAAGCCAATTCGCTCGGCCAGCGCAGCAAAGCGCGGGTCTTCTCGCAGGGCCTTACTTTCGTTTCATCCAGATCGCACTGAAGTCCCACTCGTCCAACCAGGCTCTGCTGTCAGCCTCGAGCGCCTGCTGCATGACCTCAAAGGCCACGTCCAGAGCGCCCAGCTGCATGTAAGCCGTAATCAGGTTCTCCTGTTCAATCACTTTCGGGTCGATCGCCCGCATGTCGGCGACGGCTTGCGGACGCAGCGCCGGGTCCTTGAGCGCATCGACAAAGCCATCCGCGTAGTCGCGCAAGCCTTCGGGCCACTCGGTCATGGCCTCCTGGCGAACCAATTCGCGCACTGTGTCCCATTCGCCGCGGCGCTCGGCGACCGGATTTCTACGCCGACATTGACCTTGCTGAGCCCCAGTTCTTCCGACAGTTGCGTAAAATGCAGCGCCCGTTCGTCGTCGCCCTTGAGCAGGTACACATTTGCAAGGTTTGCAGCGATTACCGGGGAACTCGGATCGAGATTCTGGGCTTTGGTGGCCTGCTCGAGTGCCGCGTCGATACGACCGACTCTGGCCAGCAACAGCGAATACCAGTGATGCGGCGTCGCCTCGTTCGGCTCGAGCGCGATGGCGAAGAAGAAGCCGGATTCGGCGTCGAGCAGGTTGCCACGATCGGCGTTGATCTGCGCCAGCACGGCGTGCGCCTCACCGATGTTCGGATCGAGTGTGAGTGCCTTGCGCGCCGATTCTTCCGCGAGCCGGATCATCTCCGCCGCGTCGCCCTTTTCTTTGCTGTATCCCGGAAGAATCACGTAGGCCGACGCCAGGGCGGCATAGGCACGGGCGAACGACGGGTCATGGCCAATCGCCGCCTGGTAGAGCTCGATCGAGCGCCGGATGTTCTCTTCACCCCGCCGCTTCCAGATCGCTCGGCCCTGCAGATACAGTTGGTACGCTTCGACGTTCTGTGTCGGTGCCTTGTCGCGCTGAGTTGCGACCTGCTCCTCGGGCGCGAGATCGATGCGCAGCTTGTCGACGATCGCGGCGGCAATTTCATCCTGCACCTGGAAGATATCCGCGAGCTGCCGCTCGTAGGTCTCCGACCAGACATGAAACCCCGTGCTGGTATCGATCAGCTGCGCGGTAATGCGGACCTGGTCCCCGGCCTGGCGCACGCTACCCTCAAGGACGGTGTCGACACCGAGTTCCTTGCCGACTTCGCGAATGTCGATATTGCGTCCCTTGTAAGCAAAGGAGGAGGTCCGCGAGGCCACCTGAAGACCGGGGATGCGAGCCAGCAGGTTCAGCAGTTCCTCGGACATGCCATCGCTGAAATAGTCCCTGGACGGGTCGCCGCTCAGGTTCGTAAACGGCAACACAGCGATCGAGTCGCCCATGCCGACCGCGTGCGCCCGGCCGAGACCCCGTTCGAAGAGCAGGTAGCCGAGGCCGACCATGGCGATGATCACGGCCACCGCGAACGCCGTGCGCAGCTTGATGCGCGAAGACTGGGTTTCCCTGGCGATGGGTTCCGTACGCTGGATGCCCTCCGGGCCCACATCGAAGATCCAGGCCAGCACCATCGCGATCGGAAAACCGATCAGCAGGAAGACCACGATGAAAGTCATGGCCCATTCGGGAACATAAAGCGCCGGCAGGATGACCGACGAGGCCTCGGTGACGGCCCACGCAATCGCGCCGTAGGCGATCGCGACCCGGCCTACCCGTCGACGCTTGATTTCCGCAAGAAAAGCCATTCTGACCCCAGCCAGCGAGCCGAACCCATTGTCTCCGTGGACCCCCGGGGCCTCACTGCTACGACAGCAACAATGGCCGCGTCGTTCCCCGGTTCACGAACATTGTCACAGATTTGGGTTGCGCAGGGGCAATCGCCTCAATCGCGGCAGACGCTCACATCGCCATTCAGCGTCTTGACCCGGATCCTGGCCGTGCCCAGTCCCTCGCGAAAACGCAACTCGCGGCCCGGTGCATATTCACTGGTACGCCTGGCTGTCTGGTTGAAAGCAGTTGCGGATCTCGCCGTTAAAGCTCGAGACGTCGAACTCCGCATTCACATCGCCCCTCAGGTCGATCCGCACGTCGCCCGAGATACTCTCGACGTCGAGCCTGGCATCGCTCGACAACGTGCTGGCCATCTCGAGATCGCCGCTGGTCGACCGCAGCCTCGACCGGGTCGTCGTGCCGGTCCTCATTTGAATATCGCCGCTGACCGTGTTCGCATTGATTTCCCCGGCCACATTGGACAGCTCCGCGTCGCCACTGACCGTCGTGATCGTGAAAATCCCGCTGGCACCCGACCCGGTCAACACGACGTCGCCACTGACCGTCTTGCATTCGATTTCGTTGGCGGTATCGCCTGCCTCGATGTCACCGCTGACCGTCTGCAGGCGTTGCGCACCACTGACGTCACGAACGGTGATGTCGGCACTGACGGTGTTGATCGCGACACTGCTGCCGACCGGCACACGAATACGAAGGTCGGAGGCTTCCACGCCACGCGATCGCTCGGGCATCACGACCTTGATATGAGTCACTTTGCCCGAAGTCTCGAACTCCAGGCGCTCGCTGCCCTTGCCGAGTTCACCGCTTACCTCTACCTCACTGCGCTCCCAGCCTCTGATTTCAACGGTTCCAGAGGTATTCGTCACCTCCACGTGGCCGGACGGATCGGCATTGCGCAGCTCATCGATACGGCTGCCGGCACTGGCCGGGAACGCGCTGGCCAGTAAGGCGATACCGCACAGCGACAACTGCGCGAAGCGACCGGCGCCGGCTGAGATAAAAGCGCGGGAAGGGATGCTCATAGTCTTGTCCTCGTCGGGTCCAGGGGCGTGACCGCCCCGTCAATCCGGCTGAGCTGGCTGGCATTGGCGAGTACGCTCAGCTCCGCCTGATAGGTATTCAGCAGCAGTTCCTCGAGCAGCGGATCGCCGGGCCGCAGTTCGAGGGCGGAATTGATTTCACGCGTTGCACGCTGCATCTCGGCCAGGTTGGCTTCGAGCTTCTGTACGGCCGACGGCGGCATGGTATCGATGCGTTGCGCAAGCATCGCTGCGAGTTCTCTGCGCGCCGTATCGTATTCCGCATCAAGGGCGTGAGCCGGACCGAAGGCCGCCGGCATCGCGAAGAGGCCTGGCGGCTCTGTAACCGGGGGCGGCGCTGCCGCTATATGAGCCGCGTCCCGGTTGATCAGCGTGGCGGTCAGCAGCGATGAGACGGTAACCAGCACCACGGCGGCCGCCAGCTGCCAGAACCACCTTCGCGCCGATGGATGTCGGGCTGAACGGGACTCCGGCGGGACGGTATCCGCCGTCGTGCCCGCCAGAAGCTGAGCCTCGATGGCCGGCCAGAGCTCGCGCGCCGGTTCAACCGTGCGCGGAAGTTCCTCGAGCATGCGCGTCAGGCGCTGCTCACGGTCGCGGATCGAGTCACTCATGACCTCTGCCCTCCTGCTGCTCGAGGCGGTCGCTCAAAAGGCGCCGTGCGCGGTGCAATTGTGCCTTGCAGGTCCCGGCGGCAATTCCGAGCATCGCCCCTGTTTCCTCGTGCGTGTATCCATAGACGCCCGCCAGGATCAGCACGTGCCTGGCTCCCGCCGGCAGTGCCGCGATGGCCGCCTCGAGATCCCTGGCTTCGCCCGGATCATCGACATGGACGTTGGCGGGCGAGTCAGTCATTGAACCATCCACCGATGCCTCCTTGCCCAGGACCTCGCTCCGACGCCGGCCCTGCGCCAGCACCGCGTTCACCGCGATGCGGTGCAGCCAGGTGGCAAATCGGCTGCGCGCCTGGAAACGCCCGAGATTGCGCCAGGCCTGCACGAAAGCTTCCTGTGTGCAGTCTTCTGCCGTAGCCGGGTTTGCTGTCATTCTCAAACAAAGTCCGTATACCTTTCCCACATGAAGGCGGTAGAGCTGCTCGAACGCTCGCGACGAGCCCGCCACCGCCGCCTCCACAAGCGCCCGCTCATCGGCCCGCTGTCGTGCCCGCTCAAGATCGTCCTTGGCAACCGCCTCGTTCAATACGCACCTCGGTGCTTTCCAGGGCCCTGTTGCCCGGCAGGCCATCCTACACAGCCTGCCCGGGACCTGGCGGCTGACCGCGGCGAATCGCCCTCTTGCGTATTAAGATGCGCCGAAGACCTGGAAGGTTTGTGGGAGGCCACAATGCAATCAGCCGTCGGCATCGCCCGGCAGGGCGCCGTCGCGACCGTGATCCTGTCCCGGCCAGAGGCCCGCAACGCCGTGGACCCGGCCACGGCCGCGGCGCTGGCCGAGGCTTTCGCGAGCATTGAGCGCGACGAATCGATCCGCGCTGCAGTTCTCTGGGGTGCCGGCGGTACGTTTTGCGCCGGCGCAGACCTGCGGGCAGTCGCGGGCGGGTGGAGTGCGGACCGGTTGCAGCCGCCCTCGGGCGCTGCCGACGACGGCTTCGGCCCGATGGGGCCGACGCGCCTGCGCATGAGCAAGCCCGTCATCGCCGCGATCGCCGGTCACGCGGTAGCCGGCGGGCTGGAGCTGGCCCTGTGGTGCCACCTCCGTGTCGTCGAGGAAACCGCGACCCTGGGCGTGTTCTGCCGCCGCTTCGGCGTACCGCTGATCGATGGCGGCACGCTCCGGCTGCCGCGGCTGATCGGCGAGAGCCGTGCCATGGACCTGATCCTGACCGGCCGTCCGGTGGCGGCTTCGGAGGCACTGGCCATGGGTCTTGCCAACCGGGTGGTCGCACCCGGAGCCGCCCGCGAGGCGGCAGAGACCCTCGCGGCGGAGCTGGCCGCCTTCCCGCCGCGGTGCCTGCGTTCGGACCTGATGCTGGCCCGTGCACAATGGGGCGTCTCCGAGGCCCAGGCGCTGGCCAGTGAATTCGCCAGCGGGCTTGCCGTTCTGAACAGCGGCGAATCGGCCGCCGGCGCGCAGCGCTTTACGAGTGGTCAAGGCCGCTCGGGCAAGTTTGACTGACGCCTTCTCCGAACACTCGATAACATGTAAAAACTTCCGACGGCGCGCCTTTGACGCCGCCCTCCCGGCACCTGGGGATTTATCGCCATGAGTACTCACGACAAGATCAATTACGTGGAGCTTCCCGCGACTGACCTGGCGGCCACGCGGCGCTTCTTCGAAGAAGTGTTTGGCTGGACATTCGCGGATTTCGGACCCGACTACACCGCCTTTACGAACGCGGGACTCAGGGGTGGCTTCTTTCGTTCGGACCTGCGTGCTCGAACCGCAAACGGCAGCGCGCTGGTCGTTCTCTACAGCGACGACCTGGAAGATACCCAGAGGAAGGTTGAAGCGGCAGGCGGCGTGACCTTGAAGGACGTGTTTCCCTTCCCCGGCGGCCGACGTTTTCATTTCTCGGAGCCCTCAGGCAACGAATTCGCCGTCTGGTCGGACAGGCCGGCGAGAGCGCGGTAGCGTCCGGCTCTTTACACGTCACCCCCGGGCCTCGCCGTTCGACGCCTCGGCTGCTGCGTTCCGCACGGTTGAGGTGAATATCCGGGTACACGAATGATTACCACACCGCATGGCTGGTTTTTCTGGGCCGTCCTGTCTGCGTGCTTTGCAGCACTAACGGCGATTTTCGCCAAGATTGGCGTACAGGACGTGGACGCCGACTTCGCCACGCTGATTCGCACGATCTTCATCGTCTTTGTTCTCGGCGCGTTCGTCTGGTACGCAGGCAAGTGGAGCGATCCACGCGGACTTTCGACGAAGACCCTGACTTTTCTGGGCTTGTCTGCGCTGGCCACGGGCGCATCATGGGTTTGTTATTTCCGGGCGCTGCAACTCGGCGATGCGTCAAAGGTCGCACCGGTCGACAAATTCAGCCTGGTCCTGGTTGCGGTATTTGCGTTCGCGTTTCTCGGAGAGCGCCCCTCGGGGCGAGAGTGGCTGGGCATCGCGCTTGTCGCGAGTGGTGTGCTGGTTCTTGCCATCAGGCGGTAGCCCGTGCTGACCCGCCCTGGCGTGCCCGCTGCGCGGCTCAGTGAGGTCCCTGCAGCGTTGGTTGCCACCCCGGTTCACCCAGGGCCTTTTCAGGGGTTCGTGGCCGAGGCGGGCGAGCCCTGCAAGTACTCAAGCGCCACGGCCAGTGTGGCTCGCATTCCAAGTTCCAGTGAGGACTCATCCACGTAGTAAAGCGGTGAGTGGTTGCTCGGTGCACTCGACGCTTCAGTACCCGCCGGAGTTGAACCGACAAAGAAGAAGAACCCGGGCACACGCAGCGCGTATTCGGCGAAATCCTCGGCACCTGTAACGTACGGAATCACCCGGACATTTTCGTCTCCGGCCAGCCGCTGAAGCACCGGTATCATTCGTGCGGTGAGTTTCGGGTCGTTGACGACGACCGGATTATTATCGGTCGCAATTTCAACCGTCGCCGTGGCACCGGCCGACTCTGCAATGCGGCTCGCGGTCCGCGTCATGTTATCGATGATCTGCTGGCGAACGGCCGGATCAAAGGTACGAAAAGTCCCGATCATCTCGACCTTGTCGGGAATAATGTTATTTCGGATCCCGCCCTCGATCGCGCCCACGGAGAGCACGGCCGGGTAAGTCGTAATATCGATCTGCCGGCTGATGATGGTCTGCATGCCCATCACGATCTGCGAGGCGGTCACGATCGGGTCCACCCCACCCCACGGTCGTGAACCGTGCGTCTGGCGACCGCTCACGACGATACGGTAACGGTCCGAGGCTGCCATCATCGGTCCGCTGCGATAGCCGATCTGGCCGGCATTGAGCGGCGACCATAGGTGCAGCCCGAAAACGGCCTCCGGCTTGACTGTGTCGAAAACACCCTCGGAGAGCATCAGCGAGGCACCACCTTCTTCGCCATCGGGAGCACCTTCTTCCGCCGGCTGGAAAACAAACAGCACCGTGCCCGGCAATGTCTCGCGCATCGACGCCAGCGCCTCGGCCGTGGCGAGCAGGATGGCCATATGCCCGTCGTGACCGCAGGCGTGCATCACGCCGACCTCCTGCCCGCGATACTCGCCCCTGACCAGCGACTTGAACGGCACATCGGCCTGCTCGGTAACGGGTAATGCATCCATGTCGGCCCGCAGCGCGATCACCGGACCGGGCCGGCCGCCACGAAGAATGCCCGTGACGCCTGTGTGGGCAATGCCGGTCTTGACCTCTATCCCAAGCGATCGCAGCCGCTGGGCAACCTTCTCTGAGGTCTTGAACTCGCGATTACTCAGTTCCGGATTGCGGTGAAAATCGCGCCGCAGTTCGATCATCTTCGGCGTGGCCGCACGGGCAGCTGCGTCGATGGTCTCGTCCGTGATTGCCACCGCCTGGGTTGCAGTCAACGTCGCGAGCAACGCCATTAATCGCTTCGAACAGATGCGCATCGTGAATCTTCCGGCTCAATGAGTTTGAATTCAGGTGCGCAGCATACGGGATGAGCGGTCATTGTGAAGCCCTCTGCGCCCGATCGGCAGCGCCCGGTACCTCGAATCCGGTCCGGCCCCCGCGCGCATGACCATGGTGTTGCGCCTGTGTTATAAAAACGACCTTCGCGAGGCTGCAAACTGCAGTGAGATGCTGTTCAAGACCTTGTCTGCACTCGTTGGGATCCTCATGCTCGCGTGGCTGGCGCTGCTGTTCTCCTCCCGTGCGATCCTGGTCAACGAGTCCATCGAGAACGGCGCTTTGCGTGAGAAGCTGCTCTGCAGCTACTTCACTGGCAGCCACCGAATGGTAAAAGAGTACTGGTATTCGCAGAACGACCGCTTTGGTCGCGCCGCCTGTCCGCGCTGGGAGCGCGTGCGCCTCGCCGACAAATAATCGCCGCACGCCGGCCCCAACCCAAGACAAGCCTCAAGATGAAACACGCAGCAAGACTGGCCACCCTGACCTTCACGGCACTCCTCATGACGACACAACACTCCGCCGACGCACAAAGTACATCGCCCGCGGTTCCGGTATCCGTTGCGAAGACCCAGAAGCCGCCGCTGCACGGGCAGAAGTGGATGGCGATCACCGGCAAGCCGCTTGGCGCCACGGCCGGCGCAGCGATGTTCCAGCGCGGCGGCAATGCCGTGGATGCGGCCTGTGCCATGATCGCCGCGACCTCCACGATGTGGGATGTGCTGAGCTGGGGCGGTGAGACGCAGACACTGATCTACAACCCGCATACCCGCAAAGTCATCGCGATCAACGGACTTGGCGTGGCGCCGGCCGGTGCGACGGCTGAATTTTTCAGCAAGAAAGGCGAAAAGTACCCGCCCGCGTATGGCCCTCTGGCGGCCGTAACGCCCGGGACACCGGGTGGATTGATGCTCATGCTCGCGGAGTTCGGCACGCTGTCGCTGGCTGATGTGCTCGCGCCGTCGATCGAGCTGGCCGATGGCTACCCGATTGACGGCGAAACGGCGGACAAGATCGAGCAGGCGAAAGACCAGATCAAGCAGTGGCCCTATTCGAAGGCGACGATGCTGCCGCACCTCGGCGAGGGACGCGAGGCCCCGAGTGCCGGCGAAATTTTCCGGCAACCCGACCTGGCCGCGACCCTGCGCAAGCTGGTTGAAGCCGAGGCCGAGGCACTGGCGGCCGGCCAGTCGCGCAAGCAGGCGATACAAGCCGCATTTGACCGCTTCTACAAGGGAGACATTGCCGAAGAGATCGCCCGCGGGACCCGTGAACAGGGTGGACTGATCACTCGCGAGGATCTCGCGAAGTGGAAACCCCTGATCGAGGAGCCACTGAGCACGCGCTACCGCGGTATAGACGTTTACAAGCTGGACACCTGGACGCAGGGTCCGGTGTTGCTCCAGACGCTGAATATCCTCGAGAACTTCGATCTCAAGTCGATGACCTACAACAGCGCCAGCTACATACACACGCTCTACCAGGCCATGAACCTCGCCTACGCTGATCGAGATTTCTACTATGGCGATCCGTACTTCCCGCCGGAGGAACCGCGGGCCGGCCTGCTTTCCAAGGAATACGCGAAGCAGCGCGCCGGCCTGATCAGGCCCGATCACAATGATGTGAACACAGCGCCGGGCGATCCTTACCCGTTCCAGGGCGAGCGTAACCCATACCTCGATCTGCTCAGGAAGCAGGCTGCCGCGGGCACGGCGTCACCCGATTTCTCGCCGGAGGCCTTGCTCGAGCGCAAAGAGAGTTTCCAGCGGGGTACGACCAGTGTCGTCGCGGCGGACGCCGAAGGCTGGCTGGTTTCAGTCACGCCGAGCGGCGGCTGGATACCGGCGGCCATCGCCGGGCGCAGCGGTATCGGCCTGAGTCAGCGCATGCAGTCTTTCGTTCTCGACCCGGCCGAGAACCCGTTCAACCTGCCTGAGCCCGGCAAGCGGCCGCGCGTCACACTGACTCCGAGTATTGCCTTGAAGGATGGCAAGCCCTGGCTGGCCTTCGCAGTGCAGGGCGGTGACACGCAGGATCAGAACCTGCTGCAGTTCTTCCTGAACATCGTCGAATTCGGCATGACGCCACAGGAGGCGGCCGAAGCGGCCAACTTCAACAGCTACCAGATGCACAGTTCATTCGGCGATCACAGCCGCGAGCCGGGACGCATCGTGCTCAACGAGGACACCCCGTTGTGGGTGCGCAAGGAACTCGCGTTGCGCGGGTACCTGCCGGAATTCGAGTCGCGCACTTCCGGCCCGATCAACGCGATCATGCTCGATCATGAACACGGCACGATGTGGGGGGGCTCGAGCAACCACGGCGAGGACTACGGCATCGGCTGGTAGCCGCCTGAAACCATTCAGCCGGCAATGCGCAGGGCCAGTTCGCGGCTGTTGCGGGCACAGTCGTTCATTGCGATACCGCGATACGCATTGCTGTTCAGGTGCAGTCCGGGAAACGTCGCAACGCGGCTGAAAATCTCATCCACATTGGCGATATGACCGGGCGCATAACTGGGAATACCGTATTCCCAGTTCTTCACGAACGTGACGTCCGGGTCCGCGTCCAGGCCCATCGTGCCGTGAAGACCACGGCGGGCCGTCTCGATCAGCCCTGCATCGTCCTGCCGGGCCAGTTCCGGATTACGCTGGCCACCCACCATGACGCGCAGGCTCTTTGCCCCGTCGGGCGCGCGATCTGAAAAGATGCTGCTGTCCCAGAGTACGCCCAGGATCGGCTGCCGGGACGAGGTCGTGGTCAGCAGGCCGAAACCGTCGAGTGGATCGCTCAGTCTGCGATAGCCGAAGCCGACCACGGCAATCGGCGAGTAGTCGATCGCCGCGAGCCGGCGCGACAAGCCCGCGTCGAAATCCGCCAGGATTCCGGCGGCCGCGCGTGAAGTTGAACACAGCACCACCTGGTCCACCTCGGTCATTCCGGCGTCGCTGTGAATCTGATAGCCGCCCGTCCCGCGCTCCAGGCCACGGACGGCATCGCCAAGTCGCAGGTCGATCGGCATGACGCCCGCGAGGTGCTGTGTCAGCGTGCTGATGCCGCCCTTCAGGCTGGTCAGCACGCCACCCGGTCCGGCTTCTTTCTTGCGCTTAGCGATCATGCCGCGGAACAGGCCGCCGTGATCGCGCTCCAGCGCGACCACGAGCGGAAACGCCGCCTTGACCGAGATTTTCTCCGGCGTCGAGCCGTAAATTCCGGCCGACATGGCGTCGAGGAACACGTCGGTGAACGCACTGCCGAGACGACGATCGCCGAAGGCGCGCAGGGTTTCGTCGTCGGTCTCCTCGCGTGCCGGCACGACGAATTCACCGAGCATGCGAAGCTTCTGCGGCAGTGTCAGCAGCCTGGACTGCGCAAACAGCTTCGGTGACTCGGGCATTCGGTGCAGGCGATCGGTGTAGATAAACCGCTTGCGTGCGAGGTCGGAACTGGGCAGCAGGCGATCTTCCGCCCCGCAGTCGCGCACCAGCTGCAGGCAGTCCGGCTTGTTGGTCAGAAACCCATTGGCGCCGGACTCGAACAGAAAGCCGTCGACTTCCCGGGTGTGCAATGTTCCACCCACGCGATGGTCAGCCTCGAACATCACAATCTCGATCCCGGGACGCGCCCGCTGCAGATAGAACGCGGTCGACAGACCGCTCAGCCCTGCTCCAACGATACCTACACGCATATCTGATTCCTGTCTGGCCTGCTTGGGAACGGCCCGCCCTTCCCGGGGCGGCATTCTGCCCTGCATGATCGAGCCCGGCAGTCCGTGATCTCCGAGGATCCGCTGCGGCACACCGGCAGCAAACGGCTATTCTTACATTGAATCATGGCCTCATTCCTGCTGACACAACCGCTCGCTCTGGTGCAAGGCCTCTGGGTCCTTGCTGTGACGCCGCGCCTGGCACCGGCACGGGGCACGGAAGGCCGCCTCGGCGACGGTCCTGATGCCCCCCTGCAGGTCATCGGGGTTGGTGACTCCATCATCGCAGGCACCGGCGTCAGCGATCAACGCGAGGCGCTGACCGGCCAGTTCGCACACCATCTCGGTGGCTGCAGTGGTCGCCCGGTGCGATGGCGGGTCTACGGCCGCAACGGCGCCACATCGAGCCTCGTCCGTCAAAAGATCGCACCGCAGGTGGGGCCGGCGAACTGCTACCTGCTTTCGATCGGGGTCAACGATGCCGTGCGCGGCACGAGCCCGGCGGCATTCGCGGGCGACCTTCGCGCCGTGGTGGGTTGCCTGTTCCGCCAGTCACCCGCCGCCACGATCATACTCGCCGGCATCCCTCCTCTCGCGAGCTTCCCGGCGCTGCCCATGCGGCTCGGCCAGGTGCTGGGAGGCAATGCCCGGGCGCTGCAACGGGCGATGAAATGCGTCGCGCGGGAGAACGCGCGCGTGGTTCACTACGAATTTCCGGCAGTCGTCGCCCGGGACGGATTCGCTCGCGACGGCTTTCACCCCGGCCCTGCGGCCTGCGCCCTCTGGGCCCGGCACCTGGTCGAGCTATGGCTCAGTGCGGACCTTTCGGTCGATCGCGCTGTTCTCGCAGCACCATCGCAACCAGGGTCACGACCGTCAGCGGCAGGACAAAGCCGATCATGATCGAGGAATAACGCGGCAGGGCATCATGGCCGCTGGCATCGAGGATCAGGTAGGTCACGTAGGCCGCGTAGAAGCCGAGAAACATGATTCCCTTGGTTCGCCCGATGCGGCGACCCGCCATGAACACGGGCAGGCATGCCAGTGCCGCCGCGATCATCACCCAGTTGTCGAAATGCATCACCGCCGGCGCAATCGGCAGGCCGTCAGGGCCAATGGCCCCGGCAACGCCCAGTGCCCCGAGGATATTGAACGTATTGCTGCCGATCACGTTGCCGACCGCGATGTCACTCTCGCCCCGAAGTGCTGCGAGCACCGAGGTCGCAATTTCCGGCATCGACGTTCCGAGCGCGATCACGGTCAGGCCGATCACCAGCTCACTGACACCGAACTCCCGCGCAAAAGCGACCGCACTCGTTACCAGCCAGCGCGAGCCAATCACGAGCAACGCGATACCACCCGCGATGAGCAGAACCTGTACGAGCCAGCGACCCTCGAGGCGCCCCGACTTGACGATCGCTTCCTCGTATGTCTGACGGGTCTCCGAAGATTCCGCGCGCGACTGGCGGATCAGGTAAAACATGTAGACCGGCATCAGCAGCACCAGGATCAAGGCATCGGTGCGTCCGAGTTGCCCGTCTGAAGCCATCACGATGTACAGCAGTGCAGCGCCGATCATGATCGGCGCTTCCTGGCGGATCACCTGAACATGGACTGCCAGCGGCGAAATGACGGCGGTGAGTCCGAGAATCACCAGCACGTTAGTGATGTTGCTGCCTACAATGTTGCCGACGGCGATATCCGGCGAGTCTTTCAGCACCGCGCCCACGGTGACGGCAATCTCCGGCGATGTCGTGCCTATCGCAACGATCGTCAGGCCGATCACCAGCGGCGAAACACCGAAAGACCGCGCGAGCCTGGACGCGCCCCGAACCAACGCTTCGGCGCCGCCGATCAGCGCCGCAATGCCCAGTATGAAGAGAAGTGCGTTGTAGAGCATTTCAAGAATGATCGACCCGACGATTCCCCGGCAGCCAGAGACGCACAGGATGCATCATTTTGGCCGCCTGACGCGAGCAGCATTTGCCGTCGGAGCCTTACCTGTCGCAGGGGAATTCCGATCGGGCCGCCGGCTCAGCTCGAGGCGGCGAGTTGCTCGCGGTGATAGAGCCGTGCCGCCACCACCCACACCAGTGCCACCAGGGCAAACCCGGACGCGAGACTCACGACCCACTCGGCCACGCTGATCGACTCGCCGCGCAGAACGCGAAGAATCAGCTGGTTCTGCCCGAGGAAAGGCACCGCCAGCATCCACAGCCTCGTTTTCACCGGCGCTATCATCAGGAACAACGTAGGAATCATCGGCAGGAACACCAGCAGCGGAAGGTAGCTCTGCGCTTCCCGGTGACTCCGCGCAAAAGCCGCGAGCGCCGTGAGAAGACTTGCGCCGAGCAGCACGATCGGCAGGATGACCAGTAGCAGCAGCCCAAGCGCCGGCAAGGACACTTCCATCGACATCTCGACCTTCTGGGCAGGCATGACCGCAAAAGCGATCCGGTACGCCAGCAGCGTCACCAGCAGTGAGAGCAGCGCGAACGCCGCCGTCGCAAGAATCTTCCCGCTGATGATCGATGAACGCGGTGCCGGTGTCGTCAGCAGAGGCTCCAGTGACTGTCGTTCTCGTTCGCCGGCCGTGGCATCAACCGCGAGCTGCATGCCGCCGATGAAAGCCAGCAGCAGCAGCAGGTACGGCAGCAGCTGCTGCGCGAAGTCGAAGCGCGACTCGAGTGTTGCGACGTCGCGATTGCCGATCTGCAGGGGGCTGATGACCGAAGGGTGCACACCGCGCGCAATGAGTCGCAACATGCCGACCTGCCGGTCGTAGCCCTGCAGCAGGTTGCGCACCCGCGCAACCGTAGTGCCGGACTGCAGCGGCCTGGAACTCTCGTAGATGATTTCTACCGCCGCCGGACGACCGGCACGCCAGTCCTCCGGGTAGTGCTGTGAAATCCTCAGGATGACTTCGTGCTCCTGGGCCAGCACGCTCGCGTCGGGGTCGGTCGGCGCAGAGATGACGTCGACGTTCTGGCTGCCGAGCCAGTTCACAAGGTTCGGCGCGTACTGTGCGCCGATGACTGGCAGGACGAGCGTCGAGTCGAGTTTTTCCGCCTGTTTGCTTGCACCGAGCGCGCTCATGCCTGCGAGGATCAGGGGCACGACCAGGGGCAGGATCAGGAAAGCCACCACGACCGTGCGCCGGTCGCGGAACGCATCGACGAGTTCCTTGCGAAACACGGTCCACAGCGCGCTCATGCAAACAGGCCCTCGTCGGAGCCGATCACCTTGACGAAGGCGTCCTCGAGGTTGCTCTGTCCGGTCAGTGTCCGCAGTTCATCGGCCGACCCATCGGCCACCACGCGCCCCCTTGCGATGACCACGATACGATCGCACAGCGCAGCGACCTCCTGCATGATGTGACTGGAGAACAGCACGCAGCGACCCTGCGCCTTGAGTTGACGCAGAAAGGCCCGCATCGCGCGCGTGGTCATCACGTCGAGGCCGTTGGTCGGCTCATCGAGGATGACGTTGCGCGGATCGTGCACCAGGGCGCGTGCGATTGCCGTTTTGGTCCGTTGCCCCTGTGAGAAACCCTCGGTGCGCCGATCAATGAACTCGCCCATCTCGAGCGCCACGACCAGGCGTTCGATGCGATCGCCAATGACGGCGTCCTCCAGGTTGTGCAGTCTTCCGAAGTACTCAATGTTCTCGCGTGCCGTGAGCCGCTTGTAGAGCCCGCGCGCATCGGGCAGAGCACCAAGGTGCGAGCGAACGGTGTTCGGGTCCCTGGCCGCATCGAAGCCATCTACCAGCACACGTCCCGATTGCGGCTTCATCAGCGTATACAGCATACGCAAGGTGGTGGTCTTACCGGCCCCGTTCGGGCCGAGAAGTCCCGTGATCTGACCGTCCACCGCGGCAAAACTGACTCCGTCGACCGCTCTCACCTCGCCCTTGCGCGTGTGAAAGCTTTTGCGCAGATCCTCGACTGCGATCACGGCTGCCACCCGGAGAAGCCGACAAACGGCGGCGTGTAGATCAACCGTTCAAGGCAAGTCGCATCGAGGCGGCCTGCGTCCGCGGAATCGAGGAATTGCCCCATCAGACGCGGCGCACAACCGACCGTCATCACGTTATGCCCCTGACCGCGCAGGACGAGATGCCTCCCGTTCGGCAGGGCCCGCACGACCGCCTCGCCATAACGAGGCGGCGTGACCGGGTCGAACTCCCCGGAGAACAGCAGGACGGGCCGATCGCTGTTGACCGGCTCGTAAAAATCCGCGGGCACCTCGCCCCGCGGCCAGACTTCGCATTGCGCCAGGATGAAGTCGGCAAACGAGGCCCCGATCAAGGTGTCCGATTCGCCGGAGGAGCGCTTCAGGCGCGCGGCATCCTCGCTGCAGAGCACTGACAACTGCATGCCGTGAGTGATCTGCTCGCTGAGCAGACTTTCAATCATGCTCGCCTGAGCCATGAAATTCTCGCTGCGCCCGGCGGCCAGTTCGGCAAGCGCGAGCGGTAGCAGCGCAGCCAGTTGTGGCGAGTAGGCATACAGACGGACGACGGCCGCGAGCGCGGCAGCATCGAGCGATGCTTCGCTCAGGGCGTTGCTCAATGGATCGTGGAACTGAACCGCCATGGGTTGCCGGAGGAGCTGCCCGCGCAAGCGCGCCAGCGCCGCGGCCGGATCCGGGAATTCGGTGACACAGGCGCTGTCCTCGGAACAACGGGCGAACTGCAGCGCCAGCGCCGAGTCCAGGTTGCGTCCGTGCTCGGATCCAAGGGCCAGCCCCGGCGGCACGACTCCGTCGAGGATCAGCGCGCGGGTATGCAGTGGGTAACGGCGCAAATACTCCAGAGCGACCCGCGTGCCGTAGGAAACGCCGACCAGGTTCAGCTGCGAAGCGCCCAGCGCCTTGCGTACGTCCTCCAGGTCCTCCACCGCATCGCGAGTCGTAAAGTGACGGGGATCAACCGACAAGTGTGCAAGGCAGGCGCTGGCCGATGCCCTTGCCGCTTCGGGCCCCTCTGGCAGGCCGCCGTCTTCGGGTTCGACGGCGCCGCAATCGAGTGGACTCGAGCCACCCGTGCCGCGCTGATCGACAAGAATGACGTGTCGCCGTCCCAGCACCGTGTTGAATGCGCCGGCAATTCCGGCAAACGAGTCTCGAGCCGATTGGCCGGGACCGCCGGCCAGCATGAAAACGGGGTCCGGCTGCGGCTCACGCGCGCGTGAGGGCACCCACGCAATGGCCAGCGTCAGCTGAGGACCTTCGGGCCTGGCGCGATCCTCGGGCACCGCCAGCGTGGCGCACTGAGCTGCCACCGTCTGCGGCAAACCGGCAGATGAGAGCGTGCAATGCTCGAAAATCAGGTCGCCCAGTTGCCTGGCGCCCTGTGCCTCGGTGGCCAGTGCGGCTAGGGCGAGCACCATCGCACCGTCCCGCCACCGCGTCTTGAGCCGGCGTCGCGAATCTGTATTCTTTGCAAACATCCACTCAAATTAGCATGAGCCCTTGCGACCTCCGCAAGAGCTTTCCGCTAGGATATCGCGATGCTTCACGCCATACCGCCCGTCACGAGGGCCCTTCTGATCATCAATGCGGTGGTGTTCCTCCTGCAGATGGTCACGGGCAACCTGCTGGTCGGCCTGTTTGCGCTATGGCCTACGTCGGCCGTCAGCCTGCCCGATGCCCCGGCATTTCATATCTGGCAGCTGCTGACCTACGGGTTCCTGCACGGCAATCTGACGCACCTGTTTTTCAACATGTTCGCCCTGTACATGTTCGGTGGTGAAATCGAAAGGCTGCTGGGTCAGACACGCTACCTCACCTATTATCTCGTCTGCATCGTCGGTGCAGCCGTCGCCCAACTGGTGGTGCTGAACATAATGGACCGCCCCTCCGGGCCGACGGTCGGCGCTTCCGGCGGCGTATTCGGCCTGCTGCTCGCCTTTGGCATGGCCTACCCGAAGCGCCGGATCATGCTGCTGTTTCCGCCGATACCGATGCAGGCCTGGGTTTTCGTCACGCTCTATGGCCTGATTGAGTTGTACATGGGCGTTACGCAGACCAACCAGGGCGTCGCCCATTTCGCCCACCTCGGTGGTATGGCAGCCGGGTTCGCATTGCTGATGCACTGGAAACGCACACCACCCAGGCTGAGGCGGTGAATCCACAGGAACGGCGCCGTCGATAGGGCCGGCAGGCATGGGATTTCTCTAAGGAAGGCAGCACAGTGGCAGAGAACAACGGCAAAGTGACTCGAGCAAAGGCGGAAGAGGCGATCCGCACGCTGTTGCGGTGGGCCGGCGAAGATCCGAACCGGGAAGGCCTGCAGGACACGCCCAAACGCGTCGTCAACGCCTATCGCGACTGGTTTTCCGGTTATGACACCGATCCCAAGGAGTACCTGAAGCGGACCTTCGAGGAAACGGCCGGTTACGACGAGATGATCGTATTGCGCGACATCGAGTTTGAATCGCATTGCGAGCACCACATGGCGCCGATCATCGGCCGCGCCCATGTCGGCTATCTGCCCACAAAGAAAGTGGTCGGTATCAGCAAGCTGGCGCGGGTCGTGGACACGTTCGCGCGCCGGTTCCAGGTACAAGAGAAGATGACCGCGGAAATCGCGCGTTGCATCAACGACGTACTCAAGCCGCGCGGCGTCGGCGTTGTGATCGAAGCCGTGCACGAATGCATGACGACGCGCGGCATTCACAAGCGCGGTGTGTCGATGATCACCAGCAAGATGCTGGGAAGCTTTCGCAGCGATGCGCGAACGCGCAGCGAGTTCCTGACCTTTATCGATATCCGGGACCGTCGCTGAGTCAATATCGGCGGATCTGCGGTCGACGTGGAAACTCAGGGAGATCCTCATGACCCGTAAGCGACCGCTCCGTGCTGCCGGCACCGTGGTGATGCTCGAGCACCAGTCGAAACTCCTGGCGGACAATCCGCTCGGCGATCCGACGCGGCGCAAAGTGGCCGTCTGGCTGCCTGGCGCATACGATCGCGGCGGCAAGGGAGGGCCCGGCCGCGGATTCCCGGTTTTCTACGACCTCGTGGGCTTTCTCGGGTCGGGCGCGTCGCACCTTGGCTGGAAGCCGTTCAGCGAGAATGTCGCAGAGCGCGCCGCACGACTGATCCGGGACGGACGCATGGGTCCGGCGATTATTGTTTTCCCCGATTGCTTCACCTCGCTTGGCGGCAATCAGTACATTAATTCCCCGGCGGTTGGCGCCTACGCTGACTACCTGGTCAGGGAAGTTATCCCGTTCGTCGATCGTGAATTCCGCACGCTGCCCGACCGTGAACATCGCGGCTGTTTTGGTAAGTCCTCGGGCGGGTACGGCGCAATGATCCACGGCATGAAGTACGCGAAGCACTGGGGCGCCATTGCCAATCATTCCGGTGACGCGTACTTCGATTTCATTTATCGCTGCGACTGGCCGAATACGCTCAACGAACTGGCGAAGCATCGCAAGCCCGCCGCACGGGAGGGCCGGCAGCGAACACCGGCCGAGACGCCGACCGAGATGCGGCTCGGCGAGGGCATCGACGACGGCCGTATCCGGCGTTTCCTGCGGACGGTCTGGCAGAAGCCAGGGCTCTCCCATGCCGAGGGACACGCAATCATGAATATCTGCATGGCGGCCACCTATGACCCGGATCCCTCGGCACCGCTGGGATTTCGCGTCCCGTTTCACCTCGACACCGGACAGATCATCGAGACGCGGTGGCGGCGCTGGTTACGGCACGACCCGGTGCGCCTGGTCGGCAAGTACGCGGACAATCTCAGATCCCTGCGCGGCATCTATCTGGACTGCGGCTGGCGCGACCAGTACCAGATCCACTACGGTTCGCGACAACTCTCCCGTCAGCTGGCGGCACACGGCATTACCCATCGCTACGAAGAATTCGACGGCACTCATTCGGAGATCGACCACCGCATGGACGTGAGCCTGCCTTTTCTCTATCGCGCGCTGAAACCTTGATGCAGCCACGGCTCGGACTGGCGCTTGGCAGCGGATCGGCACGCGGCTGGGCCCATATCGGCGTGATCAAAGGCCTGCTCCGGCAGGGCGTCGTCCCCACTGTCGTCACCGGCGCGTCGGTCGGTGCGCTCGTCGCGGGCGCCTATGCGTGCCGCCGACTGGCGGAACTGGAGGCCTGGGTGCGCACGCTGACCCAGCGCGACGTGTGGCGGCTGGTGGATACGACATTTCGCGGCGGCGGCGTCATGAGCGGCAACCGCCTGATGGCAACCATCCGGGAACAGGTCGGCGATCCACGGATCGAGAGCCTGGAGATCGCCTTTGGCGCCGTGGCCACCGACCTGTACACGGGCGAAGAAGTCTGGCTGCGGGATGGCCCGCTCATGGAAGCGGTGCGGGCCTCGAGCGGCCTGCCCGGGCTTTTCACACCGACCTGGCACGACGGGCGCTGGTTGATCGATGGCGGCGTGATCAACCCGGTGCCGGTCTCGTTGTGCCGCGCGCTCGGCGCCGAGGTGGTGATCGCGGTGGACCTCAGCCGATCGGTCACGCGACCGGCCATGCGCGCACACAGCGACCCCGAGGACCGCCCGACCCCGGCCACGAATCACGTCGTACCGGACGGCCAGGCGAGCGCCGAAGGCACGGCCATCCTGCAGCGCTGGTCAGGGCTGGTCGACGGCGTCGTCGAATCGTTCCGGACCCGGCATTCCGAGCCGGGCCTGTTCGAAGTCATGAACAGCGCCGTAAGCATCATGCAGGACCGCATTACCCGCAGTCGCCTGGCAACAGATCCGCCGGATCTGGTCCTGCGACCCGACCTCGCCGATTTCCAGCTGATGGATTTCCACCGTGCCGACGAAGCGATCGAGTGCGGCCGTGCCGAGGTCGAGTCGACTCGCGATGCACTGACGCTTCTCCGATCACCGAACACCACACCGGCGAAGGGTGCCAATGCGCGCGACCCGGGCTGAACGCAACCCAGGCAACCCCGATCGTGCAAAGACCAACTCACCGCCTGTTCGGACTTGCTACGGGGGCATACGCAACCCGGCGCTCAATCGTCGGTGGTCCGGGCCATCGCGGCCCGGAGACCGATCACTTCGACGGCACGGTTTTTCGCAACCAGAATCCCGAGGCAAGCGCCGGCAAGGACTTTAGCGATTTCCTGCGCTGGCAACGCACCAGCCGCCCTGCGCGTTGGCCCGAGCAGGTAGCCAATCGTGAAACGCCCCGCCTGCCCCGTTGCCTTCAACGGCATGAGTACGCGGTGACGTTCGTCAATCACATCACGTTCCTGGTCCAGTTCCGTGGCCTGAACCTGCTGACCGACCCAGTCTATGCCGAACGCGTCAGCCCGGTGCGCTGGGCCGGCCCGAAACGAGTGCGCCCACCGGGGCTGCCATTCGATCAACTGCCGAAGATCGACGTCGTGCTGCTCAGTCACAATCACTACGATCACCTCGACCTCGATACGCTGCTTCGCCTGGAGCACGCACACCGGCCCCTGATCCTGACCGGCCTCGGCAACCAGGCGTTTCTTGCCGAGCACGGGCTGGAGCGCGTCCGGGAATTTGACTGGTGGCAGGAAGCGACCGCGTCCGGCGCTCGCTTTATTTATACGCCGGCACAGCACTGGTCCGGTCGCGGAATGTCGGGACGGAACAAGACGCTCTGGGGCGGTTTTGTCGTCGAAGCGGACGGGCGACAACTGTTCTTCGCGGGCGATACCGGCTATTGGCAGCACTTCAGCGAGGTTCGCCAGCGCTGCGGCGCGCCGGACCTCGCCATTTTGCCGATTGGCGCCTACGAGCCGCGCTGGTTCATGCAGGACCAGCACATGAATCCGGCAGAGGCTGTCCGGGCGCACCTTGATCTCGCGGCCGGGTTGAGCCTCGGCTCGCATTTCGGCTGCTTCCAGCTCACGGACGAGGCCATCGACGCTCCGGTCAGGGAACTGGCGATCGCGCGCCGCAGGTACCGCGTCGATCCGGACCGGTTCCGGGTGCTGGAGACCGGTGAGACGCTTCAGGTCCCCGGTTGAGCAGGCCACAGCCGATGGATCCCGTCGAAATCTTCCGCTCCTACCAACGCGCCGCCTGCGACGAGCGCGCCTTCGTACTGCACGCCGTCGGTATCGCCTCCGAGCTGGTCTGGAACGGCCGAACCTGGAGCCTGCTGGTGCCCCCCGAGACGGCCTCAGCCGCGATCGATCAACTGATGCGCTATGAGCGTGAGAACCCGCCGCGACGTCGACCGGTCGTCGAGGAACCCAATCACCGACTCGCGTGGCTGGGCTCGGCGACCTACGTGATCTTGATGCTGCTGGTCGGGTTCCTGGCCGGCCGCTACGCTTTCGGGGCGGACTGGTATCGTGCCGGCGCGCTCAGTGCAGCGGCGGTGCAGGACGGCGAGTTCTGGCGCGCAGTCACGGCGCTGACGCTACACGTGGATGTTGGCCACCTGCTTTCCAACCTCGGCTTTGGCCTGTTTTTCGGCTTTCTTGCCGGCCAGTTGCTGGGTCCGGGCCTGGCCTGGTTCAGCGTGCTGCTGGCGGCGGCCGCAGCGAACCTGTTTAACGCGTGGATCCAGTCGAGCGATTACAGCTCGATCGGTGCATCGACGGTTGTCTTCGCAACGCTCGGACTGCTCGCGGCCTATTCCTGGCGGCGCCGGACAGGGGCTGGCGGACGCTGGCCCTACCGCTGGGCGCCGTTGATTGCGGGCATCGCGCTGCTGGGCTTTACCGGCGTTGGCGGCGAGCGCACCGACGTGCTGGCGCACCTGACGGGATTCCTGGCCGGCGTCGGCGGCGGCAGCGCATTGTCGCTATTGCGGCGTCGACCCCGCGCATCAGTGCAATGGACGCTCGCTGCCGCGGCGCTGGCGGCGATCGCGCTGGCCTGGATTACTGCGCTCCAGGGCCGCTGAAAAAGAAGACGACACCATCAACTCATCGGCATCGTACAGACTGTGTATCGGGATGGATGAACCCCCGCGTGGCCTGAGGCCGGCCTGATCGGCTGCGCGCGGAAATACACCGGAGCTGCGGCCTTGCGGTTATCCTCCCGCTCCGAACCCATCCGACGGAGCCCGAATGGCATTGCAGCATCTGACAGACGAACAGGTTCGCGAATGGAGCCTGGAGCAGAAAGACCGCTGGTGGCTGGCGAACGTGTTCCGTGGCGACATGCCGCAACTGACCCTGCGCTCCGCGTTGACTGGATTCTTTCTCGGCGGACTGCTCAGCGCGACGAACCTGTACGTCGGCGCGAAGACCGGCTGGACGCTGGGCGTCGGCCTGACATCCGTGATTCTTGCCTTCGCGGTCTACCGCGCCTTTTCGCGGATGGGCGCCCGGGACATGACCATCCTCGAAAACAACTGCGTGCAGTCGATCGCGACGGCCGCAGGCTACATGACCATGCCGCTGACCTCGGGGCTCGCCGCCTACATGTGGGCCACCAACGAGATTATCCCCTGGTGGCAGATCATGCTGTTCACGATCGTGCTCTCGATCCTCGGCGTGCTGGTCGCCTTTCCGATGAAACGCCGGTTCATCAACGACGAGCAGCACCCGTTTCCTGAAGGCCGCGCCTGCGGCGTGGTGCTCGACGCACTCTACGAATCCACTGCCGCAACGGCAGGCATGTTCAAGGCCAGGGTGCTGGCCGGCGCAGCGCTGCTGGCCGGCGTCGTCGGTCTCGTCTCCGGCGAGAATTACATGAAGCTGCTGCAGGAGAAGTGGCTCGGCATGACGTCGTCCTGGCACCTGCCCCTGAGCGTCGATGGCTGGTACTACGCACTCGTCGACAGGGGACTGGCACCGCTGCCGAAACTGGCAGGTGTGGACATTCGTCAGCTCGCGCTGACTTCCTCCCTGGACTTCGCGATGATCGGTGCCGGTGGCCTGATGGGTATCCGGACCGCTGCGAGTCTGGTGGTCGGGGCGATGCTCAACTTCGCCGTCATCGTGCCGATCATGATTGCCTCGGGGGAACTTTTGCCGCAGGCCGGCTCGATCGCCGAAGGGACAGCCGTTTTCGGCCGTGCCTACATACTCAACAACTGGGCCCTGTGGTGGGGCATCACGATGATGGTGGTCGCGGCAATGGTGGCGCTTTTTGCACGACCGGAAGTCTTCGTCGAAGCGTTCCGCAGCCTGAGAAGAGCGGGCAGCCGTGATCGCGAAAAAGGTACCGATGTGCTCAAGCACATCGAACTGCCCCTGCCGGTCTCATGGATCGGCGTGCCGATCGTCGGCGCGATCAGCGTGTGGATGGTACACGCGTGGTTCGGCGTCAGCTGGGTGCTCGGCGCACTGTCGATCCCGTTGATCCTGCTGCTGGCATTGATTGCAGCCAGCAGTACCGCGCTGACCGCGATCACACCGAGCGGATCACTGTCAAAAATACCCCAGTTCATGTTTGGCGCGATCGACCCGAGAACACCGGCGCCGAACCTCATGACCGCCGTGATGACCGCTGAGGTGGCCAGTAACGCGTCCAACCTGCTGATGGACATCAAGCCGGGCTACATGCTCGGCGCAAAACCGAGACAGCAGGCCATAGGGCACACGATCGGCATCGTCTCCGGAGCGCTCGCTGCGACACCGTTGTTTTTCGTCCTGTTCGGCCTGAGCGGCTTCGAGGCGGGCGGTGCGCAGTCGGTGCAGGATACGATGGTCTCGGACAAGTTTTCGTTCCCGGGTGCATTGCAGTGGAAAGGTGTGTCGGATCTCGTCACGGCCGTTTTCGGCGGCGACAGTACCAACAACCTGCTGACACCTTCGATCATCTGGTCGATGGGGATTGCCGGGTTCGCCGCGCTGGTGATGGAAATTCTGCGTATTCGCACACACAACCGCTTTCCGCTGTCACCGCTGGCGATCGGCCTGGGTGTCGTCGTGCCGCCGACCTCGACCTTCATGATGTTCCTTGGCGCCCTGTTCTTCTGGTGGGCACGGCGTCGATTCGGTGACGAGCCCGAGTCGACGCGTTACCGGATCTGGGTGGACTCGCAGGAGCCGATCTGCGCGGGCCTGATCGCGGGTGCCGCGCTGATCGGCATCGGCGACATTCTGATCCGCGTATTCGTTTTCAGCTGATCCGCAGCCTGGAAGGCAACGGTTCCATGCTCAGCATCGTCTTTCGCGACGAGACTCTCGTGGCGGTTAACAAGCCTTCCGGGCTGCTGGTGCACCGGACCGCGATCGATGCCCGGGAAACCCGGTTTGCGGTGCAGATGCTCCGGGATCAACTGGGCCTGCGTGTTTACCCGGTGCACCGACTGGACAAGGGAACCTCGGGCGTACTGATTTTTGCGTTCAACCCTTCCATGGCGCGGGCGCTTGCCGCGCTGTTCGCGGGCCGTCGGGTCGCAAAGCGATACCTTGCAATCGTGCGCGGCTGGCCCGCAGAAAGCGGTGTCATCGACCGTCCGCTGGACGCTGTGCAGGACCCGCTGCTCGGCAATGCCGCGGGACCACAAAAGCCGGCAATCACCCGTTATCGGCGACTCGCGAGCGTTGAGCTACCTCACCGCGTGGATCGGTATCCCGCCTCGCGCTATGCACTGATGGAGTTGCGACCGGAAACCGGGCGGCGTCACCAGTTGCGCCGCCACATGGCCCACGATGCGCACCCGATCATCGGCGACTCAACCTATGGCAAGGGCGGTCACAATCGGCTGTTCCGGCGACTTTTTGGCAGTCAACGCCTCTTGCTGGCCTGCACCGGCATCGATCTCGTGCACCCGGCAACGGGCCAGCCACTGCGCATTTCTGCGCCGCTGGCCGATGACTTCGCGGCGCTGGCGGGAGAGCTCGGCTGGGGTCCGGCGCTTGCGATCAACGAGGTCCAACCTGCCTGAAAGCGCCGCGCGGGGATCGGTTCGGTGAGTGACCGCAATACGCCACGGCGCGATCAAGCCGGGTCATCCGCGCGGTTCGACGCCGGGCAGGAAAGGCTCCCGTTCGCCTGCAATCGCCGCTGCCACTTCCGGTGCCACCCGGTAACCCTTGAACACCTCGGGCATGCGACTGGCCTTGCCACTGGCGAGATCGATACACACGTAATGAATCAGGGCGCGAAGCAAAGTCGCGTTGTCGGATTTACGGCGTACCTGGAAACGCCGGTCGATTCGCAATCGCCGGTTGTTGAACACCGGCCAGGTGGCGACCTGTATCTCATCCCCCTCGAGGGCCGGCAGCAGGTAATTGATCTGGGTTCGCCAGACCGCCATTCCACGGTTGAGGTCCCGGCACAGTTCGGGCGAGATTCCCGTCGAGATCGAGTGCGCCCATGAACAGTCGTCGATCCAGACCAGGTAGACGGCATTGTTGACGTGCCCGTAACCATCAATCTCGGCGTGAACAGCGACACGCTCGTGAATGAACGGCGATGGAAGATCCCAGGTCATGGCCGATTTACCCCGCGCCTCAGTCAATGATGGCTCCCGGTGCAGCGCTGGCCGCGGACGCGGCATCAGCCCCGAAGCAGCTCATCGAGCCGTGCATCTTTCTCGGCCCAGATGTTGTCCAGCGAACTGCGGAAACGCTTCTTGAACCCCCTGTCCTCGGTGTAGTCACCCGCCGCGGTCCACTGGTCGATCTCGCGCCGTCGGACATCCACGATCACCGGCTGCTCAAGATGGCCACAGCACAGGTCCCAGAGTGTAGGAATTCCCTTTCGATACGCGATCGTCACGTCGAGCATCGCCCGCAGGGTACCGCCCATGGCAGAGAGCACGTACGCAGCACCGCCCGCCTTGGGGGCCAGCAGGTGCCGATACGGCGACTTTGTCCGCAGGCGCTTTTCTTCGGTAAACCGCGTGCCCTCGACGAAATTCATCACCGACGTCGGGATCTCGCGAAATTTCTCACAAGCCTTCCGGGTCGCAGCCAGGTCTTTGCCGCGCATCTCCGGATGCTTCGCGAGGTACTCGGCCGAATGGCGCCGCATGAACGGGAAATCCAGCGCCCACCAGCACAGGCCGAGCACGGGTACCCAGATCAGTTGCTGCTTCAGGAAGAATTTCAGGAACGGGATGCGGTGGTTGAAAGCGGCCTGCAACACGAGGATATCAACCCAGGACTGATGGTTGGCAATCACCAGGTACCATTCTTCGGGCCGCAGTTCCTGAGCGCCGCGTACGTCCAGTTGCAGTGCTTTGGTCAAGCCAAAGATCGCGTTGTTGGTGCTGATCCAGAACTCAGCCAGGCGGATCATCCAACGGCTGGTCAGGCGGCGCCAGGCCGCGATCGGCACCAGCGCCTTGAGCAGCGCGACGAACATCAGCGGTACGGACCAGAACAGGACATTGGCCGTCAACAGTGAAATGGTGACGACGCCCTGCAGGATTGAGCCCCTCGTTTTCTGCAACTCCTTCCTTCCTCGAACCGACGACCGGCCCAATTATGCACGCGGCGACCTGCGGGCAAAATGCTCACGCCGGCGAAAGACCGCCGCTTCCCGGGCTTGCTATCCACCGGGGCGCTTCGTACCTTGTGCAGCAGATCCCTGCGAGAAGCCCGCCATGTCAATCGAATTGTCTCCGCTGGAAGTCCGCGTCCTGGGTTGCCTGATCGAGAAGCAGATCGCGACGCCGGATCAGTACCCGCTATCGCTGAATGCCTTGCGCAGCGCGTGTAACCAGAAGAGTAACCGCGAACCACTGCTCGATATCGGTGAGCGGGACCTGCAATCGGTCGTCGATGAACTCTCGCGCAAGCACCTGCTGCTGGAGAAATCAGGCTTCGGCGCGAGGGTTCCGAAGTACCAGCAGTTGTTCTGCAATACGGAATTTGCCTCGCTGAGCTTCACGCCGCAGGAGACGGCCATCGTCTGCGAGCTGATGCTGCGCGGGCCGCAGACACCGGGGGAACTGCGCAGCCATGCCGCGCGGCTGGCCCCGCTGGCCAACGTAACCGAGGTCGAACACCTTCTCGATGAACTGACCACACGCGAGGACGGCCCGTTCGTCGCCCGGCTGGCTCGCGAGCCCGGCCGGCGGGAGGCGCGATACGCGCATTTGTTCGGCGGGCCCGTCGAGGAGGTTCCGCAGCACGACGCGCTGACAGTCACTCGCAAGGCAGTCGGATCATCGGGGCTCGAAAAACGCGTCGATCTTCTCGAGACGATCGTCGCCGACCTGCAGCGCGAACTCAACGAGTTGAAGTCCCTGCTCTGAGCGCCGGGCGCCGCGACGTAGCGCCTCGCCCTCAATAGCCCCTGTCAACATCGACGACCGAGAGCATCCGCTCGCCAGCCACGTAACGACGAAGGTTTTCGGTAACGATCGCAATCCCCGCCTCGCGTCCAAGATCCGAGGCCGCAGCGACGTGCGGTGTCAGAATGACGTTCGGCATCTTCCACAGCGGGCTGTCCGCCGGCAGCGGCTCGGGGTCGGTGACGTCCAGACCTGCGCCGGCGATCTGGCCAGTGCGCAGCGCGGCCACGAGGTCCGCCTGGACGACGCTGCCACCGCGGCCGACGTTGATGAAAAACGCGCCGCGCTTTGCTTCAGCGAAAAACTTTTTGCCGAAGAGGTGGCGCGTGTCATCGGTCAACGGCGCGGTGTTGACGATGAAATCCGCCTGGGCGGCGAGCTCGGGCAACTCATCCGGAAGGCCGACACGATCGACGAAGTCCGGGCCCTCGCGACTGCTCCGGCGCGTCGCCAGCACCCGCATGCCGAAGGCCTTTGCACGCCGCGCCACTTCACTCCCGATGCCGCCAAGACCGACGACCAGCACGGTCTTGCCTTCCAGCGTCAGCATCGGCACGCTTTCAGGCCGCTCCCGCGTCCATCGACCCGCGCTCCGCTCCGGTATGTAGAAATAGAGCGCCCTTGAGAAGCCCAGCATCATGGCCATCACGTGCTCGGCGATCACCGGCCCGGTGACGCGCTGCATGTTCGTGACCAGAACGCCACGTTCGACCAGCATCGGGATGTCGACGCAACGTTCAACACCGGCCGAAAAAACCTGTATCCAGCGGATATCCGCGCCTGCGGCAAGCAGTTCCTCCGTGCAGAATCCGAGCGAGACGTCCGCGCCTGCGGCGCGCGCAGCCGCCTCCTCCGCGCTGCTGACCGGCACCAGTTCTACTCCGGGCGCAACCTGTTGCAGTGCGCTCAGCAACTCCGGCTGGATCGTTCGAACAAGAACTTTGTCCGGCCTTCGCCAGCGCGGATTGTCGCGCACCGGGTTCGGCGCTTCTTTGAGGCCCAGCCGCGCAATGAGCGTCGTGACCTCAGGCGGCGTCCCGTGGACGCCCGGCGCATTCTCTGCCTCAGCGAGGCAATGCGCCGGCTCGCAGAGGCTGAGCAACACCGCGAGCAGCAGGGGTATGACTTTGTACATCGTCTACGTCTCCAGGATCCGGGAAGGTGCAAGACGCCGAAGCGCAGCGCCGGCCGCCGTGCCCGCCAGAGGCTAACATTGAGCGTCAACGAAAGCCGATTTTCGCCATGCGCCGGCGCAGGTAGGCGATCTGGGTCTGCAAAGGCAGGTTCTTCGGACACACGTCCTGGCAGCCCAGCAGTGTCATGCAGCCGAAAACACCATCGTCGTTTCCGACCAGTTCGTAGAAATCATCGTCGCTGCGCTTGTCGCGCGGATCCAGGCTGAGACGCGCAATGCGGTTCAGCCCCACGGCGCCAAGAAAGTCGTCGCGCATGCGAGCCGTGCCGCAGGCGGCGACGCAACAACCGCATTCGATACACCGGTCGAGCTCATAGATCTCGTCGGCCAGGTCGGGGTCCATGCGCTCTTCGATCCGTCGCAGGTCGGGATTGTCCTGCACCGTCTGGACCCACGCCTGCAGTCGCTCACTCATCGCACGCATCCACTTTCCGGTGTTGACCGACAGGTCCGCGATCAACTCGAATGCGGGCAGGGGGGCCAGGGATATGTCGGGCGCGAGGTCCCTGGTCAGGGTCCGGCATGCCAGTCCCGGCCGGCCATTGATGATCATGCCGCAACTGCCGCAGATACCGGCACGGCAGACAAAATCGAAGGCCAGCGAGGAGTCGATCTGCTCGCGGATTTCATTCAGTGCCAGGAACAGCGTCATGCCGGCTGCTTCTTCGAGCTCAAACGTCTGCACCCCGGGCACACTGTCCGGATTCCGCGGGTTGTGGCGCAGGATATGGAATCGCAACATGCGCCCCCGCGTCACGTCGCCGCCGCCCGTGCCGCTTTCGCTGCTCATTCCAGTTCCTCGTCAATTCGCTCATTGCGGCCGCGAAAACGCTCGGGCAGCAGTTGTTCATACGGCATCAGGGCCGCCTGCACCGCATGCCGGTCCGCCTCCCCAAATCGTTCGCGCGCCTCCGTTACCATTTGCTCACGCCTCGGCGTGTCGGGATGGTCCACGTGGTTCTTCGCGCCGTAGCCACGCCAACCTGGCGGCAGTTCCATGCGCATCACGTCGAGCGGCTGGTATTCGAATACGGGCAGCGTCGCCGACGGATCCGGCCAGGTCGCCAGTGTGCGCGACAGCCAGGCACTGTCATCACGCCGCGGATAGTCTTCCCTGAAATGCGCACCGCGGCTCTCCGTGCGGGCCAACGCGCCGGCCGCGATGCACAGTGCCACCTTGATCATCTTCTGCACACGATAAGCCGAGACCAGCTCGGGGTTGGCACCGTCCACGTGGTGCTGAAGGCCTATCTCACGACTGCGTAGCAGCAATTCCTGCAGTCCATCGACGGCGAGCTGCAGATCCGCCCCGGTCCTGAAGATACCCACCTTGTCCGTCATCAACTGCTGCATTTCCGTGCGCAAGGCATCCGCCCGCTCCCGGCCGCCAGACTTCAGCAGGTGGTCGAGGCGGCCCCGTTCGACGGACAGGGCCTCTCGCAACCGCGCCGTGGTCAGGTCGATATCGCTGTCCGGACTGTCACAGAAATCCGCGATGAACTCACCGACGATCATGCCCGCAACGACGGTCTCCGCCACCGAATTGCCACCGAGCCGGTTAAAACCGTGCATGTCCCAGCAAGCCGCCTCGCCCGCCGCGAACAGGCCACGCAGGGTCGGGCTCTCCCCGGTGTGCCGGGTTCGAATACCGCCCATCGTGTAGTGCTGGGCGGGTCGCACGGCAATCCATTCCTTCGCGGGGTCGATGCCGAGGAAGTGCTGGCAGATTTCTTTCACTTCCCGCAGGTTGTGTTCGATATGCTCACGCCCAAGCAGCGTGATATCCAGCCAGAGATGCTCACCGAACCGGGACCTGGCAGCATGCCCGGCGCGGATATGCTCCTCCATTCGCCTTGATACCACGTCCCGCGAAGCCAACTCCTTTTTCTCCGGCTCGTAGTCCGGCATGAAGCGATTGCCTTGCCCATCGCGCAGCAATCCGCCGTCACCGCGACATCCTTCGGTGACGAGTATCCCGGCCGGGAAAATGCCGGTGGGATGAAACTGGACGGCTTCCATGTTACCCAGCGCCGCAGCGCCCGTTTCCAGCGCCAGCGCCGCACCGATACCCTCACAGATCACCGCATTCGTCGTGACGCGATACACCCGTCCGGCCCCGCCGGTCGCGATGGCGGTTGCCTTGGCGACATACGCCGTCAGTTCGCCGGTGATGAGGTCGCGGACGATCGCGCCATAACAGCGTGATCCGTCGTGTATCAGCGCGATGGCCTCCTTGCGCTCGTGCACAGGGATATCACGGGCGATGGCCTGGTCGCTGACTGCAAAAAGCATTGCGTGTCCGGTGCCGTCGGATACGTAGCAGGTGCGCCACTTGCGCGTGCCGCCGAAATCACGCTGTGCCACCAGTCCCTGCGCCTGCGCCCGCTCCGTGATCGTTACTTTCTCGCCATTGATGATCACTTCGCGATCACCTTGACGCACGCGACTCCAGGGCACACCCCAGGCCGCCAGCTCACGCACCGCTTTCGGAGCGGTATTGACGAACATGCGGACGATTTCCTGATCGGCGCCCCAGTCGCTGCCCCTCACGGTATCGCCGAAATGCACGTCTTCATTGTCGCCCTCGCCCTTGATGACGTTGGCGAGGCTCGCCTGCATCCCACCCTGCGCGGCGGCTGAATGCGAGCGCTTCGCCGGCACCAGGGAGAGGACGATGGCGTCGTGCCCGCGGCGCTTGGCTCCGATCGCCATCCGCAGGCCGGCCAATCCTCCGCCGATCACCAGCACGTCGGTGTAGATGACGTTCACGGGTGGCCCCCTGTCATCGAAGCTGGCAGGTACGGCTCACCGTAGTACGGCGCATGCGCGATGCCGATTTTCATGTACGCCGCCAGCGTCGCGAGCCCGAGCAGCAGGAAGAATGCCGTCAGCGACCACTTGTACACTCGCAGCCGTCGCCGTGTGACGGACGGATCGGCGGTCTCAAACCAGCCCCACTTCAGCGCCAGCCGGTACAAACCGATGCCGCCATGTAACTCCACGGCAAACAGCATCACCAGGTACAGCGGCCACATCAGGTCACTCCAGACACGGTCGGCCGACAGATAGGGCCCGATCCGATCGGCCCGGGTCAGCATGGTGTAGAGGTGGACAGAGGCAAGGAAGAACAGTGCAAAGCCCGTCACGACCTGCCAGTACCAGAGCGTCGTGTCCTCATGCCGCAGACCGGTCATGTGATCACGCCAGGCCTGATGCTGACGCCAGGTGGAGGGAAACTTCCTCAGGGCCAGCAGGGCGTGCAGCACGAACAATGCAATGACGAAGGCGACCAGAAGCGACACGAGCCAGGGCATCGCGCGACCGAAAAAATAGTAACCTTCGAAAAAGCGTGCGACCGACCACATGGCATCCTTGCCCAACAGGATCGTCGAGACGAAGAACATGTGCACCCACATGAACAGTCCAAGCAGCAGGCCACTAAGACTCTGCGCCACATCGAGACGGGCCGGCCATCGGCTCGCCTGCAACGGTCTTTTCAGGAAGACTACATCTTCAGTGTCGGAAGTCATGGCCACCGGTCGGGTTCCTGTAGGATGCAGTGTCGGAGATTTCCGGCGATCTTACACTGGCTTTACATACGTGTTTTCCGCAGGCGTGCAGCAGGGTTTTGCTGCGTATGGTCAGGCTGGACTGGGCCGGGAAAGAAGATTTAAGAGAAAGAAGACGAGCTGAACGCAGTGGCGAAACTACAGTTTCATTTGCGCAAGGGTCTTGATATTCCCTTGAGCGGCCAGCCGAGGGCGGGAATCCACGAGGGGCCCGCGGTGAACACGGTCGCCGTGCTGCCGGGCGACTACCCGGGGTACAAACCCGTGTTGCTGGTCGAGGAAGGCGAGCGTGTCGAGCTCGGGCAACCGCTGCTCGAAGATCGCAACGACGCCCGCATCCGACTGCCCTCGCTGGGGTCCGGCACGGTCAGCGCCGTGCACCGAGGACCGAGGCGTGCGCTGCGCTCGATCGTGGTGACACTGGAAGGCGATGCGGAACGAACATTCCCAAGCGCCGGCGAAGGCGAGCTTGCGGCCATGAAACGCGAAGATGTGCAGCAGCGCCTGCTCGAGAGCGGCCTCTGGGTGGCGCTGCGCACACGCCCCTACGGTCACATTGCGAGTCCGGACGCGACGCCGCGTGCGGTGTTCGTCACGGCGATTGACACCAATCCGCTGGCAGTCGATCCACGCATCACGATTGCCGAGCACCAGGAGGACTTTCGAATCGGCGTGCTCGCGCTCAGCCGCCTGCTCGATGGAAATGTCTACGTGTGCTGCGCGCCCGGCCCCGACCTGCCCCTGCCCGATGACCCGCGCGTCGTGGCCGCCGAGTTTTCGGGCCCGCATCCGGCGGGTCTGCCGGGCACGCATATTCATTTCATCGCGCCGGTCACGGCCACGCGTTCCGTCTGGTACCTTGGCTATCAGGGTGTGATCGGCATCGGCCATCTGTTCCGCACCGGCCGGATACGAACCGAACGCATCATTTCGCTGGCCGGACCGGCCGTGCTCGACCCGCGCCTGCTGCGCACGAGGGCGGGCGCGAGTACCGAAGACCTGATTCGTGGACAGATCAACGAGTCCTGCAACTGCCGCATTGTCTCCGGATCCGTGCTGTCGGGCCGCGCCGCGGCCGGCTGGGGCGACTACCTTGGCCGATACCACAACCAGATCACCGTGCTTCGCGAAGGCCACGACCGCGAATTCCTCGGCTGGCTGATGCCGGGCGCAAAGAAGTACTCGGCCAGCCGGGCTTACCTGTCGAGCCTGCTGCGGCACGGCACGTTCCCACTGACCACCACGGCCAATGGCAGCCCGCGGGCCATGGTACCGATCGGCGCGTTTGAAAGGGTCATGCCCATGGACCTGCTGCCCACCCAGTTGCTGCGGGCAATCGCGGTGGGCGATACCGATGCGGCCCAGCAACTCGGCGGCCTGGAACTCGAGGAGGAAGATCTCGCGCTCTGCTCCTTTGTGTGTGCCAGCAAGTACGATTACGGTCCATTGCTGAGACAGGTTCTGACTCGTATCGAGAAAGAAGGATGATCCGGGCACTGCGAAAATTCCTCGATGACATCGAGCCGATGTTCGTGAAGGGCGGCCGCTTTGAACGATTCGCCGCGCTCTACGAGGCGATGGACACGTTCATGTTCCTGCCGGACGCCGTGGCCAGTCGCTCGCCGCATGTGCGCGATGCGCTGGACGTCAAGCGGCTGATGACAACCGTCGTGCTTGCCGTACTGCCCTGCGCGCTGATGGGCATGTACTTCATCGGCTACAACAGCAACGTCGCAATGGCCGAGATGGGCTTCCAGGCCGCCTCGGGCTGGCGCGGACAGCTGCTGACGACGCTGGGCATCGGTTTCGATCCGAAGAATCCGCTGGCCTGCTTCCTGCACGGCGCCCTGTACTTCCTGCCGATCTACATCGTCACCCTGGCGGCCGGCGGGTTCTGGGAATCGCTGTTCGCCGGCGTCAGAAACCACGAAATCAACGAGGGCTTCCTGGTCACCTCGATGTTGTTCGCACTGACGCTGCCGGCGACGACTCCACTGTGGCAGGTTGCGCTAGGCATCAGCTTCGGCGTGGTCATTGGCAAGGAAGTTTTCGGCGGAACGGGTAAAAATTTCCTGAATCCGGCACTGACCGGTCGCGCGTTCCTGTATTTCGCCTACCCCGCCGGGCAGTCCGGCGACGCGGTCTGGGTACCCGTGGACGGTTACACCGGCGCCACGGCGCTTGCGCGCGCCGCCGAAGGTGGCCTGCCCGCCGTGACCGACAGCGGGCTGACCTGGATGGACGCCTTTGTCGGCAACATGCAGGGCTCCATCGGGGAGACTTCTGCGCTTGCCTGCCTGATCGGCGCAGTGATTCTGATCTACACCCGTATCGCCTCCTGGCGAATCATGCTCTCGGTCCTGCTCGGCATGATCGCCACGGTGCTTGTGTTCAACTTCGCCGGCCGCGATGGACACCCTTACCTCGCCGTGCCGTGGTACTGGCACGCGGTGCTCGGCGGCTACGCCTTCGGTCTCGTGTTCATGGCCACGGACCCGGTCAGCGCGAGCATGACCCGCGCCGGTCAATGGGTCTACGGCATTGTGATCGGACTGACCGTGGCCATCGTGAGGGTACTCAATCCTGCCTATCCGGAAGGCATGATGCTGGCAATCCTGATCGGCAACGTGAGCGCACCGCTGATCGACTATGGCGTCGTCAAGCTCAACGTGCGCAAGAGGGCGCGTCGCTATGGCTCTGACTGAACAGACTGCAAATGGAAGTCGCGGCCGAACGCGCTTCCGCGACCTGCCCAATGACAGTACGCCGAAAATCCTGGTGGTCGCGACGCTGGTCTGTATCGTCTGTGCTGTACTGGTGTCCGCCGCAGCCGTCCTGTTGCGTCCAACCCAGGAGCGCAACGCACTGCTGCAGAAGCAACGGGACATCCTCACGGTGGCCGGGCTGTACGATCCCGAGGCTGACCTGAATACGCAGTTCGAGCAGGTGGAAGCCGCCCTGGTCGACCTCAATACGGGTATGTACGCCGACAATGGCGACGCACTGGCCTTTGATGTCCGGCGGGCCGTGCGCAGCCCGGAAACAAGCAGTAGTATTCCCGCCGCGGATGACCTGGCAAAGATTCATCGCCGCTCTCATCGCATGCCGGTCTACCTGGTAAGGGACGGCGAGACGATCGAGACCGTGATCCTGCCGATCTATGGCTATGGGCTCTGGTCGACGATGTACGGCTATGTTGCGCTCGACAGCACCGGTGAGCACGTCAAGGCGATCACCTTTTACGATCACGCCGAGACACCGGGGCTCGGCGCAGAAATCGACAACCCGCGCTGGCAGGCCTTGTGGGCTGGCAAGCGCACCGTCGACGAGCAGGGCAACGTGGCGCTCAGCGTCTCCAAGGCCCGACCCGCCGATGGATGGGACGACTACCACGTCGATGCGATCTCCGGCGCTACGCTGACCAGCGTCGGCGTACACAACATGATCCGGTACTGGCTGGGCGATCAGGGCTTCGGCCCGTACCTCGACCGGCTCAGGAACAGCGGAGCCTGATGCGCATGAACACGGAATCAAAAAAGGCTTTGTTCGAACCACTGGTCGAGAACAACCCGATCATCGTTCAGATCCTTGGCATCTGCTCTGCGCTGGCGATCACCAACAAGCTGGCACCGGCGCTGACGATGTCGGTCGCGCTGACGGCGGTCGTGGTCTTTTCGAATGTCGCGATCAGCGCAATACGCCAGCACATACCCAACAGCATTCGCATCATCGTGCAGATGACGATCATCGCGTCGCTGGTGATCCTCGTGGACCAGATCCTGCGCGCCTTTGCGCCGGAAATCAGCAAACAGCTGTCCGTTTTCGTCGGTCTGATCATCACGAACTGCATCGTACTGGGCCGCGCAGAGGCCTTTGCAATGAAGAACCCGGTCTGGCCGAGCCTGCTGGACGGGCTGGGCCAGGGCCTTGGCTACAGCGTAATCCTGATCCTGCTGGCCACGGTTCGGGAACTGTTCGGATTCGGCACGCTGCTCGGGCACCAGGTGCTTCCGCTCAGCACCGAAGGCGGCTGGTACGTACCGAACTCGATGTTGCCGCTGGCACCGGCCGCCTTCTTCCTGGTCGCGATGATCATCTGGGGCGTGCGCTCATGGAAGAAAGAGCAGGTCGAGGAAGCTGACTATCGTATTCAGGTCGTACACCGGACGGAGTCGCAGTGATGGAGCACTACGTCAACCTGGCCATCAAGGCACTGTTCGTCGAGAACCTTGCGCTGTCCTTTTTCCTGGGCATGTGCACGTTCCTGGCCATTTCGAAAAAGGTCGAGACGTCGTTTGGCCTTGGCGTCGCGGTGATCGTAGTACAGACGATTACCGTGCCGATCAACAACCTGCTTTACAACTTTCTGCTGAAGCCCGGCGCCCTCTCGTGGGCCGGACTGCCCGAAGTCGACCTGAGCTTTCTTAGCCTGATCGTCTTCATCGGAATGATCGCTGCGATCGTGCAGATACTCGAGATGTTCCTCGATCGCTATGTGCCGGCGCTGTACAACGCGCTGGGGATTTTTCTCCCGCTGATTACCGTCAACTGCGCCATCCTCGGCGGTACACTGTTCATGATGGAACGTGCATACACGTTTCCCGAAAGCGTGGTTTACGGGCTCTCCAGCGGCGCCGGCTGGGCACTGGCCATCGTGCTGCTTGCCGCGATACGCGAAAAGCTCAAATACAGCGATGTCCCCGATGGTCTGCAGGGTCTCGGTATTACATTCCTGACATCGGGGCTGATAGCGATGGCTTTCATGGCCTTCTCGGGGATACAGCTGTGATTTGCGCCGTCCTTAACCGGTACCGCGGACCATGACCGAAATTGCACTTGGCGTATTCGTTTTCACGGCGATCGTGCTGTCGCTGGTTGGCGTGATTCTGGTCGCCAGGCGCAAGCTGGTCGCTCAGGGCAACGTCAACATCGTGATCAACGAGCAGCGCACGGTGCAGACGCAGGTCGGCGGCAAGCTGCTGGGCGCACTGGCAATGGCCGAGCTTTACGTGCCCTCGGCCTGCGGCGGCGGCGGTACCTGCGGTCAGTGCCGCGTGAAGATTCTCGAGGGCGGTGGCTCGCTGTTGCCGACCGAAGCGACACACATCACCAAGCGCGAGGCTCGCCAGGGCGCGCGACTGGCCTGCCAGGTCGCGGTCAAACAGGACATGAAGGTCGAGGTACCGAGAGAAGTCTTCGGCATAAAGAAATGGCAGTGCACGGTGCGCTCGAACCGGAACGTGGCCACTTTCATAAAGGAGTTTGTACTCGGCCTGCCCGATGGCGAGCGGCTCGATTTTCGCGCCGGCGGATACATCCAGATCGAGTGCCCACCGCACCGGGTCAGCTTCAAGGACTTCGACGTCGAGGAACAGTATCGGGCCGACTGGGATCGCTACAACCTGTGGCGCTACGTGTCCGATGCGAAAGAAAGCGTGATGCGCGCCTATTCCATGGCAAATTTCCCGCTGGAAGACGACATCGTCATGCTGAACGTGCGAATCGCCACGCCGCCTCCCAGCGCGCCCGACTCAGTTCCGCCGGGCGTGATGTCCTCCTACATCTTCAGTCGAAAACCCGGCGACGAGGTCACCGTCTCGGGGCCATTCGGGGAATTTTTCGCAAAAGACACCGACGCCGAAATGGTCTTTGTCGGCGGTGGCGCAGGCATGGCGCCTATGCGCTCGCATATTTTTGACCAGCTGGTCCGGCTGGGCAGCCAGCGCAAGATCAGTTTCTGGTACGGCGCCCGCAGCAAGCGGGAGATTTTCTACCAGGAAGATTTCGACCGACTGCAGCGCGAACACGACAACTTCGAGTGGCACGTGGCACTGTCCGATCCGCTGCCCGAAGACGATTGGACCGGTTACACCGGCTTCATTCATCAGGTGCTGTTCGACAAGTACCTCGGCACGCATCGCGCGCCGGAGATGTGCGAATTCTACCTCTGCGGCCCGCCACTGATGACCAATGCCGTGATCGGTATGCTCGAGGACCTCGGCGTGGAGCGCGAGAACATCCTGCTCGACGATTTCGGTGGATGAGGTGGGTACTTTCATCGCCGCCGCGCTGCTGTTCGGCCTGGCCTTTGCAGGCCTGGCGCTTGGTGTGCTGATGGGACGCGCGCCGATTGCCGGAAGCTGTGGCGGTCTCAACCGGATACCGGGGATCGAGCGCCAGTGCGGATGCGACAAGCCCTGCCCGAAACGGCAGGCACTATTGTCCAGTATGCAGAATGCCGCGGGGGTAAGCAGCAATGACCCAGAAACACGCCGCTAAAGTCGGCGACTACATGTCGCGCAAGCTGGTCAAACTGACCCCGGACATGGAGGTCATGAAGGCCGTGCACCTGTTCGTGGACAAGAAGATTTCGGGCGCCCCGGTGCTCGACCGGCACGGCAACCTGGTTGGAGTGCTCTCGGAAAAGGACTGCATGAACGTCCTCCTGAAGGCCGGCTATTACGGGGAATTCGGCGGCCAGGTCTCGGAGTACATGCATTCCCCGGTCGAAACGGTGGAAGCCGGCATGCCGATCGTGGCCGTCGCCGAAAAGTTCGCGAACAGCCTCTATCGACGTTACCCCGTGACCGAGGACGGCCGCCTGGTCGGGCAGATCAGCCGCAGCGACGTCTTACGCGCCCTGCAACAACTGGCCGAACAGTTCAGCGATGCCCACCATGTCGGCGCCGCCCGGGAGAAATACTAAGGCTCCAACCCGGCCGGAACGCCCCCGGGATAGACTTCATTGATCGCAGCCTCGATCGTCGCCACCCGATTCGGCGCGCTCGGGTGAGTGCTGAGAAACTCCGGCGGCCTCTCACCGCCCGCGGCCTCGTCAAGAATGCGCATGACGCCAATCAGCGCTCTTGGATCGTAGCCGGCCTGTGACATGAAGCGCACACCGAGCCTGTCCGACTGCAGTTCGTCCTCTCGCCCGTAAGACATGTTGACCATGTTGCCGATCATCTGGGCCAGTTGAGCCTCGCCGCCACCGCCACCGGCGGCGACCAGCACCGCACCGGTGATGCCCTGGGTGAGTTGCTGCTTGGCCATGCGCTGCGCCGAGTGTCGCGCAACCACATGGCCGACTTCGTGACCGAGTACGCCGGCCAGCTGTCCCTCGGTCTCCAGGCGTTGCAACAGCGCAGTCGTAATGAATACCTGGCCGCCGGGCAACGCGAAAGCATTGACTGTTCGCGGGTCGGCCAACAAGTGAAAATCGAACTGCCAGCCGGTTTGAGCCGCGTCGCTCTGCTGTACGATGCGGGAGCCGATTTGATCAACCAGCGCCTGTGCCTGCTGATCCGGGTAAAGGCCGCCGTATTGCTCGATCATCTGAGGCATCGCCTTGAGACCAAGCGCGATCTCCTGTTGCGGAGCCATCGCAATGTGCTGTTCCTCTCCGGTGACCGGGTTGTACTCGGTCGAGCACTGATAGGAAAAGAACGCAAAGCCGATCAGCGCGGCGCCTATCCAGAACCGGGGTCCAAAAAAACTGCGCTTTCGGGTCGGCTGCGACCGGCGGCCGCCGTAGCCGGGTGGCACACCCCGCATTCGCATTCGTGCCCCTGGCATCGGCATTCCACGACGACTCATTTCAGGCTCCTTGGTTCTCGCCCTGGGCGACTTCGTACCAGTCACTCTCGAGCCACTCGTACAGGCCGCCCGCCAGCGCGCCGAAGATTACATGCGAAACGATGACCGAGCTGTCCTTCATGGCGAAGAACTGGGGGAAGAAATAGGTCAGGGAATAGTAGGCAATGTAGTAGAAAGCGAGCCCCAGCGCGGCGCCACCGAGGACACCCGTAGCCAGCCCACCACGGTGTACGACGATCGCGATCAACCCGGTCATCAGCAGGGCGATTGCATAATGGAGAACGATTCCCGTGGCCAGGGCCAGGGCATCGAAAGTCGCCGGCGGCGCAAGGATCTGCTGCCCGAGGACCATCGAGGCCACCAGCCGCACGCTGATCCAGAAGCTTCCGCCCATGATCGCGGGCACGACGAACAGGTTCAGCAGCAGATACACCGTGCCGGCAATCATCGCCGCGCGAAAAACCGCTTGCCAGTCGACGAGCATCCCGCCGTCGGGCCGTTCCAGCTGCTCAGTCATCGTCGCATCCTTCCTGTATTCCCGCTGCAACCCGGCAGCCGTTTACGGTTGCCTCGGGTCGGTGGCCCAATGTAACGGATTGCGCGCCCACTTTGCAGCCTCGGCTTCAGATGGCACCGGCTTCGGTCAATGCGGCGATCTCCCGGTCTGAGAAGCCGGCCGCCCGGAGCAGCTCCACGCTCTGTGCTCCGGGCTCGGATGGCCGCGCCGGCCGCCTGGCGGAGGTCAGGCTGAAGCGTGGCGCCGGCGCCGGCTGTGTCACGCCGTCCACTTCGACAAAGGTATGCCGGGCCCGGTTGTGAGGATGACCCGCCGCCTCCGTCATGCTCAGGACCGGCGCGAAGCAGGCATCGGTGCCTTCGAGCAGTTCAGACCATTCATCGCGGCTTCGGCTCCTGAACAGGTCCGTGAAGCGCCTTTTCAGATCAGGCCACCGTGCCACATCGTATTGGGCCTTCTCCAGCCCCTGGCCGCCGAGACCGCACAAATCGATCAGAAGGGCATAAAACTGGGGCTCCAGCGCACCGACGGAAATCCAGCGGCCATCGGCACACTCGTAACAGTCATACCAGAATGCGGCACCGTCCAGGGCGTTCGACTGGCGCTTGTTCTGCCAGTAGCCGTTGTTCATCAATCCATAGAGCAGTGAGGTCATCAATGCTGAGCCATCGGTGATCGCTGCATCAACGACCTGCCCCTGCCCGCTCTGGCGCGCATGCAGGATCGCGCTGACGATGCCGAGCGCGAGGAACATTGCCCCGCCCCCGATGTCACCGACGAGCGTCGGTGGCGCCGAAGGCGGCCGGTCGCGATGCCCGCCGTGGAACAGCGCGCCACTCAGGGCTATGTAGTTGATGTCATGACCGGCGACCGAGGCCAGCGGCCCACTCTGACCCCAACCCGTCATTCGCCCGTAGACCAGGCGCGGGTTGCGCGGCAGACAGACATCCGGACCCAGGCCCAGTCGCTCGGCGACGCCCGGGCGAAATCCCTCGATCAGACCGTCCGCTTGATCAATCAGCCGCAGCACCGCTTCTGTGGCCTCGGGTACTTTCAGGTCCACTGCGATGCTGCGCTTGCCGCGCCGCGTGATATCAAATTCTGCCTTCGCTCCAAGAGGCAGCGGCTGACCCTTACGATCCACGAGGAGCACGTCGGCCCCCAGGTCTGCGAGCAGCATTCCGCAGAACGGACCGGGTCCGATAGCCGCGAGTTCGACGATCTTTACGCCTTTCAGTGGTCCCATCGCGGGGAAAACTCCGGTTTTCGAGACGATTCAATCCAGGGTCGAATCAAAGCGAGCGGGCAATGATTTCCTTCATGACCTCGCTTGCGCCGCCGTAGATGCGCTGCACGCGCGCATCGACATACAGCTGCGAAATCGGATAATCCTTTGAATACCCGTAGCCGCCGAAAAGCTGCAGGCATTCGTCCATCACCTGGGTCTGAATGTCCGCGATCCACAGCTTCGCCATCGAGGCGGTCACGGTGTCGAGCTCACCCGCTGCCAGCTTCCGCACGCAGTCATCGGCGAAGACTCGCGCAACGTGCACCTGCGTCTTGACTTCGGCCAGCTTGAAACGCGTGTTCTGCATATCGAACAGGGTCTGCCCGAACATTTTCCGGCTGCGCGCATATTCCGTCGTCAGGTCCAGCGCGTACTCCATCGCACCGACTCCACCGACCGCCAGCAGTGCCCGCTCATAGGGGAGATCCTGCATCAACTGCACAAAGCCCTGGCCTTCGACGGGGCCGAGCAGCGAATCGGCCGGGACCCGGACATCGTCGAAGAACAATTCGGCCGTGTCCCAGCCATTCTGACCGATCTTGTCGAGCAGCTGACCGACCTTGAACCCCGGCAGGTCTTTTGTTTCACACAGGATGATGGAAATGCCCTTGGAGCCTTTGCTCGGATCCGTCCGCGCCACCACACCGACCAGGCCGGCGTGATATCCGTTCGAAATAAAGGTCTTCGATCCGTTGAGGATGTAGTGATCGCCGTCGCGCTGCGCGCGCATCTTGATACCTTGCAGGTCTGAGCCCGCGCCCGGCTCGGTCATCGCGATGGCGCCCACCAGCTCGCCGCTCGCCATGCGCGGAAGCCAGTTGAGTTTCTGCTCCTCTGAGCCGTAGTTGAGCACGTAGTGCGCGAGAATGCTGTGCACGACATGGCCGAAACTCGAGATGCCGTGACGACCCATTTCCAGTGCGACAATCGCCTCGTGGCGCGCGTCACCGCCAACGCCACCGTACTGCGCCGGAATGTCAGTGCAGAGCAGCCCCACCTCGCCTGCTTTGTTCCACAGCGCCCGATCGATCAGCTTGTCCTCTCGCCACTGTCGGTCATGTGGCACGATTTCGCTCTGGACGAAACGCCGCGCGGCATCGCCGAACATTTCCACTTCATCATCCACCCAGGGTGATACGTAGCTGCTCACGTGTCCTCTCTCTGGCACCTGCCGGGATTATTCCGTCGGGAAGCCCAACCGCTGTTGAAACAGCGCTCATCGGGTATGTGATAAACAAAAGCGGCGAGCCCGGGTCATCGGCCCGCCGCTTCCGTGCCTCTTCTGTCAGGCCGCGTTGCCGAGTCCGGCCGAACTGCCCTCGAATATCGTTTTCACCTCGAGGAACTCCTCGAACCCGAGTTCACCCCATTCGCGACCGATACCGGACATCTTGTAGCCGCCGAATGCGCCGGTAATGTCGACATTGCCGCCGTTGATGTGCACATTACCCGCGCGAATTCGCGCACCGACGCGGCGCGCATCGACAGGCGTCGGTCCGAATACATACGATGACAGGCCGTACGGCGTGTCATTGGCGATCCGCACCGCCTCCTCTTCCGAATCGTAGGGAATGATGACCAGGACCGGCCCGAAGATCTCCTCACGCGCAATGGTCATGTCATTGGTCACGTCGCTGAATATCGTCGGTCGCGCGTAAAACCCGCGCGATAATCCTTCCGGCAGCCCGGGGCCACCGGCGATCAACCGGGCGCCTTCAGCCTGCCCTTTTTCGATGTAATCCTGAACCCTGCGCCATTGCATCCGGTTCGCCATCGGACCCATCGCAGTATCGACCGCCTTCGGATCCCCGACCTTGACCTGCGCGGCGACGGCCACCGCAATCGCCTCCACCGTTGCAAGGTGCTTGCGCGGCACCAGCATGCGCGACGGTGCATTACAGCTCTGTCCGGAGTTGTTCATCATCACCATCACACCGTGCCCGACGGCCTGCTCGAGATTGGCACCATCGAGAATCACGTTGGGCGACTTGCCGCCGAGTTCCAGTGCCACTTTCTTGACCGTGTCGGCCGCTGCCTTGTCAACCAGGATACCGGCGCGTGTCGAGCCCGTGAACGACACCATGTCCACGTCGGGGTGAGAAGAAATTCGCGCGCCCACTGTCGGCCCATCGCCATTGACGAGATTGAATACGCCCTTGGGTACGCCAGCCTCATCGAGGATTTCGGCCAGGAGATAGGCATCGAACGGTGCAAGTTCACTGGGCTTGAGAACGACCGTGCAGCCAGCCGCGAGTGCCGGTGCGACTTTGCAGGACACCTGATTGGCCGGCCAGTTCCAAGGCGTGATGAGGCCGCACACGCCGATCGGCTCTCGCACCAGGGTCGTGTTGCCCCTGGCCTTCTCGAAATCAAACTCCTTGAGAATCCCGGCGGCAACCGCGAAGTGACCCAGCCCGGCCGGCGCCTGCATCGTTTTGGATACGGTCTCGAGCGGTGCGCCCATTTCCTCGGTGATCGCGGATGCCATTTCGTCCAGCCGCCGCTGATAGACCTCAATGATCCGGCCAAGCAAGGCCAGGCGCTCTTCCCGCGACGTCCTTGAAAAAGTATCGAAAGCGCGCTTGGCCGCGGCCACTGCGAGATCGACATCGGCCTCACTGCCCATGGATATGATGCCCGCAACGGCTTCGGTGGCCGGATTGATGACCTCGAGGGTGTTTTCCTTCAGCGGAGAAACCCATTCACCGTCAATGTAGAATTTGCGGTAATTACGCATTGCCCGACTCCCCTGAAATAACCGTCAGCTGATGAACTAGCATAACGCAGCCGACCCCGCGATTGAACGGCGATTCGCCGAAGCCCCAATCCATCTGCAGCTATGTCTGCGCACGACTGACGAGGCCCTTTCCATGTTTGCCACGATTGCTGTTCCGAATCGACTCTTGCGCCTGTGTTGTCTCGTCTCGGTCGGGATCGCCTGTTGCGCAGGCAGCGCCGCTTGGGCCGCGGACCAAGTGGCGACGACCAGCCAGTCCCGCCCGAGGGTTGGCCTGGTGCTGGCCGGCGGCGGAGCCAAGGGCGGCGCTCACATTGGTGTCCTCAAGGTACTCGAGGAACTCCACGTCCCGATCGACTGCATCGCCGGGACCAGCATGGGCGCCCTCGTGGGCGGTGGCTACGCCTCGGGAATCAATGCGGCGGACCTCGAGACTTTTGTCACGGGGATCGACTGGGCCCGCGTGGTCGGTGGGCTGGGCATGCGTGATCTCGAGCCCATCGAGCAGAAACGCAGCGGCGTCACTTACAGCAACCAGATCGAACTTGGGCTTCAGGATGGCGAGCTGATCATTCCGCGCGGCATCATCAACACGAGCAATATCGAAAACCTGCTGCGCAGCTATGTCGCCACCTCAAGAGATCAGGCCGATTTCGATCGCCTGCCGATTCCTTTCCGCGCCGTGGCAACGGACATGCTCAGCGGCGAGATGGTGATACTCAGTAACGGTGACCTGGCCACGGCGATGCGGGCCAGCATGGCGATCCCCGGTGCCTTTTCGCCGGTGGAAATCGATGACTACATCCTCTCCGACGGTGGGATGGTCCGCAACATCCCGGTCGACGTTGCGCGCGACCTCTGCGCGGATATCGTGATCGTGGTCAACCTGGTTGAACCGTCTCCGCAACGTGACAAGTTGCGCACGGCCGCGCAGCTTGCCAGCCGCAGCATGGACGTGATGTTCCAGGTCAATGAAAATATTTCACTCAATTCACTGACCGACCAAGACGTGCGCATCGACGTGCCGATGGGCGATATCGCCACGGCGTCCTTCGACCGTATCCCAGAGACGATCCCGCTGGGGGAGACCGCGGCCCGCAGCATGACGTCGGAGCTTTCCGAGCTCGCCGTCAGTGGCGATGAGTACGTGGCCTGGCGCAAGAAGGTCGATACCAGTCAGGACTTCGAGGCACGGCTGGCGGATGTCGAAATCGAAGGGCTGGAGCGTGTCAACAAGGACTACCTCGAAGCCAAGGCAACGGTGCATCCAGGCGATGTTGTTGACTCGACCGAGATCAATGCCGAGGCGACTCGCCTGCTGGCGCTGCAGGACTTCACTTCGATCGGCTATCGGCTCGAAGGCGATGCGGGCAGCGAAACGCTGGTCTGGCTCCCCAGGGAAAAGGACTATGGACCGAACTACCTGCGTTTTGACCTCGGTTTGTATGGGTCCGAAGGCGGCGATCTTGCGTTCAATATCTATGCGCAACACCGGCGCACCTGGCTCAACAGGCTCGGCGGCCAATGGCAGAACGATATCCAGCTCGGACGCGAGAACTTCCTGGTAACCAGTTTTTATCAGCCGCTCGATACGGCGCAGACTTTCTTTGTCCAGCCGACATTGTTCCTCAATCGATCCGACGAGGACGTGTTCTACGATAACGAACGGGTGGCCACCTACCGCTTTGGTGATTATGGCGGCCAGTTCGATGTTGGCGTCAACATTGCCAACCGCTTTCAAGCTCGGCTCGGCTACATTTTCACACACCGTGTCCTCAGCGTCGAAACAGGCTCGCCGCTGTTGCTGGAGACCACTACCAACGACGGTGGCCTGATGGCTCAGGCCATCTTCGATTCGCGCGATACGCGTTTCAGCCCGACCAGTGGCATCGCCGCTGACCTGCAATACATCAAGGGCGATGAATCCCTCGGTGGCGATCGCAGCTGGGATCGTGGAGAAATTGGACTGGGACTCGCGGTGCCCGTTTTCACGGGCGATGTGCTCTGGGTAACCATGGCCGGCGGAACGAGCTTCGAGGGAAATCTGCCTCCGGATCGGGCGTTCGCGCTCGGCGGGCCGGCCAGTTTCCCGGGGTTTGAACTGGGCCAGCTTCGGGTGGACGACTACTGGAGCGTTGGCACCAATTACCTCTGGAAATTCAAGGACACGATGGCCATTCGCGGCGAGGCGTTGTACGCGGGCCTCGGACTGACGGCCGGCCAGGTGTTCGGTCGCGTGGATAAGCTGCCGGGCGAGGATCTCGCCAGCATCTCGGCCTACCTCACCGGGCGCACGATTGTCGGCCCGTTGATGCTCGGCGTGGCCGCAACGAACACGGAATCATGGAGCCTGTGGATTTCGGTGGGCCGTCCGGTTGGCCACGGCACGATCCTCGAGGGTGGCATTTTTAGATAGCACGCCGCGATCCCGGCCACCGCAAGCATCCGAGTCGAACGCAAGTACGGGCGCGGCTCGCCCCGGGGCCTCTACGGCGAATGGACGGTCATCCAGCGGCCCTCACGTCGAGGATCGGCCGCACCTTCGATCCATCCGGCCCCGCGATAGATGAGTCCATGCAGGCCGGAATTCTCTCCCCGGCCGGACTGCAAAAAGATGCCCCGGGTCTCGAGCCCCTTAAGGATGTCGGGGTCAAACTTCGCTTCCTCACCGTAGAAATCCGTGCCTCGGGCGTACAGATTCGGCAGGTCGATCGCCTGCTGCATTGTCAGGTTCCAGGCCAGCAGGCCGACCAGCGTCTTCGCATTGTATGCGAGGATTGCGGATCCCCCGGGTGAGCCAAGCGCCGCCACCAGCCGACCTTGGGCATCGAGCACGATCACCGGGGACATCGAGGATCGCGGGCGCTTGCCGCCGGCCACGGCATTGGCGACAGGACGGCCATTCGTAACCGCAACGGCCGAGAAATCAGTCAACTGGTTATTGAGCATGAAGCCCCCCGTGGCCCGGCCGGACCCGAACAGAGACTCGACCGACGTCGTCATCGAGACCACGCTGCCCTGTGCATCGACGATCACGAAATGACTCGTACCGGCGGGCTCGACGGTCGCATCGCGACCACGCGCCGCGCCGGGCAAATGCCCGGCGACCGGGGCCGCCCCCGATACGGCCCCAATCAGGCCGGCCCGTTCCGCAACGTATTTCGGGTCGAGCAAGGCATCGACAGGCACCTCGACGTACTGCGGATCGGCGATGTACTCGTCACGGTCCGCATACATGAGCCGCAGGGCCTCGGCAAACAGGTACCAGGCCTGAGGGTCACCGGGGCCTCGTTCGGCAATGTCCGTTCGATCAAGAATCGCCAGCACCTGCAGAAGCGATACACCCGAGGAGGGAGGCGGCGGCACACAGATGACGTAGAGACGAAACGCACCGCAGACTGGCTCTCCTTCGACGGGCTGGTAGGCGTCGAAGTCGGCCTGCCTAAGCATGCCCGGCCGTGGCGCCTGATGCGTGCGGTCGATGATCGCCGTGGAAATCGGGTGCCGATGCAGCGTGCGGGGCCCGCCCTCAGCAAGCTGCCTGAGTGTTTCGGCATAGGCGGGATTCTGCAATCGATCGCCTTCCTGGACGGGCGCACCGTCTTCACGTGCAAACAGCCGGCGGGCATCGGGCAAGCGTGCCTGCGGGAACTCGCTGTTCGCAAACAGGGCCAGCCGCTGTGGCACGACGAACCCCTCCTCCGCAGCCCGTATCGCCGGCGCAAACAGTTGCTGCCACGGCAGCCGGCCAAAGCGTGCATGCGCGGCGCCCAGCATCGGGAACGGCGCCGGGGACCCCCGTCGAACGTCCGCTGAGGACCGCATCGGCGTAGGACAGCGGCAGGCCGTCGTCCCCGAGAAACATGTCCGGCGATGCGGCCGCGGGCGCAGTCTCCCGGCCATTGAACGCAGTCAGCTGGCCGCTCGCCGCATCGAAATGAATCAGGAATGCGCCGCCGCCGATCCCGGAACTCTGTGGTTCGACGAGACCGAGCATCGCCTGCACGGCCACGGCTGCGTCCACGGCGCTGCCCCCGGCCCTGAGGATCTGCAGACCCGCTTCGACCGCCATCGGATTTGCCGCCGCCACGCCGGCCGATGCCGGCGGTACCACTGGCGAGTCCAGCTCTCTTGGAGCGGGCTGGCGGCAGGCAGCCAGCCCGGTCAGCAGCAAAGCGAACGCCAACACGCGTATTGCGGGGATCAACCCAGACCGCGCAGCGACGGGGGTGTCCGAACTCAGGTGGTCTCGCATTCGTTTCTCCATGACGGATCCGGAATCGGCACGGTTACGGGCATAGATCTCCACTTGGGGCGTGCGTTTCGATGGGCGGCCCGGCCCAGGTCCGGCCGGCGGACGCGGCCGCGTGGTCGGCCACCAGCGCAGCCAGTCGCCCGTACAACTGGGGCGGGAAATCGTGCCCGTAACCATCGAGCAGCACGAGGCGACTGTCGCGGATCTTGAATGCGGTGTCGACGCCGGCCTCGCAGGGCACGAGCGGGTCCGCCTTGCCATGAATGACCAGTGTCGGGCTGTTGATGTTCGCAAGCAACGCGCTGCGATCGCCGCTCGCCAGGATTGCGTCAAGCTGGCGCATGAAACCCACCGGATGATTGCTGCGTTCGACGGACAGCCTGAGCCTGGCGCGCAGGTCCTCTATCGGCGTCGGGTAATCCGGGCTGCCGATCGCAATGAAGGTCTGCTCGAGCTGGGCAACGACGCTTTCAACATTGGCCGGGTCCGCAGGGCGGCGCAGCAATTGACGCCGAATGCGCCGGGACGGCTTCGGCAGGTGACGCGCCCCGGTCGTCGACATGATTGACGTCAGCGAACGGGTCCTCCCCGGGTGGCGCGCGGCGACGAGCTGGGCAATCATGCCCCCCATCGAGGCGCCGACCACGTGCGCCGCATCGATGCCGAGTGCATCGAGCAGACCCACGGTGTCCTTTGCCATGTCATCGAGGTCATAACTCGCGCGAACCGGCAGATTCACCAGAGCCCGGAACACGGATCGACCGAGGCGAGGCACGCCGAGGTGATCCATCTTCTGTGACAGCCCGCAATCACGGTTGTCGAAGCGCAGTACACGGAAGCCCCTGCCCATCAGGTGCTCACAGAACGGCTCGGGCCAGGCCACGAGTTGCATGCCCAGCCCCATGATCAGCAGGATCACCGGAGCGCCCGGCTCACCGGCCAGTTCGTATTCAAGCGTGATGCCATTGCTTTGGATCGATGCCATGGCGCGCATCCTACTAGAGCCGCAGTCGCCGCGTGGCAGCAACGGACCAGGGACTCAGCAGCACTGGCTGATTGCGCGAAGGACGCTGCGTTGACGCAGGCACGGGACGGCTGCGGTAAAGTGGCCAGCCCCACCAATGAGACCTGCATGCCAGACTCGCCCACACCCGATCGCCCGAAAAGCCGAACGCTGAAGCCGCTGCGCGCGCTGCTGCCTTTCCTTGCACCCTATCGCGGCACGATCGTGCTCGCGTTACTGGCCTTGCTGGTGGCTGCTGCCGCGATGCTCGCCGTGCCCGTGGCACTGCGCTACCTCATCGATGAGGGCATGGCCTCGCGTAGCGCAGAAACGATCGACCGGTACTTCATCGCATTTCTGGCTGCAGCCGGTGTGTTCGGCATCTTTGCGGCGCTGCGTTTTTATCTCGTCACCTGGCTGGGCGAACGCGTGATCGCCGATCTGCGCACGGTCGTCTACGATCGCGTCATTCGCATGGATCCAAGCTTTTTTGAGATCACGCGTACCGGCGAGGTTCTGTCCCGCCTCACCGCCGATACCACGCTGGTGCAATCGATCGCGGGCGTGAACCTTTCGATCATTCTGCGTTCCAGCATCTCCCTGCTGGGAAGCCTGGTCATGCTGGCCGTGACGAGCCTGAAGCTGACCGGCCTGATCGTCGTGCTGATACCCGTGGTGATCGCGCCGCTGATTGCACTCGGTCGCCGGGTTCGCGTGCTGTCGCGAACATCGCAGGACCGGATAGCCGAGAGCAGTGGCCTGGCCGGAGAGACCCTGAACGCGATCCAGACGGTCCAGGCGTTCACGCTGGAGGATGCGAGCGGCGCGCGATTCAGCGAGGCGGTCGAAGACTCCTTCGATGCCGCCGTTCAACGCACAAAGGTGCGCTCTACGCTCACGGCGCTCGCCGGCATGCTGATCTTCGGCGGTATTACGTTTGTGCTCTGGGTCGGTGCGCACTCCGTGGTGCGCGGCGAAATGAGCGGCGGTCAACTCGGGCAGTTCCTCTTGTATGCGGTTTATGCCTCGGTGGCAGCCGCATCGCTCAGCGAAATGTGGGGCGAACTGCAGCGCGCGGCCGGTGCGATGGAGCGGCTGGTTGAGCTGAAAAACGCGGCCCCGTCAATCCAGGCGCCACCCGACCCGGTCGCGTTGCCCGTACCCGGCCGGGGGGAGATCCGGTTCGAGCACGTTCGCTTCGCGTATCCGTCGCGACCGGACTCCAACGCACTCGATGATTTTGACCTGGCCATTGCACCGGGTGAGACGATTGCGTTCGTCGGCCCGTCAGGGGCTGGCAAGACCACGAGCTTCCAGCTGCTGCTGCGATTCTACGATCCCGATGCGGGACACATTCTCCTCGACGGCATCGATATTGCCCGTGCGGACCCCAACGCCGTGCGCCGCCGGATCGGACTGGTTCCGCAGGAAACCGTGCTCTTTGCGGCCAGCGCCCGCGAGAACATCCGCTACGGCCGGCCCGGTGCCACAGATGCGGAGGTCGAGCGCGCAGCCCAGGCCGCAGCGGCCGATGAATTCATTCGCGAATTGCCGCAGGGCTACGACACCTTCCTCGGAGAGCGAGGAGCCCGGCTTTCCGGCGGACAGCGCCAGCGACTGGCCATCGCGAGGGCCATTCTGCGAGATCCGCCCGTGTTATTGCTCGACGAGGCCACCAGCTCGCTGGATGCCCAGAGTGAACGGCTGGTGCAGGAAGCGCTCGCGCGCCTCATGGTCGGGAGAACGACAATCGTCATTGCCCATCGACTGGCCACGGTGCTCGAAGCGGACCGCATCATCGTGATGGACGCCGGTCGGATTGTCGCCACAGGCCGCCACGGAGAGCTGATCCGCAACAACCCGCTTTACGCGCGCCTCGCGGCGCTGCAGTTTGCGACCCAGGACGATCACAGACCATGACCCGACCCGGCCCCAACGTACCGGCGATCAATCAACTGGGCCAGCCGATTGGCAGACCCATGAACGACTGGTGCCCACCCCCGCCGCCGCCACGTCAAAGAATGGCGGGTCGCTTGTGCCTGGTGGACCCGATCGACCCGCAGCGCCACGCGACCTCACTGTTCGATGCGATTTCCGCCGACGAAGAAAATCGGATGTGGACCTATCTGTCCTATGGCCCGTTTGAGACAGAGGAGCAATATGCTCGCTGGCTGCAGTTGACCGCATGCGGCGACGATCCGATGTTCTTCGCAATCATCGACCGCATCACGGCCCGTGCGGTCGGCGTCGCTGCTTACCTGCGCATCGATCCTGCCAACGGCGTTCTCGAAATCGGTCACCTGGCTTTTTCACCGCTGCTGCAACGCCAGGCGACGGCTACCGAGGCGATCTACCTGATGATCCGACAGGCGTTTGAGCTGGGTTATCGGCGCTGCGAATGGAAATGCGACGCTCTGAATGCGGCCTCTCGTGCCGCCGCGGAGCGACTTGGCTTCGAATTCGAAGGCGTATTCCGGCAGGCGACGATGTACAAGGGCCGCAATCGCGACACCGCCTGGTATGCCATCATCGATCACGACTGGCCGGCGCTCAATGTTGCGTTCCAGTGCTGGCTGGACCCCGGCAATTTCGACGAGCACGGACATCAGCGAATGAGCCTGTCAGCGATGACGGCGGGAAAGCCACCACGCAGTGCGGGTCACGAAGCCGATCCCGGCCGCTGAAGTCCGGCGCGAACCGGCTGCTGATCAGCCGGCCCCAGCCAGCTGAAGACCCTGGCCGATACGGGCCGGCGCGGACCAGGAATGGGTGGCTATCAGTACATGCCGAAAGGCAGTAAGACCTGCGCGGCCGCTGCCTGCTGGCCGTACGGCCCTTCGACGGGGCGCGCGCCAGTCGAGCATACTGGGCATTCGGCGGCTCGACAGCAGGGAGGTTGATGCGATGCGAAGGCGTGTGAAAGCAGTACTGATCCTGGCGCTGCTGATGGCAGTTCCGGGTAGCTGGGCCGAGACGCTGCTGGTGGTACGTAAGACGGACGATGCGGTGGACTTCGTTGACCCCGGCTCCGGCCTTCGGCTTGCCACGGTTGAGCTCGGCCACGCACCGCACGAAATCAGTGTCTCGCCCGACGGGCGGCTGGCCGCAGTGTCGAATTACGGCACGGCAGAGCGCCCGGGATCGACACTGAGCATCCTCGACCTCGAGCAGGCGCGCGAGCTGCGCCGCATCGATCTTGCACCCCATTCCCGGCCGCACGGGGTGGACTGGTATGCGGCGAACCGGCTGGCGGTCACCGCCGAGGGCACAGGCTCACTGCTGGTGGTCGATCCGCTTGGCGGCGAGGTCGTCGATGCAATCACGACCGGACAGGACATTTCGCACATGGTCGTCGTGACCGCGGATGGGTCAAGGGCATTCGTTGCGAACATCGGTTCGGGGACGACCACGGCGATTGACCTTTCCACCGGCGAGCGCCTCGCGCAGCTGCCGACCGGTAAAGGGTCCGAGGGTCTGGCGGTCACTCCCGACGGCCGAGAGCTGTGGGTCGGGGCGCGCTCAGACGGCCACCTCGCGGTCGTCGATATCGAGCGCCTGGCGGTGATCGAGCGCCTGCCTTTGCCGGGCGTGCCGATTCGGATCCGGATTTCTCCGGATGGCCGCAGGGTACTGGTCAGTTGCGCCGGGGCGAGTGAAATCGTTGCCTTCGACACCGCCAGCCACGAACTGACCGGTCGTCGCAGGATCGAGCTGCCGCAGGCGCCGGGTGCCGACCAGCGGCCTTTCGCGCGGCTCGCCCCGGGCAGTGCCCTGCCCGTGGGGCTGGCCCTGTCAGCGGACGGGCGGCGCGTTTTTGCAGCTGCAACGATGGCTGACCGGATCGTTGAACTCGACACGGCCTCATTGCAGATACAGCGCGTCATCGAGGTCGACGGTGAACCGGACGGCATGGCGACGAGCCGCACGATGCCCGTCGCGCCCTGCCATGCCTGCACCGCGATGCCCTGATTGCAGTCTGCTCCGGGCACGGGAAATGGCCTGGCCGCCGATCCGTGAAAACCGAGACGGCAGCCCAGTCACGGCCCGCAATATCCTGAGGAATAAGTAGTTATCCGACTGTCCCGGTGAGCCGCAAAAAGCAACGATCGGTTTCACCCGAAAAGGGCTGGACGGGCTTAACGGAGAGCCGTGCACCCGGCCAACCAGGCCTTCGACAAACGGATAGGGCGGAGGCAGTGAACAAGACCGAACCACTGGGAGCTCGACATGCGTCGTCCTGAGACTTTCTACGAGCTGATCCGCCGCCAGGGCATCTCGCGGCGAAATTTCATGAAATTCTGCTCATTAACCGCTGCGTCGCTGGGCCTGGCGCCGTCCTTCGCCGGCAAGATCGCGTACGCGATGGAAACCAAGCCGCGTGTGCCGGTGCTGTGGCTGCACGGCCTGGAGTGCACCTGCTGCACCGAGAGCTTCATCCGCTCGGCGCACCCGCTGGCCAAGGATGTCATCCTGTCGATGCTGTCGCTCGACTACGACGACACCATAATGGCGGCGGCCGGACACCAGGCCGAGCAGTGCATCGAAGACATCCGGCGCGATTACAAGGGACAGTTCATCCTCGCGGTCGAGGGCAATCCGCCGCTCGGTGACGACGGTGTGTTCTGCATCCCGGGCGGGCGACCGTTCGTCGAGCGTCTCAAGGAAGTCGCGGCCGATTCCGCGGCCGTGATCGCCTGGGGTTCGTGCGCATCCTGGGGTTGCGTGCAGGCGGCCAAGCCCAATCCAACTCAGGCCACGCCGATTCACAAGGTCATCACGGGCAAACCGATCATCAAGGTGCCGGGCTGCCCGCCGATCGCCGAAGTCATGACCGGCGTCATCACCTACTACCTGACGTTCGGTCAGATTCCCGAACTGGATCGCCAGGGCCGGCCGCTGATGTTCTACGGCCAGCGCGTGCACGATAAGTGCTACCGTCGCGGTCACTTCGACGCCGGCCAGTTTGCCGAGACCTTCGATGACCGCGGGTCGCGGATGGGCTACTGCCTCTACAAGGTGGGTTGCCGGGGGCCGACGACCTACAACGCCTGCTCGACGACGCGCTGGAACGACGGCGTGTCCTTCCCGATTGGCTCCGGTCACGGCTGCCTAGGGTGCTCGGAGCCGGACTTCTGGGACAACGGGCCCTTCTACGAGCGGCTGGAAACCTTCCCGCAGTTTGGTGCGGAAGCCACGGCGGACAAGGTTGGTGCGACGGCGGCCGCAATCGTCGGCGCCGGTATCGCCGTGCACGCGGGCCTCACCGCCTTGCGCCAGGCCCGGGTCAAACCAAATTCGCCAACCCGTGACACCGACCAGCGGCACGGTTGACCGATCGGAGATCTGAGAAATGAGCATTTCAACACCCAACGGCTTCCAGCTCGATAACTCGGGCACACGTGTCGTCGTCGATCCGATCACACGCATCGAGGGACACCTCCGAATCGAGGTAAATGTCGATGCGGACAACGTGATCCGCAACGCGGTATCCACCGGCACGATGTGGCGCGGCCTCGAGGTCATTCTCCGCGGTCGCGATCCACGCGATGCCTGGGCATTCGTGCAGCGCATCTGCGGTGTGTGCACCGGCGTCCATGCGCTCGCCTCCGTGCGCTGCGTGGAAAACGCCCTCGACATCCAGATACCCGAAAACGCGAACACGATTCGCAACATCATGCACCTGACGCTGTATGCGCAGGATCACCTGGTACATTTCTACCACCTGCATGCACTCGACTGGGTTGATGTAGTCAGCGCGCTGAGCGCCGATCCGGCGGCCACTTCGCAACTGGCGCAGTCGATCTCGTCGTGGCCGCTTTCCTCGCCGGGGTATTTCCGGGACCTGCAGAATCGCCTGAAGAAATTCGTCGAGTCAGGCCAGCTTGGGCCGTTCCGCAACGGCTACTGGGGACACCCGGCCTACAAGCTGCCGCCCGAAGCGAACCTGATGGCGGTCGCGCACTACCTGGAGGCGCTCGACTTCCAGAAAGAGATCGTCAAGATTCAGACCATCTTCGGCGGGCGCAACCCGCACCCAAACTGGCTGGTCGGCGGTGTCCCGTCACCGATCAACCTGAACGATACCGGCGCGGTCGGCGCGGTGAACATGGAACGGCTGAACCTGGTCGGCAGTATTATCGATCGAACGGTCGAGTTCATCGACCAGGTCTACATTCCCGATCTGCTCGCGATCGCCTCGTTCTACAAGGACTGGGCGAGCATTGGCGGCGGGCTCTCCTCGAAATACCTGATGTCCTACGGCGACCTGCCGAGATCAGCCAATGATTACAGCCCGGGCAACCTCATGCTGCCGCGCGGCGCCATCATCGACGGCAACCTCAACGAGGTGCAGGACATCGACCTGGGCGACCTCGAGGAGATCCGCGAATACGTGACGCACTCCTGGTACAAGTACGGTGACGAGCAGGCCGGCCTGCACCCGTATGTCGGCGTCACTGATCCGCACTTCGACATCGGCGGGGCAAAAGGCACCAAGACGCGCATCGAAAACGTCGACGAGTCGTCCAAGTACTCATGGGTGAAAGCACCGCGCTGGAAGGGCCACGCCATGGAAGTGGGCCCGCTGGCCCGCTTCGTCATTGGCTACGTGCAGGGCCAGGACGACATCAAGGGACTGGTCGACTACGCGCTCGGCAATCTCGGCGTACCGGTGACGGCCCTGTTCTCGACGCTGGGCCGCACCGCGGCGCGCGGCCTCGAGTGCAAGTGGGCGGCCGACAAGCTGAAGCTCGAGTACCAGAAACTCATCGCGTCCATCAAGGCGGGTGACACGGCGACGGCCAACATGGCCAACTTCGAGCCCAAGACCTGGAAGAAATCCGCTCAAGGCGTCGGTTTCGTCGAGGCACCGCGTGGTGCGCTTGGGCACTGGATCGACATCGAGGACAAGAAGATCAAGAACTACCAGTGCATCGTACCGACGACCTGGAACGCCAGTCCACGTGATCCGGCCGGCAAGATCGGCGCCTACGAAGCCGCCCTGCTCGACACGCCGATGCACGATCCGAACCTGCCGCTCGAGATCCTGCGAACGATCCACAGCTTCGATCCGTGCCTGGCCTGTGCAACGCACGTGCTCGACATGGAGGGCCAGGAGCTCACGAGCGTCAAGGTACGTTGAGGAGAGATTCCATGAGCAAGTACTACCTCCCTTCGACACCGGTGGCGAACCGTGTGCGGGAAGGCCGCTTTGGTGAGGCCATACTGCCAGCAGTGAGCATCCAGCCAGGGCCAATCTACGTCTACGACGCAGCGATCCGGATCTGGCACTGGGTCACGGCCCTGGCGATTGTCGTGCTGTGCATCACGGGATACTTCATCGGCTCACCACCGCCGACCCTGAGCGGAGAAGCCTACGAGCATTATCTGTTCGGCTACATCCGCTTCGTGCACTTCTCGGCCGGGATGATCCTCGGCGTCGCCTTTCTGCTGAGAATCTATCGCATGATTTTCGGCGGTAAGCACGCCCGGCAGATCTTCTACATCCCGTTCTGGAGCATCGCCTGGTGGAAAGAGGTCCTGGGTGAAATCGGCTGGTATCTTTTTCTCAGCAAGCCAAAGGAATACGTGGGACATAATCCACTCGCGCATGCAGCGATGTTCGTGATGTTCCTGTTGCCGCTCATCGTCCTTTTGCTTACCGGGTTTGCCCTCTATGCCGAGGGTGCTGGTATACAAAGTACCTGGTATAGCCTGTTTGGCTGGGTGTTCGGCGTGCTCGGCGATTCCATGACCGTGCACACCTGGCACCACGTCGCCATGTGGGTGCTGATTATCTTCGCGATGATCCACATGTACATGGCGATCCGCGAGGACATGACGCATCGGCAAACGACGATCAGTTCGATGATCAGCGGCTGGAGGTTCTACCGATAGGCCGCGCGCGGTACCCGGGCCGGGCCCGGGTACCGGACTCACGGGACAGTGGGACGAGGGGCTGCGATTGCCCCGACCTCCCCCTGTCCCTTTATACTTTTGCAGGTCGCCCATCCGGGGATGACAGGATCGATGCAAAAAATGGACAACAACTCGGTCACAACACAGCGGCGCATCGTCGTACTTGGCGTGGGTAACCTGCTCTGGGCCGATGAAGGCTTTGGCGTGCGCTGTGTCGAGGCGCTCGGCGACGGTTGGGACTTCCCCCCCGACGTCGACATCATGGATGGCGGAACGCTTGGGCTGGCGCTGGTGCCATTGCTGCTGGATGCAACGCATGTCCTGCTTTTCGACGCCGTGGATCACCGGGGCGAGCCCGGCAGCCTGCTCGTCGCTCGCGACGATGAAGTGCCTCGATTCATGAGTGGCAGCAAAATGAGCCTGCACCAGGCGGGCATGAACGACATCCTCGCCAGCCTCGATCTGCTCGGTCACCGGCCGGAGCACTTTACGGTGATTGGCATCAAGCCCGTGGAACTGGCCGATTACGGTGGCAGCCTGACCGGGCCGGTTCAGGCGCAGGTCCCGGTGGCTCTGGAGCTGGGACTGGAGGAGCTGGCCCGCTGGGGCAGCGTTGCCAAACGCCGCACGGAGCCTGCGTCACGCGAAACCGTGATTGCGGCGATCGCGCGCGAACGCTACGAGTCCGAGCGGCCCAGCGCAGAGCTCGCCTGTCGCGTTGGAGACGAACGATTCCTCGCGATGCGCGCCGCCCGGAAGAGCGATCCGGGTACGGACTCGGAGGACTCCTGATGAGTGAAATCATCGAGTCACTGGCCGCAGACGCGGCCTGCGACGTACTGCGCACGACCGATCTGGCTGATTTCCTGGCGGCCAACTCACGGGCCCTGTTGTTCTTCACCGGTGATATCGCGCGGCGACGCGAAGGGCTGGACGTGGCAGTCGTGGTGCGCGAGCTACTCGCAACCCACGCGGGTCAGTTGAGACTGGGCCTCGTGGACCGCCGCGACGAGGCCGCTTTGATGAGTGAATTTGGTGTCGTCGTCACCCCGGCGGTGGTCTATATTCGCGACGGTCGGGCCGCCGAGCTGGTCGCCCGAATGAGGGACTGGCCGGTTTACGCACAGGCCTGTGATCGATTGCTGGCGCCGTCGGACGCCGAGTCGATGGGTCCCACGGGAGGGAACGCATGACGGAAAACGTGCTTGTCTGGCATCCGAAGGTACCGGGTGAGGCCGTCACGGGCGGCGACGACGAGCTTCGCCTGATCGGTATGCCGACGGGTCTGGTGCGGCCCATGCGCCAGGTGCTGGCCGCCGACGAGCTGACACCCGCGGCCCGAACCATGCTCGACAGGGTGCTCTCCGAACTGCGCCGTCATGCGCAGGAGCGCGGACGCGCGCCGGCCCGCTTCGACCTCGACGGTCTCGGTGAATCTGACAAGGCGGCCCTTGCCGACGTGCTCGGCGAAGGCGATGTCTGGGCAAAGGTCGGCAGCACCGACACGTTCTTTCGCATCGTTGAGTCGGTGCTCCCGGGGGTGTGGCGTCTCGAGGCCAGCGGGGCCGATGGCATCAGCAGTGAATGGATCGAGGTCGGTGCTGTACCGCGGCCAGTCCTGACGGCGGCCGCCGAATTGCCCCGCGAGGAAATCGAACGGCCCGCGCAGCTGCCGCAGGGTGCCATGAACGCACCGGCCCTGCTCGCCGAGCTGCTGGAACGTTCATCGAATTACCAGCCCGGCGGCGAGAACCACGTCATCAACTTCACGCTGCTGCCGCTGACCGAAGCGGATGCCGAAGTCCTGACGGCCGTGCTCGGTCAGGTGCCGCTCGTGATCCGATCCGGTGGCTATGGCAGTTGCCGGATGTTTGCGACAGGATTGCGGCATGTCTGGGCCGTGCAGTATACGAATTCAATGAACGCCGTGATCCTCGACACGCTGGAGGTGGGCGGCGTGCCGGTAGCAGCGCTCGCGGCCACGGAAGACTTCGAGGACTCTGCATCGCGACTGGCCGAAATACTCGAGGCCTACTCGTCATGAGTCGGCCATTCGAAGGCAGCTACCTTGGCGACGGCTCAAGAATTTCCGACGACACAAAGCTCGAGTGCGGCATCTGCTGGTGGCTCTACGACCCGGCGATCGGTGACGAAGTCGCTCAGGTGGCCGCCGGGACACCGTTTCGTCTGCTGCCCGAGACCTGGCGCTGCCCGAACTGCGATGCGGAGAAGGGCAAGTTCATGGCCGCCGGCAGCACGGGCGACGAATCCGGTACCATTGATCCGGTACAGACCCTGGTCGACGCTTACCGGCGCATTGCAGTCAAGATGAAAGGCCTGCCGATCTATAACCCGGCCCTGGCGATCGAGGCCATCGGCTTTCGTGATGACGGCGGGCGACAGGTCGGCGTTATCGTAACGCCCTGGTTCATGAACCTGACGGCGCTGCCGTCGGCCGATGACCTGCCGTTGTGGCAATCGGGGGGTTCGGCACGCCTGAGCTTTCCGTCGGGCGAATATGACTTCGTGGTCAGTGACGTTGAGGGCCCGGGCCTGATCGCCAGCTGCTCACTGTTCTCGCCGATGGACCAGTTTGCCGACCACGAAGCGGCGCAGATGGCGGCCAGGTCCGCGGCCGACGCCTTGTTCGAACCCGAGGAACCTGAGCCCGAACCCGGGATCACCCGGCGACAGCTGCTTGGCGGCTGACCCCGCAAGACCATGACTGATACCGCTATCCTCGTCATCTCGGCGTCGCTGGTGTTCGCCTACCTGCTCGATGTCATGGGCAGGCAGTTTCGCCTGCCTTCGGTGGTGCTGCTGATCGGAAGCGGAATCCTTGCGCGCCTGCTGCTTGACTCCCTCGGTATCGAGTTACGTTTCGTCGATACCTATGTGCCATTGATTGGCACAATCGGCCTGATATTGATCGTCCTGGAAGGCGCGCTCGACCTGGAGATTCGCCGCGACCGCGCGGGCCTGATCGTTCGCGCATCGACCGCCGCGCTGGCCGGGTTCTGGCTTTGCCTGTTTGCATTCATCTGGCTGCTCATGAAGCTGCTCGGGCTGACGCCGGCGACAGCCGCGCTGGTTGCGATACCGTTTGCGGTCATCTCCAGTGCCGTTGCCATCCCCAGCGCGCATGGACTCCCGGCCGAAACACGCGAATTCGTGACCTACGAAAGCGCGCTGTCAGACATTCTCGGCGTGCTGGTCTTCTATGCCTGGCTGGCGGCGCAGGGATCCATGGAAGTTTTCCTCGGGGATCTGTTCGGCGGCGCAGTCATTTCACTGCTCGTCGCGGTCGTCGCCGCGCTGGCCGTGTTCTATCTCATTAACCGACTCGAAGGTCATGTGCGTTTCCTTCCGGTGCTTGCCGTGCTGGCGCTGCTGTATGCGGCCGGCAAACACCTGCATCTCTCGCCGCTGATACTGGTCCTGGTCTGCGGCCTGCTGCTGAACAACCCTCACATGCTCGAATGGAACAAGAAGCTGCGTGAGATGCATGACGTCGACTATGACCAGACGCTCAAGGAGTTCAAGGGCGTGGTCGCCGAGCTTACGTTTGCAACCAAGAGTTTCTTCTTCCTGATGCTCGGTTACTGGACGGACCTCAGCTTCATGACCGACAAACGAGCCTGGTTAATCGCGATCGCAATGATCGCCGTGATCTACCTGACTCGACTGGCAATACTGGGCATTCTGCGGCTTCCCGGACTGAAACAACTGTTGTGGCTTGCGCCACGCGGACTCATCACCGTGCTACTGTTCCTCGCGGCGGCCGAGGAAGCCGGAACCCATGGCTTCCTGATTGGTACGGTGATGCTCGTCGTACTGATCACCTCGGCCAGCACAGCGCTGGCGCATCGCGGCGAACCCGCCGAATCACCGGCTGGAGCGAAAGGGCCTGACCGCAATGGCAACGGCAAGCGCGCGACCGCACCGGGCAATGTATCGGTCGCCGAAAGCGGAAACAGCGTTGTCGATGCTTCGGTCCAGCGACCGGCCAAAGCGCATGCGGCCCCGACCCGGCGCGACCACAACACGTAGCGCGCCCGTGCCATCGGCGCACCTTCGGGCACATGACCACATGCAATTCATTCAAAACCCTCGCCGTAGCAGGACGATCAGACCGTATCGCCGATCTTTAGAACGTATACCCCAGCGAAGTGACGATGCCGTAGTCGTATTTTGACTTCGCCGTCTCCCCGGGTTCGCTGTCCGCACTGCCGTACAAATTGATCTCCCAGTACAGGTCCTTGACGATCTCGTAGCGCGTGTACAGTTTTCCCTCCGAGCGGAGCCGACCGGCCTCGGTAAGACTGGGATAGGCGACGAGCGAAGCACCGATATCCGCGGACAGTGGGCTGAATCGATACAGGTCGTAGTTGAGCCCTAACACCGCTTCGAGATTTACTTTCTCCGGTTCATCCGAATAATCCTCGCGTGAGATGTTTGAACCGACCATCCACGAGAGTTCGTGCAGGCTGTTCTGGATCATGAATCCGCCATAGCCTGCGCCCAGGGTCGTTCGCAGCAGCAGACCGAGTTCGTCATTGGACTCCGCTCCCAGCCACGCGGACCAGAAGCGCTTGTCGGGCAGGTAGCGCCTGTACCCGCCCGTCACGTTGAATCGCTCTGAATTCGGATTGTTATCTTGCTGCGTGACTGTCGTCGCTGCATCGAGGGACCACTGCCGTTTGGTCGAACGAAGCTTCAAGCCCCCTGCGAAATTGAACTGCGTGACGGCGCTGGCCTTCGTATAGTTATAGCCCGCGCTCACATTGCCCTTGAGCCGATCGAACAGATCACCCTGTTCGATCGGCGACACGCGCACAATCTGCGTAAGCTCCAGCTCCCAGGGGTCGATGTCCTCTCCGGCCGCAAGTGTCAGCACCTGGCCTTGCTTTGAAGGCTGCGGAGCCGTACCGAAGTACTTCAGCCCGTTGCTGAGCTCAACCTCCAGGTACTGGTTGCTCTTGAGACTCGCGACCTGCTCCCACTTGATATTCACCGTAAACATTGTGTCGGTCTTGAAGGTCAGCTGCCCGTGACTCAGGCCTTTGACTTCACCGGTCAGGTGGTCGCCGTTACGGAGGATCACGACGTCTGTCTTCGGCGCCGCCAGCGCAGCCCGATCGACCGGCATAATCGACAACAACGCGACCCAGGCCGCGCACAAGCATGGCGCGCTTCGCCGCTGGGAAGTCCGTGTCAATAGGCCAGGTTTATGCATGGATCCGCTCCCGATTCGAGGCGCAACTATGCCACAGGCGCAGGGTCGTGTCGGTGACCCGGCCCTGCAGCAGAAGGTCATAGAGCCGAACGGATCGACCCGGCGCGAGGGGTCGGCGGTCCGGCAAATCACAGCCTTAGCGCCGGATGATTCGCTAACGTCTTTTCGCGATTTCAGCCCCCGGCGGTTTATTGATCGGACAAATCAGGCCTGGACGATGCGGGCCTCGTCGAGGTCGCTGCAGCCGCATGGTCGGGCGCAACCATCTGGATCGAAACAGGCGTATCCGCAACCAGGTGTACATCCCGCTGCGGGAACGCAATCGTGACACCGTTCTCGCGGAAGATTCGGTCTATTTGCTTGTGCAGAGAATCGACCGTGGAGAACAACGCACTGCCGGACTCGATCCAGACGTAGAGCCGGAAATGAATCGCATCGACACCGAACAATTCAAAGACCACGTTGGGTTTTGGGGCGGCCGAAACCCACGGTACCTTCGAAGCCGCCTCGAGCAGCAACTGCTCGACAACGGCGGGATCGGAGCCGTAGGCGGCACCGACTGCCACCTGTACGCGCCGGCGCGTATCGGTCAAAGTCCAGTTCGTCACCTGGGTCGTCACCAGATCCTTGTTAGGAATGATCAACTCGCGACCGTCAAAATCCTTCACGGTCGTCGCTCGCACCTGAATCCTCGTCACGACTCCGGACTTATCGCCAATCGCGATCACGTCACCGATTCTCACCTGCTGTTCAGTCAGCAGCATCAATCCGGCGACAAAATTCGCGACGCTCTCCTGCAAGCCAAAGCCCAGTCCCACCGAAAGCCCGGCCGCCAGCCATTGCATGTTCGACCAACTCACCTGCAGCACTGAGAAAGCGACCAGGACACCGACGATCAGCACAACGTAACGAACCAGTGTCACGGTCGCATAGCGTGGGCCGATGCCTTTCATCGAGAGATCGAGCGTGCGAGTGCCAAAGATCACCGGCAATGCCCAGAAAGCCAGCAGGCTTCCGCCGAGTACAATGACGAACAGAAACAGGTCGGCGACTGTGACGGCCTCAACACCATCCCCCGACTCGGCCCACCAGAGCGGAACGGACTTCAGGTAGCTCAGGGCCTCCAGCACAGCATCCCAGACCCAGAGCATCGCCAGGCCCGCAACGATCGAAATCACGATCAGAGCGAGCCTGTTGCGGCCACGAAGCAGATCGGACTTGCCATCCTCGACCGCCGCGGGATCCGCAGCGGGCATCGCGGCGGAAATAACTGTCCGAGTCGCCAGGTAAATGCCCATGATGGCCGCCGAACCGACGATCGCACGGGCGGCATCGTACGGGCCCAGGGCATATCCAGCCAGCACGGCCAGGATAAAAACCACAGGAATACTCATCGCCGCGAGGTAGCCGAGAACCGGAAGCAGGGAATAGCCACCGACGCTCTCCGCCTCGAACTGACCCGGCGACTTGAGTGCCGGGCGCACGAGCCCGTCGATGACCCAGGCAATGGTCAGTGCGGCCAGGATCAGGCAGACACGGGTCGCTGCCACCGCATCTTCCTCCCCGCCATGACGATACGCCACGGCGCACAGGAACGCGCCAAGCATCGCGACCGGGGCCAGTGCCAGCCGCGCGGCGGAGCGGTAGGCAAGCGCGGCAACCCCCGCAAACTCGGGCCGGGACTGCACGACCGGGCCTGCCGGCGCGTAGAGCGCCCGTATCAATGGTATCGCGAACACGCTCACGGCGATCACGGGTAAAGCATCGGACAGCGCATCGAGCCCCGGCGGGATATCCGAACTGGCATCCGCGATTAATCCGAGCAGCTCACCGGTCAGGTAAACCACGAACCCCCAGCAACCGGCGCGCAATATCGGGGGCAATATCATCCGGCGAATCCGTTCAGGCCCCGTGCTATGAGGGACCCGCCGCATGAATTCGGCCGAACGAATCTTTATGCGGTGACTGATGAACAACGCAGCGGCCACCACGGCCAAGAACAGCCAGAACAGGTAAGAATGCTCGGACTGCCACCGCGCGATGGCACCGCCGGCCCCCTCCCAGAGCGCAGGCGAGAAGAGCAACGGCAGCGCACGTATTCCGCGCCCGATCTCGCCTCTCTCTATCGGGGGAAGGCCCGGCACCCAGACCTGCCGGCTGAGCAGGTATTCGCGATAGTCGCTGACCTTGGCTGCAAGCCTCTGTTGCTGTTCTCTCTGCTCAGTGAGAGCAGCAAGGTACAGGTCCGCATCGCGTGAGGACTGCTGCAAAAGCTGCAGGCGTGAATCGAACAACTCGGCCGCGGCCGACCGTACCGCTGCCTCATCCTCGGGAGGCAGATCCGGCAGGCTCTGCAGCAGGTCGGTCACTGCGCGCCCGGGGTCCCTCTCAAATTTCACGAGCTCGCGCTTGACGTCGACCAGGTCCATCTGTATCTGCCCGAGTTGTTCCGGGGCCCACTGCACCGTCGCTACGGAACTCTCGTCGGCTCGCAGCGTATCCAGTGTGTCGACAATCAGCTTCTCAGCCGCCGTGCTGCGACCCAGCAGTTGCAGAGCCGCGTTAACCCGCTTTCGCGTGTCATCGACGACAGCGATCTGCTTCTCGAGAACCTCCAGGTCTGCATTGCTCAGCAGGGCAAGCTGCCGGGGCGACTCGGGTCCGACCTGCGCTGCCGCGATCTCCGCGTTGGCCTCCGCCAGCGCCTTGAGGCGCGGATACTTTTCGTAAAGCACCTGGTCCGCGATCTGTGCCTCCGTTGATAACAGGGCTCGCCGCCGATCCGACGTTGCCGTTCTCATAAGGGCTGCGGTCGCGGCACTCGCCGCCGCTTCTCTTTGCGCCAGCTGCATCCTGACAATCAGAAGTTGCTCTCGAAGATCCGCACCGTCGCGCCGCGCCTCAAGATGCTGCATGCGTGCAATCAACGCGAGTTCCTCGGCCTGAGCGAGCAGTATGCTGGTGCCGGTTCCCGGACGGGTGACGGACGCGGCCTGAATCTGGGTCTTGGTATCGCGAACAGCGTCAAGGTCATCGCGCGCCTTGGCAAGATCCGTTCCCAGCGCAGGTCGCTGAGACCTTGACTCATTTAATTCCTGGTTCAGCGAACTGGCTCGCTCCTGCGCCGAGCGGGCCGCTGCCTCGGCTTCCGAGAGCGAAATTTCCAGCTTCGCGTCACTGAGCTTCTCGATTTCGACGGGCTGCGCAGCGCTGGCTGGCAGCGAGAGTTTCTCCTTGCCTTCCCGGATCAATACCGGTGCTGCCGCCTGCTCTTCCGCCAGCGCTTGCGCGCTCGCAAGGTCCTCGGCCGCCTGTTTCAGAAAAGCGTCGGCTTTGTCGAGCGTCTCTGTCGCGCGCGCGCGCGTCGCATGATCCAGCGTCGTATCGTCCTGGACCCGGGCGCGGCTGGCCTCGATGCTCTGCTTCAGTTCCGTCACGCTGGGGCGCGCCGCTTCCTGCGACATCGCCGGCTGAAGCGCCAGCACGCCGACAGCCAGCCACAACGCCACTCCACAACAGCCGCGGAAAGGCGGCCAGGAGCCGAATTGCGAAAGAGAATACCAGGCAATCAATGTTGTAATCCGGCCTCACTCGGCGCGACTTGGCTGAGCAACAAGATCGTCGTAGACGTACTTTGATCCGACGAGCCACGTTGGACCAAGGTCCGTCACCTGAGGGACAATGCCGCCATTGCACTCTGCCGCATTGTAGCGACCGCAGTGGCAGATGCGTAATGTTCGCTGCCGCCACTGTGATTGCCCGCAGCAGGGCCGGTGTAAATTAACCATCCGATCAGGGCCGCTACCGCATCATGACATCGCGCAAAAAGACCGCCTCCAGCCCTTCAGAGACACCCGCGCCGGTACCCTCCGCGCAGGCGCGAGGTCGAAACTGGTTGCTCGGTGCAGTCATCGCTGCCCTTGCCGCTATCGCGCTGGTTATCTGGTTCTACGGCACATCGCGTGACGTTGATGCTGTTACGCCGGTACCGACTCCATCCGCTGACAGGCCCGCCGCAGGCTTCGTTGGTTCGGATGCATGCGCCGATTGTCACGCCAGCGAGTACGAAACATGGCGAAAATCACAGCATGCAATGGCCATGCAGGTGGCCACTGAGGACACCGTCCTCGGCGATTTTTCCGGGACGGACTTCGCGCACCAGGGCGTGACTTCGAAATTCTTCCGCCGCGATGGCCGCTTCATGGTTCGCACTGACGGGCCCGACGGCGAGCTGGCCGACTTTGAAATCGCACATACGTTCGGCGTCTACCCGTTGCAGCAGTACCTGGTGGAGTTGCCCGGCGGGCACGTACAGGCGCTTTCAGTCGCGTGGGACAGCCGGCCGGCGGCACAGGGCGGCCAGCGCTGGTTTCATCTTTATCCAGACGAGATCATTGATCACGCCGATGAACTGCACTGGACACGGCGGCAGCAGAACTGGAACTACATGTGCGCAGATTGTCACTCAACCCATCTGCAGAAAAACTACGACCCCGCGACGCAGACCTACGCAACGACCTGGTCGGAAATCAGCGTCGGCTGCGAAGCCTGCCACGGTCCCGGTTCGAACCACGTTGAGATAAGCCGCGCGAGACCCGCTGGCGAAATGATGCCCGACAACGGGTTGACGGTAAATCTCAGTGCGCGCCGCAAAGCGAGCTGGACCATCGACCCGGATAGCGGAAACGCGGCACGCAACCCACGACGCGAATCGGATGCTGAAATCGGCGTCTGCGCGCAGTGTCATGCGCGGCGCGGACAATTCAGCGGCAACTACCGGCCGGGTGATCGTTTCGAAGATCATTACCGTCCGGCCCTGCTCGATGAGCAGCTCTACTATCCGGATGGCCAGCAACGCGACGAGGTGTACAACTGGGGCTCATTCCTGTCCAGCCGCATGTACGCTCACGGCGTAACCTGCGGTGACTGCCACGACCCGCACACCCAGCAGTTGCGGGCACCGGGGAATGCGGTCTGCGCGCAATGTCACCTGGCCTCGAAATACGACAGCGAAGCGCATCATTTCCATGCCGCAGGAACGGCAGGCAGCGAATGCAGGTCCTGCCACATGAAGACCGAGACGTACATGGTTGTCGATCCGAGGCATGACCACAGTTTCCGCATACCGCGGCCAGACCTCTCCACCCCCTTTGGCGTTCCCGATGCGTGTACGCAGTGCCACGTGAATGCCGGGCTCGCGATCTCTGCAGAAATGGCGGCGGCCGAGATACGCAATCGCTACCCGGAACCGAAATCCGGTTTCCAGAATTTTGTCGACGCATTTGAAGCCGCAGACCGGGGTGACCCCGGCGCCTCGTACCCGCTTCTGCAGGTGGCGGCAGATCCGAATCAGTCCGCCATCGCGCGCGCATCGGCCCTCAGCCGCATGTCGCGGCAACCGACACGGGAGGCGCTGGTGATTGCGACCTCGGCACTCAAGGATCCGAGTTCGCTGGTCCGGCGCTCGGCACTCGAGGTTATCGAGCAACTGCCGCCCGTAAATCGTCAGGCGGCGATCCCGCTGCTGAAGGATCCGGTGCGCAGCGTACGCCTGCAGGCGGCCCGCACGCTCGCCCCGATGGCTGCCGACGCCCTCGGAGCCGGGGCAGCGCCCGCGTATGAAAATGCCGAGCAGGAGTACATCGCCGCCGAAGCGTTCAACGCCGACCGGCCGGAATCGCGGACCAACCTCGGTGGATTCCTGGCCCTGCGGAGCCGTTACGATGACAGCGAGGATCAATATCGCGCGGCGCTGAAGCTCGATCCGCTCTACGTTCCCGCGTGGATCAACCTGGCCGACCTGAAGCGCACCCAGGGCCAGGAAGCCGCTGCCGAGGGTGTCATACGCGAGGCGTTGCAGGTGGTCCCCGATAGCGCAGCGCTGCACCACTCGATGGGCCTGTCACTGGTGCGCCAGCAACGCAGCGCCCTCGCGGAGCTGGAGCTCGCCGTCGAGCTCGATCCGGGCAATACTCGATTCGCCTACGTACTGGCCGTGGCTCAGCATTCTTCCGGCCAGGAAAGCACCGCGATCAGTACGCTGGAGCAGGCCCTGCGCACAGCGCCGAACAACGCCGAGCTGCTCTCAGCCCTCGCCAGCTACCACGCCGCTGCCGGTCACCGGGCGAGCGCGCTGGGCTACGCGGAAAGGATTCTCGAGCTCTACCCGAACGATCCCAACGCCGCGGAACTCGTACGTTCACTGCAGGACTGAGCGGCAAGTACCGGGCAAACTGCTACCCGGCCGGGTCATTATTCACTGCGGCGAGTCCAGGAATCTCGCTCGACTCGATGATGGTTGTGCCGGGCTGCGCAGACAGGGCCGTATTCACCATCGCAACGGCAATGTCGCTTGCGGCAACCGGCTTCCAGCGCGCAGGCGCCATGCGCAGCAGAAATTCACCAACGCCTTCCCCCGGGCGTGCCTCTTCACGCTGCCCGGCGATCACCGAGGGCCGGAAGATGGCAAGACCGGGCCAGTCCATGTGGCCGAGCGCCTGCTCGAGGTCGCCCTTGACCCGCGAGTAAAAGAAGGGTGAGCGTGGACTGGCACCCATCGCGCTGACCAGCGAGAAATGTCGCGCACCTTCCGCCCGTGTAACCTGCGCGAGCGCAAGCGGATAGGCAAAGTCGATCTGCCTGAACCGCGCTTTTGAACCTGCCTTGCGCATCGTGCTGCCCAGCGCGCAAAACACGTGATCGGCCGCCAGCTCCGGGCCGATCTCGGCGAGGCGATCAAACTCCGTGACGACCTGGCGGACCCTGGGATTCCGGGCCGCCGGGCCGATATCGCGCCGCGTAATCACGATCACTCGCCGATATGCCGGCTCGTCCAGCAGGCGGGCCAGGCAGTGCCCGCCTACCAGCCCGGTGGCTCCGGCCAGCAGCGCAGTCAGCGACTGCCGCCCCTTTGGGTTCATTTCGATGCCGTCACCCAGCGCCCGATCTCGGCCTCGAGCACGTTGAGTGGCAAAGCCCCGTTGACCAGCACCGTGTCATGGAAGGCACGTATATCAAAGTCATCGCCAAGCGCCTGTTCAGCGAGCTGGCGCAGTTCGCTGATCTTCAGCTGACCGATCTTGTAGGCCAGCGCCTGTCCCGGAATGGCCATGTAACGTTCCGCTTCTGCGACCCGCCGGGCCTCACCCGTGGCGCTGTTGGCCTCCATGTAGTCCAGCACCTCTTGCCGGGTCCAGCCCATCGCATGAAGCCCGGTATCGACGACCAGCCGGATCGAGCGCCACAGCTCCGCTTCGAGTCGACCGTAGTACTGGTAGGGATCGGTCAGCATGCCCAGTTCCGGGCCGAGCGATTCGGCATACAGGGCCCATCCCTCACTGAACGCGGTGTATCGGCCGTAGCGGCGGAATTTCGGCAGTTCCTCTTGTTCGCGCTGAATCGAGATCTGGAAGTGATGCCCCGGATTACCCTCGTGCAGGGACAGCGACTCCATGGCCCACTTGGGCCTGGCTTTGAGGTCGTACGCATTGGCATAGAACACGCCCGGTCGCGAACCGTCTTCGCTGGCGGCCTGGTACTGGCCACCGGCGGCGCTCTTTTCACGGAACGGCTCTACCGCCCGAACCTCGTAATCCGCCTTCGGCAACACGCCGAACAATCGCGGCAACGCCGGGTCAACCCTTCGCTTGATGTCGACGTAACCCTCGATGAGCTCTTCCCGGGTCTTCCAGAAGAACCTGGGGTCGGTCTTAAGGTACGTAAAAAATTCCGGCAGATCGCCCTCAAAACCGACTCGCTTCATGACACCGCGCATTTCGTCGTGTATTCGCGCGACCTCGGCGAGCCCGATTTCGTGGATCTGCTCCGGTGCATACGCGGTGGTCGTGATCTCACGCACCCGGTAGCGATACCATGCCTTGCCATTCGGCAGCGCATCGAGACCCACCGTTGCGCGGCACCGGGGCAGATAGTCATCACGAACGAAGTCGTGGAGTTGCTGGTAAACCGGCACAATATCTTCGCTGATCAGCCTGCGGTAGTCGGCCGTGAGACGCTCGCGATCGGCCGCACTGAATGTGTCCGGCATGTTGCGGATCGGCCCCCAGAACAGTGAGTCCTCAGGCTTTTCGACGATTTGAGCCTGCAGCTGCGGCAACACGCGCTCCATCAGCACGGCAGGCTGGACGTAGCCGGTCTTCATGCCCTCGCGCATGTTGCGGATCGCCTGTGCGGTCCAGGCTTCCAGGCCCCTGGCCCGTTTCAAAAAATCATCGTAATCCTTCACGGTCGCAAACGGCTGAATGCTCTGCCCGGATCCCAGCTGGGCGAAAAAATTCGGTACCGAATAAAACTGGTTCAGTGGCAGCAGGTGATCCGGATAGGCAAACCCCTCGATTTCGAGTTCGCGTGCGGACTTAAACATTTCGTACGAGATCCGATCGCCCGGGCTGAGCCCCGTGGGATCAATGTCTCCGAGACGGGTCAGGTAGTCGCGTTCGAGCTGCTCGGCTCGAGCACGCCATGGCGGGCTGATCGAGACTTCATATCGATCGTTGTAACGGGGATCGCCGATCGAGGTCGCCAGCACGGGGTTGAGGCGCAGGTAGTCCTCGAAATACGATTCGAACAGTGCATCCAGTGCCTGGCCCTGCTTTGCATCCAGCACCCCGGGCACTGACTCCGCCCGAACGGCAGAGCAAACCAGCGTAACGGCCAGGGTGACTGCGGAAATCAGCAATTTCTTCGACATCATCTTCGCGTACTCTTAATCTTACGAGGCGGAACGCCGAACTTTGCCGGTTTTGGCACTCCACGAAAAGCCCATCCGTGTCCTCACGGATGCAATTTCGGAATGGAACGGGCATTTTGCACGCGTTGCAGGGGGCGGGAGGATCATGTTTCAGGTACGCATCCACGGTCGCGGTGGCCAGGGCGTCGTTACCGCCGCAGAAATGCTGTCCGTTGCGGCATTCAAGGAAAATCGCCACGCACAGGCGTTCCCGAGCTTTGGTTCCGAGCGCACCGGTGCGCCGGTCGTCGCTTATTGCCGCATGGCTGACGAGCCGATCCGCTTGCGGGAACCGATCATGGCGCCCGACGCCCTGATCATCCAGGACCCGACGCTGCTGCACCAGGTCGATGTATTCGGCGGCCTGGTCAGGGACGGTTACATCCTGATTAACACCCGACGCACATTTGAAGAACTGGGTTTGGCTGAATTTGCCACCGGCTTCCATCCGGAACATCTTTGCACGGTGCCGGCAACGGAAATCGCACTGAAACACGTGGGCAAACCGCTGCCCAACGCCGCGTTGCTCGGAGGCTTCGCAGCCCTCACCGGACGCATCTCGATCGGCTCGGTCACCGCTGCGATCGGCGAGAAGTTCCGACCGAAGATTGCCGAAGCGAACATCGCGGCCGCAATCGAAGCGCACGAATTCGTTGGCCGTGAAATGAAGGAGGCCGCTGATGCTGAAACAGATTGAGGGCTCAGCGGCGGTTGCCGAAGCGGTCGGCCTGTGCCGTCCCGAGGTCATCTGCGCCTACCCGATTTCGCCGCAGACGCATATCGTCGAGGCGCTTGGCCGGATGGTCGATGGCGGGCAACTCAGTCCCTGCGAATTCATCAACGTCGAATCAGAATTCGCCGCCATGTCGGTAGCCATCGGTGCGTCGGCGACCGGCGCGCGAGCCTACACTGCGACGGCCAGCCAAGGCCTGTTGTTCATGGCCGAAGCGGTATTCAATGCGGCGGGCCTCGGACTGCCCATCGTCATGACCGTCGCCAATCGGGCGATCGGGGCACCGATCAACATCTGGAACGACCACACCGATGCGCTCAGCCAGCGCGACAGCGGATGGATCCAGCTGTTCGCCGAAGACAACCAGGAAGCCCTCGATCTTCATATCCAGGCTTTCCGCCTGGGTGAGGAACTCTCCCTGCCGGTCATGGTCTGCATGGATGGCTTCATCCTGACGCACGCCTACGAACGCGTCGATCTGCCAACCCAGGTGCAGGTCGATGCCTACCTGCCGCGATACGAGCCCCGGCAGGTGCTCGACCCGGCCGATCCCGTCTCGATCGGCGCGATGGTGGGTCCGGAAGCCTTCATGGAGGTGCGCTGCCTGGCCCACATCAAGCAGCAGCAGGCACTGGACCTGATCCCGGCATGGGCCGAGGAGTTTCGGGGTGTTTTCGGCCGCGACAGTGGCGGCCTGCTAAGAACGTATCGGACCGAAGACGCCGACACCCTGATCGTCGCACTGGGTTCCGTGCTCGGTACGATCAAGGACACGGTCGATGAAATGCGCAACGATGGCATTCGAATCGGAGTCGTTGGCATCACCTGTTTCCGACCGTGGCCGCTCGACTCAGTCCGGGCAGCGCTGGCGCGGGCGAAGCGTGTCGTGGTTCTGGAGAAAAGCCTCGCGGTCGGCCTCGGCGGCATCGTTTCTACTAACGTGCGCGGATCGTATTCGGGCGATCCGAACGCGGTGCACACGGTCATCGCCGGACTCGGTGGGCGCAATATCACTCGCGCATCGCTGCGCTCCATGCTCGATCAGGCAATAGGCGGCCAGCTCGAACAGCTGACCTTCCTGGACCTGGATCGTAAAGTGGTGGACCGGGTGCTGGCCCGAGAGCGTGAGCACCGCCGCACCGGCCCGATCGCCGAGAGCATCTTGCGTGATCTCGGTGTCAGCGCGTCAAAGACCGGTTGAGGTACCCAACATGAGCTTCCAGCCGATCAAGTTTTACCAGACAGGCACGTTTACCGTCGGCAATCGACTGCTGCCGGAGACGCAGCGCAGCGTGCAATCGGCGATGGAGCGCAGTAATTCACTGAACTCGGGGCACCGGGCTTGCCAGGGCTGCGGCGAGGCGCTCGGCGCCCGTTACGCAATCGACGCAGCGATGGCGGCGACCAATAATCAGCTCGTCGCAGCCAATGCGACCGGGTGCCTGGAAGTCTTCTCCACGCCCTACCCAGAGACCTCGTGGCAGATCCCCTGGATACACTCGTTGTTCGGTAACGCCGCCGCCGTTGGAACCGGAATTGCCGCGGCCCTCAAAGCCAAGGGCAAGACAGATATTCGCGTCGTTGCGCAGGGCGGCGACGGTGGCACGACCGACATCGGCTTCGGGTGCCTTTCGGGTATGTTTGAGCGGAACGACGACGTGCTCTACATCTGCTACGACAACGGCGCCTACATGAACACCGGGGTGCAACGCTCCTCGGCAACACCCTCGGCCGCCCGGACCAATACGACGATGCCGGTCGGCCAGTCGCAGGGCAACCCGTTCGGCCGGGGCAAGGATCTCCCGACCATCGCAATGGCGCATGAGATCCCCTATGTGGCAACGGCAACCGTGGCGGAACTGCGTGACCTTGAAAACAAGGTCCGTCGCGCAATGACGATGCGCGGCGCACGCTACATCCATGTCCTCGTCCCCTGCCCGCTGGGCTGGGGACACGATTCGTCGCTGACCATTCGTATGGCCCGGCTGGCCAAGGAAACCGGCATTTTCCCGGTGTTTGAAGCGGAACACGGCGAACTTACCAGCGCATCGCCGATCAAGCGGCAGCTTCCCGTTGAAGAGTATTTGCGGCCGCAACAACGATTTGCGCACCTGTTCCGGGAACCGGTGCAGACCGGAATTATCGGGCAGATCCAGCGGCGGGCGGACCGCAACATCCGTCGTTATGGCCTGCTCGAAACGGAGGCATGAGGATGCAGCGTAAACCGTTCGCGATCACGCTTGATCCGGGTTCCAGCCTGGCTAACCATACCGGCACCTGGCGCACCGTCCGGCCGGTCTATGTCGATCGAATGCCCCCCTGCAATCACGCCTGTCCGGCAGGTGAGAATATCCAGGGCTGGCTCTACCATGCCGAGTCCGGTGACTACGAGACCGCGTGGCGACTGCTGACCCGCGACAATCCGCTGCCTGCGATCATGGGGCGCGTCTGTTATCACCCATGCCAGGTGGCCTGCAATCGTGCCGAACTGGACGAAGCGGTCGGTATCAATGCGATCGAGCGCTTTCTGGGTGATGAGGCGATTCGAGAAGGATGGCAATTCGCAGCGCCGGCCGGGAAGACTGGCAAACGGGTGCTGGTCGTCGGCGCAGGGCCTTCGGGCCTGTCGGCCGCGTATCAACTTGCGCTCGCCGGCCATTCCGTCACGGTTCACGAGGCCGGCCCGCGCGCGGGTGGCATGATGCGTTTTGGCATTCCAAAGTACCGCCTGCCACGCGACGTGCTCGACGCCGAAGTGCAGCGGATCAGCAATCTCGGCGTTGACATCAAGCTCAATGCCCGGGTCGACAACCTGCTTGAGACGATTACCGCAGGCCGGTTTGATGCAACCTTTCTGGCCGTGGGCGCCCACATTGGCAAGCGCGCATACATTCCGTCGGGAAGCGCCTCGAAGATGCTCGATGCCGTATCGGTCCTGCGCAGCATGGAGGGTGCGAACAAGCCGATGCTCGGCCGCCGGGTTGTGGTCTATGGTGGCGGCAACACGGCTTTTGACGTTGCGCGTTCTGCAAAGCGTCTCGGTGCCGAAGAAGCCGTGATTGTTTACCGTCGCGACCGGGAACGCATGCCGGCCCACGATTCAGAACTCGAAGAAGCGCTGCAGGAAGGCGTGCTGGTCAAGTGGCTGTCAACGATCAAGCAGGCCGAAGCATCATCGATTACCGTCGAGAAAATGGAGCTCGATGCGAGCGGTTTTCCGCAACCTACCGGCCAGTTTGAGACGCTCGAAGCCGACTCCGTCGTGCTTGCCCTGGGCCAGGACGTCGACCTCTCGCTGCTCGACGATGTCCCGGGTCTCGAGATGGACGGTGGCGTCGTAAAAGTTGGCGCCAACATGATGACCGGCCACGAGGGCATCTTCGCCGGCGGAGATATGGTACCGGGTGAGCGGACCGTCACGGTCGGCGTCGGCCACGGCAAGCTCGCAGCGCGGCACATCGACGCCTGGCTGCGCGGCGCGGCCTGGGTTCACCCCGAAAGCCACGAACTGGCCACCTTCGAGAAGCTCAACACCTGGTACTACTCCGACGCGCCCCGAACGCAACAGCCGGTACTGGATATGGTGCGCCGCCAGTCGACGTTTGACGAAGTCGTTGGCAGTTTCGATGAAACGACTGCCAAATTTGAAGCCCGGCGCTGCCTTTCCTGCGGCAACTGCTTCGAGTGCGACAACTGCTATGGCGTCTGCCCCGATAACGCCGTAAAAAAACTGGGCCCGGGGTTGCGTTACGAGTTCAACTACGATTACTGCAAGGGTTGCGGGATCTGCATCGAAGAGTGCCCCTGCGGGGCCATCAAGTCGGTTCCCGAAGAAATCTGAGCAACGCCAGGACGCGCGTGCATTCCCGCCCGGCGGAGAATACGCGCGCGCCTGGATGCTGCTGCGTTACAGCGGCTTGACGAACTTCAGCGTCATGCGATCGGACTCGCCGATCGCAAGATACTTCGAATGGTCGAAGTCCGGGTCGCTGTCGCGGCCCGAACCGTAAGCCGTCGAGCGCAAGGCCGGCGGCAAGGTCCAGACGCCAAACGGGTAGTCCTTCGTGTCTTTCGGATTGGCATTGATCTCCGAACGCCCGGCGAGCCTGAAGCCGGCCCGGGTGGCCTGCTCAATGACGTATTCTTCGGTTACGTAGCCGCTCGCGGCCTTCGGATCCTGCGCACCCGGGTTTGCACGGTGCTGTTCGACGGCCAGGATGCCGCCCGGCTTGAGGGCGGAGTAGAACTCACCAAAAGTCTTCTCGACCGTGCCCGGCGATCGCATCCAGCCGTGGACTGAACGCGCGGTCAGGATGAAATCAAACGTGTCGGCCGGCAGCGGCGCCGATTTGGCGCCCCAGTTCACCAGGTTGACCTGCCCGTACACCTCGGGCTTCGCGGCAAAGCGCGACACGAATCGCTCGCGTCCCTCGCGAGACGCCTCCGTCAATTGTGGATCAGAGAGATCAGCGCCGGTCGCGTAGTACTTGCCGCCCGTGGCCGCCGCGTAGGGGGCGAGAATTTCGCTCCACCAGGCGCCACCGCCTGGTTGCACTTCGAGTATCGTCATGCCCGGCTGCAAGCCCCAGAAGGTCAGCGATTCGGCCGGATGTCGGTACACGTCGCGAGCCTTGTCTTCGGGGCTTCGCCAGTCACCGGCCACCGCCGCGAGCAGCGCGGGATCCGCCGCCACGACCCTTTCGTCGGTCTCATGGTGAGTGCCATAGGCGCCGATCGAAGCGGTCAGGGCGAAGAGGCCCGCCGTGAAGGCAAGCTTGCTGAGTGCTTTCATCGAATTCCTCCCGGCCGGTTGCGGCCGTACTTTGCGGCGTCGAATTGTAACGGGCTGCGACTGTTCGTGCCTGCCTTGAGCTACTTTGCGCCCTCCCCAGAAAGCACGAGGCCCCGGCACTTGCGCACCGGGGCCTCGCGACAGGTCAGGACCTGTTGTCGATTACATGCCGGAATCCGTACGGATCAGCATGACGCGACGGTTCTGCTGGCGGCCTTCCGCCGTGGCATTGTCAGCGATCGGCTGGCTCTCGCCCATACCCACTGACTTGACACGTGCCGGATCGACACCACGCGAGGCGAGGTAGTCAAACACGGCCTTGGCACGACGCTCGGAGAGCTTCATGTTGTAGGTGTCCGAACCAACGCTGTCCGTGTGACCCTCAACCAGCGTCGTCGCAAACGGCACGTCGTTCATGAAACCAACCACACGCTCGAGCTCGTTGATCGACTCGGGGCGCAGTTCCGCGCTATCGAAATCGAACAGCAGCTTGAGGGTCTGCTCCATCGGGCAGCCGACCTTGTCCACGCGCACGCCAGCCGGCGTGTTCGGGCACTTGTCGTCAACGTCGCATACGCCATCACCATCCATGTCAGAGCACTTGGTCGGTGCGGGCGGCGGCGGCGGCGGCGGCGGCGGCGGCGGCGGCGGCGGCGGCTCGACCACCGGCGCAGGGGCACCGAAGCGGCGACCGATATTCACGGTGTAGATCCACGGGTTGACGTTCACGTCGAACTTGTCACCGCTCAGGACCTCACCCACCGTGGCGCTGTTCTTCGTCGGTACGGGGAGCGGCGTCGCCGTTACGACCTCACCTTTCACCTTGGCCTTGGTCTCGAGCGCGATATAGCGAACGTTCACGTTGAAGAACCATTTCTTCGCGTCGCCCGGGAAGAAATCAAGACCCGCAGTACCCATCAGGCCAAACTCGTCGTCGATGTTGACCTTGGCTTTCGTAATCGTGCCGCCGAGGGGGCCACCGAGCGCACCGTTCAACGCGTTGAGGGCACCCTGGCGAACCTTGACGTCATCAAACATGGCATATGCCGCGCCAACGCCGAGGTATGGCTGCACTTTCGCGTCGTACGCACCCGGACGCCAGACGAGGCTCAGCGCGGGCGGCAACAGGTCCGTGCTGCCCAGGCCGATCTCGCCACCACTGTACGGCTTGAGGTCGATGTTGTGCGAAGCCGGATAGGCCAGCAACAGTTCCGCACCGAAGTGGTTCGTGAACATGTAAGTGACGTCAAATGTGAACGTCATCGCATCGCTGATCGCGAGCGTTGACGTCAATCCGAAGTCTTCATCGCAGCCAAAACCAAAGCCCGGGTCAATATCACCGCAATCGGGATTGGCCAGGAATGGCTTGACGTTGTCGTGTTCCGGATTAATGTTCGAAAGACCGGCTCGAACGATCCAGTCGCCCTTCTGTTCACCGGGCGCCGAATCGGCCTGTACGGCCAATGGGCTGACCGCAAATGCGGTTGCCACCATGGCGGATAAAAGTTTAGATGACATCTAAGAACTCCCTTGACTGTGAGTTATCTGCGTCCAGTGATTGCTGTTGGCAGCCCACGCCGCCTTCAGGTACTTTCACGTTCCAACGGCAATTCTATACAGAGATTCGCATTTTCGCCACAAGGGCTTTTACAGATGCGATAAACCCAACCCAGTGAAACCCTTCCTTCCCTTCGGGCCGAATCCCAAGTTGATGCAATAAAGCAACAATTCTCTCCCGCATTCGGATACACAAACAGGCATGGATAACCGATGACCCGAAACACCTTTGCTCGATGGCTGGCACTTTTCGCCTCAGTCCTGATCACACCGGCGCTTGGCGAAACCCTGGATACGGGGCTCATTTCATACGATAAATTCAAGCTGGACAATGGCTTAACGGTTATCGTCCACACCGACCGGAAGGCGCCGATCGTTGCCGTGAACCTCTGGTATCACGTCGGTTCGAAGAACGAGGAACCGGGCCGCACCGGATTTGCACACCTTTTCGAGCACCTGATGTTCCAGGGCAGTGAGAATTTCAACGACGAGTACTTCAAGCCGTTCGAGCAGGTCGGGGCAACCAGCATGAACGGTACGACCAGTTTTGACCGGACGAATTATTTCCAGAACGTGCCGACGACCGCGCTGGACATGGCGCTGTGGATGGAATCGGACCGGATGGGCCACCTGCTCGGGGTCATTGACCAGGCACGCCTCGATGAGCAACGCGGCGTCGTGCAGAACGAAAAGCGCCAGGGCGAGAACCGGCCCTATGGCCGCGTATGGGAATCCGTGTTCAGCGCCAGCTTCCCTGCCGGCCATCCGTATCACTGGATGCCGATCGGCTCAATGAACGACCTCAATGCGGCCTCGCTCGAGGACGTACAGACCTGGTTCAAGACGTATTACGGTGCGGCGAACGCGATCCTGGTCCTGGCCGGTGATATCGATGTGGATACGGCAAGAACCAAGACGCAGCTGTACTTTGGCCACATCGCGCCCGGACCGGCGATCACACGCCCCGCCGTCCGGATCGCCGCGCGCGAGGAAAGCACGCGCGACATCATGTACGACCAGGTCGCGCAACCCAGGCTCTATCGGTTCTGGAACACTCCACAGGATGGGACCGTGGACGCAGAACTGCTGACCCTGGCCGGCGAGATTCTCGGCGGCGGCAAGACCTCCCGCCTGTACGAGCGGATGGTGTATCGCGAGCAGATCGCCGACACGGTGTCCGCCGGGCAGAGTTCGCTGGAAATCGCCGGGTTGTTCGGCATCACGACCGACGTCAAGGCCGGCATCCCGCTCGAGCGCGTCGAACAGGCGCTGCGAGAGGAACTCGATGCATTCATCGCCAAAGGGCCGACCCCGGAAGAACTGGAGCGCGCGCAGATGACGATACGCTCGGGTTTCGTGCGTGGGCTCGAGCGGATCGGTGGCTTCGGCGGCAAGGCCGACGTGCTGGCCGCCTGCGAGGTCTACACGGGTGATCCCGCCTGCTACAGCCGCTCTCTGCGGATCATAGAATCCGCGTCGGTCGAGCAGGTGCGCGGCGCGGCGCAGCGCTGGTTGTCACGCGGCGACTATACGCTCGAAGTCCTTCCGCAGCCTCGCTACGAGAATTCGGCGACCAGCGCGATCGACCGCAAGACCGGTGTGCCGCAGACTGCGAGTTTCCCGGACGTCGCGTTTCCGGACTTGCAGCGCTCGACCTTGAAGAACGGCATGCCCGTCGTGATTGCCAACCGGCCGGGTCTGCCGCTGCTGCGCGTGTCGTTGCTATTCAGCGCGGGTTATGTCGCGGACCAGGGCGGCAAGCTCGGCACGTCGGGCTTTGCAATGAGCATGCTCGATGAGGGGACAAACAAGCTGGATTCCCTGCAGATTGCGGAGCGGGCGGAATCCCTGGGTGCCGAACTGGCGGCCGGGTCTTCTCTCGATACGTCTTTCGCTGCTGTCTCTGCACTCGAGGAAAACCTTGACGACTCACTGGCCCTTTTTTCGGACGTCGTGCGCAAGCCCGCCTTCCCGCAGAAGGAGATCGATCGGGTTCGAAATCAGTGGATCGCGGGCATCGCACGCGAGAAGACCAGTCCCGAGGCGCTCGCGCTGCGGGTGTTGCCGCCATTGATGTACGGCGACGGACATCCCTACGCAATGCCCCTGTCCGGCTCGGGCACCGAGGCTTCCATTGCCTCACTCACGCGCGAGGACCTGCTCGCATTTCACCGCGACTGGATCCGGCCGGATAACGCGACGCTGATCGTCACGGGCGATGCGGCACTGGCCGAGATCCTGCCGTTGCTGGAGAAGCATTTCGGTGACTGGCGCCCCCCCGCCACGGCGAAACCGGCAATCAGGCTTCCTGAAGCGCCGCGGCCGGCAGCCTCGCGCGTTTTCCTCATCGACAAGCCGGGCGCCATACAAAGCAACATCCTGGTGGGCCAGGTGATGGATTCAGGCATGGCGCCGAACCGCCTCGAAATGGAAACCATGAATGCCATCCTGGCGGGAACTTTCACCTCGCGCATCAACATGAACCTGCGCGAAGACAAGCACTGGTCCTACGGTGCGAGCGCCAGCCTGCTCGATGCACGCGGCCAGCGGCCATGGTTGCTGTCAGCGCCGGTACAGACCGACAAAACGGGCGAATCCATCGTCGAGATCCGCCGTGAAATCGATGAATACATCGGTTCGAAACCGGCTACCGCCGAGGAAATTACCAAGATCAAGAACCAGGAAGTCCGCTCGCTTTCCGGCCAGTACGAGACCAACGGATCGGTCAGCGGCGCAATCGCCGAGATGATTATTTTCGATCGTCCCGATGACTACGTGCGCACACTGAAGACACGTATCGAGGCCCAGAAAGACGAAGCCATTCGTGCTGCGGCCCGAGAATCGCTGCATCCGTCGCAGATGACCTGGGTCATTGTCGGCGACCTCGCACAGATCGAGGAGCCGATCCGTCGTCTTGAGCTTGGCGAGGTGCGGGTACTCGATGCCGGCGGCCAGGTGCTGCGCTGACCGCGCGGCCCTTAGAGGCATGGCATGGCTTCCACCGGTCAGTGCCCGCGACGGCCCGGTTGCATGGCGCCGACATGCGAGCGATCGTAGGGACCGCTAACACTCAGCAGGCAACCCGATGAGCATCCTCGGCCAGGCGGTCGTTTTCCTCGCGGCGACCGTGATCGCAATCCCGTTGTTCCGGCGATTCAAGCTCAGCGCCGTGCTTGGCTATCTGACCGCTGGCATGGCTGTCGGTCCCTGGGGCCTGGGCCTGATCAGCGAAGTCGAGAACGTCCTGCACATCTCCGAATTCGGTGTCGTTCTGCTGCTGTTCGTGATCGGGCTGGAGCTGCAACCCTCGCGACTGTGGGTCATGCGCCGCGCCGTGTTTGGCGCGGGCGCCGCGCAGGTGGCACTGACCACGGTGGCACTTGCGCTGGTCGCGCGCGGGCTGGGCTTGTCGTGGACTGCTGCGCTGATCACAGCCTTCGCCCTCTCGCTGTCGTCCACTGCGCTGGTGCTGCAGGTGCTCGCTGAACGAAACGAGCTGACCACCCGCCATGGTCGCGCTGCGTTTGCGACCCTGCTGTTCCAGGACCTCGCCATCATGCCTGCTTTGGTCGTCCTGCCCCTGCTGGGCCAGGCCGAACAGATCACGCTGAACTGGCAGGACTTGCTTCTGCCGGTAGCAGTCGTCGCCGGCGTGATCAGCTTTGGCCGTCACCTGCTCAGGCCGGCGTTGCGCATCGTCGCCGGCACGGCGGTACAGGAGGCCTTTACTGCCGCTGCCCTGCTGGTCGTGGTTGGTACGGCGCTGTTGTTCGATTTTGCCGGCTTATCGGCCGCGCTTGGCGCGTTCATCGCCGGTGTGTTACTGGCCGACAGCGAGTACCGGCACGAACTCGAGGCCGACATCGAGCCGTTCAAAGGCTTGTTTCTCGGCCTGTTCTTCATGGCCGTGGGCATGTCGGCCAATCTCGGCGTGCTGCTCGATTCGCCGTTGCTGGTGCTTGGACTGACGCTCGGTTACCTGGCCATCAAGGCCGTCGCTGCCGGCCTGGCCGCGAAGCTGGTCGGCCAGGACCGCGACACCGCCTTTCGCCTCGGCATCACGCTGGCGGGCGGCGGAGAATTCGCCTTCGTTCTGCTGGCCCTGGCCGCCGGTGATGGTGTGCTGCCGCAGGGGCTCACCGATCTGCTGGTCATCGTCGTTACGATGTCAATGATCGCCTCGCCGCTGTTGATCGCCGCCGGCGATCGACTCGCCAGGAGACGGAAGCCCGCGCCGCCACCTGAATTCGACCGGATAGAATCGGAGGAGCCGCGTGTGCTGATCGCCGGGTTTGGTCGCTTCGGCCAGATCGTTGCCCGCGTTCTGCGCGCCCGGGACATTCACTTTACGGCGCTCGAGATCAGCCAGTCACAGGTTGACTTCGTACGCCGGTTCGGCAACAAGCTTTACTACGGAGACGCGACGAGGATCGAGATGCTGCGTTCAGCCGGCGCAGCCGATGCGCAGGTGCTGGTGCTGGCCATCGACGATGTGGAGGCTTCGCTGAAGACCGCAGAAATCGCGCGCCGTCATTTTCCCGGGCTGCGAATACTGGCCCGGGCGAGGAATCGGCAGCACACGTTCCGCCTGATGGAACTCGGCGTGACCGAAATCTGGCGCGAGACTTTTTCCAGCAGCCTGGAGGTTGCCGAGCAGACACTCGTCGCACTGGGCACTTCACGCGAAGCGGCGGTGGCGCAGGTGAGGCGCTTCCGCCAGCACGATGAACAGACCCTGAACGCCCAGGCGGAAATGATGGACGACGAGACCCGTCTGATCGAATCGGCGAAGGAATCGGCAAGGCAACTCGAGACGCTGTTCGAAACGGACGGTCTCCGGGAGACGGGACAATGAAATCACTGATCGCGATGGGACTGACGACGGCCAGCCTTCTGGGCGCCGCGCTGCCTGCGCCGGCGCATGCCATCGACGCCGCGGCGGCGGGCCGCTTTGCTCAACTGGCACTGGACTGCGTGCACCGCGAGTACCCTAACAAGATCGCCCATGTCCTGCAGGGGGACGTGGACGTCCGCCCTCCGCGCGAACTCACACCGGCGTTTTACGGATGCTATGACTGGCACTCTTCGGTGCACGCACACTGGCTGCTTGCACGTCTGGCACGCCTGTTTCCGGAGGCGGCCTTCGCTGAATCGGCGCGCGGCGCGCTCTCGACAAGCCTCACTCCGGCGCGAATTGCCGGCGAGGTCCGCTATCTGCAGGGACCTGGGAGGATTTCATTCGAACGCCCGTACGGACTGGCCTGGCTGCTGCAACTGGCGGCCGAACTGCGAACCTGGGACACGGAGGAAGCGCGCGCATGGTCAACTGCGCTTGCGCCACTGGAGGCCCTTGCCGCTGACCGGGTCAGGACCTGGCTGCCGAAACTCCATTACCCGATCCGCGTTGGTGAACACAGTCAGACGGCGTTCGCATTCGGCCTGATTTACGACTGGGCGCTTGTTGCGGATGACGCGGCCATGCAGCAGCTGCTCGATGATCGAATCCGCGATTACTACCTGGCTGATCAGCGCTGCCCGATAACGTACGAGCCTTCCGGGCAGGACTTCCTCTCACCCTGCCTGGCCGAAGCGGACCTGATGCGACGGGTGATCGGCAAGGAAGCGTTCGCCCACTGGCTGTCAGCGTTCCTGCCGGATATTCCGCGTGATGATAAGCAGAGCTGGCTCGCGCCGGCGATCGTGACCGACCGAGGCGACCCCAAGCTGGCCCATCTCGACGGCCTGAACCTGAGCCGTGCCTGGATGCTGCAGGGCATGGCCCTCGGGCTGCCCGGCGACGACCCCCGCAGAGCGGCCCTTCAAGCCGCCGCGCAGGCGCATGCTGAGGCCGCGCTGCCGGCCGTAACCGGAGAGCACTACGAAGGTGGGCATTGGCTGGGCACGTTCGCGGTGTACCTGACCAGCGAGGCCGGGCTCGGCCCGTAAGCGCCGACTCGCCCCGGAGCCGGCGGTGCTACGGCCGCCCTGATTTGCGCTGCTTGCTCGAGCGCAGGCCGCGCAGGTAGCCAACAGCGACGAAACCCGCAATCAGAAGCGGCACAATAGCTGCCGCGAGACTACCTTCGGCGGCTGCGTCTCGCGCTGCGTTGATCGCAAATCCAAGAAACCCGGCAACGATCAGCACCGGGATCAGCGCAAAGGGCTTGCGTCGCTCGGGCATGGCGGGCGGTGCAGCCCCCGGCTTCGCAACCGGCCACTTGCCGAGAACGTTCTTGCCGGCGCGGCGCACGCCCAGTCTGTTCGGGGAGCTGCGCTGCGAGGCCTGGTCCGGCATCGGCCAGGGATTGGCATCGCGCGAGGTCGGCGCCGGCGGTGGCGGCAGTTCGGTGACGACGCCCGATTTGTCCTGGTTCTTCACGTGCATCTGCGTCTCCTCGAGGCGCCGGCTAATTCGGGGACAGTTTACTTATCTCAGCTAATTCGGGGACAGTTTACTTATCTCGGACAGACCTTTTTCAGTCTCCGCAGGCGCCTGGAGATAAGTAAACTGTCCCCGATCTGGCACTGCGCAACGATGAGGATCCGATATGAAGACTCGTGCGGCCGTTGCTTTTGAAGCGGGCAAACCGCTGGTCATCGAAACCGTCGACCTCGAAGGGCCACGCGCCGGCGAGGTGCTGGTGGAGATCAAGGCGACCGGCGTCTGTCACACCGATGAATTCACTCGCTCGGGCGCCGACCCGGAGGGGCTGTTTCCAGCGATATTGGGCCATGAAGGGGCCGGCGTCGTCGTGGACACGGGGCCTGGCGTGACCACCGTACGCAAGGGCGATCATGTCATTCCGCTGTACACACCCGAGTGCCGTCAGTGCAAGTCCTGCCTGTCGCAGAAGACCAATCTCTGCACCGCGATTCGCGCCACGCAGGGACAGGGCCTGATGCCGGACGGCAGCAGCCGGTTTTCACTCGGCGGCAAGCTCATTCACCACTACATGGGCTGCTCGACCTTCGCCAACCACACCGTACTGCCAGAGATTGCCGTGGCAAAAATCCGGGAAGACGCTCCTTTCGAGAAGGTCTGTTATATCGGCTGCGGAGTGACAACCGGGATCGGTGCGGTGATCAACACGGCCCGGGTCGAGGCGGGAGCGAATGTCGTGGTTTTCGGTCTCGGCGGCATCGGCCTGAATGTCGTGCAGGGCGCCCGCCTTGCCGGAGCCAACAAGATCATCGGCGTTGACCTGAACCCGGCACGTGAACGGCTCGCACGGCAATTCGGAATGACCCAGTTCGTCAATCCCAGTGAAGTCGGCGGCGATCTCGTTGAATACCTCGTCGCAATGACCGATGGCGGTGCTGACTACAGCTTTGAATGTGTCGGAAACGTGGACCTGATGCGCCAGGCGCTCGAGTGCTGCCACCGGGGATGGGGTGTGTCGATCATCATCGGCGTGGCCGGCGCCGGCCAGGAGATCCGAACGCGTCCGTTCCAACTCGTCACGGGCCGCACCTGGAAGGGTACGGCGTTCGGAGGCGCGAGGGGGCGCACCGACGTGCCACGCATCGTCGACTGGTACATGGACGGGCGGATTGCAATCGATCCGATGATCACGCACGTGCTGCCACTCGAGGACATCAACAAGGCGTTTGACCTGATGCATTCCGGCGAGTCGATACGCTCGGTCGTGAAATTCTGAGATGAAACTGATCTCGGAACACGCCTGCTTTGGCGGAGTGCAGCGTTACCTGGCGCACGACTCGCGCGAATGCCGCGGAGAAATGCGTTTTGCCATGTACGAGCCACCCAAGGCCGCGAGCGGCCCGGTGCCCGTGCTGATCTACCTGGCCGGGCTCACCTGCAACGAAGAGACGTTCATGATCAAGGCGGGCGCCCAACGCAGCGCAGCCGAACTGGGCCTGATGCTCGTGGCGCCGGATACCAGCCCCCGTGAGTCCCGCTTGCCCGGCGATGACCAGGACTGGGACTTTGGCCAGGGTGCCGGCTTTTATGTCGATGCCACCCAGGCGCCCTGGTCGTCCCACTACCGGATGTACAGTTACGTCACTGAGGAACTGCCTCAGCTGATCGGCGCCGAGTTTCCTGCGGACATCACGCGGCAGGGTATTTTCGGTCACTCGATGGGAGGGCACGGCGCACTCGTCTGTGCCCTGCGCAACCCGCAGCGCTATCGCTCCGTCTCCGCGTTCGCGCCAATTGCCGCACCCAGCCATTGCCCCTGGGGGCGAAAGGCGTTTTCCGGTTACCTTGGCGACGATGAAACCGCCTGGGCGCGATATGACGCCAGCGCGCTCGTCACTCGCCGGGCCTTTCATTCACCGATTCTGATCGACCAGGGCCTGGCCGATCCGTTTCTCGAAACGCAGCTGAATCCGCAGGAGTTCGAAGCCGCCTGTGCCCACTCCGGCCAGAATCTGCGGTTGCGGCGCCACGCGGGTTACGATCACGGGTACTTCTTTATCCAGACGTTCATGGCCGATCATCTCGCCTGGCACGCAGGATTGCTCGGTTGCGGGCGCGAGTCCTGATCTACCGTTTCAGCGGTACGATAACCGTACCCTCACGGGAGGTCAGTTCACGGAACAGTTCATAGAGCTGACGCGTCATTGGCCCGGGCTCGCCGTCACCGATCGTCCGGCCGTCGACGCGCGTCACCGCGGCAAGCTCGCCCATGGTTCCGGAGCAGAACATCTCCGAAGCGCGGTAAACTTCGCTAAGGCTGAGATCAGCCTCCTCACTCGGGATATCGTGCTGCCGGCATAGTTCAAGCACCGCGTGGCGCGTCACGCCTTCGGGGCAGGCGACAAGCCTCGGCGTGCGCAGCCGCCCGCCCTCGCAGATGAAAACGTGTGTCGCGTTGGTTTCGGCAACAAACCCACGCATATCGAGCAGTAACGCATCGTCGGCGCCCGCGACATTGGCCTCGATCTTGGCCATGATCGACTGGATCAGGTTGTTGTGGTGAATCTTCGGGTCCAGGCAATCCGGCGGAAATCGTCTCACGCTGCTGGTTATGAGACTGAGCCCCTGCTTCGAATACACGGGTGCCTTGTACTCGGCGAGCACGATCAGGGTCGGACCGGCCTGGTTCAGGCGCGGATCCATGCCCGAGGTGATCTTGATGCCGCGCGTCAGCGTGAGCCGTACGTGTACGTCGTCATGCATGTCATTGGCGAGGAGCGTTCGACGTATTTCTTCGATGATCCTCTCGCGTGTGGGGATTTCCGCGAACGCGAGTGCCCGCGCTGAATTCACCAGCCGGTCGAGGTGTTGATCGAGCCTGAAGATGCGTCCCCGGTACAGGCGCAGGCCTTCCCAGACACCATCGCCGCCCTGCACGATCGAATCGAACGGGCTGATCGCCGCCTGGTCGCGATGGGTCAGCACTCCATTTATGTTCACGATCAGGTTCCGGTTGCGTTCGTCATAAGCCTGCAGCATCGGGTCTTCCTCAGGCGAGCAAACGTTGCTCGTGCAGTTTTTCATACAGTGGGCGGCAGCGCGCCTCGAACTCAGCCAGTCGGGCGGTCAGCGCGACTTCCGCCGCGGGTTCCCGGGCCTCGAACCCGGTTGAGGCCTCGACGCGCTGGTACCAGTGCTTCGCCCAGATGCCATCGGTATCGCGCGGGCCCGGTGGCCAGTGGAGCATGCGGCGAGAGAATGGTACGGCCAACGCCGCGCAAAGCCTGCGAAGCATGGGTTCGGGCGCGGCCAGCACATCGGCCGCGTCAACGATCGGCGGCACCCGTCCGGTCGTTGCTACCACGCGGTCATAAATTTCCACCTGCTGCGGAAGGCCCGTCTCCAGCAGATCGAAGTCGCCGAGTTTCTGCGCCAGAGAGGCCAGCATCGGCCGTGGGTCGCGGATCAGGAAAACATGGGTCATCTCGCCAAGCCAGTCGCGATCCATGCCGGGAAGCAGATGGTGCGCCATCTGCTTCTGATAGAAAATGCGCACACCCGCGGGCACCTCTGCCCGCAAGGACTGCAGTACGCACTGCCAGTCGCTCTCGTGATGCCTGAGAACGGCCTCCCGCCCGGGGTGCTCGAGGCCGGTCACCGCAAGGTAGTGAGCGTAGAACGGCTCGTCGACCACCACCGTATCCTCGCGGTTTTCCCAGGAGCGCATGAAGGCCGTGGAAATGTTACGCGGACCCGACCAGACGGCGAGGCGCAGCACGCCATCATCAGCAAACAATGGCCTGCCCGGACGCACGGCGTCGCCCATCAGCGCGGCTTCTCGAACCGGTAGAGGAATTGATCCGTCCTGCCGCGAATGGCGGGGTCGAAAACCAGCACGCTGTGGTCATCCTCCGGGTGCGACAGCACGTCGCTCTGACCGCTCAACCTGAATCCCGCGCTGATGAAGTCCTTCCGCACGACCGCCGGGTCGATCCGATGCAAAGCACCCACGACCTGGATCGGGTCACCGCCGCTGTTCGCGATATGGTCCTGGACCACGATCGCACCACCGGGTTTCAACGCCGCAAATAACTTGCCAAGCAGCCCGGCCGCGTCCGTGGGCGGCCAGGAGCCGTCGTCCGGACGCCAGTACAGATCGTGATACGACATCACAAAAATCGCGAGGTCGAGGCTCTCCGGTGGAAGCTCCAGCGCCTCGATCGGTTTCGTAATCTGGCGGACATCTGACAGCCGGCCGCCCGCGTAACGCACAGCAATGTCCTTCTCGGCAAACTTTTCGTAGGGTGGATTGTTGTACGCAATCACCTGCCCCTTCACGCCGACCACTCGCGCAAGCAGTTCAGTGTAATAGCCACCAGCAGCGAAGACGTCGATGATGCGCATGCCCGGCCGCACACCACTGAATGCGAGAAAGTCCGAGGGCCGGCGCACCTCGTCCTGCTCGCGATCGGGCGCGAGCCGCTCCGGGCTGGCAAGCGCGGCGGCAATCCACGGGTCGGCCGGCCCGGCCGGTTCGTCCGCACGCGCCAACGCTGCGCCCGAGAGGCCCGCAAGGCAGGCCAGCACACTCAGGCATTTCGTACGAATCATGTCACGTCCTCCGCGCTGGGAAGCGCGGGACGAGGATACCGCGTCACGCGCCGGGCGCCACCTCGAACGACGGCATGCGCGCGACTTCGGTGAGCCTGGTCGCTTCCCCATCGTCTTCCGCGGATTATTCGCCCGAGCATCAACTGGGCTTCTCGTATAATGAGCCGGGTACCGGTTGCCCTGCGCCATCCAGAGAGGGCCGCCCGCAGGCGGGCAGCAGGCAGTCGAACCGTCCTAGCCATGACTATTTCAACGCCGCCAACTGACCTGTACCGTGAGCCGCTCTGCCTGTTCCTTGACGTCGATGGGACGCTACTGGAACTGGCCGACACGCCCGATGGTGTCGAGGTCAGGCCGTCGCTTCGCTCACTGATGGACTCGGCGTCACGCGCCGTAGACGGCGCGCTTGCGCTGGTCAGTGGCCGCTCACTGCAACAATTGGACCGGATTTTCTCACCCAGGCAATGGCCAGCCGCGGGGCTGCACGGTCTCGAACGACGGGACGCCTGCGGACGCATTCATCGGCCACACGGCTCACACCCGGACCTGTTAAGTCTCCGACCTCAGCTCGAAGCGCTGGCACGACGCGATCCCGGGCTGATCCTCGAAGACAAGGGCGGGACCTTCGCCCTGCATTTTCGGCAAGCACCGCAACTCGAACGCGAGTTGACCGATGAGATCGCTGCACTGGTCGAACGCCTCGGGCAGGACTACCACCTGCAACCGGGCTCGTTTGTGCTCGAACTGAAGCCATCCGGCGTGTCGAAGGCACATGCGATCGACGAATTTCTCGCCGAGCCCCCGTTTGCCGGTCGCCGCCCGCTGTTTGCCGGCGACGACCTGACGGACCTCGACGGATTCGCGGCCGTCGAGCGGCGGGGCGGTGTGTCCGTCTCGGTGGGCCAGCGCGTGAAAGGCATGATCGCATTGCCCGATCCGCGAGCGCTGCATCGGTTTCTGAAAGAACTCACCCAACCGCCGGAGGCGACGTCTTGAATCACCTGCAGTCGAACCTGGATCTCGCCGTGATCGGCAACTGTGAAGTGGCCGCCCTGATCGACGACAAGGCGAGCGTGGTCTGGGCCTGCCTGCCCAGGCTCGATGGTGACCCGGTCTTCTGCTCGCTGCTGCGCGGCGAGCAGACGGCAGAAACGTCGGGCCTGTTCGCGATCGACCTCAAGGACCAGGCATCAGTCAAACGGCAATACGTTCGCAACACGGCCGTGCTCGAGACGCGGCTGGAAGACCGCAGCGGCAACAGCGTCCGGGTGACGGACTTCTGCCCGCGGTTCCCGGCACGCGGGCGCATGCATCGACCCATGATGCTGATCCGGCTGCTCGAACCCGTCGCCGGGCGACCCCTGGTCCGGGTGCGCCTGCGCCCAAATACCGCCTACGGCGCGCATCAGCCGGAACGCAGCACCGGGTCCCACCACCTGCGGTTCAGTGCGCCTGATCTGAGCTACCGCCTGACCACCGATGCGTCGGTCAGCGCAATCTGCAATGAGCAGTGGATGATTCTTGACCGTCCGCATGCGTTGATCCTCGGTCCGGACCAGACAATCGAAGACGCCCCGCTGACGCTGGCTCTGCAGTTCCTCGAAGAAACCCGTCGCTACTGGCAAGGCTGGGTCCGCGGGCTCGCCACGCCGCCCGACTGGCAGGAGGCGGTTATCCGCGCAGCGATCACACTGAAGCTGTGCACCTACGAGGACACCGGCGCCGTGGTCGCCGCACTGACCACCTCGATCCCGGAGCATGCGGGTAGCGGCCGCAACTGGGATTATCGCTACTGCTGGATACGCGACAGCTACTTCGTGGTCCAGGCGCTCAACCGGCTCGGCACGAGCCGGACCATGGAGGACTACCTCCACTACATTGACCAGATTGTCGCACGCAGCAACGGTGTGCGCCTGCAGCCGCTGTTCAGCATCAGTGGCGAGATCGAGGTACCGGAGCGCACGGCACCGGCCCTGCCGGGTTACCGTGCGATGGGACCCGTCCGGGTTGGCAATCACGCCTACCTGCAACGGCAGAATGACGTCTATGGCGCCATCGTCCTGGCCGCAGCGCAGTTGTTTTTTGATGAACGCTTATCCAACCCCGGTGATGCCGTGTTGTTCGAACGGCTGCAGCGGTTCGGCGAACTGGCGGCACAGTCCTACGAAGAACCGGACGCGGGGCCCTGGGAGTTTCGCGGCCGCGAGCAGGCCCACACCTTCTCGGCCGTGATGTCCTGGGCCGGTTGCGACCGCCTCAGACGAATTGCCGCAAAGCTGGGCATGCCCGACCGGGAACGCTACTGGGGCGAGCTCGCGGCGAGCATGCACGAGCGGATCGTGCAGCGCGCCTGGAACGAAGAGCTCGGTGCCTTTGCTTCCAGTTTCGGCGGCTCCGATCTCGATGCAACCGCGCTGCTGATGCCGGACCTCGACTTTCTGCCGGGTGATGATCCGAAATGGGTTTCGACGCTGTCGGCCATCGAGCGCGATCTGAAGGAAGGCGACTGGCTCTACCGATATCGCCACCTTGACGACTTCGGCAAGCCAGCGACGGCGTTCACGATATGCGCGTTCTGGTATGTCAACGCACTCGCAGCGGCCGGGCGACGCGAGGAAGCCCGCGAGCACTTCCAGCGCCTGTTGAACTGCCGCAATTCGCTCGGCCTGCTTTCAGAGGACATCGAGCCGGTGACCTCCGAGCTCTGGGGTAACTTCCCGCAGACCTACTCCCTGGTCGGAATCGTCAACTGCGCGGTGCGCCTCAGTCGCCAGTGGGAGGACATCCTGTGAGCCGCCTGGTCGCTGTCTCTAACCGCATTTCCGTCCCCCGCCGCGGCACCGCCCCGGGCGGGCTGGCGGTCGGCGTCCTCGCGGCGATGAAGGCGCGCGGCGGCCTCTGGTTCGGTTGGAGTGGTCACCTGGTCGACGGAGACCCGATGGATCCCGAGCTGACGATGCGGGGCAACACAACCTACGCCACGATCGACCTGCGCGAGATAGACCACGAGCTCTATTACATGGGCTTCTGCAACGGCGCCTTGTGGCCGCTATTTCATTATTTTCTCGATGCGAGCCGGTATCGGGACGAGCAATACGAGGCCTACCAGCGCGTCAACCGGCAATTCGCCGAGAGCCTGCTGCCGCTGCTCGACCCAGAGGACATCGTCTGGATCCATGACTATCACCTGATTCCGCTGGCGCGCGAATTGCGTGCACGCGGCTGCAGACAGCCCATGGGCTTCTTCCTGCACATCCCGTTTCCACACGTCGAGGTACTGCGCGCCCTGCCTGTATACGGTGAACTGATGCGCGACATGATGCACTACGACGTGGTTGGCTTTCAGACACAGCGCGACCTGGACTCCTTCCGGTCGGCCGCTCAGGAGCTGTGGGGTGTCGATGCGATGGACACGGATAGTTGCGTGAATGCCGGAGAACGCCGGACCCGCGCAGGCGTCTACCCGATCGGCGTCGACGTCGATGGAATACAGCGTGAATCCATCGAGTCCCAGGAAAAAGCGGCCGTCAAGCGGGTCCGTGCCCTGGCTGGTGTTTTCGGTCGCTCGCGCGTAATCGGCGTGGATCGGCTGGACTACAGTAAGGGTCTGCTGGAACGCTTTGAAGCTTACGAACGCTTCCTGGAAACCTATCCAGAGAACCTGAACCGCGTGAGCTACCTTCAGATCGCCCCGCACAGCCGCGGCGACATTCGGGAATATGCCGAGATTCGCCAGCAGCTCGAACAGGCGTCAGGGCGAACCAACGGTCGCTTTGCCGACCTGGACTGGACGCCGATCCGTTACCTGAACCGGAATTTCCCGCACGATGTCCTGATGGGACTCATGCGCCAGTCCCAGGCCTGCCTCGTGACACCCGTGCGTGACGGAATGAACCTCGTCGCCAAGGAATTTATCGCGGCCCAGGACGCGGCGGATCCCGGCATGCTGGTCCTGTCAACGCTGGCGGGCGCAGCCGCAGAACTCGGCTCCGCGCTGTTAGTGAACCCAAACGATATTCGCGGTGTCGCACACGCGATCCAGCAGGCGCTGATCATGCCAATCGGGGAGCGTCGCGAACGTCACCAGCAAATGCTGGCGACGCTGCGAGCCAACGACATCCACGTCTGGCACACGCGCTTTGTCGACGACCTGGTCTCCTTCGCTCACCAGCGGTGATTCGTGCTGGTCCCGACGTTGACGTAACCCCAGGGCGCGGGGATCGAGGCGCTCACGCCGACCCCCATGTTGCAGCCGCCTATCGCCAGCAGTGTGGCCAGCGCAGCGACGAGTGCGAACCGCTTCTTCATCCGGTCAGAAATATTCATGGTCACTCCTTTAACCGCGGTTCGTCTGCAGGGCGAGCACACCACCGGTGGGATCGCGGATCACGGCCACTGTGCCATTTCGAATCAGGGGGCTCTGAGGAATGAGCACCGTCCCGCCAAGCGTCGAGACGCGCTGCAGTGTCGCCTCGAGGTTACTTACGTTCACATACGGCAGCCAGTTCGGGGTCACACCGTCGACCGGGGTTTTCAGCACGCCGGCGCGAATCTCGTCGGACTTGAGCAGCAGATAAGGGGCCGCCGCCGAACCGTGTTGCGAAACCTCGAACCCGGCCAGTCCACCATAGAAACTCGCGGCAGCCGCCGGGTCTGATGCGAAGTAGTCAGTCCAGGCAAACGCTCCGTCCGTGCTCCTGCCGGCCAGCTGGTCGAGCGCGACGTGCGCGCGGGCCAGACCGATCGGCGCACCCTGCGGGTCGATCGCCACACTGACCCGCCCGACCGCCACGTCCATGGGCTTGACGACCTGTCTGCCACCCGCCGCCTCGAGTTGCTCGAGCGCGCGATCGACATCGGCAACCGTCAGGTAGCTCAGCCACTGCACGTCACCGGTGCTGCCAGGCGGCAGCGCGGCAATGCCGCCGACATAGCGACCGCCGAGCTTCGCCACGAGGTAGGTCTGCCCGAGGGCCTGGACCTCTTCGAACTGCCAGCCCAGCAGGTCACCATAGAAACGACGGGCTGCCGCCGGGTCGTGTGTCACGAGGTCGTGCCAGACGAACCGGGCATCGGTGGCTGTTGCGGCTGCTGATTTATCTGCACCGCCGCCGGCAGTACTGCAGGCCGCCACGAGGCCCGCGGTCGCAAGTGCCGCGGCTGCCATTGCGGCCAGTCTCGATCCTTTCGTACTTGTCACAATCACAGGCCTCCAAATTAAATACGTCAGCTCAGCCGGGGATGCTAACCCGACACCCTCAGGAAAACACGCGGTACATCATCCGCAGAGCCACGATGAGCAGAAACAGCCCGAACCCGGCCGACAGCGTGCGCCGGTTCAAGCGATGCGCCAGCGCAGCCCCCAACGGAGCGGCCAGCCACGTCGCCGGCGCGAGAAATGCGAACCCGGGCAGGCTGACATATCCGACGGTATACGGTGGGACTGGCTCGGAAGGCCCCGAACTGAGCAGGTAACCGAGCGCTGCCGGGACACTGATGAACAGCCCGAGCAGGGCCGCGGTGCCAACCGCCTTGTGCACCGGCACGCCGCAGAGTGTCAGCGACGGAACACTCAGCGTACCGCCGCCGATGCCCATCATGGCTGACAGCCCGCCGATCGTGGCCGGCAGGATCGCCCCACGGAGCCCCCTCGGCAAAGAGGACCGCAGCACCACCCCATCGAGCGGCAGCACCATCTTTACAGCGACCAGCAAAGCCATCATGGCGAACACACCGGCCAGCACGCGGCCCTGCAGTTGTGTTGCGAGCAAGGCGCCGGCCAGCGCGCCCAGGCCAATCGGTATTGCCCACTGCCTGACGATCGCGATGTCAACTGCGTCTCGGCGGGCATGTGATCGCGCAGAAGACACCGCAGTCGGCACGATGGTCGCCATGGAGGTGGCCACCGCGAGGTGCAACGCCACGGACGGTGATACGCCGGCCGCCTCCAACGCAAGGTCCAGCGCCGGCACCATGACGATGCCGCCGCCCACACCGAACAGGCCCGCGAGGATGCCGGCACCGATGCCTGCGGCGAGCAGCATGGCAAGCATTGGCAGCCACTGCACGAGTGTGTCCATCAGTCGTTTCGCCTGCCGTCCCGGGCGCAAGTCTCCCATCGGCAGCCCAGGGACTGCGTCGGAACGGCCAAACTGAAAACCATTCGCAAACCAGCGTTGCGCATATCGCCATTGCAATCGTGGAGAACCGATGGATCTTACCGGTATCCCGGCGGACGTGCCTCGACCGGATCACGCGGGTTTATAGTGAGTCGTGATTTCCTGAGTGAAACAGCAGGGGGATGGTCATGTCGGAAATCTGTGGTGGTGCGGTGCTGGCGAGGATGCTCCAAGCCGAGGGTGTCGAGAAGGTTTTCGGTATCATCGACGGGACCTATTTCGGCTTCTATTCCAGCCTGCACAAGCTGGGTATCGAAATCGTTACGCCACGTCACGAAACGTCGGCGGTGCACATGGCCGGCGCCTACGCACGGTTGACCGGCCGGCTCGGTGTGTGCATGGCCAGCAACGGCCCTGGCGTCGCGAACATGCTGCCCGGCCTGGCCGTCGAACAGGCCGAGGGCAATCGCGTGCTCGCGATAACCAGTTGCCGTCGACCGCAGATCGTCTACCCGGATCGCGGCGGGGCTTACCAGGCTTTCGACCAGGTGGGCGCCATCAGACACCTCGCGAAGTGGAGCCACGCCGTGGTGTCTTTCGAACGGGTGTCAGAACTCTGCAGAACCGCCCTGCGTCATTGTTTCGAAGGACGCCCCGGCGTCGTCCACCTCGATGTGCCCGAGACAGTCATGAACGGCAAGGTGAAGGCCGATGTGCCGACCTGGCAGCCGCACGAGTATCGCCGCACGCAGCCGGTGCCACCGCTGCCGGAACAGGTTGAGCGCGCGGCTGAAATGCTGGTCGGCGCAGAGCAGCCGATCATTCATGCCGGCAGTGGTGTCATTCATGCGATGGCTTTTGATGATCTACGTCGGGTGGCGGAGTTGCTGCACACGCCGGTGACGACCAGCTGGGCGGCCCGCGGCGTACTCCCCGAGACGTCGGAGCTGGCTTTCCCGATGGCGCAGATAAAGCTCAACAACACGATTCGAAACGATGCGGACCTCGTGCTGGTACTCGGTTCCCGGCTCGGCGAGACCGACTGGTGGGGCAAGGCTCCGAACTGGCGCGCGCCGTCTGAGCAGTCGATGATCCAGGTGGACATCGACGGACACAATCTCGGCGCGAACAAGCCAGCGACGCTGGCTATCCTGGCGGACCTCAAGTTGTTCCTGGCCGACCTGGCGCTGGCGATCGAAGCGCGCAGAAGCTCGATCAATATGGATACCCGACGCAGCAAAGTCGCGAAATACCGTGCGACGCTCAGAGCCGAGCGCGAGAAACTCGACGCGAAGCTGCAGGACATGGACGTGCCGATGAACCCGGCACACGTCGCTCATACCTGCCAGGAAGTCTTTCCCGAAGGCACAGTCCTCGTCGCGGACGGTGGAAACACGGCGATCTGGGCCATGTTCTTCCACGAAGTCCGCGTGCCGAACACGCTGCTGTCAACCTTCAAGTTCGGCATGCTGGGCGCAGGCGTCGGGCAGGCGCTGGGCGCTGCTCTGGCAAGACCCGGTCAGCCCGTCTGCTGCATCATCGGCGACGGCGCCATGGGTTTCCATCCGCAGGAGATCGAGACGGCCGTACGCAACCATCTGCAGGTGATTTATTTCGTGCTCTGCGACAAGGCCTGGGGCATGGTCAAGATGAATCAGCAGTTCGCGCTCAAGCCGATCAAGACGATGATCAGGAAATCGCTCGGCCCGGACGAGACGATCAAGACTGACCTGGGCGAAATCGAGTTCGACAAGCTTGCGCAGTCGATGGGCGCGCACGGTGAACGTGTCGGCGATCCGCGCGAATTGAGGCCGGCGATTGAACGGGCGCTCGCCAGCGGAGGGCCGGCCGTCGTGCACGTGGACGTCGATCCGGTAAAGCACATGTGGGCCCCGGGTCTGATGCACTTCAAGGATATGCACCTGGAACCCAAGGGGAAGTGAACCCGATGGATGCGGTCCGGCTGAATTTCAGTCCGGAGTCGTTGATCGCACTGAATATCGTGCTTGCACTGGTGATGTTTGGTGTGGCGCTGGACATGAAGCTTGCAGACTTCAAAAGCATCGCAGCGGCCCCGCGTGCGGTCGTCATTGCGCTGCTGGCGCAGTTCGTCCTGCTGCCCGCCACCGCCTGGGCGCTCGGCAGGCTCACTCACGCCGGGCCGAGCATTGCGCTCGGCCTGATACTGGTAGCCTCCTGCCCCGGCGGTAATATCTCGAATTTCCTCACGCACCTGGCGCGCGGCAATACCGCACTTTCCGTGACCCTGACCGCCTGTTCAACGATGGGGGCCACCTTTTTTACACCGTTCAACACGGCCCTGTGGGGCGGTCTGAATCCGGCTGCGGCCGAGCTGCTCCGTGATTTCTCGATCAGCCCTCTGGGGATACTGGGCACGATAACCGTACTGCTTGCACTGCCGGCCGTACTGGGCATGACCGTGGCGGCGCGATACCCCGCTTTCGCGGAGCGCGCGCGCCGGCCCGCGCGGATATTTGCGATCATGGCATTCGCTGGGTTCATCCTCATCGCGCTGGTCGCAAACTGGCCTTTCTTTCTCGCCTATGCCCCCCGCGTCATGCCCTACGTGCTGGTCTTGAATGCACTCGGGCTCGCCGTCGGCTATGCAGCGGCATGGCTCAGCCGCTTGCCTGAGGCCGATCGTCGTGCCGTGTCCATCGAGGTCGGCGTGCAGAATTCAGGGCTGGGCCTGGTGCTGGTTTTCAATTTCTTTGCGGGACTCGGCGGTATGGCGATCGTCGCCGCCTTGTGGGGCATCTGGCATGTCCTGGCGGGACTGAGTCTGGCCGCCTGGTGGCGTCAGCGTGTTCCGCGAATCGTGCCGGAGCCGGCATGAGCCTGCGTCGAATACTCGTGACGGGTGCGGCGGGCTACCTCGGCAGCCGCCTGATTGAGTCACTCGCGGCCCAGGTACGCGGCCAGTCCGTCGGTTGCGTGATTGCAAGCGATGTTCGCGAGGTGGCCGAGTCCGATCGTCAGGCCGGCGTGCAATACCTGCAACGGGACGTGCGCGAGCCGGGTCTTGCCGGGGTCCTGAGCGCAAACCGCATCGATACCGTCGTGCACCTGGCAGCTATCGTCACACCCGGGCCTCAATCGAGTCGTGAGATGGAGTACTCCGTTGACGTGCAGGGCACGCGAACCGTGCTCGAGGCCAGTGTTGCGGCCGACGTCGCCAGGATAATCATTACGTCCAGCGGTGCCGCCTACGGATACCACGCCGATAACCCGGACTGGATCGACGAGAATCAGCCGCTGCGCGGCAACCCGGAGTTCGCCTACTCCGACCACAAGCGACTGGTCGAAGAAATGCTTGCTGAATACCGGCGTGATCACCCACAACTTGCGCAGGTCATCTTCCGTGTCGGCACGATCCTCGGCGAGACCACGCGCAATCAGATCACGGCGTTATTCGAAAAGCCGCGCCTGATCGCGATCAAGGGCTCGGCAAGCCCCTTTGTCTTCATCTGGGACCGGGACGTCGTCGGCGCGATCGAGCATGCCGTGTTCAGCGACAAGTCGGGCATCTTTAACGTGGCGGGCGATGGTGCCATGAGTATTCAGCAGATTGCGGATCGCCTGGGCAAGCAATGCGTCACGCTGCCGGCCGGATTGTTGCAAGCAGCACTCGCGATACTGCATCGCCTGGGCCTGTCCCGGTACGGACCCGAACAGGTGAATTTCCTGCGCTACCGCCCGGTGCTCGACAATCGACGCCTCAAGGAGGATTTTGGCTACGTACCGCAGCTCAGTTCCGCCGAGGTCTTTGAGTTATTCCGCAAGGCACGCGGAATCGGACCGCCGTAGTGTCGCCGCGATGAAACGCCGTTCATTTTCCGGGAAATCGATCGTTATTACAGGCGCCGGCGGCGGTCTCGGCCGGGCGCTCGCCCTGCGATTCGCGGCCGACGGAGCCCGGATTGCGGCACTCGACAAGGACTCGGCCGGGCTCGAAGCCCTGCGACAGGAACTCGAGGCAGTCCCGACGGACTGCCTGGCGCTGCAATGCGATGTCAGCGACAGAGCTGCGTGTGAAACATCCGTCCTGGCAGCAACCCGGCACTTCGGCGGACTGGACGTGTTGATCAACAACGCCGGGATCAGCCACCGCAGTGCCCTGGAGCGCACGGATCCCAATGTCATCCGGCGCGTCATGGAGGTCAATTTCTTTGGCTCCGTCAATTGCACGCAGGCCGCCCTGCCCGCCCTGACCACGAGCCGCGGATTAATCATCGTTGTCTCCAGTGTCGCCGGGTTCGCGCCCTTGATCGCGCGCAGTGGTTATGCGGCGAGCAAACACGCATTGCACGGTTTCTTTGGCAGTCTTCGCGAGGAAATCGAGCCAAAAGGAATTCGTGTCATGATGGTTTGCCCCTCTTTCGTCGCAACGCGAATCGACCGCAACGCACTGGGAGGAGACGGGAGGCCCGTCACGCACGCGCAGCAGGTGATCGGCAACCGCCTGTCACCCCAATTCGCAGCCGACCGGATTCACGCCGCTGCGTCAGCCAACAGGCGCCTGCTGCTGCTCGGGAGCACGGCCCATCTGGCCTGGTGGGTCAATCGCCTGGCGCCTTCGATCTATGCGAAGGGTATGGCGAGACGCCTGCACGGGGAAATGGAATGACTGCGCAAGCCGGTTCAGTGATGCGCGCAATGGTCTTGAGTCATCCGCGTGAGTCACTGACCTTGCAGCAGCGCCCGGTGCCAGTTCCCGGTCCGGGGCAGGTACTGCTCAAGGTGCGCGCCTGTGCGGTCTGCCGCACGGACTTGCACGTCTGTGACGATGAGCTGGCCGGCACCTGCTACCCGATCATCCCGGGCCACGAAGTCGTCGGCGAGGTCGTTGCATCAGGTCCCGGTGTATCGCTGACGAAGGGGGCGCGGCTCGGTGTGCCGTGGCTGGGATGGACCTGCGGCGAATGCGATTTCTGCCTCAGCGGACAGGAAAACCTCTGCGACCGCGCGCGATTCACCGGCTGCAACATCGACGGTGGATTCGCGGACTACGTAGTCGCCGATGCGCGTTACTGTTTCCCGCTGCCGGAGGCGATTGATGACCTGCACGCCGCGCCGCTGCTGTGCGCGGGCCTGATTGGTTTCCGGTCACTGCGCAAGACCGGCCGTGCGAGACGTCTCGGGCTCTATGGATTCGGCGCCGCCGCACACATCGTTGCGCAACTGGCCGTTTGGGAAGGGCGCGAGTGCTATGCATTCGTGCGCCCCGGGGATACAAGGGCCGTCGGATTCGCCAGAGAATGCGGCTGCACCTGGGCGGGTGACAGCACCGACAAACCGCCCGTCACTCTCGATGCCGCGATCATCTTTGCGCCGGTGGGCTCACTGCTTCCCGCAGCGCTTTCGGTTGTTCGCAAGGGTGGCACAGTCGTCTGTGGTGGTATTCACATGAGCGACATACCTTCGTTTCCCTACTCGATGCTCTGGGGCGAAAGAATCGTTTGCTCCGTCGCCAACCTGACTCGCCAGGATGGTGAGACTTTCCTGGCGCTGGCGCCCACGGTACCCATTCAAACTGAAGTGCTCCCGTATCCGTTGGCCGATGCCAACCGGGCACTGCAGGATCTGCGCGATGGGCGCCTGTCAGGCGCCGCGGTCCTGAGACCTTGACCAATGGAACACGGCAGATCTTGCCGCACAGCGGCCCTGCGGTCAGACTGAGCAGAAAATCGGCTCAGCCGGGGGAAGCTGCCAATGAAAATTCACGTCAAGCACACGCTCAAAACCGACGTCGACTCCGCCTTCAAGCTCTGCACTGAACAGAAGAACCAGGACCGGGTGTACCAGCAGCTCAACTGCAAAGACCCGGAGGTCAAGCGCTCGGGACGGGCCCCGAACGTGAAGCTGGCCATCACGAGAGAAGTGCCCGTCAAACCGCCGGCCGCCATTCGCAAAATGGTGCCGGCCACCAACATCGTCAGTCACACCGAAGACTGGAGTCGCCACGAAGAGGGGTACCGTTCCGATCTCAGGATCGAAATCAAGGGCGTGCCCGTCCGGATCGCCGGCACCAAGGCGCTGCGACCCGCCAAGAACGGCTGCATCGTCGAGTGGAATTTCGACGTCACGAGCGGCATCCCTTTGCTGGGCGGAATCATTGCTTCTTTTGCCGGCGGCGAGATCGAGCAGAACCTGGAAGACGAGTTCAACGTACTCAAGAAGATGGCCTGAAAGAAGACCCGCCGCTGAGCACGGGTGTCATGACTTCCGCCGGCCCTCTCATTTATCCGGTGCAAAGGCATAAATGGAGCGCCGGATGCCATTTATCGGGGGACCCATGAAACCGATTCGCTTTCTCGATCGGGCCTTCTACCTGAACGAGTCGCAGCAACGACCCATGCATATCGGCGCGCTGCTGGAACTGGCGCCACCCCGGGGCTTCAGGGGCAACCTGCGCCGGCACGTTGTCGATTCAATGCTCAAGCGGCCAGTGGGCGCGCCGTTCAACTACCGACTGCGGCTCGGGCCGGGTGAGTTCCCGCTGGGCTACGATATCGATGAGGACGCCGACCCGGCGTCGCGCATGGTCTTTCACAAGTTGCCGAAGCCTCGCGACCAGCGCGCCCTGCTCGATGCGGCCTGCGCCATTCATGAACAGCGACTCGATCGTTCTCAACTGCTCTGGGAACTGCACGTTTTCGAGGGCCTCGCGAACGGACATCTCGGCCTCTATATGAAGGTGCACCACGGATTGATCGATGGCCTGGGCTTTATCGGTCGATTTCTGCAAATCGTCTCGGAATTGCCGATCCGGCGACCTGAGCGTGCACTGTGGGAATCGCTGGCTGAAACGCAGCAGGCGCATAAGCAATCTCCGGGTGACCCGCTCGGAAGGCTGGCCAGGCAAAGCCTTGAAGCTGCCGTCGCGACCTCCGGCAACCTGCTCGGGGCCGGTGCAATGACCGCCCGAATGTTGATGCGAAAGGCGGGTGCCGGAAGCGGGATGGCGATCCCGTTCATGGGCACGACGGCCGCGCTCAAGTCCAGGTCGTCACAGCATCGGGCGCTCGGCCACTGCGTGCTCGATCTGCCGCGTGTGCGGCGGGTCGCGAAGCGCGGTGGTGGCAAGGTCAACGACGTGCTGCTGACGACGCTGGATATCGCAGCAACCCGCTACGCGGCGCAGCGGGCCGGGGCGCCCGAGGCACCACTGGTCGCGATCATGCCGGTCGCGCTGGAGAGCGCCGGCGATGCCGGCAACAAGATTGCGCTGCTGCCCGTCCCGCTGGGATCGCCGACCGGCTCGCCCGCCGAGAAGTTCCGGGACATCGTGCGCGAGACCCGCCAGGTCAAGGACGAAGTGCGTGCGGTACCGGCAACGGTGCTCGAGCTGTATTCGATATTGACCCATACCTCGGCAACGCTGATCGAGAGTCTCGGTCTCGACCGGCTGCCGATGCTGGGCAACATGAACGTCTCCAATCCCTATGGAATACCGAAACGCGTCTACTTCAATGCCTGCCCCGTGGAACTGGCGGTTCCACTCGCGCCGATTGGCCACCACCAGACGCTGAACGTCATTGCGACCACTTATGCGGATGAAATGCACATTACGTTTACAGCCATCCGCGAAGCACTGCCCGACGTACAGCGGCTCGCTGACTGCACGGTCGCCGCACTTAAGGCATTGGAACGCGACCTCGATGCCGATCGGCCATCCACACGCAGAGCGGCAAAGAGGCGCACGACCAGGCGGACACCGCCAGAGAAGTCCAGCAAGAAATAGACCGCCCGCACGATCCCGGCGCCCCGAAGCGCAAGTTCGCCCGACACCATTGAGGGGGCGTCGGAGCCCGCGGGCGATGCGCTTATCCGCACTGCGTTGCTGCGCTACAGCAATTCGATCACGGGATGTCGAAGCGGCCGCGCAGGGTTAGGATGGACCGATGAAAAAGCTCAACGCGATGGACCAGGCCTTCCTGATGCTCGAAACCGAGCAGCGGCCGATGAATATCGGCGCGTTGCTGCAGCTGGCGCCACCTCCGGGCTTGCGCGGCGACTTCGCCAGGCACGTGGTCGAAGCGATGCTCGAACGACCGGTCGGCCCGCCCTTCAATCAACGCCTGGTCGCGGGCCCCGGCCGCCTGGGCCTTGGTTTCGCGGTCGACGAAAACATCGATGCCGCGTCGCGCATCCATTTTCATACGCTTGGGACCCCGGGCGATCGCCACGCACTTTTCAAGGCCGTCTGCGCGATTCACGAGCAGCATCTGGACCGCGCTGAGCCCCTCTGGCAGATGCACGTATTCAAGGGTCTGCCTGAAGGCCGGATCGCCCTGTACTTCAAGACGCATCACGCATTGATCGACGGCATCGGCTTTCTGCACGTCTTTGAGCGCGTCGTCACCGCGTCGCAGACTGAAGAGAGAACGCACGCAATCTGGGAAGGGTTCGGCAACGATCGACTCCCGGTGAAGCGCACAGCATCGCAGGATCCTCTTGCACGACTGATCGGCGCCGCGATTGATACGGCGGGCAACGCAATCGGCTTCGGGGCGATGACGGCCCGCATGCTGATGCGTGGCGCCGGCGGTGGCGTCGGCCTGTCATTGCCGTTCATCAACACACCGCACGCGCTGAAGGCCGCGCCGTCCTCGCACAGGGTGCTCGGCCACTGCGTACTCGACCTGCCGACGGTCAGACGCGTCGCAAAGCAGGGCGGCGGCACGGTGAATGATGTGTTGCTGACCACACTCGACATCGCGATAAGCCGTTATTCCTCCGAGCATGACGATGCGCCCGACAGGCCATTGATCGTGGACATGCCGGTCGCGCTCAGCAAAGACGCAGGGACGGGTAACCGGGTTGCTATTCTTCAGTTACCGCTGGGCACGCCGGGCGCGTCGGCGGCCCGGCGTTTCGCTGACATACGGCGCGAAACGGGCCGTATCAAGGAGGAAGTCCGCAGCGCGCCGGGCAGTGTCCTGGAACTCTATACGGTGCTGACGCATTCGGCCGCCAGCCTCATTGAGACATTTCGCCTCGGCCAGCTGCCGATGCTCGCCAATGCCGTCGTATCCAATCCCTATGGCATGACGAAACCGGTTTTTTATAATCGGTGCCCGGTCGAGCTGGCCCTCCCGCTGTCGGTGGTCGCTCATCACCAGACGGTCAATATCACCGCGACCACGTACGTGGACGGCCTGAACGTCACTTTCATCGCCACACGTGAAGCAATGCCCGACGTTCAACAGGTCGCTGACTATACGGTCGAGGCGCTAGCCGAACTGGCCGTGGATCTGGGCGTCCACGATGCCTCGACCGGTTCAACCAACAAGCCACACGGTTCGAGAGCCGAGGACCGGAAGCAGAAGCGGGCCCGGACAAAGACCGGTGCAAAAGCGAAGGCCAGCGCAAAATCCACGAGCAAACCGACCGCTCGTACCCGGCGGAAGGCAGGAACGTGAGCCCTGCGACGGCGCCCCTGCGTCGCCTCGCCGTCATTTCCCGGCTTGCCGCGCGTGCCCTCAGGCGCAGGGCGACGGGACAGATCGAGCGACCGCCGGGGCACGACTTCTTCTCTGCGTCGCTGGCTCACTGGCTCGAATCTCTGCCTCACGCTGCCGTGCGCAATCATCGATTTGTCCGGTTGCCGGCCAGCCAGCCGCCGTGGAGCGATAGCGGCGTCGAGATTGCTGCCGGCGACGTTGTGACGGTGATTGCCGATGGCCATGCCAACCTTTCCGGGTTGCTGGATCTCTGGGTCGCACCGCCGTTCCAGCTCTGGCTGCGCATCGGCGAGCGCGGTCCTGTTTTTCGAGGCACGCGCAAGACGCACACATTCACCGCTGCGCGAAGCGGGGCGCTGTGGCTGGCCAACGGGTTTCCGGGCGAATGGGCAGACGAGACGGGTCGGCTGCGCACTGACCCTCGAGAGTACGCAAAGATTTCCGGCAGCCTCTCTGTGCTGATTGCCTGCTGGAGGAGCGAATCGGACGCCCAAGCGGCGCTTGCCGGGGCGGCCAGCGATCCCCAGGCACCGCAATGGTTGAGAAATGACACAGAGCATCGGGTGAATCCAGGCCCAAAACCCGACGGGTGGGACTATCTCTGGTACCTCGGACCCGGAGAAATCTTCTGGCCGGGCCGGGCTGCCGACGGGCGTGCCAGTATCTGCTGTCACACTCACCGGGATGTCGGCATCCTGCGCAGAGACGCCCGCCTGCCGCTGACACCGGGCACCTCGCTCAAGTGGTCCTGGAAAGTCGATGAACTGCCCGTCGACGTGGCGGAGGATACGCTGCCGTCACACGACTACGTCAGTATTGCCGTCGAGTTCGATGATGGACAGGACATCACGTATTACTGGAGCGCGGCTTTGCCGATCGGGACCGTCTATCGCTGCCCGCTGCCCACCTGGCGTGACAAGGAGACTCATGTCGTCGTTCGTACGGGCAGCCAGGGTCTCGGTCAATGGCACAATGAGCAGCGCGACCTGTTTGACGACTACCGGCATCACATCGGAGGATCGGCCAGTGCAATCGTACGCGTCTGGCTGATCGCCAACAGCCTGTTTCAGAGGGGTCACGGGCGTTGTGAGTACGCGGGTATCGTCTTGAGCGGATCGGGCAAAGCGTTGAAAATCACCTGACATGAGGACGAGGGGATGGCGATGCACGGACTGATGATGGACACACCGCTGCTGATCACCGAGATCATGCGTTTCGCGGACAGGAACCACCCCGGAGTCGAAGTGGTTTCGGTAACCGCTGACGATCCACGCCATCGCTGCACCTACGGCGACGTTTTTCGCAGAGCCCGTCAGCTCGCCAACGCACTTCAGGATGCCGGCGTTCAGCCGGGCGACCGTATCGGGACGCTGGCGTGGAATGACTACCGGCACCTGGAGTTGTATTACGCAGTCTCCTGCATGGGAGCCGTGCTCCATACAATCAACCCACGTTTATTCCCGGAGCAGATCGAGTACATCATCAATCACGCTGAGAATCGTCTCTTGTTCGTCGACCCCACCCTGTTGCCGGCGCTTGCCCGACTGCAGGGAAAGATACCGGGCGTTGAGAAGATTATCGTGATGACGGACGATGCAAAGATGCCGGCGGCCGCCACCGACAGCATGTCGTCTTATGAATCATTCATCGCACGGCAATCGCAGCACTACGACTGGCCGAAGCTCGACGAACGCTCGGCCAGTTCCCTCTGCTATACCTCGGGGACGACTGGCCATCCGAAGGGCGTGCTTTACAGCCATCGCTCGACGGTGCTGCATGCATACGCGGGGTGCATGCCCGACGCCATCGGGGTCAGCGGCAGGGACGCCATCCTGGCCGTGGTGCCCATGTTTCACGCGAACGCCTGGGGCCTCGCCTACAATGCGCCGATGGTCGGTGCGAAGCTCGTCTTCCCGGGTCCGAAAATGGGTGATCCGGCCGTACTGACATCACTGCTCAATGAAGAACGCGTGACTCTTGCGGCCGGCGTACCGACCGTATGGACACTCCTGCTGGCCTACCTGGAAGAAAATCGCCTGCAGCTCGAAACGCTGGAAAGAACGCTGGTGGGCGGGTCCGCAGTCCCGCTAAGCATGATCCGCGAATTTGACGAGAAGTTTGGTGTCACGCTGGTGCAGGCCTGGGGTATGACCGAGATGAGCCCGCTGGGCACCGTCTGCTCGCTGCGGCCCGGGATGGAAGCACTGCCGGCAGAAGAGCGGCACCGGATCCAGGCGAAGCAGGGGCACGGCGTTTTCGGTGTCGCCATGAAGATCGTCGATGACGCGGGCGAGGAACTGCCCTGGGACGGACGGCAGTCCGGGGAACTGAAGGTTCGCGGACCGTGGGTCTGCAGCGGCTACTTCAAAATGGCCAACTCGGGCGCCCATGATACCGACGGATGGTTCAGCACCGGCGATGTGGCCGCCATTGGCGAGGATGGTTACCTGCAGATTACCGACAGGGCCAAGGACGTCATCAAGTCGGGCGGCGAATGGATCAGTTCCGTGGACCTCGAGAACTGCGCCTGTGGACACCCGGATGTCTCGATGGCAGCCGCAATCGGGGTCCGGCACCCGAAGTGGGAGGAGCGCCCGCTGCTGCTCGTTGTACCGCACAAGGGTCGCACGCCCGACCGGGACTCGGTGCTGGCACACATCGCCAAACAGTTCGCGAAGTGGCAGGTGCCGGATGACGTGGTCGTTGTGGACAGCCTGCCCATGACCGCCACCGGAAAAATCAGCAAGAAGGATCTCCGTGAGCGTTTCGGCGAATACCTGCTGAATCACGCCGAAAACTGATGACCGCTAGAGCTGTCCCTCGATCGGCAGCAGCTTGAGCATGTCTGCGGAAAAGCGCTTCCAGAGGCTCGTTTCCGGCTCATGATCAAAGGTCACGATCTCGCCGTTCTTGACGGTCGTCCAGCGCAGGTCATGATCATCGTCCAGGGTCACCCGGTAGCTGTTGACCGGCTGGACACCCTCGTCGAGAAACGACGCCACCTCGGCCGCCAGTGCCGGGCTCTCGACGAGCAACCCGATTTCCGAATTGATCACCGCTGAGCGTGGATCAAGATTGAAGCTGCCGACAAAAGTCGCTCGCCGGTCAAAGACCAGCGCCTTGGTATGCAGGGCGGCCGCCCAGCACAGCCGCAACGACGGTCACCGAAAATAATTATCGCAGCAAGGCGCAGTCCCCATCAAATCAGCGAAGCGGGCCCATCGAGTTCGGCGGGTTGCCCGGCGCAACCCTGGCTCATGGCAACGTCGTCATGCCTGCGTTCGGCGCCGCAGGCGAAAAGATCCGTCGCTGCGGAAGGTACTGCCTCAGACGAGGAACACCGCTGGAGCGACGAGAGGGAGTGCAGCTGAACCGCACTCGGTTCAATGCGGCCCTGATGGCTCCTGCAACGATTCCATCACCTGATCGAGGCTGAAGCTGGCCGCCTTCTGGCGCGGCGGAAACTCCTTGAACGTTGCCAGGAAATTACCGACGTAGGCCTGCGCCGGCACCAGGAAGTAAGCGTGATCCAGAAGCCAGTCGTAGTAGGTGTTCGAAGTGATTTCGGCGCGCTCGTAGGGATCACGACGCAGGTTCAACATCAACGGTACACGCAGCGGGTCGAACGGCTCCATCCAGACGCGGAATGTGCCCTTGGTCTTCTGCTCCATGAAGATCAGTTTCCAGTCATCGTAGCGCAGCGCGGTCAGGTCACCGTCGTCCGAGAAGTAGAAGATCTCATGGCGCGGGCTCTTTTCCGACTGACCCATCAGCATCGGCAGGATGTTGTAGCCGTCGAGGTGCACTTTGTAGCTGCGTCCGATCGCCTTGACGCCGCCCTTGACGAGCTGCTCTTTGATGTCGGGCTCACCAGCCGCCGCCAGGAAGGTCGGCAGCCAGTCCATATGATGAACGATCTGGTTATTCCATACACCCGCCTTGATCTTTCCCGGCCAGCGGACCATCGCCGGCACTCGCCAGCCGCCTTCCCAGTTCGTGTTCTTTTCGCCCCGGAACGGCGTTGCCGCCGCATCCGGCCAGGTGTTGTAGTGCGGGCCGTTGTCGGTGGAATAGAACACGATGGTGTTGTCGGCTATGCCAAGCTCATCGAGCTTCGCGAGGAACTTGCCGATGTGACGGTCATGCTCGACCATGCCGTCGGCGTATTCATCCTGGCCGGAGATGCCACGCAGTTCGGGTTTGACATGCGTGCGGAAATGCATGCGCGTGCCATTCCACCAGACAAACCAGGGCTTGCCTGCCGCGTGCTGGCGTTCGATGAAGTCGATCGCCGCATCCGAGGTGTCGTCATCCACCGTTTCCATGCGCTTTTTCGTCAGTGGACCGGTGTCTTCGATCTTGCCGTCTGCCGAGGACCGGATGACGCCGCGCGGGCCAAACTTCTGGCGGAAGGTCGAGCCGTCGGCCAGCTTCATATCACCGGGATAGTCTTCGTTTTCCGGCTCCTCCTCGGCATTGAGGTGGTAGAGGTTGCCGTAGAACTCGTCGAAGCCGTGGTTGGTCGGCAAGTGCTCATCCCGGTCGCCGAGGTGATTCTTGCCGAACTGGCCGGTCGCATAGCCGCGCGCCTTGAGCAGGCCCGCAATGGTCGGATCCTCGATCCGCAGGCCGAGCGGGGCGCCGGGCAGGCCCACTTTCGACAGCCCGGTACGGAACACGCTTTGGCCGGTGATGAACGAGGAGCGCCCGGCCGTGCAGGACTGCTCGCCGTAGTAATCCGTGAAGGTCATGCCTTCTTTCGCAATCCGGTCGATGTTCGGCGTCTGGTAGCCCACCACGCCCATCGTGTAGCGGCTGATGTTGCTCTGCCCGACATCGTCGCCCCAGACGACGAGGATATTTGGCCGCTCGCCGGTGTAGCTCGCGCCTGAACTGTCGATTTCAGCTCCACCGCCTGCACTGGCCGCGGTCGCGGCGGTTTCGGTCGTGCCTGAAGGCTGTTTGCTGCAGCCGCCCGCCAGCGCCAGGGACGCGATCCCGATGGCCAGCACCTCGAATTGCCTGATCTTGTAAATCGTCTTCATACCCGGATCCTCGTGCCGACGATGCCTGCGGCCAGGCGCGTGTCGTGACTGACGGTAGTTAATGCGCCGCCGGCGCCATTGCTTCCATGACCTTGTCCAGACTGAAGCTTGGCGCTTCCTGTCGTGGCGGGAACTCCTTGAATGTTTTCAGAAAATTAGAGACGTAAGCCTGTGCCGGTATCAACATGTAGGCATGATCGAGTTGCCAGTCGTAGTAGGTATTGGAGGTGGTCGGACCGCGCTCGTAGGGGTCGCGCCGCAGGTTGAGTATCAGCGGCACTCGCAGGGGCACGAAGGGCTCCATCCAGACCCGGAACGTCCCCTCGGTCTTCTGCTCCATGAATATGAATTTCCAGTCCGCGTAACGCAACGCGGTCAGTTCGCCGTCGTCGGAGAAATAGAAGACTTCTTTGCGAGCGCTCTTGTCGGTCTCACCCGTCAGCATCGGCAGGATGTTGTAACCGTCGAGATGCACCTTGTAGCTGCGTCCGATCGCCTTGACGCCGCCTTTCCTGAGCTTGCCCTTGATGTCCGGCTCGCCGGCTGCCGCCAGGAAGGTCGGCAGCCAGTCCATGTGATGGACGATTTCATTGCTGACTGTGCCTTCCTTGATCTTGCCGGGCCAACGCACCATGGCCGGCACGCGCCAGCCACCCTCCCAGTTGGTGTTCTTCTCGCCGCGGAACGGATTCCAGCCGGCGTCCGGCCAGGTGTTCATGTGCGGGCCGTTGTCGGTCGAATAGAACACGATGGTGTTATCGGCAATACCGAGTTCATCGAGCTTGGCGAGGAACTTGCCGACGTGGCGGTCATGCTCGACCATGCCATCGGCGTATTCGTCCTGGCCGGACACGCCGCGCAGTTCGGGTTTCACATGCGTGCGGAAATGCATGCGCGTACCGTTCCACCAGACAAACCAGGGCTTACCTGCCGCATGCTGCCGCTCAATGAAATCGATCGCAGCGTCTGAGGTTTCGTCGTCGACGGTCTCCATGCGCTTCCTGGTCAGCGGTCCCGTGTCCTCGATCTTCTGCCCGCCCCCCGGCAACGCCCAGGAATGCAGCACGCCTCGTGGACCGAAGGTCTCTGCGAAAGTCTTGCCATTCTCGAGTACGAGATCGGCCGGATAGTCCTCGTTCTCGGGCTCCTCCTCGGCGTTCAGGTGATAGAGGTTACCGAGAAACTCGTCGAATCCGTGATTGGTCGGCAACTGCTCGTCGCGGTCACCGAGGTGATTCTTGCCGAACTGCCCGGTCGCATACCCTTGCGCCTTGAGCAGCGCGGCAATGGTGGGGTCTTCTTTGCGCATGCCCAGCGGGGCACCCGGCAGCCCGACTTTGGACAGCCCCGTACGGAACACGCTCTGCCCCATGATGAACGAGGAGCGCCCGGCCGTGCATGACTGCTCGCCGTAGGAATCGGTGAAGATCATGCCTTCGTTGGCAATCCGGTCGATGTTCGGCGTTTCGTAGCCGACCAGGCCATGAGTATAGGCACTGATATTGCTCTGCCCGATGTCGTCGCCCCAGACAACAAGGATGTTCGGCCGAGCCGATTGCGCACTGGCGGGAGCCATGAATGCGCCACCCGTCACCAGCGCAGACAATAAGGCGGCTATCTGCCTTGCGGATTTCCGAGACATTGCTTTCTCCCTTCGGGTGACTGCTCGGGCGCCGTTCTAAACGGTCGTGTACAGAGATAACTGCGGATAATACGTAATCTCGCGGACTATGGTCTAATGCATTTAATAAATACTTTCAATAACATTTGCACATGAGTCTGGATCTGAAGCGACTGGAACATGCGCTGACACTGGCGGCAAAGGGAAGCTATGCTGCGGCCGCTGAGGTGCTTTCGCTCAGCCAGCCGGCACTGACTCGCAGTATCCAGTCACTGGAACGCTCACTTGGCATGCGGCTCTTCGACCGGGGACGTTCGGGTGTCTGGCCAACGCCCGCGGGCCGGCGCCTGCTCGAACTCGGCGGGCCGCTTCTGCAGCAGGCCTCTCAAGTCGAGAACGACCTCAATCTGATGATCGGCCTGGAAACGGGGACCCTGAAGATTGCAGTGGGACCCTACGCTGCGGACATCTCGGTGGGTACCGCCGTATCGCGCCTGCTCAACCAGCATCCGAAGATTCGCATCGAAATCAATGAGGGCAACTGGCCGAACATGTTGACGCGGGTCCTCGAATCGACAGTCGATCTTGCCATTGTCGATCTGCAGGAGGCCGGCGCCGCCGAGCGGCTCGAGTTGGAGCGTCTGCCGACGCACCAGGCCTATTTCTACTGCGCTCCTGGCCACCCGCTGTCAGCCAAAGAACTCGTATCGCTCGAGCAGATCATGTCTTTTGGCCTGGTGGCAGCCGCGCTGCCGGCACGGGTTGTCGAGCTGCTGGGCGGGGCAAGGGGACCAGCGGCCTCGGGATCGTTCGTGCCAGGATTTGCCGGCGTCAGGGTCGACACAATCCGGCTCGCTCAAAATATCGTCCGGGGCAGCCAGTCAGTGGGTATCGCGACCATCAGCCAGATCAGTGAAGACCTCGATGCCGGCAAGCTGGCGATCCTGCCCCTGGTTTTGCCGTTGATGCAGACCGGCTACGGCGTGGTCTGCCTTGCGAGGCGAACGCTCTCGCCCGCCGCTATCGCGTTCGTCGAAATTCTCAGGTCGGTCGAGCAGGAAATAAGCGCCGCTGAGCGGCCGGGCGGCCGATATGCTCTCGGACACTACTTTCGAGCATAATGCGTGGGTCAATCCACCGGCCGTCGCGCCATCTTCGGCGCCAGCCAGCGGTAGGCCAGCGCCGCGGCAAGCAGACCCGCCAGCAACAGGACAATCAGCACCAGGGCGCGTTTGAACAAGTAGTCGACCAGTGTCTGACCCTGAGCAACACTGTCTTCCACGAGCCCGGCTACCTGCGAACTCTCCCTGCCGAGTACGTCGACCAGGCCCGTAAGTTGTTGCGCCGTGCGCGTGAACTCCGTAGCCGCGGCGGTGTACTCGTTAATGTCGAAAGGCTTGCCGGGTCCGCCATCCCCACGCTGATCGGACTGCGGGAATCGCGCCATTAAATGATCGATGGATTGCACGGCCGCATCGATCGCCCGCGCCGTTTCACTGCCTGACTGCAAAGTACCCTGCAGGTCGACCAGCACCGCACGCAGCTCCGCCTGCTGTTCAAGAAATTCACCGGACAGCTGTCTTATCAGGGCATCGCGTTCACGAGCAAAATCACCTGGCAGGCCCTGCGCGACAACGGCGTAAGTTTCCATTGCACCGCTCGCCTGGTCGAGGTTTTCCAGCAGGCCTTCCACACCCGGCGCAATTACCGCCTGCGCGATCGCGCGCTGCGCCTGGATGTCGACCAGGTAGGGCAGGCGTTGCATGTAGAAAATCGCCCGTTCGGCCAGCAGTCGCGATTGCTCGATCTGGCGGACCGCCGGATCGAGCCCTTCCAGCGGGTCGATGCCAATCAGCGAAAGCAGGCTGCTGGGTGAACTGCTCTGGGCACCCCAGCCCGCAGCCGATGCGAAATCCCCGAAGCGAGCAAAACCGACCAGTTTCACCTCCGGGTTTCGTTCCAGCCAGTCGGCAATTATCTGGCGCAGCTCGTCCAGTTGTTCGGTCGTGAAGACCTTCGCGGCGTTATCCCAGGCTTCATCCTCCATATCGCGGTAGAGCTTGATCAGCGGGGCTTCCCCACCGCCCTGATCCGGATTCACGAGCTTCTGTATAACGTCCCTGCTCAGCGTTGCCAGCACGACAAAGTCGAGCGAGCAGGCCAGCGGGCTTTCACCGGTGGCGATCGTGTAGGCTGCATTCACCTGCCCGAGTTGCCAGGCCGTTAGCCGGTCGTACACCCGCGGGTCGCTGGTCATGTCGAGAATGGCGCCGACCGACTCGAGGATCTTCCCGACGTAGGCATCGGCATACCGCTCACACCGCTGCCGCATCTCCTGCACTTTGGCGGCCGCTTCCCGGTTACGCCGCTCCTCACCCGTGATCTTTCTCCATAACCCGCAACCTGAGAGCGACATCGATACGGCCAGGCACACCAGGAGGACAGCCGCGCGCCTCAGGCGCGGGCGTTTGCCGGACGGGCGAGGGATGGCCCGGGGCCCGACAACAGCAATCGAGCCATTGGCTTCATGGACTGGCATGAGTCCAAGTTTGCCACGACGGAGGCCAGATAGTGAGTCGCGGTGATCCGACGGCGTCGCTGGAGTGCGCCGGCCCGTTCCAAAGGATCGAGATCGCGCTGACGTCGATCAAACCCTACAATGTCGAATCAGCGGGTCGGCAACCGCTTTCTTTAAGGAACCGGTCTGACAGGACACGGCGAACACCGGCACGACTTGAATCAGGCAATCAACAAAAAAGCCGGCAGGGAGTCCACCGGGCCTGCCTGGCTGCTGGTCATACTGGCGGTTGCGGCCGGAATCTGGTTTGCCGGCCTTGGCGGTCGGGCACTGTTTAACCCGGACGAAGGCCGTTACGCAGAGATACCGCGCGAAATGGTAGCCAGCGGCGACTGGGTGACCCCGCGCCTGAATGACATCAAGTATTTTGAGAAGCCGCCGCTTCATTACTGGGCAACGGCCGTCGGCTACGCCGCCCTTGGCCAGAGCGAGTTCACGGCGCGTCTGTGGGTCGGACTGACCGGTTTCGCCGGCGTGCTGCTGGCTTTCTTCCTCGGCAGGCGACTCTACGGACCCGGTGCCGGCCTGTTCAGCGCGCTCGTGCTGGCCAGTTCCCTGCTGTACTTCGTGCTCGGTCACCTGAACATCCTGGACATGGGCGTGAGCTTCTTTCTGCAGCTCGCCATGACGGGTTTCATACTGGCGCAACCGAGAACGGGCCTGCCCGAACCCTCACCTCACTGGATGTCGATGGCCTGGATCGCCGCGGCGCTTGCGCTGCTCAGCAAGGGGCTCATCGGCCTGGCACTGCCGGTGCTGGCGTTGATCGCCTACAGTGCGCTGAATCGCGATTTCTCGCCATGGCGAAGACTGCGGATCTGGCCCGGGCTCGCCTGGTTTGCGCTGCTCAGCGTGCCCTGGTTCGTTATCGTTTCGATGAGAAACCCGGAGTTCGCTCACTTCTTCTTCATACACGAACACTTTGAGCGTTACCTGACCCCGGTGCACAAGCACACGGAGCCGGCGTGGTATTTCCCGGTCATTGCGCTGGCCGGAGCCCTGCCCTGGACCGGACTGACCGTACATGCGCTGCTCGGCGCCTGGCGCGCGGAACCGCAGACGGGCTTTGACAGCCGTCGCTTTCTCCTGCTCTGGGTACTTGCCGTGATTGGCTTTTTCAGCCTCTCGAGCTCGAAGCTGGCCCCTTATATTCTCCCGGCGTTTCCAGCGATGGCCTTGCTGACGGGGGACTTCATCCATCGGGCAAGCGTCCGCGTGCTCAGGCACCACTTGCTGGCTATCGCGGTCGTCGCCTCGATCGGGCTCGTCGCGGCGTTGCTGGTGTCCATACCGGAGAGCGATCGAATTCCGGAGCCGCTGATGGGGGGGCTCGCACTGAGTGTTCGAGCCGGGCTCGCGACGCTGGCACTGTCCGCCTGGACGGGCTTTGCGCTGCTGCGATCCGGGTCCCGACGCCGTCTGGCCATGACGCTGGCCGCGATGGGTGCGCTGGTGTTTCTCTCGTTGCTGCTGCAGGGCTCTGATGCGCTGCGCGAATCGCGTTCGGGACGAAGCCTCGCCGAGGCCATCGCGCCTCATATCAGTGCCGACACGGCGTTATTCGTCGTTGAAGAGTATGAACAGACCGTGTCTTTTTACCTGGGGCGAACCCACACGCTCGTGGACTATCATGGTGAGTTCGAGTTCGGCCTTAAACAGGAGCCCGATAAGGCACTGCCGGACCGGCAGGCATTCCTCGCGGCATGGGACCGCGAACCGGAGGCAATCGCGATCATGAAACCCTCGGTCTACGATGAACTGCAGCGGGCCGGCCTGCACGGCCGGGTACTGGGCGAAAACCTCAAGTTCCTTGCCGTGCAAAAGCAATGACGCCGGCAACGTTTGCATTGCTCCTGACCGGCGTGCTGCTCAATGCCCTGGCACAACTGCTCCTGAAGGCGGGCGCCAACACCGTGGGCCCCGTGGCCTTCTCACCCGATTCGCTGCTCTCGGCAGGAATGAAGTTCGCAACCGAACCGCACATCTTCGGCGGACTTCTGTGCTACGCGATCAGCGTCGTGGTGTGGATCGTGGCGCTGACCCGCGTCGAAGTCAGCGTGGCCTATCCCATGCTGTCGATCGGCTACGTGGTCAATGCATTTGCCGCCTGGGCGCTGTTCAACGAGCAGGTGACGCCCATGCGCCTGCTCGGCATCGGCATCATCATTCTCGGCGTCTGGATCGTCGCCAGAAGCTAGGGTCTCAGTCCAATGAGCTTTTTACCTTTCACCCGACCGAGTATCGACGAGCAGACGATTGCATCGGTCGTCGAGAGCCTGCGCAGCGGCTGGCTCGCCACCGGCCCCAAAGTGGCAAGGTTCGAGCAGGCGGTCAGCGATTACCTCGGCGGACGCCCGGTAAGGACGTTCACGTCGGCCACCGAGGGCCTCGAAATCGCACTCAAGGTCGCCGGGATCGGTCCCGGCGACGAGGTGATCGTCCCGGCGATGAGTTTTGTCGCCAGCGCCAACGTCATTGTCCGTGTCGGTGCAAAACCCGTGTTTGTCGATGTCGAGCTCGATTCAAAGAACCTTTCACCCGAGCAGGTCCAGCGCGCCATCACCCCGCGCACGCGCGCGATCATGCCGGTGCACTTCGCCGGGTTGCCCTGTGATCTCAATGCCGTCTATTCGCTGGCAGAAGACCATAGCCTGCGCGTGATCGAAGACGCAGCTCACGCGATCGGCAGCCGGCACCAGGGACGCCTGATCGGCAGTTACGGCGACCTCGTGGTATTCAGTTTCCACCCCAACAAGAACATGACGAGCATCGAGGGCGGCGCGATATCCTTCCCCGGACCGGAAGAAATCGAGACAGCCGAACTCGAGCGATTTCACGGCCTGAAGAAGGATGACCTGGGCCACATGGATGCTTTGCTCGCAGGCGGCAAGTCCAACCTGTCGGATATTGCAGCCGCGGTCGGCCTGGGCCAGCTCGAACGGCTCGAGGCCTTCAATCAGCGCCGACTGGCGCTGGCCACCCGGTACTTTGACCGGCTCGCATCCCAGGACTTGCTGCGACTTCCGGCACGCGGCGACTCGGGACACAGCTGGCACATTTTCGCGCCCCTTCTGCAACTCGATCGCCTGCGTATCTCGAGGGCCGAATTTATCCAGCGGATGCGCAGTCACGACATCGGTGTCGGCGTGCACTACCCGGCGATGCATTTGTTCAGCGTCTATCGTGAGCAGGGCTGGAAGGCCGGTGATTTTCCAAATTCCGAACGAATTGGTGAGCAGACCGTGACCCTGCCGCTGTTCCCCGCGATGCGCGATGATGACGTCGACCGCAGTTGCGCGGCCATCGACGCTGTACTCACCGAGGCAAGGCGATGAACGGGATTGATCTGTCGGTCGTGATTCCGGTCTACAACGAAGAACAGGGCATTGACGCGCTGTGCGCACGACTCTACCCGGCGCTCGATGCGCTCGACGTTCGCTATGAAATCATTTTCGTCGATGATGGAAGCCGCGATGAATCAGCGCGCAAGCTGGCGGCTCAGTACGAGCGCCGGCCCGACGTGACACGCGTGATCCTGCTCGCGGTGAACGCCGGCCAGCACATGGCGATTCTCGCAGCATTCGAACGATCACGGGGTGACATCGTCGTGACACTCGATGCCGACCTGCAGAACCCGCCCGAGGAAATTGGCCGATTGCTCGAGCAGATCCGCCTGGGTCACGATTACGTAGGGTCTTACCGGCGCGCGCGCCAGGACACGTGGTTCCGCCGCAAGGCATCGGCCTTCCTGAATTCGATTCGCGATCGCACGACGCATATCAGCATGAAGGACCAGGGCTGCATGCTGCGCGCCTACTCGCGAAGCGTGGTCGACGCCGTCAACCGGTCACGCGAAGTCAATACCTTCGTGCCGGCACTGGCTTACCTTTTCGCACACAACCCGACCGAGATCGAAGTCGCCCACGAAGAACGCGCCGCGGGCGAATCAAAGTATTCGCTTTACAGCCTGCTCCGGCTCAACTTCGACCTCATGACAGGCTTTTCGCTCGTGCCGCTGCAGCTGTTTTCCCTGTTCGGCATCGTCATTTCGCTGGGCTCCCTGGTGTTCGTGATTTTCCTCGCGATCCGGCGACTGATTGTAGGGCCCGAAGCAGAAGGGCTCTTCACGCTGTTCGGCATCCTGTTCTTCCTGATCGGCGTCGCACTGTTCGGGCTGGGCGTGCTCGGCGAGTACGTCGGGCGAATCTACCAGGAAGCGCGTGCCCGCCCGCGTTATCTGGTGCAGGCTATTCTCGAGGCGCCGGAAGTCGAGGACGAATTCGAGCTGGAGCGCCGCCGGCGGATCGAGCTGCCGCTGCAGAGCCGGGGGAGTTCGACCGCGTGACCACGGCCGTGGTGTTTGCTTATCACGAGGTCGGCTATCGCTGCCTCTCGGCACTGCTCGCGCACGGCGTCGATGTTCGCCTCGTGCTGACGCACGAGAACGATCCGTCCGAGCACATCTGGTTCTCCAGTGTCGCCGACCTGGCCCGGGAAAATGACCTGCCCTGCGTGGCGCCGGCCGACGTCGGGAGCGACGACTGGCAAGATCGGATTGGCGCGCTGCGGCCGGACTTTATTTTTTCTTTCTATTACCGCCGCATGTTGCCCGTGAGCCTGCTGTCGAGGGCCTCGCGGGGCGCCTACAACATGCACGGCTCGCTGCTGCCGGCCTATCGGGGCCGCGTTCCGGTTAACTGGGCGGTCATCAATGGTGAATGTGAGACGGGCGCGACGCTTCACGCCATGGTCGAGAAACCGGACGCCGGCGCAATCGTTGCTCAACAGCGCGTACCGATATTTCCGGATGACACAGCCGGAGAAGTGTTTGGCAAGGTCGCCGTAGCGGCGGAAATCGCGCTCGACGCGGTATTGCCGTCATTGCTGACAGGTACGGCTGCACATCGAGAGCAGGACCTCACCTGCGGCTCCTACTTCGGTGGGCGAAAGCCGGCGGATGGCCTCATTGACTGGCACCTGCCTGCCGCGCGCGTACACAATCTTGTCCGCGGCGTAGCCCCCCCGTATCCGGGTGCGTTCACTGACATTGAAGGACATCATCTGCGCGTCCTCAGGAGCAAACGCCTTGCCGATCGGGCGCCCGAAGCCAGGAGCAGCCCACGGCTGGCCGTGCACGACGGACGCATCATCGCCACCTGTGGCGACGGCGGCTCGCTCTGGCTTCTCGACATCGAACACGAAGACCAGCGGATCGACGCGACGGGATTCACGGCACTTTTTCGATCGACGGCTGTGCCTCTCGGGCAGCCTGTCAGTTCTGCTTTGTAAGGGTTTACAGCAATGAAAAATGTACTGGTAATCGGGGTCAACGGCTTCATAGGCCATCACCTGGCTGAACGCATTCTGCGTACGACGGACTGGCATGTATACGGCATGGATATGCGCTCGGATCGGGTCGAAGCCGAACTCAGCCACGATCGTTTTCATTTTTTTGAAGGCGATATCACGATCAACAAGGAGTGGATCGCCTACCACATCAAGAAATGCGACGTCGTCCTGCCGCTTGTTGCGATCGCGACGCCGGCCACCTACGTGCAGGAACCGCTGAAAGTCTTCGAACTGGACTTCGAGGCGAACCTGCCGATCGTCAGGTCCTGCGTGCAATGGGGCAAGCGGTTGATTTTCCCCAGCACCTCGGAAATCTACGGCATGTGCGAAGACGCGAGCTTCGACCCGGAAACCTCGCCACTGGTCTACGGACCGATCAACAAGCAGCGCTGGATCTACGCGGCATCAAAGCAGCTGATGGACCGCGTGATCTGGGCTTACGGCCAGCAGCAGGGACTCGATTTCACGTTGTTCCGCCCGTTCAACTGGATCGGCTCGGGACTCGACTCGATCAACACGGCAAAGGAAGGCAGCTCGCGGGTACTGACCCAGTTCCTGGGCCAGATCGTGCGCGGCGAAGCGATACAGCTCGTCGACGGCGGACAGCAACGGCGCTCGTTCACGCACATTGAAGACGGTCTCGACATGCTCATGAACATCATCGACAACCCGGGTGATGTTGCCAGCGGCAAGATCTATAACATCGGCAATCCGGATAACAATCTCTCGGTGCGCGAACTCGCAGAGGCAATGCTCGCGATGGCCGCGGGCTACCCGGAGTACAGCCAGTTCAGCGAGCAGGTCAGGTTGGTCGACGTGCCTGCGGAGCAGTACTACGGCAAGGGCTACCAGGACGTGTTGCAGCGTGTGCCGAATATCGATGCTGCGCGGCGCGACTTCGGCTGGCAGCCGCGGGTTTCATTTGACGATGCCTTGCGACAGATATTCGACGCCTATCGCGAACACGTCGTCGAGGCGCGGGACCTGCTCACGTGAGACTGGGCCTGAAAGTGGACGTGGACACGCTGCGCGGCACGCGCGAAGGCGTACCCCATCTGCTTCGTCTGTTCGACCGGCAGCGTGTTCGCAGCACCTTCCTGTTCTCGCTGGGTCCGGATCACACCGGTCGTGCGATCCGCCGAGCGTTCCGGCCCGGCTTCCTGGGCAAGGTCTCACGCACCTCGGTGGTCAGTCACTACGGCCTGAAGACGCTGATGTACGGCACCCTGCTGCGCGGACCGGACATCGGCCGCCAGTGCGCGGCTGTCATGCGAAGCGTGCGCGACGCCGGGCACGAGGTCGGCATTCACAGCTGGGACCACGTCGAATGGCAGGATCGCGTCTGTCGTGCGACCGGCCCATGGACGCAGAAACAGATCGATCTTGCGAGGCAGCGTTTCGAGGAAGTCTTTGGCGTGGCGGCAAAGACCCATGGCGCGGCTGGCTGGCAGATGAACGCAGCGGCATTCGCCGGGATGGACCGGTGCGGCTTCGAGTACGCGTCGGACACGCGGGGCGCACACCCTTTTCTTCCGGTCGTCGAAGGCGAAGCGATGCGCTGCCCGCAAATACCGACCACCTTGCCAACACTGGATGAACTGCTGGGTCGGGACGGCATTTCGGAGCATGACGTCGCGGATGCCGTGCTGAGCCGAACGGCCGGTACGCCGCCTCACCCGCCCGTGTTCACGCTGCACGCAGAACTCGAGGGTATGAAGCTCCTGCCGGTGCTCTCGGCGCTGCTCGATGGATGGCGTGCCCAGGGGTATGCAGCCGGCCCGGTTGAGGCGGTTTGCGCCACGCTCGACGTGCGGGAACTGCCGCGACATGCCGTGATCGACGGTGAGGTGCCGGGCCGTTCAGGCACACTGGCCATGCAGGGTCCGGCGATCCATTGACCGGTGTGCGAGGAATACTGGCCTGATGCAGATCGAAGCGAATCGCGTGATCTCGCTGGCGCAACGCCTGTCGAGATGGCCGCTGGGCCGCCTGCACGGGGTCGGGGCAGCACTCGCGTGGGTGTTCTATTTTTCCTCGGCACGAGAACGGCGGCGTATCCGCAAGAATCTTCAGGATGCCGGGTTCGGCGCGGAGGAAACGCTTCGCCAGACCGTCACCGAACACGGCAAGGGCATGATGGAGTTGCCGGCCTTATGGTTACGGTCTTCGCGCGAGATCGCCAGTCTCGTCCGCGACGTCAACGGAATCGAGATCGTCGAGGCTGCCGAGCGAATGGGCAAGGGAATCGTCTACCTGACGCCCCACCTCGGCAGTTTCGAGGTCGCAGCGCAATGGCTTGCACTGCGGGCCCCGATGACCGTGTTGTACAGGCCGCCGCGCCGAGTCGAGCTCGAGCCGCTGATGCTGGCGGGCCGCAACAAGGAGGGCATGAAGACGGCAACGACCGACCTGAAAGGCGTGCGCGTACTGCTAAAGGCCCTGCGCAAGGGAGAAACCATCGGCATGCTGCCTGACCAGGTGCCAAGCAAAGGCGAAGGTGAGTGGGCGGACTTCTTCGGGCGGCCCGCGTACACGATGACGCTGGCCACCCGACTGGCTGAAAACAGCGGCGCCCCGATCGTCATCTGTTACACGCGAAGGCTTCCACAGGGAGCCGGCTTTGAGTTGAATTTCTCGGCCATGCCGGAACGCCTGCCTCAAGAAAGCGACGGGCGCTGGGTCAATCGCGCGATGGAGAACCTGATCTCCCGCTGCCCCAGCCAGTACCTGTGGTCCTACCGCCGGCACAAGCGCCCCGCCGGGGTTGAGCCGCCGCGAACTGCGCTGGATTAGCCGCCGCAACTGCTCGGGATCAGATGTCACGCAACCTTCTGCTGGCATCGCCATTGGGCCAGGCTGATCAGCTGATGCGGAATCCGTACAGTGGCGAGCCGATACAGGCATGGAAGAGCAGGATGACGACCTGTGCCGCGTGAATATCGTTGATTGCCATCAGAATCACGGCTACCACCAGCAGTCCCTGTAATAGCCGGTGGTGGCTGTAGTCAAACGCGCGCATGTCATGCTGATCCCTGCCCAGCCCGGTGAGGAACTCGAATGGATCCATCGGACGATCGTCTCCGGTGCGCGGGTTTGGAACGTTGCCGGCGATCAGGCGGCGGCCGGGGATTCGGTCGGCAGCATCTGTCGCAATACGGCCTCCGCCTCTCCAAGAGTCATGCCTTTTGGAACCGGATAGTCCCGGCTTGCCTCGATCATTGCTGCGCGCGCGACCTTGTTGAGATCTGATGCTTGCAGCGCCGCGATCTCCTTCGGAACGCCGAGCATGGCGTTGAGCGCCCGAACCCGGTCGATAAACCGCTGCGCGAGAACTTCGGGAGACTCGCCTTCGGTACCTGCGCCAATCGCGAGCGCCAGCTCGGCCAGCCGTGATCGCGCGTAATCGGAGTCCTGGACGAAATCCAGGACAAACGGCAGCACGATCGCATTACACAGTCCGTGCGGTACGCCATAGGTACCACCGAGCTTGTGCGAGAAAGCATGCACGTAACCGACGTAGGCTTTCGTGAATGCCAGCCCTGCATACAGCGAGGCCAGCGCCATCGCCTCCCGGGCTTCTAGATCGTCGCCGTTCTCATAAGCTCGCGGCAGGTTGGCAAAGATCAGTCGCACCGCCGAAACGCACAGCGCCGGCGTCTCCGGATGCGGCCAGCGATTGATGTAGGCCTCGATCGCATGCGTCAGCGCATCCATACCGGTCGCCGCGGTGATTGGCTTCGGCATCCCTTTCATCATCAACGGATCGAGCGCGGCCGCCAGCGGCACGAGTTTCGGATCGATTACCGCTGCTTTCTCGTGCTTCACCGGGTCGGTCACGACCGCGGCCACCGTCACCTCGGAGCCGGTACCGGCTGTCGTAGGTATCGCATACAAGGGAAGCGGTGGCTTGCTGACCTTCAACATGCCGACCAGCTTGCGCGGCGACTTGCCGGTCGTCGCCATCGCCGCAATGACTTTTGCCGCATCGATGGACGACCCGCCGCCGACAGCCAGTATGGCGTCGCTGCCGTGCGCCCGCACGGCCGCACTGCCTCGCTCGAGGACATCGTCCGTCGGGTCCGGAATGATGCCGTCGAAGACAACGACATCGACTCCGTGCCCGATCATTCTCCCGCGCAACGGCTCGATCAGTCCCAGTCCGGCGAGTATTGAATCGGTGGCGATCAGAACCCGGCGATAGCCGGAACTGGCAATCAGGTCGCAGAGTCGTTGCGCCGAGTCCGGGCCGACAAAAAGAATCGGCCGCGGAACCGCAATCACGCGCGAGACCGGCTTCATGAACATTTTCAGGAAGCGATAGAACAACAGCCTCAGTTCGAAAAGCATTCCTTATCCCCGGCGCCGAATCATTTGGGACCGCAGCATACACGTGAGCCACCCGGCGAGCCCGCACGGGATGGTGGGCATCGTGGACGAGTGCCAGGAGTCCGCCCTCAACGGTTTCCGGCGAGATGTTGCCGACCGAAAGGCCCGCTTGCTCATCTCCGCCCTCCCGTTGTTGCGGGATCCTGTTTGCTATGGCTTCGCTGAGTTAAGGCGCTCGAGTTCTGCGTGCGCACGTTCTGTCAGGTAGGCGTGGATTGCGTTGATCTCATCCATCGTCAGGTACTGCGCAAAGCTCGGCATGCCCTTGTTCGCGCGCGCGCCCATCACGATGCCCGGGAACGCGGCATGCGTGTCTTTATCCATGTAGCGCAGGTCGGGAATCGTGCTGCCACTGACTGCCTCGATCCCGTGACAAACCATGCAATTCTCAAAGAAGTGCATGCGTCCGGTCGCCACCAGTTCCGCATCGGCCTTCATTTCCGGCGGCTCCGGCCGACGATCAACGGGCACACCGCCCGGGGGCAGGCTTGCGGTCCCGCCCAGCTTGAAGGTCAGCACGCGACTGACGGTGCCGACCTCGCCCTGCTGCAGCCCAGCCTCGCCCATCACGAGCGGGTAAGCACCTCCCCAGCCCGCGAGCACGGTGACATATTGAACGCCATCGATCGAGTAGGTCATCGGCGCGGCGACCACCCCGCTGCCGGCCGGCGCGCGCCAGAGCGCTTCGCCGTCGGTCGCGCGGAACGCCTGGAAGTCGCCCATCGTGTTGCCCTGAAAGACCAGGTTACCGTCTGTCGAGAGCGTGCCGCCGTTGCTCGCGCCGGGATGCGCGTGACGCCAGACTTCCTTCTGTTTCACCGGGTCCCAGGCCAGCAGGTAACCCTTGATCATGCCCAATACACCCTGCAACCCTGCCTCGTCCTCAGGGAATGCGAGCACCATCGGGTCGACGCCGAGGTTCATCAGGCCGGGGCGCACCTTGTACTTCTTGTCTTCGGCGTAAACCTGCGGAATCTCCTGGGCCGGGATATAAACGAGGCCGGTTTTCGGGTTGAATGACATTGGATGCCAGTTGTGGGCGCCCTGGTTGGCCGGGAAAATCAGCACCGGACCTTCGTCATACCGGGCATTTTTTGTCTCCACCGGGCGGCCGGTTTCCATGTCGACCTTCGATGCCCAGGTAACCTTCGAGAACTTCTCCGCCGAAAGCAATTCTCCCGTCGCGCGGTCGAGGACATAAAAGAAACCGTTTTTCGGCGCCTGCATGAGCACCTTGCGCGTTTTCCCGTCGATATCGAGATCCGCCAGCATGATGTGCTGCGTGGCCGTGTAGTCCCAGGTCTCGCCGGGCGTGGTCTGGTAATGCCAGACGTATTCACCCGTATCGGGTCGCAACGCGACGATCGATGAGAGGAACAGGTTGTCGCCGCCGCCGGGACTACGGATGCGCTGGTTCCACGGTGACCCGTTGCCGACGCCGATGTAAAGCAGGTCGAGTTCCGGGTCGTAGGCCATGGAATCCCACACCGTGCCACCGCCGCCGAGCTTCCACCACTCGCCCTTCCAGGTCTCGGACGCCATTTCCATGGCCTTGGATTCGAAGCCATCGGCCGGATTACCGGGCACCGTGTAGAAGCGCCACAACATCTTGCCGTCGTTGACATCGTAGGCGGAAATGTAGCCGCGCACGCCAAACTCGGCACCGCCGTTGCCAATCAGCACCTTGCCCTTGATGATCCGCGGCGCACCAGAGATCGTGTAAGGCTGGCTCTGGTCGACCGTCACCACGGACCAGATAACCTTGCCGGTCGCGGCGTCCAGTGCCTGCAGTCGACCGTCGTACGTCCCGAAGACGACCTTGCCCTCCCAGACCGCGACACCGCGATTGGCGACATCACAACAACCGTGCTGTGCGACCTGGCGAGGCACCTGCGGATCGTGTTTCCAGAGCAACTTGCCAGTGACGGCATCCAGCGCGTAGACGATGCTCCAGGCGCCGGTCGTGTACATCACGCCGTCGACGACGATCGGCGTGGCTTCCTGGCCGCGGTTGTAGTCGATATCGAAGGTCCAGGTCAGCCCGAGTTCACCGACATTGTTCTCGTTGATCGAGTCGAGCGGACTGAAACGCTGTTCGTCGTAGCCGCGGCCATAGCTGAGCCAGGTATTGGGGTCGGAAGCCGCCGCCGCGATGAGCCCACCATTGACGCCGGCCGCGGGCTTTGCAGCGGACATCTCAGCGGCTGGCGGCTCGGGCGACGCAGCCGATTTGCTTGATTCCGGCGGCGCCTTCGAACCGCAACCGGACAGTGTCAGCAGGACTGCAGATAGCAGGGCGGCACCGCGGAGACTGTTTGAAATCGGCATTTCAGCTTTCCCTCGATCTGTTTTTCCGTTGCTCCAACCGCGAATGAGACCGTCGGTTGCACTGGGGCGGGCGCACAGGACTCGATGGCCATGCGGCCTGCACCGGGCCGGAATCATACCCTGCCCGGCAGGGGCGGCGCACGTGAGTATGCGTCAGCCTTTCCCCGCTCCCCGGCGCGAAACCCAATCGTACGTACCGGATTACTTCGTCTGCCGTACTACACCTGGATTCGGCATCAGGAGTCCAGCATGCGATGCACGGCCCGGTCAACGACGACCATGATGGGCGTCATGATGTGTGTCGAGGCGCTGGTCGGCATCACCGAGGCGTCCATCACGTAGATGTTGTCGCCGGTGTGCAGGCGCAGGTTCTGGTCTACGACACTGTTGTCTTTCGATGATCCCATCCGGCAGGTGCCCTGGTTGTGTGCCGAGTTAAAGCTTGCAAGCCCCGGTTCGATCGGGAAGTCTTCGATCGATGACAGGGCATCCGGGCTCGTCACCGGCGCGAACGACTGGTTGGCAAATGCAACCTCCCTGGCGCCAGCCTCGAACAACAGCTCGCCTGTTCGAGCCATTCCGCGCCTCAGGCGCTGCTTCCACTCTTCTTTCATCACGTAGTTGATCTTAGGAACGATCCGGCCATCTTCGGTCCATTCGTATGTGATCTCCCCGGACGGCTGATCGGGCACGAGCAACTGAGTCACGGACATGTTCCGCATCCGGGTCGCAAAGCGCTTGTGTTCCCTGCCAAAACCGGGGTACAGAATCATGATCGGGCCGACCACGCCTCCGATGCCTTCCATCCGAAAACCGCCCAGACCGTGGTCCGGTGAATTATCATCGAACTCGCTGACTTCGACTGACTGCGGCGCACCGCGCCAGTGAATGATCTCTTCGCTTTCATCGAATATACCGATGACGCCGAGCTGCGGCTGCAATGTGAGGTTCTTGCCGAGCTGCGGCAGGTCTGCATGCAGCCCGGAGCGCATCAGGATGGCCGGGTTGTGAATGGAACTGGCGGCCAGGATCACCCGTTCACAATCGACGGTCAGCGGCACGCGCGCTGAGCGAACGCCGCGCTCGACGACCATGCAATGCACGCGGAACTTCGAACCAGTGATCCGCTCTATGTGATCGCAGCGCAAATCCGTATAAACGGCGGCACCTTTCTCGATCGCCCAGGGCAGATACGTGAGGTTGGTGCCCAGCCGGGCATCGTAGGCGCAACCGACGAGGCAGTAACCGCTGCCCACGCAACCCTTGCGGTTCGAGTGCATGATGTCCGCTGTCCAGCCCATTTTCTTAGCGGTCTCCAGCAACAGTCCGTTGTTGCGGTTGATCAGGCTCTTGTTGTTGCGCTTGACGTTCTGGTATTCGTAGACGCGCCTGTAAGATTCCTCCAGGCTTTTTCCGGTCCACTCCGTGGTACCGACCAGCCTACGCCAGTGCGCCAGGACCTCCTCCGGTATCGGCAGCGCGTCGGAGGTATTGATGACCGTGCCGCCTCCGTAGCACGAACCCTGCAGTACCGAGATCATCCCGTCGCTGGTCATCTGCTGCCCACCGGCGCGATACAGCATGGGCCACATGTCTTCTTCGCGCTGATTGAATTCGCTGGCAACGTGATAACCGCCCTCCTCGATGACGATGGTGTCCACACCAGCCTCGGCAAGATGGAACGCGGCAACACCGCCGCCCGAACCCGACCCCACGACCACGGTGTGCGTGCTCAGCGAGCGTTCATTTGTAATTTCATGACCCTGAATGATCATTGCGCGCCCTCCAGCAGCATCGGACCGTCATAGCCCGTGTATTGCCAGGTCTTGTCCATCGTGTAGAAGTGCTGCATACACACGTACTTGAGTGCCAGGAAGATGCCGACGGGAAGACCTCCCGCCTGCAGCATCGCGTTCAGCACCGCCGTGCGATCATCCTCAGACAGGGCAGAAAACGGCGCCGTCTTGCCCGCCAGCTCCGGTGCCTGCTGCTCGAGAAACGCCAGCGCACCCCGGAAGCCCATCGATACACCCGGATCCATCTTCGGCAGGTAACTGTCGATTCGCTTCGCGAGGCCCGCCTCGCGAGCGCCCATCTCGAAAGCACCGCCCGGCGGGATCAGCGTATCGCTCGCAGCGTCGAGCGTGCTGTATTCGTCTGCATTGAGAAATTCCAGCGACGGTGTCTGCACAGCTGGCACCTCGGCAACCGCCGCCGGCGGCGATTCCCGCCTCGAGCAGGCCGCCACCAGCGGCATGGCCGCGGCTGCGCCAAGTGCCTGTAATGTTTGATTCAGAAATACGCGCCGCGTGACTTCCGGTAAATGGAAAGTCTTCATGGTCCATTCTCCGCTATTTCCGTCATCGCCGGCCTCCGATCGCCGGCCACTGCCTCGCAGTCTCCCTTTCCTTTCACCATCAACCCGCCAAAGGCGCATCGAAGACCCGACCGCGATTGAGCAGACCCTGCGGATCGAGCGTCTGCTTGAGCGCCTTCATCATCCGTATTTCCTCGGGCTTGCGGGACAGGTGCAGGTACTTCTTTTTCTCAAAGCCGATGCCGTGTTCGGCCGATACCGATCCGGCCACCGCTGCCAGCGGCTCATAGACGAGCTTCTCGACAGCCTCCTTCGTTTCGGCGTTCGCCTCGCCCGCCGATACGATCACGTGCAGATTGCCATCGCCCATGTGGCCGAATACGACAAGCTTCGCGTCAGCCCAGCGCTGGCGGAGATTCGCGCGCAAGTCATCGACGTATTTCGCCATCGCCGGAATCGGCAGACTGACGTCAAAGACGAACAGCGGCTTGAGGTGAACCAATTGCTCGACGTCGTCACGAATGCCCCAGAGGTTGTGATATTCGGTAGACGACTTGGCGATCACCGCGTCGTCGATGAGTTCGTTCTCGATGGCCTCGCCGAGCACTTCCTCGAAGCGTTCCGCATCGCGTTCCTGGTTGCCGCCCATCGCTTCCACGAGAACATAAAAAGGATGGTCCTGCGACAGCGGCGGCGCCGACCTGGCCGGCGGCGTGGTCACGATGCGGTAAAAATCGTTCCACATGACCTCGAAAGCGCTCAGCGTGCCGCCCAGTGCATTGTCGACATACTTCAGGAACGCCGTCAGTTTCTCTGCGGAGGGGATGGCGACCAGCGCTGCGTTCTGGCTGCTGGGACGTTCCGACAGCTTGAGCACGACCCGCGTGACGATGCCGAGCGTGCCCTCCGAACCGATGAAGACCTGTTTCAGATCGTAACCAGCATTGTTCTTGATCATCTGGTTCATTGAGGAAATAACGGTGCCGTCCGCCAGAACCGCTTCCAGGCCCAGCACGAGTTCGCGGGTCATGCCGTAACGAATCACCCGGTTTCCACCGGCATTGGTCGCCACGTTGCCGCCGATGTGGCAGCTGCCGCGTGCGCCCATGTCCAGCGGAAACAACAAGCCATGTTCCTCGGCCCGCTCCTGGATGACCTGCAGCGGCACACCGGCCTGAACGGTCATCGTGCGGCCAAGCGCATCGATGCATTCGATCGCGTTCATCCGCTCCAGCGAGAGCACGATCTCGTTCGGCGCGCACTTAATCGCGCCGACCAGCCCGGTGCGACCCCCGTGAGGGACGACCGGCTGCCCTGCCTCGTGACAGATCCGCATCACGGCCGACACTTCCTCGGTACTGACCGGTCGAACGACGGCCGCCGCCTCGCAGGTAGCGCCGATGCCGGGCCAGGCGACGCGGCCTCGCACGTCCTCGGCCTCCGTCAGGACGTCCCCTCGCTGAAGAGCGGAACGAATCTTTTTCAGCGTCTCTTGAAGATCGGGCATTCCCCCCCCTTATGAATTACCCGCACGCCGCCGAATGTCCCAGCGACGAGGACTCGGGCGTCAAATTCGCGCGCGTTGCCGTCGGTCGAAGTCACAACACAGGCCCATCGGCCCCGGTAATCGGGTCTATTCTACCGCAGGGCACGACAACTTCATTCTGAATCAGAATGGCAGAGTGATCCTGCGAGGAACCGAACCACCAGCCGTAATTACCGAGGCCGGCGCCGAGACCGAGTCGCACTGTCGTTCAGGCAGGAGAGGTGTGATCCGGCTTGATCCATAGGTGCGGATAGACGGCCCAGAGCGTGATCGCGCGGATCACGACATAGGCGATGAAGGCGAGCCACAAACCCGAGTTTGCGAACATCGTGACGAGGGGCCAACTCATTGCGATGAATGCCACGAACGAGTAAAGCGAAGCGTTGCGCATTTCACGGGTACGGGTCGCGCCGATGAAGATGCCGTCGAGCTGAAAGGCCGCGGAGGACAGGGCGACGTAGACGGCCGCGAAGGGCAGAACCGCCATGGCTTCTCCCCTCACCTCGGCTGAACGGACCATGAACTCAATCACCTGTACCCCACCGGTCCACCAGCCGATCCCGAGCCCCAGGCCCGTGATCCCGGCCAGCACGGAAGATCGCCTGACCACCAGGTCAAAAGCCTGTCGGTCACGCCTACCGATGGCTTCACCCACAAGGGACTCGGTCGCAAACGCATAGCCATCGAGGAAGAAGGCGCTGAAAAAGACGAACTGCAACAGCACATGGTTCGCCGCCAGCGTGGCCTCGCCAAGCACCGCGCCCTGCTGCGTAAACCAACCGAACGCGAGCAGGATCAGGAATGTGCGGATCATGATGTCCGCGTGCACACGCAGCGTTCGCAACAACGCGCGGCTGTCTCGAAGCGCCGCCCACGGTATGAGCGAGCCTCCATCCGCATGTTGCGCGAGCAGCATTCGGAAAACGAGGTAGCTGCCGGCGATGGCGGCTGACCACTCCGCGATCAGGGTGCCGACCGCAATGCCGCGCGCACCCCAGTCAAAGACGCCCGCGAACAGCAGATCCAGCCCGATATTTAGCCCGTTCGTCAATACCTGAAGCGCCAGCAACGACCGGCTCCGACCCAGGCCGATCAGCGCCCCCGCGATCACGAAGGAAGCCAGCGCCGCCGGAGCACCCCAGATCCGTATGGAAAAATATTGCTGCGAAATCGATTCAACCTGTTCGGTTCCGTCGAGCAGGCCGAACGCAATCCACGCGATCGGAAGCTGCAGTACGATTACCCCGGCACCGAGGGCAAGCGCCATCACGAGGGCACGCGCAAGCGTTGCGCGCACTTCGACGCCGTCCCCGGCTCCACTGGCCTGGGCAATGAAGCCGGTCGTTCCCATGCGCAGGAAGCCGAAAGTCCAGTAGACGAAGCTGAACACCAGTGCGCCGAGCGCGATCGCGCCGAGGTCCTGGACGGTGCCCTGCCGGCCGATCACGGCCGTGTCGGCGAGCCCGAGTAGCGGCACGACCGAGTTGGCGATCATGATCGGCCATGCCCGCGCGAAGATTCCCCGGTAAGACCGGGGCAGCCTGCTTTGTTCGCGGTCCATCAAAACGCCGACGGAACCGCGCAGCCTGCCATGCCTGCCGCCGATTCCACCGTACGCCTGAACACGCTCAGCTCCAGAAACCCACCACGCGCTGCACCAGCCAGAACGCCGCCATTGATCCGACGAGATAGGCGACGGGCTTGCGCATCAGGCTTTCCGCGTGCCAGGGACCGGCCCTGGCCGCCTCGTGCCTGGGCAACAGGCGGCTGATGAGACTCAGCAACGCCACCACGGCCGCAATGAAGATCAACTGCCCCACCTCGACACCCACGTTGAAAAACAACAGCGCAACCGGGATGTCTTTCTGCGGCAGGCCGACCTCGCGCAGCGCGCCTGCGAAGCCGAAGCCGTGGAGCAGTCCGAACACGAAGGCAACGAGCCAGGGCTTGCGTGCCGTCAGGCTGGGCTTGCCCTGCGAGACGTGCAGTATCTCGACAGCGACGAACACGACACTCAGGGCGATGACCGCTTCTACCGGTGTCTGCGGAACGTTGACGAACCCAAGCGTCGCCGCGGCCAGCGTGATGCTGTGCGCCACGGTAAAAGCCGTGACCGTGGCGACGAGCCGCCTCCAGTCCCCAACCAGGAACAGCAGGGCCAGTACGAACAACAGGTGATCGATGCCGAGCAGGATGTGTTCGACGCCGAGGCCCAGGTAGGTCTTCGCAACCTGCATGCTGCTGGGTGCGTCCACGACCTCGAAGGAGACGTGCTCGGGTGTGAGCCTTTCGGTCTGGGTCGTGCCATCGAACCGCTGCACACGTGCAAGCACATCGGTTCGGGTGGCGCTCAGACCATCGATTTCGATGTACTTTCCGGTCAGGCCACCGGGACATTCGGCGCGCCAGCGCTCGACATAGGCGCCGCCGACAAACGAAGTTGCTGCCGGAGCGCCCTGGCAGGACTCGGGCAGCCGGACATAGAGCCCCAGTCGCATATCGCCGCGCGCCGGTACTTTCCAGAGGACGTCGTAGACACCCGCCTCGATTTCCCTGACCTCGAGATAGCCGGGACGCACTTCATGGGCCTCAGCAAATGATGGCAACCAGCCCAGCGCCGCGACGAGCACCAGTAGGAGGCCTGCTCTCACGGCGTGTCCCCTGCGTCGGCCCAGGCCTTGCGTGCCTGCTTCAACTGCTCCCCGAGTTCGCCCTCGATGTTGACTTCATAGCGCCTGCGCAACTGATCGTAGAACGCGTCGCCGAGTTCCTGCTGTTGCTGGGCCTGCCATTCACGTACGACGATCGGCCGCACATCGTCCAGCGTCGGCATCGAACTCGCCTCACGGCCCGACACCTTGACCAGGTGCAGGCCGAAGCCGGACCGCACCGGGCCCATCCATTGTCCTACGGGCAACTCGTCGAGTTGCGCGGCGAAATCCTCACCGAAGGTTCGGGCAATCTCGCGCAGTGAAGCGGCCTCGAGACCAGGCGGCAGCAGCGAGGGGTCGCCGGCCTCCATCGGGTCGGCCCGGCCGCGCCCCGCACGAAGCTCCGTCAACAGCTTTTCGGCATCGGCGCCGGCACTGTCGCCCCGACGTTCGGTGCTCAGGAAGACCTGCCGGAAAGTGATCAATGCCGGATTGACGAATTTCTCGGGGTGCTCATCGAGATAGGCCTGCAGTTGTTCGTCGGTCGGCTCGATCGCCGAGGCAAAATCGTCCGAGATGAACTCGAGCTTCTGCCGGAGCCGCCGTCGGATCACCGTATCGTCGCGGTCGAGACCCATCTCCACGGCTTCCCGGTAGAAGATTTCTTCCTTGACGAAATCATCGACCAGACCTGACAACTCCCGGGCGGTGGGGGGGCGCATCCAGGTTCGGGCGAAACTCTCGGCCAGTGCCTCGATACGCGCCTCGCTGACGACGATCTCCTTCGGCGCCAGGTCCCCATCGCCTCGAACGAAGTGGTAGAGCACGAACAGACCCGCGCCGATCAACAGGAAATGCAGCAACGGCTCGCGATACCAGGACGCGTCCCTGGCGGATGCTTCAGTCACGAAAGGCTTCTCCAGCTTGGCGCACCGGCGTTGCGCCGGAGCAGGACATTGATTCAGTTCATTTTTCCGGAATGGCCGGGCACGGACTGGACCGCGCCTGGCCGCAGGTCACGGGGTATACCAGATCGCGGAGGTATAGGCTCGCTCCTGGATCGTCATCGGCACCTCGGCCGGCAGTGTCAGATGGAAACGCTTGGCCTCATAGGCCGTCCAGCGGGGCGTCGGGATTTCGAGCACCCGCGCGTAATAGAAGGCACGCAGTCCCGGATCGAAGGCGGGATCTTTCCAGACCGTGCTCAGCTCAGAAGCACCAATCGAGTTGCTCCAGGACGCGTTCGCGACGTCCACCGTGTTCCCGACCGCCGGCAACTTACCGTCGGCGCCGGCCTCGCGATCGCCGGACCAGGCGACGTCATAGACTTTCTCGTGCAACACGCCCTCGGCGTCCATCCAGCCCTTGACGATCTGTACCCGGTCAAGATTTCCACTGTAAGGATCACGCATCGCCGAGACGAGGAAGCTGGGCGCCGCCCCAGGGGCTGCGGCCCTCAGGTCACCGCCCATGGGCACGCCCTTCGCGTACCCCGCCAGCGCGGGATCGCGCTCGTTCAGGTCGGCTGCAGAAAAATCCCATCCGCCAAAGAAACGCACGGTGATGCGTGTGCCGGTCGTGGCATAGGCTTCCTTTCGCTTCAGCGCGTCCCAGATCGATTCACGCGTGTTCTCGGTCGCCCAGACTCCCGTGTAGCCACCAGCATTCATCTGCCAGCCCTTGAGCTCACCGAACTCGGACTCGATCACGGCATGATCCCAGCGACCGGGCGAAGGCTCGACCCCCGTGTGTTTGCCAAAGAAGTTGTCTTCCTCGACTGCGGTCAGACCGGTGTGCGAATCGGTCGAACCGACAAAGCCGTACTTGAACGGGTTGACACCGAGTTCGGCTTCGAGCTTGAGGCCCTGCTTGAGCGCCTCGCGCGCGTACTCACGCTCGATCATGCCAGGCTTCTTCGGCACGCCGACCAGGTTGCCGACATCCCAGGTCTCGAAGTCGGCGAACTCGTCATTCGGGGACAGCAACGGGTGGGTCTCGCCATCACCCTTGATCTGCGTGATTTCGTACATGGGCTCCCAGCGCGCGCGGGTCTGCGCCCAGTCCCGGGTCAGCGGATCGCCTTCGAACGTGTGCAGTGCAAACATCTTGCCGTTGGAAAGGTTGCCGTTATGCGGAATCGCGAGCACGGAACCGCCCGTGTCGGCCTCCCATTTCGCCATCCATTTCCACAACTCTTCCGGGTTCTCGGTCACGAAGGTCGTCAGCGGCAGCGCGTGATCCGCCTTGTCCTTTCCGTCGCGGAAAATCACGTTGCGGTGCAGGTTATCGCCGCCACCGGCGTTGCTGGTCCACTCGTAGCCGATCAGTGCCGTGAAACGGCCCGGTTCATTGTACTTCTCCATGATCGCGGTGTTCTTCAGCCAGACTTCCATGGCCAGCACCGGGTCTTTGACGGCCGCCGGCAGCGAGTCATTGGACTGGGCGGCAATCAATTCAGCCGTTGCGGTCGGCCCCTGCCCGCTGTTCATCATGTCAGCCCAACGCCGCAGCGTCGGATCCTTCATCAGTTCGGGGTTTTCACCCTTGATCTCGAAAATCACACCGGCGCCGTCGGAGTGATCGGTGATGACCACCCAGTCCAGTGGACGCTTCAGCTTGACCGGCTCACCCAGTGAGGAGAGGATTTCGTCGCCGCGCGCGAAACGAAGCGCTTCCTCCGGGCCGAGTGTCGCGCCGAAACCGCCGGCATCGGCGGACCAGCCCGTGTGAAGATGCTGCTCGCCCCATAAGGGCCGGGTGGGATGAGTGTCGCCTGCGTACGGCGAAAAGCCGTACGGGCCCCTGGCCTCGGCCGCGTCGCTTGCCTGAGCCGCGGATACACCGAGCGCTGAGACGAGCGCCAGCGCCATGGCAACAGAAATCGTGGCGGAATTTGAGATCATCGTTTGCCCCTTGCCCTCCCGCGGTTCTTCGCGGCCCTTGTCCGTCGTCATTCAAAGGCTCGCCAGAACTCCGTCGGCGCAAGGCGCCGAGCGCCAAGACATGACGAACTGGCCGGGGATTTTAGTTTAGGAGCAGGCGCATTGCACGTCAGCGCAGACGCCGCACCGTCACGGGCAGGTGCTCGAAGCCCTTGACGAAGTTGGAGCGGACCCGCACGGGTTCGCCGACCACTTCAATCATTTCGAAACGTTTCATGATCTCTTCCCAGGCGATGCGCAACTGCATCTCGGCGAGCCGGTTGCCCATGCAACGGTGTATCCCGAAGCCGAAGGACAAGTGGTGGCGCGCCTTCGGCCGGTCGATGATGAACTCATCGGCCCGGTCAATGACTTCGTGGTCACGGTTGCCGGAGACGTACCACATCACGACCTTGTCATCCTTGCGAATGGTCTTGCCGCCGAGCTCCGTGTCCTCGGTCGCGCGGCGACGCATGTGGGCGAGCGGGGTCTGCCAGCGGATGATCTCCGAGACCATGTTCGGAATCAGGCCCGGGTTGTCACGGAGTTTCTGATACTCGGCCGGATTCTGGTTAAGTGCCAGCACGCCGCCGCTCAAGGAATTTCTCGTCGTGTCGTTTCCGCCGACGATGAGCAGCAGCAGATTGCCGAGGAACTCCATCGGTCGCGTGATGACATCGCGCGTGTCTTCGCTTCGCTGCAGCAGCGAGATCAGGTCGAAGCCCGATTCGTTGCCCGAGCGCTCACGCCACAGACCCATGAATGTCTCCAGGCAATCGGTCAGCCCGGCCACGCGTTCTTGCTGTGTTACGGAGGTTCCGCCTGCGATTTCCGGTGTGGCCGTCGCCAGATCGGACCAGTAGGTCAGCTTGCGGCGGTCCTCGAACGGAAAGTCAAACAGGGTCGCAAGCATCTGCGTGGTCAGCTCGATCGAGACTTTATCGACCCAGTCGAACGACTCACCTTCCGGCAATCCGTCCAGTATCTGCGCAACGCGCTGCCGGATGACAGGTTCGAGTGTCGCGAGGTTGGCTGGCGCGACGACCGGCTGGACCGCTGCGCGTTGAACGTCGTGCTTCGGGGGATCCATAAAGATGAAATTGTCGAATTGCAGCTCATCGATGAGATCACCAATCACGATCGTTGGCGACGACGAGAATATCCTGTGGTGCGTGTCAACGTAGACGATGTCGTTGAAACGCGTAATCGACCAGAAGGGCCCGAACGGGCTGTCGGCCAGGTAGTGCACCGGATCTTCGCGTCGCAGTCGGGCGAAGTACGGCTGCCAGCTGTCATTCTGGAACAGCCGCGGATCGCTGACGTCAAGCTGATCGATCGGCACCGTCCCGGCATCCGGGATCGGGCCGCTGTGGATTCTGACTGAGTCGTTCATTCTGCTGTCCTCTCGCGCGCGATCGTCGGTTGCTACATCTGGTATTCGGGCAGGCGCAGGACCAGGCCGTCCAGCGCTTCGGTGATCTCGATCTGGCAGCACAGGCGGGAGCTGGCCTGGCGCTCGGGGCGCATATCCAGCATGGCCTCCTCCATCTCGTCGGGTCTGCCCACCGCGTCGAGCCAGCGCTCGTCCACGTACACATGGCAGGTACCGCAGGCGCAGGCTCCGCCGCAGTCGGCATCAATGCCACTCACCATGTTGTCCGTCGCGGCCTGCATGACGGATTCACCAGGCTCGGCATCTACCACACGCTCTGCGCCCGTGAAATCGATGAAGGTCACTTTAGGCATGGGGTTCTCCTGCGTTACCTGCGAGCCATTCCTGGACGCAGCGGCTCAGTCGGCCGCGTGCGGCGGACGCCTGTCGCGCCACGGTATTGCCTGCTCGAGCTGCGCAGCCAGCCGGAAAAGCACCGCTTCCTGGCCAACCGCCGACGTGAACAGCGTGCCCATCGGCAGGCCGTCATCGGTCCAATGCAGGGGCAGACTCATCGACGGCTGCCCTGTGACATTGGCAATCATCGTGTAGGGCGCGATTTCGAACGTGGGCCGAAAGGCATCCAGTATCTTTTCGCGTTGACTCAAAAGAGCCGGCCCCGGCAGTGCAGCCAGCACCTTCAATGCCTGGCGCTGGCCCTTGGAAACCTGCAGCGCACCGATCTCCAGCGGCGGGGCGCCCACCGTGGGCGTCAGCAGCACGTCGTACTCCGACGTCCAGCTCAGCCACTGTCGCGCGAAGATCTGCATCGCCCACAGTGCCTCGCTGAGGTCCGCGGCGGAGAGGGCCTCGCCCATCTTGTTGAGGAGCCAGGTTGCTGTCTCCACGTCGCTACTGGATGCCGCATGCCCCACCAGTGTCATGGCCAGTCGCACCGTCGCAGCGATCTCGGCGGAAATCAGTGTCGCAAAATGGTCGATGAACTGCTCCGGATCGAGCGGCAAGCGGACTTCTTCGAGGTCGTGACCGAGGCGCGCCAGAGACGCAGTGATTTCCAGCAACGACTTGCGATTTTCTTCATGCAACCGCGTTCCGAGGCCGGAGTCGAAGCTGAATCCGATACGCAGTCGACCCGGATCGCGACGCGTCTCCTCGAGAAAGGGTCCCTCGCCGGCCGGCAGTTGCAGCAGCTGCCCGGGATAACCGCCTGCGCAGGCGTCCAGCAGTGCGGCACTGTCGCGAACCGAGCGGGTCACGGCGTGTTCACAGATAAATCCGAACCAAAGGTCGGGCGCCTGCGGACCGGAGGGTACGCGTCCCCTGCTCGGCTTGAGCCCGACCAGTCCGCAATTGGACGCTGGCGTGCGAATCGATCCTCCGCCGTCGTTCGCGTTTGCCGCCGGGACGATTCGTGCGGCGACGGCCGCCGCCGATCCGCCGCTGGAACCGCTCGGACTGCGTTCGAGGTTCCAGGGATTGTGGGTCGGCCCGAACAATTCAGGCTCGGTCACATTGGAAACGCCAAATTCGGGCGTGTTGGTCTTACCAAAAATGACCAGACCAGCTTGCCGATATCGGCGCGTCAGTTCCTCGTCCTGCGGTGGGACGTAGTCTTTATAGAGGCGCGAGCCGCTGCGCATCGGCTCACCTGCGTAGGCCGTCATCAGGTCCTTGATCAGGAAAGGCACGCCGCTGAACGGTCCTGCCGGCAAGCCTTCTGCGATCGCCGCGCGAGCTGGCCCCTCCATGAGGTGAATGACGGCGTTTATTTTCGGATTGACCGCAGCGGTGCGAGACAGCGCCTCGTCGAGCAACTCGGTCGCCGAAACCTGCCCTTCGCTGACCAGTGCCGCCAGCCCCAGTGCATCGTATTCACCGTATTCGTGAAACCCCATTCTTCCCCCCCAACAGATTTGGCGCCGATCCGTTCGCACGCGCGCCGGCCCGGGGACATCCACGCCCCCAAGCCAGCCCTGGAATAATCAGACGCTCAGTTGTTCCTGGCGCCCTGTTCTACCCAACGTCTGATCGTCTCGATCTGTTGCTGAGACAGCGCAGGGGCACCGGCGTGCGGCATCTTTATTGCCGGGTCAGCGCGCCCCTCGATGAGCATGACCAGGGCGCTGCTCAATGGATCGCCAGCCAGCACGACAGGACCGTACTTCGTGCCGGCCATCAATGAGGCGTAGTCTCCGACCCCGAAGCCGCTGGCTTCATAGCCCAGTTGTCCCGGCATATGACAGGACTGACAGTATTGTTCGAGCAGTGGCGCCACATCCTTCGCATAACTGACCTGCGGCGGCTCAGGTGCGCAACCACTCATAAGCGCCGCACAGCCGAGCATTGCGGAAAACCCGTTACGAAACATTGAGTTCATCACGCCCCCTTTGGAACTCGCCCGTCGATCAAACTGTGCCTCGCCGACGCTGCCGGCAATCCGATGTTCTACCTAAGCCGGCCGATGCCCGGGTTGCCGGTGTGGGTTGGGACGTCGCACCCCTCCTGACAGATCGTCCTGCAACGCCCTGAGGTCTTCCCAGCGATTCGCAGCGGCCAGCGCGGCCTGCTCTGCCCAGGTCGACGGATTAGCGATCTTGAAACGGCTCCCGCCCCGATCCAGCAGATCCTGGATGGATGGCTCACTCATCGCCGCAAGCCGGGCAAAACTGAGCACCCCGTTGGCACGCAGATACGTCGCGATGGCCGGGCCGATTCCTTCGATAATCTCCAGGTTCTCTGGACCGGAAACCACGAATCCTGCACGCCGCGCGACCGAACAGTCGATCGTGGTTTCATCGGCTGACCGCGGCTCCGACCCGACAATTGAGGTCCCGTTGTCCGGGTCGAACCGGCTGTTGAAGAAAGCGTGAGCCAGCCAGCCGGCCAGCCCACCGAGCAAGAAACCCCCGACGCAGGCGAACACGGTCAACCCCCCCTTCCGTGGTCGTGACGCAGGCGCTTATTTTAGCAGGGATCGCGGGCAGTGCCTGTCAACGGGTTGCCGTGACGATACGCCGGAAACTCAGGTTGATCCGTTCGCCAATGTGTACGCTCGATTTCGGAATACTGTGTAACCAGTTGTGCTGGGTAGAGCCGTACATCAGCAGCAGGCTGCCGTCGCCCAGCCGCTGTTCAGCGGTCTCTGCCTTGCGGCGCCGGTGCTTCAGGCGGAAGCGCCGCACTGCACCGAGCGACACTGAAGCAATGCAGGGGTCGCGCCCGAGTTCCGGTTCGTCATCGGAATGCCAGCCCATGCCGTCGCGCTCGTCGCGGTAGAGATTGAGCAGTACGCCGTTGAAAGCACAGCCCGAAAGGCGCGTCACGCGCTCGCGCACCATTTGGAGTGTGTCGGTCCACGGCTGCGGGTCGTGCCTGGTACCGGAGTAGGCATAACTCGCCATCGGATCCCCGTACCACGCGACCAGTCGTGGCACCGGCCGGCGCCGGCCAAAGATCAGCACCTCTTCGCGCTGCCAGGCGACCGTATCGCGCAGGCACCCGAACAGTTCCGCCGATTCGGTGCCCGTAAATGCCTGAGGCCAGTACCGGGCAGCGCCTTCAAGCAGGGCGATATCAGTGAAGCAGTTGCTGGTCGCAGGATTCAATAGTGTTTCAGATCGGCTTCGCGTGCCCGCGCAGGCGCACGCATCGCTCCCGATGATGACAGAGGCAGGAGACTATACCGCCCGGCCCGTTGCCCTGACGACGCGGAAGGTGGCGCCTGTTATAATGGTGCGCTGCAGCAATCGCAAAGAGAACCGGAAACATGCCCAGTCAACGTGCCCGCCTGACCAACGAATTCCTGAGATTGACCACGAAGTCGATGTGGAAACCTGACCTCGATCTTGGGTCGATCCGGGCGCACATGGCCAGAATGGATGCCCGACTCGGTCGTCGCGCCCTGCCTGTCGCCCGCGAAGAAATCCGCATCGCCGGCGTTCCGGCCACCTGGATTGGCGAAAAGGCGCTCGAAGCCGCCGGTACAATCCTGTACATCCACGGCGGCGCGTGGTGCCTGCATGCCCCGGCGGCCTACGCGCGACTGGCCACATCCCTGTCCGCGGCGACCGGGATGCGGGTGCTGCTCATCGACTACCGCCTGGCGCCGGAGCATCGTTTTCCCGCCGGCAGCGACGACTGCCTGGGCGTGTACCGCTGGCTGATCGAACAGGGTTATCACGAGCGGCCCCTGGTCGTCGCCGGGGACTCCGCGGGCGGCAACCTGACACTCGTCACGTTGCAGAGGGCGCGTGATGCCGGACTGCCTATGCCCTGCTGTGCGGTGCCGATCTCACCGTCGACCGACATGACCATGTCGGGACCGTCCGGCCAGTACAATGCCGAAGCCGACCCGATGTTCTCTCTCGCGGCGGCGGATATTTTTCCCGGCCTCTATTGTCCGGGCGAAGACCTCACCAACCCGATGATCTCGCCGCTGTTCGGTAACTGGTGGGGGCTTCCGCCCCTGTTGTTTCACGCCGGGTCTACCGAGTTGCTGCTCGATGACTCGGTGCGTGCCCAGGATCGCGCGCGCCAGGCCGGGGTCGAGGCGTACATACAGGTCTGGCTGAATCTGCCTCACGTATTTCACGTATTTCACTGGCTGCCGGAGTCGCAACAGGGCATCGCGGCCATTGCTCACTTCATTGCCGCGATGTCGAAGACTTCGCCGAGGACCGTGCCCTACCGGATACCGGGCCTGCCGCAGGTCGAGCGTGCCACGACCGAGGGTCTCACCGCCTAGGTTCGAGGAACGCCGCGACCTCATCCAGCGCGCGGTCCGCGTCCGCGAGGACTCCTGCGTGCAGTTGAAACACGTGCCAGCGGCGCGCAAACACGCTGAGCCTGACGCGGCCACCGCAGGCCTCGATGCGCTCGGTCACCCGCAATGAATCGGTGAGGATCAATTCGTCGCTGCCGACCTGTACCAGTGTCGGCGGAAGTCCGCCAAGGTCTGCGTACACCGGCGACACGCCGGGGTCATCGCGACGGGTTTCCCCTGCATAGAAGGCCGCGCACTCGTCGAGCCAGTCGCGGTTTAGCATCGCCTCGGCCGGGCTCTCAGTGCCCGGGGCCCCGGCCGTAAGATCCGCCCAGGGCGAAAACACGATCAGGTGCGATGGCAAAGGTACGCCGAGGTCACGCAGACGCGCAGCCGTCGCCAGGGCCAGTCCGCCACCGGCAGAGTCCCCGGCGATCACGATGTCGTTGGCGGCAACGCCGGACTCCAGCAATCCCCGGTAGGCCGCGATCGCGTCTTCGATGGCTGCCGGGAAGGGATGCTCGGGCGCGAGGCGATAGTCGGCCACAAACACACGCGCTGCGCAGCGAATCCCCATATTGCCGGTCAACGCGCGGTGGGTCCGGGGCGACCCGACGCAATAGGCACCGCCGTGAAGATAGAGAATCGTTCGCCCGGTCGAGCCAGGGTTCTTCGTATCGACCCACTCGCCCGGTACCGCCCCGACCCGGCCTGGCGAAAATTTCACCGAACCCGGCACCAGGGCAATGCGGGTCAGCTTTTCCAGCCAGCGTCGCTGGTCGTCAATGGGGCGTCCTGCCCGGTTGCGACGCTTGAGAAAAATGCGCAGCGTGCCGCGCAGCAATCCGGCCAGGACGGTCTGACCGAGGGGTTCATTGGCTTCATGCCCTGACAAGTGAAGGCTCCATCAGACTGAATGCCTGTCCATCAACCTGACCTTCATTGACCACTGACCGATCCGTGTCTACCACCGGAAGGGCCTGGCGGTATCTCCGGATTCAGGGCCCCGATCGAGCAGGTCCAGACGCGCCATGGCTACGCCTTGATCCTTCATGCCGATCTTTGCCGCCGCGGCAGGCGACAAGTCTCCAATTCGATTGCCGGCAAACGGGCCGCGGTCATTGACCCGCACGATCACGCTGCGGCCGTTGTTCAGATTGGTCACCCTGACTCGCGAGCCGAACGGCAGTTCCGGATGAGCCATTGTCAAACCCGCCGGATCAAAGATCTCGCCGCTTGCCGTCCTGCGGCCGTCAAACCCTGGCCCGTACCAGGACACGCGGCCTTCCTCGCGCCACTGGGCAGACTCGGGAAAACCCGCACAGCCAATTCGCGCCCCAACCAGGACGAGAAGCGAGAGCGCCACCAGACCGGCGAGCGCTCGGGGTCGCTTTCGCGCCGATTCCTGCCGTGTGTCCTGCTGCATTGAAAAAACCCGGGCACGCTGCGGGGAAGACTCATTGCGCTGGACCGCCAGGGCCCCATCCCGCGTCCCCCCTGGCGCTTCGGCTTTCCCGCTATGCGCCCGTCTTGCGTCGACGGAAGAACCAGATCAAGGCGGCCGCACCAGCCACGGCGAGCACAAAATTCAAGGTCGCCGGGAGCTTGAGCAACTGGGCAACGATTCCGCCGAGAAACGAGCCGGCAATTCCGTAACCTACGGTCGCGAGCCAGCTCATCGGGTCCGGGCCCGGCAGGAGCCAGCGCGCCAGCGCCCCGGTCAACAAGCCACTCAGACCGATGAGAAGAATCAGTATGCCAAACCCGAGACCCACGCCTGTCGCACCTTCCATATTACCGACCTCTTTGTTTTAAATGGATTTTTCGGATGGAAAGGCTAACAGAGACCTTGCGGCCGCGACAGCGCTTTTGCAACATCCGGCCTGAGCTTCGGGGGGCTGTGGCCAGCCGGTTTTGCTGCACTGCATTGACGCCGCCGGGCCATCGTGTCATATCAGAACCCTATCCATGACGAATTCAGCGTAGGGGGAGACTCGGCAGCGGCAAGCCGGGCCTTTGTGCGTCCTTGACGCTTTCGAAACCGTGCGACAGACAGGCACCAATACAATGAGTAACACGAATCGCCCCGAATCCGCCAAGAGCGCCCACGGCCGGGGAGCCGCAGGCTCGATGACGGCGACTCGCCCGCAGCAACAGGGCCTTTACGATCCCCGATTCGAGCATGACGCCTGCGGCGTGGGCTTCGTCGTGAACATCAAAGGCCGGAAGTCGCACCAGATCCTCGAGCAGGCCTTACAGGTTCTCAAGAACCTGGACCACCGGGGCGCCTGCGGCTGCGAAGTGAACACCGGCGACGGTGCCGGCGTTCTGATGCAGATGCCCCACAAGTTCAATGAACAGGTCTGCGCCACCACACGCATCCAGCTGCCGGCCGCCGGAGAATATGGCAGCGGTATCATTTTCCTGCCGCATAACCCGACGGTCCGGCGCCGGATCGAGGAAAAATTCGAGCAGGTCGTTCAGTCAGAAGGACAGAAGGTGATCGGCTGGCGAACCGTGCCGACCGACCACAGCATGCTTGGCGAGACGGCGCGGTCATGCGAACCGTTCATGCGCCAGGTATTCATCCGTCGCGACAGCGCAATTGCCAGCGAACTGGATTTCGAACGCAAGCTCTACGTCATCCGCAAGCGTGCGTACAACGAGATTCGCGCCACGGGGCTCGCCGGCGCCGAGCAATGGTACGTCGTCAGCCTTTCCTGCCGGACGCTCGTCTTCAAGGGCATGTTGCTGACCAACCAGCTCGATGCGTATTTCTCGGACCTGCACAACCCGGCCATGGAGACCGCGCTGGCACTGGTGCATTCTCGCTTCAGCACGAACACGTTCCCGAGCTGGGACCGCGCCCACCCGAATCGCTACGTAGCGCATAACGGTGAAATCAATACCGTCCGGGGCAATGCAAACTGGATGCGGGCCCGGGAAGCCCGTTTTCAGGCCGAACTGTTCGGCGAGGACATCAACAAGGTCCGGCCCATCATCAACCCGAATGGCAGCGACTCGGGCATGTTCGACAACACGCTCGAACTGCTCTACCTTGCCGGCCGCTCGCTGCCGCATGCGGTCATGATGATGATTCCGGAGCCGTGGTCGAACCACGACAGCATGGACGACCAGCGCAAGGCTTTTTACCAGTACAACTCCTGCCTGATGGAGCCCTGGGATGGCCCGGCATCGATCGCGTTCACTGACGGCGTGCAGATCGGCGCAGTCCTCGACCGCAACGGTCTGCGCCCGACGCGCTACTACGTGACCAGCGACGACCTCGTCATCATGGCTTCGGAAGCCGGTGTGCTCGATGTGCCCCCCGAGAACGTCCTGACCAAGGGCCGCCTGCAGCCCGGCCGCATGTTCCTGGTCGATACGGCGGAAGGCCGGATCATCGACGATGAGGAAATCAAGCGCGCGGTGACCTCCCAGTTGCCATACCGGCAGTGGCTCGACGAGTACATGATTCATCTCGACGACCTGCCGGCGGCGCCTGAAATTCCGCAACCGAATCCGGAAACGCTGATGCAGCGACAGGTGGCCTTCGGCTATACGTTCGAGGATGAACGCGTGGTGATCTCGCCGATGGCGCAGAACGGCGTCGAGGCCGTTGGCGCAATGGGTAACGACACGCCGCTCGCGGTGCTGTCGAATCGACCGCGGCTGCTCTATGACTACTTCAAGCAGTTGTTCGCGCAGGTAACCAATCCACCGATCGATTGCATCCGCGAAGAAATCGTCACCTCGTCCGAGACGCGCCTGGGCTCGGAAGGCAACCTGCTCAACCCGCAGCCGGCCGACTGCCGCCGCCTCGACATTGCCTGGCCGATCCTCACCAACGATGAGTTTGCCAAGGTCCGCCGCATGGACCTCCCCGGTTTGCGCGTCGGCGCCCTGCCTATTCTCTTCCGTGTCAGTCGCGGCCAGAAAGGGCTGGTCAAGTCGATCGAGGAACTGCGACTGATGGCGCGACGGCTGATCGAGGAAGAAGAGATCAACGTCATCGTATTGAGTGATCGGGGTGTCAACGCGGAGTTTGCCCCGATCCCGTCGTTGATGGCGGTCGCCGGTCTGCATCATTACCTGATCCGGGAAGGACTGCGATCCCGCGTCAGCCTGGTGCTGGAAACCGGTGAGGCGCGGGAAGTCCATCATTTCGCGGCGCTGCTCGGTTATGGCTGCTCCGCGATCAACCCGTATCTTGCGTTCGAGACGATCGAGCACCTGATCGAGTCAGGCCGGCTGACCGGCATCGATTACAGGGCCGCCTGCCGCAACTTCGTCAAAGCCGGCGCCAAAGGCGTGATCAAGGTGGCCTCCAAGATGGGCATTTCGACGCTGCAGAGTTATCGCGGCGCACAGGTGTTCGAAGCCGTGGGGCTGCGGCAGGACGTGATCGACGAATATTTCACCTGGACATCCTCGAGAATCGGCGGTATCGACACCAGCCTGATCGCCGAGGAAGTGCTGCTACGGCACAGCGCGGCGTTCCCCGAGCGTGCCGTCAAGCGCGGCACCTTGCCGGCCGGAGGTCAGTACCAGTGGCGCGCGGACGGCGAATACCACTTGTTCAATCCGGAGAGTATTCATCGCCTCCAGAAGGCCGTGCGCACCGAGAACTACTCGGTCTACAAGTCCTATGCCGAACTGATCAACAAGCAGTCGATCAATCTTTGCACCCTGCGAGGCCTGCTCGACTTCAAGGCCTCCGAGCCCGTTCCAATCGAGGAGGTCGAGCCGGTCGAAGAGATCGTCAAGCGCTTCAAGACCGGCGCAATGTCGTATGGCTCGATCAGCAAGGAAGCCCATGAGACGCTCGCGATCGCGATGAACCGGATCGGCGGCAAGAGCAACACCGGTGAAGGCGGCGAGGACCCGGAACGTTACATACCGCTGCCGAACGGTGATTCAAAGAACTCGGCGATCAAGCAGGTCGCTTCCGGCCGATTCGGAGTCACCAGCGAGTACCTCGTCAGCGCCCAGGAACTGCAGATAAAGATGGCCCAGGGCGCCAAGCCCGGTGAAGGCGGGCAACTGCCGGGCACCAAGGTGTATCCCTGGGTCGCGAAGACCCGTCACACGACGGCTGGCGTCGGGCTCATTTCGCCGCCACCGCATCATGACATCTACTCGATCGAGGACCTCGCGGAACTGATCCACGACCTCAAGAACGCCAACCACCATGCCCGCGTCTGCGTGAAGCTGGTGGCGGAAGTCGGTGTCGGTACGATTGCGGCCGGTGTCGCCAAGGCGCATGCCGACGTAGTCCTGATCAGCGGACATGACGGGGGTACGGGCGCGTCGCCGAGAACTTCGATCATGAATGCCGGGCTGCCATGGGAGCTCGGGCTGGCCGAAACGCACCAGACGCTGGTGCTCAACAATCTGCGAAGCCGCATACGTATCGAAACGGACGGCCAGCTCAAGACGGGTCGCGATGTGGCTGTCGCTGCGCTTCTCGGCGCCGAAGAGTTCGGCTTTGCGACCGCGCCACTGGTAGCGACGGGCTGCATCCTGATGCGCGTCTGCCACCTCAACACCTGCCCGGTTGGTGTAGCCACCCAGGACCCGCGGTTGCGCGCGAAGTTCACCGGCAAACCGGAGCACGTCGTCAACTTCATGCACTTCGTGGCGATGGAGATGCGGGAAATCATGGCCGAACTTGGCTTCCGCAGTATCGATGAAATGATCGGGCGAGTGGACAAGCTCGAACCGAGAGCCGCCATTGATCACTGGAAGGCGAAGGGCCTGGATTTCACGAACCTGCTTTACTCGCCGGAAGTCGATTCGCAATGGGGGCGCATCTGCACGGATCCGCAGGACCACGGAATCGAACGATCACTCGACATGACCGTGCTGCTGGACCTGTGCAGGCCGGCGATCGAGCGCGGCGAAGAAGTCGTTGCAGAACTGCCGATCCGCAACGTCAATCGCGTGGTCGGAACGATTACGGGCAGCGAAATCACGCGCAAGTACGGCGCGGCAGGACTCCCGGATGACACGATCCGTCTGCATTTCCGTGGCTCGGCAGGCCAGAGCTTTGGTGCGTTCGTGCCTCGCGGCATGAGCCTGTCGCTCGAAGGCGATGCAAACGACTACCTGGGCAAGGGACTGTCGGGAGGCAGGATTGCCGTCTTCCCGCCGCGCGAATCGGGCTTCGTGGCGCGCGACAACATCATCATCGGCAACGTCGCTTTTTACGGGGCAACCGCGGGCGAGGCCTACATCCGCGGTATGGCCGGTGAGCGCTTCTGCGTGCGTAACAGCGGCGTGGACGCGGTCGTCGAGGCCGTTGGCGATCATGGCTGCGAATACATGACCGGCGGCAGGGTCGTGATACTCGGCGAGACGGGACGTAACTTCGGGGCCGGCATGTCGGGCGGTGTCGCCTACGTGTTCGACGAGAAGGACGACTTCCCGGGCAAGGTGAACCGGCAGATGGTGCTGCTGGAGTCACTCGACGATCCGGCCGAAATCCAGCAGGTCCGGCAGATGATCGAGCGTCACGTGGCACACACCTCGAGCGGACTCGCCGCACAGATCCTGGAGGACTGGGACAGTTCCGTGGGGCGGTTTGTAAAGGTCATCCCGAAGGACTACAAACGCATGCTCGGATGTATTGCGCGCGCCGAAGAGCAGGGCCTCGTCGGTGACGAAGCCATCATGGTGGCCTTCGAGGAAAATTCGCGCGACCTCTCGCGAGTGGGCGGCAACTGACCGCAGGGCGCATCAGGAAAGGCAGAGCATGGGAAAACCGACTGGATTTATCGAGTACCTGCGTGAATTGCCGGTCGACCGGCCACCGACGCAGCGCATCGCGGACTGGAAGGAATTTCATCCGCACCTGGAGGAACGCCGCCTGCGCCAGCAGGGTGCGCGTTGCATGGACTGCGGCGTGCCATTCTGCCACACGGGTACGCTGATCAGCGGGATGGCCTCGGGCTGCCCGGTCAATAACGTGATCCCGGAGTGGAATGACCTCGTGTATCGCGGCCTCTGGCGTGATGCACTGGACCGGCTGCTGCTGACTAATAATTTCCCCGAGTTCACCGGACGCGTCTGCCCGGCACCCTGCGAGGGCTCCTGTGTCCTGGGTCTCAACAACCCACCGGTGACGATCAAGAACATCGAAAACGAAATTATCGAGCGGGGTTGGAACGAGGGCTGGGTCATACCGGCGGCACCTGCGGTACGAAGCGGGAAGAAAGTCGCGGTGATCGGTTCTGGCCCGGCCGGGCTGGCGGCGGCCGCACAGTTGAACAGTGCAGGGCACCTCGTGACGGTCATCGAGCGCGAGGATCGCCCCGGAGGCCTTTTGATGTACGGCATTCCGAACATGAAACTCGACAAGCGAGAGGTCGTTCAACGGCGAATCGATCTGATGCAGGCCGAGGGCATCAAATTCATCTGCAACGCGACAGTTGGCGAAAATGTCGAGGCGCGCCTGCTGATGCACGATTTTGACGCGGTCGTCCTTTGCACGGGCGCCACCCAGCCGCGCGACCTCCCGGTTGACGGCCGCAGCCTGGACGGTGTGCATTTTGCAATGGATTACCTTACCGCGAGCACGCGGGCCCTGCTCGATGGCGGGCCGCAGAACAGTCCGATACACGCGAAGGGCAAGGACGTGGTCGTTATCGGGGGTGGCGACACCGGGACCGACTGCGTCGGCACGGCCATCCGGCAGGGCTGCCGCAGCGTCCTGCAGATCGAGATCATGCCCCGCCCGCCGTTGGAGCGGGCGGCAGACAATCCCTGGCCGGAGTGGCCAAAGGTGTACAAGCTCGACTACGGACAGGAAGAGGCGGCAGCGAAATTCGGCGATGACCCGAGAGTCTACCTGCGAACGGTCAATCGCTTCAGCGGGGACAGCGGTGGGCAATTGACGGAACTGTCAACCGTGCAGGTGAAGTGGGAGCGTACCGACGACGGACGGTTCATCCCGAGCGAAGTACCCGGCTCGGAGCAGACGCATGACGCGCAGCTGGCGCTGCTGGCCATGGGATTTCTCGGCCCCGAACAGCCGATGCTCGATGAACTCGGCATCGAGCGCGATGCCCGCAGCAATGTCCGGGCCGAACTCGGCCGGTTTACCACCAACATCGAAGGCGTGTTTGCCGCCGGTGATTGCCGGCGCGGCCAGAGCCTCGTGGTCTGGGCGATTCACGAGGGGCGTGCGGCCGCGCGCGAGTGCGATCGCTACCTGATGGGCGGTACGAGCCTGCCCTGAATCAAGCCCCCGTTAAGCCTGCGAGGGCGACCGTGATGCCGTTTCGCAGTTGATTCTCGCCGGTCAGCGAAGCAGGTCACGGAAATTAGCTGTACATTCGGTGCAGGCTGCAGCACCTTAATGTGTCATCGGGCACAAAGGACCGGCCATCGACTCGTGAGTATTTCGTCACCCAAGCCGAACCGTCGCAGATCCGGGCTGGGTCGCCTTGGCCTGCCCATCGGGCTGTGGCTGGTGCTTGGCTTTGCGGTGGTCATCGGTGCGTTCGTCACCGCGAGCACCGTTGCGATGCGCAGCACGCGGCATGCCACGACGGATGTGGCACGGGTGCAGAACGAAATCGAGCCATTGACACGCACCGCCAGGCAACTCGGCGACCGGGCCGCTGCCTTTGACCGGGCGGTGCTTGCGTTCCTGAGAGTGGGTTCGGATGAGAATCGCACTGCCGTCGTGCAGTCCGGCGTCGAACTTTCGGCTGCGATTGACAGTGTCGCCAGGGCTGAAATCAGGGCCTCGGGAAGCGATGCGCAACTCACCTTCCAGGCACTCGCCTCTCACCAGGCGGAAGGTTTCCAATTGCTGCTGCAGCACGACCAGCGCCTCAACGCGCTGGCTGGCCTCGCCGCCACTTTCGACCGGCTCGATCGCCGAATTACCGGGGCGGGCGGTGGCGGCCTGCGGATTGGTGACAGCCTCGTCTCCCGCCCGTCACTGGCGGAGCTGGCCCGGGCGCTGGAAACCATGCGTAACGAGACCACCAACGAATTTTCGCGCGCCGGTGCGAATCGCAGCGCACAGGACTCCGTTGGCGAGCAACGTTTTGAAAGCCTGCTCAAGCGTCACCGGGCTGAACTGCGAAGCTCGCCGGGGGACGCATGGCTGGAACTCCTCAACGAGGACTTCGGCAAGGCGCGAAGTGCCCGAAAACGGATCCGCGAACTCGACACCAGCATGGAGACTCGTCGCGCCGAATTCTCATCCGGCGGGGATGCGCTGGCGCGCCAGATTCAGGTCGAGGTCGAGGCCCCGGCCTGGCAGGAGCTGATGGCCGCGGCAGAGGCCGCACGCAAAGCCGCGACAGTTGCCGAGCAGACAATTGCCGATGCGACCGTGAAGGCAGTGCTGCTCACCCTGCTCGCACTGGTTATCACCGCCTGGGCGATCACCTGGCCGATCCGCCGCCTGACGGCAGGTACTCGACAGCTTGCCTCCGGCGACCTGACAACCCGGGTACCACGCGGCGGCGCAAACGAAATTGACGAGCTGGCCCAGGCGTTCAATCACCTGGCCTCCGAACTCGACGCGGCCGAGCATTCGGTCAAGACGTACCAGGCCCAGCTCGAACGAAGGGTCGAAGAGCGCACGCTCGCCCTGCGACACCTTGCCGAGCATGATCCGCTGACCAACCTTCCGAACCGGCGCCAGCTGTTTGCCAAGCTGGACGAGTTGATCAGCAGCGCCGATCCGGCCCATGCGCGGCTTGCCGTGCTGTTCCTGGATCTCGATAACTTCAAGACCGTCAATGACAGCCTCGGGCACGAGTTTGGCGATCGTGTGCTCACCGAGATTGGAGAGCGTTTGCGCCAGATCAGCGGCGAGACCGGATTTATCGCACGCATCGGAGGTGACGAGTTCACACTGGTTTTCCCATTCTCCGGTGCGGCGGAGGAGATCGAGAACAAGACCTCGAAGCTGGTCGGCAGTTTCCGCCAGCCGCTTGTCATCGATCAGCGTGAGATTGCAATCGGTGTCAGTTGTGGCGCGGCGGTTTTCCCCGATCACGGCAAAGATGCGACGGCCTTGCTGCGGGCCGCCGACACAGCCCTCTTCCATGCGAAAGAGCTCGGGCGGAATCGCCTGTGCGTGTACCACCCCGGGTTGCTCGTGGCAGCCTCGAACCGGTTTCGCGCAGAACAGGCGCTGCGCCGAGCCATCGATGGCGGCGAGTTCATGCTCCATTACCAGCCGCAGGTCTGCCTGAGCGGCAAACGGACGACCAGTGTCGAGGCACTTTTGCGGTGGCGTCAGAGCGATGACCTCATTGTGCCGGCCGGCGAGTTCATCGCCATCGCGGAACAGTCGGGACTGATGCTCGCAATCAACGAATGGGTGCTCGAAACGGCCGCCCGGGACGTCAGCGAATGGCGCCGAGGTGGCTGGACCGACGCGAAAGTCGCGATCAACGTATCCTCGCAGCAGTTCGTGGCCGGTGATTTTCCATTGCAGATCGAACGGCTGCTGAGGCGACACGAGCTGCCGGCGGAAGCCCTGGAACTTGAATTGACCGAAGGCATGCTGCAGACGGGCGCGATCACGGTCGAGACGCTTCGCGGGTTGCGCATGCTGGGCGTCTCAACGGCCCTCGATGATTTCGGAACCGGTTACTCATCGCTCACCTCGCTGGAACAATTGCCGCTGAGCCGGGTGAAACTGGACCGGAGTGTCGTCGCGGAAGTGGACTGGAATCCGCGCGCCGCGTCGATTGCACGTTCGATCATCGGGCTGTGCCGGACACTGGGCCTGCAGGTGACCGTGGAGGGCGTTGAGCGGCCGAACCAGCTGGATTTCCTGGTCGGCTGTGGCGAAGTATCGGTGCAGGGATTCCTCGTTGCCCGACCCCAGGACGCCGCCGAAATCATCGGCCTCGTCAACGGCAGTCATGATCGCATGACATCTTTGCTGCAGGCAGCAGAGCTCAGCCGCCAGGATCCCACGATCGAAATGGGCGACTCGACGATCCGGATGCTGCGGCAACGCCGCAGCTGACCCGGCATGCCCGGCCTCGTGTGGCCCTGGATTCATCACGGCGTTATGTCATGTGCTCCCCGCGGTGGGAGCGGACGAGGTGCGCACGACGCTGAACAGCCTGCACCGGTTCCGCCAGGCAAAAAACTTCTCCAAAGAAGAAGGCAAATAGAAGGCATATGTCGATAAGAAGCGCCTAAAATCCATAAACGTGCGCTGACGATGTCCGCTTCTCGCCCTCCCAGCCAGTATCCGCAGCAGCAGGGTCAGGGTTGCGAGAAACCCCGATTCAGAGCCGGTTCGGCCCACGATATGCTTCAGTTTATACGCGACGGGAGCAGGTTTATGAGCAAACGATTGCTGATGAGTGGCCTCGCGATACTGGCTCTGGGGAGCGCCAGTGCGGCCGAGCCGATCCTGATGTCCGGCGACTGGGGTCCCGCTGCCTGCGCTGCCTGGAATACCGACGCGGTGCTGACAAAGGAACTGGCGGAAAGCGGCTGGATCGCTAACGACAAGGGCCGCGGATACAAGGTCATGCAGGTCTTCCGCAAGGACTGCGGTGATACGCCGACCGTCGAACTCCGTGTCGCAGTGCAGGATGGCGAGGCGCGCTGTGTCTACGGGGGAGCGGTTGAGACCGCAGCGCTCGACAAAGGCGCGGACTACGTCATGAGCGCAGACACCGGGCGCTGGCTGGAGATGGGCGAGGGCAAGTATGGACCGATGAAGGCGATGATGCTGGGCCGACTTTCTTTCACCGGACCCTACGGTGAGGCAATGGGAAACATGGGTCCGTTTGCGAATTTCCTGCTGCTGGTTGGCAAGGTCCCGGCCCGGTCGGATAGCTGCCCACCCTGAACCACAGGTCGTTCGAACCGGCCGCCCTCACGGGCGCCCTGCGACGTTGAGCCCCGTCAGGCCGGCCTCTTGCGGCCGCCACGGCTGCCCGCCTTTGACGCCAGGCCGCGTGACGATTTGCCTGCCACTGTGCTTTTGCGTCTGGCAGATGGCGCGCCGCGATTCCGGACAGGCTTCCCGGCGGCTTTGCTAACGCGTTGTTTCTTCGCGGAACGCCTAGCCGGCTTTTTCGCCTTCGTCTTTTTTCCTTCGGTCTCGATCGCGCGCCGGGCGTGCGGAAGGACCTGCTCGCACATGGCATCGAACGCTTCGGTCAGGCATTCGGCCAGTCCCTGTGGGTCCTTGATCCACGAGGCGGCGCCAGAGAACGAGATAAACAGCTTGCCGTCGTAACTCGTTACCGGAATCGTCGGTCCGGTCAGCGGCGAGGACGGTGGGCTGCCGCTGAGAAGAACCAGTTTTGCCCCCATGAAGTACAGTGGCTCTTGCGGGCCAGGAACGTTCGTGATGATGCAGTTCGATAACGGCCGCTTGCTGGAAGATCGCAGCGTCGCCTGAACCGCGATGCGGGAACCCAGCGCCAGAAGCAGGTTCGGCGCCTCCTTGCCAATCGCGATCAGTTCCTTGACCGGAGCCGCATTCTGAGTCTCCTTCGAGCGCTTCGTGCCTGTGACGATACCGCGCATTCGCTCCAGCAGATCGTCTTGCGTCGTGCGCAGATTCGTCCGCATCAGCGAAATGTCATTACCCGCGAGACTGTCGTTGCTCAGCTTGTCGCTGCGAATGTTGATCGGGCAGATGGCCTGCAGATCGGCCTTGACGCTCTTTTTCATCCGGGCGAGATAGCGGCGAAGACCCTCGCCCACCAGCGTCAGCACAACGTCGTTAACCGTCGCTCCATCGACCGCCTTGCGCATCGCAATGATGTCGGACAGCGGAAACATCCGCAGCTGAAACACGCGCCGGTAATCCATTTCCTGGTTAAAGATGGTTGCCGGCGCCGGTGCAATCGCGCCGAGCAGGTCGCCCGAACTCTCCCCACTGCTGAACCGTGATAACGCTTTGCCGGCCATCGGTATCAGGGCCTCGCCGAGGTACGGCAGCGCCCTGATCAGGCGGGCTTCGAGTTTGACGAAACGTGTTGCGTTATTGACCACGGCACGCACGGCCATCTCGGACATCGTCGGAACCGGCTCGCGCACGCCGACCGGGGGCCTGGGCATTTTCTGGCCGGCGGGCTGGTGCAGCGCCATCATGATGCCGCGCGCCGTCGTACCGTCTGCAATCGCGTGATGCAGTCGGGTCAGGATTGCAAAACTGTTCGGCGGCAGGCCTTCGATGTTGTCGAGCCCTTCGACCACGTGCATGTCCCAGAGCGGCTTGCTGATGTCCATGTTGGCCGCCTGGATCTGCCCGACCAGGATGCAGAACTGCCGCCAGTCGCCGGGCCTTGGGAGCCCGATATGCCGGACATGAGACTCAATGTGATAGGCGGGGTCATCGACCCAGTAGGGCGCATCGATGTTGAATGGCACGTTGACGAGCTTGCGCCTGAAGACCGGCAAGGGCGTCAGCCGCTGATCGAAGTACTGGAGAATGTCCCGATACCGGAGCACCCCGCCGGGAACTCCTGACTGATCGTAGATTGTCAGGATCGTAAAGTGCGTCTTGATCGTGGCGGTTTCAACGTGGAGGAAGGTCGCGTCCTGCCCGACTAGCTGTCTCATTAAAGCCCCCGATATCCGTGCCCCTGATTGGGCATTGTAGCCGCAACGGCAGGTGCCGGAGCGTTCGCAGGAAGGCCGAGGCAATCGAGTATCATCTGTTACCGTGCCCGGCCGACTTCGCCAGGCCTTTGACCCGTATCAGAGTCCATCAATCAATGTCCATTCATGTTGCGCTGACTCACTGTACCCGTTACCGATACCCGGGGCCCGCCACCCTGGGTCCCCAGGTCGTCCGGCTGCGCCCGGCGCCGCACTGCCGCACCCCAATCCTCAGTTACTCGCTGCGGATCGAGCCGGCCGAGCATTTCCTCAACTGGCAGCAGGATCCACTCGGCAACTACATGGCGCGCATCCTGGTGCCGGAGAAGACTGAGGCGTTCAAGGTTCAGGTCGACCTGGTTGCCGAAATGGCGGTCTTCAACCCGTTCGACTTTTTTCTCGAGCCGGAGGCTGAACAGTACCCGTTCCGATATGCACCAGTTCTTGCAAAGGAACTCGAGCCCTACCTTGAAGTCGAAACGCTGGGTCCGCAGTTGCAGGGATGGCTGGAAAAGCGGGCGGACAAGGCCGAGCCGACGATCGATTTCCTGGTCAGGCTCACCCGTCAATTGCATGAGGAAATCGCCTACATCGTCCGAATGGAGCCGGGCGTGCAGAGCTGCGAGGAGACGCTGACCCTCAAGAGCGGCTCCTGCCGCGACTCGGCCTGGCTGCTGGTACAGATCATGCGCAGGTTGGGCGTGGCCGCACGCTTTGTCTCTGGCTACCTCATTCAGCTCAAGCCCGACGTCAAATCACTCGACGGGCCCTCGGGATCGGAAACGGATTTCACAGACCTTCACGCATGGACCGAAGTGTATCTGCCCGGTGCGGGCTGGATCGGGCTTGACCCGACCTCGGGTCTGCTGGCCGGCGAAGGGCACCTGCCGCTGGCGTGTGCGCCCCACCACACAGGTGCCGCGCCGATCAGTGGCTCTGCGGATTCGAAGCAGGTCGATTTCAGCTTCGACATGCAGATTGCCCGGATTTACGAATCACCGCGCGTAACAAGACCCTATTCCGAAATGCAGTGGTCGCAGATCGACGCACTCGGGACACGCGTTGACGAGCTGTTGCAGGCCAGCGACGTGCGCCTGACGATGGGCGGCGAACCGACCTTCGTTTCGATCGACAATGTCGATTCCCCCGAATGGAATACGGCCGCCCTTGGACCACACAAGCGGGAACTCGCCACCACGCTGATCAGGCGACTGCGGGACCGTTTCGCACCGAACGGGCTGCTGCACTTCGGACAGGGCAAGTGGTACCCCGGCGAGTCATTACCGCGATGGGCATTCGCTCTTTACTGGCGGGATGATCAGGCCGCACTGTGGGATGACCAGCGGCTCATAGCGGCGGACCTCCACGAAGGCAAAGCAGGGCCCGAGCAGGCCAGGGCGTTCGCGGAAGTCCTGGCAGAAACGCTGGGCGTACAGACCGATTGCGTCGTGCCCGCCTACGAAGACCCTGCACCCTACCTCGTTCGTGAGCAACAGTTACCCGAGAATGTGGACCCTTCAGATTCGCGGCTGAAGGATCCCGAGGAGCGAGCGCGGCTTGCGCGGGTGTTCGAGCGCGGTCTCGGGGAACCGGTCGGATACGTACTGCCGCTGCAACGCTGGAACGCCGCGCATCAGCGGGCCTGGTACAGCGAACGCTGGACCACTCGCCGAGGGCGATTATTCCTCGTACCGGGCGACTCACCGATCGGTTTTCGACTGCCCATCGAGTCCCTGCCCCACGTGCCGGAATCGCAGTACCCCTATTCCCTGCCGGCCGATCCCTTTGCACCGAAGGAACCGCTGCCGGGGACTGATAAGCCACACGCAATGCAGCGGACGCTGCCGGGAACAACGGACACTTCGGGTCATCGACAAACCGTGGTCGAACAAGGCCGGGCCGTGAAAGGGCGCGGCATTGCCAGACAGGCGCTGGCGGTTGAACCACGAGACGGAAGGCTCTGGGTCTTCCTGCCGCCCACCGAGACGGCAAACGACTACGTGGAGTTGATCGACAGCATCGAATCCACCGCGGCCCGGCTGGAGATGCCGGTTCACATCGAGGGCTACACGCCGCCTGAGGATGAGCGACTGAACGTCGTGAAGGTTACGCCGGACCCCGGCGTCATCGAGGTCAACGTGCAACCGGCGCGGAACTGGCGCGAACTGGTCAACATCACGGAGACGATCTACGAGGAAGCGCGTGCGATCCGCCTGAACGCGGAAAAGTTCCTGGTCGATGGACGTCACACCGGTACCGGCGGCGGCAACCACATTGTCGTCGGCGGGGCGACGCCGGCGGACAGCCCTTTTCTTCGCCGCCCCGACCTGCTGCGAAGTCTGATCACCTACTGGCAGAATCACCCCTCGCTTTCGTTTCTGTTCTCCGGTCTTTTCATCGGCCCCAGCAGCCAGGCGCCACGCATCGACGAAGCGCGCCACGACCAGCTCCATGAGCTCGAAATCGCGTTCGCCCAGATGGCAGCGCCACAACCCGATGAAACCGTGCCTCCCTGGATGATCGATCGTCTGCTGCGAAACATCCTGATTGATGCGACCGGTAACACGCATCGAACCGAAATCTGTATCGATAAACTGTACTCGCCGGACGGCCCGACCGGCCGCCTCGGCCTCGTGGAGTTTCGCGGCTTCGAGATGCCTCCGCATGAACACATGAGCCTGACACAGCAGCTGTTGCTGCGCGCGCTGATTGCGCGCTTCTGGAAACAGCCGTGCACGCAGCCGCTGGTTCGCTGGGGAACCTCGTTGCACGATCGCTTCATGCTGCCGCATTTTGTACGGGAGGATTTCCAGCAGGTGCTTCTGGACATGCGCAGCCATGGTTTTGAGTTCGAGGACGCCTGGTTTGCCTCGCACCATGAATTTCGATTCCCGGTCTACGGGCACGTTCAGTATGGGGGCGTGGAGCTCGAACTGCGCCAGGCGCTGGAGCCGTGGCACGTGCTGGGCGAGGAAGGCACGGTCGGCGGCACCGCGCGCAGCGTCGACTCGTCGCTGGAACGGCTTCAGGTTCTCGCTCGCGGCCTCACCGACTCCCGTCATATCATCACCTGTAACGGTCATCGTCTGCCCATGCGCGGCACGGGTGTTGCCGGTGAGGCGGTCGCGGGTGTGCGTTTCCGCGCCTGGCAACCGCCGCACTGCCTGCACCCGACCATTGGCGTGCACACGCCGCTGGTTTTCGACGTGCTCGATGCCTGGTCCGGCCGGTCGCTTGGCGGCTGCACGTACCACGTGGCGCACCCCGGCGGACGGAATTATGAAACCTTTCCGGTTAATTCCTACGAAGCAGAAAGCCGTCGACTGGCCCGGTTCTCCGCCTCCGGGCATACGCCGGGTCCGGTCGAGATACCGCCCGAGACACTCGATCCGGAGTTTCCGCTGACTCTCGATCTGCGCCGCTTCAGAGCGGCTCGCACGGAACCGCGCACTTGACGGCCGAAGCCGCCTCTTCGTCGGCTTCGGCAACCGGGCATTTAGCCACGTTGTTCGACGACTACCGCCCGGCCCCGGGCGTGTACGACGAACTCAAGTCAACGGATGGCCAGTTGCGGCCACACTGGCATCGATTCGTCGCAGCACTGCAGCAGGTCACCCGCGATGACCTGGAAGCGAGATGGCGGCGTGTCGATCGCATCCTCTATGAGAACGGCCTGACTCACAACGTCTATGCAAGGCAATCGGCCGCCGAACGCCCCTTCCAGCTCGATCCGGTTCCGCTGGTCATTGCGGCCGACGACTGGCGCGTTCTCGAAGCGGGTCTCGTGCAGCGCGCGCGACTGCTCAATGAGATCCTGAACGACTGCTACGGAGAGCAGATACTGCTGCGAGAACGTCGCCTTCCGTCGCCACTGGTACTCGGCAGTCCCGGATTCCTGCGGCCGTGTCATGGTGTAAAGCCCGCAGCGGGACCGCGACTGCACTATTACGCCGCCGATATCGGCCGGGCGCCGGACGGACACTGGTGGGTGCTGCACGATCGCTGCGAGATCGCCGTGGGCGGCGGCTACGCACTGGAGAACCGGATCGCATTGCGCAACTGCTGGCCGGATGAGTTCGCCGCGAACAAGGTCCAGCAGCTGGCCGGCTATTTTTCGGCCGTTCGGGGCGGCCACGAGCTGATTACAGGTAAGACTTCCCCGCGGGTCGTGGTGTTGAGCTCCGATCCCTCCGAGCCCGGCTTTTTTGCGCATTCATACCTGGCCCGTTACCAGGGCTATGTCATGGTGGAAGGCCCGGACCTGACGGTGCGCGACAACCGTGTATTTCTCAAAACGCTCGAAGGACTGCAACCGGTCGACCTCATCATTCGACGCATCGAAGCTAACCAGTGCGACCCACTCGAGCTGAACAGTTCATCCCGGTACGGTATTCCGGGACTCGTCGAAGCCGTCCGTGCCGGCAATGTCAACGTGGCCAATACACTGGGCAGCGGACTTGCAGGCAGCGAAGGACTGATGCCCTACCTGCCATCGCTCTGCCAGACGTTGCTGAAGGAAGACCTGTTGCTTCCATCGTTGGCTACCTGGTGGTGCGGCCAGCCCGAAGCACGCGAGTACGTTCTCGCGAATCTCGAGAACCTGGAGACACGGCAACTGTTTGCGCGGCGCTCGGATACGGACGCGTGGCGACAGGGAGATAACGCAGACCTGATCCGGGAACGGGGTTTCGATTACCTGGCCCGCGAAAAGATGACCCTGTCGACGGCGCCTGTTCTGACCGAGCACGGACTCGAAGCCGTGCCGATCGCACTGCGCGTCTTCATTGCGAGCGACGGCAGTCACTACACCGTGATGCCAGGTGGTTTGACGCGGCTTTGCCCCCCGCGGCCTGGGCAGGCATTCGACTTCAGTCGGTTTGGCGGCGGCAAGGATACCTGGGTGCTGACGGACGAACACTCAACTCGATGGCCTGGCGGCCATCGCCAGAGCGGCGCCGTTGAACTTCGCAGAACCGGGCGCGAACTGCCGAGCCGGTCGGCCGATAATCTGTTCTGGCTTGGTCGATATGCCGAGCGTGCCGAGGGCACGATGCGCCAGTTGCGCAGCGCGCTTCAAAGGATGACGGACGAGGACCGCCCCGATGAAGACCTGCTGGCCGTGGCACGCGTGCTGCGCCCGATGTTCGAGAAAGCAGAGGTCCGACCGCCGTCACCGGGAGAACGCCTGGCCGGACCGAGGAGTTACCTCGAAAGACAGATCAGCGATATCGCATTTGATCCGGCTCGACCCTACGGGGTTCGGCAGACCTTGCGCGAACTCGAGCGGATCGCTTCGCTGGTTCGTGACCGGCTGTCGCTCGACTCCTGGCAGATCCTGCGAGACCTCAGTCCGGAAACGTTCAAGCTCCGGCCTGCGCTGGAAACACCGGAACGCTACCTTCAGATTGCACATTTGCTCGCGCAGCTTGATCACGGGATCCATCGGCTGTCGGCGTTCAGCGGCATGTGCACGGAAAACATGACGCGCAGTTACGGCTGGCGGTTTCTCGACCTCGGCCGTCGCATTGAACGCAGCGCCCAGATGATCCCGATTCTGATGAGCCTGCACGACGCCGTCGACCCGGAAGATGACGGCAGTCTGATCCTGATTCTCGCCATTGCCGACAGCTTCATGACCTATCGATCGCGCTACCTGCAGACGCCTCAGCTCGCGCCGGTGCTGGATCTGCTGCTGCTCGACGACTCCAACCCGCGATCGGTGATGTACCAAGCCGAGACCATTGCAGGCCACCTCGCAGCATTACCGCCGGACCATGCCCGCGAGGACCGCAGCCATGAACTCAAGGCACGGGAAATGGTGTCGCTGCTGAACGAAACCGACATGCGAGAGCTATGTCGCATGGAGCGCTCGGGTCATCGCCTCGGCCTGCACGGTCTGCTGACGACGATTCATGGCGAACTCGCACCGTTGTCCGACGCCATCGCACGAACCTACTTCAGCCACGCAGAAGACAACACCGCCGTGGCACTGAGCCGGAGTGCCCCTCTGTGACCGGTATTCGTTACGATATCAGGCACCGGACGATCTATCGGTACAGCCAGCCGGTCTCAATATCCCATCACGCTGTCCGCCTGGTGCCACGCAACTGTGCTCATCAGGTCAGACACCGCCACGTGGTCACCGAATCGCCGACGCCGGCCGTCCGTTCGGAGACCTTCGATTACTTCGACAATCCGGTTACGTTCATGACCGTCCAGGCACAGCACTCGGAACTGGTCATCGAGGCCCGCTCGTGCGTGGATGTCAGCTTACCGGCCCTGCCGGAGCCCGGCCAGACGCCGGCATGGGAGACAATGTTTGACCGGCTTGCCGGCAGTGGCGAGCCCGATGACCTGGCCGCGATCCAATTCGCGTTCGACTCGCCGCTGACCATGGCGAGCTCCGGCGCCGCGTCATACGCACGCGAATCCTTCGCGCCTGGCCGACCGGTGCTGGAGGCTGCACTGGATCTCATGCGGCGCATCCACAACGACTTCAAGTACGACCCGACCGCTACCACGGTGTCCACCGCAGTGGACGAAGTCATGAGAATCCGGCGAGGCGTCTGCCAGGACTTTGCCCACCTGCAGCTGGCCTGTCTGCGGGCCATGGCCGTACCTGCCCGCTATGTCAGCGGCTACCTGCTGACCCGGCCACCACCGGGTAAGGAGAAGCTGGTCGGCAGCGATGCCTCGCACGCCTGGCTGTCCGTGTGGTGCGGAGATGCAGGCTGGGTAGACCTCGATCCAACCAACAACTCGATGCCCGCCGGCGAGCACATCACCCTGGCCTGGGGCCGGGACTATGGCGACGTCAGTCCTATCAATGGGGTAATCTTCGGTGGCGGCGAACACCTCATCGACGTTGCCGTCGACGTGGCGCCGGTTGCAGAGTAATCCGGACGGGACAGCGAATGAGCAAGTGGCAGCCACAGGGTCTTCTCGACGGGTACGACGCCGGGGACTTCTATTGTGAGTTGCAGGGCGCGCCTGACTCGCCCGCCCGCCGGATGATCGCGATTCAGAAGCGACTCGACGAATACAGCGTGGCCGAGCTCAGGCGCCGCGGGCTGGCCGCTGAGCGGGAGCTGTTCAACCTGGGCGTAACCTTCACGGTTTACAGCAGCCGCGACCAGATCGACCGGATCCTGCCATTTGACGTCATCCCGAGGGTCCTTTCGGCGGCGGAATGGAACAAGATCGAGCGCGGTGTCGTTCAGCGAGTGACCGCGCTGAACCGATTTGTCGAAGACATTTACGGCGAGCAGCGGGTGCTCAAGGACCGGGTGATTCCCGCCGACCTGGTGCTCAAGAATGCAAACTATCGTCCGCAGATGCGTGGCCTGAAAGTTCCTTTCGGCAACTACATCAATATCTGCGGCGTCGACATCGTGCGCGGTCACGATGGTGAATTCTACGTGCTCGAGGATAACGCCCGCACGCCTTCGGGCGTTTCGTATGTCGTTGAGAATCGACACCTGACACAACGGGCATTTCCCGACCTGATGCGCGGTATTGGTGTGCGGTCCGTTTCGAACTATGGCCAGCGCCTGATCGAGAAACTGACCGAACTCGGCACCGGGATTCACGCCAACCCGTCCGTCGTCCTGCTCTCACCGGGCGTTTTCAATTCGGCCTACTTCGAGCACGTGTTCCTGGCGCGCGAAATGGGCGTGCCGCTGGTCGAGGGCGCCGACCTGCTGGTGCGCGACGATCACGTGTTCGTCAAGACCACGGCCGGCCTGCAGGATGTGCATGTCATCTATCGCCGCATCGATGATGACTTTCTCGACCCAGAGGTATTCAACCCGGAGAGTCTGCTCGGCGTTCCCGGCCTGATGCGCGCCTACCAGGCAGGCAACGTCGTTCTTGCCAATGCGGTCGGCACCGGTATCGCGGACGACAAGGCCGTCTATGCCTATCTGCCGAGGATTATCGATTACTACCTGGCTGAAAAGCCCATCTTGCAGAACATCGAGACGCACATCTGCCGCGACCCGGAAGGATTGGAATACACGCTCGCAAATCTCGAACAGCTGGTCGTCAAGCCGGTCGGAGAATCCGGTGGCTATGGCATCCTGATCGGACCGAAAGCGAGCAAGAAGATGCTGGCCGATTTCCGCCGTAAGCTTCGTGAAGACCCGGACAACTACATCAGCCAGCCGGTCGTAAAGCTGTCCGTCTCCCCTACCGTGACCCGCTCAGGTGTCGAGCCACGCCACGTCGACCTCAGGCCGTTTGCCGTGACAGGCCATTCAACCTGGGTGCTGCCGGGCGGTCTGACGCGGGTGGCCATGCGCAAAGGTTCACTGATCGTAAACTCCTCGCAGGGCGGCGGTTCAAAGGATACCTGGGTACTTGAATAACCTTCTCTCCCGTCACGCCGAATTCCTGTTCTGGATGGCTCGGCAGGTCGAGCGGGCTAACAGCATGGCCCGCATCCTGGATGTCAACGAGACCTTCAGCCGCGATTCACGTGGCGGTCACGACTGGCAGGTGATCCTGCGTCTCTACTCGGACGAAGCACACTTCCGGGCAACCGGTCATGAGGCCACGGCCGACGACGTGCTCCATTACTACATCCTGGACGAGAGCAATCCGAACTCGGTTCGCAGTTCCATCCGCATGGCGCGAGAGAATGCCCGCGCGCTGCGGCACCTGGTCTCGACTGAAATGTGGGTTCAGCTGAACGGTTTTTACAATCGACTGCGCAAGCTGCGCCGGTCGGAACTCAAGGCTGAGAAACTCAACTCGATCTGCAGTTACATAAAGGAATCCTGCCAGACGCACAGCGGCATCACGGCCGAGACGCTGTATCGCGATGAATCCTGGTATTTCCACCGAATCGGCTGCTGGCTGGAGCGTGCAGACCAGACGACCCGCCTGGTCGACGTGAAGTACGAGGTGCTGCTTCCGGAGGTTGCGGAGGTTGGCTCTGCCGTGGATGAAGCACAGTGGAATGCCCTGCTGCGCTCCGCAGCCGGCTTTCATGCCTTCCGGCGCATTTATCGCGGTCGCATGTCGGCCGAGGAAGTGGCCGGCTTCCTGCTCTTCGACACACGCTTCCCGCGCTCCGTTTCGGCGAGTGTGCAATTCGCAAGCGGGTACCTCAACAAGCTATGTATGCAGTACGGCCACTCGGCGAAGCGTGCCAGCTCCACGCGCCTGCGGCGCCTGCACGCGAAGCTGGCAGAAGACTCAGCCGCGGAGCTGATCGCCAGGGGGATGCACGAGGAACTCGATGCGATCCAGCTCCAACTCGCCGGCATCGTCGACGCCCTCGGACGCGAGTTCTTTCTGCACGGCGAACAGGGCGAGACCGTGCCAACCGGCGAAGCCAGCGCGTAGGCACCCGGCTGGCCACCATCGGCTCGCATCCGTCTATTTCGCCGTATAGCCGCCGTCGATTACGAGTTCCGAACCGGTCATGTAGCTCGATTCATCGGATGCCAGAAACACGATGGCATTGCCAATCTCGTGAGGCTCGCCGACCCGGCCCATGGGTATTCGCGTCAGGAGATCCTGCATCAGCGCCTCAGCCTGCTCCGGCGGCAGGGTCGCCAGCGCACCCGAGACGATTGCGGTGTTGATGAATCCGGGGTGAATCGAGTTCACCCGGATTCCGTAGCCCTGCTGAGCGCAGTGCAGTGCCGCAGACTTGGTGAAGATCCGCACGCCCCCTTTGGAAGCGTTGTATGCGGCCGTCAGCGGTTCGCCGATGATGCCCTCGATCGAAGACAGGTTGATGATCGAGCCACCCTTGCCTTTCATTGCCCGGATTGCTTCGCGGGTTCCGAGGAAAACCCCTTCCATGTTGATGGCCTGGACCCGTCGCCAGCCCTCAAGTGTCTCGTCTTCGACCGTTGCGATCCGCGAAATGCCGGCGTTGTTGACCACGACGTCAAGCCTGCCATGACGCGCCAGGACCGTATCGACGACACTGCGCCATTCGCCCTCGTCGCTTGCATCGTGGCGTAGAAATTCGACTAACGCCCCCACCGACGCGAGTCGGCCTGCCTGCGCGCGACCCTCGGCTTCGTCCAGGTCCGTGATGACGACGCGGGCGCCCTCGCCCGCGCAGGCCTCCGCTCCCGCCAGGCCGAGGCCCCTGGCACCACCGGTGATAAGAACGACTTTTCCTGCCACGCGTCCGCTCATGTCTGACTCTCTATGGATGCCGGTTTCGGTATCAGTCGACAGGTTCCCATCACGTGGCCGTCGCGCCACCATCGAGCACCAGCTCGGTCGCATTGATCCAGCGGGCTGCATCGGAGGCGAGGAAGCACGCGGCCGAAGCCACGTCACTGGGCCTTCCATAACCCATCGGGTGCATGGACAACACGAGTTCGTCAGCTGCCGAAGCGTCAGCCGCAAAGCCGAGCCGCGTAAACTCGGTGATGACTGCGTCTCCCATGTCGGTCTTGATCAGGCCCGGGTGTATCGAATTGACTCGCACGCCGTAGCCCAGCCGGGCGGATTCCACACCCACCGATTTCGTCATCAGCCGAACCGCGCCTTTCGATGCGCAATACGCCACCTGCCCCATCACACCGACCAGGCCGGCGACCGATGAAAGGTTCACAATCGAGCCGCCCCGACCGGCCGCGCCGCCCGGCTGCATCGCGCGAATCGCATGCTTCATGCCAAGGAAGACGCCGCTGACATTGATATCGAGTGTGCGCTGGAAATCTTCCAGGCGGGTTTCGGTCACGACCTCGACGGTTTCGATACCGGCGTTGTTGACCAGTATATCGAGCCCGCCAAGACGATCGATGGCAGTGGCAATTGCGGCCTCCCAATCGGGCTCGCGGGTCACGTCGTGCCGCGCAAACGCTGCGCCCGGCAACGCGGCTGCCGTCTTCTCACCGGCTTCGACGAGCACGTCGGTGAGCAGCACGCTCGCACCGAGACTCGTCAAGGCTGTCGATATCTCCGCACCAAGGCCGCGCGCCGCTCCCGTAACCAACGCCACTTTTCCATCGAGTCGCTGCAATGCTGTGTAGTCGGTCATCCCGGTCTCCTTTCGTCCCGCCGTGGTTCGCCGTCGCTGTCGGGTTCACGGCACACGAACGACAGCACGAACGGGCAAAGCCCGCAGCCATGAGTCATGACAGGCAGTGAGTATGCACCGCAAGCGGAAATGCAAGAAGGCGGGTTACCCGGCATTGACCGGCGACCGGCCGCGCGTCTGCCTGGCGGTATGGCCCGCCTCAGCTCATTTCCGCGTGGTAAAGGTCCCGGCGCCGCGGCCGCGAATGGCCATGATCCAATTCAGGACCGCGGCCAACGGCTTTCACTCAGGCGGACAGCGCGACGAGCCGCCCGGATCGTTCAGCGTCCGGCCGGCGGACCGGGTGACCGTCGTCTTCCCAGCCAAGGATGCCGCCGGCCAGCGACATCGGGTCGACGAAACCGAGGCGCTTGAGGGCCTCCGCCGCCAGCGCAGAACGCCCTCCGCTCAGGCAGTACAACACGACCGGACGCTCGCGATGAGACAAGGCCGGATCGGTCCTGTCATTGACGGCAGGATGTCCATCCACCTCGAATTCAAGCAGACCGCGCGGAATGTTCACGGCGCCCGGGATGTGTCCGTCCTCGAACTCCTCGGGCTCCCGCACGTCGATGACCGGCAGGCCGCGTTCCAGCGCCGCAAACAATTGCTGCGCATCAACCTCGCGGATCTGCTGCCGGGCCGCAATGATCAGGTCATGGGCTGTCATGCTCAACTGATGTCCTCGTCGATGCGTTCCGCCGCTCAGCCGGGCGAATCCGGCCGGCATTGTCATGGGCGGGCATTGCCCGGTCCAATACCGAACAGAGAGGCACTCATGACCGCCGGTTCTAAGGCTGACCCCCGGGGGCAATGGTCTTTCTGGCGATATATCGGCAGGTCGGGCGATTCGCGATTAAGATGCGCGCCGGCGCAGCACTCGCGCGGTGTCAAACACATCGTCGCGGGGCTGACTGGGGGGTCGGGGAAATGACGCAGATACGATCCATGAGTCCGTCCAGTCCGATGGGCTGGGTCGCGATGGCGCTGGTGGCGCTTTCACTGTTCGGCAATTCTACGTCTACGACTCCATCGGCCCGGTGGCCGACCTGCTCGAACGGCAACTGGGCTTCACGGACACCCAGATCGGCACGCTGAATGCGATCTACAGCCTGCCAAACGTTTTCCTGATTCTTTTCGGTGGGATCCTGGTCGACCGATACGGAGCCGGTCGCATGGCCACGATCACGGCCGCCGTGTGCTTTGCCGGCGCTATTCTGACTGCAGCGAGCGCTTCTTTCCCGGTCATGACAACGGGACGGCTGCTCTATGGCATCGGCGCCGAGACCTTCAATATCGCGACACTGGCGGCTGTCACGCTGTGGTTTCCACTTCGCCACACGGCGTTGGCCATGGGCCTGACATTGAGTATCGGCCGGGCCGGCTCCTTCGCAGCCGATATTTCACCGAGCGCGCTGCCCGGCATTTATGCGCAGGGATGGCAGCCCCCACTGGTGCTGGCCGCGACGAGCCTGGCCGCTGCGGCCACCTACTGGTGGTTTGAACGCCGCGCCGGAATGGCCGGACGCGGTCCGGAAACTGCCGCGTCGACGCCTTTTGCCATCAGGGACCTGCTGAAATTTCCTCGCACCTACTGGTACCTGCTGGTTTTGTGCGTACTCTGGTACGCGGCGATGCTGGCATTCCGCAGCACGTTTGCGATCAAGTATTTCCAGCATGCTCATGGCCTGACGCTCGCAGCGGCCGGTGCCCTGAACAGCTACGTGTACCTTTCAGCAATGTTTGCGACCCCGTTCTTTGGCTGGCTGTGTGACCGCCTGGACCGGTATTCGGGCATGCTCGCGTTGGGCGCGCTCATGCTGCCGACATCGCTGCTGATCATGTCATCGAGCGAGCTGGGCCTCGGTTTTGCGACGGTACTGATCGGCGTGAGCTACTCACTGGTGCCCGCAGCGATGTGGCCGCTGGTCAGCCGCCTGGTGGATCAAAATCGGTTTGGCACGGCGATCGGATTGATGTGGGTGGTCCAGAACGCAGGTATCGCCGCCGCGAACCTGATCGCCGGTCGTCTCAACGACGCCAATGGTGCCGGTGCCGACAACCCGGCCGGTTACGCGGCAATGATGAATTTTTTCACCGTATCGAGCCTGGTCGGCTTTGCCTTCGCGCTGTTGCTCTGGCGAAATACGCGGCGTGAGAAGGCCTGATAGCGTCGACCGCGAACCCAACAGACGGCGCGGCGATCGGCAATGTGACGGGCCGACCGCAGTGATTACAGGCCGGGCCGCGGACGCGGCTTGTTCCTCAATTCGATGGCCGGTCGGCCAGCATGCCCTCGACACGACCGCGGCCGTGATCAGCGCGCGTCTCGGCTTCGATGAATACTCTTCGTACCGATGGATCAATTGCCTTGATTTCGCGCGTAAGCTCCGTCACGCGCTGCTCGACATCGTTTGCACTCATGCCCTCAGCGAAATCCACGCTGATTGCGGCCAGGATAAAGTCAGGTCCCATATGCAGCGTCGCGACCTCGTTCACGGTGTTGATGTCCGGCTGGTCCGAAAGAAGCTTGCGGATACCGTCCACTACCCAGGTCGATGCGCTCTCGCCGATCAGCAGGCTCTTTGTTTCGTAGGCCAGCCAGAACGCGGCCCCGGCCAGGATCAGCCCGATCACCATCGAAGCGAGCCCGTCGAAAACCGGGTTGCCGGTGACCTCTGTCAGCGCGATACCGGCCAGGGCGACCAGCAGGCCGAGCATGGCTGCACCGTCCTCGAAAAGCACGACGAACAGACTCGGATCTTTCCCGCGATGGACGGCCTCAAGAAACCCGAGATCACCCTTTCCCTTTGCGAACTCCCGGTATGCGACGTAGAAAGCGCCAGCCTCGAACACGATGGCCGCCGCCAACACGACATAGTTGACCATGACGTTGGTAAGCGGCTCAGCATGCAGGACGTGCTGATAACCCTTGTAAAGTGAAATTCCGGCGCCCAGCGCGAAAATAAGGATTGCCACGACGAAGGACCAGAAATAGACCTCCTTGCCGTGGCCGAACGGGAAATCCTTACTCGGCGGTCGGGCAGCTCGCTTCAGACCGACCAACAACAGCACCTGGTTGCCGGTATCAACCAGCGAATGAATACCCTCGGACATCATGGCCGCACTGCCAGTCACGGTCGCCGCCCCGAACTTGGTCACCGCGATCAGCCCATTACCAATCAAGGCCGCATAGATCGCTTTCTTTGATGATCCCGCCATGAACAGGGAGCGTACACGGATCGCGTGGAGAACTCACTCTAATCGGGGACAGTTTACTTATCTCAAGATAAGTAAACTGTCCCCGGTTCCGATCCTTGTAGTGAGCGACCCGCTCACTGCAGGGCAAACGTGCTAAACAGGAAATGATAAACACGCGACGAAGAACGCCGGGACCGGAACAAGTCCGATGCGTGACGGGGAGTGTGAGAATTGAGCGAAGAATTTCATTTGTACGGCCCCTCGACGTTTGTACAGCGCCTTGCACTTCGCCTGCTCAAGCTGCTGGGCTGGCGGGTATCCTCCGTTGTCCCGCCCGGCCCTAAGGGCGTGATCATCGTCTATCCGCACACCTCGAACTGGGATTTCATTTACGGCGTGCTGTTCCGTTTCGGTACGTCCATGCAGGCGAACTGGCTCGCTAAAGACAGCATGTTCCGCGGTCCCTGGGGTTCGTTATTCAAGCGCATCGGCGGACTGTCCGTGGACCGCCGCGAGCCGCAGGGATTCATCAATAAATTACTTGCCGAGTTTGAGAGACGCGCGTCGATGTGGCTGGCGATCCCTGTGGAGGGCACCCGCGCGCGCACCGACCACTGGAAGTCGGGCTTTTACCATCTTGCGGTCGCCGGCCATCTGCCGGTCGGCCTGGCTTGCATCGACTACGCCACACGCACGGTCGGTATCGACGCCTATGTCATGCTGAGCGGGGACGAAGAAAAGGACTTTTCAATGCTGCGCGATTTCTACGCGGGCAAGCAGGGCCACAGGCCCGAAAATGCCAGCGAGATCCGCCTGCGTTCCTGAAAGCGGGCCCTGCAGATGAGGACCGGGGCCGAGATAACGCCTCAGTGGCCACCACGAACGAGTACGCCCGCGGCACGCAGCGCTTCTGCCAGTTGCTCTTCGATCACTAGTGCCTCCGCGCGCATCAGGTTCTGCAGATGAAGGGTCGGCCCGCTGAGCACCTCCAGTCCGCGTCGCAACACGCTACCGGCAGCACGGATACCGGCCTTGTGCTGATCGAAGCGCTCAGCCGGTGTGTATCGACTCATCCCAACGTAGGCCCCGTACGGACCGGCAGGGCTGTCACTGAAATCAAGCAGCACGAGATAGAGATGGCTGCGACCTCTTCGGGTGCGCTTGAATCGCCCTGCGACCTCGTATGCGACCGGCAGCCAGTGCACGTACCGCATCGGCAACCAGTCCGGCACGGAGCGCGCCGCCACGCGCCATAGCCGATCCAGCGCAGATTCAATATTCATTGGTAATTCGCCACGCATCCAGAGCTCGTGTATGCAATGGGCGCCGGTCAGGCCATCGCCTGCGGCAAACGCGGTTTCAAGGCTTGCGAGGACTCGGGCCGCTGGCAGGGAACGCAGCGGACGACCGCCTGGCCCCGTGGATGCGACCAGCGCGGTTCCACTGCACCTCACGCCCGGCCCGGACCTCCGCCCAACACGCGGGCCGGCAACAGCACCAATGCACGGAGAAACTCGAACACCCCTTCAATCACGATGCCCATCAGCCGCAGAGGCAGCAAGATCAGCCAGACCAGCGGCCACAACAGCAGAGCGAGCACGGCAAGCGGCCAGCACACGACAAGGAGCAAGAGCCAGAGCAGGAACTTCATTTTCGGTCCTCCTCGTATCGATCGGTCACTCAGAAGAAGCAGGATGCATTACTGTTACAGTCTCGCATAAAACGTCGCTGCGGAAGAAGGCACGTCATCCGGGTCGACCGGGTCTCATCACCATGTTTCTTCACCACAGCCCTTCGTTGCGACCTGCGATGCGCAAGACAGGCCCTTACGCCCACGAGATCGATGACATGAACGCCGAGCACGAGCCCTTTGTTGCCGATGCCTATTTCCTGGGCCCCAAGTCCGAGAACGCCGCATGGGTCCGGGGCGAATTCCAGGCAATCCTCGACCATTGGTTCGACTGGCGAAAGTCCCTGTTTCGCGGCGATCCGACCGCCATTTCCGAGCAACGCCGCCTGTCGCCCGAGTTTCTTCGTGAGCGTGAGTTGCTGGGCCAGCAACTGCGGGTGCTGCGCGAAATGTTGTGCTCGGAAGTACCGAAATATACGCCGCGATACGTCGGGCACATGGTCTCAGAGCTCTCACTTCCCGCGCTGTTCGGCCACTTCGCCACGCTGCTGCACAACCCGAACAATACATCGCGCGAGGTCGCTAAAGTCGGCGCCCGAATGGAGTCCGAGGCGATCGCAATGCTGGCCGGCATGCTCGGCTTTGACCCGATTGCCGCACAGGGACATTTCACCGGAGGCGGAACCGTTGCCAACTTCGAGGCCATCTGGCGCGCACGCTATCGCATGGACCATGCAATGGCGCTGGCACTGGTTCTGGCTGAACGCGACGGTGACCCACTGGATCCCTTTGCCGCGGCCCACATGGGCTGGCAGCGATTCGAAGCCTTGCGGGTAGGACGAAAAGTCGCCGACCGGGACATGCGCGCCGCGAGCATGGTACTCGGCAATCCCTTCGCAGTCGCACGCCGGATATCCGCTGCCGGCGGGGCAGAATACTTCGGACCCGTGCTCATCACACCCGGCAACAAGCACTTTTCCTGGCGCAAGGCCGCCAACGTTTTCGGCATTGGCGAGGACGCCTTCTGGAATGCCCCCCTGGATCACGAAGGGCGTGTCGACGTAGCAGAACTCGCCAAGCTCATAGCCAGGGCACGCAAGGAACGCCGCCCGATCGTCTGCCTGACGTCGGTGGCCGGAACCACCGAGGCCGGCGAAATCGATCCAATAGACCGGGTCGCTGACCTGCTGGATCAGTTACGTGCCGACGGCAATCATATCTGGCACCACGTTGATGCCGCCTATGGGGGATTCTTTTGCTCAATGCTGGGCGGTGACGCAGAGAGCACCCTGTCTCCCGGGCGACGATCTGCCCTGGCAGCGATCGGCCGTGCGGACTCGGTCACCATCGATCCTCACAAACTCGGCTATGTGCCATATGCCTGCGGCGCATTCCTGACGCGCGACCGGCAGACCTACAAGGCCTCCACCTTCCAGGCCCCTTACATTGACCTCACGGATAGCGACGACAAATGGCGTTGCACGCTGGAGGGTTCACGCAGCGGAGCCGGTGCAGCCGCCACCTGGTTGACCGGCCGAACTCTGGGTTTCGAGCCGCAGCGGTTTGGTGCCATGCTGGCGGCATCGATTCGGGCGCGGGCGACGTTCCAGGCTGCACTGGTTGCAGGCTGCCGGACAGCGCGGCCCCTGACGCCGGCCGATACCAATATCCTGTGCTTTTCGGTAGCGAAGGACGGCGAAACACTTTCAGCCGCCAATGCCCGCACTGAGGAACTGTTTGCCCGATTTCGCAAGGACCACGGTTTTTCGCTGTCGAAGACGATCCTGTCGACTGAGAGCTATGCAGCAATGATCGATGCCCATGTGCAGACATACGCAGGAGTGCGCGACGCGGGCGAACTCGTTCTTCTGCGCTGCGTTTTCATGAACCCGTTCTGGTCCGACCCGGCAACAAGCGCCTATCTGATGCCGCGACTTATCGAAACGCTGAACGGCTTCCTGAGTTCGCAGCGCGATGACTTCGATGCGGCGCACCGGACGCCCGTGGCATCAACCTGAATGTCCGGGCCCGGGTTCGTGGTCGACGAGGCGCTCAGCAGGGGCGGCGCAGCCCGCGTCGCCTTGTTTCAATACTGCGTTCGGTCGGTCACGCCCGAGCCACTGTTCCTGTTCGCAAGCGGCGAGTATCGCCTGCGGCCGAGCCACGCCGGTGCGCTGGCAATCTACGACGTATTCTGTGCCGTCTCCGCGCCCGCGCGAATTCGAATTCCCGAGGCGTTGCCACCCCTTGACCTGGCGCTGGTCTTCGCGGTCGACGCCGTTCGACGACAGCTCGAGTCAGCCAGGAACTCTGCGGATGCCGATGGAGGTGGATCAGCAAGCGGCGCGCTGCCACCGCTTGGCGGGCTTTTCGCGCCACTCGCTGCCCGACTGCGGAACCGCACAGAGAGCCCGCTGACAGACCTGTCGCGGCGGTACGACCCGGCCCGCACGCCGGATGAAAACCTCGAAGGTGGCCGGATGAATGTGAGCCAACGCTATTTTAGGGACAAGGTATGGACCCCCGCAATACGGCCGCGCCTGGTCGCCGCCGGATTCTGGCAATTCGGCGCCATCGATTAGCGAGCGGCAGATGGCGCTAGCGGGCGCTCACGATCAGGCCGTCGACCGGCGTGTTCGCTTCTTTTCGCAGCACCCCTGATTCAATCCGGGTGTCGTTGAATCCAGCGCCCGAAAGCGCATCGACTATGTACTCGCGGCGGTGACTGTAGCGGCCATGGTGATTGAGCTGGAAATCACGGGCTTCCGCCCCAAGCAACTCCTCCACCGTAAAGACCAGCAGTCCACCCGGCCTGAGTGCACCCCTCGCCGCAGCCAGGAAGTCTTCGAGCCGCCCGAAGTAGACCAGCGTGTCCGCTGAGACAATCAAGTCGAAGCGCCCCCGCACTGCAGACAAATACTGAGTCAGCTCGGCTTTCTCCAGCGAGTCGTAACAGGCCCGGCTACGCGCGCGCTCGAGCATTCCATTGGAAAGGTCGACACCGATCAATTCACGGCAGTAAGGACGCAGCATGGGCCCGCACAGTCCCGTGCCACAGCCCGCGTCGAGGCATTCGAGTTCCCCGTCGGCGCATACTCCTGCGCGTTGCACGGCGTCCAGCGTCAGTTGCGGCGCGCGATAGTCGAGGTTCTCGAGCTTTGCGTCAAAAGACTCCGCAAAAGGATCGAACAGTTGCTCCACGAGTTCGTCGCTGGCGCGCTCCGGGACGTTTTCACCAGAACAGGCGGCGAGCAGATGCTGAGCCACCGGGTTGTCCGGTTCGTCAGTCAGCCATCGACGATAGATTTCAGCCGCGGCAGCATTTTCCCCCTGCATCGAAAACGCGATGCCCACCATTCGCCGTGCGTTCTGATAATTCGGGTTGCGCTTTATGGCTTCGTCATAGAAACCAACCGCTTCTTTGAGCCGGCCTTGCCTGAACAGAAGGTTGCCCATGTTCATGTACGCGTCAACGAAATCAGGATCCAGCTCAATGGCGCGCTGATACTCGGCGGCCGCGCCTGCGAAGTCCTCCAGCGCGCTGCGAGCCGCACCCTGGTTGTTGTGAACGCGAACGTTCCCGGGCTGCAGTTCGAGCGCCCGGCCATACGCCTTCATCGCTTCTGCGGCGTCGCCCCGCTCCACCCAGACATTGCCCAGGTTGCTGTACCAGTCTGCGATGCCAGGCCTCATGTCGATTGAGCGGTTGATCAGTTCCAGCGCCTCGTCAGTCCGGCCCCGGTGGTGCAGCAAGACGCCGAGGAAGTGCACCGCATCCGCGTGTTCCGGCAGGACACCCAGAATGCGCCTGTACACCTCTTCCGCCAGTTCGAGCTGGCCCTGCCGGTGCAGCTTCATCGCCATGTTCAGCGCTTCATCGACGCCGATCTGTTCCTGCTGATCCTGCGCTTCTGTCATGCCACACCCCCCTTCATGCCATCCGTCGCCCGGGAAGTGAACACCGGCGATCGGGCCACGCAACCTAACTTATTTTTTGGGCTGCGGCGAGCCGCCAGACGGCACCATCTGTACACCCGCCTGCTGATCGCGAGCTGTAATCGGGGGCCATCCGCTATGATTCGCCTAACCGATGAATGCGAGGATTCAATCACTGCGCGTGCGCTGCAGATATTGCACCGGCCCTCTGTCGGTGCATGAGGCCGTAAGCGGCCAGGTCTGCGGGGGTCATGCGTGTCGGCGCGCGAAGCTGCTGGACGGTGTGGAGTGTCTGGAGCGAGAGGCAAGGGACGAACGCCGGCGGCGTGCCGGGCGGCAGACCATGGCGCTCGGCTATGAGCGCGAGGAGGCTCACGCGAGCGGGACAGACATCACCGTCGTACCGGCATCGGAGAGGCCACTGGTCAAACTGACTGACAGCCGGCGTCGCCGGTTTGCCCGCCACCTGATCCGCGCAGCGCAGGGATTGCAGTCGATGGTGAACTCGCTCATACAGACCGATGCAGCAACAGCTGATGCAGCACCGGGTGCCGCACCGCCTCACACTGGCGATGAGATGCTCGCATCCGCGTGTCGCGTTTGCCAGGGACACTGCTGCCGGCTCGGCGAAGATCATGCGTTCATCCGGATCGAGACTTTGCAGCGATGCCTTGCTGCCGACACAACGCTGACGAGTCGCAGCCTGTTGAGGCGTTACCTGAGCCGTCTGCCCGAACAGAGCTACAGGGGTTCCTGCATTTTTCACGGCGTCAGAGGTTGCTCGCTGCCCAGGCAAATGCGCTCCAGTGTCTGCCAAGACTACCTCTGCGGGGACTTGAGGGAATTGCTGGCGCTGTCCGGAAACGAGCCGATTCGGCCGAAGTGGATTGCTGCACTCAATCAGGACCATCTTGTCCCGGCCCGCCTCACCCGCTATGAGCCACAACACGAGAAGCAGGCGCGAAAGATGACACGCACGGCAGCGTCGGACTAGCCGAGTCGGGAATTCGCATCGCCGCGGCTCAGGCCCCCGCGATCGAGTTATGATCACCCTGTGCCGGCGGGCTGCCGGCTAGCAAGTGCTGGAGGGTCGGCCATGCCGGGAAGACTTGAGTTCGATGTCGAGTTGGGCCCGACGCGAAAGCCAGAACGCACCGCGCGCAGGAACGGCGAGCCTCTTCGCATTCTGGTCATGGGTGACTTCAGTGGTCGAGGTGGCCGCGAACGAGGTGACCTCGAGCATCGATCGATCCATGGACTCGATATCGACACATTTGAAAGGGTGCTGCACCGACTTGCCCCCGCGATCAATTGCGCAGGCCATGACGGCTCGCAGTCGTCGTCACTCGAAATCCAAGAACTCGACGACTTTCACCCCGACCGTCTCTACCAAAACCTTGATGTTTTCGCGGCCCTTAGAGACCTGCGGATTCGCATCGACGACCCATCGACCTTCGAAGCGGCGGCTGCGGAACTGATGCGTTTTGGCCTGCCGTCACCGTTGACGCAGGAAGAAACCCCGCCCCAGGACTCGACGGAGGCCGGGTCTGTCGAGACCGGTGAAGCGGTTCTCGAGAGATTGCTTGGCGCCGGGCCCACTGCTGCACGGACACAAGCCCGGCGTTCGAGCGGTTCGCCGGCAGGCATCGACGATCTGATTCGCAAGATTGTTACACCGCATGTCGTACCGGGTGCGTCAGCCTCCTCGGCCCCGTACCTGAGCGCGATTGATTCTGCCGTGGCAGAGCGGATGCGGGCCCTGATGCACGATACAAACTTTCAATCGATCGAGGCCGGCTGGCGCGGTCTGCGCTGGCTGGTCGATAACCTCGAACTGGATGATGCAATTCGACTGTCTGTGCTCGATGTTTCGAAAGACGAACTGCTCGCTGACGCCAGGACGGCGGGGGAGGCGCCAGGCGATTCACCTCTATACCGCTTGCTCACCGGGTGCACCGGCCTTCCAGGCGAAGACCATTCATGGTCATTGATTGTCGGAAACTACTCTTTCAACCCTGACTCCGATGACCTGCTGGCGCTGCGACTCATGGGCACGATTGGGGCGCAGACAGGCGCGTGTTTCATCGCATCGGCGTCGGCTCGCCTGACAGATTCCCGGGATCTCACTGAATCGCCGGGGCCGCGCAACTGGACGGCCATGGATTCGACCGTCAATCAGCAATGGGCTGATTTGCGCGCCAGTGCCGTAGCGGCGCATATCGGGCTGGTCATGCCGCGGATACTACTGCGACTCCCCTACGGTGATGACACCGACCCAATAGAGGCGTTCGACTTTGAAGAACTCAACCCGGGACGGCCGCACGAATCGTTCCTCTGGTGCAACCCGGCTTTTGGCTGCGCACTTCTGCTTGGTCAGTCTTTCATGGAAAGCCGTTGGGACATGGCAGCCGGCGAGCACCTGGAAATCGCCGACCTGCCGGCGTTCAGTTTTGAGCAGGACGGTGAAAAGCAACTGCAGGCCTGCGGCGAGGTTTACCTGAGCCAGCGTGCCGGTGAATCGATCCTCGAGGAGGGCATCATGCCTTTTCTCAGCTATGCCAATCGCAATGCCGTGCGGCTGATGCGGTTCCAGTCAATCGCCGAACCGGCGCAAGGACTGGCGGGCCCGTGGCGCTGAGCGACCGGTCGGGGCCGGAATCCTCCGTTGATCCCCTCTGCACACCACGTCAAGGTCGCGCTCGGAAAGATCAGTCGTTCAGTCCCTCCCGGAATCCCGCCTTGTAGCCTATTGAATAAGCCTCATTGAGCATGACCACATAGTGCCTTGCGGTCGCCTCATCACTGCAACGCAGAATGACTCGTCCGTCCGGCGCACGCACTTCAAATCCTTTTTCGGAGGATGATGTCGAATAGCGGCCAGCTTCTCCCGTCACGGACAGCAATCCTCAAAAAAGCCGCTCATACGACACCGCACGGCCAGCGTTCACGCGCTCTGAACTGGCTTCAGTCAAAGCCATAGGCGAAGTCGCCATCCTCAACAGCGATGTGCACCCGCTCCGCCGGGGTTCCCTCGACCATGCGCTTCAGAAACTCTTCGCTGATTCGTGGCAGTACCGTGTTCGTCAGGATCGCATCAATCATGCGCCCGCCGCTTTCGAGTTCCGTGCAACGGCTGGCAATCAGCTTGACGACTTCGTCGTCGTAGGTGAACGGCAGCTTGTGGTTGTCGAGGATTCTGCGTTCGATGCGACGCAGCTGAAGACGTGCGATCAGGCCAATCATCTCATCGTTGAGCGGGTAGTAAGGAATCGTAACCAGGCGGCCGAGCAATGCCGGAGGGAACACTTTCAGCAGCGGTTCACGAAGCGCCTTGGCAATTCCTTCCGCATCGGGCATCAATTCCGGGTCTTTGCAGAGGTTGGTGATCAGTTCCGTCCCGGCGTTGGTGGTCAGCAGGATCAGCGTGTTCTTGAAATCAATCACACGGCCCTCACCGTCTTCCATCCAGCCCTTGTCGAATACCTGGAAGAACACTTCGTGCACGTCAGGATGGGCCTTTTCGACCTCATCGAGCAAAACCACCGAGTACGGCCGTCTGCGCACCGCTTCGGTGAGCACGCCACCTTCGCCGTAGCCCACGTATCCGGGCGGTGAGCCTTTTAACGTCGAGACTGTGTGGGCTTCCTGAAACTCACTCATGTTGATCGTGATGATATTCTGCTCGCCACCGTACAACACCTCGGCGAGCGCCAGCGCCGTTTCGGTCTTGCCGACACCCGAGGTGCCGGCCAGCATGAACACGCCGATCGGCTTGTTGGGGTTATCCAGTTTTGCCCGCGAAGTCTGGATACGCCGCGCAATCATGTCCAGCGCATGGCGTTGCCCGATGATGCGCTGTTCCAGCGTGTCGGCCAGCTTGAGAATCGACTCGACCTCGTTCTTGACCATTCGGCCCACCGGGATTCCCGTCCAGCCTTCAACGACCGCCGCCACGGCCTGGTGATCCACTGTGGGCAGGATCAGCGGCCGGTCACCCTGCAGCGAATGAAGCTCGGTCTGCAGGCCCTTGAGCTGCTCGAGCAGTGTCTTTCGCTCGTCATCCGACAGGCTCACCGCATTGCTGGTCGCTGCTACCGCTGGGGCAACGACGGGCGTACCCTCCTCGGCCACAGCGTCCGCTGCCGCCTCGAGTTCGCTGGCCGTACCTTCCACTTTGCCAACCACGCCACGCAACTTTCCGCGAATCTCCAGAATCTGCTCAACCAGCGCTTTCTCGCTGTTCCATCGCTCTTCGAGTTCAGCCAGCAATGCCTGGTTAGCCTCGAGTCGCTCGGTCGCAGACTTTTCGCGCTCAGCCGTGTCGACACCGACCGCGGTTTCGCGCCCGATGATGGCCAGTTCATTCTCCAGCGCCTCGATACGCTTGCGGCAGTCATCGACTTCCGGAGGCACCGCGTGCTGACTGATTGCGACTCGCGCGCAGGCGGTATCGAGCAGGCTGACCGACTTGTCGGGTAGCTGTCGCGCCGGGATGTAACGGTGTGACAGCCGGACGGCCGCTTCGATCGCCTCGTCGAGCACCTGGACGCGATGGTGCTTTTCCATCGTCGAGGCGAGGCCGCGCATCATGAGGATCGCCTTTTCCTCGCTCGGCTCCGGGATCTGCACAACCTGGAAACGCCGTGTCAGCGCCGGATCCTTTTCGATGTGCTTCTTGTATTCCGCCCAGGTTGTCGCTGCGACGGTACGGAGCGTGCCGCGCGCGAGTGCCGGCTTGAGCAGATTGGCCGCATCGCCTGTGCCCGCGGCGCCACCGGCGCCGACCAGCGTGTGCGCCTCATCGATAAACATGATGATCGGCTTTGCGGAAGCCTGGACTTCCTCAATCACCTGGCGGAGTCGCTGTTCGAACTCGCCTTTCATGCTGGCGCCGGCCTGCAGCAGACCGACATCCAGCGAACGCAGCGTCACATCACGCAGGGGCGGCGGTACATCGCCCGACGCGATCTTGAGCGCGAATCCTTCCACGACGGCGGTCTTGCCGACGCCCGCCTCTCCGGTCAGCAAGGGGTTATTCTGCCGCCGACGCATGAGGATATCGATGATCTGACGAATCTCCTCATCGCGGCCTACGATCGGATCGAGCTTGCCGGTTCGAGCCTGTTCAGTGAGGTCGACGGTGAACTGAGCCAGGGCTTCCTGTTTGCCCATTGATGCAGGCGACATCGCACCGCTGGCCTCCCCCGGCGCACCGGGTGATGTCGCCTGTGTGCCGTCACTGGCTTTGGCGCCATCTTCGGGCGAACCACCGACTATCTTCCCGAACTGATCACTCAGCGCCTCTGGCTTGACCTTCTCGAACTCCGCCGACATCGCGAACAATTTATTGCGCAAACTGCGTGTCTCGAGCATCGCGATGACCAGGTGCCCGGTACGAACCTGGGACTCGCCGAACTTGAGCGTCGCAAACACCCAGGCTCGCTCCACCGTGTCCTCGATGTCTGAGGAAAGATCGCTGATGCTGCTTGCGCCGCGGGGCAGCCTGTCCAGCGCGTCGGTCAGGTCTCTCGCCACGTTCGACGCATTCAATTCAAAGTGACGAATAATCCTGTGCAGGTCTGAGTCCTGCAGCTGGAGGATCTGGTGTATCCAGTGTGACATCTCCACGTAGGGATTGCCGCGCATCTTGCAGAATACCGTTGCACTCTCGATTCCGCGGTAACCGAGCTTGTTGAGTTTGCCGAAAAGTGCGGCGCGACTGATTGCTGCCATGGGTCTGTACTCTTTTTCGTTGTCGATCGTGATTGAAAGATGTTGCGGGTCTGCAGCCGACTCAGCAGACCATCGCCGGGTTAAGAACGACGTCGCCGCAGTCGGCATTGTCCTGGCCTTTTCCCAGCCAGCTCGTCCAGCCGAGCTGCCCCGACTTACCGAGAACCATTGGCGGCGCCTGCTGACCCTGCAGCCGCAACTGCAGGTCCCAGCCAAGCTCCGGACCAACATAGCCGCGAACGAGCTCGGTCAGGCGCTGCAAGGAACGGCCTTCGCCGCCAGGCAGGAACCTGGAAAACTGCCATAGCGTCAGTGGGCCGACGACGATTCGGAACGACTGCTGGCAGGCCCAGACTTCTTCACCCAGCGTTGCACCGCCGCCGAGCGTGCTGTAACCGCGGCCAGTGCCAAGACGCAGCCAGGTCCTGCGCGGAATGCGCATCCAGCGTCCGACGAATTGCTGAATCCTGATCTGAACGCCAAACACACCCTCGAGTACGCCTCGCAAACCCTCAGCAGGCCGGCTGTGCTGGGCGAGCCTGCCGGAGTAGAAGCGGCGCGCCCGGGCGATGCGCGCGTCACTGCCTCGCCTCTCGCCTTCATCGAGCCCAAACAGCGCGCCAACGTAATCACCGAAGCGATCTTCGTTTGGCCGATCGTAGCTCACAGACGGCTGCGCCTGCGCCCAGGCCCTGTACATCAGCGACAGGAGACGGTGATGAAATATGTCGGCAAAGCGCCGAAACGTCGCATCCTTTTCATTCAGGTCGCGGTCGAGCGCGTACTCGGTCAGGTGCAGCGGCAAGGGGCCATTCGGCCCGAAAAGGCCGAGGAAGTAGTTCTCCACCAGTGGCACGCGCCGGCTGATATCGACTTTGGAGATCATCGACGGCGCAAAGTGCATCGCCGGGGTCTGTGCAAATCGCGCGGGCTCATCCGCCGGCCGCACAGCGCGACCAAACCTGGGCTTATCCGGGTACAGCGCTTCTATGTGGCGCAGCGCGGCGAAGAAATGCCAGTCATAGGGCCGCTCCGCAAGCGCTCGCCAGAAGGCTAGAGCAGCTGCCGGCGACCGATCCGGGGTGGCCATCGCTTGACCTCACCGCGTTGCTGGCTGTGCAAAACGGTCTCTGTGAAAGAATTGAGCGAAACGTAGCGTGAAAAGAACTCCTCCAGTACGGACGCAAGCAGGAAGGCACGTGTACCTTCGAATGAAGTATCGTCGCAAGTCAGCGTAATCTCCAGGCCACGACCGAACGCGATCGGCCCCTGGCAGGGAATGCGCTCGATCAATGGCTGGGATGAAAGTGCCCGTATGCCCTCAAGCTGGCGATGCGTTGCCGCATCGTTGGGATCGCAGTAGAGCATCAGCATCTCTCGCAACGCGCCGGCGTTGGCCTCGTCCTCGCCCTCCACCAGTGACAGGTAACCCAGTGATAACTGGCTTATCAGACGCCAGGCCGTCGCGCCGGCCGCCGTGGGCGGTCGCGGCCGCGTGGGTCCGCTGATACACCGAATGGCGGAAACGGGCCCGCCGCTCTCCAGCGTGAAATCCGTATCACCCTTGCCAACCGGAAGCAGCAGGGGCAGATCGCGGTTGGTGCACAGGGTCATGACACCGAGTTGTTTCAGGTCAGGCGAAAAAGGCGCTTGCCGGGCATCGACGATCGACAGGTAGAGTTCACTGCCGATGTAGCTGGAACGAGCGCCTTTCTGCCGTTGCCGGGAAGACAGCAGGCGCGGCCGGCGCTGCAGCGTGTAGTAAGAATCCTGCGCGTCGCTCCAGGTCTGCTCCGAAATCGAATAAAAGGGCTTGAACACCTGTTGCGGTTCGGCGCCGCCAGCGAAACCATCGACCCGGGTGACCGCCATCACTTCGAAGTCCATCGGCCGGGTCCGGTCTGCAACTACATGGTATTCAGTGACACCCGGATCGATGTGGATACGATCGGCGCGCTTCGGGAACAGATTGACGATCGGCACGCAGAACAGTCCAAAGTTCTCTTTCGCGATCGCCCCTTCGATCGACGAATCTGCCCGATCAAGAAAAATGTAGATCTCAAGCTGCTGACCCGCACAGCGCCGAATCGCCTTACCGATGCCCTTCAACTGGATGAACATAAAGCGCGCGGGGCACGCAAAATACTCATGCAGCAGACGGTAACCGCTGAATGAACGGCCGTCGTAAGGCAGCAGCTGGTCATCCTCATCAAAACCGAGGCGCTCGATTGCATCCGCGCCGAGACTGATGCCGGCCCGGTCACCTCCTGCGCCACGAACCAGCAAGCCGTTACCGTTGATCAGCACGTGTTCGTGCAAGCGCGGCGGCAGATCGTCGGCACCGGCGAAAAAGACCGGGAGATCTTCGAGCTGCAGTTCGCTGAGATCGACGCCCGCGGTCGTGTTCAGGACCAGCTTGATTCCGGCGGCGGCGGCCTTGGGCGGCGTAATACCTTGCTGTGCCAGTGCCGAAGCACTGGTGTAATACCGGGCCTCGGTGATCTGCAGCGGCCACACGATCAGGTCGCGCGATGTGCTGAACTCACAGTGAGTGGATGCATCACGCCCCACCTTCGCGTGCAGCAAACTTCCGCGTGGTACATGAAACCCAGAGGCGAGCCCGGCCTCATTCGCATCCGGTTCGAGCTGGGCGATACCCATTGACGGCGTCGGCGCAAGGTAGTGCGGGTAAACAATTTCCAGCAAGTGCTGGGTGAACCGCGGGAATTCCTCGTCGATTTTCAGCTGCACCCGTGCCGCGATAAAGGCGAAGCCTTCGAGCAGTCGCTCCACGTAGGGGTCAGCGCATTCGAGCCCTTCGAGCCCGAGTCGGCTGGCAATTTTCGGGAACTCGCGCGAGAACTCCGCGCCCATTTCGCGCACGTGCTGCAGTTCGCGGCCGTAGTATCTGAGCAGGCGCGGGTCCATCGACAGACCTCAGCGACTCACGTCTCGAATCGTGATGTCCCGGCGTTCGAGATCGACCTCCGACTCCAGGATCAACGCAAGCGGCGCGGGTTGCGCCCAGAGCTGGCCTTCGATTCGAAGGCCCACGGAGTTGCCTGCCCTGCTCGCATCGGGCCGCTGTATCGTCACACGCAATGTGTCACGAAGGATTCGTGGTTCGAAGTCCAGCACCGCCTGGCGAATGGCCGACTCGAGCGCGTGCGTATTGAGGCTTTCGGCCGGGACGCCGGCCAGGTCCGGGACGCCGTAGTTGATCACCGAACTGCGTGCTTCGGGAACCGCAGAGAAGTCCTGTGTTGCCTCGGCCCGGGTCGTATTGAGCAACCAGCCCACATCGCGCAGGACGCACTGCCTGAGCCTCGGCAAAGACAGGACTCGCGCGGTCCGCGCCTCCGCGGCTGTCGCAGGGTTCTCGTCCGTCAGTCGGTCAAGCAGAGATGGCTGCAGTCGTTCCTGGACAGTAAGTTCAGCCATCGCGGATCAGTGGTCAGCTCGATCCGGGCGCTTCTTGCGCGGTATCGAGCACCAGGCTGCGCACCTCGAGCAATGGGTATTCGCCGGAATCCGTCGCCAGCATACGCTGACCCAGGCCGGTCACCGTGCCATCCGAATGAGTCTCCCAGTCGGTGCGACGCGCCAGCCGTATGGCGCCGTCCTGGATGGCCTCGGAACCTGAATAGCGCGTCGGAATAAACGCAACGACCTGGCCCCCATTGGCGAAAGTCAGTGTTGCCGGTAGCCAGGCAAGGTCGCGCAGGTCACCGGGTTCGTCGATTTCGACAGATTTCAGCTGCGCAAAAGGCAGCCAGTAGTAGCGGCCCTCGACGATCACCTCGAGGCAAGGTCCCAGCCGGGTGTCGGCATCGGCAATCCACTCGAAGGGCTCCCCGTTGATGCGGCCTGAAGTGGCCGGTGCCGTTTCGAACGCTTCGTCACGAACCGCATCGGCCTTATCGTACTTGCCCTCCGCCGCGAGCTGCGCCGCGTGCAAAAGCAGTCCCAGCCAGTGCTCCGGCTCGCCGAACACCAGCGGCGCACGCTCACCGCGGAACACGCTTGCCCTGAGCGCCTCCGCCTGGAGTACCTCTCGATACGCCTGAACCATCAGCAAGGTGCTGGCGTCAAGCTCACCGGCCGTATTCAGCTGAACCAGCGCACGCTCCCAGTCACCCAGGATACAGAGCAGCTGGAAAAGGAACACGCGCTCGCCAGCGGCAGCCGGGTTGGCCCGCACGCGTTCCTTGAGCAAAGCAAAAGCGCCGGGTACGTCCCCGCCTTTGAGTAAATCGTCCGCAGACTGGGTCATCGTTCTTCCCGGGTTCGCGCCGGGCGCCGGGGCTGCTGGTCAGCAGTCCGGCGCCGGCGTGTCCACTATTTGGCGATGCTGAATTCGGGAGTCGCGCTGGCCATGTTCCAGGAGGCGTCAATCGCGCCGCCCTTCTTGGCGCCCTTCTCGTCCTGCGGCTGGTAGGACAACTTGAATGACTGGAAGTTGAGCGACACGTTTTCGGTCAACTTGTCTTCACCGCCGCTCCCGCCGGTCGAGACGGAGGTGATGATGATTTCCTTCAGCTCGATCTTGATGTACTCCACGGGTGCGGTGCCGCCGGCCTTGCGGCATACAAGAAATCCCTCGGGAAAATGCGTGCCCTTGCAGCATGCACCCATCATCGTCGGTGTGCCGGAATCCACCCACTTCGTGATGGAAATATCCTGCACGTTCACCTTACCGGCGCCCGCGCCGCCGCCCATGTGGGTCGTGCCAGACTGGCTCATGCCCCACGACCAGGCAAGAACGTCGAATTTTCCGGCGTACTCTTTATCCAGTGACTCGCCCTTGAGATCTCCAAGGCTCAGAAACATATCTACTGCCATGACGCTATCCCCTTCCCGTTGTTGATTCGATCACGACGCCTAAGCAAAAATCGAGTGCCCCGATCGACGCAGACGCCGTCGCCGCCGAAGCAGGATGGATTTGGAACGGCGCCCCCGACCCCGAGGGCGCCTTGACTTGTCAGGAACCGCCACCCACTTTCGAAGCCAGTCTGAGTGACACACTGAGCCCCTCAAGCTGGTAATGCGGTCTCAGCCTGAAAACCGCGCTGTAATAGCCCGGCTTGCCCTCGATGTCCTGCAACTCAACCTCGGCACCGGCCAGCGGCTTGCGCGCCTTGGTGTCCTCACTGGAGTTCTCCGGGTCACCGTCGACGTAGTTCAGGATCCAGTCGGACAGGAACCGCTCCAGCTGGGGGCGTTCCATGAACGAGCCCACCTTGTCGCGCACGATGCACTTGAGATAATGCGCGAACCGGCTGGTGGCGAAGATGTATGGCAGCCTCGCACCGAGTGCCGCATTGGCGGTTGCCTCGGCACCATCCTTGCCCTGGAATTCGGGTGGATTGTGCAGCGTCTGCGCACCGATAAAGCACGCTTCGTCGCTGTTCTTGCGGTGAATCAGCGGCATCAGACCATTGTCGGCCAGTTCCTTTTCACGGCGGTCGCTGATCGCGATCTCGGTTGGGCACTTCATGTCCACTCCGCCGTCATCCGACGGGAACGTGTGTGTCGGCAGGCCCTCAACGAGGCCACCTGACTCAACACCGCGAATGCGCGCGCACCAGCCATACTCCTTGAACGACGCGGCGACATTGCGCGCCATCGCATAAGCCGAATTAACCCAGGTGTACTTGCTGGAATCCGCGCCGTCGGTGTCTTCCTCGAACTCAAACTCCTCGACCGGATTCGTACTCGCGCCGTAGGGCATGCGGCCAAGAAACCGCGGCGCCGTAAGCGCGAGATAACGAGAATCATCGGAGTCACGCAGCGATCGCCAGGGAGCGTACTCGGCGTTCTGGAATATCTTGGTCAGATCCCGCGGATTGCTGAGTTCCTGCCAGGATTCCATGGCCATCAACGAAGGATCGGCCGCTGAAATGAAGGGCGCATGCGCAGCCGCTGCAATCTGTGCCATGCCGCTCAGCAGTTCGACATCCGGCGGACTGTGATTGAAATGATAGTCACCGATCAGTGTGCCGTAAGGCTCGCCGCCGAGCTGGCCGTATTCGGTCTCGTAAATCTTCTTGAACAGCGGGCTCTGATCCCAGTTCGTGCCCTTGTAGCGCTTGAGGACCTTGCCGAGTTCCTTCTTGGGAATGTTCAGCACCCTGATCTTCAGCAGCGAGTCGGTCTCGGTGTTGTTGACCAGGTAGTGCAATCCGCGCCAGGAGCTCTCAAGCTGCTGGAACTCCTCCTGGTGCATGATCTGATTCAACTGCTCGGTCAGCTTGCGATCGATTTCGGCAATGATCGCGTTAATTGAATTAACCGCGTCATCGGTTATGAGGTCCTGGTCGGCGAGCACCTGTTCGGCCAGCGTGCTGACCGCTTTCTCGACCTCTTCCTTTGCGCGATCCGTTCGCGGTTTGAATTCCTTCTGTAACAGCGAGGCAAAATCACCGGCCTCGACGGTCTCGACGCCTTGTTGCTGTTCTGTCTGCTTGGCATCAGCCATGGGTCAACCCTCGCTCTTCGGTTCGTCTTCAGGCTTCGCCGCAGACACCAGGGACTGCAGCAACGCCGGGTCCTGCAGGGCCTGGGCAATCAGTTTTTCTGCCCCGGCCTTGCCATCCATATAGGTCACCAGGTTCGAGAGCTGGGTGCGGGCTTCGAGCAGCTTCGACAATGCGCCAACCTTCTTCGCGACCGCCGCCGGGGAAAAGTCATCCATGCTCTCGAACGTAATATCCACGTTGAGATTGCCTTCACCGGTCAACGTATTTGGCACGTTGAATGCCACCCGCGGCTTCTGGGACTTCAGCCGGCTGTCAAAATTATCGACATCGATTTCCAGAAACTTGCGCTGATCGAGATCGGGCAGTTCCTCGGCGTTCTTGCCGGACAAATCGGACATGACGCCCATCACGAACGGCAGCTGTATGGACTTCTGCGCACCGCGGGTCTCCACGTCGTACTCGATCTGTACGCGCGGCGCGCGATTTCGCGCAATAAATTTCTGACTGCTCTGCTTGGCCACTGGCCACCTCCCCTTCTGGTAATTCCGGCATGCCTCCGCAGAAGCACGTGATTAGTTCTCGTTTCGGCGACTGTACGCCTTGTTGCCTCTCGCGCTCAAGGCCCGGACGCTATTGATCGTCCTCAGTGCCCGCAATTGACTGCGCTTCACTCATCCCCGCGGGGGTCAAATCGCGGACAATCGCCATGAAATCCTTGTCGACCAGTCGTTTGGCGCGGCGCAACAAAATCGGCAACGGGCTCGATGGCTCATGCCGGGCGTAATATTCGCAAATCAGGTCAATGGCCCTGACAACGTCGCCGCGGCTTGAAATCGTCCCGCTGATACGTTCTTTTTGCAGAGCGGCACCCGCGTCGTCGCCACCGTCAGCCGACTCGACCGCCTCAATGACGCCTCGCCGGCTGAGGTATTCGGCAAGTATGTCCTTGAGGTCATTCAGATCAGTGCCGAGGGGCTTTAGATCCACCGACGATCCGCTGATCTCGCGGTCCAGCACCGTGGTAATCCCGGTGAGTTCCTCCGCGGCCAGGTCCACGGCACCCGCGGTCTCCTTCAGCGCCTCAATCGGCGCCTCCAGGAATGCAGCCTCGATCAAGGCCAGCTCGGTGCGTTCCTCCGTCGAGTCCTCGGCCAGCCTTATGGCACCGCTCGCAACCCGCCAGTCCCTCAGGGAAAAATCCCCGATTCCGCGCACGCTCACGATTGGCGCCGCGCGCAAAAAGCGCAGCGCCCGCTCTTCATCGACCAGGGCCGCCAGTGCATTCAAGCGCATCGTCGGATCGTCGTCGTCCTCCGCGTCGAGTTGCGGGTGAACGGTTGCCCAGAAATTCTCGAGCATCTGGCGTATCAGTCCGAGTCCCTGCGGCAGGGCTTTCAGACCGTCACCGCGCAGCAAGGCCGCGTGCAGGTGCGCAGCGACGCGAATGTCGCGGGTCCGCTCGAGCAGTGCCAGACAGGCATCGGTTACGTCCGGCCAACGGGGTTCTTCGCCGCCGATCACTTCTTCGCCGATCGCCTGTTCCGGCTTTCCACGCGCCAGCGCATCCAGGGCCATGAACTCAGCGTCGTACTCCAGGTCCGGGCCGCAGGGCTCCTCCTCAGATACAGGTCCAGAAAAGCGACTCAGGTCAGCCACGGCACAAATCCCCTCTTAGTCTTAGCGTTCTCAGGGCTCAGGCTGGAGTGAAGCGGATCCCTTTTATCACGATCGCGGCACGAATAGGAACTCGCCGTTGAGATGTCCTGCCTCCGCGAGAATCGAGTCGCGTGGGCGCTGCTCCACCCTGGAGCACACTGCGGTGCCGTGATGACAGCCGGGCGGGGTCTCCTCTTCGCGCGGCCTCCCCGGCATGCCCATATCGCGGCCAGCTGCGCTTTGGCGGCACACATGGCCTTACGCCGAAGCCTGAACCGGCAACGATTCGGCGTTGAGAACAACTGCCGTCACATTGTCGGTGGCGCCGGACTGCAGTGCGTGTTCCAGTAGCCCGGAGGCAACAGCCCAGGCATCGCCCGACTCGAGGTGATCCTGGATCTCGCTTTCCGATAGCGCCCGGTACAATCCGTCGCTGCAAAGCAGCAGGCGATCGCCGGCACGTACGTCCACGAAACTGACGTCGGCCTCGAGCTCATCAAGGCCTCCGATTGCCCGTGTAATGACGTTCGGCGGTGCCACCTCGGCCGCTTCGACGTCCCCACGGTCCAGCCACTCCTGCTCTTCGCTGTGATCGCGTGTGATCTGTTGCAGAACAGCATCGCGCAGCAGGTAGGCCCGGCTGTCGCCGGACCAGATAAAAGCGGAGCGCGTACCACGCAGGACCAGGGCGACCACCGTGCTGCCAGTGCGCACCGGGTTGACCGGCCGGGACGAAGCGCTGTAGAGGTAGGCATTGACGTCGCGCAATACACCCATGACTGTCTCGAACATCGCATCGAGATCGGCTTTCGGCTCGAGCCCTGCCAGCGCGTCCTTGATCATCTGGCTGGCGCGGGCGCCATCGCTGTGTCCGCCCATGCCATCGGCAACCACCCAAAGGCCCAGGTCCGGGCGCGATAGAAACGCGTCCTGATTTTCGGATCGTACGGCGCCAGCGTCAGTCACACCGGCGGAATCGATTTCCAGTTCGACATTCGCAGCGCCGAGTTGCGTACCATTCGAAGCCGGCAGGGGCTGCACCGGATCCACAACCCACCAGCCTGCTGACCGCCAGTCACCATCCATCATTGCAACAAACGCCGGCGGCTGCGGCAGCCCACGCGTCATGATCCAGTTCGCCGCGACACGCTCAGAGCCGTGCGTGGTCCAAACGGCCGCAGGCGCTTCATGACAATCGAGCGAATGCTGCAGCAGACTCATGCCCTTTTGCGCCAAAGAGTCCAGGCTGCCCAGGGGCACGTGCACACCTTCGAGGCCGTGCATCGAGGCCAGTTGCAGAGCCGAGACGTCTGAGATCGCGTCATCGATCCGCGAAGCGAGCGAATCCCCGAGTCCGAGCGTCGCGGCATCGAACATCTCGAAGTCGCCCGCCTCTTGTTCGAGTTCATGCAGCAGAAGCCGCTCGACCGAGTCGAACCAGTCGCCGAAAAGGCTCAAGACCGACAGGGGTGCAATGCCGGCCGGCAATTCCGCCAGGACGGTCATCGGGAAATACCGCCCTACCCGGTCGACGCTCGGCACCAGCGTACCGACGTGAGCTCCGGGCCCGCAGACACCCGGGCTGAATGCAAAACGCCAGATTGGACTGGTCAGGTAGACATCCAGCCAACGCTCACCGAGCGCGCTGCGACTGGCCTGCACGCACCGCTGCATCCAGTCATCCCATCCCGCAACGAATTCAGCGGACAGACGCCTCTGCACGAAGTCCCCACGACAGGGTAACTTGCCGAAAAATCCAACTGGCGTTCGTACGGTCATGGAATCGCTCAGGTGCCGCAGCTGAAGCCCTGCAGCACGTTCTCCCGCAATGGATTGCGAATCGTCGCCGCATCGAGCAGAACCCGGGCCGAGGACCCTCCGACGGTGAAGTTTACGAGGAATCGTGTATCAGTCTGCGGCTGCACTCGGGCTGAGTCCAGCAGGCGAAACCAGGCCCAGGGCCCGCTGTAGACGGCATTCGGACTGCCACCTGACTGCGTATCCAGCGTCACGGCCGCCTGGCCCGCACCCTGCCCCGGCCACTTCATCGCCACGCTCTTCTGTGGTCCGTGGCGATACTCCAACGTCTGGCCATCAATTTCGATCGCTAGACGCGTCGCACTTGCGTCCAGGTACTCGGGTGTCAGATTGAAGCTGAAATCCGGCAACGCTCCACCGGATGCAAAATAGACAGCCCGAATCCGGGCAACCTGTTCGAACTGCTTCAGGACCTGGTTCGACAAGCCGACCGACTTCGCAGTGGGACGCCAGTTCCAGCTTGAACGTGAAGTATCCACCAATGTGGCCAGGTGCTGGCCAAAGAACGAGTCAAACACGCCGCCGGCTGCAAAAACACGCCCGAAGTCGGCCAGCGGGACATCCACTGTCGCGTTGGGCTCGAACGGGTAGCGGCCGTTGACAACTTCCGCACACGGTACCGCAACGAGCTGGCGATACAGATTTCCAAGCTCAGTGCGAACTTGCCCCTGGGCGAGCTTCTGGCTCTCACCGCCGACCTCGGCAACGATTGCACCGACGGCCGGTGGCAGCATTTTTGTTTCGACCTGCAACTGCTGCACCAGCTCTGCACCACCCCCCTGGGCCAGCACCTGTGCCGGACTGCCGCCACCGGCGCCCGCCTGGACCGTGTTGAGCTGTTGCTGCATCTGGCCGAACAGCTGCAGCACACGATCGATCGGTGCGCCGCCAGCCGGCCCCGCGACCAGTCGTTGTATCGGCTCGAAGTGTGCGGTGACACGGCTGCCTGGGCGCTCCGCGGGTGTTGCCCCGGTCGCTTTTGCGGCTGACTCGAAGACTTTGCCAAGCTGAGCCTGGGCAGCATCCGCTGCGGCATCGGCCGGACTTGCGGCGTCGGCCGGCTCAGGCGAAGCCAGCAGGTTGGTATTCTTCGCAACGGTCGTTAGAAATCCACGCAAGGGAGATGTCGGACTCCCAACCGTCCCCAGCACCAGCGCCGCCTGTTCGACCCCGGCCACTGGGACGACCGTAACATCGGCCAGAATCGCATCCCAGGCCCGAATGTAGTCGTCCTCGTATACGTCGAAAACATCATAGACGAGCTGAGCCGACCCGGTGATCGAAGGGCCTTTCTCCCCAAGAACCCAGCTGTCCTCGGTGAACTGCTTCGCCAGGCCTGCCGCCCCTTGCCCTGTAATTTCTGCAAACACGGGCTGCGTATAAATTGCCGGAACGGGCTCTGTGAGCGGGGTTCCGCTTCGACGCATCAGTACCGACTCGGAGCCCAGGCCCGACTCGACGTCGAGCCGAAGCGCCCGATTCGTTTCGCCCGCGTAATTGAGTTTGAGTCGGCTGTAGACCAGAGCCGGCAGTGAAGCCTGCAGCAGCGCAGCCCGTGCCTGGGCAATCAGGCCCTGATCCAGTGTGGCCGGCGCGAGCCGATCCTGTTCGGCAAGCAGGAACTGCAAGTGTTGCTCGAGCTGCTGCCGAAGATCCGGACGATCCGGATAGCGCTGTTCCCATTCAATGCGGGAAAGGAACGAAAGCTGACCGGCATCGCGATGCTTCGCATCGCCCAGCATCAGGTAAGCCTTCAGGTATTCGTAAAGACGATTAGGGTCCGTCGAGGCGGCGGCCAGCCGTTGCCGGAACGCATCCGAAATTGACGGCACCAGCGTGGCATTCAATTCGCGCGTGTAGGCGTCGGTCGCGGAATGACCGAGTGACTCTCCCTGATAAAGACCCCAGCGCATGCGCCAGGGCACGTGACCGTCGTGCTGGGTGGCCGTTTCTGCCACGGCACGCAGGCCATCAAGACGAGGCAGCAGCCCCTCGATTGCATTCGCCGTGTACGGACCAGCGACCCGCGGTGTGCTCTCGATTGCCTGAAAGGCAGTCTGCACTTCACCAACATAATGAGCGTTCGAGCGGTAGCTGGTGAACAGCGCCAGCGCGCCAGCCAGTCCGAGTGCGGCGGCCAGCGCATACATGCCGAGCTGAAGGGCGCCACGCTGAAACACCGCGCGGCGACTCGTACCGGCGATTCCCGACTCCTTGAGAACCACGTCACGCAGCAGCTTCTCGATGAAGTACGCCCGACCTTCCTCCTGTCGCAGCGAATCCGTCGCAGGCTGCTCGAATCCCGAGCCCTGAGTGAGCGTGGCCAGCAACCGGTCGATGGGCGTGCCTTCCTGCGTGCCGCTTGTGAAATACACGCCTCGCAGCAACGCGCCGGTATCGTAACGAGAGCCTGAAAAAACCGAGCCGACGAAACGGTCCAGCGCCGGCTTGAGCGAAGCCACCTGCTGAGGAAATGCGAACAAGGAGGCTCGACGCCGAGGATCTCGTTCTTCGTCCAGGCGCGAGATCAAACGCTCATTGAGCCGGTTGACGAGGAGGTCAAACTCACCCGCCAGAAGATCCGCTGCGTTGCCCGCCTCGGTGGCCTCGATCGGAAACGTAACGCCCCAGACCTGGCTGCGGCCCTCGTTACCAAGGTTGTCGAAATACTCTGTGAATCCGGCAATGAGGTCCGATTTCGTGACCAGCAGATAGACCGGCAGATTGATCCGCAGATGTTTATTCAACTCGTCGAGCCGTTCCCTTACCGCCTGGGTGGTCGCCTCGAACTCGCGCTCAGAGACCGAGATCAGGTCCGGAACGCTGACCGCAATCAATACGCCATTGATCGGCTGACGGCGCCGATGCTTACGCAGCAAGCCGAGAAACTCACCCCAGGCGGCGGCGTCCTGAGCCTGGTCGGAATCCTGGGTCGTGAACCGGCCCGCCGTATCCAGGAAAACGCCTTCGCTGGTGAACCACCAGTCACAGTTGCGTGTCCCTCCGACGCCTCGCAGGGCCTCCTTGCCAAACTGTTTTGAAAGCGGAAAACGCAGCCCCGAGTTGACCAGCGCCGTGGTCTTGCCTGCCCCGGGTGGCCCGATGATCACGTACCAGGGCAGGTCGTACAGATTGCCTCCCCCTTTGCGATCCTTACGCAGCGCGCCCGTTGCCTCCTCAAAGCGTGATCGCAACTGTGCTGAATCGTGCGTTGCTCCCGGAGTCGCGGACTTTGCCAGCGGCGCGGCCGGTTGCTCTGCCACGTCGCTGGCCAGCTTGTCCGCCGAGCGGCTTGCTTTCCAGGCACGGAACTGCAGATACAACGCCCAGACGATGACCAGCACGAGGATCGCGATCAAACGCCCGACAACGCTTTCGAACGGCCTGAACGAACCAAGGCCCAGGTAGGGGCCACCGAACCAGATGACCAGTGCCAGCAGGATCAGTCCGATCGCGCTCAGCAGCCATCTTGATTTAAGTAGATCCTTCACTCGCCTCAACCCCCACGCGTGTGAATGATCTCTACCCGGCGATTGCGGGCGCGATTTTCAGGCGTATCCACGGGCGTGTAACGCGGTTGCGATGCGCCGGCACCGGACGACTGAAGGCGCGACGGATCATCGAGCAGGCCCCGGAGCAATTCGCTGACACCGACCGCGCGCGCGCGTGACAACTCGAAGTTGTCTTTGAAACGGAACGAGCGGATCGGCTGGTCATCGGTGTGGCCAACGACCATGACCTGGCCGGGCACCTGATTCAGCGCTGATGCGACGCGACCGAGCAGGGCCACGTAACGCTCATCGACCACTGCACTGCCCGATGCGAACAACTGCGGCGCCGTCAGTGTCACCAGCGACTGGCCACCGGTTTCTTCCACCGTCAGCGCTCCCTGTGCCTCATCGGGCGCAAGCAGCTCCTTCAGCGTTGGCCCGGTCACCGGCAGCGCCACGGCCGGGGCCGGCGGCGGTTCGGTGCCGACGCGGGCAAGCGACGCGCTAACCGGCTCGGACAGTTCATTCAGCCGACCATGGAAATAAACAAATGCGGCCGTGACCAGCAGCAGCGCAAGGGCGCCAATCACCCACAGCGGTACATACCGGACGAGCTTGTTACGCTTGTCCTCGACGCCCCGCCAGTTGGGTGATAGTTCCGGCTCGAAGCCACCGCGGACCTGCCGGATCTCCTCAGACAAGACTCGACGAAGGTCGGCCAGCCGGGCCCGGCCATCGGGATCAAGGCCGAAGCGGCCTTCGAGGCCGAGCGCGAGGCACACATCGAACAGCTCCATCAGCTCGATGTGCCTTGCGGGATCCGTTCGGATGCGCTCCAGCATTTCGAAGAACTTGTCACCACCCCACGACTCGCGGTGAAAAGTCATCAACAACGGCTGCCCCGCCCAGCCACTCTCGGCTCCCCAGGGGGTCGCCATGACGGCCGTATCAACGAGCGTGCAAAGCGCATATCTCGCGGGAACAGTGACCTCTTGCGGCAACCCGGCGGCTCGGGCAGCCGCGTCGAATCGAGTGATCTCGGAACTGGCCAGCTGACGCAGTGCGGCCACGTCCGGTGCCGCTTTCGTGTGCCTGAGCTGGCCCGCCAGCACCAGCAGAGGGCTGGCGGCGTCGATAAGCGGATTGAGTCCCGCGCCTGGAAACTCCCCGCGACTGCCACTTGCGCCACCGCCATCGGCTCGCGGTGTCGGCGGCCGCACCGGCGGCGGCTGCGGAGGTCGCGGCGGCGGCGCGGATTGCCCCCCCGTGCGAGGTGCATGGGCTCCCGGTGCACCGGTCGTGGATGAGCCAGAATGACCGGTCGCTCGCCCGCCACCGGGGCGCGGCCGCAGAACGGTCTTGTCGCCGCCGTCGAAGGGATCGCGCGGATCGCCGTTACTCATCGGATCAGCCCCGGATCGCCCAGAGATCCATCTTCAGGCCCGGAAACTCCTGCTCCGGAACATACAGCGCCAGCCCACCCGCCTGCTCGACTTCGCGCCAGAAATCGCAGGTCTGGTCGAACTCATAGTAAAGCGCGCCGGTCGTGTACGGTATCTGTCGCGGCGCGGAAGGTATCGCCCGCAAAGGTACACCGCGAATCATGCCGCGCAGCATTTCATAGAAACGTTCCTGCAGGCGTGGCCCGATAATCGTCGCAGACCCGAAACGGGTCTTGAATTCCTCCGCAGGCACATCCGAGCGCGCCGCGAGCACGAAAACCGCGGAACCAAACAATGAGCGGTCACCGACACTGGCGGCAAAAACGCCTCCCTGGCGACGCTCCAGCGGTATCGCCACAGCGCTCTGCTCGAGCATCGCGGTCAATGCCGCACGCACGGCGGCAATCACCGGTTCGAAGGTTGCGCGCAGGTCCTCGTGCCGGTATTCGAGCAGCCGCTCGGGTCGCTTGGTCGTTGCGGTGAATGTCGATAGTTCACCGGCCAGCATGGAACAAAGCGTGTAGAGATCCTCCGGATGAATGAATCCGCTCTGAACCAGGTGAGCAACCAACGGTTCGTAGCGATTGACGGCCTGCAGCAGCAGAAAATCGGAGATTTCCGCGGTGGCGCCGCGTCCCGAGGCCGCAACACGCGCGCCCAGTCCTTCGCCGCGCTGATGCAGCAGACCCTCGAGTTCGTGCAGAAAAGTCGCCAGCCGGGCCGCGGCCCCGCTGTTGAGCACGGTCGGGATGAAACGGTCGTCAAGAATGATCTGCCGATCTGCCCTGCACTCGACGATATGTGCCAGCGGGATGCGCGCGTATTCATCCGAGGGATCGCTCTCGAGCAACAGGCGCGTACGCAGCGACGCCACCTCCAGAATGGCCTGGCTGTCCGCCGAGGCCGTGACATCGCGAACCTCGAGGTCATGCAATTCGTAGCGCACGAGATGTTCGGGCTTTGCCGAACGATCGATCTCCGGCGCGCCGACCTTCCTGAGCGGAAGTCCCAGATATACACGCTGGTTTCGCACGTCGGCGCCCACCTCGAGCGGTGGCGGTAAGGCGTCATCTTCCGGCATCGTAAAGGGCGTCCCGTCGGGGAACAGGCCCTTCGCACTGCGCAGGCCGAGCTTGCCCACGGCCAGCAGGTCTCGCTCGAGCTCGAGATTCGAGAAGCCCCAGGCATGACTGCGCAGGGGCACGGCCCGCCCCTCGACATACCGCTCGAGATAACGGCCTTGTTGCTGGAAATGATGTGGCCGAAGGAAAAGCCCCTCACTCCACACGACGCGTTTATTTATTGACATGGTTCTCCCGTGCGCCGACTCCGTCAGGGACCGATACTAACCGATACCGTCGACGCCCCCACCGCGATCCTCACCTGGCCGCCGCCGCTGGGCTCACCGGCCGCATCAACCGCCAGGGGAGCCGCCGCATGCCAGCGCGCGTTGCGTATGTCGCGATAGGCCACGATCGCCGCGATTTCCCTCGCCGCGGGGTCGAGTTCCATTTCCTGGGTCAGCGTCGCGCCGGGTTGCAGGAGGAATTCCTGCCCCCTTGCCAGCGCCTCGCCGAGAGCCGTCCGGTCATCCTCCAGCAGAGTGAACGGATCGATGCCGGCGAGGTCCACCGGCGCTCTCAACTGGTACACATGCACAACGACCGGAGACGCCCGGCCGGTGGCGTCCGGATTGATGCCGGCCGCAGCATTTATCGTCAATGCAGCCCTCGCGGGTGGCCGCGGCGCCGGTGGTGGTGGCGGCGACTTGCAGGCCGCCACAAAGCCCAAAGCGAGCAAGAGCAGCGCCGTGCGGGCCGCGAAATGACTGGTCATCCGAATCCCCCTGTCGTGATTTCGCCATGCACCGGGGCATGGGGCGAAAGACACTCGTTATCTGTTGCCGGACCGGGCTGCCTTCAGGCGCTCCAGCTGCTTTTCATAGGCCCGGCCAAATTCCTCTCCAAACAGCCTGCGAAATGCATCATCCGCATCGCGAGTCAGTTCCAGGTAACGCCGGGTATACAGTTCCCAGTTCTTGTTACGACCGCCCATTCCCAACAAACCCGAGCGGCGCGAACCGCCGTCGAAAGCCTGCTCGAGCTTCTCTGGGTCGAATTCCTGCAGCATCGCATCGAAGGCTTCGCGAACGCCAGCGAGCATTGCGACCTGGTGCAGCCGAACGTCTTCGAACGCGTCCTGAAACGCTTCGGCGGCCGGCAGGTATGCCGGATTTCGCTTGACCAGAAGGTTGTGCAATGCATCTTCAACGTTGGCAGAAAACTTGAGCGGATTGTTCTCGCGCGGTTTGAATGAGGTCTGCTGAAGTCGAAATTCGTTCTTGATCTCGGTTCGCGCCCGCAACACTTCCATCAGTCCTTCGACCACGACACGCAACACCTGCCCCAGGGTCGCTTCAACCTCGGGCGTGAGAACCTGGACGTCGATTCCCGCGCCGGCAAGAATGCCTTGCAGCGAAGACGCAGCCGGGCGCGACGTGGCGCGGCGTTCGGGTGCCTGCCCGGTGGTCCGCAAGGCGGCCGTCGGCGGCGTCTCGCGCGAGGTCCGTGATGCCGAACCGGGCTGCGGGCGCGGAGCGGCAGTCGACGACGAAGCGCCGGCCGGCGGCGCCCTGGCCGGCAACACGGTCTTGTCCCAGTCCGCCGCAATGGACGGGCCGCGCGAGGCAGCGGCCGGGGGATCCGATGAGGGTGACGCCGGTGGCGGGAAAACCGCTGGCGGCGGTTCGACAATCGGCGGCGCGAAGTGGTCACGTATCGGCGATCCGTGCTCCAGCGAGTCGACCGACGGAAATGTCGGTGTCTGCCGCGGCGTTCCGCCGAGCAGATCCAGGGGATCCACATCACTGGCGCCCGGCGCAGCGACCTGGAAAGGATCACCGTTGCCAGGCACCGGCGGTGGGCTGGGGAAAGCATCCCCTGCGGCCGGCTTAACCGGGCCTTCAAACGACCGATCCTCGGAAGCGGCGGACGTCACCTTTACAGCGATATCGAAAAGGTCGAGCCCGATCCGGTCACCGTCCTTCAGCGGATACGGATCGCCGACCGGCAGGAGATTTTCGTTGACCCGGACCCCGTTGGTGCTGCCTTCGTCTTCAATAAAAAAGAATCCGTTGATGCTTCTGATGACGGCATGCCGGGAGGAGACGCCCTGATCATTGATGACCCAGTCCCGATCGGGCCGGCGCCCTATCGTGCCGCCCCGCTCGCCGAATACCTTGCGTGCGTTGGCACCCAATGAAGCGGCGTTTGAACTGATGACCTCGAGCGTCAGAAACACGTTTGACCCCTCTGGCTGATTCAGCCGCCGATCAGGACCGTTGGACAACCTGCGACAATGGTACCGCCATGGGCCGTCAGATCGCCAAGGCGCGCGGCCGGCAACCCCTGGATCAATACCGTGACCGAGCCCTTGACGATCACATCCGGCGGGCCGACACAGGTTGCCATGCAGGTGACCGTGGCCGCAGGCAATCCGCCGATGAGCACAGTCGGCTTGCCGGGAGGCAGGATGGGGCCGCCGACATGGGGTATGGGCGGCAATCCCGGGGTAACCATCGGACAAACGTGCATGTCACTGATGCGTGCGGCCGGCATCATTTGCCTTCACCCGCAATTGACGATTCGCCCGTACCGAATCGCTGAACGGCAAGCTCGAGGTACGAGCGCAGCCGATCGTCAAACGCATTCTTGTCGCGGCCAGCCAGCAACTTCAGCGCGGCGGCGGTTGCCGCGGCTGCAGTCCCCTCCGGCGCCGGCACCGGCTCGAAGCTGGCCGGAGCCATGCTGCCCGAACTCCAGGCAGCGGCGGCCGCCAGACAGGCACCGGCGGTCCCATATTCAAGCCTGTCGGCCATCTCCATCGCGCTGCGACGGTGTTCTTCAGTTGGCTCTCCGAGCCAGCGTTTTACGGCGGCCAGGCACACGCGATCGGCCTGATCCGGCTCTTCCTGCTGCGCGATATCGGATTCGAGGCACTCACTCGCCCAGGCGATCGAGTACTTAGCGGGAAGGACGCGTGTCATCAGGTCCAGCGCCTCAGCGGGCCGTCCCGACGCCATCAAGGCATCGAAAAACCCACGCACATTGATCTCGTCACTGAGCAGCGCTTGCAACTCGTCATCGAGATCCTCACGCTTGACGTACGTCACCGCGGCGATACTGGCCTTCGGGTCCAATGTTTGCAGCACGAATCGCCTCCGCTAACCGATCATGGTAAGGCCGCCCTTGAGCTTGGCCATCGCGCCACCCTTGAGATCCAGCATGACTCCGCCTTCGACCTTGGTCGTCAACCCCCCTTTGACCTCCATTTGCAGGCCACTGTTAACTTTCACATTCATCTTGCCATCGATCTTCACATCCATACCACTGACAGTGGCCTTCATCTTGCCATCGGCCGTCACGGCATTATTGGCATTAATCTTCACGGAATCCGTGGCCTTGATGCTGATGGTTTTACCCGAAATCGTGATGTCTCCGTTCTTCTTCATGACAATCTTCGACTGCCCCGTCTCGAGCGTGATCTGATCACCGGCTTTCAGCAGGTATTTCTTTCCGATATCGATGGTCTCGTTTTCCTTGACCACACGCTTGCTGTCCTTGTCCACGGTAACCGTCTCATTGTTCTTTACCGTGCGGGTTCGATCATGACCGACCGTGGCCGTTTCGTCGTTCTTGACGTTCAGCTCGAGGTCCTTTTCCGCCTGAATGAAAACCTGTTCGGAGCCCTTCTTGTCTTCGAAGCGCAGCTCGTTGAAGTTGTCCGTTGCGCCCTTTGGCGAGCTGCGTGACTTCATCCCGCTTTGCGTCTTGTTAGCCGGTAACGCGTAAGGCGGTTTGTTGTCACCGTTGTATACACGACCCGTGACGATCGGCAGGTCGGGGTCGCCCTCCAGGAACTCGACGATCACTTCCTGGCCTATGCGCGGCAGTGCAACACCACCCCAGTTCTTACCCGCCCAGACCTGCGCCACGCGAACCCAGCACGAACTCTCCTGGTCCTTCTTGCCAAGCCGGTCCCATGGAAACTGCACCTTTATGCGGCCGTGCTCATCGGTCCAGATCTCTTCGTTGGCCGGTCCAACCACCAGCGCAGTCTGGGCGCCGGCAACGACTGGCTTGGGAGTGAGCGACTCGAGGCGAAACGGCTCGCCCGACGGAATTGCTTCAAAACTGCAGTCGTATGAGGTCTCGCCCGAATCAACGCCCGATTCGTGGCCGGATACCGACAGGTAATGGGTCGCTGCGGTGACCAGGTACTCCTCGTTCTGGTCGTCACGCGGATGCTCAGTCAGCTTGAACGTACTGCCCACTGAAATTCCGCGGGAATTGGTTTCGCCGCTGACGCGGACCGCGTAGGTCTGCGCCGCCTGCAAGCGGAGCTTTGCGTACTTGTCGCCTTCGCTACGGGTCTTGTAATCGAATGATGGAAAATCGTAGACCTCGAGTTCACCGAGCGAATGAGGAGGCTTGTCCTGAGCCGTCGACTCGAGTGCGGCCCGCGGTTTCGTGAAATCGTAATCGTTCAGCGAATACTTGCCGGTGACGGCCGACCTGTGTACGGACCAGGATTTGATGCGTTCATGCTGGACGCCAACGCCTTCCTCGGCCCGGAACTTGATCTCATCGCAACCGTCCACCGGTTCATGAGCCTGAGGATCGTCTGCCATCACCAGGACATGCGAGCCGTTCTTGTAAAGAAAGAAGCAATAGATCCCCTCTTCCTCCATCAGCCGGCTCGCGAAGTTAAGCGAAGTCTCGCGATACTGGACGCAGTAGTCCCAGGGCTCGTAGCGTGCAGACAACCTGTCTTCAAAATCCTCGGTCCCGAAGTCTCGAAACACTTTCTTGATGATTTCCGGAACCGTCTGCCCCTGAAAAACCCGGCAGTCGGCGGTGCGCCCAAGGAACCAGAACCAGGGCACGAGCCGTGCACTGTAAGCGACATAATTCCCGACCGTGCCAGTCTGGGCAAACTCCGCCGTCAGGCCGGTGAAGAAGCGGCGAGAGCCGTCTTCGAATTCGATGTCCACCGTCATTGGCTGGCCGATGGCCGACTCGAGCTCGAGATTCCAGTCCTCGCTCAGCAATTCGAGGTCGATCGTGAAACAGCGCCCGAGCTGCTCTATGGCCGTCAGGGACCTCAGCAGGAGCTTGTCCGCCCCGAAGGAGGTGGCGACTGTTATCTTTCTCATATCCGCCCGGACTCCTGAAATAATGGCCGCGTTTGCGAACGACGCGGCCGGCCGGCGCAGCCAAACGCAACGCTACACGTCACTGACCCCCTTCCTGGAATCAGTCTTCCGGCCGCACCCACTTCATGCAGGCCTCTTCGACTGCGGAAACCAGGTAGTACCCGCCCCAGGGGCCTGAATCATCGATGATCACCGGCTTGAGCCCCTCGAACTTACCGCGGCAGTACGCATCGAACACCGCTTCCTTGATCCGGTGCTCTTTCACATACCTTGTCCAGCGATCTTTTTCCGACTTCTCGACCCGCTTTCCGTCTGCCACGGCCTTCTGCAACGCGGACTGAAAATCGATGTAATTGATTTCAACAACTGTAGGACGGGCCATGATCGTTATGCTTACGCGAATTTGCTTTACTTTGCGGGAACCCGGGCGATCATTACAAGCGCGTGACCGAACTTACCACAGCGCGTCGGGAACGGCTGCGCCCACTCAGCCCAGGCAACAGGGCTCAGGAGCCCAGCGCAAGCCTGAAGCCAAGAAAAGTCGCCCGGTCGTTCACGTCGCGCCCAACCCGCCCGGCCGCACGGGACTTACCGGCATCACTGACCCAGCTTCCGCCACGGGTAACCCGTTGTTCGCAGCCCTTGTTTTCCCAGGCCGTGCCGTCGCGCGGCGCCCCGTTGTAGTTATCCTGCCAGCAATCCTGGACCCACTCCGATACATTCCCCAGTACGTCATGCAGTCCCGTGGGGCTCGCGGGGAATCGGCCGACCGGGGCGGTGCCAAAATTCCACTCGTCTTTATCAGACGTGCCCTGGAAATTCCCGGCATTTGCATCAAATTCGGCTCCCCACCAATAGGGCGTGGTCGCCCCGGCGCGGGCCGCGTACTCCCATTCGGCCTCGGTCGGCAGGCGGAACTTGAGGCCCGTCCGTGAATTCAACCAGTCGATGTAGGCCGTCGCGTCGGCCCAACTGACGCAGACGACCGGGTCCTCGTCCGTTTGTTCGAAACCGGGCGCCTGCCAGGTAACGGCCTCGAGGTCGCAATATTCCTCCCCACCGCCGCTGCCAGCCTCCATCTTGTGATCGGTCGCGCGCGCGAACGCCCCGAACTCCGAACGCGTGACCTCGCGAGACGACAACGCAAAAGGCCGAACGCGTACTTCGTGCAGAGGCTGCTCCTCGTCCGGCCCCGTGCCGTCGAGGTCGCCCATACCAAACTCGCCTCCGGCAATCAAAACCATGTTGTCCACGATTGGCCAGAACGCCTCGGGAATCTTTTCCTTGAGCTGCGGGTAGATGCGCAGTGCTTCCTTGTACGCTGCATCCTCACGATCCGCTACGCGGAAATAGTCATCCATGGCCTTGCGGGCGCGCACGACGTTCCCTTCCGACCGCGCCGCTTCAGCCTCTGCGAAAAACAGTCCAGCGGGTACCGCGACGCCCTCCTTTTCCAGCGCACGGTACTGGTCCATTGCAACGTACAAGTCGGAGAATTGTCTCGACTTGAGCGCCTCGACGACCTGTTCCCGGGCCATGTCCTGGCGAACTTCCAGAGGTAAATCAACCTGCGCGGCCGCCCCAACAGCCAGCAAGCTGGTGGCCAGTGCCAGAAAAATCATTCTTGAGGACAACATCGGTAGCCTTTATACGCTGATCAGAGCGGCGAAAAACACGTGCACTACAGGTCCATGACCTTGACCGCCGAATCGGCAAATTCGCGCGGCGGATTCTCACCGAACTGCACGTCTCCATTGCCGTCAACCCAGCGATAAAGACCGGGGCCACCCGCCGGGGGTACCGGCGGCGCTGCCGAGTCGGCAGCCGCCGGCTCTTCGACTGGTTCGGCCGCCTGGGCCGTCGTGCCCGCGTCCACCGTTTCATCCGCCTTCGGCACCGCGTCTGTCGCGACCGGCCGCGGCTCAGGAGGCGCCATAACGACGGCAGGCTCCGGCCCGGCCACATCCGGAGAAGCGCCTGCTTCTTCGGCCACCGACTCAGCAACCGGGGCCGGCGCAAGTGTCCCCTGTTCCACTGGCACGGCCGCAACGTCACCCGGCACAGGCGCAGCGTCAGTAGCCACTGGCGCAACGCCACGCTGCGTTGCATACCAGTAACCGCCGAACAACAGGCCGAGAGCCGCAATGGCTGCGGCGATTACCAGTGGCCGTTTGCTTTTGCCGGCCTCGGGCTCTCGGTGCTCCGCAGTGACCGGCCTGGCCGAGCCCTCGCGCGGCGGAACAATGATGTGCCGGCCGACCCGGTCGACATCGGACTCGGACAAGGCTTCAACCAGGCTCATGATGTCGCCCAGGCGCGCCTCCCTGGAAAAACTCAACGCCGAAGCCAGCACTTCGTTCTGACGATCCGACAACTGGGCAATCGGCGGCATGGTCATTCCACGGTGCTGCGCTTCAACGGCCGACTTGCGTTCAAACGGATGCTTGCCCGAAAGCACTTCGTAAGCCACCAGCGCGAAGGCGTAGACATCGTCGCGCGGATCGGGGGCCGCGGTGTCGAGTATCTGCTCCGGGCTCGCGTAGGCGTTGGTCATCGCGCCGAGCTTGCCTGCATCAAAAATCGTGTGCGCAGCATCTCCCGCCTGAGCTGAGTCCTTCGCGATTCGCGCGATACCGAAGTCGAATACCTTCACATCGCCGTTGCTCGTCACGAACACATTCGCCGGCTTGAAATCGGAGTGAACGACACCGCGTGAATGCGCGTAGCTCAGTGCATCACCAGCTCCGGCAATCACTTTCAGCGCCTGCTCGGATGGCATTGCAGTGCCCGACTGGCGCGTGACGATGTGATCGAGGGAATCGCCCTCCAGTAGCTCCATCACCAGGTAGACATGGGACCCATCGCGATCGAAGTCGTAGACGGCCGCGATTCTGGGGTGCGAGAGCTGCTGCATCCGGCGCGCTTCGCGCTGCAGTGCAACCAGCGCGTCCGGGTGATTCTTGAAGTCCTCGCCCAGCACCTTGATGGCCACGTGGGGGTGCCGATCCTGTGCTTCTTCCCGCCGGCGATCCAGGGCACGAAAGACGACACCCATGCCGCCTGCGCCAACAACCTTTTCGATATAAAAGCGATCGCGCAGAATCGTGCCAACATCGACCGGAGGCTCATGGCCAGTGGTCGGTGGTGGCCAGTTCGAAAAAGTGCCACTGGACGCCCCGCCGGTCGCGGCCCATTGCCCCGGCGCTTCGGGGCCGGCCGCATTGGAGCCAGTCGCGACGGACGCCAGCGCCGGCGCACTGCCCGGGGACCCGGTCGCGCCTCCGGTCGCGCCCGGCGGGCGAAACAAGGTTCGCTTTTCAACCGGCTCGGCATTTCGAAGCACGTCCCGCAAACGATCCGCGACCGCCGTGGAAAGTCGACTGTCAGACTGATACGCGGCGACGACATCCAGCCGCTGCGGCGCCAGCGCAGGATCTGCCGCATGCGCCTGAGCGAGAATCTCTTCGGCTTCGGACAAAGACGTCTGACCCGCGCAGAGTGCATCCAGGATCGTCTCAATCGGGGTCATGCGCGGGATCCAGAAAGTTCAGGTTGGGGAGAGAAGGTACTGGTCTGACCGTGGCAGGGCAAGCGGAGGCTGTCGACGCCTGGGTTCCAGGGTGGTTTGCCCCGGTAGCAGGCCCTCGAGGGCTGGCTTATTGTCATTGAACTGGCAGGCCGCCGGCGGTTGAAGATTGCGGCGTTCTATTTATTGAGTCGACAGGTCTGAATGCCCTGCCAGTGAAATGACGACAGACAAGCAGGAGAAACAGCCGATGCCCGTCAGATTGCTTGAAGGACCTGAACTGTACCGGGTGGCCGACTTCGTGCGCAATGGCCTCGGCTGCGGATGCCCGGATGATTGTCTACGATCGATCCGAGTCAGCTCGGACGCGGTGGCGGGCTCTGGCGCACCATTCAAGCGGGCCGTCGTGGGCGACCGATTGCTGATCTACGTGCTTGATCGGACACGCCATGGCGCCCTGTCTGAGCTGGCGCGGGTGGGGCTCACGGAGCGGAATGAACGGCACTACAACCGCTTCCGGCTGATCTTGCAGGGTCCTGTAGAAGAGGCCGATGCGGCGGCGGCTCAGGGCCGATTCGCATCCGTTGCCGGCACCGACGCAAAGGCGCACCTGCACTTTGTTGAAGCCCGGGCGTTACCTGCCGAACTCCAGCCAGAGCAGGCGCTGCGGCCGGTGGCATCGGATTTCTAACCCGCGTTCAAGCCGGGCAATGCAGCTCGCCACTGATGCCTGACGCGCCATTGGCGTGTTACGCGCTCGTGCTGGCCTTGTTGCCCCGGACCCGCCCGGTTGCCGCTACCGCGCATGAGCCGGGCCAAATCGACCAATGATTGCCAAGCCGCGCTTGCGTGGCGGCGTCCGCTGCAATGGCGTGCATCGCGAGAGCTTCAGCGGCCGCGGATACCGCAAGGCCAAGGGCGATGCAGCCCGACGATCACCCCGATGCGGCTCAGCTTGCGTTGCACTCGTTGCAGGGCTCTTCGTGCCGGGGCTAGGCCCGCAGGATTTCCTTCCGGCCTTCCCGGTCCGAGTATCGATCGCGCGCGCTGAATTCCTCGACCTCCAGTGAGACGCTTCGACTGCTGAAGACCTCGGCTTTCAGCCAGGCCAGTTCGGCATCAAGGTCGTCCCGGGACAAATCCTTGAACCATGTCTTCCGGCTGGCCTCCCATCGATACGCGCGCGCCTTGAGCAGGTCTTTCGATTCGAACGGCGAGCCGGTCGCCCACACGCGACAGGACGGCTCGCGTGCACTGTCAAGCAACACTTTCAGGTTGCATTGCTCCTGATCGCCGAATGGACGACGCAACACTTCGAGTAAGGCGAGGCAATCGATTTCCGCGCGGTGCCCTTCATAGAAGAATCCGTATCGATACGCCAGGTACTCGAGCTTTGCGCTTGGGATTCCGATCCGATCCCAGGGCAGCTCCTGCCAGGTGCAGCCCCACGCCATTGACGCGAAGCGCGGGAACCGGGGCTCGACGAAGGGCCTGTCAAACCCCGCGTTGTGTGCGATGACGATCGCTACGCCTTCGAGCAAGCTGGCTACAGCGGCGTCATCGAAGCGCTTGCCACGCACCATCTCATCCGTGATGCCATGCACCGCCGTCGACTCGGCGGGAATCGGCATGCCGGGATCCTCGAGCCCGTTGTAGGTTTCCAGTACGCGGCCAATTTCACCCGTGTCGCGTGAATACTCGAAAGCGACCAGGCCGAGCTCGATCATCTTGTCCACGGCCGGATCCATGCCGGTGGTCTCGGTGTCGAGAATGACTGCACGGCTTATGCGAGCACCGGTCAGCTCTGGATAGTCTCGTGCCGTGTCGAGCCGCCGCAGCACCCGGAAGTCCGGATGGGCGTCAAGCGTCGCGGCGAGAGCCTCCAGGCTTTCCTTCTCTGCCACCTTTGTCACTTTCGCATCTGCAAATTTCCCTGCCCCTTCCTGCCGGCTGCCGATCTACGCGGCAGGCACCTGCATTATCAGCGCTAGGGCGTCGAACGACAAAGTGACCGCCGCAAGGTCAGACGTATCCAGGCCTGCTATAGCCTCCTCGCCGCGGCCGCAACGTCCCGATTCCCGGCTTCGAGGTCCAGCAGTGCCTTCTTGGTCGCGAGGCCCCCGCCGAATCCCGTCAATTCGCCATTCCGGCCGATGACACGGTGGCACGGAATGACGATCGGCAGTGGATTCCTTCCGTTCGCCGCGCCGACGGCCCGAACGGCTTTGGGCCGCCCGATGCGCTTCGCGACATCGCCATAAGAACAGGTCGTGCCATAGGGGATGCGACGCAGTTCATTGAGTACGGTACGCTGGAAATCCGTCCCCGAGGGCTTGAGCGGCAGCGAAAACTCCTGCAGCGAACCGTCGAAATAAGCGTTCAATTGCCGCTTCGCCTCGGCAAACGGCTCCTCGGCCTGAATCCACCGGGGATCGGGATCTCGCCGCATGGGTCCCGCGGGAAAGCCAATCACGCTCAGCCCCTCTTCATCGCCGGCCAGCAGCAACTCTCCGATCGGCGAATCGTAATAACAGTAATACATCCTCATCCTCCGCTTCCGGATAGTGAATTCCACAACAGCATCGCCGCATAGGCGCGCCAGGGGCGCCAGGCTTCGGCCCGGCTGTTGAGTGTTTGCGCTGACGCTGGGACGCCATCGCCTATCGCCTTGCGCAGACCAAGATCGGCTGCCGGAAACGCATCCGGATTCTTCAACACGCGCATGGCAACGTACTGCGCCGTCCAGTCGCCGATGCCCTTGATCGATGTCAGCTTTTCGTGAAAAGACTGCGGGTCCTGGGTGAAATCGAAATCGATGTGCCGGTCGGCGACCGCGCAGGCCAGCGCGCGGATCGTAGCCGCACGTTGCCCGACCAGGCCTACGCCGTTGAATCGTGCGCGAGCCAGCCGCTCCGGCGTCGGGAACACGACACTCAGATCGCCATCGCAATTCACCGTAGCCAGATCGAGGGGCTCGCCGTAGCGGGCTGCGATTCGACTGCACAGCGTGCTTGCCGCGGCGACCGAGACCTGTTGCCCAAGGATCGCGCGCACCGCGAGCTCGAAGCCGTCCCAGGCACCGGGGACGCGGGGACCGGGAAGTCGATGAAGTTGTTCAGCCAGTAAGGAGTCCCCGCTCAACGCCTGCGCGATGTCTCCCACGGGGGCGTCCAGATCGAACAGATCACGCGCACGTTGAACAGCCTCGAAAAGGCCCGCCGTTGTGACACCGTGAAGGGTCAGCGACAAGTACCCGTCCCGGGTGTCCGGCCGCACTTCGAGAAGACCGTGCCTGCCGGTCAATGCGACGGTGCGGCGGTAGGTCGTCTGCGTCACCGACTCGACACCCGCGGTCGCCCGCTGCGCAAAGAATCTCAGCAACGAGGCCCAGTCGAGGGGCCGACGATAAGGCAGGCGCAGCGTCAGCGTGGGGACTCTCGCCTCTGCCTCGTTGTCGTCGCGATCTCGCCGGAGCTCGCGCGGCGAGCGGCCGTAGGCCTTCTGAAAGGCGTCATTGAATCGGCGAACGCTCCCGTAACCGGCCGCCGAGGCAATCTGCTGCATTGACAGTCGCGATTCATCGATCAGGCGTTTCGCAAAGTGCAAGCGCTGCGTGTGAGCAACCGCCAGCGGCGATGCACCAAGGTGCTGCGTAAACAGTCGCCGCAGGTGCCGACTCGTGATCCCAAGGCGTTCCGCCATTGCCTCCACATTGCCATCGTCGAGTGCGCCGCACTCGATGAGTCGCAAACCTCGTTTTACCGTTGTCGAGGTCCCGTGCCAGGCCGGCGACCCGGGTGCGGTTTCCGGGCGGCAGCGCAGGCACGGCCGGTATCCCGCTTCGCCGGCCGCGGCCGCGGTCGGGAAAAACCGGACGTTTTCAGTTTTCGGCGCGTTTGCAGGGCAGATTGGGCGGCAATAGATGCCGGTCGTGCGGACGCCGATGTAGAACTGCCCGTCGAAGCGAACATCGCGCGCGAGCCGGGCTCGTTCGTAGACTTCGTGCGACATTGACGATCGGGGCTGCGCGTTCCATGTCGCGCAATATACGCTGACGGAACGACCAGAGTAGCCATTATCGGACCTGGATGCCGACAGCGTTCAGACTCGATCGAAACAGGCCACCGTCTCCACGTGCTCCGTGAACGGCATCAGGTTGAAAGCCGCCAGGTCGCTCAGACGCAGTCGGCCTCCGGCCGTCAGGTTCGCAGTGTCCCTTAGAAACGACTGGAGCCCACAGCTGATATAGACGAATCGCTCCGGCGGCTGTTCGCCCAGGTACTCGAGCAGTTCGTGGTCGAGCCCCTTGCGCGGGGGGTCAGCAATGACGACATCCACACCCGATGCGGCGAGGACCGATTCGCCGGCCGCGCCGGGCAAGACTTCAACCTTCGAACGGCTGGTCGAATCCAGCCTGGCGAGCCCGAGCGCCATGCCGTGCAGGGAATGGCGACTCACCTCGTTCATGCGGACCCGGCGGACGCGGGGCAGCAGTGACAAACCGATCGCGCCGACACCGGCATAGAACTCGGCGACGCTCGCACCCTCAGGGACCAGAATGCCCACGTGCTTGACGATACGCTCGGCGATGTCGAGATTGCTCTGGCCGAAGGCACCGGGTGGGTAGTGCACGGCCGCACCGCCAAAGTGCTCGATCACGGCGGCCGGTCCGCACCAGTTTTCAAATTCCTTGCCCAGGATTGTGTTGGATTGCTCGCGATGCGCATTGAACCACAGGCTGTGCAGCTCACCTCCGAGCCTCTCGGAGATCAGGTCGAGGCAGCGCGCGAGTGGCTCGCTCGTCGGGCTGTTGGCAACGAGTACGACCTGTGCACTTTGTGAACGGCGCTCGATCACGACTTGCAGGTAGCGCGCGAGGCCTCGGTGCGCAACTTCCCGATAGCTGCTCACTTTGGCATCGACGAGCGCCCGGCGTACAACGGCGGCCACGCGGTTGATCAAAGGATGCTGAACACGGCAGTTCGGAATGTGCACGAGTCGATGGGTCCCGAGTTGAAACATCCCCAGCCGGGGCGATGCCGGCCGGCCGCGGATGGCCAGACGCGCACGCAGGCGAAAGCCACTCGTTGAACCAGAGATGACCGGAAGGTCCGGCAGGCCGTGCCGGCGCAGCAGCGCCTCGAGGGCGGCGCGCGCAGCCGGAGCAATACCTGGCTCGCCGAATCGTGGACAACCCGGACACGGCGGCCGGTGGGGGCAGCGTGTGTGGCCTTCTCTATCCGTGGGGACGTCTGCGACTGACTTCGGCGCAACTCAGTATTCACGGCGAGGAATGCATGTGGCGCTCGGCGCGTTGCTAAGGCGAAGCAACAGTTTACGGGACATTGACGGTCAACGGCTCCGACCGGCCGTTACCGCCGTCAGGGCACTGGTGCGCGAATAGCAGGGAATTTCCGCGATGCTGGCGATGGTGGTAGCCGGTCTCATGATTCGCAACCACGGTCGTGAGCTGGCCATGTCGGACCCCACGTGCCGCTACCTCGACATGTTCTGGGAGCTGCTTGACCAGATCCTCAACGCAGTTCTGTTCGTGCTGATCGGCATGGAAGTACTGCGGGTCGTGTTCTCAGCCAGCGAGGTGATGTCCGCGAGCCTCGCGATCGCAGTGACGTTGCTCGCCCGCCTGCTCGAGGTCGGACTTCCCGTCGCCTTGCTGCGCGGCACCGTCAACCTGCCGCGAGGCTGCTCCGGGAGCAGCCTCGTCGCTTCCGTTTTGCCTGCTCCCTCCTAGCCAACCCGCCCTTGCATGGTGGGAATCTTTTCCATTTTCCGCATGTCGATCCTGTCCTCAAGCAGCTCCTTCGCGGCCTTTGCAAGGAACTCCGGTGCGGCCCACTTTTCTATATCGAAGTCGTTCTTGATGTAGCCGTGCTTGAGCATGAAGTTCTTGCCGATATCGACCATCGCCAGGTTCTGCGCCGAGAGGTTAGGCACCATGTCCACGTGCTTGATGCCCTCGTAGGTATCCTCTTCGTCCAGGTAGTAGGTCTGCTTGTTGAGGATTGCCGCTGCGGCACGCTTGTGCTCGTTAGACCAGCGCCCGACCCGGATCATGCCTTTCATGAACGCCACGACCAGTTCCGGGTGCTGCTCGGCCATGACATCCGTGCAGGTGATGATGGCGGGGATGTTGGCCACTTGCAGCCTCCAGTCTGGATACCTGGACAGATCTTCAATCGCAGCCATTTCGCCCGTCGCTTCCTGAATGTGCTGGAAGACTTTGCTTTGTGAGTAAATCGCATCAACCTTGCCCTCGAGCAGTGCCGTTTCCAACGGACGGAAAGCCAGGTCGTGCTTATGATCACGATTCAACTGCCAAAAGGTTGGGTTGATCATGGGCTTGAGCATGGCGGCATCGTCGTACCAGTCGTCCGGGTAGGGGAAGTCGACCAGCTCGACGTCCTTTTCTGTCATGCCGTTCATCTGCAACATCGACAGGATGCCCTGGTGTTCCTGGATCCGCCACCAGTCGTTTTTCAGCGTATTCAGGCTCTTGGTGATACCGATCTTCTTGCCTTTCAGGTCGCTCATGCGGAACAGCCTGTCCTTGGCGCGCACCATCATGCATCCACCTTCGAAAGGTACGTGGGTCAAACCGAGCATTCGGGTCCGGCGTTTGTCCGCCATGACGTCGATGGGTGGAAACAGGCCGCCGAAACGAATCAGGTTGTCCTGGTTGTGAATGTAGTGCGGATACCAGTCGGTCTCAGGGCGTGACCGGAAATAGGCAAATGTGACACCGATTTTCCCAAATTCTTCCGCGGTCCAGCCTAACTCCTGGTCCACGTTGCTCGCGGAGATGAGGGGGCAGTTGGTGTAATACACCTCCTTCCAGTCCAAGCTGATCGTGGTGGTCCTCTTGCCGTCAATCTCCTTAATGACGGCCCTGCTGCCCACTTCAGCGGCGTGCGCGGTACCGACAACACCACCGGCCGCCAGCGCTGCACCAGCGGCAATCCCACTGGCTCCAAGCAGCGCTTCGCGCCGGGTGACTCCGTTCTCAATCGTGCTGGACTCGGTCATTGCCGTGCTCCTCGTGGCCAGTCGGATGACGCCCCTCATTCGGGATCATGATTGTGCTGGTCCGACACAACCGCAATCCATCATAGCCCGGGCGATTTCGATGCACATTTGTGGAGATCACATACACACTTTCAGACGCATTCGGTTAGCATTTTCCGAAGTGATTACGACCCGTTTACTCGTCGAATGACAAATAAGACGAATTTCCGCCGACCCATGGAGTCGACACTGTCGATTGGCCCCCTGTTAGCGGCCCCGGCAGTTCTGAAAGCACTCGGAGCAGACGTCGGCAAGGTGCTGGCCGAAGCCGGATTCCGGCCCGGGCAGTTCGACAACCCGGAGAACGTGGTTTCGTACCACTCGATGGGCAGGCTCTTTGCACGTGGAGTGGCGCATACGGATTGCGAGCACCTTGGGTTGCTTGTGGGCATGAAAGGAGGACTGAATTCACTTGGACTCGTGGGGCAGCTTGTCAAATACTCCGAGAACGTGGGGTCGGCGCTGCGCAGCCTTGAGCGACACTTTCACCTGCGGGTCCGCGGCGCATCGTTGATGCTCGAGGTAGATGAGCACTTCGCAAAGATGGGGCACGTCGTGCACTGCCGGGTTGCGGCAACCGACCAGATCAACGACGGTGCACTCGCCGAGGTGTTCAACGTCCTGCGGGCCTTGTGTGGATCGGCATGGAAACCGACCGAAGTTCACCTCACGCGCCGGATGCCTGCTGACGTTCGCCCGTTTAAGAAATTCTTCAAGGTGCCATTGCGCTTTGATGCCGATTGCCATGCTGTCGTCTTCTCCGCCGACTGGTTGGGTCGACCCCTGCCAGCACTGGACACGGAACTGCGCGACTTGATGACCAAGGAGATCAGGAGGCTCGAGCACGTTCACGGCGACGATTTCCCGGAACAGATTCGCAGCGTACTTCGCTCTTCGATAGCCACCGGCGAGGTCTCAGCAGGAAACATTGCCGCACTTTTTTCAATCCAGCCTCGGACGCTCGCGCGCCGCCTTGCGAGCGCCGGAACCGGGTTCAGGGAACTTCTCGATGAAACTCGCTTCGCGGCTGCCAGACAGATGCTCGAAGACACCTCGCTCAATATCAACCAGATCGCCGCAGGGCTTGGTTACGCCCGCTCGAGCGTGTTCATCCGATCCTTCCGGAGATGGAGCAGCCATACGCCGGCTGCATGGCGAGCGCAGCACGATCGCGCCGAATCGGCGCCGACCGGTCCCCCGGCTCAGTGACACATCGGCTGGCCAGATAATGGCAACCGTGCCGCTCCACCCCGGGGACCCGAAAGGCCGCTTTAAGGGGGGGCACAGCGGGGCCCCGGTTTATCGGGTGCGCCTGGCGTCTGCAGCGGAAACTGGAGCGGGTGATGGGAAGCGAACCCACGTTAGCAGCTTGGGAAGCTGCCATTCTACCATTGAACTACACCCGCTCGCCGTTGCAAATTCTAGGCAGATTCGACAACACCGGCACCTTTCCCCCTTTCCCGTCGAATGCGACAAGGATCCGGACAGCACCGCGTGGCAACGTTTCCTCGCGTGGCTCGTCCAGGTCCTGCCGGTGGAGCAGCAGCTCTAGACCGTCGCGGCCGGCCATGAGGGCGCTTTTACCTGGGTGCTGGTGCCGACGCCGCTCTCCGACATCGCCGATGGCTGGATCGCAAGTGCTTTCGACCTCCGTTCGCCTCTGGGCGCACTGGCCGGCCGAGTCGCGGTGCGCCGCAGTTCTGCGAGGAGACTTCGCTTGCGAGACCAGGTAAGCCGGAGGCGGTATATTGAGGCACTGCCACCAGCCTTGCGTTCAGTCCTTACTGAGTGCAGCGGGAGCGACCGATGCGTTTGACCCACAGCTCTTCAGCCGTGATCCTACTTGGGCTGCTGGTGGCCGGCTGCGTGTCCGCGCCTGGGACGCGACCCGATCGCCCGGCGGCGCAGGCGGCGCTGCCGCCGGCACCCGGCGGTGTGCTCCGCGACATCGAGGCGGGTATCGCGGCGACCCAGGGGGACGGGATCTCGGGCTTCCACTTGCTCGACCGCAATGAGGACGGCCTGCAATGGCGGATCCGGCTGATCGGTAGCGCCCAACAGTCGATCGATCTGCAGTACTACCTCTGGTACGGCGACGCGGCCGGCCGGATCCTGACCAAGCACGTCGTCGATGCCGCGAACCGCGGCGTGCGCGTGCGGATCCTGGTCGATGACATCAACACCATGATCAGCGACGCGGCGACGGTGCTGCAGCGCGACAACCGGGCGGCCATCGTCGATGCCCACCCCAACATCGAGCTGAGGCTGTTCAACCCCTGGAAGAACCGCTCGATCTCGAGCCGGATCGGCGAGATGGTGACCGATCTCGACCGTCTCAATCAGCGCATGCACAACAAGGCGCTGATCGTGGACAACCGCGCGGTGATCCTCGGCGGGCGCAACATCGGCGACGACTACATGGGCCTGCACGCCGCATTCAACTTCCACGACCTCGACGTGCTGGGCATCGGGCCGGTCGCACGACAGGCATCGGCCGTGTTCGACTCATTCTGGAACAGCGCATGGGTCGTGTCCGTCGCGGCGCTCGGGATCGAGACCACGCAGGCCGAGCGAGAGGCGCTGCGGGACCAGATCCTCGCGGAGCTGTCCGCGTTGCCGTCACTCGAGCGCTTCCCGCTCGAGTGGCAGGACCCCCGCCCGGCGCTGCAGGAGTTGCGCGAGCAGCTGCACCACGGAACCAGCCAGGTGTACTCGGACGTACCGACGGACACCGAGCTGCGTCACGAGATGCTCGAGGTCTTCTTCGGTTTCGTATCGACGGCCCAGCGCGAACTGCTGGTCACGAATGCCTACATCATCCCCAGGGAGCGCGGCATCGAGAAGATGGCGGAACTCGCGCGACGCGGCGTCAAGATCCGTGTGCTGACCAACTCGCTCGCTTCCCACGACGTACCCGCGGTCAACAGCCACTACAAGCAGTGGCGAAAGCCGCTGCTCGAGTCCGGCGTGCAGCTCTACGAGATCCGCCAGGACGCGGCGATCCAGGCGGAGGTGGCCGACACCCCGCCGACGAAAGCCGGGTTCATGGGGCTGCACGTCAAGGCGGTGGTCGTGGACCGCCAGCGAGCCTACATCGGCTCGATGAACCTCGATCCTCGCTCGGCCAACATCAATTCCGAGATGGGGGGGATCATCGAGAGCCCCGCGCTCGCGGAACAGCTGGCGAGCCTGATGGAGCGCGGCATGCGCCCGGAGAACAGCTGGAACGTCCAGTTCGCCGACGACGGCAGCCTGCGCTGGGTGTCGGGAGACGAGGTGCTGACGAGGCAACCGGCCCGCAACCAGTGGCAACGGGTTCAGGACGTGATCTTCATGCTGTTCCCGAGCGACCAGTACTGAGCGATGGAATGGGGAGGTCGGGCCATGTGCCACCCTTGCTTCGGAACCGCCGCGGTGCTGGTCGCCGTCACCGCACTGCTCGGGGGGTCGGCTTCCGCTGGCGACATCGTTGGCACCGAACCCGGCTACCGAGAGCGGCTTCAGACCGCAACGGCGGGGCGTGTCACGGTCTCCGCCTCGGCGCTCTCTGCGGAGGAAGGCAATGTTGCCTACGGAGTCCCGCTGGCTGAAGCGGGCATCCAGCCCGTATGGGTCGTGGTCGAGAACCGCGAAGAGGCGCCCTACTGGTTGATGTTTCCGGGGCTCGATCCGAACTTCTTCCCGGCCTCGGAGGCCGCCGAGGCCATGGCCGCGAAAGGCGATGCCCGCAGCCTGGCGGAACTGGAAGCCCGGTTCCAGCGTCTGGCGTTCCAGAATCCCGTGCCGCCGGGTGCCAGCGTCTCGGGCTTCGTCCTCACCAACCTGCACGAAGGCGTGAAGCTGATCCAGCTCGACCTGTTTTCCGACCGGCGCGGACACACTTTCTCCTTCATCGCGCCGGTGCCGGGCCTGCGCACCGACTACCTGGAGAGCGCGGTCTTCCGGCTGGAGTCGTTGAAGTCCGGACAGCGCATCGATTTCACCGACGACGCGGCGTTCGTTGCGGCGCTCGAGGCGCTGCCCTGCTGCGTGACCAACAAGGACGGCTCGAAGAATGGCGACCCGCTGAACCTGGTGATCATCGGCGGCGTCAAGGACGCATTCCCGGCGCTGGTGCGCAGGGGCTGGACCCCCACCGAGGTGACCTGGCGCGGATCCGTCCTGCGCATGGTGAGCTCGGCCCTGTCCCGTGAGCGCTACCCCTATGCGCCGATCAGCAATCTCTACCTGTTCGGCCGGTCGCAGGACATCGCGTTCCAGAAGGCCCGCGACAACATCCACCAGCGCAACCACCTGAGGCTCTGGCGCAGCAACATGAACTTTCGCGGCAAGCCCTTGTGGGTGGGCCAGATCAGCCGGGACATCGGCAGCCGCATGACCATACATTCGCCGACGCTGACCACGCACAAGATCGACCCTGACGTCGACGAGGCGGCCCGTGCGCTCATGGAAGACCTGGTCTACTCTCAAGCCCTGCGCGCCATCGGCCTCGTGGGCGGCGTGGGCAGCTGCACCAGGCAGCAGCCCTGCGAGAACCTGACGACCGACCCGTACTACACCAACGGGCTGCGGCACGTGTTCCTGTTCGACAGCGAGCCGACCTCTCTGACTGACATCGAGATCCTGCCCTGGCGAGTCCCCGGAAGCGGTGTGATCGACCAGGCCGTCCGGGAGCAGCGGCCATGACGCGGTCCGGGCACCGAGCGCCTGGCGCAGCTCGACTCGCCTGCCTCACCGTCGTGCTGCTCGCTCTCAGTGGCTGCGCCACATGGCAGGCGCCGCGGCTATCGCCGGACGCTCGCAATGGAGCACAGTTCGCAGCAACTGTTCGGTCGGCCGCCCGATCTGCTGGTCAGCAAGACGGCACAGGCCGGCGCGCCGGCGAACTGGCTGCGCGTATGGCGTGCGCCGATCAGTTACCGGGGTCGGGCAGTGTTCGTGGTGCAGGCAGGACGGCCGGTGGGTGGACGATTCTCGGCGCCGGATGACCAGCCCGTGAAACTGCATTCCGACGTCGACGAAGCGCGGAATCTGCTGATCCACGACTTCATGTATTCGGGCGGACTCGAGTCGTTGGCGTTCGCGGACGGCGTGGGCGCCGTGCCGCAGACGCAACCGCGACCGACGGACGACGGCAGCAGCTACTTCACCGACGGGCTGCGGGCCGTGCTCTTCCTCGGCACGCGGCCTCTGGCGTTCTCCGACGTGGAAATGCTCGACTGGGAGGCGATTCCGCTGCGGACGGCAACCGAGGCGGCGAATGCGGACAGCAACGAGTGAGCGGGGTCGTCCGAGAAGCGTTTCTGGAGTGGTCGACCGAGCGCGAGACAGGAACGATGTCAACATTCGGCCAAGTCTCGTATTACAGAGTCACCGCCTGCCCATTCTTCCGGACCTGACTCCTATACTCGGCTAGGGCATCTCGTACGCTCTGCAAGACCTGAGTCGGGCTTTTCCCCTCGATGTGCTTTCCATAATGAAGTACAACCATGACGTCCAGGTCCGCCTTTCCTCGTAGCGCCGTATACCGAGGTATTGAGCCGGTGCTAAATGCCTCCAAGATCGTGAAGTGATTTGAGAGGAGCGCAACAATTCGGTCGCGTCGAGCATTAGCCGTCTCGCGATGGTCACCACCGAGGTTTATTGCCTCGAAGAATTGATCAAAGGCGGTCTGAATTGTGTAGGCCATCGCAGGTGGAAGCTCGGCTATCGGAAGTGCTGACAATACTAGCTAAGCTCGCCGTGGCTGGCGCCGTTTGCCAGACGCGGTCGTTAGGACGCGATGTTGCGTTGTTGGCAACGCGTCTGTCCAGATACCTATGCACCACTCCCACGTCCTAATCTTTCATATCTCCGGCTGTAGGGTGATTGCTGACGAGATTCCGCAGTGGACAGTCAGCGAGTGCTTGGAGTGGTAGAGATTCGGCACTGGTCGACGATGATTCCACCGTGGATTGGCCAACAGGCGATTAGGTGGACTTGGGTTGGTAACGCCGCCATAGAACAGTCAGGTATCGGCTTGCTTGCTTGGTGGTTATCGTCTCAAGCCCCGGCATGTCATCGAACAGGGTCAGCGCGACATCGGCGAACTGAGCACGATCAAGTGCTGACCCGAAGTGGTCGGCGATCACCTCAACTAGGCGATTGAGCTCGTCGTCATTCAGCGCTGCAAACGAACGATGAGCGGTGGAGTCCATGAGTCCACCATCCGGGCAATGCCGTTGCCCTGGCAACGGCATGCAGCCGCCCCTCCGGGCGTAAATACGCCCGGAGGTGCCGCATCATGAGCAACTGGAATCAATTACTGGCCGTCTTAGACAAGACAATCGGGTTTCCCAACCGGATCGACTCGAACGTCAAGAAAATCCGCCAGGGTTACGACGAGAAGAAGAACGAACACGTGATCTACCTGGAGTACCGAGTTTGGGTAAAGCCAGGTGGGATGAATGTCCCGAACCCCGAGGCGCTACGACTTCTGCGCGATCTGATGGGGTCGGGGGCTTCTTGAAGCACGGTTCATTCCTCACCGTCGCTACGATCCCCTAATTCAGACAACCAGACAACGGCGATGACCGGCCAGAAGCCTCCTCAAATGGGGTCATCAGGGGATAACTGATTCCTATGCTTTCTAGTTAAAAATGAAGCTGTTATCCCCTGCCCGCTGGAATCATGGCTTAACCCTTCACCATCCCCCATACCAGCCGCCCCGACAACGCCATAGGGCTCAGGAACCGCTAACCAGGGACCCAAATGGAGGCCTAGCAATCACCAAAAGTAGCGCCTGAGAAGCGTTTCTACGGGCTCTCGGCGGGGACCCATTCTTCAGCCACGTCGGGGAAGCGGTAGAGGTCGGCGGGGCCGACCTACGGGATTGCCGGCTCCCGAGCCCAGCCCGAACTGCCTGATGTCACGAGGGAAAATTGGAGCGGGTGATGGGAATCGAACCCACGTTAGCAGCTTGGGAAGCTGCAGTTCTACCATTGAACTACACCCGCGTTCCGGAGCTGATTCTATGCAGGATCCAGCGGGCCGGCAAATCAACCGCACGCGCCGAACGAGAAGGACGTCCGTCATCCAACGTCCAGTGGTGACCCGCGTCGCTCGGCTCACCCATGACCGAAGTCAAGCGCATTGCCCGTCTGGTCCGGCGCCGATATCCTGTGCGCGGCATCCTGCCAGCAAGCCAGGGTCGTGGAAGATCCACCGGGGGCACCGAACAGCCGTGAATCAGTGTTCGTTTACGGGCGCCAGTCTACGTCGCAACAACTGGAAGAAACCGGATGGAACAAATTGAAATCGGCGGCTTCGTTTCCTTCACGCTCGCGATCATCCTGCTCTTTGTGGGCAAGATCGCGCTGACACGCTACGAAGTACTACGCCGGTACAGCATTCCCGAGCCGGTCATCGGGGGATTCATCGCAGCGATCGTGGTCGGGCTGCTTTACCTGCTGTTCGACCTCCAGGTGACTTTCCAACTCCGCGTGCAGGACTACCTGCTGCTGTACTTCTTTGCCGGAATCGGACTCAAATCGGACATCAATACACTTCTGAACGGCGGTCGCCCGCTGGCGATACTGATCCTGCTGGCCTCGGTCTATATCCTCTTGCAGAACGTTCTTGGAATCAGCGTAGCCACCGCCTTTGGCATGGATCCCAAGGCCGGCCTGATGGCCGGTTCCATCTCGCTGACCGGTGGAGTCGGAACGGCCGTTGCCTGGGCGCCGACATTCGTGGAAGAACTCGGAATTGCCAATGCCAAGGAGCTTGGCATTGCGGCGAACACCGTTGGTCTCATCGCCGCCTGTGTCATCGGTGGACCCATCGCGAACCACCTGATCACTCGCCACAATCTGGTGACCAGCGGCGACGACAACCTGGACATCGGCGTGTTGAACGACGAGCAACACGCGCCGGTGGATTCGTACGGCGTGCTGTGGGCCTGGCTCTGGCTGAACGTTGCGCTGATCATCGGCTATTTTATTGATCTGGGGCTGCAAGAGGCCGGGGTGAAGCTGCCGCAGTTCGTCTCCTGCCTGATGGCCGGCATCGTGATTGGCAACGTGGCCAACCGATATTTCCCGAAAATCAGGTGGGAGGGCCAGGAACAGGGGCTGGCGCTGATCTCGGACATCGCCCTGGGTATGTTCCTGGTCATGGCGTTGATGGGGCTGAAGATCTGGGAGCTGCAAGGTTCGGTCGCCTTCCTGGCCGTGGTGATGGGGCTGCAGATCCTCATGTCCGTAGTGTTTACGATCTTCATTGTCTTCCGTTCGATGGGAAAGGATTACGAGGCAGCGGTGATCTCGGCTGGTTTCGGCGGCATTACACTGGGCTCTACTGCGACGGCGATCGTCAACATGACGGCGGTGGCGAAGCAGTACGGTGCGGCCAACCGGGCGTTCTTGCTCGTACCGCTCGTTTGCGGCTTCTTCATTGACATCATCAATGCATTCGCGATCAATTTCTTCGTGGGTCGCTAGGGCTGGTGCCAATCGGTCGGTTCGAACCAATACTCAGAGGCGTGGGGCACGACGTCCTGCCGTGCCCTTGCTATCAAGATCGAGTTCGGGAAATCAGTAAAATCTGGCGATGCATACCATCATCACTGTACGCACGTCAGGCGCCGGACTTCACGAGTTCACCGGCGAGGTCGAACGCTTCGTCGGCCAGAGCGGCGTAGGCGAAGGCCTGTTGACGCTGTTTGTGCAGCACACTTCCTGTTCTCTGTGCATACAGGAGAATGCCGACCCGGACGTACGGCGGGACCTGGATGAATTCTTCCGGCGGCTGGTCCCTGCATCTGACGATCCGGCCATGGCCTGGATCAGGCATGTCGCCGAAGGCCCGGACGATATGCCGGCCCACATCAAGGCGGCACTGAACGCCGTTTCCATTTCGATCCCGGTCCTTGAAGGCCGCCTGGCATTGGGCCAATGGCAGGGGACCTACCTGTTCGAACATCGTCACCGGCCACACACCCGGCGGGTCATCGCCCATCTCGGCGCTTGATCCACCGCACCGACCGGCCCGGACCGGGCGACCGGCGCCGCACGCAGCGCTCACCTTTCGGTAAATCCGGGCTGCGGTCGGATCTGAATGGGTAGATGGTTAGAGGAGCCATGCCCCGCCGGAGAGCCCGAATGAAGTTGGTCCCTGGGAAGATGCTGGAGAAGCTGTACAACCGTACAAGCCTGCGGAACGCCGATGGCGCGGTTCGCTTTTCGGTCAAGAACCGTCTCAGCCCGGTGACGCTGGAGGCAATTTCGAAGGTGACTATCGACGGCCGCGAGATTCCACAGGACCGGATCATGGTCACCGGCGATAACAGCGCCCCGACGTCGCTCAACGCGTTCAACAAAGCCGAACCCGGCGCTTTTCCGCTCGGCGCTACTTTGACCTTCCGGTTGCAGATCGAGCCCCTGTCTGAAGGGCGCCATGACCTCGAATTGAAACTGCAGACCCGGCCCTTCGGCACGCTGCAGTTCAGGGTCAGCGACGCGCTCAATACCGGCAAACGCACGCCCGGCACACTGCCGCGCGATGCCGCCGACGACTACGGCGAGGAAGTCATCCGTGCACGGCAGGCGTTCATCCGCGAGCAGACGGGGGCCGACCTCGACCACATCACACGGTACTCGATCGATCCCCACGTCACGCAGGGCAACATCGAGCACTTCACGGGCGCGGCCCAGGTCCCGCTCGGCTTTGCGGGCCCGTTACTGGTCAGGGGCGAACACGCGAACGGCGAATTCTATGTGCCACTGGCCACCAGTGAAGGCACGCTCGTGGCCTCCTACAACCGCGGGATGAAGGTGCTGCATCGCAGTGGCGGTGTGAAATGCGCAGTCATCGGCGACAACATGCAACGGGCGCCCGTCTTTATCTTTGAGGATGCCGCGCAGAGCCGCCGATTCATGGAATGGATGATAGCGAGGACCGATGAGATCAAGGCAGCGGCCGATGCGACCGACCCTTTTGTACAGCTCGAATACCTCGACTACTACCTGTCGAACAAGTTCGCCTTTGTCCGCTTCAATTTCAAGACCGGCGATGCCGCCGGCATGAACATGGTCGGCAAGGCAACTTTCGCGGCCTGCAACTGGATTCTGCAGCACTGCGACGTCGTGGAAATTCAGCGTTTCTTCCTGGAGTCAAATCTCGCGACTGACAAGAAGTCCTCGATGATCAACATGATGCGGACTCGAGGCAAGCGAGTCGTCGCCGAAGCCCTCGTCAAGCGCGACGTACTGCTCGAGGTCATGGATGCCGATACCGAATTGATTTACCAGCACCACAAGGTGGCCAACATCGGAGCCATGCTCTCCGGCGCCAATAATAACGGTTGCCATTCGCCGAATGCGATCACCGCGATATTCATTGCGACGGGTCAGGACGTGGCGAACGTCGCCGAATCCTCCGCGGGCCTGCTGTATGCCGAGTTGACGCCGGACAAGGATCTCTACCTGTCGATCACCCTGCCGTCACTGATTGTCGCTACCTGTGGCGGCGGTACGGGGTTACCGACGCAGCGGGAATCACTGCAGGCGCTTGGCTGTTATGGCGTTGGCAAAGTCTATAAGTTTGCCGAGATCGTGGCCGGCGCGGTGCTGGCCGGCGAAATTTCGCTGGCCGCTGCCATCTCGTCACTGGACTGGGTTTCAAGCCACGATCAATTCGGACGAAACGACCCGGGAAGCAAGCAAGGGTGATCTATCCACCGTCCGCTAGAACTTGACCTGAAAGACCGTGCTGGTCGGCTGAGGATCCCGGAGATCGGGAAACGTCATGTAGAGGTCGCGCTCGCGCTGCGCACGCATTTCGTCGTACGCGGAATCATACCCCCAGGTGACGGGGCCCGTTTCGATGGTAGGTGTCTTCGCACGCCACTCATCGTCCTCCGGACGGGGTCGAGGCTCACGCCACGGTTCCGCCGTTACGATGATTTCCTCGATGTATTGCTGGTTAATATCCAGATCAAGCGAAAGATCGAGTTCTTTCGCCGGATCGGCCCGCGCAACGAAGCAGCCCAGCAGCAGGCAAAGGCCAGGCAGCCAGCGATGATCGTATTTTTCGGCGGCCATTTGGGTCATTTCGGAATTTACTTCCGTTCTTCCTTGCTCCAGTCGAGGCTGTCAAACCAGTAACGGCGGGTGGACGTCAGCCACTTGTCAGTCTGACGAGCCGCGACCCATGCATTAAGGAAATTCAGCCACTCCTGGTCGCCCTTTCGCACGCCAAATGCGATCGGATAGGCCAGCAATGGTTTCTTAATCGGAAGATCGACCTTGTCTTTGTGCTGAAGTGCGAAGAAATTAACCTCGGCCATGCTGCCGACGTAGGCATGTGCGCGGCCGTCGAGCAGCGCCTTCTCTGCCTCTCGGTTGGTCGCGACGGTCATGATCTCAGCCTTGCTGAAAAGCGACTTCGCCAGGTCAAAACCAATCGTATCGTTCACGGTTGCCAGCACGATTCCGGGCTCGTTCAGTTCCTGAAGCCCCTTGATGTCTTTTGTCTTCCGGGTATTCGTGACCAGCGATACGCCGGATTCCGTATACGGCGCCGAGAAATTGATCCTCAGGGCGCGGGCCGGCGTAATGGCCATGCCGCCGGCGATCAGATCGATTTCACCTTTCTCCAGCGCGGGGATGATGTCCTCCCAGTCGTAGACCTTCAGTTCTGGCTTGACGCTCATATCGGCAGCGATCTTGTTCGCCACATCGACCTCGAAACCGTACAACTTTCCGGATTCGCTGCTCATTGTCCAGGGCACGAAAAGCGCAACACCCACCCTTATGGTGCCCCTTTCAGCGATGTTCGCGAGCATGTCGGCACGTACGCTGCTCGCCAGGAACAACAGGACAACCAGTACGTTTCGAAGCCACATAGATTGCACTCCATCAGGAAGAACCCGGCGGGATACTTGAGATCTCGACCGTCGCCCCGCTGCGGGCAACCGGCAAAGCCGGGGCACCCGCGGTGAAAAAGAACCCTGCCCAGGAAGGGCTCGCCCTGCACTCAAGAAGGCTGATTCTATCCTGTAAGCATACCGCGAGTCAGCGTTTGCAGACGACGGAGCAAGCGCCTCCAACTTGTTGGACAGGCCCCTGCGATGCACGCGTAGAATCGGCGGCGCGCCGGTCAACTGTACCGGGCGCCTGGAGTATGGAAGGACATGTCCGGTCAATCGGCCTCGATACGCGGAGATATCTACGGCGGAGTCACCGCCGCGATTGTGGCGCTGCCGCTCGCACTGGCTTTTGGCGTGGCCTCGGGGCTCGGCGCGATCGCCGGCGTCTACAGCGCCATCGCGGTCGGATTCTTTGCCGCCGTATTCGGCGGCACGCCGGCGCAAGTATCGGGACCGACCGGACCGATGACCGTCGTGATGGCCGCAATCGTCGCTCAGTTTGCCGACCGGCTGGACACCGCGCTGGCGATCGTCTTTCTCGGCGGCGCCATACAGATGGTGTTCGGGCTGCTGCGCATCGGTCGGTTCATCGCGTATACGCCCTACTCGGTCATCTCGGGTTTCATGTCGGGTATCGGCCTGATCATCATCATCACGCAGTTGCTGCCACTGCTGGGGCTGCCGGCCGCGTCGGGAGGCCCGCTCGGCACCATCACCGCACTGCCCGCAGAATTTCATCAGGCGGATATCAAGGCGCTCCTGATCGGCCTCGCATCACTCGCCGTCATGATTGCCTGGCCGGCCAGACTGCGGGCCGTATTCCCGCCGCCGCTGGCGGCGCTGCTGATCGGGACCGTGCTGAGCCTGAGCGTCCTGCACGGCGTTCCGGTCATCGGCGAGGTACCCTCGGGCCTTCCCGAGTTGCGCCTGCCCTGGATCGGCATGGACCAGCTGCCCGGCATCGTTCAGCCTGCCTTCGTTCTTGCCCTGCTCGGTTCGATCGACAGTCTGCTCACCTCCCTGGTCGCCGACTCGATCAGCCGCACGCACCACAACTCAGACCGGGAACTTTTCGGCCAGGGACTTGGCAACATGGCCGCCGGCCTGCTCGGGGCCCTGCCCGGCGCCGGCGCCACCATGCGCACGGTCGTGAACCTCCGGGCAGGCGGGCGGACACGCCTGTCCGGCGTGATTCACTCACTGATCCTGCTGACGCTGGTGCTCGGATTCGGCCCCCTGGTCGCGCAGATTCCGCAGGCGGCCCTGGCCGGAATACTGATCAAGGTGGGCTGGGACATCATCGACTGGGGCTATCTGAAGCACATCCGCACGGCGCCACGCGACAAGGTCATTGTCATGCTGGTAACGCTCGCGCTGACCGTGTTTGTTGACCTCATCACCGCGGTCGCTGTCGGTTTGATCCTGGCAGGCTTTGTCACTGCACGGTGGATGGAAGCCGGGGAGCTCAAGGGCATCACGACGCTGGCCCTGTCGGATCACGAGTCACTCAGCGCCGTCGAGCAGCAGGCTCTCGAGGCGCTGGGTAACGACGTGGTTCTGGTCACACTGCGCGGCCGCTTTTCGTATGCGTCAGCCCGCGAACTGACCCGGCGCGTCGGCACAATGGCGGCCGGTTACAGGGTGATCATCCTGGACCTGAGTGAAGCGGCCGACGTCGACACCACCGCCGCAATGGCGATCAGCGAACTGATCCGATCAACACAGTCGCAGGGCATTCATTGTTTGGTCGCCGGATTGTCCGGTTCGGCAGAACAGACGCTGGAATCGCTCGGCGTACTCAAGTCGATACCGCCTGCAAACCGGATTGAGACGCCCATGGACGCGATTGCGCGAGCCAGGGCGCTGACTACGGAATGATCCCGGCCGTCGCTGCGGGCGCTGTCGCGACAATCGGGTCGATATATCGCCGCACCATCAGGTCAAGGTCTGCCTGCGCGACCGGAAAAGTCTTCTGGAAATAGGCCCTGGCCTCAGAACTGATGTTCCGGTAGTCAAATCCCGGCCAGACTTCGCGCAGCGACGTCACAAGCCGCTGCTGCGCGAGCTTCGCCGCCGGTTCGTCCATCGGCGCTGTCGCGGTCTCCTGCAATATCATCAGGAGATATGCCAGAACGTTGTCGCCGTACCACTCGTAGGGCGAGGTCAGTGAATAGTCGCCAACGATGCCTCGACTGACGAAGCGCTCATCTTCGAGATAGTTCTCCGTTTCGCCGAGCACCTCGTAGATTTCGTTGAGCCACTCGGCCCAGTCCAGCGGCATTTTCCCCTGGTACAGGAACTCGGGCTCCGAAATGCCGGCATAAAGAAACTGCGGGCGCACCGGCAGTTCGTCCCTCAACTCGCCATCAAAGTACCCGTCCGTGGTCCAGCCAAACGGCCGCACCGTCGCAACAAATACCGGAACCGGGAAGTCATTGCGCGCGTTCTCAAGCTCTGGATGCTCACTGTCCCAGTCCAATGACATGTGATAAGAGTGACCCATCTCGTGCGCAAGCAGTCCCAGCAGGGCGAGCGGATCTTCGACATCACGGCCCCTGTCATAGACCGCCAGTGACTGCGACTGTGGAAAAACCTGGGCGCTGGTGTCGTCGTTAGCTTCCTCGGCGACGGTCTCGTTGAGTAGCGCGGTGCGCTCGACAGCGATGGTACGCAAGGTCGGCAACACTGGCCTTTCGGCGAAGTAGTTCCGATACAGTCTGCGAACCGTGTCGTCGACAGCGCGCGCCAGCGGCAAATCAAATTCGGCGTCCCGTTCGACCAGCGCAATCTTGTGATCGCGAAACAAACCCAGCTGGATGGCCGCCATCTCCGGGTTCCTTCCCCGCGCCGCCCAGTCAATGTGATCGGGCAAGCCGTTCTCATTTTCGTCGACGAAGTCTTTATCGGGAGTACCGTCGCCATCGACGTCGGATCCGCCCTGCGTCTTGTCGTACGGGTGGCTGTCGTAGGTGTTCCGGACACCATCGCCATCGACGTCAACATCGCCTTCGCTGAACTTGCCAAAGTAGTCACTGACGCGATAGTCGGCCAGCCCATCCCCGTCCGTGTCCCTGACCGCCAGCGCCTTGAGTCTGTTCTCGGTACCGTAAAAGTCATCCAGGTAGGCCCGCGACTCCTCGTTCATTTTCTTACGCTGCTCGAGGAATCGCGCGACCTCTGCTTCGTCGGGAAGCGCGACAGCCAGCGCGGCCATCTGCTCAGGCGTACGGGCTCCATAGTAAACGTAGCCCAGCGAAGCGATCTGGTCGGATCGCAGTTCGGGCCGGTCATTTCGTACCTCACGAAGCGTGCGAATCCTTTCAGCGATCCGTTCGCGCCAGTTGGGGTCCGCCCCGGCATCCATCGGCACGACAAGGCTTAACAGAAACACCCACGAGGCGATCACTGCGGTCGCGATCCGGGCGCCCGATTTCAGTCGATTTTTGACTGTTTGCATGACTCCGATGGTAGCACCACGCGGTCCGGCGAAATCCGCCGCTACAGAAGAACGCATCAACTGCAGTTCGCGCGCGGAAGGCGCGCCAGGAAACTGCCTGTACCCGGGCCGATGAGGCATAATCGTCGCGGAGATTCCGGCCAGGACTGCTTTCGGGAAGCGGCAAAGGCGGCGCGACATGGAGTGCCAATTCGCTTCCATCGTCGAGATTTCCGGGACACGGCCTACCGGCCCGCAGCCACCAAAGGAGTTCAATACACAATGAACAGAAAGATCACGGGGCGCCTGCTTCCCCTGCTCGCATCGTTTCTCGGGCTGGCCCTGATGGCGGTACCGCTGGCCCAGGCGAAGGACCTGCCGAAGACCACCCATGACGGCATGGACCTGATGCCGCACACCAAGGCCTATGCCGTCTATATGAAACCGGGCACGGACCTGAAGGTCTACAAGCGGGTCGGCATCATGCTGCCTGCTGTTGCATTTAGAAAGGACTGGCAGGAAGACTACAACGACAATGCGCCCATGAACGCGAAGGTAACCGATGCCGACATGGAAAGAATCAAAAATGAAATCGCCGAGCAATTCGTCGACGTGTTCAACGAGGTTCTCACCAAGGACGGTTACGAGGTCACCAAGGAGACCGGCAAGGATGTCGTCGTCCTGAGGCCGATGATCGTCAATCTGGTCGTTAATTCGCCGGATCTAGGCGGTGCCGCAGGCGTCAGTCGGGGCGCAGTGGCCTCGGCTGGCCAGATGACACTGATTCTCGAGCTGTACGACTCGGTGACCAGCGACATCGTTGCTCGTATCATCGATTCACAGGCCGCTCGCGAACAAGGCGGCTTCCAGATCGCGACCGCGTCGGCCAATAAGGCTGCCGCGAACCTGATCCTGCGCGACTGGGCCAACAGACTGGCCAAAGCCCTGGGCGCCGAGCAGAAAGGAAAGTAATGTTATGACCTGGAAGGCCATGAGCATGAGCCGTCACTGACGGCTCATGATTTCCTGTGTCGGTCGCTTTCCCTGACGGCGAGAAGCAGCAGGCGCGCGAATGTTGCTCCGCTGGGACACCCTACGGAGTTCCTCCATGATGAAATGGATCACTGCGATTGCCCTCGCCGTTTGTCTTTGCGGCTCACAAACAGCACTGGCCCAGGGCAAGCACGGCTCGACCGTGCGTGCCAAGAACTGGGAAACGCGCGCGAGCCTGATCTTCCAGGATTCCTCCGACGCCCGCTTCAAAGGGGGCACCGAGGTCAATTTCGACAGCAGCATTGGATTCAGCCTGGGTGCAGGCTACCACTACACGGAGCACTGGGAATTCGGCGGATCCATGGAGTTCAACGGGATTGACTACCGGTCGAAAATTGCCTCGGCGGACAATCCTGGTGAGTCCTATTCAACCCGGGGGGATGTGCAGAACACGACGCTGCTGGGTGACGTGACTTACCATTTCCTGGCAGGGCCACTGACGCCCTATGTCACCGGCGCGCTGGGGTGGAACTGGATGAATACGGACGTCGCCAGCGGCCCGCCGGCCACCGGCTGCTGGTGGGATCCCTGGTGGGGCTATGTCTGCTCGCAATTCCAGCCGACGCGTACGCTGGATGGCTTTGTCTACCAGCTCGGCATCGGCCTGCGCTACGACCTCAATGGCAAGATCGCCCTTGACGCCCTGTACCGTAAATCGTGGCTGGACTACTCCAATACGAGCAGCCAGCCCGATACGGATGCCATCGTGTTCAGCTTCGGGTGGAAGTGGTGAGTCAGAAGCTGTAGCCCAGCCCGAATATCACGCGGTAGTCGTCCTTCTTGGGCGTGATTTCCTGCGGTGGATCATTCGGGTCATTTGGATCCGGGTACGGACGCGGGCTCTGCACTCGATCCCATACCATGGAAATATTGAAGTCTAGGTCACCGATCAGGTCGAACGCGAATCCGGCCAGCATGTGGTGATTGTAACCACCCGCAGCATCGCTCGCTAAGCCAAAGCTGTAGTCATAAGTGAAGTCGACCCATTCGGTCAACTCGTGCCGATAGGTGGTACCGGCCGTCAGCGAAAAACTGTCATCTGTGCTCTTGGAGCCGGCCACCGTCTCGTCGTAGCGGGTCCATCGATAAGAGGGGCCTGCGTAGACCTGCCAGTCGATTTTCGACGTGTCGATAATCTGATAACCGACGCCGGTGCCCAACGTGAAGCGATGCGCAATATTCTGGAACGGATCCCGGTAGTACTCCGCGAAAATCGGCCGCAGGAACCATTTCGGTGACAGGAAGTAATCCCAGACCGCGTTGGCGCGATGATTATTGGCCGTCTGAATATTCTGGCCATCGATCTGGGTCTCGCTGAAGCTGCCGAGATAGTCGAAGATCATACGGTTTTCGATGGTACGACGCTGGGCGTGGAGCGCTCCGGAGTACTCGGTCTGGTCCGTATTGCCGCTGCGGATGTTTCCACCGAGCGTAACCTTACCCATCCAGAAATTGCGCTCCCTGGGAACACCGGCAGTGATCGTCATCAGGTTTTCTTTGGCAAAGGTCTCACTCGAATCGCCAATGATGGTTACCTTGCCGTCCTCGACCAGCAACTTGCCAGTTGCCACCCGGTTATCGAGCGTACGAACGCTGACAATCTGTGCGGAGCGAATAACCGCAATGTCACCGATATCGAGCTCGAGCAGGCCAAGCTTGTCGCTGTCGAATTCCATCGACTCGTCATACATCACCTTGATCTCGCCCTTAAGCCATTCCCCGGAGGTCAGCTGAACCCAGTCGAATTTATCCGGCATCGGCTCCGGTGGCGACCAGTCTTCAGCGCTTGCAACGCCGATCTGCGAGAGCAGGAAAGCTGAAAGCACCAACGCCATAAACCGATTCATGTCATGAACTCCCGGGATCATTTTGGCAAACGCGAATACTACATGACACGGGCGGGGGCTTCCCCCCGCCTGCCATCACAAGCAAACTGCGCGGATGACACGCCCTGCCGCCATGCGCCTGGATCCGGCCAGTTATCCGGTAGCCGTCGACATACTGGCTCGTTTTGCGGACATTGATCCGCTGTGGCACATCAACAACGTGGCCATCGCCCAGTACTTCGAAGAAGCCCGGGTCTCGGCAATTCGTTCGATGGCCGAGAGTGCACGGATTCCAACGGCAGCAGAGCAGCGAATCCTGATCGCCCGGCAGACCGTCGACTACCTGGCCGAAGGCAACTACCCGGGAGCGCTGCGCGTCGGCGTCGGCGTGCTGCACGTTGGTAACTCATCGTTTGTGCTCGGGATGGCCATGTTCCAGCGTCATCGCTGTATCGCGGTATCGGACGCAGTAATGGTGCTGGCGAATCAAACAGGACCGATGCGACTGCCGGACGAATACCGGCACAGACTTCAACAGATGCTGATTACCGGGCACAGCGGAGCAACCGATGGGTGACTGACCTTGACGATGGCCGCGAGCGGTCAGTTCTTTGGCGTGCCATCGGCTTGGAAGGCGACGACACTCCGGCCGAAAGGCGCATGATCTCGCGGCCGGGACCACACAACGCCAGGGAACCGCAATGAATGGACTGAGAGAATTCATCAAGACAACCATCGTCGGCGGCTTATTGTTTCTGATCCCGTTCCTGCTGCTGGCGTTTTCGTTTCTGGCTGGACTGATCGCGCGCACCCGTGTCGGTCAGCGGACAAAATCTTGGCTGGAGGAATCGCTGTTTGGCGAAGTCCCGCAATACCGCATGATCAAGAGCGTGGCCGAAGGCCTGACTCAGCTGGATAACGCAAAGAACATCCGAACGGCACTTGTTGAACGCGAAGGTGTATGGCAACTCGGCTATGTCATGGACCAGATTGGCGCAGAGGTGACCGCCGTGTTATTGCCGATGTCGCCGACAACACTGGCTGGCGCCCTGGTCTACGTTTTCACAGAAAGAGTCCGGTTACTCGACGTGCCGGTCAGCGAAGTCGTGATGCGGGTGCAGAAGCTCGACCTGGGTTCCGCAGCGACTTTCAAAGATGGCGATCTGGCCCGCGCCATCCGCCCGGCATGTGCAATCGCCGGCCGGCGCCCACCGGATCGGGTGGGCGCCAACTGCGGGACTCGATCTCAGGTGCCAAGGCGCGCGGCGATCTTGTCGGGTACGTTCTTGATCTTGAAAGCGAAAAAGATCTTCAACACGCCGATGAGTATGGCCCAGCTGGCAATCATGTAGACGATCGATATGCCGCCGGCGGCCGGTTTCGCAATCACCAGAATGCCAAACAGCAGCGACAAGGCACCGGTCACGTACAGCACCCACTCACCCTCGGTTGCCGCGCGGACCTTGTAGCCGAGGACAATCAGGAAGACACCCAGCAGGATCGCCTGAAACGCGACGAGGAATACGAAGGCCATCATGCTCACGGGTGGATTCAGCAGCGCAAAGCCACCGACGCCGATACCCAGCAAGCCAATCAACAGCATGATCCACCAGCCATCTTTGTCGCGATGAGTCAGCGACCCGATCAGGTTGGAAACGCCGTCGACGAGTATCCACGCAGCGAAAAACAGCGCCAACACGAACAGCGCAATTCCGGGCTGCATGAATGCCAGGATCCCGAAAGCGACGCCTGCGATGCCACCAATGAGAAAGACCCACCACGACCGTTTGACGAGGGCCCTCGCATCCGTAGCCAGGCTCATTGCCAGATCTTTACGATCAACACTCATCTCTGCCTCCCAGACGCCATGGCGTCTTTGAATTATTTGAAACTACCGTTCATTCTAAAGCATCTTGAACGCGAAGAAAGACAGCGAAAGTGGCCATGCCGTAACGACGGTGCCGCCGGCACACCCGCGTCGGATACGCAGTTTCGTCACTCGTGCCGGGCGTATCACAAAGGCCCAGCAGGCGGCGCTCGAGGAACTGTGGCCCGTATACGGAATTCCGTTTGCGGCCAGCCCGCTGGACCTCGATGCTGAGTTCGGGCGATCCGCCCCGCGCACGCTGGAGATCGGTTTTGGCAATGGCGAGGCACTGCTGGCTCTGGCCCGACAGAACCCCGGACGTGATTATCTTGGCATCGAGGTACACCAGGCGGGCATTGGCCATTGCCTGCTGGGGATCGCAGAGGGCGCGCTGGAGAATGTCCGGTTGAGTCGTCACGATGCGGTCGAAGTGCTCACGGAACAGATCCCGGCCGCCGCTTTCGACGAAGTCCTCGTCTTTTTCCCGGACCCCTGGCACAAGAAAAGGCATCATAAGCGACGCCTGATTCAGCCGGAGTTCGTCCGGTTGCTCGCGGGCAAGATCGCCGTTGGCGGCCGGTTCCGCCTGGCCACGGATTGGGAGAACTATGCGGAGCAGATGCTCGCCGTACTTGATGAATGCCCGGATCTCCGCAACCTGGCCAGCCGGGGCGGCTTTGTCGAGCGTCCGGACAGTCGGCCGGTGACTCGATTTGAATCCCGGGGCCATCGGCTGGGGCACCCGGTCCGCGACCTCGCGTTTCAGCGAATCTGAAAGGGCGGGTCGGGGCCGTGACGCGATGGCGCTAGCTGACCGCGCCGAGGATCCCGTCAATGACAAACTGCGTGGCGAGCGCCGCCAGCAGGACGCCGGTCAGGCGGCTGAGCACGGCCCCCCCGGTCACGCCAATCACGCGCATCACGGGGCCGCCAGCCAGCATCAGGGCCAGCGTGATCGCAAGCACGAGAAGGATCACCCCGACTTTCGCAAAAAACTCGACCGAGCCCAATGGCACATCCGCAAAGGCCAGCAGAATGGTGGCCAGGGCGCCGGGACCGGCGATCAGTGGAAACGACAGGGGGAATACCGAGATATCGGTCCTATTATGAGCCTCTTCATCCTCGCCGGGCGTGATTGAGCGCAGCCCCGAGGGGCGTGCGAAGACCATCTCGATCGCGAGCAGAAACAGCAGTATGCCGCCGCCGACCTTGAACGCGTCCACGCTGATGCCCATGCCACCGAGCAGTGCCATGCCGCCAACCGAAAACACAAGGCAGACCACGGCCGAGACGGTCACGGCTTTAACGGACATTTGCCGCCGCCAGCTGTCGTCGGCGCCTTCGGTGAGACCCGCGAGCACTGGCAGCAGCGCAAGTGGCTCGACGACGACCAGCAGGACAATGAAGAATTTGATCAGTTCGTCGAACATTTCGCGTGCGGGGTTTCCGAGACTTGCGCTCCGGGCCGAGCAGGCATACAAGAGAGATGAACGAGGCGAATAGCATAACAGCGCAGAGGGACCCGAGTCGGTCAGTTGACATGAAAAACCCCGCACCCGAAATAGGACAATGGTATCGGCGCGTCGGCGGCGACATTTTTGAAGTGGTCGCGACCGATCCAGGTGACGGCACGATCGAAATCCAGTATTTCGACGGCGCCGTCGAGGAACTTGATCTCGACGAATGGCGAGCCGAACACATCACCGCTCAGGAAGCGCCCGAGGACTGGACGGGTTCGGTCGATGTCGAGCCGGAGGACTACGAGAACGAAGTCGAAGCGGGTCCGGGCAACGGCAATGCCTTGCGCGATCCGCTGCAGTGCGTCGATCGCAACGAAGTGGAAGGCTACGCGGAACTCGACCTGTCAGAGGCCCCGGACGAACTCGATCGATACTGACGTCATGACCGTGCAGGCAGCTTCGCAGGACTAAGCACCAAGGTCCGGCGGCTCCTCCAGCGGCACCGCCGCATCCAGCATCACGCAGCCGCCCTCTATGCGTATCGCGAGCGAGCGCAGCCGCTGCCCCGGGCAAGGCCCGGCGACACACTCACCTGTCTGGATATCAAACAGTGCGCCATGCGTCGCACAGAGGATCCGCGATGAATCGGGGCTCAGGAACCTGTCCGGTCGCCAGTTCAGTGGGAAGCCCGCATGCGGACAATGATTCACGTAGGCGCGCAGCGTCTCACCAGACCTGATGACGAATCCGCGAAGCGGCCAGTCACCCGAGCCGAGCGTGAATTCCCGGGCACCGGGGTCAGCCAGCTCATCGAGCAAACACACGAACCGCTCGCGATCGACCCCGGCGAGCAGCGATGTCTCAGTGGCTGGCCTGTCTGACATGTGGCGCGAGGAAGAACAACATCACCAGTGCCGGCAAACCCAGCATCGATGTATACACAAAAAACCAGGGGTAGCCGATGCCATCGACAACAAAGCCGGAGGTGCCCATCAGCAGCTTGCCCGGCAAAGCGTACATTGATGAGAACAACGCGTACTGGGTCGCGGTATAAGAGGCGCTGGTGAGACTGGAGAGGAACGCGATCAGCGCCGTACCCGCGACACCCATCGCGAGGTTATCCGCACTGACCACCATCGCGAGTCCCGCGATACCGGGATCCTGCTGCCAGGCCAGCAGCATGAACAGCAGGTTGGAGCTGATGACGAGGATGCTGCCGATGGCCAGTGACCGCACGCTGCCGAGCCGCGCAACGGCGACGCCACCCAGCACGGTGCCCAGAATCGACATCACAACGCCATAACCCTTGGCCACGGCGGCGATCTGCTTCAGTGAGTATCCGACGTCGAGGTAGAACGGATTCGCCATCACGCCCATCGTGAAGTCGGTCAGCCGATAGCTGGCGATGAAGGCCAGCATCAGGACGGCCAGCCGCGTACCGTAGCGCGTGAAAAAATCGAGAAACGGACAGACCACGGCGCCGATGAACCACGCACCGAGGTTCTTCAGGGACTCCGGCCAGTGCGCCTTGCGCTCGAGCCAGTCAATGACGCGCCGCTCCTGAGCGAGTGTCTGCTGGGCGACGCGCGGTTCGGGCTCGCGAATCGACAGTACGGTCAGGATACCCACGCCCACCAGCGCAGCCATGACCGTGTAGGCGGCCTGCCAGCCAAAGTCGGCTGCGATCCACAAAGCGCCTGCGCTGCCCACCATAATCGCGATGCGGTAGCCAAGCTGGTACGCCGCGGCCATGACACCCTGCATGGCCTCCGGCGCCGCCTCGATTCGCCAGGCGTCAATCGAGATATCCTGGGTTGCCGAGGAAAAAGCGACCAGCAATGCCAGCGCGGCGACCGTGCCCAGGTGGCCGAGCGGATTCGCGTGCGCGATGCCGAGCAGTCCGATGGCGATTCCGGCCTGTGCGACCAGCATCCAGCTGCGACGCCGGCCGAGCCAGCGCTTGAGTATCGGCAGGTTGAGACGATCCACGACCGGCGCCCAGAAGAACTTGATCGAATAAACGATACCCACCCAGGACAGCATGCCGATCGTCGCCCGCTCGATGCCGATGTCGCGCAACCAGGCCGAGAGTGTTGAAAACACGAGCATGAATGGCAGGCCGGCCGAGAATCCCAGCAGCAGCATCGCCAGGACTCGCGGCTGTCGGTAGGCGGCCAGCGCCTCTAGCCAGCCTCGCCACCACGCCTCGGGCCGGGAAGATGCGTCCGGATTATCCGGTAATGCCTTCTGGCTCACAGGTCGTAGTCGATCGTGAGCGGCGCGTGATCGGAGAAACGCGAGCTTCGGCAGATTTGTGCCGAGCGGACGCTGCCGCGCAGCCGCGGACTCAAAACCTGGTAGTCGATTCGCCAGCCCACGTTTTTCGCCCAGGCCTGACCCCGGTTCGACCACCACGTGTACTGGTCAGGGTCGGGGTTCACTTCGCGAAACGCATCAACGAAATCCACCTCGCCGAACAGTTCATCCATCCAGGCCCGCTCCTCCGGCAGAAAGCCGGAATTATTGCGGTTCGCCCGCCAGTTCTTCAGGTCGATCTCCTTGTGCGCAATATTCCAGTCGCCGCAGAGCACGTAGTCGCGTCGCCTGCGCTTGAGGCTTCGCAGCACCGGCATGAACTCGGCCAGGCAACGAAACTTGGCCTGCTGCCGCTGATCGCTGGAAGACCCCGAAGGAAGGTACAGGGAAACCACGCTCAGGCCCTTGAACTGAGCCTCGATATAGCGCCCTTCCCGGTCAAATTCACGCGAACCGTAACCCTCGATGATCCTGGCCGGCTTTTCGCGTGAGTAAATCGCGACCCCGCTGTAGCCTTTCTTCTCCGCGTCGACGTAGTAGCAGTGATAGCCGGGGGGATCGAAGACAGGATCGCCCAGCTGATGCCGCTGCGCCTTGGTCTCCTGTATACAGATCACGTCGGCATCCTGCTCTGGCAGCCAGTCAAACAAACCCTTGCGCGCGGCCGCTCGGATACCATTTGCATTCAGAGTGACGATTCGCATGGGCGCGCAGTATAAAGTACCCCCATGTATCAACCCGATTTCATCCGCCTGTGCCTCGACCTGGGCGTTCTACGCTTCGGTGAGTTCGAGCTGAAGTCCGGCCGGGTCAGTCCCTATTTCTTCAACGCGGGACTGTTCAACACCGGTCGTGCGATCGCGGCGCTTGGCCGTTTCTATGCCCGCACGGCAGTCCTCTCCGCCCTGCCGTTCGACATGCTGTTCGGTCCGGCCTACAAGGGTATCCCGCTGGTCACCGCGACCGCGGCCGCCCTGGCGGAGCACGAGAACATCGACCGGCCTTTCGCGTTCAATCGCAAGGAAGCCAAGGCGCACGGTGAGGGTGGGACCATCGTTGGCGCGCCACTCGCCGGTCGCGTACTGATTGTCGACGATGTCATTACTGCCGGTACGGCGATCCGGGAATCGGTCGCAATCATCCGCGACAGCGGCGCTACGCCCGCCGGCGTCCTGATCGCGCTGGATCGGGAAGAACGCGGACAGGGCGAGCGCTCGGCGGTACAGGAAGTGCAGGAGACATTCGGTCTGCCGGTGGTCAGCGTGCTGCGACTGCAGGACCTCCTGCTGCATCTCGAGGGCCAGGGCGAATCGGGTCCGCTCGAGTCGGTTCGGGCCTACCGGGACCGCTACGGGGTTTGAGAAGCGGCCAGGATTTGACATAGTTCACAAAGCTGAGGCCGTGGGCTATGTCCGGGATCGTCGCCGGGAGCAAACTTAACGCATGCAGAAAAGTCGCGAATTCAGGTTGACCGGTAATACCGTATTGTCCCTGGCCCTGGCACTCGGCACCGTGCCGGTCGTGCAGTCCGCCCCGACCCCCACCGTGGAAGCGTTTTATCGATGCCGCGACGCGCACGGGCAATCTCATATCGGCCAGAACATCCCCGAACCCTGCATGGGCCTCGACGTCGAGGTGCTCGACAATAACGGGCGCGTGATCCGGACAATGCCGGGCCAGGCTTCCCTGAAGGAAGAAGCGCAGCGTAAAGCCGCCGCTGAAGCCGAGGTGCTGGCAAAGAAGGCCGCCGCACAGCGAGATCAAACCCTGCTGGCCACCTACCTATCCGTCGAGGACATCGAGCGCCTGCGCGACCAGCGACTGGAACTGCTCGAGCAACAGGCGCAGGTGACCCATCAGTACATCAAGAATCTGCGCGAGCGTGAATCCCGTTTGATGAAAGATGTGCAGCGATTCAGGCCCTACAGCACCAAACCGAACGCACCGGTGCTGCCCGCACAATTGTCAGAAGAGATCGTAAGCACCGTCAATGGCTTGCAGGTCTATGAGCAGGAACTGACCAAGAATACGGCCGAGCAGGCCCGGCTGAAAGAAGAGTTTGGCTCGGATATCGAACGATTCAAGGAACTGAAAGGGCTCTGACGGCCCATTCCCGGCAGACCCGATACGGCGGCTCCTTGCCGGCTTCCGGCGTTGCCTCAGTTCCGGCCGGAACTGCCGAAACCACCGGTTCCGCGCTCGCTCGCGCTGAAGTCCTCGACGATTTCCAGGTCCACCTGGACGACCGGGACAACGACCATCTGCGCAATCCGTTCACCCGGGGCGATCGTGAAAGGGGTCTCGCTGCGGTTCCAGCATGAGACCATGACCTGCCCCTGATAATCCGAATCGATCAGGCCGACGAGGTTGCCGAGCACGATCCCGTGCTTGTGCCCGAGTCCCGATCTCGGCAGCAGCACGGCGGCCAGGCGTGGATCGTCGAGATGAATCGCCATTCCGGTCGGTATCAACCGAGTGTCTCCTGGCTCCAGTGTCAGCGGTGAGTCCAGGCAGGCCCGCAAATCCAGGCCGGCGGATCCACTGGTCGCGTGATGCGGCAAGGGAATTTCCGCGCCCAGCCTCGGATCGAGAATTTTGACCTGTAATCGATGAACGGCCGACGCGTCGCTCATTTGCCGTATCTCCGCCGTTCAGCGTGTCGCGACGGCGCGCGGACCGCGGCCGGACCCGGGCTCATGAGACCGCGTGAAATGTCCGGCGATCAGGCCGACCAGCTGTTCCGCCAGCTGCATCTTGCTCGCACGCGCCAGTTCCTGCTGACCGCCAGGCCAGTAAACCATCAGCGCGTTGTCGTTGCGATCAAACGCGAGGTTGTCACCCACCTGGTTGGCCGCAATCATGTCGAGTTTCTTGTCGTTCAGCTTGGCCAGCGCGTTCTGCTCTACGTTCTGGGTCTCAGCGGCAAAGCCAACCACGAAGGGCCTCGGTATGGCGGCCGCCACGGTGGCCAGGATATCGGTCGTTCTCGACAGGGCCAGCGTCATCGTCTCTCCGGTTTTCTTTATCTTCTCACGGGCGGCCTGCGCCGGGCGGTAGTCTGATACGGCGGCAGCGGCGATGAAAATATCTGTTTCGGCCAGCCGCGACTGCACGGCATCGAGCATCTGGTCCGCCGACTCGACGTCAACGCGCTCGATTCCGGCCGGTGTTGCAAGACCGACCGGACCACTGACCAGCACGACCCGCGCTCCCGCATCGCGCGCCGCCTCCGCGACCGCAAAACCCATTTTGCCGGAGCTTCGATTGGTGATGAAACGCACCGGGTCGACACGCTCGCGCGTCGGTCCTGCCGTTATCAGCACTGTACGCCCGGCCAGCTTCCCGCTTCCGACATTACCAATCATGGCGCTGGCCAGTTGCTCGGGTTCGAGCATTCGTCCGGCGCCGGTTTCGCCGCAGGCCTGGTCGCCCACACCAGGGCCGAGAATCTCGATGCCCCGGCTGCGCAACCGCTCGACATTCTCCCGGGTGGCCGCGTTCGCCCACATCAGCTGATTCATCGCCGGGGCAACCGCAATGGGTGCGTCGGTCGCCAGGCAAAGCGTCGTCAGCAGATCGTCTGCGAGGCCGTGCGCCAGCCTTGCCAGGAAATCAGCGCTGGCCGGAGCGACGAGGACCCGATTCGCCCAGCGTGCCAGCTCGATGTGTCCCATCGCAGCCTCTGCCGTCTCGTCCCAGAGGTCGGAGCGCACCGGCCGGCCGGAAAGTGCCTGGAAAGTGAGCGGCGTGACGAACTGGCGGGCGCCTGCGGTCATGACAACCTGGACCTCCGCGCCGCGCTCACGCAATCGGCGCACGGTCTCGGCGCTCTTGTATGCCGCGATGCCACCGGTGACGCCGAGCAGGATGCGCATTGCCGATCTGGACTCCATGAGGCTGAATTATGGGCTCAGGTGCTCATTGCCGGCAAAGGGAAGAGTACGCACTTCGACGCGGCGGTCTGCCGACATAACCAGCGGGTCTAGCCCGCCGCCTTGAAGTCAGCGCTGACAACGCGGACAGAAGTACGTCGCTCGCTGGCCCTGCACCACCCTGCGCACCGGCTCCTGGCATCGTTTGCACGGCAGGCCCGTGCGTTCGTAGACGAACAGCTCCTGCCTGAAATAGCCGGGACTGCCACTCGGGTCGACGTAATCACGCAGTGTGGTGCCACCGACCGCGATGGCCTCGCCCAGCGTCGCGCGAACCGCGTCCACGAGTGAAGTCAGGCGCCGCTCGCTTATCCGGCCCGCGGCCCGGCGCGGATGGATTCCGGCGCGAAACAGTGCCTCGCTTGCGTAGATATTGCCGACGCCGACAACGATCCGCTGATTCATGATGAAGGGCTTGACGGCCAGCCGGCGGCCCCTGGCCAGGCCGGCCAGGTATTCGGCGCTGAATTCGTCGCTCAGTGGCTCGGGCCCGAGCCGCGCGAGCAGTCGGTGCTTCTCGGGCGCCCGCCGGGTCCAGTGCAGACTGCCAAATCGGCGCGGATCGTTGAAGCGCAGGCACTGCCCTGAATCGAGCAGCAGGTCATAGTGATCGTGCGCTCCGGGCTCAATGGCGGCGGCAAGGACTCGCAGGCTCCCTGACATGCCCAGATGAGCGATCAGCGTCCCCGTCTCGAGCTCGATCAACAGGTATTTCGCGCGGCGGCGGACGGCTCGAACCCGCTGCCCGGAAATCTCGCCGCCGATCGTGCGCGCGACGGGCCAGCGCAGCCTCGGTTCGCGCAACACAAAGGCCGTGACACGGCGATCGCGGAGCGCGCCGCTGATGCCACGGCGCGTCGTTTCAACCTCGGGCAGTTCAGGCACTTGGCAATCCCGTCGCAGCGAACAGCAAAAGGCAGCTAGCAGAAACAAAAAACCCGCCTTCAGGCGGGTCTTTAGCGAATTCGGCAGACACCGAGCCTACTTGATCTTCGCTTCCTTGTAGGTGACGTGCTTCCGCGCCTTGGGATCGAACTTCATCACCTCGAGCTTCTCGGGGTGCAGGCGCTTGTTCTTGGTCGTCGTGTAGAAGTGGCCGGTACCGGCCGACGAGACGAGTTTGATCTTGTCACGCATGTTTCATGTTCCTCCGCGTTCAGACCTTGACGCCCTGGGCGCGCAGTTCACCAACGACAACGTCGATGCCTTTCTTTTCGATGGTGCGAATACCGTGGCCCGACACTCGCAAAGTCACCCAGCGCTTCTCGCTCTCGAGCCAGAAACGCTGCTTGTGCAGATTCGGCAGAAAGCGCCGCCGCTGCCGTCTGTTTGCATGCGAAACGGTGTTACCGCTCATCGGCCCCTTGCCGGTGACCTGACAGATTTTCGACATAACTGGATCCCCAAGCGTGGGACGCCCTGCGCCCCAGCGAAAAACCGAGCCGCGTTTTATACCAGCGTCGCCGCTCGACGGCAAGCGGCGTGCTGGATTGGAACACCTTTCGCCGGCCGCCTCAAATCGACCCGAATACAGCTAACTCATTGTTTTTCTACAGTAAGCCACGTTCCGCAAAAGAAACGCAGGCGCCATCGCCGACGACGATGTGGTCGAGAACCCGGATATCGACCAGCGCGAGGGCATCGCGCAGACGGCCGGTGATGAGTTCGTCTGCCTGGCTCGGTTCAGCAACGCCGGAGGGATGATTATGCGCGAGGATGATGCCCGCTGCATTGCGCGAAAGAGCCAGTTTCACGACATCCCGCGGATGTACGCTCGCACCATCGATCGTTCCACGAAAGACCTCTTCGAAGCACAGGACCCGGTGACGGTTGTCGAGAAACAGGCAACAGAACACCTCGTGGTCGCGATCGCGCAGCTGTGCCCGCAGAAACTCCCGCGTCGCCCGGGGATTGTTCAGGGCGGGTCCAGACTGCATTAGCTCCGCATAGTGTCTTCGGGACAGTTCCAGCGCTGCCTGCAGCATCGCGTACTTGGCCGCACCGAGACCGCACACGCGGCAGACAGCGCTGCAATCCGCGGTCAACAGCGCGCGCAACGACCGGAACTCGACCAGCAGGGACCGGGCCACATCCAGCGCACTTCGCCCACGGGTACCGGTTCGAAGCAAAATGGCCAGCAGTTCCGCTTCGGAGAGCGCGGCGGGGCCTCGCCTGATCAGTTTCTCGCGTGGACGTTCATTGTCCGGCCAATGCTGCAGCGACATGGGTTGGCTTTCCTCCACGACCCATGATCCGCGCGGGCACACAGCATTGGCACTCGGCAAATCACCTGTAAACAGCGGATTTCGGCTGCCACGGCCCCGGGCGTTCAGGCGAAACGCGCGCGCAGAGCCTCACCGACGACCGGGTGAACGAACTCATCGACCTTGCCGCCGAGGCTGGCGATTTCGCGGATCAGGGTCGACGACACAAAGTTGTATTGCTCGGTCGGCGTCAGGAATACCGTCTCTACGGTGTCGGACAGGTGCCGGTTCATCGTCGCAAGCTGAAATTCGAATTCAAAGTCGGAAACCGCGCGCAGGCCACGCACGATGGCATTGAGGCCATGCTGGCGGGCGAATTCCACAGTCAATCCCGCGTAACCCATGATTTCCAGGTTCGGAATGTCGGCCAGCACGCGTCCCGCCAGGTCCATGCGTTCCTCGAGCGAAAACAGCGGCTCCTTGCCCGGGTTCGCTGCAATGGCCAGAACGACTTTGTCAAAAATCCGGCAGGCGCGCCGAACGAGGTCTTCATGACCGTTGGTGAGGGGATCGAACGTCCCGGGATACATCGCATTGCTGCCCATGGGTCCTCGCTGGATTCTCGCGGATCCTCAGTTCATCTCGTCGGCGCCGGTCGCGCTGCCCGCGACTTCAACGGATCGCCGTGCCAGATGATAGCCCACCGCGCCGGCTTTCTTGCTTCGCAACACGGTCCAGCCTTCGGGCAGCTCTTGCGGGACGAAGCCTGCCGGGCCCTCCAGGTAAATCAGCCCGCCGGGCTGCAACAACTGCCGCTCCTCGATCAGACGGCAGTCGCGGGCCAGCCGGTCCATCGAGTACGGCGGGTCCAGGAAAATGATGTCGAACGACCCATGCGAGGCACCCAGGAAACGGGTCGCATCGATATGTTCTACTCGCCCGGTCTGTGCATCGAGCGATGCCAGTGTCGCTTCGATCTGCCGCGCAGCTTTGACGTCCGCCTCGACGAACACCGCGGACTCGGCCCCGCGGGACAGGGCCTCCAGGCCCAGTGCGCCACTGCCGGCGTAAAGATCGAGACACCGGCTGCCGGAAATCTGCGGCTGCAACCAGTTGAAGAGGGTTTCCCGAACTCGATCCGGCGTGGGCCGGATTTCGGGCGACTGGGCAAACCCGATCCGGCGCCCGCGCCACTTGCCAGCGATGATTCGCAGCTCGAATCTGTGCCCGCCACGCTGCGCGCCTCGGATTGTCCGGCCGCGGCGGGATTTATTGCGCCGGGAGTCAGGCATCATGTGAAACTGGGAAAGTCCTCGACGGAATGGTGAACACGGATCATACGCCGCAGCCGCGAGCATCCGTCAGTGGCAGAACGCAGGCGACGGCTACATATTCGATACAATCGGCGGCTTGCGAGCCTTCACTGATCACTCATGAGCATCTTCAGTTTCAATTCGAAAAAGCCGGAGCCAACCCTCCCGGGCATCGAGCAGAAGCGCGCGGGCTTTATCACGCGCATGCGCGCGCGACTCAATCGCGGCGATTCCTGGCTGACTCGCGATCTGGCCGACCTGATCCCCGGCGGCACAATCGACGAGGAGGTGCTCGATGAACTCGAACTGCGCCTGATAGGCGCCGATGTCGGCATCGAGACCACCGAAAAGATACTCGATGGCCTGCGCCGCAGAGTGGCTCGCAAGGAACTGGGCGATCTCAATGCCCTGGTGGCCGCGCTGCGTCAGTCAATGATCGAAATCATCGCGCCGGTCGGCCAGCCGCTGCGGGTTGACGAATCGCGACGACCGTTCGTGATTCTCGTGGTTGGAGTAAACGGCTCGGGCAAGACGACGACCATCGGCAAACTGACGCACCACTTGAAAGACGCCGGGAAGAAGGTTGTCCTGGCCGCCGGTGATACGTTTCGCGCGGCCGCGATCGAACAACTGCAGGTCTGGGGCGAGCGCAATGACGTCCCTGTCATTGCCCAGATGCCGGGCGCCGACCCGGCGGCAGTGATCTTTGACGCGATGCAGTCAGCGCAGGCTCGCGGCGCGGACGTATTAATCGCCGATACGGCCGGCCGACTGCACACGCAAAGTAATCTCATGGACGAGATCCGGAAGACCAGACGCGTGCTGGGTCGCCTGGATCCCGACGCCCCCCATGAGGTTCTGCTCGTCCTGGACGCCAGCCAGGGACAGAATGCACTGACGCAGGCACAACAGTTTAACGACGCACTGGGCGTAACCGGCATCGTGCTTACCAAGCTCGACGGCACCGCGAAGGGCGGCATCGTGCTGGCCATCGCCGATCAATTGCAGATACCGTTGCGGTTCATCGGGGTCGGCGAAAGCGTCGAAGATTTCGGTGTTTTTGACCCCGAAAGCTTCGTTGAGGCCATACTTAACCCCGCCGGTACGGCCGAGAGGGAAACGTGATTCGCTTCGATCATGTTTCCAAGCGTTACCCGAATGGCTACGAGGCGCTCAGCGACCTGAGCCTCGACATCGACAGCGGGGAAATGGTCTTTCTGACCGGGCATTCGGGCGCGGGCAAGAGTACGGTGCTGAAGCTGATTGCCTTGATCGAGCGACCGTCCCGGGGCACCGTGACCGTAAACGGCCAGAACACCTCGACGGTCCGGCGGTCAAAAATCCCCGCGTTCAGACGACAGATCGGTGTCGTGTTCCAGGATCACAAGCTGTTGATGGACCGCCCGGTGTACGACAACGTCGGTCTGCCGCTGGTGATCGCCGGTGTGCCGGAGAAGGAGATCGGCAAGCGCGTACGGGCAGCTCTCGACCAGGTTGGACTGCTCGGACGGGAGCGTAATCGCCCGATCGAATTATCGACCGGCGAGCAGCAGCGTGTCGGCATCGCAAGGGCCGTCATCAGCAAGCCAGCCTTGCTGATTGCCGATGAACCCACTGGCAATCTCGACCCGGAGCTGGCCATCGAGATCATGAACCTTTTCAAACGCTTCAATGAAGTCGGCGTTACGGTACTGATCGCCAGCCACGACGTGCACCTGATCGACCGTTACGGCGTCCGGCGCATCATGCTTCATGGCGGGCGCCTGCACAGCGTGGACGATGAGCCGCCGCCACTGCCCTCGATCGTGGCGAGCATGACATGAGGCAGTGGCTCGAGCGCCATGTGCAAACTCTGGTCGGTTCCCTGGGCCGACTCTGGCAGCAACCGTTCGCGACCCTGCTCACGGTACTCGTGATCGGTATTGCTCTGGCGCTGCCCGCCTGCCTGCACGTGCTGGTGCAGAATGTCCGCGAAGCCAGCGGTGGCTGGCGCAACGCCCTGGATATTTCCGTCTACATGCAACAGTCCGCCAGCCTCGATGATGCGAAGCGGACCGCCGACCGCATACGCAAACGGCGTGACGTGGCGGAAGTCACCTTGGTCCCTGCAGATGAAGCGCTGGCAGAATTTCGCCGCGGCTCGGGCTTCGGCGAGGCACTGGATGCGCTGAAAGACAACCCGCTGCCGCATGCCCTGATCGTGCGTCCGGCTGACGAGTTCCGCGCGCCTGCGCAGGTTGCGAGCCTGACAACCGAACTGCAGAGCCTCGACAAGGTGGACATCGTTCAACTCGATACCGAATGGGTCACCCGATTCAACGCCATACTGGATATCGTCAGGCGGGTCGCGCTGCTGGCGGCAGGGCTTTTTGCGCTCGGCATCCTGGTGATCGTCGGCAACACGATTCGGCTCGATATCGAGAACCGGCGGGATGAAATCGAGGTAACCAAACTCGTCGGTGGCAGCGATGCCTTCGTGCGGCGGCCGTTCCTCTACAGCGGCCTGTGGTACGGGCTCGGGGGCGGTCTGGTTGCCTGGCTGATCGTCGCCAGCGTCATCCTGATTCTCAATGAGCCGGTGGGCCGCCTGGCCGGGCTCTACGGGAGCCGCTTCGCTCTGCAGGGGCTGGGATCTGAAGCCAGTCTCGCCCTGATCCTCGGCGGAATTGTGCTGGGCCTCGTTGGCTCGTTCATCGCCGCAACCCGCGAACTGCGGGGCATCGAGCCCCGGTAGAGGCTCCAGGCGCTGGATCGGCATCGGCAGCCGTCAGCCCAACTGACAAATCAATAAGCTAACTGATTTATATTCTATTTTTCTTGCTTTGGGTGTGAAATCCCGGGGAACTTCTGCCACGATTAGCACTCTAACGGTTCGATTGCTAATACTTGTGGCCATGACCTGAGGAGAATCCAAGAGCAGATGACTAACACCGCACTGATACGTCGCTCACCGGCCGAGATTGCACTGGCCGGACCCGTTGGCAGCTTCGACGCCTATGTCGATGCGGTCAGCACGATCCCCGTCCTGACCAGGGATCAGGAACAGGAGCTGGCCTTGCGCTTGCGGCGCGACAATGACCTCGACGCAGCGCGCGAGCTCGTGCTCTCGCACCTGCGTTTCGTGGTTCACATCGCGAGAGGCTACATGGGCTATGGGCTGCCCCTCGGCGATATCGTGCAGGAAGGCAACATTGGCCTCATGAAGGCCGTCAAGCGCTTCGACCCGGCGGTCGGCGTGCGCCTGGTCTCCTTCGCCGTGCACTGGATCCGTGCCGAAATCCACGAATACGTGCTGCGTAACTGGCGGCTGGTCAAGGTCGCCACGACGAAAGCTCAGCGCAAGCTGTTCTTTAACCTTCGCAAGCACAAGCCGCGGCTTGGCTGGCTGAGTGCAGAAGAAACGGAAGCGGTCGCGCGCGATCTTGGAGTTCCCGCGAGGGAAGTGACCGAAATGGAGCGACGGCTGGCCTCGCGCGACCTTTCGTTCGACCCGGCTCCCGGCCTCGAAGAAGACGACGAACGAGCCTACTCTCCGTCGGCTTACCTGCCCTCGCCGGAGTCCGACCCGGCCGTTGCCGTAGAAGCGGCGGAATGGGACCAGGATCTCTCCGACCGGGTGACTGCGGCGATGTCTCAACTCGATGAGCGCAGCCAGGCCATCATGCAGGCGCGCTGGATGGCTGAGCCCAGGGCAACGCTGCACGAACTCGCCGATGAATACGGCGTATCGGCGGAACGCATTCGCCAGATCGAGGCCGCGGCGATCAAGAAGCTGCGCAAACTGGCGACGGCTGAAGCCTGACTTTCCCGAATCGACCACTATGAACTCAATCCCAGGCTATTTCAGACGCTGCCGGACAACAGCGACGGCGACTACGTGCTTGCCCAGCTCGTCGAAACCCATGACGTCTGGCACATCGTGACCGGCTTCGGCACCGACCTCGAGGGCGAGTTTGCGCTGACGGCCTTTTACGCGGCACAGACCGGCGTCACTTCGGCGGCGATGTTGCTCACTCTTGGACTGGCCAACACGACCCTGTTTGCGCCGGACACCGTAACGCAGCGGGTCGCTGCAATCGCGGCGGGCTACAGGTCCGGCGTGTCAGCGCGACCGCTGTTCGGTATCGACTGGACCGGGTATTGGGAAATGCCACTGCAGCAGGTACGCGAGCAGTTCGCAATTCCGGCGGCCGCAGGCATCGGCGAAGGGATCATTGTCGACCAGATTTTTGCGCGGCGGCCTGAAATGCATCGGGCCGCAAAGAGCAAGGCCCTCGCTCGAGCGACGAGCGAGGGCCTTGGTTAAATCACGGCAAACCGGAAATTCAGCCGGTCTTGGCCTTGTCGACGTTCTGGTCGGTAACCGGCACGATCGTGATTTCGACACGACGATTCGCGGCTCGACCCGCTTCGGTCGAGTTATCGGCAATCGGGTAGTCCGGCCCGCCACCGACGGTGACCATGCGCGCGCTCGGCACACCTTTGCTGCTGAGGTACGAAGCCACACTGCCGGCGCGGCGCTGGGAGAGCTGCATGTTGTAGGCGTGAGACCCCGTGCTGTCGGTGTGCCCGGCCACCTGGATCACCGTCTTGTCATACTCAACCAGCGTCTTGGACAGATCATCGAGCACCGGGTAGAACTGAGTGCTCAGATCGTCACTGTCGAAACCAAAGGTAATGCCGCCGGGCATGTTGAGAATGATGTTGTCGCCCTTGCGCACGACATCGACGCCGGTTCCGGCCATCTGCTTGCGCAGCGCCTTTTCCTGCTTGTCCATGTAGCTGCCGGCCGCTCCGCCGACCAGCGCACCGGCAGCGGCGCCGATCATCGCGGACTTAAATGGATTATTTCCTGCGGTCAGAAGACCAACTGCCGCACCGGCCGCTGCACCATACCCCGTACCGGCACGGGTCTTACCCTTGTCGGGGTTGGATGCGAAATCTTCCATCGCGGCGCATCCCGCCAGCGCGATCGTGGCGGTCAATACAGTCACCATCCCAGTCTTCATTCGGCTCATCAGTGATCACTCCTGTGGGGTCGGGTGCGGCGGCATCGGCGTTACCCGGAACATTACCCCCTAATCATCGCCCGCCGAACGGCGATGGGCAATGCCTGAGGCCACCCACGCGCTCACTGCCTGCGCGAGCGCGTCGTGTGAAACCAGGGGTCGGATCGGCCGGATCGGCGTAAAATAATGCTCGGGAGTGACGCCCGCGGTCCGTCGCCGGAAACCGGGCAGCGATCGTCAACCAAGACTTCCAGAAAAGGACCGATGCGATGAACATTCAAGCGATAGCCACCCGCGCCCTGCCCATCGCCCTCGTAGCCACCGTGCTCGTCGCCTGTAGCGGCAGCAAGATGGAGCCTGCACAGCAAGCCATCACCGAGGCCCGATCCGCGCTATCTGCTGCGGGTCCGGACGCGATCAAGTACATCCCAAACCAGGTCGCGGCGGTTGCCAGCGAGATCGAGAGACTGGACAGACTGTTTCAGAATAAGGATTACGAGGGCGTGCTGGCCGCGGCCGGCGACGTACTGGAACAGGCGCAAGGCATTCCGGCCGCCGCCGAATCGGCCAGGGAAGCTGCGCGCGCTGCATTCAGCGCCGAATGGGATTCGATCGCGAACTCGGCCCCTTCCGCGCTGGCCGCGATCCAGAGCCGGGTGGACATCCTCTCCGCGGCAGCAAAGCTCCCCGAGGAAATGGATGCTGAACAATTTGAGTTCATCAAGACTGAGCTTGGCGAAGCAAAAGATCTCTGGTCAAAAGCTACAGCGGCCCATGCCGCCGGCGATCTCGAGGCCGCCACCGCTCTCGGGCTTGCCACCAGCAACAAGGCAGAGCAGGTACTGACCGTGCTCGGTATGAGCCCGGGCTGACCCCCGGCAGACCGGGGCCTGCCGGGTGGCCGGCACGGCCCGCCGCCTGAGGAAGGCGCATAATTCGTTCATTCAAAAAGGGAACCAGCCCGTGGCTACAGATGCACAAAAGAACCGAAAGCCGTCCGGTCGCCGGCTCGACCCGCTGGACCTGTACGCAGTTCGCGACCTGCTGACCGACGACGAGCAGATGGTGCGCGATGCCGTCGCCCGACTCGTCGACGAGCGCATCCTCCCGGGCATTGCGAAGCATTTCGAAAATCACACGTTCCCCGCCGATCTCGTCCCGGAGCTTGCAGCGCTTGGGCTGCTCGGCAGTTCCCTGCAGGGCTATGGTTGTGCCGGCATGAATTCGGTCAGCTATGGCCTGATCTGCCAGGAACTCGAACGCGGCGACTCGGGCATGCGCAGTTTTGTCTCGGTGCAGTCATCGCTGTGCATGTTTCCGATTTATGAGTTTGGCAGCGAGGAACAGAAGCAGCGCTATCTGCCTGCGATGGCGCGCGGTGAACTGATTGGTTGTTTCGGGCTGACCGAGCCTCACGGCGGATCGGACCCGGCCAATATGAAGACCCACGCGAAACGTCGTGGCGGGGACTGGGTCATCAACGGTTCGAAAATGTGGATCACGAACTCCCCGATTGCCGATCTGTGCGTGGTCTGGGCCAGGACCGAGGACGGCATCCGCGGGTTCCTGATTGAAAAGGGCACGCCAGGACTGTCCGCACCGGAGATCGCGAACAAGTTTTCGCTGCGCGCCTCGAGCACCGGAGCGTTGTTCTTTGAAGATGTCGTGGTGCCCGACGAAAACAGGCTGCCCGGCAGCGACATTGGCATCAAGGCGCCGCTGTCCTGCCTGACCCAGGCACGGTACGGGATCACCTGGGGCGTGATTGGCGCAGCGCAGGCCTGCCTCGAGCAGGCGCTCGACTACACCGCGACACGAACGCTTTTCAACCGGCCGCTCGCGGCTACACAGACCATTCAGTTGCGCCTGGCAGAAATGGCCCGCGGTATCACCGGCGCCCAGCTCATCTCGATGCAGCTCGGCCGCCTCAAGGACGCCGGCAAGATGGTCCCGTCGCAAGTCTCTCTCGCCAAGTGGAATAACTGCCGCATGGCACTCGACGTCGCGCGGGATGCCCGGGACATCCTCGGTGGTGCGGGCATCAGCGCGGAATACGTGCCGATCCGTCATGCCCTGAACCTCGAAAGCGTCATCACTTACGAGGGCACGGAGACGATTCACCAGCTGACGATCGGCCGCGAGCTGACCGGCATCAACGCGTTCTAGTGGTGCCGGGCGACAGCCCGCTGCCAGTCGGCAAGGGTGCGTTCGAGGCCAGACCGACCCGCGTCGGCATTTTTTACGAATTCGGAAACCCGCGGTCGCGTCATCGGGCGATCCGCTGCCTGCCGGAGACTAACATTCTGTTTTTTAAGGCCTTCTTTCGTGTTGGCACGCACTTTGCTTTTGTTTAACCCGTCTCTTGACGAATCCCGGTTGCGAACCGGGAGTGAGATGGCGAAAGCTGAAGGTGTTGACTCCGCCGGGGATGGACCGAGAGAAGCTGCTAAAGAAAAAAACAATAACAGCCGGAAGATGGACCCCCAACCGAGGGGCGACGACAAGAAGAAGCATCAAGAATAATAAGAAAGAGCGCCCCAAAAAGGACGACGACCCCGCGAAAGCGGGGTTTTTTTTGCCTGTATGCTTACGCCAATGTTCGACCTGCCACTGAATGCCCACGCGATTGGTGTACTGCTGCTCACGGCCGTGGCGTTCTTCATGTTCACCCGGGAACGCATTCCAATCCCGGTCACGAGCCTGACGATCATCGCGGTACTTGCGCTCGCATTTCACTTGTTTCCGTACTACGGGCACGACGGTGTGCTCGGGTCAAAGCAGATTTTCTCGGGATTCGGGCATGAGGCGCTGGTCGCGATCTGCTCACTGATGATCCTCGGCCGTTCGCTGATGGTCACCGGCGCTCTCGAACCAATTGCCCGTGTCCTGGCCCGCCTCTGGGCCCTGAACCAGCACATCGCGCTGCTCGCGGTGCTACTGGCCGCGATGGTTCTGAGCGCGTTTATCAATGACACACCGGTCGTCGTTGTTTTGATGCCGGTGGTCATCGGGCTGGCGATGCGCGCCGGCGGTTCCGCATCGAAGATGCTGATGCCGATGAACTTCGCCGTTGTCGTCGGCGGCATGGCAACGACGATCGGCACGTCGACGAATTTACTTATCGTTTCGTTGGCACACGACCACGGTGTCAAGGACATCGATATGTTCGAGTTCACCCGGCTCTTCATTGGCCCGGCATTGCTCGCACTGGGCTATCTGTGGCTGATCGCCCCGCGCCTGCTCGGCAACCGTTCGGGTCCGCTCGCTAACATGGCGCCGCGCCGGTTCGATGCAATGTTCTATGTAGGGCCGAACAGTCGTGCGCTGGGCAAGACGATCGCGCGCGTACGTCGCTGGACTGGCAACAAGATGCAGGTGCAGCGGGTCCAGCGCGGCGATGAGTTACTGGCCGCCGCCGACGATCTGCAGCTGCGCGAGGGTGACCGACTGATGGTCAGTGACACCTCGGCTTATCTTAAGGAATACGAACGCACGCTGCGGACCACGCTCTACGACACGGGCAAGGTGGACAAGCTGCCACCGGAGAAACACCCCTTGCTCGCTCAGGACCAGCAACTCGTCGAGGTCGTGGTCACGGAAGAGTCTCCGCTGCACCATCGCACCCTGCGAGGCGCCCGATTTGCAGAACGTTTCGGCGTGGTCATCCTGGCAATGTACCGCCCGGCCGACGAGGCTTCCCTGACCGGCGACATCCCCGACCGCCTGCTGCGTTCGGGGGATGTGCTGCTGGTGCAGGGACCTGCAGAGTGCATCGCAGCACTGAAGGGCGAAGCGGGCGGGCTGGTCCTGGACGGCACGCTGGACCTGCCGCGCACGCGTAAGGCCCCGATTGCCGTCCTGATCATGGCGACCGTGGTCACGCTGGCCGCAACCGGCGTTCTGCCGATTGCCATTTCTGCCCTGCTCGGCGTTCTCGCGCTGCTGGTGACCGGGTGCCTCAAACTCGAAGGACTTGGACGGGGAATAAGCGCCGAGGTCGTGCTGATCGTCGTCGCCAGCCTGGCGCTTGGGCGGGCACTGACCGCCACCGGCGGTGCGGACCTTCTGGCCAGCGGATTCATGTCAGTTGCAAGCAACCTGCCACCCCAGGCCGTGCTCGCGTCGGTCATGATTTTTCTCGGATTCCTCACCAACTTCGTGTCGAACAACGCGGCGGCGGCGATCGGCACGCCGGTGTCTCTGTCCATTGCGCAGCAACTCGGCGCACCCCCGGAACCTTTCGTGCTCGCCGCGATCGTCGGCTGCAACCTGTCGTTTGCAACCCCGATGGGATACCAGACCAACGTGCTGATCATGCAGCCCGGAGGATATGTCTTCCGCGACTTCGTGCGTGTTGGAGGCCCGTTGGTCCTGCTGATGGCGGCCGCGTTTTCGATGCAACTGGTCCGCTATTACCCGCTGTAGCGCGCAGACGGGCGACCCTGGCCCGCCTTGTTACGCCGTTGCCGGCGCCCTCGGGTCAGGCGGCGCCGATCGCCAGCGGCTCGATGTCATAGCCGATGACCTCGCGCGTCTCTGGATCGAGGATGGGTGTACCGCGATTGAATCGACCGGCGATTCGCGCGCGACTCAGCAGGCTGCGATCGGGCTTGAGTTGACGTACCTCCATGGCGCCCTGTGCATCGCGCAGCAATGCCGTCACCGTGGGCGGCGATTCGTCCCCCGCTACCGTCCTATCGGGAAACAACAGGGCAACGATTTCCTCTTTCATCGCGCGTCCGCTCTTGACATGGCTAACGCCAGGTTCTCAGCAAGAGTCATGCCATAAGACGGATTGCTGCATTTCAGCGGCCTGGCCGCAAACGGCCGGCGATGCGACTGACGATTCCTGTCACCGTGCAGCCCGTGGTCGTCGCTGTGTGATGACGATCACGCGCGGGTTCGAGCCCGGCAGGTAATCAGCGCAGGCGAGCTGGCATTAAGTAACATCCCCTTTTCGCGGCTCGTGCCGCAAAAGTCCAGAGGGACCTGACATGGCAACCGGTTCTGAACTCCCTGCAATCATCGCGCATCGAGGCAACGCCGGCGAGTGGCCGGAGAACACACTCCAGTCACTGCAATCCGCTGTCGACCTCGGCGTCCGGCACATCGAGTTTGATGTTCAGCTTACACAGGACAAGGTGCCGGTCCTGCTGCACGACGCTGACTTTCGCCGCGTCGGCGGACGTCCCGAGTGTGTCCATGATCTGTCGTGGTCCGCGTTCTCGGCGATCCGTGTGGGCGAGGTCGAGCGGCTAGGCACTCAACATGCCCTGACCTTCGCGCCATCACTGGCCCAGACCGTCCAGGCGCTCGACACCTGGACCCAGGTCACCGCGTTTGTTGAAATCAAACGATCCAGTCTCCGCCGATTCGGACGCGAAATGGTGCTGCAGCGGATTTCCGACACGCTGGAGCCCGTTTCCGATCGTTGCGTTCTGATCTCGTTTGACCTGACGAGCGTGCAGATTTTTCGGACCATGACCGGCACTCGGATCGGCTGGGTGCTGGAGAACTACGACGCGGCCAGTCGAGCGGCGGCGGAACGGCTGGCACCCGAGTTTCTGTTCTGCAATCTCGAACGGGTCCCGAAAGACACGATCGCGCTGTGGGCAGGCCCCTGGGACTGGGCTCTGTACGAGGTGGGCGATGTCCGGACCGCCCGGGCCTGTGCAGAAATGGGCGCGCGCTTCGTCGAGTCCATGACCGTGCGCGGGTTGCTGGCGGGCTACGGAACAAGCAGCGGACCGTGAGCAGCGAATTGAGCCGGCGGAAAGGATGGTTGCTTGCGCTGGACCAGGGCGGGCACGCGAGTCGGGCCCTGATCTTTGATAAAGCCGGTCATGTGATATCGCAAGCGCAGGTTCCGGTTGCCACGCGCCTCGAGGGCGGGGATCGCGTGGAGCATGATGCCGACGAACTGGCCGCTTCACTGCAGCAGGCGGCCGACGACGCCTGTGACGGGGCGCACGCAGTGGACGGTGATCTCGTTGCCGCGGGCCTTGCCACCCAGCGATCGACGATCGTGTGCTGGGACCGTGTCACCGGACAGGCGTTGTCACCAGCGATTTCCTGGCAGGATCGCCGCGGCCGGGCCCAGGTCGATGCGCTTCGCGCAGACGAAGCCCGGATCCGGGCCATCAGCGGCCTTGTCTTGTCGCCGCATTACGGCGCGAGCAAGCTGCGCTGGTGCCTGGATCATATCGCCGAGGTACGTGCCTCATGGGAGCGCGCCTCCCTTTGCGCAGGACCGCTTTCCGCCTTTCTCTTGTACCGATTGCTGCAGGAACGGCCCACGGTCGTTGACCCCGCCAACGCCGCACGCACGCAGTTGTTCGATCCGGCGCTCAATGACTGGTCGGCTGCCCTGCTGGATATCTTCGCGGTGCCGGCCAGTATCCTGCCGCGTTGCGTACCGACGAGCAGTGAGTTCGGGACCTTGCGCGTGGGCAGGGTGACGGTGCCCCTGAGCGCATGTACCGGTGACCAGGCGGCTGCGCCTTTCGCGTTTGGTTCCCCTGACGAAGACACGGCGTACATTAATGCGGGAACCGGCGCTTTCGTGCAGCGACTCACCCGAGCGGACTCGCCCGTTCCACCAGGCCTGTTGCGTAGCGTGCTGTTCTCGACCGGCTCTGAGGTGCAATACAGCCTGGAAGGTACCGTCAACGGCGCCGGCAGCGCCGTCGACTGGCTGCGCAATCAGGTGGCGATCGACGTAACCCGCGCTGTGCGCTCCCTGCCCGAAACGATGGCCGAAGAACCCCCTTTGTTCATCAACGGTGTCGGCGGACTGGGTGCGCCCTACTGGCAGGCAGGCTTCGCGATCGAGTTTATTGGATCCGGCGATGAACCGTCCCGGCTGCGCGCGGTCATCGAGAGCATCGTCTTTCTGCTCAGCACCAATCTCGACGCGATGCAGGCAGCCGGGCCGCTGCGGCGAATTGTATTGACCGGCGGATTTGCGGATTGCGACTATTTTTGCCGCGCACTGGCCAACCTGAACCGGATGGATGTTGAGCGCTTCGAAATGAGCGAAGCCACGGCACGGGGCACCGCGTTCCTGGCCGCGGACCGGCCCGCGAGCTGGTCCCCGGTTGCGCTTCGACGTCGATTTGCGCCCTCCTCTGACGCCAGGCTGTCCGGCCGATTCGATCGCTGGCGGACAGCGATGCGCGAACGAGGTGCGCGGATCCGCGACGGATCGATCTGAGAAAGTTCAGGCGCTTCAGCCCGCGGAGGGTGTCTCGAGCGTGGCGACCACTTCGCGCACGAACCAGGAATCTCCGCGGCCCGAATAGAAGCCACAGTGGCCGCCAAAACGGGTCCGGGTAATCTTCAGGGACGGCGGGCTGGCGAGACGCCCCAGGTCTTCAATCGGAATGATCGGATCATCTTCCGCCGCGATGATTCGGGTCGGGACCGTCAGGGTGGCCAGGGCATCGCCTACGACCGCGTAGCCGTTCAGGTAAGTCTCGAGCGAAGGAAATCCACCGTACCTGCACGCCAGCATCTCCGTCATGCCGGTGAGACTGCCCCGATCGATCACGTCGCGCAGATCGTATTGCCGCGGCCACGCTGCCTGTTTCTGCCTCAGCGATCGTCGCCATTTCCAGATGAAATAGTTCCGGTACAGGGCCCAGCCTGATTCGAGCGACGCAAGCGTGTGTGCCGGGTCGAGCACCGGGGAGAGCGCAATGATGCGATGGATCTCGAGGTCCGCCGCCAGCGCACGCGCGCCGACGCGAAGAAAGAAATTTCCACCGAGAGAGAACCCGATCAGGTTGACGTCATATCCGGGATTCAGCTGCTGGATCCGGCGCACCGCCCCAACCACTTCGGCGATGCGACAGGAATGGAAAATTCCCTCGTTCAGGCCGTGACTGCCACCGTGGTCCCGCAGATTCAGTCGCAGGACGTCGAACCCCTGTTCGAGCAGTCGCTGACCGAGCGTCAGCACGTACATCGCATCCGAACTGCCTTCCCAGCCGTGCAGCAGGACAACCAGCCGCTTCACGGGGGGCGGGGATACCGCGCCTGACCTGGCGTGCCACGCCAGCAGGCGCACACCATCGCCACAATCCAGGATCACCCGCCGGGAGGCGCGCAACAGCCCCTTGGCGCGTCGCTCCACGGCGGGCCGACGGATCGGCAGGCTCGGAATGATCGACTGCACGTGCCTGTGACGCAACCACCCGGGCGGCAAAAACTCGCCGGTATGCCCGGCCGGATCGTCACTCACTTCGGCTTGGGTTCCCAGGCCCGACCGACCGTGATCTCGATCACGCCGGATCCCGGCAGGCCCTCCACAAACCCGGATCCGACCAGCTGGGACGGCGTGAAATAGCCGCCAGGCCGTGTGTAAGCGGCCAGGTAGTCGACGATCCCGAGCGCGGCGTGAACGGTCACGTCATAGCCATTGGCAACCCGAATGCGGCCGGTCCGGAGTTCGCCGCTCGGGGCCTGCACTTCGCCCCAGACCAGGCTCGGCGTACTCGCGCGCGCCGACGCGTCGGGCCCACGCTGCGCGCTGGATACGCGATTCTTAAGAAACGATTGCACGAAGCCAAGCTGAAGCAGCGGTCGGATCCGGTTCAGCCGGCGCATCGCCCTGAGACGGGCAGCCGGAACCGGCGTATAAACTTCGATGTTGGGAATCCCGGTCGTGAAGAAGGCCGTGCACACGTCACCCCAGGGAATCGTGGTTGCCAGTCGGGTACCGTCGCCGAAATCAATCTCCCGCACGCGAAATGCGTGATCCACCTTAACAAGGTTGCCCGCGCTGCGAATGCGTCCGCCGCCGGCAATACCCTCGACCGTGGTCCTGGCCGTTCCGCGACTCATTTTCGAGGACATGTCGAAACCGAGCGCGAGGTAGGTTGCATCGGGCAGCGCCTGCTTCAGCGCTGCGGCAAGGCAATCCGTGGGTACCACGTCGAAACCGACGCCCGGACACAGCACGATGCCGGCCGATCGAGCCTGCTCGTGAAGTCCGTGGGCTGCTTCGAAGACATCAATTTCCCCGGTGATGTCCAGGTAGTGAGCACCGGCCGCCAGGCAGGCCTCCATCATCGGTACACTGGTTGCCGAAAATGGCCCGGCGCAATGCAGTACACGACTGACGCCGCGCAAAGCCGCCGACAGTGCGTTCGCGTCATCGAGACCGATTACCCGGCTTTCGAGGTCCAGCTCGCGCGCAATCGCCGTGATCTCCCGGGCGTTGCGACCGGCGAGCACCGGCTCCTGGCCGCGCAGGCGTGCCTCGCGCGCGATCAGTTCGCCCGTGTATCCATTGGCACCGTAGATGAGCCAGCGATCCGTCACAAACCGGGTTCTACACGAAATTCGACCCGGTTGTTCTGGGCCGCCACGGCATTCCAGTCACCCGCGGTGCTCCGCTCGCCCTGCGTCGGATACGCAACCGGACGACTGCGGCCGGCGTTGGCCACTTCAATCGTGATCGCTCCGCCGAATCGCTGCCGCATGATCGCGATAAAATTCGCGAACTCGACGGACTGGTTCTGAGCCGGGAGTAACGCGTCCTGGAACGGATTTCCCACCAGATCGCACTGCTGGGACGGCAACAGGGAATCCGCCAGAGAAAATCCCTCGGCGGCACTGCCCGACAGACAGAAGTCGCCAATGAAGCTTTCCACCACGATCCGGCCCTTGAAATCCTGAGCCTCCAGTGATTCGACGATTCCCTGCAGGCGTTCCAGTCGCCTCCTGGCCAGAGGTGTTTCACCATAAGGCACGTATTCCGTCGCGAACGGCTGGTCCGGATCGGGCGCCGCCGCAGCGGTTGCCGCCGCCGCGGCCGCAAGGGCTGCCGCGGCGGCTTCACGTTCGGCGGCGGCCGTGGCGGTGCGGGCTTCGACGAGTTCCTGGTTCAGTCGGGCACCGTCCTGTTGCATTTGCCAGTTCAGGAAACCGAGCACTGCCGCGGGTATGACTGCCAGCAGCCCGGTCAGAACCGCAGGCCACCACTGTGGCCGGGGCGCCTCGGGCAAGGTCTCGATGACCGGTGGCGCTGGAATCTTCGCGATCCCGTCTTTGATCTCGGCGCTCATGCGTCGTGCGAACGCCTCGAACGTCGTCAGCACGAATCGGCGTTGCTCGGCAAGCTGGTCCCGAACCACCTGCTGCGTCGACTGGCGCAGGCTGGCCTGCATCTCCGAAAGCGCAGTGATCGACGCGACAGGCAGCGCCACCTCTTCGGCATCGGCTGAACCGGGCGCCTGCGACGCGGGGCCCATGGCCACCGGGCCGTCGGCGGAGGCCCTGTCGGCCGCGGCGTTCGCCTCGAACAGGGCCGACCGGTCTTTGCGCCGATCGGGCAACAAATGCAACTGGTAAAGAACCCTCGATACATCGACGGGGCGCACCGTCTTGGGCAAAACCCCGACCGCGCCCAGTGCCCGGGCCTGGCTGACGTAGAGTTCGCCTTCCTGCGAGGTGTACATCATCAGCGGGATCGTCGCTGTCTCAGGGTCGCTCTTAATGGTCTGAACGGCCTGGAACCCATCCATGCCCGGCATCAGATGATCCATGAAAATCACGTCCGGCCGGCCTTGCTGGAGGTATTCCAGTGCCTGTTCGGCCGATTCGGCTGTATCCACGGCCAGCCCCTGCTGCTCCAGCATACGGCCCAGGATCACCCTCGCAGAGCGTGAGTCGTCCACGATAAGGGCCCGCTTGCCCATCGCCATTCCATTCTCTCCCAAGTGCCTGACCGAGATTGCCGACAAGGTTACGGCTTTCTACAGTGATCCGGGCTCCAAGCCAATCCCGGTAAACGCCTCTAGCCTCCAGTGATGGCGCGCGTATCCTCTGCGGAAAGCCTTAGAATGCGGGAAAACCAACAGGGAGGCATCAGATGCCCTATACGACGGCGGACATCCGCAACATTGCATTGGTGGGCCAGGCAGGCGCGGGCAAGACGCTGCTGGCGGAAGCCTTGCTCGCGCATTCCGGCGCGATTCACGCCAAGGGCTCACTTGAGCGCGGCTCAACGGTCTGCGACTTTGACCCTCAGGAGAAAGCCCAGCTCCACTCGCTCGATGCGGCCATATGCGGATTCGAAACCAACAACCGGCGCATCAACATCATTGATACGCCGGGATACCCCGATTTCCTGGGTCGCAGCCTGTGCGCACTCGAAGCAGTTGAAACCGCGGTCATCGTGATCAGCGCAGTGAACGGCGTCGAGCCGATGACTCAACGCATGATGGACTTCGCCAGGGCCCGCGGCCTGGCCAGGCTGATCGTCATCAATCGTATCGACAGCCGCGAGGCGCGAACAGAACAGGTCCTCAACGAGGTCCGCGAAGCTTTTGGGCAGGAGTGCCTGCCGCTTAACCTGCCCGCCGACCAGGGCCAGGCCGTCGTCGACTGCTTTTTCCAGGCTCAGGGGATGGAAACGGACTTCTCTTCGGTAGCCGCGGCGCACACCGAAATTATCGACCAGGTCGTCGAAGTCGATGAGGAGCTGATGGCCCTTTACCTCGAGCAGGGTGAGGAACTCTCTCCCGAGCAACTCCACGACCCGTTCGAGCAGGCATTACGCGAGGATCACCTCGTGCCGATCTGCTTCTGTTCAGCCGAGACGGGCGCGGGCATTGCGGAGCTGCAGGACGTTCTGGTTCGCCTGATGCCGAACCCGACCGAGGGCAATCCCCCGCCGTTCCTCAAGGGGGAAGGGGAGAAAATGGAGCGGGTCAAGGTCGACCCGGACCCGGAAAAGCATGTCATTGCGCACGTATTCAAAGTCGCGATTGACCCCTTCGTCGGCAAGCTCGGCATATTCAGAGTACACCAGGGCACGGTTCGTGCGGGCTCTCAGCTACTGGTCGGCGATGCACGCAAACCGGTCAAGTTTGCGCACCTTTTCCAGTTGCAGGGTAAAGACCACGTCGAAATAAACGAAGCCGTGCCAGGAGACATCTGTGCAGTGCCGAAGATCGAAGAACTGCACTTTGATGCCGTGCTGCACGACTCCCACGACGAAGATCACTATCACCTGAAGTCGGTGGCCTTCCCGCCGCCGATGCTTGGCCTTGCCGTGCGCGCAGAAAAACGCGGCGATGAGCAGAAGTTATCTGAGGGCCTGCACCGCCTGGTGGCCGAAGACCCTTGCGTGCGGGTCGAGCATCACGCCGCACAGAACGAAACCGTGCTCTATGGGCTCGGTGACCTGCATCTGCGAATGATGCTCGAACGCCTGACCGAACGTTACGGCGTCAGCGTGACGACCAGTACGCCCAGCATCCCCTACCGCGAAACCATCACGCGACCGTCCGAGGGCCACAGCCGGCACAAGAAGCAGACCGGTGGCGCCGGCCAGTTCGGCGAAGTCTATCTGCGCGTCGAGCCACTTGAACGCGGGTCCGGCTTCGAATTCGTCAACAGCGTGGTTGGCGGTGCGATTCCCGGCACGTTCATACCGGCCGTGGAAAAAGGCGTACGCCAGGTGCTTGATGAAGGCGCCATCGCGGGCTTCCCGCTGCAGGACATCAGGGTCAGCGTCTACGATGGCAAGCATCATCCCGTTGACTCAAAGGAAGTCGCGTTCGTTGCCGCAGGCCGAAAGGCATTCGTAGCCGCCATTCGCGAGTCACGGCCGATCGTGCTCGAACCCATTGTGCGCGTGGCGATCAGCACGCCATCAGGCTCGATAGGCGATGTCACCAGCGACCTCGCAACCCGGCGCGCCCGTATCAATGGCCAGAACATGTTGCCGAACGGCCGGGCCGAAATCGTGGCGCTGGTACCGCTGGCCGAGATGCAGGACTTTCTGTCCCGGCTGAAGGCACTGACGGGCGGCGAAGGCACCTACGGCATGGACCTGAGTCACTACGACCCGGTGCCGGCGCGTGAGCAGCAGGCCCTTGTCGATGCCTATCAGCCGAAAGAGGATGTCGATTAGCGAATGAAGGCTGCTGCGTCCGCCTGGAAGCAGCGAAGATCCGGGCGACCTGTCAATCCTCCGGAACGCGCAGTTCGAGTCCGAGTGCCTGCTTGATCCGGCGGCGCAGCAGGCGCAGGGGACTGCTGTCGCGGCTCGGATTGGCATGCGGCCAGGGCTGCCCGGGGACCGGTGCTTCAAGGAAGCCGCACAGTGGCCCCCAGCCTGGGGCGATGGTCGGTTCCATCAGCAATAGCTGGCCCGGCTTGTCCGCAAAAAAGGCGCGGATGTCGGCATTGTGCCTGCGATAATTCTCCAGCCAGACTTGCCGGCTCGCTTCATCGCGGGAGGGATCGGCGTATTTGCCAAACTTCCAGATCATCATTGGCCGGACACGCCGGCCATGATAGAAACGCACGCAGCTTTCAATCCATCGATCTTCGTCGCGAACGGTCAGGATGTATTTCGATTCGGGGAACTGAGCATAAATCTCGCGCCAGATCCACAGGTAAGGCGCGTCAGTGAATGCGTCGAACAGTTCAAACGTAGGCAGCGCATACTTACCTGCATCCATTTGCGGAATCAACGATGCGCCGTCGTCAGCACCCGGATAACTGCCGGGTTTGTCGCCGTTGATCGTCCGATAGCCCAGCAGGCGCAACGCGTGGAAAAGACTGGTCGTACCGGTCTTGTAGAATCCAATGCAGAAAATCTTTCCGTCGTACTGCGACATGCAGGATCCTGTTCCCGGCTCAAGAAGCCTCAGCCGCCGATTGTGGCATGACGACAGGCCCTCGTCAGTGCTCGGCTGCGGAAGTCCACGGCTCGATCAATGAAGCGCCCTGGTTGCGTGCGTTGTTTACCTCGCGGCTGACCGGCCACGCCCGCAGTGCAGCCGGATCACAGGCCACCAGTAACGTATCAAGATCTGCAACGCGCTCATTCGCCGGATCCAGCCACGGCTCATAGGCGTCTGCGGGCACAATCACCGGCATCCGGTTGTGTATGTGCGCGATCGAGGCCGCCGGTGCAGTCGTGATGATCGTGCAGGACTCCAGGACTGTCTGATCGACCGGGTTTCGCCAGTGCTCCCAGAGGCCGGCCATCGCGAACGGTTCGCCCGTCCCCAGTCCAATGAACCAGGGTTGCCGGACACTCCCGAGTCGCTGCCATTCATAGAAGCCGTTGGCGAGCACCAGGCAGCGCCGCCTGCGATAGGCGGTTCGAAACGAGGGCTTTTCGCGAAGCGTCTCACTGCGCGCATTGATCATCCGGGCGCCAATCGCCCTGTCCCTGGCCCAGTGCGGGACCAGGCCCCAGTAAAGCATGCTGAGTGACCGGGCGGTCTCCCCTGCCCTGACGACCGCGATCAATTGAGTCGGCGCAATATTGAAGCGGGGTTCCACCGGCGGCGGATCACTCACACCGAACAGTCGCGTGATCGCTTCCTGCGGGGAGTAGAACGCAAATCGTCCGCACATGCGGGTCGTAGCCCTATTCGCGAATACCGACGCCGCGATTCATCAGCCAGACACAGAGCGCGAACAACACGACCATCGCCACGGTCATGACCAGGAAAGCGAATCCGACGTGCACGTCCGATTGACCGAGAAACCCGTACCGGAACGCGTTCACCATGTAGAGAATCGGGTTGGCCCGGGTCAGCGTCTGGGCCCATTCCGGGAGCATGCTGATGGAGTAGAAAATTCCGCCCAGGTAGGTCAGCGGCGTCAGGATAAAGGTCGGCACGAAAGAGATCTGATCAAAATTCTTCGCGAAAACTGCGTTGATGAATCCGGCCAGTGAAAACACAACCGCAGTCAGGAGCACGGCCGCGAGCACGATAGACAGGTGATGAATGTGAAGGTCTGTGAAAAACATCGCGATGACAGTGACGACAAAGCCGACCAGCAGGCCACGCATGACGCCGCCGCAGACATATCCGATAACGATCAGCCAGTTGGGCAGTGGCGCCACCAGCAGTTCCTCGATGTGCCGGCCGAATTTGGCGCCGAAGAAAGACGACACGACATTCCCGTAACTGTTGGTTATCACGGACATCATGATCAGACCCGGCGCGATGTACTGCATGTAGCTGAAGCCGTGCATTTCACCTATACGGCGGCCGATTAAACTGCCGAAGATGATGAAATACAGCGTTGCCGTGATCGCCGGCGGCACCAGCGTCTGCGCCCAGATACGCAGGATGCGGCCGAATTCGCGGATGATGATGGTCTGAAATCCGACGAGGCGATGCGTCGCTTCCTGCGACTCCACCGGCACGGCGACCGTGGTGCGGCTGTTGTTCATGCCGCATTCACCGTGCCGTCCTGCCCATTTGCTGTGTCATGACTGTCGACGAGTCGCATGAAAAGCTCTTCGAGCCGGTTGGCCTTGTTTCGCATGCTCAGGACTTCGATCCCGAGTGCACTGAGCTGAGCAAATACGTCGTTCAGGTTCTGCTCCTTGTTCACTTCGACCTCGAGCGTCCGCTCATCCGGCGACTTGAGCCGATAATCCGGCAGTGCGGGCATCTGCTGCATCGGCTCGCGCAGGTTCAGCACGAACACCTCACTGTGCAACTTGCGCAGCACCGTCGACATCCGGTCATTCTCGACGATCCGGCCGTGGTCGATAATGGCGATGTTTCTGCAAAGTGACTCGGCTTCCTCCAGGTAGTGCGTGGTCAGGATGATCGTCGTACCCTGCTCGTTGAGCTCGCGCAGGAAATCCCACATCGAGCGGCGCACTTCGATATCAACACCAGCGGTCGGTTCGTCGAGAATCAGCAGTCGCGGTTCATGAATCAGGGCGCGTGCAATCATCAGGCGGCGTTTCATTCCGCCGGAGAGTGTTCTGGAAACCGCTTCCCGTTTGTCCCAGAGCTGCAGCACCTTCAGCCAACGCTCCACCCTCGGCTTCGCGATGCTTCTTGGAATGCCATAGAAGCCGGCCTGGTTCAAAATGACCGTTGAGACTTTCTCGAACATGTTGAAGTTGATTTCCTGGGGCACGAGGCCCAGACAGGCCTTGGCGGCCTCCAGGTCGGTGTCCAGATCATGCCCGAACACCGAGGCCCGACCGGAAGTCTTGGTGACCAGCGATGAAATGATGCCGATTGCCGTGGTCTTGCCGGCTCCGTTGGGGCCCAGCAAAGCGAAAAAATCACCCTGCTCGACATCGAGATCAATGCCCTTCAGTGCCTGCACGCCATTGCGATAGGTCTTGGTTAGCTGGCTAAGGGATAGGGCTTTCATGAAAGGTCCATACGGGCGAAGGGAACGAAGGGTAGTGTGGTCATCGAACGGCAGCAAGGACAAGCCGACTCCGGCGCGCCTCGATTGAGTACGATTCCGGACCAGGCGAAGAATCGCGCTGCCAACTGGCACAGTGCGTCAGCCGCTTTACTGCGCTGCGCCGATGGCCAGATTCTGACCATGCCCGCGAGCGCTCGCCCACGCCTCAGGGGCCCTTGTGGAAGCCGAATAGTGTACTGGCTTGACCGCGCAGCCGCTGCGCTTCGTTCCAGAGCTGACACATCCCGACGCAGTGAGCCCACTGTATCGAAGCGTCGCAATTGCTCCGGGCCGCTTCGATGAGCAGCTCCCACAGCTGCCTGTTGCCCTGCCAGCGGGGTCGGATCAGCCCGGGCCAGAGCGCGAGATGAGCGATTTCCGAGGGCCGCATCGCCACGAGATCCGCCCCGGCCCGGGCCGGGAGCCCCAGGCTCAACCGTATCGATAGTGGAATGCCTTCGGCCAGACGCCTGGCAAAGGCAAGCACGGAATGCGAAAACGAATGACATCGCATCCACCCGCAGGGTCGTTCCCTCGGCGCGGGCTGATCATTCACCCAGTGACCTGCGGCTGCCTCGCCGACCTCAGGCGTCGGCAGAACCAGCTCGAACAGCGAGAACGGGCACTCCTCGACGATCCGCCGCTGTTCCAACTGCAGCCCGACCAGCGAGTCGGAAATCGGCTCGGACAACTGGAATCGGGGATCCCGGGCAAAGACCGGATCGAGGCCGTAAGTTAAGAATTGCCTGTTCAGGTCAGCAATATCGCGACGCAGGACCGGATCGAACAGGTTGCCGTCCAGTGTCCGGAAGGCCGGATCGTCGAATTTCGGGGTTGCTTCTGGCATCAGTCTTTCCTCCATATATGGTCCGTTTGGACCATATATACTTATAGACTGTCATATGTGGTCCTGTTGGACCATATATGTCCAAAACATCCAAAAGGGGAGACAGAATCATGCGCATCACAGATTGCCGCTACGACCGCGATCGATTGCGGCTCGCCGTTGCCTATCGGCTGATCAGACACGAGGCGCGCACCCGCACGATTCGCGTTGCAACCGGGCTGTCTGATGACCGCATCCGCAAGCTCTATCGCGACTATTTTCAGGATCGACCGGGTCAGCGGATCCGTCGCCGCCGCGGAAAATCACCCCGCCAGATGGCCTTTTTCCGGCGAACACCGGAGCACGAGCTTCAGGCGGCTACGCTTGCTTCGATGCTGCGATGCTGCGGCCTGCTCACGGACCGCCACCTCCTCCAGGTACCCAGCCTCACCGAGGTCGCTGGTTTCTGTGACGTTTTCGAGACCTATCTCAGCCTCTGCCCGAGGTCCCTGATCAGCTTCGAGCATGCCTGGTACCTGTTGCAAGTGCTATCTCGAGACGATGAGTGGATCCTGACCGCCTGTCGTGACTGCCAGGCGCTATGGATCCGCGACACTCTTGCCCTGTGGCCCGACAATTGCGTTGCCTGCCGCTGTGAAATGACCCCCGGCTGAGAAGGCGGGGCTCGCCTCCGCCGCGTTGATACAATGCAGCTTGTCCCCGGCCGGCCACTGCCTGTGCAAGCACCCAATGTATTTTCGGGCCCGTACGTCGAACGCGTCGCGCACTTACGCAAGGATGCGGATTTTCTGGCGACGGCGCTGCGCGACCCGCAGTCCCGTCTGGTGCCTGTCTGGCGATCGCGAAGCCTGGTCCGCAAACATCCGGACAGCCTGTCGGCCGTCATGCTGTCGTGCGACCACATTCTTCGCAGCGGCATCGAGGATGCGGAACTCGTCCTGTTGGGGCGATTCCAGGGCCGGTTGAGCTTCGCGCTGAGCCTGCGTTCACCGGAAGAACCGCTGGTTGATTCGGAGTGCGCCTTCGTGGACCTGCGATTGTGCGCCGCTCAGCTCTCGGACGAGGACGCCGGCCTGCTGGCCTTTGCCCGTGCGATGATCTGCTGGCAGGGGCGGCACCGGTACTGCGGCCGCTGCGGTTGCCCGACGCGCGCGTTGGAGGGCGGACACCTGATGCGGTGCTCAAATGAGGAATGCGGAACGTCTCACTTTCCGCGACTTGATCCGGCCGTCATCGTGCTTGTCAGCGATGGTGAACGCGCATTGCTTGGAAGACAGGCCGCCTGGCCCGCCGGGCGCTATTCAACGATTGCCGGCTTCGTCGAACCGGGTGAGAGCCTGGAGGACGCCGTCGTGCGGGAGGTCCTGGAAGAAACCGGGGTGCGCGTCATTGAATCGGAATATCACTCATCACAGCCGTGGCCATTTCCCTCGTCGCTGATGATCGCTTATACAGCGCGCGCCGAACCCGGAGCGATTGCGAAGGCGGACGACGAACTCGAGGATGTTCGATGGTTTACGCGGCACGACATTGCCAATGGTTTCCCCCGTCTTCCGCCGCCGCAATCGGTGTCTTATCGCCTGATCGAGCACTGGTATGACACTGCCGCAGAACGACCACTCTGCAAAACCCCCGGCGTCGCGTCCTGGCAACCACCCTTGCGCTAGCGCGCCCCTACTCAACCAGAGGTTCATCCATGGATTTCAGCCCGATCTCACTGGTCAGTATCGCACTCGGGGTCGGGCTCGCCGCCGCGACCGGCTTTCGCGTGTTCGTACCGTTGCTGATTGCAGGGCTCGCCGCGAAGTCCGGCTACATTCCGCTCACCGACGGCTTCCAGTGGCTGGGCAGCACAACGGCATTACTGACGCTCAGCACGGCGTCGGTGATCGAAGTGCTGGCCTACTACATACCCGGTGTCGATCATGCACTCGACCTCGTCGCCGGCCCGGCGGCGGTTGCGGCCGGCGTCGTCGCGAGCGCAGCCGTCATGGCTGACATTCCGCCGGCGGTGATGTGGCCAGTGGCCATCATCGCCGGGGGAGGTATCGCGGGTCTCACGAAAGGCACGACCGCCGTGATGCGGGCAAAAACCGGTCTGGTCACCGGCGGCCTCGCCAACCCGGTGGTTGCAACGGTTGAAACCGCCAGTGCCACCGGCATTGCCGTTGCCGCAATCGTAGTACCGATTCTCGCACTGATCGCGGTCGGCGCCCTGCTTTACTGGGCAGCCAGGAAGGCGGGGCGCGTACTGTTTGGCCGCAAGCGCTCAGCTCCGCCAGGGCAAGCCCCTTACAATTGATGCCATGTGCCTGGTCACTTTCGCGTGGATGTCTCACCCTGATTACCGGCTGATCGCCGCCGCGAACAGGGACGAATTTCATGCGCGACCTACCGCGCCGCTCGGCTGGTGGGCCGAAGACCCGCGAGTCCTGGCCGGCCGTGACCTGCAGGCTTCGGGCACCTGGATGGGAACCGCCTGCGGCGGCCGCTTCGCGATGCTGACCAACTTCAGGGACCTGGAGAAACCGGCACCGGCGGCTCCGTCCAGAGGCGGCGTGGTCGCCGGCTACCTGCGAGGCTCCGACTCGGCAGAAGACTTCACGCGGGCACTGCAGGCCACGAAAATGGCCTTTGCCGGTTTCAGCCTGATCGTCGGCTCGCAGGATGCTCTGTACTTCTACTCCAACCGCGACGGGCGGCCGGCGCGGCCCCTGGAACCCGGTGTGTACGGCCTCAGCAATCACCAGCTGGATGCGCCCTGGCCGAAACTGGTCCGGACGCGGGAACGACTGCGACACCTGATCGAATCAGGCGAACCGGATGCTGCCAGCCTGATGGACATACTGAGCGATCGCCAAACGGCGGACGAGGCCTCGATGCCCGACACCGGATTGCCCGCAGACTGGGAGCGGGCGCTCTCCGCACCATTCGTACAGACTGACCAGTACGGCACACGCAGTTCGTCGATCCTGCTGCTCGGCATGGATGGCCATACGGTGATGCATGAACGACGATTCGACTCATCCGGCGTCGAGACGGGCAGGACACGAATTGCGTTTGACTCCGGAACCGGGCAGTTGCACCAGCAAGGCTCCGGGTTGACTCGCCATTCGCCCGCCAGCGATTTGGCGGATGATCTTTCACCGGAATGAGGCCCTGGGCACAGGCATGTGCGAGCCGAGGCGTCAGATCGGCGCTCGCAACCCTGCTCGCAATACTCATCGCACCGACCGCTTTCGGCGGTGAGCGCGTTCGAATCGAGGTCGACGGAGTCAGCAAGCCGGTGGCAGAGAACATCCGGGCCTACCTGACGCTTGGACGCTACACGCAGCGAGAGGATCTGACGGACGAGCAGGTGCGCCGGCTCTCTTTTCGCGCCGTGGACGAAGCCACCGATGCGATGCGGCCCTTTGGTTACTACGAGCCGACCGTAAACAGCCGGATGAGCCGCGATGGACCCACCTGGATCGTGCGTCTGAAAGTGAAGCCCGGCCGTCCGGTCAGGATGAACCGCGTCGAGGTGAACCTGAGCGGGGCCGGCCAGAACGACGGGGCGCTTACGCGCATCATCAAGGCGACGCCGCTGCAGCCGGGCAGCCAGCTCGACCACCAGAACTACGAGCGTCTGAAACGCGATCTGCTGCGCGCTGCTAATGACAACGGTTACCTGGACGCCCAGATCACGGAAAAGACTCTGACGGTCAATCCCGCCGAGTTTTCGGCCGATGCCATCATCAGCCTGGCAACCGGCGGACAGTACCGTTTCGGTGAGCTGCAAGTGACGCAGGACGTCATTGATCCGGATCTTCTCGCTGGCTTCATTCGCTTTTCGGAGGGTGAGCCATTTTCGGCAACGGCCATTCGTAATACCCAGTTTGCGCTGGAGGACAGCCAGTACTTCGAGGGCATCTCGGTTCGCGCAGGAGACAGAGATCCGGAGACGCTGACCGTCCCGGTAACGTTGCAGGGCGAAGCGATCAGGCGCAGCCGCTACACGGTGAGTGCGGGATACTCGACGGACACCGGCATTCGCGGTCGATTCAGCTGGAACAACCGACGCGTCAACACCCGCGGACACCGCTGGCTGATAGAAACCACGCTCTCACAGGTGCGGCAGGAAGCGATCGCTCGCTACATCATCCCGATTGGCGACCCGAGCCTAGAGAAGCTGGAGTTCAGCGGTGGCTATGTCAACGAAAAACTCGGCGATCTGGACAGCCGGCGATTCGAGTTCATCAGCAGCGTCACGCAGGTACAAGGCGGCTGGCAGAGGGTCCTGTTTCTGCGCGTCAACGACGAACTGACGACCTACCCGGATAACAGCGAAAATGATCAGCTGCTGCTGATTCCCGGCATCAGTTACGCCAGTCTGCCACCGAATTTCCTCACCGGCTGGGTGCGGGAGGCAGCCTACCTTGCGGAGGTGAGTGGCAGCCCCTCGACACTCGGGTCTGATGCATCTTATCTGCGCTTTTATGGCCGCGCCGAGCGCGTCTGGCCGATGGGCGGACCGTGGCACCTCAGGGTGCGGGGCGAGTTCGGCACCACCTGGGTCAACGACTTCTCCGAACTACCCGCGTCTCAACGGTTCTTCACTGGCGGCGATCGCACGGTGCGAGGCTTTGCCCTGAACGAGCTCAGCCCTCCACCCGATGATCCGGACAACGTCACCGACTCGGGCAAGAGCGGGGGTGGCGAACACGTAATCGTCGGCAGCCTGGAGTTTGAACGTGACTTCGGCGAAAGCTGGCGCGGCGCGGCCTTTTTCGACATCGGTAACGCGTTCAACGACTGGAGTACACCGCTCGAATACTCCGTCGGACTCGGCATCCGCTGGAAGCTGCCGATGATGCTGATCGGGGTTGATGTGGCCCAGGCGCTCTCAGAACCCGGCAAGACGCCGCGCCTGCATCTCAACATCACCCAGGTCATGTAGATGGTACGCCGCCGAGTTATCGCAACCGGGCTGCTGCTCGCATTGATCGGCGCTGCCGCCCTGCTCGGCTATCGGCTCGTCAGTTCTGAACGGGGTCTGCACTTGTTGCTCGATGCAGTGCAGCGAATGGACGCATTGAACATCGAAGTCAGCGGTGCCCGGGGCTCGCTGCTCGGCCCCCTCTACGCGGAGGAGATAGTCGTCGACCACCCGGCCGTGCATATAGAAGCACGGGGTATTTCAGGCGATCCCGATCTGCGCGGCCTGCTCCGTGGCGAGCTGACCATTAACGATGCACGGATCGCCGGAGTCCAGGTGACGCTAAAACGCAGCGATACGCGCGAACCCGCTGCGCCTGGATTCATGCCGCACTTCCTGCGGCTGTGGCTGCCCTCAGTGCAGATAAACCAGGCTGAGCTGACGCTGGCCGACGGGAAACAGATTTCGCTGGAGAGCATGACGGCCGCACTGAGAATTTCACACTCGCTTCTGAAGGTTTCTGATCTCGTGATCGATGACCCCGCCGGTCACGTGGAAGGGCAGGTCACGCTGCGCGCTGCTGAACCGCTCGGGCTCAAGAGTCAGCTCGACGGTCACTGGCAAATGCCCGACGCGAGAACCTACCGGCTGCAGGCAGAACTCGATGGTGACCTCGATCGGCTGGCAGCAGAGGTTGCGATGTCCGAACCGGCGCGGCTCGCCTTCGCTGGGCACCTGCTCGACCTGACCGGTCATCCGCGCATGACCGGGACGCTGCGCGCCACCGATTTTGACGGTACGCCCTGGATTACCGAGGGCAGCGTACCGCCGGTAAGCGGTTCAATCACCATCGCCGCAAGCGGTCAATCCATCGGTGTCGATGGCACGCTCGCCTCGAGCCTGTTTGGCGACGGCCAGCTGCGTTTACAGGGGTCCGGGCGATGGCTTGGCGAGAAGTTCGAGATCGCCGGACTGCGCCTCTGGCTGCCACGCCTTGCGTCGGAGTTGCTCGCGTGGGGCGAGGTTGGATTCGGCGAGCCGGCGCCGACGCTGAAGCTCGACGGCGAGTGGACCGCCCTGCGCTGGCCACTCACCGGAGCGCCGGTTGCGGAGAGCCTGCAAGGCAGCTATCGGTTTAGCGGCTCGCTGCCTTATGACTTCCAGACTACGCTGGTCGTATCCGGTGGCGGCATCGAAAATGCGCAGCTGCGGGCCAGCGGCCGCCTGGAGCGCAATGCCGTCAACATTGACAGGATTTCCGGCGAGCTGCTCGATGGGCGAGCAAGAGCATCGGGGCGCCTGTCCTGGGACGGTGGACTGCAATGGCGTGCGAAGGTCGAAGGCAAGTCGCTGGACATCAGCCGCTTCCGCCCCGATCTGCAGAGCCGGATTGGCTTTGCCGCGACGCTGACGGGGAGTGGCTTCAGTCTGACCGATCCATGGAGCGCCCAGATCGACGAGCTCACCGGCACTGTGGCGAACCTTGCCCTGAGCGGACGCGGCGAAATCATCCACCACCGGGGCGTCTACGACCTGCACCGGATCCGGCTTGCAAGCGGCGACTCGACGCTGGCGCTCGACGGGCGATGGGGCTCGGATATCGACCTGAACTGGAAAGCAGACCTGCACTCGCTGAGCCTGCTGTCACCGGAATTGAGTGGTGAGCTCATATCGAGCGGGACAATACGCGGCGCTCAGTCTCGACCCGAGGTACAGGCCAGTCTCGAGGCGCGCGATGTGCGTTACGGCTCTTTCGAGACCGCGTCCATCACGGCCGAAGCGGACCTGGATCTGACTGATGGCCGGGATTCCCGCGTCAGCGTGCTGGTTAGCGATGGCGCGGCCGGCCGGATCGCGATTGATTCCATTGACTTCAAGGGCTCAGGCCGCCTGGCCGATCACAAACTGAATGTCGCGCTTCGTTCTTCGGGCACGACGGATGGTCGCATCCTCGGTTTCAGCGCGAATCTGGCCGCGGTGGGAAAGACAACGCTGGAGACGCAGACCTGGCGGGGACAACTCGATTCCTTCGAGGCCTTGTTCTCAGACGGGTCGGCGGAACTGATCCAGCCCGTCGAGATCGAGCTCTCGCCGCAACGGGCCAGCGTCGCACCCTTGTGCCTTGTGACCGGCGAGGCACGACTCTGCGCCGAAGGGCAATGGAATCGGCAACCCGGGTCCTGGCGTGCCATTTACAGTGCACAGGACTGGCCGTTGCAGCGCTTGCTGCGATCGATGCTTGGCTGGAAGGAATTCGACGGCCGATTGCAGGCGAGTGGCTGGGTGCTCAAGGAACCGGGCGAGAACTGGATCGGTGGGACGACGTTGTTGCTCGACAATCCAACACTCGACATACCCAGGAACAAGTTTCGCAGCGAACGGATCAGTCTCGGCCAGGGCCGCTTCGATCTTTTTGCAGAGCCCGAACAGGTTCGCGCGGTGCTTGACCTGAACGTGACGGCTGGCACCCACATCAGCGGTCGTGCGCAGGCCGACCGAACAACCGGTCAGACCCTCGCGCTCGCGCCGCTGCGCGGCGAGTTGAACGGCGAATCGGCTGAACTGAGCGCGCTGTCGCTGTTCGTTCCCGAGATCGATCGGTCCAGCGGGCGCCTCGATGCACGGGTCGTGCTGGGCGGCACCTTGAGTGAGCCAGAGCTTAACGGCCGGCTCAGTATCAGCGACGGCGAATTTGAACTCTATCGTACGAATCTGGTGCTCTCGAACGTGTCGCTGGACGGCGTCCTGTCGGGCGAAGAACTGAGTCTTTCCGGCCGCGGCGAAACGCCACAAGGATCGATGCTCCTGTCCGGAAACTTCCGCTGGCCCGACGGAGTCATGACCGGCAGCCTGCGACTCAAGGGCGAGCGCTTGCTGCTGGCCGATACGGCGGAGTACCGTGTACTCGCATCGCCGGACCTGACACTGCGCGCCGGTCCCGACGGTTACGAGGTCACCGGCGAAGTACTGGTACCGGAGGCAATGATATCGCCGCGCGACCTGAGCACCTCGGTCGGCCCCACGCTCGACGAGCACGTGGTCGGTATCGATGAGGACGGCGCCGGACCTTCGACCATGGAGCGGGTAAGAAGCCGCATTCGTGTCGTGCTCGGTGAGGAGGTGCGGGTCGACAGCCGGGGTCTCAAAGCGAGGCTGGGCGGCGAAGTCACGATCCTGACTGAGCCCGGCGAAGTGCCGCTGGGCAGCGGTTCGGTCAACCTGATCGAAGGGCAATACGAAGCTTTCGGGCAGGATGTGAAAATCACGCGCGGGAAACTGAGTTACAAAAGGACGCCGCTCTCGGATCCTGACATCGACCTGATCGCGGAACGGGAAATTCGCGGCGAAGACATCACGGTGCGCCTCAACGTTCGCGGCCGACTGGCCGAGCCCTATATTCGCATCACTTCGACCCCGACCATGCCGAACAACGAAGCGCTCTCCTATCTGTTGACGGGCCGGTCGATCAACACCCTGCAGTCGAACGAAGCGTCCTCCGTGAACAACGTAGCGAACGACCTGGCGATCAGCGGCGGCGCCATTTTGCTGGGCGGACTTGGGCGGCGGGTCGGACTCGACGAAGTCGCCGTGGAGCGCACCTCAGACAAGGACACCGAGGTGGTACTTGGCAAGTTTCTCTCTCCGCGCCTGTTCGTCAGCTACGGCATCTCAGTCGTTGAAGCAATCAACACGATCAAGCTGCGTTACACGATCAACAAGAACTGGTCGGCCAACATCGAGGCGGGCCTGAACCAGGCCGCCGACCTCGAATACAAAATCGAGCGTTGAGTCGATGCCAGGGCGATCGCTCAGTCGAAGTCGGTTGGCCACTCGCGATTGAACCAGTGAGCACGCATGCGCAGAACCTGGCGGGGCGTGCAACGGCCCAATGACATCGGCGGCAGCTGCTCGGGATCAAAGAAGCTGACTGCGTCTGTTTCGTAGCTGCCGCGCGCTTCGCCGCCTCTGAGCTCGCAGAGAAAGAAGGCCTTCCAGGCATGGAAGGGTGCCTCGCCGTGACCGTGCCGGCCGCGATCGTAGAGCGCCGCGAGCTTGACCGCCCGGGTCCGCAAGCCGGACTCCTGTTCGATCTCTTTCTCGATGGCCTGGGACGGCCCCTCGTTCACGTCGACCCAACCCCCGGGAAGGGTCCACAAGCCATCGAGACTCTCGCGAACCATCAGGATCCTGCCGCTCTGAATCACCGCCCCACGGACCTCGAGCTTGGGCGTCACATAGCCCGGCTCATCGGGCCAGATCGCGCGCAGACGCCCCGCCGGACGGCTCCCGCCGACCAGTAACTGCGCCGCGATAACCTCGATCTCGCGATATCGTTCGCAGTCGAACTCGCTGCGAGTAAAGCTCTGGCCCGTCCGCGCCAGTGCGTACAGGCGGCGTAGCAGTGGGATATCCGCATCGGTCATCGGTACGTTCCCGATGGGGACAGTTTACTTATCTCTTTGGAACGGCGCCGCTCGCTACGGGCGGCTTCGCGACAGATAAGTAAACTGTCCCCGGGCGAGCGGTCGGGTTTCTCTCTGGTTGACAGTTCATGCATATTTATGCGAATTTTATCCATTGCTATTCACCGTCGATGTTCAGCCGAGACCGAATGACCACAGAGACAAACGCCCAGGCTATGCGCCGAGACGCCATCGTGAGCATCTTGCGTCGTACCGCCGTGGGCCGCCAGGCCAAGCTGGTGGAACTGCTTCGCCATGAGGGCCACGACGCGACGCAGTCCAGCGTCAGCCGTGACTTGCGCGAGCTGGGCGTGGTCAAGGCCGGTGACCGTTACTTCCTGCCAGCCGGCGAAGAAATAGCCGTAGCGGACCATTTCGAAACCGTGCGCAGCTTTCTCAACGGCTACCAGGCAGCCGGCTCAAACCTGACCGTCCTCCGTACGACGACCGGCACCGCCCAGAGCGTTGCGATCGCCGTCGACAAGGCACGCTGGCCAGAGGTCGTCGGTACGATCGCCGGGGACGATACGATATTCATCGCGACTGCAGGTGCTCGAATGCAGCAAAGGTTGCACGAGCGCCTCCGCGCCACTTTCGCACTCTGAGAGATCACATGACGACTACTGCCAAGGGCGACAAGCCCATCGTGCTCGCGTTTTCGGGCGGACTGGACACTTCCTTCTGCGTGCCCTGGCTCGCCGAGACTTACCGGCGCCCGGTCGTGACGCTGACGGTCGACACCGGGGGCATTGACGCGGCAGCCGCGAAGGTCCTGGAGGCACGTTCCCGTCAGCTCGGTGCCGTGGCTCATTACACGGTAGACGCCCGCCCGGCCTACTTCGAGCAGGTTCTCAAGTACCTGATCATGGGTAACGTCCGGCGTGGCCAGCTGTACCCTCTTTGTGTGGGCGCGGAACGGGTTCTGCAGGCTCAGACCGTGGCCCAATGGGCGCAGCAGCTTGGTACGGACACCGTCGCCCACGGGTCAACCGCGGCAGGTAACGATCAGGTACGGTTTGAAGTCGCACTGCGTACCCTCGCTCCCGAGCTCGAAATCCTGGCCCCGGTCCGGGACCAGAGCTTCAAGCGAACCGAGCAGGTCGAGTACCTGGAAACACGCCGGCTGCCGGTCCCGGCCTTTGGCGCGGCCTACTCGATCAATCGTGGCCTCTGGGGCGTGACCATCGGCGGCAAGGAAACGCTCGACTCCACTGAATGCATTCCGGATGAAGCCTGGGTCCTGACGAAAGAGGCGTTTGAAAGTCCACAGGCGCCGGAGCGGCACCGTATCGGTTTCACGGCGGGCGTGCCGACCTCGCTGGACGGTCGGGAACTCGGGGCCGTCGCACTGATCGAGGCGGTCGAGGCAATCGGTGCCCGTTTCGGCGTCGGGCGCGGTATTCACCTCGGCGATACGATCATCGGTTTCAAGGGCCGCGTCGCGTTTGAAGCGCCGGCCGCCGAAGCACTCCTCAACGCACACCGGGAACTCGAGAAACTCGTGTTGTCCGCCCGCCAGTCGCGCCTCAAGGATGTGCTGGCGGCCACTTACGGCGACCTCGTTCACGAAGGTCAGCACCTCGATCCGGTCTGCCGTGACATCGAGGCCTTCTTCATCTCCTCGCAGCGAAGGGTGTCGGGTGAGGTTCGGCTGCTGTTCCGGCCAGGTGTCGTCTTCGTCGAGGGCGTGAGTTCGCCTTACTCACTCGTGAAGGCCTCGGCGGGCGCGTACGGCGAGGCGGCTGGCGAATGGACCGCTGCGGAGGCGCATGGCTTCTCGAAAATGCTGGCTCTGCCCGGGATCTTTCACACTCGAGCCGGGAAAACCGGCACCGCAGCAGGCGAAGGGACGGGCTCATGAAGACGGTCGTCGTCGACAAGATCGCATCCATCGCTCAGGCCTGCGGGCTGGGTCATGAAATCCGCATTGCCACGGACAAAATCCCCTGTGAGGAGGGGGTCGTACTGGTCGTGGAAATCATCACTCGCAAATCGACCTATGACGTGCTGGAGCTGGCCAGCGGTCGCATGGCGAAGGTCTCACCCGGCGACGTGATCGTCGGTGCGCTGGGTCACCGGCAAGCCCTGTTTGGCTATTCGGGCCATGTACCGGACTCGGTCAAACCAGGTGACATCCTGCAGGTGCTCAACATGGGCGGCGTCATCGGCGTGTGCGACTCCGCCAACCCCGACCGCGGCAAGCCGTTTGACTGCCGGGTGCTGGGTTGCGTGCTTCAGTTCCCTTTTCTCGGCGAGCGTATCGGCGTGCCCGCACGGGTCGGCCATGGCAAGCTCGACCACGCGGCAACGCTCGACACGGCCGGCGTGCCCGTGGTCGCCCTTGCCGGCACCTGCATGGAGGCCGGCAAGACGGCAGCCGCCTGCGCGATCGTCAGCCGAATGCGTCATCGTGGACTGGCCGTGCACGTCTTCAAGGCGACCGGCGTCTCGCTGCGCAGGGACATCCTTGCGATGGAAGATGCCGGGGCACGTCGCAGCATGATTTTCACCGATCTCGGCGTGGTCACTACGACCGCGAGCACAGGTCCTGCGGTAACGCGCTGCCTGATGAGTGAAATGTGCGAGGGGCGCCCGGACGTCGTCGTGTTTGAACTCGGCGACGGACTGCTCGGTGCTTACGGCGTCGAAGCCATCCTGCTGGCGGATGACATCCGCGAGGCACTTTCGGCCGTGGTGCTCTCCGCCAACGATCCGGTCGCCGCCTGGGGTGGCGTGAAACTGCTGCGCGAACGATTCGACATAGAGCCATGTGCGGTAACTGGCAAAGCAACCGATAACGCCGTCGGCGTCGATATCATTGAGGAGCAGATGGGCGTTAAAGCCTTCAATGCCCTGACCTCCGGCGCGGCGCTGGGCGACCACATTATCGAAGTTCTCGGCCTGGCCGGAAGGCGCGATGAGGCCGTAGCCGAATGAGACCTCCGATTCCGGCAATCGTACTCGGCGGTACCGGCTACGTGGCTGGTGAGCTGCTGCGCCTGCTGAGTACGCATCCGCAGTTCGAACTGGCGGCCGTCGCTTCCGACAGCCAGCCCGCCGAAGCGGTGGGGCCGTTCTTCCGTCACTTGCAGAGTGCGCTGCCACGGCAGCGCTTCGTCGGACACGACGCGATCGTCGATTTGGTCACCGCGAAACCGGTCAGCGCCGTATTTTCGGCCGCGCCACACGGCGTATCGGCCGCCCTGATCGATCGATTGCTGGGCGCAGCTGAGGAAGCCGGCACGGCGCCGCGGATCGTCGACATATCCGCTGATTTTCGCTACGCAACGGCCAGCGCATGGGAAGCTGTATACGGTGGCCGGCACGGCGCGCCACAGCGCATCGGCCAGTTCACGTGCGCCGTACCCGAACACCTGGCCGGTTTGCCCGCGGGTCACGTCGCGCACCCGGGATGTTTCGCCACAGCAATACTGCTGGCCGCCGTGCCCCTGCTGTCGCTCGATCTCGTCGAGCCGCGCCTGTTTGTCTCCGGGGTAACCGGCAGCACCGGCTCGGGACGACAGCCCGGTGCCGGCACGCACCACCCGGAGCGGCACGGCGATCTTTACGCCTACAAGGCGCTGAATCACCGCCACAAGCCGGAGGTCACGGCACTCGCGTCGGCAGCAACCGGCAGGGAGGCTGAAATCTGTTTTGTCCCGCACTCGGGTCCGTTCGCACGCGGCATACACGTGACCGTACAGGCCGTCGCCCGCAAGCCGCTCACGACGGGCAGACTCGTTGAGCAGTTGGGCGATTTTTATAAGGGGTCCGCGTTCGTTCATGCGCATGCTGAGCTGCCGCGAATTAAAGACGTGGCCACCAGCAACTTTGCGCGTATCGGTGCCGCGGCCGAGGGGCACAACGTCGCCGTGATGTGTGCCATCGACAACCTGGTCAAGGGCGCCGCCGGCGGAGCGGTGCAGTGGATGAATCGCTTGTTCGGTCTGCCGGAGACGGCAGGGCTGATGGCACCGGCGCCGGGGTGGACATGACCGCCAGCCATCTCGCAGCCGTCTACGCTCAATGGTCGCTGGATGTGACCGGTGCGTCCGACGTGTATCTGAGCACCGCTGACGGGCGACGCATACTCGACCTCTACGGCGGTCATGCCGTTGCGGCGCTAGGCTACTCGCATCCGCGCTGGCTGGCGGCGCTCGAGACTCAGGCCCGTTCACTGCTGTTCCAGAGCAACGCCGTGCCACTGCCGGTGCGCGAGCGAGCTGCCTGGCGACTGTCGCGGTTCGCCGGGCAGGCACTCGAGACGGTGTTCTTTGCCAACTCAGGCGCCGAGGCCAACGAGAACGCCCTGCGACTGGCACTGAAGATCACCGGCAGAAATAAGGTCGTTGCGATCGAAGGCAGCTTTCATGGTCGCACGGCCGCGTCCGGCGCAGTGACCTGGGGCTCAGCGGACCAGTGGTACGGGTTTCCGCGAGCACCATTTGATGTCGAGTTCATCTCGCGCGGTGATCACGAAGCGATCACCGCGGCTGTCGACTCTGACACCGCGGCGGTAATTGTCGAGCCTGTGCAGGGTGTCGCCGGTGCGATCGATCTCGGCAAGCCTTTCCTCGACGCTCTGCGCGCCCGGTGTGATTCCTCCGGTGCCCTCCTGATTCTTGACGAGGTGCAATCTGGCATGGGCCGCACGGGGCACGCGTTTGCCGCCGGCATGTACGGTGTCCAGCCCGACATGCTCACCACCGCCAAGGCGCTGGGCGCGGGATTCCCCTGCGCCGCGCTGCTGTTGACCGACCGGGTTGCATCCCACCTGCGCAAAAACGACCTGGGCACAACCTTCGGCGGCGGACCGATCGCCTGCGCATTGATCGAAACGGTGATCGACGTCATTGAAACCGAGGGTCTGCTCGAAAACGTCCGTCGACTCTCGGCGCTGATACGTTCGACCTGCCTGGTCGGGCCGGTCACGGGCATGCAGGGCGCCGGCTTCCTGATGGGATTGAGGACCTCGCGACCGGCGGTCCAGGTGCAGCAGGAGCTGCTCAAAAAGAACATCCTGACCGGCACCAGCGCTGACCCGTCGGTCCTGCGGATCCTCGCACCCTACATATTGCGGGACGAACACGTGCACTGCCTGCAAGACGCGCTCGCCGGACTCGATCCCTGACTGCCCCACCGGTTCACCCACTTCACCAGCAAACAGATACATCAGCCCATGGATCGCTTTCTCGATTTGGCCGACCTGACGCGCGAAGAAGTTCTCGACTTGATTGCACTGGCACGCCGGCTGCAGGAGTTCCCGGAACCCAATGCCCTGGCTGGGAAGGTACTTGGCCTGCTGTTCATGAACCCGTCCCTGCGCACGCTGTCTTCGTTTCAATCAGGCATGGCCCGACTCGGCGGCTCCGCCTTTGTAATCACGCCGGGACAGGGCACGTGGCAGGTCGAGACCCGCCAGGGAGCCGTGATGAACGCCGGCGCGGCGGAGCATGTCCGCGAAGCGATTCCAGTCCTCGCCTCGTACTGCGACGCACTGGGTATTCGAGCGTTTGCCGAAGGCCTCAATCTCGAGGACGATGTCACGGAGCGACGTTTCCGCCAGATGGCTGAATTGTGCAGCAAGCCCCTGGTCAACATGGAGTCGGCGGTCAATCATCCATGCCAGGCTCTGGCCGACTGGAAAACCATGGATGACCTGGACGTTCCGCGGGACGGCAAGTTCGTCCTCAGCTGGGTATATCATCCGCGCGCGCTGCCACTGGCCGTACCGGCCGCAGCGGTTCACATGGCCGCCCATCGCGGAATGGATGTCGTCGTACTGCGCCCGGAGGGTTATGCACTGCCCGAGGCAATCATGGCGCGCGCGCGCGCAGCGGCCGAGATTTCCGGCGGCCGCGTCAGTGAGAGCAGTGATCGGGATCGCGCGCTGGCCGGCGCACGGGTGATATACGCCAAGGAATGGGGCTCACCCGCCTGCTACGGTGATGCTGAGGCCGAGTCGCGTTTGCGCCAGCCGCTCAGCGACTGGTGCGTACGGGAAGACTGGTTCAGCAAGGCGGATCCGGACTGCCATTTCATGCACTGCCTGCCGGTTCGTCGCAATGTCGCGGTGGCCGATGAGGTACTGGACGGGCCACGCAGCCGGGTGATTGCCGAGGCCGCCAATCGCATGGTCGTCCAGATGGCCGTGCTCTATCGATTGCTCAAGGGGTAAACACGACGATGATCGGACACAAGGTCGAACAGGCCGTCACCGTGCGCGCACTGCGCGGTGCCGCGCCCTACATACACATGTACAAGGGCAAGGTCTTCGTGATCAAGGCCGGCGGCGGGGCCTTCCGCGATGAAGAGACCATGAGCGCACTGATGGAGCAGGTCGGACTCCTGCACCACCTGGGCATCCGCATTGTCCTGGTTCACGGCGGCGGCCCGCAGCTGAGCGAGGTCACGGAGAAGCTGGGTGTCGAGACGCGGGTCGTGCAGGGACGACGCGTCACCAATGCCGGCGCAATCGATGCGACGAGCATGGTGCTCAATGGCCTGATAAATACGCGCCTGCTTGCACTGTGCCGGAAGTTCGACATACCAGCCGTGGGTATCAGCGGTGTGGACGGTGGACTGATCCGGGCACGGCGCCGGGCTCCGGTCACACTCGCCAGCGGCGAAGTCGTCGACTACGGCATGGTCGGTGATATCGAGCACGTGGATACATCGGTGATCACTCGCCTGCTCGACGCCGGGTTCCTGCCGGTGGTCAGTCCGCTTTGCGCAGACGACAGCGGACAACTGCTCAACATCAATGCAGACACCGTTGCCGCCGCGATAGGCGCGGCGCTCATGACCGAGAAGCTCATCCTCTGCACCGGTGCGGCGGGGATCCTCGAACGTATGGACGATCCGCGTTCGTTGATCTCCTACACCGACGTGGCGGGCCTGCGTCGCCTGCGCGAGGAAGGCGCGCTGGCCGACGGCATGTTGCCCAAGTCGAGCGCGATCGAGGCGGCGATACTCGGCGGGGTGCGCCGGGTACACGTGATTTCCTACGCGCCGGCCGATGCCCTGCTTGCGGAGGTATTTACCAACGAAGGGACCGGCACGCTGGTTGTCGCAGATACCAAGGCGCTGAGCCCTGCGGAGCAGGGAGCCGGCTGATGTCCAGGCTCTGGGACAAGGGCGCTCCGCTGGACGCGCGCGTACTGCAGTTCACCGCCGGTGAAGACCACGCGCTGGACAATCGGCTGGTACGCTATGACGTTCGGGCCTCGATTGCCCATGCAGAGATGCTGCAAGAATGCGGATTGCTCGATGCGAACGAGCTGGGAGCAATCCGCGACGGCCTCAATGCACTGGCAGATGAACACGCAAGAGGCCAGTGGACCGTGACGCTGGATCTCGAGGACGGACAGACGGCGCTGGAGACAATGCTGACGGCCCGGATCGGAACCGCGGGCGCCCGATTGCACGCCGGGCGCTCCCGTAATGACCAGGTCCTCGTCGCGCTGCGGCTTTACCTGCGCGAGGCCGTCGAGGGCCTGGCGGATCAGGGCCGCCAACTGGCCGCCGCGCTGGACACGCTGGCCCGGGAACAGGGCGACATCGTTCTGCCCGGCTACACTCACATGCAACAAGCCATGCCAAGTTCGGTCGCCCTGTGGGCGGGCGGCTTTGCCGCTGAGATCCGTGACGATGTCGACGCGCTGCGCCATTCGCACCGGCGTATCCTGAAAAACCCGCTGGGCTCCGCGGCCGGCTACGGCACGCCAAAACTGCCGGTCAACCGGGAGTCGACGCGGCGGCGGCTCGACCTGCCGGAAAACCATGAACCCGTCACCGCCGTGCAGTTGTCACGTGGCAAGGCGGAAGCCGAGGTACTTTTTCAGGTTGCGCTGCTGATGCAGGACCTCGGCCGTCTCGCCGCCGACCTTTTGTTGTTCTATACGCGCGAATTCGGATTCGTCGAATTGCCGCAGGCTTTTACGACCGGATCGTCGATCATGCCGCAGAAGCGTAATCCCGATGTGTTCGAGCTCATCCGTGGACGCACCGCAACCGCTCAGGCCTGCCTGCTCGAAGTCATGGGCATTACCGCGAAACTGCCTTCCGGGTATCAGCGTGATCTGCAGTTGATCAAGGCCCCGCTGTTCCGCTCCATTGACATCTGCCACGAGTCGCTGGACATCATGTCCGCGGCCGTGGCGCAGCTGCGCTTCCTGCCGGAAAACATCCGACTGGACGCCGACATAAACGCCGCCGCCGAGGCAAACGATCTGGTCGCGCGCGAGGGAATTCCGTTTCGCGAAGCCTATCGGCGCATTGCCCAGAAACTGGCCAAAGACTGATACGATCTTCGTCATGCGCAAATTACCGATCGCCATCCTGATTACAGCCCTTTCCTTCCAGGCCATGGGGGAGCCCAGGGACTTCTCACGGCTCGGCAAGGACCTCACGCCCGTGGGCGCTGAACGTGCGGGTAATGCCGCAGGGACGATACCCGCCTGGGACGGCGGCCTGACGAAAGCGCCTGACGGCTGGACGCCGCAACAGGGCTACATCGATCCGTTCCCGGACGACCAGCCACTGTTCACGATTACCGCGGCCAACGCGGCCCAGTACGAAGCCAGCCTGACGCCCGGCGTCATGGCGCTGCTGAAGCAGAATGATGAATTTCGTATGCCCGTGTACCAGACCCGTCGTACGATCGTCCTGCCGACCCGGGTCACGGACCTCGCCCGCGAACGCGCGCCAGAGGTCACGCTGAAGGGCTTCGGGCTGCAGAGCCTCGGTGGCTCGACAATACCGTTCCCGATTCCGGACGACGGTCTGCAGGTAATCTGGAACCATCTCGTGCGCTACCTCGGCGGCGGGATCGAGCGATCCGGACACTCCTTTCCGGTGCGCGCCAACGGCGACTACTTCAAGATCGGCTTCACCTCCCGACGCATCTATGCGCAGAACATGGAGGATCCCGAACCCAATCGATTGTTCTACGTGCTGGGTTATTTCACCGAGCCGAGCACCTTGCGGGGCACGATCTTCCTGGTCCACGAGCCGGTGGACCAGGTGGAGGAGGAGCGCTCGGCCTGGATTTACAACGCGGGACAGCGTCGAGTCCGGCGCGCCCCGGACCTCGCTTACGACGGCGTGAACGACGGCTCGGAAGGCATGCTCGTCACCGACCAGGTTGACGGCTATAACGGGGCGCCGGACCGCTTCGAATGGAAGCTGCTCGGCAAACGTGAGGTTTACGTGCCGTACAACCCTTACCGGTTGTCGGACAAGAAGCTGAGTTACAAGGACATCATTGGCAAGAAGACGATCAACCCCGACCTGACCCGGTTCGAACTGCATCGCGTGTGGGTCGTCGAAGGGACGCTCAAGAAAGGGCAGCGGCACGTCTATGGCAAGCGCACTTTTTACCTGGACGAGGACAGCTGGAGCGTACTGATTGAAGACGTCTATGACACGCGCGGCGGGCTATGGCGGGTATCGATGCATGGCCTGGTGCAGGCTTATGACGTGCAGGTGCCCTTTTATCGCTACGGCATCTACTACGACCTGAACAGTCGCGGTTACCTTGTCGGCGGTCTCGACAACGAAATCAAGACGCCAATGGACTTCAATGCCACGGGCCGGCTGCGCGAATTCACCTCCAGTGCCTTGCGACAACTGGGCGGAACACTCTGATCAACAGGTTTTCGGCACACGGCAGCCGCTGGATCGCCAGCGCCGCTCAGTCAAGCCCCAGCGAGAATGCCGCTTCGATGTCCTTCTTTGAATAGACCTTGAATGAGATCAGGGTTTCAGAACTCGTGATGCCGTCCAGCTTGCGCATACGATCGCTGATGACCCGGGCAAGATCTTCGTTCTCGCGGGCCCTGACGAGCGCCACGAGATCGTACTGACCCGCGACCGAAAACACCTCGCTCACGCCGTCCAGGTCAGCCATCGTCTCCGCCAGCTCGGTGATCTTGTCCGTCTGCGCTTTTATCAAAACCACTGCGGTGACCATCTGCGCGGACTCCCTGTTAGCTATGGCGGCCTGGCCGATAGTGGCCAGATTAACATGTCCCCGGCGGTGCATCCGGCTGCACTTCGGGTCGTGCCGCGGCAAACGCCGATTGCGCCTCGAGGAAAGAGGCTACCTCGACGAGCCGCGGGAATCCGGAAAGATCCGTGTCATAGCGCCGCGCGTTGTATACCTGCGGAACGAGGCAGACGTCCGCCATCGTGACCGCGTTCCCAAAACAGTGCCGGCCATCGCCGGAGTGTCGTGCGATCAATTGCTCCAACGCGGTAAATCCGTTCGTAATCCAGTGACGCACCCATTCGTTGACCGCGGCATCGTCCTGGCCGAGCCTGGATTTCAGGTACGCGAGTACGCTCAGGTTATTCAGCGGATGGACGTCACAGGCGACGGCCAGCGCCATGGCCCGGACACTGGCTCGCGGACCGGGTGCACGCGGTAACAGCGGGGGCTCGGGGTACCGCTCATCGAGGTACTCGCAGATGGCCAGCGATTGCGTGACCATGAAACCGTCATCATCGAGCGCCGGCAGCAGGCCCTGCGGGTTCATCGCCAGGTACGCCGCACTGCGTTGCTCGCCCCCGTCGCGCAGCAGGTTGCGCGGCAGCGGTTCGTAGTCGAGACCTTTCAGGTTCAGCGCGATCCGCACACGATACGAAGCCGAACTGCGCCAGTACGTGTAGAGCTTCAGAGACATGATCGAAGCGCCCTGCGGTACATCAGACGATCATCGTGCGCAGGGTTTCGAGCTGGTCGATGCCGCCCACGAGGCTGTCTCCCGCAACGACCGGGCCAACGCCCGCCGGTGTGCCGGTAAAAATCAAATCGCCGGGCTGAAGATCGAACAAGGTGGACAGTTCAGCGATGATCTCCGGAACAGTCCAGATCATTTCGGATAGGCAAGCCCGCTGCCGCTGTTCACCGTTGACTTCCAGCCAGATGTCGCCCTGATCGATGTGCCCGACATCACTCACCGGGCGGATCGCCGACACCGGTGCGGAGTGATCGAATCCCTTCGCGACATCCCATGGCCCGCCGCGCTTGCGCGCCGCCAGCTGCATGTCACGCCGGGTCAGGTCGTTGCCGACCGCGTAGCCGAAGATGTGATCGAGGGAATCGGCCGGCGCAATGTTACGCCCGCCGCGTGCGATCGCCACCACAAGCTCGATCTCGTGCTGCAGGTCCTGCGTGCGCGGCGGGTACGGCACCGCCTTGCCGTTCGCCACCACCGCATCGGCAGGCTTGCTGAAAAAGAACGGTGGCTCACGTTCCGGGTCCATTCCCATTTCACGAGCGTGCGCGGCGTAGTTACGGCCGACACAATACAGTCGATGCACCGGGAATAGCTTATCGGTGCCAGCAACGTCGACGGCCGGGACGGGAGGGGAATCGAAGATGTATTTCACTGTTTTGCTCGGTTAGTTACGAATTCAGCTGCGGTTGCTCAGTACCGGCATGAACACTTCCTGCACGAGTATCGGGCAGCCATCGAGTCGATATACAGCGCGGCGCGCCCATAGCGGATCGCGGATAGTGCTGTCCGTCGCCGCGGCGATCGCCAGCGCGTGCCGCGGCGGCAAAAGCCGGTATTCGAAGCCCCCGCGTTGCACGCCCTCGGCCTGCGCCAGCGACTCGCCCAGGCCCGAATGCCCGAGTTCGCGCAGCCACGGAAAACGCTCGACGGTTGAATCGGGAAACACCGACCGCGCATAGACCCAGCGCTGTTCACCGCAGCAAATCTCGATATCGCGCAGCAGGCAGCGGGAATCCTTGACCCGTAGCCGCTGCCTGAGGCCCGGCTCCAGCGGCGCGGATTCCAAACTCAGCAGCCGCAGCCGGGTAGCCCTGGCTCCGCAGGTCGACCGGACACGCCCGGTCAACAGGCTCGGGTCGGTGAGCCACGCAATCATTTGCGCGGGCGCTGCCTCAACACAGTCGCCGAGCGGGCCCCAGCGCGCGCACGGGGCGGCGCCTGGCCCGCTTGCGTGCTGGTCGGCAACCGGATGCGCCATGAGAACGTGCTCGCCGCGGTTGGCTAGAAGTTCTCGGCGGCGAGGGTCATCATCGACCCGGTGCCCGCGCGAACCGCCTCTGCGTAGGCCGCGTTGCGTGGCATGACCTGTTCGGCATAGAACTTCGCCAGCACGAGCTGCTTCTCGAGGAAGGCCGTGTCGCCACCACCGGCGACCAGCTGTCCCGCCGCAACGAGAGCGCCACGCGCCAGTTGCCAGCCGCCGATCACGGTACCGACCAGCATCAGGTAATTGAACGCCACTGAACTGACCAGGTCCGCATCGCGCTTGAAGTGGGTCATGATGTAGGTCGAGCACTGCACGATCTCATCGAGGCCCCGCGTCAGCGACTTGCGCACGACCGCCAAGCCCTCACCGGCATTGGCCAGGTCGGCGTCCACCGCACGCATCTCAGAGACAAATGCCGAGATCGTTGCGCCACCGTCGCGCAGCACCTTGCGTCCGACGAGATCCATCGCCTGGATCGAGTTGGTCCCTTCATAGATCGGCGCGATACGGGCGTCGCGATAAAACTGGGAGGCACCTGTCTCCTCCACGTAACCCATGCCGCCGTGCACCTGGATCCCCAGCGAGGTGACCTCGAGCGCCGCTTCGGTCGGCCAGGCCTTGGCCACCGGCGTCAGCAACTCGGCGCGCGACTGGTACGCGCCCGCACTTTCCGGGTCGGCGCCGTGTGCGCCACGATCGAGGCACGAGGCCGTATAGACGCAGATGGCTCGGCTGGCCTGGGTCAGCGAAGCCATCAGCAGCAGCATTCGCCTGACATCCGCGTGCCGGATGATCGGCACGGACCCCTTCTCGCCCGGTGCCGATCCCTGCACGCGATCGCGCGCGTAGGAGGCCGCTTTCTGGTAGGAGACATCTGATAAACCAACACCCTGTACGCCGACACCGAGCCGCATGTAGTTCATCATCGTGAACATCGCGCCGAGGCCTTCGTTTTCCTTGCCCACAAGGAAACCCTCGGAGCCCCCGTCGTCGCCAAACGCAAGTACACAGGTCGGACTCGCGTGAATACCCATCTTGTGTTCGACCGACACGGCGCGAATGTCGTTCTTCTCGCCGACCGACCCGTCGGCGTTGACCTTGTACTTTGGCACGAGGAACAGGGAAATACCTCTGGATCCCTTTGGCGCGTCCGGCAAGCGCGCCAGCACGAGGTGAATGATGTTCTCGGACATCGGCTGGTCACCCCAGGTGATATAGATTTTCTGCCCCGAGATCAGGTACCGGCCGTCGCCGGTTGGCTCGGCGCGGGTCGTTAGCACGCCCAGGTCGGAGCCGGCCTGTGCCTCGGTCAGGCACATCGTGCCCGACCACTGGCCCGAAATGAGCTTCTCGAGGTATACCTGCTTCAATTCTTCAGTTGCATGACGATTCATCGCCAGGATGGCGCCCTGGGAGAGTTCCGGACAAAGCGCAAAAGACACATTGGCCCCGGCCCACATTTCGTCGCAGGCCACCGCGACGGTCTTAGGCAGGCCCTGACCACCAAATTCCGGATCGGACGCAATACCCGGCCAGCCCGCTTCGCAGAACTGCCTGTAGGCGTCCGTAAACTCAGGCGGCACAACCACGGCGTCGTCCACGACCTGGACACCCTTTTGATCACCAAGCGTATTGATCGGGGCCAGGACACCGGCTGCAAATCGGGCTGCTTCGTCGAGTACAGCTTCGACCGTGTCGCCGTCAACGGCCGAATAGTCATCGAGCTTCGTGACCTCGCTGAAATCAGCGAGGTGATCGATTGTGAAGCGCATCTGCTTCAGAGGGGCTCGGTATTCCGTCATGGTCGCGCTCCTGAATGGCGGGTTTTGCTTTGCAGCAATTCTGCCTTTTCGGGGCCGGAAGCGCCATTCGCGCGGCGGCAAGCAATCCCCGCGGCTGGCCACGGCGCCAGCCGGGAACCACCGCGAGCGATCGGGCAGTTACAATCATCGCTTCGCGGCAAAGAGGTGGTCATGAGCATCTGGGTCCAGAACGTTTCACTGGAGGATCTTCAACGCCAGTCCGATGACTGCATGGTGGATCACCTCGGAATCCGGTTTACCGAGATCGGGCCGGACTACCTGCGCGCGACGATGCCGGTCGATGCGCGCACACACCAGCCCTTCGGCCTGCTGCACGGAGGTGCTTCGGTCTCACTGGCTGAGACGCTCGGCAGCGTGGGCGCCAATCTGTGTATCGATCCCCTCCAAAGCCACTGTGTCGGCCAGGAGATCAATGCGAATCACCTGCTCGCGGTGCGCCACGGGCTCGTGACCGGTACTGCCCGGCCGATTCATATCGGCCGGCGCTCGCAGGTGTGGGAGATTCGCATCGAGGACGCCAGCGGCCGGCTGTGCTGCGTATCCCGCATCACGATGGCGGTGATCGATAGCCGCCCGCCGATGGCTCGCCCGGCCGCCGGCGAATGAACCTCTGGCGAGCGTTACTGGCAATCACGGCCGCCTGCGCGTGGATCGTCGGTTGCGGGCTCAAGGGGCCGCTGATCCCGCCGCAGAAGTCGAGTGAAATCATCATCCGTGCACCGGCCGACGTCGTCGCGCCAACGACAGCCGAGCCGCAGACGGGACCGGGTGCGGGAACCTCCTTGCCGGAGGACGAGGACGAAGAACGCGAGAAGGAAAACAAGCCGTGAGCAAGCCGGATAAGCTGCTGCTGGTCGATGGTTCTTCGTACCTCTACCGCGCCTATCATGCCCTGCCGCCGCTGTCGAACTCGAAGGGCGAACCGACCGGCGCCGTCCTCGGCGTGCTCAACATGCTGATAAAGCTCCGCCGTGAATACGATCCGACGTCCATCGCGGTTGTTTTTGACGCGCCCGGAAAGACATTCAGGGACGAGCTGTTCGCACAGTACAAGGCCAACCGGCCGCCGATGCCGGATGAGCTGCGCGCCCAGGTGGCGCCGCTGCTCGAAGCGGTCCAGGCCATGGGCCTTCCGCTGCTCCGGATCGAGGGTGTCGAAGCGGACGACGTGATCGGCACGCTGGCAAGGCAAGCCGCCGAATCCGGTAGCGAGGTCACCATCTCGACCGGCGACAAGGATATGGCGCAGCTGGTCAATGACCGCATCAGGCTGGTCAACACGATGACTGGCTCCTCGCTGGACCGCAACGGCGTAAAGGCAAAATTCGATGTCTACCCGGAGCAGATCGTCGACTACCTGGCGCTGGTGGGCGACAGTTCCGATAACATTCCCGGGGTCCCCAAAGTCGGACCGAAAACGGCGGCGAAGTGGTTGAACCAGTACGCGACGGTGGATCAACTGCTCGAGCACCAGAGCGAGATCACCGGTAAAGTCGGTGAAAGCCTGCGCGAGAACGCAGACAAGCTGGAGTTGTCACGCCGTCTGGCGACCATCGACTGCGAACTCGAACTGGCCCTGCGACCTGATGAACTCTCACCCGCGGACCCGGATAAGGAGCGGCTGCGCGAGTTATACCAGCGGCTCGAACTGCGGTCGCTTCTGAAACAACTCGAGGGTGGGCCGTTGTCGGACGACCGCCCAAGGAGTGATCCGGCGGCGCAGCAGGCCGCCCCGCCCGCAGTCGCAGGCGCGAACCGCAACTACCAGACGATCCTGGACGCAAAGCATTTCGACGAATGGCTGGATCGGCTGGACAAGGCTGCCGTCTTCGCCGTCGACACAGAGACAACCTCCCTTGATTACATGCGGGCGGAGATCGTCGGGCTGTCATTTTGTATCGAACCCGGCGTGGCTGCGTATCTGCCGGTCGCTCATGACTATGCGGGCGCACCGGTGCAACTGGCTCGCAAAGACGTACTGGAGCGGCTCAAGCCGCTGCTCGAGGATCAGAAGCGCGCGAAAATCGGCCATCACCTGAAATACGACGCGCACGTGCTGCGGAACCACGGTATCGACCTGCGGGGAATTCGCTACGACACCATGCTGGAATCCTACGTGCTGAACAGCACAGCCACGCGGCATGATCTTGACTCGGTCGCCAAGCAGTACCTTGGTATCGATACGATTCACTACGAGGACGTTGCGGGAAAAGGCGCCAAACAGATCGGCTTCAGCGAAGTCCATCTGGAAAGTGCCGCACCTTATGCCGCGGAAGACGCAGACGTGACGCTGCAGCTCCATCACAGCCTGTGGCCGCAACTCGAAAAGCTGCCGGGGCTGCGTCGGGTCTACGAGGAGATCGAACAACCCCTTGTGCCCGTTCTGCTGGACATGGAGCACCGCGGCGTCCTGATCGACACCGACATGCTGCATGCACAAGGCCATGAAATCGCAAACCGCCTGATGGAGCTGGAGCAGAGCGCCCACGAAGCTGCCGGCGTGGCATTCAATGTCGATTCGCCGAAGCAGCTGCGTGAAATTCTGTTCGATAAGCTGGGTCTTCCAGCCAAGCGCAAGACCGCCAAGGGCCAGCCATCAACCGCGGAGGACGTGCTCGAGGAGCTGGCGGTGGATTACGAGCTGCCGCGAATCATCATGGACTACCGGGGTCTGGCCAAGCTCAAGTCCACGTACACCGGCAAGCTGCCGGGACAGGTCAATCCGGCCACCGGGCGGGTCCACACCTCCTACCACCAGGCGGTGGCCGCCACGGGTCGACTATCGTCGACGGACCCCAACCTGCAGAACATCCCGATCCGTACGGCGGAGGGCAGACGGATCCGACAGGCTTTTATTGCCCCACCCGGGCATTTGCTGATGGCGGCGGACTATTCGCAGATCGAGCTGCGCATCATGGCGCATCTCTCGGGCGACCCGAGCCTGCTCAAAGCGTTTGCCGAGGACCGGGACATTCACCGGGCAACGGCAGCCGAGGTCTTCACGGTTGCCCCCGAAGAGGTCACGACGGATCAGCGCCGGGCCGCGAAGGCGATCAATTTCGGTCTTATCTACGGCATGTCGGCCTTTGGCCTCGCCCGGCAGCTGGGCATCGCACGCGGTGCGGCGCAGGAATATGTCGACCGTTACTTTGAGCGCTATCCAGGCGTTAAGGTGTACATGGACGAGACACGCCAGTCAGCCCGGGAACTGGGGTTTGTCGAGACCGTCTTCGGGCGCCGCCTTTACCTGCGAGATATCCGGTCACGTAATCAGCAGCTCCGCCAGTACGCCGAGCGCAGCGCAATCAACGCGCCGATGCAGGGCTCGGCGGCCGACATCATCAAGCGAGCGATGATCGACGTGCACGACTGGCTGGCATCACACCAGAATGAGTCGCGACTGATCATGCAGGTGCACGATGAACTGGTGGTCGAAGTGCCCGAGACCGAGATCGAGGCCGTCGAGCGGGGTTTGCGCGAGCGCATGATGGCCGCAGCCAAGCTGCGCGTGCCGCTGAAAGTGGACATTGGTCACGGCCGAAATTGGGACGAAGCCCATTAGCGCGAACGCATATGTTGCGATGATAAGACACCATATCAGCAAGGATTTTAGGGGCGTATACTCTATGTTGTCGCAAAGACACTTACACAGAGGAGTCATGCAAATGCGCAAGAGTCTTATCGCCGCTACCGCAGCTGTCGCGGCTTTCATCGGCTTCTCAGCCCACGCTGCCGATAATGGAATTTACCTGGGTGGCAGCATTGGCCAGAGCAGCGTCGAGACATCAGACCGAATCCAGGACCCGGATCTGGGTATCAATGAGAAGTTGAAATACAGCACGACCACGACAGGCTACAAGCTGATTGCCGGGTGGCGCTTCATCGACTGGATGTCGATCGAAGCCAACTGGGTCGACCTTGGCACAGGCGACGATGGTGTCGCGAACATTGACGGCGATAAGCTCAAGGCCGAGATCGGCCTCGACGGTTGGACCCTGTCGGCGCTCGGATTCGTGCCGATCGGACCGGTGGATCTGTTTGCCCGGGTCGGGGCCTTCGGCTGGGACAGCTCGGCCACTTTGAAGGGCTTTGGCGAGCGGGTGAAAGGTAGCGACGATGGCGTCGATCTGACCTACGGCATCGGCGCGCAGTTCCGCGTCTGGAGCCTTGCCATACGCGCAGAATACGAGATTTTCGATGTCAGCGATTTCGACAGAACCGACATGTTCTCGGTCGGCGTGACCTGGACATTCCTCTAGGCATCGCCCGGCAGGCTGTCCAGAAGCTGAAACGCTACGCGCAGAGGCCGCCCGACTGAAATCGGGCGGCCTTTTTTTATGTGCGGGCCGGGGCGTTGGCCTGACGGATTCGACCGTTACGATTCCGGTCGTCGGACAGCCTTCGGCCGGTTCTGTTAACTATTAATTATTAATTAGCGGTTTCGGAACTTTTCGAAAAGTGACCGCTCAAATCCCTTGAGCATCCACTTGATGCTTAGCACCCGCCTGCCTCCCTGGGCCGGTGCTAGCCCGGTCATCCCCCAACGCCGGGTATGCTTGCCCCGGCCGGATCCGCTGGTTCGGCCGGGGTTTCTTTTTTTCCGCGTCCCTCGAGCAGGCTCTCGAGGGCGCCGCGGGCCTCGGCAAGGCCATCGCCTTTCAGGGCCGAGAACAACTGGGCCGTCGCGGCATCACCCACGGCTCGTTGAACCGAGATCAGTGACTGTTTGGCCGCGCCCCGGCCCAGCTTGTCGGCCTTGGTCAGCAGCAGATGCATCGGTACGCCGGCGGCCCCAGCCATCTCAAGCATTTCCAGATCATGGTCGGTCAGGGGACGGCGTGCGTCCATGACCACGATGACCCCCCGCAGCGAGTGGCGCTGATCGAAGTAGCTTCGTACGAGCACGCCCCAGTGTGCGCGCATATCACGGGAGACTGCCGCAAAGCCGTAGCCCGGCAGATCCACCAGGCGCCGGCCAGGCCGGAGTTCGAAGAAATTGACCAGGCGGGTCGCCCCCGGGGTCTTACTGGTGCGGGCCAGTCCCTTTCGACCCGTGATGACATTGATCGCACTCGACTTACCGGCATTGGAACGGCCGGCCACCGCGACCTCGACGCCACCGTCGTCGGGAAACTGCGCCGCCCGCTGGGCACTGGTCAGAAATTTCACCTTCGGGTACGCGGCCATGCATTCGGTTCCTCGCGGCGGCTTGCCATTATCCTAGTGTACAATTTGCGGCTGGCCCGTCAGGTCCCGGATGATGTGGGACAGGGCCGTCGGATTAGCTGAGTTTCTTCGGAGTACATACATGTCTGCAAAGCTTGTTGCAGCCGTCGTGCTGGTTACAACTGTCGCCTTCAGCGGCTCGGCACTGGCCTCAGGGTCCAAGGAAGCGGGACAGGCCAAGGCGGCCACCTGTGTTGCCTGTCACGGGGTCGATGGCAACAGCGTCAATCCTGAATGGCCGAGCATTGCCGGACAGCATGAGCCGTACATCGTGCAACAGCTGACCAATTTCAGGAATGGCGACCGGCAGAACCTGCTTATGTCACCGATGGCAATGGGCCTGTCAGATCAGGATATCGCTGATCTCGCCGCGTACTTCTCGGCACAGACGGCAACCGGCGGGGAAACGGAACCCTCGAAGCTCGTTCGCGGCCAGCACGTCTATCGGTCCGGTAACATCGAGTCCCAGACGGCGGCCTGCACCGCATGCCACAGCCCCAACGGACGCGGCAATCCGGCCGCCGGCTATCCGTCCATCCAGGGCCAGCATGCGACCTACGCAGCGGCACAATTGCGCGCCTATCGGAGCGGTGAGCGCAGCACCGATCCGAATCAGATGATGCGTGACATCGCCGCGAAACTCTCCGACGAAGATATCGACGCCGTCGCTTCTTATATTCAGGGTCTTCGTTGAACCTGAGCCAATTTTACGGGTCTGATTGCGAATGAATAAGAGCATCCTGAACTTTGCGCATGCGGCCGTGGCCGCTGCAGTTTTCCTCGGCAGCATGGCGGCGATGTCGGCCGAGCCCGTCGAAGGCAAACAGTACAAGCTCCTCAAGCCCGCCCAGCCGACCAATGTCGATCCCGGCCAGATCGAGGTAGTCGAGGTGTTCTGGTACGCCTGCGGTCACTGCTACCTGATCGAACCGGCGGTCGAAAGCTGGAACAAGAAAGGCCGCGCCGCCAACGTGCAGCTCATACAGATGCCGGCCACCTGGAACGAAATGCTGAAGACCCACGCTCGGGCTTTCTACACCGTCGAGACCCTTGGAAAGCCCGAGCTGCACGACGAAATATTCCGCGAAATCAACGTGCGCGGCAATCGCCTCGACACGACGGCAAAGCTTGAAGATTTCTTCGTATCCAGGGGCGTCAGCAAGGCAGACTTCAAGAAGACGTACAGTTCTTTCGCGGTGGAGTCGAGCGTTCGCCGTGCCGAAGAACTCAACCGCCGCTACCAGATCACCAGCACACCGACCTTTATCGTCAATGGCAAGTACAAGACCGATGTCGGAATGGCCGGGTCCGAAGAGAAACTTTTCGAGACTATCAACGCGCTGGCAGCGAAAGAGACGCCGGCCGGTTGATGGCTCCTGCGAGTCTGAACCTGACACGCCCGGCGCCGCCGGGCGTTTTTATTTCCAACCCCTGCGCAATGATAAGATGATCCGATGGGAAAACTTCAAACCACAAACATGGCCGTGTTCTGCGACTTCGAAAATGTCGCGCTCGGTGTGCGCGATGCAAAGTACGCGAAGTTCGACATCGAGAAGGTCCTGGAGAAGTTATTGCTCAAGGGCAGTATCGTCGTCAAGAAGGCCTATTGCGACTGGGCTCGCTACAAGGACTTCAAGGCGCCGATGCACGAGGCTTCGTTTGAACTCATTGAGATTCCCCACGTGCGCATGTCCGGCAAGAACTCGGCCGATATTCGCATGGTCGTCGATGCGCTGGACCTCTGTTACACGAAATCTCACGTCGACACATTCGTGATCATTAGTGGCGATTCGGATTTCTCGCCACTGGTCAGCAAGCTGCGCGAGAACAACAAGATCGTCATCGGTGTCGGCGTCAAGAGCTCCACTTCGGACCTGTTAATCGCCAATTGCGACGAGTTCATTTATTACGACGACCTGGTGCTGAAGGAAGAGCAGCGCCGAAAACGCAAGAAGACGCCGGCGAAACAGAGCACGGCGCGCCAGCCGGCAAAGTCGACATCGAGCGACGAGCCCGAGCCGCCAGCCACTGTGGATGCTCACAAGCAGGAAGCCTTTGACCTGGTCATGGAAACGATTGAAGCGCTGGCCGACGAACGTGAGCCCGGCGAGAAGATCTGGGGCTCGATGATCAAGCAGACGCTGAAAAGGCAAAAGCCGGGCTTCAACGAGAGTTACCACGGATTCAGGTCATTCAGCGCATTGCTGGAAGAAGCGCAGGCGCGAAAACTCATCGAGATCGAAAAAGACGAAAAATCCGGCGGCTACATCGTCAGATCCGTAGCCTGATTCGGCATCAGGGGCCCTCTGCTTTTCGAGGGATCCGTTCGTTGCTGACGCAAGGGTCGACCTCTGGATATTCAAGTAAACTGTCCCGGGATGCGCCGTAAGGGGAGCGAGTCGATGTTCAGAAGAAATACGGCGCTGGGCGCCGCTGCGCTCTGCCTGGCCGCGCAGATTGCTCTTGCCGACCGCACGAATCTCTACTGGGGTGACACGCACCTGCATACTGGCAATTCGTTCGATGTTTACCTGTTCGGAACGCCAAATTCGACCCCCGATACGGCCTATCGGTTCGCGAAGGGCCTGCCAGTGATCAGCCCGACCACGGGTGTGCGCATGCAACTGGCGACGCCGCTCGATTTCCTCGTGGTCGCCGATCATGCCGAAGCCATGGGAGCGTTTCCGAGGTTGTTCGGCGGCGACAAGGAACTCAACGCGACGAAGACAGGCAAGATCTTTCGCGAAATCGGCGGCGCGCAAAACAACGAAGAATTACAAGCGGTGTATGACCTGCTGGTCAATGCGGGCAGTGGCATCGAAAACGACCGCGGACTCACCGCTGCAGATATATACAAGGACCTCCACGCCGGCGAGAAACGTCGCGACACCTGGGACGCGCAGATCGAAGCCGCCGAGCGCTACAATCAACCGGGAGTGTTCACGGCGCTGATTGGCTGGGAATGGTCGGCACAACCGCAAGGCGGCAACCTGCATCGCGTGGTATTCACTGCACAGGGCGCTGACGTGGCCAGCCGGTTTCTGCCGTATAGCACGCTCGAAAGCGACGACCCCGAGGATCTCTGGGCCTGGCTTGAGCAGGTAAGCGCCGCGACGGGCGCCGAATTCGTCGCGATACCGCACAACCCGAATCTCAGCATCGGCCAGATGTTTCCGCTCAGCGGTCAGAAAGGCGATGCAATCGACGCCGACTATGCGGCGACGCGCATGAAATGGGAGCCCGTGGTCGAGGCGACTCAGATCAAGGGCGACTCGGAGACGCACCCTTTGCTCTCGCCAAACGACGAATTCGCGGACTACGAAACCTATCTTTTCGTTCTTACACCCGACGGACGCACACCTGATCCGACCCAGGCTGACTACCTGCGCTCAGGCCTGAAACGCGGCCTTGAACTCGAAGCAAAGATTGGCCTGAATCCATTCAAGGTCGGCATGATTGGCAGCACCGATTCGCACACGGGCATGTCGGCGGTCGAAGAAACCAACTTCGCCGGCAAGAGTCAGCACGATGCCAGGCCGGAGCAGCGATCGCACCCGACGGGCCTCGGCTCGTCGAAGGGATGGGACATGGGCGCAGCCGGCTACGTCGGTGTCTGGGCGACAGAGAACACCCGACGGGCGCTGGTCGATGCGTTCAAGCGCAAAGAGGTCTATGCCTCAACGGGACCGCGCATCCGGCTGCGGTTTTTCGGGGGTTTCGAATTCAAGGCAGCGGACGCACAGTCAGCCGATCTCGCCGCCGCCGGGTACCGTAAAGGCGTACCGATGGGCAGTGACCTGAAGGCCGATGGGAACAAGGCGCCAAGCTTTCTGGTGGCCGCAGGCAAGGACCCCAACGGCGCGAACCTGGATCGCCTGCAGATCGTAAAGGGCTGGCTCGGCAAGGATGGCGAAGCCCGGGAAAAAGTCTATGACGTCGCGCTGTCAGATGGCCGGAGCGATGGCTCAAGGCCAGTGGGTAACACCGTCGATCTCCAGACCGGGCAATATGCCAACACGATCGGCGATGCTGAACTGGCGACCGTCTGGATCGACCCCGATTTCGACGCGTCACAACATGCGTTCTATTACCTACGGGTGCTGGAGATTCCGACCCCGCGCTATTCGCTGCTGGACGCGATCGCCCTGGGAATCGACTGGCGGGACACGAAGCGCCCCGCCACGATTCAGGAACGTGCTTACAGCTCGCCGATCTGGTACACGCCTTGAGGCCGCTACTGAGGAGACAGCGGACTTATTTCGCCCATCGTTGAACTGGTTACAGGGCGGGAGGAGTGCCGAAATGCGCAAACGGTCCCCGAATCAGTGTCGGCTGCGTTTGATTCGTTCGAGCAACGCGGTTGTTGATTTGTTCGGCAACAGCGGCACCAGCTCCACGCGACCGCCGGCGGCCTCGACGATTTCACGCCCCACCACCTGCTCCCGCCGATAGTCCTGCCCCTTGACGAGTACGTCCGGTGGCGCGGCCTTCAGCGTCTCAAGCGGCGTGTCCTCGTCGAAGATCGTCACGGCATCGACGCATTCCAGTGCGGCCAGCAATGCGGCACGTTCCTGAGCCGCCACAAGCGGGCGCTCCGGCCCCTTGAGGCGGCGCACCGATTCGTCGCTGTTGATCGCGAGCACGAGCACATCACCGAGCGCGGCCGCTCCGTGCAGCAATGAAAGATGACCGGCGTGCAGCAGGTCAAAGCAGCCGTTCGTGAATACGACCTGTTTGCCGCTAAGGCGCCAGTCCCGCACTCTGGCCGCCAGTTCGTCACGACCGAGTATCTTGCCGGCCCGGCGACCCACCAGCGACTCGCGAATGCTTTCCGCCGAGATCGCCGCGGCACCGACCTGCATCACGGAAAGACCGGCTGCGGTATTAGCCAGCCGCACCGCATCTTCCAGGGATGCGCCGGCGGCCAGACCCAGACCCAGCACTGCGATCGCCGTGTCGCCCGCACCCGTGACATCGAACACTTCGTGACGTTCCGCTGGAACCGACACGCGCGTTCCATCCGGGGAGACCAGCAGCATGCCATGCTCGCTGCGGGTGACGACCAGCGCTTCGATACCATCGATGCGGTTCATCAGGCGTTCGGCGGCCGCGGCAATCGCCGCTTCGTCGGCCGGGTCCAGCGCTTCGCCGACTGCAGTCTCCAGTTCGGATAGATTTGGCGTTATCACGCTCGCGCCGGCGTAGGACTCGACCCGCGCCCGCTTCGGATCGACCACGACGCGCGCACCATGGGCCCGTGCCAGTTCGACCACCTCGGCAATCAGTGCGTCCGTCAGCAGGCCCTTGGCGTAGTCGCTGAGAATGACTACGTCGGGCGCCCCGCGGCTGCGAAGCTGCTGCACGATCTGCGCAGCCGCCTCCTCCGAACAGGGGCGCACGTCCTCCCAGTCGAGGCGCAGCATCTGCTGGCGACGGCTCAACACGCGCAGCTTGCGCGTCGTTGGCAGACCGTCAATCCGCAGCACGCCGCCGGTATCGATCCCTACCCGGGCGCACTCGTCAGTCAAGCGGTCGCCGGTCTCGTCGCGGCCGGCAATACCGACGATCTGCGCGTGCGCACCGAGCACTGCAACCTGCCGGGCAACGTTGGCGGCCCCGCCCAGCCGGTACTGGGTCTCGCGAACCCGGACCACGGGTATCGGCCCTTCAGGCGAAATTCTGCCCACATCGCCGACAACGTATTCATCGAGCATCAGGTCACCGATGACCCAGACGCTGAGCCCCGCAAAGCGATCGACCACCGCCGCCAGCGCCGCATCGCTGCCAGTCATGGCGGCAAAACCTCGCCGCGTGTCACTGCCGTGTCGATAGCCTGCGCCAGCACATGGACGCAGACCCCATGCACTTCCTGGATCCGTGCCGTCACGGTCGAAGGCGCTGCGATGCTCAGGTCAGCCAGCCCGGCCAGCGGGCCGCCGCCCGCACCGGTCAGCGCGACGACCGTACAGCCACGTGCCCTGGCCTCGCGCACCGCCGCCAGCACGTTGGCCGATCGCCCACTGGTACTGATCGCCAGCAGCAGGTCTCCCGCCACGGCCAGCGCCTCGATCTGCCGCGCGAAGACGCGCTCGTAACCGTAATCGTTGCCAATCGCAGAGAACGTTGACGGATCGGAACTCAGCGCAATGGCCGGCAGCGCCGGTCGATCGTCGACGAAACGACAGACTACTTCGGCGACGAAATGCTGCGCATCCGAAGCGCTCCCCCCATTCCCGCAAGCGAGGATCTTGTGCCCCTTCTGAAGCGTCGAAATCATTTTCGTGGCGGCCTCGACGAGTACCGACGAGAGTTCCATTTCCGCCCGTTGCATCACCTGCATGTGCTCGGCGAATACCGCTTGTATGTTCATCAGGTCACCCGTTCCTTTGTGATACGACCATCGACAATTGCCCGGGCGGCCGCATGAAGATCGTCGAAAACCAATGTCGCCGACCCTTGCAGGGCGCTTTCGGTCGCCCTTCCCTTTCCTGTTCGCACGAGCACGGCCAGAATACCGGCGGCCTGTGCTGCCTGCAGGTCCCTCATCGCGTCGCCGACCATCACGGTCTGTTCCGCCGGTATGCCCGAGGACTTCAGTAAAGCCCGGCACAGACCGGGACCTGGCTTGCGGCAATCGCAACCCTCCCCGGGCGCGTGAAGACAACAGGCGACCTCGGCTATGGATCCACCGGCCAGGGCCGCCTCTCGCAGCATTCGAGCATGGACTCGCCGCAGGTCGGCGACCGTCATGATGCCGCGACCGACCCCGGACTGGTTAGTTGCTACTGAGATGCGCAGGCCCGAATCCGACAACAACCGCAGTCCATCGAGCGCGCCGTCTTCCCAGACCCAGGCGTCCGGCCGTGAAATCCAGCCATGGCCGGGCGCCTCGCGGTTCAGAACCCCGTCGCGATCGACAATGACATGCCGTATGCCGTTGCCCGGTTTCACGTTCAGCGATACGGGTCCGGCCTGGAGAGGTATTCCTGCACGTAGCAGTCCACACCCTGCTCGAGACCCGTAAACGGTCTGGAGTAGCCTGCATCGCGCAGGCGACCCATCGGTGCCTCGGTGAAATACTGGTACTTGCCCCGCAGTATCTGCGGCATGTCGATGTATTCGATTCGAGGCGCCTGCCCGCAGGCCGCATACAGCGCCCTGGCCAGATCTTCAAAAGTGCGCGCTTCCCCGCTGCCGAGGTTGAACAGACCGCCGACATCCGGGTGGTCGAGGAACCACAGAACCACGTCCACGCAGTCCCGGACGAAGACGAAATCGCGCTTCTGTCCGCCGTCGGTGTAATCGCTTCGGTGTGACTTGAAAAGCGCGACGGGCAGGCCGGCCGCGGCGTCGGCGTACTTCTGCGCAACAACGCTCTTCATCGAGCCCTTGTGGTACTCATTCGGACCGTACACGTTGAAAAACTTCAATCCAACCCATTGCGGTGGGGCCAGTTCCCGATCGGCGATTGCACGCTGCACGCGCCGATCGAACACGTGCTTGCTCCAACCGTAAGCGTTCAACGGCCGCAGTTCGGGCAACCGCACGGAGTCGTCGTCAAAGCCGTTCTCACCACCACCATAAGTGGCTGCCGAGGACGCGTAAATCAATGGCTTGTGATACTTCGCGCACCACTGCCACAAAAACCAGGACAGCCTGAAATTGACGTCCACGATCAGGTCCGCGTCCGTCTCGGTAGTCGCTGAAATTGCGCCCATGTGCACGATGGCCTGCAGGCTGTCGACATGCTTTTCCAGCCAGCCGCGCAGGGTTTCCGGGTCGACAATGTCGCTCAATTCGGCCTTTGCAATGTTGCGCCACTTCTCGCCGTCGCGCAGACGATCACTGATGGCCACCCGATGGCCCGCCTGGGCCAGGGCTGCGACGATATTCGAGCCGATGAAACCGGCACCACCGGTGACAAGTATCATTGTTCGTGCCTTCTCCTTCTTTGTCAGACTCGCAGTCTACTGGTTTCCCTGCCCGGTGCTGCGGTGCTCCCGGATTTTCGCAGCCGCCGCTTCGGGCGTCGTTGTGTTCACGTCGATCACGAGGTCTTCGGGCTTCAGCGGGCGATACTGCCGCGGATCGGTCACGTTGAATAACGCAACGGTCGGAGCGACCGCGCTGGCAAGGTGCATCGGACCGGCATCGGCACTGATAAAACAGGAAAACGCAGACATCGCGGCCGCCAGCTCGCGCAGCGATGAAAAATGCAACGTCGGCAGTTCCGGATCAAACGGCGCACTGTCTTTTGACGGCGTAATTTCGATGAAAGCGGCATCCGGGTCCAGTCTCCTGAGCTCCGCGAGAAATCGGTGCCACCATGCGCGTTCGAGCTTTTTACGGCCGGTCGCGTCGACAAAGAAGCCGTAGATTACCGACGGTCGCGGCGGTGCCTCACTTGCCTCGAGGCAGCGCCGGACCGCCTCGCGGCCGCCCTGCAGCTCGGACTCATCCAGCGCGATGCGAAGACGCACGCCGGCCGGGTCGAATTCATGACCGAGTGCGCTGGAGAGCAGGTACACCGGGCTCTCGGCATCGTGAAGTCGCCTTTGCATCGGCACCTCATGTGTCAGCGGCGCCCACTGGTCTTCACCGGCAAATCCCAGGCGACGCGGTGCGCCCACCAGGCTCAGCACGATTCGACCACTGGTCGATCGCTGTACGGGGTCCACGACCAGGTCGTAGCCCTGTTTGCGCAAGTCACGAATCATGCGGATCCGCCGACGCAGCCGGGATGGCCCACGGTGGGGCAATACAAAGACGCGATTGACGCCGGGCAGTCCCCGCAAAAGTTCCGGCGCCAGCGGATAAGCAACCAGCAGATCGATCGTAGCGCCCGGGAAATGACGGCCCATGGCTTCGATCAGCGGGGTCAGGAACAGCGTATTGCCCATCCGCCGGTTAGTGCGGCTGATCAGTATCCGATGAACACCAGCCGGCTCGAGCCGCGACGCCGACGACGGTGAACGCAGCAGCCAGGCGAGCGCGCGGCCGATCGCCTTGCGTGAACGCCCGCGAGCGCGGCGGCCAAGGGCACGCGCCCGGACGCTCAGATTTTCAATCACGCGCAACTCCGTGTGGAGGAGGCCGCCTGACCGCGGGCGCGCGGGCACGATCGTGGCATTGGCTATGCTGCATGGGTATTCAGTGCACGGGCGCCGAGTCGCCGGCTTCTTCCCGGGCCGTACCTGAAAAAGGCACGGGCCCGGCCTCGCTCAGCGAATTCTGCCAGCCACGACCGGCCGTCCATGTCGCGACGACGCGGGTAGCCGGCTCGACCCGCAGCACCCATGGCGATGGCGTATCGGTGGCCTCCATCTCAATAGTAAAAGACTCGGTATGCGGGCCTGCGTTACTGATGGCTACTGTTGCGGGCTGGCCTGGCGACTCACTGATGTGCAGCGTCCGGCCACGCAATTCCAGCCATCGGGCGTGTTCCACCGTGACATCCAGCGGACCCATCAACATGCGGGTCGCATCGGCCGGCGTCCAGTCGGCCCGATTGGCAACAACACCCCAGCCGCCCCCGGTCTCCACGAGCACCTCGGCCTGCCCGCCGGCCGAGCGAACCTGCCGCACAACCGTGCGAGGTTCGGGCACCGCCACGTAGACTGCCGGCCGATCGAGCAGCCCGGGCATGTACTGCTCCGGCATCGTCAGGTAACGATTCAGGCCAAGCGGAATCTGCGTCGCGTATTTCACTGCGAAAGACAGCGGGAAATAGCGTCCCGGCTGATCGATGATCGTCAGGGCGAGCTCATGGCTCATCACCGACGCCTCGGATCGGCGCAGCGTGCCCTGGTAGAAGACATGGGCCACCAGGACGACCGCCACGAGCACCGGGCCCAGCCACCGGCGAGCCCACTCTGGCCAGCCGCTCGCCAGCCGTACGAGTTCCGGCGCTGCGAGCACAGCGCCCGGAAGGACGACGGGCCAGATCAGGTCACCTCGCTGATGACTTGCCAGCGCGAAAATCACGATGCCGCCGAGCAACCAGCAGGTCAGGAAGCGCTCGGCCCGACGCCTCGATGGGTCCGGATCGGGTCGTCGAAACACGCGGACCAGGGCCAGGACCGTCACCAGGCCCCAGGGCACCGTCCGTCCAAGAAAATATAGCGGCGCTTTCCAGAGCGTGCTGCCGAGCCCGCCCGACGCGTCATGGCTTGAAATCGCATGGCCGACCAGCTCGCGGAAGATCATGCGATCGACCAGCGGCTGGCCCCAGTCCGACCAGGCCCACCAGAACCACCCGCCTGCCAGCAGGAAGTAAACGGGCAGCCCCGCCAGGGCGCGCCAGGACAAGCCCCGCGCGGCGGAAGGACTGACGCCGGCGGGTTGGGCACTCCATCGCTCCCACGCGATCGCGAGCAACCCCAGTGAACCGAGCACGAGACCGAGCGGCCCTTTGACCAGGGTCGCGAGCACCGCCGCAAGCCACGCCCACCAAGTGCTGCGGCCATGCTCCCAGGCACGCCACCACGCGTACGCCGTCAACGCAACCGTTGCCGCGAACAGGCCGTCAGTACGAACATAGGCCACCATTTTCGGACCGATGATCGGCAACAGCATGAGCACGCCGGCCAGCAGCCCGGCACCGGCGCCCCACACGCTTTTCGTCCAGTACCAGGCAAGCAGCGCGAGGCAGAGCGTTGAAAAGGCTGCCGGGGCTGTTACCGCCAGGTGGCCAGGCCCCACCGCGGCGACAGCCGCCGCGCCCAGCCAGTTGTAGAGCGGCGGCTTACTGGCAATATCGGCGCGGAAGTCAGCCTGCGCGGACCAGCGCCCGTTGCCCCAGGCATCCATGATGTAGGCGCTCTGTCGCTGCTGGTCTCGCTCGACCAGATCATCGGGCACAGACAATCGAAGCACCCACAGCGCCAGCCACAAGCCGACGATGAGCCAGACGCCGTGACGCCAGCGGGAAATGCTCGGATCCTGCATCCGGCCAGAATACGGCAAAGCTGGCTGAAAGTTGATCTCGGCGACCGCCTTGCGGATACTGAAGTGCGGGCCGCGCCCGCCAGGGATTCCGCAGGTTTCAGGCGCGAAAAATCAAGAAATTCAGCGCGCGGCATGCCCCCGTCCTCTTGGGGTCCGATGCAGCGAACCGGGAGATTGGCATGACAAAGGCAACCAAAACCGCGGGGGCTGCTCTTGCGACCCTAGAGGCGAAAACCCTCTGTGAGGCTTTCCAGATCACTGCAGCCCAACGGCCCGGGCAAGCCGCGTTGCGCCGGGCTGATGGCCGGCTCGAGATCAGCTTTGCCAAGTACGCCGAACGGGTACGGAACATCGCCACCGGACTGCACGCGCTCGGGGTTCAACACGGCGATACGGTGGCCATGCTTCTGGTGAACCGCCCGGAGTTCAACCTGGTCGATACGGCGGCCTTCCACCTCGGCGCGACGCCGTTCTCCGTTTACAACACGCTGAGCGCAGACCAGATCGCCTACCTGTTCAAGAATGCGGACAACCGCGTGGTTGTTACGGAGCCGCAATACCTGGAGCGGATCCTTGCGGTGCGCACGCCGCGGCTCGAGCACATCGTGCTCGTCGAAGGTGAGCATCCGGAGGCGCTCACACTCGATCAACTGGAGTCGCTTACGGACAAGCGGTTTGACTTCGAAGCCGCCTGGCGCGCGGTGCAGCCAGGTGACGTGCTGACACTGATTTACACCTCGGGAACAACTGGCCCGCCGAAGGGCGTGCAACTCACGCACGCGAACATGGTCTTCGAATGTCAGGCGACCGCGCAGGCTTTACCCATGTCGCCCGGCGGCAGGCAGATTTCGTTTCTTCCTTCGGCACACATCGCCGACCGCTGGCTCTCCCACTACTACCCTTCGATCTACGGTGGCGCCACAATCACCTGCCTGGACAATGCCAAGCAGATTGGCGAGACGATCAGCGCCGTACGACCAACTGTCTTTGGAGCCGTGCCTCGACTCTGGGAAAAGATGAAGGCCGCACTGGAGGCTGCCGGCATCACCGACCCTTCCATCCTGCCGGAAGAAGCCAAGGCGGGCGTTCGTGCCAAACTCGGGCTCGACCAGGCGGAATGGATGATTTCCGGAGCGGCCCCTATCGCTGGCGAAGTGCTGAAGTTCTTCATGGACCTCGGCCTGCCTATCCAGGAAATCTGGGGCATGTCCGAGACGGCCTGCGTGGTGACCGTCAATCCGCCGGACGATATCCGTATCGGAACCGTGGGCCAGGCCGTACCGGGTGTAGAACTTCGAACGCTCGAAGACGGTGAACTGCTGGTCAAAGCACCGCTGGTCATGAAGGGCTATCGGCATGATCCGGAGAAGACGGCCGAGGCGCTCGATGATGACGGCTGGCTGCACACCGGAGATATCGCCGAGATCGACGCCGACGGCTACGTGAAGATCGTCGACCGGAAGAAGGAAATCATCATCAATGCGGCGGGCAAAAACCTGTCGCCTGCCAATATCGAACAGCATATTAAATCGGCCAGCCCGTTGATCGGGCAGGCGATTTGTGTCGGTGACGCCCATCCCTACAACGTCGCGCTGATCGTGCTGGACCCGGACACCAGCGCGAGTTGGGCTGCCGGACAGGGCCTTCCGGATGCCTCGCTGGCCGCGCTGAGTGGAAACAGTGATCTTCGCGAGCAGATAGAGGCAGCTGTAGAGAAGGCGAACGGCGAGTTATCCCGGGTCGAGCAGATCAAGCGCTTCAAGATACTGGGGGTGGACTGGGAACCGGGCGGTGATGAGCTGACGCCTACGTCAAAACTCAAGCGCAAGCCGATCCTCGCTAAGTATGCGGCCGAGATAGAACGCCTCTACGCCGGCTGAGCAACGGCGCGCAGCCGCAATGATGTTTCACCATGCTACCCAGCCGCCATCAACCGCGAACACTTCGCCAGTCACGAAAGATGCTTCGTCGGATGCGAGAAACAAGGCTGCATGAGCGATCTCGCGAGGCTGAGCAAGGCGTTTCATCGGGTGCAGTCCCTCGATCATGGCCTGCCCCTCAGGGGTTGAGCAGGTCGTCGCACGGATCAACGGCGTGTCGACGCCGCCCGGGGCAATTGCGTTGACGCGAATACCGTCGCCGGCATAGTCGATCGCACAGGTTCGCGTCAAGCCAACGACGCCGTGCTTGGCCGCCGTATAAGCGGCCGCCGTCGGAAACCCGACCAATCCGGCGGCCGACGCGATATTGACCACGCTGCCAACTTGTCTTTCCTGCATTGCTGCCAGCTGGTGGCGCATGCAATTGAAGATACCGCCGAGGTTGTTGTCCATTAACTCGCGGTAGTCACCAGCATCGATCTCGTGGAGTTTCCCAACCGGCCCAAGAATACCGGCGCAATTGACCGCAACATCGAATCGGCTCCAGCGGTTGAGTGTATCGGCCACCGAGCGCTGGACGGCGCCGTCATCGCGAACATCGAGTTCCAGCGGAAACACCGCATTGCCAAAGGCTTCGCTGAATGCGGCTGCGACCGCCGCAAGGCGTTCGGCATTACGGTCGATCATCGCGACCCTTGCGCCTTCCTCTAGGAAGCGCCCCGTGACAGCCTCGCCAATGCCCGACGCCGCGCCCGTCACGTAGCAGACCTTGTCTTTCAAGCGCATCCGGAATGCCTCCAGTCAAATATCGCCGCTGCTCGGAACACGAGCATTTCGGGCGTAAGCCTTGCAGTTTACGCAAGCTCGAGGATCGCAAAAAGCCTGAACCACTCAACCACTGAAAGGCCACCGCGCCGCCTTCGGAAAATAGCTACCCGGCTGCCGCAAGACACGATGACCGCTCGCCCGTGAACGGCTAGAAGTGATGCGGGAGTCATTGTTGAGTCGCCGACGAGTTCTCATGCGGTAGTTCAACGAGATGCATCGGCACCAGCAAGCGTATTGTCATTGCCCGACTTGGCCAGGCGTATGCGCTCGACAAGCACACTCAACCGCGAAATCTCCTCACCCCCAGAGGCTCGATCATGAACAGAAGTCAATTGCTGGCTACGGTATTCATTGCAGGCGCCGTCGCCGTCTCCGCGAAAGCGATCGCTCAGGAGCCCGTTGAGCCGATTGCTCCCGTAAAGGAAATCAACCTGGCACGGGCCGAGCTGGGCAAGAAGCTTTACTTCGATCCGCGCTTATCCAAGTCGGGATTCATCTCATGTAACTCCTGCCATAACCTGAGCCTTGGCGGCAGCGACAACCTGAAAACCTCGAGCGGCCCACTGGCAGCAGGGACCGATCAATTCGCCCACGGTCCTGAACTCGAGCATGAGCTTGGCGCAATTCTGGGATGGTCGAGCGGCGAACCTGAAGGAACAGGCGGGTGGCCCGATCGCCAATCCAGGCGAGATGGCCTTTACACATAGACTGGCCGTCAGCGTGCTGACCTCGATTCCTGAATACCGGACTGAATTCAGGCAGGTCTTCGGCAGTGACGGTATCGATATCGACCGGGTGACCGACGCAATCGCAGAGTTTGAAAAGACGCTGGTTACGCCGAATTCACGCTTCGACCAGTGGCTGCTTGGTGACAATCAGGCGATCAACGCCGAGGAACTGGCCGGCTACGAGTTGTTCAAGAGCAGCGGCTGCGTTGCCTGTCACAACGGCCCCGCACTCGGCGGGACATCATTCCAGAAGATGGGCGTTGTCGAACCTTACCAGACGAAGAATACGTCTCAAGGCCTGGTCAAGGTGACCGGTAACGACGCCGACCGATTCAAGTTCAAGGTTCCGACTCTGCGCAACGTCGAATTGACCTATCCGTACTTTCACGACGGCGGCGCGGCTACGTTGGGGGAGGCCGTTGAGGTCATGGGTCACCTGCAATTGGGCCGTACATTCTCGGCTGAGGAGAACGCCCGTATCGCTGCATTCCTGAATACACTAACGGGCGATCAGCCGACGTTCCTGTTGCCGATTCTGCCGCCCTCGACAGAGCAGACACCGAAACCGGTGCCGTTCGACTGAGCGATTGACCCTGGACCGGGCCCGCCCGCGCGGCGTCAAAGCCGCGCGGGATCCCACGGCCGAGCCGCGGCGCAGAAAAGTTGAGTCAATCGCTCTTTCGGGATCGGGGTCCCGACCGCCGTGGAGGCTTGCGCAGCGGCTTGGGCGGCACCTCCCGGACCTCGCTGATGCGCAGCAACTGCCCGGCGACGCGCGTCTTTCTCAGCTCACCGAGGATCGATTTCGACAAACCCTTCGGCAGCCCGACGTAGGTGTGGTCCTCGCGGATATCGACGTGCCCGATCTGTTGACCACCGAGTCCGGCGACGTTGGTGATCGCACCAACGATGTTGCCCGGTTTTACCCGGTGAACGTAGCCGACCTCGAGTCGATAGGTCTGCGTGTCTTCGTCGGCGAGGCGGTCAGCGGAATCCTCGCCGGACTGCGCCTGCGAATGTCGGTCTGCATCACGCCTGCCTGACTTGTGCGATCCGGATGACCGCCCGCCCGGTTCAGCAGAGACAGCCTCCTTGCCCTCGCGCCTGTCGTTGAGCAACAAGGGACTGTCGCCCTGCAGCAGACTCGCGAGTGCGGCGGCAATTTCGATAGCCGGTACGTTTTGCTCACGCTCGAACTCTTCGATCAGGCTTCGGAACGGTTCGGCCTGCCCCGCGGCCAGCGCCTCGGTGATGCGTTGACGGAACCGGGCGATCCGCTGCTCGTTGACATCGGCAATTGTCGGCAGATCCATGGGTTCAAGTGGCTGCCGCGTCGCACGCTCGATATACCGCAACATGTTGCGCTCGCGCGGCGTGATGAACAGGATCGCTTCGCCCTTGCGACCGGCGCGGCCGGTGCGACCGATGCGGTGCACATAAGACTCAGTGTCGTAAGGAACATCGTAGTTTATAACGTGGCCGATGCGATCGACGTCGAGTCCGCGCGCGGCCACATCGGTGGCAACGAGGATGTCGAGCTGGCCATTCTTGAGACGAGCCACCGTTCGTTCGCGCTCTTTTTGCAGCATGTCTCCATTGAGCGCGGCGGCGGCGAATCCGCGGGCCTCGAGCCGCTCGGCCAGTTCCACCGTCGCGAGCTTGGTCCGAGCGAACACCAGCATCGCATCGAAGGGCTCCGCCTCGAGAATGCGGGTTAGTGCATCGAGTTTGTGCAGGCCGCTGACGATCCAGTACCGCTGCCGCGTGTTGGCCGCCGTGGTGGTCTTGCTCTTTATCGTGACTTCGACCGGGTCGCGCAGGTGCTTCTGCGCGATTCTGCGAATCGGCGTCGGCATCGTCGCCGAAAACAGTGCAACCTGCCGCGTCGCTGGCGTCTGCTCGAGAATCCATTCAATGTCGTCGACAAAGCCCATCTGCAGCATCTCATCGGCCTCATCGAGCACCAGGGCACTGATGCCCCCAAGGTCAAGTGTTCCACGTTTAATGTGGTCCATGATCCGCCCGGGTGTCCCGACGACCACGTGGACACCGCGCTTCAGGCTCGTCAACTGCGGCGTGTAGCTTTGCCCGCCGTAGATCGGCAGCACGTGAAAGCCCTTCAAGTCAGACGCGTAGCGCTGGAAAGCCTCGGCGACCTGAATCGCCAGCTCGCGCGTCGGTACCAGCACCAGAACCTGCGGAGGGCCCGACTTGACTTTGATTCGGCTGAGAATTGGCAGCGCAAATGCCGCGGTCTTGCCGGTGCCGGTCTGGGCCTGGCCGAGCATGTCGCGACCGGCCAGAAGCACAGGAACCGTCGCGGCCTGGATCGGTGAAGGCGATTCATAGCCTACGGCGTTGACTGCAGCGAGCACCTCGGCACTGAGCCCGAGATCGGCAAAGCCGGGCTGGCCGGGATCAGAGGCAGCAGATTTCTTTTTCACGGCGCAGCCCTCGGACACGAAAGGTCCGGTCAGTCATGGATCCCATAAGCCTACGCCAAGACGACGAGGCCCGGCCGCAATTTCAAAGTAAGATGGCAAAGCAGCCGAAATAGCGCCCAGGCGATCCCGCTCAGAACGCGGTATCGGGTGGCGAAATCCGGGGGGACAATACGATGAGCGTTAGGAAACTGTTCGACCTGACCGACAAGGTGGCACTGATTACCGGCGGTTCACGCGGCCTGGGGTTACAGATGGCCGAGGCGCTGGGCGAGATGGGTGCGAAAGTCGCCATCACGGCCCGCAAAGCTGACGAACTCGGCGCCGCGAAAACACGCCTTTCTGCAAAAGGCATCGACGTGCTGACGATCACCAACGACCTGTCGAAACTCGAGGGCATCCCGGCGCTGGTCAATGGCGTGCTCGAGCACTACGGTACGATCGACATCCTCGTCAACAACGCCGGCGCGACCTGGGGCGCGCCGGCGGAAGATTACCCGGCCGAAGCCTGGCGCAAAGTCATGAATCTCAATGTCGATGCAATGTTTTTCCTGAGTCAGTACGTCGGCAAGCAGGTGATGATTCCGAAGAAGTCAGGCAAGATCATCAACATCTCTTCAATCGCAGGCCTCGCCGGGAACCCGCCCGGCATGGCGACAATTGCCTACAACACCAGTAAAGGCGCGGATATCAACTTCACGCGCGCATTGGCTGCCGAGTGGGGCCAGTACAATATCAATGTCAACGCGATCTGCCCGGGGTTCTTTCCTTCCAAGATGTCGGCCGGCCTGCTGGGCCGACTGGAAAAAATGGTCCTTGCGATGACCCCGTTGCAGCGTATCGGGGGCGATGAAGACCTGATGGGCACAATCGTCTTCCTGGCATCGGAAGCCTCGCGGCACATCACGGGCCAGTATCTGGCCGTTGATGGCGGCGTGTCCGCCTGCTAGCGCAAGGGTGAAGCGGGGGACGGTCTGCGTATCTCGCAGGGCGACTCCCAGTGTGCGCCACGGGCTGGTCCTGAGATAAGTAAGCTGTCCGCGCCGTTGCTTTCTCGTTACCGGATCAGTTCACTGCGGCGGCGAGGCTGGTCTTTCTTCGCACGCTGGCTGTCGTGTTCCATTGGCATGTTCAGGTGAATTGCATCGTGACGTCGCGAGCGGCGCTGACATGCATGTTCGGCGGTGCCGTGACTCGCGTCACCCAAGCATGTTCGAAAGAACGGTAGCGATCCCCAGGAACGAAAAGAAGCCGGCGATATCCGTAACCGTCGTCAGGATGATCGAAGAAGACTGGGCAGGATCCTGGCCAAGACGACGCAGTGCAATGGGTACAAGTGCCCCGGCCAGCCCCGCTGCGATCATCGCCAGCACCATGGAGGACATGATCACGATCACCAGCCCCAGCGAGCGGCTCCATACATAGACGCCGAGGCCGCAGGTGACAGCAATAGCCATGCCGTTCACCAGGCCCACACTGGCTTCTTTCAGCGTCACCCCCAGCCACTGGCGGGGCGTGATTTCCTTGAGGAAAAGCCCGCGCATGGTCACCGCCAACGCCTGCGCACCGGCATTGCCGGATTGACCCGCCACCACGGGCAACAACACGGCCAGCGCTGTGTACTTCGCGATGGTCGACTCGAACAACCCGACGACCGCGGCCGCGAGGAAAGCTGTCAGCAGGTTGACCTGCAACCAGGGCAGTCGCTTGCGAACCGCAAACCATGGCGAAGACAGGGCTTTCTCGTCGGGACTCGCGCCGCTCATCATCTGGATGTCCGCGGACACGTCTTCCTGGATGGCATGCATGAGGGTCGCGTTGTAAATCACGCCGAGCAGGCGCCCGTCGACATCGACCACCGGTAAATCCGCAAGCTGGTGGGACTCGACAAGCTGTACAACCTCGTCCTTCGGCGTAAGAGCGCTCACCGAGGCCGTTAACGGCTGGGCGATGTCCTTCAATCTCTCTCCGGGGTCCGCAACCGCGACTTCCTGAATCGAAACCTTACCGACTAATCGGTTGTCTTCCCCCACCAGGAACAGGCTGCGCGCCGTCCTCGTCCTGTGCCGCCGCAGCAGGTCCAGCGCCCGCCCCACGGTAATGGCCTCGTGAAACATATCGATTCGGGTGTCCATGAGAAATCCCGCTGTGTCTTGCGGGTAGCTCATCAGGTCCTTCAGTTCTTCCTGAATCGATATTGGCAACTGTCGAAGTATCGCCTGCTCCGATTCCTGGTCCAGCGTACCGAGAATCTGCACGGCTTCCCTTGGCAACAACTCGGACATCAGGCTCTGTGTCAGCGCCTCTGGGAGTCGTTCGATCAGCCGCCCAGCAACGGCCGGCTGAAGCCGGCGAAAAACGGGCACCAGCACACGCGCAGACTGATCGGCCAGCTCATCGGTCACGGACTCTTCATCGAGTTCCTCGACCAGGCGCGCCGCTTCCGACGGGTGATCGAGCAGGAAACGCCGGTCCAGCTCGCGGATGGCGGAGTCAAGATCACCGGTCATGCGATTTGAGCCAGTCATGGCTGACCGGCGAGCCAACTCCGGACAACAGTTGTTTCAGCACGCCCTCCGCAGCTACCAGATAGGCGCCCATGAGGTGCGCCAGCACGGAGGCATGTGTCACCGGCTCGTGCGAGCCCTGACTGCGCATGGCCTTGGACAATGTTTTTCTGCTTAGACCCCCGAGCAACTCACCTCGGTGATTGACGATGGGCAGCAGCGTGGTTTCGTCCCAGTCATCTCTTGCGGCGACTGTCGCCAGGGAATACGAATCCAGAACCGCCGGACACTCTTTCCACGCCAGCGTCTCGAGGCGTGCGTTCGGGCTGGCGCGCAGCAGTACTGAAAGCGACAGCAGCCCGACGTATTTCTGCGCCTGGTCCACCAGGGGCAAATGACTGGCTGAATAGTCATCGATGTGGCTGAGGAGGTGTCTCGCGTCGCTGACCGTCCGGCTCTCGCTGAGCGCTGGCACGTTTGGCTCGACCCATGCGCCGACAATATCGTGTGCGTAGACCAGGGCCCGTCGAAAACGCCGGGAGACCTTGCCGGGCAACCGCGCCAACACCTCATCGCGCAGCGCTTCGTCAATATTTCGCAACAGCGCAGAAGCATCCGCATGAGGCAATGACTCGCAGATTGCTGCAATGCTTGCCGGCGGCAGGGACGCCGCACAACGCGCCGCATGAATCGACGTCATCTCTGAGAAAACCGGCGCGCTGACGCGCACCGGCACCTGTTTCAGAACTTCGGCGGCCCCCTCGGGCGCCAGGGCTTCCAATGCACGCGCGGCTGAAGCAGGCTGACGCTGCAGAAACGCGAGCGTCAGTCTTGGTAGCTTAGCCAACCCCGGATCTCCCGGAAAGCAGAACGGACGACTCGTCGTCGAAACGACTCGCCGGCACGTTCACACGTCCCTCGTCGCTCGACAGGACGACGCTGGTCGGTGTGAAGTCTAGAATTTCACCTTCTACACCGCCGATGCGAGCGCGCTGGCCAATGCTGAACTGGCGCTGCATCGCATGCGATGCAACCAGGTTTGCAACCAGACTTCGGGCGCCGAGCCCAAAGGCAACGGAGAATCCCAGAACCACACCACCGAGTACGATCGCGAGCATCGTAGTCACGAAAGTAACGTCGATACCGATCTGGTCGATACCGATAACGATGGCCGCCAGCACGGTTGCGGCCTGGGCCAGCTTGCCGATGAGGCTGCGCTGAGCAACGCCCGCTGAAGCCAGCGCGTCATAAACAATGTCGCGCACAATCGAACCAATCAGGATTCCGGCCGCAACGATCAGGATGCCGACAAACAGCTGTGGCAGGTAGGCGACGATTCGCTCCAGCCAGTGGCCAAGGGTTGCCAGTTGCGCGACATCCGCTGCCACCGTGACAAATCCAAGCACGACCATCCAGAAGACCAGATTGCCAGCCAGCCTGACCAGGGCCGGAGAAAGCCGTATTCGCTGCGTTTGATCCGTGCGAAGAATGCGGTCGAGTCCGCTGTTCAGGCGAGCGCTTGCCGCCAGTGTGAGGCGACGGAACAAGCGCGCAACGAGCCAACCGATGAGAACGAGGGCTAGCGCCCCAAGCAGCGATGGGAGCCTTGCGACGGCACTCATTGCCACTTCTGAAGCCGCGTCGCGCACCTTATCTAGCGACTGGATAAAGCCGTCCATTCCACCACCTGCTGCGAATTCGTGCTCCGGTAGGGAGAGCCGGGTCGAGTCTACCAGAACAACAACTGACAACCGGGCGAGCCGGGGCCCGGCCGCTTCACCAACAGTTGCACATGCGCTTCAATGATCTGGGTCAATATTTCGATTGACACTCGATCGGCGGCCCCACTCTCTAAGAAGATCCACGGTCAATGGCGCAGTGACCACATATCTGACAACGGCTGCCTTCCCGAGAATTGATTGACTAAAGCGGTACCGGCATGTCCCACCAGATACGCCCATACCAAATTGGAGAACACTTCATGAAGTTCCCTGGCCGCATTTCCCCACCATTTCGCGGAGTCGCCGAACTGGATCGCTGCAAACCAAAGCAAACCGGTGCTGGCCATTACAGCGATCAAAAAAATGCCCAGACCATGAACGGCGCTGGCCAATGGCGCGCGTCGAGCATGTTTCGGCAGCTTCAATTTTGACAATGCCTGAACGTATTCTTTCGTATCGGCAAAAACAGCTTTTCGCCCCTGGTCAGAGAACCATGGAAATAGCAGGCTGGGGCTTGTGCCCTGAGCCCGATAAAATGTGTAGGCCCAGAATCCGAATATCAGCGCGAAGGTCGCGATGCCCGTGTATTCGTGGATCTCGAAGAATATATCCTCGATCTTGTCCTTCCCGGGAGCGGCCATAAGCTGACTGGTCGCAAGCTGCGCGATAACCAGCAAAGCAATACCCATGTGGAAGAAACGGGTCAATCGATTGTGTGGACGAGCGCTTGATGGCGTCATTGAGATGGCCTGGGTTTAGTTACTGTGCTGGTCATCAATCCTGCATTGCAGTGCGCGCGCATGCTGCAACAGAAAGGAAACTTGTCATCAACTTTCCGTTTACAAAATGGCAGGGTCAACTTCAACCTCGCCGAGCTTTCTTGTCACCTGATCACGGTTCCGAGTATTGATGCTGCCCCTCAGGCCCCGTGCGTCTTGTCTCGAGGCCTCCCGCTGTTCGATCAATAGAACCCGAAGGACGTTTTCGATTACGGCCTTCGACGCACTTTGAGGAAACCTATGCCCGACGCCCGGGAGGACAATGAGCCCGGCGTTCTGCAGCCCGCGGTCCTTTGTCTCGGTATGGGCCAAATACGCGATAGGTAAACTGTCCCCGAATTCGACGAATATGGCAAAGGGCCCCACAAGGAGGCCCTTTGCATTTTGGCGCGCCCGACAAGATTCGAACTTGTGACCCCTGCCTTCGGAGGGCAGTACTCTATCCAGCTGAGCTACGGGCGCCAGACCGTCGATTACTTGATATCACTATTGTCGCCGATTGCAGACTGCCGATGCACGGCCTCAGGACTCCTCTCACCAGCCGGCCCTGTGCGCGATCGCGCGACCGGCCTTTCACGAACCGTCTGGTTCACCGGGTGAGGCTCTTTTTGAACCTAAAATACGGTGCGGATCATAGCGTTGCGGATGGCTGGCGTCCATTTTTGAGGACGCAAGGCGGCGGCGGCCGGGTTATACTCCGCGCCCAGTTTTCAAGTCCAATCTGGAGAGGCCTCGTGAGCGCTTCGCACGATCGTAAGTTTTTCGACACCTTTATGCTGGTGCTTGGCATCCTGGTTGCCGCTGCCATTGGCCTGATCATTCTTGCGCGTATTATCGCGGGCAACACGTCGGGCGCCGCCAAGGTCAACGATCCTGTCTATCGCCAGGAGATCGAGCAACGCATCAAGCCGGTGGCCCGGGTGGCGGTCGCTGGGGAGGACAACTCGGCGTTAGTTGCCGCCGAGCCGGTCGCGGCAGCAATGGTCGACCTCTCTGGCGAAGATACCTACGCGCAGGCCTGCGCGGCCTGCCACGGTGCCGGCATCGCCGGTGCACCGAAATACGGCGAGCCAGCGGCATGGGCCGAGCGAATTGCAAAGGGACCCGACACGCTGCATAAGCATGCGCTTGAGGGATTCCAGGGGAACAGCGGCTACATGCCCCCCAAAGGGGGAAGGACGGACCTGTCGGATCAGTCCGTCATCAATGCGGTCGACTACATCGTGAGCGGCTCAAAGTAGGCGAGAGGACCCCAGCCCGTGAACTATCGACTGATCCTTTCATCTTTACTGCTTGCGACGGCCCTTGCCGCCTGCGCGGGCAGCGCGCCCCCGGCGCCAAAGTCGGTACTGGCCCAAGGAGCGGATTTTGGGGCATTCAGGACTTTCGGCTGGTACCCCGCGCCAGGGGTCGATGGTGTCGATCAGCCCCTGCGCCTGCTGGATCAGAACATCCGCGAAGGAATCCGCAATGAGTTGCGGCGCCGCGGCTACGCGGAGGACCAGCAGCAACCCGACCTGCTGTTTGCTTACGAAACCGCCCGCGCAGACCGGGTGGAAAGCGCGCCCGTGCGTGTCGGCGTCGGCGTCGGTGGCTACAGCGGCGGTTTCGGCGGCTCGGTCAACATGAGTACGCCGAGCGTACGCAACTACCAGGAAGGCACACTGGTCATCCATGCGGTCGATGCGAAAAGCAACGCGGAAGTCTGGCAGGGCAGCATCTCCGGGCAGGTCAAGGGCGGCAGTCTCGAACCTGCTGCGGTCCGAAACGTCGTTGGCCTGGCGATGAAAGAATTCCCGGCCCGCCCGGCCCCGTAGTCAGCGTTGCATTTCGCCAGGGACTGGCCGGTTTGCCCGGCCCGGTGCCCGATTATTCCTCGGTCTGGCGGAAATCCACGCCCAGCGAGCGTAACTTGCGGTAAAGGTGTGTCCGCTCCATTCCAACGCGCTTCGCCAGCTGCCCGACCTTGCCATTACACAACTGTAACTGCTGCGTGAGGTAAGCGCGTTCAAAATGCTCGCGCGCTTCACGCAACGGAAGTGACAGCAGATCCTGCTTCACGAGCGGCTCATTGTCCGGTGCCAGTGACTCAATTTCTTGTTCGATCTCCTCGAGGCGGATCTCTTCACTGCCGCCGTGGATCAGCAGTCGATGCACGAGATTCTTCAGTTCGCGCATGTTGCCCGGCCACGGGTAGTTACGCAGCCGGTTCTGCGCCGCGACGCCGAACCGACGAAACGGCAGGTGTTCTTCATCCACCAGGCGGTCCACATAGTGACGCAGCAACTCAGGGACGTCTTCCGCGTAGTCCCGCAACGGCGGCACTTTCAAGCCAAGCACGCTCAGGTGCGACAACAGGTCCAGCCGAAACGGTTCGGCGCCCTGCGCCGCAGAGCCCGACTGAGCCGACGAAATGATGCGTGCATTGACCCGCACCGGCGCGTTTCCTCCAACTCGCGTGTAGCTGCCCGTGTCGAGGGCGGCAAACAACAGTCGCTGCGCGGCGGGAGAAAGGTCAGCCAGTTCATTGATGAACAGCACGCCGCCATCGGCCTGGTCCAGAATGCCCTTGCTGAGCTGGCCGCCGGCTTCATCTCCGTAGATCGCCGCTTCGAGGTCCTTCTCCGGCAGGGCACCGCCGCTGATAGAGACGAACGGTCCGCTTGCGCGTGGACTCAGTGAGTGAATGTAGCGCGCGAAGGCCTCGCGTCCGGTGCCCGGCTCTCCGGTAATCAGCACGTTCGCCGCGTGTGGCGCGAGTTGCTTGGTCTGCTCACGCAAGTCACGCATCAGGTGACTGCGACCGACAGGCGCGATCAGCGGCGGCACCAGCGTTCTTGCGGATTGCCTGCGCCGGCGGCCCTCTTCGAGTGCGCTCTGAACCGTGTGCAGCAACTTCGCCAGCGACAGCGGCTTCTCCACGTAGTCCACGGCGCCCAGCCGGGTTGCCTCCACCGCCGTTTCCACGGTGCCGTGTCCCGACATCATTACGACCGGGGCCGTCAGCGACTGAGACTGCTGCCATTCGCGCAACAGGCTGATGCCGTCGGTATCCGGCATCCAGATATCCAGCAGAACCAGGTCCGGCGCCTCCCTGGCGCACGCGCTGCGCGCCTCCGCGCCGCTGGCGGCTACCTCAACTGCATAGCCTTCCTCGGCAAGGATGTCCTGCAGCAGTTCACGGATGTCCGCTTCGTCATCGACGACCAATATTCGCGCAGTGCTCATGCACGCTCTCTCCTGGGCTCTGGCGAGTGCGACCCGGTCGACACCGCCTCACCACTTGATGTATCGGCCAAGGGCAGATCAATTCTCACGAAGGCGCCCCCCGAGAGGCTGTTACCCGCTTCGACCTGTCCGCCGTGCTCCTCGACGATCTTTCGCACAATCGCAAGCCCGAGCCCGGTGCCTTTGGTCTTGCTCGTGACATACGGGTCAAAGGCCTGGCCGATCAGTTCACGCTGAAAACCCGGGCCGTTGTCTTCTACTGTAACCCTTACGGCGTCGTCGCTGTCCGTCATGATCCGCTGCGTCGACACGCGAATCTTGCCACCAGGCTCCGCGTCAATCGCCTCGACGGCGTTGGTCAGCAGATTGTGCAGCAGTTGTCGCAGGCGGCCCGGATCGGCGACGAGACGACCGACGGTCGGGTCGAGATCGACGAGCAGGCGAACGCGCCGGCCTGCGTCCAGCGAACGGTAAAGATCGGTCACTTCGCGCACCAGCTTGTTCAGGTCGATGCGGCTCATCTCGAAACGCGGCGCACGCGCATACTCGCTGAACGCGTTGACCATCTCTTTCATCGCCTCGACCTGCTGAACGATGGTCTCGGTGCTGCGATCCAGCATGCGCGCGTCGCTCTCGCTCAGCGAAGCCCTCAGCTTGTGGCGCAGGCGTTCGGCCGACAGCCGTATCGGCGTGAGCGGATTCTTGATCTCATGCGCCAGGCGCCGAGCGACTTCGCCCCACGCCGCTTCTCGCTGCGCTCGCAACATCACTGTAACGTCTTCGAACACCAGGACAAAGCCACCGGGCATCTCATTCTCGCGTGGCAACGGCGTGCAGGCACACATCAGCAGTCTCTGTCCGGTCGGGGACTGCAGCGAAAACTGTTCGCGCCACTCTTCGTCGCCGCGGCGCAAGCGCTCGAGACACGCATCTGAGAACTGGCGCAGCAGGCTTTCATTCTCGCCAAGCTCCTCGAGGTGCCGGCCCACGCCCTCCTCGAGTTCCTCGCCGAGAATCATGTTGGCGGCCCGATTGGCGGTGCGCACGGTCATATCGGACTGCAGAGATACGACACCGGTCGAGAGACGGGCGAGGATGATCGCCAGGTTGGCACGTTCCGACTCGGCCGCCAGTTGTGCGCGCTGCTGATCTTCGCGTGCGCGACGCAGGCGTTTCGTCATGTCATTGAAGGAGTGAACCAGGAAGCCCATCTCGTCATGCGACGTCAGCGGCAGACGCGTATCGAGGTCACCCTTGGCGACGGCCCTGGTGCCCTTCACGAGGTCCTGAATCGGTTGCACGAGTCGTTGCGCGGTGAAAATCGCGCCGTACCAGGCGGCCAGCAACGACAGCAGCAGCACGACGGTCAGCGTCATAATGAGGCTGGCCTTCAGGGGCTTGCGCAAGTATTCTTTCTCGCCAAACGTCTGGTAGGCGGCCTGCACCGTGTCGGCCAGCGCACCGACCCGCTCGGCAACCGGGTAAATGGCCTGCAGAACCAGGCCCTCGCGCCCGGGTATCGATGAACCCAGTGGCACTGCCGTTCGCACTCGGTAGCCCCCATCAACCTGCGGTTCGAGACTGACAAAAGGTCGTCCCTGGCGCAGTTGCAGCAGCACCTCTCCAGGGATCTCGTCGGGAACGATATCCGGCGCCAGTCCTTTGCTGACCATCGCGACCGCGCCGGAAGATGAGGCCACCGTGATCTCAAGGGCATCGACCTGGCGCCGGAGGGACTCGAGCGTGCCTGGCAGAGCGCCTCCGCCAGCGATCAGCTCCGATGCGACCAGCTGCGTGTCGGCCAGGTGCTCGCGCATCCTGACCTCGAGTGCGGACCGGCTGAGCACCAGCGCATCGTCGAGGCTCTGTCGAATCTCGACGTTGAACCAGCTGTCGATGCCGCGATTCAGAAACTGAACCGCAAAGAAGTAGACCAGAAGGATGGGCAGGGTCGCGAGGACTCCGAATGTCCAGACCATCCTGGCTTTGAGGCGCGAACCAATGACATGCTGGCGCCAGTCGCGAACCAGCTGTGCGAGTTTGGTAAACAGCAGACCCACCAGCACCGCGAGCCCGACGAGGTTGACCATCAGGATCCATGGGTGCAGACGACCGAACTCGTCCGAGTTCTGCGCGGTCTGGGCCATGAACAGTACGGCGGCCAGCCAGAGCAGACCCCCGATGCCTATCAGAGTGGCTGAAAGAACGCTTTTTTTCATGGCTGGAGGGACCATCGATACCACTCGCTCTCGGCGCTCCAGTCATCGATCCAGAACAGCATCCACTGCAGTGCATCGGGCACGGTGGACATGTCGAGGACAGCCCGCATGCGAATTTCGTAGAGCTTTCTCTTTTCGAGCAATGCGGCATCGAGCACCGGCAAGTCCTGCACCTGGCTCAACTGCGCGATGGCCAGATCCAGCGAGCCGAAATCCTGTTGCTCCCCCGTGTTGAGGTTGCGCACAAGATAACGCTGACTCAGGGCATGATAGTTGAGTTCAAAGCTCTGCTTGAGCGAGGCAACGCCGTCATCAAGCATGTAGCGGCGGACGCGGGAGACATCGACCTCGTAGTCGAGTCGCATACGGAGCCCGTCGTCGATCGCCCGGCGGGCCTTGGAGGGCAGTTGCAGGTCGATAAGGGCATCCAGGCGATAGACATCCCCTTCGAGCGTAAAACCGGCCTCGATCACGCTCAGTCTTGACGCGGCCCCGGCCGGCGCTGCTGCGAGGAGGCAAAGCAGCGCGCCGGCGATGAGCCGAAGCAGGTAGGGCAGCCGATGGCGGTAAGGACTGGAACGCTCTCTCATTTCCAACGCTCAGGCGCGCCTGGTCAGGCAAGCATAATAGAAGCCGTCCATCCCGGCCTGTCCCGTAAGCACCTGATAGCCGGGTCCGGGCCTCTCCTGCAGCGGAAACGCACTGTGCAGCTGCGTTACGGTTGAGTCGGTCGCCGTCTGCGTCTCGGCCAGAAAATCCCCGATGACCGACTGGTTCTCGGCCTTCAACACCGAACAACTCGTATAGAGCAGCTTGCCGCCGGGCCGGAGTAAATCCCAGCTTGCCCGCAGCATTCGTGCCTGCCGCGAGGCGAGTGTCCGGACATCCCGCGGGCGGCGTAACACCTTGATGTCGGGGTGGCGACGGATCACTCCGGTCGCCGAGCAAGGCACATCGAGAAGAATCGAGTCGAAAGGCCGGCCATCCCACCAGGCGGAAGGGTCTGCGGCATCGCCTGTCAGCGTCCTTGCGGAAAGTCCCAGTCGTTGCAGGTTCTGATCTACCTTTTCCAGCCTGGCCGCAGAAACATCGAGCGCGGTCAGCTCGGCACGACCACCGGTTTGCTCGAGCAAGTGACAGGTCTTGCCCCCTGGAGCGGCGCAGGCATCCAGGATGCGCTGGCCCGGCCGCGCCTCGACCAGCGCCGCGGCGAGCTGCGCCGCGACGTCCTGAACCGAAAACAGGCCCTCGCCGAAGCCTGGCAGGTGCCGCACGTCGGCCGGCGGGTCGACCAGCACTGCGTCCGGTGCGAACTCGTGCCGGCGCGCCTTGAACCCTGCACCGGCGAGGCCGGCAATGCAGGCATCCGGGTCGCAGCGCTGGCGATTGACTCGCAACCACATCGGTGGATGTTGATTATTCGCCTCGAGAACTGACTCGAACTCCTCGGGCCAGTCACGACGCAGCGCGCTGACCAGCCAGTCGGGATGCGAGGTACGCGTTGCCAGGTCCGTGTCCACCGCGATAAGCAGCGCATCGCGCTCGCGCTGGAACCGGCGCAGGATCGCATTGACGAAACCCGCCGCCTTGTCCAACCCGAGCAGGCGGGTAGCATTGACGGTCTCGGCGACCGCGGCGTGCGGGGCTACATCTTCGATAAGTAACTGCAGCAGGCCCAGCTCGATCAGGGCCGCCAGGACAGGCTCGAGCTTTTCAACAGGGCGGTTAACGAGTCTCGCCATGATCGCCCGCAGCCGAAAGTGCCAGCGCAGCGTGCCATAACAAAGCGAGCGCTTGAGGCCGCGAGCCGAACCCTGCTCGGTATCGGCAGCAAGCAACGTATCCAGAGAACGACCCTGGGCAACCACCGATGCAACGATGCGGGCCGCATCGGCACGAATCTCCGCCGGCTGGGCTGCGCCGGGCATCAGCCGAGCCTGTCGCCGGCCAGCGAGTGCGAATTGAGCAGTTCGGCGGCCCCGATGACGCGCCCGCCGGGCATCTGCAGTTGCTTCAGGAGCAACGCACCCTTGCCGGTTGCAACCACGATGCGCCCGGCGCCCGCCTCGATCACGGTTCCGGGTTCCGCGTCCCCGCCATTCGCCGTCGTCGGTGCGGCTTGCCAGATTCGGAGCTGACGGCCCTGCCAGCGGGTTTCGGCAACAGGCCAGGGATTGAAAGCCCGGACCTGCCTGTTGATTTCGGTTGCCGCATCGCTCCAGTTGATCATTGCCTCTGACTTGCGAATCTTCGCCGCGTAGGTGACCCCTTCCCCGGCTTGCGGTTGCGGACGGATCCGGCCCGCGGTCCACTCAGAAATTGCGGTCACCACAGTCTGCGCCCCGAGTTCAGCCAGCCGATCGTGGAGATCGCCGGCCGTCTCATGCTCATGAATCGCCAGCGGGCGAGTCATCAGTGTCGGGCCAGTGTCGAGCCCCGCATCCATTTGCATGATCGTGATTCCCGTCTGCCGGTCACCCGCAAGGATAGCGCGCTGGATCGGGGCCGCCCCGCGCCAGCGTGGCAGCAACGATGCGTGAATATTCAAACAGCCCAGACGTGGTGTATCGAGCACTGCCCGGGGCAGAATCAGGCCGTAGGCGACGACAACCATCAGGTCGGGCGAAAAGCCCTCCAGGCGCTCTATCACCGCCGCGTCCTTGAAGGTCTCGGGCTGCTCGACCACCAGCCCCAGTTCAGACGCCCGTTGTTTCACCGCGCTGTATTTGAGTTTCCGGCCACGCCCCGCGGGCCGGTCGGGCTGAGTATAGACGGCAACGGTCGTAAAGCCCGCGGCGACCAGTGAGTCCAGGGCAGGGACAGAGAACTCAGGAGTGCCGGCAAAAACGATCCGCACAGGGCCTCAGAGCGAGGGCACCCGCGAACGGCTGGCCGGCGCTGAAACGGCGCTTTCCCGACGGGCCTTCTCGAGTTTCTTGCGTATTCGGGACCGTTTGAGTTCTGAGAGGTAATCAACGAACAGCTTGCCCTCCAGGTGGTCCATTTCGTGCTGGATGCACACCGCCAGCAGCCCGTCGGCCTCCAGCTCGAACGGGCGGCCATCGCGATCCAGCGCACGTACGCCGATGCTTGCGGATCGTGCCACCACCCGGTCAAAGATTCCCGGAACCGAAAGGCAGCCTTCCTCGGCTTCTGCGGCCCCCTCGCGCCGACTGATCTCCGGATTGATGAACGCGAGCGGACGGCTTCTGTCCTCGGTCACGTCCACGACGAGTACACGCCGGTGAACATCGACCTGGGTTGCGGCCAGCCCGACGCCCGGGGCCGCGTACATGGTCTCGAAAAGATCGTCGATGAGCTGGCGTATTTCGTCGTCCACGGTTTCCACCGGGGCCGCCTTTGTCCGCAGACGGGGGTCTGGGTATTCGAGAATTGTGAGCTTCGCCATTATCTTGAAAATGCTGCTAAAGTTAGGCCACGCTTCAATTTACTCACGTGGAATGAGCCCGCTGGATACCGTCGCCATCCAGCGATTTTGCCCGACTGAGACATGGTCGGCAGCCTGAGCTTGCGAAAATTGATTATAAGGCGATGGTCGCGACCCGGAATACCCGATGGAGATAGGGATGGATCGTAAGCTTTTTCATGCCGAGAGGAATTCGCCGGCCCTGCCGGAATGGATCCGGGGACTTGCTTTGGCCTCGGTCGTAGCCGGAATGAGCCTCTTCTCAGGCACAAGCGCGCCCGTTTTGGCCGCATCGGACGTTTCCGGAACGTCGATGTCGGTACCGCTGGCACCTGATGCCCCAACCACCTACGTGGTCAAGAAGGGCGACACGCTTTGGGATATCTCGGGTGTCTTCCTGCGTGACCCCTGGTATTGGCCGGAGATCTGGTATGTCAACCCGGAGATCGAGAACCCGCACCTGATCTACCCGGGCGACGTGCTGCATCTCGTTTATGTCGACGGCATGCCGCGGATTACCTTGCAAAGCGCCGGACCGGTCCGCCTTTCACCCCGGGTGCGAAGCGAACCGTTGTCGGAGTCCGTGCGCGCAATTCCCTACGATCTGCTGATGAATTTTGTCGGCCGACCACGCATGGTCGAAAAAAATGAGCTGAAGAAGAGGCCCTACGTTGTGGGCTTCCGTGACCATCATATGGCTGGAACCTGGGCGGACGAGATCTACGCCCGCGGACTCAAAGACGCCCCGGCGGGCGCGCGTTACACGATCGTCGATATCGGCACCGAACTTCGTGACCCGGATGACGGCGACGTACTCGGCTACATGGGCTACTACTCCGGCACGGCCGAAGTGATCGACACGACGATCCGGGACCGCAAAAACGAGCAGATCGTGCATCTCGATGTTATCGATTCGGGCCGCGAGATCATGCAGGGTGACCGGCTCTACCCGGCTGAAGTCGACATCGGCAACGATTTCGTGCTCCACGCGCCAGCCGATACCAAGCTGAACGGCAGGGTAATCGGGATCTTCGACGGCGTGTACGTGGCGGGGCGCTACCAGGTCATCGCGATCAATCGCGGCAGCCGTCATGGTCTCGAACCCGGTCATGTCGTGTCCGTCTTTGCGCGTGGCGAGGAAATTCCGGATCGCTTCAGCCGCCGTCTGCACTGGGAGAACTTCACGGGCACTTCTGAAATGATCCGCCTGCCGTCGGAGCGCAGTGGCTCGGCACTGGTTTTTAAGGTCTATGACCGTATGAGCTACGCGCTGATTGTCGAGTCGGTGATGGCGATGCGCATTGGAGACAGCATCAAGCACCCGGATGCCGGCCACCGCGAACTGACGGTCAGCAACCCCGGGCGTTGATCCCGCGGCGGCAAATGGCCGCACTTGCATTGGATTAGCAGGAGCCTGCCGGGCATCCATCCCGGTAGGCTCTTTGCTTATGGATGGGCTTAGATCCTGGCTTTCGATTGCGCGCGCTCCGGGCCTGCACGCCGGGGTACTGTCAGCTGACAGCGCGGATCACCTCACCGAAGCCGAATCGCTGACGCGCGAGTCGCCGTCTCAGCTCGCGCGCCTGGGACTGCACGCGGCCGCCATCCAGGCTCTGAAATCGCCCGACGAAAAAGCGCTGGATCAGGACCTGCGCTGGCTCGAAGGCGCGAATCGGCAGATCGTGACCTGGGGTTCGGCCGAATATCCCCAACTGTTGTCCGGCATCGCGGATCCGCCGCTGGTCCTGTTCGTTGAGGGCGACGCGGCACTGATGAACCTGCCGCAACTGGCCATGGTCGGCAGCCGGTCGCCCAGTGCGATCGGCCGGGACACGGCGACGCTGTTTGCACGCGACCTGGCCGGCGCCGGCCTTGCCATCACCAGCGGCCTGGCGCTCGGAATCGACGCGGCCTGTCACCACGGCGCGCTGCAGGCGGGCGGGCAAACGGTCGCCGTGCTTGGTTGTGGCCTGGACAGGATTTACCCTAAAGAAAACAGTGAGTTAGCAATTCAGATAGCCGCAGCAGGTGCCCTGGTATCAGAGCTACCGACGGGGTCACCGCCTCTGCGCCCGCATTTCCCGCGTCGCAACCGGATCATCAGCGGCCTGTCGGTCGGTACGCTGGTCGTTGAGGCGGCCCTGCAGAGCGGCTCGCTGATTACTGCGCGGCTCGCGGGTGAGCAGGGTCGCGAGGTCTTTGCCGTACCTGGCTCGATCCACAGCCCGCTCTCCAGGGGCTGTCACCGCCTGATTCGACAGGGCGCAAAGCTGGTCGAATGTATAGACGACGTATTCTCGGAACTCGGAGCGTTGCTCGGCAGCCTCGACCGTACAGACCGAGAAGTACCGCTGCAAGCGGCCTTGTCCTGCCGCCCCGCGTTGGACAAGGGCTACGAAATCCTGTTAGATGCCGTCGGCTTCGAGGCAGCCAGCATCGAGACACTGATCGCGAGAACCGGCTTCAAACCCGACGCGATTGCATCAATGCTGCTCATTCTCGAACTCGACGGCTGGGTCGAACAGCAGCACGGCGGGATATTCTGTCGCAGGCTGCCGGGAAAGTGAGAATGAAAGAAGGTGTCCTCGACATACTGATCTACCTGTTTGAGAACTACTTTGATGCAGATCCGGACGAGGGACTCGAACCCGACCGGGCAACCTTGAAGCAGGAGCTCGAACGGGCCGGATTTCCCGCCGCGGAAGTCGAGCGAGCGCTTTGCTGGCTCGAAGAACTGGCTGCGGACCCGGTTCGCGCCGAGCCGGCGCCGACTTCACGTGCGATCCGTGTCTTCGATGCGCTGGAGCAGGCAAGACTGGACACGGATTGCCGGGGCTACCTCGTTCACCTCGAGAACGTCGGCATCCTCTCGCCAGTACAGCGAGAGCTGGTCATCGACCGACTGATGGCGCTGGACGGCGACGATATCGACATTGAGAAGCTGAAGTGGGTCGTGCTGATGGTCCTGTTCAGTCAGCCGGGCCAGGAAAGCGCGTTTTCGCGCATGGAAGACCTGGTATTCGAGGAGCACAGCGGGGCCCTTCACTGAGGCCAGCGCGGTGCCGGGCCGAATCGACGCCGCGGTCCACCGCGGCTTGATTTTTTGTGAGGCAGTGAAAAACGTATCAGGGCCAGTATGAGCAGGAATCTCGTCATCGTAGAGTCGCCGGCCAAGGCGAAGACCATCAAGAAGTACCTCGGCAAGGATTTCGAGGTGATGGCGTCCTATGGCCACGTCCGCGACCTGGTCCCGAAAGAGGGGGCCGTGGACCCCGAGCACGGCTTTGCGATGCGCTGGGAAACCATCGACAAGAACAGGAAACACGTCGACGCCATTGCCCGGGCGCTCAAGAAAGCTGATGCCCTCTACCTTTCGACTGACCCCGATCGCGAAGGGGAAGCGATCTCCTGGCACTTGTACGAGTTGCTGAAGGATGCCGGCGCACTGGACGGCAAGAGCGTTCACCGCAGCGTGTTCTACGAAATCACCCGCAGCGCGGTAAAGGAAGCCGTGGAGCAGCCAAGGGAAATTGCCGAGGAACTCGTCAAGGCCTATCTGGCCCGGCGCGCGCTGGACTTCCTGGTCGGCTTCAATCTTTCGCCGCTGCTGTGGAAAAAGGCCGGGCTCTCCGGCGCCTCGGCCGGCCGGGTGCAGAGCCCCGCCCTTCGCATGATCTGCGAGCGCGAGGAAGAAATCGCCGCGTTCAAGGCGCGCGAGTACTGGACCGTCGATGCCCGGGCGGAGAAGTCCGACCAGGGTTTCACCGGGCGACTGGCCCAGTTTGCCGGCGAGAAGATCGAACAATTCACGATCACGACCGCTGAACGGGCGGAACAGGTTCGCCGCAGTCTCGCCGAATCGGCGAATGGCGCCCTGACCGTGACAAGGGTCGACAAGAAACAGCGCAAGCGCAATCCGGCCGCCCCGTTTACGACGTCGACACTGCAGCAGGAGGCCTCGCGGAAACTAGGTTTCGGTGCGCAGCGCACGATGCGGCTCGCGCAGAGACTTTACGAAGGCATTGACTTCGGCGAAGGACCTGTCGGCCTGATCACCTACATGCGCACCGATTCGGTCAACCTCTCGGGTGAGGCGGTGACAGAGATACGCAAGTCGATCGGCCAGCTGTACGGCCAGCAGTCCCTGCCCGATGCCCCACGTGTCTACCGGACGAAATCCAAGAACGCGCAGGAAGCCCACGAAGCCATACGGCCGACGTCGGCATTGAGAACGCCGGAGCAACTCGAGGGCCGGCTGCCGGTTGATGAGCACAAGCTCTACACGCTGATCTGGCGACGTGCGGTGGCCAGCCAGATGCTCGCGGCGATCTTTGACACGGTGGCGGTCGATCTCAGTGCGGGACCTGGAAACAGTTTCCGCGCCAACGGATCAACGCTCGTTTCACCGGGATTCCTGGCCGTTTACAGAGAAGGATCCGACGAAGCCGGATCGGACAACGAGAACGACCGCCGGCTTCCCCCGCTCGAAGAAGGCGAACAGGTCAAGCTCCTGGCGATCGAGCCGGAGCAGCATTTCACGGAGCCGCCGCCGCGCTACTCCGAGGCCAGCCTCGTCAAGACGCTCGAAGAATATGGGATTGGCCGGCCATCGACCTATGCGAGCATCATCCAGACACTGCTGGGCAAGAAATACTGCGAGCTGATCAACAAGCGTTTCGTACCGACCGATCTGGGCAAGATCGTCAGCCACTTCCTGACCGGGCATTTCAGGCATTACGTCGATTACGGCTTCACTGCCTCGATGGAGGACGAACTCGATAACATTTCGCGCGGCGAGGAGGACTGGGTCCCGGTGCTCGATCGATTCTGGGACCCATTCAAAAAGCAGGTCGATGAAGTCGAGAAGAATGTCACTCGATCGGATGTCGCCCAGGCGCGCGATCTGGGCATCGACAACGCCTCCGGACGGCCGGTCAGTGTGCGTTACGGTCGCTATGGTGCGTTCGCTCAACTCGGTACGCGGGAAGACGAGGAAAAGCCACGCTTTGCGAGCCTGCGCCCGCATCAGCGCATGGACTCGATTACGCTCGATGAGGCGATCGAGTTATTCCAGCTGCCACGGACGCTTGGCGAGACCGATGATGGCGAACCCATCAAGGTCGCGGTCGGGCGCTTCGGTCCCTACGTACAGTTCGGGCCCAAGAAGTTCGTCTCGCTCAAGAAAGATGACGACCCGTATACCGTCACGCTCGAGCGCTCCCGGGAACTGATTCGCGAGAAGCAGGAGATCGATGCGAATCGCATCATCCTCGATTTCGAGGAAGCCGGCATCCAGGTCCTCAACGGCCGTTACGGACCCTACGTCACGGACCGCAAGCGAAACGGCAAGATTCCGAAGGACCGTGACCCAAAGACACTGACACTCGAGGAATGCAAGACCATCCTCGAGTCTGCCCCGGTCCGGGGAAGCCGATGGGGGAAGAAGAAGACCGCAGACTCCTCGGAGAAGGCGCCTGCAAAGAAAAAGGCACCCGCGAAAAAGAAGAAAGCGGCAAGCAAGAAAAAGGCCGTGAAGAAGAAAAAGCCAGTCGGTAAGAAAGCGCGCAAGAAGGCCTGAGCCGCCCTTCGGGAGAATGATGCTGATGGGCACCAACACGCCATCAACCCCCGCGGTGATTGATTATCTTCGGGATCTTCACGATCGCATCACGGTGGCGGTGGAGATGGCCGACGGTGGCGCGAAGTTCCGCCGCGACTCGTGGATGCGACCGGAAGGTGGTGGCGGCGAGAGCCGCGTGCTGCGCGACGGAACGGTCTTTGAGCAGGCCGGCATCAACTTCTCGCACGTCCAGGGCGACCGGTTGCCTCCGTCGGCGACCGCGCAGCGGCCGGAACTCGCCGGCGCAAGCTTCGAGGCAACCGGCGTGTCGCTGGTCATCCATCCGCACAATCCCTATGTGCCGACCTCGCATGCCAACGTGCGTTACTTTGTCGCAATGCGTGAAGGCGAGCCCGCAGCCTGGTGGTTCGGCGGCGGCTTCGACCTGACGCCCTATTACCCCTTCGAGGAAGACGTCGTCGGCTGGCACCGCGCGGCCAGGGCGGCCTGCGATCCGTTGGGCCCGGATACCTACACGAAGTACAAGCGCTGGTGCGACGAGTACTTCTATCTCAAGCACCGCGACGAACGGCGCGGCGTCGGCGGCCTGTTTTTCGACGACCTGAGCGAGCCGGGCTTCGAGCAGGCTTTTGCCTTCATGCGCAGCGTCGGTGACGCCTACGCGCCGGCTTATCTGCCCATTGTCGAGAGGCGCAGAAGCACGCCTTTCGGTGAGCGCGAGCGGAACTTCCAGCTCTATCGGCGCGGGCGTTATGTCGAATTCAACCTGGTTTACGATCGAGGCACGATTTTCGGTCTGCAGTCGGGCGGCCGCGTCGAATCGATACTGATGTCGCTGCCTCCGCTGGTGCGCTGGGAATACGATTATCGCCCGGAGCCGGGAACCCCCGAGGCGCGGCTCTACACGGACTTCCTGCAGCCGCGCGACTGGCTGAACGAATCGGCTGAATAGTCCCGCCCTTTGCGACGGGCTTTGTCGCCGCATTGAATGCCGCGCGTTGAAGGGTTATGTCATGTATAAGAATTTTTGATCGCGTATAAGTTGTTTTTCGCGGCAGAGACCAGTACTTTCCACGGCACGGCATTGATCGAAAGGCACACCTGCTGCGAGGCAGGGTCGCAAAGCCACAGCTCTCAAGGATCCCCGCGAGAGGGCTGGACTGCCAGAAGCAGGTCGTCGAACCGGCAGTTTGTTAAGGGAAAACAGCCCGTTCGACGCAGCGTTCCGCTGATCGTGCCAGTTTTTCTAAAATTTGAAGGGGAATCACGATGTCAAAGTACTCCGGTTGGAAGCTCGGTTCCGCCGTTGGCTGCGTCACATTTCTGGCCGCAGCCACGGCGCCCGCAAGCTTCGCAGCAGACCGCAGCGCCATTCGCGCATCAGCGGCCATACCTGCTTCGGTCGAAGCACTGCGGCTCGACAGGCCGATGCAGATCGACGGTGCCAGTCTGGCCGTTATTGATACGGCCTTGCAGGTCGCCGAAGGACGGCAGGAAGTGCTCGTTCGATTGCGCTCACCGTCAGTCGCAAGATCCAGCGCCAGGGCGCCGGGCGACCGGGTCATGCAAAGGGAAATGATCAAGAACGACCAGTCCGCATTCATGCGCAGGGCGCAGCGGCTGGCGCCAGGCGCCAGCTCAGGCCCGAGTTTCCAGGTCGTGCTCAATGCAGTGGTCATGGAAGTTGACGCCAAGCACATTCGCGCTCTGGCCACCGACCCGCAGGTCGAGCGGATCTCTCGCGTTGTCAATTACAAGATGGATCTTCCGGACACGGTCCCCTACATCACTGCAAGCGCCATGCAGCAGATCGGTTACGATGGCAGTGGCGTCAAAGTCGCCGTGCTCGACTCGGGCATCGACTACACGCACGCCGCGTTTGGCGGTGGCGGCACGCTGGCCGACTACGAGGCGGCTTACGGCACCAGCACCGGCGACCCGCGAAATACCACGCGAGACGGCCTTTTCCCGACCTCAAAGGTCGTCGAAGGCTATGACTTTGTCGGCGAGGCGTGGCCGAACGGCCCGCTCGCCCCCGATGACGACCCGATCGACCTGGAAGGTCACGGAACCCACGTGGGTGACATCATCGGCGGTGCCGGCGGTGTGGCTCCAGGCGTGGATCTCTACGCCGTCAAGGTCTGCAGCGCCGTGTCATCGTCCTGCAGCGGTGTCGCGCTGATCCAGGGTATGGAATACGCGGCCGACCCGAACGGCGACGGCGATGTCTCGGACCGCGTCGACGTCATCAACATGTCGCTTGGTTCAAGCTATGGCCAGGCCTTCGATGACGACCTGGCACTGGCCGTCAACAACGCCTCGGAGCTCGGGATCCTGACGGTGGCCTCCGCGGGTAACTCCAGCGACAAGCCGTATGTGACCGGTACGCCGGCGGGGGCGATTACCGCGCTTTCGGTTGCGCAGACGGAAGTCCCGAGCGCGTTCCTGCCACAGTACGACGTGATCGCACCGGCCTCGATTGCGGGCACTTACGATGCGGTTTTTCAGCCCTGGTCGGCACCGCTCACGAGTGTCATCGAGGCCCCGATGCAGTACGCCGATGGTGCCGGCGGCAACCTGAACGGTTGTGCGGCATTTGCACCAGGTTCGCTCACCGGCAGGATCGTGCTGGTCGATAGGGGCGGCTGCAACTTCACGCTCAAGATCAAGAACATTGGTGACGCCGGCGGTCTGATCGGCATTATCGGGCTCATCGACACCAGTGCTCCGTTCACGGGCGGCGACGGTGGCGATCGCCCGATCGATATCCCCGGCTACATGATCAGTTTGGCGGATTCGAACACACTGAAGTCCGGCCTGCCGTCGACGGTCCTGCGCTTCGACCCGAACATCGGCATCCCGCTGGTGGGCAACATGGTCGGCAGTTCTTCACGCGGCCCGCGCAACCCGGACAACCTGCTCAAGCCGGAAATCGGCGCACCCGGTGCATCGGTATCGGCGATCGCGGGCTCTGGAACCGGCACGGGTCCGTTCGGCGGTACCTCCGGTGCCGCGCCGATGGTGGCGGGCTCTGCGGCCCTGATACTCGATGCCTATCCCGGCCTGACACCGCTCGAGGTTAAGGCGCGCCTGATGAACAACGGCGAGACGGACATCGTGACGGACCCGTTCAGCGGCCTTGCGCCCATCAGCCGGATTGGCGGCGGTGAGGTGCGTGTGCTCGATGCCTATGAGGAGCCGATTGCGGCCTGGGCCGAAGAGCAGACCACGGGCGATTACGTCGGCTCACTGAGCTACGGTCAGGTCGACGTCGCCAAGGACCTGGTGCGGCTTAAGAAAATCGTTCGGGTGCGTAATTACACGGATCAGGCCGTCCAGTACGCGATCAAGCCGACCTTCCGGTTTGCCGACGACGAGGCGTCCGGTGCCGTCAGCTTCATTGTCAAGGACTCCGTCCGGATCGGTCCAAACCGTGACGCCACGTTCCCGGTTACGCTGGTCATCGAAGGAGCGAAGCTGGCCGGCAATGCGATGAACTCGGGCAGCGAGGGTGCGAACCCGGCCGCCCTGACGTTCAACGAGTTTGACGGTTACCTGATGCTCGATGACGGCAATGGCTCGTCGGTGCACATTCCCTGGCACGTGCTGCCGCGCAAGGCGGCCGACCTGAGGGGGCGCATGGCGCTGAAGTTCAGGAACGGGTTCAGCGACAGCATCAACTTCAAGAACCGCGGCGTCGGTACGGCGCAGATCGATGCCTATTCGTTGCTGGCGACCAGCCCGAACATGCCGCAGGGCCCGGAAGGCGGTCAGTCACCGATGCCGGACATCCGCGCAGTCGGTATCACGACGATTCCGGTCCCGGCGGGCTTCTGCTCGGGCAACGACTCGTTCCTCTGGGTGTTTGCGATCAATACCTGGGAGCGCCAGAGTCACCTGCTACCGGTCAGCCACCAGATCGTGCTTGACACGAACCGGGACGGCGCAGCCGACTATGTCGTGCTGAACCGCGACCTCTCCGGTCCGACCACAATCACGGACGGCAGGCAGTTGTCCTGGGTGCTCAATGTTGCAACGGGTAGTCTCGGCGCGTTCTTCTTTGCCGAGCACGCGACCAACACCGGCAACACCGCCTTGATTGTCTGCGGCGAGCAGATCGGCATGAATGCCGGTGATTTCCTCTCGACGCAGGTCAACATGGACGTCTACACCGACGACTTCTACTTCGGTGGTCCGGGCGATGCTGTCGAGGGTCTGACCGTCACGCCGCTCGGTGAGCGTTATTTCGGCGTTCCGGAGGACATCGCCGGCAAGGGGAACGGGACGCTGTCGGCCTACGACTTCGGTGCCTTCCCGGGCAACACCGAGGAGCTCGGCCTGATGCTGTTCACGAACGGTGATCGGGGTGCCGGCAATCGCGGTGGTGCGGTGCAGGAGGGCGAAGCGCTGCTGCTGATGGCGCCGTAAGGCCCTATCGCCTCAGGCGAACCAAGGCCTCCCTCGAAAGAGGGAGGCCTTTTTTTTTAAGTGGGAAGAAAACTGGGATCAGGCGCTGATGAAACTACGTGGCTGGCAACGGGCAGGCGAGAAACTCATCGTCTGGGCGGCAAAACGGGGTCGAGGATGCCGCCGGTCGGACACAGGAAAACCAAGCCCTTCTGATTGGCGTGGTAACTGAGCAATGACTCACCCGCTTTGACCTGTACCCGGTACCCCGGCACGGTCGATTGAGTGTAGACGACATCGGGTTTTGGACAGCCCATGGATCCGTCGGGCCAGATGACACGATCGGCGCTTATCACTTCAAGCGCCTCTCTCAGGAGCCCCGTCTGAGCTGCCGCATCATCCAGGGCTTTGTCGATCACGGCCTGCATAGGGTCAACAACGGCGCCACTCTGAGGGCCTGGCCCACCCTGCGCACTCGGGACACCGCCGGCGAGGATCGTCATCAAAACAAATGCCGTTCCGCTTCGTCTCTGGATACTCATCATGCGACCTCGCACTTTCTTCGGTCAGTACACAGAATCCCCCCGTTTCCTGACCGCCGCAAGTGGATCAGCGGACGCGAATCCAGGGGAGCACAATGGGGCCAAAGAAAAAGCGCAGCGACGCCGGGTTGCGCAGCTGTCTGACCCCCCGGCTCGCCCGTTACGGATTCTTGCGCATTTCGCCGAAATTTGCCGGCAATTACGGCAAATCGGCGACGATAGTTACCGAAGAGCCTTCAGGGAACTCCTCTCGAGAGACGCCGGATTTTCATGCGGCGCAGGGTGAGCGGCCTGCTTGCGCACTGAAGCGACGGGGCCGCGGCGGGCTGCCTGCTGCCTCAAGACAGGTAAACTGCCCGACAGACTCAGGGCTCACCTGAAGAGCGACTGCGACCTCGGGGGAGGCATTCATGCGCAAGAGACTGAAAAGTCGCCTGATCAAACTGTTGCTGCTCATAATGGTTGCTGCCGTCGCCGCGTACTGGTTTGCGGGGTCCGCACCACCGTCGGCAATTGGCAGTGGGGAATTCATGCGGGCTGTCGTCTATCACGACTATGGCGCACCCGACGTGCTGCGACTCGAGAAGATCGAGAAGCCGCTGCCCGGCGATAACCAGGTACTCATCAAGGTTCGTGCGGCGGGAGCCAATCCGCTCGACTGGCATTACATGCGAGGCACGCCATACATCCTGCGTGTCTTTGAGAAGGCGCTGTTCAAGCCGAAAGACACACGCCTTGGCGTTGATGTGGCTGGCATAGTCGAAGCGGTGGGTGACAACGTAACGACTTTCAAGCCGGGCGACGCAGTGTTCGGCGCGGGCAGGGGTGCGTTTGCTGAGTACGTGCTGGCATCGCAAGACAAGGTCGTGCTGAAGCCCGCCCGCCTCACATTTGAGCAGGCAGCGGCTGTGCCAATTGCGGCTTTGACGGCGCTGCAGGGCCTGCGAGACAAGGGACGTATCCAGGCAGGCCAGAAGGTTTTGATTAACGGCGCTTCCGGTGGCGTGGGTACGTTCGCCGTACAGATCGCGAGGTCATTCGGCGCCGACGTGACCGGCGTGTGCAGTACGAGAAACGCCGATATGGTCCGCGCGATCGGCGCAGATAGGGTCATCGATTACACACGTGAAGATTTCACCCGCAGCGGCCAGCAATACGACGTGATACTCGACATGGTCGGCAACCATTCGTTGACCGATTTGCGGCAGGTGCTCACTCCGAAGGGCATACTCGTGCAGGTCGGCGACTCGGACACGGGAAACTGGATTGGACCGATCTTCAGCGTGCTTAAGATCGTGGTCGTATCAAGCATGGTGAGCCAGGAACTGGTCGGGCTGCTGGCATCGATCAACGAGGAGGACCTGCTGATCCTGCAGAAAATGATGGAAGCACAAGACGTAATGCCGGTCATTGACCGAACCTTCGGCTTGAGTGAGGTCCCCGAGGCCATCGCCTACCTCGAAGAAGGTCACGCTCGAGGCAAAGTGATCATCACGCTGCAAAACGACGACTGAGCGCTCCGAACGACCACAGCCCTGGCCAGCCTCAGTGTGGCACGCTGCCCGGCAGGGCCCGTCGGCTGGGTATATCCTGCTGCCAGCGACGATGCCAGTCGATCATCAAGCCGTGCCATCCGTCTCATGAACTACCGCCACGCCTTCCATGCCGGCAATTTCGCCGATGTGCTCAAGCACATAACGCTGATGATGCTGATCGAACAGCTCAAGCAGAAGCCGGCTTCTTTTTTTTACCTCGACACGCACGCGGGGCGGGGCATTTATGACCTCAGCAAAGCGCGTTCCCAGCGCAGTGGCGAGTACAAGGACGGGATCGGACGGTTGCTCGAGGCGGCGCGCAGGGCCCTGCCACCGGAGGTCGCGGCCTACCTTGCGCTCGTGCGGCAATCTGCCGGCACGGGCCACAGTGCAATAACCGCCTATCCGGGCTCTCCGAAGATCGTCGCAATGATGCGGCGAGAAGGCGACCGGATGGTTCTGTTCGAGTCCCAGTCTCAGGAAGCGAGCGCACTGCGCAGCGCGCTTGCCGGACAGCGCCGCTTATCGATTGTCGAGGGCGATGGATACAACGCACTGAAGGCTCACCTTCCGCCACCGGAGAATCGAGGCCTGGTCCTGATCGACCCACCGTACGAGTCAGACCGTGAATTCGACCGGGTGCTCGAGGCGCTGAAGCGAGCGCATGCCCGCTGGCCTAACGGTATCTACTGCGTCTGGTTTCCGCTCACCGAAAGGGCCGGTCCCGCGCGGTTCCGTCAAGCGCTGGAGGACTCCGGCATCCGCCGGATACTCGAAGTCACGCTGAGCATCCTGCCCGAAGATTCAGGCGTCGGACTCTGGGGTTCGGCTCTCGTCGTCGTTAATCCACCCTGGCAACTCGACACGCGGCTTGCTGCCCTGCTGCCGCAACTGCATGGGCTGGTCTCGACCGATGGCGCAGGCGGCACGTCGGTGAATTGGCTGGTTCCTGAATAGCACAACAGGACGGAGCCGCTGACCGCGTCAACGCAGTTTCGCGCACTGCGCATGACGGAAGCAGCTGACCAGGTGGTCATTGACCATCCCCGTTGCCTGCATGTGCGCATAGATGATCGTGGGTCCCACGAATTTGAAACCGCGGCGCCTGAGGTCCTTGCTCAGGGCTTCCGCCTCCGGAGAGGTCGCCGGGACCTGTTTCATGTCGGTGAATCGATTCACGATGGGCCGGCCGCCCACGAATGACCAGAGGTACCCCGCGAGGCTGCCCAGCTCATCCTGCAACGCAAGTACGGCCCGGGCATTCGCGATTACGGCCTGGACCTTCAGGCGATTTCGAACGATGCCCGGATCATTGAGCAGACGTTCGACGCTTCGCTTGTTGAAGCGCGCCACGCGTTCGACATCAAAGTCGGCAAACGCGCGCCGGTAGCCTTCGCGCTTGTTAAGAATAGTGGACCAGCTCAGTCCCGCCTGGGCGCCTTCGAGCACGAGGAACTCGAATTGCCGCCGATCGTCGCGAATCGGCACGCCCCACTCCTCGTCATGGTAGCGCAGGTAGCGCTCACTCATGCCCGCATACGACCAGCCGCAACGCGGCGGAGAATCGGCTACTGGCTGTTGTCGTCGCGCGCCGCTCACGAAATCACCGGACTTGCTCATTCCCCGAAATCATGGCGCCACGGACCGTGAGGGTATCGCAGCAGGAAAAAAATCGGGACCCTGCACCTGCTTCTGCCGCCGCGGGGGTAGCCGGCGTCCCGTCGAATGCCCCGCGGGCCGGACATCATTCGATCGCAGGTGAGGGTCCCGAGCTATCCGGGAACTGATTCAAACGACTCCGGATTACTCTGGCTTGTCACCGCCGCACTTACCCTCGCCGCACTTGCCTTCCTTGGCCTTGTCGCCGCCGCAGCTGCCTTCTTTGGCCTTGTCGCCACCGCAGCTGCCCTCTTTGGCCTTGTCGCCACCGCAGCTGCCTTCTTTGGCTTTGTCGCCGCCGCAGCTGCCTTCTTTGGCCTTGTCGCCGCCGCAGCTACCCTCTTTGGCCTTGTCGCCGCCACAGGAACCCTCGCCCGCGGCCATGTAGGCGCTGCCAAGCGCAGTGATAGAAAACGGGCTGGCACTTGCCATGGACACGGTGGCCAGGGATCCCGCAAGCGCTACGCCGACTGCCAGGGCAACGGGCTTCTTGAAAGTCTTTGAATTCATCGGTCGTCTCTCCTCGATGTTATGGTCTTCGCGAAAATCGCGTCAGCTCTTCTGCCAGATCACCGCGCCGGTTACCCGTTGCGAAATCTGCGTGAGGTCTGCATCGTCATCACCAATGATTGCGATGCTTCCGGGGCCCGCCGGGATGATCTTTCCGGCAAAACCGCGTTCAGTAAAGTTGACCGGCTCCCGTACGGTTTCATTACGCAGGATCATCACGGTCACCGGCCCGGCGTCAGTCTGGACGACCAGGTGCGGCACCCGGCGACCCCGGAACCAGCAGGTCTTTGCATAGGAAACCGTGCCAATCCCGGGCCTCAGACTGAGCCCCGCACGGTTCAGCACGCTCGCCAGCTCCATTGGCTCTGCCGGAGTCTGTGTCACCACGAGCGCGTGCGGCTCGTGATCCATGTGATCGACGGCATCCTTTGCGATCGACTGACGCGGGCCACTCGTGAAGAGCAGGGTCCCGACCAGCACGCCCCCCAGAATGCTCGCGGCCAGCGCGTACCATCGGCTGCGCGGCGTCACGCGGGCGCGCTTTGAGGCCACCGCCATCCGATGTTCCGCGGGTACCGGCACCTGCAATGCGCGCAGAATCGTACGATCCAGCGCCCGCAGCGCCCCGAGGTAACCGGCACAGGCGGCGCAGACGTCGGCATGCGCCTGCGCCTCGTCACTCAAGTGTCCGGGGTCACCACCGGCGGCTCTGCGAAATTCCAGGCATTGCATCTTCAAGACCTCCGAGCTACCGGAGTAAAGTCAGTTGTCCGTCCCGGTGCCCGACGGCCCGAGTTGTGTGCGCAGTTTCTGTCGCGCCCGAAACAGGCGGGTCAGCACGGCGCCTTGTGTCAGTTCCAGCTGCGCTGCTATTTCCTGGGTCGAAAATCCCAACAGGACCTGCAGTACCAGCGGCTCGCGATAGTCATCTTCCAGCGCAAAGATCGCCCGCCTGACTTCCATCACTTCATTTTGTTCATCCACCGCAAGCTCCGGCGACTCCGCATCGATCATCTCGTCCACCGATACCGTGGGCAGGCGCTTGCGCTCGTACAACCGGGCATGCTCCCGCCTGACGATGGTGAGCAGCCACGGCTTGGCCAGACGTTCGTCCTGGAGATTCTCCCTGGACTTCCATGCGCGCAGCAGCGCCTCCTGCACGACGTCGTCGGCGATCTGCCCGTCTCGCGCCAGCCAGAAAGCGAAACGGTAGAGGTCCGCCCGCAGCTCGTCACACAGCTCGGCAAAGCGTCTTTCCCCTTCGTTTCCGGCAAATGGCGCGTTCATGTATAAAGACCGGGCTTCTGGCAGCCTTATTTCGGGTGAGCGGTGGGCAGCGACGTGACCCACTCCCTGCACGACAGCAGGCTGCGCAAGATATCCCTCGGGCCCGATGCGTGCAAACCGCAGGATTCGCCAACGGAGTCAATGATGAGCCAGTCACACAATCACAGGCAGTTTCCGGCAACCCGGATGCGGCGAATGCGGCGCGACGATTTCTCCCGGCGCCTGATGCGGGAAACCGTGTTGTCTCCGGCCGATTTCATCTACCCCGTTTTCGTGATGGAAGGCGAGCGGCAGCGGGTCGCCGTGCCGTCGATGCCCGGTGTTCAGCGGCTGACGATCGACGAACTCGTTGCTGAGGCGCAACAGATTGCCGGCCTCGGTGTGCCGGCGGTCGCGCTGTTTCCGGTCACGGCACCCGGCGCGAAATCGGAGGATGGCCGCGAAGCGTGGAACCCGGACGGCCTGGCCCAACGCGCCGTGCGAGCGATCAAGTCGGCTGTACCGGATCTCGGCGTGATCACCGACGTTGCACTGGATCCGTTCACCACTCACGGACAAGACGGCATCATCGACGAGACCGGGTACGTGCTCAATGACGTGACCGTCGAGGCACTGGTCAGGCAGGCACTGTCTCATGCACAGGCCGGCGCCGACGTGGTGGCGCCGTCGGACATGATGGACGGCCGCATCGGCGCGATTCGCGACGCACTGGAAGAGGCCGGACAGATACACACGCGCATACTCGCGTACTCGGCCAAGTATGCCTCGAGCTTTTATGGCCCGTTTCGCGACGCGGTTGGCTCGGCCGGCAGTCTCGGCAAAGGAAACAAGTACAACTACCAGATGGACCCGGCCAACTCGGACGAGGCGCTGCACGAAGTTGGGCTGGATCTCGCCGAGGGCGCCGACATGGTGATGATCAAGCCCGGCATGCCGTACCTCGACATCGTAAGGCGGGTCAAAGATCACTTCGGTGTGCCGACCTTTGTCTACCAGGTCAGTGGCGAGTACGCGATGCTGATGGCGGCGGCCGGTCACGGCTGGCTGGACGAACGTGCCGTCGTGATGGAATCGCTGTTGTCGATCAAGCGCGCCGGCGCGGATGGCATCCTGACCTATTTCGCCAAGGCCGCTTCGCAGTGGCTCAGGGATGGCTGACATATACGGGCTGTTCGGCTACCCGGTCGAACACAGCTGGTCCCCGTTCATCCACGAAGCGTTCGCTCGGCAGACCGGCCAGCACATGGCCTATGGGCTGCACGAATCTGCCCCGGAGAGATTCCCGGACGACCTGCGCGATTTCTTCCGCGACGGCGGCAAGGGAACGAACATCACGCTGCCGCACAAGCAGGCAGCCGCGGGACTGGTCGATGAACTGACACCGCGCGCGCGACGCGCCGATGCCGTCAATACGATCGCGCGCGTGGACGCCGGCCTGCTCGGCGACAACACCGACGGTGCCGGGCTGGTGGCCGACCTCAGGAGCAACCTCAGCCTTACGCTGGCCGGCGCACGTATCCTGCTGCTGGGCTCCGGCGGCGCCGCGCGCGGCGTGCTGGGGCCGTTGCTTGAGCTCGGACCGCGGTCGCTGGTCATCTCGAACCGGACCTTGCGTCGCGCGGTCGAACTTGCCCGGCAATTCGCTGAGTACGGCCCGGTGACCGCCTGCCGATTCTCGGACGTCGGATCGGAGCCATTCGACCTTATCCTGAATGCCACCTCTGCGAGCCTGCGCGGCGATGTGCCCGAAATCCAGGCCGGCGCAGTCAACGGCTCGAGTTTCTGCTACGACATGTCATACGGAATCGGCGACACCGCTTTTACCGGGTGGGCAAAACGACAGGGTGCCGGGGCCTGCGCGCAGGGCTGGGGGATGCTGGTCGAACAGGCCGCCGAATCGTTCTACCTGTGGCGTGGGATTCGACCTGAGACTGCGCCCGTACTCGAAGCACTGCGCCGGCGGGCGGAGGCTCCTAGGCGTAGTCGTTCTTGAGTTCAACGTAGAGTCGGGCGAGTTCTGGTATCCACTCGATCTCCGCCGGGGTCAGGCACCTGGCCCGGCGGGCCGGATTGCCAAGGTACAGATGGCCGGACTCGAGACGCTTGCCGGGGGCGACGACAGTGCCTGCGGCGATCATCACCGAGTCCTCGACGACAACGCCGTCGAGCACGATCGCGCCAATACCGACCAGGCAGGCATCGCCGATCGTACAACCGTGCAGCACGGCCTTGTGCGCGATGACGACATCTTCACCAATCTGCAGCGGCCAGCCGTGCGGAAGGCTTTCAGGCCGCGGCCTCGTCACGTGCAGCACGCTGCCATCCTGAACGTTACTGCGCGCCCCGATGCGTATCGAGTTGACGTCACCGCGCACGACCGCCATGGGCCACACCGACACGTCTCTGGCGAGGGTCACGTCACCGATCACGCGCGCCGTCGGATCGATAAATACACCCTCTGCCAGTTGCGGGGAGGTGTCTCTGTAGGCTTGCACCGTCATGTTGTAATTCCAGGCGTGTATTTCGGCCTGTAGTCTAGACGCGACCGGACCTCAGGCGGCAAGCTTGCACCGCCAGCCGTCCCCAGTGGGAGAAACATCAATGCTAGTCGTGACGCTGCTGTTACTTGCCCTGCTGATCGTCGCGGCGTTTTACGTCGTACGAATTTATAATGGACTCGTCGCGCTGCGCGAGAACGTCCGCAAGTCCTGGTCGAATATCGATGTGCTGCTCAATCAGCGGCATGACGAACTGCCGAAACTGGTCGAAACCTGCAAGCAGTACATGGGGTATGAGCAGGAGACGCTGGAGCGCGTGATGCAGGCGAGAGCCGCGGTGTTTTCGGCAAGCGACAGGGGCGATGTCGCCGCTGTCGGAGCCGCCGAAGAACAGCTTCGTCAGGGTCTGGGCCGGCTCTTTGCCGTTGCAGAGAACTACCCTGACCTCAAGGCGGATCGGAGCTTTCAGCACCTGCAGGGCCGGATTTCGGAGCTCGAAAACGCGATCGCCGACCGGCGCGAGCTCTACAACGACGCCGTCAATCTGAACAATATCCGCATTCAGACCTTCCCGGACCTGATCGTCGCGCGAATGTTCGATTTCAAGGAAGCCGCGTTGCTCGAGTTCAGCGAGGAGCAACGCCGCGACGTGGACATGGGCAAGTTATTTGGCTGACGACTTCTGGTTCTGGTTGCTGTTGCTCGGTGTGGCGGTCATCGGCGGTGGTCGACTGGCCTTCAGGTGGCTGCACATCGCGCGCGTGATCGAGGACACGCCGACCTCGCGGGTGCGATCGGCGGCGCAGGGATACGCCGAACTGACGGGTCGCGGGCTTGCGCTGGGCGATCAGCCCGAGGTCGCGCCGCTGACGGGCCGCCCCTGCATCTGGTGGCACTTCCGGATACAAAAGAAAGTCGAATCCCGGGTCAACGGCCGCCGTCGTGTCTCCTGGCGTACGCTCGAGGCGGGCCTTTGTCAGCGGCCTTTCCTGCTCGACGACGATACCGGCCAGTGCATTGTGCAGCCGGCCGGCGCCGAGGTGCTGGCCGGCGAATCGACAACCTGGTATGGCAGCACCCCCAGGCCCGCGGAGGGATTGCTCGAATCCGGCGGGACGCCACGCACGGGGCCATTCCGCTACTTCGAGGAACGCATCTACCTGCACGAGCAGGTTTACGTCCTTGGGCAGTTCCGCTCCCATTCGGCAGCCACATCGTCAGACCCCCAGCTCGCGGTGCGCCGGCTGCTGGAACAATGGAAACAGGATCAGGCGGGCCTCGTACAGCGTTTCGACGAGGACGGCGACGGTAAGGTTAGCCTCGCGGAATGGGAACGGGCCAGGGCAGCTGCGACGCGGGAAGTGGAGCAACGCAACGTGAATCGGCCCGCGCAACCGCAGCTGCATTCAATAAGCGCGCCGGAGGACGGCCGCCTCTTTCTGATTGCCGCGTTCCCGGGCGCAGACCTTGCCAAACGATATCGACGCAAGGCGATGCTGGCATTTGCAGGATTTGTCCTGGCGACTTACGCCTTCGGATGGATGCTGCAGGGCGTGCTCGGCTCGGCCTAGAATAGAGCGCTTACTGACTTACGGCGGCGTGCTGATGATCAACCCCCTGCTGACAGACAACCCGTTACCCACGTTTTCGGCGATCCAGCCTCAGGACGTGGAGCCGGCCATCCGTGAAATGCTCGACTTGAACCGTCGCGAACTGTCGGCCCTGCTCGATTCAGGTGCATCAGGCTGGGAAGGGCTGGTCGAACCGATCGAACGTATGCACCACCGGCTGGCCCGTGCCTGGTCGCCGATCGGTCACCTCAACGGCGTGATGAACAACGACGATCTGCGCAGCGCTTACGAGGCCTGTCTGCCGTTGTTGAGTGCTTACCACACCGAGCTTGCCCAGAACGAAAGGCTATGCGCAGCGTATCAGCGCGTACTGGACGAGAACGGTGCTGACTTGAGAGCGGATCAGCGCCAGTTGCTCGACCAGGCGCTGCGCGATTTTCGTCTGGCCGGCGTCTCGTTGCCCCCCGAGCAAAAGCAACGTTTCCGCGAAGTGATGGAGCGGCTGGCAACCATCCAGTCGACGTTCGACAACAACGTTCTCGATGCAACCAACGCATGGGAAAAGCACGTTGAGGATGAGTCCGCGCTGGCCGGCCTGCCAGCCGCGACGCGCCAGCGAGCCCTTGCGGATGCGAAGTCGGCGAACCGCGGCGGCTGGCTGCTGCGACTTGATGTGCCCACTTACCAGGCCGTGATGACCCACGCCGAGGACGAGCCACTGCGGCGTGAATTCTATGAAGCCTGGGTAACACGCGCATCGGACCAGGGTCCGCACGCCGGGCGCTGGGATAATTCCGGGCTGATCGGGGAAATCCTGGCGCTGCGCCAGGAAGTGGCGAAACTTACGGGTTTCGACAATTTTGCCCAGCATTCTCTGGCCACCAAGATGGCCCGTGACCCGGACGAAGTCCTGCAGTTTCTTCATCGGCTGGCCCATGTAAGCCGTACGGCTGCGCTGGCTGAATTTGAGCAGCTCGAGACGCTCGCCGGGCGCAAACTTCAAGCATGGGACATTGGTTACTACTCCGAAAAGCTCAAGCACCGGCAGCTCGACGTGTCCGAGGAGTCTCTTCGACCGTATTTCCCGTTGCCGCGCGTGCTGGCGGGATTGTTTGCGCTGACCACCCGGCTGTACGGCGTGCGAGCGATCGCGCGCACAGACGTCGACCTTTACCACCCGGATGTTCGTTACTTCGACCTGGTTGACGAGGACGGGACGCCCCGCGCCGGGTTTTACCTCGACCTGTATGCCCGACCGAACAAGCGGGGCGGCGCATGGATGGATGAGTGTGTCGGCCGAATTGGGCTGCCTGGCACGCAGGCTCTGCCGGTCGCCTACCTGGTCTGCAACTTCATGCCCCCGGCGGGTGATCAACCGTCGCTGCTCACGCATTATGAGGTGCTCACGCTGTTCCATGAGTTCGGCCATGGCCTCCACCACATGCTGACCCGGATCGACTATCCGAGCATTTCCGGCATCCACGGCGTGCCCTGGGACGCTGTCGAACTGCCGAGCCAGTTCATGGAAAACTTTGCCTGGCGCGAGGAAGTGATCCCGATGATTTCAGCACACGTGGACACTGGCGAACCGCTGCCGGTGGATACGCTGCGCAGGCTGCAGGCCACGAGGACATTCCTCGCCGGGATGCAGACGGCTCGTCAACTCGAGTTCGCGTTGTTCGATCTGCGCCTGCACTCCGAGTATTCGAAGGGCAGCGATACATCACCGGAGACGATACTGGCCGAGGTCCGCAAGGAAGTCGCCGTCGTCGAGCCGCCTGCCTTCAATCGCTTTGCCCACAGTTTTCAGCACATATTCTCAGGTGGTTACGCGGCGGGCTATTACAGTTACAAGTGGGCGGAAGTGCTCTCTGCGGATGCCTTCGGTGCATTCGAGGAGCATGGCGTTCTGGATCCCGATACAGCACAACGGTTTCGACGGGAGATCCTCGAACGTGGCGGCAGTCGCGAAGCCATGGATGCGTTCGTCGAATTTCGAGGTCGCGAGCCGGATATCGAACCTTTGCTCCGACAGATGGGCCTCGCTGCCCAGGCGGGACAGCCTGCATGAAAATCGCCACGTGGAACGTGAACTCGCTTCGAGTGAGGTTACCCCACCTGGCAGAGTGGCTGGCTGCAACTGCGCCGGACATCGTCGCCCTGCAGGAGACCAAGATTCCGGATGAAGACTTTCCCTTGGGGGAGATCGAAGGCCTGGGGCTGCATGGCGTGTTCAGTGGTCAGCGCACATACAACGGTGTTGCTTTACTGGCTCGCCACCCGTTGTCCGATGTTGTCCCGGGAATTCCCGGCTTCGAGGACGACCAGAAGCGGGTGATCGCGGCAACCTGCAACGGCATTCGTGTCATCGACGTCTACGTGCCGAACGGGCAGAGCCTGGACTCCGACAAGTACCAGTACAAACTACGCTGGTTGCGGGCGATGCGGGATTATGTCGTTGCGGAGCAGGCGCGGCATGAACGTGTGGTCGTCCTCGGCGACTACAACATCGCACCGGACGATCGTGACGTCCACGATCCGGTGGCCTGGGAGGGTTCGGTCCACGTCAGTCCGGCTGAACGCGCGGCGCTTGAAGCCTTGCTCGATACCGGGCTGAAGGACTGTTTCCGGCTCTTCGAACAACCGGAGAAGGTCTTTTCGTGGTGGGACTATCGCCGGATGGCATTTCGGCGCAACGCAGGTCTCAGAATTGACCTGATCCTCGCCAGCCCCGAAATGGCCCGAAAATGCGTTGCCTGTCACATCGAAAAATCGCTGCGGAAACTCGAGCGACCCTCCGACCACGCTCCGGTGGTCGCGAGTTTTGACATATAGGCCAGCGGATGCGTGTGTCAAAAAAACCGACTCTGGCGTTCCGTCATCGTTTGGCTACACTCCTACTCACTGCCGTGAATCCACTCAAACGATAAGAAGAAAACCATGCAGTACCGACGCAGTGATTACGACGTCACCAACACCATACAGGTCAGCTCTGCACCCGCCGTCAGGCGCGCGGTCGAGGAACTGTTTGCTCAGGAGTGGTCTGGCGCCCACCTGGAAAAGCTGACGGCCGCTTTCGCGGACTTCGAACGCCTGTTCAATGGCAAGTTTCCAGGCTACTTCGGATGCGACACCGTTTATCACGACCTGCAGCACACGCTGGATGACACGCTGGCAATGGCGCGGCTGATGGCCGGGTACGACCGCTCGCATGCCCCGGACCAGCAACTTGGGCCCGAGCGTGCATTGATGGGGCTGGTCGTCGCCCTGTTTCACGATGCCGGTTACATTCGCCAGACCGATGACAAGCAGCATCGCAACGGTGCGGAGTTCACGCGAACCCACGTCGGAAGAAGCGCGGCATTTCTGGCCAGCTACCTGCCCACCATCGGCATGGCCGAGTGGGTGCCGGTCGCGACCCAGATCGTTCATTTCACCGGCTACGAGATGAAATTTGAGGAAATCCGGCTCGACGATGCCCGTGACCGCAAGGTGGGGCACCTGGTTGGCACCGCCGACATGATTGCGCAGATGTCCGATCGCTGTTACCTGGAGAAGTGCCGCGACCGCCTCTATCCGGAATTTGTGCTCGGGGGCGTAGCCGTCTCACCGGCGAATGACGGTGGCCTCAAAGTGCTCTACGGCTCGGGTCTGGACGTGCTGCGACAGACGCCCGAGTTTTTCGAGATGACTCTGCGGACGCGGCTCGACGGCGAGTTTGGTGCGGCCTATCGGTACGCCGAGCCCCTGTTCAGCGGGCGCAACCCGTACATGGAAGCGATCGAACTGAACATCAGCTACCTGAACAAGGTGCTGCAGACGCAGCGCTGGTCGATGCTTCGCCGCGAGCCCCCGTGCTTCACCTGGGAAAAGAACCCGCTGCAGAACATGCGCACCCTGGTGATCGATCACCTGCGGTCCACGCTGAACGCCGCCTGATCTTTCCGTCAGTCTCAATCGCGCAGCGAACGCAGAAACTCTGCCGGGTCTTCGCCACGCTCGAGCACCTCGACCAGTGCTGAGCCAACCACGACACCATCGACGTGGCCCCGCATTCGCGACACCTGCTCGGCGCTTCGAATTCCGAAACCTGCACAGACCGGTACGGGTGAAACGTCACGGACACGATCCATGTACTCCAGCACGCTGTCCGGGACGGACACGCTGCGCCCCGTCGTGCCGGTCATCGTCACGGCATAAACGAAGCCCGCGCTGGCCTCACAGAGCATCCGAGTCCGGTCCAGCGGCGTCACCGGCGTGACCAGCTGTACGACTCCAAGACCCGCGTGGGCCAGCGTCGAACGGATTTCACCGCTCTCCTCGTAGGGCAGATCAGGAATGATGAATCCGGCGATGCCGGCGGACGGCGCCCGTTCGGCCAGCGACTCGAATCCGAAAGCGAGCAACGGGTTGAGGTAGCTCATCAACAGCAGTGGCGCGGCCGGGCGTGGCTGCATCCTGTCGAGTTCATCGAACAGCCAGGGCAGCGTGAAGCCGTCCTGCAGCGCCGCCTGGCTGGCGCGTTGAATCGTCATTCCATCGGCCATGGGATCGGTGAAGGGGATACCGATCTCGACAACATCGGCCGATGCACAAATCGCGGCAAGATCCCTGCTGAACGTCGCACGCTTCGGGAAACCCGCGGTCATGAAACCGACCAGCGCGGGCTGGCCACTGGCGGCTGCGCGGCGGATGGCTGCACTGATCGACTCGCCCGGCCTGTCCATCATTTCTTCTCCCTCAGCAGGGTGCGCTGCAGGATCGGCATGTCCTTGTCGCCGCGCCCGGAAAGTCCGATAAGAATGCGACTGCCGGGGTTCTCACTGGCAAATCGTCGCGCCCCGACAAACGCATGAGCAGACTCGACGGCGGGGAGTATTCCCTCGGCCTGACAGCACTCCGCCAGCGCCGCCAGCGCCTCGTCGTCACCGGCCGCGACATAGTTCACTCGCCCGACGCTGGCCAGCAGCGCGTGCTCGGGCCCGACCCCGGGGTAATCCAGGCCCGCCGAAACCGAGTGAGTCTCGCGTATCTGTCCGTGCTCGTCCTGCAGCAGCAGCGAGTAACATCCCTGCAATACACCCGGGGTGCCGTAGGCCAGTGACGCAGCGTTCTGCCCTAGCCCGCTGCCGCTGCCGCCGGCCTCCAGCCCGAGAAGTTGAACGCCGGGGTCGCCGACAAACGGATGAAACAGCCCGATGGCGTTCGACCCACCCCCCACACAGGCGACTGCGACGTCGGGCAGATGGCCGCTCTGTTCGAGTATCTGCGCCCTCGCTTCAACACCGATGACCGCCTGGAACTCGCGCACCAGGTAAGGGTACGGGTGCGGCCCCACGGCTGAGCCCAGCAGGTAGTACGTCCCGTTCGGGTCCGACACCCAGTCGCGCAGCGCTTCATCGATCGCCGCCCGCAAGGTCTTGTCACCCCCGTATACCGGCACGACCGTCGCGCCGAGCAGTTCCATGCGCTGCACGTTCGGCGCCTGGCGCTCGACATCGACAGCACCCATGTAAACGACGCAGGGCATGCCCAGTCGCGCGCAGGCGGCCGCGGATGCCACGCCGTGCTGGCCTGCGCCCGTTTCGGCAACGATGCGCCGTGCGCCGAGCCGCTGCGCCAGCAGGGCCTGGCCAATCGCGTTGTTAATCTTGTGTGCCCCGGTGTGCGCAAGGTCTTCGCGCTTGAGCCACACCTCGGCACCCCAGCGGCGCGAGAGCTCCGGGGCATGGGTCAACGGTGTCGGCCGACCGACCCAGTCTCGCAGTTCGGCGTCCAGTGCCCGGCGAAACGCCGGATCGACCAGCACTTCGCGGACGCCGGCTTCCAGCCTGTCCAGCGCCGGTACCAGCGTCTCGGGCACGTAACGACCGCCGAACGGGCCGTACCTGCCGCGCTGATCGGGAAACTCGCCGCGCAGGACCGAGGCGAGCAGGGACTCTTTGTCTATTCCAGGGACATCGGTTCGCATACGGGCATCTCCAGGTTCAGCTCAGGCCGCCGACGCGCGCCGAGCCGCCAGAACAAATTTTCGAATCTTCACAACGTCTTTCACGCCCCGGCTGAGCTCGACTCCGGAACTGACATCGATACCAAATGGGCCGACGGCGCGCACCGCTTCGGCGACGTTGCCGGCGTTCAGTCCACCGGCCAGCACGACTTCCGTCCTGCGGGCCAGTCGGGCCGCGGCCTGCCAGTCCGATTGCTCCCCTGCTCCGCTGACGGCGCCCTCGAAAATCACCCTTGGCGGCAGGCGTTCCGGCAGGCGGCTCGTGTCGCGCAGAACGGGCAGCACGCCCTGCCGCGGCGGCAGGTCCAGTGCCTGCAGATCCTGCCAGTCAACCTGTATCCAGTCCGGTTGCACGGCCAGGAGCACCTGTTGGACGAGTTCCCGGGACGGGCGCAGAAAAACGGCAACCCGCTCGATCTGCGGAGGAATTCGCTGCTGAAGTTCACGGGCCGTTGCGATATCGAGGTTGCGCGGCGATGACTCGCAAAACACGAAGCCAGTGGCCTGTGCGCCCGCAGATACTGCCCCATCGACGGCGTCAGCCGTGCGCAGGCCGCAGATCTTGACCCACAGACCCGTGCTCACTGCACGCGCCCTTCGCGGGCGGCAGCCAGCAAGTCGGCCACCGTCTTCGCAGGTTGCGGACTCTGCATCAGGCAGGTGCCCACCAGCGCGAGCCGGTAGCCGAGCTTTGCCACGAGCTGCGCGTCCACCGCCGACTGCACGCCACTTTCAGCCACACCAGGCCACTCGGGCGGCAGTTGATCCCGAAGTTCCGCGAAACGCCCGAAGTCAATCGCAAGTGACTCGAGATCGCGGCAGTTGAGCCCCATCAGGATCTGCTCATCGCGCCCGCGTCGATCGACCGCCAGTTCGGCGGCAACGGCGAGATCGCGTGCATCGAATGCCTCGAGCAACACGAAGAGACCGAGTTGCGCGGCGCAGTCGAGCATTTCAACCAGGTCGTCTCTCGGCACCATGCGCACGATCAGCAGCACGCCCGATGCGCCGTGTGCACGCGCTTCGAGCACCTGGTAGGGGTCGACCAGGAAATCCTTTCTCATCACCGGTACACCGCAAGGCCGCAGCGTATCGGCCGCCAATCGCAGATGCGCGAGGTCGCCAGCGAAGCGCGTCGGCTCCGTCAACACCGAAACGATCGCTGCACCGCCTTCGGCATAAGCCCTCAGCCGGGGCAGCGGGTCGGTCGGGCCAGCCGATAACTGTCCGAGCGCTGGAGAGCGCAGCTTGAACTCGGCGATCAGGTCAAACCCCTCGTCGGACAACCTGACCCGGGGTGGCCTGGCAGCCATCGGTTCAGCCGCTCGCAATGCCGACTCCGGCACTCGCTGCCTCGCGGCCCGAACCCGTGCCAGGCTGTTCTCGCGCATCGCTGCCAACAGGCCCATGGTCTCGCTCACCGCGCGACCACTTTAGCGCCGAATTCCGCCAGGTGCTGCAGCATGGCCCGGGCTGCACCATCGTCGATCGCCCGGACGGCGAGTTCCACGGCCTCCCGTGGCGTTCTCGCCGTCCCGGTCACTTCCAGGGCCAGGGCCGCATTGAGCACGACTGCATCCCGGTGCGGACCACGGTCTTCGCCCGAAAACACGGCCCTGAGTGCACGCGCATTGTGCGCGGCATCGTCTCCGGCCAGCTCAGCGACTTCGCATCGGCTGATACCGAGGTCCTTTGGGTCGCGCACGGTACGCTCGATGTGTCCCGGCATTACATCGTAGATCTCAAACGGTCCGACCGGTGTCGCCTCATCCCACCCGGGCTCGCCGTGCACGACGAACACACGTTTTATCGGCATTCCCGACAATGTTTCCGCCATCAACCTCGCCGCATCGACGCTGTACGCACCAATGAGGCCAAAGGGCGGCTCCGCAGGATTCGTCAGCGGGCCGAGCAGGTTGAATACGGTGCGCACGCCCAGCGCGCGGCGCACCGGCGCCACCTGCTTCATGGCCGGGTGATAGTGCGGTGCAAACAGGAAGGTGAAGCCCGTCTCGGCGAGGCAACGCCCGGCAGTACGTTCATCCAGCGGCAACGGCAGGCCAAGGCATTCAAGCAGGTCCGCACTTCCGGAGCGACTCGACACGGAACGGTTGCCGTGCTTGATCACCGGCACGCCGGCCGCGGCGACCAGCAGTGCGGCCGCCGTGGAAAGGTTGAAGCTGCCGGATGCATCGCCACCGGTCCCGACGATATCCACGGCCGGCGCACCTTCAGGCAAATCCGGCCGGCGCGCGAGCCCGCGCATCGCTTTCGCGAAGCCCCGCACTTCCGGCGGCGTGATTCCCTTGCTGCGCAGCGCAGCGAGCAGCGCACCGGCCATCGCCGGTTCGACGGCCGCATCCGTCAACGCCACGAGCAGTTCGCCCGACTCTGCCTCGCCGAGATCGTCTCCGCAGAGCAGACACTCCAGCGTCGCACGCAGATCAATCATCCCGACACGCCCGCCCCGCATCGCTCGCCGGAACTCAGCTCGAGAAAATTGCCGAGCAGGATCGGTCCTTCGGGCGTGAGTATGCTCTCCGGATGAAACTGCACGCCGTCGACGTTCAGGTGCCGGTGCCTGACGGCCATGATCTCGTCGCGGTCCGTGCGAGCAGCCACCTCGAAGACCTCCGGCAGGTCGTCGACCATCGCAATCAACGAGTGGTAACGCCCGGCCTCGAACGGTTCCGGCATCCCGGCAAACAGTCCCCGGCCGTCATGATGCACGCGAGAGACCTTGCCGTGCATCAGGCGCTCCGCCCTTACGATCTTCCCGCCGAATGCTTCGACCAGTGACTGGTGCCCGAGACATACGCCGAGTACGGGAATCCGTCCGGCAAAGGCCCTGATCAGTTCGATTGAAACACCCGCCTCGGCGGGCCGACCCGGCCCGGGTGAGATGCACAGATGGGTTGGCTCGAGCTGCTGAGCATCGGCGATCGTCAGCGCATCGTTGCGATGCACCAGCACCTCGGCGCCGAGCACCAGGAAGGCCTGGACAAGGTTGTAGGTAAAGCTGTCGTAGTTATCGAGCAGCAACAGCCGGGGCGCGGGCATCAGAGGCCCTCCCGCGCAAGCTCCAGCGCACCGCGAAGAACCGAGCTCTTCGCCAGCACCTCCTGGTATTCGCTGGCGGGGAGACTGTCCGCGACGATCCCGGCACCGGCCTGAAAACGATACGTATCGCCGTTGAATACGATGGTACGAATCGTGATCGCCTGGTCCATGTCGCCGCCGTGCCCGAAGTAGCCCACCGTGCCACCGTAAAAGCCACGCCTGACCGGCTCGAGTTCGTCGATGATCTCCATGGCCCTGACCTTGGGCGCACCGACGAGCGTGCCGGCAGGGAAAGCCGCGGCGAAAAGATCAAAAGCGTCTTTGCCAGGCGCAAGGACACCGTTCACGCCACTGACGATGTGCATCACGTGACTGTACCGCTCAATGGACCGGTAGGGCTCGACCGACACCGAGCCGGCCGATGCGACGCGGCCGAGGTCGTTGCGAGCCAGGTCGACCAGCATCACGTGCTCGGCGTTCTCCTTGGGATCGGCCAGCAGTTCCCCGGCCAGGGCCCGATCGCTTCCCGGGTCGGCCCCTCTTGGCCGGGTGCCGGCAATGGGCCGCATCTGGGCGTGCCGGCCATTGAGCTTCACGAGCGCTTCGGGAGAAGAACCCACCACGACGCGGTCACCGAGTTCGCAGAAGTACATGTAGGGCGATGGATTGAGCAGCCGCAAGGCCCGATACACCTCGAACGGGTCGAGGTCGCAGCGGCCCGAAAAGCAAACGGAAAGCACCAGCTGGTAGACGTCCCCGGCGGCGATGAATTCCTTGGTCCTCTCGACGCCCGCAACGAACTCCGCCTCGCTGAGGCTGCCGGTCGGCGTACTGTAAGTCGCCTGCCAGGCGGGGCCGGGCAATCCGCCCCGCAGGGCCCGAATCACCTCCCGCCTGAGGGCCAGGCGGTCCCGCTCGCTGCCCGCGTGCAGCAAAGCCGCGCGCCGCGTCAGGTGATCAAATACCAGCAGCGAGCGCGGTGCAAGGTAATGCGCATCGGGGCAATCGTCTGCCGTGCGGGCCTGCGATGGCAGGCGCTCGAAGTAACGTACGAGATCGTAGCCTGCGGCGCCGACCAGACCGCCGAGCAGCGGGAATGTCTGTCCGTCGAGTTCGGGTCGCGGCGCCTCTGCCAGCGCGCGTCGCAACGCCGCAAGCAGTGCGGCCTGGTCTCCGGGTCTCGGCAACCATGCCTCACCGATCTGCATTCCATCGTGATCAAGACGAAATTCGAGGCAGTCGCCGAAGCCGATGAAGGAATAGCGCGCCAGGCGCTCGCCGCCCTCGACGCTTTCGAGCAGGAAACGCGGCTTGAAAGGTCTGAGCTTAAGATAAGCCGATACCGGCGTATCGAGGTCGGCTGCGATATCAAAAATACTGGCTGTCACTCACGGTTCCTCTGTCGCGAGGACCCGGGGACGGACGACAAAAAACCCACCCCCGGTAACTCGCGGAGATGGGTCCTGGATTCCTGCGATACTAAAATTTACGCGTCCAGCCCACTCCTAGGCGTGGCGCCACCACCACATGAGGGTCGAAGCGAATTCAGAACGCGTGTTCATGTTGCAGGGAAGTATCCATGCGGCACCGGACAGCGTCAACCGCCTGGGAAAAGGAAGGCGGCCCCGAACGGCCCGCCCTCCAGAATCACCTCAGACTCTTGGGTCAGGACTTTCGGCGCGCGATCCGCAACCCGGCGAGCCCCGCCAGCAAAAGCGCAAGCGAACCGGGCTCCGGGACGGACGACGGTGGTTCAGGTTCATCGGCCAGGCCGACTATACCGACGGTCAGCCCGTGCCAGTTCTCACTGGTGTGGGTGAAAGATATCGATGTGAAAACCCCCGGCGCGCGAATCACGCCATGTACCTCGCCCTGGCCGAAGAAACCATCTCCGTCGTCGTTCATCACGGGTGTGCCGTTTCCCCAGTAGCCCGCCCCGTAGCTAAGGAACTCGATGGCCGTATCGAAGACAACGGTGTTGCTGTTCCAGCTCACCAAGGCGAACAGGGGATCCGTAACCGGCTCGGAGAATTCGATCGTGATCGTTCCGCCGAGATTCAGCCCGACCATTTCCGCCGCCGGCGGTGCATTGTCGACTGTGGAACTCAGGTAGGGTGTATCCGGATTGAAATAATTGGTTGAGGCGCCGTCGCTCTGCAGGAAGCTGTAGACGCCGCTCAAGGTCACACCGACGGTGCCCGTATCTGTCGATATCTCACCGAATGCCCGGTCGGTCGCAGATTCCATCCAGTCGGTCCAGCCAACCGTAGCTGCACCGGCCGAGGACATGGCCACGGCCGTGATCGATGACAACAGAAGAGCTCGAAATAGAACGCGCATGCTCGAATCCCCCTGGCGGCTCCTCAGGATTACTTGATTCGTAGAATTCGCTGACGGAGCCGGCCTTTTATTGATCGTGCAGGTTGCATCGAGCATATTTCGTGCCAGTCTCGCTGAGACGAAGTCGAATCCTTCCCTGACGCAATAGCTTGCAGGCGCTAGTTCAAGCCAGTCTAGCGATTCGCGAGGGTTTGGGCGGCGATTATGTAAAGAAATCCGACGTCGTTAAGTCGCCAGGCTCGGCTTGATAACGCCAGGAGTGGCCGCAGAAGCGAGACATTGTCCTTCAGGTACCTGGCACCACGGAGACGAAACACCTGATCGGAGCCTCGGAACTGTCCCGGATGAAGAAGACGGCCGTGCTGATCAAGACAGCTCGCGGCGGGGTCGTCGATGACGCAGCACTGGCTGCCGCGCTGGCCATCCGCAACCTGCTGGCCGTGCTCAGTGCGCAGACGCCGCCCAATCCGGTAGGCTGAGATTCTGGCAGCGAAACGGGCACCCACCCAATGCAGATGCAAACGAGAGACCCGGACCCTATGCGGACTTCCTGGGATCTGCTCATCCATGGAGCGATGGTATTTGACGGCAGCGGCACGACGCCCCGGCGTGAGGACGTGGCGATCCGCGACGGGCGCGTGGCTGCGCGCGGACCCGGCCTCGATCAGTCGCGGGCGGACGAGGTCATCGATGCATCGGGCTTATGGCTCACGCCGGGCCTGCTCGATATTCACACGCACGTCGATCTCGAAGTCGAACTGGCGCCCGGACTACCCGAGTGTGTCCGTCATGGCACGACCACCGTCGTGGTTGGCAACTGCAGCCTCGGCACGGCCTTTGGCGCTCAGCGTCGCGACGGCGAGGATCCGATCCTCGACTGCTTTGCCCGGGTCGAGAACATACCGAAGTCCGTGCTGCGCAAAGTCGTTGACCGTATCGACTGGAACTCGACCGAAGACTACCTCACGCACCTCGACCGTCTCCCGCTGGGACCGAATATCGTGCCACTGATTCCGCACTCGATGTTGCGTATAGAGATAATGGGTACCGAGGCGGCAGTCAGTCGGGAACCGACGAGTGACGAACGGCGGCGCATGGACGAACTGCTCGAGGCGGCGATGCAGCAGGGGTACGCTGGCTTCTCCACGGACGCGATTCCGTTTCACTACCTCGCCAACGATCCACACAGGGACAAGCGGATTCCAGGCCAGCACGCAACGCGTGCCGAACTGAAGTCGTTGCTCGGTATCGTCCGGGAATACGACCGGGTATGGCAGTGCACGCCGGATGTGGCAGACCGCTTCGGCACTTTCCTGCGTTTCTTTTTTACCAGCGGCCGACTGCACGGCAAGCCGCTGAAGACCTCGGCGCTGACCGCCATCGACCTGGCCCACGAGCGCAGCGCGTGGCGACTGTTCCCTTTCATCGCCGGTCTCCTGAATTCCAGGCTGGTGCAGGGGCGATTCCATTTCCAGGTGCTGGCCACACCATTTCGCATGTATGCGGAAGGCGCGATCTGTCCCATTTTCGAGGAATTCGAATCCTCGCGGCAGCTGATGGCCTGCGACATCGAGGATGCCGAGACACGTCGGGGGATCATGGCGAGCGATGCCTTCGGCGACCTGTTCGTTCGTGAATGGCACGACCCGCGGGCCGTCTCGACTTTTAATCGGGCGCTCGATGCGCTCACCGTAGAGAAGTGCCCGGTCTCGCCGTGGTGTGGCGAAACCTTTGCCTCGATTTATGATCGGCTCCTGCAGTTCCAGTCCGGACACACCGAGGCAGCGCGCTCGAGCGACGAAGCCGAAGCGCTGGCATCCTTTCCCCGGCCGATCGCACGCGAAGGCGAGTTCCTGTTGCATCTGGTCCGCCGCTATGACCGCGCGCTGCGCTGGTGGTTTACGGTTGGCAATGACCGTCCGGCCATTCTTCGCAAGTTGCTGTTTCATCCGCACATGCTGCCCGGCTTCAATGACAGCGGCGCCCATCTCATCAACCTGGCTTTCTTCGACGGTAACCTGCTGACATTGCAGATCGCGGCCCGCGAATCGCTTGAGCAGGTGGCCCATGCGGTGCGGCGACTGACCGGGGAACCCGCCCTGTTTTTCGGCATCGATGCCGGCCGCATCGATACAGGCTGCCAGGCCGACATCGTGCTGATTGATCCACAGGCACTGCAGAGCTACGACACGGACGCCAACCGGCAGATGGTCTATCGCGAGATTTTCGCTCACGATCAGCTGGTCAATCGATCGGATGGCGTCGTACCCGCAGTGTTTATCGCCGGCCGCCGGGTGTGGGACGGCCATCATTTCGCGCCCGAGCTGGGGGCACAGAAGCTCGGGCGCGCGTTGACAGCGACCGTCTGACTTTACTGCTTACAGGGCACCGACCGCGCGGGCCAGCCGCAACTTCGAAAGCGCTGCATCGAGAACCGCATTGTCACGATTGGTCAGTGCCTGCACGCGCAAGGTCTCGGCCTGCAGCAACTGCGTCTGAGTCCCGAGCCCGACGCTGTAACGTTCCCGCGCCATGCGCAGGTTTTCTTCGGCCAGCTGGGCTGCGTCCGCAGTGACATCCACGCGCTGACGCGTTTCCTCGACCTCAAGCCACGCCTGGCGAACCTGCAGCTCGATCACCGACTCCGTATCGGCCTGCCGGTCATCAATCGCAAGCCTTGAGCGCTCCAGCGCCGCGGCCCGCTTGCGCACCTGGCCACCGCTGAACAGCGCCCACTGCACACCGATGCCTGCCGAAAGGAACTGCTCATCGTCGAGCGCCTGATTCTCAATGTAATTGTAGGCGCCGCCGACGCTGACCTGCGGCAGCGCGCGGGCGCGTTCGCTCTTCGCCATCTGCTGGTAGGCCTGGGCCTGTTCGTCCAGAACGGTCAGCTCGCTGCGCCGCGCCAGCGCATCCTGCACCAGCACATCGAGCTCGTTCGGCAGCGCCACGGGGGCGGGCAATGCCTCGCTGAGCGTCGCAGGCCGATCGAGCGGCTCGCCCAACCACCGATTGTACGAAGCCTGCGCAATCTCGGCCGCGTTTTGCGCCCGCAGCAGCCCCTGTTCGGCATCCGCCAGCGCTACCTTTACGGTCAGCAATTCGTTTCGCGGCACCAGTTCCCGATCGTACATGTTCGCGACATCGCCGCTCAGAGCGGTCAGGCTTTCGACACTGCTGCTGGCCACGGCCTGCGCCCGGCGGGCCCGGAGTACATCGACGTACGATTCGGCGACCGCCAGCCTGACGTCCTGAAGGGCGCTGTCCGCCTGCGCATCTGCGCCGCGGCGGCGGGCATCGGCCGCTGCGATCCCCGAAGTGATGCGACCGCCCGTATAGACGGGAATACTCAGCGTGGCCGCGCCCATCCCGAACCGGTCATCGGCGAAGATCGGCGGCGGCGAAATCGGCAACCCGGTCCAGGAGAAATCGAACGCGGGCGATTCATCCAGCCATGTGTAACGACCGCCGACCGCCAGCGTCGGCCAGCGCTGTGCGCGCGCTGCGTCAGCCTCCAGGGCGGCGGCTTCCGCCTCGCTGCGCACTGCCGCAAGCGAGCGGTCGTTCTGCAGCGCCAGCGACCACGCCTCCTCGAGTGTTTCCGCAAAGACGGCGGGCGCCGCCAGGCACAGACCAGTCAGTACTGCGAGCCTCCGGTGGTGTTGTGCCTTCATGCTGCTACTCCGGTTTGACGGTCCACCACCGGCTGCTCATTTCTTGAGCGATTCGATGCCCAGTGTGCCAAGAACGTACTTCTCATAGATGGGTGTAATCGCGCCGGTTTTCACCTTGCGTAGAAAGTATTTTTCGAACGCAATCTTCGCGAGGTGCACCCACTTTCCCTCCTTGGCCCAGGTGACGTTTCGCGGCGGAATCTGCGGCAGGGCCACGAACGCCGCACCGGTATCACCAAAATCGGCAAGGCAGATCGCATTCCATGAACCCTGTGCCAGTGCCTCCTTCCCGGACAGTTCCGCCTCGATGTTTTCACAGATAGCCTGGCCCATTGACTCAATCATGTAGCCGGTCTTGGGGGCGCCTGTCGGCACGACGGTAGCCTCGACTGGCGCAATGGCAACACAGACACCGGCCGAGAAGATGTTCGGATACTTCGGGTTGCGCTGGTGCTTATCAATCATCACGAAGCCGCGCGGATTACACAATTCGGGAACAGCGGCAACGGGGTCCACTCCCTTGAAGGCAGGAATGATCATCGAGTACGCGAACGGCAGTTCGTGTTCCTTCTTTGTCTCGCCGCTCTCACTGAACTCGGCCACTTTCATCGTCGCTTTCTCGGCCGAGAGAATCTTCGCGTTGGTGATCCATTTGATATGCCGCTGCCGGAGCGTCGACTCCATCAGGCCCTTGCTGTCACCGACGCCGCCGAGACCCATGTGGCCGATGTACGGCTCCGGGGTGACAAATGTTATCGGTACGCGGTCGCGAATCTTGCGCCGCCTGAGGTCGGTATCCAGGATCATCGCCATTTCGTAGACCGGCCCGAAGCAGCTGGCACCAGGCGCCGCGCCGACCACGATCGGACCGGGATTCTTGACGAATTCCTGGTATTCACTCCAGGCCTTGAGCGCGTGTTCGTGCGTGCACACAGACTGCGTGTGAGCCGTCGGCCCCAGTCCGGGCACTTCTTCAAATGCAAGCTTCGGCCCGGTCGTGATGACCAGGTATTCGTATCCCAGGCTCTTGCCATCCGCCAGCGTCAATTGCGATGCGGGCGCATCGATCGCGCTGACCGGTTGCGGATGCCATTCGATGCCCTTGTCAGCCAGCGGCTGAGCGAGATCCACGCGCGTCTGCGGGGCGGTCCGCCAGCCGACGGCAATCCACGGATTGGACGGCGTGAACTCGAAATAATTGTTGGCGCCGATCAGTGTGACCTGGTGGGAGGCGCCAAGCTTCTTCTTCATTTCATAGGCGCAGGCCACGCCCCCGATGCCGGCTCCGATGATGATGACTCTGGCCATTGTTCTCCCCTCTTAAGTTGCCGCTTCAGCGGCCTTGCTGCGTTGGCGATAACTGAAATACAGGATCGGTATGAGCACCAGCGTCAGTGCCGTAGACACAAGAATCCCAAAGATCAGCGAGACGGCGAGCCCGTTGAAAATCGGGTCGTCGAGAATGAAAAAAGCGCCGGTCATGGCCGCCAGCGCGGTCAGCGCGATGGGCCGGGCCCGGACGGCGGCGGCGTCAATCACCGCATCCGCCAGTTCGGCGCCCTGCGCGATCTCGACGTTGATGAAGTCGACCAGCAGGATCGAGTTGCGCACGATAATCCCGGCCAGAGCGATCATGCCGATCATCGATGTCGCGGTGAACTGCGCCCCGAGCAACGCGTGACCCGGCAGCACGCCGATGACCGTCAGTGGTATCGGCGCCATGATGATCAACGGCACGGCATATGAGCGAAACTGTGCAACGACCAGCAGATAGATCAGGATCAGGCCGACCGAGTATGCCAGCCCCATGTCGCGAAACGTCTCAAAGGTAATCTGCCATTCACCGTCCCACTTGAGGCTGAACCGGTAGGGATCCTCCGGCTGGCTGAAGAATCGCTGCTGCACCTCTACATTTTCGGGCAGCGCGTCACCGAGCGCGCCGACAACGCCAAACATGGCGTACAGCGGGCTGTCCACATCGCCGACCGCATCGGCCGTGACCCAGGTTACGGGCAGCAGGTCCTTGTGGTAAATCGAGTGATCCCAGGGCCCTTTCTCGACCGTCACGATTTCCGACAGGGAAACGCGCGCACCGCTTCGGGAGCGCACCTGCAGCGCCAGCACATCGGCCAGGCGCGCCTTGTCGGCAACTCCCAGTTCGAGGCGCACCGGTATCGGATAAGTCTCCCGTCCGGCCTGCAGGTAGGTTGCATCGAAGCCATTGAGGCCTGCCGCCAGCACCTGCACCGCATCGGCCTGGCTGACACCCAGCAACGCGGCCCGCTGCCGGTCTAACGCGACGGTCAGCCGCGGGCGATCGGATTCGAGGCTGTCATCGACATCGACAATGTCAGGGTTCGAGTCGAAGACCTGCCGCACGGTACGGGTCAGTTCCCGTTGTGCCTCGTAGAAAGGCCCATAGATCTCCGCGACCAACGGGGCAGCAACCGGCGGCCCGGGCGGTACCTCCACGACTTTGACCGCCGCGCCGTGTTTGCGGCCGATCTCTGCGAGTACGGGACGAATAGCGACGGCCAGCTCGTGGCTTTTCTTGTCGCGGTCATGCTTGTCGACCAGGTTGACCTGGATGTCACCGAGTTCCGGTCCGGAACGCAGGTAGTACTGACGCACCAGTCCATTGAAATTGATGGGCGCCGACGTACCCGCATACACCTGGTAGTCGGAGACTTCGGGCAGGCTCGCGATCGGGGCGGCCAGTTCGTCGAGCACACGCGCCGTCTCCTCCAGGGCCGCGCCCTCCGGCATATCCACGACCACCTGGAATTCCGACTTGTTATCGAAGGGCAGCATCTTCATGACCACCCATTGCACTACCACGAGAGAAACCGCGAGACCGATCGCGGCCAGCGTCACGGCGTAGAGCTTGTGGCGATTGGAACGAGCACTGGAGACGCGTATGAAAGGCGCCATGATTCGCTCAAACCATCGGTGCAGCCGCGAATCGCCGTCATCGGTCGAATGACCGACGTTTGCATGCGAGAGCATCCGGCGCGACAGCCACGGTGTAAAGACGAGCGCTACGGCCAGCGATATCAACATGCCCATGCTGGCGTTGATCGGAATCGGACTCATGTATGGCCCCATCAGGCCAGATACAAAAGCCATCGGCAGCAGGGCCGCGATGACCGTGAAGGTCGCCAGGATGGTTGGCCCGCCGACCTCGTCGACGGCCTTCGGTATCAGCTCAGACAAGCCCGCCCTGCTCAGGCCCATGTGTCGATTGATGTTCTCGACGATGACGATCGCATCGTCGACCAGGATGCCAATGGCGAATATCAAAGCAAACAGCGAGACCCGGTTGATCGTGAATCCCCAGGCCCACGAAGCGAACAGGGTCGCTGCCAGCGTGATGACGACGGCCGCGCCGACGACGATGGCGTCGCGCCAGCCGACGGCCAGCCAGACCAGAAGCACGACGGAAGCCGTCGCAAAGGTCAATTTCTGGATCAGCTTGCGGGCCTTGTCATTGGCTGTCTCTCCGTAGTTCCTTGTGATCGTGGCGTGCACGCCCTCGGGGATGTAGGTGCCCCGCAGCAATTCGATGCGCTCCAGTACCGCCGTGGCGACATCAATTGCGTTTTCTCCAGGCTTTTTCGATACTGCGAGCGTCACAGCCGGGGCTACGCCACTGAAGTCGATACCCTTCGAAGCCGCCGCCGGTCCGGTACCGAACATGACGTACTGCTCGGGCTGGTCCGGTCCGGCGCTTACCTCGGCTACGTCCTGGAGGTACACCGGTCGATCCTCGTGAACCGCAACGACCAGCTGGGCGACCTCATCGCTGTCGGCCAGGAAGGTGCCCGCCTGCACCGGCGTGCTTTCACCACCGTCAACGATGCGACCGGCATTCCTGACGACGTTGGCCGCCTGCAACGATCCGATCAGTTCGTTTACGGTCAGGCCGTAGCCGGCCAGGCGCTGCGGGTCCAGCCTTACGTGCACGGTCTCATCGGGCCCGCCGATCGTGTACACGTTGCGGGTACCGGGAACCCGCTTGACCTCTGCTTCGATCGCGTGGGCAACCTGCCGCAGTTCGTGCGCACCGCGTGATGGATCTTCAGTCCAGAGCGTGACGCTCAATATGGGCACGTCATCGATACCCTTCGGTTTCACCAGCGGCTGCAGCACGCCCAGGCCCGGCGGCCGCCAGTCCTGGTTGGAGTAGATCGCGTTGTAGAGCCGGACAATGGCTTCGGTGCGGTCTTCGCCCACCTCAAACTGAACGGTGATCACGGCCGCACCGGGTCGTGAGACCGAATAAATGTGCTCAACGCCGGATATCTCCGCCAGCACCTTTTCCATCGGTGTTGCGACGAGGCTTTCAACCTGCTGCGCGCTCGCCCCGGGGAACGGCACGATGACGTTGGCCATCGTTACGTTGATTTGCGGTTCCTCTTCACGCGGTGTCACCATCACCGCGAACAACCCGAGCAGCAGGGCCGTCAGCCCAAGCAGCGGTGTCAGCTCGCTGTCGAGGAAGGCACGGGCGATACGCCCGCTGAAACCGAGCCGCTCAGTCATTAGTCCCCGCCGGCCCACGGGCGATCAATCCTGCGCGGGCCGGATCAAGGGCGATCACCTCTCCTTCGACGAGGCCGGCCAGAATTTCAACGCGATCATCGTGCGCGTGACCGAGCCGGATCTGCCGCAGCGACACCCGGCCGTCCGCATGCACGACGTAAACACCACGCATCTCGCTGCGCTCGACGACGGCACTGCGGGGCACCAGCAACCGCAGCGCCTGGCCGGTCTGCAAGCCGACTTTGACGAACATTCCGGGTGCGAGTCCGCTGACGTCTTCGGGGAGGTCTATCCGGGCGCGAAAAGTGTTGGTTTGCGGTTGCGCGGTGGGGAACAGCGTCAGCCCTGTGGCGTCGATGCGATCGCCGTCGACATAGACTACGGCCTTCTGCAGTGTGCGCACCTGCCCGGCAATGCTCTGGGGTATTTCGACGACCACGCGCAGAGCGCCCAGCGAGGCCCCGGTCATGAGCGGTGTACCCGGCGCCACCACCTCGCCGACGCGAACGTGCTTGCGGGTAACGACACCGCTGTAAGGCGCGCGGATCTCGGTATAGGCAACGCCTTCGCGCGCGGCGGCCAGTCCCGCCCGGGCCGAGGTCAGTCGTGCCACCGCTGCATCGCGGGCGGCGCTGGCTTCATCAAGCGATGCCTTGGCGACAACCCGACGCTGGTACATGTCCGAAATCCGCTGGTAACGAGTCTGTGCCTCGGACTCCCGGGCCGCCGCTTCGCGGTAAGCCGCCTGGGCCTGGCTGAGGCTTGCTCCCTGTTCGGTGCTGTGCAGACGGACAATCACGGCGCCAGCGGCGACGTTGTCGTTGACGTCGAACAGCACCTCATCGACCCGACCGGCGGTCTGCGCGGACACCGTCGCCTGATTGACCGCCTCAACCGTCCCGTCGAGCAGGCGTTCGACGGGCGTCGTCTCAATTTCGAGCGTCATCGTCGCAAGGCCGGCCGATTCGGCGGAGTGATCATCGGCGGCCAGCGCGGGGGCACCCGACATTGCGAGGCCGACCGTGAACAAGATGCGCGTGCTCCACCGGGCCCGGGTCGTGATGTGGTTCGCGGCTCTCATGGCTGTCGCTCTCATCAGAAAGCAGCGCCAGAGCGCACTTTCAGCTTGCGCAACACGCTCGCCAGGGGACAGAAACCAGTAAAGGCGGACTGCAAAAGGTTCGCGCCGACAAAAGCGGTCAGCCAGAGCCAGCGCGAGTCAATGAACTGCGCCAACGCGAGGGTTACGAGGATCATAAAGCCCGCGAAGGCGAGCACGATTCGGTCGATGCTCATTTATGAGACTCCATCCTGCGCTTGCCGTCGTCAATCAGCCGTCCCGTCTGCGGGTCAATGCGAATCACGGGCAGTCCCGCGGCTTTCCAGGCCTGAATCCCGCCCTCGAGGTTGGTCACGTGTTCATGGCCCGCTGCGATCAGCCGGTGGGCGGCGTTCATAGAGCGCTTTCCAGAGGCGCAATGCAGGACCAGCTTCCGACTGCCTGCGGGGATGGTTTGCCCGTCGAACGTGGAGAGCGGAAAGAGCAAAGCCCCGTGGATACGCTCGAACGCATACTCGTGCGGTTCGCGAACGTCGATGAGCAGGATTTCACCTCGATCCAGCCAGGCACAGGTCATTTCTGGCGTTGCGGTGTCGATAGCGGGGTCTTCGCGTGTCATTGGTGCATTCCCGTGGCAAAGGCATGCGCACAATATTAGCTATTGCTAAATTAGTCAAGCATGAATTAAACTGAACGCAAAGCTCACCAGGTGATAGCCATGTCCCCCGCTGACCTGAAACCTTCCGATCCGCTACCTGAGCCGAATCTGCAGTTGATCGGGCAGATGCACGAGCACGTTGGCGAGGCCGCGAGTCTGCTGAAGGCGCTGGGCAATGAGCAACGACTGCTCATCCTGTGCAACCTGCTGGAAAAGCCCCTTTCAGTGGGCGAACTCAATGACCGCATTGAACTCAGCCAGTCGGCGCTGTCGCAGCACCTGGCATTGTTGCGCGACGCCGGACTGGTCGCAACGCGGCGAGAGGCACAGTCGATCTTTTACTCTCTTCCGGCCGGACCCGTGACGCAGGTGATGGCGCTGCTGCAGCAGATCTATTGCACACCGGACCGTGCGGCCCGATCGTCGACACCCACCGGTGGCCGACTCTGCGGCGGGTGAGCGGCCCAGCCTGTTTGAGCTGGTAAGACCCGTTGATACCCGCACTTCTTGGCGCACTGGCGATCGGGATCAGTCTCGGCCTGCTCGGCTCGGGCGGCTCGATTCTCACGGTGCCGGTCCTTCACTACCTGCTCGGTCAGCCCGAGAAGCTTGCGATCGCAGGATCGCTGCTGGTCGTGGGGTTGATCGCCGTCGCCGCGTGCATCCCTTATGCGCGCCACGGCCAGGTCGACTGGGGCAAAGTGCTCTGGTTCGGACTGCCCGGAATGCTCGGTGCCTGGGCCGGGGCATCCCTCGCCAGGATGGTCCCCGGCGTGCTGCAGATGAGCTTGTTTGCCACCGTCATGCTGGCCGCAGCGTGGCGCATGCTCGGCGGTAAACCGCTGCAGAGCAGCCGCGGACAGTCGAGCCGGATCGCCGTCATCGCCGGTGGCGCCGGTGTCGGCCTGCTCAGCGGCCTGGTCGGCGTCGGCGGCGGCTTCCTGATCGTGCCCGCGCTGGTCCTGCTGGCCGGTGTGAGCATGAGCGGTGCTGTCGGCACCAGTCTTGCCATCATCGCAATGAATTCGTTTACCGGTTTCACGCGAAGCGCCATCGTGCTTCGCGAACTCGGGCTGTCGCCCGACTGGCCCGTGCTGCTGCTCCTATCCGCGGTCGGGATCCTCGGCAGCCTGCTGGGTAGCCGGCTGGGGCGAAAGCTGCCTCAGAGCACGCTGCGCCGACTGTTCGGATTGTTTCTGCTGGCGATGGGCGGATTCATTGTCGTGGACGTCGTGCCGGATCTGCTCGCCGCGCGCAGCGCATTGCTCATACCCTAGTTCAGGGGGGACTCAGGATTCGTCTTCCAGTTCGGCGAGGCGCTTCTCAAGTTCCTTCAGCTTCGCACGTGTTCGCCGCAACACGGCACTCTGCACGTCGAATTCCTCTCGCGTAACAAGGTCGAAGCGCGCCAGCCCCGATTGCAGGACGCCCTTGAAGTTCTGTTCCAGATCACGGCGCAGCGCGGCCACATTTTCCGGCACGGAACCGGCGAGGCGCTGCGCGAGATCGTCGATCAGCCTTGAATCGAGGGCCATCGTGCATCCTCTTTAGAGATCGCTAAAGCGTTGATTGTAGTTCAGGCCACTGGCGCGTCGACATCCCTGCCGGATACTGCGCAACGCTCCGCGGTGATGCGAACCGCCCAGGCCGTGCTCCAAGTTGGTGCGGCAGACTCCTTGATCCCTGCTCTACGGCGCCGCGAGGCAGCGGATATCGGGCATGGCATGGATCCTGCATCGAGGCCTCCGGCCATGCTAACCAGCACCCGCAGGAGGTCCGTAGATGAAACTCATCACCGCCATCATTAAGCCATTCAAGCTCGATGAAGTGCGGCAAGCCATCGCTGATATCGGTGTACAGGGGGTAACCGTCACCGAGGTGCAGGGGTTCGGTCGCCAGCGCGGCCATACCGAGCTCTACCGCGGTGCCGAATACAGCGTCGACTTCCTGCCCAAGACAAAAATCGAAATTGCCGTGGATGACACGGTGGTAGAGCAGGTGGTCGAGGCGATCACCAACGTGGCCCGAACCGGCAAGATCGGCGACGGCAAGATCCTGATCACCCAGCTGGACCACGTGGTCCGCATTCGCACCAGCGAAAGTGGCGCCGAGGCTGTCTGAGCAGCCTTCGGCACCCGCGACTCATCGATAAACAGACTGCTCCAGGAGAAACAAAGTGACCCGCCCCAGACTACTTGCCATGACACGCCTGCGTTATCTGCTGGCCCTGATCCCGCTGCTGGCCCCAATGCTGGGTCACGCGGACGATGTTCCGACACTCGACTCGGGCGATACGGCGTGGATGCTGACCGCTACCGTGCTCGTGCTCTTCATGACCATTCCGGGCCTGGCCCTGTTCTATGCGGGTCTCGTGCGTTCGAAGAACGTGCTTTCGGTACTCATGCAGTGCTTCGCCGTCACGGCCCTGATGACGATCCTGTGGACCGTCTACGGCTACAGCCTGGCCTTCGACACTTCAGGCATGGTGCCGGGCGAGGTGAACCTGCGGTCGATCGTCGGCGGCCTGGACCTCGCTTTTCTGTCAAATATCGGCCTGGACTCACTGACGGGGACGATTCCGGAGTCGGTATTCGCAACCTTCCAGATGACGTTCGCGATCATCACGCCAGCGCTGATCGTCGGCGCGTTTGCCGAACGAATGAAGTTTTCATCGATGCTGGTTTTCCTGGCGCTTTGGTTCACGCTGGTCTATGCCCCGATGACGCACATGGTCTGGAGCGGTGACGGCGCATTGATGTGGGACTGGGGTGTGCTCGATTTCGCCGGTGGTACCGTCGTGCACATCAACGCCGGCATCGCGGCGCTCGTGGCCGCGATCGTGCTCGGCAAGCGCAAGGGCTATCCGCAGACGCCCATGCCGCCTCATAACCTGACAATGACGCTGATCGGCGCCTCGATGCTCTGGGTTGGCTGGTTCGGCTTCAATGCAGGTAGTGCCGTCAGTGCAGGTGGTTCCGCCGGCATGGCCATGCTGGTCACACAGATCGCCACTGCGGCGGCTGCCCTCATGTGGATGTTCGCCGAGTGGATTTCCCACGGTAAGCCCAGCGTACTGGGTATCGTTTCGGGTGCGGTCGCCGGTCTCGTTGCGATCACCCCGGCCTCGGGCACAGTCGGCCCGATGGGTGCAATCGCGATCGGCGGCATCGCCGGCATCGTCTGCTTCCTGGCAGCGACGCGTCTGAAGCGCAAGCTGGGCTATGACGATTCGCTGGATGTGTTCGGTGTTCACGCGGTCGGCGGCATCGTCGGTGCCATCCTCACCGGCATCTTCGCATTCCCGGCACTGGGCGGTGTCTGGGATCCGGGCGATGCGACGATGGGCGGACAGGTCTGGATCCAGGTCAAGAGCGTCCTGTTCACGATCGTTTACACCGGCGTGCTCACGTTCATCATCCTGAAGGTGGTCGATGCCGTCATGGGTCTTCGGGTGACGCCGGAGGACGAATCGGTCGGGCTGGATCTCGCGCTGCACGACGAGCGCGGTTACATCCTGTAGGCCACCAGCCTCCCGGGCGAGCTGTCCGGCCCGGGAGGCTACTCTCCCCCTGATTGCGCCCTCTTCGGAGGGCGTTTTTTTTGCGTCTGTGGAGTCCCGCGCGGGGCCATGGGACGGCCTTGCCACGATCGACGGTGGCCCCGGGTGAGGCTGGGATCGTCCGGGATGTCATGACCGCGACCGGCATCACCCCGGTCGCAGGTACCTCGAAGCCGTGCTGACCAGCGGCCCCACCGTCGATCGCGAAAGCCGTTTATCCGGTCCGAGCTGCGAATCCCGCGCAGCCGGTCTCAGTTTGACTGCCCGCGCGGGCCGGAAAAGCGTAAAAACGCGGTCTCCTGTTAGACTTTGACCGTTGCGACGGAGGCCGCAGGTATGAAGATCAGAGCCATATTATTTACGCTGTCCGTAATCGTTATCGCCGGGACAACCGGCGCCGGCGAGGTGTACATGACCCGGGACTCCAAGGGGCAGCCGGTTTACACGGACAAGCCGGATCAATTGCCGGCTGAAAAGCTCAGCATCAAGTCCCGCGATACTGATGAGGCGGCCGTCCAGGCACGTTACGAGGCGGGTCTGCAGAGCGTTGATGAGAATACCGCAGCCGCTGCCGAAGCCCGGGAACAGAAGGTGGCCGGACGCAAAGCCGAGCAGTCAGAGGCCGCAGATCTGGCGGCTCGCTGCGAGGAAGCACGGAACAATTACCAAGAAATGATGCGGGCGCGACGCATATACGAGCCAGGCGCCAGCGATGACGAGCGCCGATACCTGGACAACGAGGAAATCACCTCCGCGCGCCAGGACGCCAAGGATCTGATGGACGAATTTTGCGGTCAGCGCTGATGGCAGACGCCTGCGTTGGATTTGTCGGCCTCGGGGCCATGGGGCGAGGTATGGCGCGCCAGCTTCATGGCGCAGGGCTGCTGAAGGGCGTCTGGAATCGAACCGGGCCTGCCGCCGCCGATTTTGCAGGCGCGCTTTCCACCTGGCGCGCGACTGACCCGGCCGAGCTCGCGGCCGGCTGCACGGCGGTCGTGATCTGCGTTTCGGCCGACAGCGACGTACTCGAAGTGATCGAGGCGATGCGACCGGGCCTTCGACCCGGCAGCATCGTTATCGACTGTTCCACCGTCAGCGCCGATACGGCCCGGATCGCGGCGGGCCGGTTGGCCAAACTTAACGTCAGGTTTCTGGACGCACCGGTCAGCGGCGGCGTCGAGGGCGCTGAGAAGGGAACCCTCGCAGTCATGGTCGGGGGTGCGGAGGATGCTTTCCAGGACGCCAGGCCGATCCTGGACGCGATGGGGCGGACGGTCACGTACTTTGGTCCGAGCGGCTCCGGTCAGTCTGCCAAGGCAACCAACCAGATCATGTGTGCGGGGATAATCCAGGCTGTCGCCGAAGCGATGGCATTTGCCAGGGCGGAGGACCTTCCGCTGGAGAAGCTCATCGAGACGCTCGGACAGGGCGCGGGCTCAAGCTGGTACTTTGTTCACCGCGCACCGAACATCCTGCGCGATGACTACCCCGCTGGATTTCGTGTTCGCCTTCACGAGAAGGATTTGCGGATCTGCCAGGAGATGGCGGCCCGCCACGGTGTCGCGCTGCCAGTTGTCGAGTCCACGCTGCCGCTGTACCGGGAACTGATCGCCACCGGGCACGGGGATGAAGACATATCGACGCTGTTCCGGCTCAAGGAAGCCCTCTTCGGGGAGCGGGATACGGCCAAGAAGGAAGCCTCTGACCGATGAAGGAACTCTCCCCCGCGCCGGTGAACGCGGAGGACGAGCGCAGCTTCTTCCTGCCGGATTTCTGCGAGGGTCGCGCCGTCCTTGCGGTCGTGCTGATCGCCACCTTGCTGGCGCTGTTACTGGCGCTGGCGAGACATTCGGCACAGGGCGCATTCTGGAACGACCTTGCCCGCACCTCGGCGTATTTGCTCTGGACAGGACTGCTGTGCGCTGCCGTTCTGTGCAAGGCACGCTCCCGGCTGGCCCACCTGCCGGCGCGCCGCGCAGCGCTGGCAAGCCTTGGCCTGATACTTGCGACAGTCGCGCTGTTCTCCGAAGTCGTCTATTGGTTTGGCCGTATCTGGGCCGATCGCCTCGGCACGCCGTCCGGACTGTTTCCTGGCGACCACCGCTCGTTCCTGCTGCCCAACCTGCTCATAGCAGCCATTGTCGGTTCGCTGGCACTGCGCTATTTCTACGTTACAAACGAGTGGAAACGCAGTGTCGAACTCGAAGCAAGGGCGAAAATTCGCGCGCTGCAGGCAAGGATTCGGCCACACTTCCTGTTCAACAGCATGAACACGATCGCCGCACTTACGCGCTCCGACCCGGCGCGCGCGGAAGAGGCGATTGAAGATCTCTCCGACCTTTTCCGGGTAAGTCTCAGCGAAGCGCGCTCACAGATTACGCTGCGAGAGGAACTGGAGGTCGCACGTATCTACCAGCGTATTGAGCAGCTGCGCCTCGGTGAGCGGCTCAAAGTCAAATGGCGCGTTGGCGAATTGCCCGCTCGCGCGATCGTGCCAAGCCTTCTGCTGCAGCCGCTGCTGGAAAACGCTATCGGGCACGGCATCGAACCGCTGCCAGAGGGCGGCACGGTAGAAGTCACCGGGCGTGTGGACGGTGACCTGCTTTGCATCGAGCTTTCCAATCCGCTCGCGCCGATGCGCCCGGAGCGCCGCAGCGGGCACCGCATCGCGATGGAAAACATCCGGCAACGCCTGGACCTAGTTTTCCCGGGGCGGTCCTCGGTAGAGATCGAGGAGGGCCCTGACCGGTACCGCGTGCGCCTGCGTTTCCCGCTGGTGTACTCACAATCGGGGGTGACGGAACGTGAACAGTGACAGAGCGGCCTCAAGCGGCTGAGAATGCCGGTTGATTCATGAACGACGCACCACCGATCACAAGCGCCGCGATACTGCGCACCCTGATTGTCGACGATGAGCCGCCGGCGCGTGCGCGGCTGCGCGCGATGCTAGGCGAAATAAAGGACGTTTCGGTCATCGGCGAAGCGGGCAACGGCCGCGAGGCCCTGACCCTTTGCGGTGAACTCAGTCCGGATCTGGTTCTTATGGACATCCGGATGCCGGGCATGAACGGTATCGAGGCCGCCAGACACCTGACCACGCTCGCCCGTCCACCGGCAATCATATTCGCAACGGCCTATGACGAGTACGCGCTGGAAGCCTTCGAAACGCAGGCGCTCGGGTACCTCCTCAAGCCGGTGCGCCGGGAAAAACTCGCGCGCGCCGTCCGGCACGCGGCGCGAGTGGCTTCACCGCAATTGCTGCGTCTTGCCCGTCAGGCCGGGCTTGGGCAGCGGCGGGAGCAGATCTGCGCGCGCCTCGGGGAAGAGCTGCGCCTGATTCGCGTGGCAGACATTTTTTACTTTGCGGCGGATCAGAAATACGTCACCGTGCGTCACCGCGGTGGCTTTGACCTCATCGAGGAGTCTCTGCGCGCGCTGGCGGAGGAGTTTTCGCCGGAATTTATCCGGGTCCACCGAAATTCGGTAGTCTCGATGGCGCACGTCCGCGCCCTGGAGCGCACACCGGAGGGACAGTATCTCGTGACTTTCAACGACTGTGACGAAACCCTGCCCGTCAGCCGACGACACGCGAGTGACACCCTGAGGCAGATCAGAGGCGACCATGCGAGATGAATAAACAGGTCGATGAGTCAGGCGGATCCACCGGAGTACCGGAGGATCGATCGACCGACGCCTCGGGCAGCACATTCTGGCTGCGTGTCGGTGGGCTCGCCCTTGCGGCGCTGATGACCCACCTGGTCTGGCGCATCGTCGCCCCGTTGTGGCAGCCGTTGCTCTGGGCGGTCATGTTCGGCGCCCTGCTCTCACCGTGGAATCAGCGGCTGGCGCAACGACTCGGCGACCGGCCGAATATCGCCAGCGGCATCACCACGAGCGCTACGGTCCTGCTTTTCCTGTTGCCGATCGGCTTCATCGGTGGCGCGGTTGCCGCGCAATCGGCGCAGCTGCTCAAACACCTGCAGAGCCGTGTTCCACAAGGCAGCGAGGTCTCGACGATAGAACTCTCGACACTGCCGTGGCTGCAGAAACCGCTGGCCTGGATTGCGCAGTACTCAAACGTCACCTTTGAACAGCTGCGCGGCTGGGCCATTAAGGGTATCCAGAATCTGCTCGAGATACTGATGTCCACCGGCGGGACGGTGGTGCTCGGAGCGATGGGCACTGTAGTCAGTTTCTTCCTGATGATCTTTGTGCTGTTTTTCGTATTACGCGACGGCCCTGTTTTCGCAAAGCAGCTCGTGGCCATGCTGCCGGTGGAAGAGCGCCGACGTGAACGGATGTGGATGCACCTCTCCGAAGTCACAAAAGGGGTCTTCATGGGTATCGGCCTGACGGCCATCGCACAGGGCACGCTGGTCGGCGTGGGCTTCTGGATCGCCGGACTGCCATCGCCGCTGGTTTTTGGCGTCATTTCAATTTTCTTCGCGCTGGTACCCGTTGTCGGAACCTGGATCATCTGGGTACCGGGCGTCATCGTGCTCCTGACCCAGGGTGAACACGGCCACGCGGTCTTTCTCGCCCTCTGGGGTGCCCTGCTGGTCGGCTCGGTGGACAACTTTCTGCGCCCGATCCTGATCTCCGGAACTGCCCAGGTGCCGACTCTGGCCGTGTTCGTCGGTGTCATGGGCGGACTTGCGGCGTTTGGCTTCATCGGCCTGTTTCTTGGCCCAATCATCCTTGGTCTACTGGTCGCCCTGTTTCGTTTCGAGAACGAGGAACTGGCAACCAATGATGCTGTCGACTGAATTCTTACTGAAAAACTGGAGCAAAAATTGAGCAAGCCCCTGCGTATAGCAACGCGCCGAAGCAAGCTCGCGATGTGGCAGGCCGAGCATGTCGCAACCCTGCTTCGCGAGGCGCACCCGGATTTGATCGTCGAACTCGTACCGATGAGTACGCATGGCGACCGGGTGCAGGACCGTGCGCTTGCGGAAGTCGGCGGTAAGGGTTTGTTCGTCAAGGAACTCGAGGTCGCAATGTCCGGGGGAGAAGCGGAGATTGCCGTGCACTCCATGAAGGACGTGCCCAGCGTGTTGCCCCCGGGCTTCTGCATCACCGCTGTGTTGCCGCGTGCCAACCCTCTCGATGCCTTCATCTCGCTTCGTTATAAGGCATTCGAGAATCTGCCGGGCGGCTCGCGTGTCGGGACCTCAAGTCCGCGCCGGCAGGCCCAGCTGCGCAGCGCCCGGCCAGACCTGCAGACCGAACTGCTGCGCGGCAATGTCGACACGCGCCTGCGGCGACTCGAAGAAGGCGAGCTTGACGCGATCCTTCTGGCTTGCGCAGGCCTTGAGCGCCTTGGCCTGGCCGATCGAATCACGCAGGAGCTTGGCCCGGACCTGACGCTGCCCGCGGTCGGGCAAGGCGTCATCGGCATCGAATGCCGTGAAAACGACAGGGCCAGTCGCCTCGTGCTCAAAGTACTCAACGATGAAGAGACGATGCTTCGCCTCGAAGCCGAGCGCGCATTCGCGAGGGTTCTCGGCGGGAGCTGTCATTCGCCGATCGCAGCGCACGCCTCTTTCACGGACGTCGGAATGGAAGTGCGCGGGTTCATCGGCTCGCCCGACGGCAGGGAAGCTTATCGTGATCGAATCACCGGCCCTGCCCGCGACGCCGTGGCACTGGGGGAACAGCTCGCGATGCGCATGCAGGATAGTGGCGCAGCTACGCTGCTCGAACGCCTGCGGCAGGAAGCGGCAGGGGCGTCGTGACCGGAACCTCGGCGGGTCGCCCCGGGCTTGCCGGTGCGACGGTCATCGTTACCCGGCCTGCTCGGCAGGCCAGTCATTTCATCGGGATATTAGAGAGAGCCGGAGCAACGACAGTCGCATTTCCCGGCATTGAGATCATCCCGATTGAGCTGGCCGCCGCGGACCTTACGCGTCTGTGTCCCGACGCGTTCGACTGGGCAATTTACACGAGCGCCAACGCGGTCGAAGAATCGCTGAAGGTCTGGCCACGACAGACCGCGAGGCGGTCGGCCGCAATCGGGCGCGCCACGGCACGGCTGCTCGAATCTCGCGGCATCGCCGCGTGCCAGCCTGACGCGGGCCAGTCGCAGGATTCCGAGGGATTGCTCCAGAGAACGGAGTTCCGGACAGTTCGGAACCAGCGAATCTTGCTGCTGCGTGGTCAGGGGGGCCGGGAAGTACTGCACGAGGAACTCACCCGCCTTGGTGCCACCGTGGAAATTGCGGAACTTTATCGCCGCGCCCCGGCGAGAGCTGACGTCGGAGCGATCGCAGATCTGGCAATGGCGCTGCAAGCCCCCCACAAGCCGTGGGTGACGGTCACCAGCGTCGCGGTACTCGATGGACTGCTCGGATCGGTGCCGGGCGAATTCGCCGGCCTGTTGCGCGAGTCACCGCTGGTTGTGCCGGGCGAACGCGTCGGCACGGCGGCGAAGGAGCGCGGCTGGCGTGGCCGTCTGATTCTCGCCGCGAGCGCCGAGGATGGCGCGATGTTCGACGCAATGGTCAGGGCGGCGAGCGCGAGCCTCGACGAGGACGCGTGATACGATTCCCGGCCCAGACTACAGAGCCCATGTCACGCACGGATGACTACGGAAATTGAATCCTTGAGCAGCGATCGTGGTGCACGCCGTACGGGCAGCGGTATCAGCCCGATGCTCGTCGTGCTCGCGGTGCTGGCCCTGCTGCTCGCGGCGTACGCGCACTGGCGCTTCGAGCAGTTCAGCGAGCGGAACGACCGTTTCAAGCAACGCATGGCCAGCATGCAGAGCACCCAGGCGAGGCTGGAAAACCAGATCGACACACTGACCACTCGACTGGAGTCGAGCAACAGCGTGCTACGGGATGAATTGCTGGCGCTCGGTGAGATGCCGGGGCGAGTCGGCGAACTCGGTCGCAGCGTGGACGAGCTGCGTGCACGCAGCGAGGCCCCGCAGCGCGTCTGGATCCGGGCAGAAGCGATGTACCTGCTAGAGCTTGCGGATCGGCGCTTGCGTCTGGAGGGGGACCTCGAGACGGCGATCGCCGCGATGGAATCAGCCGATGCTCGCCTTGCGACGCTTGGGGACGCTGGCGTCGTCGCGGTTCGCAGACAACTGGAAGATGAGATTGCGGCGCTCAGGGCCGTAAAACGGCCTGACCTTGCTCGAGTGTACGCGCGTATTGCCGCAGTCGAGGATGCCGCCGCGTCGCTGTCGGTACTCGGCGTCCCGGTGGCCGCAGCAACGCGATTAAAGCCCAGGGAGGAGCCGGAAGGCCCGATGGACCGGGCGGGGGCCCGACTCAGCCAGGCCGCGCGCGACCTTTTTTCCTTGCGGCGGGTGGACCCGGAAACCGCGCGCATTGTGACTCAGGAAGAAGAAGCGCTCAGGCGTCAGCACCTCGGGTTGCTGCTTTTTTCTGCGCGCGTCGCGGTCATGCAGCGCGACGGGGAAGCATACGCCGGCGCATTACGGGCCGCGGCGACATGGCTCAATGAGTTTTTTGACGTATCGGACCCGGCGGTGGCCGCCGCACAGGCCGAACTGGCGGAGCTTTCCGCAATCAGCATCGATACACCGCTTCCAGCTGTCGGCGATGCGATGCGCAGTCTGCAAGGTGTCATTGGCAACAGCCCGGCATCGCAATGAAGACGGCCGTAATCATTGCGCTCGTGCTGATTGGCGGCGGCGTGCTGGCACAGTTGCTGCTGCAGGACCCGGGCTACGTTGCGATCCGCGCCGGTGGCACGCTGTTCGAGACGACGGTGCCGGTGTTCATCGTGCTCCTGCTCGCGCTTTACCTTGTCATGCGCGGAATTCTGCAACTGCTGACCATGCGTCGCCGGATGACGAGTTGGCGCGCGCGACGCCGAACACTGAAAGCCCGCCGTGATACGCAGCGCGGATTGCTTGAGCTGGCGGCGGGCAACTGGAAGGAGGCCGAGGGGCTGCTGTCCAAGGCAGCGCCGGACGCGGACTCGGCGGCAGCAAACTACCTGGTCGCGGCGCGCGCGGCTGACTTGCTCGGCGCAACCGACCGACGCGATGAATGGGTCGCCCGAGCCCAGGAACAGGCGCCGGAGCAGCGTGCAGCGGCGTTGGTAACGCTCGCTGAAATGCAGATGCGGCGGGGACAGGACGAGGCGGCCCGGCAGACCCTGGAGCAACTCGATGCCTCCGGGGACATGAATACGCGCGGACTTGGACTGTTGGCACGTATCTACCAGAAAGTCGGAGACAATGATCGGTTGCGTGCACTCGGGCCAAGGCTGAAAGCGGACAAGGCGCTGTCGGATGAACAGGTGAGCCAATTCCTGGCGCATGCGCAGCTCGCCGAGGTACGCGAGGCAGGCGAGCGTGCCAACCGGGAGGCGCTCGACAAGGCCTGGTCCGAGGTTCCCCGCGCGACCCGCAAGCAGCCGCAATCGGCCGTGACGCATGCACGGGCGCTGATGAACTGTGACGATCATGCGGCAGCGGAAAAGATTCTTCGCGAGGTCATCGAGGGCAGCGGTGACGACTCGGCCCTGCGCCTGTACGGAGACCTGGTTCTGGCAAAGCCCCTGGCCGCACTCGATCGGGCTGAGACCTGGCTCGAAAGGCATCCGGAGAACCCCGAGTTGCTCGCGACCTGCGCCCGGTTGTGCCTGCCGGCCGAATTGTTCGGAAAAGCGCTGACCTATCTCGAGGCGAGCATTGCCCGGCGCCCCAGCGCAGAGAACAGCCTGTTGCTGGCCGAGCTGCTCGATCGCATCGGCGAGCGTGATCGTGCCATCACGATTCTCCGCGACGGGTTGACCCTTGCGGCGGGGCGCCGGCCGATCCTGCCGCGGGTTCGCCTGCAACGTCGGCAGGCCTGAATTGCTCGCCGGGCCTTGCCGGAATCAGGTCTTGGGCCCGCCGTGCATCAACGCCAGCGTATCGGGAGCATAGTCGAACGAGTCGAAGTACAGCTGGGCACGAGGCAAGCCGGCGATGAGGAACTGGCTTCGGATGGCCTCGATCATCGCCGGTGGGCCGCTCGCATAGACGTCGAAATCCGCAAGTGCCGGATTCTCAGCGAGCGCGACCGCGTGGACCAGGCCGGTACGCCCGGACCAATGCCGGCCGCCGGCACCTGAGTCGGAAAGAACCGGGCGATATGAAAATCCGGGCCACTCGGTTTGCAGCTCATTGAGCCACTCGTGCTCATAGAGATCGTTGATCCCGCGTGCGCCCCAGTAAAGCGTGACAGGCCTCCGGTCACCTGCGCTGAACAGCTGCCGCAGCATTGCCCGCAAGGGCGCGTAGCCCGTGCCGCCGCCGATCATGATCGGCGGCCGCGGTGACTCGGCCCGGAACCAGAATTGCCCGAGCGGACCCTCTATCCTGAGCAAGGTGCCGACGTTCATGCGATCAAACAACTGCCCCGTGAATCCGCTGCTCGACGCCCGCCTCACGTGCAACTCCAGATTTCGACTGTCATTGGGGGCGCTTGCAATCGAGAAGCTCCGCCTGCGGCCCTCTGCAAGAATCACGTCCACATACTGACCGGGCCGGAAGGGAAGATCCTCGACCGCGGGCAGGCGCAGAATTACCGACAGCACGTCCTCCGCAATCCGGGTCATCCTTTCTATGCGGCAGGGCAGACTCTTCAGCTCAATCTCAGAGGCTGGCTGCACTTCGCGAATTTCTATGCGCAGATCGCCGACGGCCCTGGCCTGGCAAAGCAGGGCCATGCCCTGCTCCTCCTCCTCGGCCGTCACGCCGGGCGGCCGGCTGTCCGGGTAGACGCAAGACCCTTCCAGAACCCGCGCCAGGCAAGACGCACAGTGGCCGCCCTTGCAGCTGTGAGGCAGATTGAGGCCGGCACGAAGAGCTGCCGCAAGCACCGATTCGCCGGCTTCGACCGGGAAAGTCTGCCCGCCGGGCACGAGTTTTACCTGTGGCATTCGCCGCTTTTCGCCTCAATTGTCACCTCACCGGATCGCGTATCCTGACCGAATGGAACGCGGACTGCACGACTCTACCCAGCTTGCCTCGACACGCGCACTGGTCGTCGGTTTCGGCTACGTGGGAAAGCGCCTTGCTCAGCGGGTCGGCACGCGCTGGTCTGTGCGCGGTATCGTGCGCAGCGAGGCCAGTGCTGCACGCACGCCGGAATTTCCGATTGCGCCTCTCGATCTTGACCACTCCGGGCTGCCGCCGGGCTGGATTGATGCAGTCAACGGAGCCGCGCTCATCTACCTGGCACCACCACCTCCGGTCGGCGTATCAGATTCGCGTCTGCAGCGGTTTCTTGATTCAACCGGCCCGGCTGCACCGGGAATGGTTCTCTACATGAGCACAACCGGCGTATACGGTGACTGCGGCGGCGAAACCGTGAACGAGCAATCTTCCGTCCGGCCCGGCAGCGATGCGGCCCGGCGCCGAGTCGCTGCCGAGCAGATCGCCACTCGCTTCTGCGATCAGCGGAGCTGCCGCTGCGTGGTGTTTCGCGTACCGGGAATTTATGGTCCGCAGCGATTGCCGACCGAACGGCTGCTCCGCGGCGAACCGGCGATCCGCCCGGCGGAAGCGCCGCCCGGCAACCGCATCCATGTCGATGACCTGGTCTCGGCCTGCATCGCGGCGGTGGAACAACCGGTGCACGGCATCTTTAATATCGGCGACGGAAACCACGCCAGTTCGACGGCCTTCATGCAGACCACCGCCAGGCTTGCGGGGTTGCCTGAGCCGCGACTGATTTCGATGGCCGAAGCGGGCGGGCAGCTCAGCCCGGGCATGATGTCGTTCCTGCGCGAATCGCGACGCGTGGAGACTCGGCGGATGCGCGAAGAGCTTGATTTTCAACTGCGGTACGAGGACTTCGGGGAAGGGATCGCTGCCAGCCTGTCACAAGCACCGCCCGGGAGTGACGGTTAGTGATCTTTCAGAACCCGAACGGCGTACAGATCGAGTCGTTATTGCGGTCGGCCCAGCGGATTGCCGTTTGCGGCCTTTCGGCGAACCCGGCACGGCCGAGTTATCGCGTTTCGCGAGCGATGCAGCGCTTCGGCTACCAGATCATCCCGGTGAACCCGCGGCTTTCCGACTGGCAGGGCCTTCCCGCGGTTGCCACGCTGGACGAAGCCGCGGCGTCCCTGCCGCCCGCCGCGGCCATTGATATCGTCAACGTGTTCAGACATTCATCGCATGTCCATTCGGTGGTGGAGGACTGCATTCGACTGGGGCTGCCGGCTCTTTGGCTGCAGATGAACGTCGTTGATGAGGCGGCCGCACTGCGCGCACGTGCCGCCGGGATGACTGTGATCATGGATCGCTGCATCTCCGTGGACCGAACGAGGATGGAGACCTGAATTGCAGTCAGCTATTCTTACGCGATGCGACTCGCGTTTACAAAGATGCACGGTCTCGGAAACGACTTTATCGTTATCGACGCCGAGGCGTCGGCCGCGAGGCCGACGCCGGACCTGCTGCGACGGCTGGCGGACCGAAGAACGGGCATCGGCTTCGATCAGGCGCTGGCGATTTATCCCGCGCGTGATTCGGACACGGACGTTTTCTACCGGATCTTCAATGCCGACGGTTCCGAGGTCGAGCAGTGCGGTAACGGGGCGCGCTGCATTGCTCGCCTGGTCGCATCGCGGTCACGCCAGGTGGACCGTGTCCTGCGCATGGGCAGCCGCGGCGGCATTGTCGAAGCGAGACTGCGGCCCGATGGTCTGGTCTGCGTCGGCATGGGCGTGCCGGATTTCGAGCCCGCGTCATTGCCCATGGAGGCCGACGGACGGGCGCCGCTGTATCGGATCGACACGGTCGCCGGCAGCGCCGATTTCGGCGCGGTCTCACTCGGAAACCCACACGCGGTGATTCGCGTGCGATCCGTCGACGATGCGCCGGTAGACACGATGGGGCGCGCCATAGAGAATCACACACGGTTCCCTCAGCGCGTCAACGTCGGGTTTGCAGAGATCCTCAACCCGGGGCACATACGATTGCGGGTCTTCGAGCGGGGCGCTGGCGAGACACAGGCGTGCGGAACGGGCGCGTGTGCGGCCGTCGCGGTGGAGCGCCAGCACGGTGCGCTGGCCGAAGAAGTCACCGTCGATATGCCCGGCGGCCGGCTGACTGTGCAGTGGCCTGGGCCCGGAGAACAGATATGGCTCACCGGCCCGGCAGAAACGACCTTTGAAGGCCAGGTGGAAATTCCGGACAGCGAGCCGGAGGGAGCATCATGAACAAGCAGCCGGTCCGAAACATGGAAGCCGACGGCCTGACCGACTCACAGGTTACCGACTACCTGCTCGCGGAGCCTGAATTCTTCGAACGCAACACCGGAACGCTGGCCAAGCTGCAGCTGCCACAGCAACGCGACGGCGCAGCGATTTCCCTGATGGAAAGGCAAGTGCTGGTGCTTCGCGAAAAGAACAGGTCAATGGAGCGCAAGCTCCATGAGTTTGTGGAAAATGGCCGGAGTAACGAGGCGATCATCGACCGAGTGCATCGCCTCACGAGGCGCCTGCTTCGAGCCTCGGACCCGGCGGGCGTGCTGACCGCGCTCGAGACCTCTTTACGCGAGGATTTTGGCACGAGCCGCTGGGTGCTGATCGTGACCGAACCGTCGCTGCAGAAACTGGAGGATCTCGGTAACCCCCAGGTCCGCACGGTACTCAGGGACAGCCCGGAGTTGAAGATTTTCGCGACATTCTTCGAGTCCGGTCGCCCGCGCAGCGGTCAGATCCGCGACACCCAGCGGGAATACCTGTTTGGTGGCAATGACAACCGCGTCGGATCCACCGTGCTGATTCCGCTTGGGGAAAATGCCTCGCTCGGACTGCTGGCGATCGCCAGCAGTGACACCGAGCGCTACCTTCCTACCATGAGCACCGACTTCCTGGTTCGGATTGGCGAGGTTTTCGCCGAGGCGATTGCGGCACGAAGCACGTGAGCGGGACTCTGGAAGACGGGGTAACCCGCTTCCTCGGAAGTCTGCAGAATGAACGACGGCTCTCCGAACACACGCGGAAGAGCTACGGCCGCGACCTGGCCAGCCTTTTGACGTTCTGCAAGGCGCACGGAATCACTTCGTGGCAGACCACGGATTCACAACACCTTCGCAGTTTCGCGGCCGAGTGTCACCGCCGCGGGCTCTCGCCGCGCAGCATTCAAAGGCGACTTTCCGCCGTGCGCAGCCTGTTCCGCTATCTGCTGCGAGAAGGCGTTGTGAGGCAGAATCCGGCCACGGAGGTGTCCGCACCGAAGGCGCGCAAGCGGCTGCCGACCACGCTGGATGCCGACACGATGGCGCGCCTGCTGCAATTCCGCGGCGACGATCAGCTCGACCTGCGCGATCAGGCCATCATGGAACTCTTCTACTCCTCGGGCCTGCGGCTTGCCGAACTGCTCGGCCTCGACCTCGCCGACCTCGACCTGCGGGACAAGACCGTGCGCGTGATGGGCAAAGGCGGCAAAGCGCGTATCGTGCCGGTGGGTCGTTACGCGGTCGATGCGCTGCAGCGCTGGCTCGAGGCGCGTGCGCTGATAGCCGGCGTCAACGAGCCCGCCGTCTTCATCGGCGTGCACGGCCGCCGGCTCGGACCGCGAATCGTCCAGCGGCGTATCGCCCGCTGGGCACGGATGCAGGGTTTGCCCGAGCACGTGCACCCGCACATGTTCCGGCATTCCTTCGCCTCTCACCTGCTGGAATCAAGTGGCGATCTGCGGGCAGTCCAGGAATTGCTCGGTCATGCGAACATCAGCACGACGCAGGTGTATACGCACCTTGATTTCCAGCATCTCGCCCGGATATACGACCAGGCGCACCCCCGGGCGCGGCGCCGGCCGTCGCGCGATTACCCGCCCCCTGCCAAGGATATTGAAAAAGGCTGAATGGCATGAGTGACGACTCCAGAGGTTTTGACCCCCATGGCACGACCATTTTGTGCGTACGCAGGAACGGACTCGTGGCGATGGGCGGCGATGGGCAGGTCACCCTCGGAAACACGGTAATAAAGGGTAACGCGCGTAAGGCCCGACGCCTTCACGAGGGTACCGTCGTCGCGGGATTCGCCGGTGGAACTGCCGATGCTTTCACGCTCTTTGAACGCTTTGAGTCGAAACTCCAGCAGTTTGACAACCTGACCCGCGCCGCCATTGAACTGGCAAAGGACTGGCGAACGGACCGCAGCCTGCGCCGGCTCGAAGCGCTGCTGTGTGTCGCTGATCTCAGTCATTCGCTGATCATTTCCGGAAACGGTGATGTCATTGAACCGGAACATGACCTGATGGCCGTGGGCTCTGGCGGCCCGTTCGCTCAGGCTGCGGCCCGCGCACTGATGCAGAACACCGACCTCGATGCCCGTTCGGTGGTTGAAAAATCGCTGAGGATCGCAGGGGAGATCTGTATCTATACCAACGACAACCTGACCATCGAAACGCTGGGGGCCTGAGCCATGTCATCAATGACCCCTCGCGAAATCGCCCAGGAGCTCGACAAGCACATCATCGGCCAGGCACACGCCAAACGCGCGGTCGCGATCGCACTGCGCAATCGCTGGCGCCGCATGCAGCTGGACGAAGACCTGCGCGCCGAAATAACCCCGAAGAACATCCTGATGATCGGCCCCACCGGCGTCGGCAAGACGGAGATCGCGCGTCGCCTCGCGCGACTTGCCAACGCGCCGTTCATCAAGGTCGAGGCCACCAAGTTCACAGAGGTTGGCTACGTCGGACGCGAGGTCGACTCGATCGTAAAGGACCTCGTTGACATCGCGGTCAAGATGACCCGTGAGCAGGAAATCGAGAAGGTTCGGCATCGTGCGATGGACGCGGCGGAGGACCGCGTCCTCGACGCGCTGCTGCCGCGTCCGCGCCCGACCGGAGCCCTCACCGAGGAAGCGCGCCCGCTGCAGGAGCCGGGCGGCGATACGCGGCAGCGGTTTCGCAAGATGCTGCGAGAGGGTCAGCTCGATGACCGGGAAATCGAGATCGAACTTCGTACGGTGCCACTGGGCGTGGAAATCATGGCGCCGCCCGGCATGGAGGAACTGTCACAACAGTTACAGGGCATGTTTTCGAACCTGGGCGGCGACCGGACCCGCTCGAGAAAACTGCGTGTCGCCGAAGCGTTCAAACTGCTCACCGAGGAGGAGGCGGGTAAGCTGATCAACGAGGAGGAACTCAAGGTCCAGGCACTGCGTAATGCCGAGCAGAACGGGATCGTTTTTCTGGACGAAATCGACAAGATCGCCCGACGGCAGGAAATGGCGGGGGCCGACGTTTCGCGCGAAGGCGTTCAGCGTGACCTGCTGCCGCTGGTCGAGGGATGCAGCGTCAATACGAAGTACGGCATGGTGAAGACCGATCACATGCTGTTCATCGCCTCCGGCGCTTTTCATACATCCAAGCCATCGGATCTGATCCCCGAATTGCAGGGTCGCCTGCCGATTCGGGTCGAACTCGATGCGCTGAAAATCGAGGAATTCGAGCGCATCCTGACTGAGCCGGATGCCTCCCTCTGCACGCAGTACACAGCCCTGCTGGGGACTGAAGACGTGAAGATCCATTTTGACCCGGGCGGTGTGCGACGCATCGCGGAGGTGGCCTTTGACGTCAACCAGCGCACCGAGAACATCGGCGCACGGCGATTGCACACCGTGATGGAGCGGTTGCTCGAGTCCATTTCCTACGAGGCCTCGGACCGCCCGGGCACGACACTGACTATCGATGCCGGGTACGTAGACAGCAGCCTCGGCGCATTGCTGCAGGACGAAGACCTGGCCCGTTACATTCTGTGAGGCAAATCAGACCATGAGCGATCGGCATCCGACGGAAATCCGCATGAAGAACCGGTCCCGACTGCTGGAGGTCGTCTTTGACGACGGACAGCAGTTCGCGATGCCGTTCGAATACCTGCGCGTCTACTCTCCATCGGCCGAGGTCCGGGGCCATGGCCCGGGGCAGGAGACGCTGCAGCTTGGCAAGCACAACGTGGGCATCAAGGCCGTCGAGCCTGTTGGCAACTACGCGGTGAAGCTGGTCTTCGACGACGGGCACGACACGGGCCTGTACACCTGGGACTACCTCTATGAGCTTGGCGAGACCCAGGCCGGGAAGTGGCAGGAGTACCTGGCGCGCCTCGAGAAGCTGGGCATTTCCTATCCGACACCGGTAGGCCGCAACCCCACAGGACCTGGCCCCGCCTGACCGGGGCGAGGCTCGAAACACTCTGGCAGTGCCGGGTCCTGCCCCTTGGCGGTGGCCGCCGGTCCCCGTTTGCAGACTCGGCCTTTCAATGCAGGGCCCCGGACCGCGTAGAATGTCCGTTCGATGAACAAATCACGCGCACACGAGCCCGATGAGCCACCGACGAAGTCCGTGGACTTCGGTTACCAGCAAGTGCCCGCCGATGAGAAGGCCCGGCGCGTACGCGCCGTCTTTGACTCGGTCGCCGACAAGTACGACCTGATGAACGACCTGATGTCGGTAGGGGTCCACCGGCACTGGAAGCGTTTCACGCTGGCTAATACGGGGTTGCGCCCGGGCGCAAGCGCGCTGGATGTTGCCGGTGGAACCGGTGACCTCGCCGCCGGCATGGCCGGACAAGTCGGTGAGAAAGGGCTCGTCGTGCTCTCCGATATCAATGCGGCCATGCTGAGCGTAGGACGCGACCGCCTGCTCGACCGTGGTCTGATTCGCAACGTGCGCTTCTCACAAGCCAATGCGGAGTGCCTGCCGTTTGCTGATGAGAGCTTCGATTGCGTGACAATCGGCTTCGGGCTGCGCAACGTGACCGACAAGCCGGGCGCGTTGGCATCAATGCATCGGGTACTCAGGCCGGGCGGGCGTCTGCTCGTCCTGGAGTTCTCCCGACCGGTCGCGCCGGGACTGGGACCCCTGTATGACTTCTACTCGTTCAGCGTGCTCCCGTGGCTGGGTCACCGCGTCGCCGGGGACGAAGAAAGCTATCGTTACCTGGCGGAATCCATTCGGCGTTTCCCGGACCAGGAAACGCTTGCGGAGATGATGCGTACAGCCGGGTTTGAAGACTGCCGATACAACAACCTGAGCGGCGGTATTGTCGCGCTGCACAGGGGCTACCGGTACTGAGATGCTGCTCGCCCGGCTTGAAGAAACCTTCAATCGCAACGTTGCCAACTCGCGCAAGGCACAGGTGCTGTGCCGCCAGCTGGACGGCCGAACGCTCTCGCTGGATGTCGTCGGTACATCGCTGAAATTCTTTCTCAGCGTGCGGGATGGATCAATCGTACTCGACACGCGGCCGGAGAAAAACGCCGATGCCAGCCTCGCGGCGACCCCGGTGTCGTTGCTGGCGCTCGTTGGTCCCGAAGCCGAACGCGGGATGCGCGGCGGTGCAATCCACATCGAGGGCGATGCTGAGGTTGCGCAGAAGTTCCGCGAATTGCTAATGCAGGCGAGACCGGATTTCGAAGAAGAACTCTCCCGCGTGATCGGTGACGTGGCGGCCCACCGAGTTGCAAACTTTGCACGCGGCTTTTTGGACTGGGGCCGCAAAGCCGCTGATTCGATGGGCACCAACGTAGCCGAGTTTCTCCAGGAAGAAGGCCGCGACGTGCCGACCCGCGTCGAGGTCGATGAGTTTCTCGCGGCCGTTGACCGCCTGCGCGAGGACACCGATCGACTCGAGGCACAACTGGAGCGCTCGCGTGCGACACGAAAGCGCCGCCCCTGAGCGGAACACCGGAACGTGACTCTCCGAACCGACACCCGGGCGTGCGGGGCGCACTGAACTCATGCGATTGCGTGTCATCGGACGGCTGCTGCAGATCCAGCGCGTGCTCGTCAGGCACGGACTCGATGAGATCATTCTGGCGACCCACCTGTTCCGGCCGATGCGGTACATGTTTTACCTCTCGCCAGCGACGTGGTTCGAACGAGGCAAGGGCGGCACAAGGGGCGAGCGCATTCGCCTGGCCCTGGAGGAACTCGGTCCGGTTTTCATGAAGTTCGGCCAGGCCGTATCGACGAGACGCGACCTGCTTCCCGAGGACATTGCAGACGAACTCGAAAAGCTTCAGGACCGCGTGCCGCCTTTTCCGGGAGCCGAGGCACGCGCGATCATTGAGCGGGCCTACGGGCAGCCCATCGATGACGCGTTCACGCAGTTTGACGAGACGCCGCTTGCCGCGGCCACGATCGCCCAGGTACACACCGCAAAGCTGCGCAGCGGCGAAGACGTCGTGGTGAAGGTTGTGCGTCCAGGCATCCGCGAGCGGATTGAACGAGACCTGGAAGTGATGCACGTGTTTGCGCGTCTGGCGCGGGACTATGCCCGGGAAGGCTATCGCCTTCGGCCCACAGAAGTGGTCACCGAATACGAGAAGACGATTCTCGATGAGCTCGACCTGATGCGCGAGACTGCCAATGCGGCTCAGCTGAAACGAAATTTTGCAGGCTCCGACCTGCTTTATGTCCCGGAAGTCCACTGGGATTACTGTCGCAGCAACGTCATGGTCATGGAGCGAATTCATGGCGTCCTGGTCAGTGATCTCAAGGAGCTGCGCCGGCGCGGGGCAAATATTCAGCGCCTCGCCGAGCACGGTGTTGAGATTTTCTTCACGCAGGTATTCCGGCACAACTTCTTTCACGCGGACATGCATCCGGGGAATATCTTCGTCCGGCTCGAAGACCCGGATAACCCTCAGTACGCGGCGGTGGATTTCGGTATCGTCGGCTCACTCGACGCGCGGGATCAGCACTACCTGGCCGAGAATTTCCTGGCCTTCTTCGAGCACGACTACAATCGGGTCGCCAGGCTGCACATCGACTCCGGATGGGTGCCCGCCGACACCCGTACCGACGAGCTCGAGGCGGCGGTGCGCACAGTCTGCGAACCGATCTTCAACAAGCCGCTGTCGGAAATTTCCTTCGGGCAGGTATTGCTGCGTGTGTTCGAAACAGCAAGACGGTTCGACATGGAAGTGCAGCCACAGTTGATCCTGCTGCAGAAGACCCTGCTGCAGATCGAGGGTCTCGGCCGCCAGCTCTACCCGGAACTCGACCTCTGGAAGACGGCACGCCCGATACTTCGCGAGTGGGCGGATGAGCGGCTCAGCGGCCGCACGCTGGCCGAGGACCTGCGAAGGCAACTGCCGGATGTCAGCGAAGCTTTTCGCATGCTGCCCCAGGTGCTGCAACAGATGGTGCAGCGTGCCTCTGAAGGTCGCCTGCGACTGAAGGTCGAACAGGCCGGAATCGACGAACTGCGGCGCGAGTTGCGCGACAGCGCCAGGCGTCGCGATGCCACAATCGTCGGCTGCGCCGCTTTGCTCGGTGGAATCGTGTGGCTTGCCGCGGGGGCAGCGCCACTGGCGGGTATCGCGCTGACGGCGGCCGGCTTGCTCGGTGTGGTGCTGGCTCGCTCCGGCGGCTGAATGCTGCGCCTAGGCGATCGATCCGCTTGAAGCGTTTTCTTCGCTCATTTCGATCCAGGTGGACCGGGCACGGGCGCACAATTCACCATCCTCGTCGAAGAGCGCCGTACCGGCGAAATGCTTGCGTCCCTCACCGCCGATACGCCAGCCTATGATCGTACATGGCTCACCCTTGTGAACCTGGCGATCTACGTGCGCCTGCATCTCTCCCAGGAGCATGAGCCGGCGCCCACCGGAGACCGCAAAATACCCCGGGCAATCGAGTGCGGCCCAGATGAATTCGACGGCGACCTTGCTGTCGCGGCCCTCGAGCGAGTCAGGCGGCAGCCATGGAGCGGCAACGATCCCCGTTTCGAGCATGCCAGGGAAGATTCGCAGGCCATCGCCCCGTCGGCGGTGCGGGCCACAAACGAAGCAATCCGGAAAGGCATGTTCACGAAAACCAACGTAGTGCTGCGAAGCCCAGACGGCCTGGTTGTAGCCGGGCGGGTCCGGAACGGACAACTCCAGTCGCGAGGGTGTACCGATCGCGATCGTCTGCTGGCCGGACCTCAGCAGCCAGTCCCCGTTTTCGTCGCGGTCGACGGACAGCGCTTCGTCCAATGGCGGCGGCACACGCAGTCGCACCCGGAGGTCCATACCGACAGCAACGACGAAGGCGCCACAGACGTAGCCCCCGTTACCCGAACCGGGCGGGCCATTGTAGCGCCCGTCAATCGTCAATGACTTCATTCGCCCTCCCCGCCTGACTCATCGCTCGCGCATCGCCAGCACTCAGCGAACTGCGGCTCGATACATTCTCCGCAGATGGCACAATGCCAGGCGACTCCGCTGTCGCGAGCGCGCAGCGTGTTCTCGATCAGGCCGCGCGCCTTCAATGAATCGCCCGGACGGATCACCCACAACTCGGGCCAGCACTCGACAAAAGGGATTTCGCCGATGGCTCCGCCAAGACAATCGTTGCGAACCACGCAGCGGATCCCGGCCGACACGAGCACATTGCGCAGGTGCGCCACTTCGATCACCGACTCGGCTGTATGTACCTTGCGCATGATCTCTCGTTATCGATCTCTTCAGCCTCGAGGGCACAGGATAAGCCCATATTGCCTGAACGGAGCAGTGGGCCGGCGCCATGTCCTGACTGATAGTATGAGCGCATGAATAACCGGAATTCAGCCGCTGCGCTTGGCCGCCGTTTTCCCGGGCGGCGCGCTTTCGTTACGGGTGCGGCCAGCGGGCTTGGCAGCGAACTGGCGCGGGCGCTCCACGCCGATGGGTGGCAGCTCGGCCTGGCTGACCTGTCGGGGAGCCGCCTGGCCGGGTTCACTGATAGTCTGCATCAACAGGGCGCGGCTCCACGGACCTATGTGGGCGATGTGGCCGACGAGCGCTTCATCCCTGCAGCGGTTGACGATTTCGTTATCGCGCGCGGCGGACTGGATGTGATGATCAACAACGCCGGCGTGGCGGTCGCCGGTGCGATCGAGTCGACGCCGGTCAGCGACTGGCGATGGATCATCGATATCAATCTGCTCGGCGTCATCTGGGGATGTCGGAGCGCGATCCCGGTGATGCGCGAGCAGCGCTCCGGGCTGATTCTCAATATCGCGAGTTCAGCCGGATTCGCCGCGGCACCGCAGATGGCAGCGTACAATGTGACCAAGGCGGGGGTGATTTCGCTCAGCGAGACCATGGCGAGCGAACTGCACGGCAGCGGAGTGCAGGTCGCGGTCGCGATGCCGGGTTTCTTCCGCACCGGACTGCTGGAGAAAATGAGGGCGCCAGCGGCTGAGGCCGAAACAGCCATGGCCCTGATGAACGGATCCGGCCACGACGCGGCGGAGGCCGCCGATGCCCTGCTGAAGGCAGCCGCAGGCGGCAGCCTGTACATCGTCTGGCCGCGGGAATATCGACTGTTCTGGTGGCTGAAACGATTCTGGCCGATGACCTTTCTCAGGCTCGTCCGGACACTTGGCGCGCGGCATTTTCGCCCGGCGGATCGACCGCCAGGATAAACCGCTGGTGGATATCGGGCAGCTGTTCGAGCACCGCAGATTTGCCCTCCATTTCGCTTCCGGCAATGGCCCGCTCAAGTACCGGCAGAGTCAGCGCTTCAAGCGCCAGGCACGCCACCGGCCGATAACTGAGGTGCCAGGGCTCGACGCCCATCGCGCAGCGGCCCGTTGCATAGGGCCGGTAAAAGCCATAGCGGGTCATATTTTCATCGAGCCAGCAAGTGAGCTGCTCGAAAACTCCGCCACGCTGATACTCGGCCGGCAGCAGTTGCACCTGATAGCCCGCCGGCATCGCCGCAGCATCGATCACGTCGATGTCAGTACCCCAGTGATGACGACTGCCTCCGGGAACCGCGGACCAGCAGAGAATCGCGCTGACCCGCTCCGGCTCGCTGAGCAGCGCAGCATCGAGTGGCTGGCCCTGCCGGTCATACACGGGCCGCTCACCCCGCCACTTACGATTCCATATCAGGACCTGTCGGTTGAAATCCCGGAACGCCGAGACCGGAACGAGGTCCAGGCCGACCCGGGCCGCCGCCTCACGCATTGCGAGGTACGAGGCCACGGCCTGGTAGTGCAGCGAAGCAACTGGCTGATCAAGATCAACAATCTTCGAGCGTACCCGACCCGTCAATTCCAGTTCATTCATGACTCATCCCATCCAGGCGGAAAAAACGGCCGAACCGGTGATTTTGCCGCCGAGAGCCGCCCGCGACCTTCGAAAAGTGCTCATTTATTCAGCAATACCGTGGTTTATCACGTTTCGTTTCGGTTGCGCTTGGCGATATGATGCCGACGGAACTCGCGATAGCAAGAACAATACCGGTTCAATCAGAGGGCCTGCCTCAGGGGAAATGCAGAGCCGCCGATGCGTGATATACGCCTGAAATTCATATACGTGATGGCCGTGTTCCTGGGCGGCCTGCTGCTTACTGCAGCCGTCGTGATCACGAGCGGGATCAGCGAACGGAATCAGCACAGGCAGATCAGTGCCCTGAGCGCGGATATCGAGGCCAGCTCGGGTGACAATGCGGCGCTCGCCCTGCAGGAGTTGCAGCGGCATATCGATGCGCTCAGCCGGCACCCGCCTGGCTCAGGACTTGTTCTTATCGCCGCGGCCGGGTTGCTCCTGTCACTGGTCGCCGCCTGGGTCACCTGGTTGCTGATCGCCCGTATCGACCGAGGCATGATGGCGCTGATTGCCAGTGCAGACCGGATCGGCCGGGGTTCACACTCCGAGCCGGTCCTGAACAGCGGCGTACGAGAGGTCGCCGCGCTCGAGAACTCCATGGAGAAAATGCGTCAGGCGCTGGCACAGACCACGATCTCGCGCGACTACCTCAACACGCTGCTGAACAGCATGAGCGACGCCGTGCTGGTTGCCGCGCCGGATGGTCGGCTGCGCAACGCGAACGCGGCGGCGCTCGAGCTGCTGGGCTGCCAGCGAGAGGACCTCACCGGGCAGCGTCTTGAATCAGTGATCGCCGAGAAACACCGGGATGCGTTTCACCTCGAAGACGTGATGGAGAATCGAGGGGAAACCGTGATACGGAGGGAGGGAGGCCAGACGATTCCGGTGCAGGTTTCCGCCTCGGCCATTTCAAGCGAGGATCCGGCGTTCAAGGGCACGATCCTGATCCTGCGCGACATCACCGAACGCAAACGGGCCGAGCGCCGGATACGTTACCTCGCCCGATTCGACGCGCTGACCAAGATGCCGAACCGGATGCAGTTTCAGCATCTGCTGCAGCAGGCATTGGCACGCACGGCAAAACGTGGTGAGGGCCTGGTGCTGCTGTATATCGACGTCGATAATTTCAAGGAGATCAATGATACGTTTGGCCACACAGCCGGCGATCGGGTGCTCGAAACGATGAGCGAGCGCCTGAGCCGCGCGCTCCCGCGGGGAGCTGTGGCCGGGCGGCTCGCGGGCGACGAATTTGCGATTTTTGCCGAAAGCGACAGCGACCTCGAGTCGCCGCATGAACAGGCTGCGCGGCTCGCACGAACGATTTTGAACGAGGTGTCGCGGCCACTTCACGTCGGCGAGCACGAAATCGAAATTACGGCCAGCGTCGGGATTGCAGTTTCCCCGAAAGATGCCGACAACGTCATCGACCTGATCCGGAACTCAGACGCGGCCATGTATCACGCCAAGCGGGCGGGCCGCAACTGCTACGTCTTTTATTTGCCAGACATGAACGCGGCGGCCGTCGAGCGACTCCTGCTGAAGAGCAAGCTGCGCCGCGCAGTGGAACGCGACGAATTCGTGCTGCGCTACCAGCCGAAGGTCGATCTCGAAAGTAGCCAGGTGGTCGGCGCGGAAGCGCTGCTGCGCTGGCGTTTGCCGGGCCACGGGGAGATTGCGCCGGCCCAGTTCATCCCTCTCGCGGAGGAATCCAGGCTCATCCTCGATATCGGAGCCTGGGTACTCAACCAGGTATGCAGCGACTATGTGCAGTGGAAGAAGCGCGTTGACGACCCGGGCCGGGTCGCCATCAACCTCTCGCTGAAGGAATTGAGCCAGGCGAGTTTTATTCCAAATTGTCGTTCGGTCTTCGAAAAGCACGGCGTCTCGCCCGCCTGTGTCGAGCTTGAAATTACGGAGACCACGTTAATGCTCGATGCAGAGAAAACGCTGCCGCTGCTCGACGAGTTGCGCAACATGGGAGTGCACTTGTCGATTGATGACTTCGGAACCGGTTACTCGAGCCTCAGTGCGCTGCAGCAGTTCCCGATTGGGACGCTGAAAATCGACCAGTCATTTGTCCGCAATGCGGCAGATGACCCCGAGGATGCAACGATTGTGCGCACGATCATCGAGATGGGACGCAGTCTCGGGTTGCAGGTCATCGCCGAGGGAATCGAGACCGAAGAGCAGCGCCTCTTCCTGCTGCACAGCGGTTGCGAGTTTGGCCAGGGTCGGCTGTTCGGCGAACCGATTCCTGCCGAGGAGTTCCTGGACATGATCCTGCGCCAGGCCACCGGCGAACACCCGATCCTGCTGAGGCCGGCCCGGTAAGCGGGCCAGGGGCAAAAAAAAGGCAGGCGGGGGGCCTGCCGAACGGGGGTTTGTGTATAGACAGAGGTTATCGCAGCGCTTTCATTCTGTAAAGGGTTTGTACAGTAATTTCCTGGGCATTAGCCATTCAAACGGCACCTCGCTCAAAATAATAGCCACATGTTCTCTATCAAGGCGGCATCGGAAGCAACCGGCCTGGGCGTCGAAACGCTTCGGGCATGGGAGCGCAGGTACGGAGTCGTGGTGCCGGCGCGCGATGGATCAGGCCGTCGCATCTACAGCGCGGCAGACGTGGTCCGACTGCGCCGCCTGCGCGAGGCCACCGACCGCGGGCATCCGATCGGTCGCCTGGCCGGACTTCGCGACGAAGAGCTCGAAACCCTACTCGGCGAGTCGGGCCACGACCCGACTTCCCAGGTCTTCATCGAGCGCATCCTGCGCGCTGTGCAGGCTTTCGATGTGTCGGAGTGCGAACAGGCACTGATGGTCGCAGTTGCGACGGTGACACCCATGCGCCTGATGACCGACATTATGGGTCCGCTGTTGACGGAGATCGGCGAGGGCTGGCATCGGGGTGAGCTGTCGATTGCTCAGGAGCACATGGTCTCCGCCATGTTGCACCGGCACCTGGCCCTCGTATTGCAGACGTTCGACCGGTGCGCAGGCGGCTCGGGTGTGGTTTTCAGCACGCTGCCCGGCGAGCGGCATGAGCTGGGGCTGTTGATGGCGGCAACGACCTGCGCAAGTCTGGGGCATAAGGCGCACTACCTGGGCCCGGACATGCCCGCCGAAGACATTGCGCTGTTTGCCGCAAGGACAGAATCACCGATCGTGGCGCTGAGTATTGTCAGCAGCCAAAAGCTTGCCGATGTTCCGCCGCAGTTGTCGCTGATTGCCAACCAGTCCGATGGCACGCCCAGGGAAATCTGGCTGGGCGGCGCCGCAGCACGCCAATTACCGCGGGAATCACTACCGGCTGCCTGCGTCGTGCTTACCGATCAGTTCGATCTTGAGCGCCGTCTGCAGATGTTGCGCCGCTGACGTCACACCCTACCCGCGCAGTCCGGAGTTCAAGGCATCGGCGGTGCCGGAACCCCGCGCAGGCTCGATACGACCGTGCCTATTGCCTCGCTTGTCGCCTGGTCAAACGCCGCGATCATTCCGGCTCTGCCTGCATTGGCAGCCACTGCCTGCCCGCGAGCCGAAACGCTATTCAGGCGGCGACCGGTTCGCGGGTCCACCAGCACGGTCTGTAATTCGACCTCGACAACCGCCGGGGTGTCCTGGCCACGGTAAATCGACTCGAACCTGCGCAGTTCAACCTCCAGAATCAAGTCGGCCGGGACGCGGCTCGGTGCGGCCACTACGGTCGCGAATCGGCCATCGGCGGCCAACGCGCGAACCAGCATCTGCTGCAACATCTGCGGCGCGGTCTCGGCCCAGCGTATGCCGGCGTAGTAGTCAAAACCGAGGCCCGGTTTGACGACGGCGACCCGGTTCGTATTGAGAGCCGAAGAGGCGCGCGGAGGAGCAACGCTTAAAGCCAGCGCCAATGGCGCTCCGTCACCGGGCGAGGCCTCCCGAACAGCGAGACGGAAGACTGCCGGCGGCTCGTTGCTGGAGGAGAACATCGAACTCGTGCACCCTCCGAAAAAGCTGGCCGCAAGCAACAACGCAAAAAGAGCTCTCACGGTGCAATCTCCACGCCAGTTTCTTTCTCTTCGAGCAGAAGACTGGACGGGTTGTCGCTCAGCTTGCGCGCCAGCCCGGCCATTTCCCCGCTCACCTCGCGCAGGTCAATGACCAGTTGCTGCAGCTCGACCACACCCGTACCGGCAAAGGTCGATAAGGTGGCCTCATTGTCCGACAGGATCCGCTCCAGGCTTTCCGTTACGCCAGCCAGTCGCTCGGAAGCCGTACTCATGTTTCCCAGGGAGGACTGCAGTTCGGGCGTGGAGGAATCGATGAGGCTTCTCAACTTGACCGTCATGGCCGAGGTCTCCGCGGCGGTGCGCTGCAGGTCAACCATCAGTTTTGCCGCCTGGCCGGTGATTTCGGGCATGCCCGCCGTCGTGCGTTCCAGGTTGTCGAGACTGGCCTTCACGGCCTGGATGTTATTTTCGGCAAGCAGCTGTTCGAGGCGATCGAACACGGTTCCAGCCTGGCCAACGAGATCCGGCAGGCTATCAAGGAACGCCTCGATGCCACTTTTCTGCGATTGGATGACCGGGTACTGTGCACCCTGCTCGAGTGCGGACGTTGCACTGGCATTGGCATCGAGCTGCAGGTCAATGTAAAGCAGACCGGTCAGGCCCAGAAGCCCCAGGCGCGCACGCGTTGCACTGGAAATCGGCGCCGTCAAATCGATCTGAGTGATCACCTCGACGCGGCCTGGATGATTTGCGTCGACTTTCAGGGCGAGCACCCGTCCCACATCCACGCCCAGATAACGCACGGGGCTGCCCTTGGCCAGACCGCTCACCGAACCATCAAAGTAAATCTCGTAACGTTCGTAGACCCGGCGGTCACCTTTTCCCGAATACCACCAGACAAATGCGAACGCTGCGGCAATCGCGAGCAGCACGAAGAGCGCGACAGCCGTGTATTTCGCATCACGTTCCATCCGAAGGAACCTCGTTCGCCGGGAATGTCCGACCGCGTGCGCCGTGGAAATACTCGCGTATCCACGGGTGTGGGTTTGCCGCAATGCCCTCGAGCGTGTCCACGATCACCTTGCCGTCGACGAGTACCGCAACACGGTCGCATGTCCGCGCAAGCGTGTCCAGATCGTGTGTGACCATGACGACCGTAAGCTGCAGCGTGTCGCGAAGGTACAGCACCAGTTCGTCGAACTCGGAGGCGGCGATCGGATCGAGGCCGGCGGTCGGCTCGTCCAGAAAGAGAATGGCCGGATCGAGGGCGAGTGCGCGTGCAAGCGACGCGCGCTTGACCATGCCACCGGAGAGCTGGGCCGGGTATTTCGCCGCGGTGGGCAATGGCAGGCCGACCATGCGCAGACGCAGTTCGACCAGCTCACGATGTGTATCCTCAGGCAACTTCATGGCTTCAGCCACCGGCAGGATGATGTTTTCGGCAACTGTCAACGAGGTAAACAGCGCCCCCTGCTGGAAGGTCACACCATAGCGCCGCTTGACCTCGCGAAGCTCGCGCTCGCCGAGCCCGGTGATTTCGCGACCCTCGACCACGACGGTTCCGGAGTTCGGCTTGCGCAGGCCCAGCATCGTCTTCAACAACACCGACTTGCCGCTTCCGGAACCGCCGACAATACCGAAAATCTCGCCCGGCATGACATCAAAGCTGACGCCGTTGTGGACAACCTGCGTACCGAACTGGTTCACGATGTCCCGGACCTGAATGACGGGTGCAATGCCTTGCATCAGAAATCAATTTCGAGAAAGAACATGGCAAACAGCGCATCGGCGAAGATGACCAGGAAGATCGACTGCACGACAGCCACCGTCGTCAGGCGCCCGAGTTCGCGAGAGGAATCACGCACCTGCAGGCCACGCAGTGTGCCGGTCAGCGCGATCAGCAGTCCGAAAACCGGCGCCTTGATCATGCCGGCCCAGAAGGTCGTGGGCCCGACCGCCGAGTCGAGCCGCATCACAAATTGCGAAAAAGGCAGATCCAGCAGGTAGGTCGTCAGCATTGCGCCACCGGCCAGCCCCATTGCGTCGGCAACCACGGTCAGTAGCGGCAGGGCGATCACGAGCCCGAGCACGCGGGGCAGCACCAGGACCTCGTAGGGGTTCATGCCCATGGACTCGAGCGCGTCGACCTCGTCGTTGAGCCGCATTACGCCGAGTTCGGCCGCGAACGCGCTGCCCGTTCGGCCGGCTACCATGATTGCCGTGAGCAGTACGCCGAGTTCGCGCAGCACGCCGATCGCCACGAGATCCACGGTAAAAATTTCGGCGCCGAACGGCCGTAACTGCTGGGCCCCGATATACGCAGAGATCACACTGATCAGGAACGCGATGACAGACACCACGGGAATCGCCTGTACGCCGGTCTCGTAGATATGTCGTACGACCGAGGGAATTCGCAGCCGCCTGAGACTTGTCCAGCTCGTCGCCGTCGTGCTGACGAGCTGCCCGCCAAAGGTGAGCGCTTCAAGCCAGGAAAGCAGGCGCGCTTCAACCGCCTGGCCAAAACGAACCAGCCAGCCCGGACGGGGTTCACCTTCCGGCGGTGGCATTGAACCGGCCTCACGCGCCGCCAGTGCCTGCAGGAACTGTGCATGCTCCGGCGTTTCGCCGACGATCGACAAACGGCTGCCGGCCGACTGGCGTTCGGCCAGCATGCGCTGCAGCAACCACGCGGGACCAATATCAAACTCACCGGCCGAACTGAAGTCCACGGTCAGGTCACCCAGGGGATTTTCACCCAAATCGCGCAACTCGCGCTCGAGTGCTGGTGCATCGACCATTCGGCAATCGCCGCTCAGTCGCAGGCACGCCGTTGCGGCATCATATTTGACTTCGAACCCCATCGTTCTGCGCTGCTACCTCGTAACCCTGCAGGGCCTGCCCGGACATGACCTGGACCCACTGGCCCGGCACCTTCGAAGGCCGATACCTGCAAGCGCCTGAATGCTAGCATCGTGGCGGTCAAAGGGTGGATGCCATGACAGGTAGCGTTCTTTCACAGGTCCTGGTGCTCCTTGCCGGCTCGTTGCTGGTGCTGAGCCTCATGCGGCGATTCGCGCTGCCGCCGATCATTGGCTATCTCGTCGTCGGAATGATTCTTGGTCCCAATGCGCTCGGGCTCGTCGGCAACGAAAAGACAGTGCACATCCTCGCTGACTATGGCGTCGTCTTCCTGGTTTTCACGCTCGGTCTGGAGTTCTCGCTGGCTCGAATGATTGCAATGAAGTCCGAGGTTTTCGGGATCGGCGGCCTGCAGATGCTGATCACGACAGCGGTATTCGCCGTGGCCGCATGGGCACTCGGCGTTGCCACGCCGGTGGCCATCGTTCTCGGCGGCGCCATCGCAATGAGTTCGACCGCCGTGGTTCTCAAGCAGCTGGGCGATCAGCTCGAGCTGACCCGGACTCACGCCAGGCTAGCCGTCGGCATTCTGCTTTTCCAGGATCTTGCCTTTGTTCCGCTGCTGGCGCTGGCCAGTTCGATCGCCGGTCAGGGGGAGGCTTTGAGTGCCAGCTGGGCACTGGGCATGGTTATGCGGGCCATCTTCGCGCTTCTCGCCGTGCTGGTGACTGGCCGATGGCTGCTGAGGCCGCTGTTCCATGAGATTGCCCGACATCGCAGCAGCGAGACATTCACCTTGACCGTGCTCTTCGTTGTGCTCGCCAGTGCGTGGGCCACGGACGCGCTGGGACTCTCGATGGCGCTGGGCGCGTTCCTGGCAGGGATGTTGCTGGCAGAAACGGAGTTTCGGTATCAGACCGAGGCCGTGATCAAGCCGTTTCGCGACATCCTGCTCGGTTTGTTCTTTATCACGGTTGGAATGCTGCTCGATGCGCAGCTTTTTCTTCGCCAGCTGCCGCTCGTACTGGCGATGCTCGTCACACTGCTCGCGGTCAAGGCATTGATCGTTTACCTGATTGTTCATCGTTTCATTCACAACCGGCGTAAGGCGCTGCGAACCGGCCTGCTGATCGCGATGGGCGGGGAATTCGGTTTTGCGCTGCTGACCGTGCTGCTCAGTGCGCGCGTCATGGAGGACGGCACGATCCAGGCACTGCTGACCGCGATTGTGCTCAGCATGCTGGTCGGCTCTCTGCTGGTTCGCCACAACCGGTCGATCGCCGACCGACTGCTAAAGCGTGAAATGACCAGGCCAGCAGACATCGTGCTCGAGACGGCTGCGACACGAGAACTCGCCGAACGCGAGCACGTGATCATCTGTGGCTACGGACGCGTCGGGCAGAACCTGGCGCGCATCCTGCAGCGAGCGGGATTTGAATACATTGCGCTCGATCTCGACCCGTTCCGGGTGCGTGATGCACGGCTCGCCGGAGATACCGTTGTCTATGGCGACGCCTCGGACGGGGAAATTCTGCCCTCTCTGGGACTGGATCGGGCCAGTGTCGTGGTAATTTCTTTCAGTGCCCCCGACGTGGCACGGAAGATCGTACGCGCGGTACGACGCCTGCGAATGGATGTGCCCGTCCTGGTGCGTACCGACGACGATACCCAGCTCGATGCGTTGCGAAACGAAGGGGCAACCGAAGTCATCCCCGCCACGTTCGAGACCAGTCTTTCACTCGCGAGTCACGTGCTGATGTTCCTGAAGATGCCGGCTCAGGAGGTCATGCAGACCACGGACGAGATTCGCCAGAATCGGTATTCAATGCTGCGCAGCATCTTTCGCAGGGAAGACGCACCCATTGTCGACTACCGGCACAGCATGCCCCAGCAACTGCGCACGGTGATCCTGCCGCCCGGCGCCCACGCGGTTGGGCACACGATTTCCGGAATGGGTTTTGCGGACGGCGCCGTCATCGTGACCGCCCTGCGCCGCGATGGCATCGTGGGTCGGGACCCGGACCCGGGTACCGAGCTCAGGCAGGGCGACGTACTGGTCCTCTACGGCGCGCCGGAGGACCTGGAACGGGCCGAATCGACCCTGCTGATGGGCTGATTTGACTGCAGAGTGAACCGCACGGCCGTCTCGCTTGTCCCCGGCGCAATGCATACGCGATGATCGGCCGGGTCGGCCGCCCCGGCGGCAGCACGAACGTGGGTCTTCACAGTGACTACAATCGGTACTCCGCTTTCGCCTTCGGGCACACGCGTGTTGTTGCTCGGCGCGGGCGAACTCGGCAAGGAGGTGGCCATCGAGGCGCAGCGCCTCGGGGCCGAGGTCATCGCCGTTGACCGGTACAGCAACGCGCCGGCGATGCAGGTCGCGCACCGCTGTGCCGTGCTGGACATGCTCGATGCCCAGGCTTTGCGAGCGCTGCTGCTTCGCGAACAGCCGGCGCTCATCGTTCCGGAGATCGAAGCGATCGCGACCCCGGTGCTGGTTGAACTGGAGCGCGGAGGGTTCAAGGTCATACCGACGGCACGAGCCGCGCAATTGACGATGGATCGGGAAGGGATACGCCGGCTGGCGGCCGAGGAACTGGGCCTGCGCACGTCACCGTTCCGGTTCGCCGGAAACGTATCAGAATACCGCCACGCCATTGATGCACTCGGCTTTCCCTGCGTCGTCAAGCCCGTGATGAGTTCCTCCGGCAAAGGACAGACTCTGTTGACAGGACCGGAGGGCGTGCAGCGTGCCTGGGATTACGCGCAGGCCGGGGGTCGAGCCGGGGCGGGACGGGTGATCGTCGAGGGCTTCGTCGACTTCGATTATGAGATCACCTTGCTGACTGTGCGCCACACCGAGGGAACACTTTTCTGCGAACCGATCGGGCACCGGCAGGTCGATGGCGACTATCGAGAATCGTGGCAACCGCAGCCAATGCGTACCACGGCTCTGGCCCGTGCGCAACACATGGGGCAGGCCATAACCGGCGCGCTCGGCGGCTGCGGAATTTTCGGCGTTGAATTGTTCATCAAGGGCGATGAGGTCTGGTTCAGCGAGGTCTCGCCGCGCCCGCATGACACGGGTCTGGTCACGCTGATTTCCCAGGATCTTTCGGAGTTCGCATTGCACGTTCGGTCGATCATGGGCCTGCCCGTGCCCGCCATCCGCCAATATGGCCCGGCGGCCTCCTGTGCCATCCTGATCGACGGCGACTCGCAAGACGTGCGGTTTCACCATCTCGAACGCGCGCTGGCCGAACCCGACACGGACCTGCGATTGTTCGGAAAACCCGAGGTGCACGGCAGGCGCCGCATGGGAGTCGCGCTGGCCCTCGGCGACGATCTCGATAACGCACGCGAAAAGGCCCGCCGGGCCGCCGAAATTGTCATGGCGGGGGCTGAGACAGGCTGACGTCGCCACGTAGCGACGTCCCGGGCATGGCGGCGGCACGCCGATGCTCAGGCAAAAGCGATCCAGCAGCGGCCGGTTGAAACCCGGCGCTTCGGGCAACCCCGTTCCATTGTGCAGAAATCCCGAACGGTCATTTCACGAAAACGAGGCATATATCTAATAGTTATACCATCGCCTATTTATTGACATCGCGTCAGGTCCTGCTCAGGATTGCGCCATGTCGTACATCAACGAACGTCGTCAGGAAGAACGCGCTCGCCGACGCGAAGAAATCATCGACGCGGCCGAATCGATTTACGCCGAGCTTGGCTGGGACGCAGTGACCATGGACAAAGTGGCGCGCACTGCGCGCCTGAGCCGGGCATTGCTGTACGTCTATTTCCAGGACAAGGGCGACCTGCACCTCGCCATCGTCGAGAGGGCCCTCGTGACGTTGCGCCTGCGCATGGAGGCGGCCATCGTCGCGGGCCAGCCCGGCCTCGATCAACTCGAGGCGATCGGCCGCGCCTACCTCGCCTTCGCGCAGGAATCTCCACACCTCTTCGATGCATGCGCCCGTTTCCAGACTCATCACGGCGACGAGGACGTAACGCATCCGAGCACCCTGGACTGCACCTCGGCCGGGCACCGGGTGCACGAAACCGTCGTCGCAACACTGCGGGAAGGCATCGAAGACGGCTCGATCCGCAACGACCTGGTGGACCTGAACGCCACCGCGATCAACGCCTGGGCCTTTTCGCATGGCGTGATCCAGATCCTGGCGTCGAAAGGCGGACAGATCGCAAAGGCGGGTACTACGTCCGACGCTGTCACCGAACAGGCATTCAGCCTGATACGCCGCGCGTTGCAGCCGGCCAGGCAGCCGTCCTGATGAACGGCTTCGCAATGGTCGCGCTCGCCTCCCTGGCCTTTCCCGACCCGGCCACCGAGCCGGCCCTGCCCAAGCCATCGCCGTTTGAACTCAGCGTCGAAGAAGGGCTCCAACTCGTGCTGAACGACGCACTCACCGCCAACCTGGAGTTGCGTGCCGGCTCGGCGACGGTACAGCAGCGCATGGCTGCACTCGACCAGGCGCGCGCCCGATACCTGCCCGCGCTCGATCTCGTCGCTCGCTACTCGGTGGCTGACGGTGGGCGCACAATCGAGTTTCCGGTCGGCGATCTGCTCAATCCGGTCTACGAGACGCTTGACGACATGCTGGTTGCCGACGGGCTGCCGCCCCGGTTTCCGCGTGTGGAAAACCAGGAGATCTCGTTGCTGCGCGAGCATGAGCAGGAGACCCGGTTCGTCCTGCGCCAACCGGTTTATGAGCCGCGCATCGGGCCGGCCGTAGAGGCCAGCCGTCAGGAACTGAACCGGGTGGAGTACAACCTGTCCGCGTTACGTAACCGCGTCCTTCGGGACACCCGGCAAGCCTATTACCGCTGGATAGCCACGCAACAGGCCGTGCTGATTCTCGACGCCAGCCGCGACCTCGCTCAGGTCAATCTCGATGCAAACGAGAGCCTGTACCGAAACGGCCGCATAACGCGTGACTTCGTCTATCGCGCCGAAGCCGACGTTCTGGAGATAGAGCAACGCCGTCTCGCAGCAGAAAGCCAGGTACGCATTGCCCGTAGCTACGTCAATCTGCTTCGAAACCTGCCACTGGAGACCGCCCTGCCGCGCTCAGCGATCGACGAAAATGCGGTCGAGCGCGCTCGCAGCCGCGTGATCCAGCGGCTGGCCGGCAGGCCGCTGCAGGCCCCGGAGCTGCAGCAACTTGCAACGGAGCGGCGCGCCGAACTGAGAGGACTCGACGCTGCGATCGCAACCGGCGAAGCCCGGCAGGAACTTGCCCGGGCGGCATTCAAACCGACACTCGCGTTTGGGGCCGAGGCGGGCATACAGGGCGAGGACTACGGCTTCGGAAACGACGATCGCTACGTGCTCGCTTCGCTGATTCTGCGCTGGAACGCCTACCGCGGGGGCGCTGATCGCGCCGCTTTGAGCGAAGCGCGCGCGTTTACCGAAGAAATTCGCGCAACGAGGGATCTGGCCGCACGGCAGGTCCAACAGGAAGTCCTGCAGTCACTGGAGGGCCTCCGGGTCGCCGACGCGTCGCTGGAGACCGCGTCGAAGCGGCTTCAGGCGGCCGCAGGCGCGTTCCGCATCACCAGCCGAAAGCGCGATCTCGGCCAGGTGAACCAGACCGAGTTCATTGACGCGAGACGGTCGCTGACTGAAGCACAGTTGAACCTGACCCGGGTACGCACCGAATTCCTGGCGCAACTCGCGGAACTCGACTTTGCGATCGGCGACGTACGCTATCTCGATTGAGGACACCACAGTGAAAGGCAACAGACCATGGGCGCTATTGGCGAGCGCATTGCTGATGACCGCGTGCGGTGGTGAGTCGGTGCCCTCAGCCGCGGAGCCAGCCGCTCGTCCGGCGCCTGTCCGCACGGCACCGGTCGAGACGATATCCGCCGAGACGCGGGTCAGAACCGTCGGTGTACTCGCGCCACAGGACGAAATTCGCCTTTCCTTCAAGACCGGCGGCGTTATCGATCATATTCATGTCGAAGCCGGCGACCAGGTCGTTCGTGGACAGTTGCTCGCTGTGCTGAAAAGCACCGAGGTGGATGCAGCGGTCGCCCGCGCCCGCGAAGCGGCCGACAACGCAAAGCTAGACCTGGAACGCGGCCGGCGACTGCAGGCTGACGAAGTCGTCGCCGATGAACTGGTTGAAGACCTGGCAACCGCTTACGAGATCGCCAATGCGAATCTGCGCAGCGCACGATTCAATGCACGCTTTGCGCGTGTCGAGGCGCCGGCCGACGGAATCGTCCTGGATCGACTCGCGGAGGACAGCGAACTGGTGCAGGGCGGGCAGCCGGTCCTGCTGCTGGGCGCCACCGACGAAGGCTGGGTAGTTCGCGTCTCGCTCGCGGATCGTGACGTGGTGCGTGTCAAGTCCGGCGCCACGGCCCAAGTGCGTTTCGACGCTTTTCCGGACAGGGAATTTTCCGGAATCGTCTCGCACGTCGCCTCCAGCTCGGATCGGCAGACGGGAACCTTTGAGGTTGAGATCCGCGTCGACCCGGAGGGTGCACGGTTCGTGCGCGGCCTCGTCGCGAGAATTGATCTCCTGCTGGATGAGGCGGGCAGTCCGCGGACCCGGAACGTCGTACCACTGACGGCGCTGGTCGAAGCCGACGGCCCCGATGGCCTGGTCTACATACTGGACGCGAGTGCGGGCGTAGCCCGGCGCCGGCAGGTGGTCGTCGGCGCGATTGTCGGTAACAAGGTGGTCGTGCACACAGGACTCGAGCCCGGTCAGCAGGTCATCACTGACGGCGCCGCCTGGCTCAGCGACGGCGAAGCTGTCCGGGTCGTCCGCGAGGCGGGCTGAGCGCCATCATGCGGATCTGGGCATTCAGCGTTCACCGATGGCAGTTCACGCTGGTCCTGTTCGGGCTGCTGATCGCGGTGGGCTTGAATTCATTCCTGAACATCCCACGCGCCGAGGATCCGGAGTTTCACGCGCCTATCCCGACCGTCGTGGCCGTGTACCCCGGCGCTGATCCGGCGGACATCGAGCGCCTGGTGATCGACCCGCTGGAAGACGCGATCAACGAGCTCGAAGACATCAAGCAGATGGAAAGCAGCTCGATGGATGGCGTTGGTGTTCTGCGCGTTGAATTCCAGTGGCACACCGATGCCGAGGAAAAGTACGACGAGGTCGTTCGCGAAGTGAACCGGGTGCGTTCGCAGTTGCCCGCTGATCTCGCTGAACTCGAAGTGCGCAAGGTGAAGTCCAGTCTGGTCAACATCGTGCAACTTGCGCTGGTCAGTGAGGACGCCAGCTACCGGCAACTCAAGGAGCTGGCCGAGACGCTCAGCGACTCCATGAAGACCGTACCGGGAGTGCGCACCAGCGAAATCTGGGGATTTCCCCAACCCGAAGTGCGGGTTGCGGTCGACCTGGAGCGCATGGGTCGCTCGGGCGTTACGCTGGGGATGATCGAAGCGGCTATTCGCGGGGGAAACGCATCGATCCCCGGCGGATCCGTCGACGTCGGGCTGCGCAAATTCAATCTGCGGACGTCGGGCAGTTACGAAGACCTCGAGGAGATCGCCGATACAGTCGTCGGCAACCGCAACGGTCGCATCGTCAAGGTTCGCGACATCGCCGACGTGAACTGGGGCACGACTGAACAAAGTTATACGGCGCGATACAACGGCCAGCGCGCCGTCTTCGTGACCGCGAACGCCAAGGATCGGGTCAACGTGTTCGATGTGCGCGATGGCATCTATGAGCGCATCGATGCCTTCGAGACGCAGCTGCCGACCGATATCCGTCTTGAGCGCGGATTCGATCAGAGTCGTAACGTCAAAAGTCGACTTTCAAGGCTTGGAATCGATTTTGCGATCGCCACCGGGCTGGTATTGCTGACTTTGCTGCCGCTGGGTCTGCGCGCCTCGATTCTCGTAATGATCTCGATTCCGCTCTCGCTGGCGATCGGCCTTTCCGCGCTCTATTTCACCGGCTTCTCGCTGAATCAATTGTCTATTGCGGGGTTCGTTCTCTCGCTCGGTCTGCTCGTTGACGATTCGATCGTGGTCGTCGAGAACATCGCCCGTTACCTTCGACTCGGTTACTCGCGGGTCGACGCGGCGATTGCTGCAACGGACCAGATAGCGCTGGCCGTGCTCGGCTGCACAGTCACGCTGTTGTTCGCCTTTCTTCCTCTGCTGTTCTTACCGGAGGGCGCGGGCCTTTTTCTCAAGTCGCTGCCGGCGGCCGTGCTCTTTACGGTCACGGCCTCGCTCTTCGTTGCGCTGACCGTGATCCCGTTTCTTGCCAGCCGCCTGCTCAAGGCCGAAGGCGGCGATGGCGCGGGCAACAGGGCCTTGAAATGGCTGACCGGCTCGATCAGTCGTTTCTACTCGCCCGCTTTGCGGGCGGCGCTGGCCCATCCGTTCAGGACATTGCTCGGGGCGCTGGTCTTCGTCGCCGCCTCGGTGGCACTGGTGCCAGTGATCGGATTCAGCGTGTTTCCATCTGCGGATATCCCCCAGTTTCGAATCGCCATCGAGACGCCCAATGGCGCCAGCGTCGCCGACACGGACCGGGCCGTGCGTTTTGTCGAAGCGGAGCTCGCAGTTCGACCAGAGATTAAAAGGTACTTTTCGAACCTTGGACGCGGGAATCCGCGTGTTTACTACAACATCATTCCTGAAGAGACGAACGCAAACGTCGCAGAAATATTTGTCGAACTGGACCACTACGACGCAACCGAAAGTCCACGGCTCTATGATGAACTGCGTGCGCATTTCTCAGGCTACCCGGGCGCCCAGATCGTGGTCGAGTCATACCAGAATGGACCGCCGATCGACGCGCCGATTGCCATTCGTGTCAAAGGGGACGACGTAGACGTGTTGCGCAGACTTGCAGCAGAGGTTGAAGCGCAGATACGCGGCACGGCGGGCACACGCGACATCGATAACCCGGTCCGGCGCCTGCGGACCGATCTCGACCTCGGCATCGATGCTCAGAAAGCCGGCCTGCTCGGCGTCGCGCCGATCGAAATTGACCGCACCGTACGCGCCGCCGTCGCCGGACTGAGCGCGGGACAGTTCCGCGAGGCGGACGGCGACGAATACGAGATCACCCTTCGCCTTCCAATCGATCAGCGCCCGACGATCGGCGCCCTCGATGCGATCGAGATCGCTTCGCTGACGGGCGCATCGGTACCCTTGAGGCAGGTAGCCAACCCAGGGTTCTCATCGGCGCCGAGCGTGATCCGCCGGCGAGACCGGGAGCGCGAGGTCGTCATTACAGCGCGCGCGCAGTCCGATTACAACACGGCAAAGGTGACCCAGGAGGTATTGAGCCGCCTGCAGGCGCTCGACCTGCCAGCCGGTTATTCGATCCATGCCGGGGGTGAACTCGAGGCCAGCAAGGAGAGCTTCAGCGGTATCGGCACCGCCGTACTGGTCGCCCTGTTCGGGATCCTTGCGGTGCTGGTGCTGGAGTTCGGCAGCTTTCGGTCGATGCTGATTGTCGCGGGCGTCATACCGCTCGGGGTCGCGGGCGGCTTCATCGCGCTGCTGGTGACCGGTTACTCGCTTTCGTTTACGGCGACGGTAGGCCTGGTTGCCTTGATTGGTATCCAGATCAAGAACTCGATTCTGCTCGTCGACTTTACGAATCAACTGCGCGAGCGTGGCGTCGCGCTCGAAGAAGCGATTGCGCAGGCCGGCGAGATTCGCTTCCTGCCCATCCTTCTCACCTCGGCGACCGCTGTCGGCGGACTGATGCCACTGGCCGTGGAGGGCTCGGGACTGTATTCACCGCTGGCCATCGTGATCATCGGCGGACTGATCTTTTCGACGCTGCTCGGCCCGCTCGTGACTCCGGTCATGTACCGGCTGTTACCACCAATCATCGACGAGCGCCCGGTGACGCCCGGCGAGGTGGCTCCTGCGTAACGCGGGTCCAATGCAGGGTGGGTCGGTGGGGGGTGGCTCGGCGAGTGTGGACGACGCCGGTGTCAGCCGGCGGGCGTTTTCTTTTTCAGCAGGTCCGCAGGGTCGAGCCCAAGTCGCTCGATCATTGACTGGACACGCGGCCACTCTTCACTGAGGAAACGCTGGCGCTCATCCCGCAACAGTCTCGAACGTACACCCTCGATGACAAACATGCCGCGACCGCGACGCTTCTCGACCAGGCCTTCATCAACCAGTTGCTGGTATCCCTTAAGGACAGTGAGCGGATTCAGACTGAAGTCCGCCGCGACATGACGTACCGACGGCAAGGAATCGCCATCGGTAAGTACGCCTTCCAGGATCATCGCTACGACTTTGTCGCGAAGCTGGCGGTAAATCGGTTGGCTGTCGTTCCAGTCTGGATCCATGGGTTGTTGGCTGACATGGTGCTGCGCTGCTCTACTCTAGCAGAACACCGGGCACCGCCCTCCGCATGTCAGGACGGGGCCACTTCGGAACAACTCACCGTCGCGTCGAGACCGTCGGGCGTGATGGCTTTTGACGCCAACGGTCCCGATGCGACTGACATCCCGGCGAGTATCCACACGGCGGCGGCGAGGGTTGCGGCGGCCAATCTGCTTGCGGTGCGCATCATCCTGCTCCACGCGACTCTTTTGTCTTTACTGTTTACTGTTGTAGTTAACTATAACAGTAGGCTTTTTGCAAGCACTAACCGAGAGACCCGGTGGGCAGTCCCTTACGCTGACGGCACGGGGCACGCTGCTATGATTCCCAGCTAGCTCGACCGCATGCCGCAGCGCAGACTGCCGCGACGGTCATCTGTATGTCAGGAAACCAGCGGAGAAAACCATGAAGACCCCTGTCAACGTCGCGATCACAGGCGCGGCGGGCCAGATCGGCTACGCACTTGCCTTTCGAGTCGCTTCCGGTCAGATGCTCGGCACCGACCAACCGGTCAATCTGCACCTGCTCGAGATTACGCCGGCACTCGAGGCGCTGCGCGGCGTGGTCATGGAACTCAATGACTGTGCGTTCCCGACCCTGAACCGAATCGTCGCCACCGACGACGCAAAGGTCGGCTTCAAGGACTGTTCGGTTGCGCTGCTGGTTGGTGCCCGCCCGCGCGGGCCGGGTATGGAGCGAAAGGATCTGTTGCTCGCCAATGCGCAGATATTTTCAGCCCAGGGGAAGGCCCTGGACGCTGTCGCCGATCGCAACGTGCGGGTTCTGGTGGTCGGCAACCCGGCGAACACCAATTCATTGATTGCGATGAAGAATGCGCCGGGCCTGAATCCGGCTAACTTCACAGCAATGGTCCGCCTTGATCACAACCGGGCCCTGTCGCAGCTGGCCGAAAAGACCGGTTCTCATGTCACTGCGCTGCGCAAGATGACGATCTGGGGTAACCACTCCTCGACGCAGTACCCCGACCTTCACCATGCCCTCGTCGATGGCAAGCCCGCCCTGTCACGGGTCGATTCGTCCTGGTACCAGGATGAATTCATTCCCACGGTACAGCAGCGCGGAGCCGCCATCATCAAGGCGCGCGGCGCCTCTTCCGCGGCCTCCGCCGCTTCGTCTGCAATCGACCACATACACGACTGGGTCATGGGTACCGCGGCCGGCGACTGGGTCAGCATGGCCGTGCCCTCGGACGGGAGCTACGGGATTCCGGCCGGCGTAATCTACGGTTTTCCAGTGACCTGCAGCGACGGTGAGTACCAGATTGTTCAGGGCCTGGAAATCAACGACTTCAGCCGTCAGCGGATGGACGCCTCATACAAGGAGCTCACCGAAGAGCGTGACGGCGTCAAGGAACTCCTCTGAGCATCTGAGCGCAGCCTTATCGGCCGGCGACGGCGGCCGCAGAGCCGCCGGCCCGGCCAGGTCAGACGTGTCCTGCGTGAATCGATGTGGACGCCCCGCCCGTTGCCCGTAAGACACGGAATTATAAGAATAATCGTCTGCCCTGAATCTCTCGGGTAGGGGCCATCGAATTGACTGTCAGGAGCGCCCGGATCGCGAGTCTGCGCTGGGGCGAGGCGCCCTGAACTTGCGGCATTGCAGCAATCATGGGCATAGTCGGATAGATGGCGAGCAAAAGGGCTCGTTCTATCGAGGAAATCAGCCGTGATGACAGTTTTCTGGTTCGTGCTTTTCTTTGGCGGCGGGCTGTTTCTTGCCTATACCCGCGCCTCCCTCATGGCCTCGACAATGGCTGCTGGCGCCGCGTTGATCGCCTACAGCCTGCTGGGGTCCGCTCCACTGATCTGGCTCGCGCTGCTCTGGGTCACCTTTGCGGGCCTGGCGCTTCTGAACATCGCGTCAATCCGTACGCGCTTTGTGTCCAAGCCTTTCCTGGTCGTCTACCGCCGCCTCCTGCCGGCCATGTCTTCGACCGAGAAGGAGGCTCTCGAGGCTGGAACTGTATGGTGGGACGGCGAGCTGTTCACGGGCAAGCCCAACTGGTCAAAGCTGCTCTCCTCTGCCCCGCCGGCTCTCAGCGCAGAGGAGCAGGCGTTTCTCGACGGCCCCTGCGAAGAACTTTGCCGGATGCTGGACGAGTGGGACATCACCCATCGTCGGGCGGACCTGCCCCCCGAAGCCTGGGATTTCCTGAAGCGTAAAGGCTTCTTCGCGATGATCATTCCGAAGCGATACGGGGGCCTCGAGTTTTCGGCGTACGCGCATTCGTGTGTGCTCGTGAAACTGGCCAGCAAGAGCGTCACCGCATCGTCCACCGTCGCGGTACCCAACTCTCTCGGGCCAGCGGAGTTGCTGCTGCACTACGGCACCGAGGAACAGAAGAATCACTATCTGCCGCGCCTGGCCTCGGGCGAGGACGTGCCCTGCTTCGCGCTGACCGCGCCGCGTGCCGGATCGGATGCCGCCTCGATTCCGGACACCGGCGTCATCTGTAAGGGAGTTTACGAGGGACGCGAAGTCATCGGCATTCGGCTGAATTTTTCCAAGCGCTACATCACCCTGGCCCCGGTGGCGACGGTCGTGGGCCTCGCCTTCCAACTCTATGACCCCGAAAAATTGCTCGGCGGCGAGAAAACCGATTACGGGATCACCTGCGCGCTGATTCCACGCGATACAGCGGGTCTCAGCATCGGTCGACGGCACTTTCCGCTCAATGTGCCCTTCCAGAATGGGCCGCTCTCAGGCAGGGACGTTTTCGTGCCGGTCGACTTCATCATCGGCGGACCGGCGATGGCCGGGCAGGGCTGGCGCATGCTGGTTGAACAGTTGTCCGTCGGGCGATGCATTTCGCTGCCGTCAAACTCGACGGGCGGAGCAAAGGCCGGTGTCTATGCGTCGACGGCGTACGCGCAGATCCGCAAGCAGTTCAGCCAGCCGGTCGGCAAGTTCGAGGGCGTCGAAGCCGCGCTGGCCCGCATGGCGGGTGCCACGTATATCGTCGATGCCGCGCGTTCGGTGACGATTGCGGCAATTGACGGCGGCGAAAAGCCGGCGGTTCCCGCCGCCGTGCTCAAGTATCACTGCACCGAGCTCGGCCGACAGGTGGCAAACGACGCCATGGACGTGCACGGGGGCAAAGGTATCTGTCTCGGGCCCAAGAATTACCTGGGACGCGGTTACCAGGCCATACCGGTGGCGATCACCGTCGAAGGGGCCAATATCCTCACCCGCAGCCTGATGATTCTCGGTCAGGGCGCCATACGCTGCCACCCTTACGTGCTCAGAGAAATGGACGCGGCCAGGGAAAAAGACAAGCGCAAAAGCCTGCACGACTTCGATGCGGCGCTGTTCGGCCACATTGGCTATACGTTGTCCAATGCCGCAAGGTCGCTGGTCACCAGCACGACGCTGGCGCGATTCACCAGCGCACCGGAGACGGGTGCAACCCGGCGTTACTATCAGCACATCAACAGCTTCAGCGCGCGGTTCGCGTTTGCGACCGACATGGCGATGCTGACTCTGGGCGGTTACCTCAAGAAAAAGGAACACCTCTCGGCACGCCTCGGCGATGTGCTGTCGTCGCTGTACCTGGCCTCGATGGTGCTCAAGCACTACGAAAACCAGGGGCGGCCGGCGGCCGACCTGCCGCTGGTCGAGTGGACCTGCCGCAGCCTGCTTTACTCCGCTCAGGAGCAGTTGCACAGTTTCCTGCGTAACTTCCCGAATCGCGCAATAGCGGCCTTGATGCGCATCGTGATCTTCCCGCGTGGACGAACATATTTCGCGCCCAGCGACCGGCTCGGGCACAAGATCGTCAGCGCCTTGATGGTCCCGTCGGAATCGCGCGAGCGCTTGAGCGAGGGCATCTACAAGACCGTGGAGCCCGGCAATCCACTGGGCCTTCTGCAGGAGGCACTCGTGCTATCGGTCCAGGCTGCGCCGCTGGAGAAGCGCCTGCGAGTCGAGGGGGTCAAGACCGGGATCGTGACCGCGCTCGATCTGCCGCAGCAGATACAGCAGGCACTGGCCGCCGGGCTGTTCAGCGAGACCGAGGCCGCATTCCTGGCCGACTACGACCGCAAGGTCATGGAAATCATCCACGTCGATGACTTCGCAAGCGAAGATCTTGCTGCAGGTGTCCGCAGCGACGCGGACAAACAGCCACTGAGACACATCGCCTGAGGCAGGCGCCCGCGGGTCGGAGCCCGCGGGCAGCTTGAGACCGGTCCTGCGGCCGTGCTTTTGTTAATCTCAGCGGGTGAACACTGACGAGCGCAGCCCCGGGGGGGTGATCTACGAAGTCGATTTCGAGGCTGAGGCCGCGATCGACGCACCGTTCGACACCTGGCTTCGCGATCACATTGCCGACGTTCTGCAGTTCAAAGGGTTTCAGAGCGCCGAAATCTTCGACGGCTCAGCCACGGAGCCTGGCCGGATACGACGCATCGTTCAGTATCGTGTCCGAAGCCGGGGCGAGCTTGAAGATTTCCTCGGCGAGCAGGCGCGCGCAATATACGCGCAGGGCGTCGCGTTGCTCGGAGAACGCTTCACGGTGCAGGAGCGGACGCTGCACCACCGTGAAGAGCTCGTGCATGGCGCCGTCTCGACCGAGAATTGCCTGAACTGCGGGGAGGTGCTGACGGGCCAGCACTGCTCACACTGCGGCCAGCGCGCGAGTGTCCGTGTGCTGTCGTTGTGGGGTCTCCTGAAAGAGCTGTTCGGCGACCTGACGGAGTGGGATTCGCGGGTCTGGCGAACCCTGCGGCCGCTGGCGTTCAAGCCCGGATTCCTCACAGTCGATTACCTGCGCGGCCGGCGCGCACGTTACACGCCACCGTTTCGCATGTACCTGATCCTGAGCCTCGGCTTCTTCCTGCTGACTTCCCTGAACTCGGACATTGTGGATGTCAACGTGGAACCAGGCGACCTGGATACGGGTATCAATTTCTCTATCGACGCTTCGGAGCCCCCCGGGGTCACACCGGAGGGTGCTGAAAGCGCAACGGAGAAGACAGAACCGCCAGCCGAAATCAAGCTCGATCCCGCAACCCGGCAGCTGGTTGACCAGATCATCGAGCGTGTGCCGGAAGAAGATCGCCAGCGAGTCATGGCCGATTTACAGGAGGAACTGGCTGGATTGACGCCCGAGCAACTCGAAGCGACGAAGAAGGTGCTCAAGAATCCGTGCAGCGAGGAAAACTTCAAACTCGAGCTTGGCCCGGGAACCGAGGCGTTCGAGACACGGCTCCGGGAAGCGTGTCAGAAGATCGTGGCCGACGGCAAGGGCTTCGGAACGGCACTTCTTGAGAACATTCCGAAGATGATGTTCGTCTTCCTGCCGTTGATCGCGCTGGTCATGTACCTGCTCTATATTGGCTCAGGTCGGTACTACGTGGAACATCTGCTGTTCTTCGTACATTTCCATTCGTTCTTCTTCCTGGCCGGCATCTGCATCCAGCTGATGCTGCAGGGCAAGCGCCTGACATCCGGTGAGCCTTCCCACCTGTTCGAGGTGGCGGCCGAGGCTTTGACGGCAGCGCTTGTCCTCTATGCGCCTTATTACCTGTACAGGGCCATGCGGCGGGTTTACCAGCAGGGACGCATCGCAACCCTGGTGAGGTACAGTGCACTGGTCATTGCATACATTGTCTCGCTGGCGCTGACCGGGATCGGCCTGCTGGTCTACACGGCGCTGATGCTCTGATCAACGGCACCGGAGGAAACTCAGGGGGTGCTTTCGCACCCCCTGACGACATGGATCAGGCGCGTGGAATGGCGATCTTCTGCCCGGGGTAGATCTTGTCGGGATCGAGGATGATTTCCTTGTTGGCCTCGAACAGGTCGGTCCACTTGCCGGCGTCCCCGTAGAAATTCTTGGCGATCTTGGAAAGTGAATCACCGGACTTGATGACGTAGTACTCGTCCTCGACCTCTGCGGGCGCAGCCGCTACGGCTGGGCGCGTGGGATCAACGTATGGCCGCAGGTCCGTCGCATAAACGTCTTTGACTCCCTCGATGTTGCCGGCCATCAGCACGCATTTCTGGAACGCCTGCTTGTTGATGCAGTCCCCGCTGAGCGAGACGATCCCGTCCTCGTAAGTCACGCCAAGATTTGTCACGCCCGGATTGTTGGCCAGGATGTGCTGCTGAATTTTCTCCGCCGCATCGGCGTCCGTGTTGAATATCTTGTTGCCGATGTCTTTTACAAATCCGAACAATCCCATGATTTGATTCTCCTTACTGCTGTTGATCCCCGTATCGGGGATGATGTTCGTTCGTCTTCAGTCAGCGTCGCGTTCCGCGCCGCCCAGCCTGTCAAACCCGACGGCCGCGAATCACCCCGCCCTTGCCAGATTGGCGTTGGCGAAGTCCCAGTTGAGCAGATTGTCGATGACCGCGGCGACAAAATCCGGCCGGCGGTTCTGATAGTCGAGATAGTAGGCATGTTCCCAGACGTCGATCGTCAACAGCGGTGTTGCGCTGCCGGTGAGGGGTGTCTCGGCATTCGGCGTCTTCACCAGTTTGACAGCACCTTTCTCCGCCACCAGCCAGGCCCATCCGCTGCCGAACTGGGTCACAGCAGCGGCGGTGAATTCTTTCTTGAAATTCTCGTAGCTGCCAAACGCCGTGTCGATCGCACCGGCAATCGCGCCGCTCGGCGCGCCACCGCCCTTCGGCTTCATGCTGTTCCAGAAAAACGTGTGATTCCAGATCTGGGCCGCGTTGTTGAACAACCCGGCCTTGTCGGCCTTGCCGACAGTCGCCTTAATGACACCCTCAAGCGGCGTCTCCGCCAGTTCCGTGCCGGCGACCAGCTTGTTCAGATTGGTGACGTAGGCGTTGTGATGCTTGCCGTAATGAAACGACATCGTCTTCGCCGAAATGACGGGATCGAGCGCGTCCTCGGGGTACGGCAAAGGAGGCAGTTCGATGTGATGGGACATGGTGAGGTCTCCTCAGGTTGATCGGCGGCACGCGGCGCCACGGGGAAATGACAATTATTCGCCCCTTTGCGGCCTGACTCAAACTTCACAGGCCGGCAGCTTCGCTGCCAGCGGCGCAGCCTTGGTTCAGCGGGGGTATTCTTCGACGATGCTCACGCGGGCCATTCTGCATGTCGACATGGACGCATTCTACGCTTCCGTGGAGCAACGCGACCATCCGGAACTCCGCGGCCGGCCGGTGCTGGTCGGCGGCCAGGGTGGGCGCGGCGTCGTTGCAGCGGCCAGCTACGAGGCCCGCCGTTTTGGTGTTCGATCCGCCATGCCCGTACGCGAGGCGATTCGGCGCTGCCCGGATGCGGTCTGCGTAAGCCCGCGGATGGGCCGGTACCGGGACGTCTCCCGGGAAATTTTCGCAATCTTTGACGAGTTTACTCCACTGGTTGAGGGCCTCTCGCTGGACGAGGCGTTCCTTGACGTGACTGCCAGTCGCGCGGTGCTGGGTGATGAGCGAAGCATCGCGGTCCGGATCAAGCAGGAGATACGGTCCCGGACAGGTCTGACCGCATCGGTTGGGGTTGCCCCCAACAAGCTCGTCGCGAAGATCGCATCGGACCTGGAGAAGCCCGATGGACTCGTCGTGGTCGACACCGCGAACATACGGGCCCTGCTCGACCCGCTGCCGGTTCGAAGACTGTTCGGGCTGGGTCCAAAGACGGCCGCTCGAGTCGAGGCCCTGGGCATCACGACGCTCGGTCAACTGCGTCTTACGCCCGTGGCGAAGTTAAGACCTGTTTTCGGCCGCTACGCGGAACGCATCCGCCAGCGCGCTGCCGGGCTGGACGACCGAGCGGTCATTGCACACAGCGACGAAAAGCAGATCAGCGCGGAGGAGACTTTCGACGTCGATATCAGCGCGGCGGCAGAATTGCACAGTGTCCTGCAGCGGCTCACCGACAAAGTCTGTGCCCGGCTGAGGAACCGCGACCTGTTTGCCGGCTGCGTTGCCGTGAAAATTCGCCGCGGGGACTTCAAAACCTACATGCGTCAGCACCATTTCCAACCGCCGAGCCAGGAGACGCGGCTGATCGCCGGTCTCGCGCGAGAGTTGCTCCAGCAATGGCTCGAGTCTCAACCCTCTGCAGCGCTGCGCCTGCTGGGCATCGGCGTCAGCGAACTGCAGCCGTGCCGCCAGCGTGACCTGTTTTCGACTGAGGTCCCGCCCGGTCCGCGGGCACTCGATGACACGCTGGACCGTATTCACGGCAAGTTCGGCGAAGCTGCACTGACCCGCGGCAGCGCCCTGCCGCGGACCCGCCCGCCGAGCCTGCGGGCCAGGAAAGGTCCTTTCAACTAGATGCAGATGCCCCCGTGCGGCTTCTACGGGTTCTGGCAGGCAGCGATTTCATCGTCGCTCAGACCGAGGTCCCGCGCAGCCGCGGCCAGGTCCCCGGCCGTCGCGTTGGCGGAATAGACATCGCCGACCGCTTTAGCCACATCGGCATTGCCGAGCATGGAGGCTGCGCGACCGACCGCGCTCAGCATCCGTCCCATGCCACGTTGCTTCTTTTGCGCGGCTTGAGCCTGCTGAACTTTTTCCTGCAAACATGCCTGCTGAGCGGCCTTCAAGGCATCGGTCTCCTGCACCGGTTGTACCGGCGGCGCAGTCGCCGGCACCGCCGCGGTCGCGCCCACGACCGCCCCAGCGCCCGAAGGGGCCGCCTGATTTGCTGCCCCTGGACCACAGGGTATCTCGGAGTTACCGGCGGCAGCCTGACGGCCAGGATTGACAGTAATCTGGTGGACCTCCGTGACCGTCTCGAATCCGCCGCCCGAGCCCATTTGCTTCATCATCGCCATCTGCGGGCCCATCTGATTCATTACCATCTGTCGCTGAGCTGGCGGCATTTGCTGTAACTGCTGTTCCATCTCGGCCATCTTCTGCTGAGCCTCCGCCATTTGGGCCTGCTGTTCGGCATCCATCACACCGGACATTCGCATGACCTGACGGTAAGGCTCATACATCCGGCTGCCACTGACCGTGCGGTAGTCGCTATCGAATTTCTCGATTGTGATCGGCCGGGACTCGCCACCGGACTTCGCAATACCGTCGATTTTTGTCCTCAGCGGCACGTATTCCTGTGCGTCGATCCACATGTTGACCGTCTGCAAGGTAAATTCCTGCCCGTCGGCAGTCTGCGTTCGTTTCAGGTCGTCTGCGACCAGATGGTAGGCGCTGCGGCCATCAACCGTCTCCTGGCCAACCAGTCGGGCACGCCGGGCGAAATCCGCCATGTCATTCGCCGCACTGCGCGCGTCGGCGCTGCCATCGCTCATGTTGCGCTGACCCTCGGCCGCTGAGCGCGCGAAATCCGCCATACCGCCCATCATCACGCGTGAATCCATGGTCGCCCAGGGGTCCGAGCCCGTCGCCTTGAGCAACCCCGGCGGCAGACCTGCCTGCTGCATACCTTTCTCGACCTCACGCGCATGCCCCTCGCCAAGCATTTCAGCGCCCTGCGCGTAGGCATCGAGAAAGTCCGCGCACTGACTCGAACCGCCGGACTGCCAGACCGGGCGGAATGCCGGGTAGACCTTACCATCGGGGTCCTTCACCTCGATTCGCTCATAACCCAGCGCCACGCGATTGCCCATCAGTGACTGCTCGACGACGTAGGCATCGACGCCCTGCCATCGGTCAATCTGCTTGTCACCGACCTTGCGTAGAATGGATTGTGCGTCTTCCGCCAGAACGCTCGCAGGCAGCGCGGCAGACAACAGCAGCACCGAGCACATGATGCTTCGCATGATTCTTCCCCCCGGCGCCCGACATTGCCGTGCCGCATCGGACGGCCATTTCTGGTTTGTTTTGACCGTTACAGAGTAGCCAGATTCGCCTGATTCACTTTGCCAAACCCGCGTTGTCCGGCACTGACTCGGCCGATGCACCAGGCGAACGTAGCGCAAATACCATACTCGCCACTGCCAGGCTGGACAATGCTCGCAGCGGAGTCCTCACTGCACGCCGCGTCGCTGCGCTTTGCACGGCACGTCAGGAGCAGGCATCATTGCTGGCCCGGCCCCAGGCTGGATCAGCTAAGTTCCTAATGTATACGAGCTTTTTCGGTCTCAGCGAGAAACCTTTCGCGATCACGCCCGATCCGCGCTACCTCTATTTGAGCGAGCGGCATGCGGAAGCGCTGGCGCACCTGATGTACGGCATCAACGAGGCCGGCGGGTTCATCCAGCTGACCGGCGAAGTCGGCACCGGCAAGACCACCATCATCCGCAGCCTGCTCGAGCAGTTGCCGGGGCATGCCGACGTCGCGCTGATCCTCAACCCGCGCATCACGCCTGCGGAGTTCCTGCTGACGATCTGCGAAGAGTTGCATGTAACGGTCCCGGTAGCGGACCGGGGCAGCACCAAGGTGCTGATGGATGTTCTCGGACGTCACCTGCTCGATATGCACGCCCAGGGCCGGCGCGTCGTGCTGATTGTCGATGAGGCGCAGAACCTGAGCGCGGAGACGCTGGAGCAGGTCCGCTTGCTGACCAATCTTGAAACAGCGACGACAAAACTGCTGCAGATCATCCTGATTGGCCAGCCCGAATTGCGCGACCTGCTGGGCAGGCCCGAACTGCGCCAGCTCGCCCAGCGCATCACCGGTCGATACCACCTGCATCCGCTCTCGAGGAACGAGAGTGCCGGTTACATCAAGCACCGGATGCGAGTCGCCGGCGCGACGGCCGAGGCTTTTGCGCCAAATGCGTTGCGCGAGGCGCATCGGCTGAGCGATGGCGTCCCCCGGGTCATCAACGTCATCTGCGACCGCGCCCTGCTCGGCGCATTCACGCGGGAGGATCACCGCGTCGGTGGCGCACTGATCCGGCAGGCCGCTTCGGAAGTTTACGGTCGTCCAGTGCCGGCTCCGTGGCTCAAGTGGGTGACCGCCGCTTCGATCGCGGCCGCGCTGGCACTGATCGGATTCGGGCTCTGGTCAACGTTTGCCGGGCGCGGCGATGCCCCCCCGGTCGAGGTCGCCGCGGCGGCTGCCTCGGAGGAATTGCCGACAGAAGACCCGCCGGCCTTAACGCCTGACGCGCCGTCCGTGTCCGAGCAGGGCGCCGAAACACCTTCACTCGATCAGCTGTTGATCCAGCACGCAAACTCGACGACGACCGAAGCGGCGCTCGGGCGCCTGTTCGCACGCTGGGGCGTGAATTACGATCCGTCACAGGGCAGGGGATGCACCCAGGCGGCTCAGCAGGGTCTGGAATGTCTTTTCCAGAAAGGATCCTGGGCGCAACTTCGCACGCTCAATCGACCGGCCATACTCACCCTGACCGACGACGTGGGAAGCGCACACCAGGTTGTGCTGACAGGGCTCACGGATGAGGACGCCACGATCGACCTTGGGGGAGATTTGCACACCGTACCGATCATTTCACTCTCGCGTTACTGGTTTGGAGACTTCCTTCTGCTTTGGCGGCCGCCGCTTGCCGTAGTCAAGTCGCTGGCCCCGGGCATGCGCGGCGAAGACGTGCGCTGGCTGCGCGAGAGCATGCGGGTGGCGCAGGACCTGCCCACCGAGGCTAGACCCAGTGACGTTTATGACTCGGACCTCACTCGACTCGTCCAGGATTTCCAGCGCGAGCACCGGCTGGCCGTCGACGGCGTTGCCGGAGTACAGACCCAGATCGTCCTCGACACAGTTCTTGAGGTCACTGCATCGCCGACCATCGTCACTCGAGCCGCGGGGGGCTGAGCCCGATGTCGTTCATCCTCGATGCACTTCGCAAATCCGAGCACGAGCGGCAGAAGCAGGTGGGTCCGGCCCTGGCAGAGGTTCCAGCAGCGGCCGCAAGGCCTTCGGGCAACGCCTGGGCAACCGGAGCAATCATCCTGCTGCTGGTCAATCTGCTGGTCATCGGCGCCATGCTGCTGCGAAAACCGGACGCCCCGGAGGCGACCGCTCAAAAGCCGGCTGCAACGCCCGCCGGCGCTCGCCCAGACGAGGAGGCAGACCCCGTACCGGCTCGCGGCGCTTCCCGCGCACCACCGCCTCCACAGTTGCGGCCGGCGGCAAAGGCAGCGGTTCCTCGACCGACACGAAACTCGCTCAGGGACGAAGTCGCCCCACCCGAGCCTTCATTGGCCGTGCCCCAGGGGGCCAGCGAGCCGCCCTCAGGGCCGGCCGCCGTTACACGCGCGAGCGGGCCGGGCACGGTGACCTATCAGTCCCTGGAAGATATCGATCCCGTCCATGCCAGCGGCAACACGGCCTCGGCCGATGAAGGTCTGCCTAAGCTCGATGAGATGCCGGCGCAGGGCGGGCTGCCGGACCTGCAACTGCAGTTACACGTCTACTCGAACAAGCCGCAGGATCGGTTCGTCTTCATCAATGGCCAGAAGTACCGCGACGGAGATACGCTGAAAGAGGGGCCGCTGGTCGAGCAGATCACCAGCGAAGGCGTGGTCCTGAGCAGCAACGGACACCGGTTCGTGCTCTCACGCGACTGATTGCACCGTTCCACACTGGAACGGTGCGCCGACTTTTCCGGCGCAAAGGGCTCGATCAGTGTGGAGCACAGGCCGTCGCAGCGGCCGTCGCTTGGCTTTTCAACGCCGCGATACAGGCAGCCGGATCGGCCGGCGTCTCGAGTATGCGCTGGTTTTTTTCCCAGGCATTCATGTCGCCATCGAGGTGCAGCAGGCGTGTGTAGCCATTTTCGGCCAGTGTTTCAGCAGCGATCTGTGCCCTGCGCCCGCTGCGGCAATAGAGCACGACATCCTTGTCGCGCGGGATCTCGGCCAGACGCTCGGCAACCTGATCGTATGGCACATTGATCGCGCCCGGGACGTGCCCGGTTGAATACTCTTCCGGGCTGCGCGTATCGAGAACGAACAACTGTGCGTCAGAAGCCTGCTGCCGTTCCACAAGGGCCTGCTGGGAAACCAACGGCAATTCAGTCTCCGCGGCAGCGACCGCCGAGGCGATGGCAACGCCGAAAGCGAAAAACAAACGGATCCAGGTCTTCATGATCGTTTCCTCGTGACTGAATCAATATCCAGCCTGTTTCGGGCAGCGCAGCTTACACCTGCACCGACGGGTCGCCCGGCGGTTCATCGACTGGTTCAATGACGCCGGGCGTCTCCGGTCAGTCTGCAATACAGGCGTCAGCCTCTATTTCAACGAGCATCTCTTCATCGATCAGGGCACTGACCTCCACCAGGGTCGAGGCCGGCCTGATCTCGGCAAACACTTCGGCATGCGCACGACCGACCGCCTCCCAGTCATCGATATTGCGCACAAAGATGCGTGTCCGTACGACATCCTGCAGTGAGGCCCCGACGGCGTGCAACGCCGCCGCAAGGTTTTTCAGAATCTGGCGGGTCTGCAGGTAAGCATCTCCGGGGCCCACGAGCTGACCGTCAGCCCCGAGCGCCGTGGTTCCCGCCACCCAGACAAGAGAGCCCGTGCGCACGGCACGCGAATACCCGAACACGGCCTCCCAGGGCGCCCCCGACGAAATCCTCTGCTGATGCACCATGGCGCTACCCTCCGGGATCACTTGACTGGCCGGCCGGCGCCCAATCCCGCGAGGGGCTCACCTTCGAGCCGAAACACGGTCCAGTCGTTCATCGGCAGGGCGCCCAGTTTCCGGTAGAAATCGATTGCTGGCTTATTCCAGTTCAGAACGGCCCACTCGAACCGGGCGCAACCGCGATCCGCAGCGATGCCGGCCAGGTGACGCAGGAGTTGCTTCCCGTAGCCCTGCCCTCGGTGTTCCTTACGCACAAATAGATCTTCGAGATACAGGCCCGGCCGGCCGGCAAACGTCGAGTAATTGTGGAAGAAGAGGGCGAAGCCAACGGTCTGCCCGCCCACCCTGGCGAGCACGGCCTCAGCGTAGCAGTGACGGCCGAAGAGATGCTCGCGCAGCTCCGACGGCTGGATCCTGACCTGGTCGGCCAATCGCTCGTACTCGGCCAGTTCCCGGATCAGGGTGACGATTTCCTCGACATCGTCGGGTTGCGCCGGGTCAATATGCAGCCTGGCCGTGATCTCTGAAAGCCTGCTCATTCTTTTATCTTCTCTAGATAATAAAAATTAAAGTCCATTGCTCTCATATCGTTGTAATTGTACTGTTAACCAATATTTCACCAAGGATCATGCGCGATGCCAGCCGAAATCGAGCGTATGCCGCTGAATGCCCTGCGCGTCTTCGAAGCCGTCGCCGCACACTTGAGCTTTACCGCTGCGGCCAGGGAACTCGGCGTCACGACCGCGGCGGTCAGCGCACAGATCAAGGTACTCGAGACTGACATCGGCGTGCCACTGTTCCGACGCCACACACGAGCCGTCGCGCTGACGCAGGACGGTGCCGAACTGCTGCCCGGCGTTCGTCGCGGTCTCGATGAATTGCGGCGGGCCGTGGATCGAATACGTCGCGAGCGGGTCGGTGGCATGCTGAGCCTGAGCGTGCCGGCTGAGTTTTTGCAACGATGGTTGTTGCCACGGCTCGGTGAGTTCACCCGGCGTCGACCTGAAATCGAAGTACGCTTTGGCCCGGCGCGTGACGAACTCGATTTTGATCGAGAGGACTTTCACGCGGCCATCCGCTATGGCCAGGGCGACTGGCCCGGAATTCGATCCGAACGCCTGCTCAACGAGTGGCTGCTCCCGGTTTGCAGCCCGGGTCTTTACACGCGCCTCGGCCCCATCGAAACGCTGGCCGACTTCTCACGATACCCATTGATCCATAGCCGCACCGAACCCTGGGCCGACTGGTTGCGGCGAGTCGGTGGCGATACGACACGCGCAGACCGGGCGCCGGTCCTGGCGGATTCGGCAGAGACCCTGGCGGCGGTCGAGCAAGGCAAGGGCGTTGCGCTGGCCCGCTGGTCGCTGGTTGCAGCTGATCTCGCGGCCGGTCGCCTGGTCCGCCCGATGCTGCCGAGCGTTCAACAGCGTGCCGCGTGGTTCGTCGTGGCTCCGCCTGAGCAGTTTTCGCTGCCCAAGGTGGCCCGCTTCAGGCAATGGCTGCTGGAGTGTTGTGGCGAGTTCCAGCCGCCGGTCGGCGAGACACTACCGGCCGAAGGCGCCAACTAGTCCCGGGCTAAGTGCAACTGCGCCACGACCGGCCGGTGGTCAGAACCAAACGCCGGCCCGACAGTGGCATTGGACACGCAGAGCTCGGGCGAGACCAGGATGTGGTCGATGCGCAGAGCCAGTGGCCAGAAGCCCGCCTGCCAGGTCGGACGCCAGCCGAGCCCGGCAAAAACATCACGCAGGCCGGCAGCCTCAAGAAACTGCCCAAACACGGGTGAGAAAGAAGTCAGGTTCAGGTCGCCGGCCGCGATCGCAGGGCCGGGCATCGTACTGATGCGGCGAGCGCCGCGGGCGAGCGCCGCGTCCCGCGCCCGCGCCAGACCGGGTGTCAGCGGTGTGTGGGTGTGCATCGCAAGGACGTTCAGCGCAGATCCGCCGACAACCACGCGGCCAAAGAGGGAGGGCAGACCGTCTTCAGCCAGGTCGGCCTCCTGTACTTCGAGCAAGGGCCAGCGGCTGATGATCGCGATACCGTACGGGTCGGTACGGGCCAGTAATTTCCGGTGCGGATAGCCGTCGAGAGCGGTCAGTGCAGCCGCCCATTGAGGCGTCAATTCCTGCAGGACGACAACGTCCGCCGATTGCGATGCGAGCCAGTTCAGCAACGGCTCGTACTGATCGTTACGAAAATACAGATTCACGGTGGCAATCCTCAGCGGGGGACCCCGACAAACCGTGGATGCGTCGGCGGTTAACCAGCGCCCGGCGACCGGGGCGGCCTGAATCATCAGCAACGCTGCCGCAACGGCGGCAGGGATCTTTTCATTCCGCAGCTGAAAGACGACCAGCAACAGCAACGCCAGCGCGGCGCACTGGGCCTGGAAATGCGTCAACAACTCAAATGGCCAGGTGCTCCCGGCCACCCTCGCCAGCCCGGTCACGAGCACAAGCCCGATCAGCAGCGCGTACAAGAAAACCCTGGTCAGTGCCGGAGCGATGAGGACTTGCATGCCCCTCCTGCTACATCGTCAATTGGCCAACCTGAACCTGTTGTTTCATCGTCGCACGGCGACTCGGGCAGCGCGACAGCGCAATGTGGCGGATCGGTTGAGGCTGAATCCCGGGCCTGCGCCGAAACCGCGTCGGGCACGATACCGGCGGGCAAACAGCCGAGGCCGGCTCCGAACACCCCCCACATCGACACAATGCCCCATGAAACTTTGAATTGCCTCCGGTTTTTGACCGGCAATGGTGGACCTGCGTCTGGCGCTGGTGCGCAATCCGACTTGAGGCCGGCGGTCCGGTAAGCCGGCGCGGCGGCTTGCGGCGAACCGCACAACACCGCGAGGATCGATCGCACCTGTGGCAGTCCAGACATCATTACAACGGGCGGCGGAGCGCGCGCCAGGCGCCTCGGCGGCCGTGCTGGTCGACATCGTCGTGCTCTCCGACGACCGCCTCCTGTTCCGTTCCGTCAGGGCGGCCGTCGGGGAGCGTAGCCCCATCTGGCGTGCCCGCACAGCCGAGGAAGCCGTCGATCTGCTGCTGACCGGTCGGTGCGGCGTCCTGCTGCTGGATACCGCGGCGCTGTCTTCGGATCCGGCGGCCCTGATAACGCAGTTCGCACAGCAATTCCCCGACGTCATCACCGTGGTGGCGGGTTTGCAGAACGACGAAGCCGCGCTTTCCAGGCTTATCAGTGACGGACTCGTCTACCGGTTTATGCACAAGCCGCTTTCCCACAAGCGTGCCAACCTGTTCCTTCAGGCGGCGATGGAGCGTCACCTGGCGCGCAGCGCCGAGCGATCTGCTCAGTCGTCGATCGCTGCCCGCCTGCCAGTCGACTCGATGCCGGGGGCGCCGCTGAAGTGGGTGCTGCTGGCCCTCGGACTGGCCGCAGTGGTTGCGACGATGTACGCTGGCTTCGCGAGGCGCGGACCTGCTCCCCAGGCGCTCACTCAGCCTACGGCGCAGGAATCGACGGCGTCGCAGGGCAGGGCCGCTCCGGTCGCGAACCCGTCCGCGATCCAGGCAGATCCGACCTTGTCGCGCGCACGCGCCGCGCTGGATGCCGGGCGTCTCGAATCGCCTCCGGGACGCAATGCGCTCGACCTTTTCGGCTCAGTACTCCTGGCCAGGCCCGACAACGCGGAAGCAGCCGCGGGGCTCGAGAGCACGGTGGCGAGGATCGTTGCAGTCGCGGACCAGCAGGCAGAGGACGGCGATCTCAACGAAGCGTGGCGCCTGCTCAGTCGCGCGGTCGGCGCCGCCCCCGGCAATGCGGCGGTGCGGGAGTTGAGCGCCCGGCTGCAGGCCGGACAACGGCGGGAACTGGCCAGCACGTCGGTCAGCGAGTCGCGCGGGACAAACGAAGCGGCGGGGACAGCGGCAGCACGCCCGGCCAGTAAGACGGCCCACGCGGATCAGCCGCCCCGCGCAGCTGCAGGCGACCCGGCCGGCCCTCTTGCACTGGCCGTCCCCGAACCTGCGGGCACGCCCGGATCGACCGCAATGAACGAGTCATCGTCACCGCCAGAGTCGGCGGGTGAAGCGCCGACGGCGCCGGCTACGGGCGGATCCGGCGCGCTTCAGCACGCTGTCTCGGCGGACCCAGCCGCTCTCGGGTTCAGTAGTGCAAAGAACGATGCGACGGGCGCGTTTGCCCGCGGTGCACCGCGGGCTTACGGCGCACCGATCGACAGGATGCACCCGACCGCCGGTTACGCCGAGCCGGTGCCGGCAGGATCGGCGGCGCTGCCAGGCGCCGGACCCGACGCCGCAGCGACGCCGGCCGGCGCAGTCGACAGCGGCCCGCGACTCGTTGCTGCGGCGGACCTGGTCAGACGAGTCGCAATGGAGCCGGTCTATCCACAACAGGCTCTTCGCCGGGGCATCGAAGGCTGGGTCGAAGTGGAATTTACCGTCACCGCCACCGGCACTGTCGACGACGTCATAATCAATGGCGCCCAGCCGCGTGGCGTTTTCGATAAATCGGTCAGGGATGCGCTCGAGGGCTGGGAGTTCCAGCCTTACACCGCTGACGGCCGAACCGCCCCGCTGCGCTCGATGATCACCTTCAAGTTCGAGCTGGACGACTGACGTTGCTTCGAATCGACACGTGACGTTTGCCCAGCGCGTACGCGATCAGCGCCCAGACCGCCGCGATCGCTGCTCCGCACCAGGCAATACCGATCACGCCGAGCCCGAACGTCGATTTCAGCAGGGCATGCAGCGACGCCGACGTTGCGTCACCACCTCGATAAATGAAGGTGTCAATCAGGCTCTTCGCCTTGTATTTCTCTTCGCGCGTAACGACCGTATAGAGCGTGTCACGCGATGGACGGGTGATCGAGTATTCGCCAATACGGCGAACCATCATCACGCCCACCAGGACAGCGAAGGTCGGCGACAGGGCAAGCACCGCAAAGCCGGCAGTCATCAGCAGCGGAATCGAAAGGATCAGCGCGCGGAAACCAAACCAGCGATAGAGCCGCCCAAAGAAAAATACCTGGATGGTCAACGCGCCCGCCTGCACCCAGAAGTCAATCGTATTGAAGAATTCCGTGCGTGCATCCCGATGTGCAAACACGTTCGCGACCATTTCCTGTTGCTCCAGGTAAAGAAAGGTCGAAACCCAGGTCAGCAGCAGTACAAACAACGCGATCAAGGCCAGATAGGGCGAACTGACGACCTGCCGGAAGGCAGCCAGTGAACTGCCGCCAAGGCTTGCATCGCTGTCGCCATCGGCCGCAACGTTCTCGCCGCACTGACGATGCCAGCGCAGCACCGCCTTCATGAATACCAGTGCAATACCCAGCAAGACGGCCGAGATGAGCAGAAGGTTGATCGTGCCGATGGGCTCAGCGAGCTGCTTGCCGAGAAACGGCCCGAAAAGGCCCCCAAGGCTCAGGCCCGCAGCGATGAAACCGAACAGGCGACCGGCCTGCTCGCGGCTGAACACATCAGCCATCAGGCTCCAGAAAACCGTCACGACGAACAGGTTAAAGACGCTGACCCAGATGAAGTAAGCACGCGCAATCCAGGTGTGATCTTCCTCGGCGTTGAACCAGACGAAGAAACCGATGATGTTGGCAATGAAGAAAAGGTATACCCAGGGCAGAAAGATCGAACGCCGGAACCGGGAGGTCAGCCAGCCGTATATTGGTTGCACCGCCAGCATCGCGACAAACGTGCCCCAGAACAGGGCGGGCAAAGTGCTCACACCAGAGGTCAAGCCCATCGTCTCGCGAATGGGCCTCAGGATCGCATAGGCCGAGAACATGCAGAACACGCACAGGAACGCAGCCAGCACGCCGATCAGTTCGTCAGGCCGCGCGTTGATCAGGGCCCCGATCCTGCGTACCCAGGGATGCTGATCCCCTGGTGGCCGACTCACGGCAGAGCCCCGAGATCCAGTCGGTTCCCGGCGACCGCACATTCGGCCGCGGTGCCTTTTGCAAGCAGTGCATCGCGAAGACCCTGGGCGGCAGAGAGCTCTCCGTGCACGAGCCAGACCGGTGGGTTACCGGGCAACGCAGCGTGCCAGCGCAGCAGGTCCTGCTGATCGCCATGTGCCGAGAAGCCGCCCAGCGTGTGAATGCCCGCGGCCACCTTTACCGGCGAGCCGTGTATGCGGACTTCCTCCTGACCGTCGACGATCGCTCGACCCAGTGTTCCTTGCGCCTGGAATCCGGTGAACACGACATCGCATTCAGCACGGGCGAGGTTGTGTTTGAGGTGATGCACAATACGCCCCCCGGTGCACATCCCGCTGCCGGCGATCACGATGGCCCCGTGGCGGACCCGATTGATGGCCATTGAGTCGTCGACCGAGCGACACAGCCTCAGATTCGGAAGCGCAGGCATTTTGCCGGCGGCCGCCTTGACCGCACGCGCCGCTTCGTCATAAAGATCGGCGTGCTGCCAGTAAACCTGCGAAGCGGCAATCGCCATCGGGCTGTCGAGGAAAATCTGCCAGTCCGAGAGGTTCCACGCGCCGAAATGCGTTCCCATCTCATACAGGACTTCCTGTGTGCGCCCGATCGAAAAAGCAGGGATCAGTACATTGCCGCCGTCGCGGCCCGCGTGCCTGAGGATCTCGCCAAATTCACGCAAGGTGTCGGCGCGCTCCCGATGCATCCGCGCGCCGTAGGTGCTTTCCATCAGCACGGCGTCAACCCGGGATTCGCCCGTCTCCGGATCACGCAGGATCGGAGAGTCGTACTGGCCGAGGTCGCCGCTGAAGACGAGTTGCCGCTCAAGCGATCCCTCGGTCAGCCGGAGCCAGACACTGGTCGAGCCGAGGATATGGCCGGCGTCTCGATAGCACAGCTGCACACCGGGTAGCACCTCGACGGTCTTCCCATAGGCTACGGTACGAAACAGCTTGAGCGTGGCCTCTGCGTCACTTTCAGTGAACAGCGGCTCGAGCCGCCGCTCGTCGCCCGACTTCGCGCGTTTGCGGTTTATCCTTTCGGCGTCCCGCTGCGCCAGTGAGGCGCTGTCTGCCAGAAGAATGCGGACGAGATCTCGCGTGGCGGACGTTGCATACACCGGACCGCGAAACCCTTGCTTGTAAAGCACCGGCAGGCGTCCGCAATGGTCGAGGTGGGCATGACTGAGAATGACCGCATCGAGCGCATCCACCTGGAATGGAAAATCCTCGCGGTTTCGCTTGTCGGGCGACTTGCCGCCCTGGATCAGGCCGCAGTCGAGCAACAGCGTGCGCTCGCCAACATGAAGTATGTGGCAGGAGCCGGTGACTTCACCGGCGGCACCAAAGAACTCGACATGCATCGGCGGGCCTCAGGCAATCTGGCTTTGGGTCGCCTCACCTTCCGCCTTTGCTTCGCGTTCCTGCAATAATTTTACGCAGGCCTTTACGACTCGCGCATCATAGCGGCGGCCCGCCTGCAATTGGAGTTCTTCCAGACAGGCGCGCAATGACAATGCGTCGCGCTGGGGCCGGGGCGAGAGCATCGCGTCAACCGCGTCGGCAACCGCGACAATCCGCGCCTCGAGTAGAATTTCCTCGCCGGAGAGTCCCTGCGGATAGCCCGATCCATCCACGCACTCGTGATGCTGTCGAACGGCCTCGGCTACGGGCCACGGAAACTCGATCCTGCGCAGGCTCTCGTATCCATGATCGACGTGCGACTTCACCAGTTCATACTCGGCATCGGTCAATTCGCCAGGCCGCCAGAGAATCTCCTTCGGGATCTGCAGCATGCCCACGTCGAGAAGCTGCCCAACCACCCGCAGACCGCGCACGGTGTGACCTGGCAGGCCAAGGGCTCCGCCCAGGCCGGCGGCGAGTTCGGAAACACGGCGCGCACGGCCCCGCTTACAGCCATCCTGCACCTCGGCCAGGTTCCCGAGCGCCTCGATGCTGCCTAGCATGACCCGCTCCATGTGATCCATGGCGCTGAGCACTTCGGCGTTCGATCGGCGGCGGCGTAAGGCCTGCCATGCGGAATCCGCAACCAGGCTGGCGAGGCGACGGTCGTCATCGTCATAGGCATCGGTCTTGCCGGCCAGAAGCAGCACGGCCACCCGGCGCGTGCCGTCGAGAACCGGCACGACCAGCTGCCGGTTCAGCGTCGCGGGCAGTCCGGCCTCCTGCAATCTTCCGGAGCCTTCCGCCGTCTCACGCACAACGAGCTTCCTCGACTCCAGGCATTCCTGCAGTGCCGAGCTTGACGGCGGCGCACCGCGCCAGCGGCGATCGCCTGCGCCGGCCTCTGACGGGTCCGCACTCAGCGCGCAAAGCTCGAGTTCGGAGCCTTCCGGCGGCACCAGGAAAAACGCGGCGTGCGCACTGCCCGTCATGAGGTGCGCGAGTTCGACTGCCTGGCCCGTGATTTCATTATCCGTCGAAGCATGGGCCTGCTGAGCCTGCGTGAGCAGCGCCAGCAGACACTGCTGTTCGCGCTCAAAAAGAGCGTCATGGTGCTGCTGCGTCGAAACGTCGCGAGCCGACAGGACCCGAAATCCCTGACGTTCATCGAACGGCGAACTGGCAATTTCGACCTCGAAGACCGTCCCGTCAGGCCGGCGCCAGCGTGCCCGCTGCTGAGCCGTGAACCCGTCCCCGCCAGCCGAAGCGGTCCCGGCCGTCAAATCGAGGTCGCCGCCAACTTCGAAGTCATGCAGCGAGCGTCCTGCCAACGCGTTGCCGGAAACCCCGAACAGTCCGGCAAAAGCGTCGTTGGCGAAAATGAATTTCCCGTCGACGTCGAGCACGCTGCTCGGCGTCGGCGACTGCTCGATCGCCTGCCCCTTCAATACCTGCTCCGCGTGCCGCTCGTCATCCGCATGCTGGCCAGTGACGTCAGTCGTGGTCAGCAACCAGCAGGCTCTGCCACCGAACGAAACGGAATGGCGCCGCACTTCGAGCCTGACGCTGTCGCCACCGGGACGCTCGAGACTCAGGATCGCCACTTGCGAGGGATCGGATTTCAGATCGACCCCGGGCAGTATCTCGGACAACGGGCGCTTGAGCAGCTTGTCGACGCTCGAGCCGACCAGGACCGCCGCGGTCTCGCTCGCGGCCCGCAGCTCCGCGGTATCCATGTCGCAGAGCCAGGTCGGCAGTGGCTGAGCTGTGAATACGCGCAGCGCATCTTCAGCGATGGCCTGCGCTTTGGCACGACCAGCCTGCAACTCGGTCAGTCGCTTCTCAAGCAGTGAGACCCTCGCGAGCCCGGCCTGGGACTCGGCAACGACACCGCGCGCCTGCTTTTCCGCGGCGGAGAGTTGCTTCTGCTCCGCCTCAAGCTCAGCGACACGAACCTTAAGTGCCTCCAGCGCTTCTGCATCTGCCTTCGCCGCTTCAGCCCGCTGCTCGGCTTCGCGTTCGGCGGATTCACGAGCCGCCTTTTCGTCCGCCGCAAACTGCTGGTTCGCGGCTTCGGCTACGCGCAGACGCTGCTCGAGATCAGCCAGCCGTTCGCGATCGCGTTCGCGACCTTCGAGGAGCTCCGGCATCACGGCCGGCATGCGCATCGTACCGGAGCCGGGCTTCTGAGCATCGACCGCCGAGACGAGTTGCTCGAGCGTCGCGCCACGTGCCAGAAACAGCTCGGCGGAGACCTCAGCGGCGAAGGCCTCGTACTTCGGACCTTCGACGCGGAACGAATGAAGCAGCACGGGTACGTGCTGCAGGAACGGATCTTCTTTTATCCGACGGCACAGGGCAAAACCGTCGAGCCGCGGCAGCAGGACGTCGCTGACAATGATTTCCGGAGACTCACTGCGCGCAATCTCCAGAGCCTCGACGCCCGTGCGCGCCCGCAGGACGTGATGGCCCCGCGTCTTCAAAAGTGTTTCGACCTTCGAGAGATCCTGTTCCCGTTCGTAAGCAATCAGGACGGTTCTCATTGACGTTCCTTTTCGGGTACGGATCGGACCGGGCCGCGCTCAAGTTTCATCAGCGTATCCATAAGTCTTGCCTGTCGCTATCCGGAGAATTATGCGCCGCGACACCCCGGCGACCAATTTACCGACTTCAGGCGGAGATTTGGATCACATTTTGCGTCTGAATGAACGAGCGGTCAGCGTCCGGCGCCCGAGTCTCCAGCCGTGGTCGTGGACCGCCTGCGTGACGCTGGACATCGGGACACCCTCAGAAGGGAACAGATCGGCAGCAGTCTGTAGCGAATTCATAAACACAGTGTCCACTGAGTTCCGGATTTCGATGCTGACCGATCGGTCGGTCAGTGATAAGCTGCGTAGCGATGGTCAGAAATCCTACATCGAGCCCCAGTGAAGCGCCCGGCGCACGGCGTATCGGCAATGCCGCGCGCCGTCTTTTCGCACGCCAGGGCTACGCGGGCACATCGATGGCAGACATCGCCAACGCAGCCGGCGTCAGCAAGGCGACCGTTTTCCATCACTTCAAGAGCAAGCGGCGACTGTACGAATCGCTGATCGGCGAGGCAGTGGCCGGTTTCCGAGAGCAACTGGTACCGTTGCTCGACAGCAACGTCGATCTGGCGGAGCGGCTGGAGGCTTTCGCGGCCGTTCACTACCGTCGCCTGGCGGCCAATCGCGGCACGATGCGCCTGATCATTCGCGAGTTGCTGGACTCGACAGCCGGTTCTTCGGACCTGTTTGCCTCGGGCCTGATGGCCGAAAACTTCTCGCTGGTTGTTGATGCGCTGCGCCGTGGCCAGCAATCGGGAACCGTACGCAAGGACGCGGACCCCGGGCTGGCGGCGTTCGTACTGTTGAGTTCGGGCTGGTTTCTTTTCCTGACCTCGGCCATCGCACAGAACACAGCCGGCCTCGAAGTGACCCGGAGCACAGAGCAGTATTCGCGTGAACTGGCCGGCCTGCTGGCCCTTGGACTGAAGCCGAGAAGCGAAACCGATACCGGAGTACCAAAATGACTCTTGCATGCCGTTCGACGGCCGTGATGCTGCTGATTTGCGGAGTACTGCTCGGAGCATGTGGCGGAGGCAGCGCGGAATCCGAATCCGCCGTTCCGCGCACCCCGGTAACGGTTGCGCAGGCTACTCTGGAAAAGGTGCAGTCGATCGAGAGCACAGTGGGCCGGCTCGAGTCATTGGCGGCACCGATCCTGGCGGCCGAAACCAGTGGCCGGGTGGCGCGCATCGACGTCGATGGCGGCGCCGTCGTCAAACAGGGCGAAGTCCTGGCCCTGCTCGACGATCAGGTCCAGCGTAATGCCGTTGCATCGGCGCGCGCCACGGTTGACCGGCTCAAGGCACTGTCTGCGAACCAGGAAAGAACCGTCAAACGGTACCTGGAACTTCGCTCGACAGCGGTTTCGGAGAGCATGCTCGAAGAAGCGATCGCGCAACAGACCGCGCGCCAGGCGGAACTGGCCAATGCTGAGGCGCAACTGGCCGATGCGGAGTACCGTCTGAGCCGGACGCGTATTCGCAGTCCCATCGATGCCATCGTCGAGCGTCGCCTGATTGCACCGGGAGATTTCGTCGTACCCGGAACTCCGGTCGTCGCGATCGTCGGTCGCGACCAGTTGCGTGCCAACCTGCCCTTCCCTGAGCGTCTCTCGGGCCAGCTGCATCCGGGCCTGGCGGTGCTGCTCGCGCAGCCGACGAGCAGCGCAGAGTCGATCACCGGCACGGTGAAAGAAGTGCGGCCCATGGTGGGCACCAACAATCGGGCCCTCGAGGTCATCGTCGAACTGCCGCCCGGAACGGACTGGCCACCCGGGGGCTCAGTCAGTGCCCGGCTGGTTCTCGCCAACCGGGAGAGCGTTGTCGTACCCGTCGAATGTGTCGTACGACGACCTGCCGGCGACGTTGTCTATGTCCTTGTAGACGGCAACAGGGTCGCGGAACGCGAAGTGACCGTAGGCATACGTGACCGCGCCGTCGCAGAGATCGTCAGCGGCCTTCAGGCAGGGGAAACCGTCATTGCATCCGGCGCCGGCTTCCTGACGGACGGTGCGCTGGTCGAAGTCCGCGACGCCGGCTGACGAGTCACAGACGTGCGCATCGCAGAACTCTCGGTCAACCGCCACGTCCTTGCGCTGATGGCGAGCCTCGTGCTCGTGCTGTTCGGTGTCGTCGCGTACGAACGCATCGGTGTGGATCGCTTCCCGAAGATTGAATTTCCAGTGATCTCGATTACGACGGTGCTCGCAGGGGCAAACCCGGACGTGGTCGACTCGAGCGTGACCAATATCATTGAGACGGTCGTCAACAGCGTACCCGGCATTGACTACATCCAGTCGCGCTCCTCGCCGGGTGTTTCGAACGTCGTAGTTACGTTCCTGCTTTCCAAGGACATCGATATTGCCTTTACTGAGGTGCAGGCCAAGGTCAACCAGGTCCTGCGGCAGTTACCCGACGATGCCGACCCGCCGGTCGTACTCAAGGTCGAAGTCGGTGCGTCACCGGTGATGTGGCTGGCCCTGCGGGGCGACCGAACGGTGCAGCAGCTCAATCAGTACGCGCGCCAGGTCATCAAGAAGCGCCTCGAGACCGTGAACGGCGTTGGCCAGGTCATTATCGGCGGCGAACGCCGGCGCAATATCCGCGTCAATCTTGATCTCGATCAGATGGCGGCTCTCGGCGTCACGGCACAGGACGTTCGCGACGCCTTCCGCAACGAGCACGTTCAGATGCCAGGGGGTTTCCTCGTCAGCGGGCCGGGCGAAAGCCTGATCAAGCTCGACCTCGAGTTTCACAGCCCGGAAGAACTGGCCGGGATGATCGTGCGCTATGCCGACGGCTCACCGGTCCGCCTGAGAGACGTAGCTGATATCGAAGACGGGCTCGCCGATGATCGGCAGATCGTTCGTTTCAACGGCGAGCCGACCGTCGGTATCGGTATCGTCAAGGTGAGCAACTACAATACCGTACAGCTGGTAGACGATGTACTGGCGCGCCTCGATTCACAGATCATCCCGCAGTTGCCGCCGGGGCTGTCGATCAGCACCTCCGCCGATGACGCGGCACCGATTAGAAAAATAGTCGCCGCTCTGGAAATTCACCTGGTTGAAGGCACCGTACTGGCGGGCCTGGTCGTCTGGTTCTTCCTGCGCAACTTCCGTTCGACCCTGATCATTGCTACGGCGATCCCGGTCTCGCTGCTTGGCGCCATCGCAACCATGTACTTCATGGGCTACACCTTCAATCAGATGTCGTTGCTGGGTCTGCTGCTGCTGATCGGCGTCGTGGTCGATGATGCGATCGTCGTGCTGGAGAACATTTACCGGCAGCGCGAGGAGAACCCGGGACTGGACCGGAAAACCGCCGCGATCGAAGGCACGCAGCAGGTGGGCTTCGCGGTCATCGCAGCCAGCCTGACATTGGTCTCGATCTTTGGCGCCGTGCTGTTCCTCGAAGGCATCCTGGCACGCTTCTTCGAATCTTTCGCGGTGGTCGTCACCGTCGGCGTACTCGCATCGCTGTTTGTATCGTTGACACTGACGCCGATGCTCTGTTCACGCTTTCTCGATGTGTCAAAGAATCACGGTCGAATTTACGGCTTCCTCGAGGGCGTGCTGCGCGGCATGGACCGGGGCTACCGGCGCATCCTTGGCTGGGTTCTCAAACACCGGATCAAGGTGCTGCTGGCGACGCTGGCGGTCGTATTGACCAGCGGACTTCTGTTTGCGAATGTCGGCAAAGATTTCCTTCCGGAAGAGGACGACGCGCGGTTCATTGTCAATTTCCGCGCACCGCTCGGGGCCAGCCGGCAGGCGATGGACACCCTGCTCGATGAAATCGACGGAACGATACGCGCGCATCCCGAGGTCGCCTCCAATTTTATCGGCGTCGGATTCGGGGGTGTCGGGCAGGTGAACTCCGGCGTCGCCTACGCGACGATGGTGCCCCGCGCAGAGCGCGAACTTTCTCAACGCCAGTTCCTGAAAATGCTGCAGACTGAGCTTTCCAGCATACCCGGCGTGCGCGCTTTTGCCGCCTCGCCTTCTCCGGTCGGTGGAATGCGTGGCGAATCCCTTCAATTCTCGGTCGTCGGTCCGGAACTGGCATCCGTCGCGACGTTGTCCGACCAGATGATGGACGCATTGTCCCAGCACCCGGGCCTTGGCAACATCGACCTCGATCTGCAGCTTAATCTTCCGCAGCTGCGACTCGACGTGGATCGCACGCGGACCGCAGACATCGGCCTTAGGAGCGCCGATGTCGCTTACGCCGTAAACATGCTGGCTGGCGGCCTCGATATCGCCAAGTACAACGACGATCCAGGCGACGGCGACCGGTATGACATTCGCGTGAAGGCCGCCGATGGCGAGATCACTTCGGCCGACGATCTCCGGCGGATCTTTCTCAGGACACCCCGGGGCCAGATGGTGCGGCTGGATACGGTTGCTCAGATCGAGGAGATTGTCGGCCCCGCCGTCATCAATCGATACAGCCTGCAGTACTCGGCGAATTTCTATACCGACCCGACCATGACGCTGGGCGCGGCCGTCAGCCAGGTCAGGCAGGTTGCTGCCGAGATTCTGCCCCCTGGCTATTCGATGGAACTGCAGGGCCGGGCGCGGGAATTTTCCAAGACCGCCGGATACATCCGCTTTGCTTTCGGGCTGGCGCTCGCACTGGTTTATATCGTGCTGGCCAGTCAGTTCAACTCGTTCGTCCAGCCGCTGATCGTGATGACCGCGCAGCCGCTCGCCATTGTCGGCGGACTGTTCGCGTTGTGGATCACCGGCACGACCCTGAACATAATCTCGATGATCGGCCTGATCCTTTTGATGGGGCTGGTGGCGAAGAACTCGATCCTGCTGGTGGACCTGACCAACCAGTTGCGCAACCAGGGCCGGCCGACCGACGACGCGTTGCGTGAGGCGTGCCCGATCCGGCTCCGGCCCGTGATCATGACATCGTTGACGGTGATTCTCGCGCTGACTCCCGCGGCGCTCGGACTCGGCGCCGGTGCGGAAACCAATCGCCCGATGGCGATTGCGGTGATCGGCGGCATGGTCAGTTCAACGCTACTGACGCTGATCGTGGTCCCGTCCGTCTATTCACTGGTTGACCAGGGATTGCGCCGGCTGCGCCAGCGCTCAGGGCGCTTTCGGTAAGGGCACGCCTGAGGCGGTTGACAGCGGGTCAGTCGGGTCTCTATACAGTGGCCATGTGCGATGCAGTCACAGGGGCAGCCACCCGGAGCTGGACCTGCGCAATAATGGCGCTTTCCCTGGCCAGCTGCTCGTCGCAGTGGACGGTTGAGGAATACCAGCCGCCTGAGAAAGACGTCGCAAGCCTGCACAGCTTTGCGTGGAAGCCGGGCGAATACGCCGCTCCGCGACGGCTCAGCCCAGAGCAGACGTTGGCACTGGACGCAAAACTTCGCGCGACCATCAGCGACGAGTTGCAGTCCCTCGGATACATGGAAGCAAACGACCCGGCGGCTGCCGATATACACATCACCGTGCAGGTCTCCGGTATGCGCCGCAAGGTACTGGCCGACGACAGCCGAATCGGGGCCCCGACGGCGAACGCCGTACTGACGCCCGGTGAAGGGGACGTCACTCCGCCCTCCGCGATGCCCGACATACAAACCCTCAGCGATATATCAGTCATCGTGTTCGCTGACGACCCGACCAGCGGACGGTTAATGTGGCGCGGGGCGGTATCCAGCGAGGGGCGCGTGACTTCGAAGGATGCAGGCCTGCGGATGGTCGACGAGATGGCCCGTGCCATCAGCCGCGAATTCCCCGCCCGTCACGGCTCACGCTGATTCGAGTCAGGCGGCGCCTCTGCCGTCCTTCCATTTGATGCCGCAGCCGATGCTCGGGCGTTGCTCGGCATTGACCGGCCGCCCGGAAAGCAGGTCCTCCGTCGCTGCACGCAGATCGGCGCCGGTGACAGGCTGCTCGCTGCCGGGTCGACTGTCATCGAACTGGCCCCGGTACGCGAGTCGGCGCTCCGAATCAAACAGGAAGAAATCGGGCGTACATGCGGCACGAAACGCTTTTGCCACGTCCTGTTCTTCGTCGAGCAGGTACGGGAACCCGTATTCGAAATCGCGGGCCTCGGCGCGCATCGCGTCCGGACCATCCTGTGGATAGGCGATGAGGTCGTTTGAGTTGATCGCGACAATCGCGAGGCCACGGTTACTGTAATCCCGCGCGTACCGCGCGAACTCTCCCCGGATGTGTTTCACGAATGGACAGTGATTGCAGGTAAACACGACCAGCAGCGCCGGCGATTCCGCGAAATCCTCGAGGCTGTAAACATGGCCATCAAAATCCGGTAGACGGAAGTCCGGAGCTGCTGTGCCGAGTTCAAGCATGTTGCTGGATGTTCTTGCCATGACGGTACCTCATCGCCTCAGTATGAGAATCACGCCGACCACCAGCAGGATGATGCCCAACACGCGGGCGGCAGTGATCGGTGTCTGTGGAAATCCTATCGCACCGTAATGATCGACCAGCAGCGCCGCCGCCATCTGACCGAACAGTGTCAGCGCCAGCAGCGCCGCTGCGCCCAGGCGTGGGCCCAGCACGGTCGTCGCGATGACGTAGAGCGCGCCGAGCAGACCGCCCATCCAGGCCCAGGCTGGAACGACCGCGATCGTGCCGGGAGCAATCCGCGCGCCGGTGACGAGTGCAAGCACGGCCAGGCCGGCCAGGCCAACACCGAAGTTCACGATCGTCGCTATCACGGGCGAGTCGATGATCAGCCGGACGGTCGCATTCATGCCGATCTGTATTGTGAGGCCCGCACCGACCAGGATGGCGAATAAGTGGGGCAAATAACTCATATCAGTTGTCCAGCCTCCTCTCAGGTCGGTCGATTCATCGTGTCCGGCGAAGAAAAAGCCAAAGACAGATGCCCAGCCCACCGGTCCATGCGATCAGGCGATTGAGTGCCGCCCATGCCGTGTCGATTTCAAGCATTTGCCAGCGACTGAATATTTCATGCCAGTCATGGTACCGCTGTGGATCCAGCCCGCCGATCAACGGCAATGCCATCGCCCGCGCGTCACCCATGTAAGTGGCGATATTGAGCAGACTCTCGCAGGCCCAGGCAAAACACAATGCGAACCCCAGCGTGTGCCGGCGTGACCAGAAACGGATCGTGAACGCGACGGGAAAGAACATCTGCCCGATCGTGCCACCGTAGACGCTCAACCGCCCGGAAAAGATCCCGACAATCAGGTGCCCCGCTTCGTGGAAGACGAGGTTGACATGATCGAGAATCGGCACCCAGCGGTCACCGGTCGTGGCGCGCAACAACGCCCAGACGATGCCGACGACGCTGAGGAGCACGACCGGCCCGCTTACCGGCGGCCAGGCCTTGGCGGCCGTTTCGCAAAGCCACTGGCGAAGCCGCTGTTGATACACTCAACGGATCGCTGTGGGCACGTGCGCCTCGCGGCGCCTCCAGACCTGCCAGACCAGCGCCCCGATACCCGACAGCAGCGCAACCAGCCCGAACAGACCGCCGAAAAACGGGATTCGTGTGATTAACCACAATGCGATCAGTGCGAGGAACAACGCAAACAGTCGCCATGCCGTGGACGGCGGTTGACTGCCGTGAATCAGCGAGAGCCCCTTATCGCCGATGAATACGGCGACAACCACCCAGCCGAGGAATACGAGCAACAGGTACAAGGGTATGAGCAACAAGGCCAGAGGGATCCCGACGATCGTCAGCACCAGCGAAAGACCGACGAAGGGCGTGCATATCAGGATCGCAAGACCGAGACCGATGCTCTTCAGCGGTTCTCGGCCCAGCAGGTCCGCCGCTCGCGCCGAGACGCCCGGGAAGACCAGGAGAAAAAACGCGGCGGCAAGGAACACGCCGAGAAACCACAGTATCGAGCCGACACCCTGCGCGGCCCGTTCGAATCTTTGCCCCGCATCGGAGAAGAATCTCGCGCGCTTGTGCTCATGAAACTCCACACCGCCGGAAACAACCGCGCCTTCGGCAAGCTCTGGCGGGCGCGGGCCGCGATAGATCAGCCGCCCACCGATTTTTGTATCGGGACCAACAACCAGGTCATCCGCACGAATTTCGGCGTCGCCGTGCACCACGCCATTGATCCTTGCGCTGCCGGCCGATACCTGCAGGTATTCGTGCGTATTACCTTCAAAGTCGACCTCACCCCCACTGACCGAAAGCGCGCCGGCGACAACCGTTGCGGGCCCAACGCGTACCTCGCCGCCTGCCAGCCGTGCACTGCCTTTCACGATTGCATCGAGTCTGACCGTGCCGCCAGCGCCGTAGAGATCATCACCCACACGACCACCGATCGACACGTCGCCGCCAGCGACGACCAGGTCACCGTCAACTTCGCTGGCAATCGAAACATCGCCGCCGGCGATGAACGCATCACCTGAGACCGGTTCCGTCAGGTTCATATCGCCACCAGCCGCGAAATAGTCATCGCCGAAACGATGTGAAACCTGCTCGGACCCATCCGTGGCGGAGCTGCAACCGGCGGCCAGTGCAAGCGTCAATACCGCCATGGACAGCAGACCTGCCGACCTTCGGGTCATCGTCACGCCGTTCATTCAGTTCACACTCCCCGGCAAGGGCCGGTGATACAAGACAACCGTATCAGTGTACGACACGACCGCGCGGTAGAAACGCCGCGAAACAATGATGTTGAAGAATCCGGAGAAGATCCGGCAAGCGCCGGAGCGTGTCGGACGCGATCGATTCAGCACGAGACCGTGATGCCGGCGAGACGTCTGCGGGAAACCCAGGTTCCCGAATAAGAAAGGCCGCGGGGCGAAGAATCGCCCGCGGCTTCCTCATCTTTCGGTCTTCCCTGACCGGCCCGTAACCCCCGTTCGGGCATCCCCCCGTTGCGCCTCATCTGCGCCGCGGCACTGTGAATGCTGGGCGCGGATGTTTGTTTACGCGTCTTTTTCTCGCTTGTCACGGCGCAGTGCAGCAAAAAAGTTCATGGAAAACAGCATTCTGGAATTAATCTAAGATTTTTTCGACAGCGCCGATTCGCACGCCGCCCGCCCGGATCGCAACGTGCAAAGATTTGCGGTTGCGACCCGGAGGAAAAATGCGCGCACACCCATTCGTCCTGTTGATGATCGGCAGCGTACTCACGGCTTGCGCGACCGGCCGACCGTCCTGCGCAGTCGAGACGAGCCGCGTGCAAACGCGTGTCGGTTCCGCTTCTTGCGCGTTGATGCACGAAGGCGAGCTGCTGCTCATTCGGCACCTGTACAGCGGCAAACTCGATCTGCCCGGTGGCAGCGCGAAGACTGGCGAGACAGCGCAGTGCACGGCACATCGAGAAACCTGGGAAGAAACCGGAATCGCGGTTACTGTCCATGAACCGTTGCCGGGCCTGACTCAGGTATTCCGCTGCGAGCCGGTGAATCCAGAGGTTCTTCGGCGCAAACCGGGAATACCCTGGTGGTCACGGACCGAGGTCACCGGGATTCTCTGGCGCAATCCCTCCACCATTAGGCCTGCCGAGTGGCGCTACGGGTCCGGAATCCTCGCTTTGCAGAAGGCTCTGGGCAGTCCGCCGTCCCCTCCGGTCGCCGATTCATTACCGCCTGACTCAAAGTGATCGCGACCGGTCAGGGCATGCGAATGCGGGTGTCTGGATACGCGACGCGTCTTCGCGGCGGCCGACTACAGTTTCATGTGCAGAAACTGATTGAACAGGCTCCGCTGGTACTGTGCAAACGGTCCTCCCGCGATGAAGCCACGCCCGCGATACAGCGCCAGGGCGGGTTCAAACGCTGGACCGCTGCCGGTCTCAAGGCTGAGGCGCGTCATTCCGCATGACCGGGCGACCTCGATGATGTGCTCCAGCAGAGCGGCGGCAACGCCCTGCCGAAGGAATGCCGACTGGGTTCGCATTGACTTGATTTCGCCGGTTCGGTCGCCAAGATCTTTGAGAGCGCCGATTCCAGCAATGGTCCCGGCGACCCAGGCGGTCCATACCGTAACCTCGGGCGCTGTGAGACCGGATACATCGAGCGCGAATACACTGCCTGCGGGCGAGTTTGAGTGCATGCCCTCCAGATGCAGTCGAAGCAGTTCGGCTACCTGTGCGTTGGAGAGATCGTCTTGCCGTATCTCGAAGGGATGCTTCGGCATGCCTCACCCCTGAGCGTGTCGTCCAAGTGGATTCTTCAGCGAAGAGCGCGCGGGCTCCAGGAGTCAGAGGCGCCGTGCCATACCCTCGGTCATGAACCCAACGAACCGAGGGGTCTTGCGCATGTAATAGGACATCTGATCAAGGACCGACAGACCGGAGCCCGCGACCAGCTCGCTGATCGGCCGGTTTACGTGACACCCTCCCGCCAGCGGTTTCCAGTGCGGATTGATACGGTCCTGCCAGCGGGCGACGTTCGCATCCGGCGCCCGCCCGTGCTCCATGAAAAGGAAGCGGCCGCCCGGCTTTAGTACCCGGCGGATTTCGCTCAGGGCGTGCTCAACGTCGGGGATCGAGCAAAGGGTCATCGTGCTGACGACCGTATCAAAACTCGCCTCACCGAAGGGCAGGTGTTGGGCGTCCAGGTGATGAAAATCGACGTCGATGCGCGCGTGCCTGATGCGCGGCAGCGAGAGCCGGTCAAGGTCGAGGTCGGGATCAATAGCCTCGATCTTTTTCACCGAATCCGGGTAGAACTCCAGGTTGCGCCCGGTTCCGAAGCCAATCTCAAGAATTCTCCCCTGTGCAGCTGCCAGCGTGCGCCGGCGCGGCTTGCGCAGTGCCGGGCTGGCCATCGCCAGATCGAGCAGGTAAGGAAAAACGAAGTGATGGTAAAAGGACAAGGCAGACCCCTAGTCGTTCAGGCCAACCACCGGCCAGATGACGCTGAAGGCGCCCCTCAGAGAGCCGATCTGGAAACCGGTTGCCCGATCCTGTGGATACTCGCGGGCAATCGCGGCGGCCAGTTCCGGTGCCAGCGACTCACCGTGACAGCCGAGGCAAACCGCTTCGGTGGGAATGGCCTTCATGTATCGCCGCTCCTTGGCACCGCCTCGGTTGATCTCAAAGGCGGCCTCCAGCGGCCCCTGAAACCCACCGGAAGTCATTTCCAGCGCAAACTGCCGCAATACCATGTGCTCCAGCTCATCGGCAGCATTGACCGGATTGCGCACCTTGAGGGCCGTCCGCCGGACGACTGCACCGGATTCCCTACTGAGCCGCGCGGCGATTTCGGGCGCGCGTTTCCTGCAGACATCGATTGCCCCAACCGGTCCGCCCTCAGTCATCGCCCGGGTCAGTTCCGCTTTGAGTTCCGAACCCATCTGCGCGGTCAGCGCACGGCTTTCCGCCATCCAATCCGGCGCAACTTCCTCGGCCACCGCCAGCTGGGTGAAGGCGGCCAGCAGCAGGCCAAACAACATGCATTTGTGTTTCATATCAACGACTCCAGGCTCGCCGCTGGCGCGGCAACTGATCAGAAGGGTCAAATGGTGCAACGAACCGTTGATAGGCACCGGCCGGCCTCTGAACGGGACCGATTGTCCCCGCAGTGCCGAAGCGGAACAAGTCATCCTTGGCGCCGGGGCCCATCGACGCGGTAAAATCTGCGCGAGCCGCAGTTCCCTGTGGCGGCTCCGATGGCAGAGCGGATCGCCTGCCGGCCGGCCCTTCACACCCCACCTGAATAAAGCAGCAGGTTCTGTCAGCCATGGGACGAATCTTTGAAGTCAGAAAACACACGATGTTCGCGCGCTGGAACCGCATGGCGAAGCAGTTCAGCCGCATCGGCAAGGACATCACGATCGCGGTAAAGCAAGGCGGAGCCGACCCGGATGGCAACCCTGCCCTGCGGCGTCTCATCCAGAATGCGCGCTCCGTCAACATGCCCAAAGACAAGATCGAATCGGCGATCAAACGTGCCGAGGGGCGAGACGCTGCTGATTTCCAGGAAATTCTCTACGAAGGATATGCGCCGCACGGGGTCGCGGTGCTGGTGGAATGTGCGACCGACAACCCGACGCGCACGGTGGCCTCAGTTCGCAATGCGTTCAATCGCAACGGCGGTAATTTTGCAACGACCGGTAGCGTCGCGTTCCAGTTCAAGCGCATGGGCGTATTCCGCCTCGATCCGACGGGTCTCGACCAGGATGATCTCGAGCTTTACCTGATCGACCACGGCCTGGAGGAAATGGGCGAGAGCACCGATGACGACGGGCAGCCACAGCTCGTGGCCCGCTGTGAGTTCGAGGAGTTCGGGCAGATGCAGCAGGCGCTCGAGGACCGTGGACTCACGCCGGTGTCGGCCGAGCTCGAGTACATCTGCCTGACACCCACTGAGCTGCCCGAGGACCAGGCGGCCGAGGTCATGGAAGTCATCGACAAACTCGAGCAGGACGAAGACGTCCAGAAGGTCCATCACACGCTGGCCTGACCCGAGCCCCTGCGATCATCGAAGATCAATGCCGTGAACACCCGCTGATTCGCCGCATCGACGGACGAGACGTGGTCTAAACTTCCCCTCATGCAAGTCGCCCGTGAACTGTTCTCTTACCGCCGGCACTGGGCCCATCGCCTCGGTCCGGCCCCGTTCCTGCCCATGTCGCGCGAGGAGATGACTGACCTTGGCTGGGACAGTTGCGACATCATCATCGTGACGGGCGACGCGTACGTGGATCACCCCAGCTTCGGTATGGCCATCGTTGGCCGCCTGCTCGAGGCACAGGGTTTCCGGGTCGGCATCATTGCGCAGCCCGACTGGCGCTCGACCGAGGATTTCATGAAGCTTGGCGAACCGAAGCTGTTCTTCGGAATCACCGGCGGCAACATGGACTCGATGGTGAACCGTTACACGGCGGATCGCCGGATACGCAGCGACGATGCATACACGCCGGGCGGCCAGGGCGGCGCACGCCCCGACCGCTGCGTCATCGTCTACTCCCAGCGCGTCCGCGAAGCGTACAGGAGCGTCCCTCTGATCGTGGGCGGAATCGAGGCGTCTCTGCGACGTATCGCGCACTACGATTACTGGTCGGACAAAGTGCGCCGCTCGGTTCTGCTCGATGCGCGGGCCGATCTTCTGGTTTACGGGAACGCCGAGCGTCAGCTCTGCGAAATCGCTCATCGCCTTGCTGCGGGCGAGCGTATCGATCGCATCGACGACCTGCGCGGTACGGCTTTCGTACGACGGCAGACGCCGGATGACTGGATTGAGATCGACTCAGCCAGTATCGATGAGCCGGGCCCGCTGACCCCACCGGTGGACCCCTACGCAATGTCAGCGTCGAATTCGGCGTCGCCGGCTCCGCGTGAAGGCCCATCGCCCGTGCGCGAGGCGCCGGCCAGCTCGACCAGCCCCTGCGCCGACAGAGGCGCAGCGAAGATCGTGAAATCATTCCGCGAAGTGCCGAACGCCCGGCGGGAGCAGAGCGTCATTCGCATGCCGTCATTTGAGCAGGTTGCGGACGACCCGGTACTCTATGCACACGCCTCGCGCATCCTGCACCTGGAGGCCAACCCCGGTAACGCCCGCTGCCTGGTACAGGCTCACGGCGTAAGCGATGTCTGGCTGAACCCGCCCCCGCTGCCACTGACGACGACCGAAATGGATGCGGTCTATGAATTGCCCTACCAGCGTGTACCACATCCCGAATACGGCAAGGCGAAGATCCCCGCTTACGAGATGATTCGTTTTTCGATCGCGATTCAACGCGGTTGTTTCGGTGGTTGCACATTCTGCTCAATCACCGAGCACGAGGGACGCATCATCCAGAACCGTTCCGAGGATTCAGTCATTCGCGAAATCGAGACGATCCGGGATGGCGTTCCGGGCTTCACGGGGGTGATATCCGACCTTGGTGGCCCGACTGCCAACATGTACCGGCTTCACTGCAGGTCGAAGGAAATCGAATCAGCCTGCAGACGCCCTTCCTGCGTCTACCCGGGAGTCTGCCCGAACCTCAACACCGACCACTCGCCCTTGATTCACCTGTATCGGCGTGCTCGTGAACTGCCGGGTATCAAGAAGGTGCTGATTGCTTCGGGCGTACGTTACGACCTCGCCATCGAATCGCCGGAGTACGTAAAGGAACTTGCCCAGCATCACGTCGGCGGCTACCTGAAGATTGCCCCGGAGGCGATCGGTGAAGGGCCACTTTCCAAGATGATGAAACCCGGCGTGGGCACCTACTACCGGTTCAAGGAACTGTTCGACAAGTACTCGAAACAAGCCGGCAAGGAACAGTACCTGATCCCCTATTTCATCGCTGCGCACCCCGGCACGACCGATGAGGACATGCTCGAACTCGCGCTGTGGCTGAAGGGCAATGGCTTTCGAGCTGACCAGGTACAGGCGTTCCTGCCCTCGCCGATGGCGACGGCCACGGCGATGTACTACTCGGGCAAAAACCCGCTGCGCGGTATCACGCGCGGCAGCGAGTCGGTGCAGGTACCGAAAGGTCTGCGGGTGCGGCGATTGCACAAGGCATTTCTACGCTACCACGATCCCAACAACTGGCCCGCGCTGCGCGAGGCTTTGCGGCGAATGGGCCGTTCGGACCTGATTGGGAACGGCAAACGTCACCTCGTACCGGCTTACCAGCCCGTCGGCACCGGTCGTGGAAAAGGCGCCGGGCCCGGGCAGGGGTCGGCTGCGCGCTCGACCCCGATGCGCACGCAGCACACCGGCCTGCCGAAGGTCCCGTCGGCAGGCGCTGCGAAGCGCGCCAGGCCGCGACGCGCGCGCAAACCGACACGGTGAAACCAGAGGCTCTGCAGATGGCGCGAATCGCCGGCGCATCAGGCGACAATGCGCCACAGTAGCTCGCGCTGGCTTCGTGGGTTGGCAGAGGCGCTGCTGATCGTGCTGGTTGTCGGCGGCGTTTACGCCTGGCAGAGCCGCGACATGTTGCCCGCCAACCAGCGCGAGCTCGCACCCCATTTCGAACTGGTCGACCTCGAGGGCAGGGCGTGGTCACCGGAGACTTTGCGGGGCAAACCTGCAGTGATCTATTTTTTCGCGCCGTGGTGCAGCGTCTGCGCGGCCAGTGCGCCACAGTTGCGCTGGTTTCAGCGCCTGACGCACGGGTCAATCGAACTACTGTTTATCGGCCTGGACTGGGAAAACCCGGCCGAGCTCATGAATTATGCCGACCGGCACCAGTTGCCGGCGCCGGTCCTGGCTGGCACGTCGCAGACCGCGCGGGACTATCGGTTGCGGGGCTACCCCACTTACTACGTCATCGACGCGGACGGGCGGATCGCAGCCAGAGATTTTGGCTTTACCACGGCCATAGGGCTCTGGCTGCGAACGCGCTTTATCTGATCGATCAACCGATTTCGCGTATCTCGGTCTCTCCAAACGTAATACCTGCGGCCTCGACATTGGCTTCGAGGTGTTCCACGCGAGAGGTGCCGGGAATCGGCAGCATCACGGGCGAGCGTGCCAGCAGCCAGGTTATCGCGGCTTGTGGCAGGGTGATGCGGTGCGCGTCGGCTGCTCGCTGCAGCGCGGTCCGAGCTTTGGCATCTGCATCGCGTGGCGCCTGCATCAGCGGCGACCAGGGAATAAATGCGAGTCCATCGCGCTCGCAAATGGCCAGCACCGGGTCTGAACTCCGATCGGCGACGTTGTAACGGTTCTGCACCGATACGACATCAACAATAGCGCGGGCCCGCGCGAGTTCATCGACCGATACGTTCGATACACCGATGTGACGAATCTTCCCCTCCTCCCGCAGGCGCTTTAATTCGCCGATCGAGTCTTCCAGCACGACTTCATCATCGACACAATGCAGCTGGTAGAGGTCGATACAGTCGAGCCTGAGCCGCCGGAGACTGGCCTCACAGGCAGCACGCAGGTGTTCCGGTCGGCCGTCGGCATCCCATCGTTCCCGGGCGGGTCGTACGATGCCTCCCTTGGTGGCGATGACGAGACCCGGCGGATAGGGATACAGGGCCTCGGCAATGAGACGCTCGCTGACCTCCGGGCCATAAGAGTCAGCCGTGTCGACAAAATTAACGCCCAGCTCGAGCGCGCGTTGCAACAGGTGCCGGGCCGCCGGTGGATCGGGAGGTTCGCCCCAGATGTCCGCGCCGGTGATGCGCATGGCCCCAAGCCCCAATCGGCAGACCTGCAGGTCACGGCCGATGGAAATCATCCCCGCTTCCGATGCCGAATTCATTCTTTTTACCTCGTGATCGCGACGCTCTTGATGAGCGCCCAGACCTGCGTGCCCGGCTGAAGCCCGAGCTCCTGAACCGATCGTCGGGTCACCCGCGAAAGGATGAGACTACCCCCGACATCAAGCCTGACCAGAATCTGCGACGGCGCGTGTTCCGCGGGCGCGAGATCGACGATCCGCCCGGGTAGTATATTCAGGACACTGATTGATTCCGGCCGTTGCAAAGCGAGACTGACATCCCGGGCGCGAATCTGCACGCGAACCTCTCCGTTCGCGGGCGCCTCGTTTGCTGAGACCCACAGACAGCCACCTTTGAAATCGACCCGGGCGAGGCCGGCGCCGGGGTCCATGACCGCTACACGGCCAAGCACCACGCTTTCTGAATCCGCTTCCTGCGCGAACGGCAATTTTGGGTCGCTCAACACGGCGTGGACGGAGCCCGACGCCTTGATGCGCCCCGCATCCAGCCAGAGCATGCGGTCGGCAAGCCTCGCCGCTTCACGCAGGTCGTGGCTGACGTATACGCAGGGAATGGGCAGCTGAACGAGTACGCGTTCGATCACGTTGAGCACCTCGGAACGGCTCATCGCATCGAGCGCTGAGACGGGCTCATCGAGCAGCAACAGTCGGGGATTGGCCAGCAGGGCGCGACCGATCGCGACCCGCTGACGCTCACCACCCGACAACTTCGCGACGCCGCGATCAAGCAGTGCGTCCAGGCCAAGCGGCGGCGCAATTTCCCTGAGACTCTGTATTGACGCACCCGGCCGCGCCCGGCGTGCTCCAAACGCAAGGTTTTCCTGAACCGTCAGGTGTGGGAACAGGTAAGCATCCTGACTCACGAAGCCGACGGCGCGCCGGTGTGTGGGCAGGTCGACACCGGCCTCGGCGTCGAACCAAGTTTCCCCATCGAACGAGAGGCAACCCTGCTGAGGATGCTCGAGTCCTGCGAGGCACCGCAGCAATGACGTCTTGCCGGAGCCGGAGCGTCCGGAAACCGTCGTAATGCCGCGCTCCGGCAGGCAGAAGGTGACGTCCAGACTGAAGTCGCCATTGCGCAGCACGAATTTTGCGTCAATTCCCTTCACAGGCGTGCCAGCGCACGCGCGCGCTGCGAGGAGTACAGGGCCGTCAGCAGGATCATCGAGAAAGCGAGCAATCCGAGCGAATAAAGATGTGCCGTGGCGTAGTCGAGTTGTTCGACGTGTTCGTAGATGGACACCGACAACACCTGGGTTTCGCCCGGTATGTTGCCGCCGATCATCAGCACCACGCCAAATTCACCGAGCGTGTGCGCGAAGCCCATGACGGCGCCCGTGATAAGACCTGATTTCGACATCGGCAGCACGACGTGCAGGAAACGGTCCAGCGGACTGGCCCCGAGCGTCGCGGCCGCTTCAAGTTGCCCGGCAGGTATTTCCTCGAAAGTGTTCTTCAGTGGGTTGACGACAAAGGGGAGTGAGAAAAGTACCGAGCCGACCACCAGACCTGCAAAAGTGAACACCAGACGCAGATCCAGCCAATCGAGCAGCGGCCCCAGCGGACCTTGAGGGCCAAGCAACAGCAGCAGATAAAATCCGAGGACCGTTGGAGGTAACACCAGCGGCAGCGCGACCAACGCCTCAAATACCGGCCGCAGCGGCGAACGCGTGCGCGCCAGCCACCAGGCCAGCGGTGTCCCGAGGACCAGCAGAATCACGGTCACGGTGAGCGCCAGGCGCAGCGTCAGCCAGAACGGTGTCAGGTCCATGCTTCAATTATCCGTTGCTGCACGATCAACTCGACGATCCGGGACTTTGTAGCCTGCCTCGATGATGAGACCCATCGCCGGCGGCGAGCGCAGAAAATCCAGGAAAGCTCGCGCCTCCTTCGGGTCGCGGGCCTGACTCAGCAGGACAGCCTGTTGCTCAATCGGCGCGTAGAGACTCTCGTCAACGTCGATCACGACGCCTGCCAGCGAGCCCCCGGAGCGTATTGTGTATTCGACAATCTGCGCCCTCGATACGAAACCCGCATCCGCCGCTTCACTGCCAACAAACTGGAAAGCCTGGGTCACGTTCTCGCCAATCACCCGGCGCAGCTCTTCGCTGGCATCCAGGCCGAGCGCGCGAAGGACCGACGAGGCGGCCTCACCGTAAGGCGCTGATTGCGGATTCGCCAGTGCAAGCGTGGCGACCGTGCCGGATGTCAGCATCTCTCGCAGGTCATCGCCACGCGCTCCGCATGGCTGCCAGAAGACCAGCCGGCCCTGCGCATAGGTAAATCGCGTGCCGGGAACCGCCAGGCCTCTCTGTTCGAGGCGCAAAGGCCGCGCCCGGTCCGCGGAAAGAAACACATCGAACGGCGCTCCCTGGCTGATCTGGGCAAAAAGAAGCCCGCTGGCCCCGGACGTAATGATGCACCGCCCGCCGCCCCGCTCGGAGAAAAAAACTTCGCAGAGTTCTGTCACGGTCGGTTTGAAATTGGCCGCGACCGCCACGCGCAAGTCATCCGCCGTTGCATTCGCCGGTGACCATGCCGCAAGGACACAAGGCAGGATGATCCGGGCAAAACGCTGCCACCAACGGTTCCACGCGTCCATGATGTCCTCAGATCCTGTCACCGGAACGAATCTTAACCGGAGACCGGCCCGGCCTCGGCAGGTCGCGTCGTTCCACCGGGACCATCGACTCGAACAATCGCCGAACCCCAGAAAGCAGCTGGGTCCGCTTCCTGACCCGGTTTTCGTGACCGGCCTCACCTTTCGGGCCACCCGGGGGGCGCTCACCAGGCTGCAGCGTTAGCGTGATCTCCGTGGAACCCGGACCCCGGGGCCCAAGGAGACATCGATGAACAATGTCAGTCAACGGACTGAATCTGCTCCGCGAAGTATCCTCATACATGCCATCGTCAGTTTCGTGATCGCGCTGCCTTGCATTGCACTCGCTGCACCGCCCGCCCATGCCCCGGCCCACGGTTGGCGGAACAAACGCGACTCGGACTACACCGGGTTCAGCGGCCGGCACTGGCGGGACGACTTTGGTGTTGCCTCGGGCCGCTGCAATCGAGCTGAGATGGGTGCTGCGCTGGGTGGTTTCACCGGAGGCACGGTTGGGGCCGAGCTCGCCGCAGGCGAAGATCGCGCTGTCGCAATTGTCGTTGGCACGGTCATTGGTGCAGCGATCGGCGCTGAGATCGGCCGGCGCATGGACAAGACCGACCGCTCCTGCGTTGGTCACGCCCTTGAGCTGACTGCGGACGGCAAGACCGTTTCCTGGACCAACAGCAGCACCCGGGTCACTTACCAGCTCAGGCCGCTGCAGGCCGATGGCGGTGAGGGGTGCCGAAAATTCCGCCTCACGGCTCACGGCGCTTTCGGCCTGACCGAAGGACGCACGATCGCGTGCCCGGATGTCAACGGTGTCTGGGATCTCGCGCCGGAAATCCGTGTGAGCAGCCGCTGAGTCTTCCCGGCTGCGCTGAGCAGAGGCACAGCGCAGCCGGGCGGTCAGCGTTTGCGTAAGCGGTCGACCTCGAGCAGGGAATTCGAGGTTGCTGAGCGGGAAAATATTTCCTCGACAGTCAGGTCCAGCTTGCGTTCCCAGTTGGGGTATTCGTGGCTCGTTCCCGGCACATTGACGGGGTCGGCCGTGCCGATGAGGTCCTCGATCTGCAGCGCGACCAGCGCTGAGCGACTGCTTGCCAGGTAAAGGTGGACGCTGTGCGCGAGCTCGTCACTGTAGGGCTCATCGACGGTCGCCGGCTGGCCGGGGCGCAGCCCGGTTCTTTCCAGCGCCGCCAGTAGCTGATCCCGGTCACGCACACGTTCGTCGTAGAGTCGCTGACGCAACTCATCGCTGGGAAACAAGCCGAGCGTATCGCGCAGTTCGAGGTCTGAGCCGCCCCAGAAACCACGCAGAGTCGGCAGATCGTGGGTCGTCGCGGTGGCAACCGAACGGCGCAGATAATCGCCGGGTGCACTAAAGATACCCTGCGGATCTTTTTCAAACAGCAGTACCTGGTAGTGGTAGACCGCAAATTCCTGCATCGCCTGGCGCACCTCGTCAGGCACGGTCCCAAGGTCCTCGCCGACAACCAAGCAGCGATGGGACACGCTCTCCAGCGCCAGGACGGACATCAGTTCTTCAAGGGGATAGTGCACGTAGCCGCCCTCGGTCGCGCCGCGGCCCGCCGGTACCCACCACTGGCGAAACATCGCCATGACATGATCCAGCCGCAAGGCACCGACGCGACGCATATTCGCCGCGATGAGTTTCTGAAACGGTCGGTACTGGCGAAGCTTCAGCGCCTGCGGGTCCTGCGGAGGAATGCCCCAGTCCTGCCCCATCAGCGCGAGCGCGTCTGGCGGTGCACCGACGGCGGCGCTCAGGCAGTAGACGTCCTGCTCGGCCCAGGTCTCCGAACCGCCTGCGTTGACGCTGACGGCATAGTCACCGTACAGGCCGATTGACATGCCCAGGCTCTTTGCGAGGCGCTGGGCACCGGCGAGCTGCTCATCGGCAATCCATTGCAGCCAGCTGTGAAACTCCACATCCAGGGCATGCCTCGCCTCAAACCGCAGGACCTCCGGGCTGCCGGGAGACCGAAAGTGCTCGGGCCAGCTTTTCCAGCCGGTATCGCGATGACCACTGGCGCTGAGGTGTTCGGCAATCGCATCGTGCAGAGCATGCAGACGCAGGGGTTCGCCGCGCTCATCCCGGTAAGCGAAAAATTCGCACGCCCGTGGTGTATCCGCGACAAGATGCTGTCGACGAAACGCCGTGTGCAGCATCCGCAGCAGGGGTAGTTTCAGTTCCGCCACGCCAGCGTAATCGATCGTCGCCACCGCGCGAAGACGCTCCAGCTCGGGAGCAAAGGCCGGTTCGGCCATTCGAGCCTGCACCTCGGCGCAGGCTCCGAAATCGGCTATCGAGGGGATCGAGATATAGAGCGGGTTCAGAAAATGCCGGTTCGACGGGCTATACGGACTGCAATGAGCAGGGTCGGTAGGAAAGAGCGCATGCAGTGGATTCAGACCAACGAACGCCGCACCGAAGGCCGCACTGTGACGGATGACAGATGCCAGGTCAGCGAAATCACCAATGCCCCAGTTATCGGCTGAGCGCAGTGTATAGAGCTGCATGGACAGCCCCCACAGGCGCGCGCCTTCGGTGATCTCCGGCGTTTCAAAGCAGCGCGTGGGCGTCGAAATCAGCCGGCATCGGCCACTGTCTCCCGTATCAAGAAACGCCCTGAGATCGTGATAGCCGAAAGGGACGGGCTCCGGAAGAACCAGTTCACGGCGGGTCAGGCAGCGGCCACTGAGCCAATGTCGATTCACTTCAGCCAGGCTTCCCGCCCGGACTTCACCACCGAGTTCGGAACCATCCGACAGTTTGAGGTGCCAGGTGAGCATGCGATCCAGGCAGTCCTCTGGAACGCCGACGCACACGCTGCGGTGTCCCTGTCGAGTCACCGCAACCGTCGGTAGAAGTGCGCGCCATTGCACGGCTTCGAGACGGCTTATCTCCCCTTCGACAGCTTCGGGATCACTGACTGCGCACCCCATCGCCTCGAGAATCCCGACCCTGGTTTCGGTGCTGAAGAATCGCAGTTCACCACGATAATCGTGATAGGCCTCGCCGAGTCCTCGCAACCACGCCAGGTGGTTCAGCCGGGGGTTGCTCACGGGCCTGTGGTCTTTGCCAGCGGCAAGATCTGCTGCATCTCAGCGGTGATCCGGCGTGTCCGGACCGGTATCCACGGCGACGAATTCCATCAATACGGTGCTACAGGCACGTACCCTCAGGGTTTGCCGCTGCTTTAGCAGAACGGGTGCGGATACGGCCGCTCCGGACGAAGTGTCAAGCACCATTCGCCACCCGCCATCCCGGACACCGCCAGGCAGTGCGAATTCATGGTCGATCGCATCGGCGTTGAACACAATCAGCAGATCATTCTGTTCCTGTTCTCTTGCCGAGGCCGGGCTGCTCATCAGCACCGCGAGACCGCCCACACTGGCGTCATTCCAGTCATTTTCCTGCATCTCGCCACCGTGCAGATTCAACCAGGTGATGTCGCGTGATCCGCTTGCCCGCGTCGTACCCTTGAGAAACGTATCGCGCCTCAACCAGAGACGGGAGCGGCGCAGGTCGGCGAGACGGCAAACGAATTCCAGCAGGTCCCGGTTCTTCTCAAGCAGGTCCCAGTCAACCCAGCTGATGTCGTTGTCCTGGCAATACGCATTGTTGTTGCCGTTCTGCGTCCGGGCAAATTCGTCGCCGGCCTGCAGCATCGGCACACCCTGTGACAGAAAGAGCGAGGCCAGCATGTTGCGCATCATCCGTCCGCGCAGGTCGCGTACCACCGGGTCGTCGGTTACACCTTCGACGCCGCAGTTTGTGCTCAGGTTGTGCGTGTGGCCATCGGTACCGCCATCCTGGTTGGCCTCGTTTTGCCGTTCGTTATAGGAGACCGCGTCGAACAGCGTGAAGCCGTCATGGGCTGCTACATAGTTGACGCTGGCCGTCGGCTTGCGCCCGCCGTGGCGGAAGAGGTCACTCGATCCGGCGAACCGTTCCGCGAAGGCACCGTTCATCGGGCGATCGCCGCGCCAGAATGACCTGACCGTGTCGCGGTAACGATCATTCCATTCGGACCAGCCCCGCGGGAAGTGTCCAAGCTGATAACCTCCCGGCCCGACGTCCCATGGCTCGGCGACCATCTTCAGGTAGGAAAGAATCGGGTCGGAGCGAAGCGCGGCAAAGAACGGGGCCTTTGTATTATATCCGCTGGCGTCCCGGCCAAGCACCGGCGCCAGGTCGAAGCGAAAACCGTCGATGCGCATCTCGGCCGCCCAGTAGCGCAGGCAATCCAGTACCAGCCCGCGTACCTCCGGGTGATCGAATTTCACCGTGTTGCCGCAGCCGGAGAAATTCTTGTAATGCGCGAGGTTATGCGGAAACAGCCGGTAATACATGAGATTGTCGATACCACGCAGGCTCAGCGTCGGTCCCGACTCATTGCCTTCGGCAGTGTGATTGAAGACAACATCCAGCACGACTTCCAGACCGGCATCGTGCAACGCCCGCACCATCGTCTTGAACTCGGTGACAGGGTCCTGGAAAGCAAACCGCTGATCCGGCGCGTACCAGGCGAGCGGGTTGTATCCCCAGTAGTTGCTGAGGCCCCGATCGGTCAGGAATTTCTCGGAGATGAACGACTGGCAGGGCATCAACTCGACCGTGGTGACGCCGAGTCGCTTCAAGTAATCGAGTACCGCTGGCTCCGCCAGCGCCAGGTATTTCCCGCGCAGGTGAGCTGGCACCGCCGGATGTTTTTGGGTGAAGCCTTTGACGTGCAGCTCGTAGATGACGGTATCGCGCCACGGCACATTGGGCGCACGTACACCGCCCCAGTCAAAGGCCGTATCGACGATACGGCACTTGGGTATGTACGGTGCACTGTCACTGTAGTCGGCAATCCAGTCGTTGCCAGCCTCCGCACCGCTCAACGCTTCGTGCCAGATCAGATCGCCATGAAGGGCCAGCGCGCAGGGATCGATGAGCAGTTTCGCGGGATTGAATCGATGCCCTTCGGCCGGGTGATACGGGCCATGTACACGATAGCCGTAGAGTCCGCCGGGTCCGGCAAATCCCGCCGGAAGAAACCCGTGCCAGATATTGCCAGTACGCGCGGGCAGCTCCAGCCGCGCGGTCTCGTGTTCCCCGGTGGGATCGAAGAGGCACAACTCGATGCGCTCGGCGTTGGCCGAGAAAATCGGCAAAATTGGTGCCGCGGCCGGTCCAGTTGGCACCCAGCGGCTGCGGCAGGCCGTGCTCCAGGAACGGCCCGGGTACCTCGTGGGTGCCGGTGCTATCCGTTGGCATCGAGCCAGCCCCTGCCGTCGCCGTCACGCATCATCGCCATCGTCCCTCGCCGGCCGCCCGTCAGTCCACGGGACTGTAAAACAGCGCCCCAAGTGGAGGCAGATTCAGGCGCAGACGAAAACCTTGATTGTGAACCGCAGTTTCATCGGCCCAGAGAGTGTCCTGGTGATTGTAGCCCGAACCACCGAACTGCTCAGCGTCGGAGTCGAACACTTTCACGTACTTGCCGGCTGCCGGCGCACCGAGCCAGTAATCATCCCTCGGCACCGGCGTGCAGTTAAAAACACACAGCACGGGCGCCGCCGGCGATTCGTTCGTGTCGCGCCGAAGAAAAGCGAAGATGCTCTGCGACGCGTTCTGAGCATCAATCCAGCCAAACCCAACCGGGTCCGCGTCGCCACTGTGAAGCGCGGGAACGTGAGTGTAAAGATGATTGAGTGAGCGATTGAGTTCGAGTAATCCCCGGTGCGCGGGGTCATCGAGCAGGTACCAGTCCAGCGCTTCGTCATCGCGCCATTCGCGCCACTGACCGAACTCGGAACCCATGAATGTCAGCTTCTTTCCCGGATGGGCATACATATAGGACATCAGCCAACGGTAATTGGCCCGCTTCTGCCACTCGTCGCCGGGCATCTTATCGAGCAGGGACGCCTTGCCGTGTACCACTTCGTCGTGAGAAATCGGCAACATGAACCGTTCCGACCAGGCGTACACGAATGAAAACGTAATGAGTTCGTGATGATGACTGCGATGGACCGGATCCATCGCGGCATAGCGCAGCGTGTCGTTCATCCAGCCCATGTTCCACTTGAAATGAAATCCCAGTCCGCCGAGGTGTGCCGGCTGTGTCACGCCGGGAAAGGCCGTGGACTCTTCCGCGATGGTCATCACGCCCGGGTAATAACGGCCGACCGCGGTGTTGAGCTGGCGCAGGAAATCGATCGCCTCGAGGTTTTCACGGCCACCGTAACGGTTCGCGATCCACTGTCCCGGAGAACGGCTGTAGTCGAGATAGAGCATCGAGGCGACGGCATCGACCCGTAACGCATCAATGTGATAGAGGTCCAGCCAGTACAGCGCATTGGCGACCAGAAAATTGCTGACCTCGCGCCGGCCGTAATTGAAAATCTTGGTACCCCAGTCGGCGTGCTCACCGAGGCGGGGGTCTGCGTGCTCGTACAGGCACGTGCCGTCGAACTCCGCGAGCCCGTGATCGTCACGCGGGAAATGCGCCGGTACCCAGTCCATGATCACGCCGATACCGGCCTGGTGGCAGCTGTCGACGAAAAACATCAGGTCCTGCGGCGAACCGAAGCGCGCCGTCGGCGCATAGTATCCAGCCACCTGGTAGCCCCAGGAAGCGTCGAAGGGATGCTCCGCCACACCCATCAGTTCCACGTAGTTGTAGCCGTTTTCCGTGACGTACGGAATGAGTTCCGCGGCCATTTCCCGCCAGTTCATAAACGGCGGGTCCCGATCGCTTCGCCGTCGCCAGGAGGCGGGGTGCAACTCGTAGATCCTGATTGGCTCGCGTGCGTGCAGGGCTGCGGAGCGCGCCTCGAGCCACGCCCGATCCCCCCACTGGAAACCGTCCAGTGATGCGACCACCGAGCAGTTGTCCGGCCGCAACTGCATCGCAAACCCGTAGGGGTCGGCCTTGAGCAGCCCTCGGCCACTGCGGCTGCGGATCTCGTACTTGTACGCAGTGCCCACAGCGACGCCAGGTACGAATAACTCCCAGATACCGGAACCACCCCTGACCTGCATCGGATGTCTTCGACCATCCCACAGATTGAACGCACCGACGACACTGACCCTTTCCGCGTTGGGCGCCCAGACGGCGAAGCGTGTCCCAGCCAGCCCGTCACGTACCGCGGGATGCGCGCCGAGCTTTCGATAGATGTTGTAGTGGTTACCTTCGCCGAACAGGTAGAGGTCGTAGTCAGAGATCTCTGGCCCGAAATAATAGGGGTCGTGCTTGGTCAGCTCGGTCCCATTGCGGTAACGAACACGAAGCCGGTAGGGCTGCAGCGGCCGACGGTAAGGCACACGACCCGCGAACAGCCCGGCTTTGTGAACGCACTCCAACTCAGACTCGTCGGCTCCATCCTCGTCGTGGCAGACGACGACGCGAACGGCGTCGGGTTCCAGCACCCTGACCACGCAGTACGGTTGCTCGGTTTCGCGCGGAAATTGATGGTAGCCGAGCACCGAGCGGGGGGCAGGGTGTCGCGCATCGACCAGCGCCTCGATGTCGGCCGCGGAGAGCAAGGCATCGCTGTTCGGAGCAGGCCGTATGGTGCGGCGCATGGTCAGAGAACCGGCTTGATATGCCAGATACGCTGTGCGTATTCACGGATACTGCGGTCGCTCGAAAACGTGCCCATGCTCAATGTGTTGATGACCGACTTGCGTGTCCATTCCGCCGGGTGTCTGTAGAGTTCGTCGACCGCGTCCTGGGCCGCGGCGTAGGCGGCAAAATCTGCCAGCACAAAGTAACGCTCGCCCTCGCTCAACAGGCGATCGACGATCGGCTTGCCATCGGCGAGGTTGCCCGGTGTGAAATAACCCGAATCGATCATCTCCAGCGTCAGGGCAAGTGCCGGATTCGCCTCGACGACTTCGCTGGGGGAGTAGCCCTGGCGACGCCGCTCCTCGATCTCTTCCGCCGTCAGCCCGAAGATGAAAATATTCTCCGCACCAACCTGCTCGCGAATCTCAATATTTGCACCATCGAGCGTGCCGATTGTCAGCGCGCCATTCAGCGAGAGTTTCATGTTGCCGGTGCCGGAAGCCTCCATGCCCGCAGTTGAGATCTGCTCGCTGAGATCGGCCCCCGGCATGATCTTCTGCGCCAGCGAGACGTCGTAGTCCGGTAGAAATGCAACCTTGAGCCGCCCGTCGATGCTGCGATCGTTGTTAACGACCTGCGCCACGTTGTTGATCAGCTTGATGATGGACTTGGCCATCACGTAGCCGGGCGCCGCCTTTCCGGCAAAGATCACGCAGCGCGGCACGACGTCGATATCCGGATGAGCCCGGATTCGGTTGTAGCGCGTGATGACATAGAGCAGGTTGAGCAGTTGGCGCTTGTATTCATGTATCCGCTTCACCTGCACATCGAACAGTGCCGTCTCGCTGACTTCGACACCGATTCTTCGCTGGATCACGCGCGCGAGGTTGCGCTTGTTTTCAAGCTTTACGGCCTGGAAGCGACTGCAGAACTCTTCGTCATCGGCCGCCCAGCGCAGGCGCTCGAGTTCTTCAAGATCATTCTCCCAGCCATGCCCCAGCCGCTCGGTAAGCAGCGTTGAAAGCCCGGGGTTGGACTGCTTGAGCCAGCGTCTTACGGCGATGCCGTTGGTGACGTTGGTGAATCGGTCCGGAAAGAGCTCTGCGAAGTCTCTGAATATTGTCTGCCTGATGAGCTCGGAGTGGAGTTTGGCAACACCGTTGACCGTGTGGCTGCCGGCAATGGCCAGGTGCGCCATGCGCACGTGACGACCGTGGCTCTCGTCGATCAGCGACATGCGCTGCCGCCGTTCGTGGTCCTGCGGATAGCGCGCCGCGACTTCCTCGAGCAGGCTGCGGTTGATGAGGTAGATGATCTGCAGGTGCCTTGGCAGTAACCGCTCGAAGAACTCCAACGGCCAGACTTCGAGCGCTTCCGGCAGTAGGGTGTGATTGGTGTAGGAAAAAACGCAACGTGTGATCTTCCATGCGATGTCCCAGTCGACGTCGTGTTCGTCGACCAGAAGGCGCATCAACTCGGCAATCGCCAGTGCGGGATGCGTATCGTTCAACTGAAGCGCCACCGCATCCGGAAGCGATTCAAATGAAAGCTCCTGTGCCATATGCTGAGCAAGGATGTCCTGCAGGCTCGCGCTGACAAAGAAATACTGTTGCTTGAGGCGCAGCTCCTTACCTTGTGTGGTCGTATCGTCCGGGTAAAGGATTCTCGAGACGTTCTTCGCGTCGACCGCATTGACCGATGCCTCTGCGTGTCGACCGGCGTTGAACACTTCGACGTTGAACGGCGCGATCGCGCGACCGGACCAGAGCCTGAGATGATTGACGGTCGGGCTGCGGTTGCCCGGGATCAACTGGTCAAATCCGACGGCCCAGAGATTGTCAGTGTCGACCCAGCGCGTGTGGGTACGGCCGTGCTCATCGTGCGCTGCCACACACCGACCACCGAAGCGAATGACAAAACGCGCATCGTCGCGCTGGACCTCCCAGGGATTTCGATTGCGCAGCCAGCTGCTGGCAATCTCTCGCTGCCGTCCATCCTCGTCGATCACCTGGGTGAAGATGCCGTAGTCGTAGCGAATCCCGTAACCGACGGCCGGCATCTGCAAGGTCGCCAGTGAGTCCAGATAGCAGGCCGCCAGGCGGCCGAGTCCGCCGTTACCAAGCCCGGGGTCGGGCTCCTCGCGCGCCACTTTCTCCAGGTCGAAACCCAGGTCCTGTAACGCTTCACGGGCCTCCTCGACCAGGTCGCCATCCAGACTGGATAACCCGTTGATCAATGATCGACCCAGCAGAAACTCGACGGACAGGTAGCAAACCCTTTTGACGCCGGCCTGCGTCACTCGACGCTGGGTCGCCAGCCAGCGCCCGAGAAGCTCTTCGCGCACGGCCATCGACAGGGCGAAATAAATGTCCCGTTGCGTCGCCGTCTCCGGCTGCTTACCCAGGGAGCGAGTCAGGCGGTCAAGCAGGACGGCGCGCAAGGTCCCCGATTGCAGAACCATCCCGTTCAATAAAGAAGTGTTTCTCACGTCGGTCGTTCTCCCGCAGGAACTCCGCCGCCCAATTTTCCGCGGCCGCGTTGCGCGATTGTCAGGGACTGGAGCGCATCCGGCGCATACACGATGGACGGGCGCCGGCACATCGCTATTGCGGCGTCGGAAGAGCCGTCTTTTCAGCGTACGGCGGCGGCTGATCGAGACAGCGCGGCTTCGGATCCAGCTTCTCCGGATTCGGGTCCGCTGTCGGAATCTGTAACGGCGCAACCCGTTCTGAGGCAACCAGGCCGGGCGGCAAACGCAGCGGGGGACGGTCCTCGGCCTTCAGATAATCGTCGTTCGGAAAACAGGCTCGGTTCGTGCTGCAACCGGCCAGAGCGACTGAAACGACCAACGGTATGAGCAGCCTCGCGGGCAAGTGGAACATCGGGCAACCTGGCTCCGATAGTTTGAGCTGAGCATTGTAACGCCGGACTGCTGCAAGGCGCAGAATCACGCAGGACCCCGGCCTGTACGCGGCGCCGCCTTCTCGAGCGCCCAGAGGATTGCGCCGCAATCCCGGTGAAGGAACATTCCAACGCCGGCCTCGATGAAGCCCGTGGCCAGGCGCCGCCGATACCAGCCAGCCGGGCGCCTGTAGACATCGGAATCCGTCAGGCGCTGGTCGCAGTGGCAATCCCAGTCTTCAGTCGTCAGTGCACCAAAATACAGGATGCCGCGGCAGAGCACGGTAAAGCTGTCGATCGCGGCGGCGGCCTGCCTTGCGGGAAGGTACTGCAGTACGTCGTTGCAGATCACGATATCGAACCGCCGGTTACTTCGATAGGTGTCGGCGGAACCCTGTTCCCAGCCGTACTTCTCGCATAGATAGGCACTGGCCTCGACGCCGGTGTACCGGGCAGCCGGAAAGCTTCGGAGCAGGGCGCTGCGCATCAATCCGAGGCCGCACCCAAGGTCGAGAATGCTGCGCACCCTGAGTTCCGCGTGGCGAGCGAAGGCCGCGATCAAGTCAGCGCGTCGCCCCATTTCCGCGCGCGTGGCCACGCGCGTTCGGGGCTCCAGGTAATAGCGGCGATAATAGGCCTTGTCGAAGCGGGACCCGTCCGCCGGTTTTTTCTGCACGCAGTAAGCATAGAGGCTGCGAGGACAAAAAGGCAGTCATGGCACAAAACGCCGCTATTGGCGAATTTAGCCGAATAAAGCAGCTGTACGACGATTTTCGGTCACTTTAGGCGGCTCCGCTGCCGGCCGCCCGGAGCGCTCACCACCCGGATTGTGGGCGTGAGTCGAGCAAGCCATTGTGTCCGTCGGGTCGCGCCCCCAACTACTGGCCCATCGAAGCGCGACCACGGGCCCGATCATGAAGCGAAGAAATCCCGCCTCCGGTTGGATGTGGGCCGAAACCGTCGAGCGGCTGGAACAGGCCGAGCGAATGCATCGGCAGTTTTTTCGATTGGCCGGCGGCGGCAGTAAGCCGTCGTGGGAGGCGCCGATCGATGTCTATGCCAGCGAGGACCAGATCCTTGTGGAAATCGCGTTGCCCGGCGTACCGGAAGACCGTATTGAACTGCTGTGCGGCGCGGGTGAACTCGTCGTTCGCGGTGAGCGGCACCTGCCGCGGCGCAAGGCAGCTGCGACGATTCAGCGCCTGGAAATCCCCTATGGGCGGTTTGAGCGGCGGCTGGGTTTGCCCGCCGGCGTATGGGAACTGATCGCGAGAGAGCACTACAACGGCTGCCTGCAGCTGCTGCTGGCCCGGCGATGACCGGGCAGAGGTGAATGTATGAATAGCAACGACGAACGAGCGACGACGTCCGCAGCTGAGCCAGCCGAGGAGGCAGGGCTTCCCGAGGACATGCTGATCATATTGCCCGTACGTAACATGGTGATGTTCCCCGGGGTCGTCCTGCCCGTCGCGATCAAGCGCGAAAAAACCGTCGCGGGAGCCCAGGAAGCCGTGCGTACCGAGAGCAGGATCGGCTTTCTGCTGCAAAAGGATCCTGGCGCCGATGACCCGGGTCTGGATGAACTGCATCCGGTTGGCACGGCCGCATCCATTGTCCGCTACATCACCGCGCCGGACGGCACACATCACCTCGTCTGTCAGGGCGAACGCCGTTTTCGGGTCGTCGACAAAGTCGAGGGATTTCCTTACCTGGTTGCGAGAGTCGAGTACCTCGAAGACACCGGGCTTGCCGAGCCGGAGATCGAAGCGCACACCCTTTACCTGAAACAGAAGGCTGCCGAAGCGATCTCGCTGCTGCCTCAGGCGCCGGCCGAGATGGCACAGGCCGTCGAGGCCATCGGCTCGCCATCGACGCTGGCCGACACGATCGCCAGTTTCCTGGACATGAATACCGCCGAAAAGCAGGAGATCCTCGAGACGCTGGATATCCAGGCGCGGCTCAAGCGCGTTGCCACACAGCTGACTCAGCGCGTTGAGGTACTCAAGCTATCGCGTCAGATCGAGCAGCAGACCCGGGAAGCACTGGATGAGCGGCAGCGAGAAATGCTGCTGCGCGAACAGATGCGCCAGATTCAGAAGGAACTCGGCGAGGACGGCAGCGGTGCAGAAGAGCACGCCGAGCTGCGCGAGGCGATAGCCAAAGCAGGCATGCCCGCCGAGACTGAAGAGCATGCCTTGAAGGAACTCAAACGACTGGAACGCATGCACGAGTCAAGCGCTGAGTACTCGATGGCCCGAACCTATCTCGATACGTTACTGGCGCTTCCGTGGTCGAAGCTGGACGAAGAGAACATCGACATCGAGCGAGCCCGTGAGACGCTGGACACGGATCACTATGGCCTCGAGAAAATCAAGAAGCGCATTCTCGAGTACCTGGCGGTGAGGAAACTCAATCCGCAGGGTCGCAGCCCGATACTGTGCTTTGTCGGCCCTCCCGGTGTCGGCAAGACCTCGCTGGGAAAGAGTATCGCGCGCTCGCTGGGCGTCAAATTCCAGCGGGTCAGTCTTGGCGGCGTGCATGACGAAGCCGAGATTCGTGGTCACCGCCGCACCTACATTGGCGCACTGCCGGGCAATATCATTCAGGCCATCCGGAAGGCCGGCGTGCGCAATCCGGTTTTGATGCTCGATGAGATCGACAAGCTCGGCTCCGGCATCCAGGGCGACCCGGCATCAGCGCTGCTGGAAGTACTGGATCCGGAGCAGAACTCCACTTTCCGTGACAACTACCTCGGTGTGCCTTTCGATCTGTCCAAGGTCATGTTCATCACGACCGCCAACGTGATGGAGACTATTCCGGGCCCGCTGCGCGACCGGATGGAGATCATTGAGTTGACCGGCTACACCGAGGACGAAAAGGTCGAAATCGCGCGAAGTTACCTTGTCCCGCGTCAGCTCGAGGCCAATGGCCTGAGTGCGCAGCAGGCCACCATAAGCGACGAGGCCCTTCACAGGATCGCTCGTGACTACACGCGCGAGGCAGGCTGCAGGGCGCTTGAGCGCGAGATCGGTGCCGTGCTGCGAAGCGTGGCGGTGCGGATTGCCGAGGGCACGGCGAGCAATGTAGATGTCGACACCGCTGAGGTAGCTGAAATTCTCGGTCCGCCGCGGTTCGAAAACGAGGTGGCGATGCGGGTCAGCGTCCCGGGCGTGGCCACCGGGCTTGCCTGGACACCGGTCGGCGGCGACATCCTGTTCGTCGAGGCCACTCGCGTACCGGGTACGGGCAAGCTGATCCTGACCGGACAACTCGGCGATGTAATGAAAGAAAGCGCGCAAGCCGCGCTCAGTCTCGTGAAGTCGCAGTCCGAGTACCTCGGGCTGGACCCGGCACTGTTCGAGCGCAGCGACATCCATGTGCACGTACCGGCTGGCGCGATCCCGAAAGACGGACCGAGTGCCGGCGTGGCGCTTTACACCGCCCTGGTCTCACTGCTGACGGGGCGTACCGTGCGCAAGGACGTTGCCATGACCGGCGAAATCAGCCTGCGTGGACTGGTCCTGCCGGTGGGCGGAATCAAGGAAAAGACCATCGCGGCCCACCGGGCCGGTATACACACCGTGCTGCTCCCGCTGCGCAATCACAAAGATCTCTTGGACATTCCTGCCAGTGTTCGCGCTGACCTGCGCTTTGTCTGGCTCGAACACGTGGAGGAGGCGTTCGCCAACGCGTTTGAGCCGCCGCCGGAGGCCATCGAGCGCATGGCCGCCACCGGCGGCTGAGCGAGGGCACGCAGCCTCCCCGGGACCACCGCATCGACGTGGCCCCGGGGGCAAGATCCGTGTGCGGCTTACTCGAAAACGACGCTGGCTTTGCCGAGCAGCTTTTCAACGACGGGCCGGTAGCGCTCTTCGATCGGCCGTCGCTTCAGCTTCATGGTCGGCGTAAGCAGCCCATTGTCTATCGCCCACTCATCACGGGTAACGAAGATCTGCGCCAGACGCTCGTAGGGTGGCAATACCTCGTTGACTTCAGCAAGCAGTGTCTCGAGCAGGGCCTGCACCTCGGCTCGATCCTTTTTCTTGCCGGATTCGGAAAGCGAGCAGAGCAGCACGGGTTGATCGAGCCCGTGACCGAACACGCACAGCTGGGCAAGGAGCTCGCAGCGGCCAAAATGATTCTCCAGCGCAACCGGCTGGACAAACTTGCCTTTCGACGATTTGAAGACCTCGCCGATGCGCCCGGTGACCCAGAGGTTGCCCTCTTCGTCCAGGCGGCCGCTGTCACCCGTATGGTACCAGCCCTCTTCGTCGATAACTTCCGCAGTCTTCTCGGGATTTTTGTAATAACCCTTCATCAGGCCCTTGCTGCGAAACTGGATTTCACCTTCATCAGAAATCCGCAGCTCAACCGTTTCATCGAACGGCCTTCCAACGCAACCCGGCAGCGGCTTATCATCGTGGACCCAGGAAGAGCCGTGAATGAAGTTCTCGGTCATGCCATAGCCGTCGCGCAACAGGATGCCCAGGTCGATATACCACTGCTGGACGTCACGCGGACAAGGGGAGGCGCCGGTCAGAATGCAGCGCGCGTTCGCCAGGCCGAGTTGCCTGCGAAGGCCGGCTTTCTGCTCTTCGCTCAGTGACGCCTGGGCGGCCGGTGGAATTTTCGCATCGACACCCTCCTTGAACTTGACCCACAGGCGCGGCACGGCGAAGAAGAACGTCGGTTGGACCGAACGCAGTTCATCGGCGAAATTCGCGAGCTTTTCTGAGAAAGAAACCTCGGCGTTGACGTAAAGGCTCGTCATCTCCACAGCGATCCGTTCCGCTGCATGCGACAACGGTAGAAAGGAGAAGAAACGCGATCCAGGCGCTTCCATGCGCAGGGCCCTGGCCAGCCCCGGCACCACGTGCCCCGGTGTCTCGTGAGCGTGCATCACGCCCTTCGGGTTGCCGGTAGTCCCGGATGTATAAATCATGGTGAAGATCGACCCAGGGTCCGGTACCGGCGACTCTTCGAACGGCTCGTTGCTGGCGATAATTGACTCGAGATCCTGCCGACACGGTACTTTGCATCCAAGCATCGCGACCCGGGTGATGCCGTCAGGAATCGCCTGATCGGCGTCGGCCGCGTGATCGAAGGCACCGAGAAAGATCATCTTCGTCTCGCTGTGCTCGAGAATGTAACGGGCGGATTTAACGTCCTGTCCGGGATAGAGCGGGACACTGATGTGGCCGCTCATCATGATCGCGAGATCGACGACGATCCAGTCCTTGCTGTTGCTCGACCAGATCGATATGCAGCTGCCCTTGGGGTATCCCTGACTGCGGATGAACGTCGCGAGACGCCGCACCTGGTCGCCTACCTGTGCCCAGGTGTATTCACTCCATTGCAGGTCCTTCGGCTGGCGAAGATAGACCTTGTCTGGCGTCGTCCGCTCCCAGTGATAGAACATCTCGATCGGTGTCTTGACCGCATCGCTCATGGCAAGTCTCCTCCTGATCGCGTCTGCATGTCGCGTCACCACTGCGGTGCGCGACTTTATTCGGACCTTCAGGTCACGTGGTGGTTTCGATTTTCACCGGCCGTCCCGAACGGTGAACGTTACTATCTGATCAATTGAAGGGAAAGGCTTCCTGCATCCGGATCCGCCTCAGAGCCGGATCCGCCGCCATGCGCCGGAACGCCAGCGCAGGTACAGGGCCGTCCCCAGGGCACCCACGTAGGCCAGCAGCGCGAACCAGCCCCCGATCGCGCCAAAGCCGAATTGCGGCAGCCCTTCGACGAGCCCCTGCCCTGGCGCGAATGCAAGCATATGCGCCAGCGGCACGAAACCACCCCAGGAAAGCACGAGCGCCAGCGCCGCCGGAACGGTCGTGTCCCCTGCCCCTCGAAGACTGAAACCACTGCCAAGATTGAGTCCGTCAAAGACCTGGTAGCCCGCGGCGATCCAGAGCAGCGTCGCGCCGAGTCCTGCCAGCGCGGCGGCGTTCGGGTCTGCCCGGCCGACGAAGCTCGGCAGCAGCCAGGGACCCAGCAGAGCGATCATGACGCCGAGCAGCCCCATGAAAGCAACCGTAATTACGATCACGGCGTTGCCCAGGCGCCGGGCCCAGTCGCGATCGCCAGCCCCGATAGAAAGGCCAATTAGCGTCGTGCTCGCCATTGCGATGCCAACACCGGGCATGTAAGCCAGCGACGTCAACATCATGACAATCTGCGTGGCTGCGCCTTCAACCTCACCCAGGCGAACCTGCATCAGCTGGAACAGTGACAGGCCGAACAGGTCAGCCGCATAGAGCACACCCATGGGCAAGCCGATACGTATCTGCCGGGAAAGGCTGCGCAGGTCCGGTCGCCACGTCAGATGACTTCGATAGCGACTCCTGATCCCCTCGCCAAGAAAGATGAACAGTGCGAAAGCGAGGCCGATCAACATGCTGAGATTGGTCGCCCAGGCGGCACCTGCCATGCCGAAATCAAGCTCGAAAATCAGCAACTGGTTGAGCAACGCGTTACTGATCGCCACCAGCGCCGTGGTCGAGACGGTCAGTCCCGGGCGCGCGATGCCGTTAAAGAACCCGAGCATTGACCACAGGGCGACGCCTATCGGTGCGCCGAGCATCCGTGGCCACCAGAATTCCAGCGCGAGGTCGAGCACCTGCGGCTCGAGACCCAGCGCTTCAAGCAAGGGTCGCGCGAGGAACGCGGCGCCGGTAAAAAGCGGTATCGTGAGCAGGCTACCCCAAAGCGCAACCCACGCGGCATGGCTCGCGCGCCAGCGCCGCCGGCCGCCCTGGGCCTGGGCCACGAGCGTCTGGACGGCCAGTCCGACGCCACCAAACAATACGATAAAGAAAATCACGATCCAGTAGATCGCCGCCATTCCGGCCATGGCCTGCGTCGAAATATGCCCGACGAACCAGGTATCGGTCAGGCTGATGATCGCCTGCAGGCTGCTGTTGACCATCAGCGGCATGGCCAGGGCCATGATGCACCGGTAGCTGATCCTCCGGTTGCCGGTGGCGTCGATACGCATGGCGGGAAGCTCGCTTAAGGAGCGAGTGGCAGCGCTTGTATCGTTAGTGGACATGTCCCGTATTACCGGCAGGACCGACGGGCAGCGGCCCCGGATCAACTGGTGAGCGCATTCTGCCAGATCCGGCCCGCCGGTCGCGATGAATCCCACTGTGACTGTCGTGTTTCCGATGCGACAATCCGCGCAACGATCAAGGAGCGACAGGCAAGCCCCCATGCACCACATGTCCCGGATTACGCAGCAAGCCTTGCTCGTCGCGATCATGCTTGCCGGCAGCGCAGGACACGCGCGCGCGCAATCCACGCCGGCTGCGCCCCCGGTCAACATCATCCCTGCCACTGAAGTACCGTGGCGTGCGAACGCCGACGAGCGCTTCGCGCGTGAAGTGGCCGGGCTGGCCACGCGCAGCCAGGGCGGCGAGCCCCTGCGGGATGACTTGTCGAATCTGGGCGAGAAGATCCACCAGCTCGATCACCGGCAGTCCGGCATGGAACTCAGTCAGGTTCCAGTCATACGCCTCGAGAACATGCGGCGTCACTGGGAATTTTACGATCAGCAACTGGACGCATGGAGTGACCGGCTGAAGCGTGTGACGAGCGTGTTGGCGAGGGACTCCACGGTGCTGGCGAAAGCCCGCAACGAATGGGAGGTCACGCGTTCGGCGGACCAGCGCAGCGGAATGACGCCGGCCCTGCTCAATCGCATTGAAGAGGTGATTCACGAGATTGACCAGGCAGACCGGCTGCTTAGCGTTCCGCTGGGTCAGTTGCTCGAGCTCGGTTCGCACGCCAACGATCTTCAGTACAGTATCGAGGCCGGGCGCGGCGCAATTGATGCCGCAATCCTCGACCAGAACCGTCGACTCGCCGTTGCAGACCAACCGCCGCTCTGGAAGTCCTTGTCAACGGCATCTGAGGCCGACCATTCCGCCACATCGCCGATGGAAGGTGAGGCGCTCGAGCGTGAATTCATCAGCGAATACCTGACCAGTCGCAAACCCCAGCTGAGGCTTTATCTGGCATTCGCCCTCCTGCTGCTTCCGTTGCTGCTCTGGCTCAGCCGCCGCTGCCGCTCGATGGTTTCCAATGACCCGGAATTGCACAGTACAGCTCACGTGCTGGTGCGTCCGCTCTCCGCATGGCTGGTGCTCGTACTGCTCGGCTTCATGGTGATCGAGACCGACGCACCCGGCTCGCTGCGACAACTGGCCCTGCTCCTTCCGGTCATCCCGGTACTGCGGATTCTCCCGCGAAAGGTCTTTGACGTACTCGGCCCCTGGCCCTACGTGGGCAGCGCCCTGTACGTACTGAACCTGCTCGGATTCCTGCTGACCAATCAGCCTGTCCAGTATCGGCTTTACATCCTTGCGATCACGCTGCTCGCTCTGGCCGGGCTGCTCTGGCTGCTTGCCCGCTCACGCACCAATCCCCTGGCCGCAACGCAGATTAGCGGTCCGGCGAGACCCGCTTTCACTGTGTTCTGTGTCATTGGCGTTGGCGCGCTGCTTGTCTCGACCGTCTCGAATATTTTGGGCAATGTGTCGCTGGCCGAAATGCTGACCGATGCCACCGTGGACAGCAGCTACTTTGCGTTGGCGACCTACGCGGCTGCGACCGTATTAAGCGTATTCGTCAAGCTGGCTCTGTCGCGGCGCGAAACATCCAGCTTGCAGGTGGTCACCCAGCACGCCGGCCCTTTGCTGCAGAGTCTCGGTACGCTGATCAAGATCGCGGCACTGGTGATGTGGATCGTATTCACGCTCAATGAGTTCCGGATCTATCGTCGCGTGGCGGACGGGCTGCGGGAGATCCTGACTCACGGCGTCAATTTCGGTCAAATTTCCATCACGCTCGGCAGCGTCGTGCTGTTTGCGGCGGCTGTCTTTCTTGCGTTCTGGGTGGCGCGAACGATGCGCCGCATCCTGGCCGATGAAGTGCTGCCGAAAATGCGCCTGCCGCAGGGCGTCGGTAACAGTATCTCCACACTGTCCTACTACCTGTTGATCATGCTGGGCCTGCTGATCGCACTGGCGGTGGCCGGGTTCCAGGTGGGCCAGCTCGCAATCATCTTTGGCGCACTCGGTGTCGGTATTGGCTTTGGCCTGCAGAACGTCGTCAACAACTTTGTCTCTGGACTGATACTGATGTTCGAGCGGCCGATTCGGCCGGACGACGTCGTCGAAATCGCCGGCGTGTACGGCAAAGTCACGGATATCGGCATCCGCGCAACCACGGTGACAACCTTCGAAGGTGCGGAGGTCCTGGTACCAAACGGCATGTTGCTGTCTGACAAGTTGATCAACTGGACGCTCAGCAATATGAATCGCCGGCTCGAGGTGATCGTCGGTGTCGCCTACGGCACGGATCCCGGCACGGTCGTGGAACTGCTCACCAGCACAGCCCGCGAAACACCAGGCGTCCTCGCAGAGCCCGAGCCGTACACGTTGTTTACCGGGTTCGGCGCCAGTTCATTGGATTTCAAGGTCCGGGCGTGGAGCAATAGCCTGCAGGAATGGTTGAAAATTCACAGCGACTTGACCGTCCGTATCAACGATGCGATCACCGCCGCCGGCATCGAGATTCCATTCCCGCAGCGCGACCTGCACTTGCGCTCGGTTTCGCCGGACCTTCGCGAGCAACTGGCTGGCCCCGCGCAGGGGACGGCGAACTGAGACGAGGGGCTGGCGGGCGATGTTCATTGAAAGCGCGCTGTTGACGACCGGCATGCAGATAGCGACCGGCGCGATCGCGTTGGCTGCTCTGGCCTTTGCGGCCGTCACGGCACCCTGGCGCTCATGGTTACTCGATCCGGAGCGGCAACGGGTCTGGCTGATCAGCCTGGCCCTGCTGTTCGGGATCTGGTCAATGAAGGCCGGTGTTACGCCGGGACTTTCGGTGCGTTTCCTGATGATTACAGCCCTGACACTGATGCACGGTTGGCAGTTTGCCGTGCTTGGAGCGGCACTGATACTGCTTGTGCTGACCCTGACCGGACAGACAGACTGGGCGAGTTTCGGTGCGAACCTGTTGTGTACGGGTGTCGTTCCGGCGGTGTTCACAGCGTGGCTTCACGAATTTATCCACGATCGTCTGCCGCACAACTACTTCATCTATTTCTTCCTGACTGCCTTTCTCGGTTCCGCGCTGGCTTTTAACCTGGCCGGGCTCACCCGGCTCGCGCTGATTGCCACCGATGCGCTGCCGGCCGGGCGAGTAACGGCCGAGTACTTCGTCATACTGCCACTGATGAGTTTTGGCGAAGGGGTGGTGAATGGAATGGTCATCGCGATGGCGGTCGTTTACCGGCCGCGCTGGGTGATGAGTTTTGATGACCGTCTTTACTTGCGGTCACCGCCGCGAGGCCAGGACTGAGCAGAGTAATCGTTTAGTGACCGGGCAGGTTTACCGAATCCCATGCTGACAAAAATTATTCGCGGCGCAGTCGCCGCGCTGTCGCTGCTGACGCCGTTCGTATCCGGCGCGCAGGATCAGCCAGAGCCCTCGACGCTGACTGAGGCCATACGCAGTCGAGTCGATACGCTCCGCTACGGCGGGAACACGGACGTCCGAGGTGACCGGATCGTACTCGCCGAGCCGGTCGCACAGTTTTATGAGGACACGCAATTCCGGGGATTCTGGAACAGCACGGGACGCCTGGATGAATTGATGGCGGAGATCGACGGTGTGTATGCCGATGGACTGAACCCGGAGGATTATCACGCGAGTGCCTTGCGATCCTTCCGTCAGCAACTCGGCGGGAGCAAGGCGCTCACGCCGGCGGAGAGTGCGGACCTGGAACTGCTGGCGACCGACGCGATGGTCCTGGCGCTCTACCACCTTTACAAAGGCAAGGTCGATCCGGTCGATATCAGTTCGCAGTGGAATTTCGAGGCGCGGCCGATTCACTCGGAGAGCACCCGGGAATTGCTGTACAGGGTCCTTTCGACAGGTGAAATCAGCGGGGTCTTCGACAGCGTCCGGCCCGAACACATCTGGTACCGACGGGGTCGGGAAGGGCTCGCCCGATACCGGACCATGGAAGCGGCGGGTGGCTGGCCCGAGTTGCCGGACGGACCGGTGATCAAGCCGGAAATGAATGATCCACGTCTGCCAGTGCTTCGTCGGAGACTGCAGATTTCCGGTGATCTGGAGACGTCCACATCGGTCTTCCAAGGTGACTTTTATGATGCAGACACCGTCGCCGGTATTGAACGATTCCAGGAACGCCACGGGCTGAGCCGTGACGGAGTCATCGGTCCGGCGACCCGCGCGGCACTCAACGTCTCGGTCGGCGCTCGTATCGATCAGATCCGCGTCAACCTCGAACGTGCCCGCTGGGTTCTGCACGAACTGCATGGGGATTTCGTGCTGGTCGACGTGGCGGGCTTCGCGGTAAGTTATTTCCGTGACAATGAACCAGTCTGGCGCTCACGGGCCGTGGTCGGCCGACCTTATCGTGAGACGCCGATCTTCAAGTCGGAAATCAAGTACGTGGTATTCAATCCGACCTGGACGATTCCACCGGGCATTATCGCCAAGGACAAATTGCCAGTGATCAAGCGCGATCCAGGCTACCTGAATCGCAACCACATACGCGTGATCGATCGTAACGGCCGACGGGTTGATCCTTATTCGGTCAACTGGAACCAGTACAAGGGGGCAAACATTCCCTACCAGCTCGTACAGGACCCGGGTCCGGACAATGCCCTCGGACTGGTGAAAATAATGTTCCCCAATCCTTACCTCGTTTACCTGCACGATTCGCCGGCCAAAGCGCTGTACGAGCGCGATGAACGGGCGTTCAGTTCGGGCTGCATCCGGGTTCAGAAAGCCTTCGAACTCACGGAACTGGTGCTGAATCAGCCAGAGCGCTGGAACGAAGAGAGCATCGCGAAGGTCATCGCGGGTAAGAGGACGCAGACAGTCAACCTCGAAAAATCGTTACCAGTGCTGATCCTGTACTGGACTGCGGAGCCATTACCAGACGGCCAGGTCGGCTTTCGCGGCGATATCTATGGCCGCGACCCCTCGACGCTGGCGGCGCTGAACAGCAAATTTCGACTGCCACCGTCGCAGCAATAAAAAGGCCGGCGCGAAGAAATACTTCCCGCCGGCCCGTTCCCGGAGACACGGACTGATTCTTGATCAGGCCCCGCTGTCGGTTCGGATCAGCATCACGCGGCGATTCCGCTGCCGGCCCATCTCGGTGTCATTATCAGCAATCGGGCTCGACTCGCCCCGGCCCAGTGCCTGCAACCGGCCTGGATTGACGCCGCGGGAGATGAGGTAGTCATAGACGGACTTGGCTCGTCGCTCGGACAGGGAAAGGTTGTAGGCGTCGCTCCCGACGCTGTCCGTGTGACCCTCGATCATCGCGGTCGCAACGGAAAGCTGGTTCATGAAATCGACGACCCTCTCGAGTTCGCGAATCGACTCCGGTCGAAGTTCGGCGCTGTCGAAATCAAAATAAAGCATCAGTCGTGAAACGAGGCTGCAGCCAAACGAATCGACGGTATCGCCCGTCGGCGTGCTGGGGCACTTGTCGTTCACGTCGCATACACCGTCTGCGTCACCATCCGCACAGGCGGTCGGCGGCGACGCGGCCGGGGACGGCGTTGGCGCCGGTGGAGGAGGCGCGGCCACCGGTGCAGCCTCTGCAACCCGCTCACCGCCAAAGCGATAGCCGACCATCAAGCCGGCCAGGAAGGGGTCGAAGGAAATCTCGCCCACGCGGTCGCCGTTCAACCGGGTCTCGGTATCCATGTCGACCCATCGCAGGTCCAGGCTGAGCAACCATCGTTTGCTCAGGTTGTAGTCGATGCCACCGATGAGTGCCGGACCGATGGCCTCGTTGAAATCGAGGTCGCTCGGGCTTTCATCCATGAAGACGGCGAAATTGACCCCCGCGCCAAGGTAAGGTTGCCAGCGGCCATCTGGATTCCAGTGATAGAGCCAGCTCACCATTGGCATCACGTACTTGGTCGAGGCCTTGCCCGCGTCCCTGACCGTGATATCCGAATCAAACGGCCCGGAGCCGAATAGCTCCAGGGACCAGTGCTGATCGAACAGGTAGGCAATGCTGAACGTGGCCATCGCCGAGTCGTCGACCTCGACGAACAATTTCTCGTCGTCGATTCTCAGATGACCGCTGTTGTCCTTCGCGCTCAGGTAATGCGCGCCGCCGCGAACCAGCCACGTATGTTCCTGGGCGGCCGCGACGTTCGCAGCGAGAACACCCAGGATCGCACAGACGAATACCAGGCTTCTTCTCATGTTGGCGCTCCCTTTGCCGAGAAATGCCGCGGCAAATCCGCGGCGTTACGGCAAATGTAGCAGACACAAGGGAGACCGGCCGCCGCGGCGCGCTGGCAGGCCGGGAATTCATGAAGAAAGTGTTAAATGGCTTCCAGTTAACCCGGAAATGTCAGCCGTGGTCGTGCCCACCCGGGCCGTGCACATGCCCATGAGCAAGCTCCTCGGCTGTGGCATCGCGAACCTCGGCAATCTCGACATCGAAGGTCAGCCTGGCGCCAGCCAGCGGATGATTTGCGTCCACGGTGACGACATCATCGGCTACCTGGGTGACCGTTACGACGCGTGTCTGGCCCTGCGGCGTCTGTGCCTGGAATTGCATACCCGGATTGACCTCGCCGACATTCTCGAACGCCTGGCGTGGGACGTCCTGCACCAGTTGCTCATCACGCTCACCATAACCTTCGGCCGGTTCCACCTGTACGTTGAGCTTTTCACCGGCCTTCTTTCCCATCAACGCCGACTCCAGGCCAGGGATGATGTTTCCCTTGCCATGCAGGTAAGCGAGGGGTTCGCGCCCGGATGAAGTATCGAGCACTTCGCCGGAATCGTCTGTGAGCGTGTAATGAATCAGTACAACCTTGTCGGCATCAACGAGCATAGGAGAAGTCCCCGGCATGTAATGAATTTATAGAAAATGAATGGACGATCGTCCTAGATCGGCTGGCCGTCCCTGAGACGCATCCAGCCGCGAACGACGCGATAGATGATCCAGATGCCGACGACGAGTATGCCGAGCATCCAGGTGCCGAAACCGACCAATACCAGCATCAGCGGCGCGGAGACGACACCGATGAGAACGATCCAGAACAGCGCGAACCAGAAGGTACGTAATTGCCAGCTGAAATGGCTTTCGAGATAGGTGCCTCGCGCTTCATCGCGTTTCAGGTAATTCATGATTACCGCGATGATTGACGGAATTCCGAACACGAACGAAGTGGCCACCAGCGGGGAACCAAAGACGCCGATCAGCGCACTCAGCGCGTGCAGCGCATACATCCAGTGCGTGTAGCTGACCAGCGAAGGATCGGCGACGGCCTGTCCGGGATTTCCGGACGCCTGTGCAGTATCGGTCATTTTTCAGCCTCCCGCGGCCATGGAACGACGCTCCGCCGATGGAAGGCGTCACGCACTCAGTGTGAATTATTGCAGATCGAGGTCGGACGCAACACCGAGGCCCCGAAAGCAGCTTCGCGAAGCCGCCGCCGGTACTGCGACTGGACCAGCCGTACCGACACCTCCGCCGGTGCAATCGTAGTCCGTCAGGCCAGGCCATTTTGCAAAACACCGCCATGGACCACACCCCCCAAGATGGGGCGTGATTCGCGGGTTTCAACGGTGTCACGCGGAAAAACGGCGGTTTGCTGCGCGCATACCGGCGCGCTTTCTCTGTCCTCCGGCTTTCCTACTTTGCCGCTTTTATCCTTGCGCTTGCCGCGGCGATGAAGTCCGGCAGCGCCGCGTCGCGACTGGCCGCAAGGCTCTGGACATTCTGGTTTTCGCCGAGGCGTTGCAGCAATGACTGAGCGCCCGGCAGGTCACCGATCAGGTCGAGGCCAAAGAGCTGCTTGCCGACCGTGGCGGCGAGGTCAACGCTGTACAGGAAATAGATGTCGGCCAGCGTAAACGTATCCCCTGCAACATACGGCGCGAACCGTGCGTGGCGCTTCAAGGCCGCAAATCCGGCGACCAGATCCTCGCGGGCCTTTTCCTTGATCGAATCGGGCAGCTTTCCGCCGAAGAACACCTCGGCGAAGCAGGCTCGCGCCGGCAACTCGATGTACAGCTCGATCTCTTTCATTAGCGCGCGGACCGTCGCTCTTTCGTACGGTTCCGTGGGCAGCAGGGCCCTGCCTTTTCCGGTGTCCTCAAGGTAGCCGAGGATGACGCTGGTTTCGTTGATATATCCCTGCGGCGTTCCCAGGACGGGCACCTTGCCGCGCGGACTCATGGCGAGAAATTCGGGACTCTGGTCCGGAACCGTCGGCACGTAGTCAAAGGGTATGCCTTTTTCCAGCAGCGCCAGATGGACCATGTTGGTGTAGTTGCTGACTGGAAATCCATATAGCTTGAGCATTGATCGGCCCTCCGGCGGCTGATTGCGCCCTGTTCGGGTACACGAGTTGCGGGAGGCGAACAGTACCCCGAAAGGACCTTTGCTGGCGAGATTCCGGGAACCGGCTTGCCGACGGCCCGGCCCGGGGAAGCAGTGATCGGCTTTTTGAACTCACTTTAGTGACGCTGCCGATATGATCCGATGACTCCTGGCGGTAACCCAGCCCTCTTGTTCTTGTGGTGAATCAAGCGCTGTTGCCTTGCGAGCCGCTTAGCAGGGAGTGTCCCTTCGACGCTTGTCCTGTGGCGGAAGCTACGCGGTGTCTGGAGCAAAGGCAACGGTGTTGCCCCGCCCGGCGATTTGATATGGCATAAGTGATATTGCAGCAAGCCGGGTAGCGGTCGAGGCCGTAGAGTACGAGCCCGGTCCTGGCCGTCCGGAACCAGCGCTGCAAAGTGGCCGTAATTGCCTCAGACAGGGTTTCAATCACGGAGGATACGCGCTTGTACCGGGTCGGGGGGCTGACAACACCGTGACGATGGGCACCGAACAACTTCGGCGCTATGCGGTCGCTCGATCGTTGTTCCGACCGACGACGCTCGGTCGTGCCGTCCACAGGCTTGGTTTCGTGCAGGTCGATCCGATTCGGGCTCCCGCTCGTGCCCAGGACCTCACGTTACGTCACCGGGTTGCGGACTATCGCGCAGGCGATCTCGAGCGTCGTTATCCGCGTTTGAGGTTGGAGGAGGACTATTTCGTCAACTACGGGGTTCTGCCACGTGCGCACAGTGAGCTGATGCACCCTCGGACGGCACGGCAAGCCTGGACAGCACGGCGGCAGCGGCAAGCCGATGCGGTACTGGAATTTGTTCGCCAGCGCGGTGCCGTGCATCCACGCGAGGTTGACGCCCAGTTTTCGCACGGCAAGGTGACCAACTGGTTTGGTGGTTCATCAAACGCAAGCACAAGATTGCTGGATGAAATGCATTACCGGGGATTGTTGCGCGTCGCACGGCGAGAGGGCGGCACGCGCGTGTATGCCGTGCGGGTGGGCTCGTGTGCTTCACCGACCGGCGAGGCAACGATCACCGAAAAAATCGACGCACTGGTCGATATCGTGGTGAACAAATACGCACCTCTGCCGGCGAGCAGCCTCGGTTACTTTCTGAGCCTGCTGTGCCACGGTATTCCCCAATGGCGGGCACGGCGTGCGGCAGCCCTGGCACGCGCCAGGCGCCGGCTTGCACACGCGCGGATCGATTCCGTGGACTGGTATTGGCCGGCAATCGAGAATCCTGCCTCGCGCCGCTGGCAGCCTGACGACACCGTACGCCTGCTCACACCTTTCGACCCGATCGTGCATGACCGCCGCCGATTTGAAATCTTCTGGGGATGGCGTTACCGGTTTGAAGCCTACACACCCGCACCAAAACGGAGGCTAGGCTACTACGCGCTGCCATTGCTCTGGCGCGACCGCGTCTTAGGTTGGGGCAATCTGTCCGTCGAGAACGGTTCGCTTGGAAGCTCGTTCGGCTATGTCTATGGAAGCGAACCCGGCGCCACCTTTCGAAGGAGCCTTGAGGCGGAGCTCGAGCGAATCCAAACCTTCCTTGCTCTGGAGAACCATGCAACAGGCGGTCGCGACTGTTGACTGGCGTCCTTTAGAGCACCCGGCACGTACGCAGAGTGAGCCGAGTGACGCTGGACTGGCTTGCGAGGCTGTTAAGTCATCGTCAAGAAGCGCGCACGCCAAAGCCCCCGGTCCAATTGCTCGAAAGACTTCTTTATCCGTTTCAGATTTACAATAGAGCAGTCGGTTCGAGGTGGGATTGCGGGGGCGGCATTGAGGGGAGGAACGCCCTGGATCGGCTGCATTCGGCGCATTGGGCACGGGCATACTGCGCCGAGGCTTCCATGTTCTATTTTTGGACGGGACCGCAGCAGATGAGCATCGACTACGAACCGATCAACCCGCCGGGCAGGTTCGGCCCGCTGCAGGAACTGCGGCTGCCCATTGACGTCTTGCGATGGGCGCCGTCGTGGCTGGCAATGAAATCCGAGCGCGCCACACAAGCGCGCACCGTCGTCCTGCTTCCCGGTTTTGGGGCAGGGCCTCGATCGATGCGCGTCATGGAGTCTTCGCTGCGCCGGCGCGGCCATCGCGTGCGCGACTGGGGGCTGGGCGTGAACACCGGCGATGCGAAAAAGTTGCGCGAGAAGCTGAAACGCGTCGTCGAGGAATCGATCGAACTGCACGGCGAGCCGGTCGCGCTGGTGGGCTGGAGCCTCGGGGGCTATATCGCCCGTGAGTACGCTCGCGAGCATCCGGCAGGGGTTCGCAAGATCGTGACTCTGGGTAGCCCGGTAATCGGCGGTCCGCGTTACACGGCGACCGCCGAGTGGTACCGGAAAAAGGGCCACGACCTTGCCGAGATCGAACGGGTTATCAAGGACCGCTACGCGACGCCGTTGCAGGTGCCGGTCACCGCGATCTACTCCAGGCGCGACGGCGTCGTGGCATGGCGGGCCTGCATCGACCAGTGGTCGCCGAAGGTGCGCCACATCGAAGTGAGCGAGACGCATGTCGGCCTGGGATTTGCACCGCGCGTCCTGGCCATCGTTGCCGATGCGGTCGAGCAGGACTGAGTCCAGCCATCCGCCGACGCCTTGATCGGTTAATTGAGCCTTCGTTGAACTGCTGCTTTTGGGGTTTGGGCAGTGGAATCGGATCGAGAAGCGGTATCACTAACCATGGGCCACGACACGTCCGGTCTATTGGCGAGTAGACTGAACGCATGACACAACCGACCCACCGACTTGACCACGTCGCCGCAACGGCCGCTGACTGGGGCCTCTCACAGCCCAGGGAGCGACGTGAAGACGAACGCAAGCGCCCCCTCGCCGCGGTTGCCACGGAGCTGAACGGACGACTGAAGCAATGCTGCAGGAGCGCTGATTCGCCGTCTCAAGCCGCCCGTGAAATGAGCGGTCACTTGGCCCTTTTTGCGCGCTACGGACTGCCCAACCCGAAGGCAACGCAACTGGTCCGGGAGCTGACGATGAAGGCGTTCACCCCGCACAAGCGATGAGCCCGCCCAGCTCCCACTGACGGGTTTATGTTCAGCACGGGCGGAGCCTGGCTGATCGCTACGGCCTGCCGGGTGTCATCCCCTGCCGCGGTGCATCGGCTTTCGGGCGCGCCGGATCGGGAAACGGAAGCGGTTTTGCAAGCCAGTGACGTCCGAAGGACAGGCCTTGGCCGGTTCGCAGAAGAAGGCCGCCGACGGCCAGTCAACGGCGCTTTTTTAAAGGGACGCGCCCCTGCAATACACGACCGCGAACGACCAGGCCCGCAAGTTACTCCAGCAGGTCTCCCGGCGTCGGGGGAAGCCGCGGCATGGTCTGCTGCGGGAAGGGTCCGGTCAGGGCCCCGAGGAACGCCACGATGTCGCCGACCTCCGCGTCCGTGAGCGGCTTGTTCAACTGGGTTGAGGCCATGACCCGTACGGCTTCGGGCAGCGACTTCACCGCTCCGTTGTGCATGTAGGGTGCGGTGTACTCGAGGTTGCGCAGGGTCGGTACCCGCCACATGCCACGGTCGGCCTCGTCGTGGGTCGCGTTGAACCGTCCCGGGTCATCGGTGAGCCCGTACTTCGTGACGTATGGGCTGTCCGGATACGTCGGGAACTTCATGAAGAAGCCCGTTCCCGCCGTCAGCTCCGGTCCATTGAAGGCCGGGCCCTGGTGGCAGCTCGTGCAGCCGATCGCGGCAAAGGTCTCCATGCCGCGCACCTGCTGCGGATTGAGCGCCTGCTTGTCGCCTCCAGCATAGAGGTCATAAGGGCTGCCCGGCGTGATGAGCGTGCGCTCATAGGCGGCGATGGCGCGGGCCGCGTTGTCCATCGTCACGACGTTGCCGCTGCCGAAGGCGCGCTCGAAGTGGGCCCGATAGCCGGGAATGTCACGCACCCGGTCGATCACCGCGTCGAGGTTGACCATGCCCATCTCGATCGGGTTCACCGGCGGCCCCTTGGCCTGCTCCTCGAGGGACGGTGCGCGTCCGTCCCAGAACTGCACGGAATGGAAGGCCGAGTTCCAGACGGTCGGAGCGTTGCGTCCGCCCTTGAGCCCGTGCACGCCGGCCGAGGTCGTCATGTGGTCGTCGCCGCCTTCCATCACGTTGTGACAGGAGAAGCATGACACTGTGCCGGTGGAGGAGAGTCGCGGATCGAAGTAGAGCATCTTGCCGAGCTCGACCTTGGCGGCGGTGGTCGGGTTGTCGGCCGGCGCCGGAGCGGTTTCGGGCAGCGGCTGCCACGCGCCCTGCGCGTGGGTCACGCCGACGGCCAGGGCCGTCAGCAGGGCGGAAAACAGGACGCGACGGCGCATAGCGACTCTCCACTCAACTATTGGGACGGGGTAATTGTCGCAGTTGTACCTTAATGCACCATTAAGATGGGCAGGGTGCGTCCTGCGGCAATTGCGTATATCGATCAGCCGGCGGAGCGCGATGGGATCCGCACCTCGACCACGAAGCCGCGACCTGTGGTGCCGCGCCGGTAGCAGACCAGCGCGCCGCAACCCTCTGCGATGCGCTGGACGATGCGGCGATCACTCCGGCACCCACGAGCGGGAGATGGTGCGCTGGTCCGCGGCCGGGATCAGCCCGACCGGCGACTGGTGCCTGGTCACGCACGACTTCATGACGGCCAGTCTGCAGCGCGCCAATGCCGAGCGAGCCTACCTGCTGACCGACTCGAGCACCTTCATCGTCGAGCGTGACGGACTACCCAACCTAAATCTGCTTTATCGCGGAGCCAAAGAACTGGCGAATCCCTGTCGCGTACTCTACGCGCTTCCGGCGACCCCGGGCACCGGAGCAGCGAAGCGATTTGGCGACTTCATCATGTCCGAGCGCGGACAGGAACTAATGATTACGTTTGGCAACGGACGCCATGGTGAGCCGTTGTACTTCGGGGTTCCGACAATGTAGGCGACGGCCCCGTGTTCACTCTGATTTGACGGGAACGGAGCGGTCGTCGTCGCATCGCCCTGAATCACTGACCATGCGGCAACAACCCACGCTCCAGTTCGCCAAACCTCCGGATAAGCAAGCCCATCCAAAGGCGCCACTTCAACGTGTCATGAGGTTCTATCTGGCCAGTATCTTAAGGCAGGGCCCCACCGCCTGCCGCACGCCGTTGCCCGACAAACTAAATTTTCTCCAATCAAGCTCAGGCGCGGACTGAAGCTCGCTATTCGACCGTCACGGACTTCGCGAGGTTGCGTGGCTGATCGACGTCGGTACCCTTCAAAATCGCACAGTGATAAGCCAGCAGTTGCAGCGGGATCGAGTAAACAACCGGCGCCTGGAAATAGCTGACATGACGCGGCATCTCGATCACCGTTACCCCGTCGGAATTCTCGAACCCCGATTCCGGATCAGCGAACACATAGAGTTCACCGCCACGCGCGCGCACTTCCTGAAGGTTGGACTTCAGTTTCTCAAGCAGGTCATTGTTCGGCGCGACGGTAATCACCGGCATGTCCTCGTCGACCAGCGCCAGCGGTCCGTGCTTCAACTCGCCGGCCGGGTAGGCCTCAGCGTGGATGTAGGAGATCTCCTTTAGCTTGAGTGCGCCTTCCATGGCGATCGGGTGCATGGGGCCGCGACCGAGAAACAACGCATGGTGCTTGTCGGCAAATCGCTCGGCGAGTTTGCGGATCGGCTCATCGAGTTGCAGTGCGGCCTCGATCAGAGACGGGATGCCGATCAAACGGTGCACCAGCCCGCGCTCTCGCTCCGCGTCGGCACTGTGAAATTTCGCGAGCGCGATGACCAGCAGGTTGAACGCCGCGAGCTGTGTCGTGAAGGCCTTGGTCGAAGCCACCCCGATTTCCGGCCCGGCCCGCGTCAGCATCACGAGTTCGGACTCGCGCACGAGTGAGCTCTCGGGCACGTTGCAGATCGCCAGTTGAGACAGGTAGCCGGTCTCCTGTTTTGCCAGTCGCAATGCCGCCAGCGTGTCCGCTGTCTCACCTGACTGCGATACGCTGACGAACAGCGTGTTCTTCGGTACGACGGGATTCCGATATCTGTACTCGCTGGCAATTTCGACCCAGCACGGCAGCCGGCATATCTGCTCGATGAAGTACTTGGCGACCATGCCGGCGTGGTAACTGGTGCCGCAGGCAACGATTCGCACGGCTTCCGTCTTCGCGAAGACGGCCGTCGCGGCTGGTCCGAAGGCCGCTTCAAGCAGCTTGCCGCCGGCGACGCGCTCCTCGAGCGTCTGGGCCACCGCACGCGGCTGCTCGAAAATCTCCTTGAGCATGAAGTGCGCGTATTCGCCTTTCTCGGCGGCGTCGGCCGAGAGTGCGCTTTCATTCACGGGCCGCTGCGCAGTATTGCCCTCGGAGTCTACGATTCGAATGCTGTCGCGACGAATCTCTGCGACGTCGCCTTCTTCAAGAAATATGAAATGGCGCGTCACGGGCAGCAAGGCTGCCACATCGGATGCGACGTAGTTCTCGCCTTCGCCGACGCCAATCACGACCGGACATCCCTGCCTCGCGAGGATGATTCGACCCGGCGAATTCTGAGACATCACCGCGAGCGCGTAGGCGCCCTCGAGTTCGGCCACGGTGGCGCGGACTGCTTTGAAGAGATCCTCGGTAATCGTGAGGTGATAGTGAATACGATGTGCAATGACTTCTGTGTCAGTTTCCGACGTAAATTCATAGCCAGCCTTCACCAGTTCAGCGCGCAGCTCGTCATGGTTCTCGATGATGCCGTTGTGCACGATGGCCAGGCCGTCACGCGAGATGTGTGGATGGGCATTGCGCTCACTCGGTACACCGTGCGTGGCCCAGCGTGTATGGGCGATTCCGAGCGGCCCCGACAGCGGATCGATCTGCAGCGCTTCTTCGAGCTTGTGTACCTTGCCCACAGTTCGCACGCGGCGGATGCCGCCCGGTCCGTCGATAACGACGACGCCAGCCGAATCGTAGCCGCGGTATTCGAGGCGCCGCAGACCCTCCAGAAGAATTTCGACGACGTCACGATCGGCAACGGCTCCGACGATTCCGCACATGCTCTGATCCTGCTTGAGAATTGCCGGAAGATTAGCAGATAGAACCGTTGGATCTGTAGACGCAGATCACAGCCGGCGAGGCGCCCGGACTGCCCACAGGGCCGCGTCCGTGGCGGCTGGGAACCCTGCTGGGTCAGGTTTTCCTAGCCTTTTCGGGTCGCCTCCAGGCGGGGAGCGTCAACTGCCTGCTGCGCTCGAGGGTCAGTTTGCCCGCCGGCGCATCGCGGGTAACCGTCGAACCGGCCCCGATCGTCGCGCCGGTGCCAATCTTGAGCGGAGCAACCAGCATTGAACCCGAGCCGACGAAGACGTCATCGCCTATTTCGGTGCGCCACTTGTTGGCCCCGTCGTAGTTGCAGGTGACGGTGCCGGCGCCGATATTGACCTTCGTGCCGACCGTCGTGTCCCCGATGTAAGAGAGGTGGTTGGCCTTGCTGCCATCGCCGATCAGGCTGTTTTTGACTTCCACGAAGTTCCCGATGTGAACGCCGGCGGACAATTGCGAGGCGGGACGAAGCCGCGCAAACGGACCGATGCTGCAACCCGGGCCAATCACCGCCTGGTCGACGACACAATTCGGCAGCAACACCGTGTCTGCCCCGATCTCGACATCGCGCAGGTAACAGTTCGGTCCGATGCGCACCCGGTCGCCCAGTTTGACTTTGCCTTCGAGAACCACGTTGACGTCAAGATAGACGTCACGCCCGATCGTGACCGGCCCGCGCGCATCGAACCGTGCGGGGTCGGCGAGTGTCGCCCCGCTGCGCATGAGTTCCGTAGCCCGTTGTTGCCGGTAGGCCCCTTCGAGTTCAGCCAGTTGGATGCGATCGTTGACCCCGAGCACCTCGGTCGCCGTCGGCGCGACCACTGCGTTCACTTTCAGCCCCGCCCGGGCGGCCATCACGATCACGTCGGTGAGGTAATACTCGCCTTGTGCGTTGTCGTTGCCTAGCGCCTCAAGCCATTGACGCAGCCGGTCAGCGGGCAGGCACATCAGTCCGCTGTTGCCTTCGGTGATTGCCCGTTCTTTAGTGTTTGCATCCTTGTGTTCGACGATGCGGACGACGTTGCCGGCACCGTCGCGCACGATTCGGCCGTATCCGGTGGGGTCTGACAGGATTACGCTGAGAACGCCAATCGACGATGGGCCGGCCGCTTCAATCAGCCTGGCAAGCGTGCCCGCCTGCACGAGCGGCACGTCCCCGTAAAGCACGAGCACCTGGTGATCGTCCGGGATCTGCGGCATGGCCTGGGCCACGGCGTGTCCGGTGCCGTGCTGTTCGGCCTGCAGTACCCAGTGCACGTCGCGCTCGGCAAAGCGCTCCGGAACCTCCTCGCCACCGTGCCCGTAGACCACGTAGGTTGCAGCCGCATCAAGCCCGGCCGCGGCATCGAGCACGTGCCCCAGCAAGGGCCTGCCGGCCAGCGGTTGCAGCACCTTGGGCCGGTCGGAGTTCATACGCTTGCCCTGGCCCGCAGCCAGGATAACAACTGAAAGAGGCATGGCGTTTCCGTGGCGAAATATCGCGAATTGTACCGGAGCCCTTGCAGCCCGGCGCCTGCGCGCACGCTATCAGGCTTTGGCTTCCGAATCACCGGCCGAAGGCCGTTCCGGCTCTTTGCCCCTCGGATGATTCACGGGTAAGGGAAAATAGAAAGGCCACCGCGCATCGTGGCGGCCTCCGGATTTTTACGCGGCGAGTTGAGCGGCCGAATGCAGCATCGGCCCTTTCGATCAGCGCCTGATCTTGCGCAGCTTCTGTATCGCCTGCAATTGCGCGCTGAGAGAGGCGAGTTCGGCCTCGGCGGTCGCGATCTCCTGCTTCTCGGATCGAGCCCGCAAGGCCTCCTCGGCACGTTGCTTGGCTTCGACAACCTTGGCTTCATCGAGATCGGCTGCGCGAATCGCGGTATCGGAAAGCACGTTGATGTGATTGGGCTGCACTTCAAGGAAGCCGCCCTGCACGAACACCATCTCTTCCTCTTCCTTGCCCGGCACCTTGATACGCACCGTGCCCGCCTTGATCTGGGAAATCAGTGGTGCATGGCGAGGATAGATACCAAGCTCGCCCATCACGCCGGGCAGCACCACGAACTCAGCTTCACCCGAGTAGATGGACTCTTCCGCACTGACGACATCGATACGTATTGTGGCCATAGCTGCTCCTGCCCTGCCGATGCATTACTGCAGGGTCTTCGCTTTCTCCACGGCTTCGTCGATCGAGCCGATCATGTAGAAGGCCTGCTCGGGCAGGTGGTCGTACTCGCCGGCCACGATCGCCTTGAACCCGCGGATCGTCTCCTTCAGCGGGACGAACTTGCCGGGGCTGCCGGTGAAGACTTCGGCCACGTGGAACGGCTGGGAAAGGAAACGTTGAATTTTGCGTGCCCGCGAGACGATCAGCTTGTCTTCCGGCGACAATTCGTCCATGCCGAGGATCGCGATGATGTCCCGCAGTTCCTTGTACCGCTGCAGCACTTCCTGAACCGACCGCGCCGTCTCGTAATGCTCCTCGCCGATCGTGTTCGGATCGACCTGCCTTGACGTCGAGTCCAGCGGATCGACGGCCGGGTAAATACCCAGCGAAGCAATGTCGCGCGAGAGCACGACCGTGGCGTCCAGGTGACCGAAGGTCGTGGCCGGTGACGGGTCCGTCAAGTCGTCGGCCGGAACGTAGACGGCCTGGATCGAGGTGATCGAACCGACTTTTGTCGACGTAATTCGCTCCTGAAGCCGGCCCATTTCTTCGGCCAGTGTCGGCTGGTAACCCACCGCCGAAGGCATTCGGCCGAGCAGCGCCGAGACCTCGGTGCCGGCCAGCGTGAATCGATAGATGTTGTCGATGAACAGCAGGATATCTCGACCCTCGTCACGGAAGCGCTCGGCCATCGTCAGGCCGGTCAGCGCGACGCGCAGCCGGTTGCCGGGCGGCTCGTTCATCTGGCCAAAGACCATGGCGACCTTGTCGAGAACGTTCGAGTCTTTCATCTCGTGATAAAAGTCATTGCCCTCGCGGGTGCGTTCACCGACACCGGCAAAAACGGAAAGGCCCGAGTGCTGCTTGGCGATGTTGTTGATCAGCTCCATCATGTTGACGGTCTTGCCGACGCCGGCGCCGCCGAACAGGCCGACCTTGCCGCCTTTTGCGAACGGGCAGATCAGGTCGATGACCTTGATCCCGGTCTCGAGCAGTTCAACCGATGGCGAGAGTTCGTCGAACTTCGGCGCAGACTGATGGATCGCGCGCCGTTCATCGCACTTGATTTCACCGGCCTCGTCAATCGGGCGCCCGAGCACGTCCATGATGCGGCCGAGCGTGCCTTCGCCAACCGGCACGGAAATCGGTCCACCCGTGTTGCGCACCTTCATGCCCCGCTGCAGGCCGTCGGCGGATCCCATCGCAATCGTGCGCGCGATACCGTCGCCCAGTTGCTGCTCGACCTCGAAGGTGAGGCCCTTCTCCGCGAGTTCGTTGTCGCTGTCCTCCAGAACCAGCGCGTCATAAATTCGCGGCATCGAGTCGCGAGGAAACTCGATATCGATGACTGCGCCGATGCACTGAACGATGGTGCCCTGAGCTTGTGACATGGTCGTATCCTGAATCTGATTGCTGTGCGTAAACCGGTATGTGCCTAAACCGCCGCCGCGCCGGCCACGATTTCCGAGAGTTCCTTGGTAATCGACGCCTGACGGCTCTTGTTATAGATGAGCTGCAGCTCGTCGATGATCGTCGCGGCATTGTCGGAGGCCGATTTCATCGCCACCATGCGCGCCGATTGTTCAGAAGCGATGTTCTCCGCGGCGGCCTGGTAGACGGCCGTTTCGATGTACCTGACCAGCAGTTCGTCGAGCACGCTCTTGGGATCCGGCTCGTAGAGGTAATCCCAGCCGCCTTCACGCACCTCCGAACCCAGTTCCTTGCCTTCGGGCGTCTGCCATTCCTGGGGAATCGGGATCATCGTCATCTGTATCGGGTCCTGCTTCATCGTATTGACGAAGCGATTGCTGAACACGTGCACTTCGTCGAGGTTCCCCTCGAGGTAGCCATCGACCAGCATTTTGACCGGGCCGATCAGTCGGTCGATCGTGGGCCGATCGCCGTAGTGCGTGACCTCCGAGGTGATCGTGCCACCCATGCGCTGAATGAAACCGAAGCCTTTGCTGCCAATCGTGCAATACTCAACTTCGACTCCCTTGGCGATCCAGGCCTTGTGCTGATTCAGGACCAGGCGCAACAGGTTGGTGTTGAGGCCGCCGCACAGTCCTTTATCCGTGGTAATGACCACGGCACCCACCCGTTTCACGTCGGGTCGGCGTGTCAGCAAGGGGTGCTTGTATTCGCTGTTCGCCCTCGCGGCGTGCATCGTGATATCGAGCAGGCGCTGCCCATAGGGTCGCCCGGCCTGCATTCGTTCCTGAGCCTTCTTCATCTTTGAGGCGGCGACCATTTCCATCGCCTTGGTGATCTTGCGCGTGTTCTGCACGCTCTTGATCTTGACGCGGATTTCCTTGATTCCCGGCATATCGGTATCCGTCCGGCGCTCAGTAGGCGCCGTTCTTCACGAAGTCCTCGATCGCCTCGGCGAGCAGTTTCTCGTCCTCGGCCGTCAGAGTCTTCGTGTCTTCGATCCGCTGGTACAAATCGCCGTACTTCGACTTGACGTGCTGGCGCATGCCGAGTTCAAAGTCCAGTGCGCGCTTGACGTCGACCTCGTCAAAGTAGCCCTGGTTGACCGCGAACAAGGTGATCGCCTGCTCGGCAACCGAAATCGGCGAGTACTGGGGCTGCTTCATCAATTCGGTCACCAGCCGGCCGCGATCGAGCTGTTTGCGCGTGGTCTCGTCGAGGTCGGATGCGAACTGGGCGAATGCCGCCAGTTCGCGATACTGCGCGAGCGCGAGACGCACGCCGCCGCCAAGCTTCTTGATGACCTTGGTCTGTGCTGCACCGCCGACCCGCGATACCGAGACGCCGGCGTTGATAGCGGGTCGAATGCCCGAGTTGAACAGGTCCGTCTCGAGGAAGATCTGGCCGTCCGTGATCGAGATTACGTTGGTCGGAACGAACGCCGAAACGTCGCCGGCCTGGGTTTCGATGATCGGCAGCGCCGTCAGCGAGCCGGTCTTGCCCTTGACGGCACCGTTCGTGAAATTCTCGACGTAGTCGGCGCTGACACGTGCCGCTCGCTCGAGAAGACGCGAGTGCAGGTAGAAAATGTCACCCGGGTATGCTTCCCGGCCGGGCGGGCGACGCAGTAGCAGGGACACCTGCCGATACGCCCAGGCCTGCTTGGTCAGGTCGTCATAAACGATCAGTGCATCCTGTCCGCGATCGCGGAAATACTCGCCCATCGTGCAGCCGGAATACGGGGCGATGTACTGCATCGCGGCCGATTCGGACGCGGTTGCCGCGACGACGATGGTGAACTCCATCGCGCCGTGCTCTTCGAGCTTTCGCACCACGTTGACTACGGTCGAGGCCTTCTGCCCGATCGCCACGTAGATGCAGATCAGGTCCTTGCCCTTCTGATTGATGATCGTGTCAACCGCGACGGCCGTCTTGCCGGTCTGCCGGTCACCGATGATCAGCTCACGCTGGCCCCGGCCGATCGGCACCATCGCGTCGATGGCCTTGAGACCGGTCTGAACAGGCTCGGACACTGACTGGCGCCAGATTACACCCGGTGCGACCTTTTCAATGACGTCGAATTCCTTGGCGTCGATGGGACCCTTGCCGTCGATCGGCTCACCGAGCGCATTGACGACACGGCCGATCATTGGCGGGCCGACGGGCACCTGGAGAATGCGCCCGGTGCACTTGACCTCATCACCCTCGGTAATGTGTTCGTACTCGCCGAGAATGACCGCACCGACTGAATCACGCTCGAGGTTGAGCGCGAGTCCGTAGGTGTTGCGCGGGAACTCCAGCATCTCGCCCTGCACAACGTTCTGCAACCCGTGGACCCGACAGATACCGTCCGTCACGGTCACCACGGTGCCTACACTGCGTGCCTCGGTTGCCGCGGTGAAGTTCTCTATTCTTGCCTTGATCAGTTCGCTGATCTCAGAAGCCTTTATGGACATGTCGGCAATCCTCTGCTGGCCGGGTCCGCCGTTGCGGCCGGGCCGATTGTATTCAGCCAGTCAATTCAATCTCGAGTCGTTCAAGCTTGCCCCTGAGCGAACCATCGATGGCGAGGTCACCCGAGCGCACGACAGCCCCGCCGATCAAAGCCGGGTCAACTGAGCACTCCAACCGCACGTCGCGGCCCAGTCGACTCTGCAATGCCCCCGCGAGGCGTCGCTTCTGCGCCTCGTCCAGCGCGGTCGCGGAGACAATCTCCACGTCAGCGATGTTCTGGTCGTCAGCCTTGAGCTGCTCGAAGCGATCGACAATCTCAGGCAGATAATCGAGCCGGCCGTTTTCGGTCAGCAGGCTCAACAGCGCCCGGCCATTGTCATCGATTCGATCCCCACAGATACCAGCGATCAGCTCGGAGAGCTGACCGGCATTTACGCCGGGGCTGCGCTCCAGCGACTGGTATTCTTTGCTCAGGACCACTTCGCGGGCGATACCCAGCCAGCCGGACCACTGGTCCAGCCGCCCGGCTTCACGCGCATAGGCAAACGCTGCCTTGGCGTATGGCCTTGCAATCGTAGCTCTCTCGGCCATGCGTCGATTCTCCCTTGCCCGATCCGCGGGCCGTCAGGCCTTGGCGCCTTCGATCTCGCTGGCAAGCTTCTCGATCAGGTCGGCATGAGCCGCCGTATCGATCTCGCGCTCGAGCAATCGTGAAGCACCGGCTACGGCAAGCTGCGCAACATCCTTACGCAGATCGTCACGTGCCCGCGCCCGTTCCTGGACGACTTCCTGGCGCGCATCGCCGAGCAGACGCTGCCCTTCGGCAATCGCGGTGGTCCGCGCTTCGTCGATGACCTCGTTCGAACGGCGGTTCGCCTGGTCGACAATCTTCAGCGCCTTCTCGCGCGCCTCGTTGACGATCTGTTCCGCCTGGCCGTTGGCCTGAAGCAGTTCACTCTTTCCGCGTTCGGCAGCGGCGAGTCCGTCGGCAATCTTCTTCTGCCTGTCCTCGATAGCCTTCAGCATCGGTGGCCAGATGAACTTGACCGTGAACCAGATCAGGATCAGGAAGACAATCGCCTGCCCGATGAGCGTCGCATTAATGTTCATGGCGACCCTCGCCTTTCAACGTCAGCCCGAAAGACTGGCAAGAAGCGGATTGGCGAACGCGAAGAACATCGCGAGTGCCACACCGATCAGGAAGGCCGCGTCGATCAGGCCGGCGAGCAGGAACATGCGGCCCTGCAGCGTCGGGATCAGTTCCGGCTGACGGGCGGCGGCTTCGAGAAACTTCGAACCCATGATGCCGATACCGATACAGGCGCCAATGGCGCCGAGGCCGATCATCAAGCCGAGGCCCAGCGCTGTGAAGCTCTGGATCTGAGCAATGTACTGTTCCATTTGTCGTCTCCTGGCAGTCGTGCGGTTGCTATAACAAAAGAAAGATCAATGATGTTCCGTCGCCATCGCGCTGTAGACGATGGTCAGGACCATAAAGATAAAGGCCTGAAGCGTAATGATCAGGATGTGGAAGATGGCCCAGGCAGCGCCAAGCACAATCTGGCCGAACATCCCGAGGCTGCTGCTGAACGTAAAGCCGGCCCAGGACGCGCCGAGCAGCGCAATCAGCATGAACACGAGTTCACCCGCGTACATGTTGCCGAACAATCGCATGGCCAGCGAAACGGGCTTGGAGAGCAGCTCGACGATATTCAGTCCGAAATTGGGGATCCACAGCAGTGGATTGGCGCCGAACGGCGCGGTGAGCAGTTCGCGGGCGTAGCCGCCAGCGCCCTTGGCCTTGAAGCTGTAGAAGATCACCAGCAGCAGGACGGTGATCGACATTGCGAAAGTTGTATTTGCGTCCGCGGTCGGCACGACCCGCCAGTAGTGGATTCCGAAAAGCCCGGCAATTTTGCCAGGCAGATCCACCGGCAACAGGTCCATGGCGTTCATCAGGAAGACCCAGACGAAGATGGTCAGCGCCATCGGTGCAAGGAAGCTCCGATCGAGGTGAAATACCTCCTTGACCTGGGTGTCGACGAATTCGACTACCATCTCAATGAACGCCTGCCATTTGCCGGGGACACCGGAAGTCGCCTTGTGCGAGGCAGACCAGAACATCAGCAAGGTGAGGATCCCGAGCATCACGGACATGAAGATCGTGTCGATGTGCCAGGTCCAGAATCCCTCACCCACCTCAAAATGATCGAGGTGATGGGTGATGTATTCGGTGCTGCTTTCGGGAGCTTCGCCAGCCATTTTTAGTCTGCAACTCCGACAGTTTGTTCAGTCTTTTGTCCGCCTGCCCGGACGGCACCCAGCCAGTAGCCCAGGAAGGTCGCCACGTAGGCGCCGAGCAGTGGCACTGCGTCCACTCTGGGTGAACGAAACGCCAGTATCAGCACGGCAACCGTGAAGCCGATCTTCACCAGCCAACCCGAGAACAGGCTCCACGCCACTCTCGATGCACTCGCGCCCGGGCCGTGTCTCAACAGCGCGAACGCCATGAGAAAGGTGGCCGTCACACCGACCGCTGCGCCGAGCAGCGCCGACGCGCCGGCGCGCGTGCCCCAGAAGCCGAAGCAGGCGAGCGCAACAACGCCGCCAAACGCCACCTGGGCCAACACCACCGCCACCACCTGGCGCCGGCTTTCTCGCACCAAGAGCCTGCTCGAGAAACTCACCGCAACTCCGGGCAACAAAAAAGCAACATATCGCCCCGACGCTCTTCGCCGCACTACGCAGGCGCGATGACCGTCGGATACGGAATCTTCCTTGAGGCGCAGCCTCCAGGTAGCCGCGAGATTATATCTGGTCCTTTTGCAGTGCCGCAATTGCGCAGCACCTGCGGCATCTACCGACATCGGACGTTTCGTTCCTCGCAATGCCCGGCAGGCGAGTTCCACCCGATCGAGCCGGGAATACGGCGGCAACCCCGATGCGCGCGGGCCTGCCGGTCCCGGCCCTGCTTCGGGCGAGGCAGCGGCGCCAGTCGGACCTCAGGTGAGGTGACAAATAAAAAAATTTATCTTGATAAAACTTCGATCAAGCGTTATGAGGTTATCCGACTATATATTTTTAATTGAGTTTCCGGCGTTCATCGCAGGCGCCAGATCACGCGCCGCTCGAGCCGCCAGCCGCGGACTCATCGCGGACGCTACTTGATATGCCCCAGGATGCCGTCGAGTTCGTCGAGGCTGTTGTAATCGATGACGAGTCTGCCCTTGCCGCTGCGACTGTGCCGCAACTGGACTTTCGCGCCAAGTTTATCGGCCAGGCTGGACTCGAGATTTCGAATATCCGGATCGCGTCCGGCGTCGAAATCGCCGCTTTTTGTTTTTGGTCCGGCGAGGATCCGTCGCACCAGCGCCTCGGTCTCGCGGACCGAAAGTCCCTTTTTCGCCACAAGCGCGGCCACCTCGGTCTGCTGCCGCGCTGTAGCCAGGCCCAGCACAGCACGCGCATGACCCATCTCGATCTGGCGCTGCTCAACGAGCAGGCGAACATCATCGCCGAGTTCCAGCAACCGGAGCAGGTTGCTGACCGCCGCCCGGGATCGCCCCACGGCGTCCGCGGCAGACTGGTGTGTCATCTCGAACTCGCGAATGAGGCGATCGAGCGCGCGTGCTTCTTCCAGCGGATTGAGGTCTTCGCGCTGAATGTTCTCGATCAGCGACATGGCCATCGCGGCTTCGTCCGGCACCTTGCGAATGATCGCCGGCACCTCCTGCAGGCCCGCCATCTGCGCGGCCCGCCAGCGTCGCTCACCGGCGATGATTTCGTAGCGCTGAGGCTCACCGGCCCCCTGCGAACTCAGCGCCCGCACGACCAGCGGCTGGACGACGCCCTGCGCAAGGATAGAGTCCGCCAGTTCCTGCAGCGTCTCGGGCCGCATGTCCAGGCGCGGCTGATACTGCCCGCGCTGGAGCAGATCCACCGGAATCCTGGCCAGCTCATCCTCGTGCCTGCTGCCATTGGAGGACGCATCGGGTTTAATCCCCGTCGCGCCTGCGGACGGGCCGAGCAGGGCTTCGAGGCCTCGGCCTAAACTGGGTCGCTTGGTTGCCATAGCGGCAGTTTAACGGAGCAATCGCCTGCCGCCAGCAGGAAGCTCAGTCGGGGGTCTCGCCGGAGGCATCCGTCGAAGCACGCGGCGGCGGCTCAGCTGGCTCGGTGCCTTGCGGATTCGCGCCACCGGCATCTTCCTCGCGCCGTTCCTCGTCACGCCGGATCAGCTCACCGGCAAGTGCCAGGTAAGCGAGTGCGCCGCGGGACTCCCGATCGTAGAACATCGCCGCCTTACCGAAACTGGGCGCCTCGGCCAGGCGGACATTGCGCGGAATGACGGTACGGAACACTTTCTCGCCAAAGTGCATGATCAGCTGGCCAGCCACCTCGTTGGTGAGGTTGTTACGCGGATCGAACATGGTTCGCAGAATGCCTTCGAGCTCCAGTGACGGATTGACGCTCGCGCGTATCTGATCGACGGTGTTCATCAGCGCACTGAGCCCTTCGAGGGCGTAGTACTCGCATTGCATCGGAACGAGCACGCTATCCGCGGCAACCAGCGCATTGAGGGTCAGCAGATTCAGTGCCGGGGGGCAGTCGATCAGGATCACGTCGTAAAGGTTGCGAACGGATTCGAGCGCCATTCGCAGTTTCATTTCGCGGCCAATCTGGGTCATCAGCTGCACCTCGGCAGCTACCAGGTCCTGGTTGCCGGGCAGTACCGTGAATCCGCCAGGATCAACCGGCAGGAGGGCCGCAGCCAGTTCGGCATCGCCGAGCAACACGTCAGTCAACGAGAAACGAAGATTGCGCTTCTCGACGCCGCAACCCATCGTCGCATTGCCCTGCGGATCGGCGTCGATCAACAAAACTTTGCGCTGCGTCGCCGCGAGCGAGGCGGCGAGATTGACCGCGGTCGTCGTCTTGCCGACGCCGCCTTTCTGGTTCGCTACTGCGATAACGCGCTTCATGGGCCGGCGAGCATAGCGGCATTCACCGCGACTTGTCCCGCGTCCGGCGCAGTTCGACCAGGTGCCGCTCCTCGTCAAGCCCGGGCACCGTGAGGCGATGCAGCCCTGCCCGTTGCCAGCCGTCGAGGCGGCCACTGACTTCCGCCTCGGGTAGCCGTCCTTTCATGGCCAGCAGCGTACCGCCGGCGAAGACCAGTGAACGGGAGAATTCCGCCAGTTGCGCAACGGGCCCAACGGCCCGAGCCACGACGGTCGAGAACGGCCGCGGCGGGCGGTATTGCTCGGCCCTCGTGTTCACGACGGTCACGTTTCCCAGGTTCAAGGCCTCGCAGGCGTGGCTGAGGAAACGGGCTTTCTTGCCGGTGGACTCGATCAGCGAGAAGTGGCGATCGGTCGCAACGATTGCCAGGGGTATGCCAGGAAAGCCCGCACCGCTTCCGACATCCGCACAGTCATACCCGTGCAGCCACGGCTGCACACTGAGGCTGTCGAGCAGGTGCCGAGTAATCTGTGACGGCCGGTCGCGGATGGCCGTCAGGTTCATCCGGGCGCTCCATTCATCGAGGATGTCCAGGTGCATCAGCAGTTTGTCGTGCTGATCCCTCGTCAACTCGATGCCGATCGCCGCGGCTCCCTCGTAGAGTGTGCGATCCATCGGACGCGGGTTATCCGCCCCAGCGCCCGAAACGCGAAATCAAGGCACGACGGTCACCAGCCGCCGTCAAGTCTTCACCATCACCGACATGAACTCGTTAACGGGTAGCGACTCCAGTCGCGCCTGGTCGGCAAAAACTGCCTTGATTTTTTCCGCCTGTTCCGGATCGAACCAGGCATCGACACTGGCGGCAAATTTCTGTTTCAGGACCGGAATGCCCTCGGCGCGCCGCTTGCGGTGCCCGATCGGGAAATCAACGTGCACGCGCTTGGTCGACGTCCCGTCCTTGAAGAAAACCTGCACCGCATTGCCGATGTACCGTTTATCGGCATCGTAGTATTCCTCGGTGAAGGTCGTGTTCTCGCGAACAACCATCTTGTTACGCAGTGCGTCGACCCGCGGATCGGCCGCCACACTGTCTTCGTAGTCACCGGCGGTCAGGCGACCAAAGATCAGCGGAATGGCAACCATGTACTGGATGCAGTGGTCACGGTCAGCCGGATTCGACAGCGGTCCGGTCTTGTCGATGATGCGCACACCGGGTTCCTGCGTCTCGATGACCACGTGATCGATCTCTTCGAGTCGATCCTTGATCGCCGGATGCAGGGTCATGGCGCACTCCACGGCGGTCTGCGAATGGAACTCCGCCGGGAACGAAATCTTGAACAGTACGTTTTCCATTACGTAGCTGCCAAAGTTCTGCGGATACTCGAAAGCCTTGCCGTTGAACAGCACGTCGTAGAAGCCCCAGGTCTTGGCGCTGAGCGCGGATGGGTAGCCCATCTCACCGGTCAGCGCGATCAGTGCGTGTCGAACGGCCCGGCTCGTGGCGTCGCCGGCCGCCCAGCTCTTTCGCGATCCGGTGTTCGGCGCATGTCGGTAAGTACGGAGGGCACCGCCGTCGATCCAGGCATTGGACACGGCATTGATGATCTGTTCCGTGGTGCCGCCGAGCATTGCCGTGACGACAGCCGTCGAGGCCACGCGGACCAGGATGACGTGGTCGAGACCGACGCGGTTGAAACTGTTCTCGAGCGCGGTAACGCCCTGGATCTCGTGTGCCTTGATCATACCGGTCAGCACGTCGCGAACCGTCAGCGGCTTACCGCCCTCATTGACGGCTTTGCGCGACAGGTAGTCCGCAACGGAGAGTATCGCGCCAAGGTTATCCGAGGGATGGCCCCACTCGGCCGCCAGCCAGGTGTCGTTGAAGTCCAGCCAGCGGATCATCGCGCCGATATTGAACGCACCCTGCACCGGGTCCAGTTCAAACGAGGTGCCGGGCACTCGCGAACCGCCCGTCATCGTCGCGCCGGGAACGACCGGGCCGAGCAGCTTCGTGCAGGCAGGATATTTCAGGGCCTGGAAGCCGCAGGCCAGCGTGTCCATCAGGCAATAGAAGGCCGTCTCATAAGCGACATCGCTGGTGACATCCTGATGGCCCGCGTACTCGGCGATGTCGACCAGGACTTTGTCCGGATCAGGGCGCCTGGCCGACTTGATATCGAGACTCGACATGGCTTACTTCCTTTTCGAAATCGGCACGAACTTGAGGTCTTCGGGCCCCGTGTAGTTGGCGCTCGGCCGGATGATTTTCCCGTCCCGGCGCTGCTCCATGACGTGCGCGCTCCAGCCGGTAACCCTGGAAATCACGAACAGCGGCGTGAACATGGCCGTTGGTACGCCCATCATGTGGTACGAAACGGCCGAGAACCAGTCGAGGTTCGGAAACATTTTCTTTGCATCCCACATCGTCGCCTCGAGTCGCTCGGCGACATCGAACATTTTCATGTCGCCCACCTCGCGCGAGAGCTTGCGCGCGACGTCCTTGATGATCTCGTTGCGCGGGTCGCCTATTGTGTAGACGGGGTGTCCGAAGCCGATGACGACTTCCTTGTTGGCCACGCGCTGGCGAATGTCGGACTCCGCTTCATCGGGCGTTTCATAGCGCTTCTGGACTTCGAAGGCGACCTCGTTCGCGCCGCCGTGTTTAGGTCCACGCAACGCACCGATCGCACCGGTGATACACGAGTACATGTCTGAGGAAGTGCCGGCGATAACCCGAGCAGCGAAAGTCGATGCATTGAACTCGTGCTCGGCGTAGAGGATCAGCGAAATGTGCATGGCCTTGACCCAGGACTCCGGCGGGGGTCGACGATGCAGCAGATGCAGGAAATGACCACCAACGGACTCATCCTCCGTCTCGACGGCGATGCGCAGGCCCGAGTGACTGTAGTGGTACCAGTAGGTCAGCATTGAGCCGAGACTCGCCACCAGCCGGTCTGCGATGTCGCGCGCACCGGCCGGGTTGTGGTCGTCCTTCTCAGGCAAGGTACAGCCGAGTACCGAGACACCGGTACGCATCACGTCCATTGGATGACTCGCCGCCGGCAGCGCTTCGAGCGCGGTACGTACCGGAAGTGGCAGTCCGCGCAGGTGTTTGAGCTTGACCTTGTAACCGGCCAGTTCGGCAGCGGTTGGCAATTTACCGTGAATCAGCAGGTAGGCGACTTCCTCGAACTCGCATTTTTTGGCGAGGTCGACAATGTCGTAGCCCAGGTAGTGCAGATCGTTGCCACTGCGCCCCACGGTGCAAAGCGCGGTATTGCCGGCCGGCACACCGGACAGGGCAACGGATTTTTTCGGTTTGAAACCGCTGGTCGTCTTGTCTTGTTTCATGATTGGCTACTCGCTTTGCTGGCTGTCGGGATCCCCGGTGTCAGGAAGACGGGGCTTCACGATCGAACAACTGGTCGAGCCTGGTCTCGTAATCGTGATAGCCCAGGACGTCGTAGAGTTCCGAGCGGGTTTGCATCTGCTCGACGATGTTTTTCTGTGTTCCTTCGCTGCGAATCGTGCAGTACACGTTCTCCGCGGCTTTCGACATCGCGCGAAACGCGGACAGCGGGTACAGCGTCAGCTGCACACCGGCACTGGCCAGTTCGGCGACCGTGAACAGCGGTGTCTTGCCGAATTCAGTTATGTTGGCAAGCACCGGCACCGGTACCGCGGCCGTGAACTGACGATATTCATCCAGCGTGGTCAGCGCTTCCGCGAATATCATGTCGGCACCGGCTTCAACGTAGCGCTGGGCTCGCTCGATTGCCTGAGCCTGGCCCTCGACCGCATGGGCGTCCGTACGCGCCATGATGACAAACTCGGGGTCGCTTCGACCGTCCACCGCCGCCCTGAGCCGGTCAACCATCTCTTCGGCCGTCACCAGCGCTTTGCCCGGGCGGTGACCGCAGCGCTTGGCTTGTACCTGGTCCTCGAGATGGCACCCGGCCGCGCCGGATCGGATCAGGTCGCTGACCGTTCGGGAAATATTGAATGCGGCGCCCCAGCCTGTATCGGCGTCGACCAGCAAGGGCAGATCGCTGGCCGAGGCGATACGTCGCACGTCCTCACAGACATCGTTAAGACTCGTGATGCCCAGGTCGGGCAGGCCAAATGATGCATTGGCAACACCGGCTCCCGACAAGTAGATCGCGCGGAAACCGGCTCGCTCGGCGAGTAACGCGCTGTATGCATTAATTGTCCCGACGACCTGCAGCGGACGTTCTTGTTCGACGGCGGCACGCAAGCGTGCCCCGGCGGTAACTGGACTCGTCATGGTCGGTCACGCTCCCGGCTCGGATATGAACCCCGATTCTAGCGCGGAAGGCGGTCGGCCGCGCTTTGCCGGGGTCCGTATTCGCCGCAGCGTCCGGCCGGCGGGTCAGCTGCTCGGCCCGAGAACCCCCGCCTGGCGCAGTTTCTCGACAAGTCGTGCCGCGGACTCCTCTGAGGTCGCGCTCGTCGTGTCGAGATAGACCTCGGGTGCCTCGGGTGGCTCGTACGGAGAATCGATACCCGTGAAATTCTTTAATTCTCCGCGCCTCGCCTTCTTGTAGAGACCCTTCGGGTCTCGTTGTTCGGCGATCGCGATGGGGGTATCGACGTGCACTTCCATGAATTCGCCTTCCTCGAACAGCGCGCGCGCCATGCGGCGCTCAGCGCGGAAAGGCGAAATGAAGGACACCATGACGATCAGCCCGGCATCGGCCATCAGGCGAGCCACCTCCGCCACACGGCGAATGTTCTCGACACGGTCGGCATCGGTGAAGCCGAGGTCGCGGTTGAGTCCGTGGCGCACGTTGTCGCCATCGAGCAGGTACGTGTGCCGTCCCAGAGAATAAAGTTGTTTCTCGACGAGATTCGCGATCGTCGACTTGCCGGCGCCGGAGACACCGGTAAACCACATTACGCACGGCTTCTGCCCTTTGAGGTTGGCACGCACCTTCTTGTCGATATCCAGCGCCTGCCAATGGATGTTCTGCGAACGGCGCAGGGCGAAATGGATCAGGCCTGCGCCGACCGTCGAGTTGGTCAGCCGATCGATCAGGATGAAACCGCCGGTATCGCGATTTTCATCGTATGGGTCGAACGCGATGGGCTGGTCCAGCGAAACGTTACAGACCCCTATTTCATTCAGCTCGAGCTGCTTGGCGGCCAGGTGCTCCAGCGTATTTACGTTGACCTTGTATTTCGGTTCGGTGATCGTCGCCGAGACCTGCTTGCTGCCGATCTTCAGCCAGTATGGACGTCCGGGCAGCATCGGTTCGTCGGTCATCCAGATGATGGTCGTTTCGAACTGGTCAGCGACCTCAGGCAACGCGTCGGTCCCGGAAAAAATATCGCCCCGACTGGCGTCGATTTCATCTTCCAGCGTGATGGTCACCGACTGGCCTGCGACGGCCTTGTCGAGGTCTCCGTCCATCGTGACGATCCGTGCGATGCGGCTCTCCCGGGCGGACGGCAACACGCGCACTTTCTCGCCCGGCTCCACCGTGCCGCTGACCACGGTACCGGCGAATCCCCGAAAATCGAGGTTGGGTCGGTTGACCCACTGTACCGGCATCCGGAATGGCTTGTGCTGCAGCTCGTCCTCTATCTCCACGGTCTCAAGGAAGCCCATCAACGTCGGCCCGTGATACCAGGCTGTGTGTTCGCTGGCGTCCTTGATGTTGTCACCGCGCAGGCCCGAGACCGGTATCGCGACGACGTTATCCAGATTGATCTGCTTCGCGAATTCACGGTATTCGCGAAGGATATTTTCGAAAACCTCTTCCGAATAATCGACCAGGTCCATCTTGTTGATCGCGAGAACCACGTGGCGGATGCCCAGCAATGAAACGAGGTAGCTGTGACGACGCGTCTGTGTGAGCACACCTTTGCGCGCGTCGATCAGGATCACGGCGAGATCGGCCGTCGATGCGCCGGTCACCATGTTGCGCGTGTACTGTTCGTGTCCCGGTGTATCGGCAACGATGAACTTTCGCTTGTCGGTCGAAAAGAACCGGTAGGCCACATCGATCGTGATGCCCTGCTCGCGCTCGGCCGCCAGGCCGTCGACCAGCAGTGCGAAGTCGATCTCGCCACCCTGGGTACCGATATTTTTCGAGTCGATTTCCAGTGCGGTCATCTGGTCTTCAAAAATCATTTTCGAGTCATATAGCAGCCGCCCGATCAGGGTAGACTTGCCATCATCAACGCTGCCGCAGGTGATGAAACGCAGCAGGCTCTTGTGCTCGTGGGCCTCGAGGTATGCCTCGATGTCCTGGCCGATCAGGTCAGAAACGTGTGCCATTAGAAGTAACCCTCCTGCTTCTTCTTTTCCATCGAGGCCGACTGATCATGATCGATCACGCGCCCCTGGCGCTCCGACGTGGTCGTCAGCAGCATCTCCTGGATGATCGCGGGCAATGTATCGGCCTCGCTTTCAACGGCGCCGGTTAGCGGGTAGCAGCCCAGTGTCCTGAAACGGACTTTCTTCATCATCGGCTTTTCGCCTGCGTGGAGCGGCATGCGGTCGTCGTCAACCATGATCAGGGTGCCGTCGCGCTCGACGACCGGGCGTTCGGCCGAGTAGTACAGCGGCACGATCGGAATGTCGTTCAGGTAGATGTACTGCCAGATATCCAGTTCCGTCCAGTTAGACATCGGAAAGACGCGGATGCTCTCGCCTTTGTGCCTGCGGGTGTTGTACAGACTCCAGAGCTCGGGTCGCTGCGCCTTCGGGTCCCAGCGATGCTGGGCCGAGCGAAAGGAAAAGACGCGTTCCTTGGCGCGGCTCTTCTCTTCATCGCGACGCGCACCACCAAACGCCGTGCCGAAGCCATAGCTGTCGAGCGCCTGCTTGAGCGCCTGCGTCTTCATGACGTCAGTGTGGATGGCCGAGCCATGGGTGAATGGGTTGATGCCTTGGCGGATGCCTTCCTCGTTCGTATACACAATCAGGTTGAGATCGTGCTGTTTGACCAATTGATCGCGGAATTCGATCATCTGGCGAAACTTCCACGTTGTATCGACGTGCAGCAGTGGAAAGGGCAGCTTTCCCGGATAGAAAGCCTTCAGCGCCACGTGCAGCATCACGGCGCTGTCCTTACCGACCGAATACAGCATGACCGGCTTTTCGCACTCGGCCACGACCTCTCGCATGATCTGGATGCTCTCCGCCTCCAGCCTTTGCAGGTGGGTCAGCGTGACGTGATCCAGGCTCTTAGTCTCTTCGGCCGCCATCTTCAATTGCTCCATTGAGCGCCTCTTAAATCTCGCAGCCGCCCGACCCTTCGGGCCGCTGCTTGGGTAATAGAGTGCGAACCGCCATCGCGATTCCTGGCATATTCAGGCACCGGTCACACTACCTGTTCGAACCGACCGGAACCGAGATCCAGTTCAAGTCGCGGCAAAGACCCGGGGCCGGGACGAACCCCCGCAATCCGCCGGATCGCCCGCCCACCGGCGCGGCTGGCCATCAGTTTCGATCCAGCCAGACTTCAAGACCGGCCGTATTGAGGTCGATGTCTTCGTCCAGCAGAGCATGCCTCTGGTCTGCATCGCCCTCGTAGCCGTGCGCGTCGAGCCGCTGATCAAGACAAGCATACAAACTCTGGCTTATTCGCGCGGTTCGATCCGGAGCGTTTTTGTGGTGCAGGGCGATTTCGACGAATTCGTCGATCAGGCGGTGCAGATCACTGGCGAGCCGGAGAACCCCCTTGACTGGTCCGAAATGGGTCTGGAAGACACGAAGTGGCGCATGAGTGAGCAGGCGGTCGACTGAGGCGTGCATCGCCTGTGGATCGAACTGGACCGGCGTCGTGGTCGGGATGATAAACGCGCCCTTGTGCGTGTCGAATTCGTGATAGCAAAGACCAAACGCGTCGCCCGTGTAGATCTCGCGGTGATCAGGGTCGACGATGGAATGATGATGGCGGGCATGCCCGGGTGTATCGATAAACTCAAAGCGCCGCTGGCCCATGAACAACCGCTCGCCGTCGCCGGGTACTATCAGCCGATCGGGATGTATCGGCAGCACGTCTTCATAGAGGTCTCTGAAGGTCGCCTCGCCGTAAACAGCGATGGTACCGGCGATGAGCCGCGTCGGATCCACCAAATGAGGTGCCCCGCGGGGATGAACGACGGCTTTCGCCTTCGGAAGCGCCTGCATAAGCCGCCCGGCGCCACCGGCGTGATCGAGGTGGACGTGAGTCAGGAACACGTACTCCACCTGGTCAGCTTGAAGGCCGCATTCTGCCAGTGCGGCAAGCAGTCGCGGCGTAGCCGGACCGGCCCCGGTGTCGACGAAGGCTGCGCGACCGTCTTCGATAATCAGGTGGCTGGCGGCATGGCGAGCCCGGGTATACAGCGTATCGATGACGGATACGCCATTGCCCACCGGCATTGCAATCGGACCCGGGTTGGCTGATCGTGCGGTGCTCATGCTGGTGTGGCCCGGGCACCGCGGTCAGCCCGAGTCGATACAACGGCCGGTATTGCGCCGAAGCACGCCGGCGCACGGCTGCAGCGGCTCAGAGTCCTGCGCACTTACCCCTGGCGCGGATCTCATCGGTCGCACAGAGGCTCGGACGCTGACTCGAATAGTAGGCCGCGAGCTCCTTGATATCCCGGTCTGTCAGCGCAGCCACCATCCCGGCCATCACTGCATTTTTACGCTGGCCACCCCGATAGGCCTGCAGTGCGTGTTCGAGGTACTGCGCGTGCTGCCCGGCAAGATTCGGGTACTCCGGCATGATGCCAATGCCGTCGTTACCGTGGCAGGCCACGCAGGTCTGACTGGCTTTTGGCGCAGTGCCGATCGCTCGACCCGTCGCGTTGAGCTCCTGTCCGGACAGGTAGGCAGCGATATCCTGCATATCCTGCTCCGACATCGTCGCGGCGTGGGCATGCATCGTCGGGTGATTACGTTCCTGGTCAGCATAGGCCTTCAGCGCTACCTCGAGGTAGGCCGCGTGCTGCCCACCCAGTTTCGGCACCTTGTACACGGGATACGAATTCATGAGGTTTGGGATGCCGTGACAACCATGGCAGGTGTAGGCGAGGGTTTCCCCTCGCGCCGCGTCAGCCGCCGCCGACAGCGCCGGCACAGCAAGCAGGGTCGTGGTCAGGCTCAGTGCAAGCCAGGCCGATCTCGGATTCATCTTGTACTCCCAACGGAATTCCGGCCACCCCAAGGCGGAGGGTCCGGCATGTTAATAAAAAGCGTTTTGCGAGTCGAATTCCGTTGGTCCAGCGATCTGCCCGGCGAGTCGCTAGACTGACCGGGTCGCCCACCTAAGATACCGAGGTCAATCGCATGCCAATCCGAAAAGGCGGTCGCATGGGACTGTACATTACCGCCCTGCTGCTGTGCGGGGTGGCCTTGGCCGATCCCCCACCACGCAGCGTGCAGGTTATCGGGCGGGGCAGCGTCTCCGCCATGCCCGACAAGGCACTGGTCGGGCTGGGCGTCGAGGCCCGCAATCCGGTGCTCGACGAGGCGCGGGCCGAGGTTGCAGCGACGGTCGGGCGCGTTCTGGCACTGTGCAAGGACCTCGGCATCGATGCGAAGCAGGTCAATGCCACCGGTGTGCGAATCCAGCCCGAGTACACCTGGCTGGAACAGGAACGCAAGCGCCAACTGCAGGGCTACGTGGTCAGCCGGCAGGTAAACGTGGAATTGCGCGACCTGGAGAAACTCGGCGCACTTCTGGAGCGGGCGGTCGACGCCGGCGTGAACCAGGTCAGCGAGCCAGTTCTGAACGCCACTCGGCGTGCCGAGTTTGAACGCGAGGCAATGAGCAAGGCCGTTGCCGACGCCCGGCTGAATGCCGAAACGCTGGCCAGGGCCGCAGGCGCCCGCCTCGGTGCCGTGCGCCGGCTGGATGTTACCGGTGGCGCGCCGATGCCGATGATGGGGGCGGCACCGCGTTACGCGGCCGCAGAGGCCGCTGTGTCAGCCGAGTCAGGCTACCAGCCCGGGGAACTGCGCTTCATGGCCACGGTTACCGCCGAGTACGATCTCGAGCCCTGATTGGGGCTGCCTTCGCGAAGGACTATTATATAATTAAAACGATTAATGTGTACTGATAAAGTATCTTTTATCTGTAAAAGAAATAGATCTACTTGACAGTTGGTGGAGTTGACCGGCGCTCAGAGAAATGACGAGCCGCCGAAGCGACGGTCTCAGTCGGGCAGTCGATCGACGATCAGCACGCAGCCGTCTATGCCGGTCACCCGGACCCGCGAGCCCGGTGGTACGTCCGGTCCTCGCAGGGCCCAGCGATGGTTACCGAGCAAGGCGCGGCCACCGCCTGCTTCGATGCCGTCGGCAAGCGTTAGCACCTGGCCGATATACCGCTCGCCGGTGCGATGCGGCGCCGAAGCGCTCTGCAAGTCCTGTTGCTGTACCCGGTATTCCCGCCAGAAATACAGGCCGAAAACCGTTATCGCAAAAAGTACAAACCAAGCCATTATTTTTCTGACACCACCGACAGGGGTGGCAATGATCGCAATTGCGGGTCCTCTGGCTCAACTTCCTTTTGTGTTGCTCGAAGGGATCTGTGACGCAGGACTCATCCGGCCGGTTCAAGGTGAACGTCCTTGCTGTACTGGACGTTCATGACGTTGCCGGACCAGCCCCGGACATAGGGCTTGACCAGGTGCTTGTTGACGTAGAAGTAGAGTGGCAACACGGGATGATCCGCGAGCATGAGCCGCTCGGCTTCCTCGAGCAGGGCCCGACGTCGGGCGACGTCGGCCTGCTGCGTCGCGGCCGCCAGCAAGCGGTCGTATTCCGGGTTGGCGTAACCGGTCAGATTGATGCCGAAGTCGCTCTGCAGCAATTGCGCGAACGTGAACGCATCGTTGAAATCGCCGATCCAGCTGGAACGGAAGACCTGCGTCTCGTCACGTGCCTGGATGCTTTGCAGCAAGGCGCGAAACTCTTCGGCATAGAGCGTGGTTTCCACGCCCAGTGATTCTTTCCACATCGCGGCCACGGCCACGGCCAGTCGATTGTGGACTTCCCCGGAGTTGTAGCGAATCTCGACATGCAGCGGCGCCGCATCCGAATACCCCGCATCCCGATACAGCGCCCGCGCCTCGCGGACTCGGTCCTCATAGGGCAGCTCGGCGTAATCGAAGGACTGCGAGCTGTAATTCGCGACACCGCGCGGCACCCAGCCGTAGGCCGGGGTCTCGCCAACCCCGGTCACTGAGCGGGTCAGGCGCTCGCGATCGATGACCATCGACAGCGCGCGACGCAGGCCGGGATTGTCCTTGAAAGGGGGCCGGCTCAGGTTGAACCCGTAGTAGTAGACGCTCAGCTGTGGCGAGACCTGCAGCTCGGCTCCAAGGTGTTCCTTGATCCAGGAGAACTGCGGCGGCGGTACGACATAGCTGACGTCGAGTTGTCCGGCCCGATACTGACGAAACTCCGTCGCCGCATCGGCCTGGTGGACGTAATACACCCGCTCAAGCGCAGTCTGCGCTGCGTTCCAGTAATGTTCATTGCGGCGTGCGACGATGTGCGAACCGACAACCCAGTCTTCCAGCACAAAGGCACCGTTTGAGACCAGGCGGCCTGGCCGCGCGTACTCCAGGCCATGGCGCTCCAGGGTCGGGCCATGCACCGGGAACGTGCTCGGATGCGTGAACAGCCCAAGTACATAAGGTGCTGGATGCTCGAGCCGGACTACGATCGTGCGCTCATCCGGTGCGGACACGCCCAGTTCACTGCTCGCGGCCTTGCCACGCGTGATTGCCGCTGCGCCAAGTACCGGCTCGAAAATCTGTGCGTATTGCGAGGCCGTCGCCGGGTCGACCAATCGACGCATGCCGGCGACGAAATCAGCGCCCGTCAGCGCGTCACCGTTGGACCAGCGCAAGCCCGGCCGCAATCGGAAACGGTACTCGAGCCCATCGGGCGAGATCGTCCAGGACTCGGCGGCCGCCGGCACGGGTGCACCGTCGGGGCCGACGGCCGTCAGGCCCTCGAACAGGTCGCGCAGTGCATTGAGGGCTGAGTCGGTCCGTGCCCGCTGCGGATCCAGTGTGTCCGGTTCGGGGCCGTTGCCTCGCCTAAGGGTCGTCAGGTCGGGTACGTCGCTCGCCTTCTGCACCGCTTCAGAGTCTGTACCGCCACCGCAAGCGCTCAGAAGCAGGACGCCGAGCATCAGTCCGGCCAGACCACGGGATCTGCCGCCGGCTGAAAGGCGGCGCAGCATAGGCTCAGGCACCATGCGCGAGCCGCTGCGGATCATTCACCGCGCTCATCTCCCGGCGCTTGAGGTGGATCAGAAGCAACGATACCGCCGCCGGGGTTAAACCCGGTATGCGGCTGGCCTGGCCAATCGTTGCGGGTCGATGCTCCTGCAGTCGCTGTCGAACTTCGTTCGACAGGCCGCCGACTTGTGAATAGTCGAGATCGGCCGGCAGGGCGGTCAGCTCGTTTCGTCGTTGCCGCTCGATCTCCTCGTGCTGGCGCTCAATATATCCCCTGTATTTGGCCTGCACACTGACCTGCAGGGGCACCTGTACCGACAGACGCTCATCGTCCTGCCAGTCGGGCCGCTCGTAACCCAGTGCGCTTCTCAGCTCACCGTGGTCGACGGCCGGCCGGGACAACAAGTCAAATGCAGATTGTTCTTTCGACAAAGGCGCCCCGAGCACGGCTTCGAGCGGTTCAGCCGCCGGTGTACCCGGCCGCAGACGCGTCGTTCGCAAGCGGGCGATTTCCTCGCCAACCGCCCGTCGCTTCGCCTCGAAGAGCGACCAGCGTTCCTCGCCAACCAGCCCGAGCCGGCGACCGACCGGCGTCAGGCGCAGGTCGGCATTGTCTTCGCGGAGGCTGAGCCGGTATTCCGCTCGACTGGTAAACATGCGGTAAGGCTCCGGTGCGCCCTGGGTGATCAGGTCGTCGATCAGTACGCCGATGTAGGCATCGCTGCGCCGCGGCCACCACGCTTCGTTGCCCTGCACCGCAAGCCCGGCATTGATGCCGGCGATCAGTCCCTGTGCCGCCGCTTCTTCGTAGCCGGTCGTACCGTTGATCTGACCGGCGAAATACAGCCCGCCGATGAACCGGGTCTGAAGAGTCGGCTGCAGGTCGCGCGGATCAAAAAAATCGTACTCGATAGCGTACCCCGGTCGCGTAAGATGCGCCCGCTCGAATCCGCGGATGGTCCTGACAAACGCCTGCTGCACATCGAACGGCAGGCTCGTGGAAATGCCGTTCGGGTAGACCTCGTGGGTATCGAGACCCTCCGGTTCGATGAAGACCTGGTGGGAGGGCTTGTCCGCAAACCGGGTCACCTTGTCCTCGACCGAAGGGCAGTAGCGCGGTCCGACGCCATCGATGATTCCCGTGAACATGGGCGAGCGATCGGCGGCGGCGCGAATGATCTCGTGCGTCTTTTCGGTGGTAGCCGTAATCCAGCAGTTCACCTGCCGAGGATGCTCGCTGCGAAGACCGAGGCAGGAGAACACCGGCGCCGGCTCGTCACCGGGCTGCTCCTGCAGTCCCGAATAATCGATCGAGCGCCCGTCGATACGTGGCGGCGTACCCGTCTTGAGCCGCCCCACCCGCAGCGGCAATTCCCGCAGACGCTCGGCAAGACGCAGTGAAGGCGGATCGCCCGCACGCCCACCGGCCTGCTGCTGGAGTCCGACGTGAATGCGGCCGCCGAGAAATGTACCGACCGTCAGAACGACCGCCGCGGCCGTGAACTCGACGCCACTGGCCGTCACCACGCCCGTGACCCGCCCGGCCTCGATGGTCAGGTCAGCCACCTCCTGCTGGAACAGGTTAAGCCCGGGCTGGTTTTCCAGCAGGCGGCGAATCTCCCGCCGATACAGCACGCGGTCGGCCTGCGCGCGCGTTGCGCGCACGGCAGGGCCCTTGCTCGCGTTCAGCGTGCGGAAATGGATACCGGCGCGATCGGCCGCACGGGCCATCGCGCCGCCGAGCGCATCAATTTCCTTTACGAGATGGCCCTTGCCAATCCCGCCAATTGCAGGATTGCAGCTCATCTGGCCCAGGGTTTCGATGCTCTGAGTAATCAGCAGCGTGCGCACGCCCATCCGCGCCGCTGCCAGCGCGGCCTCGGTACCGGCATGACCGCCACCGATTACAATGACATCAAAGTGTTCTGCAAATCGCATCGTCAATCCCCTTGGGACCGCGCATTGTACGACTGCCGCTCGCGGCTCGCCTCTGCCGTGGGTCTCACCTGCGGATAAGCGGCCCGGACAAGCCTCAGTGCCTTTGCAGTTTCTCGAAAGCGGGCAGGCGAAGGCTGACGAATCGCCGTGCCTGCCGCTCGTAGCGATTCTGCCAGTAGCCCCGGGCCAGCGATTCCACCAGGTAGGTCCGTATGCTCAGCCGGCCTCGGTTCCACTGGCGCAGCACGTGGTAGTACTCGTGCAGAAGCAGCTCCGGGTCGGCAAAAAACTCATCGAGCGAGCCACGAAGAAAAATGCGGTTGCGCCGCGTCGTCGCGCGCGCACGCCAGTGCAGGCGGCAATACCAGGAATGCTCAACAAGCCGCACCTCGTCGACCCGCTCGCCGAACAGCAACTCCAGCGACGAACGTAATCGCTCCGACATGTGATCGCCGGTACGCAGCGCCCTGCTCACGATACCCGGAGCCCGTCATGGAAAGGGCCGCGGCGGGCGCAATTCATCGATGCACGGTCGCAGGCCTGATTCGATCCTCGTCGCCCGTCGAAGATGCTATCCGTGGCGAATCGGTTGAACCCCGGCCGACGGCGAGTATCGTCAGTGATCACATGAAAGCCGTCGGCTTTTTCGGACATGGGAACGAATGGTCGCCCGGCGTGCCGGCGATGACAACATACATTGATGACTGACAGAGGCGCTCTTCGGGACCATGTTCCTGCTCGCCTGCGTCGGTAGCACGAGTCAAACCGGGGCCCGCAAGCCAGCGGCAGGCCCGCTACTTGCCTATACAGAAAGAAGCAAAGATCTGGCCCAGCAATTCGTCGCTGCTGACCTGTCCGGTGATCGCGCCAAGCTCGCGTTGCGCGTCGCTCAGCTCCTGCGCCACCAGTTCGCCGGCATTCTGCCCGGCGTGCAGACGCAAGGCCTCTTCGGCGTGGGCGCGCGCGCGGCGCAAAGCGTCGAGGTGCCGGGATCGCGCCGAGAGATCCCCGCCGCCGGTGGGATGAAAGCCGGCGCATTTCTTGAGGTGAGCGCGGAAGAGGTCCAGACCTGCCCCGGTCGCGGTACTCGCGAACACGCGCGGCGTCGGGCCGGGTTCGACACGGGGCTGATCCCGTGTCAGGTCGATCTTGTTGCAGAGGATCGTGCGCGGCGTGTCGCCTGGCAGCGCTGCCATGTCATTCGCGACGGAGGCCATCGCCTCCGGATCACCGGCATCGACGACAAACACCAGGCGATCAGCGCGCTCGATCTCGCGCTGCGCACGACGAACGCCCTCGATTTCGATTTCATCCTCGGTCTCTCGCAAACCAGCCGTATCGAGCACGTGGACAGGCAGTCCGTCGATCTCGATGCGCTCGCGAAGCACGTCTCGGGTCGTACCGGGTCTCGCCGTCACGATCGCGGCGTCATATCCGGCGAGTCGGTTCAACAGACTGGACTTGCCCGCGTTCGGTCGCCCGGCGATGACCAGCGTCAGTCCATCGCGCAGCAAAGTGCCCTGTTCAGCGGTGTCGGCAAGGGCGTCAAACTGCCGGCGCAGCGCTTCCATGCGTTGCTGCAGGGCGGGCGCCGCAAGAAAATCGACCTCTTCCTCAGGGAAGTCGATCGCCGCCTCGACCCACATTCTCAGATCCATGACCTGCTGACCAAGGGCGCGTACCCGGTCGGAAAAGTCTCCGCGCAGCGATCGCGCTGCGGCTCGCGCCGCCTGCGCGGATCCGCTGTCTATCAGATCGATAATGGCCTCGGCCTGTGCGAGGTCGAGCTTTCCGTTCAGGAACGCGCGCTGCGTAAATTCGCCGGGTCCGGCCAGGCGGGCACCAAGTGCGAGAACCCGGCCCAGAATGAGGTTGAGCACGACCGGGCCACCGTGCGCATGCAGTTCGAGCACGTCCTCACCGGTGAACGACCGGGGTCCGGGAAAGAAGAGCGCCAATCCCGCATCGAGCGGCGCGCCATCTTCGTCGAGGAAGCTGTGCACTTCCGCGAATCGCGGCCTCGGAACGCCGCCGACGACGGCCTGTGCAATCGCCCGGCAGCCGCCACCGGAGACGCGCACGATCCCGACTCCCCCGCGGCCCGGAGCCGTTGCAATCGCCGCAATGGTCTCAGACATCGTCGCGGTTGAACGGCGCGTTGACTCAGCGGCTCTTGGCTTCGCGCTCGACAACGCGATTGATGTTCCACTGCTGTGCCATCGACAACAGTGTATTGGTCAACCAGTAGAGAACGAGCCCGGCTGGAAACCACGCCATCATCACTGTCATCATGACCGGCATGAAGGCAAAGATCTTGGCCTGCATCGGATCCGGGGGCGCCGGGTTGAGCTTGAACTGTCCGAACATCGCGGCGCCCATCGCAATCGGCAGAATGAAGTAGGGATCGCGCGAAGAGAGGTCCTGGATCCACAGAATCCAGGGCGCCTGGCGCATTTCCACGCTTTCAAGCAGCACCCAGTAAAAGGCCAGGAACACCGGTATCTGGACCAGTATCGGCAGACAACCGGCCACCGGGTTGATCTTCTCGCGCTTGTAGATCTCCATCATCTGCTTGGCGAGTTGCTCGCGATCGTCTTTGTATCGCTCCTGGATGCTCTTGATGCGCGGTGCAATCGTGCGCATCTTGGCCATCGACCGGCCACTGGTCTCGGTGAGCTTATAGAACAGCAGCTTGAGCAGGATCGTCACGATGATGATTGCCCAGCCCCAGTTGCCGACAAAGCTGTGCACTTTCTGGAGCAGCCAGAACAAGGGCTGCGAGAGGATCGTCAGCTTGCCATAGTCAGCGGTCAGCTCCAGCTTCGGGCCTACGTCTCGCAGTTGCTTCTGCAGTTTGGGCCCGATGAACAAGGTCTCAGTGAACTGCCCTTCGCCGCCGGCAGGCACGGTCTTCAGCGGACCGCGATAACTGATCAGCGAGTGATCGGCTTCCAGGCCGAGCGTGTAGTCGTACACCTCGTCGCCCGGCGGCACTGCCGCGGTGACAAAATGATGCTGCAACTCAGCCATCCAGCCACCGCTGAAGGTCTTCGCCAGGGCAGTATCGTCCTCGTCATTGACGTCAAGCTTGCTGTACTTGGCGCCGTCGTAAATCGCTGGGCCTCGGTAAGCGTAGGTCTCGACATTGAACATCGAGCGCTTCTGCTGGTAAACGTGCCGCGCAAACTGCAGGTAAGAGGCGGCCGTCCAGGCCTCACTCGAACGGTTACGCACGTCATAGTGCACTTCGACTGCGTAGCTGCCTGGCCTGAATACGTAGGTTTTGACGACCGAAACGCCGTTGCCATCGGTCCACGAAAGCGGCACAAGCAACTCGCTGGCTCCGCTCGGCAAGCGGTATTCATCGGCCTGTGCAGTCAGCATCGCGAGGTGAGTCGGCTCTTCACGTCCATCGGCTGCACGCAGCCCGCTGCGCGCGACGTTGTAACGCGCCTCACCGGTATCGAGCAATCGAACCGGCGGACTCCCGGGCTTCTTGTCCTGCGGATACTTGAGCAGATCGGCCCGAACCAGGTTACCGCCCTGCAGGCTGATGTCCAGGTCGAGCACGTCGGTCACTACGTGGATGCTCGGCTGACCGGCAGCCATCTCGCCGCCGGTCGTGCCGGTCTCGTTAGCCGTGCCGCCGGACGCTGAGGGTAACTCTGGCAAACTGCGCCCTGCTGAGCCCGGCTCACCAGGCGCGTCTGCTGAACCATCCGGCGCCGTGTTGGAAGTCTGATCCACCGCCGCCGTCGCCGGCTTGTCACCGTAGTCCTGTGTCCACTGGATGACGTTCATCCAGACCATCATCGCGAGGGCGATCCAGAGGTAGATCCTTGGGTTATCCATGTGTCGGTCGCTTGAATAGGGTGGGCGGCTCGCTCGGAACCGGTTCGTAACCGCCGGGATGCCAGGGATGGCAGCGAGCAATGCGCCGAAGTGCCAGCCAGGAACCAGCCAACGCACCATGGCGTTCAATCGACTCCTGAGCGTAACAGGAACAGCTCGGGTAGAACCGGCAGTTCGAGCCCAGCAGCGGGCTCACGAACCGACGATAACCCTGGATCGCGCGGCTGAGGATCATGCGCATGAGCAGCGTACCCTGTGCCAGTGCCCGGCCAGGCTGAACGCTATTTCAGCGCTGGTAGCCTTACCTGCCGCCGGGCGTGCGTTCACGACCAGATCCACGGCCGGAAGCTCGGTGTAAGTTTTTCGGAAATATTCGCGAACACGACGCTTCACCCGGTTGCGCTTCACGGCGTTGCCAATTGTCTTGACGCCAACGGCCAGCCCGAGTCTCGGGTTGGCCGCATCATTGGGCATGGCAATGACCCTGAACAAAGCGTCTGACGACCGTGCGCCCTGTCGATGGACGACGTCGAACTGTGGCTTCTTCGTGAGGCGGCGTTCTCTCGGCAGCCCGTTGGCAGGGGGCGCTTTGGCTGGAACTGGCCGCTGAGTGTTCAGGCGGACAGGCGCTTGCGGCCTTTAGCGCGTCGAGCCTGCAGGATAGCCCGTCCGCTCTTGGTCGCCATGCGCGCACGGAAGCCATGTGTCCTCTTGCGATGGAGGTTGCTCGGTTGAAATGTGCGCTTCATTGTCGGCTCCGTTTCTGCCGTAAATCAGGCCAGAAACGAGGTCGTTTCCTGGCGGGAAAATGGGCGCGAAAGGATACGCAGCCGGAAGCCCAGCGTCAACCGGCCGCCGACTCGGAATCCCACGACATCAGAGATATCCACAGGCACGCCACCGGTATACACTTTTGGGCCCTTTCGTGTTCCAGAAAAAGTGGCATCAAGCCCCATTCATGGCCTGTCGTTAGTGCAAACATCCCTTTGGAATCAATGCCTCAGCCGGCTGGAATCAGAACTTAGCCAGCAGCATTTCAACACCTGGATAAGGCCGTTGCAGGCGATAGAAGAATCGGAGCAACTTCGACTCCTGGCGCCAAACCGCTACGTGGTCGAATGGGTTAGCGAGAATTGTGCCGACCGCATTCGAGAACTCGTGGACGAAATGGTACCCGCTCCGGCGCCACGCCTCGTGCTGGAGATCGGCTCGCGCCGGCTCGAGGTGGTGGAGCAGTCACCCGCTGAGGGTTCTGCCGCAACCGCAGATCCAGGCCGGCGGGAACCCACGAGGGCGCCACTGGGCGGGCGGCTCAATCCCGATTTCACATTCAGCAATTTCGTTGAGGGCAAGAGCAACCAGCTGGCTCGGGCCGCGGCGGTTCAGGTAGCGGAAAACCCTGGCTCAGCCTATAACCCATTGTTCATTTACGGTGGCGTCGGGCTCGGTAAGACTCACCTCATGCACGCAGTCGGCAGCCAGATCTGCGCCCGCAGCCGTAATGCACGCGTAGCCTACGTGCACTCTGAGCGTTTTGTCGGCGACATGGTCCGCGCGCTGCAGCACAACACGATGAACGAGTTCAAGACGGCGTACCGGACACTGGATGCACTGTTGATCGATGACATCCAGTTTTTTGCGGGCAAGGAACGCTCTCAGGAAGAATTTTTCCATACGTTCAACGCGTTGCTGGAAGGCCAGCATCAGGTCATCCTGACCTGCGATCGTTATCCGAAGGAGGTTGTCGGTCTCGAGGAACGGCTGAAATCTCGGTTTGGCTGGGGCCTGACGGTGGCGATCGAGCCGCCCGAACTGGAAACCTGTGTCGCGATCCTGATGAGCAAAGCGGCTTCCAGCGGGGTTGCGATGCCCGAAGAAGTCGCGTTCTTCGTCGCCAAGCGGATTCGGTCAAATGTACGCGAACTCGAAGGCGCAATGCGCCGCGTGATTGCCAACTCCCAGTTTACCGGTCGCCCCATAACTCTGGATTTTGCAAAAGAAGCCCTGCGCGACCTGCTGGCGCTGCAGGAGCGCCTCGTGACGATCGAAAACATTCAGAAGACGGTCGCCGAGTATTTCAAGATACGGGTGGCGGATCTGCTGTCGAAGCGACGCAGCCGCTCAATAACGCGGCCACGGCAGGTAGCGATGGCGTTGTCGAAGGAACTGACCAATCACAGCCTGCCGGAAATTGGCGATGCCTTCGGTGGACGCGATCATACGACCGTGCTGCATGCCTGCCGGGTGATCAAGGATTTAAGGGTTTCCCAGACACGAATGAACGAGGATTACCTTAACTTGTTGAGAACCCTGACAGGATGATGTGTACAAGCTGTGGATTAAACCCTGGCTGGCGAAGTCCACATTTCATCCACAGGACACCAACAGCTAACAGGCGGGATGTCAGGCGTTTTGTGCCTGCTGCAACTGATTGTTATGTAGTAACAAAACCCGGTTCTGCACAGTGATGAGCCAGGCCAATAACTACTACAGTAATACATATACATATAAGAGATATTGGGAAAAGAACCGATGAAAATCATTGCCAGACGAGAAGCAATCCTGAGCCCTCTGCAAGCGGTGATCGGTGTCGTTGAACGACGCCAGACGATGCCGATTCTCGCCAACGTGCTGGTTTCAGCAAAGGGCGGTCGATTGTCAGTGACGGCGACAGATCTGGAGGTTGAACTTGTCGCGACCTCTGAAGTGGATGTTCAGCGCAACGGCGAGGTTACCGTACCCGGGCGGAAGCTTTTTGATATCTGTCGAGCTTTACCTGAAGGCACGGAAATAAATATGACGCTCGACGGTGAGCGCATGATTGTTCGTGCGAAGCGCAGCCGTTTTACGCTCTCGACACTGCCAGCGCCCGAGTTCCCGACTGTCGACGAAATCAGTGCTGGCCAGACGCTGCAACTACCACAAAAAGACTTCAAGAAGCTGCTGGAAAAGACCCATTTCTCGATGGCGCAGCAGGACGTGCGCTATTATCTAAACGGATTACTTCTGGAAACATCTTCGAAAATTCTTCGATCTGTCGCAACTGACGGCCATCGTCTGGCAATGTGTGAAGTGGGTCTGGATGACGGGTCAAAGACCGGTCAGCAAGTGATCGTTCCACGGAAGGGTGTTCTGGAACTACAGAGAATCTTGAGTGGCGAAGATCAGGCGCTGGATATTGCAATTGGCAGCAGCCACATAAGAGTTCAGATCGGCGATATTCGCTTCACATCGAAGCTAATCGATGGAAGATTCCCGGAGTACAGCCGAGTTATTCCCGTCAAGCCTCCGCACATTGTCACGGCGGTCAGGGATGATCTTCGACACGCGCTTCAGCGCGCAGCGATCCTGTCAAACGAAAAGTACCGTGGCATTCGGTTTGCTGTGAAGACTAACGCCCTCGTCATCCAGGCCCACAACCCTGAGCAGGAAGAGGCGGAGGAAGAGCTGGAGGTCAGCTACGATGGGGACGCGATGGAGATCGGTTTTAACGTCAACTACCTGCTCGATGCGCTTTCGGCCATAGACGGGCCGGAAGTCCAGATCGGATTGACTGACGGGAACAGCAGTTGCCTGATCCGCTCGACGTCGGAGGAAGGGTGCAGCTTCGTGGTAATGCCGATGCGCCTGTGATGCTCAGGCCTGTTGAATGAGCCTGGATCGGCTTCACATCGAGAATTTTCGCTGTATTGAAGCTGCTGATCTGACTTTCGATTCGCGGTGCAACCTTATTTCCGGGGGTAACGCTTCCGGCAAGACGAGCCTGTTGGAGGCGGTGTTTTTTCTCGGGCGCGGGCGGTCCTTCAGAACGAATCGACGCGAAATGTTGATTCGAACGCAATGCCGCGAGTTCCTTCTCAGTGGGCAGATAATGGCGGCGGGACGACGGCAGTCCGTTGGACTGCGGGTCGATAGCGGCGGCATCGAGGCAAGGTGCGGTGGACAAGCGGTTTCCGGATTGGCGGAACTCGCGGGCGTGTTGCCTGTTCAGGCGATTGATCCTGAGGTGCATCGGCTGGTTGAGGACGGACCTGGAGAGAGGCGCCGTTACCTGGATTGGGGTGTGTTCCACGTGGAACATCGTTTCGTCGAGCAGTGGCGGCGTTACCAACGAGCGCTCAGGCAGCGAAACGCTGCGCTGCGTGGTGGCCGACACGCGAGCGAAATCAGAATCTGGGAGCCTGAGTTGATCGCGGCGGGAGAGGAGGTGGCGGCCTGTCGGAACCGCTATGTCGAGATTCTGAAACCGTGGGTTGCGAGTGTCGCTAAACGCTTGCTAGGCGACTCGGTTGAGCTTGTGCTCCATCAGGGCTGGCCAGCGGAGCACTCATTTGGCGAAGCGCTGGCATCTTCACGTGGCCGCGACATCGAGCGGGCGTCGACACAGGTCGGGCCGCACCGTGCGGACCTTGGAATAAAAGTGGGCGGTCGGATGGCCAGGGACCGTGTCTCCAGAGGGCAGCAGAAGCTCCTTGCGGCGAGCCTCCTTCTGGCTCAGTTGCGCTGCAATGCCGAGAAAGGCTCGGAAGTGGCGTCACTGCTGGTCGACGATCCCGCTGCTGAGCTGGATTCCGCGAACCTGGAAAAGCTGCTCGAGGAACTGCTTGGAGTGCCCGCCCAGTTGTTCGTAACGGCGCTTGACGCATCCAACCCGGTACTGGTCCGGCTGCCCGGTGCGGCAAGGTTCCACGTGGAACATGGTGCGGTCCGCGCTCTGGTATAATGGACCGTTATATTTCGACGGGGTTTCTATGAGCGGACCCGATTCCTACGATTCCAGTAATATCAGGGTTTTAAAGGGCCTCGATGCGGTCAGAAAGCGGCCGGGCATGTACATCGGGGACACCGATGACGGCACCGGTCTGCATCACATGGTCTTTGAGGTCGTGGATAACTCCATCGACGAAGCCCTGGCGGGATATTGCACCGATATCAAGGTCACCATTCACGCTGATGAATCCGTGACCGTGGAAGACAATGGTCGTGGCATCCCGGTCGATATTCACCCGGAGGAGGGCCGCTCCGCCGCGGAAGTGATCATGACCGTCCTGCATGCAGGCGGAAAGTTTGACCATTCCTCCTACAAGGTGTCCGGCGGACTGCACGGCGTGGGTGTCTCGGTGGTCAATGCGCTTTCCGAATCCCTGCAGCTGATCATTCACAAGGATGGCGACGAATATTCGCAGGAATACCGCATGGGGGTTCCGACGGCGCCCCTGGCGAAAGTCGGTTCCAGCGATCGCCATGGCACGAAGATCCGCTTCAAACCCAGCGACGAGATCTTTGGCAACATAGAGTTTGAATACGAGATTCTGCAGAAACGATTGCGGGAGCTGTCGTTCCTGAACTCCGGGGTCCGTATTGAGTTGATCGATGAGCGCGACGACCGCCAGGAGGTGTTCCACCATGAAGGCGGGATCCGTGAGTTCGTGCAGTTTCTCAACCGCAGCAAGACATCGATTCACGAACCCATACTCTGGTTCAAGGGCGACCGCAACGGTACCGTGATCGAGATTGGCCTGCAGTGGAACGATTCCTATCAGGAAACGATGTACTGCTACACGAACAACATCCCTCAGAAAGACGGTGGTTCGCATCTCGCCGGATTCCGGGCCGGTTTGACACGAACGCTGAACGACTACATTGAACGCGAACTGGCGAACAAGAAAGACCGCGTGCCAACCACGGGCGACGACTCCCGCGAAGGCCTGAGCGCAGTCCTTTCTGTCAAGTTGCCCGATCCCAAGTTTTCCTCGCAAACCAAGGACAAACTGGTTTCCTCGCAGGTCAAAGGCGAGGTCGAGTCACTGATCGCCGAAAAATTGAGTGAGTACCTGCTTGAGAACCCGACGCAGGCGAAGGCGATCGTCGCCAAAATCGTCGATGCGGCGAGGGCCAGGGAGGCTGCGCGAAAGGCGAGGGAACTGACGCGCCGCAAAGGCGCGCTCGACATCGCCGGTTTGCCAGGAAAGCTGGCGGACTGCCAGGAAAAAGATCCGGCGCTATCCGAACTGTTTATCGTCGAGGGTGATTCCGCGGGCGGTTCGGCGAAACAAGGGCGCGACAGACGCACGCAGGCGATCTTGCCACTGAAAGGAAAGATTCTGAATGTCGAAAGGGCCCGCTTCGACAAGATGCTTTCCTCAGTCGAAGTCGGCACGCTGATAACTGCACTCGGTTGTGGCATCGGTAAAGATGATTTTGACCTCGCCAAGCTGCGTTATCACCGAATTATCATCATGACCGACGCCGACGTCGACGGATCCCATATCCGTACACTGCTGTTGACGTTCTTCTACCGGCAACTCCCGGAATTGATCGAGCGCGGGCATGTCTACATCGCGCAACCGCCACTGTACAAGGTAAAAAAGGGTCGCTCGGAGGTCTACGTCAAGGACGACGCGGAACTCAATGAAATGCTGCTAAAGGGCGCGCTGGAGAATGCGGAGCTTTACGTCAGTGCGGACGCAAAGCCGATGTCACAGACGGGGCTGGATTCCCTTGTCAGGCGCTACCTGGAACTCGAAGCAACCGCGCGACGTTCACCGGGTCGATACGACCTGCAGGTTCTCGAGACGATGCTCCAGCTGCCGGAGCTCACCGAAGCGGAGCAGGAAGACGCTTCGGCGCTGGCACTCTGGGGCGGGCAACTCGAGCAGCTTCTCAATGCGGACCCGGCGGCCGGTCGTGTCTACCAGGTCAGCGTGACGGCCGGTCAGCCGCCACACCTGGTCGTTGCCCGCGATCGTCACGGATCGACGGTCGAGAAACACCTGCACAGGGAATTCTTCAATTCAAGCGAGTACAAGCGCATCACGGCACTCGGCCAGACCCTCGCGGGCATGTTCGGCCCCGGCGCTTACATCAAGAAAGGCGAAACGGTTCAGGAAGTTGCGAACTTCCGGCAAGCGCTTGACTGGCTGCTGCAGCAATCCCGCAAGGGTCAAAGCATCCAGCGCTACAAGGGCCTCGGTGAAATGAACCCCGACCAGTTATGGGACACGACGATCAACCCGAACACCCGGCGCCTGGTGCAGGTCCGGATCGAAGATGCTCTCGGGGCGGACGAAATCTTCTCGACACTGATGGGCGACCAGGTCGAGCCTCGGCGGGAGTTTATCGAGCGCAACGCGCTATCGGTGCATTACCTCGACGTCTAATCAGCCATCTTTGATGGCCCAGTGTCCCGCAGACAATGACATTATTATTCTCATAGGTTGACACCGAAATATTTCAATAATATTGTTTAATAACAATAGGTTACGATTATAAGAGGCGTATGATGGCGGCCTTCGGCCAGAAGCGGATCACGCCGAAATCGGGAGCGGAAACGACAAAAGGGCTCAATGTTTCGCTGTGGCCGCCCGCTGAGGGAGGATGGCGATGCACGCAAGAATGAACGCCGCAAGTGCCACCGAAGCACCAACCCGGCTGAGCTCCAGCCCGCCCGAACTGACAGGCTTGTCCAGGAAGTCCCCGAGGACCGCTCCAAGCGGCCGGGTCAGGACGAACGCAGCCCAGAACAACAGGGTGTGCGACATGCGGCTCCATCGATAGAGTAGAGCGATGCCCGTGAGCATGGCTGCGAAGATTCCGATGCCACCGGTGTATCCGAGCCCGGCCGTGTCGGCCGTGTCGGCCGTCCAGTCGCCCAGCGCCGTGCCAAGCGTCTGCGAAACGGTGATCGTCGCCCAGTAGAATAATTCAGATCGCTCAGAACTCATCGTCCAGACCGGCTAAGCTAGACTGGTTTCGTGAATCACATTTCCCGCCTAATCCGGATCCCGGGTGTTCCACTCAGATTGCTTTTGATTGGACTGGCAGCTGTTCCTCTCGCCCATGCCATTCCGCCGCCGCCGGAGCGGCTGACGGTGAACTGCGAAGAGCCGGTTTACGCGAGCGACCAGCTAGTGTGCGAGGATCCGGAACTACTCGCGATCGACCGGCGAATGGGTTTGTTGCTGGAGCAACTCGACCTCGGAGTCGTGGAAACCTCGAGGCCCACGCTCGAGCCGCAGCCATACTGGTTCCGTCGGCGCAGTCTGTGCGCATTTTCAGACGCACATCGGGCCTGTCTTCGCGCAATGTACATCGACCGAATGGTGGTACTGGAGGCGTTGCGAAACGAAGAAAACCCGCAGGATTAGTCGAGCCAACTCTCGCCATCTGGGTGCGCAGCACAGGCCCGCTCGCGCCACGACGACGAGTTTTCACGGCGGGTTGTCCGCTTCAATTAGAAAATAACGTTTACCGACAAAAACTTGATAAATGTATCCACTACCAATAACTTTATTGGCGACTAATTACTCAGGCTTACCACCAGGCTGGGCGGTGATCGCTGCCAGCGTGGATTCGATCCATTGCTGTGCGCGCTCGTTGACCTCACGCGGCTCGAGCCCGGCGGGGTCAATGGGCGAGCCGATAACGACGCGTATCGTGCCCGGATGCTTCAGCAACCCGCGGCGTCGCCAGAAGTAGCCGGCATTGTGCGTGATGGGTACGGCGTAGCGGCCTGTCTTGGTCGCGAGCAGCGCTCCGCTGATGCCGAACTTGCGCGTCTGGCCGGGCAACACCCGGGTGCCTTCCGGGTAGATCAGGACACCCAATCCTTCCTCAAATCGCTCTTGGCCCTGGGTCACGACCTGGTTCACGGAGGAGTGCCCGGCCTTGCGGTCAATCGTGATCGGCTTGTAAACGAGCGTCGCCCAGCCCAGCAGCGGGATCCACAGGACTTCCTTCTTCTGGATCCAGGCCGCAGGGGGCGTGACCACCATCATCGCGAGCGTTTCCCAGGTGGAGGAATGTTTCCACATCGCGATGAACGGTTCGTCGGGAAGATTTTCTCGTCCCTCGACCGTGTAACCGAGGCCACAGATCGCTTTGAGCAGCCAGAGGTTGCTGGCGCCCCATGCGCGCGGGCCGATCGCAAAACGCCTCTGCAGCGACATCGGCACAATCGAGGTGACAATCAGGAAGGCGCTGACCAGCAAGCTCAGCGAATAAAAAAGGACCGTAAACAGCAGCGAGCGCAGGTACTGCATGACCCTGGCGTTACCCCGGCAATCGAGACAAGTCCGCTGTTTCCATGAACAGCGCCTGAATTTCACCGAGTAGCGCGAGCCGATTCGCGCGTAGCGCCGGATCTTCGTCCATGACCATCACCGAGTCGAAGAAGTCATCCACGGCGCCCCGCAACGCCGCCAGCAGGCTCAACGCCTCAGTGTACTGGCGAGCCGCAAACATCGGTTCAGTCTGTCGTCGCATCGCCGAGACCTGTTCACCGAGGATCTGCTCGACGGGATCACGCAGCAGTTCATTGTCCACGCGGTCCGGAACGGATTCACTGGCTTTGCGAAGGATATTGGAAATCCGCTTGTTCGCTGCCGTGAGGCTCTGCGCATCGTCAAGTTTCAGGAATGACACCAGGGCCCGCAGCCGCGTGTCGAAATCAAGCGGTGAGACCGGACGGGTTGCCAGAACCGCGTCGAACATTTCTGCCGTCGCATGGAAGTTCGCCTCGCCATCGAGGTAGTAGGCGCGCAACCGCTCGATGATGTAGTCATAGATTTCAGCAGCCAGCTCGCCGGTCACCGCGAACGGAAGAGCCCCAAGGGCCTGCCCGATCAAATGTTGCAGATCGAGGTCGAGCCGGTGCTCGATGCTGATCCGCAGCAACCCGAGGGCCGCCCGGCGCAGCCCAAAAGGATCGCGCGTTCCGGTCGGCTTCTGGCCGGCGGCGAAGATACCGGCAATCGTGTCGACCCGATCAGCGATAGCCAGCGCCATCCCGGTACGCGTCGCCGGCAACCGGTCCCCGGCGAAGCGTGGCAGGTACTGCTCGAGAAGCGCATTGGCCACCTCGGCCGGCTCGCCATCGAGCTGCGCGTAGTAACGGCCCATGACACCCTGCAGTTCCGGGAATTCGCCGACCATCGAGGTCAGCAGATCGCACTTGGCGAGTTCAGCCGCCCGGCTGGCCAGCTCGGCATCGGCCCCTGTCAGCCTCGCCACTTCGTGGGCGAGTCCTCGAACGCGCTCCGACTTATCGTGCAGCGAACCGAGCTTGGCCTGGAATGTCACCTGCTTCAGCGCTTCGCACCTCGAGGCCAGAGTCTGCTTGCGATCGGTCGCCCAGAAAAACGCCGCGTCGCTGAGCCGAGGCCGCACGACGCGCTCGTTGCCTGCAATGATCCGCCCGGGGTCGGCGCTTTCAATGTTTGAGACTGTGACAAAGCAGGGCATCAGTGCGCCGCCGCGATCCCGCACGGGGAAATAACGCTGGTGATCCTGCAAGGTGGCGATCAACACTTCCTCAGGCAGGTCGAGAAATGTCGCGTCGAATCGACCGGCCAGCGGCACCGGCCATTCGACGAGCGCCGTCACTTCCTCGAGCAGGTCATCGCCCATGACGGCCTGGCCGCCGAGGGCTTCAGCCGCGGCGCGGACGCCGTCGCGAATCACGGCGAGCCGTTCGTCCATATCGGCCAGCACCCGGCCGCGTCTGCGCAGCGTGTTCAGGTAGGCCGCCGGGGTCGTTATCCGTAAGGCTCGCGGCGCCATGAAACGATGACCGTAGCTGACGTTTGACGCATTCAGCCCGAGCACCTGGCCCTGTACGGTTTCCTTGCCAAACAGCATCAGGACCCAGTGAACGGGGCGGACGAACTCTGCCTCTCCGCTGCCCCAGCGCATTCGCTTCGCAATCGGCAGCTGTTCGAGCGCCGCGACGACGATACCTGGCAGCAGGTCCACGGTGCGGGCACCGGCTTCGTTTCCGCGGAAGACAAGCCAGGCGCCCTTCGGCGTCTCCAGTCGCCCGAGAGCTGAAACCTCGACGCCAAAGCTCGCGGCAAATGCAAGGCCGGCCCGGGTCGGCGCACCGTCCGCGTCAAAAGCACTGCTCACCGGCGGGCCGCGGCGCTCGAGGCTGCGATCAGGCTGCTGTTCGGCAAGCCTGAGAACCCTGACGGCGAGCCGACGCGGTGAAGCGAAGTGTTCGACGTTGCGATGCGGCAGGCCGGCGTCGGCCAGTCCGCGGACGATGCCTGCTGCAAATGACTCAGCGAGTTTGCGCAGCGACTTCGGCGGCAACTCCTCGGTCCCGATCTCGACCAGGAAGTCCTTTGAGTTCATGCGGGTGCCTCTTCGCTGTCTGCGCCCGCATGTCGCCGCTGCATCGGGAAACCAAGCGCCTTGCGGCTTTCGTAATAGGCCGACGCGACGCCACGAGCCAGCGTGCGCACGCGCAGGATAAATCGCTGCCGCTCGGCCACTGAAATCGCACGCCGGGCATCGAGCAGATTGAAGGTATGCGAAGCCTTCAGCATGCGCTCGTAAGCGGGCAATGGCACACCTGCTTCAAGCAACCGCTGACACTCGGATTCATGCGCATCGAACTGGCGGAACAGTTCATCAACGTCCGCGAGTTCAAAGTTGAACCGGGACTGCTCCACTTCGTTCTGATGATAGACGTCGCCGTAAGTGACCCGCCCGAGCGGACCGTCCGCCCAGAGCAGGTCGAAGACGCTCTCGACGCCCTGCAGATACATCGCCAGTCGCTCGAGACCGTAGGTTATCTCGCCCATCACCGGGCGGCAGTCCAGGCCACCGACCTGTTGAAAATATGTGAACTGCGTGACTTCCATGCCGTTCAGCCAGACTTCCCAGCCCAGGCCCCAGGCACCGAGTGTGGGGGACTCCCAGTTGTCCTCGACGAATCGCACGTCGTTGATCTGCGGGTCGATACCCACGGCACGCAATGAGCCAAGGTACAGCTCGATGATGTCCTCCGGGGACGGCTTGATCACGACCTGGTACTGGTAGTAATGCTGCAGACGGAAAGGATTGTCCCCATACCGACCATCGGTCGGCCGACGCGATGGCTGCACGTAAGCGGCGCTCCAGGGTTCCGGCCCGAGGGCACGCAGGAACGTGGCCACGTGAAACGTGCCCGCTCCCATCTCCATGTCGTAGGGTTGCATGATCACGCAGCCCCGTTCGGCCCAGTAGTGCTGCAGGGCCAGGATCAGGTCCTGAAAAGTGCGTGGAATTTTGGTCGCCGTTCTTGGCATCAGTGCTCTGCCGGATGGTCGATGAACAGCTCCGCAGTATACCCAACGGACCGGCGACTCATCGGTCGCGCATCACTCCGGCGCGCGCCGCCGCCTTGCGGCGGGGCGGGAATCAGTATTCGTCGAACATCCGCTGTATCTGCAGCGGGTCGCGCGTACGGGTCAGCGCCAGTTGCAGCAACACCCGCGACTTGGCAGGGTTCAGTTCGCCCGACGCGATAAAGCCGAGCTCATCGTCATTGATCTCGTTGTTTCTCAGCACGATACCCGCCGGCAGGCGCGTACTGCGCACGACGACGATGCCCTCGCGAGCCGCTTTGCCCAGCACCTCCAGGGCCTGCTGTGTCATGTTTCCATCGCCTACGCCAGCGATGACCAGACCCTGGGCGCCGTTGCGGATGGCAGCCTCGATCAGGTCGGCGCTCATATTCGCGTGTGCGTAAAGAATATCCACCCTTGGCAGTTGATCGAGGCCCGCAACCGAGAACTCCGTGGCGGGGCCGACTTTACGGTCCATCGGCTCAAACCATGTGATATTGCCGGTGTGAACCACGCCGGCCGGTCCACGATTGAGACTCTTGAATGTCTGAACGCTCGTCGTGTCGGTCTTTACGACGTTGCGCGCGTAATGAATTTCGTCGTTCAGGCAAACCAGCGTTCCGCGCTTTCGGGCACGCGGATCGCTGGCAACGGCGACGGCGTTGTAAAGATTGCCGGGGCCGTCCGCGCTGACCGCCGTGGCCGGTCGCATGGAGCCGACCATGACGACAGGCTTCTCGCTCTTCGTTACCAGGCTGAGAAAATAACTGGTCTCTTCCAGAGTATCGGTACCGTGGGTGATCATCACCCCGTCCACTTCAGGGTTGGCGAGCACGTTTGCCACACGCGCGGCCAGCCGCAGCCAGATCTGATCGTTCATATCCTGGCTGCCGATGTTCACCAGCTGCTCGCCTGTGATGTTGGCCAGCGAGCCGAGGTTGGGCACGGCATCGATCAGTGCGCGCACATCGTAGGTACCGGCCTTGTAGGCGTAATCGCCGGCCTTCCCCTGCGCGCCGGCGATCGTGCCGCCGGTGGCAATCACATGAACACTCAAGAGATCCGCCTCCGGTTTCGCGAACGCAAGGCCCACGGATAGCAACAGCGATGCGAGGGCCGCTGTCTTCAACACCGATCGCATACACTTCTTCCTGTCGTCATCGCCCCACTTACGAGCGCTTCCTGAAAAACCCCGATGGACCGGCTCCGGAGCGCTGTCTGCAGCCAGGCTCCGGCTTCCGACAGAGCCTCTCTGGCGGCAGCCGTGTCACGGTCCCTGTCGTGCGCTGTCTATTCGACCTGCTCGACCGGCGTCCAGTTCGAATCCGGGTTGTAAGCCCGGATCGCCCGCGCGCGCTCAAGCGTACTCCCGCCAAGATCCCGCTGGTACACGACACCGTCCTGGTTGACGATGAAGGTCATGATCCCGCTGACGCCGTACTCAACTGGAAACGCGACGATCCCGAAGCCACCGGAAAGCCGTCCATCGACCACGTAGCTCATGGCACCACCATCGGCGGCTTGCCCCTGCGCGGTCAGCATTCGGAACAGGTAGCCGTGGTAAGGCTCGGCCTTCGTCTTGCCTTCTGCGCCGTGCGCGTAGCCTTCCGCGGCTGCTTCGGCTGCATACGGACCGAGCGGGCTGGGTCGCTCGCCTTCGACCGCGGGCCAGTACAAGCCGTTGTGCGTGCCCGGCTCGCTGAAAAACCGGGCCGCGTACGTCCCGGCAGGCACCCCGCCCCGGCTTGCCGCGGCATACTCCTGCTGTGCCGCGACCATGCCCATGAGGGTCTCGATCGCGCCTAATTCATTGCGCCCGATGCGACGAAAAATGATTTCGTCCAGGCCGGCCACGGCATCAAAGCTCCACAGGCCGTCGCGCTGGACAATCGGCAAAGGCACCGGCCACTGGTCATAGCCGATTTGAAGGATGCGGGTGTCCTCGCCGTCTGCGACCAGCGTATGGGCGCGTTGATAGGCGGTTGCAAATCGATCCCGGACGTCCCGGTCGGCCACGTCGTCGCCCGACACGACGAGATCCTCAGTATCTTCACCGAACAACGCGATCAGCGCGTGGGTATCATTGGTGGCCGCCGCAACAAAAAGCGCATCCGCTGCTTCTTCCGGCGTGGCGAAAGTGCTTGCGCCCATACTCTGAGCCAGCAAGGTGCCAGGCCCGACCATGGTCGCTAGCAAAGCAGCCAGTATCCAGAATCCGCGTGATTTTCGAGTCGACATGGCGCCGGTCCCTGTGTGTATTCTGAGTGCGCAGAGTCGCGAGAGATCGTCTTCGTGCGCTCCGCTCATTACTTTTGCTGCTTTCTGGCTTTTTTAGACTGTGCCGGCGTCTTGCCGCCCGTGCTCGCCCGCCCTCGCTGGCTCGCGGCACGGTCCTTGGCGTTACCCGCGCCTGAAATCGCCGTGCCGCCCTTGTTGAGCGCGCCGGCGCTGGTGTCGGGACGCTTACCCGAGGCCTTCGGGTAGCCACGATCGATTTTCGCCTGGGTTGGCTTGGCGGCTGGCCGCGCAGCGGGTTTAACCTGGGCCGGCTTCGCGGTCGGGCGCGTGCCTGGTTTAGCCTGCGCCACCTTGTTCTTTGGAACCTGCTGATTGAGGTTTGCGGGCTTGCCGGCCGGACGCGCTGCGGGTTTTGCACCTGCGTAGGTGCCCGTCGGTTTGACCTGCGCTGCTTTTGACCTGGCGGCCTGGGCCGTGGCCGGATCGAGTGTATCTCGCTTCGCCGAGGCGAGTCCCTGGCGCCGCACCTCAGCCTGCTGTTTGCTTTGTGCAGCCAACGGAGTGGGCCGCGCCGTGGGCGGCCTGGGCTGATAGCCGGGCACCCGGTTCTGGTTATTCTCGAACCGGTTGAAATAATTGCCGCCGGAATTGTTGTTGCCGACATTGACTACGTTGACCGTATTTCCGCCGCCCGGCCGATTGTAATTCCAGCGGTAATTCGGCGGCGGTCGATAGTAAGGTGACGGCCGGTAACCCGGATAGCCTGGTGCATAGTTGTAACGGCCCGGGTAGTAGGGGCTTGGGCCGTAGTACATGCCTCCCCGCCCGTAGTTCGGATAGTAGTAATCGTCGTCGTCGTCGAACAGGTTAGCCACGAGTATGCCGCCACCGAACGCGAGCAGGCCGCCGATGACCGCGGTGGTCGTGCTGATGCCGGATTTTTCAGTGGCTGTCGCATCGGGCGTCGCGGTGGCCAGTGGCTCGATGGGCGTTGGGGCAGCCGCGGGCGCCGCATAAGTCTGCACGGGGTCGTATTGAGGCACGTATACGACTTCGGGCTGCGCCGGTTCAAGCAGTACGACGTCCTGGCCTTCCTGGGTCGTCTTTTCGACGGCCATCTGTGGCGTCGACTGCAGATTTCCCGATTCGAAGGCCTGCAGACGCAGCCGTTGGACTGAGTCGAGCACACCCTGCTGGTCCGCGCTGACGGCGTCGCCGACCTGGGTCGTCCAGTCGATTTCCTGGCACATCATGTCGACGACGACCGGGAAGTGAACCAGCGCCTGCATGCTCGGGCCGAACCCTGCACTGGCTGCCGCCAAGGTCAACGCGTCGCCGTCGAGCGACTGGTTTTCAAGCAGCCAGTTACCGCCGTCGAGTACTTCCTGTGCATTCGTCGCAGCGGTCAGTAACTGACCGAGCACGATATCCGGATACAGCGCCACGGGTGCCATCAGTTCGTCGAGGGCGTCCGGCGGCCAGGCGACGGCTGCTGCCGTTGGCGGCGGTGGAGCTGCTGCGGGGGGCGGTGGCGGCGGTATGGCCGAGGTTCCCGCCGATGCCGATACGGCACCAGTTTCATTCTTCTGACCGCAGGCTACGACCGTTGCGGCCAACGCAACGGTCAGGGCGACCGCTGCGGTCCGCGATCGCGTGTGAGACGGGTTCTTGGGCATGCCGGGGTCCCTTCTACCTGTGGAATCTGTACGGAGCTTCCAAGCGGTCCGAACCGCCGTGTGTTGCCCTTGGATTCGCTACTTTAGAGCTCTGAAAGCACTTCCGCCAGCATCCGATGCGGAATGCGTGCTTGTCGTCGCCCGACGATTGGCCGCACCATCTTGAAACAGCACTCACTGAATCGCACCGTATTGGTGCGCAAATGGCGACAGCTGCTGCGCAATCAAGCTCGGCATTGACACGGATGCGCCATCTGGGTGCGTTGGCATACAATCTGCATTCCCTTGGACCCTCAACCGACCTCACCAGGAGATGCCATGACTACCCCGGCGGACGTATTCGCGCTCATCAAGGAAAAAGAAGCCAAGTTTGTCGATTTGCGATTCACGGATACCAAGGGCAAGGAGCAGCACGTGACCATTCCCAGCTGGGTGGTCGATGAAGGCTTTTTCGAAGACGGGAAGGGCTTTGACGGCTCCTCGATTGCCGGTTGGAAGGGCATCCAGGAATCGGACATGATCCTGATGCCGGACCCCTCGACTGCCGTGCTCGACCCGTTCTTCGAGGAAGCGACGGTCATCTTGCGCTGCGACATCATCGAGCCGTCGACGATGCAGGGCTACGAGCGCGACCCGCGCTCGCTGGCCAAGCGCGCCGAAGCGTACCTGCAGTCCACCGGTATCGCGGATAAGGCGTATTTCGGTCCTGAAAACGAGTTCTTTATTTTCGACAGCGTTCGTCACGGCAGCGCGATCAATGGAAGTTTCTACGAGATCGATTGCCTGCAGGGCAGCTGGAACTCATCGGCTCATCTTGAGGGTGGCAACCTCGGTCACCGCCCCACGATCAAGGGCGGGTACTTCCCGGTGCCGCCGGTTGATGCATACCAGGATGTTCGCACGGCCATGTGTATGGCCCTCGGCGAGATGGGCCTGAAGGTCGAGGTGCACCACTCGGAGGTTGCGACCGGCGGTCAGTCGGAGATCGGCGTTGTGGCCAATACGCTGGTGAACAAAGCCGACGAAGTACAGATATTGAAATACGTCGTGCACAACGTGGCCGCGAGCTATGGCAAGTCCGCGACCTTTATGCCGAAACCGCTGGTCGGCGATAACGGAAACGGCATGCACGTCAATCAGTCGCTGTCGAAAGACGGGAAGAACATTTTCAGCGGTGACAAGTACGGCGGACTGTCAGAAATCGCGCTGTTCTACATCGGCGGCATCATCAAGCACGCCCGCGCCCTGAATGCGCTGTCCAACGCGAGCACCAACAGCTACAAGCGTCTGGTACCCGGATTCGAAGCGCCGGTCATGCTGGCTTACTCGGCGCGCAACCGGTCAGCGTCCATTCGCATCCCGCACGCGATGAGCCCCAAGGCTCGCCGAATCGAGGCACGGTTCGCTGATTCGTCCGCGAATCCGTACCTTTGCTTCGCCTCGATGGTCATGGCCGGTCTCGACGGCATCAAGAACAAGATCCACCCCGGGGACCCCGCCGACAAGGATCTGTATGACCTGGCGCCCGAAGAGGCAAGAAACATCCCGACGGTCTGCCATGCGCTGGACCTGGCCCTGGATGCGCTCGACAAGGATCGCGCCTTCCTCAAGGAAGGCGGCGTGTTCACGGACGATGTCATTGACGCCTACATCGCGCTGAAGATGCAGGAGGTGACAAAATTGCGTATGAGCACCCACCCCGTAGAGCTCGAGCTGTATTACAGCGTATGAGCATGAGCAGCCCCGGCCTGCGCATGCAGGCCGGGGCGTCGTTCCCATCGAACATTGACGTAATTCGCGATTCTCTCAAGCTGACTTTGTCACCCGTGACTGCTGAGGCTATGCTCCCGGACTATGAAAAAGTGGGTTTCTCTGCTGTGCTGCCTCTGGGCGGTTGTGGCTGTCGCGCAGACGAAGACCGAGGTCTGGTTCTGGAAAGACTCGAACGGCGTCACGCATTACACCGATCGACCGGTTGCGGGTGCGAAAAAACTCGAGCTGGCGACCGGCGAGCCGGTCCAGCCGCCGCCCGCCACAACGGCGGTCGAGCCACCGCAAGCGGAATCAGCGGCACAGAAGGCTGCGCCGGCCGTCAAGTACCGTTCGCTGGAGATCTGGCAACCCGAGAACGGAGAGACATTCTTCGGCGCCGATACGGTGGTGAACGTGCGGATCCGAATGGATCCGGATCTCGCGGACGGCGACAACCTGCTGCTCTACCTGGACGGAAAGCTGGTCGAGGGCCCGAAAAACTCGGCCGACTACGAGTTGTCCAATATCGATCGCGGCGTCCACTCGGTTACCTCGGTCATTACCGATGCGGGGGGCAGCGAGAAGATCCGCAGCGAGCCTCGCGTGTTTCATATCCGGCAGGCCACAGTCATTACTCCGAAAGCGGTTGGGCCGACCGTTCGACCGCCGGCTCGTCCGCAACCAAGATAGCTCCCGGCGTCTTTTCACGCTCCACCCGCCCGCCGGGGATTTGCCGTGGCGGCTGAAAATCCCCTGTTGGACGCACCGGCCGCGGTCGAATTGACCGAACTGCTCGACGGACTCGGTACCAGCGTGATGTGGCTCGATGCCAGCGGCGTCGTCCTGCATCTCAACGAGCCCGCGGAAGACTTGTTTGGCCTCGGTCGAAACCAGGCAGCCGGTCGCGCGGCGCACGCCCTGCTCGCCGCGAACCCGGAGATCGAGCGCGTCATCGCGCGTGCCCTGGGCAGTGGCGCGCAGTGCTCGAGGCGCGAACTGCCGATGGATCGGGGACCGCTGGCAAGCCGAAAACTCGTCGACGTGACCGTCACGCCGTTTGACGCACCAGGACGCCCGGGTGGCGCGGTTGTCGAGATGACCGACGTCACCCAGCATCAGCGCATTAACCGGGAGACCGCACTGCTGACCCAGCTCGGTGGCAGTCGCGCGATGGTCCGCCAGCTGGCGCATGAAATCAAGAATCCGCTCGGTGGCTTGCGTGGCGCCGCGCAATTGCTGGAGCGCCAGCTGGGCGACGCTTCTCTGCACGAGTACACGCGAGTAATCATCAGCGAAGCCGATCGGCTGGCGGCTCTGGTCGACGCCTTGCTCGGCCCCGGTCAGCCGCCGCACAAGGAGCCGGTCAATATTCATGAGCTGGTGCAGCACGTTGGACACCTGCTCGTGGGCGAGGCACCTTCCGGGGTGAACATCGAGCGTGACTATGATCCCAGTCTTCCCGACCTGCGCCTCGACCGGAACCAGATCATTCAGGCGCTTTTGAACCTTGGCCGAAACGCCGTGCAGGCGGTTGGCGAGCAAGGCCGGATCGTCCTGAGAACGCGAGCGCTGACCAATGCGAACATCGGACAGCGCCGATATGGCGTGGTCGCGAGCATACAGATCGAGGACGACGGACCCGGCGTCCCGCCGGGCCTCGCCGATACGGTCTTCTATCCGCTCGTGACCGGCCGCTCCAACGGCACGGGTCTCGGACTGGCTGTCGCGCAGGACCTGGTGGGCCGTCACGATGGCCTGATCGAATTTGACAGCCGACCGGGCCGAACCGTGTTCAACATTCTCGTGCCATTTGATGCCAATGACCTCAGCTAGCACACTCGATGTCTGGATCGTCGATGACGACGCGTCGATTCGCTGGGTCGTCGAGCGCGCGCTGCGGCAGGCCGGCATGCAGGTGACGGCGTTCGAAGACGCCGACTCGGCCATCGCGGCGTTGCGGCGGAAGCAGCCGGATGTGCTGGTGACGGATATTCGAATGCCCGGCCGAAGTGGCCTCGACCTGCTCGAAGAGGCGCGTACGCGACACTCGACCTTGCCGGTCATCGTGATGACGGCGCACTCGGATCTCGACAGCGCGGTCGCCGCCTACCAGGGTGGCGCGTTCGAGTACCTGCCGAAGCCTTTTGATATCGACCAGGCCGTTGAACTGGTCCGCCGTGCAGCTACGCAGGAGCAGGGTCAAAACGCCGGTACGGTAGAATCGCGGCGTATTCCCGAGATGCTTGGACAGGCGGCTTCCATGCAGGAAGTCTTCCGGGCCATCGGCCGGCTTTCGCGTTCAAGCATGACCGTGCTGATAACCGGCGAGTCCGGCACCGGCAAGGAATTGATTGCGCGCGCGCTGCATCGGCACAGCCCGAGAGCGGCCAAGCCGTTCATCGCACTGAACACCTCCGCATTCACCGCGGATCTGCTCGAGTCGGAGTTGTTTGGTCACGAGAAAGGCTCCTTCACCGGCGCGGCTGACCAGCGGCGCGGCCGTTTCGAGCAGGCGGACGGCGGCACTTTGTTCCTCGATGAAATAGGGGACATGTCACCTGCGCTGCAGACCCGGTTGCTGCGCGTGCTGGCCGAGGCTGAGTTCTATCGCGTCGGCGGACAGCTACCCGTCAAGGTGGACGTCCGGGTCATCGCGGCGACCCATCAGGATCTCGAGCGCCGCGTCGAGGAGGGTATGTTTCGGGAGGATCTCCTGCATCGATTGAACGTCATTCGTATCGAGGCGCCGCCATTGCGGCAGCGTCGCGAGGACATTCCCGAACTGTTGCGGCATTACCTGGACACCGCGTCGCTGGAGCTCGGCATTGCGCCGAAGGTACTGAGCGGCGATGCGCTGGCCACGCTTACCGCCTTTGACTGGCCGGGCAATGTGAGACAGCTCATCAACGCCTGTCGCCGACTGACCGTTCTGGCTGCGGGGCGCGAGATCGAGGTCACCGATATCCCGGCGGACCTCGGCGGAGGCAGCGCCGTGACCGATGCCGTTGATGACTGGACCCACGCACTGGCGCACTGGGCGAGGGCTCGCCTTTCCGCAGAGTCAGGGCCCCTGCTTGAAGAGGCCGCGCCGGCGTTCGAGCGAACCCTGATCCGCGAGGCGTTGAAAATTGCCGGCGGTGGCCGGCAGGACGCCGCACGGATGCTGGGCTGGGGCCGCAATACCCTGACGCGAAAACTCAAGGAACTCGGTATGGAGGACGGCTGACCCGCCCTCAGCAGGTGCAGGCTTCGACCTTTCGCGGCGGTGCATCCAAGCTGCCGACGAGTTCGACGGCAGAGGACATGCCATGGCCTTTCAGGTAGTCGGCAATGCCGACGTTGATTTTGCGACACACCAGCGGGTCGTAAAACAGTGACGTACCGACTCCAACCGCCGTTGCACCGGCGATCATGAATTCCAGTGCGTCACGCGCGTTCGTGATTCCGCCCTGTCCAATGATCGGCACACCGTGCGGGCGGGCGACCTCGGCAACCTGCATGACCTTGAGCAATGCGATTGGCTTGATCGCAGGTCCGGACAAGCCACCCTGGATATTGCCGATCACCGGCCGGCGGCTCTCGATATCGATCGCCATGCCCATCAGTGTATTGATGACAGCCAGTGCATCGCTGCCGGCTTCAATGCAGCGCCGGGCATTTTCCCGAATATCGGTCTGGTTCGGCGAGAGCTTGGTGATCACCGGTTTTGCGGTCACTTTTCGGCAGGCTTCCACGACCCGCGCCGACATATCCGGGTCATTGCCAAACTGCACGCCACCTTCCTTAATATTCGGGCAGGAGATGTTGATCTCCATTGCGTCGATCGGCGAGTCGTCAAAGCGGCGCGTGACTTCGACGTAGTCCTCGATTGTCGAGCCGCAGATGTTGGCGATGAACCGTGTCTCGCCGAAATCCAGCAGGGGCAGGATACGGGTGACCACGTGTTCGACGCCCGGATTCTGCAGGCCAATCGCATTGAGCATGCCCATCGGCGTCTCGTAGACGCGGTGCGCGGGATTGCCGAGGCGCGGCTCGCGTGTCGTCCCCTTGAGCACGACGGCTCCGACGTCAGTGTTCGAGAAGCCGGCCACACGCGTGTATTCTTCGCCAAAACCGACGCAACCGGAGAGCAGTACGATCGGTGAGGCCAGGTTGAGGCCACAGAAACTGATCGAAAGCGAGGGCGGCGGCAAGTCCGGAGTGGAATTCATGAGCGACATTATAATGACCGCCCCTTCACCCGGTGATAAAGCGCTCCAACTGCTCGATCGTCGCGTCCTGTTCCTCGATGACGGTGCGTACGCAGTCGCCGATCGAAATCATACCGGCCAGCGCGTCGTCGGCCAGGACCGGCAGGTGTCTGAATCGCCTCTCCGTCATGATCGTCATGCACTGGCGAATCGTGTGATCCAGCGTCACGGTGACCGCCGGCGAACTCATGATCTGCCAGACAGGTGTATCGGCCGACGAGCGGCGCTGCAGGACCACCTTGCGGGCATAGTCACGCTCGGAAACCACGCCGACCAGCTCGCCCTGACGCAAAACAGGCAGTGCACCGATGTGCCTGTCTGCCATTATCTGAATCGCCTCAAGCACCGGCTCGTCTGCTTCGACGGACCAGACCTCGCCCCCCTTGCGGAGCAGCAACTGACCGACACGCATCGTTTCGCTCCTTCCCCCCTGCGGGCATACATCCAACCAGTGCATGGTCACGGAATCCACGCGCGTGTTCAACATCATACTCTTTGAACCGGAAATCCCGCCCAACACGGGCAACGTGATCCGCCTGTGCGCGAATGCCGGGGCGACGCTGCACCTGGTTCGGCCGCTGGGTTTCCGCCTCGACGCAAAGGCGCTACGGCGTGCCGGCCTCGACTATTCCGAGTTAACTGAGACGAACGTGCACGAAAGCTTTCCCGACTGCCTTGCCAGTCTGCACGAACCGCGCTGGTTCGCATTCACCACCAGGGCGAGCCAGCACCATGACCGGGTCCGTTTTCGCCCCGGCGACGCATTCGTCTTCGGACCTGAAACACGCGGTCTGCCGGCTACGGTGCTTGACGCCTGCCCGTCCGAGCGCCAATTGCGCATTCCGATGCGAGAGGACGCGCGCAGCCTTAACCTCTCCAATGCGGTTGCAGTGGCGCTCTACGAAGCCTGGCGCCAGCAGGGTTTCATTCATTCTCGGCCTTGATCGAGCGCAGCATCAGTGCTGAGACGGCGGCTTTCGGCTCAATGCCTTCATACAGTACCCGGTATATCTGCTCCGTAATTGGCATCTCGACACCCGTCTTTCGTGCGACGGCTCGCACAGCCTTCGCCGCCAGCACACCCTCGACAACCTGCCCGATTTCTTCCTGCGCCCGCTCGCGTGAAAGCCCGGCCGCGAGCGCGAGGCCGCACCGCCTGTTCCGTGACTGGTCATCGGTGCAGGTCAACACGAGGTCGCCGAGTCCCGCAAGGCCCATAAAAGTGTCTTTCTCGGCGCCGAGTGCCACACCGAGGCGCATCATTTCGGCCAGTCCACGCGTAATCAGGGCGACCCTGGAATTCGCGCCGAAACCCAGCCCGTCGGATGCGCCCGCGCCAATGGCCAGCACGTTTTTCGTTGCGCCGCCAACCTCGACGCCCGTCACGTCGGTCGAGCTGTACGCCCGGAACTGCAACCCTGAAAGACCGCGGGCGAGCGAAAGTGCGTACGCCGCGTCGCTGGAGGCAACGGTCATCGCTGTGGGAAGGCCCGCACCGACCTCGGACGCGAATGTCGGGCCCGACAGCACGGCGGTAGGCACATCCCTGCCAAGCACCTCGTCGGCCACCTGGTGTGGCAAAAGGCCGGAGTCGAGCTCAAATCCCTTTGTCGCCCAGGACACCCGCATCGCAGGTTTCAGAACCGGCGCCAGTCGCTGCAGCAGTTCACGAAACGCATGGCTTGGCACGGCGACCAGCAGATCGTCCGCAGCGCCGACGGCCCGGGCCAGCGCGGGCTCGACACCCAGCCTGTCCGGGAACACGATATGCGGAAGGTAGCGAACGTTGCGACGCTCCTGCGCCATCCGCTTGACCGCGGCCGAATCGCGGCCCCACAGGATCGTGCGATGACCGGTCCGCGCGAGGTGGACCGCCAGCGCCGTGCCCCATGAGCCCGATCCCAATACCGCTATCGCGGGCCGCTCTTCAGTGTCCGGGCCTCGCAGCGTGGCCACGGTCAGTGGCCTGCTTCAATTTACGACAGGCGGATTCGGCGCAGCCTGCTCGGCGGCTGCCCGCTGCTGAGCAGCCTGCGCCTGCAACCCCTCGAAAGTCACGAGCGGCAGCAGGAACGGCGGAAATCCACCCTTGGTGACAAGGTCGGAAACGGTTGCCCGCGCATAGGCCATCAGGTAGTTCGGCGCCATTATCGAGAGTACCTGCGATACATCGTTCGCGGACAGATTGCGCACGAGGAATGCACCGGCCTGCTGCAGTTCCAGCAACCAGACGGTCTGCTCCCCGGCCCTGGCTTCAAGATTGACCTGCAGCACGACTTCGTGGGTGTCTTTGCCAAGCGCACTGGCTTTGGTGCCGAGGTTCAGGCTGACGGTCGGTACCGGCAGGGGCTCGGCCTGGCTGGCCATGAACGGGCCATTGGGCGCTTCGAACGAACAGTCCTTAATATACAAGGCCTGCGGCGTTACGACCGGCGCGTTCGGATCGTTGGCCGGCTGGCTGGCCGGGGCGGCGTTGGGTTTTTCGTCGGTCATGCGTGTCGTCCTGTGGATTGGTTAAACAAAGGCTACGCAGCCTGGTGTCATCTCATTGGGAACTCAACAGTGTGCGCAGCTCGCCGGAGTGCTCGAGAGCGTTCAGTTCGTCGAAACCGCCAATGTGGCGGTCGCCGATGAAGATCTGTGGCACCGTGCGATGGCCGCCACTGCGGGTGACCATGTCAGCCCGCTGTTCCGGCTCTTCGTCCACGGCGATTTCCTTGTATCCAACGCCGAGCCGCTCGAACAGGCTGCGTGCGCGCATGCAGTAAGGGCACCAGGCCGTCGCATACATAATCACTGCCGGCGAGTCCGCTTCGGCGTCCGTCATTTCTTTCCTTTTGCAGGCGGTTTCACCAGGGGGAGATTTTCGCCCTGCCATGCACGCAATCCACCGCGCAGGTTAACGACCTTATTGAAGCCCTGGGCGCGCAGCGTGCGCGCCGCCGCGCCGGAGCGCATGCCGCTTTCGCAGAAGGTGATGACCACTTTATCCTTGTACTTCTTCAATTTCTCCAGGCCGCCGGCCAGTTCCGACTGGGGGATATGCCGGGCATCGATCACGTGGCCAGCGTTGAATTCGTTTTGCGTTCGCACGTCGAGCAGGATTGCGCCCTGGTTCATCAGGCGAACGGCCTCCGTTGCGCCCACGGTCTGGCCGCCGTCGCGAAGCCGGCTTAACTCGTAGGCGGCCAGCGCGAGGGCCAGCAGGGCCGTGCCACCCGTCAGGAACGGGTGGTGGACGATATATTCCAGTAAACGATCCATTGGATGGCCGCAGAAAAAGGGTCGCGGATTATAGCAGCCCCACCGACACGCTATAGACTTGCGGGCCTGGAGTCCTCACCTGGCAGCAAATGACACCTCACCTTCCGAAAGCTAACGTGCAGTCCGGGCCCGCCAGGCTCATCCCAGCGCTCGTGACGCTGGTCGTGTTTGCGCTGGTGCTGATCGCCGCTCCAGCGGCCCACGGCAAGCCAACACCGGCGGAGAAGGAAGCTGAACTGAAGCGCGTCAAGGCCCGGATCGAGCAGGTCCGCGCCGCGGTCAACAAGGACGTGGAGAAGCGCGACAAGCTCAGCGCCCAATTGCGCGATGCGGAACTCGCCGTTCAGGCTGCCAGGAAGCAACTGGATGAAATCCGCGCTCAGCGCATCGCCGCTGAATCGAGGCTGCGTGACATGGAAAAAGAAGCCGTGGCGGTGGAGAGAGAACTCGACAACGCGCGCGCGGCACTGGCGGGAGAGGTGCGGGCCGCCTACCTGAACGGACACGAAGAGCAGCTCAAGCTGCTGCTGAACCAGGAGGACCCGGCGGGCTTTGGCCGCATGCTGGCTTATTACGGGTACTTCGGGCGCGCACGCGCCGCACGCATCGAAGGTATTAACGATCGATTGGCGCATCTTTCGGCGGTGAAGGAGAAGATTGCGGCCGAAACAGCGCAACTGGCGGAACTCGAGAGCCGCCAGCAGACAGAGCTGGCCCAGTTAAGCGCGGCGCAGAAAGATCGGAGCACGGCGATGACTGGAATCGACCGTCAGATCAAGTCGCAGGGTGGCGAACTGAGCCGGCTGCGCTCGCAGTCGAACTCACTGGAAAAGCTGATACAGGATCTGCGCAAGGCATTGAAAAGCGCGCCGGTCGCCGGGAAGGCGCCTTTCGAGCCACTGCGAGGCAAACTGCCGTGGCCCGTACAGGATGGCAAAGTGCTCGCACGATTTGGACAGCCCAGGGCCGGCGGATCGCTGCGCTGGCAGGGCATGTTGATTGGCACGGCAAGCGGCGCACGGGTCCGCGCGCCGTTCGAGGGGCGCGTTGTTTACGCCGACTGGCTGCCCGGAATGGGCCTGATGGTGGTTCTAGACCATGGCGGCGGCTACATGAGCCTCTACGGCCACAACCAGGAGATCTACGGCAAGGTCGGGCAGTCCGTTGCAGCCGGGGATGTCATCGGCGCGGTCGGCGATTCGGGCGGCCACAATCAGCCGGCCCTGTATTTCGAAGTCCGGCAGGGGCGTAAGCCCGTCAATCCCGAGAACTGGCTGAAGCGCCGCTGACTTCGCCGATGCCGAAATTCCAGCGTCATGTTATCCGTACCGAAGCCGAATCGCGCGGCGCCTCGATCCGGGTCCTGATTCTCCGGACAGCGCGGAGGCTTTCCGGAAACCAAAGCTTCGACCAATACGTCGGCATCGAGTCACGAAGTCCTGTTCGCGATGTCCCTCTGAATGGACGCGATTCGATTGCGCCAACAGAACCGGGCCAGGCCCGGCAGGCCGGATATTATGTCCAAAACGACAAATAGAGCGCTTTCCTCCCGCGCTGCGCGATCGACAAACTGAGTTGCGCGTCAAAGATAAGTGGGACATGGATCAGGGATGATTTATGTCGAACCGGGCTTGGCCCCGGAAAAGCAGGGACACACTTCTATGCATACCGCTGAGGTGCTGGGCAGCGCGCCCGAAGCGATCAGCGCAACGTCACTGGACCCCTACGGCCAGCTCATTAAGATGCTGATGCCGCGGGTGAGGTCGATTGCGATTTACGATGGCATGGGCCTGCCCGTTTGGCTCAGTGACGGCAGCGACGTACCCGAACTGCACCGCCTCGTCCAGAAGGCTCTGGCGAGAGACCTTGCGCCCGGCGAGGGCGACGCGGGCTTTTCCGAGGCGATGGATGGTGAGCACTGCGCCTACGGCTTCCTGCTGAGGAATTCCGAAAACTCATTGCTGGGTGCGGTCGGTCTGATCAGTCGTGAGTCGTCAACCAGTGCTGCGCGGCCTTTCGAGGTCGTCCACCACCTGCTGCGACCTGCGCTGGCCTGCCTGCAGCGCGAGCTGGGATCGCAATACAGCATCGGCGACCTTCAGCGCAGCCTGGCGGTGCGCGACCGGGACCTGGAGCTGCTGCTCGGCGCGGAGCAAGGCCCGGCGGGGGGCAGTGACTCGAGTGAAGACTTCGCGCAACTCATACAGGGCTGCGTCGATCACCTCGGCTGCGCGGTCGGTGCCCTGCTGATTCCTGACAAGAACATTGCGGTCTGTCGAACCGGCGACGGTACCGAGCCACGCACGGGCGCAGAGATACTGACGCGAACCCACCGGCACCTGATCAACTGGACGCAACTGAATCGCCAGACCTTGACGGCCAACGCACCGACTGATGACGGCCCTCTGGGCGCGATTCCCTACAAGATCATCTCGTGCCCGGTGATGCATGGCACGCAACGCGTGCTTGGCGTGCTCGTGCTCTTCAAGCCGGCAACCTCCCCGGACTTTGATCTCCGGCAGGTTCGCATCGTCGAACTTCTCGCGCGCCGCGTTGCCTACGTACTGCTCAATGCCTACGATCCCGCGTCCGGGCTGCTGACCCGTCCGGCGTTCGAGAAACGTGCCACGGCGCTGCTTGGCAGAGATTACTCGAAGGACAACGATTGTGTGATCTACATGGATCTCGATCGCATGCACGTGCTGAACGAGAACCTCGGGATGCACGTCGGCGACGAGGTCATCGTCAAGGTCGCAGAGGCCATTCGCCGAAACCTGACCCCGCGCATGCTGGCGTCTCGCATTTCTGGAGATCGATTCGCCTTGTTCGTTCCGAATGCGACGATGGACATGACCCAGGATATCGCTGAGAAGCTTCGCGCGGATATCGATGGGCTCGGTTTTGTCGCGCACAACGGCAAGGTCGACATATCGGCCAGCATTGGTGTTGCTCGCGTGGTTGGCGGTAAGCACCCCCTGGCGCATGCGCTAGCGGCGGCGGAGATCGCCTGCAAGGCGGCCAAGGATCGCGGCCGCGATCGTGTCGAGCTTTATCACGACAGCGATCAGAGTATCGTGCGCCGCTATACCGACATCACCCTGGTCGGGACGCTGCGACATGCCCTGTCGGAAAACAAGTTCCAGCTCGAGGCGCAGCCCATCGTCCCGCTCAACGGTGCCTCCGGTGGCCCGAAGTACGAACTGCTTTTGCGCATGACCGACGAGCAGGGCGACCGCATCTCGCCGGACAAATTCCTGTCTGCAGCAGAACGCTATCAGCTGGCGCCCGCAATCGATCGCTGGGTCGTCCTGCACGTGCTGAAGACACTCGCCCCGCATGCGGCGGCCCTGGCCGGCACGGGAGCGTGTTTCGCCGTCAACATCTCCGGGCAATCGGTGGGCGACCAGGATTTCGCCTCGTTCCTCGAGCGCGAATTGCGCGACAGTGGTTTGTCGCCGAGCCTCCTGTCTTTCGAGCTGACCGAGACCGCGGCTGTCGCAAACATCGTGCGCGCAGAGGCCTTGATGCGCCGGCTGCGCGAGCTCGGTTTCGACGTTGCGCTGGACGACTTCGGGCGTGGACTGAGCTCACTGACTTATCTGAAGACCCTTCCGGTTACGGCGCTGAAAATCGACGGGAGCTTTGTCCGGGACATCGTCGAAGATGCGCGGTCCAAGGCCATGTTGAGCGCTATCGTGCGGCTGGCAAACGCAATGGGCCTGCACACCGTGGCCGAGTGCGTGGAAAACGAAAGGATCTTCCAGATCACCAGGGAACTGGGTGTCGAATTCGGTCAGGGCTACTCGATCGGTCGCCCGGCACCGCTCCAGGGCGTGATCGACGGGCTGATCGGCGCTAACATGGCGCCCCCAGCCTCGAAGACCGCCTGAGAATGCCAGACCGGGTCCACATAATTGCTGCTGTTTCGGTTGGTCTGCTGATCGGCGTCAGCCTGACACAAATACGCGGAGTGTTCGCCGAGCGCGACCTGCCGCCGGCGTCGCCGCCGGTGGCCGCCGCCGGACCGCACCAGCTGCTGGACGAGATCGCCGAGCGCGTGCGACACGACTACGTGGATTCGGTCGAGGGTGTGCAGCTCGAACAGGCGGCGGTCAAAGGACTGGTGGCCAGCCTCGACCCCCATTCGGCGTTTCTCGACGTGGCCGAATACGAGCAGATGCGGGTCACCAACGCCGGGAGCTACACCGGAGTTGGCATCGAGATCGCCTCGCGCGAAGGACAGGTGGCGGTACTGGCGCCGATTGACGGTTCACCGGCGGCGCGGGCGGGACTCCGCTCAGGCGACGTCATCGTCTCTGTCGACGGCCAGCTCGTCGAGGAGAATGACCTCGACGCGGCGATCGCGCGTCTGCGCGGTGTTTCGGGCTCGCACGTGAGGCTCGCGGTGGCAAGGGATGGTGAGCCCGAGCCAATCGTGTTTGATATCGAACGCTCGACGGTTCATGTTCGCACGGTGCGTGTTGCGGCAATGCCTGGCGGATACGGTTACATTGCGATCACGCAGTTCACCGAGTCGACCCCGGGCGAACTCGAGCAGGGACTTGCAAGTCTCCAGGTCGAGCGAGGTGCACCGCTGCTCGGGCTGGTTCTGGATCTTCGCAACAATCCCGGCGGTGTGCTCGAATCGTCGGTGAGCGTAGCAGACGATTTTCTCGACGCCGGGCTGATCGTGCGGGCCGAAGGGCGCGCGCCCGACGCCCGGTTCGAGATGAATGCAACGCCGGGTGATGTCCTGGGCGGTGCTCCGCTGGTGGTTCTCGTGGATCGGGGCTCGGCCTCGGGCGCCGAGATTGTGGCCGGCGCTCTGCGCGATCATGGCCGCGCGGCCCTGATGGGTGAACGGACCTTCGGCAAGGGCTCGGTACAGACCGTGATCCCGCTGCGGCGCGGCCAGGCGCTCAAGCTGACCACTTCGCGGTACTACACCCCGTCCGGTGCGAGCATTCACAAACGCGGTCTTGAACCCGATGTCGTGGTTGGGGACGCGGCGGGCAGCGTGGCATCCCGCCCGGGCGATCCCAATGCAGACCCGGTCGTGCGTTCGGCCCTGCAGTATCTGCGCGATCGCAGCCTCGGTACGAAGCTGGCACGGCGCGACCACTCCTAGCCGCGTTTTCGAGAACAAAACCGATGTCGCGCGTGCTGGTACCGCTCGCCGATGGCCTCGAAGAGATTGAAGCCGTCACGGTCATCGACCTGTTACGCAGGGCCAGCATCGAAGTCGTTACGGCTTCGCTGCGCGAAGTCCTGGTCACCGGGTCTCACGGGATCACCATTCACGCAGACGAGCTGCTCGACGATGTGCTCGACCAGGACTTCGACATGGTGGTGTTGCCGGGAGGAATGCCCGGCGCCGATCGCCTGCAGCGGGATGAGCGGATCCTGGCGCTGCTGCGTCGCTGCAACGAACACGGGCGGCTCATCGCCGCGATCTGCGCGGCACCGGCCGTACTGGCTCGGGCCGGCGTGCTCGACGGACGAACTGCGACCAGTTTCCCGGGCTTTCTGGATCCGTTGGCCGCGCCAGGTATCGAAATCAGCGACCAGCCGGTCGTAAGTGATGGCCACGTCGTGACCTCCCGAGGGCCCGGCACCGCGATGGACTTTGCGCTGGTCCTCGTCGAACGGTTGAAGGGACGGGCGGCCAGGGACCAGGTCGAGGAACGCCTGCAGCGCCCGAGGGGCGCTGCCGCCGGTTAATGGCCGGCTTTGAACAGGCGCCGGTTCGCGCTAAAGTTAGACCAGACACAGGGGTGTCCCGGTACTTTATGCCCGGCTTTTTACGGACTTCCAAAAACAATTCTGGCGCCGGGGCGGGCTTGCGCTGACTCACAAACCGCGGAACCCCGGAGAAGCCATCTTCGCCAGGTCGGCGAAGCTGGCGCTCGCCATAACCGCTACGCTATTGCCGGCTCTTTCGGTGGCCCGGCCAGGAGATCAAAAAGATGAGCGCAACCTCAATCGAAGCCGATCTGATCCGTCCGAAAGCACCGGTCGTACCGCTGATTCCGGCCGAGTTCAGCGAGTGTTTTGAGCGCCAGAAGGCGGCTTACCTGGCGGACCCGAACCCCGGCTACGATCAGCGGCTCAGCGATCTGCGTGCCATGCACAGCCTGCTCAAGGACAACCAGGCGCAACTGATCGACGCAGTCAACGCTGACTACGGCTGCCGTTCCAGATTTGAAACTGCATTCGCCGAAATCTTTCTCAATCTCGAAGGCACGCTGGACGCGATCAAGCAGCTCAAGAAGTGGATGAAGCCGCAGAAGCGGCATCTCGACTTCACCCAGTACCCGCTCGCACGGGCCCGTGTCATTCCGCAGCCGGTCGGCCTGGTCGGCGTCGTGGTGCCGTGGAACTTCCCGATCTCGATGGCTTTCGCGCCGCTGACCGGTATTTTTGCGGCGGGAAACCGTGCCATGGTCAAGATGTCGGAAAACTCCAACGCCCTTGCAAGGCTGCTGATTTCGATCTCACCAAAGTATTTCCCGGCGGAGAAGCTGAAGTTCTTCGAGGACGGCGGCGGCCGCGGGCCGGCCTTCACCTCGCTGCCCTTCGATCACATGTTCTTTACCGGCTCACCGGCAACCGGCAAGGCCGTGATGGCGAATTGCGCGCGCAACCTCACGCCCGTCACGCTGGAGCTTGGCGGCAAGTCGCCCGCGATCGTGGCGCCCGATTACCCGATCCGAAAGGCCGCTGAACGCATCATGTGGGTGAAGCTATTCAATGCGGGTCAGATCTGCACGAACGTTGATTACCTGTTCCTGCCCGAAAATCGAGTGGATGAGTTCGTGCAACACGCGAAACAGATCGTCAATCAGCGTTACCCGGACATTAATGCCAATGACTACACGTCGGTAATCGACCAGCGTTCGTTCGACCGTCTGAAGGGAACACTCGAAGATGCCCGCTCAAAAGGTGCCCGACTGGTCAACCTCTTCGAGGGGCAGACTCCGGATGAATCGTTGCGCAAATTCCCGCCCCACCTTGTGCTCGATGCAACCGATGAGATGGATATCCTTCAGCGTGAGATCTTCGGCCCCTTGTTGCCGATCAAGACGTATCGCAGCAAAGAAGAAGTCGTTGAATACGTGGCCAGTCACCCCAGGCCGCTCGCGCTGTACATCTATTCCAACGACAAGCACCTTCAGGACTATTACCTGAACATGACTATGTCCGGCGGCGTCACCGTGAATGATGGCCTCATCCATGCCGGGTTGCACAGTCTGCCGTTCGGCGGAATCGGCAACAGCGGCATGGGGCACTATCATGGTTACGAAGGTTTCACGACCTTCTCGAAAATGCGGCCCGTTTTCTACCAGGGGCCGATTCGAACCATCGATAAAATGATGCCGCCATACGAAGGGCTGCCGACCAAGCTGATGAACTTCATGATCCGGATGAAGTCCTGAGAAATGCATGGACCTGCCAGAGGGTCCGCGCGGCAAGAGCGGGTTTTCCGCTACGATGACACCGTAGAATAGGGCTGTCACGGATCGATACCATTGCACCGGGCTGGGAGAAAAGATGACTGGATTTATTCTGCGAGCGGCGATCACGGCCCTGGGACTGTGGGTTGCCAGCGAGATTCTGTCGGGCCTTTCCTTTGACTCGGTAGCCAAGCTGGTCGTTGCCGCGCTCGTGCTGGGCATCGTCAATGCGCTGGTGAGGCCCATTGCGTTCATTCTGACGCTGCCCATTACGATACTGACGCTCGGACTGTTCCTCCTGGTCCTCAATGCGGGGATGGTGGCACTGGTTGCATGGATTGTCCCGGGGTTCCAGATCGCGGGATTCTGGACGGCAATGGGCGCGGCATTGATCGTGAGCCTCGTGTCATGGGCCGCTTCGAGCCTGATTGGCTCGACGGGCAAACCCGAGATTTTCAACATCAAGAACTGAGCCGGATCAGTCGTCGGCGGTGTTTTCCCCGGATGGGGCAAGCCGACGGGTGATCGGAGACCAAAGACGGTCGGGCCCGACCAGGCCGCCATCCGGCAGTTACGTCAGGTGGGCCTTCCGCCGCGTCGGCTATTGCCCGGTGCCTGCGGGCCGCACGGCATCCCAACGACGCCCGGCGCGTGTTCCAGTCTTGAACTGGAAATCGGCGACGCCGGGTTGCTGCCGGCCAACCCGCCGATTGTCGATCGAGTCGCGAGGTGCCGACAAGGCGACCGATAATTCAATAAAATTTATAAAAATAAGCCGTGCATAGCACGTAATCGGGCGATTATGGTCAAAAACTGATTAAACAATCGTCCTCTCAGCGACCTTTATCGCGCAATGCTTTCCGGCCCATCGTCGATACCGACCCGATACATCCAGAGGGCCAGACCGCCCACGACGAGCAATCCGAGCCACTCACCGAATTGCAGCCCGGCCGGCAGTGCCATCACGTCGGCTCGGCCCGACATTACGATCGGTACCGCGATCAGGATGCCCATCAGCGCTTCACCAGTGATCAGGCCTGCGGCGAATAGAACGCCATTGCGCTTTGCGCGCTCCGCATCCTCGGCATGCTTCGAGTTGGCGCCGAGCTTTCGTTCAACCAGGTGCGCGATCAGCCCGCCCAGAAAGATTGGCACGGCCAGTTCCAGCGGCAGGTAGATACCGACAGCGACAGCCAGAACCGGGGCGCGGAACGTCGAGCCGCGTCGCTGAAGCCAAAGGTCCCACGCGATGACGGCGCTGCCGATCAACGCGCCGATTGCAATCATTCCCCAGGGCAGATGACCGCCAAACATGCCCTTCGCCACCGAAGCCATCAGCGTCGCCTGCGGTGCGATCAGGGGGTCCGGGTGCTCCGCAGTCGGCACGCCGATACCGTACGCTTTGAGCAGGAGGTTCAGTACCGGCGCCATGACCAGGGCGCTCGAAGCCGCACCAATCGCCAGCATGACCTGCTGGCGCCAGGGCGTTGCGCCGACGATGTAGCCGCATTTGAGGTCCTGAAGGTTGTCACCACCGATACACGCCGCACAGCAGACGACGGCGCCGATCATGATCGCAGCGACGGGTCCAAGCGCGGCCGTCGGGCCCATGAGCAACATCAGCATCAGTGAGGAAAACAGGATCGTCGCGATCGTGATGCCCGAGACCGGGTTGTTCGAGGATCCGACCAGGCCGGCCATGTAGGCGGAGACCGAGGTGAAAAGGAAGCCTGCTACGACCATGATAATCGTCATGGGCATGCTCACGCCGAGGCTGCCAACGATATTCTGGTAGAGCAGGCCGAGCGGAACCGTAAACAGGACCAGACCGGCCAGGATCCATTTCATTGGCAGGTCCTGCTCCGTGTGCGCCAGCGAGGCGCTCGCCCCGGCCCGTGCGGCTTCGAGGCCACTGCGGATCCCTGAGACCAGTGAACTGCGTATCGAGATAAGCGCCCAGATACCTCCGACCAGCATCGCACCGACCCCGAGGTAACGAATCTGATCCGACCAGATCGCCCCGGCGACGGTTTCAGCGTCGGCCCCTATGAGGCTTTGCGCCAGAACCGTATTGTGCTCGAGGAAGAACGTGCTGTAGATCGGGATCGCGATGTTCCAGGAAATCATGCCGCCAATCAGTACCAGGATCCCGATATTGAGTCCGACGATATACCCGACGCCAAGCAGTGCCGGCGAAAGATTGGTGCCGAAATAGGCGACCGCCTTTCCCCAGAAACCGGCGGCCGCTGCGGTGTCAGGTATCAGGCGCAGTCCACTGCCCGCGGCAATCTTTGCCAGCCCGCCGCCGAGGGCGGCGAAGCCGAGCAGTTTGACGCCCTCGGCCGGATTGTCGCCCGCCTTGAGGACCTCAGCGGCGGCCTTGCCCTCCGGGAACGCGAGGCCCTGCTCAACGATCAGCGAACGGCGCAACGGTACGGAAAAGAATACGCCCAGGATGCCGCCGAGGCCCGCGATCGCGAGCACCCAGAGGTATTTGAAATCGACCCAGTGACCAAGAATAACCAGAGCTGGAATCGTGAAGATCACGCCCGAAGCAATCGAGGAACCCGCCGAAGCACCTGTCTGCACAATGTTGTTTTCGAGGATCGTGCTGCCGCCGAGAAAACGCAGGACGGCCATCGAGACAACAGCCGCCGGAATGGCGGAGGCAATCGTCATTCCGGCAAACAGACCCAGATAGGTGTTCGCAGCGGCCAGCACCATCGCCAGCACGACCGCGAGTACCACCGCACGGAAGGTCATTTGCGGCGGAATGTGTGTCGGGTTCATGTGTATCGGCTCCGGGGCTGCTGGATCTCGACGGGGACAGTTTACTTATCTCGGTAGCACCGTCCCCGCACCGACGCCAAGCCCTTCTGGAGATAAGTAAACTGTCCCCAATCGAAAGTCACCAGCCGCACTGCTGGCCCTTGTTCTGCTCTTCAAGCCAGGCCATCAGGGGTTCGAAATAATCGATGATTGCCGAAGCGTCCATCTCGCGAGTACCAGTCAGTTCAAACAAGGTGTCCTGCCAGGGCTGGCTCGATCCCTTGGCAAGCATCGCGCCGAATTTCCGGCCAGCGACCTCGTTGCCGTAAATCGAGCACTCGTGCAGGGGCCCGTCGAAACCGGCCGCCGCGCACAGTGCGCGATGGAACTGGAACTGAATGATGAACGACAGAAAGTATCGGGTGTAGGGCGTATTACCGGGGATGTGGTACTTGGCGCCCGGGTCGAAATCCTCCTCGCTGCGCGGTACCGGGGCGGAAATGCCTTGATACTTCTCACGCAATTCCCACCAGGCGGCATTGTAGTTTGCTGGTTTCACCTCGCCCGAGAAGACTTTCCAGCGCCATTCATCGATCAGCTTGCCGAACGGCAGGAAGGCGATCTTCTCCAGGGCCATCTTCATCTGCTGGTTGATCAGCGCTTCCGGCCCGGGCTTTGCCGGCGGCACCAGGCCGATCGTTGCCAGGTACGCGGGCGTCATCGAAAGATTCACTGTGTCACCGACGGCTTCGTGGAAACCGTCGTGGGCGCCACCCTGAAACAGATAGGGCTGATCCTTGTACCAGAGGTAGTAATAGATGTGCCCGAGCTCATGATAAATAGTGCGCAATTCTTCGAAGGTTGGCCGGATGCATTGCTTGATCCTCACATCCTCGTAACCATCCATGTGCCATGCGCTGGCATGACATTGAACGTCGCGGTCGCGCGGCTTGGTCAGCATCGATCGCTCCCAGAAAGTCTCGGGAAGCGCCGGGAACGCGATGGACTTGTAGAATGACTCCGCGGATTTCGTCATCCGTACGGAATCGTATTGCTGCTGTACCAGGGCGCCGTCGACGTCGAGGTTGCTGATACCCGGGTACGGCTCAAGCAGTTCGTAGATCGCATCCCACTGCTGTCCCCACATGTTGCCCAGCAGGTGGGCCGGGATTGGCTGGCCCGCCGGCACGCGGTCGCTGCCATATTTTTCCGCCAGGCGATTGCGTGTGTAGCAGTGCAGTTGTTTATAGAGCGGTTTGACCTGGCCCCAGAGGCGCGCAGCTTCTCTTGAGAAATCGTCGGCCGGCATGTCATAGCCCGCGCGCCACATGGCGCCCAGATCCGCGTAGCCCAGTTCCCTGGCTCCCTCGTTGGCCAGCTCGACGAATCGCACATAGTCGGGGCGGATACGCCGCGCCGTGGAGTGCCAGCCGGTCCAGGCCTCAAGCAGTTCATCGTAGTTGCGACTGCGCTCGAGAACCTGCTTGAGCGCGGTTTCGTCGATGCACGACTCCGGGCCGTCGGGACAATACTTGCCGGACCCGTACTGCGCCTCCATGCTGGCCAGCAGTGCGGCCAGTTCGGCACGCTTCTCCGGGTCCGCGGGAGCTGGCGCCGAGACGCCAAGCTTGAGCAGCTCGATGGCGCGCTTCGATTGCGCGCTCATCGGCTTGCCCTCGAACTGTCTGGCCTGCTCAACTGTCTTGCCGAAATATTCCAGGTACCGCTCGTAGGCTTTGGCGGCCAGAAACTGCGTGTCCTGGTTGATATAGGTGGCCTGTGTCCAGCCGGCGGCGTTGACTTCTGAGCCAAGGGCGGCGAACTCTTTATTGATACGGGCGACAAACTCGTCCGCGGTTTCTTCGGCTGTTGCGGGCAGCACGAACGCGGAACAGGCGAGCGTTCCGAGCACGGCTGCGGCCAGGGTCTTCCGGATCAGGCTGCAGGACATGGCGGCATCCTCCTTTTCGGGCGCTGTCGGCAGAGGCGCGGGAACACGCATGCCGCTGCAATGGTCAGGCTGTCTTGATGTCTTCAGCGCCGTGCATCCAGCGCACCAGCGTTCCCGAGAGCATCCAGAGAATCGCCGCGAACACAAACAGGGTGATCGCAAGGCCGGCGAAAATTGACAGTTCACCGAGGCTTTCCGCGTACGAGCCGATGATGCCGGCCAGCCAGTTTGCCACGAAGTTGATCAGGAACCAGACGCCCATCATCAGCGACGCGAGCCGCAGGGGCGCCAGCTTCGTGACCATCGACAGACCCACGGGCGAGATGCAGAGCTCACCGGTGGTGTGGAAGAAATACGCCAGGACCAGCCACCACATGCTGGCTTTGCCGCTCGCCGCCTGGTCGTAAACGGCGCCGACCATGGCGAGAAAGCCAATGCCGGTCAGCACCAGACCGAGCACCATCTTGCGCGGAGTCGAAGGACTCTTCCCAACATCCCCGAGCCGGCCCCAGGCGAGCGAGAACAGCGGCGCGAGCAGGACGATGAACAAGGGGTTCAACGACTGAAACCAGCCCGCCGGCACCTCGAAGCCGCCAACAAAGCGATCGGTTTTCTCGTTCGCGTAGATGTTCATGAGCCCGCCGGCCTGCTCGAAGGCGGCCCAGAACAGGACCACAAAAACAAACAGCATGAAGATAACGCGCAGGCGATCCGTCTCCTCCGGGGTCAGTGGCTCTTTCTTGCCGCCGCTGTTAGCCAGCGCGCGGGCCGCCGCCGGCTTCACCCCCACATCACCGAGGTATCGATTGGCCAGCGCCAGCTGGATGATCACCGAGAGCACCATGCCCACGCCTGCGGCAAAGTACCCTGCACGCCAGCCGTAGGTCGGGTCCTCGCCCAGCGTGGAGCATATGAGCGGCGCCAGAAACGCGCCCGCATTTATGCCCATGTAGAAGATCGTAAAAGCGCCGTCGCGTCGCGCGTCGCCTTCCGGGTACAGGTCGCCGACCATCGTGGAGATGTTGGGTTTGAAGAAACCGTTGCCGATGACCAGGATGACGAGGCCGACATAAAACAGGCTCAGATTTCCGGGAATCGCTGCGGAGAGCGTGAACTGGCCCGCGGCCATCACCAGTCCGCCGATGATCACGGATTTGCGCTGGCCAAGGTAGTTATCAGCGAGCCAGCCACCGATCAGCGGGGTGAAATAGACGAAGCCCGTGAACAAGCCGTACAGGCGCAGTGCCTCGGCCTGCGACCATCCGAATCCGGGGTTAGCCGTCTCAACACCAGCCACCAGTGACAGCACCAACAGGGCGCGCATGCCGTAGTAACTGAAGCGTTCCCACATCTCGGTCGCGAAAAGCAGGAACAGGCCTTTCGGATGGCCCATGAACTGGTCGCTTGTCGCGGTGGGCGGTCGGGTACTGCTCATTTTGGTTCTTGATCCGATGGCTTGCGCAGACGGGCGCGCGAAGGCCGAGAGTCTCCGCGATTTTGCGGTGCAAGAGCAAGTTCCACTGGCCAGAGAGCCCTGATCGGGCACGGCCTCAGGCGCAGATCGCGATGACGTGGAGCGTCAGTCGGCCGCCTCTTCGCTGCCCGTCGCCACCGGCCGGTTGCGGGACATGACTTGCGAAAGGACGATGCCGACCTCGTAAAGCAGGTACATCGGCGCCGCCATGAAGGCCTGGGATATCGCATCGGGCGGCGTCAGGAAGGCGGCCACGAGCGTGATGCCGAGCAGTACATAGCCACGGTTTTTCTTCAGCGATTCGATCTTTACGAGCCCGGTCGCCACCAGCAGCACCGTTGCAACCGGCACCTCGAATGCGAGGCCAAAAGCAAAGAACAACAGCAGCGTGAAGTCGAGGTAACTCGACATGTCGGTCATCATCTTCACGCTGTCCGGCGCGGTGCTGGTCAGGAACGCAAACATCAGTGGAAATACGATGAAGTAGGCGAATGCGACGCCGACGTAGAACAGCACGACGCTCGACACGAACAACGGAATGGCAAACCGTTTCTCGCGACGATACAGGCCGGGCGCCACGAACGCCCAGGCCTGGTAGAGAACATAGGGCATCGCCACAAACAGCGCCATCACGAGTGCAAGTTTCAGTGGCGTCATGAACGGCGCGACGACGCTGGTCGCGATGATGGAGGTGCCCTCGGGCAGTTTCTCCAGCAGCGGCATGGCGACCAGCGTGAAAAGTTCGTTCGCGAAGAAAGCCAGTGGCACGAATACGATCAGCACCACCACCACGGCGCGGAGCAGTCGCTGGCGAAGCTCCAGCAAATGCGAAATCAGCGTGCCTTCGGCAAGCGTCTCCGAATCAGCTGGGCTTTCGCTCATCGGGCTTGTCCGCGGGCTGCGAGGGTTCGGGTGTTGCGGCGGCAGCCGGTGAAGCCGGTGTGTGGATAGTTTTTGCGGGCCCGGGTTCGTCTTTCAGCGGATCGTATTGAATTTCCTGTTCGAGTTGTGTGCGCAGCTGTCGTGCCAGCGCTCGAGCCCGCCCGGCCCAGCGACCAAGGTCGGCCGCGAGTTTCGGCAATCGGGTCGGGCCCAAAACCAGCAGAGCAATCCCGAACACCAGCACTATTTCGGCGAAGCCGACGTCGAACATGGTTCGCTCAGGCGCTCTTGCTGTTTTCTTTGGTCGTTTGCGCGCTATCCTTGAAGTCCGCGTCCTTACCCGTGAATTCGTCGATCTGCCGGGTCTGCTCGTCGTCGCCTTCGTTGACAGCTTTCTTGAAGCCCTTCACCGCGGCGCCGAGGTCCGCGCCCACGTGGCGAAGTTTCTTGGCGCCAAAGAGCACGAGCGCAATAACCAGAATAATCAGAAGTTCTCGAAAGCCGATACCCATTAAAGGTCTCCGGTGCCGGAAATGGCGGATAACAATAATACGCGAATCGTGCGACTACGCATTACGGTTCATGGGGGATACCTGCAACCAGAATGTGACGGGTCCGTCGTTCGTGAGGCTGACTTTCATGTTGGCACCAAACTGCCCCGTGGCGACGGGGCCCGGGCAACCGGCCCGCGCCTTCGCAACGGCGTACTCAAAGAGGTCCTTGCCCGGACCTGGCTCCGCCGCGGCGGAGAAGCCTGGCCTCATTCCCTTGCGGGTATCGGCTGCGAGCGTGAACTGTGGCACCAGCAGCAGTCCGCCGCGGGTGTCACGGAGGCTGAGATTCATTCGGCCGTGTGCGTCCGGAAATACCCGGTAACCCAGCAGTCGATCTATCAGGCGATCGGCCTGCGTCGTTGAATCGCGCGATTCAACGGCGAGCAGCACCATCAGGCCGGCACCGATTTCGCCAACATTGCGGTTGTCGACGACGACTCGCGCCTCGGTGACCCGCTGCAGCAATCCGATCATTAAATCCCACTATGAACTGAAAATATCCGCATTAAAAAAATTATATTTTATAAAATAAGGCAAAAGATACATTTATCCCACTGAATTAAATACTCTGATAATTATGACAAATCCGTAGGTTAATACAGAGAGATGTAGATAAAGTGGAGCAAGAATCACTTTTTTTGCCAAAATAATGCTCTATGTGGAGCATCGATTCATTTTTCGTCGCTCTATTTGGGCTCCAGTGCCTTCGCCATCTCTCTGGACTGCTTCGCCTGGGTGTTACGCCCGCGCGCCTGCTGCGAGTCGGCGATCAGGTTCCAGGCAGCGGATTGCGTCGAATCATCGCCGATCGCCATCGCCAGCGCTTTGCGCCCCATGCCCTCGGCCTGCTCCGGATTACCCTGGTCCATCCGCAGGCGCCCCATCTCGATCCAGAGCAGCGGATTGTTCGGTTCGATACGCAGCGCACGCTCCAGCGAAGTGGCCGCTCCTGGCAGGTCCCCTCTCTGACGCTGAGCTTTTGCCTGATTGACCAATGACTGGCTTGCCGAGCCAAGCGTGGCCGGCGCGACGCTCGCTCTCCTCTCTGGCAGCCCCAGCGGTGCCGGGGCATCGACGCCCGGCGGCAATTCGCCGGTTCCGGCTCCGGGGATCGAACTCAAAGCCGGGGCTTCGCCGGCTACGCGCTGCGCGCTGCTCGATTGCGCCGGGGGCGCGGTGGCCGCGTCTTGCCCGGGCTTGAACGGTTGCACTGCGCAGCCCGAGAGGGCGAGGAACAGGAGCAGGCCCGGGGACTGCAATGGTCGCATTCAGATATCTCCAGAAGCGCAGCCACGAGCGCACCGGCGTCTGTGCCAGGGCTTCGCGGGCCGAAACCGAAGGCTGTGATTCTCCGGCCCGGACCGCTCTCAGATCAAGGCCATCGTGGGGCGCTCGGTGATTCGACGCTACCACCGTTCAACGCCGGCTGGCGCAGCAACAGTGTCGTCTCATCGAGTGCCGACTCGCCCGGTTCGCAAAGATCGTTCGGCGCGAGCAGTGCGCCCGTGCGAAAAGGCATCCGCACCGCCGTGCCGGTGCAATAAGGTGATGTTTCAGTACCGGTGAAGAAGTCGATCCAGCGGTCCTCGAATTGCTCGGGCATCAGCGGCTCGAATGGTGTCGTCATGATCGAGGACATCAGCTTGGTCCAGACGGGCAGTGCACCGGTCGTACCGGTCAACCCGGTGGACGAATTGTCGTCGTGCCCTACCCAGACGACGATCAGGTGCGAGCCGGAGAATCCCGCAAACCAGCTGTCACGATAATCGTTCGACGTGCCGGTCTTGCCCGCGACGGTCAGCGTCGCCGGCAGCTGCCGTTTAGCGGCGCGTCCGGTGCCTCTCTGCATGACTTCGATCAGCATCCGATCGACAACGTAGACCTGCTCGGTCGCCTTCACCGGGGTTATCTCAAGCTCCGGCGCTTTGAGCGCGCCACCTTGTTCGTCAAGTACTGCGACCACGGCTCGAAGGGGTGATCGAAAGCCGCCGTTGGCAAGCGTGTTGTACATCTGAGTGACCTCGAGTGGACTCAGGTTGGTTGCACCGAGCAGCATCGAGGCATAGGCCGCGGGCCGTTCGCCCAGGCCAAGTTCCACGAACGTGTCGGCAACCGGTTCTAGCCCCACTTCCAGGCCCAGATTGACGGTCGCCAGATTCAATGACTGTGTCAGACCGCGCAACACAGTGACCGGTCCGTTCATCTGGCGATTGAAGTTCTGTGGCTCCCAGCGAGTCCCATTTGGCAGGTCCAGCTGCACGGCTTCATCTGCAATGAGGGTGGCCGGTGTGAAGTTGCCGCTCTCCAGAGCCGCAAGGTACACGAGCGGCTTGGCCAGCGAGCCGATGGGCCGTTTAGCATCCAGCGCCCGATTGAATCCGTCGAAGGCTGCCCGCCGCCCGCCGACAATCGCCAAGACCTCGCCGGTCTGGGGCGAGGTCACAATAACCACGCCCTCGAGCCCGTGCGAGTCGTCGCGTGAGGACTGGTCCTGGCGCTCGAGTTCGGCCGCGAGTGCCTGCTCCGCCTTCTCCTGCAGAAGAGGATCAAGCGTCGTCAATACGACGAGCCCGGCCTCAGTCAGGTCTTCTTCGTGGTAGTCATCACGCAACTGCCGTCTTACGAGATCCAGAAAGGCCGGGTAGAAACTCGCTCCCTGGCTGCCGGAGCCGGTCACCTCGAGGGGCATTTCGGCGGCGTCGTCGGCCTCGGCTTTGCTGATGACGCCCTGTTCCGCGAGGACTTCGAGCACGAGATTGCGATGTTCCAGTGAACGCTCCGGATGACGGCGTGGATCGTAATATGATGGCCCTCGGACCAGGCCCACCATCAGCGCAATCTGGTGCAGCTCGAGTTCCGCCAGCGGCTTGCCGAAGTAGAACTGGCTGGCCAGCCCGAAGCCGTGCACCGCCCGCCGTCCATCCTGCCCCAGATAGATCTCATTGATGTAGGCATTCATGATGTCGTCTTTCTCGAACCGGTACTCGAGACTCATCGCCATCACGGCTTCTTCAAGCTTGCGTCGCAACGTCCTGCGGCTGTCAAGGAAATAGCTTTTCACGAGCTGCTGAGTCAGCGTGCTGCCGCCCTGCTCTACCTTTCCGGCCCGCAGGTTCACAAGCGCAGCCCGCAGTATCGCCAGCGGGCTGATGCCATGGTGCTCTTCGAACTTGCGATCCTCGATGGCCTTGAGCGCCGCCGGCAAGAGCGGCGGAACCTCGCTCGGGCTGACAACGATCCGATCCTCCCCGTGAATCGGGAAGATGCTGCCGATCAACATCGGGTCGAGCCGGAACACCGGTAAATCCGATGCTTCACCGTCACGCAGTGAAGTAATGGCGTTGCCAGTAAACCCAATGCGCAGCATGGCTGTGGGGCGTAATCCATCGGTAAAGCGAAACTCGCGCACGTGCGCATCGATACGATTACCCTTGCGGTGAAAACTTCCCGGCCGATCCGGGCTCTCGGTCTGCAGGTAACCGAGGCGCCGCAATTCCGTGGCCATCCGTTCCGCCGACAGCGACTGTCCGACGTACAGGTCAAGCGGCTGTGCATAAACGCGGGCCGGCAGCGTCCAGCGCCGGCCTTCGAACTGCTCGGTCACGCGCCGGTCGAGTATCGAGACCGCGATCATCAGGGCGATCACCATCAGCAGTGCCAGCAGGCCGAAGCCCGCCAGCAGGCGGCGTCGCATCGGTCTCGAGCGACCCCGGCGCTTGCCCGATTGCCTGGAGGCCTTCTTTCGTCCTGAGGACTTTGATCGTTTCGCTCGTGCCATCGGCGCTCAGCTTACTTTTGCCAGTAGGTCTTTGTGAACAGAATCAGCAGCGTGAATATTTCAAGCCGACCAAGCAGCATGGCCAGGATGCAGACCCACTTCTGGAAATCGCCAAGCGCCGCATAGTTTTCCGCTACACCGCCGAGGCCCGGACCGAGGTTATTGAGCGAGGCAGCCACGGCCGAGAATGCTGTGACCTGGTCGAGCCCGGCCATCATCAACAGCAGCAGCAGGACCGCGAACACGCCCACATAGACCGCGAAAAAGCCCCAGACGGCGTCGATCACCCGGGTGGAGATCGCTCGTCCGCCGATGCGAACCGGAATCTCGGCGCTCGGATGAACCAGCCTGAAGACCTCCCGACGGCCCTGCTTCATGAGCAGCAGGCAGCGGATTACTTTCATCCCGCCCGCGGTAGATCCGGCGCAGCCGCCGACAAACGAGGAAAAGAGCAGCAATACCGGCAGGGCTCCGGGCCAGTGATGATAGTGCGACGTCGTGAAGCCCGAGGTCGTGCCGATCGAAACAGCCTGGAAAATGCCGTCCATGGCGAGCGAGCGATAGTCGTCGTAGTCTCCGGCGACAAGCAGATACACGATGGTTATTGCACAAATCGTCAGCATGAAGCGCAGGAAAGCCTGACATTCCGGATCACTCAGATAGACACCGAACCGCCCGTTGCGCCAGGCCATGAAATGCAATGCGAAATTGGTCGCGCCGATCAGCATGAACACAATCGCAACGGCTTCAACAGCGGGGCTGTCAAACTGACCGAGACTCGCGTCGTAATGGGAGAAACCTCCGATCGACACCGTCGAAAAGGCGTGACCAACAGCGTCAAACCAGTTCATGCCGGCCAGCAGGTATCCCGTCGCACAGGCGATAGTGATCGCCAGGTACACGGCCCACAGCATGCGCGCCGTCTGTGTCACGCGCGGCGTCAGCTTGTTGTCCTTGACCGGCCCCGGCGTTTCCGCCTTGTATAGCGACATGCCGCCCACGCCGAGTATCGGCAGGAGCGCCACCGCGAGAATGACGATCCCCATACCACCGAGCCACTGCATCTGTTGCCGGTAATAGAGAATTGAGTGCGGCAGTGAATCGAGTCCCACGAGCACCGTCGCCCCGGTTGTCGTCAGGCCGGAAACCGATTCGAATATTGCGTCAGTAATTGAAACATCCGGCGCAGCTGAGATGATCAACGGCAGCGACCCGGCGAGGCCAAGCACGATCCAGAACAGCGCAACGACCATGAAAGCATCGCGCAGACGCAGCTCGCGCCGATTCAAACGTGCCGGGTACCAGACCATCAGTCCCAGTATCAGCAGTACGATGCAGGCGCTCAGGAACGCACTGGAATTGCCGTCCGAGAACACCAGCGAGATGCCGACCGGTGGCAGCATCGTCAGGCTGAATACCATCAGAAGCAGCCCGAGTATTCGTTGTATCGAAGCGAAACTCATCGAGCGCCCTCTCTGGCCGCAGCGTCTGCGTTGATGCGGCTCATCCGCGCCAGAATTGCGGGCTCACCAGTACCAGGAGAGGGAATATCTCCAGCCGGCCAAGCAGCATTGCGAGTGTACACAACCATTCACCGACCGGGCCCATGCTGGCGAAGTTCGTAGCCACCTGGCCCAGGCCGGGTCCGAGGTTGTTCATGCAGGTGGCGATCGCACCAAAAGCTGTCACCTGGTCCACACCGGTACCCATCAGCGCCAGCATCAGCAGCGTGAAGACGATGAGGTAGGCGGCGAAAAAACCCCAGACGGCTTCAATAACCCGCAGCCCGACAGGGTGTTTGTCGAGTTTGATCACGACGGCTGCGTTCGGATGAATCAGCCGGGTCAATTCGCGATTGCCCTGCTTTGCAACGAGCAGCCAGCGAATGACTTTCATTCCACCCGCCGTCGATCCTGCGCACCCGCCAATAAAGCTCGTGAAAATCAACAATGTGGGCAGGACGCCCGGCCACTTCGAAAAGTCCTCGGTTGTAAACCCCGTGCTGGTCTGCACAGAAACCGCATGAAAGAGTGCCGAGCGTATCGCCTCGGAGGCTTCAGCGTGCTCGGCGGTCGTCATCAGTACGAGCGTCGTGATCACCGTCGTGCCAAGGAGGACACCCAGGTAAGCGCGAAATTCCTGGTCCCGCCAATAGTCGCCCAGGCGTCGAAAGCGCCAGGCCATGAAATGCAACGCAAAGCTCGCGCCACCAAGCGCCATCAGCCCGATGGTGATTGCTTCGATGGCCGGGCTGTGGAAGTAACCGACGCTGGAATCGTGGGTCGAAAAGCCGCCCGTTGAAACCGCCGCAAAAGCGTGGCAGATCGCATCGAATGGCGACATGCCCGCCAGCCGGTACGCGACGAAACCCGCTCCTGTGATCACGAGATAGACGGTCCACAAGGCCTTGGCCGTGCCGGTGATGCGCGGCGTCAACTTGGTGTCTTTCATCGGACCGGGCGTCTCTGCCTTGAGGAGTTGCATGCCGCCAATACCGAGCAGCGGCAGCAGTGCAACCGCCAGCACCACAATACCGATCCCGCCCAGCCACTGCGTCTGTTGTCGGTAGTAGAGGATTGAGGGCGGCAGCGCATCCAGGCCGGTCAGGACGGTCGCGCCCGTGGTCGTAAATCCCGACACTGACTCGAACACGGCCTCGCCGAAGGTCATGTGGGGCTCCTCCGCGACGAGGAACGGAACCGCGCCAGCAAGACCGATCACACACCAGAAAAGCGCCACCACGAGAAACCCATCGCGCAGCCGCAGGTCACCGCGTCGATTCCTGAGCGGGTACCAGACCAGGCTGCCGGCCAGGAGCACGATTCCCATCGCCTCCAGGAACGAACGGGCTTCGCCATCGCCGTAATAGAGGGAGAGCGCTATCGGTGCCAGCATCGTCAGGCCGAAGACGACCAGCAGCAGACCGAGTATCCGCAGGATCACGCCCAGGTTCAGGTGTGTGATCATCGTGAGGATGACCGTGGGTCGACGTACTTTCCGGTCCAACCGGCCATTATCCTGCTCGCGCTGACAAGGGGAAGGCTGTCCGTTCCGTCAGACCTGAAACAAGCGCTCAACGGCTTCTACGTGCCGGCGATCGCTGAGGAACAGAATGACGTGGTCATCTTCTTCGATGACGGTGTCGTGATGCGCCATGATCACGTTGTTACCGCGAACGATCGTGACGATCCTCGCGCCCGCCGGCAGTCCGATATCCTCAACCGCTCGTCCAACGACCTTGCCGCGACGGCCGTGTGCGACGGCCTCGATGGCCTCGGCCGCGCCGCGCCTGAGCGAATGCACCCGCACGACGTCACCGCGGCGTACGTGCGCGAGTACCATGCCGATCGTCACCGTCTGCGGCGAGATCGCAACGTCGATCGAGCCACCCTGCATCAGGTCCGCATAAGCCGGGCGATTGATCAGAGCCATCACGCGATGGGCCCCGAGATGCTTGGCCAGCATCGCCGAGAGAATGTTTGCTTCTTCGTCATCGGTGACGGCGCAGAAAACATCGGCACTGTCGATGTTCTCTTCGACCAGCAGTTCTTCGTCTGCGGCATCGCCATGCAGCACGACCGTGCTGCGCAGCATCTCCGCGATGCGCTGGGCGCGTGCCGGGTTCCGCTCGATCAGCTTGACCTGGTAGCGTCCTTCGATGCGCTGTGCGAGCCTGAGTCCTATGTTGCCACCTCCGGCTATCACCACGCGCTTGACCGAGTCGTCGACCCGGCGCAGTTCGGACATCACCGTGCGGATGTGGTCCGTCGCCGCGACGAAGAAAACCTGGTCGCCCTCTTCGATGACCGTATCACCTTCCGGGGCGATGCTCCGTCCGGACCGGTAAATGGCGGCGACCCGGGCGTCGACGTTCGGCAGGTGCTCACGGATATTTCGCAGCTCCTGACCGATCAGCAATCCACCGCGTACGGCGCGAAGCCCGACCAGGCGCACTCGTCCGTCAGCGAAGTCCAGTACCTGCAGGGCTCCGGAGTAACGAATCAGCCGTTCAATATGACGGGTTACCACCTCTTCCGGACTGATGTACACATCCACTGCAAAGCCCACGCCAGGCCGCTCGGGTGGATCATCTGAGTCGAAAAACAGATCCTGGCGCTGGGTGTAATCCAGCGAGCGTATCCGCGCGATCTTGGTGTCGACCCGGAACAGGCTCCAGGCGATCTGGCAGGCCACCATGTTGACTTCGTCGCTGTTGCTCAGTGCGACGATCATGTCGGCGCTCGATGCCCCGGCACGTTCGAGCACGGAGGGGTAAGCGCCGTTGCCCTGCACGGTGCGCAGGTCGAGCCGGTCCTGAAGGTCGCGCAACAGGTCATCGTCAAGGTCGATGACGGTGACGTCGTTGGCCTCCTCGCGCGCGAGGTGGTATGCCGCGGTCCGACCGACCTGGCCAGCGCCCAGAATGATGATTCTCACAGCTTGTGTCTCGCGAATCCGGAGTCGATTGTAACGCCTGCAATGACTGGGGGTATCTGCTTATCAGGCCGGGACGGTCTCCAGCTTTGCATATCCCATCATCAGCCATTTCGAGCCGTGGTGCTCGAAGTTGACCTGGACCCGGGCGTTGCTGCCCTGGCCTTCGATGTTGAGTACCACGCCGGCCCCGAATTTTGCATGTCGCACGCGCTGCCCAAGCCGCAGGCTGCCGGGTGAATCGTCGGTGTAACGCTGGCTGCCGCGACCCGGTGAGGCAGCGCGACCGCGTGGCTGCGCATGCGATGAAGCGTAGACCGGCCGGGTCACCTGGATACGCGGGCGGACTTCCTCCAGCAGCTCAGCGGGGATTTCTGCGATAAAACGCGACGGGGCGCCGTAGCTGTCGACGCCGTGCATTCGGCGCTGCTCGGCGTAGGTCACGTAAAGCTGTCGCATCGCGCGTGTCGCGCCCACGTAACATAAGCGCCGCTCTTCCTCGAGTCCGCGAACATCGGCAATCGAACGCTGATGGGGAAACAGTCCGTCTTCCATACCGCACAGGAAGACGACTGGGAACTCCAGCCCCTTGGCCGAATGCAGGGTCATCATCTGCACGCAGTCTTCCCATTCCTCGGCCTGTCCTTCACCGGACTCCAGTACCGCGTGGGAGAGGAACGCGGCCAGCGGTGACATCGAATCGTCCTCGGGCTCAAACCCACGGGCGGCGCTGACCAGTTCCTCCAGGTTTTCGAGACGGGCTTCGCCCCGGTCGGCGCGGTCCTTGCGGTGATGCGCAGCGAGGCCGCTGGCCTCGATCACGTGGTCGACCTGTTCGTGCAGTGGCAGGTCCCGGACTTCGTGATCCAGTTTCTCAATCAGGACGAGAAATGCCTTCAGGCTGGCGGCGGCACGCGCGCCCAGCTCTTCAATGCAGGCTCCGCTGGCGCGCCACAAGGAGCAGGCGTTGGCGCGCGCATAAGCGCGCACGACCTCCAGCGTACGCGTCCCGATTCCGCGGGTTGGCAGATTGACGATTCGCTCAAAGGACGCATCGTCCTCCCGGTTGGCGATCAGCCGCATATAACCGAGTGCGTCCTTGATTTCCGCACGCTCGAAGAATCGCAGTCCGCCGTAAACCCGATAGGGAATACGTCCCGCAAGAAGGTATTCCTCGAATACGCGCGATTGCGCGTTTGAGCGATAGAGAATCGCTGCGTCGCTCCGCCTGCCGCCGCGGGCCACCCAGTCGCGAATGCGCTCGACGACAAATTCGGCTTCGTCACGCTCGTTGTAAGCCCGATAGAGTCGAATCGGCTCACCCTGACCGTCGCTGGTCCAAAGCTTCTTGCCGATACGGCCGGCGTTGTTGGCAATGATCGCGTTGGCGGCGGCCAGTATCGTACCGGTCGAGCGGTAGTTCTGTTCGAGACGGTGCAACTGCACACCGGGGAAGTCACGGCGATACTGCTGAAGATTCTCGACGCGGGCACCGCGCCAACCGTAGATCGACTGGTCGTCGTCGCCGACGACGAACGGCAGGCTGGTTGATCCCACGAGTGCCTTCAGCCAGGCGTACTGAATCGTGTTGGTGTCCTGGAACTCATCGACCAGCGTGTGGCCGAAGCGATTCCGGTAGTGTTCGGCCAGCCCCGGTACTTCCTTCCAGAGTTCGTAGCTACGCAGCAGCAGTTCGGCAAAGTCCACGAGTCCACTGCGCTGACAGGCTTCCTCATACGCCTCATAGATGCGGATTCTCTGCCGGCGATCCGGATCGCCCTCATCCTGCAGATGCGCCGGACGCAGGCCCTCGTCTTTCTGCGCATTGATGAACCAACTGATTTCGCGCGGTACCCAGCGGCTGTCGTCCAGGTCCATGCCGCGGATGATCTTCTTGACCAGGCGCTGCTGGTCTTCCGCATCGATGATATGAAAACTCTGCGGCAGGCCAGCTTCGCGCCAATGCAGGCGCAGCAGCCGGTGCGCAATGCCGTGGAACGTGCCCACCCACAGCGGCGCCGACGGCAGGTTCAGCTGAGATTCGATGCGACCTCGCATCTCGCCGGCGGCCTTATTGGTGAAAGTCACCGCCAGAATGCCGCTGGGCGGCACGTTTTCGACCTGAACGAGCCAGGCGACCCGGTGTGTCAGCACGCGAGTCTTGCCGCTGCCTGCACCGGCCAATACCAGCGTAGGCGCCAACGGTGAAGTGACCGCCTGGCGCTGAGCGTCGTTCAGCGGATCGAGGAGATGAGATACGTCCATCGGAAGGGCGCGGATTCTACCAGCCTGGCGACCATTCCGGCGCGTCTTGTTCGCTACCGGTTTGAATGCCGAAAAAAAGAGCCCGCCAACTGGCGGGCCCCACCGCTGAATGGCGGCGCCCGATCGGTCCCGTTACCGCCCGCCGAAAGTCAGTTGTCAGCCCCCGCCCTTCTTTGGCCTCGGCTTCGACTTATGCGCCTTCTTCGCCGGCTTAAAGGAGAGCCGGCTGTCCAGGTTCTGCATTACGTCGCCGCGACGGTTGCGCAGTGGGTAGGCGTCGTTGGTAAGCCACGGGCCGAGCAGATTCGCATAAAATTTATTGCCAAGTACTCCGCTCATACCGCCGGGAAGAGCCGTCTCCGCATCAATCCAGCCAGGCGCTGTGCCCATCACGGCCACCATGCGCCGATTGGGCCCGCTGCCAAAACGGAATCCGTTCGAACCGTAAGCGCGCGAGCTGTGTGATGACGCGTCAACGACACCAAATCCGCCGTCCGTGGCCAGCCCGTCGAGGTCGTCGAAGGACGGCGGGAACTCCGGTGTGAGCCCGGGAATACTCCACGGTCCACCGGTTACCACACCGTCAAACGTAATCCGGTGCAAGCGACCCCATCGATAATCGTCCTGGTTTACGGAACCGCCAAATGCCGCGGCGAAGTCAGGCCCGGCCAGGCCGTCCAGGGCATCCGCCAGGCTCTTCAGTGCCACGTAGTCGCGTTGCTGGGCGGCAGTGAGGCCGGCGGGCGCCGCGCAGGCGAAAAAATCGATGCCGGACAGACCGAGTCCGTCGCGCTCCATCAGATGGCGCAGGGCCGCAATCGACTGACCCGACCCCGGTCGCGGCAGATTGCGACTGTACAGTTCGCAGTCCAGGCCGTTGCCAATCGCCCTGCCACGCCAGGTCGAGTAGATCGTTGCGGCAATACTGTGCGCTATTTCCTCGGCGCCGGGTGGCAGCAACAGGCCGTCCACGTCGCTCGCGTCATAGCCTGTGGCGACTCCCGTGGGGGTAGTGAAGTCCCAGTTCTGCAAGCGTTCAGTGGCTTCGGCAATACGCGGGTCTTCTGCAAAAGCCGCAAGCGCGGCCGGCGCGCCGGGCTGCGAAGCATTGGCGAACGCTTCGAGAATGTACGGCGCGAAGAATTGCGCGTCCCGCAGTTGGACATCCGCCTGGACCTCCTGCATGTCGGTCCTGTCGACTCGTCCACGCGCCAGCTTGTCGTCCAGCGCCTGGGTAATTCGTCCCGCGCGCATGCCCGGCGCAAAAGTGTAGCCGATGAAATAGATACCCTCGCCATCCTCGCGAAGCTGGTTGATGGGGTTGTTGTCCAATGTGACGCCGGCCGGGTCATTGTTGGCATTGACCACCCGGCCGCTGGCCGGATTTACCGTTTGCGGCAACTCATCGAACGGCAGCGAAAGGTAGCCGGTTCCATTGAACTGGTCCGGCTCGGGATCGATCAGCCATTCATTGCCGCCCTGGCCATCGCGAATAAACCACGGTGGCGCACCGTTCAGCGTGTTTGCCTGAAGGTCCTCGCGAAGAGGGATCTCGCCAGTCGAGAAATAACCGATATTCCCATGAATATCGCCATAAATGAAATTCTGGGAACCCGCGTCGAAGAATTGCAGGGCGTGCTTGAAGTCTGCGAGGTTTCGGGCGTAGTTAAGCAGCCGGAAAGTCTCGAGTTCGCGCGTGCCGCTGAACCCGGTGTACTGGACGCTGATCGCCGTGCCTGCGCCGGTCGATCCGTCGATGTCGAGATCGATGATGGGACCGTTGTTTCTTCTTGGAACCGTCAGAATCACCGTTTCGTAAGCCGTCACCAGATTGTCTGCCTCATTGTCACCGATGACGTTGACCTTGAAGCTGGCAGGGATCACCGTGACGGGCTCTGGCTGCCCCATGTAAAAAGTCACGAAACCCGGAAGGCCGGTTGCCGGGTCGGGGCCGAGCGCCTGAATCTGTTCCTGGTAGGTGTCGGTGACATCGAAGCCGGTAGTGGTTTCGCCCCAGCTGACAAATCTGTTCTGTCCCAGCACGATAAATGGAGTGCCGGCAACGCTGCTACCGATCGAATCGAGTCGGTCCTTACTCGCGCTGAGGTGTATCTGGTAGAAGGTGGCCGGCAGGTCCAGGCCCAGGTGAGGGTCGTTGGCGACCAGTGGCCGCCCGTTTTTCGTCAATGAGCCGGCCACGGCCCATTCATTGCTGCCGATCTGTTCGTCCTTGCGATTCATCGTGCGCCGCAGGAACGGCACGGCTTCATAACGTCGCTTAATGTTCTCCAGTCGGGCCGGCAGGTTCCCCTCTGACGAGACGCTCAGTCCAGTGGGCGCGTCGTTTCTCTGGCCGCCCTGTCGTCCGTCGCGGCGTGGATTGCCGGGCGGAGCAATGTCTTCTGGAAAGAGCTTGTTTTCGGCATCCGGAACGCTGGCCGCCGGATCGAACGGCGCCGACCGGAATACATCACCAAAAAAGGCAGCGTCCCCGAGAGCCGACCCAAGACGACCCTGGAACTGCAAGTAATCGAGCGTGGCACTGACATCGATGTCGAATGACAACGAAAAGGCCAGCGCCTTGCCGATCAGCGCGCTGTCCAGCGGCGTCCACGGTTTGAACTCACTGATTTCGAGCGCAGCGTACTGCACTGGCAGATCATTCTGCGCAACCCAGGCGTTTACGCCGTCAGCATACGCCTGCAGACCGGCACGCATTGCCGGTGAGTAGGCATCCAGTGACCGTTGAGCGGCGCGGGCCAGACCGATGGTCCGTAATTCGATATCGCTTGCCAGCGCGCCCTGGCCTGCTATCTCAGCGAGGGTTCCGGCCGCCTGCCGGCGCAGGACATCAATCTGGAAAAGACGGTCCTGTGCCTGCAGCCATCCCTGCAGGAACACGGCGTCGTGTTCATCCTGGGCGTAGACATGCGGCACGCCGTCCACATCGCGAAGCACGGTGGCCGGGCCGTGCAAGCCCGCGAGTTCAATTTGTTCCGGACCATGACCCGGCGCGCGGCCGGAAGCGAGTGCCAATGAAGAAAGCAGCAGTCCGCAAAGCGGCAGCAGTCGTGTGTAACGCATGAGCATTCCCCTGATCATATTCTTGTCGGTTCTCCCGCCGTGGCGAGACGGCAGAGAGGCTCTTTTATACGCCAGTAACGCCGACCAGACCACACCAGCGCCCCGGTCCGCCGTTGCCAGCGCAGCGAGATCACAATGCCGGCTATCTTCTCGAGCTGGATGACATCTGAGGCATCCAGCGCGCGACCAGCAGGCCACCGATCAGCGCGAGCAGCACGTCCGTCCAGCCGAACGCTGGTGCCGCGACGCCGGTCTGCATCAGGCAGAGCAAAGTCACAAAAAGGATCATCAATGCCGCCGCGACGTACGGAAACAGGCCGGCTCCTGCCAGCAACCAGGCAAAGGCCGTGTAGCTGAATGCCCGCGTCGCCAGTTGTGCGGGCAACGGCCGGTGAATCGTAAACTCCGAGAGTGCGACCCCGCCCGTTTCTGCGCCTGCTGAGCCCCCGGTTATCGGCACCATCGCGACCCATGCCAGCCAGGTGCCCAGCGCGGCGGCGATCAGGGTCGAGCGCACTCCGTGCTCGAGTCGAGTCAGCAGTACAAGGGCGGGCAGCAGCAGGGCCAGTGCCGCAAGTTCCGGCAGCACCAGGGTGTTACCGGCAGTCAATATGCGCCCGATCAGCACGGCCGCGATCACGAGCAGAAAAGTGTCGACCGCGCGCTGCGGGCGGCTCAGGTGAAAAACAGCCTGGGCGACAACGAGCCAGCCGATAAAGAAGGCCGCGAGATCCATCAGTTCGATGCGAGGATGAAACAGCGGCTGGACCGAGGCTTTGAGCTGGCGAATCGACAGAATCGGAACCAGCGGCCACAGCCGCGCAAGCGCCCACAGTACGAGGATGACCCAGGCAACGCCGCTGCTGCGCTGCCGGGCGGAAATGCGCGGTGTGATACGCGTGCCCATTGCATTCCAGAGCGATCCGGCGATTCCACCGATCAGGGCACCGACTGTGTTCAGGGACAGGTCGGTAAGGCTTGGTACCCGCAGGACGATTGAGGCCTGGGTGAGTTCAACGGCAAGAGACAACAGGCCACCGGCGACGGTGGCGATCGCCAGGGTGCCGATCCGGGTGAGGCGCGACTGTGCGAGCAGTGCCACGCAAAAGCCCAGCGGCATGTAAAGCAAAACATTATTGAACATGTCCAGCCGTGAAGCGCGCGCCCAGCTCAGCATTGCCATGGACTCGGCGGGAGTGTGCAGCGGCGAGACGAACTTGAATGGATAGATCGAGACGTAGGCAATCAATGCCAGTACGACAATCAGCAATGCCGCCGCAACGACGGGTATCCGATCACGTCCGAGCATGGCCGGCTGCAGTTTCCGTCTGTGCCGGGGCGAACCCACCAAACTGCCCGCGCATGCATCCAATCTCAACGGCCTTGTACTTCTTCATCATCGCGCGAGATTCGGGTGATCGCCAAATACAATCTCGAAAATGAGGCCGAACTCGGGGTAGAACTCTCGACTCGGGTCGGTATCTTTGCGAATCCAACCGCCGCCGCCGTGCAACTCAATGAACAGCCAGTCGTGTATGAAACGTTGTCGGTAAATCACCTCGAGCTGATACTTGGTGGGGCTGATCTCCCGGTCAGTCGCACCGCGTACCAGGGCACGAAAGGCAACGGCCTTCGCTTGCGCGAGCCGCTGGTACAGCGTGACGTTCGAATTCCAGGCCACGCCATCCGTAGTCTCGTCGATCTTCAGGTAGTTGCTCCATCGCAGCAATTGCTTTTCGTTCAGCAACCACTCCGCATCCGCAAGTGTGCTGGTCCCGAAGCCGTCAACATTCTCCCAGAATGCAACCTGCTGGAAGCGCAGCATGACATCTTCCGCAACCAGGAACCGGTAACGGTAGGTTGCCTTGAGGTAAGGATTGAGTGGTGATTCAAGCTTCAGGCCCGCGCCGAAATCGAGCCGGCTGTTCCGTGAGCGGATTCGGTTGTAGCCGAGGCCGACCAACCAGTTGACGTCCTCTTCGTCGGAGAAAAGTCCGCCCGAATCGATTTCCCGCGGCGCGCCCTCGATCAACTCCTCGTCGGTACCGCGGCCAATGATGGCGCGCGCGCGTTGCTTCACGGACGGCAGTGGGTAGCTTGCACGCAGTCGCAGTTCCGGATCGAAACCATCGTACCCGTCCCAGTACGTACCAAGCCGCAGGCGCCCATACACCGCCCGTGCTTCATCGAGCTCAGCTTCGTCGCGGTTGCCGAACAGGCTGTCCACACGGTAGGCGGCTATGCATACGCTGTATTCGAGTCCGGTGCGCACCTTACTCAGCCACTCGACCTGGTCGCGAAAGCTGCTCGGGCACGGCGATGGTTCATCCTGCGACGCTGCTTCGTCGTCGGAAATTTCCTTCGCGCCGGATCCGGCCTCCGCCTCCACTTTGATCCCGGTATCTGAAAGACTCCGATCGACGCCAGCACGCGGGCCTGCTGTCTCCGCGGCGCTTGTCGCCGTTGTGTGCACGGAGCTGATACTTTCAAAAGGCGGCGGCTCGGCCGCTGTGGCGGACATCACGCCCAGGGACACGATTACCACTCGCACATACCAGTGCGCAGGCGCCGTCAAGTGCCTCGAATGCGACGGCTGTGACGGAAGTGGGTTCCTGGGCATCAGTACAGGTTACTTGCACTACGATTAGTCGTGAACCGGCGAATTCGCGCCCCTGCTCACGTTTTGCGCTGCCCAACCTGCGAATTCACGGCCGAATTAAAAGGTAGTGGTCGACCAGCAACGCGGCAAACAACAACATCAGGTAATTGATCGAATACCTGAAAACCTTCATCGGCAGATGCAGGGAGCCGCTGCTGCGCTTGAGCGCGACTGCGTAACGCGCAAACTGTATCCCGAGAATTACCGCGGCCGCCAGGTAGATCAGCCCGCTCATCCCGGTCAGGTAGGGCAGCAGCGTGACGATGAACAAAAGGATCGTGTACAGCAGGATGTGCAGCTTGGTGAGATCTACGCCATAGGCGACCGGGAACATCGGAATGCCGGCGTTCGCATAGTCCTGGCGCCGGGCGATTGCCAGTGCCCAGAAGTGCGGCGGCGTCCAGACGAATATGATCAAAAAAAGCAGCAGCGAATAGGGGTCGACGCTGCCGGTCATGGCCGTCCAGCCGAGTACGGGTGGCGCGGCTCCGGCCGCGCCACCGATGACAATGTTCTGAGGCGTCACGTGTTTCAGCCAGACCGTGTAGAGCACGGCGTAGCCGATCAGCGAGCCGACTGTCAGGACGGCTGTCAATGGATTGACCCATAGCCAGAGGATCAGGATCGAGGCGACGCCAAGAACGGCCGCGTACGCCAGGGCCTGCCGGGTCGTGACACTGCCCGTCGGGATCGGCCGCTTGCGCGTACGGGCCATCTTTTCGTCAAAACCCTGGTCGAGCACGTGATTGATCGCCGCTGCGCTCGAGGCCGCGAGACCGATCCCGAGCATGCCGAGCAGCAGCGTATCGAGCGCCGGCAGGCCGGGGACGGAAAGCAGCGCACCAACCAGGGCTGTGAAAACGATCAGGGCGACGACCCGCGGCTTACCCAGTTCGAGGTAGTCGCGCCAGTGCGGTGTCCGCGGCTCGGCGGCTTCGACTTTGGAGTACTGCGACAAGCGGGCTATCCTGGGCGGCGGGTTCCACATTCTACAACTGCGTCCGGCAGAACCCACAGCCCGCCCGAGGCCGCGGCATCGGCGGGATCCGGCTCAGCCGATATGGGACAGACGCAGCAGTTTCTTGAGGTCCTTGAGCAAGGCCTTGTCCGGGGCCTGCTCGGAATAGCTCATCATCAGGTTTCCGAGTGGGTCGACAAGGTAAATACGCCCTGCATCGGCAACATCGACACCATCGTAGCTGGGAAACGTTGCCAACAGACGCTCAGCGTCAGGGCCCGTGAGTCCCGCGATCAGCAGGTCCGGGTGTTCATCCGAAAGGTACCGGAGATCGCAGCACGGGCCGGTGGCAAGGAAAACGCGCTGTATGCGATCAAAGTCCTTGTTCAGCGCAATTCGCGACTGGCGCATCAGGTAGAGCGCCTTCTGACAGCGCCCGTCGCAGTTGCCGTCGCCTATGTAAAGCATGGTCCACTTACCGCGCAGCTGCACATCGGTGCCGACTGGCGCGCCATCGGGCGCCGGCAGCGAGACATCCGGCAGCGGTCGCGCCGGCTCAATCAGATCCCCGTTATTGGTGCCACCCTCGGGTTGCCAGCCAGCCGTTCCGTAGTACAGCCAGAACGCGACCGCCAGAGGGACAAAAAACAGCGCAGCGAGGCCGACCAGTTGCCGTTGGCCGCGACGCACCGGTTCCGGCGAGTTGGTGGTTGAATTCATGCGTCATGAACCTCGTCGGTCATATCGGTTACGCGCCGCAGATTCAGTGCGACGAAGATTACGATCAAAGTCAGCGCCAGCGCGAACCACTGGATCGCATACCCCAGGTGCCGGGTCGGTCCGAACCCGCCGGCCGGGCGCCACGCTCGCTCATAACCATCAGGGCGGTCATCGTCGAGCAGGACAATCCGCTCTGCAACCGGCTCGCCCAGTTCGGTCTCGAGGTCGGCGGACACTGGAAAGTTCAGGACCCTTGGCCAGCGGCCACTGCCCGGTGAGGCCGACGCGGCCCCTACCCGAAGACCCGGGACGGGCAGCCCGTCCAGGCGGCCACTGACTACGCGTTCGCCGCCGCTCACGTCGACCGCCGGCAGGTCGGCCCGGCTCTGCCCCAGTGGCACCCAGCCACGATCGACCAGCACGATACCGCCGCCGTCGGCCCGCCGCAGCGGCGTGAGTACACGGTAACCAGGGGAACCGGCCGCCGAGGGCATGTTGTCCAGCAAAATCTGCCGCGAGCCGTCGTAGCGGCCACGGATGCTGAGGCGCTGGTAACGCGGCAATTCCTCGATGCGCTGCCCGTCCGCCAGCGGCACGGTCTCAGTGCCCGCCGCGAATTCGTTCAGTAGTGCCTGCTTCTCCCGCGCCCGGTCGATCTGCCAGAAGCCGAGTGCAACCAGTGCGGCCAGCAGCGGTATCGTCACCAGCAACGCCCAGCCGCGGGGCTCAAACACTCGCTGTCCGAACGACACTCTCATCTATAATCCCCGTTCCGGACACCGTGTTGGTCGAGGCATGATCAAGCTGCTCATCATAATGACCCTCGCAGCCATCGTTGCGAGCCTGTGCACCGGGCTATTCCACCTGGTCAAGGATAGCGGGCAGTCCAAGCGAATGGTCAACGCGCTGACCGTGCGCATTGCCTTGTCGGTGCTGCTGTTCATCCTGCTTTTCGTCGCATGGAAAGGCGGGCTCATCGAGCCTCACGGCTTCCCGCGCTAGGCGCCACCGGGGCTTCACTACCGGATATGCAACGGCCGCCTCCGGGGCGGCCGTTGTGACCCTGTACGGGCGCTTCGGTAGTTACATCCAGTAGACGAAGATGAACAGGCCGAGCCAGACGACGTCGACAAAATGCCAGTACCAGGCCACGCCCTCAAAGGCGAAGTGATTCTCTGGTGTGAAATGGCCTTTCATCACTCGCAGCCAGATGACGAGCAGCATGATGGCGCCGATCGTCACGTGCAGGCCGTGGAACCCGGTCAGCATGAAAAACGTCGAGCCGTAAACGCCACTGCCCAGCGTGAGGTTCAGTTCCTTGTAGGCATGAATATATTCCTCGGCCTGCAGGCCGACGAACAGGAAGCCCAGCAGGAACGTCAGCGCAAGGAATACCTTGAGAATGCCCCGGTTCCCTGCCTTAAGCGCATGGTGTGCGATCGTGATCGTCACGCCAGAGGTGAGCAATATCGCAGTGTTCAGGGCGGGCAGGCCGAATGCCGGAATCGTCTCGAATTCGCCGCCGACGTCGGCCGGGCCGTTGGTCGGCCAGGACGCCTCGTAGCCATCCCAGAGGAATAACTGGGTCATGAACTTTGACCCTTCGCCGCCGAGCCACGGCACGGAAAGGTGCCGCGCGTAATACAGGGCGCCAAAAAAAGCGGCGAAGAACATCACTTCCGAGAAAATGAACCACAGCATTCCCATTCGGAATGAGCGGTCAACCCCGGCATTGTAGTATCCGTCCACGCTCTCGTTGATAACCGTCCCGAACCAGCCGAAGAACATGTAGGCGACGGCCAGCAGGCCGGCCAGCAGGATCCACTGCGCGAAGCCAGCACCATTCAGCAGCATCGCGACGCCAAACATGGTGATAAACAACGAGACGGAGCCAACGATCGGCCACTTGCTGCCGTGGGGAATGTAATACTTTCCCGGGTCGTGTGCGGTGGGTGCGTGAGCCATGCGTGATAGCCTTTTGTTTATCTCTCGAGAACCGTCAACCGGCGAGCGGCTGACCCCCTATGCATCTCAACGGGCTGCGACTTTCTGGTCCGGCAGCGTATACATCGAATAGGCGAGTGTCATGCGGTCCACCTGCAGGGGCAGGTCCGGATCGACGATGAATCTCACCACAAAATGCCGCTCCTCGGCCGCGGCAAAGGACTGAGTGTCAAAGCAGAAGCACTCGGTCTTCTGCAGGTATTTTGCGGTGTACGAGGGTGCGACGCTCGGTATTGCCTGACCGACTACCGGCACCGACGCCCGGTTGCGAATGCGAAAACCCGCTTCGTGCAGCCGGCCCGGGCGGACCGTCATCGAGTTGACATCCGGGACGAGTTCCCAGTCACCGCTGGGTGCCAGCAGCGAGACGAATTCCAGCGTCAGTTCGCGCGTCGTTTGCGCCGCCGACTCGACCGCTGCCGACGGCGCAGCATTGACCCGGATACCCGCAGCCTCACAGATCACGTCATAGAGCGGCACCAGCGCAAAACCAAACGCAAAGCTGCCAAGCACCATGACGAGCAGGCGCCGGGTCAGCGATGCGTTTTCCTTTCGCTTCGTCTCGTTCATATCAGGACGGTGCCCGGAGCATGCCAGAGACAATGAAGGTTACGTAGATCGCCAACGCGGTGAGGCCCAGCACGATACTTGTCCTTCGTATGCGCCGGCGCTGCTCGTCAGTCGGTCCGCTGGACATCGCGTGCGCCTACTTGACCACCGGTGCTTCTTCAAACGTGTGGTACGGGGCCGGCGACGGCACCGTCCACTCCAGACCTGTCATGCGACCGTCCCAGACCTCCGCCGATGCCTTGGTCCCGCCGCGAGCGGATTTCCAGATGACGTATACGAACAGTAACTGGGAGAGGCCGAATCCGAACGCACCGATCGAGGAGATCATGTTCCAGTCAGCGAACTGCGTCGAGTAATCCGGAATGCGTCGTGGCATGCCAGCCAGGCCCAGGAAATGCTGCGGGAAGAACAGGACGTTGACGAAAATGGCCGACAGCCAGAAGTGCAGGTTGGCGAGCTTCATGTCGTACATGTGCCCGGTCCATTTCGGCAGCCAGTAATAGACACCTGCCATGATTGCGAACACCGCGCCGGGTACCAGCACATAGTGGAAATGAGCAACGATGAAGTAGGTGTCGTGGTACTGAAAATCGACCGGAGCAATGGCCATCATCAGGCCGGAGAATCCACCGATCGTGAACAGGAACAGGAAAGCGAGTGAGAACAGCATCGGCGGCTCGAAAGACAGTGAGCCTTTCCACATCGTGGCAGTCCAGTTGAACACCTTCACGCCGGTGGGCACGGCGATGAGCATCGTGCTCAGCATGAAGAACAGTTCACCCGCCAGTGGCATGCCGACCGTGAACATGTGATGCGCCCAGACAATAAACGACAGGAAAGCGATCGAGGCCGACGCGTAGACCATCGATTCGTAGCCAAACAGCGGCTTGCGTGAAAAGGTCGGGATAATTTCCGAGACGATGCCGAAGGCCGGCAGGATCATGATGTAGACCTCCGGGTGCCCGAAGAACCAGAAAATATGCTGGTAGAGCACCGGGTCACCGCCGCCGGCTGCGGCAAAGAAAGTCGTCCCGAAGAAATGATCGGTCAGCAGCATGGTCACCGCGCCAGCGAACACCGGCATCACGGCGATCAGCAGGTAGGCCGTGATCAGCCAGGTCCACACGAACAGCGGCATCTTGAGCAGGGTCATGCCAGGCGCGCGCAGGTTCATGATCGTCACGATGATGTTGATTGCACCCATGATCGATGAAGCGCCCGCGAGGTGGATCGCAAATATCGCCAGCGGGAACGCATCGCCGGTCTGCAGAACCAGCGGCGGGTACAGCGTCCAGCCGGCCGCGGGACCACCGCCGGGCATGAACAGCGAGAGGATCAGCAGCGTAAACGCTGCCACCAGCAGCCAGAAACTGAAGTTGTTCATTCGCGGCAGTGCCATATCCGGCGCGCCGATCTGCAGCGGAATCATCCAGTTGGCGAGTCCGACCGTCGCCGGCATCACCGCGCCAAACACCATGATCAGCGCGTGGACGGTCGTCATCGTGTTGAAGAAGCCGGGATCGACCAGCTGCATGCCCGGCATGAACAGCTCGGCGCGGATCACCAGTGCCATGCCGCCGCCGATGAAAAACATCAGCAGGCTGAACAGCAGGTACATCGTGCCGATGTCTTTGTGATTCGTCGTGAACAGCCAGCGCTTCAGACCCTTCGCGGGACCGTGATCGTCGTGGCCGTGCTCGGCTTCGTGGTGGGTGGGGGTAGCACTCATCGTCGATTACTCCGCGTTGGCGACCCGAACGGTCGTCGCATCATCTTCAGGGATTTTCGAGGCAGCCTGCGCCCGCGTTGGGGCACTGTCTTTCGCAGCCTGGCGCGCGCGTTGCTGTTCGACCAGCCACGCATCGAATTCCTCCGCCGGCACAACCTCGACGACCACCGGCATGAAACCGTGGTCGCGGCCGCAGAGCTCCGCGCACTGGCCGCGGAACGTGCCGGTTTCATCGGCTCGGAACCACAGCTCATTGATGAATCCCGGGACCGCGTCTTTTTTCATGCCGAAATCCGGCACCCACCATGAGTGGATGACGTCGTTTGCGGTGATCAGAACGCGGACCTTGCGCCCCTGCGGCACGACCAGCGGCTTGTCGACTTCCAACAGGTAATTTTCGACCGTGTACGGGTCGATGCCCGAATCGAGCTGGCGTGCAGCGTCGCTGGGGCGTGCAAGTGTGGAGAAGAACGACACGCCCTCGTCGACGTATTCGTACTGCCACTTCCACTGGTAGCCGGTCACTTTGATGGTCAGTTCCGAGCCGCGAGTGTCATCGATCTTGACGAGTGTCCGGGTCGAGGGAATGGCCATCGCGACGAGGATGATTACCGGGATCACGGTCCAGATGATCTCGGCTTTCGTGCTGTGATCGAAGGTGGCCGGGACCGCGCCTTTCGACTTCCGGAAGGTTGCGATCGAATAAATCATGACCGCAAAGACGACTACGGCAATTGCGACGCACACCCAGAGGACCAGCATGTGCAGCCCGTAGATCTCGCGGCTCAACTCTGTGACGCCGACGCGCAGGTTCAGGTCCGACCAGGCGGCCAGGGCGGGGCTGCCCGCAAGCATCAGCGCTGCAAACGCCGCCAAGCCACGTTTCACCATCTTCATTAGCAAGCAAACTCCCGTGTTGTTGACTCGCCGTGGTCTCTCCCCCGACCTCGACAAAACCCCGTCACCGTGTCCTCAGGACACGAGGGCAGGGGATTCACTCGTGTTACCCACGAGCTTCTGCAGACGTGACGCCAGCGCGCAGCGTTCTTCCTCAGTGAGGAATTTCCCCACCTCGCATGCCCGACCGTGCGATTCGATCGTAAGCCGGCTCGGGTGCAGCGAAGACAAAGAGTCGCACAGTTTAACCCTCGCCCAATGCCGAGGAAACACTGTTTTTTCAGATCCCGACCGGGCCCGGCGTTCAACCGCAACAGTATCATCCGAAATGATAATCACTTCCCTTTCGGTTCCGCTTCGCATGCTTGCACGGACCGCCCAGGCCAGCAGCCCGATCTCGAGCCCGGCAAACGGCAGAATCGGCCAGAGACCCTGAGCGGCAAAATAACCGGCCGTTGAGAATGTGACAAACGCCAGGCTTCCGACCAGGACCAATGCGCCGCGGGCACTCAGCGAGCAGTTCGGCGCCAGTTCAATGCGTTGTGCATCGGCAACAGCCGTGGAAGTCGTGGGCATGGCTCAGGTGCTCGGAAGGAGCGCCAAATGTATCTTGCCGAATTACCACTGGCAACGCGCAAGCCTTGGGAAGACAGGTCTTTTCCTCAGTAGCCCGTCCTCGGCAGCAGCGGACGCAGCTGTGTATCCAGCCGGCGCGAATCAAGCGATTCGACCGCGGCGCTGGCCTCAGCGTGTGCCAGCCTGGGTAACAACGCAAGGGGTGGATCACCAAGCAGATCAGTCAAGGTTTCGAGATTTTCACGGCGGCGCTCGAAGGGTTCGCTGAGATCGTTGCCGATCCAGCCGAGGAACCGACAGCATCCGCCGTGCCGGATCGCCTCCCAGGTCAGCCTGGCGTGGTTCAGGCAACCGAGACGCAGCCCGACGACCATGATCACGCCCAGCCCGAGCCGTTCCGGCAGGTCACTGATAAAAGTCTCTCCCTGCAGCGGTACGCGCCAGCCGCCCGCCCCTTCGACGACGGCCAGCTCGGCGCCTGCGCTGGCTCGTGCGTACCAGGCGAGCAGAGCTTCGATACTCACGCAGGTGCTCGAATCCCGGGCTGCGAGATGCGGCGCCACCGCAGCTTCGAAGCAGAAGGGGTTGGTCAACTCGTAGGGCAATTGCGGTGAACTCTCAGCCGCCAGAGCCAGCGCGTCATCGTTGCGCAGTTCGCCCGCGGACCCGCTCGCGCCGCTGGCGACGGGCTTCAAGCCGACCACCCGGTGCCCCCGGCTGACCAGCAGACGGACCAGCGCCGCGGCCACCAGCGTCTTGCCGACTGCTGTATCCGTACCGGTCACGAAGACGCCCGGGGTCGGTGGGTTCGTGCTCACCAGCGGCGGCTCTCGGCAGCCGGGAAACCTATCTTGATTAGTAAGTAATTACACACAGATAGCCTTTTTTATTGAGGAAAAATCCTATTTGTTAGAAAAAATAATACAGCCTGTAATCGATGGTGGAATCGGATCAACGCTCATGCGCCGCGGTTTCGCGCGGCCCGGGGCGGTCGATCCGGCCGATCCGGCCGATCGGGATCCTGGTTTCGGTCACCGGGTTTCGGCGGGATGTCGGCTCGGCCGGGGCCCAGGCCTGTCCATAGACCACTTCGTGGGTGGCCGGAATTCGCCCCTCACTGCGCATCTGGTCGTACACATCGATCATCCTCGCCAGCGCCCTGCGCCCGGTCAGCGCGCGGTTTCGACCGGCGTTCGCATTGCCGGCGCCCATGCTTCGGAGGTCGCGCATCAACCCCGTGACGCCATCGTAGGTGAGCGTATATCGCTCCACATCCATGACCGGTTCGGCAAGTCCGCTGCGAACCAGCGCATCGCCGAGGTCATGCATGTCCACAAAGCGGTTGACGTGGGTATAGGGATCGGCCGCGGACCAGGCACGGCGCAGCTCGATCAGCGTGTCCGGACCGAAGGTGGTAAAGGTAAGCAGCCCACCGGGCCGGAGCACCCGGCGGTATTCATGGAACACGGCGTCGAGATCGTTGCACCAGTGCAGCATCAGGTTGCTGAAGATCAGGTCCACGCAGTGATCGCGGATGGGCAGCCTCGCCGTTTCGGCGCAGACCCGTCGAAACCGCCGCAATGGACGCTGTTGACGCCTCGCTTCGCGCAGCATGCCCTCGGCGATATCAAGAGCCAGCACCCGGCTGTGCCGATAGCGACGCTGCAGTTCCCGTGAGCCGTGACCGGTGCCGGCTCCGGCATCGACGATCACCCGCGGATCGATACGCACGAGGTCCAGCCGCTCGAGCAGCCGGCCCCGCACTTCCGCCTGCAAAACGGCGACGCTGTCATAGGTGGCCGCTGCGCGCCCGAACGCGCGCCTCACCGTTGCCATGTCCAGCGTGAACTCGCAGTCGCCGGTCGTGCCGTTCCGAATCATCTTCCCGATGCCCCGCCGCGCGTCTGCGCCGGGTTGGCATGCCTGGCTGCGGTTCGCCACTTCAATTCAATAGGCCCTGGCGTCTCAACACCATTAGTGCCTCCAGCAGCCGCTCGAGATCCGAATCCGTATGAGACGCCGAGAAGGTGATCCGCAGCCGCGAGGTATTTTCAGGGACCGTGGGCGGTCGGATCGCGGGTACCCAGAGTCCGGCTTTCAGCAGGGCTTCACTGGCGGTCATTGCCGCGGACTCGTCGCCGAGAATCAACGCCTGTATCGGTGTGTACGACGGCAGCAGGTTCAACTCGAGGGCCGCGGCGGCTGCACGAAACCGACTGACCAGCCCGTCCAGTCGCTCACGGCGCCAGGGTTCGTCCTGCAGGATGCGCAGCGCGGTCCGCGTGGCCGAAGCAACGGCCGGTGGCAGCGCCGTGGTGTAAATGTAGGTTCTGCCGCGCTGGACCAGGTAGTCGATCAACGGTGCGGATCCCGCCACAAAGGCGCCGAAGGTGCCGAGCGCCTTGCCGAGCGTGCCCATCAGGACCGGCGCGTCATCTGGCCCGAGCTCCGCCTGCTCGAGAGACCCGCGTCCGTGAGTGCCGAGCACACCCAGTCCGTGTGCGTCGTCGACATAAAGCAAGGCTTCGTGTTCACGGCAGGCGGCCGCAAGATCCGCCAGAGGCGCGACATCGCCATCCATGCTGAAAACACCGTCCGTGATGACCAGTCGGCGTCCGCCGCCGGGTTTCGCGAGTTCTGATCGCAGCGCGGTCACGTCAGCGTGCGGGTATCGCAGGAATTCTGCGCGGCTGAGCCGGCCGGCATCGAGCAGCGAGGCGTGGTTGAGTCGATCCTCGAAAACTCGGTCGCCGACGGTCAGCAGGGTGGTCGCGACAGCGAGGTTGGCCATGTACCCGCCTGAGAACAACAGGGCTCGTGGTCGACGGACAAACGCGGCGATTTCTTCCTCAAGGGCGTGGTGCTCCCCGCAATGGCCACTGATCAGGTGTGAGGCGCCACTGCCAGCTCCCCATTGCCGGGCACCGTCGATCAAGGCGGATACCACGCGCGGGTCGCCGGCCAGCCCAAGGTAGTCATTACTGCAGAAGGCCAGGCAGTCGCGGTCATCGACGCGCACCCATGTCGTGCCATCCGGGCGCGCCTGCACCACCCTGCGTTGGCGGTAACGGCCTGCATCGCGCAACGCCTGCAGCGAGCCGGTCAACTGGGCGTCGAACGGGCGCACGGTGCGTCTTCCGTCAACGCGGAGCGGTGGCGGTCTCGGGTTCCAGCCCGAGACGGTCAAAGAGCGCCTCGTCGTTCGTGCGCCCCGGGTTCGGCGTCGTCAGCAGTTTTTCACCATAAAAAATCGAATTCGCACCGGCCAGGAAACACAGCGCCTGCACAGCATCACTCATCTCGGTACGCCCTGCCGAAAGCCGAACGTGTGAGCGCGGCATCAGCAGTCGGGCAGTGGCTATGGTACGCACGAGGTCCAGCGGATCGAGCGGCGGCAGGCCGTGAAGCGGGGTTCCCTCGACCTGCACCAGCTGATTGATCGGTACGCTCTCAGGGTGCTGTTCCATCGTCGCCAGTGTGTGCAGCAACTGCACGCGATCGAGCGTCGACTCACCCATGCCCAGAATGCCGCCGCAGCAGACCTTCAAACCGGCTTCGCGAACTGCTTGCAGCGTGTCGAGGCGATCCTGGTAACGGCGAGTTGTGACGATCTCGGTGTAAAAGGCTTCTGACGTATCGAGGTTGTGATTGTAGTAGTCAAGCCCGGCTTCCTTGAGTTCCCCGGCCTGATCGGGCGTCAACATGCCCAGCGTTGCGCAGGTCTCGAGCCCCAGCTCGCTGACCTGCCGGACCATTTCTTTGATGCTTGCAAGCTGGCGCGGCTTCGGGTTGCGGTACGCAGCGCCCATGCAGAAGCGGGTCGCGCCGCTTGCCTGGGCCGCTTTCGCCGCGGCCACCACGGCAGCCGGATCCATCAGGGCCTCGCCTTCAACCGCGGTGTCGTAGCGCACGCTTTGGGGGCAGTAGCTGCAGTCCTCCGGGCAGGCGCCGGTCTTGATCGACAACAGCGTGCTCACCTGAACCTTGTTCGGGTCGAAGTACTTCCGATGAATCCGCTGGGCATGAAACAACAGGTCGTTGAACGGCAGGCCACACACTGCCCGCGCTTCCTCAAGCGTCCAGTCACTGCGAACTTCGCCCAGGCGATCAGGGTCAAGCTGTGGCATCCGATTTTTCCTGGTTCTGGCCAAATAGGCGGCGAGCGCTGACGTCGTTGATCAACGACGCTGCATGGCGAGCATGTTTCGATCAATACGATCCGCTGTCAACTCGAAATGACTGTGAAAGTTTACAAGTGGCTCGATCGCCTGAGTGACCTGCTGTTGCCGCCTCGCTGCGTGCTTTGCGCGGCGCCCGGACAGCGCCCCTGCCTGGATTTGTGCGCCGACTGCCAGGCGGAACTGCCCGGCGCCCTGCAGCCCTCCTGCATTCACTGCGCAGCACCGCTTCTGCTCGTCGACGCCTCCGACGGGATCTGCGCGGTCTGTCGGATCGCGCCCCCGGACTATGACCGCTGCCTGACCGCCTATGAATACCGTTATCCGGTCGATCAGCTGATTTGCGGGCTCAAGTACCGCGGCCGGCTTGCGCCGTCGCGGGTGCTCGGCACGTTGCTGGGCGAGTCGATCGCCGCGCGGCACCGGCCCCCGGACGTCGATCTCCTGCTGCCGGTGCCCTTGCACCCGAATCGGTTGGTTCAGCGCGGCTTCAACCAGTCGCTGGAGATTGCGCGCTGGACGGCCAGGTACCTCGGCCTGGCGCTCTCAACGCGTTGCCTGCGGCGCCGCCGTGACACGCGGCCGCAGGTCGGGCTGTCAGTCACACGCCGCAAGGCGAACCTGCGCGGCGCGTTCGGCGTAGCCCACGGCTTGAGCGGACGGCGCGTCGCGGTCATCGACGACGTGCTGACTACCGGCAGCACAGTGGGCGAAATTGCGCGCACGCTGCGTCGGGCCGGCGTGGCGGCCGTAGAGGTCTGGTGTGTAGCGCGTGCACCGAACTCTCCGCCCAGCGGCGCCGGATTTCCGCAAACGACAAGCCGACGCGGTAGAATTCCGATCCGTAAACCCGGACGGTAGTCGAATGAACCAGGGCTTGATCCATTCCCCGCTGCCGCCGATCCGCGAGTTTCTGAAGCTCGAATCCGCGAGCGGCATCCTGCTCGTGATCGCCGGCGCGCTCGCGATGATTACGGCTAATACGGACCTCGTCGGCGCCTACCAGGGCTTGCTGGACTTGCCGATCAAGATCCAGATCGGCAGCTTCGTGCTCGACAAGTCGCTGCTCATCTGGGTCAACGACCTGCTCATGGCGATCTTCTTTCTGCTGATCGGGCTGGAGATCAAGCGTGAGGTTGTCTCGGGCGAGTTGTCAGATCCTTCCCGGATTGCGCTGCCGGCTCTTGCTGCAGTAGGCGGCATGGTGGTGCCGGTCGCGCTCTATGTCTGGGTGAACTGGGGCGATGCGGAGAATATGCGCGGCTGGGCAATCCCGGCGGCCACGGACATTGCCTTTGCCCTGGGCCTGCTTTCCTTGTTCGGCAGGCGCGTGCCGGTCGGTCTGAAGATTTTCCTGATGACGCTGGCGGTGATCGACGATCTTGGCGCGATTGTCATCATCGCGCTGTTTTACTCAGGCGATCTGTCAATGACGGCGCTGGCCTGGGCTGGCGGCGCGATCGTGCTGTTGTTGGTGATGAACTGGCGAGGCGTGACCAGTATTGCCGCGTACATCCTCGTCGGCGTCGCCCTGTGGGTCTTTGTACTGAAGTCGGGTGTCCACGCGACGCTGGCCGGTGTGATCACTGCACTGATGATCCCCTCCAGCGACCCGAAAAATCCAGATCGCTCACCGGTCCAGGTACTCGAGCACGCGCTGCATCCCTGGGTGGCTTACGGCATCCTGCCGCTGTTTGCGTTTGCCAATGCCGGAGTCCGGCTCGAGGGTATCGGCTTCGCGGACCTGATGCATCCTGTTCCGCTCGGCATCATCCTCGGACTGGTTGTTGGCAAGCAGTTGGGGGTATTTGTGTTTTCCTGGGTAGCTATCAAGTCCGGGATGGCAGCCCTGCCCACGGGCGTCGGACTCAAGCAGGTCTATGCAGCCTCGATTCTGACCGGTATCGGTTTCACGATGAGTTTGTTCATCGCGATGCTGGCCTTTGAGAACACGGCGTCCGGCGAGGTCATGGTGATGGATCGGCCCGGCATTCTCGTCGCCTCGCTGATATCCGCAGTACTCGGTTACATCGCACTGAATCTGGTGCTGCCGAAGGACGGCAACGGGGCACACACCGGGGCCTGACCGGTCAGTTCGTAAACAGGTAGTGCAGCAGGATTCCGGCGAAGACCACAAGGCCGAAAAGGTTGTTGTTCAGAAAAGCCCTGAAACAATCGGCCGGGCGCCTTTCCCTGATCAGGTACTGCTGCCGAAGGGCCAGCAGCGCAGCCGCAGCAAGGCCGATCCAGTACCAGTAGCCCAGTGCGCTCATGTGTCCGGCCAGCGCGAGCCCGGCGAGCGCGGCAACCTGCAGAAGAGCAATGATCAGTCGATCGGCCCGGCCGAACAGGATCGCCGAGGAGCGTATGCCAATGACCAGATCGTCTTCCCGGTCCACCATTGCGTAGATGGTGTCGTAGGCTGTCGTCCACAATACGACCGAGACGAATATCACCCAGGCAACGGTTGGTACGCTGCCGGTCTGGGCCGCAAAAACCATTGGCACGGACCAGCCGAAAGCGGCTCCGAGATACGCCTGCGGCAATGAAAAGAAGCGCTTCAAGAACGGGTAGGTGACCGCCAGCAAGCCGCCAATCAATGCGAGTACCTGGGTTGGTCGATTCAGTGGAATCAGCAGCGCCAGAGCGATCAGTCCAAGCACGGCAAACAGGGCAAGGGCTTCGGCGGTCGAAATGCTCTGGCGCGCCAGCGGCCGATCCGCGGTGCGCTGCACGTGCGGATCGAAGTCGCGATCGGCGAAGTCGTTGATCACGCACCCGGCCGAACGCATGACGAACGTGCCGATGACAAAAATTACAAACAGCCTCTCGTCGGGTTGCCCGCCCGCCGATATCCACAGCGCCCAGAGCACCGGCCACATCAACAGCCAGATACCGATCGGCCGATCCAGACGCATCAAACGCGCGTATTCCCGAAGCCGCAGGCTGAGTGGTGACGGCTCCCGCTGTTTTTCGCTGCCGGATGCCTCTGGTGCTTGCTTGCTGGCCATCAGACCTTCCCGAAATGCTCGGCGTCGCCAATCCAGCGACGCAGCAGAAGCTCAATATTCGCTCGTTGGCTCTCCAGCAGCAATGCGGCGGCACGCTGGACTCCGGGCAGCAGGTCCGAATCCCGCAGCAGATCCGCAACCTTCAGCTGCATAAGGCCCGTCTGCCGGGTGCCCAGCAGCTCGCCCGGCCCGCGCAGTTCCAGATCCCTCCGGGCCACTTCGAATCCGTCGTTGGTATTGCGCAGTACGGCCAGTCGTTCGCGCGCAATCGACGTCAGCGGCACGCCATAAAGCAGCACGCAGCTGCTTTCCACCGAGCCCCGCCCGACCCGACCGCGCAGCTGGTGCAGCTGCGCAAGTCCCATGCGCTCGGCGTTTTCGATGATCATCAGGCTGGCGTTGGGCACATCGACCCCCACCTCGATCACTGTCGTCGCGACCAGCAGGTCGAGTTTTCCCTGCTTGAAAGAGTCCATCGTCGACTCCTTGCGCCGCCCGCTCATGCGCCCGTGCACGAGGCCGATACGAATCTCCGGTAACGCTGCGGCCAGCGTGGCAGCCGTCTCTTCGGCCGCCTGGTAGCGGAGGGCCTCGGACTCATCGATCAACGGACAGACCCAGTAGGCCTGGCGGCCTGAACGGCAAGCCGATTCAACGCGCGCGACGACCTCGCTGCGCCGGGTCTCCGGCAGGACCACGGTCCGAATCGGCGTGCGCCCCGGAGGCAATTCATCGATCACGGACACATCGAGGTCGGCGTACGCCGTCATGGCCAGCGTGCGCGGTATCGGTGTCGCGGTCATGACCAGCTGGTGCGGATGGCGCCCATCGGTGAGGCCTTTCTCGCGCAATTGCAGGCGCTGATGCACGCCAAACCGGTGCTGCTCATCGATCACGACCAGCGCCAGTTTTTTGAACTCGACACCTTGCTGAAACAAGGCATGGGTGCCGACCGCGACCTGGATCGCGCCACTGGCGAGATCATCCGTCAGAGCCGCACGTTGCCGCCCTGTGTGACGACCCGTCAGCAGGCCGACCCGGACATCGAGCGGATCGAGCCAGGCGAGCAGGCTGCGGGCGTGCTGTTCCGCGAGCAGTTCGGTCGGGGCCATGACGGCAGCCTGCGCCGAGTTGTCGACAGCCTGCAACGCGGCCAGCGCAGCCACGACCGTTTTGCCGGATCCAACGTCGCCCTGGACGAGGCGCATCATCGGGTGCGAGGCATTCAGGTCACGCTCGACCTCCCGCCAAACCCGGGCCTGTGCGTTGGTCAGCCGAAACGGCAATTCGTCCAGGCAGCGCTGAACAAGGTTCGATCGCATCTGCAAGGGCCAGGATCGGTCGCGTTCGACCGCCTCGCGCCGCAGCCTCAGGCTCACTTGGTGCGCCAGCAGTTCCTCGAACGCAAGGCGGCGCTGGGCGGGATGACGGCCGGCATTGAGCAGGTCGATATCCGCGTCGGCCGCGGGTCGATGCACATAGCGAATCGCCGATACGAGCTCCGGAAGCCCGAGTTCCTCGAGTACCCCCTTCGGGATGCATTCGTGGAGGCCGCCGCTGCGAAGCTGTTCGAGCGCCCGGTCCGAAAGCATTCGCAGCCGGCCCTGGCGGACGCCCTCGGTGGCCGGGTAGATCGGGGTCAGGCGTTCCTCGGTGCCGGACCCACCGGCGCTGTCGGCGTGTCGATACTCGGGGTGGACAATCTCGAGACCGCCGGGGCCCGCCCTGACCTCGCCGAAGCAACGCAGCCGGGTGCCGCGCGTGAGGTTGTTCTGTTGCGCTGTCGAGAAGTGGAAAAAACGCAGTGTCAGAGCTCCCGAGCCGTCGCTGATACGACAAAGTAAGGTGCGACGTCGACGCAGAACGACCTCGGCCAGTTGAATCTCGCCCTCGATCACGGCCCGGTTGCCGGGGCGCAGTCCCCCGATCGGCACGATGCGCGTTCGGTCTTCGTAGCGCAAAGGGAGGTGAAACAACACGTCCTGCACGCTGTGCAGTCCCAGCTTTCCCAGTGTCGCGGCGAGCGCAGCACCGACGCCGCGCAACGCGGTCACCGGGCGATCGGCGAGCGAAAGCGGCGGAGGGCTGGCTCGCGGCGCGCTGCGGCGGGAATACGAAGACGTCAATACTCCGCCTCCGCGCTTCAGAGTTCGAGGATGCCGTCCATCTCCACGGACGCACCGCGTGGCAGCGCGGCCACACCGACCGCCGCGCGAGCCGGATAAGGTTGGCCGAAGTACTCCGCCATGATGCGGTTGACCAGTTGGAAATCCCCGAGGTCGGTTAGAAAGACGTTCAGTTTCACCATCGAGGAGAAATCACCACCGGCCGCTTTCGACACCGCGGCGAGGTTATCGAACACGCGTCGAATCTGTGCCTCCTTGTCAGTACTGACCAGTTCGCCGGTGGCCGGGTCCAGCGGGATCTGGCCCGACAGGTAGACGGTGCTGCCGGCTTTCACGGCCTGTGAGTAGGTGCCGATGGCCTGCGGGGCATCGGCTGTCGAGATCGCTTCACGAGCCACGGGTATCTCCGATGAGTGACGGGAGGACTAGTTTAGAGGAAAGCGCCCCCGTCGCCGTCAGGCGAGTGTGCGAATGACGCTGAGCACATCGGGCATCGAACGTATCTCCCGGATCAGCCGCGCCAGGTGTCGGCGGTCCTTGATCAAGAGCTCGAATACCAGCGTCGAAGTGTTGCTGTCTCGCTCAGCGAGAGATACGCGGTCAATGTTGGTCTGCGTGCTCGCAATGGCCGCTGCGACATGGGCGAGCACGCCCATGCGATTGGTAACGCCTACCTTGATCTCGGCGTGGAACAGGCGGTCAATGCCCTGCTGCCAGGCGACGTTGACCCACTTCTCCGGGTATTTCCTGAACGAAGCGAGATTGCGGCAGGCCTCGCGATGGATGACCACGCCCCGACCGCTGGAGAGATTTGCAAGGATCGGGTCGTTTGGAATCGGGAAGCAGCAACGCGCATAGGTCACGACGAGCCCTTCAGTGCCCGCGATCGTCAGGGGGACCGCCGTGGCCTGGCCGGCTTCGTCCGCCTCGGATGGCAACAGTCGTCGGGCTACGAACGGAGCAACCCGCTCACCCAGACCGATCTTCTCGAACAACTCGTCCTTGTCCTGCAGTCCGAGGTCACCGACCACCCGGTTCAAGGTATCGTCCGGGATCTTGCGCAGGTTGAGCGAGAATTCCTCCAGCGCCTGGCCGAGCAGACGACGGCCGAGCTCGGTTGCCTCGCCGCGCCGCAGGTTCTTGAGGTAGTTACGGATCGCCGTGCGCGCCTTCGCGGTGACGACAAAATTGAGCCAGGCCGGGTTCGGTGTCGCGCCCTTCGCGGTGATGATCTCAACGGTCTGCCCATTTCGAAGCGGCGTGCGCAGGGGCACGAGCCGTCGCCCAACCTTGGCCGCGACGCATCGATTGCCGACATCGGTGTGCACGTCGTAGGCAAAGTCAACGCAGGTCGCATCCCGCGGCAGCCGGCGGATGTCGCCTTTCGGCGTGAAGACGTAGACCTTGTCCGGAAACAGGTCCACCTTGACGCTCTCGAGAAACTCCTCTGAGTTGCCGTCGCGCTGGATGTCTATCAGTTGCTGCAGCCACTCCCGGGCGCCGGCATTGCGGGCGTGCGCACCCTTCGCTCCTTCTTTGTATTGCCAGTGCGCCGCAATTCCGGACTCGGCCACGGTGTGCATTTCCTGAGTGCGGATCTGCACTTCGATCGGCGCGCCGTGCGGCCCGAATAGCGTCGTGTGCAGCGACTGGTAGCCGTTACTGCGCGGGATCGCGATGTAATCCTTGAAGCGTCCGGGCATTGGCTTGAAGGTGCTGTGTACCACGCCGATCGCGCGGTAGCAGGTGTCGGCCCTGTCGACGACGATGCGAAAACCATAGACATCGACAATTTCGTTTAACGAGACCTTCTTGCGCCGCATCTTCTGGTAGATGCTGTAAGCGTCCTTTTCACGTCCCTCGACGTGGGCCTCAATGCCGTTTTTCTCGAGGGCGGCTTTGAGTTCCGCCGCGATCCGTCCGACAAAGCGTTTCTGGTTACCCTTTGCGCGGCGCACCGCGGATTCGATCGCCCGGTAGCGGCGAGGGTAGAGGGAACGAAAACCAAGGTCTTCAAGCTCGGTCTTGATCGAATGCATGCCAAGACGGTTAGCGATTGGTGCGTAAATATCCAGCGTCTCGCGGGCGACGGAACGGCGTTTCGCCGGCGGCATCGCACCTAAGGTGCGCATGTTGTGCGTCCGGTCGGCGAGCTTGACGATGATCACGCGGATATCGCGCACCATCGCGAGCAGCATCTTGCGGAAACTCTCCGCCTGCGCTTCCTCGCGGCTCTTGAACTGGATCTGGTCGAGCTTGCTGACCCCGTCGACCAGCTCAGCGACCTCCGCTCCGAAGCGTTCGGTAATTTCGTCCTTGGCGGTGCCGGTGTCCTCCATCGTGTCGTGGAGGATGGCGGCGATCAGGGTCTGGGGATCAAGGCGCAGATCGGCCAGGATCCCGGCCACCGCGACCGGGTGGGTAATGTAGGGTTCGCCCGAGCGGCGGCGCTGGCCGTCGTGGGCCCGGTATGCAAAATCGTAGGCCTGTTCGACCCGCTCGACGTCAGCAGCCGGAAGGTACTGCTCGAGTTTCGAAATCAGATGATTGACGCCAATCGAGCGTCTCCCGTACGGCAGCATGCTGCGTATAGAAGACGTGACGTCCATTGCGCGTCAGTGAACCGTGGGGCTCAGTCTCCCAGGCCGATCTGCGGTGCGCGCAACTCCCCCATGAACTCGGGTTCCGGGAGGAGTTCCTGAGGCGGCCGGTCCGGCTCTTCGAGGATTTCGACGCCGATGTGTCCCGCCGCAATTTCTCGCAACGCCAGCACCGTGGGCTTGTCGTTTTCCCAGTCCAGCGTCGGCTCGGCGCCATTCGCCAGTTTTCGCGCACGTCGCGAGGCGACCAGCACCAGCTGGAAAAGGTTGGGAACATTCTGCAAACAGTCTTCTACGGTGATGCGGGCCATGGGGGCTCAGTTAGACAGGGACAAGGGGCGTAAGCATACCATAGTCATTTCGTCAGGCTATCGGCCAGCACCCCCAGGCCCGGCCGGTCGGAACGCGCCGCCGTGCCCTTGCCTCGCACGGTGTCCTGCAGCGCATCGACGGCCCGGTCAAAGTCATCATTGATGACGACAAAATCGAAATCGCGCCAGTGTTTCATGTCATCGGCGGCCTCGCCGAGGCGGCGCTCGATCACCGCGTCGGAATCGGTGCCGCGCCCGCGCAACCGCCGTTCGAGTTCCTTCCGCGACGGCGGCAGAATAAAAACGGACACGCTCTCGGGCATTGCGCGGCGGATCTGCGCCGCGCCCTGCCAGTCGATTTCGAGGATCAGGTCCTGGCCAGCGGCGAGGGAGTCCTCGACCTGTTTCCGGGCGGTGCCGTAATAGTTGTCGAACACGCGGGCGTATTCCAGGAAGTCGCCGGCCGCGATCATGCGCTCGAATCGTTCTCTGTCGACGAAGAAATAGTCCTGCCCGTGCTGTTCCGCGGGACGCCGCGGCCGGGTCGTATAGGAAACCGAGAAGCGCAGAGACGGTTCGCGTTCCATCAGGGCACGGACCAGCGTGGTCTTGCCGGCGCCTGACGGCGCCGTGATCACGAACAGGCGGCCTCGATCAGGCGGTTGCGCTCCGGTCATTGAATGTGTCTCCGCGTGCACGTCTGCCTTCGAACCGTTACCCGCTCGCCACCGGTCCCTGCAGGCTCCGGGTCGCCAGCGAACGGCAGCTCACCCAACCGGGGTGTGTGCCCTCGTTTGCCGGCGGCGCAGCACAACAGGCTCAATCCAGTCGCTTGTGAAAGCGAAGCACTGCCAGTATCAGGGTAATTATAAGAAACGCCACCAGCTTGAGCGCGTCGGGGCCCATGTCCGAAAGTTCCGCGCCTCGCAGCACGATGCCCCGTATGAGGACATTGAAGTGCGTCAGCGGCAACAGTTGTGCAAGCCACTGGGCGGCCTTCGGCATTCCGTCGAACGGAAACATGAACCCTGACAGCAGGATGGACGGCAGCAGGACAAAGACCGACATCTGGAATGCCTGCATTTGCGTCTTGGCGATCGTCGATATCAACAGGCCGAGGGTCAGCGTCGCCGCAATGAACAAGCCGACGGCCAGGTAAAGGTCCGTTAGGCGGCCGTTCACCGGCACGTCAAAGAGCAGCGAGCCCGCCACCAGGACCAGCGTGGCCTGCAAAAAACCGATAAAGACATAAGGCAGCAATTTGCCGACCATCAGTTCGACGGTGCTTACCGGCGTCGTAATCAGCAACTCCAGGTTGCCCCGCTCGCGCTCTCGGACGATCGCAACGGCTGTGAACATGACCATCGTCATGGTCAGAATCACGCCGATGAGCGCCGGGACAATCTGTACGGCCGTCCGCTTTTCGGGGTTGAATTCAGTCAGGACTGCAAATACGCGGGAATCTGGCGACTGCAGTCCCGCGCGACCCGAAAGTGGCATGCTCGCGAGCCGACCCGCGATGCCTTCGATGGTTGGCTCGCTTCCGTCTACCAGCAGTTGTGCAAGCGGGCGCTCCGGTTGCTGGTAACGACGTTCCAGATCCGGCGGGATGTACACGCCCATGACGAACTCCCCGGCGCGAATCCTCGCCCGCAGTTCGTTGATCGATTGACCATAGCCGGTGACCTTGACGGCCCCGGTTGCCTCCAGATCCTGAATCAGCGCTCTTGACCGGCTGCTGCGCGCCTCGTCGACCACGCCAGTTCGAAGGTCTCTTACGTCATAGTTGATCGCGTAGCCGAACAACAACATCTGCAACAGCGGAATGCCGATGATCATGCCGAAGGTCAGCCGATCGCGTGACAGCTGCCTGATTTCCTTGTCCGCGATCGCGATGGCTCTGCTGAGCATCAGCCTCTCCTCAGGCGCTCGCCGCCGTTGCCCGCGCCGGGGAGCCTGCTTTGGCGTGATCGGCATCGAAACCCGTGGACGCGACGAAAACATCCTCGAGGCTGGCCGGCACCTCGCGAATGCTGGCTTCCAGACCGGCGCCGCTTACCACTTCGCGAACCGTCTGCTCCGGGTGCATGACGGCTCGATCCAGCAGCGCATGAAGGCGGGTTCCGAGCTGCGCGACGCTGCGTACGAAGGTTTGCTGTTCGAGGATTTCGCGGATCTCGCGAACCGAATCGGCTTCAATTTCGACGATCTTTGCATCGATGTCACGGATCAGTTTCTGCGGTGGACCCTCAGCGGCGAGTTTTCCCTGGTCGAGAATGGCCAGTCGATGGCACCTCTCCGCTTCGTCCATGTAGTGCGTCGATACGAGAATGGTCGTCCCGTCATCGACCAGTTCAAAGAGATTGGCCCAGAAGTCACGCCGGTTCTGCGGATCGACCGCGCTGGTAGGCTCATCCAGGAGCAACAATTCGGGCTCGTGCAGCGTTGCAGCGGCAAGCGCCAGGCGCTGCTTCTGCCCCCCCGACAAAGTACCGGCGCGCTGCTTTCTTCGGTCCGCCAGGTCATACCGATCGAGTTGCCGCGTGACAGCACCGACGCGTTTCGCGCCGGTGAGACCGTAAATGCGACTCATGAAGTTCAGGTTCTCGGCTACGCTCAGGTCTTCCCACAAGGAAAAGCGCTGCGTCATGTAACCGAGCCGCAAACGCAAGCGTTCCGCGTCCTGCGGCATCGTCAGGCCCAGGATCTCGCAGGTGCCACTTGTGGGTTTCAATAAGCCGCAAAACATCCGGATCGTCGTCGACTTGCCGGAGCCGTTCGGGCCGAGAAACCCGTAGATCTCGGCCCGCGGGACGTCCAGAGACAGGTGATCGACGGCGACGAGGTGCCCGAAGGAGCGGGTCAGTTCGCGGGCGACAATAGCGACATCACGCTGCACCGCCGGCTGCTCAGGTCTCGTCACGCAGGCGAACCTGCACCGGGATGCCGGAGGGCAGTGCTCTGGCCGTATCCTCGGGCAGATCGATTTCGGCCAGAAAGGCGAGTCGGCTGCGGTCACGCTGCGTCAGACTGTAATACGGCGTGAACGAAGCCTGCGTCGCAACGAATCTGACGCGACCGCGAAAGACTGTGTCGATTCCGTCCACCCGCACGTCGACCTCTACGCCGGGTGAGAAGCTTTGCCGCAGGGGTTCCGGAACATGCACCCGCGCGAACGGTGTGCTGTCGGCCAGCATCACCACTAAAGTCGCCCCGGCCGGCGGGCGTTCGCCCCTGCGATAAGGAAGCGCCTCGACAATGCCGTTACGTGGCGCCGCGAGGGTGTAACGCTGCGCCGAGGTTTCGACTTCCGCCAGATCAGCCCGCGCCCGGTCAACAGCGGCCCTGGCCTGGTCGAGTTCTTCGATCCGGGTTCCCTCGATCAGCAGGTCAAGACGGGCCCGTGCCTGCTTTTGTCGGGCTGATGCCTCATCGAGGCTGGCCTGTGCCCGATCAAGTTCCGAGCGGCTCAGCAGCTGCTTTTCTACCAGGCTGTCGACACGCTCGTATTCGCGTCGTGTCGTGGCGAGGCTGGAAGCGGCCGCCGCGAGTTGTGCTCTTGCATCGGCAATTTCATCCGGCCGCGGGCCGTGAGTCAGCTCCGCGAACCGATGTTCGGCCTGGGCGAGTGTCGCCTGGCCACCGGCGAGCCGAGCCGCCATTTCGCCTTCAGCCTGCCTCAGCAGGGGCTGGCCTGTCGCGACCGTTTCGCCCTCCCGGACCATTATTTCAACGATCGGCTCCCGCGCTTCGGCCGTCAGCTCGAGACGGTCGCGTTCAAGGGTGCCCAGTACCTCGGGTCCCGGATCTCCGCGTCCGCATGCCGCCTGGACCGCGCAACCTGCTATCAGGATGATGATCAGCCGTGCCTTCACTTGAGGACTCCGATGAAAGCGTAAGCGTGGCGCCTGTCAATTCGCGGGCCGCCAGGGCGACATCGAAGCGCCCATACGGCTTCGTCGGGCCAGACCCGGAGGTCGCTTTTGTAACGCACTTGTGGACGCTCGAGTTTGGCCTTGATGCTATTCCCGGCGGCGGCGTGTCCGCATTCCCGAATCGCATCTGACACCTGGAGTCATTTTACTGCCCCGCCCGCGGAACCGTTTCCCGGCCCCGAATACGTCGAGAGCGAGCATGGCACAGTGCCGGACACTACTCGATGTTCTGCACCTGTTCGCGCATTTGCTCGATCAGCACTTTCATGTCGACCGCCGCGCGGGTCGTCTCGACGTCCTGTGACTTAGACGACAGCGTATTGGCCTCGCGGTTCATTTCCTGCATCAGGAAATCCAGGCGCCGCCCGGCCGGCTCGTTGGCGTCGAGCACGCTCAGGGTCTCCGTCACGTGGCTGCCGAGCCGATCGAGTTCTTCCTCGACGTCCATTTTGTAGGCGATCAGCGCCAGTTCCTGTTCCAGCCGCTCAGGTTCGATCTGCGTCGAAAGCTGCTGGACGCGGTCGCGCACTTTGTCTCGAATGCGCGCACTGACTTCCGGCAGACGGGCGCGCACGTTCGCGATCCGCTCGGTGAGTTCGGTGCAGCGGCTGCTGATCATCTCGTGAATACGGGCGCCCTCGCGACCGCGCGTCTCACCGAGCTCCACGGCGGTTTCCTCGAGCAACGCGAGCGCCTCACCGATCAGCGGTTTGTTGTCCCTTTCGGCTTCGCGAATGACGCCCGGCCAGCGCAGGATATCGAATGGATTCGTCGGGCCAGCTATACCGCCGACCATGCTGCCCACATCGGCTGAGCGCTCGAGCAATTGCTTGACCAGTGGGCCGTTCAACTCGAGTTCGGAACCTCCCGGCGGTGCACCTCGCAGGTAGATCCCGGCGTCGACCTTGCCGCGCCGCAGGATCCTGCTGAGCAACCCGCGAGCGTCGTTTTCCAGACTGCGCAGTTCATCTGGCAGGCGCAGGGTCAGCTCGAGGTAGCGGTGGTTGACGGCCCGCAACTCGCAGGTCAACTGGCCCCACGGCCCCGGCCGTTCCCGGCGCGCAAAGCCGGTCATGCTGCGAATCATTCGGGTCTCCGCATCGGAATCGATGTGTATTCAGCGCTTGGTCGCGGCGGGCCCACTTACGGGAGGCCTGCGTGGAGTGTTATAAAGCTCCGTTGAGTGTACATGAGAAGAAGACGTGCCGGAGCGACCCTTGCACATTGAGCACGCGGATATCAGCCTGCTCGGCCATCGCGACGAGAACCAGGACCGAGTCGCCATCGCGCTTGGCGACGGTTCTGCGTTACTGGCCGTCGTCGATGGGATGGGAGGGCACGCCGACGGTGCCCGCGCGGCAGAGCTCGCGATCCGCAGCATGGTTGACGATTTCTGGGAGACCAGCCGGCCATTCTTTGATCCCGACGGATTCCTCCACCTGATGATTGGCCGGGCTCATGAGGCCGTGGCCGCTATCGGTAAAGGTCTGCCGCCGGAAGCCCGGCCGCGGGCCACCTGTGTTGTCGGTATCGTTCAGGGCTCGAGCGCCTGGTGGGCTCACGTGGGCGACAGTCGCGCCTACTGGCTGCGCAACGACGAGGTGCTCGCGCGCACGCGTGATCACAGCCACGTCGAACTGCTGCTGCGGGCCGGGCGTATTACCGAGGAGCAGGCACATGAACACCCAATGCGAAACTACGTTGAATGTTGTATCGGCGGCGAGCCAGTCCTGCCCGAGATGAGCCTGGCCGGACGTCACACGCTTGAGCCTGGCGACGTGCTGATGCTGTGCTCAGACGGTCTTTGGTCGGGGCTCAAGGATCAGCAGATCGCGGCCTTGGGTACCTGCCCCGCTGGCGGGCTGCGTGAAGCGCTGCTCTCACTTGGTGAGCAGGCCGTGCATGCGAACGCACCGTTTTCCGATAACACGACCGCTGCCGCGGTGCGCTGGATCGGCCCCTGAAAACCCGGGAGTGGACGTTTTGAGACCCAGTGGCCGAGCCCAGGATGAAATGCGCCGGATCCGGATCACGCCCGGATTTACCCGACACGCGGAAGGATCCGTGCTGGTCGAATTCGGCGACACGCGGGTGCTGGTAACGGCCAGCGTCGAGGAATTTGTGCCCTCGTTTCTGCGCGGCAAGGGCGAGGGCTGGGTCACCGCCGAATACGGCATGTTGCCCCGGGCGACACACACGCGGTCATCGCGCGAAGCCGCCCGTGGCAAGCAAAGTGGCCGCACGCTTGAAATCCAGCGGCTGATCGGACGCTCAATGCGTGCCGTCGTCGACCTGCGGGCTCTGGGCGAGCGGACAGTGACGCTGGACTGCGATGTTCTGCAGGCCGATGGCGGCACTCGCACTGCGGCGATCACCGGTGCCTACGTCGCATTGCACGATGCCGTGGAGCATCTGCGCCGGAACCGCCGGCTTGCGAGAAATCCACTGCACGGCCAGGTCGCCGCGGTATCGGTTGGCATCGTCGGCGGCGTGCCGGTACTCGATCTCGACTATGCCGAGGACTCCGGTGCCGAAACCGACATGAACATCGTGATGAACAATGGCGGGGCTTTCATCGAAATCCAGGGCACCGCGGAAGGCCACGCCTTTCGCCGCCATGAACTCGATGAGATGCTGGCACTTGCAACCGAGGGTTGCCAGCAGCTGTTTTCGACCCAGCTCGAGGCGCTCGCAGGGCGCAACTGAGCGATGTCGGCTGTCGCCGCGAAGCTTGTGCTGGCCACCGGCAATCCGGGCAAGCTCGAAGAGATGCGTGCGATTCTCGCGCCCTGGAAGATCGATGTGCGCGCCTTGTCCGAGTTTACCGACGACGCCGCCGAAGAATCGGGCCTGAGTTTCGTCGAGAACGCGATACTGAAGGCGCGATTTGCCGCCGAGGTGTCAGGACTCGCGGCGATAGCGGACGACTCCGGACTCGAAGTGGATGCTTTGCAGGGGGCACCGGGGATTTACTCGGCCCGTTACGCGGGTGAAGGCGCTGACGATGAGGCCAACCGGCGCCGTCTGTTGCGTGAACTCGGCGCGCTGGGTGCCGTCGAGCGAAGCGCCCGGTTTCGATGTGCAATGGTCTATATGCGCTGGCCGACGGACCCGGCGCCGATTGTCTGCCAGGCGAGCTGGGAGGGTTCCATCGCCAGAGCCCCGGCCGGTGAGGGCGGGTTCGGCTACGACCCGCTGTTCTGTCCGGACGGTATCGACGGCACCGCCGCAGAGATGCCCCGCGATCAGAAGAATCGGCTCAGTCATCGCGCGCAGGCGCTCAGGAATCTTCTCCATGCCCTGCCACTGGGCACCACTCGACCGTGAACGAAGGCGCTTTGCCGCTTGGTCTTTACGTCCACATGCCATGGTGTGTGCGCAAGTGCCCCTATTGCGACTTCAACTCGCATGCGCTGTCGCGCGAAGGTCTGCCCGAGCAAGCCTACGTACAGGCCCTGCTCGATGACCTCGCGTTTGCCGCCCGCGATGTCCGCGACCGTGAAATCATCTCGGTCTTCTTTGGTGGCGGTACGCCAAGCCTTTTTGCGCCAGAATCCATAGCCCGGGTGCTGGCTCGTGCTCGGGATTTCTTCGAACTCGGCCCGTTCACCGAGATTACGCTCGAGGCTAACCCGGGCACGGTCGAGCGCGGTAGTTTCGCCGGTTATCGGGATGCGGGCATCAACCGGGTCTCTCTGGGTGCGCAGAGTTTTGACGACGGGCAACTCGCCTCGCTCGGCCGCGTGCACCGGCATGAGGAGACCTGGCGAGCGGTCGCGGATCTGAGCGCCGCCGGCATCCGGAACTTCAACCTCGACCTGATGTATGCATTGCCTGGCCAGTCGCTGGCAGCCGCGCTGCAGGACATCGAATCAGCGCTGGATGCGGCCCCTAGCCATATTTCGCACTACCAGTTGACGCTCGAGCCCGGCACGGCGTTTGCCAGGAAGCCGCCCGAACTGCCGGACGATGAACTGTCCTATGAGATGCAGCTGGCTTGCCAGGCGCGCCTGGCGGCGCGCGGATACAGACATTACGAAGTTTCCGCTTATGCGCGCGATTCGACTCACTGCCTACACAACCTCAACTACTGGCAATTCGGCGACTACCTTGGCATTGGCGCCGGGGCGCACGGAAAACTGACCGACCCGGAGACCGGTGCCGTGATCCGATCGGCCCGAGTTCGCGCGCCTGCGCGTTATCTCGCCGCGGCTTCCGCGGCCGCTCGGATCGACGAGTTAAGGGTGGTCAACACGGAAGAACTGCCGTTCGAATTCTTCCTGAATGCAATGCGGCTGGTCGATGGTTTCGAGAGCCGCCTGTTTGAGGCTCGGACCGGTTTGCGATGGCCGGACATCGCCAACCAGGTCGAGCAGGCCCAGCAAAGGAGGCTGTTGCAGGCGCTTCCGGATGGCCGCTGGCGCCCGAGCGCGCTCGGGCGTCGTTTCCTTGACGATCTGCAGATGATTTTCCTGCCCGCAACCGCTGGTGAGAAATCGACCCGAGGGCGATCTGAGGCCTCTCGGTCAGCGTAGTTATTCACAGCAGTTGCGAGCGCCGAGATTTCGCCACGTTATGAAGGCTATTCGAAGTGAAATATTAGAGCGGCGCTTTAACTACATGATTAATATAGGTTTAACATTATGGTCAAAATTTGACCAATGCGAAGACCGCTGCGTGTCACCCGAGGTGCGAGCATCGGTGGCCGAGGTCATCCACAGAGATATCCACAGGATTTGTGGATAAATGACCGACCCGGCCAGGCTGCACCCAACCGGTTCAGCCACGGGACTGCCGGGCGCGATGGCGACGGCTCTGCCGGACTTGTCAGCGGTGCGGGCGAGACCTATACTGCGCGCCCTTTTTCCGACCAGACCTGCAGGAATCGCGGCCATGAAGAGCGGTATCCACCCCGAGTACAAGAAGATCACCGTTACCTGCAGCTGTGGCAACAGCTTCGAGACGCGTTCGACGCTTGGTGAAGACCTGCAGATCGAAGTCTGCTCGAATTGCCATCCGTTCTACACCGGTAAGCAGAAAATCGTCGACACGGGCGGCCGGGTCGATCGTTTCCGCAAGAAGTACGCGCGCGGCTGAGTCCGCGGTTGCAGGGGCTTTGATCGAACGGGGCGCCACAGGCGCCCCGTCTCGTATGGGCGCCGCTCAATTTAAAACAGGGTCGATGGAAACTCCTTGCACAGCGAGGCACTCTATAGTCTGAGTCTGGACGTATTAAAAAGAGACTACGAACGCCTTATGAGACAGCGACCTTCGCGCTACCTCCTTGCGGGCGCCGCGCTGCTGGCGCTGACCGGTTGCGCCACGAATCCCGTCACGGGCAAGTCCGATATCGTGACCATGAGCGAAGCTCAGGAGATCGATCTCGGGCGCAAGATGCATCCGCAGATCCTGCAGGAATACGGTCGATTTGATGACGAGCTGCTGCAGGTCTACGTCAACGATCTTGGACAACGCATCGCGGCCCAGAGTCACCGGCCGGAAATCCAGTACACATTTACCGTGCTTGACAGCGATGAGGTCAACGCCTTCGCGCTGCCCGGCGGCTATGTCTATATCACTCGCGGCATCATGGCCTACCTTAACTCGGAGGCTGAGCTGGCCGCCGTGATCGGGCACGAAGTGGGCCACGTGACGGCCCGCCACACCGTGCGGCAGCAGGCTGGAGCGACGGCCGCCGGCGTCGGCGCGACCGTGATCGGGGTCCTGACCGGAAGCGGTGAGCTCGCGAGCATGGCGAACATGGCCGGTACGGCGCTGGTCAGCGGCTACGGCCGTGACATGGAGCTTGAGGCTGACCGGCTCGGCGCCGAATACCTCGGCAGGCTGGGCTACGACCCGGCCGCAATGATCGAGGTGGTCAGTCTGCTAAAGAATCAGGAGTCGCTGGAAATCCAGCTGGCTCGCCAGGAAGGTCGCGAGCCACGGGTCTACCACGGCCTGTTCTCAAGCCACCCCGACAACGATACGCGCCTGCACGAAGTCGTCGCGGCGGCCGGCACGGCGGCGCCGGGAGCCGCAGAGGCTGATCATCGCGAGGTTTACCTGCAACACATCACGGGCCTGCCCGTGGGTCCGAGCCAGGCCCAGGGCATGGTGCGCGGCAGCCGTTTTTATCACTCGGACCTGGGGTTCACGGTTGCGTTTCCCGCCGGCTGGAACGTCGATAATCAGCCCTCGAAGGTGATTGCGTCGACGCGGGCGAAAGACACCTACCTGCAGCTCTCGGCGATGGCCGTGCCGCAGAACACCTCACCGCGTGACTTCCTGGCCCGCAATCTGGGCGAGACGCCGCTCACGATGGCCGAGCCGCTGAATGTCAACGGGCTTTCCGGTTACACAGCGGTGGCCCGAAGCGTGCCATTGCCCTGGGGAAACCGCGGCCCGGCGCGCTTTGCCGTCGTTTATTACAACAACCTGGCATACGTTTTCGTCGGCGCGAACCGGCTGGGCACCGCATTTCCCGCCAATGACCCCCTGTTCATGTCGAGCATCAACACCTTCAGGCGCCTGCGGCAGAACGAGTTCAAACTCGGCGAGCCGAGCCGTATCCGCATCATCACGGCCGGACCGGGCACCCGGATGGCCGATCTGGCCCGCCAGTCACCGATTCCGAAATATCCACTGGAGCGGCTGCGGCTGCTGAACGACCTGTATCCGGACAAGGAGCCGGTCCCGGGGCAGCTGCTGAAGATCGTGGATTAACCTATCTTGATTAGATGCGCGGCTCGTGCAACGCTCAGGGGCCGAGGCGGGCAATCTCTGACCCGGCTGGCGGACAAATAAGGCGCGAAGATGAGCACCAGCAAATACGAGTTGATCCAGGTCGAAAGCGGCAAGAAAGCAACCCTCGAGGCGACCAGCGGCACGCTCGGTCCGGATTGCCTCAGTATTGCGAACGTCCCGAAAGAATTCGGGATATTCACTTTCGACCCTGGCTTCGTCGCAACCGCCGCCTGTGAGAGCCGGATTACCTACATCGACGGCGATGCCGGAGTCCTGCTCTATCGGGGCTATCCGGTGGACCAGCTGGCCTCCCAGTCAAATTTCCTCGAGGTGGCTTACCTGCTCAATCACGGAGACCTTCCGTCCCAGGCCGAGCTCGACAGCTTCGACAACTCCATCCGCTTCCACACGATGATCAACGAAACGCTACTGCGTTTCTTCAACGGGTTTCATTACGACGCGCATCCGATGGCGATGGTTTCAGCGGTGGTCGCTTCAATGGCTGCTTTCTACCACGACTCGCTCGATATCCGGAATCCGCGGCACCGAGAGATTTTTGCACATCGAATCATTGCGAAGATTCCGACCATTTCCGCCGCTGCGTACAAGCACATGCTGGGCCAGCCGTTCGTCTACCCGCGCAATGAGCTCGACTACTGTGCGAACCTGTTGCAGATGCTCTTTTCAGTGCCCTCGCAGGACTACGAAATCGACCCGCTGGCGGCGCAGGCGCTGGATCTCCTGTTCATACTGCACGCCGACCACGAGCAGAATGCCAGCACGTCGACGGTGCGACTGGCCGGCAGCACCAATTGCAACCCGTACGCGGCGATTTCCGCCGGCGTTTCGGCACTCTGGGGACCGGCGCACGGCGGAGCCAATGAAGCGGTCCTTTTGATGCTCGAAAAAATCGGTACGGTCGACAACATTGATAAGTTCCTGGCGCGAGTCAAAGACAAGAACGATTCCACCCGTCTGATGGGATTCGGGCACCGTGTTTACAAGAATTTTGATCCCCGTGCCCGGATCATCCGCGATATGTGCCACAAGGTGCTCGCGCGTCTCGGCCGAGCCGACAATCCGCTGTTCGAGCTGGCGATGAGGCTGGAAGAAATCGCGCTCAAGGACGACTACTTTGTGTCGCGCAAGCTCTATCCGAATGTGGATTTCTACTCGGGCATCATTTACAGCGCCCTCGGCATTCCGCGGTCGATGTTCACGGTGATGTTCGCAATTGCGCGCACCGCAGGCTGGGTTGCGCACTGGCAGGAAATGATCGCCGATCCGAGCCTGAAAATCGGGCGGCCAAGGCAGCTTTACACCGGTCCGGTCGAGCGCGATTACGTCGAAGTCGATCAGCGCGGCTGAACGCCTCGCGGGCTCAGTCCAGCATTGCGCGGACATCCGCCGCGCAGGCGCGGCGCATCGGTTTTCCGTCCACCGGGCTGGACGGCGCCTGGCGAATCCCGTCCAGCGGAAAGACGACCGCATCCACCACCTGCTGACCGGCGACGAACCGCAACGCCGGGAACGCGACACTGCGATCGCGTTCGAAGCGCAGCCGGCGCTCGAGCAGCCGGTGCGGAACACAGCGCTCCTCGAGGTGCAACGAGACGGCCTCGGGCGGTTCTGCGAACAGGTGGAGGTTGATCTCCGAGTGAGGCGAGGCGGTGCCGGTGAGCACCGGGCCAACCAGGCGCGGCTCAAATGCTGCCATCAACTGCATTGCCTCCAGCGCCGACTGCCGCAGCGACTGCAAGTCTGCGGCATGGCGTTCGGCGGAAAACAGCTGTTGCCGCGCCACTCGCGCCGCTTCGATCTCCGTGTTGCGAGGCAAAAGCGCGCTGTCGGTGACCCCCAGCCGCTCGGCGGCCTTGCGCTTGGCCAGCAGGAAATCATCGACACCCTGCTCATGCATGATGCGTCCGGCTTCTTCTGCGACCGCCTGTCGCAGCATCTCGGCCCTCGGATTGGGTCGTCGACTCATGCCCGCATCTCCGACTGTATGCGCCCCGGCGCCAGGCTAGAACAGTGATTCATCGCTCGTCAGGGGTTCGGCGGTTTCGGCGCTGACGTCAGAGTAAGAGTCCATTGCGCCCACCTGCGGCGTGTGCTGCTCCAGGAAGCACTCGAAAATAGCCCCGCTGCTTCCTGCCCCGGTCGGGCCGCCGCTGCTACGGGACACCCACATTCTCACGATACCCGGCGGCTCTGGCAGTACATGCTCTGGCTCTTCGCGCAGTGCTTCGGCCATAAAGTACATCCACATCGGCAGCGCAGTTCGCCCGCCCTCCTCACGATCTCCCAGTGACCGCTCCTGGTCGAACCCCACCCAGCTTGCGACTGCGAGATCGGCGTTAAATCCGACGAACCAGGCGTCCCGCCGGTCATTGGTTGTGCCTGTCTTGCCGGCCAGATCATTGCGGCCCAGTTCCATCGCCTTGCGCCCCGTACCCTGCCGGATGACATCCCGCATCATGTCGGTCATTACGAACGCATTGGCCGGCGAAATCGCCTCTGGCGCGAGCCGTTGCGGGTCCACCGGCAGGCTCGGGCTCAATTCCCCAGCACCCTGCGCGTTCGCCGGGCCCGGCGCTGCACATTGCGGGCAGGCCAGCAGCGGTTCGGCAGCATAAACGGTCGCGTCGTCGGCCATGCTGATGCGCTCGATGAAATAGGGTGTGACGCGGTAGCCACCGTTGGCAAAGACTGCGTAGCCTCGCGCCATGTCCAGTGGAGAAACCTGACCTGTGCCCAGCGCAAGGGTCAGGTTTGCCGGAAGGGCCTCCGGCTGGAATCCGAATTCACGGATGTGACGCATCGCCGGCCCAATCCCCGTACCCTGCAGCAGCCGGATCGAAATCAGGTTGCGCGAGCGGATCAGGCCTTCGCGCATCCGCGTGGGGCCGTAAAATCTGCGGCTGTAGTTCTGTGGCCGCCAGTCGTCCTCGCCGGTGTCGCCGCCGGACATGACGATCGGGGCATCATTGATCAGCGTCGCCGGTGTGAAGCCTTTCTCCAATGCAGCGGAATAAAGGAAGGGCTTGAATGCCGAGCCAGGCTGGCGCTTTGCCTGAACGGCGCGGTTGTACTTGCTGAGCTGGAAATCGAACCCGCCGGCCAGGGCCACGACTGCGCCGTCCAGCGGATCGAGCGCTACCAGTGCACCGGCGACCGCGGGCAGTTGCGCGAGCCGGTAGCGATCCTGCTCCAGAGGTTCGAGGTAGACGACCTGGCCGGTCGTGAGCACGTCGGCAGCGGCCTTCGGCGCGGGGCCCAGCTTGTCGTCCCCGAGCGCGGGGCGCGCCCACGAGAGGTCGTCCCATTGCAGTTCGATTGCAAGGCCTGCCCTGTTCTCGAGTAAGGCACTTTTCTGCGCGACCGACATGACAATCGCCGCCAGCATGCCGCCGCGGTCCGGGTGGCGTGTGAATGCGTCGCGGATCGTCGCCGGGTCCTGCAGTGTCTTTGCGTCAAGCTGTTCAACAGCGCCTCGATAACCGTGGCGTCTTTCGTAGTCGAGTATGGCCCGCCGGGTGGCTGCGTCGGCCGCTCGCTGCCGCGTGCTGTCGATGGTTGTCCAGACCCGGTAGCCGTCCGTCAGTGCGGCCGATCCGTATTCGTCGATCATCGCGGCGCGCACCATCTCGGCCACGTAGCCGGCCTCGAGTTCGACGTTCGGACCGTATAAGTGGCTCTCGATCGGTTCGGTCAGTGCGGCGTCGTGTGCCGGTTTATCGATCTTGCCGGTCTCCAGCATGCGTCGCAGCACATAGGCACGGCGGTCTCTGGCTCGTTCGACACTGGCCACTGGGTTGTCTCGCGAAGGTGAGCGCGGCAGTCCGGCAATCAGCGCCGATTCAGCAAGGTCCAGTTGGTCGAGATTCTTATCAAAGTAAACTTTTGCCGCAGCGGCAATACCGTAGGCGCGCTGACCGAGAAAAATCTGGTTCAGGTACAGCGTGAGTATTTCCTCTTTCGGGAATTCCCGTTCGAGACGCAGGGCGAGGAAGACTTCCTTCAGTTTGCGGCGCAGCGTCCGTTCCGAAGAAAGGATCGTGTTGCGCGCCAGCTGCATCGTGATCGTGCCGCCACCCTCGCGAACCCCGCCGGCGGATATGTTGCTCAGCGTCGCTCGCACCAGGCCGCGCCAGTCGACACCAGGGTGTTGAAAGAAACGATCGTCTTCTGCCGACAGGAAGGCATCGACCAGCATGCCCGGGACCTGCTCCCAGACCACCGGGATGCGTCGCTGTTCGCCGATCTGCGCCATCAACAGTCCGTCACGCGAGAAGATCTGCAGCGGCAGTTGCATGCGCACATCGCGCAATTCTGCGGCGTCCGGGATTTCCGGCTCCAGAAACTGAAAGGCGCCGGCGAAGGCCAGCAGTACCGCCCCGCAGACGGCGGCCAGCGTCGTGAGCGTGATCACGAGAAGTCTTGCAGCGTTGCGGCCCATGTCTAATTCTGCGATTCAGTCCTTGTTCGGAGGTTGACGGTTGTGCATAGTAGCCCGCGACGCATGGGCAAACTCACCGAAAGGTGAGGACGCAAAGCCACCGGTCTAAGGGTTTCGGCCTAGGACGGCGGGGCTGCCGGTCCGAATGATGCACCAGTGCCCGCATCAAGTGGGAACAAAGCATCGATCGAAGGACCGTCAGCTCTTACCTCCGCGGCATGAACCGGCAACCTCCGGCCAACGTTTGTCAGCGTGCACAGGTCATGAATAGCCCGCATTGCCGAAGGGGATGCGCCCGAAAGAGCCCGAAATGACGATAGCCTCACAATTCTAATTGGCCCAACCCTGTTATATAGTTGGCACAGACTATGGAATTTACTCCACAATCGCTGCGCAAGCCGCTGAACTAGAAGGACTCACTGGTGCTTTTCCAAAGCAGATCACGACCGGTCATCGGCCTTGATATTACGACGTCCTCCATCAAGCTCATCGAGCTGACGAGGAGCGGCGACGGTTACCGCGTTGAATCCTATGCGGCGGAGCCCTCCCCGCCGAACGCGATCAACGAGAAGGCCATCGTCGATGCCCAGGCGGTAGGGGAAGCGGTGCGGCGTGCAGTGAAGCGTGCCGGCGCACGCAGCAAGGAATGTGCGGTTGCAATCAGTGGTGATGCGGCCATCACCAAGATCATCCAGATGCCCGGTAATCTCAGTTCCAGCGAACTCGAATCGCAGGTCGAGATGCAGGCTGACCAGTACATTCCCTTTCCGATGGAAGAGGTCAGTTTCGATTTTGAAGTGGCAGGGCCGTCAGAGAAAGACCCCGAGATGCTCGACGTGCTGCTGGTTGCGACCCGCACCGAAAACGTCGAGCAGCGCCAGGCGGCTGTTCAGGCGGCCGGGTTGTCGACACGCATCGTCGATGTCGAAGCCTTTGCACTGGAAAACGCCTGCCGGTTGTTGACTCACCAGATGCCGGACGGCGGCATGGAGCGTTCCGTCGCGGTGATTGATTTTGGCGCCAGCAGCACAACTTTCTCCGTGCTGCGCGACCTGACGGTCAGTTACACGCGAGATTTTTCCTTTGGAGGGCAACAGCTCACCGAAGAGATCATGCGGACTTATGGCTTGAGCATGGAGGAAGCCGGACGCGCCAAGAAAGAAGGCGGACTCCCAGCCAATTACCAGTCCGAGGTGCTCGACCCGTTCATCGACGACATGTGCCAACAGGTCAGTCGCTCGCTGCAGTTCTACCTCGCGTCGGGAAGCGGCCGCGAGCAGCCTGAACAGATGCTGATCTGCGGCGGTTGCGCGAACATCCCGGGTGTTGCTGATGTCATCTCCAGCCGCGTCGGTATTCCGGCCGAGCGAGGCGACCCGCTTGGTCAGATGAAGATCGCGACCCGGGCCCTTGCCCAGGGTGTCAAAAAAGACGCGACCGCGCTGCTGACGGCCTGTGGTCTCGCGCTGAGGAGCTTTGACTGACATGCCAAAAATCAACCTACTGCCGTGGCGTGAGTCGGAGCGCAAGCGAAAGCGCCGGGAATTCTTCCTGTCGATCGGCGCGGCACTTGCTACCGCGGCGCTCGTGACTCTTCTCGGCCGCTGGCAGATGAGTTCAGCGATTGCGCACCAGGAAGAGCGCAATGGGGTTATCAAGGAAGAGATCGCCGAGCTGGACAAGCAGATCCAGGAAATCCTCGGGCTGGAAGATCAGAAGCGCAGGTTGCTCGCGCGCATGGAAATCATCGAGACGCTTCAGCGCAGTCGCCCCGAAATCGTGCATGTCTTTGACGAGGTTGTCCGGGTACTGCCCGAAGGCGTTTACCTGACCTACCTCAAGCAGTCCGGCACACGATTCGAGATTCGGGGCGTGGCCCAGTCCAGCACGCGCGTCTCGGCGTTCATGCGCAATATCGACGGCTCGGAGTGGCTCTCCAACCCGCAGCTGCGCATCGTGCAGACATCGGGCGATGGCGGTGGCCGCGGTGCCGCCTTTACGGTGTTGGCTGACCAGCGTCCAAAAGCGACACCGGAGGAAGGAAACGGCGGCGAGGTGGCAGGCACATGAACGAGCTGAAGGCATTCTGGGATCAGCTGCGCAATCTTGACCCGAACGATCCGGGGCGCTGGCCCTTCGCGGTCCGGCTCGCGGCCACGATCCTGCTTTTCGTGCTCGCAGCCTCATTCGGGTACTATTATTTCGTGTGGAAATCGCAGCGCCCGCTGCTGCTCGAAGCGCGCCAGGCTGAAACGCAGCTCTGGGAGACGCTCAGCCAGAAGGCGCGCAAGGCCGCGAATCTTCAGGCGTACAAGGACCAGCTGGCAGAGATGGAGAAATCCTTCGGTGCGATGCTGCGCCAGCTGCCGAACAAGACCGAAGTGCCAAACCTGCTGGTCGATATTTCCCAGTCCGGTCTCGCCGCTGGTCTGGACGAGAAGCTGTTCCAGCCGCTGGGCGAGAACCGCAGGGACTTCTACGCGGAACTGCCGATCAAGATCCAGTTGACGGGCGACTATCATGAGATGGGCGAGTTCGCGAGTGACGTTGCGGCATTGCCGCGCATCGTGACCCTGCACGATATCGAAATCGTGCCTCCCGGCCGAGGCGGCGGGGGGGATCTGGTGCTGAACGTGACCGCAAAAACCTACCGTTACCTCGATGAAGATGAGCAGGCCGGGGCCACCGAGCCGGCGGCAGGTCGCTGAGGCAGGGAGAGGCAGAGGCTTGTTTTACATGACAAAAACGAAGCACATGGTCCTGTTGGCCGCGGTCAGTACGGCGCTTGCCGGTTGCTCGAACGATCTCGACGAGATGCGGGCCCGTATCGAAGAGATCAAGGCCCAGCCCGGTGGGCGCATCGAGCCGCTGCCCGAGGTCAAGCCGTACGAGACCTACGACTATTCCGCGGCAGACCTGCGATCACCGTTCGAGCCGGGAAAGGCATCGAGCACCAGCGCCTCCAGCGGTATCCGGCCGGACGTCAATCGGCCGCGAGAGTTTCTTGAACAATTCTCGCTCGATACCCTGAGCATGGTCGGCACGCTGAACCTTCAAGGCCGCGAATACGGACTGGTACAGACACGCGATGGACTCGTTCATCGAGTGCTTCCGGGCAACCACCTCGGACAAAACGACGGCCGGATAACGGCCATTCAGGAAGGCGAGATCTCGCTCATCGAGATCATTCCAGACGGCATGGGCGGCTTTATCGAGCGGCCCGCTGCTCTCGCATTGAGCGACTGATCTGTTAAGGAGACTCGAGCATGACCGCTGCATCGTTCCACACGATCAACCACCGCGACGGCAGGACCGCTGACAGGCGGCGCAGGCCCGCTGCGCTGGTAGCGCTTGCCGGCGCGCTCGCGTTCCTGGCGCAGGTCGCATCTGCGCAGGTACCTTCACGCCTCGAGCGTGTCGAGTTGCTGCCCCAGCCGGGCGAGCGAATCGAAGTGCGTCTCGTGCACGACGGCCCGGCCCCGGAACCTATTTCTTTCACGATCGACGATCCGGCACGCCTGGCCGTCGACCTGCCCGGCACGAAGCTGGCGCTCGACTCGCGCCGGATTGACGTCAATGCGGGCGGACTCGACACCATCGTCGCGGCCGAGGCTTCAGGCCGTACCCGGGTGGTGTTCAACCTCAATCACCTGCAGCCTTACTCAACGCGCGTGGACGGAAACATCGTCTACGTCTCGCTGGGCGGGCAGAACGAATCAGTGCCGGCCGCAACCGCTGCCGCGTCGGCCGCGAGTTCGGCGACTGCGACCCGGACGGCGTCCCGTACCGCCTCTCAGGCGTCGATTGAAAGCGTCGACTTCCGGCGCGGAGAAGATGGCGCGGGGCGGATTCTCGTCAACCTCAGCGACCCCCGGGTGCAGGCCAGCCTGAGACAGGAAGGTGGGCGTATCGTCGTCGAGTTCCCGGTTACTGCTGTCTCACAGGAACTTGCCCGGCGCTATGACGTCGTGGATTTTGCAACGCCGGTGAATTCCTTTGACGTCGCGGCAACGCCACAGGGCGCGCGGATCGTAGTCGCCGCGGCGGGCGATTTTGAACAGCTGGCCTACCAGAGCGACCGCAACTACGTGCTTGAGCTGCGGCCCAAGCCGAAAAAAGAACTCATCGATCCGTCGAAGAAGGTCTACAAGGGTGAGCGCCTGACCTTGAATTTCCAGGACATCGAGACGCGCGCGGTGCTGCAGTTGCTGGCCGAGACCAGCGGGCAGAACATCGTGGTCAGTGACACGGTGTCCGGTAACGTCACGTTGCGCCTGCAGAACGTTCCCTGGGACCAGGCACTCGACATCGTCCTGCGCACCAAGGGCCTCGATCAGCGAACCGACGGCAACGTAATCTACATTGCGCCGGCAGCAGAGCTGGCGGCCCGTGAAAAGCAGCAGCTCGAGGCGCAGCAGGCGATCACCGAACTGGTACCGATCCGAACCGAGTACCTTCAGGTCAACTACGCCAAGGCGGCCGACCTCGCGGCCCTGATGGGTGGTAAGGGCGAGAACTCGCTGCTGTCCGATCGCGGCAGCGTGTCGATCGACGAGCGCACCAATACCCTGCTGCTGCAGGACACGGCTGAGCGGCTCGAAGACATTCGCAAGCTGGTGGCGACCCTCGACATACCGGTCCGGCAGGTGCTGATCGAAGCCCGTATCGTGATCGTCGGCGACAATTTCAGCCGAGAACTCGGTGTCCGCTTTGGCGGTGCGTTCGTCGGTAACTACGGCAGCAGCGACGGGCTGATGTACGTCGGCAGGAATCAGCTCGACGCCAGCGGTCCGGGTGAAGGCTTCCAGCAGAATCCGAACGGGAGCAATGGCCCGTACATCTCGCCGAACGGCCCTGGCGGCGTCGGCGTCAGCGGCAATCAGGTGACCACCGGCATTGACCGGTACCTCGTCAACCTGCCGATCGCCAACCCGGCGGCCAAGCTCGCGCTGACCCTGCTTGATTCGGACTATGTCGTGGACCTGGAAATCTCGGCGGCACAGAATGAAGGTCGTGGCGAACTGATTTCCTCGCCGCGGGTCATTACGGCCAATGGCAAGGAAGCCAGTATCGAACAGGGCGTCGAAATTCCGTATCAGGAATCGGCCTCCAGCGGCGCGACGACGACACAGTTCAAGAAGGCGGTTCTGTCGCTGCAGGTGACGCCGCAGATTACGCCGGATGACCGGATCATCCTCGATTTGACGGTCAACAAGGACAGCGTCGGACAGTACGTGCCGAGCGCCACCGGCGGCCTGGTGCCGAGTATCGACACGCGGGAGATCACCACGCAGGTGCTGGTCAACGACGGACAGACCGTGGTCCTGGGCGGCATCATGGAGACCGAAAAGCGTGACTCCATAAACAAGGTGCCGCTGCTGGGTGATATCCCGGTGCTCGGCGCGCTGTTCCGGTCGAAGACCAAGATCGACAACAAGGACGAGCTGTTGATCTTCGTGACGCCGAAAATCCTTCGCGAAGGCGCAGACATCTACTGACGCATCGCCCCGGCAATGGGAGAATAAGCGGCCGCAGTGACCCTGCGGCCGCTTTTTTGTTTTTGATGCCAAAGAACCTCAACGTATTTCTCGTCGGTCCGATGGGCTCGGGCAAGACCGCCGTGGGGCGCCAGCTCAGCCAGCGTCTGCAGCTCGATTTCATCGATGCGGATGACGAAATCGAGCGGCGCACGGGCGTCGATATCCCGTATATCTTTGATAAAGAGGGCGAGGCGGGCTTCCGTCTGCGCGAAAGAGAGGTCATCGACGAGTTGACGGCTCGGAGCCACGTCGTCGTGGCGACCGGCGGAGGCGCCGTGCTCGATGCAGGGACACGGGCGCGCCTGCGCGCCCGGGGCCAGGTCGTGTATCTTCGTGCTTCCGTGAAACAGCAACTCACCCGCACCCGTCGCAGCGCAAAGCGCCCCCTGCTGAACAATGCCGATCCGCGTGAGACACTCGAGCGCCTGATGAACGATCGCGCGCCGCTTTACGAGGATGTCGCAGATATCTGCGTCAACACCGACGGTCGCAAGGTCAGGACCGTGGTCGACGAGATCGAGTCGGCTCTGCGATCCACCGGGATGAGCTGATGGAGCGGCTCGGCATCGATCTGGGCGAACGCAGTTACCCGATCCTGATCGGCGCGGGCCTGATCGACGATGCACCGCTGTTCGAGGGGTTGATTGCAGCCCGCGACGTGCTGATCGTCAGTAACGAGACCGTCGCACCGCTATACCTCTCACGGCTGAGCGCGGCCCTCGGAGACCGGAGGGTCATCTCGTGCCTGTTGCCCGACGGTGAGCAGTACAAGACCCTGGTCTCACTGGCCAGCGTGTTCGACGCCCTCGTCGATGCACGGATGAATCGCGATGCGGCGGTGCTGGCGCTGGGCGGTGGGGTGGTCGGCGACATGGCGGGTTTTGCGGCCGCCTGCTACCAGCGCGGCGTCGACTATGCACAAGTCCCAACGACGCTGCTGGCCCAGGTGGACTCTGCGGTGGGCGGCAAGACCGGGGTGAATCACAGCGGTGGCAAGAACCTGATCGGTGCATTTCACCAGCCATTCGCGGTCGTCTCGGACATCGAGACGCTGACGACACTGCCGCGGCGTGAATTTCGCGCCGGACTGGCCGAGGTGATCAAGTACGGCCTGATTGCGGACCGGGATTTCCTGGGGTGGATCGAACAACACCTTGACGACCTGCTTGCGCTCGAACCCGTCGCGCTGACCCGGGCGATCCGGCGCTCCTGCGAGATCAAGGCCGAGATCGTTGCTGACGATGAGCGCGAGCACGGGAGACGGGCTCTGCTGAACCTGGGCCATACCTTCGGGCATGCGATCGAGACCGCGGCCGGGTACGGCCAGTGGCTGCACGGCGAGGCCGTGGCGGTCGGCATGCTGCTGGCGGCTGACCTGTCGCGGCGTCTTGGCTGGCTCGACCACGCCGATGCGGACCGCTTGAAGGCCTTGCTGACCAGGGCGGGACTTCCCGTTGATGCGCCTCGCCTCGGTGCCGAACAGGCGCTGCGGCTGATGGGTATGGACAAGAAAGTGCTGGCCGGGAAGATCCGGCTGGTCCTGCTCCGGCGGCCCGGCGATGCGGTGATCAGCGAGGACTTTGATCCGCAACTCCTGCGAGACGTCCTGCGGGAACATTTCGAGGCACCCGCGGCATGAGCGAAAGCCATTCCGGGCTGGCACCCTATGCACAACACGACGAGCAGTCGCTTGGGCGCCGCTTTCCCGAGCCGCCGCCGCGCCATCGCACCGAGTACCAGCGCGATCGTGACCGGATCGTTCATTCGACGGCGTTCCGGCGTCTGGTATACAAGACGCAGGTCTTCGTCAATCACGAAGGTGACCTCTACCGCACGCGCCTGACTCACTCGCTCGAGGTGGCGCAGATTGCCCGCAGCATTGCGCGCGCCCTGAACCTGAACGAGTCACTGGCCGAAGCAATCTGTCTCGCCCATGACCTTGGTCATACACCGTTCGGCCATGCCGGCCAGGACGCGCTGAACGCGTGTATGCGCGACTTCGGCGGCTTCGAGCACAATCTGCAGTCGCTTCGGGTCGTCGATCAGCTCGAGGAGCGATATGCGGAGTTCGCCGGGCTCAATCTGACGTTTGAGACCCGCGAAGGCGTCCTGAAACATTGTTCAGCCAGGAATGCGCGTGAACTCGGAGCACTCGGTGAGCGGTTTCTCAAGCGGCGGCAGCCCAGCCTGGAGGCGCAACTGGCCAATCTCGCCGACGAGATTGCCTACAACAATCACGATGTCGATGACGGCATTCGCGCCGGGCTGATCACCGTAGAGGATCTGCGCGACTTGCCGATATTCCGCCGCCAACTCGAAATCGTCACCGGCGAATACAATCAGCTGCCCGGTCGCACGCTGGTGCACGAAGTCGTGCGGCGGATGATCGACTACGTTGTCAACGACCTGATCGACAACTCCAGCTCAGCCATCGCCGCGGCCGATCCTGCCGACGTGGAGGCGGTCAGGGCGAGACCGGAACCACTGCTGGGCTTCAGCGAGAAGGTTCTGGCCGAGCACCTCGAACTGAAGCGTTACCTCCGTCAGGACCTCTACCGCCACTACCGGGTCCTGCGGATGACCAATAAGGCCGGCCGCGTTCTCACCGAGTTGTTTGAGGCATTGTTCGAGGACGTGGCGCTCATGCCCGGGGAGCACCAGCACGCGGCCAGGCAGATGGAGTCGGAGTCCGGTCCATCCGGTCGCGCCAGGGCTGTCGCGGATTACATCGCCGGAATGACCGACCGGTTCGCGATTCTGGAGCATCGCCGTCTGTTCGATCCCGCGGAAAAGACCTGAGCCGCCTGTCCGGGTCGCACTGCCCTGCGGCCCGTCGCGACCGCTTCCGCTATCATTGCTGTTTCCAGGCGCCCGAGATCCCTGCCGATGTCTTATCAGCCGAAGATGATTCCCGCCCGAGACCGCCTCATATTCGCGATGGACGTGCCCGACATCGGGCAGGCGAAGGCACTTGCCACACAACTGGGCGATGCCGTCAGCTTTTACAAGCTGGGCCTGGAACTGTTCATGTCGGGCAGCTATTTCGAATTGCTTGACTGGATGGTCGCGCAGGACAAAAAGGTTTTTGTGGATCTCAAGTTCTTCGACGTCCCGGCGACCGTGGCCGGTGCCGTGCGCCAGCTGCGAAACCGCGGCGTAACCCTGACGACGGTGCACGGTAACCAGGCCATGATGGAGGCTGCGGCGGAGGCCAAGGGCGATGTGAAGATCCTCGCGGTCACGGTGCTGACGAGTCTCGATCGTGCTGACCTCGATGATCTCGGCTTTGCCTGCGACGTCGAAAAGCTGGTTCTGTCGAGAGCCCGCCGCGCGCTCGAGGCGGGCTGTGACGGCGTCGTATCGTCAGGACTCGAGGCTCCCATGTTGCGCGAGTTCATCGATCAACGCCTTCTGGTCATCACGCCCGGCATCCGGCCTGTCGAAAACAGGCCGGCCGATGACCAGAAACGAACGGTGGACGTTGCGCAGGCCTTCGCCAATGGCGCCGATTACATCGTCGTCGGCCGGCCCATCAAGCAGGCAGCGGACCCGCGCGCAGCTGCACTTGCGATCCAGGAGACGATCGCGGGCGTCTTCGACGGCAGGAACTGATGGTGATGCAAGCTCTCTCGAACGATCTTCTGCTGCGCGCGTTACTGCGCGAGCCGACACCGCGTACACCCGTGTGGATGATGCGCCAGGCCGGACGTTACCTGCCGGAATACCGGGCGACCCGTCAGAAGGCGGGCAGCTTTCTGCAGCTGTGCATGGCTCCCGAGCTGGCCTGCGAGGTTACCCTGCAGCCGCTGGAGCGGTTCCCGCTTGATGCCGCCATCCTTTTTTCGGACATTCTGACCATCCCGCACGCGATGAACCTCGGCCTGCGTTTCGAGACAGGCGAGGGACCGCGGATCGACCGGCCGGTGAGAACTGCCGCCGACATCGATCGGCTTCCAGTACCCGATCCGGAAGAGGAACTGCGCTATGTCATCGATGCGGTGCGCCTGATCCGCCGCGAACTGGCCGGCCGCGTTCCGCTGATCGGCTTCGCCGGCAGTCCATGGACTGTCGGTACGTACGTCGTTGAGGGCGGAAGCAGCAAGAATTTTTCGCAGATCAAGAGCATGGCCTTCAGTGCGCCCGCCGACATGCACCGCCTGCTCGATGTGCTCGCGCGCGCGACAACCGTATACCTCAACGCGCAGGTGGCAGCTGGTGCGCAGGCGCTGATGATCTTCGACACCTGGGGTGGGGTGCTCTCGCCGGCTGACTATCGGGAGTTCTCGTTGCGCTACATGCGCCAGGTCGTCGACGGGCTGACGCGTCAGAGCGAGGGGCGGCGCGTGCCGGTCATTCTGTTTACCAAGGGCGGTGGGGCCTGGTTGAGTGAAATGGCGGACACCGGCTGCGATGCCCTCGGCGTCGACTGGACGACGGATCTCGCGACGGCGCGTAAGGCGGTGGCCGATCGTGTCGCATTGCAGGGCAACCTCGATCCGAGTGTTCTCTACGCTGCGCCCGAAAGGATCCGTGAGCGCGTCGCGACCGTTCTCGATAGTTACGGTCGCGGTCCCGGCCACGTGTTCAATCTCGGGCACGGCATTCATCCCGACGTGCCGCCCGGGCATGCGGCCGCAATGATCGCGGCCGTTCACGAATTATCTCCGCAGTATCACCGGTAGCAGAAGATGGACATCAGTAAGATCAGTATTGGCGAAAGCCCGCCTTGTGACATCAACGTAGTCATTGAGATACCGCAAGGCGGCGTCCCGGTGAAATACGAGCTGGATAAAGATTCGGGTGTGCTTCGAGTCGACCGCTTTCTGCACACCGCGATGTTCTACCCCGGCAACTACGGATTCATTCCCCACACGTTGTCCGGCGACGGCGATCCGGTCGACGCCATTGTTGTCGGGCCGACCCCCGTAGTGGCCGGCGCGCTGATCCGCTGCCGTCCGGTCGGTGCGATGTTGATGAAGGACGAAGCCGGGCCGGATGAAAAGATACTCTGTGTGCCGGTCGACCGGCTGCACCCGTTCTACTCCGGTGTGCATTCGTACAAGGACCTGCCAAAGACACTCACCGAGCAGATCGTGCATTTCTTCGAGCACTACAAGGATCTCGAGAAAGGAAAATGGGTGACGCTGGCGAACTGGCTCGATACCAGAGGCGCGGAAAAAATGATCATCGACGGCATTCATCGCGCGGCCAGTGATGGCGATGACGTCGCGGCGCACTTCGTTGCGAAGCACTCGATGAAGAGGAAACCGAAGGCGCGCGCCAGGCGCGGCTGAGAGGCCGGTGCACCGGTCGCACCGGAATCAGCGGATGAGCAGTGGCTCGAGTTTCGGCCAGACCATGTCCAGCATTTCGTCCTGCGCATCGGCGTTGGGATGAATCCCGTCATCCTGCATCAACGAGTCGTCGAGTGCGATTCCGTCGAGAAAGAAAGGCACCAGCGGCAGATCATGGCGACTGGCGATTTCGCCAAACAGGTTGTGGAATGCTTGGGTATAGGTGGGGCCGTAGTTCGGCGGAATCCGCATGCCGATCAACAGTACCCGACTGCCGCTGGTCGTCACCTGATCGACCATCGATTCGAGGTTTTCCTGCAAGTCGCCAATGGGCAGGCCCCGCAGGCCGTCATTTCCGCCCAGTTCGATGATTACAATTGCCGGACGGTGAGTGTCCAGCGCACGCGTAAGGCGTGCCCGGGCGCCACCGCTGGTTTCGCCACTGGCACTGGCATTGACCACCTCGTATCCGTAACCTCCAGCTATTAACCGTGTCTGGAGCAGTGCAACCCAGCCTTGTTCCAGCCGGATTCCATGGGCAGCGCTGAGACTGTCTCCAAGCACGAGTATGACCGGCGCGGAGGCCGCATAAGCGGCGGCGCCAGGCAGTGCGAGGCAAATGAACACCAAATTGAGACAGAGGGCGCGAATGGACACCATGCTGGTCGCCGATCAACTGGGCAAACAGGTTAGCAGCCCGGAAGGCCGGCTGGCCATATTGTCTGATGTATCGCTCGAAATTGGCGGGGGCGAATCGGTTGCCATCGTCGGTGAGTCCGGGGCGGGCAAGTCGACGCTGCTGGCCCTGCTCGCCGGTCTCGATGAGCCGACCTCCGGCGCGGTCCGGCTGGCCGGCAACGAACTGACGGCACTCGATGAGGATGGGCGAGCGGCAGTGCGTGCCCGCCACGTGGGTTTTGTGTTTCAGTCGTTTCACCTGCTGCCGTCACTGACGGCACTGGAAAATGTCATGCTGCCACTGGAGCTCATCGGCCGCGAAGACGCCCGTGCAGCGGCCGCCCTGGTTCTCAGCCGCGTCGGACTCGCAGAGCGAGTCGGTCACTATCCGCGCCAGCTCTCAGGCGGGGAGCAGCAACGCGTTGCGATTGCACGCGCCTTCGTAACCAAACCGGACGTGCTGTTCGCGGACGAACCCACAGGCAATCTGGATGCGAAGACGGGCGAGCGGATAATAGAGCTGCTGTTTGAATTGAACGCAGCGACCGGTACCACGCTTGTGCTCGTGACGCACGACCAGGAGCTCGCCGCACGCTGCGATCGTGTCATACAGCTGGCGGCCGGCCGCATCGTGGCAGACTGACATGCAGGAACTCCGACTGGCAGCCAGGGGTCTCTGGCGCGACCTCAAGTCCGGTGAGATGACGGTGATGCTGCTCGCCTTGTTCGTTGCGGTGGCGTCGTTGACGGCGGTCGGCTTTTTCACCAGTCGTATCGCCCTTGCCGTCAGTCAGCAGGCCGGCGAAGTACTGGCGGCCGACCTGCGCATCGACTCGGCCCGCGAGATTCCGGCCGAATATGAGCACGAAGCCAGACTCCGTGGATTGCTCAGCGCGCGAATGGTCACGATGCCCAGCGTGGTTTTTTTCGGTGAGGAGTCTTCGCTGGTGGCGCTGCGCGCGGTCGCTCCGGGATACCCGCTGCGTGGTCGTCTCAAGGTGGCCGATGAGCCCTTCGGCCAGTCGCGCACCACCGACGAATTGCCTGCGCCCGGTGAGGCCTGGGCAGATTCGCGCCTGCTTGCCCGACTCGATGCCCCGGTCGGGGCGAAACTGAACATCGGTGCCCACCGGTTGCGAGTGACCCGCGTGCTCGACTACCGGCCCGATCAGGGGACGGGCTTTGCCGACCTGTCCGCGACCCTGTTGATCAGTCTTGCCGATCTGCCGGCCACCGAACTGATACAGCCCGGCAGCCGTGTCCGCTACGCCAGCCTGTTCTCCGGCGCACCGCGGGACATCGAGGCATTTCGCGATTACCTCGAGAAGAACAAGTCCCGCGGCGAGCGCCTGGAAACCGTCGCAGACGCGAGCCCCCAGATACGCTCCTCGGCTGACCGCGCGGGCCGGTTTCTATCGCTCGCGAGCCTGATCAGCGTGCTGCTCGCTGCGATTGCGGTGGCAATGACCGCCCGCCGATACGTCAGTCGTCACCTGGACAACGCGGCACTGATGAAGTGCATGGGCGCGTCGCAGGGTCGGGTGCTCAGGCAGGTCCTCCTGCAGCTGGTGGTCATTGCGATCGCGGTCGGGATTGTCGGAACCGTGGCGGGCTACCTGGTGCAGGTGGGTCTTGCCTGGTTGGTGCGCGACCTCGTGAAGGGCGAACTTCCTCTGCCCTCAGCGCAGGCCGGCTGGGTGGGTCTGCTCACTGCGGTCGTCGTGCTGGCGGGCTTTGCCCTGCCGCCGTTGCTGCAGTTGCAACGTGTTCCGCCCGCGCGGGTGCTCAGGCGCGACCTGGCGCCGCCGCCATTACGCTACGGCGTCGTCTACGGGGTGGCGATCGCCGCGGTGCTTGCGCTGCTTTTCTGGATCATCCGCGACGCGAAACTGGTGGCCTATGTTTCGGCCGGTCTGATGGCGACATTCGCCGTGCTCGCTACAGCCGGCTGGTTGCTGGTCAGGGCACTGATGCCGTTTCGACGCCGGGCCGGCGGTGCCTGGCGGTATGGCCTCGCGAACGTGGCGCGGCGAGGACGCGAGAGCGTTGCTCAGATCGTGGCGTTTGGACTCGGCCTGATGGTTCTGCTGTTGCTTGCACTGGTCCGCAACGACCTGCTTGATGACTGGAAAGCGAGCCTGCCTGCCGACGCGCCGAATTACTTCATGATCAACATCCGCCCGGATGAAAGCGCGCAGTTGAAGTCTTTCTTTGAGCAGCGCAACCTGCCGGCCACCGAGCTGGTGCCGCTGGTACGCGCGCGAATGACGCACATCAACGGTGTTCCGGTCGAAGACCTGCAGTTCGCCTCCGACCGGGCAAACCGTTTCGTCGAACGCGAGGGAAACCTGACCTGGTCACGGACGCTAGGGCCGGACAACAAGATCGTCGCTGGCCAGTGGTGGGGCGACGGCGATGGTGAGGAGCCGCGTGTGTCCGTCGAGCGCGAGTTTGCCGAAGAACTCGGCCTCAAGATTGGTGATACGGTAACGCACGATGTTGCCGGGGAATCGGTGACCGCCCGCATCGCAAGCCTTCGCGAGGTGCAGTGGGATTCGTTCAAGCCGAATTTCTTCATGGTTTTCTCGCCCGGTGTTCTCGACGGTCTCGTTGGAACGCTGATCACCAGCGTTCATCTCGGCGCGGCGCAACGCCCGGCGCTGGTCGAGCTTGTGCGGCGCTTCCCGGAGGTGACGATCATTGACATCGAGGCATTGCTGGGCCAGGTCCGCGGGGTCATGAATAAGGCGGCGCTGGCGGTTCAGTACGTGTTTATTTTCACGCTGGTTGCCGGACTGACGGTGTTACTTGCGGCGATTCAATCGACACGGGACGAACGGCGTTATGAAAGTGCGATGTTGCGAACCCTGGGAGCGAGCCGGCGTGTCGTACTGGCCGGCGTTGCGGTCGAGTTTACGGTTCTCGGGCTGCTCGCAGGATTGCTGGCCGCTACCGGTGCGACGCTCGTCGGCTTCTTCCTCGCGCGCGAATTGTTTGACCTGAGCTATGCGCCCGATCCCCGGGTATGGATCGCCGGGACTTTCGGCGGCGCCGTCCTGGTCGGGCTCGCCGGTGTACTCGCAACGCGTTCGGTCGTGAATCATCCGCCCGTGACGACCCTTCGCCAGGGCGGTTGACCGGCCACTGACTGAAACAGATGACTGAAGAGGTTTGAGCACCATGAAAGCGATACTGATCAACAAGGACGACGCGGGCTATCGGGCAGAACTGAGCGAGGTCGATGACAGCGGCTTGCCCGACGGCGACGTGACCGTGCGCATCGAATACTCAACGCTGAACTACAAGGACAGCCTTGCGATCACCGGTGCAGCGCCAGTAGTACGTCGATTTCCGATGATCCCGGGTATCGACTTTACCGGCACGGTAGAGCAAAGCGCCTCAGTGGAATTCAAGCCCGGCGACAAGGTCGTGCTCAATGGCTGGGGTGTTGGCGAGGTGCACTGGGGCGGCCTGGCCCAGAAGGCGCGCGTGAAGAGTGAATGGCTGATACCGCTGCCTGAAGGATTCTCGACACGACAGGCTGCGGCTGTCGGGACCGCCGGTTACACGGCAATGCTCTGCGTCATGGCGCTGCAGCGCCATGACGTCACGCCTGACCGCGGCAAGGTTCTCGTCACCGGAGCCGCCGGCGGTGTCGGCAGCGTGGCCGTTGCGATCCTGGCCGGGCTCGGGTTTACGGTGGTTGCCTCCAGCGGGCGGCCGGCTGAGGCGGAGTATCTGCAGGGGCTCGGCGCCGCGGAAATCATCGACCGTGCCGAGCTTGCCGAAAAGGGCCCGCCGCTGGGCAAGGAGCGTTGGGCCGGTGCGGTTGACTGCGTGGGCAGTCACACGCTGGCGAATGTCTGCGCGACACTGAAGTACGGTGGAACGGTAGCCGCCTGCGGACTGGCGCAGGGCATGGACCTGCCGGCCACGGTAATGCCATTCATCCTGCGCGGCGTCACACTGGCCGGCGTTGACAGCGTCTACTGTCCGAAAGCCGCACGGCTGCTCGCGTGGCAACGAATGGCCAGCGATCTGGACCTCAATCAGCTGGAACGGATGACGAGCGAGATCGGTCTGCCAGAGGTTGTTGCGACGGCAGGGAAGCAACTGGCCGGCCAGGTCCGCGGGCGGCTCGTCGTCAATGTCAATCCGTGAACCGGGACGCGCGGACCGGGTGAGCGGTCGTCCGTGGCGGGCGTCGGCGTCAGGGCGGTTCGATGACGAATCGGACCCAGCCTGTGTCTTCGCGTTGCCCAAGCCGCGTATAGCCCTGCAGCCGGATGCGGAATTCGCCCTCGCCGAGGGCTGAACTGTTGACAGCCAGACGCAGGTCACCGTTGGAGTCCGGCCTCAAGCGGTGAATGACCATGACTCGCCCGTGGTCGACCTTGTCCATGAAAAGCGCAAAACTGCGGTAATCGCTGTAACGCACCGGGAAGTACAGATCGAGTTCTTCAGGAGGCTCCGGCCGCCTGATGGCCGCATCCGCCACCGGCGACCAGCTGCGCCGATTCGGTTCGATTCGCAGGGTTCGAACCCGCGTGGCAGCCCGGAAGGTGAGCGTCTTCACCGTCGAGTCGAGTTCTGCAGCACGGGCCCGGTCGCGGTGCGCTGCATACTGTGAATAGATCGTTGTGATCAGGAGCAGCGCCAAAAGTGCCGCGAGTGCAGCAATGAACCAGGGCTGCTGCCACCATGGCAGTTCGGGTTTCTCTAACGGCGGCACGTCGCCCTGCGGCCCGGGCAGTGGCAATTCGACCTGTATCGCTGGCCGGTGCCGCTTGCGGCCCGACGATCCTTTCGGGCGATTCATGCCTTCCGCGCCGTCCGTGAATCATTGCCGAACTCGAAGGGGTCGGCGGTCCCACTGAGGCAACGGTCCATGGCCCGCAGTTCACGGTCGCGAATCAGGCCGAGAAACTCGTCGGCACCGTGCATTGCCTGGAAGGCCTGGAGGCCGTGCTCGAGAAACTCCTGCAATTCGCCGAAGCCGGCCGCATGCGCCGGGCCGCGCGCCATTCGTACCAGCCCGCGAATGATCGGTTTCTGTACGATCCGGTCCAGGTACGCGCCGATCTGGTCAAGCAACTCGATCTGCCGTTCCCGGTCCGCACGACGTCCGGCATGCCGATACGCCTCGGCATAACTCTCTGCGGTAATGGAGCCCTTTCCCAACGCGCGTACGACATCGGCGTCGAGCTCCTGAGACAGCACTTCAAGTTCGATGGCCAGGCACAGTGCATGCAGGGCGTCTTTCGGCAACAACCGCTCCATTACGTGCTGCACTTTCATCAGGTCGCGATCGCGCGCCCGCGGGTCACCGCCCCCGTACAACTCATTAAAAAAGAATTCTATCGCCCGCTTGTAGCGGGGACTGGCGCGCAGGTCAGCATGGCTGCGCAGCAGTCGCTCCGACTGCCACGCCTGTAACTCATCGAGCCGCTTCTGACTGGCCGGCTGGTTCGCGAACACATCACGCAGTGCGGCATTGCGTTCCAGCAGATGCCTGAGAGTGCCCGGCTTCTCGCGGGCACCGTGGCGGGGGTTGTCGACGTCAACGCCAAGAATCTTCATGTGCTTCAATCGGTGTGGCGGGTGTCCCGTCAGTTGAGCGAACGAAGTTTCCGCTCGAGTTGATCGAGCGCACGGTGCAGGTCGCCGGTGACCGGCCGCATGCGGCGGCACCGTTCATCGACGGCCCGGGCAAATGTACGCGACGGGTCAGCGAGGCGATCGCGACGCAGCCGGACGCCGTGTCGGGCGAGCATGAAATCGAGCGAACCCGCATTCTGCAGCAGGTCCTCGCGCGTACGCTGATATGCGTGCTCCGCCAGCCTCTGGCGATCCGCGTAACGAAAGACGTTCTGGAAGAACATTTCGATATCGCCGCGGTCCGGCTCGAACAGCAGGACATCGGTATCGGGGTAGTTCTGCTTGTAGGTCCGCATGCCAACCTGCATGCGCGACTGGATCAATGCGCGGAACGTCTGACTCAGAACCACCGGCAATCCGCCTCGACGCAGGTCCAGGGACCGGTCGGTGCGTGCTCCACCACCCTTCGCGCTGGATGCATCGAATGCCACCAGCGGATTGATGCAGATCACGAAGTCTGCCCCGGCATCGAGGAGTATCGAGGCGTTCATGGTTCGCATCAGGGCGCCATCGACGTAGGCATGCCCGTCAATTTCGACTGGCGGGTACAGGCCCGGCAGCGCCGTGCTGGCCTGTATTGCTCGCGAGATCGGCACCCGGTCATGATCTTTATCACCAAAGCGAACCGAGTACCCGCTGTCAAGTTCGGTAGCGATGACGTAGAGCTTCGCGCGCAGTTTACGAAAATCATTGCTGCGCCCCGGTGCGGAGAGCAACGTTGCGAGAAAAGCTTCGAGTGGAGCGTTGTCGCAGGCGCCGGTAGGCAACAGCCTGCCAAGCGGCTCGATGGCCTCGGCCCAGTCTGTGCCGGGGTCGCGAAGATATTGCAGCAGGATGGCCTTCAGGACGCGTGGCGCGGCCGCGAGTCGAGTGGCGTACTCGTGAAACGCCGGCTGCAGGAACATCGACGGACGCATCGGAAATTCGAGCGAAGCATTATGGATAAACACCGCGCCCATGTCGGATGTATCGATGCCGTTGGCGAGCCCCGCGGCGATCATTGCGCCAGAGCTTACGCCCACATACAGGTCGAGATCGGAAAGCTCGATGCCGTCGAATGATTCGTCAATTGCATGCAGAACGCCGACTTCGAAGAAAGCGCCCAGGGGTCCGCCGCCAGCGAGCGCAAGCCCGAATTGCCGTTTGCTCGGTGGCGGAGTTCCCAGTGCGGGCTGCAGATCAAGCATCAGGCTCTCTCCGGGCGCTTATCAATGACGAGTCCTGCTCGTTTATGACTTCGCCCTCTTGCCTGTGCGCCGCGCCGTCTTAGACTTCGCCTTCGCCTTCGCCTTCGCCTTCGCCTTCGATTTCGACTTGGCCTTAGCTTTCACTTTCGCTTTTGGTCTGGCCGCGGTCGGCTTGCGTTTTGCCGTCTTGGCTTTGGTCTTTGCCCTGGTTTTCGCTTTGGCTTTTGTTTTTTTCCTGGCCTTCTTTACGGATTGCGTTCCCGTGAGTTCGCGAACCGAATCGTTCAGTTCAGCGACCCGGTCAACCAGTGCCCTGATTTCGTGGCGATCCGGTACGCCGAGTTGCTGCAAGGCCTTTTGCACGCGAGTCTGAAACAGCGTTTCGAGGTTGTCCCAGGTATCGCTGGCCTGGTCTCGCGCATCGCCAATGCGCGACTGAACGCTGCCCTGCGCCGATTCGAGCGCATCCCTGATCAGTTTCTCTGCCGAGACCCGTGAACGGTTGAGCAGCTTGATTCCCTCGGTGACCGCATCCTGAAACGCGGCCGGGCCCTCAGAGGGCACTTTGGAAATCGCGCCGATTCCAGCCAGCCATATCTGTTGCACGCCCTCGATTACCGAGGCGGGAGTCCTGGAACCGCGGGCGGAGGCCCGACGCGTCGTCTTCTTTGCAGTCTTCTTCCTGGCGGCCATTGAATACTCCTTGCGGCCCTGGGCCGCAGCCTGATGCAGGACCGTATATCCCGCAATTCATCTGACTCGATCGTACGGGCAGCTATCGCTGACCGTGAATAACGGTTGTCGCGATCGGTATCTTACTTGCTCTGGTGCTTCCGGCGCGGGCGTTTCTTTCCGAGGCGACTCCGTTTTTCGCGCTGCCTTCGATTCATGTTTTCTTTCCCTGCGAGGGCGCCGACCGTCACGCCGATCAGCAACTTCTCGAATTCCGGTGTAAAGGACGCCACGATCGCATCGGGAAATGGCGCGTGTCCGGTACCGGAAATCACGCCGAAAAAGACCTTGCCGGCATACGACAGGATACTGATGCCGATGCCGATTGAGCCGCTTTGCGGCACCCAGAAGTACATTTCCGAGATGCGTTGCCCGCACATGTACAGCGGTGCCTGAGGCCCCGGAACATTGGAAAGCACGAGCGAACCCTTGCGGCTCAGGATATCGATGCCCGGCGACTGGGCAGCGGCGGGCAGCATCCCCATCAGCCCCAGTACCTGCAATGTCATCAACGGCTGCATCGAGCCCTTGAGCGACTGCATCGTGCGTTGCATCGTCATCAGGCGCTGCAAAGGATTGCGCATGTCGATGGGCATATCGACGAAGACGAGGCCAAACTTGTTGCCAAGGGTCAGCGGCTCCTCCGCCGCACGGAGATTCACCGGCACGGACGCCCTGACTGTTATCCCGTCCGTGTCGAAGCCCTGGTTCCTGAGGCAGCCACCGACCACTCCGGCCACTGTCGACATGATGACGTCGTTGATCGTGCAGCCCAGAACCTCGCCGATGATCTTTACCTCTTGCAACGCAATGGGCTCGGCCCATGCCACTCGTCGCTTCCCTGTCAGTTCTCCCCGCAGCGGCGTATCCGGGTCGTCCGGCAATGCAAGGACCTTACCGAACTCGGCCGTAGTGCCCGCCGTCTGCAGGGCCAGCGCGAGGGCTCGCTGCGGATGGAAGGCATGATGGATTCCGCCTTCGAGTAGTTTCATGCCCTCAGCCAACGCGTTCTCGATGATGTCGCCGGCAGGTTGTACATGTTCGCCGATCCAGTCGAAAACCGGCATCAGGGCAATCGATGGCTGCCGGCCGGTCGTGTTCGACGCCATCGGCCGTGCGGCCATGGCCGGTCCGGCATCCTGCTCGGTCATCGACAGTAGAACCCGTGTCATCGCGATGCCATCGGCGTAGCAGTGGTGGATGCGCATGATCCAGGCGCTGCCGCCCTGGTAATCCTCGACGAAGTGCACCTGCCACATCGGCCGCCGCGGGTCGAGTGGCGTTGCCGCCAGTTCTGCCGCCAGCGCCTGGAAACACGCCCTCTCTGTCACATCGGGAGAGCGTACGCGCACCAGGTGTGCGTCGAGATCAAAATTCTCATCTTCGACCCAGGACGCACCGAGCGCGTCGCTCGCGGGGCGCTTCCGAAAACGCGGGAAACACAGAAAGCGCCGCTCTAGCGTCGCCCTGAAATCCCCGTAATGGATCGGTGTCTCGGTCATGCTGACACTGACGATCACCATCGGGTTTCCGGGGCTGTCCATTCGCAGCCAGGCGGTGTCTACCCGGGACATGCGTTCGTGTTGAGCTGTCGTCATGCCTGTAATCCTGTCGCCTTTCGGTCAGGTCGCAGGCTCAATCGGCGCCGGGCGAGCCTGCCCTGCCGGCCCATTGAACCGAACGGGACTCACGCCTACGGTAGCCGAAAATCGCTGCGCCGCCGATTCGTGGATACCGGCAGCGGGGGAGAAAAATTGGCGCGGTTCCTGATCCGTGCAGGCAGCTTTACCGGCCGCCAAGCGGAATATGACGTCCGAATGACCTGATCGGATCGTGTGCGCCGTCCCGGGATATGGCATTCTAAATGGCCAGCGCGGCGGCGTCCGTCGGTGGGAGCGCGACGCTGAGACCACGGAAGAGGTATGGCGATGAAATGGATTCTTGCTCTGACAGTCGTTGCGCTGCTGGCCATTTTGTTGCTGCGGAATGCGCGCAGCCGCGCCGAGCAACAGGAGGCTGAACGGAGGGCAAGCCGGTCAAGTGCCCGCAGAGGTCGGATTCCGCACGTGTCGGCGAACCTGAGGGGAATCGATGCAACCGGACAGGGATCGGCGGACCCGCGGGTCACCTCGCCGCGAACGCCGGGCCAGGCAGGCGCTGGTCTCAGTCAGCCGAGAGGTGGCTCAGCGACGACGCGGCGCGCTCCCAGTTCCGGCCGTCGAAGGGCCTGATCTCGATGGCATCCATATCCGTCAGCCCGAGACAGCGGGCATTGACGCTGTATCCGTCCGGGTTGGAACGTGGCACATAGAACGACTTGATGCCGCAGCGTCCGCAGAAAAGATGCCGGGCAACTCCGGTGTTGAAGGTGTAAGTCTCCAGCAGATCCTGCCCTTTCAGCAATCGGAATCGACGGGTCGGGACGATCAGGTGCCAGTAGCCCGTCATCGAGCAGATCGAGCAATTGCACTGATGCACGACCAGCCGTGATGGTGCATCAACCTCAAATAGAACCGCACCGCAATGACAACCGCCGGCATAGCTGATGAGCTGGTCCATGGCTGGCCTCTCTATGGGGACTGAAACCCGCTTCTGCACATCGTCCCGTATCGCGGGATGACGCTCAAGGTGCCTGCCGCAGGAAGCGATTCCGGCCGGTTCAGGTACGATAGATCCTATGCGCCCCGACGACCTGCGTGCCGTGCTGTTGCTCAAGGCGATTGAAGAGACCGATCGCACCGGTACGGTATTGCCGTTGAGCGATCGCGAGCACGCCACGCGGGACACTCTGAGGCAGCTCGAATTGACGCCCGCGCAATTGTCGTCGGAGTCACCAGGGGCGGATCTCGAGCGTGCGATCGTCGTGCGCAGCCAGCGGCTCATGTCTGCGCTGGAGCAACGCTACCCGATTCTCAGCGAAATCTCGGGGCGCGAGGCGCTGCCGGGCTGGTTGGCGCCGGTGCTTCTGCTGGCTGCGTTCGCGACCGGTGCGCTGCTGTCGACGCTCGACAGCAGCCGGCGGATCAACATCCTGGCCTTTCCATTCCTCGGCCTCATCCTGTGGAACCTGCTCGTGTATGCGCTACTTTTCCTGGGCGGGGTCAGGCGGCTGGGTGCCGGATCTGACGGTGCAAGGGCAAAGGGTACGTGGCTCGGTAACCTGCTCTCGCGCCGGCTTTCGCCATTGTTGAGCAGGACCGGGCAGGTTCACCGCGTTCTGGGTGAAGCACTCGCCGGCTTTACCTCCCAATGGGTCAGGTATGCTCAACCCATGCTGGCGAATCGCGTCCGGCAACTGTTTCATCTCGGGGCCGCGACGATGGCGCTCGGGCTCATCGCGGGGCTGTACTCACGAGGTCTGGCCTTCCAGTACCTGGCTGGCTGGGAAAGCACGTTTCTGGATGCACCGCAGGTCAGGTACCTGCTGGTGCTGTTGTTCGGGCCGGCCTCGGCATGGTCGGGTATCGGGTTGCCGGAGACGCTTGAGCAGGTCGAGGCGCTACGCTGGACGGGCGAGGGCGGCGGTGGCGATGCGGCGCCGTGGATGCACCTGATTGCACTCAGCCTGCTTATCTACGTGGTCATTCCTCGGCTGGTACTGGCCGGACTCGCCACATTACGGAGCGTGCAATTGAGGCGTCCGCGGCCCATGCCGGACGACCTCGTTGGTTATGCGGTCGCGGTCCTTGGTAGTGGCGGCGTCATGCGCCGTGGAGGCGTGGTCAGCGTGACCCCCTATGCTTGTGCGACAAGCACGGAGACCCTGGCGGGTCTCGAAAAAGTGCTGGAAGAGCGCACTGGCGGGGATGCCCGCCTCGACCTGCGGACCGCACTGCGCTATGGAGAAGAAGACAACGCCGCGGCGATGTTTGATTCGGGGGCAAACCGGATTGCCGATGCACATGTGCTGCTGTTCAGCCTCGCTGCGACCCCGGAAGCCGAGAACCACGGCGTTGTGTTGGCCGCCGCACGCGATTCAGCCGCGCGGGCGAGGCCGCGAACCGAGTTGTGGGTGGTTGTCGACGAGTCACCCTACCGCGCGCGTCTGGCCGCAGATTCCTCGATGGACACCCGGCTGGCCGAGCGTCGCGAGTTATGGCGTCGCTTCGTCGCCGGCTACGGGCTGGAGGCTTTTCTCGTCGACCTGACCCGTCCCTGAGCATGAGCACGACCGTCAACCTGAGCCTGATATCGCACACCAATGTCGGCAAGACGACGCTGGCGCGGACTTTGCTGCGCCAGGATATCGGCATCGTTCGCGACGAAGCGCATGTCACCGAGATTGCGACGCAGTTCGTTCTGATCGAGAGCGCCGAAGGCGATCGGTTGCAGCTCTGGGATACGCCGGGTTTCGGCGACAGCATGCGCCTGCTCAAGCGCCTGCAGCAGAGCGACAATGCGTTTGGCTGGTTTCTTTCGCAGGTCTGGGACCGCTACGCGGATCGGCCTTTCTGGAGCAGCCAGCAAGCCATACGCAATGTCCGCGAGCAGGCCGACCTTGTGCTCTACCTCGTCAATGCGGCGGAGGATCCGGCCGTGGCCGGCTATGTTGATCCCGAAATGAAGATCCTCGACTGGATCGGCAAGCCCGTCCTCGTTCTTCTCAATCAACTCGGAGCGCCACGGCCTGCTGTGATCGAGCAGCAGGATGTCGACCGCTGGTCCGCATTCATGATCGACCACCCCGTAGCGAAGGGGGTCCTTGCCTTCGATGCGTTCGCGCGCTGCTGGGTCCAGGAGCATGTACTGCTCGACCGGATTACAGTGGCGTTGCCAATCGAAAAACAGGCCGGGTTCGAGCGGCTCGCCGCGGCCTGGCGAGAACGAAACATGGCCGTTTTCAATGGCTCGATGGAGATCCTGTCCCGGCAGATTGCGCAGGCCGGGATCGACACCGAGGCGATTCCAACGCGAAAACTTGGCGAGAAGGCGAAGGCCTGGCTGGGTGGTCTGGCCGGTGGCGAGGCGCGCAAGGATCCAGCGGTCGAAAAGGCGATGCTCGCGCTGGCCGAACGCCTGGACACCGAGGTTCGCGCGGCCACCGACGAGTTGATTGCGTTGCACGGACTCTCAGGTAAGGCTGCCGGGCAGGTTCTTAAGCGCATGGGCAGCGAGTTCGCGGTTCGAGAAGCGGCGGATGCCGGTAAGGCGAGTGTCTGGGGCGGTCTGGTCAGTGGCGCACTGGGCGGCCTGGCCGCGGACCTCGCCGCAGGCGGGCTGACCTTCGGAGCCGGCGTACTGATCGGCGGCATTGTCGGTGCGGTCGGTATGCGTGGCGTTGCAAAGGCTTATAACCTCGCGCGCGGAAGTGAAGAAACCATTGTGCGCTGGTCGCCGGCTTTCCTGACCGGTCGAGTGACGGCGGGGGTGATGCGTTACCTGGCCGTCGCGCATTTCGGCCGCGGTCGCGGCGATTTCGTCGAGACCGAATATCCGGCGCACTGGCAGGCGGTCGTCGCCAGGGTTGTGGCCAGCCGGAAAACTGCGCTGGACGCTATCTGGGGCATGGCCAGCGAGCCGGATGCTGTCGCTGCGGTTGAAGCGCAGCTTGCGACCCAGATCGAATCGATTACCGACGAGGTACTGGGCGAACTTTACCCGGCCTGAGCGGGAACAGGCTCTTGCCACCCGCTGGCGGCTTCAACCGACCGAGATGGCTGCCTGGGTACTTTCCCGGGTTGAGCCATAGCGCTCACCGGTTCCTGTTTTGAATCCCTTCCCGCTATTCGACGCTTAGACCCGGTCGATGGTTCACCACACGCCGGTCGCCAATCATGAGCCGTCGTGCACGAGCGAATACCTGCGGCTTGTACCCATTCTCACCTGTTTGGGTGATTCTTCTTCGTTTCAGATATGGTCTATTCGGACCATGGCCCACACCTGAGGCTGGAAGAGGCATTGACCGTCCATGACCGAGCAAGGCCGTTCCACGCACGGTGGTGGTGGCGCTGATGAGGAAGCAGGCCGCGATACGGACAAGGACCCGGTACGCACCGACGATGGGGGCCGTGCGATGCCAGGGACGGTGTCGTTCGGTCCCTTCCAGTCGGCGTCTCGCGGCACCCTTTCGGAGTTATGTCTCGCGGTGCTCGACCGGTTCGAGCGAGGCGCAATCCTGCTCGCCTCAGACGGCCTGATCATCGATGCTAATACGCCGGCCCGCGAACGGCTGGCCGCCGCCGAGCTGCTCGCCTCGCGGGCAGGCCGGCTGGTTTTCAATGATTCGATGCTGAATCTGGAACTGGAGCGAGTGCTCCGCGACCGTAAGCACGATTCGGCGCGGGCGCGCAGTTTCGCGCTGTACGGCAAACGGTCCGACGGGCAGCCGCCGCTGCGCGTGCTCGTATCGCCGCTACCGGAATCCGAGGCGCACAACGTCGCCTTTCTTGCGTTCCTGTTCGCCGGGCCGGGTGAAGGCACGGAGATTTCGCAGGACCTGCTCAAAGAAATGTATGGGCTTTCGGCTGCAGAAGCCGAGGTTGCTGCACGATTGTACGAGGGACACAGTGTCGACGACATCGCCGGTCTGCTCGAGCTTTCGCCGAATACGATCCGTACTCACGTCAAGCACGTATTCGCGAAATGCAACGTCAGGAAGCAGTCGGAACTTCTGCAGCTGCTGGCGCTCGGGCCGCGTCGCTACTGACCGCAAATCCCCGGATCAGGGAATAGCGACGGACAGGCAGCGGGCCTCGATTGAACAATGCACCGGTGTTGACCCGACGATCTGTCCGTCTGCCTCGACGTCGACCGACGGCACTGACTCAATTCGGACCTGCTGGCCGCGCGCGTGACAGACGGCAGGGTCGCCGATGATCCGGCCGCGATAGAGTTTCCACAACTTTGGCAGCACGCGGGCAAGGCCCAGTTCCCTGACCGCAATGAGTTCAGCGATGCCGTCGTCGAGCCGCGCCATCGGCGCAACGTGCATTCGGTTCCCGCAGTATTGCCCGTTGGCGACGAAGGCAACCAGCAGGCGGCCTGCGATGGTCGTATCACCGGCCACGATCCGGAACTCGGGCGACCTGTAGCGGGCAAGCCCGCCCAGCGCGCCGCTCAGGTAGGCCAGCCGCGAGGGTATTTGTGCCGGCAGGCGCCGGATGACATCCGCGTCATACCCGGCACCGGCGACGTTGATGAACCAGCGACGAGATCGCGGCCCGGCATCGGGAAAATCCAGCACGCCGACATCGTGCCGCATGGTCCGCCCGCCGGCCAGAATGTCGGCCAGTGCGGCGGGTGCGCCTGAAATACCCAGCGACCTTGCCCAGTCGTTGGCGGTGCCCAGCGGAGCCACGGCGAGTGTCACGCCACGCGTTCCGCCCGCGCCGGCCGTCATGATGCCGTTCACGACGTCATGCACGGACCCGTCGCCTCCGGCGACCAGGAGTCGTCGATGGCCCCGCCGGATGGCCTCCCTCGCGACGGCTTCCCCATCGCCCTGACGGCCGGTTTCGATGGTTTCAAAACGAATGGCGCGCGATTTCAGCGCATCGTCAACGGCGGGCCAGCGATCCCGACCATGAGCGCGGCCCGACGCCGGGTTGCGGATTACCAGCCAGGGTGCGGATTCGGGCATCGCCGTGCCGCGACGCTCGCTCAGTGCACCGGAGAGGTGCAGTGCTGAGCGACAAAATCCTGCTGTACCCGAAGCTGTTCACGATCGACGGCTGACCCGTCGTCCAGCATCCCGGCCAGCACCTCGCGCGCCTCGATACAACGGAGGCTGTTCGCGACCTTCAGTTGTTCGGCGAGTCGCTCCTGCTCGCGCCTTTGCGCCGGATCCCTGCTGCAGTTGCGATCGGCGGTCTGCTGCAGTCGCTGCAACTCGCTGGCGCTGGTGGCCTGCGTGCCCCGCGTCAGGCGCTCCAGTCCTTCCAGTGCGATGACGCATTCACGCAGCTGCAGGCTGCCGAGAACGTCTCGCCGCCCGGCGACCTGTGAGGCGGAGGGGGCACTGTTCGCACGGCTCTGCGATGACCGGGACTGGCTGGGCTTGGATTTAACGGTGATGCGCTCGGCATCGACCCCTTTGGGGGGCTTCTCACTGGACAGGTGGACCACGCCTTCTTCGTCCACCCAGCGATAGATGGACTCGGCCATTATTTCAGCCGGGCAGAACAGCGCGGCCGCCAGCGACAGGGCCAAACCGGCCAGTAAGATCCTGAGCATCACGAGCCCGACTTTAACGCAGCTGAACGTCCGCCGGTGGCGTCGTTACGCCGTCCGGTCTCATCGATAACGGGCCAGGATCTTCTCCAGGCCACTCTGGCCGGGCGTCAGCCTCTCGTAGCCCACCTGGTTCAGCGGCAGGTCGACGGTGTTGCTCATCGCGTGCATGTCCGGACCGCTCTGCGAAACATAGATCAGTCCGGTGACGTGCTCACCTTCGCGCAGACGTGACCGCAGGTATTCAAAGGCCTTGCCGCGATGACTTGGATCGTAGCGCCGGCTCAGTTTGCGCAGCAGGATCTGGCTGCCATCGTGCATCTCTACCGGCAGCACCTCGCCCTCATCGTAGGACACGCTGATTTCGCGCCTTGGCGGGATGTAGTCGGCGTTGACCGCCGGGTGGTAATGCTCACGCGTGTAGGCGTAACTCTTGGTTGATCCCTCGTGGTCATTAAATGTTACGCATGGAGAGATCACGTCGATCAGCGCAAAGCCCTTGTGCATCAGGCCCGCCTTGATCAACGGTACGAGTTGCTCGCGGTCGCCTGAGAAGCCACGGGCAATGAACGTGCCGCCCATGGCCAGCGCGGCCAGCACGGGGTCTACCGGCGCCTGCTGGTTGACCTCGCCGCGCTTGGCGCGCGTACCGATATCGGCGGAGGCCGAGAACTGGCCCTTGGTGAGGCCGTAAACGCCGTTGTTCTCGCAGATATACAGCATGTTCACATTGCGCCGGATCGCGTGGGCGAACTGGCCGAAGCCAATGGAAATCGAGTCGCCGTCACCGGAGACGCCGATGTAATAAAGATCCTTGTTTGCCGCATTGGCGCCGGTTGCCACCGAGGGCATGCGGCCGTGTACCCCGTTGAACCCGTGCGCCGTGCTGGCGAAATACGCGGTCGTCTTCGACGAGCAGCCGATCCCGGAAAGCTTGACCAGCTGTTCGGGTTTCACGCCGAGCTCCCAGATAGCGGTAATGATCGAGGCGGTAACCGAGTCGTGACCACAGCCGGCGCAGAGCGTCGACATACCGCCTTCGTAGTCGCGGCGGGTCAGGCCGATTGAATTGGCCGGCAGGTCAGGGTGCCTGACTTTGGGTTTGTTGATATAGGACATGTGACCGTCCGTTTCCTGTACATCCGTGATTCGTTTGCGTGTCTAATAATTCGCGGCGGCAGCGTCGGGGATATTCGCGAGCACGCCTTCGACGATGTCTGCCGAACAGATGGGCAGACCGCTGTAGTGCAGGATCGAGTGCAGCTTCGACTTCTCCACCGCTGTCTCGAGCGTCAGCAGCGAGCGCAGCTGCGCATCGCGGTTCTGCTCGATGACGAAAACCTTCGTGTGGTTGGCGAGGAAACGTTCAACCCCGCGGCCGAAAGGGAACGCCCGGATGCGCATGTAGTCGACTGTAATCCCGCGGCGACGCAGGATATCCATGGCTTCGTGAGCGGCGCCATGACTGCTGCCGATGCTGATCAACCCGACCTGGTGATCGCCGGTGCCCTCGATGATCGGCTCCGGCACGAGCGTTGCGGCACGGTGGAACTTGCGTGTCAGCCGATCGAGCACGAGCTTGTACTCATCGGCATCTTCTGTGTAACCGCCGTACTGGTTGTGTCCGGATCCGCGTATGAAGTAAGCCCCTTTGGGGCTGACGCCGGGCAGAGTCCGGTACGGAATGGCGTCGTCGTCCTTATCGAGGTAGCGATAGAATTTCGGCAGCGCCTCGATTTCTTCCTTGCTCAGCACCTTGCCGCGATCGGGTCGATAGGTATCGTCCCATTTCAGGTCAGGGCACATCCAGTCGTTCATGCCGATGTCGAGGTCCGACATCACGAACACCGGCGTCTGCAGGCGCTCGGCGAGGTCAAATGCCTTGGCCGCAAAGTAAAAGCACTCTTCCGGGTCCGCCGGAAACAGCAGCACGTGACGGGTATCGCCGTGCGAGGCGTACGCGCAGAGCATCAGGTCGGCCTGCTGGGTGCGGGTCGGCATCCCGGTAGAGGGGCCGACGCGCTGCACGTCGAACAGGACCGCCGGAATCTCGGCGTAGTAAGCGAGACCGATGAACTCACTCATCAGCGAGATGCCGGGTCCGGAGGTTGGCGTAAATGCGCGTGCGCCGTTCCACGAAGCCCCCAGCACCATACCGATCGCTGACAGCTCGTCCTCGGCCTGGATGACCGCGAAATTATTCTTGCCGGTTTCCGGGTCGACGCGCCACTTCGAGCAGAAGCCCTTGAACGCATCCATCAGGGACGTGGACGGCGTGATCGGGTACCAGGCGCCGATCGTTGCGCCGGCGAAAACGCAGCCCAGCGCAGCGGCCGTATTGCCATCGATCATGATGTGCCCGGCGGTCTTGTCCATCCGTTCGAGTCGCAGCGGCAACGGGCAGGGCAGGTGCTCTTTCGCGTAGTCGTAACCGAGCTGGACCGCCCGCATGTTGGAGTCGACCAGGGCCGGCTTCTTTGCATAGCTTTCGTTCAGCAGCTGCCGGATGATGTCAAGTTCCAGGTCGAGCAGCGCAGCCAGCACGCCGACATACATGATGTTCTTCATCAGTATCCGGTTGCGCACACCGACGAAATTCTCATTGCAGATCCGGGCCAGCGGCACGCCAAGTATCGTGATGTCTTCGCGGCGCAGAACCGTCGATCGCGGCCAGGTCGAGTCGTAGATCAGATAGCCGCCGGTGGATACGTCGCGGACATCGCGCTGGTAGGTCTCGGCATTCATTGCCACCAGAATATCCACGCGGCCCGATCGCGCCACGTAACCATCCCGGGTTATGCGGATTTCATACCAGGTCGGCAGTCCCTGGATGTTCGATGGGAAATAGTTCTTGCCCATCACCGGGACGCCGAGCCGGAAGATCGCTTTCATCAGCAGGCCATTGGCACTGGCGGAGCCTGTGCCATTGACGTTGGCAAGTTTGATGACGAAGTCGTTCAGGCGCTCTTGCGCTGCTTTGGGCTTGGCCATTTTTGATCGCTGGCATGAGGGATATTGATGGTGGACTTCTGCATGTCCCAGGCGGCCGTCGGGCAGCGCTCGGCGCAAAGTCCGCAGTGCACGCAAAGATCTTCGTCCTTAACCATGACGCGGCCAGTCTGTTTGAGACGACGCGAGACATACAGCGGCTGGTCGGGATTCCGGCGCGGCGCCTTAAGCCGCGAGGAGATCTCCGCTTCGGTGCCCGAGTGCGTCATCGTCAGGCAATCGGTCGGGCAGATGTCGATGCAGGCGTCGCACTCGATGCACAGGGGCGCATCGAACACGGTCTGCACATCGCAGTTGAGGCAGCGCTGAACCTCATCGGCCGTCTGCTCGGCATCGAAGCCCAGCTCCACCTCGATATCGATCTGTTTGAACCGTTGCTTGAGGCTCACGTGCGGAACGATGCGCCGTTCGACCGGGTCGTAGTCGTTCTTGTAAGACCACTCGTGAAGGCCCATCTTGCGGCTCGACAGTTCGACCCGGGTCACAGGGCGCCGGTCGATGGAGCGGCCCTGCAGGTAGTTATTGATCGATATGGCTGCCTGGTGACCGTGCTCGACGGCCCAGATGATGTTCTTCGGGCCAAACGCTGCATCGCCACCGAAAAACACACCCGGCCGGGTGCCCTGGTGAGTCACGGTATCGACAACCGGCACGTGCCAGCGATCGAACTCGATGCCGAGGCCTTCTTCGATCCATGGAAAGGCGTTTTCCTGGCCAATCGCGAGCACGACATCGTCAGCGGGTAAGAACGCTTCACCCGTGATGTGCTCGCCGACGATTCGGCCGTCGGCGTCGAGGTCGTATTCCATCCGATCGAACATCATGCCTGTCAGGCGCCCGTTTTCTACGACAAAGCGCCTGGGGGAATGGTTGACGACGATTTCGACGTTCTCGGCTTCGGCGTCTTCGAGTTCCCATTCGGACGCCTTGAAGAAGTTGCGCGGCTTACGGGCCATGACCTTGACGTCAGTCGCGCCGAGCCTCAGCGAAGATCGACAGCAGTCCATCGCCGTGTTGCCGACGCCGATGATCAGCACGCGCTCACCGATCCTGTCGATGTGGTCGAAGGCGACGGATTCCAGCCAGTCGATGCCGATATGGATGTTCGCCGCACCTTCCTCGCGCCCCGGCAACGACAGTTCCTTGCCCTTCGGCGCGCCACTGCCGACAAAGATCGCATCGAACTCGGCGGAGTCGAGCAATTGCTTCATGCTGTCGATGCGCGAGTTGTAGCGGATCTCGGCGCCCATCCCGGTGATGTAACCGATTTCTTCGGCCAGCACTTTTTCCGGCAATCGAAAGGCTGGGATGTTGGTGCGCATCAGTCCGCCCGGCTCGCCCCACTGCTCGAAGATCACGACCTCGTAGCCCAGCGGCAGCAGGTCGTTCGCGACCGTCAGCGAGGCAGGCCCCGCCCCGATGCAGGCGAGCCGTTTGCCGTTCTTCTCCCCCGGTATCGAGGGCAGTCTGGCCGTGATGTCGTCCTTGTGATCCGCCGCGACCCGCTTAAGACGGCAGATCGCAACTGGCTTTTCTTCGACCCGGCCGCGGCGGCATGCGGGCTCGCAGGGGCGGTCGCAGACGCGGCCGAGAATACCCGGGAAGACATTCGACTCGCGGTTGACCATGTAGGCGTCTGAAAAGCGGCCCTGCGCGATCAGGCGAATGTATTCCGGTACGTCGGTGTGGGCAGGGCAGGCCCACTGGCAGTCCACGACGCGGTGGAAATAGTCCGGCTTGGACGTATCGGTCGACTTCACGGTCGCGCGGCCCCTGATCTAAGGTGTTGGGCAGCTTAGCGGTTCTGCGCCGACGCGCAAGCAGATCCGTGTTCGCAATGCAGCACCCGCGGGCTGCTCGCGCGTCCGGGTGGTTGGTAAGCAGTGGATCGCGCGACGATCGAATCCCCCGGCCGGGCATCAATGCTGCACTGCACCGTCAGCCATGACATTGCGATAACGACCGGATTCTGTGAACTGGGCCACAATTCGGCCCGGGCATCCGCTAAGGTTGGACGACGATCCCGCGCAAGAGTCCGAGACGAGACTCGCGCAAACAAGCGAATCAGCGGGATCTTGGGAGGAAGGGATGAAAGCTGCGCTTACAGCAGTCCTGTTCCTGATGCTGCCGGCGCTGGCAGCGGCCGAACAGCAAAGAAGTCAGCTCCGTGTTGCCGCGCTCGTGCGGCCCCACATCGCATTGTTGGCCGTGGGCGAACCCGCAGGCTTGAACGTCAGCGAGCAGGACCTGCAGCGTGGATACGTCGACGCGCAGGCTCGATACATCGTCAGCACCAATGATCGCGATGGATTCAGGGTCCGCTTCGCGCCAAGGGTGGGACTGGCCGCAAAGATACTGATCAGCGGTCTTGGCGGGCGCATCGTCGTGGGCGATCTCGAGGTCGACGTGCTGCAGGCAGCGAATACCGAGGTGCTGGATCTGGCATTCCGATTCAAGCTCGAGCCGGGCCTGGCCGCCGGAACTTATCCGTGGCCGGTCAGCGTGACCGCGACTGTCGACTAGCTGGGGGCTAGAAGATCAGCGTGACGTAGATCGTGTCGTTGTAGCTGCCCGAATTGACGTCCACCTGCGCGGGTATCCGGCCGTAGATCGTGTGGTCCCGGGTGTCCGTGCGGTTGCCCTGGCCGGAGCCGATTCGCATCGAACCGGAACCGATACCGGTGCCGTTGCTACCGTCGCCCCAGATGCGCGCTCGTGCCGCGTCGATGAACAGGTTGTACGGCAGCCTGTCACTGCCAGAGAACATCTCGCGCTGGTTGTAGTCTCCGGAATTTCCCGTCGAGAGCGTCAGCTGGTAGAGCACCAGCTTGTTGGCGCGGCTGCCGCCGGCCCAGTTGCAGGTGACGTCCGCACGACCGGTTGAATCATTGGCCTGAGGCGCCGTCGGCTCGTAGGTGCCAAAAGACAGGGTGCCGACGCCGACCCCGCATTCGACGTCCGCGCGCGCCTGGGGTGCCCGCAGCATCAGCAAGCCAACGAGCACGACCGCGATGGCCGGCAGGTTCCTGCCCCGGGCGCGCGTCATCGGCCGGTCCATCGAGTCATGGCGTGAGATTAACAGCCGTGCAGGTGACCGTGCCGAGGTCCGGTACCGGTTCGCGACCCGCCGGTCGTGACAGCCGCGCACGGCAGACGTGGTCCCTCCAGCTCGCTTCGACTTCGACGTCGGCGGATAAACCCGTGACGTAGATCATGCCGTCGAGCGCGACCGGGAATCTCGCCTCGCCGAAGATCACCTCGGCGCCGGCTGGCACCGGGCTGCCGTCGGGCAGCACGAGTCGCAGCGTGGCCGCATTGGCCCGCTGGATCGGGAACCGGACCACCGCGCCGCTTCGCCAGGCTGGCGTGAAGGTCATCGACTCGTTCTGCAGCGACGCATCAAGCGGGATCTCCCGCGGCCTGAGCGAGATCTTGTTGGCCTCGTAGGCCCGCAGCCCATCGATCAATAAGCGTCCCTTTTTGTCGGTGCGCCCGATCGGCTGGTTCTCGTGCAGCACAGTGAGTCCCGGATAGCCGTCGAATTCGAGTACCGCAAAACTGCGGTCCAGCCGGCGCGAGGCAAACAGGCCTGCCGGCGTGAAGGCGAGCCCGCCGATCGCGCCAGCGCGAACGCCGTCACGGTCGTCGCGCCGTGCGTACTCGACGTGGACGGTTCCAGGCTGGCCCTGCAGGCTGTAGCCGAGCAGTGCATCGCCGTCGGATGCGGCACTGAGCAGGTAGCCGGTCCCGGTGCCGACCGGCAGACTTTTCTGGAGCGTCGCGCCGACACTGAAGGCGCGCCCGTCGCCGCTCGGCCCATAGCCCGTTGTCACGTTCCCGGTCCGCCGCTGCCCGAGTGATCGCGTCCAGGAGAGGTAGGCGTCGATGCCCTGGCCCGAGCCGTTCTGCCGGTGGGTAACCGACAGGCTCAGTGAGCCGAGCGTGCCGGGTAAGATCGAGTAGCTCAGTCCGAGGCTTTTCGAGTCCGGCTCGTTCCAGTAGCTTTCGTAGCCGGCCGCGAGTTGCAGGCTGCCGGATTTGCCGAGATTCAGGCCCAGGCCGCCGAAGCTGCGTGAGCGCGGCCGGTACTGGAGACGTTCCGAGCCGATACGTGCAAAGTGTTCCGACGTAAACAGGTTGCGCAGGTAGCCGGAGAACCGGCGGCCGCTGCGCTCGAAGCCCATCCCCGCCAGCCAGCCATCGCCGAGTGATTCACCGCCGCTGGCCAGCGTCGTGGTCAGGATGCCCGCTTTGGCCACCTGCACCGCGAGGTCGACGCCGACCGCGGCTGCGCCGTCGGCCTGACCTTCGCCATGGACCTCGGCCGTCAACCGGTCGCTGAAGCCGCGCCGCCAGGTCGCCGAGCCGACCAGCCCGCCGTAGGCATTACTGCGCAGACCGAAGTCCTCGCGAATCGCGCCGATCCCGAATGAATATTCATCGAGGCCGGCTCTCAGCATTTGCCGTCCCGAGTAATAGGGTTGCGAGACGATCTGCTGTCGGCCCAGTGCGTCGGTGATGACCACCTGCATCTCACCGGCGCCGGAGATGGCCGGCACGCCATCGAGCGTGAACGGCCCGGGTGGCACGTCCGCCTGAGCGATGCGTTGCCCGTTCAGGAATACATCGACGGTCGAGGGCACGAGCGCCTCGCCGCTCGTTCCGAGCAGCGGTGTGGTCACGAGCCCCGGCTGGGTCGCGAAATTGGTGCCGAACTGGATGCCTCCGAAGCGCACGGACTGGCCCCAGCTCCCCGGGGCGCTGATCGCATCGCCGACGCGCAGCGTCTGGATCCGGTCGGGCATGTCACGCACGAACACCGTATCAAGCCGCGTCAAGCCCGTGTGACCGCTGTTCGATCGCGCGGCCAGCGTGCTGGTCAATACGCCCTGTGGTGAGTAGATGCCGGGCTCCATGAACACGCCCGTGTCCACTTCACCCTGCTGGCTCGTGGCGCTGAGGTCGTAATTGAAGAAGCCGCCATACCCGACCGCGTCGACCCTTGAATAGCGCAGTGCGTCGAGCTGGGTATGTGTGGGCAGGAAGGCATCCGCCGGTGCAATCACGGCCGCGCTCTGAGTCTTGTCATCGACATCGATAGCAATGCCGGGTATTGCGTCAAATCGGAAATAGCGCTGGCCGCCAATCTCAACGGTGGCGGTTGCAGGCTCGCGCAGGCGCAGCCGGGCGAACTCCCCGGCACTGATCAGCAGCGACTGGTCCGGACCTCGCCAGGCAACGACGGTCTGTGTCTGTGCCTGGTCATTCAGCCGCAGTTCAATGATGGTCTGTTCGTAGTCTTCCGGGCTGACCGAGGCAGTCTGTGCCAGGGCCGGTGCCGTGACCGGGAGCAGGCACAGCGCAAGGGCGAGTGAGAGCGCGTAGCGCATGGCTCACTCGGGCTGGACCTCGACGCTCGCCGAGATGGGTCCCCCGTCCGAAATGCCCGAGATCTCCAGCTGCGAGCCCGCATCGAGTGCACCCTCGAGTTCCCAGGAACGGGACTGGCCCGGCAGCAGGTAGGCCATCGCAGGGTTGGCGAGTGTGACGCCCGCGGTCTCATTCAGAGTAATCTGCCCGATCTGCACGTGGGCGTTGCCGCTGTTCGTCGCGACGAGACTTGCCTTGCGATCGGGCGAGATGACGGCCGACCAGCTCAAGTCAGGCTCAGCGGGTTGCGCCGGCAAGACGAAAATCGGCAGGCTCATGCGCAGCGCGATTCTGGCGCCGGTAATTCCGGATTCCTCGTCCGGAGGCACTTCCTGGACGATCACCCGGTAACTCAGTTCGCGCTCGGGATCGACCTCGCGCAGCATCGCCACGCGCAACAGTTGCGAAGCGCCGGGTTCGAGCGTGAACACGGCCGGTGTGGCCAGTATCTCGCGGGTCTCATCGAGTAACTCGTCGCCGCCTGCCTGTGACCAGGCCATCGGCTGCACCTGCAGAACAACCGGCTTCTCGCCACCGTTGCGGATCGTCAGCGCGCCGTTCGGTGTGGCCTTGCTCAGTTCAAGGCGCAGCGGCGAGATACTGAAGCTTCCGGCCAGGGTCTCGCCCGGCGGCAGCGAAAACACTGCCGCCGAAGCGATCCCGATAGCGATTGACTTGAAAAGTCTCACCACGCTTTTCAGTAGGTCACGGTCACGTCGATCGTATCGGTGTAGGAACCCTGCGGGGCGTTCTGATTGGCTGTGTTGTTCGGCAACAGACCGTACACGGGAAAGTTGATCGCCTGAGGAATGCCGAGGCCTTCACCCTGATCAGAGACCACGACGCCTAACGCCGTGCCGTCTCCCCATGCGACGGTCCGGCCTGCGTTCGTGTACAGGTTGTACTCGAGGGGTTCGCTACCATTCAATAGTTCGCGGCTGTCGGTGCGGCCTGAACCGCCGTCGTTCAGGGCAATGGTGAACAGTGTTCCGCGGCTGCAGCGAACATCAATATCTGACTCTCCGTTCAAAGCCTGGCTGCCGTCATAGGCCCCAAAATCCATGTTCGTGGCGGACACGAAACAGTTCTTGTTGACGTTGGCGCTGACGTTGAACGTGGTGCCTTTCGTGTCGGCCTGAGCCAGTCCGGCCGCGACCAGCAAAGCACCGGCCGCGATGGGCATCAGAATATTCATACGCATGTGTCTTCCTCTTGGTGGTTGAGAATCCTGCACCACCCTCGAAAGGCTGCTGTTGTTGCCGCAGCTCCTCCCGACGGGCGCTGTAGTCCCCGGGACCGCCGTTTCAAACAGACGGAACGACCAGAGGCTACGTGTCGGGAATTCTTGCAATCAGCCCGCCGCCGCGGCGTGACCGCTGTCGCAGATTCTTATGTCACCTTGCGCTGGAGCTGCGCAGGATGGCGCTGGTTGAGACGGGCGCGTGCTCAGTCGCTCGCAGCCAGTGTGAAGTCCGGATTGCCGTAGTGGACGTAATCGGCCCAGTCGATCGAGCCGCTCTCACGAACGCTGCGCCGCGCCTCGAGTACCGCCGTACCCAGCGACTCGCCGCTGAACAGCCCCTGGTAGAGCTGGCGTGAAAAAATCAGCGCGGCTTCATCGTTGACCGGCCAGTGCGTGCCGAGAAAATTGGCGACACCGCCCCCCAGGAACGCCTCCGCGATACTGGTCGAACGGCTCATTCCAAAGAGCCTCGATTCAGCCCGGACGGTGCTTCGCCGGACGCGCGCGGCTTCGCAGGCATTGAAGAACACCAGTGCGGGCAGCGTCGCGATGCCCTCGAGATCGGCACCGCGCAGAATCTTGCCGCCGGCGCAGACCAGCCCGCTGCCACCGCGATTGTCGCGATCAAAAAACGCGTGCCCGGCAAAATGCAGTACGTCGTGCGCCCCGCTGCCCAGTGCCCGCAGCAGATTTTCGCGCGTCGCCTGCGCGCCGCCGACCCGTTCGACCTGTGCGCCGGCGCCTTGCAGTACCTTCAGCAGCGTACTGCCTTCGGCCGCCGCACCCGGCAGGTCACCGCTCGGGTCCACCACCAGCAGCACGCGGGCTCTTTCGCCTGTGTGCCGGTCATCCTGCCAGCGGGCGACGCTGAGCCGATCGCTCGCGTAGCGCCGGCTGAGCCCACGCTCGATCGCCGGATGGCCGTCGCCAACAGTCAGCGTCTCCCAGGGAATCTGCGAAGCTTCGGCATCGTGCAGCACGACGAGCGGCCGACGACTCATCGTGACCAGCCCGTCGCGTACTGTCGCCGGGAGCAACAGCCGCGCCAGCCGGTTGCCGTAGCGGGCCAGTTCGCGGCGTGACACGGACAAGGTCTCGATCGGCTCAAGCGTTTCGCGGAGCTCGCGGCGCGATATCGTCATCGCACCGCTCAGCACCGCCGCCTTGGCCCCAGCCGTGAGCAACGCGCTGCGACACTCGATGGCCGAGCGCCCGGTGCCCGCCATCGTGACCAGCAGATAGACCGGGTCGGGCGCCGGACGGGGACCCGGGGCCGGGGCCGTCGCAACCGATGCCGGCTCGGGAAAAGGAGGCTCACTTTCGTCGACGACGATGTCGAGGTCAGGGTCTGTCACTGACCGCACGGCTGCCTGCACGGCTCGCCGCAGGGCCGCGTACTTACGGCTGTTGATTTCGCAGATCGTGATGCGGCGGATCACCTGTTCGGGGTCGGCCTGACGCAGCCCTTTCAGAAAGCCGGCGAGCTGGCGCTCGACCGCGTCGGCCACTGGTACACCCGAGCCGGTTCCCAGCAATACCGTCGCAAAGTCCTCGGCCCGGGTGCGGGCCAGGGTGCGGACGATGTTCTCGGTGATGAAGGTCTGTGCGTCGGGTCCGAAATCGTCGAAATCGCCGAGACCGGCAAAGAGCACGAAATCGGCGAGCAGCGGACTGCGCGTGGTCGGCATCACGAACACCTGGCCCAGGCTGCCGAGGAACATGCGCCGCAGGTTGAACTCGGCGATGGCCCCATCGAGCCGTGTGTCCACCGCAGCGGCGGCCCCGCTGGGATCGACGTTGCGGAACAGGCCGATGACCAGCGCGCGGGCATTGGCATCGACGATACTGCCGCGACTGAGACGAATCTCGACCCGGCGGCGGCCTTCGGCCCGACCCTCGCCAATTCCGCGCAAGGCCGGCCGCAGTGCCGCCTTTGGTACGCGGCCATGGAATTCCGGGGAAACCACTGGCTCGAGCAGGCGACGGCGGGCGTCGGGTGAGAGGTCCTGCCAGCGCACCTTGTGCGCTGCGACGCGACGCATCGCTGTTTCGGTCAAGCGGCGATGTGGCGGCTGACGCAATGTCCTGGCACGGGTCGGCAGGCGCTGTGTCGTCCCGTCGCGCAGCAGGTCCGCGACCGCCGAGATCACCTGGCCGTTATTTGGCAGGCCGCCGTGCTTCTCGGCTGCATACCACGCCGGGACACCGGGCATGGCAGCCAGCGCCAGTGGGACCGTACCATCACCCTCTTTTGTAACCGTGTACTGGAAGCCTGCAGCCTTAAGTTGCAGTCCGGTCACGGTTTCCTGGCGCACCCCGATGATGTGCAGACAGCGCGGATCGCTGTCGGGCCAATGTCGTCGTGCGGCCGCGGCGGCCTCGAGCAGGCCCGGGTCCGGCCGCAATGGACCGGCCGGCCAGTTCGCCGCATCAAACAGGTCCAAGCCGGGCGTACGCTCCGGGTCCGGCAGCAGTTCGTGCAGCGAGGGCAGGGTACGGAAAACGATCCGCGCCAGGTCCTCGGCGCTGTGGCGTCGATCCAGCGCGGCCAGCTTGCGCACGCTCGGGTAGACGCCCCGCATCGCGAGCACCGGCGCAAACGAACCATGATTCGGGGAGCCGATCTGCACCACCCGGACAATTCGCCCCTTATCGCCGCCCAGTGCGGCCCGTGCGACCACGCCACCCATGCTGTGCCCGACGACCATGACCTCGCGAGCCCCCTCCCGGGCGATGCGCGCGTTCAGTTCTTCGCCCAGCCCGCCGATGCCGGCTCGCCAGTCGTAGGCGTGGAACCGCGCATCGAATCCGGCGATAGTCAGTGAGAGCTTGAGTTTCAGTGAATTGAGCAGCATCACGCCAAGAGCGGTCAGCTTTGCACCCGCGGGAAGCGCGAGCCGCGTCAGGTGGCCGGCCGCGATCTCGATCAGGTCCAGCCACAGGACATCATCGATCAGGCGACCGCGCGTACCGATGCGCGAACCCATCAGCCCCGGCAGCACGTACACGGGCTGGCCGCCCCGAAGCTGCGCGTGCTCCGCGCGCCGGGCCAGGTCACTGAGTTCCCGGTAGCCCTCCTCGCCAAACAGCGCGGTGAGTTCGGCGCGACGCTGCCCGTTCGCGAGCAGGCGCACGATTTCTTCGTCGTGCAGCCGATGCAGCGGCAGCGTCGTGTGCCCGGTATCAGTCACTCGGAGATACGCCGCTTCAAGGCGAGTGGTGGTGGTGCGTTGAATCGTCGAGCTGCGTGACCGGCTTGATCGGCACTTCGATGCGTTGGGCAGCGCTGTTCTCGAATTTGAACACGACACTCAGTGATTCCCCCGCCACCAGCGGCGAGCTCAGCCCCATCAGCATCAGGTGATGACCGCCCGGTGCGAGCTCGACGCGCTTTCCGGCAGGCACGTCCAGCGACTCCAGGGGGCGCATACGCGCCACGCCGTCAATTTCCTCAACCGTGTGCAGTTCCACTGACGTGGCCCGATCCGTCGATGCGCCGATCAGGTGGTCGTCTTTGTCGCCGCCCTGCAAGGTCAGGTAGACCGCGCCAACGGTCGCGCCGGGCGGTGTTGCTCGCGCCCATGCGCTGCTGATTTCGGGCTGATCGGCTGCGGTCACTGGCAGGGCGAATGCCGCGAGCAGAAAAAAAATCGTCAGCCGGCTCGTGAAACCTTTCGTCATTCCAACTCCTTGTCCGACCGCATAGCGTCGTGCGGTATCGATTGCTCCGACCCCCAGGAACGTGGAGGTCGATCCTGACTGCCGGATGTTACGCGCCCGCAACGATTCGGCGAAGGATGGGGCGCTCATTTCGCCCCGGCAGCCGGGTCCGGATCGGATTGCCTGTGGGGATGGTCGCGGTGGTGGCGGGCGGGCGGGGCTCGTGAATCTTCTATAATCACTGGATGACATCCCGAACCCCGAGGCTTTCCGCCGGTGTCGTTGTGCTCCGCGAAGCCGAGACGGGCTGGCGGTTCCTGTTGCTGCGCGCGTTCAGTCACTGGGACTTTCCGAAGGGCATGGTCGAGCGCGGCGAGGAACCGCTGGCCGCAGCCGTGCGGGAGGTCAGGGAGGAGTCGACGATTGACGACCTCGTCTTTGACTGGGGCGAGGTCTCGACCCAGACCGGTCCCTACAGTCATGGAAAGGTCGCCCGCTACTTCGTGGCCCGGACCCGGTCTGTCGAAATCGCCTTGCCGATCAATCCCGAACTCGGTCGCGCCGAGCACAGCGAGTATCGCTGGGTCGATTACGACGAGGCGATGGAACTGGTTTCACCGCGCGTCCGCCCGGTCGTCAAGTGGGCGGCCCAGGTGACCAATCTGCCCCTGGATTGACGCTGTCTCGTAGTCGGTGCGGCGTCCTGACCTAGACTACCCGTCCGCGGCGCCCGCCGCGCAGAAAGTCCTCCACGTTCGCCGCCATTTCATCGAGACAGCGCTGGCGCGCTTCCCGCGCGGCCCAGGCGATATGCGGGGTCACGATCAGGCGCGGGATATCCCCGGCCAGCAGCGGGTCGCCGTGTAACGGTGGTTCTTCGGGCAGAACGTCAATCGAGGCGCCACCCAGCTGCCGTCCACGCAGTGCCCGTGTCAGCGCTTCGCTGTCGACCAGCGCCCCGCGGGCGGTGTTGATGACGATCGCGTCGTTTTTCATCAGCGCCAGCTCCTGCGCGCCGATCAGACCGGTGGTGGCCGGCGTCAATGGGCAGTGCAGGCTCAGCACGTCGACCTGGGGAAGCAGATCGTGCAGGTCGATGCGCCCTGCCACCCGATCGCCACCCGGGCGATTGGCAACCAGGACCCGCATGCCGAACGCCTCGGCTGCGTGCGCGACCGCCGCGCCGAGTGTGCCATAACCGACGATGCCGATCGAAAGGCCAGCCAGTTCGCGTATCGGAAAGCGGAGCAGGCAGAACTGATCACCGGACTGCCATGCACCGGAATGAACCAGTGAATCGTACTCGCGTAGCTGATGGCTCAGCAGCAGCAGCGTACCGATCACGTGCTCGACGACGGACGCCGTGCAGTAGTCCCGCACGTTGCAGACAGCCACTCGGGCCCTTTCAGCGGCCTCCAGATCGATATTGTTCGTGCCAGTCGCCGAGACGCAGATCAGTCGCAGCGCCGGAGTCGCCGCGATCAGCTCCGCACCTACCTGCACTTTGTTCAGCAGAACCACCTGCTTGCCGGTGATCAACTGCCCGATCGCATCCGGATCCGAACGCGGTCGAAAATCGAGTGCCGGCAGACATCGGGTCAACCTCGAGGTATCGAGATCTCCGTCCGCGCTGACGCTGGCGTAGTCGAGGAATATGGCATTCATGCGGCATGTCGCTAAGATCAGGAGAACGCATCGTACCAGTGGCCTGCGCGGGCACGGAACGCATAGCGGTATGCCCCGATAGGGCGCTTCGGCCAGTCCGGCTATGTTGAGCGTGACATTCACCTTCCACTGAAGCCGGAGGCCGGTGTTGGGCCAGTTCCTGCACGAATTGCTCCGTTCACTACGCGAAAGCGCAAGGGACGTACTGCCGATTGTACTGGTGATCGCCTTTTTCGAGCTCGTGGTCCTGCGCCGGCCGGTACCAAATCTCGGCAGCATCATTTATGGCACGCTGATGGTCATACTGGGTCTGGCGCTGTTCATCCGTGGCCTCGAGATGGCCTTGTTCCCGATTGGCGAAGGCATCGCACAGAGCTTCGTCAGCCGGGGCAATCTGCTGGCATTGCTGTTGTTTTCATTCGGACTCGGCTTTGCCACGACTGTTGCGGAACCGGCCCTGATTGCCATCGCCGAGGAGGCTGCCGTGGTCGCGGCCGGCGGAGGCGCGATCGCCGACTCGGTCGACTCGCGTGATAACTACGCGCTCGAGCTGCGCCTGACCGTCGCACTGTCTGTCGGCGTTGCCACCGTAATAGGCGTAATACGCATTCTCAAGGGCTGGCCAATCCAGTATTTCATCATCGGCGGCTATATCGCGGTCGTGGCGCTGACAGCCATCGCGCCGGACGAAATCATCGGTATCGCCTATGACTCCGGTGGCGTGACAACGTCCACAGTGACAGTTCCACTGGTCACTTCACTGGGCGTCGGTCTCGCCTCGAGTATTCGTGGGCGCAACCCGATCGTCGACGGGTTCGGCCTGATCGCGTTTGCCTCGCTGACTCCGATCATTTTCGTGCTTGGCTACGGGATCCTTACCTGATGGGCCCGCTGCGCGATTTCGGCTGGGCGCTGGCCAGCACATTGCGCGACGTGCTGCCGATCTTCGTGATTCTGCTCGTGTTCCAGGTCTTCGTGCTGCGTCGCGCCGTGAATCATCCGAGACGCCTGTTTGTCGGCGTCGTCTACGTGCTTTTCGGCCTCGCCCTGTTTCTCGACGGCCTCGAGCTGGCGCTGTTCCCGGTGGGCCGCCTGCTCGCCGAGCAACTGACTCATCCCGAGTTCGTCTACGGGGTCGCCGGCGCCATTCCTGCGACAATTGCCTGGCAGGACTACGCCTGGGTTTACGTTTTCGGTGCGGCCATTGGTTTCGCGACCACCATTGCCGAGCCGGCACTGATCGCCGTGGCCCTGAAGGCGGAGCAGGTTTCCGCTGGCACGGTGACCACCTGGGGGTTGCGAATCGCGGTGGCGATCGGCGTGGCCGTCGGCGTGGCGCTTGGGACGTTCCGTATCGTGACCGGGACACCGCTTCATTGGTACATCACCGCCGGCTATCTCGTCGTGGTCGTGCAGACCGCTTTCGCACCGCGCGAGATCATTCCGCTGGCCTATGATTCGGGGGGTGTTACCACCTCGACGGTCACGGTCCCGCTGGTCGCCGCGCTGGGGCTCGGCCTGGCGAGCACGATTCCGGGACGCAGCCCGCTGCTGGACGGGTTCGGGTTGATCGCGTTTGCGAGCCTGTTCCCGATGATGAGCGTGATGGGATATGCCCAGCTGGGTGAGTGGCGCGCGCGGCGCGGGCGCCGGAAATCGCGAGATGACTGATTCCGAAACCGGAATCGCGGAGGAAAGATGCACTTCAAACTGATCATCATCATGCTTGAGGACGCCAAGACGGAAGCTGTGCTCAAGGCGGCGCGAACCGCGGGCGCCACGGGGGCGACGGTCCTGAACCAGGCACGTGGCGAGGGGCTCAAGCCTGCGAAAACGTTTTTCGGGCTCTCGATCGAATCGCAACGCGATGTCATCCTGATGCTGGTCGAAGAGCATATGAGCCGTCGCATCCTCGAGACGATCAGCGAGGTGGGCGAGTTCGACGCCACGCCGGGGACCGGAATCGCGATGCAGATTGATGTGGAGGATGCCGTCGGCGTCAGCCACCAGATACGCGCGCTCACAGAAACCGTGGAGGAACAATTATGAGTGAGCAACGCAAGGTGATCCGGATCCGCGACGTCATGAATGAGCAGGTTCACGTCGTTGATGGCGCAATTACAGTGGACGAGGCCCTGAAGCGAATTCAACAGACGAAGGTTGAGGCGCTGATCATCGACAAACGCCACGCGGACGACGAGTTCGGCATCGTGTTGCTGGCAGATATCGCCCGGCAGGTGCTGGCCCGTGACAAGGCGCCCACGCGCGTAAACGTTTACGAAATCATGTCCAAGCCCGTCGTGAGCGTGGACCCGATGATGGACATCCGCTACTGCGCCCGACTGTTCGAGAAATTCGGCCTGTCGAATGCACCGGTCATTGACAATGACGTGGTCGTGGGCATGGTCAGTTACAATGACCTCGTTCTCAAAGGCATGGTCGCCAGGGCCTAGGGGCAGTTCGGTCCGGCGACCGAAGATGACTCTATCCCCCGTTGTTGAGTCCTTCAGCAGGCCCTGCGCGCACCGGGAGTGCAGTGATGACCGAGACCGGCGCCGACACCCAAGAAGATACTGACCGGGTGCGCGGCATCATCGCCCGCTGGAAGCAGGAGCCGACACACCTGTTACAGATCCTGCGCGAAGTGCAGGAAGCCTCTGGCTGGATTTCGCCGCAGGCGACGACGCTGATTGCCAGGGCGCTGAGGATCCCGGTCTCTCGGGTTCGCGGGGTAGCCAGTTTTTATTCGTTTATCTCGGTCGAACCGCGCGGGCGATACCAGGTGATGTTCTCAGACAACATTACCGATCGTATGCAGGGCAGCGAAGGCTTGCTGGCGGCGATGTGTCACGAACTCTGGGTGGAACCCGGCAAGCTTTCGGAAGACGGGTTGGTTTTCGTGACGACAACCTCGTGTACCGGACTTTGCGATCAGGGACCGGCGATGCTGGTCAACGGTCGGGCAATTCCCCGGCTGAGTCGCGACCGCATCGAGCAGATCTGCGAGCGCATCCTCGCCCGGGAGCCCGTCGCGCAATGGCCGGCCGATTTCTTCCGGATCGAAGACAACGTGCGGCGCGCCGATATCCTGCTCGGACATGGCCTTGCACCGGGCGACGCGATCCGGGCCGCGCTTCAACGCGGTGCGACCGGCTACACGGAAGCCGCGGCCAATCAGCGTTCCTGGCGCGAGTCCTTTGTCGGTGACGCGATGGGTCCCGTGGCAATGCTCGAGGAAATCAAGCGGTCAAACCTCCGTGGTCGCGGCGGTGCGGGTTTTACGACGGGGATCAAGTGGGCCGCCTGTCGGAATGCGCCGGGCCCGGCGCGCTTTGTCGTCTGCAATGCTGACGAGGGTGAGCCAGGCACTTTCAAGGATCGTGTCCTGCTCACCCGGCATGCCGACCTGCTGTTCGACGGCATGACCATTGCGGCCTACTCGATTGGGGCCAGCCAGGGTTACCTGTACCTGCGTGGCGAATATCGCTACCTGCTGGAGCCGTTGCAGGCAAGGCTGCAAGGGCGTCGCGAGGCCGGCTTGCTTGGTAACGGGCTGCTTGGGGAGCCGGGCTTTGACTTCGACATAGCGATCCATGTCGGGGCCGGGTCCTATGTCTGTGGCGAGGAGTCGGCGCTGATCGAATCCCTTGAAGGAAAGCGCGGGATTCCGAGGAACCGCCCGCCGTTTCCGGTAACGAGCGGATATCTGCAGCAGCCTACCGTCGTCAATAACGTCGAGACCTTGTGCGCGGCGGCGCTGATCGCGGTGCGCGGGGGAGACTGGTACCGATCGATAGGCACGATCAAGTCGGCCGGCAGTAAGATCCTTTCGGTGGCCGGGGACTGTGCGCGACCCGGCGTATATGAGTACCCGTTCGGCGTCACCTTGCGCCAGGTGCTGGAGGACTGCGGCGCCGTTAATACACAGGCCGTGCAGGTCAGCGGACCATCCGGCGAGTGTATCGACGCAGGCGGGCTTGACCGGCGGATTTCGTTCGAGGACCTGCCGACGGCAGGCGCGTTCACCGTCTTTGATTCCTCGCGTGACATGTTCGAAGTGGCCCGGAACTACGTCCAGTTCTTCGCGCACGAAAGCTGCGGCTTCTGCACACCCTGTCGTGTCGGTACGTCGATGCTGCTTGGCGCAATGGACAAGATTCATAGTGGCAACGGCACGCGTCACGAGATGCGCGAAATCGAGAAACTCAACGAGGTGCTTCTTAAGTCGGCGCATTGCGGTCTCGGTCATACGGCCTGTAACCCCGTGCTCGACACGGTCAAGAAGTTTCGGCCGGCCTACGAGCGGCGCCTCCGCTCGCTCGAATTCACCCCGTCATTCGACCTCGATGGTGCGCTGGCCCGCGCGCGGCAGATGACCGGTCGCGACGACGAGGGCGCTCACCTGGAGAATCAACCATGAAGGAACTGCCGACCTTCGTGCTGGACGGCGAGGAAGTGCCTTACCGGCCCGGGCAGACGTTGCTGCAGGCGGCCCTGGCGGCCGGGAGGTACATCCCGCACCTCTGCTACCACCCCGAATTCCGGCCACATGGCAGTTGCAAAGTCTGCACTGCGCGGGTCAACGGACGCGCCCTCACAGCCTGCACAACGTTGGCCGATTCCGCAGCGGAAGTCGAAAGCGAAACGGAGGAACTCAACGACCTGCGCCGCACGCTGATCCAGATGCTGTTCGCCGAGGGCAATCATTTCTGCCCCTCCTGCGAGAAGAGTGGGCAGTGCACTCTGCAGGCGCTTGGCTACGACCTGGGCGTGATGACGGCCGGGTTTCGGCACCTGTTCCCGGATCGGCCGGTGGACGCGACCCATCCGGATTTCCTGTTGGACTTCAATCGCTGCATCCTCTGTGAACTCTGTGTGCGGGCCTCCCGCGAAGTTGACGGGAAAAACGTTTTTTCGCTCGCGGGCCGGGGCATCATGAAACACCTGATCATCAATTCGCAGTCGGGCCAGCTCGCCGACTCAGAGATTGCGTTGTCGGACAAAGCGGCTGAAGTCTGTCCGGTGGGTGTGATCCTGATCAAGCGCATTGGATTTGCAACGCCGATTGGCGAACGGCGCTTCGACAAGCGCCCGATCAGTGAGCAGGCGCTCGACGATGCGCCACGCGACCGTGAGGACCGGTATGAGTGAGCTGGTGGCACCGAAGCTTCGAATTGCGACGACCTCTCTGGCCGGTTGCTTTGGTTGCCACATGTCGCTTCTCGATATCGACGAACGGCTCTTTGACCTTCTTGAGCTCGTCGAATTTGACCGTTCGCCGCTGACCGACATCAAGACTTGCGGCTCCTGCGATATTGGCATCGTCGAAGGCGGTATCTGCAATGCCGAAAACGTACACGTGCTGCGAGAGTTTCGCGCCAACTGCAAGACGCTGGTGGCGATCGGTGCCTGCGCCGTCACGGGTGGGCTGCCGGCGCAACGCAATCACCTTGATCTCGGGCAGTGCCTGCAAGAGGTCTACGTGACCGAGCCCAGCGTAACGTCGGGACTGATTCCAAACGATCCCGAGTTGCCCTTACCGCTCGACAAAGTGCATCCGCTGCACGAAGTCGTGAACGTGGACTATTTCATTCCGGGCTGCCCCCCGTCCGGGGACGCGATCTGGAAGTTCCTCACCGATCTCATAGAAGGCCGTACGCCCAGGCTTGGGCACGGGTTGATCCAATATGACTAGGCTTGTTCAGGCGAGGCGATGAGCGCTGCAATGGAGACTGCCAGCCACCCGGCCGGGCTGCGACGCGTGGCGATCGAGCCGTTGTCGCGGGTCGAGGGTCACGGCAAGATCACTTTGCTGCTTGACGAAGACGACCAGGTTCAGCAGGCGCGATTGCACATCGTTGAATTCCGGGGCTTCGAGAAATTCATCCAGGGCCGCCCGTATTGGGAGGTCCCGGTCATGGTTCAGCGGCTTTGCGGAATCTGCCCGGTCAGTCACCACCTCGCGGCGAGCAAGGCGCTCGACCAGGTGGTCGGCGCAAGAGAGCTGACGCCAACGGCGGAAAAGCTTCGACGGCTGATGCATTACGGTCAGATCCTCCAGTCGCACGCGCTGCACTTCTTCCATCTTTCGTCGCCGGACCTGTTATTCGGTTTCGACTCCGAGGTGGCCCGCAGAAACATAGTCGGTGTCGCGGCCCAGTTTCCGGACATCGCGCGGCAAGGCGTGTTATTGCGCAAGTACGGCCAGGAAGTGATCCGGCACACGGCCGGCAAGCGCATCCACGGCACCAGCGCCATACCCGGTGGCGTCAACAAGAATCTTTCCGCTGAGGGTCGAGCCGGCTTGCTGGCTGACGCCTACCGCATGGTCGCCTGGAGTCGCGACGCCGTGCACCTTGCGCGTCGACTGTTTGAGCAAAACCTGGAGGCCTACCGGGATTTCGCCGCTTTCAAGGCAAGGACCCTGAGCCTGGTCAGGGCCGATGGCGCGATGGACCTGTATCACGGAGGGCTGCGAGCGAGGGACGAGGAGGGCCACACGATCTTCGATCACCTGAATTACGATCACTACTGGGAGGAGATCACTGAAGAGGTCAAGCCCTGGTCTTACATGAAGTTCCCTTACCTCAAGGCCTTCGGTCCGGACGATGGATGGTACCGAGTGGGCCCGCTGACCCGGGTGACGCGCTGCGACTTCATTCCAACTCCGCTCGCGGACAGGGAAAGAAGAGGGCTACTTGCGTTTGATGACGGCAGTGCAACCATTGCCACGCTTGGCTTCCACTGGGCCCGCATGATCGAGATGCTGCACGCGGCGGAAGCAATCAAGGACCTGCTGCACGATGATGACGTCGTCGGCAACGATCTGGTTGTCGTGGGGGAACGGCAGTCACGCGGTGTCGGTGTCATCGAGGCGCCGCGCGGGACGTTGATCCATCATTACCGCGTCGATGAGAGTGACCAGGTGGTGCGCGCGACGTTGATTGTCTCGACGACCCACAACAACCAGGCGATGAATATGGCGATTCGGGAGGTTGCCCGACGTTATCTCAATGGCCGCGAACTGACCGAGGGCCTGCTGAATCATCTCGAGGTTGCAGTGCGTGCCTTCGACCCCTGCCTGTCCTGCGCAACGCACGCACTGGGGCGAATGCCCCTGTCGGTGACACTGGTTGATGCAGCGGGCGACACGGTCGGTCAGCTGGTGCGGGATTGAAAAAACCGCGTGCGCCCGTGCTCGTGCTGGCGGTGGGCAATCCGAGTCGAGGTGACGATGCGCTCGGGCCGGCGCTGGCCGAACGTCTCGAGGCGGCTGTGCTTCCGGGCGTGGAGGTACTGACGGACTTCCAGCTGCAGATCGAGCACGCGCTGGACCTGCGGGGTCGCGAGCTGGTGATCTTCGTCGATGCAGGCACCGGGATGTCCTCGCCCTTCGAACTGCGTGTGCCGCGAGCCTCGGCCGACTTTCTGCACACGACGCATGCCTTGTCGCCAGAGGCGGTTCTTGAGACCTTCATACGCGTGACCGGTGATGTTCCGCCGCCCTGCCTGGTCCTGTGTGTGCGCGGCGAGACGTTCGAACTCGGCGAGCCGCTGAGCGCGGCCGGCAGCAGGCATCTGGAACAGGCCTGGCAACGATTGAAGTACCTGTGTGAGCGTCGTTCATCGACGGCGAGCGGCGGAGGAAGATGCGGATGACGGAGCGGAAATTCATTCCCCTCGATGGCTATGTCGAACGCACTGAGGATGAAATGCTGCGTCGGGCAACGGATTTCCATGCCCTGATGGCGCGCCGGCGAACGATTCGCGATTTCGATTCGCGCCCCGTTGCGCGGAGCCTGATCGCAGAGTGCATTGCGACGGCTGGCACTGCGCCGAGCGGCGCCAATCTGCAGCCCTGGCATTTTGTCGCGGTGTCGGATCCCAAGATCAAGCGGCGAATCCGCAGCGCGGCCGAAGATGAGGAACGGCTCTTCTACGAGAAGCGCGCGCCGGAGGAGTGGCTGGAAGCGCTGGCACCGTTCGGCACCGACTGGCGCAAGCCGTTTCTTGAGACCGCACCCTGGTTGATTGCGATCTTCGTGAAGAAATGGGGGCGAGACAGCCAGGGACGCAAAGTGAAGCACTACTATCCGACCGAGTCGGCCGGAATCGCCACGGGCCTGTTGATTGCAGCGCTTCACCACGCGGGGCTCGCAACGCTGACCCACACGCCGAGTCCGATGGGCTTCCTGAACGAGATTCTCGGCCGGCCGGCTGACTCTGAGCGGCCTTTCCTGCTGCTGGTGACAGGCTACCCGGCGCACGGTGCTCAGGTGCCGGATATCAAACGGAAGTCTTTGCCGGTCATAGCCGATTTCGTGTGACGGAATTATCTTTTAAAAACAAACGGTTGAGGCCTGACTGGAACGGCTGAGCAGGGTGGGTCCGCAGCGAGTAGACTAGTAAAAGTTTTTGCCCTGTTGCCGAGTGGTTACGGTATGAAAAGTCAGCGTTTTGAGTGCGAAGAGCACGCCCCGATCAACTGGGTGACGACGATCCTGTTTTCGGTCACGGGCCTTGCGGCATTGATACTCGTGCCCTGGTACGGGTTCGCTCACGGCTACAGTCTGGCGGCCTGGATCAGTTTTGTGCTCGTGATGGGTGCGACCGGTGTTTCGATCACCGCGGGTTACCACCGACTCTGGGCTCACCGGACCTACCAGGCGCATTGGTCGGTGCGACTTTTCATGATGCTGTTCGGCACCATGCAGCTTGAAAACAGCATCCTGATCTGGTCCTCCCAGCATCGGGACCATCACCGTTTCGTCGATGACGTGGATCGTGATCCCTACAGTGCGAAGCGCGGATTCTGGTTTTCGCACATTGGCTGGATGCTGAGAAATTACCCAAGCGGCGAGCCGGATTTCAGCAACGTACGCGACCTGCAGCGCGACAGGATGGTGATGTTCCAGCATCGATACTACGCACCACTGGTGCTGCTGATGAACATCGGCTTTCCGCTGCTGCTCGGCTGGCTGGTCGGCGACCTCTGGGGCGTTTTCCTGCTTGTCGGTCTCGCCCGTCTGGTGCTCAACCACCATTTCACGTTCTTTATCAATTCGCTGGCCCATATCTGGGGCTCCCAGCCGTACACGGACGAGAACACTGCGCGTGATAACCCGGTGCTGGCGGTGCTGACTTACGGCGAGGGATATCACAATTTCCATCACATTTTTCAGAACGACTACCGAAACGGTGTGAAGTGGTGGCAGTGGGATCCAACCAAGTGGCTGATCGCGGGGCTGTCGGCGGTCGGCCTGGCCAGCAACCTGAAGCGAGTGCCCGCGTTGTGGGTGCAGCGCGCCGAACTCGGCATGCAGTTCAAGCGAATGGAGCGCGTTCTCCAGAACCGCGCAGTCCCTGGCGAGCAGCTCGAACTGCTCAAGCGACGCGTGTCCGAGGAATACACGGCTTTCAGGAAAGCGCTCGATGAATGGACCCGGGTGCGCGACGAGTGGTACGCGGATCGCAAGGCTCACCTGCTGCAGCGCTGGGAGGAGGCCAGTTTCCGTTCCCGCCTTCGCGAGATCGAACTTCGGCTGCGCATGCAGCGCAGGCGCTTGAGAATAATGACGCGCGCTCACGCCTGAGCGCCGGTAGCCTCTGGCAGGCGTCAGCCAGCAGGCCAGGCGGTATAGCCAGGCTGCGCAGGGCGGCATCAGGCCGCGGCTTTTCCTTGGAAGGGTGTGGGGACTCAGAACCTGCCGGTCAACCCCATGAAGAAGGCACGAGGCCGGCCGGGGCGTGCACCTGCGGGTCTGCGCGAGGCCATGTAAGTCTCATCCAGCAGGTTCTCGACCCGTGCGTTGACGCTGATGGCCGGCGTGAGGTCGAAGCCTGCGGCCAGGTCGAATACCCAGTGCGAATCAATGGCCTCGGAAGCCTCTATCGGGCCCTGGCCGGCCACGTTGCGCATCTCATCAACCCAGGCGGCGCTCACAGTGGTTCCCCAGCGATCAGCCCTTAAGCCCGCACTCGCCAGCAGCTGGTTGCCAGGAATGTACGGCAGCTCGTCGCCATCTTCGACCTGGCCCCACTCTTCGAAGTCACTCGAAAAGCTGTTTCGAAACTCCGCGTCGGTGTACGTATAGACGAGTTGCAACGGGATACCGAATCCGGCCAGGCCATAATCCCAGGTGAGAACGACCTCGAGGCCCTGCATGTCGACGTGGCCGCCGTCGTACTGATCGCCGATCTCGCAGCTGCCACCGGTCGAGGCCGTGCAGGTGCCGACGAGGTTTGAATAGTCGTTGAAGAAGGCGATGGCTTCGGCGGCGAACGAGGGCGCCGCATAGCGTGCGCCGAATTCGTAGTTGACGCTTTCTTCGGGATCGCTGCTGCTGCCGGGGGCCGGGGGGTTGAAGCCCTTGTTGATACCGCCCAGCAGCGACCAGGCCGTGTCGATTCGATAGACAGCGCTGATGCCCGGAATGAACTGGTCGATCTGGTTGCGCTGGACGCGCGTCGCGCCTTGCGAACGGTCGGGGTCATCGCGGGCAAAGTTGCGACTTTCGAGATCGATTGATTCGTAGCGAACCCCCGGCGTTACGCTCCATGCGCCGAAGCTCAGTTCATCCTGGACGTACATCGAGAACGCGGCCGCGCTGTTGATCTGATTCGACTGGCTGCCGGGTGCGCCGTCGAAGGTCATGACGAGTTTGCCGGACTGCATGCGATAGGCATCTTCATCCTGCAGGCGGTCCTCTTCGTCCTCATGCCAGCGCAAACCGACCTCAACGCTGTGTTGCAAGGCCGATTCACTGACGGGTCGCCAGGAGATCACGCTCTGAATGCCCTGGGCGAAGTACTCGCGGTTGTTATTTCGCAGGACGATGGCGTCGTCCGGACTGTCGGCGCCCGTCATCCAGTCGTACTGGTCTGAATAGCTGCCCGGGTCATCGAGCACGGTACTGAGGCTCTTGCCCCCGATGGACTGCGCCTTGTACCAGTTGCGGGCGAAGTCGGTACGGTACAGCGCAGTTGCCACGTCCACGGCCGGGCTCAGTTCGATGAAATGCCGCAGTTCGTACTGTTCGTGATCCGAAACGAGGTTATCGTTCTGGCTGGCGGCGTAACGACGGTAGGGCGTCTTTTTAAAATCTTCATCGGTCAGACCCAGGTAGGTCTCGTTCGCGTCCTGGTCGGTTGCGCCCAGCTTCAACTCGACTTCCTGGTAATAGCGCTGGTCTCTGTCCGTTGAATAGCGCAGCTTTGCCACGTAGTCATCGAGCGAGTAGCCGGTATCACCGCCACCGTCGAGCTGCTTGAAGCCATCGGTCTGCTGGTGAACGCCTTCTAGCAGGAATCCCCAGTGCTCACCCGTGCCGCCGATATTCGCACGGGCCAGAAGCGAGTCATAGTCGCCGAACAGGACATCGGCCATACCGGCGACCGGTGCATCGGGAATCGGAGTCGAAATCAGGCTGAGGACTCCGCCCGTCGTGCGCGGCCCGAAACGCACCGCCGCCGCGCCCTTGATGATCTCCACGGCGTGCATGCGCTGCATGGTGGGAAAATAATACGCCGACGGTGCAGCGTAAGGTGCCGGTGCGATCAGGATCCCGTCTTCGAGCAGCGTGATGCGTGCGCTTCGGTCGGTTCCCGACCCGCGAATACCGATGTTCGGGCGCAGCCCGAAGCCCTCTTCCTCAACGATGTAGATGCCCGGCACTTGCTTGAGGACCCGAAGCACGTCGGTATGTCTGAAGGCCTCGAGGTCCGATGCAGAGATGAAGCTGGCCGAACCGCCGATTTCAGAAGCGCGCTCGCGGCTCCCAACCACGACGATGCGCTCGATATATCCGGGCAGTTCCGCCGCCTCCGCATCGCCGAACTCCTCGGCTGCAGCGCCGGCGGCTCCGGCGAGCAGTGCGCAGCCCAGTGCGCCATTCAGGGCAGTCCTCAACCGTCGCATTATCTTTCGACCCCCTCAGTCAAGGGCGGGTGGGTGTCACCCGTTCAAAGGAAGGTATCGTAAATACGAATCATTCGCAATCGTAAACAGGCATCTGACCTGAGTGGCCGATCGGCGGCTTTTTTCAGGCCTGATTGGCCCGGCCCTCGGTCGCGGCACTTTCCAGACTGCCTGATTCAATAGGTCGACGAATGCTTTGCCGGTTTCTCGGCCGATTGAATCAGTTGTGTGAGCGCCTGGCGTTGCAGCCGACTTCCCGAATGCATCCGCGCGGGCAACGGGACTTCGCCCGGTCTCGAGAGGACAAGGGTTTTCCTAACTCAGTCGCAGGGTACGAATTGCTCCGCCCTTGCGGAAATTACCGAGCAAGGTCGTCCGAATATGTGTCATTCCTGTCGTGTAAAGTGGCAGTTCGCGGCCCACGGAATGTTCTACTTCGCTCCAGTGCGGGTAGCTTTGCTCGGGACATGTCCCGATTTCCAAACAGAGATTCAGGAGACTCGGTATGGCGTCGTTCAATAACTTGAGGAAACAAAAGATCGCGCAGGCAGTCGCTATTGCGCTGCTTGGTGCTGGTGCGACGGCGCAGGCGGCGGATACGGATCGGAGTTTCGAGATTTACGGTTTTGCACAGGCTGACTACATTCAGGACTTCGGTGGGCGAGTCAACCCGGACTGGGAATCGACGCTGCGGCCCTCGCGGGTTGGTATTGATGGGGAGTATGGCGAGGACGGTCAATCCGAACTCAGCGTCAAGCAGAGCCGCTTCGGTGTGAAGGGCACGATGCCGACCGGCTCCAACAGTGAGCCGCTCAAGTTCGTTTTCGAGTTTGACCTGTTCGGCGTCGGCGCCGACGAGGGCCAGACGACTTTCCGGCTGCGTCACGCTTACGGAGAATGGGGTTCGATCCTCGCCGGGCAGACCAACAGCCTGTTCATGGACGGCGACGTGTTTCCGAACACGATCGACTACTGGGGCCCGGCGGGCATGGTCTTCTACCGCAATGTGCAGATCCGCTGGACACCGTGGCGCACGGAGAACAGCCACTTTGCGATCGCCGTCGAGCGGCCCAGCAACGACATCGATCCGGGTAACGTGCGCCTGATCGGCGGCTATGAGGAAGTGGATATCCGGAACGACGAGGAATTGCCCGACTTCACGGCGCAATACCGTCTGAACGGTGGCTGGGGCCATTTCCAGGTCAGCGGTATTCTGCGCAAAGTCGCCTACGAGGCGCGGGCAACTCCCGATGAGAAGTGGCAACAGGGCAGCGAGACCGGCTGGGGCATCAATGTCGGCTCGACCATCAATACGATCGGCAAGGACAAGGTGCTCCTGCAGGTGGTGTATGGTGAGGGCATCGCGAGCTACATGAACGACGGCGGCATGGACCTCGCCCCGAGTGCCAGCTTCGACGCTGAGACCGTATCGGGCCTGAAGACGGAAGCCGTGCCGCTGCTCGGCGTGGTGGCTTACTACGATCATTACTGGAGCGATCAGTGGTCCAGTTCGATCGGCTACAGCTTCACCGAAGTGGACAACACCAACTTCCAGGACCCCGGTGCGTTCAACAAGGGTGAGTACGCTTCAGCGAACCTGCTGTACTACCCGGTGGATAACGTGATGCTGGGCGGCGAATTACTCTGGGGTCAGCGCACCAACAACGACAACAGCTCCGGCGATGTCGTACGTTTCCAGTTCACTGCCAAGTACAACTTTGGCACCTCTTTGTGATGCCGTTGGAATCGAGGGATACGAGAATGAAGACCAGTAACAAACTTTCACTGTTTACGGCACTGGCTGCACTGATGAGCCTGGTGATTGCGGCGCCCGCCTGGGCAAAGGAATCACCCGATCCGCTCTCGTCAGCCAATATTCAGGTCGCGCTCGATGCGGCCTACGCCCAGTTCAAGAACCTCAAGGAAGGCGCCAACGCCGACTATATCCCGGCATTGGCCAAGGTGGACTCGAACATCTATGGCATTGCGCTGGTGACCACTGACGGCCGCGTCTATACCAAGGGCGATATCAGCTCCGAGGTGTCGATCCAGTCGATCTCCAAGGTGTTCACGATGGCAAAAGTCATCGAAGAAAGGGGAACCGGCGCGATCGCCGATAACATGGGCGTCGATGCGACTGGACAGCCATTCAACTCAATCGTCGCAATCGAGCAATACAAAGGGTCGGAAATGAACGCGATGGTCAACCCCGGTGCCATCACGGCGACCAGCATGGTCTCGGGTAGCTCGCGCGATGAAATCTGGAACAAGATCCTCGGTTACTACAGTGATTTCGCCGGCCGTCCGCTCAGTGTGAATCAGGAAGTGTTCAAGTCCGAGGCCGATACGAACCAGCGCAACCAGGCGCTGGCCGCGTTGATGGGCGCATACGGCCACATCAAGGGCGACACGGCCCAGGCGACGGATATCTACACCGAGCAGTGCTCGGTGAACGTCAACGCGAAGGATCTCGCGACGATGGCGGCGACCCTTGCGAACGGCGGCGTCAACCCCGTGACGGGCAAGGTCCTGATGAAGAGTGAAAACGTGCCAGAAGTGCTGGCGGTCATGGCGACAGCCGGCCTGTATGACGACTCCGGCAAGTGGCTCTACAAGACGGGCCTGCCGGCCAAAAGCGGTGTGGGCGGCGGCATCATCGCCGTCTCGCCCGGAAAGTTTGGCATCGCCGTGATTTCACCTCCCCTCGATGCGGCGGGCAACAGCATCAAGGCACAGAAGACCATCGAGGCCGTCTCCAACGCGCTCGGCGGTAACCCGTATGTCGTGACGCCAGTCGTCAAGAAGTAACGGCATCCCCCTGCCGATACGGGCTGGGGCGATGGTGCCCCGGCCCTCTTTCGGCCGCCATTCGAGGATCATCCATGCGCATGCTTAGAACGCTCGCCGCCGTGGCGCTTTCGCTCTCGGTGACACTCGCCAGTGCGCAGAATGCAGCGCCCGGCTCGATCGAGCAGCGCCTTGAGCAGCTCGAGGCCGAACAGGCGGCAATGAAACAGCAGCTCGCTGAGCGCGACAAGATGATCCAGGAGCTCAAAAATGAGCTGAAGGCAGGGGAAGGGACGACGGCAACGCCAACTGCACCGGCGGTTGCGGCAGCACCTGCTCCGGCCGTCGAAGAATCCCCGGGACCGGTCGTCGCCCAGGCTGGGTCCCCGGACATGGAACCGGCTGAGAGCGAGCCCACCGAGCGAATCGAGACCTGGGGTTTCTTCGATCCCGGAAAAGGATTCCTGGTCGGGCGAAACGACTACGGCCAACTCTCGCTCAGTGCGTATGCAATGTTGCGCTACATGAGCCAGCACGACGAAGACCAGGTATTCACCGACCATCTCGGCAGGGAGCGGTCGGTCGATCCGCGTGAGGATTTCTTCTCTCACCGGATCATGGTTTTCCTCACGGGCTGGATGGTTGACCCGAAGCTCGTCTACACGATATTCCTGTGGACCGTGAACACGACCGACCAGAATGCGATCTTCGCGAACATCGGTTACCAGTTCAGCAGGAAATTCAGCCTTTACGGAGGCATCGCCGGCAACCCCGGATCGCGCTCGCTGCTCGGTTCCCACCCGTACTGGCTGGGTACTGACCGCGTCATGGCGGACGAGTTTTTCCGCCCGTATTTTGCGCAGGGTATCTGGGCGCAAGGTGAGGTGCTTCCGGGGCTCTGGTATTCGGCGATGGTCTCGAACAGCAACAGCGCGCTGGGTGTGACGGCCGCAACGCTGGACCGCAAGCCGTCACTCGGCGGCTCGCTGTGGTGGATGCCGACGACCAACGAGTTTGGTCCGCGTGGCGGCTACGGCGACTTCGAGTACCACGAACAGCTTGCAACGCGCTTCGGCATGTCCTTTACTGACAGCCCCGAGCAGAGCTTCCGCAATGACGGCAAGAATGCGTCGAACACCACGCTGAGGCTGGCGGACAGCGTCAACCTGTTCGAGACCGGCGCGCTGGCACCGGGCGTGACGATCGACGAGGCCGACTACCGCGTACTGGCGATGGATGCCGGGATGAAATACAGAGGCTTCTTCCTCCAGGCCGAGTACTACCAGCGCTGGCTGGATAATTTCCAGGCCGACGGCCTGCTGCCGGTGGGCTCGATCAAGGACACGGGCTTCTACGTTCAGACGGCTTTCTTCCCGGTCCCGAAGATGATCGAACTCTATGCAGCCACGTCGCAGATCTATGGCGACGACAGAGCAGGATTTAGCAACAGTTCAGAGTACATTCTCGGGATGAATTACTACCCGTTCCAGACGACGCGAAATCATCGTCTGAACCTGCAGCTCATGGACGTCAACAATTCCCCGGCCAGCAGCACCTTCGGTTACTACGTGGGCGGCCAGGACGGCTGGACGCTGGCGTCGTCTTTCTCGATCTTCTTCTGAGCCGGTCGTCAAGAGATTCCCGGCCAGTTAACTTGTTGCTGCGAGGAGTTTTCCCATGCGTACAAAGTGCAGTCGTCAACCTCTGGCCGTCGCGCTGGCGGGGGCATTTGCCCTGTTCTGTCTGCCGGCCGGGAATGCATTGGCCCAGAACGCATCATCGCCGGAGTACCTGTTCAACGACGCGCACTTTCACCTGACGAACTACGTGCAGGAAGGCACTGACATCCACAAGTACCTTGAAATCATGGGGAACAAGATCGGCCGCTCGACCTTGTTCGGCATCCCGCTGCAGCAGACCTGGGCTTATGAAAACTCGGGTGATTATGCGCCAACCTATTACCTGCAGTCGGATGCTCCGCTCTACTATTACTCGTTCACTGATGCCTTCATCGCGAACGCCTACCTGAAGCTCCCGCCGGAGCAGCGCAAACGCCTGGATCCGATGATTACGGGGTTCAACCCGGCGGACATGTACGCGACCGATCATGTCCGGCGCGTGCTCGAGACCTACCCGGGCGTCTTCACGGGAATCGGCGAGTTCACGATCCACAAGGAATTTGTCTCGTCCAAGGTCGCCGGTGACATTGCCAGCCTGACGGACCCGGCGCTCGACCGGCTGCTCGACTTCGCGGGTGAAGTCGGGCTCGTGGTGATCCTGCACAACGATATCGACATGCCCTTTGCGAAGGGAGACCAGTTGCCGGTGTTCATGATCCAGTTGGGGGATCTGTTTCGTCGTCATCCGAAGACGACGATCATCTGGGCGCACATGGGTCTCGGCCGTGTCGTGCACCCCGTGGAGTTCCAGGCCTCGGCGGTCTCGACTCAGCGTAGCGCCGGCCAGTTCGACGTGATCGAGGCGGCCATCGCGGATCCGAGGATGAGCCATGTGTACTTCGACATCTCCTGGGACGAGGTCGCCAAATACGCGGTGGCCTCAAAGGAAGCCGAAGAGAAGACCGTTGAGATGCTGAACCGTCATCCGGATCGCTTCCTGTTCGGCACCGATAATGTCGCGCCGGCGGACCAGGCAACCCAACTGCGGGTCTACGACATGTGGGCACCCATCTGGGCAAAACTGACGCCGGAAGCAAGCCTCAAGGTCAGGAAGGGCAATTACGAGCGGATTTTCGATGCGGCACGCGTGAAAGTGCGTGCCTGGGAAAAAGCGAACGTCAAGTAGAGGCCGGAAATCGACTGGCATTTGGTCGGGCGCCGCGATGCGCGCAGGATACGAGTCGTGACCTAGCCAGGGCGTTCCCTCGAGATGCCCGTGGCGGCAGTGACCGGGCCGCCCCTCAGTCGCGGAAGTTCGTGAACTGCAGCGGCCGATCGAAACCACCGTCCTTCAGCATGGCCATCACGCTTTGAAGGTCGTCGCGCTTCTTGCCCGTGACCCGAAGCTGATTATCCTGTATAGCAGCCTGTACCTTGAGCTTGGAGTCCTTGATCAGTCGCTGCATCTTCTTGCCAAGCTCCGTGCTGATGCCCTGGCGCAGCGTGATGACCTGCCGTGTGACCTGACCGGTCAGGACGGGCTCTCCAACCTCCAGGCAGGCGACATCGATACCTCTCTTGGAGAGCTTCAGGCGCAGAATTTCGAGCATTTGCTGAAGTTGAAAATCAGCCGGAGCGCTCATCGTGATGACACTGTCCTTGAGCTCGAAACGTGCGTCGGTGCCCTTGAAATCGTAGCGCTGGGTGACTTCACGGCTCGCCTGGTCGACGGCGTTGGTAACTTCGTGGGCCTCGACTTCGGAAACAACGTCAAATGAGGGCATGGCAATCGCTCCGGCCCTTTGGGTACCTGCGGTACCGGAATGGGCGGTTAGGAGAACGGGGACTAAATTTTCAAAGCGCGCTGCATTTTATCGACCAGGTCTGCGCCACCGTGCGTCCTCACGTAATCAATCACAATCGGGCGAAAGCCCTTGGCGGTCTCGAGGTCGACGCCGAGCTCGGTAAACGATGCCGCAAGGCCGGCCCATCGACCGGGGCTGCGCCGGCCGCCAAGCAGAGAGCCCAGGCCGCCGGCCAGCGACGTCAGTGCGCTCGGCGGTGGGGCCTCCTTGAGCAACTTATCCGCACCCGGGATATCGGCGACGAATTGCTCGAAGTCCGCCGGCTCCATGTTCTGCTGGCCAGCTCGAATCAGGGCCACGAGTCCCCCCTTCGCCTGTCGTTTGTTGACGCCGAGTTCGTCCATCAGGCGATCGATCAGGTCGTTCATTGCAGAATCCTCCCGGCGTCGATTCTACTTCATGGCGACCAGACCAGCGCCATGTCCTCGACTGAAATATCCGACTTGCGCGGCCGTATCGTCACGGACTCCACGGCGACCCTCTGCGGATCGAGCTCATCCCGAAGCGCGAGTATCTCGGTCTCGAGTTCCTCGTTCATGGACCTCAACTTCTCTTCGACGGCCCGCAGGTCGGACTCGGCATGCTGTATGTCCGCGCGTTCCTTGTTCGCCCGCGTGACGCTGCGTGCCGTGGCTGTCGCGCTGCCGCGCCGTCCGCCAAAAATTGACTTCAGCAACGTACTGCCAACGCTGATTGCGGCTACGGTTGCCTGATCGCGTGCCTGGCTTTGTTCGCGTTCGACTTTTTGCTCAGCCTGGCGTTTGCGGTCCTTCATTCGACTGAGTCGCGCGGCGTATTTTTCGCGTAATTCTTCGACCGCCGCATCGCGCTTTTCCCGCAATGCCTGGGTGATACTGGCCCGGAACTCGCTTTCAGTCCCACCGGGCACTGAGCTCACGCCCAGACTCGGGCAATGCATCAACGTCAACGCGGCTTCTCTGTGGACATACTCCTCGAGTTGGCGTGCCCAGGACCGGTAGTTTCGAGCCGAAAGAGCGGCCGCAGGAGCCTCGGCATAGCGGGCATCTTCGAGCGGTTCATCACTGAGATCCGGCCCCGGCCCTTTGATGACCCGCGAGTCGGCCCATTGCGGTCCCCTCTCGCCAAGTGGCGCGAGGTAGTACCAGGATTCCCATGCATCCAGTCCCGCTTTCGCATTTACGAAGTGCGCGCGGACCCGCGCCCCGGCGCACGGCCGGTAAAAGGGCCCGCCCGGTTTGCTCTCGGGCGCCAGAAACTCCTCCCTGACGCCGGCTTCGACCACAGGCCGATCCTGGACCGCCGTTTGTCCGGCCTTCGTGTCAGGCGCATTCTTGACCGGGCCTTTTTCAGCCGGTGTCAGGCGCTGGATCTCGGTGAGGGTCATCGGCCCGCGCAGGTAGGACAAGACCCAGCGCGTGCGGAACAGCACGGGCCGGTCATCGTGGACATTACGCATCAGGAAGGTTCGCTGTCCAAGCCTCGCCATCAGGGACTCGAGTCCCGGCTTGTCGAGACCCGCGGCTGCCTCCGTTGCCAGCAGCCCGTCGATCACGCGCTGCTGGTCGCGCTCGGTCTGCAGTCGGCCGATCAACCACGTTCCGGCATTGCCAAGACCCTTGTAGTCGAGGTCGGCCGGATTCTGGGTTGCAAGTACGACGCCCACGCCAAAGGCACGCCCCTGTTTCATCAGCGTGAGCAAGGGCGTCTTTGACGGCGGCATGGCGACCGGCGGGAAGTAACCAAAAACCTCGTCCATGTAAAACAAGGCCCGCAGGCTGCTGGTGCCGGATTGCCGGCGCATCCAGGCGACCAGTTCATTGGCAACGAGCGTGACGACGAGCATGCGCTCGGCATCGTTGAGGTGTGCGATCGAAATAATCGAAATTCGTGGCTTGCCGTCCGCCGTGAACAACAATCGCTGGATGTCGATCGGGTCACCCGTGATCCAGGACTCGAAGCCCGGCGAGGCGAGCAGTGCGTTGATGCGCATGGCCAGTTCGGTCCGATCCTTGGCCGGCATGAAGCTTTCGAGATCGAACACGCCGATCTTCTCGAAAGGTGGCTTCTGTACGGCACGGATCAGCCCGGCGAGATCGGGGCTTTGACCTTTGCGCCAGCTCGAATCGAGAATCGTCGACAGCAGGATATGCTCCCGGCTCTGGATCGGGTCGGCGTCGATGCCAAGCAGACCGAGCAGACCGGAGACAGCCGCACCGACGTGTTCTTTCATCGCCGTGGCGTCGCCGATGACCGATGCATCCGGTGCGGCGAACGAGCGTAGAATGGACAGTGGGCGACCGGCTGAGGAGCCGGGTGTGTAAACCGCAACCTCAGCCGCTTCCTGAAACCGGCCAATGCGCGCACCGTCCTCATCCCATTCGGCCAGACCCTCGCGCCACGCTTCGGCGGTCGAGGCGGCGTACGCATCGAGCGTAACCCCTTTGCGCTGCGCTGCGCCCTCGTCCACCCAGGGCCTGAAATCCTCGGCGCGAAGGTCGGGAAAACTCAGCGCCAGGTTCGCTACATCGCCCTTGGGGTCAATCGCAATCGCGGGAATCCGGTCCAGTGCCGCCTCCTCAAGCAGACTCAGGCACAGGCCCGTCTTGCCGCTGCCGGTCATGCCGATACAGACCGCATGGGTCGTCAGGTCCCGCGAGTCGTACAGCAGTTCCTCACCAAGTTGACCAGTCTCAGCGTCGTACTCGCGGCCCAGGTAGAACAGGCCCAGTTTCTCGTAGTCTGGAAGGCTCATAGCATTGCTCGGCGTTCGTTTGATTCCCGTGTGGATTACAGCATAACGGCGGCTACCGCTTGACTCATCCGGCTATCGGTAGCCGCGCGCCTGCAAAGAAAAGAGGTGGCAGTAATGTCCCTGCAGGTCCATCAGCTCGGCGTGGCTGCCGCGCTCGAGAATTCGGCCACCCTGGATCACCAGTATCTGGTCGGCCATGCGAACCGTCGAAAACCGGTGCGATATCAATATCACCATGCGCTCATCGGCCAGCTCGCGAAACTGCTCGAAAATCTGGGCCTCTGCGCGCGCATCCATGGCCGCAGTCGGCTCATCCATCACGAGGATGTCAGCATCCTCGCGCATGAACGCGCGTGCCAGCGCGATCTTCTGCCACTGTCCGCCGGACAATTCCCGGCCATCCTTGAACCACTTTCCGAGCTGAGTCTCGAAACCCTCGGGCAGGCCCTCCACAAAGTCCGTCGCCATCGCCATTTCCGCGGCGTCCTGCCAGCGCTGCTCGTCCTCAAAGTGTGCGACATCGCCCGCGCCGATGTTTTCCCCGACCGTGAACTGGTAGCGCGCGAAGTCCTGGAAAATTACGCTGACCCGCCGGCGCAGCACGCCCGGATCCCACTCGGCCAGGTCGAGTCCGTCGAGCGTGATTCGCCCGGACGAGGGTAGGTACAAGCGAGTCAACAGCTTGATGATCGTGGTCTTTCCCGAGCCATTCTCGCCGACCAGCGCAAGACTCTCACCGGGCCTGAGTTGAAACGAAACATCTTCGACTGCGGGCTCCGCGCTGCCCGGATAAATAAACGTCACGTGCTCAAAACATACGCCGTCGCCCGGGTCCGGTCCCTGCGTGGCCGTGCCGGTGGCCGCATCGACCGGAGTGTCCAGAAAGTCATACAGCGTGGAGAGGTAGAGATTGTCCTCGTACATGCCGCCAATGGCTGAAAGGCTTGCCGACACGGCGGCCTGCCCCTGTCGGAACAGCAGCACGTACATCGTCATCTGTCCGAGCGTGATTTTTCCGCGTACCGCGCTGATCGCAATCCATGCATAAGCGCCGTAGAAGGCCGCCGTACCAATGAGCCCAAGGAAGAAACCCCAGGTGTCCCTGCGGATCGTCAGAATCCGGTCTTCCCGGAATACTTTCTCGAAAATTCTGCGGTAACGTTCAAGCAGTACCGGACCGAGGTCGAAAAGCTTCACCTCCTTGGCGTGATCCTCGCGAGCCAGCACGGTCTCGAGATACATCTGCATGCGGGTTTCCGGCGAGCGCCAACGGAAGAGCCGGAATGCATCGCCTGCGAACTTTGCCTCGGCCGCAAACGCAGGCAGTCCAGCGAGAAACAGCACAACCACGGCCCAGGGTGAGAATTGCCACAGCAACGATCCGAAGCTGATCAGCGCGATCGCGTTCTGTGCGAGGCCGAAACTGCGCATCACCAGCGAAAGCGGGCGACTCGATGCCTCACGGCGCGCCCGGGTCAGCTTGTCGTAGAACTCCGAGTCCTCGAAATGACGCAGATCGAGTGTCTGCGCCTTCTCCAGGATCATTTCGTTGACCCTCTGGCCCAGCTGTGCCCGCAACAACGACTGGCAGGACGACAGACCGCGCTGGGCAGCGGAAAGAGCGGCGACGAGCAGGCCTTCAAGTCCGACGTATTGCAGTACGGTGGTCAGGTCGGTGCCGTCCGCACCCTGGGCCGCGATGGCCGCGACGACTGCGTCGACAATCAATGCGCCAACATAGGCAATGGCAGCCGGCAGGATGCCCGCGAGCAGTGTCAGCGCCGCCAGTGCGATCGTCAGAGGCCGGCTGGTCCCCCAGACCAGTTCCAGTGCATGGCGCGTGTAGCGGAAGACATCGGGCAGGGCTCGCAGTGTCGCGATACCGCCGATGTCCGCAGTGGGGTTCGAATTTCCGAGTTTGCGGCCCGCCACCATGCGTCTTGAAACCTTTCCCTGCGAGTGTCAGCGCAGCGGCAGCACGACGTCTTTCACCAGCGCCTCGAGCGCTTCCTGGGATTCCGCGCGTGCGACGTCTTCGATGAGCCGCCGGTTCAGGTTTGGCGCGAACAAGTGCATGAAGTCGAGCTGAAACCTGCGCAGCAACCCCCCGCGCCGGAAGCCGATCCAGGTCACGTGCGCAGGGAACAGGTGGGCCGTGTCGATCTGGACCAGGTCATGATCCAGTTCGGCATCGACGGCCATGCTGGCGACAATGCCGATGCCCAGGCCAAGGCGGACGTAGGTCTTGATGACGTCCGCATCACGCGCGGTCAGTACGACGTTCGGCACCAGGCCCTGCCTGGAAAAGATATCGTGCAATGAGGAGGGACCGGAGAAGCTGAACACATAGGTGATGATCGGATAGGCGGCCAGCTGCTCGAGCGAGGGACGCGCGACGCCCGCCAGCGGGTGGCCTCGGGGCACTACGACGTGCCGGTGCCAGCGGTAGCAGGGCAACAGCGAGTGACCGCCGAACATCGCCTCTGAGCCGGTCGCGATGGCAAAGTCGATCCGGTCCATGCCGGCGAGCTCGGCCAGTTGTTCGGACGTACCCTGGTGCAGGTGCAGACGCACGTCAGGATAGCGCTCGCGAAACGCCTTGATGACGTCGGGCAGGACGTAACGGGCCTGTGTGTGCGTGGTCGCGATCGACAAGGAACCGCGTTCCTGGTCCGTGAACTCATCCGAGAGGCGCTTGATGTTCTGAACTTCCTGAAGGATGCGCGTCGCCCGGTCGATGACCTGCTGCCCGGCGGGCGTGATTCGCGTCAGGGTCCGGCCATCGCGGACAAAGATCTGGAAGCCCAGTTCGTCCTCGAGCAGCTTGATCTGCTTGCTGACACCGGGTTGCGAGGTGTGCAGCCTGTCAGCCGCCGCGGTGATGTTGAGCCCGGTCTGGGCCACGGCGACCAGGTAGCGCAGTTGATGGAGCTTCATGGTGTCATTCTATGCGAAACGGCTGCATTGACGGTTTGACGGTTTCAGTGGGCAACTGTGCATGCTGATGGATATTTGGGACGGAGTGCCCGATGACCCTTGCGACCGTCCTGAGCCGGACACAGCATGGCATGGACGCGCCCCTGGTCCGTGTCGAAGTGAACGTCGGCAACGGGCTGCCTTCATTTTCCATCGTCGGCCTCGCTGAAACCGCTGTCCGGGAGAGCAAGGACCGTGTCCGGGCCGCGCTCGATAACTGCGGATACGACTTCCCGCCGGGGCGCATCACCGTAAACCTTGCGCCCGCCGACCTGCCTAAAGAGGGCGGGCGGTTCGATCTGCCGATCGCCCTCGGCATATTGATGGCTTCGGGGCAAATACCGGCCACCGCGTTGCAGAAGACCGAATTGTTCGGCGAGTTGTCACTCAGCGGCGAGCTGCACCCGATACGTGGCGCGTTACCGACTGCACTGCAGGCCACTCGGCATGGTCACGGCGTGATACTGCCCGTCGCCAATGTCAGCGAGGCAGCACTGGTGAGCAGCGGACGTGTTCACGGGGCGGCGCACCTGCTGGAGGTCTGCCGGCACGCGAGTGGCGCCGGTGAACTACCGCTCGCACCCGCAACGGTGCCGCCACTGCCTGCGGCGCGCCACGTGGACCTGGGTGACATACGCGGGCAGTCCCGGGCGCGGCGCGCACTGGAGATCGCCGCAGCGGGTGAGCACAGCCTGCTGCTGATCGGTCCTCCGGGTGCCGGGAAAAGCATGCTGGCGCAAAGACTGCCGGGCATTCTTCCCGCATTGACCGAGGAAGAGGCCCTTGAAAGCGCGGCCGTGCGTTCGTTGACGCCGCGTGGATTCCGCACCGATGAATGGAATGTACGTCCGTTCCGATCGCCGCATCATACGGCGTCGGCAGCAGCCCTGGTCGGCGGCGGGTCGACGCCGCGCCCGGGCGAGATATCCCTTGCCCACAACGGCGTACTGTTTCTCGACGAGTTGCCGGAGTTCGATCGACGGGTGCTGGAGGTGCTGCGCGAGCCTCTCGAGTCGGGTCATATCCTGATCTCACGCGCGGCGCGCCAGTCGGAGTTCCCAGCTCGCTTCCAGCTCATCGCCGCAATGAATCCCTGCCCTTGCGGGTACCTTGGTGACCCGGCGCACACCTGCAAGTGCGCACCGGAAAGAATTCAGGCTTACCGCAATCGCGTCTCCGGGCCACTGCTCGACCGCATCGATCTGCAGGTCGAGGTTGCGCGAGTAACGGTCGAAGCAATTGCCTCCGCCGAGGCGGGGGAATCCTCAGCGGCGGTTGCAGAACGCGTGATTCGCGCCCGGGCGGGACAGTCGAACCGGCAGGGCCTGACCAATGCCCGCCTGCAGGGCGATGCGCTCCGCGAGGCCTGTTCGGCCGATCTGGCGGCGATGCAATTGATCGCGCAGGCCACTCGCCGGTTCGCGCTCTCGGCCCGCGCTTACCATCGGGTGCTGCGCATCGCCCGCACCATTGCCGACCTCAGCGGCGAACAACACGTGATCGCGCCTCACGTTGCCGAAGCACTGAGTCTTCGCGGTCTCGATTACCGCAACCCCCATCTTTCGACCGAAACCTTTTCAGGTTGATCGCGGCAGATTTTGGAGCGGAAGTAGCGGCGCCGCGGCGGTTCAATGGCACTCCGAAGCCTGCATCGGGCAGGTCATGAACCAGGGAAGGTTGTCGCCATGAAGACGATTACAGGATCACGATGCCGCGCACCGGGCAGTGTCTGGATGGAACGCGTTGCAGCGTGGCCGCGGTTGTTTCGTCGACATCGGGCAAGGTGTGCCTGTGGCGGACATGGACTGCTCTTTGCAGGCTCTCGGAACAACGGACTGGCGCCCGGAGCTGCCGCCATCGTGTTTCTCAATTTGGTTGTGCTCGGTTCGCTTCCGCTGAACGAGGCCCACGCTGCGGTCGGAAAAATACAGGGCACGGCAGATGTATCCGCAAACGGTGAGGTCCGTTACGTCATTCCCCTGCGCCTGCCCCCCGGCACACGCGGGCTCGGCCCCGATCTTGCCCTGCAATACGGACATCGCAACAGCGGCTCGATCGCCGGTGTCGGCTGGAGCGTATCGGGTCTGTCGGTCATCTACCGCTGTCGCAGCACGTGGGCGCAGGACCAGGTAGCGCGTGACGTACGCAATGACGCGGGCGATCGATTTTGTCTGGACGGCAACAGGCTGCGGCTCGTCGCGGGTCTCTACGGTTCAGCCAATTCAGAGTATCGGACGGAGCTCGAGTCGTTTTCGCGTGTCCGGGCATTCTCGACAGCCGGACAGGGCCCGAAGTATTTCGAGGTCGAAAGAAAAGACGGGTTGATATACGAGTACGGCAAGACCAGCAACGCGCGCGTCGAGTCCCTCGGGCAGACTACCGTGCGCGCTTGGGCCCTGAATCGAATTCGCGACCGATTCGGAAACGAGGTGACTTACGCGTACACGGAAGATAGCAGGAACGGCAGCTACCGGATCAACTACATCAAATACGCGGGCAACCCAAAGCAGGGGGTTTCGCCGCCCTACCAGGTCCGATTCATCTACGAGGGCAGACCTTCGACCGAAATCGACGCCGGGTACGTGGCCGGCAGTCTGGTCAAAGAGGTCAAGCGGCTTTCCCAGGTGGACCTGAAGCATTCGGGGAGCGTCATCCGCAGCTACAAGCTTGACTTCGAGCCGGTACTGTCAACGACTGGCCGCAGTCGGCTTGCTTCAGTTCGGGAGTGCGTCGGCAGCGATTGCCTCGCTGCCAGCACATTCGCCTACCAGGATGGCCAGTCGGGGCTTGGTGCCGAATACGCAACAACCGCCGCGATTCCTTCCGCAAGCCGCGCCTGGCCGATCGATGTCAACGGCGACGGTCGCGAAGATCTGCTCTATGCCAGTGGCGGCAAGTGGAGGCTGTTGTTCGCCAGTTCATCGGGCCAGTACTCCGCGCCCGTCAACACGGGTATTTCGAGCGCCGGGCACGAAGATGCGGTATCGATCGACTACGATGCCGACGGCCGAGCCGACCTGCTGGTTCCGTATGCCGGAAATACCTGGTGGGTTCTGCGTGGTGCGGAGACGGGCTTGCGGGCCGCCATCGATACCGGCGCCCCATTGACTGCGACTGGTCGTGGTGAGGACGCGAGCGCGATCGACATCAACGGTGACGGCTACGACGACCTGGTGTGGGTCGACCGTGCCGGAGGGGTCGGTGGCGATGCGATCCGCTATCGGTTGCGAGCCCACGGCCCAGGCTTTGAAAATACGGTGCGGACGCTGGTCGGGCCTTTGCCGGCTGGGCAGCAGATCGGCAGTCGGGTGTTCGCAAACTGGTCCCGACGAATGCCCGCCCGAGCCCCGGACTTCAACGGTGACGGCCGGGCGGATCTCGTCTATCGCTGGTCACTGAATATCGACGAGCCGGACGGCCCAGCTACATCGGTGCATCGCATCGCTGTGGTCTGTCAGGGCGGTGCAACGTTCGGCAGCTTCACGATCAACGCCGCTTCCGAGCCTTATTTCGGCGACTTCAATGGTGACGGCAAGAGTGATTTGCTCTATTACGATTCGAGTGCGACATGGCGCTATGCGCTCAGTACTGGAACCGGGTTCACTCAGGCGGGAAGCGCCGGGTCCGTGGCGGGCTACGGGCCGGGCTGGGTAATCCTGGATTGGGATGGTGACGGTTACGATGATCTGCTTGCGCCGCACTTAGCAAGCCAGACCTGGCATCTGAAGCGCTCCACCGGTGAAGCGCTGTCTGCGGCCACAACCACAGGCCTCTCCGCCGCGTCTTCCAGTGCGGCGACCGTGACTGACATCAATGGCGATGGCCTGGCCGATCTCGCGTATGCGATCGGTGGCGTCTGGCGCTATCGCCTGCATCGCGGTCAGCGGCCCGATCTGCTCCGTTCCGTGTCGGACGGTTACGGCAACGAAAATCACTTTGTTTATGCGCCGTTATCAGCGGCGGCGTACACCCGTCATTCAGATGCTACGTATCCTGCTCAGGACTACTCCGGGGCAATGTCTGTTGCAACCAGCGCATCGGCGAGCGATGGCATCGGCGGCCAGTACACCATCAACTACGCGTACTTCGGCGCAAGAACCGATCTTCAGGGGCGCGGCTTCCAGGGCTTCGACGCGCGTTCAAGCACGGACAGCCGTAACGGAATGATCTCGACTGTCTACTATGAGCGTGCCTTCCCGCTATCGGGCAAGATCTACCGCAGCGAAACACGCCAGTCCTCCGGTGCGTTGGTTGCAAAGTCCACAATGGACTGGACCACTCACGGTTACGGGGATGCGGGCGATGCACGCTTCTATCCTTTTGCCGCCGCGACCACCCAGACACTCTATAGCGTCGGTGGCGTCGGCTGGAACGGTCAAACCACGGCGATCATGAAAACGGCGATCGAGGTTGATCGCGAGACGTCCGCGGTTACCAAGGTCACTCGGACCACCACTGAGCCGGCCGAAGCGAACGGCCTGCACGCGGGTAACACGTGGACTGAGCAAACTCGCTACTCGGACCTTTGGAGTGCACGGACGGGCAGTCACTGGTGCCTCGGTTTCCCAACCCGGATCACGCAGACCCGCAGCCATACGGGCACGGCCGCCGTGACTCGGACAGCACACGCCAGCTGGGATGCGGAGAGATGCGAGGGCGTACAGGTCACGCTCGAGCCCGGTGATTCGGACTGGCAGGTGAAGACCGACTTCGCTTACGACGGCTTCGGAAACCGCGTCACCGAATCCGTCAAGGGCATCGGCTTGCCCGCACGGATCACGCGCATGAGTTTTGGCAGCGACGGCCGTTTTCCGGCCAGCGTTACCAATCCCCTTGGAGAAACCAGCACACTGACCTGGAGCCCGGCCCATGGGCGCCCTGCGACGATAACCGATGCCAACGGACTGCAGACCCGTTGGCAATATGACGCTTTCGGCCGCCTGACCCTGGTAAGCCGGCCGGATGGAACTTCAACGCGGCAAATTTTCGCTGACTGCGCACCTTCGGGCTGTCGTAACGACAATCACCGGCTGACCGTCACGACCCAGCAGCGCGACAGTACCGGCAAAGTGTTTCATGACCAGTGGGTGGATTTCGATCACTTTGAGCGGCCGATCAGCTCCGGTACGCGCCTGATGTCGGGCAGCCATGGCGTGGCGACCGTCTCATACGACTCCCTGGGTCGCATCAGTCAAAAGGGCGTGGCGTGTATCGAAGGCGCCTGTGACCCGGGGCACCGCTTCGAATTCGGCTACGACCTCATCGGGCGGCCGCTCAGCATTACACGGCCGCGTGATGCGACTCACCCGAACCCCGTTTCCGTTACCTACGCGTACCAGGGTCTTACGACTGTGACGACGGACGAGACCGGCGTGCAGTCCTCGCGCGTGCGCAATGCGAATGGCCAGGTCGCGCGCATCGTCGATGCCCTTGGCTATGCCCTCGATTATGAGCACGACGCCATGGGCCACCTTGCCGAGGTGACCGACAGCGCAGGCAATACGCTGCAAAGCGATCTCTACAACAGGCGTGGATTGCGCAGCGTTGCATTCGACGTGGATCGTGGCAGCTCGAACTACACATACAACGCGCTGGGCGAGTTGCTGTCACGAACCGACGCCACCGGTCAGACCACATCCTATACGTACGACGAGCTCGGCCGGCTCCTGAACCGTGTCATTCCCGAAGGAACGGGGTCCATTGTCAGTCGCTGGACCTGGGGGAGCGACCCGGCCAAACACGAAGTGGGTCGCCTGACTGAGTCACAAATCAGCGGTTCCGGCGTCGCTGACTACATGGAGTCGTACTTCTACGACAGCCTCGGAAGGCCGAGTGAGACCCGCTATGCCGAGGGGTCCAACACGTACCAGGTGAATCGGACCTACTCGTCAAGAACGGGAATGCCTGAATCCCTGACGTATCCAGGCAGCACTTCGGGCTACCGATTGAAGCTCCGGTTCGCCTACGCGCACGGCCATCTCGTCGGCGTTGAGGACTTCAACGACGCGGCCACGCAGTTCTGGGTGGCAGAGGCAAGTGATGCGCAGGGTGTCGTAACACGACAGACGCTTGGCCGCGAGATCACGACTGACATTGACGTTGATGGCGTCACTGGACTCGTGCAGTCCATCCGGAGTGAGGCAAACAATGGCGCATCGCCGCAAAGACTGACCTACACCTGGGATGCCGCGGGCAATCTGCTTTCACGCAGCGATTCGTTCCGCGGCCTCTCGGAGACCTTCTCCTATGACGCGCTGCATCGACTCGTTTCCTCCAGCGCGGGCAGTTCGAGCAATCACTATGTCTACGATCGCTACGGCAATATCACGCAAAAGACTGGGGTTGGCGCCTACACCTACGACTCGTCACGTATTCACCAGGTCCGTCGGCTCGCGCAGCCCGGCGCGGCAGAGCAGCGTTTTGAGTACGATGCCAATGGACGGATGACCGCTCGTAGCGGGGGAGAAATCCTCTGGTTCGCGAACAATCTGCCCAAGCGCATTCGCCAGCGCGCCGGTAGCGCGAGCAATTCCAGCGAGTTTCAGTACACACCCGCTGGGGGACGCTGGTGGCATCGCTACCGCTACGGTGGTGGCATCTATACGCACTTGAATATCGGCGGGCTGATGGAGAAGGTCAGCAAAGGGTCCACCGTCGATTACCGGCACACAATCTATGCCAACGGTCGCCCGGTCGCCCTGTATTCCCGGAAGACCTCCGGCGCCAATGCATTGCGCTACCTGCTTTACGACCATCTCGGTTCAACCGATGTCGTGACCGACAGCAACGGATCAATCGAACTGCGCGAGAGCTTCGATGCTTTCGGAGATCGCCGCGGCGCCAATTGGTCGGGCTCCCCGCGATCCAGTGAAATGGGGCAGATGCGCGATCTGACGCGGCGCGGCTACACCGGCCACGAACATCTGGACAGCACCGGGCTCGTACACATGAACGGCCGAGTCTACGACCCTTTGCTCGGACGCTTCCTCTCGGCCGATCCCTTCATTGATGGCTTCTACGACACCCAGGGCTGGAACCGTTACAGCTACGTCCACAACCGGCCGCTCAGTTTCACCGACCCCAGCGGATTCGCCGGCAAGGCTGGCCACGAGCGAAAGCTTCCGCGCAATCCTGGCATCGGCGACGCCCTTGGCGATACGCGCGCGTCGTCAACGGATCGTGGAATGCAGGTCTGCCTGATGTTTATCTGCGGTAATCCATTTGGCTCGCCGGCGTCCCGCAACGACAGTTCGGGCCATAGTCGCCTGAGCCCCTGGGCGCATGCCAACCTTAACGTGTACGCAGGGCGCTTTGGCGGGTTCAGAAACGCGGGATCGACGATCAATGGCGGGTCTGACGGCATCGGCACAGCGATTCGAAACGCACCGCCTTCAAGCACGCCGCCATCGGCCCCGGCCTTTGCCGCTGGCGCCGCCGATTTCCCAGGGATCCTGGCCGACAGCGCCGTGCCCGGTCACTACTACGCAGGTCTCGCGCAAGACAGCTGGCGCGGCGGGCATTACGGATGGGCTGCTGCCTATGCCGTGGCGTCCCTCGCTGACGCAGCGATGGTGGTCGGCAGCTTTGGAGTGGCGGGGTCCGTCTCCGCTAGCGCAAAAGCAAGCATCTCAGCTACCGCCCGCCATATGGCAGTAGAAGGCAAGGCATTGACGACCGTTCGCTTGACGGCGCCGGGTGAAACATTTCTGCGCTACGAATCGGGCAATCCTGCGTTCAGTCGTGTTACCAGCGGCGGAGGTGTGACGCCTGGAACGTATGCGGCACCGGTTTCGGATGGCTTCGTTTCAGTCCGAAGGCGAGGGGGCGTATACAATTTGCCCAACCCGGAAATCCCGCGCACTAGCATTAGTATCTTGGAACCGCCACCGGGAACTCCAATTGTCGGCCCAAGGCCGGTGAGCGGCGGTACCGGCAACGAAGTACTATTCCCTCAAGGGTTTTAATCATCATGCAACTGAGTACGAAGTGGGCCAAGTCGCTGGTCTCGCAGCCGGAGACGGGTATGGGATATCAGGTGGCCACCGTCTGGCTCAAGGATGGCAGACATTACGATCGGGTAGTTATTGTGCAGGGAAATGTCACTAGCGTGGACGGTCAGTCGTTGATTCCGTTTGTGGAAAGCGAGATTCAGCGCATTGAGGTAACCCATGACAAGACACCAACCTGACTTCCGACAAACAGCTGTTCCGCCGGAAAACCAGAACCGCTCATATTGGCGTAGAAACAATGTTTGATCCGGGGATTACGGTCGAACAATTCAGGGCCCTGGCGCCGGGCCGACTGCATTTTCTTGAAGATTACGGATTTCGGCGAAGGACAGACATCGAGGAAACGTTGCTAACAAGCAGTTCTCTTGTGTACCTGGGTAGGAACCTGGGCTTTGTGATCAGTCTGGACGTGCGCGAGCAATGTGTCGATGCGGAAGTCGTGAAGGTGCAAAGCGGCAAAGTTTTTCGGACTTCCGATGGTGGATATTCGTCCGACCTTTTTGCTCACTTGGTCGAGCATTCCGGATTTCGTGGAAAGCCGCCGCTGCTCGGCGAGTCAAGCGGGATGTCAAATAGTGCTGCGTTATGTCTAAAAATAGATGCCTGGGCCAACTTGCTGAGGACTTCTGGACAATCGTTGCTCTTTGATAAGGCGGGCTCACTTCCTGAGTGACTGGCGGACTCAAATGACCAGTTTCTCTAGGGCGACAGCAGACAAGGGAGTTGTTAGGACGTATTCAGGCTGAAAGAAACTGGGCAGTACCATCGATCTCCGGGTTCCAACGGATCCGTCTCATCAAATCGTGGATATCAAATCAAACCTGGACATTGGCACTGCGTACCGGGTCATGTACGAACTCCGGCGGATCACGATTCAAAAGGATTCGCGCCGCCGCAGTGCATTTCGACTGCCGGAATCCTGTCTGGCTTTCTCGGTAATCTGTCCCGCCTTCATGTTCGTAGCCCCCGTTACCTGAGTGCCTGCCCGGTTTGAACACCATGTCGATACCGGAGTACTCGCCGTGATCCTCCTCGCTGCATGAGCCGATGACGAGAATCCCGGCAGCGACGCCACTACGGTTCTGCAGGCAATGCCCGTTCTGCACGCCCGCTTTGAATCCGGCGAAGTCGCCGTCGCGCATGACTTCTTCGCCCTGGTCAGTGACAAGCACGACCTTTCCGGCGAGCACATAGACGCATTCATCGGCAATATGCCCCGGTTCTGCCAGGACAAAGAGCCGGGTTGTACGATGCGCTTGAATCGACCGCCTTTGGCGCATACACGTGACGCACGTATGCGCGGTATCTCCCGAAGCCCACTCTTTCGGCTTATAGCGTGGAGCCAATCGTGGTGGCAGCGAGCGGCGCCACCGCGATAGCCGACAATCTGCAACACCGGTAGGGGATCGGTCCATGGCCACGAAAAACCACAATGGCGCCAGGGCTCTGTTCAAGGCGCTTGTTGAAGCAGGCATCGATACTTGTTTTGCAAATCCGGGTACGTCGGAAATGCAACTGATCTACGAGATGGGCCTGACCGACGATATGCATCCCATCCTGTGCCTGCACGAGAACGTCGTCACCGGTGCGGCTGATGGCTACAACCGCATGATCGGACGACCGGCGCTGGCGCTTCTGCACATGGGTGCCGGTCTGTCGAATGGCCTTGCGAACCTCCATAACGCAAGGAAGGCCGGGTCGGGAATGGTCGTTCTTGTCGGCGACAACGCTGACTACCATTACCGCGAGGCCGAACACGGCATGCTCACGTCGATTGCGTCACTTGCGGCGGCGGCTTCCGATTTCGTCAAGACAACCCGGTCCGCCGACGATCTTGCGGTTACGGCGACCCAGGCAGCGCGCATTGCGAGAACAGGGCAGGGCAAGATTGCCACTATCATCTCGCCGACCAATCACCACTGGGAACACGCGACAGTTAGTGTCATGGCCGAGGAACCGGCGCCCATCTCCCGGGTCACGGGCGAAAGGATCGAAAGCATACGGTCCTGCCTTGCCAACGCGAAGCGCACGGCAATTGTTCTCGACAAACCGACCGCGGTGGAAGGGCTGGAAACCGCGGGCAGGATTGCGGCCGCGACAGGGGCGGAATTGATGGTGCCTACCATCTTTGCGAGGCTGCCTCGGGGCGCCGGCCGCGTGATGGCCGAACCCATTCCGTACATTCCCGAACAAGCCATGCTTCGGCTCAGGAAGTTCGATCAGATCATCCTGATCGGCACGAAGTTTCCCGCTACCACTTTCGCCTGCGAGGACAAGCCGATCGTCAAGGTGCCTGACACCTGCGACGTCATCGTCATGGCAACCGACGAGGTTGATACGCTTGCTGCGCTCGAGACGCTGTGTGCCGCCGTCAACGCCGAAGGTCGCACGGATGTGAAACGCCACACGCGTGCCGAGGTCCGCGCGCCCGTCGGCGAACTCAACGCCGAGGCTATAGCGTCGAGCCTGACTGCCTTGATACCGCGGGATTGCATCGTCGCGGACGAGAGCGCGACACTGGAATTTACCCTGTTTGCGCAAACATCGGGCGCTGAGCCGCACGACTGGTTGCTGAATCCGGCAGGCGGCGCAATCGGTGGCGGTTTGCCGGTGGCGCTGGGAGCCGCGGTCGCCTGTCGCGATCGGAAAGTCCTCGCGTTGCAGGCCGATGGAAGCGGCATGTATACACCGCAGTCTTTGTGGACGATTGCGCAAGAGAAACTCGACATCACGATCGTCATTCTGCGTAACGATCGCTACGCAATTCTGGAGATCGAACTGGCGCGGGTTCGTGAATCGGCGGCCAACGCTAAAATGATGTCGATGCTCGAGTTACGGAACCCGACGCTCGACTGGGTCCAGATTGCACAGGGCGTGGGTGTTCCGGCCAGCAGCGCCACCACGGCGGAACAGTTCCATGAGCAACTTGAGGCGGCGCTGGCGCACCAGGGACCGCGTCTGATCGAAGCGAGAGTCGTCCAGGACCTGGGTCCAATGGTCAGTCTGGTCGCCGGCCACTAAGGTAACTGCCAGCTTTCGTCTCCAGGCGAGTTGCCCGGTGGCAGGGGCCAGCTGGCTCGAGTCCGGGAGCGCCGGAGGATGGATTCATACTGCGCTTCCCCGTGCCAGGCGCAGCGCCAACGCCGCGAGGACGGCAGCAATCTGGCTGCCGGGCCTGGACTCCGCTGCCGCCCGGCTTCATGGTTGTCTTTCATGACGACCTGGTATTGCCTGCCGCTTGGCGACGCCATGATGGCTCACATGGCGCTGGATGATATCCGGGCGCTATTCGAGTCCGCATCACGCGAGACGGGACAGCCGTTCGATCTCGCGGTGTTTACTCGCCTGAATTCTGAGGGGCGCCTGCACTGCGACGTGACAGCGTACTTTTCGCCCGCCGCGGCTCGACTCGCCCGGTCCGTCGGCGCGGAGCCCTGCGCGCAGCCAGCGCGCGAGGGCCTCGAGCTGTTCGCAGGCAATCGGCGATCATGGTCTGTCCTGTTTCCCGGGTAGGCCTGCCAGCTCACGTTACAATGCCCCGCTCCCGCCAAGGAAACACGCTGCATGTCCATACGTCTCGGTTTCGCCGGCACGGTCGGCCACACTCCCCTCATTCGCCTGCGCACGTTCAGCGAGGAGACAGGCTGCGAGATTCTCGGTAAAGCGGAATTCCTTAACCCCGGTGGGTCGGTGAAAGACCGCGCGGCCCACGGGATTCTCGATGATGCCGAGCGCAAGGGCCTGCTCAGGCCTGGCGGCACGCTGGTCGAAGGCACGGCGGGAAACACGGGCATCGGATTTGCCCACTTATGCAACGCGCGAGGGTACCGTTGCGTGATCGTCATGCCGGACAACCAGTCGCCGGAGAAGGCTGCCTTGCTGCGCACGCTCGGGGCCGAGGTGCAGGTCGTCAAGGCGGTGCCTTACCGGGATCCCAATCACTACCAGAAGTTCGCCGCGCGGGTCGCTGAGGAAATCGACGGTGCGGCCTGGGGTAACCAGTTTGACAACACGGCCAATCGTGATGCGCATTACGCCAGTACCGGGCCAGAAATCTGGGCGGACACCAAAGGGCGGGTGGACGCTTTCACCTGTGCCTCCGGTACCGGGGGCACGTTCGGCGGTGTGTCCCGTTACCTGAAAGAGCAAAATGCCGCCTTGCGTTGCGTGCTGGCCGACCCGATGGGCAGCGCGCTCTACCAATGGGTGAAGACCGGCGAACTCAGGTCCTCGGGTTCGAGTTCCGTGACCGAGGGCATCGGTATCGGGCGGGTGACTGCCAACCTGGCGGATTCACCGATCGATGACGCCGTTCAGGTCGAAGATCCCGAGATTGTGCGAACGACCTATCGACTTCTCCACGAGGAAGGGCTGTTTCTCGGCAGTACCAGCGGTGCCAACGTCGCCGCGGCGGTACAGGTTGCAGGGCAACTGGGGCCCGGCCATACGGTCGTTACGATCCTGTGCGACGGCGGTGGGCGTTACCTGTCACGATTCTACAATCGGGAGTGGCTCGCCGAGAAAGGCCTGGATGAATTCGCGGCTCACAGTGCCTGAGCGTCGAACTCCGCAACGTCTTTTCCGTTACTGGCCGAAACCCGTTGCGCCGGCGGCCAGGTAGGCCGCTTCCTCGGGCGTGTCATCGCGGCCCAGAAGGCGATTGCGATGCGGGAAACGCCCGAACCTCTCAATGATCTTCATGTGATCGATCGCGTATCGGGTGAAAGTGGCAAAGGTCTGCCGCCGATCTGTCGGCACATCCGACTCGAGTTGCCTCATCAACTCGACGCAGCGCTGCTGGTCCCTCAAGGACTCGGAGTGTTCGAGCGGCAGATAGAAGAACACCCTTGCCAGTGGCGGGAGTGCCTGGTCCTGACTCGCATCGAGCCCCTGCAGGCATTGCGCTCGTGCGATTGAGTCGTAGGCGAAAGCCTGCGCGCTGCCACGGTAGATGTTGCGTGGGAACTGATCGAGCAGGATGATCAGTGCCGCGCGGCCGACGGGTTGCTCGTTCCAGTCCTCGAACTCGCCGCGGGCCGCCTGATGCAATGCCTGCTCAAAGAGCCGGCGAATTTCATCGTCGCGCTGCCCGGTGACACCCGGGTCATCGGCCGGATCGCCGAACCAGAATTTCATTCGTTCCGGGAGTTTGTCAGGCTCCGCGAGGGCGTCGCGGTACCAGTAGTCAAAAACTTCGTCGGCGATCATTTGGAAATCCCGGCGCAGGTCATGTGTTCAGGGCGGCGGAGACTCGACGGCCTGACCGAACGGGGTGGCTTCAACGTCTGCATCAGCCAGCTTGCGCATGATTTCTTCGTATTCTTTTACCGTTCCTATGGGGCCGATCCGAACCCGGTACCAGGTCTCGTCCTGGAGCGCGAAGCGCTGAATCCTCGCGGTGATGCCATACTGAGCCAGCCGGGCAATCAGCTTCTCCGCCTGCGCCGGCTGCTTGAACGAACCAGCCTGCAGAACGATATCGCCCTTTGGAAGGATGCCAGGCGTCTCTGCCGGCTCGTTCTCCTGCAGCACGTCCACCTGCATTTCCGGCAAATCCTTGTAAAAAGTGTAATCGGACGCTGGCGGTTCTTCCGGCGGAACGGCATCGCTGGCTTGCGCAGATGCCGGGGGCTGCACTGATGGTTGAGGAACCTCGACGGTTGCGCGGTTGTAATGCAGGAAAACCGCGAATGCGACGGAAAGCCCCATTGCGAGCCCGGCCAGCATGCCCATCCAGCCACTGAACGCCGGTGTGCCGCCTTTCGTCGGCGCGCCCCTCGCGTGCTTGTAGTCCCGGCCCAGCGTCCGTGCTTCCGTCACATCGCCTCCGGCGCCGACACGCCAAGCAAGCCCAGACCGTTTCGGATGACCTGGCGCGCGCCAAGGATCAGCGTCAGCCTTGCATCGCGCAGCGTAACGTCGTCGACCAGGAAATGTTGTGCGTTGTAGTAAGTGTGAAAGTCGTTGGCCAGTTCACGCAGGTAATACACCAGCATGTGCGGTGCCCGCAGATCGGCGGCTTGTTCGATGAGCTCGGGGTAACGGCTCAGGGTTCTGAGCAAAGCCTGCTCGTGCGGTTCGACCAGCCGATCAAGATTCGAACCGGCGCGCCCTGCATCGAAATCCATTCCTTTTTCGAGCAGCTGGCGCATCACGCTGCAGACGCGGGCATGGGCGTACTGAATGTAATAGACAGGGTTCTCGTTGCTGTGCTCGGTCGCCAGCTGCATGTCGAAGTCCAGCGGCTGGTCCTGGCTGCGCATCACGTAAAAAAAGCGCGCGGCGTCATTGCCGACTTCCCTTCGCAATTCTCGCAGGGTGATGAACTCACCCGAGCGGGTCGACATCTGGACTTTCTCGCCGCCGCGGAAAAGCGTGACGAACTGTACCAGCCGGACCTCCAGGCAATCGCCAGGCTCGCCCATCGCAACCAGACCGGCCCGTACCCGCGCGACATAGCCATGATGGTCTGCGCCGAGCACGTCGATCAGTTGTTCAAAACCGCGCTCGCGCTTCTGCAGGTGGTAGGCAATGTCCGAGGCGAAGTAAGTCCGCTGGCCGTTTTCGCGCACCACCACGCGGTCCTTCTCGTCGCCGAAGTCCGTGGCCCGAAACCATTCGGCACCATCCTTCCGGTAGATCACGCCGTTGCTGCGCAGGCGTTCCAGCGCCCGGTCAATCGCGCCGTCGTCGGACAGCGATCGCTCGCTGAACCACCGGTCATAGCGAACGCCGAACTCCTCGAGATCGCTGCGTATGTCATCGAGGATTTCGTTGGCAGCCAGGTCGAAAGCCTTGCGAAAGCCGGTCTCTCCGAGCAACTCACGCGCGCGCCTGATCACGGCGTCGATGTAGAGATCTTTATCGCCGGCCGGAGCATCCTCGGGCAGACCGCGAAACACGTCAGCCGCCGGCCTCAGCAAGCTTCGGCCCTCGCGTTCAATCAGTCGATCCGCCATCGGCTGGATGTAATCACCGCGATAGCCGTTGCTCGGGAACGGGAACTCCTCGCCAAAACACTCGAGGTAACGAAGCCACACGCTGGCGGCGAGTATGTCCATCTGTCGCCCGGCATCGTTGATGTAGTACTCGCGGTGCACCTGGTAACCGGCGGCGTCGAGCAGGTTGGACAATGTCGCCCCGAAGGCGGCGTGTCGACCATGACCGACATGCAGTGGGCCGGTCGGGTTGGCTGAAACAAACTCGACGATGACCTTGCGGCCGGCGCCCAATTCGCTGCGGCCATACCGGGGGCCCAGCTCGATCAGGCGAGCGAGTTCCTGGTGATAGGCCGCCGGCGTCAGGTGGAAATTGATGAACCCGGGTCCGGCAATCTCAACGCGATCAACCAGATTACTGGCGGGCAGGGCGGATACGATTGTCTGCGCGAGTTCGCGAGGGTTCCGACTGGCAGCGCGGGCGAGTTGAAGCGCGGCGTTACTGGCGAAGTCACCGTGACCCGGATCGCGCGTGCGTTCGATATCGACCACGAAGTCGCTCGGGGTAGCGGCACGCAGTACTTCAGGCAGCGACGCGAGCGCGTCCTGCACAAGTTTTTCTATCAGGTATTTCAATGCGTTGCCGTCACGAAAAGGGGTCGGCGAGGACGCAAAGTCTAAGGGAATGAGCGATCCGGCGCGAGTGGGGTTTGTGCTGCGGTCGCGACCGGCCTCGTCAGCGCCGCGGCTCAGCGATTTTTGCCCGGCCAGGGAACGCTGGCGACTACGGACAGTCAGAGCGCATATCAGGAGGATTTATCATGCGTCTAGTAATCCCGGTTCTGTCCCTTTCCCTCTTTTCGGCCTCGCTGGCGGTTGCCGATCCCGCTCAGGGCCGCTGCGGCTTCAGCGGCCTGGATGCGGACGAAAACGGTCTGGTCACTCGTGAGGAGGCCGCGGCCTCTCCTGACATTGCGGCGGATTTCGACGAAGTTGACACCAACCTGGACGGCCTGATCGACCAGGAAGAAATGAATGCGCACCGCAGGTCGGCTCGCCAGGAGCAGCATGCGGCAGCGAAAGAGCGCTGGAACGACGCGGATGCGGACGGCAGCGGACAGATTTCGCGCGACGAAGCGGCCGTCTCGATGCCCATGCTGGCCAGACGCTTCGAAATGCTCGATGCCAACGGTGACGGGGAGGTCTCGCGTTCCGAAGTGCGCAAGGCGCGCTACGCTCACCGGCAGAAGGCCCGGGCGCAATTCAACGAGCGCTGGGAAGCGGCTGACATCGATGGCGATGGTACGCTCGATCTTGCCGAGGCCCAGACCGGCTTTGCGCGCCTGGCAGAGCAATTCTCGACGGTCGACGCCGACAACGATGGCAAGATCACCCGGCAGGAGATGAAGGCTCGTTCACACCATTGACCCGGGCTAGAAGAGTTCCAGCGGGTCCACGTCCAGCGACCAGCGAACCCGGCGGGCTTCGGGGAGCTTTTCGACAACCGGGAGCCAGCGCGCAAGCAGTCGCTGCAGCGGTGAGTGTCGCGGGGCATGGAGCAGTAACTGGGCCCGGTAGTGACCGGCTCGACGCTCCATTGGTGCCGTGGCAGGCCCGAGCAATTCCACGTCTCGGGCTGCAATGGACTCTGCGGCCGCGCGGGCCTTGTCCAGGAAATCGATCGGTGCGTTGCGGTCCGTGGCCTCGGCGCGTAGCACGGCGATGCGCGAAAATGGCGGCCACTGTGCCTCGCGGCGCTCTTTCAGGGCCGCGTTGGCGAAAGCCTCGTGGCCGCCGGATATCAGTTGGGTCAGTAGCGGGTGTTCGGGATATTCAGTCTGGATGAGAACTTCCCCCGGGCGCTCGGCTCGACCCGCCCGCCCCGCGACCTGAACGATGGTCTGCGCGAGACGCTCGCTGGCACGGAAGTCGGTGCCGAACAGGCCCTGGTCGGCGTTGAGTACGACCACCAGCGAGACCTGCGGAAAATGATGGCCTTTGGTCAGCATCTGAGTGCCGACCAGCAGCCTTGATTCGCCCCGGCCTACCTTTTCCAGCGCCTCTTCGAGTGCTCCCCGGCGCCGCACGGCATCGCGATCGATGCGCGTCACCGGCACGCCGGGAAACAGGTGCTCGAGCGTTTCCTCGATTCGCTGGGTGCCGTGACCGACCGGCTTGACCTCCTCGCCGCAGTCCGGACAGCTGCCGGGGATCGGCTGCTGCCCACCGCAATGATGGCAGCACAGGCGGCGATCATTCTGGTGCACGGTCAGCCTCGCATCACAGCGTGGGCAAGGCGCCACCCACCCGCAGGAGGGACAGAACAGCGAGGGCGAGTAGCCGCGCCTGTTGAGGTAGAGCAGTACCTGGCCACCCGCGTCGAGGTGCCGCTGAATCGCGAGCACGGTGGGCGTTGCCATGCCACGCGTCTGCGCATGCTTGCGAAGATCGATCAGCCTCAGGCTCGGGGGCCGGGCCCCTGCGACCCGGTTGGGCAGGCTCAGCGTGGTCGCGCGGCCCGAAAGGACCTGTTCAAGTGTTTCAAGCGAGGGAGTGGCCGAACCAAGGACAATCGGGATGGCCAGTTTTTGAGCGCGAACCAGCGCGAGATCACGCGCTGAGTAGCGAAATCCCTCCTGTTGCTTGTAGGAGGCGTCGTGTTCCTCGTCGACGACAATCAGCCCCGGATGGGCCAGTGGGGCGAATATCGCGGAGCGGGTGCCAATGACGATCGGCGCCTTTCCACTGCGTGCCGCACGCCAGTTCTGCAACCGCGTATGTTCAGGCAGCGACGAATGCAGCACGGCCAGCGGTACATTAAATCTTTCGGAAAATCGCCTGACCAGCTGCGGTGTCAGGGCAATCTCCGGAACGAGGACCAGAGCCTGCTGGCTGCGCTCGATCACGCCCTCGATGGCCCTGAGGTACACCTCGGTCTTGCCGCTGCCCGTGACGCCGTGCAGCAGGAAGGGCGCGAATCCTTCATTTGCACCGGCGATGGCGTCGATGGCGGCCTGCTGCTCCGCCGTGGGCTGAGGCCGATTCCCGGTCACCTCGCGGGACTGCGCACTCGCGGTGCCAAAGTGCTCAAGTGGGCCCGGAAGATCATCCTGCGCAACCCGATGTCGCGACACCCAGCCACGCTTCTCCAGCTCCCGCAGCTGCTCCCGCCAACGCGGTGAGAAGGCCGCGAGTTCTGCAGCGCCGGCTGCACGACCGGCCCTGAGAAAGTCGATCATCGCGAGCTGGCGATTCGCGCGTTTGCCCGGTGGGTCGAGGCGGCCCTCCAGCGCGGCCTCGCTCAGGGACCAACGCTCGATCTGCGCCCGGGCCGGTTGCCCGGATCGCAATGCGAGGGGCAATGCCGCAGCAATCACTTCACCCGGTGGATGCCGATAATAGTTGGCCGACCAGCACAGCAGGTCCAGCAAGGGCCCATCGATGACCGGCTCGGCATCGATGGGCGCGTGAGCGGCCCTGAGCTTCGCCTCCGGGTAGGCGGAATACTCACGCACTTCGACCAGCACGCCGACCACACGCCTGCGACCAAACGGCACCCAGACGCGCATGCCGGGGCGCAGCGTCGCGATCGGCGTCTCGGCGGGCGGCCTGTAGTCGAAAAGCTGCCGCAACGGCGCATCGACAGCAATGACCAGCACGGCGCTCATGGGCGAGCCGGCTTATGTGAAGTTGTCCACATCTGCTGTGGATAAGTCTGTGGATGATCTGCGCGCAGAGCGCTCAAGTGCTGATCCCACCAACGAGTTTTGCCATTTGCTTACAAATTAGACGCTACAAGATAAAGCATTTTTAATCAGTAAGTTACAGGACTCGGGCCGGATCCGGATGGACTAAGTCCAGATTGCCCCGGCTGCATTGCGCGAGCCGCGCGGGCATTCGCAGCGTGCGGTGCAAATCTTTTCTCATCAAAGACTGACAAGCGATTGTCATTACAGACGTTTTGCATCCGCCAGGTTGGCTGCCCCTCCCCTCGTTGCACCCCGTCCGCTCCCGGATCGGTCGGCCGCCTATTCTGCCCCGTCGCCAGTCTTATTGGGGTAGATTCACTCAATCAATGCTACGCGGCGGACGCCACGGGCCGAGGGGCGCGGTAACTTCCGGGAAGCGTTGAGCGGTTCGTTCCGCTGACGTATCTTTCGCAGCGTCGAGCGTGCCGGTGTGGGGCCGCGCCAGAGGAGAAATTCGTGCACAGTCTGTCGCAGGAGGTTCTTCGTACCGACGTCTCGGGTATGCCACTGGAGTGGATTGATTACCGGGACGCCGTCCGCCTGCATTTCATGGGCCAGGTCGCGTATTCATTCGGACAGCCACTGTTTCGGCTGCGCGGCGGTATCAACGCGCGGACCGGCCGACGCAGCGTCCTGGAGGTCAAATCGATCCTCGCGACGATTGGTCACAACCACAATCCAGGCAATCGACACCGTGACTATGTACCACCGCTGAACAATCAGACCCTGTTCCGGCGCGATGTCCATCTGTGCATGTACTGTGGCCTGCGGTTTTCAGCCAGTGAACTCTCGCGGGACCACGTGACGCCCATCAGCCGCGGTGGGCGCGACACGTGGACCAACGTTGTCACGGCCTGTCGGCGCTGCAACAACCTCAAGGCCGGGCGCACGCCCGAGCAGGCAAACCTGCAACTGATCGCGATTCCGTTCAAGCCCAGCTACGCCGAATACATTTACCTCAAGGGCCGCCGGGTACTGGCCGACCAGATGGAATACCTGCTGGCGCATTTCCCGCGCAAGAGTCCGCTGCACCAGCGGCTGAGCGCCGCGAGCGACCAGCCGTAGCGCAGCAGACCGTCGGTACGGGGGCGGTCCGTTCAGGGCGGCCAGTGTTGCCCCTGAGCTTTGCTCCGCGTTCAGCCGAGCCGGGACATCAGCAGCGCGTCGAACGGCTGGCCATCGATCATCATGTACTGACGAAGCCGTCCCTCGGTCTCGAAACCGCAGGCCTCATACAGCTTGATCGCCGGGTGATTGTCAGCCCGGACCACGAGCTCGATCCGGCTCAGGCCCCGGGCAGCGGCGGCGGCAAGCGTTGTCTGCAGAAGACGACGGCCGATTCCCTGCCCGCGGTAGCCTGACAGAACGCCCATGCCGAGCGTGCCACTGTGCCTGACGGTTGGGTGCGGGCGTATGGTGATATCGCACCAGCCGACGACCTGTTGCGCTTCGAGCGCAACAAACTGCGGCGCCTGCTCGCGCAGGTTATTGCGAATGAAACGACGTATGCGGGTGATCGGCGGCGCCTCCACGAATGCGAGGAAACGGCCCTCGCGCGCGACCTTGTCGAGGACACTGTGAAACCCGCTGACATGGTCGTGGGTCATCGCAACGATGACATATTCGGTCTTCAATGCGGGCCTGCCCTTGCCAGGTGCCGTGCTCGGTAAAGCCGGCATGGTCGCATCTCCGCCGCGTTCATTACAGCCGAGCCGATGCACAGGCGCGTTCGGATCACTTATTCTGTTGTGTCATGGATAAGCCAAGTCGAAGAGAGGCCCGCACGTTTGCTCGCGACGGGGCGGAAGCACTGCGCCAGGGTGACGCGGCCGCGGCGCACCGACTTTTCACCAGCGCAATCGAGGCCGGTCGAGGGGATATAAACGTTCAACTGGGGCTCGCCCGTGCCTGCCGTCGCCTTGGGGACGGCCAAGGGGCACTGTCTGCAGTTGAGCGTGCGCTGGGCATCGAGCCACGCAACCTTGCCGCGCTCATCCTCAAAGCTGACCTGCTGGCTGAAGCGGGGGATGGCCGATCAGCTTCGGCATCTTATGTCGCCGCGGTCCAGTCGGTACCGCCGCAGGCCCAGTTGCCACCCGAGCTGTTGCCGGAAATCCGCCGCGCTCAGGCGATGTGCGAGCACTACGCTGCCGAGTACCAGGCCCATCTGCGGGCCGGACTCGAATCGGCGGGTTATGAGCCGTCGAGCTCGAGCGCCCGTTTCAGCGAGTCGCTGGACATCATCTTCGGCACCCGGAAGATCTACGTCCAGGAACCGCGCTATTACTATTTCCCGGGCCTTCCGCAGGTCCAGTTCTATCCGAGAGCGCAGTTTCCGTGGCTGGATGCCGTCGAAGCCGCGACGGATGACATCCGGTCTGAACTGCTTCAGGTCCTGGCCGATGACACTGCATTCGAGCCCTACCTGCAGGGCGACCCGAGCCGCCCTTACAAGAGCCAGGACGGTATGCTCAACAATGCCGACTGGAGCGCCTTCTACCTGTGGAAGAACGGCCGCCGGATCGAACAGAATGCAGCGCGTTGCCCGAAGACCATGCTGGCGCTCGAACACGTGCCGCTGGCTCGCTTTACCCATCGTTCACCGTCGGTGCTGTTCTCGCTGCTCAAGCCCGGCGCGCGGATTCCGCCGCACAATGGCCTGGCCAACATCCGCCTGATCTGCCATCTGCCGCTGATCATTCCACCGAATTGCGGATTTCGCGTGGGTAATGACCAGCGCGAGTGGGTTGAGGGAAAAGCGTGGGTCTTCGATGACACGATCGAACACGAAGCCTGGAACCGCAGCGACCAGACGCGCGTTGTGTTGCTGTTCGAGACCTGGCGCCCTGAGCTCTCTGCCGAAGAGAACAGGCTCATCTCGGCAATGTTCGAGTCGATTGACGCTTACCGTGGGGCGCCGCCGGAATGGGAAATCTGATGCGACTGAGTCGCGGCTTCGATCCGAATCCGGGTTTCTTCGCGGCGTCCGGCGCCCGCAACCTGAAGCGCGCGGCAGGCTGAGCGCTGTGCTGTATCTCGTCGACGCGAGCGTGTTCATCTTCCGGGCGTATTACTCGGTGCCAGTGGAAATCACCGACCCTGCCGGAAATCCCGTCAACGCGTTGCATGGATTTGCGCGCTTCCTCGGCGACCTGATTGAGCGCGAGGCGCCGGAGTATGTTGCGGTGGCCTTCGATGAGAGTCTCGAGCAATCCTTTCGCAGTGAGATCTACCCGGCCTACAAGGCCAATCGCGAGCCGGCACCGCTTGAACTCAAGCACCAGTTTGGACTTTGCCGACAGGTTTGCCGGGCCCTGGGGCTGGTCGAGTTCGCCAGCTCGCGTTTCGAAGCCGATGACATCATTGGAACGCTGACCAGCCTGGCACAGCAGGAGGGTCGACCGGTCACGATCGTCAGCCGCGACAAGGATCTTACTCAATTGCTCTCCAGCGAAGACACCTACTGGGACGCCGTTGCCGATGTCCGCTACGGTCACGACGACATCGAACGGCGATTCGGCGCGACGCCAGCCCGCATGGCCGACTTCCTGGCACTGATGGGTGATGCCGTGGACAACATTCCCGGCGTTCCCGGCGTCGGCCGTAAAACGGCAGCAACGCTCTTGAAGCATTTTGATGACCTGCCAGGCCTCTACGAGAACATTGACGCAGTCTCGAAACTGAAGTTCCGTGGCGCCTCGTTTGTCGAGGGCAGTCTGCGCGAACACCGCGACGCGGCATTTCTCTGGCGAAGACTGACCGGTATCGCCCGTGACATGCCGATCGAAGTGAATGTCGAGGGACTGCGCCGGGCGGCGCCGGACCTCGAGGCGATCGAGCGTCTCTACGATGAGCTTGGATTCGGCCGTATGTTGCGCAACCAGGCGCAACGTATCGCCGCTGCCGACGCCGCCGCGAGGTAGCGGTCATTGACGAACCCCGATGCCCGCGAACTGCGCGACCAGATCGCGATACAAACGGGTCGAAGACCCGCTGAGACACCGTCAGGCCACGTTGCCGGTGGCTGTATCAACGAGTGTCTGCGCTGGGAAACCGATTCGGGGCCGTTGTTTGTCAAGCTCACGACGGCTGATCGTCACGAGATGTTTGCGGCAGAGGCGGATGCGCTGTCTGCGCTGGCAGCGACCGGTGCCGTACGGGTTCCCGGGGTCATCGGCTGCGGCGTCAGCGGTGGCAGCGCTTTCCTGGCCCTCGAGTGGATCGACCTGGCCGCGGGCCCTGGGCGAACGGAGGCGCGCCTTGGCATTGAGCTGGCCGCACTACATCGTGCGTCGGCCGACGAATTTGGCTGGCACCGTGACAACACGATCGGCAGTACACGCCAGGACAATGGCTGGTCGAACGACTGGGCGCGGTTCTTCGCCACCCGGCGGCTGGGCTTCCAGCTTGATCTGGCCGAGCAGCAGGGTCACGACTCCCACCTGGTCGACACGGGACGCCGATTGTGCGAGCGCACGGCCGGGATCATCGGCCATCGGCGCATCACGCCCTCGCTGCTGCATGGTGACTTGTGGAGTGGAAACCGGGCAACCGATGCTGCAGGCGCGCCGGTTATTTTTGACCCGGCCAGTTACTACGGCGACCGGGAAGCCGATATCGCGATGACCCGGCTTTTCGGCGGCTTCGGTCGCGAATTCTATGCCGCCTATGAGTCCGCATGGGCCCTCGAGGCCGGCGCCGAGACCCGCGCCACCTTTTACAACCTCTACCACGTGCTGAACCATCTCAACCTTTTCGGAGGCGGCTATCGCCGCCAGGCGCAGGCCATGATCGATTGCCTGCTGGCAGAGACGGGAAGCTGATCGCGGCGGGTATTGCAGCTATTGCTTGTAGTGCGGCAGGCTCACCTGACCGCCGACGTCCGTGACACGTACATCGCCGCTCGAGTCAGCCAGCAGCGTGACGTCATGTCCGACCTTCGAGACGGTGATATCCCCGGAGGAGTCATTCTCGATCAGGACGCTGCCGGTGATGCCTGCGATCCTGATGTTTCCGGAGCTGTCGCTGCGAATCAGAACCTCGGCGGCGTCATCGATCGTAATATCGCCTGAGCTGTCGGTGATCGAGACCTTGCCTGTGGCGCCCTCAACCTTCAGCTCACCGGAACTGTCACGGATTTCGACATCTGACCGGGCGCGCCGAATCAACAGGTCGCCAGAGGTGTCCGTTACTCGCGTGACATGAACATCCTCGATGGTGGCATCGCCGCTGGTGTCGGTCACGCTGACCGGGATGTCCGCCGGGATCTTTACGGTCAGGTCCAGGGTTGCATAGACGTTACCGAAACCATGCATGTCCTGCGGCACTTCGACAAATACCCGGATCACGTCACCCTCGCGGATGGCGCTAACCACTGTCTGTTCAAGGTAGCGCTCGCTTGACGCGCATGCGCGTCCGTTAGCCTGGATTGTCGAGCCGCTCGCCGGCAGGACCTTCAGTGCACCACCGAAAGCGAAGACTTCGACGCGACTTGCATCGCCCCGGTCGATACCTGCCTGCCGCTCGGCGGAGTGCTTGCAATTCCCTCCCCAGGCCAGCGTCTGGGATGCGGTAAGTGACAGCGCAATCGCGAGGATCAGTGAAATCGGCCTGCGGGTCATGTCCTGTCCTTCCTTTCGCTCGTTTCTGTGACGGTTGGATGCAGCAAGCGAACGAAAGGTTGCAGTGTGAAAGGAAAATCGGAGCAAGGCGGGGGACCCTGCCCCGATTCGCGGCGGTTTGTTTCGGGCCGTTGGCCATCTCGAGGCAGCCCCGGCGCCGCTCAATGCCCGAGCGGGCATCGCCAGCCGTCGAGAGCGATCGGGGGGCGGTCAGTCTCGACAGCGGGCATTACGGGTCGCTGAACCGGCTTTTTTCATGAAGGTTTTGTGACCTTGCGCGGGCATCCCATTACACTCGGGTCGGACACTTCACCTCGCCAACTGATTGAGCGCTGACATCCATGCGGGTTCCGGCACGGGCAGAACATGATCGATAAGCCAATCATTATCGCGACAATCGCCGTGTACATGGGTATCTGCCTGGTGCTGGGTTTCGTCGCCTACCGGCGAACAACGAACCTGGCCGATTTCATACTGGGCGGTCGGTCGCTGGGCAGCTGGGTGACTGCGTTCAGCGCCCAGGCATCGGACATGAGCGGATGGCTGCTGATGGGCCTGCCCGGCCTGGCGTACCTGACCGGGATTGACGCAATCTGGTTGCTGTCGGGTCTGATCATCGGCACCTACCTGAACTGGAAGTTCATCGCTGCGCCGCTGCGAGTGCGTACCGAGCAGCTCGGCAATGCCCTGACACTGCCTGACTATTTCGAGCGCCGCTTCGAAGACAAGACGCGCATTCTGCGGACCTTGAGCGCGTTCTTCATCCTGGTCTTCTTCACCTTCTACACCAGTTCCGGGTTCGTTGCGGCCGGCCGCCTCTTCGAGGCCCTTTTCGACATGCCGTATATCGAGGCGATGTTGTGGGGCAGTTCAGTGATGCTTGCCTACACGTTCTTTGGCGGATTCCTCGCGATCAGCTGGTCGGACGTGCTGCAGGGCGTGCTGATGTTTGTCTCGTTGCTGCTGGTGGCCGGACTCGGGTTTGTGCTGGTGGGTGGTTTCGGCGAACTCGGTGTGGCGCTGGAGGCGCGAAACCCGGCGCTGCTCGATCCGTTCGTTACCGTGAGCGGCGAAGCCATCGGTACGATCGGCATCGTCTCGCTGCTGGCCTGGGGTCTCGGTTATCCCGGTCAGCCTCATGTTCTTGCACGATTCATGGCCATTCGATCGGTCGACGACATGCCGACGGCCCGACGCGTGGCGATGGGCTGGGTCGTCATCGTGCTTGCCGCCGCAGTCCTCGTGGGCCTGCTTGCAATCCCGTTGCTAGAGCCGCCGCTGACCGGTCCTGACGCCGAGAAGGCCTTTATCGTGATGGCCGCACAATTCCTTCACCCAGTGCTGGCGGGGATCTGCCTCTCCGGCATCCTGGCTGCAATCATGAGCACGGCCTCGGCGCAGTTGCTGGTCGCCTCGTCCGCCTTCGCGCAGGATTTCTACAAGGGTCTGTTTCGCAAGGATCCCGGCCGGATTGAATTGCTCTGGATTGGCCGCGGCGCCGTGCTGTTGATTGCGATACTGGCTTTCGCGCTGGCGCGCGACCCCGATAACAAGGTGCTCGATCTCGTCGCCTGGGCGTGGGCCGGCTTTGGTGCAGCGTTCGGCCCGGCGATCGTCCTCTCGCTATACTGGGATCGAATCACGCGTAACGGTGCGCTGGCCGGGATCGTCGTGGGGGGGCTGACGGTCATACTGTGGAAGCAGGGCAGTGGCGTTATCTTCGATTTGTACGAAATGGTGCCTGGAGTGCTGTTCAGTGCACTGTCGATCTGGCTCGTGAGTATTTTTGATCCGCAGCGCCCGGCCCGAACCGACGGCATCGGTTCCTGACCCGCCAGGTCCCACGATGACCATGCCCCTCAGGGAGCGCATCGCAGCGAGTCTTACTGGTCGCTGATCAGAGCCCCATAGTCGTTGACCCAGCGCTCATAGGGCACACAGCTGCCCTGTGCGCAGTCGCGCGTCGGGGTCCGCCAGAACCAGGTTGTCTCGAAGTCATCGGCGCCATTGTGCCGGCAGCCGGAGACGCCGAGCCGTTCGTTGTCATCGCAGGCGGCCGGCACGGACGGAACGGCGCCGGTCCAGGCGGCCGCGTCGCCCTGCACGGTCGCGTTCAGCGACCATTCCATCCATCGGTAGGCGCAAACCGGGTGCCTGGCACCGGTCGTCAGCAACGTCGTATCCGCGCGCCCGGTCGTTACCGCGTTGGGAACCGTGGTCCCGATGGGCCGCCCGGCTGCCGCCAGCCGATTCGCCGTGTATGGCCATGCAATCGATGCCACGACACCGCCGGTCGTAAACCCCTGTGCCTGTTCGCCGACGTTGCGCCAGTAGCGCTGTACGAGCTTGCGCTGATTGCGCAGCAGCCCGAGCGCCGCGGTGTACTGGGCTTCATTCAGTTCATACGGGTCTGTGATGCCCAGGTCTGCGTTGCGCAGCCGCAAATACAATGCGGCGTCCGCAATCGACATCGGACCGCCATAGGCCTGGATTCTCTCCCGGTTACTGCGTCCATCGGGCAGGACTGCCGGTTCGAACAGGATCGACCATGTTCGCGGCGGCCGTTCAAAGACCGTGCTGTCATAGGCGATGACATTGCGTGTCCACAGGAACGGCGTGCCGTAGTGTCTGCCGTCAACGAAGTGCCACGGGGCATCGCGCAGCCGGGCATCGACGTTGGCATAGCTCGGGATTCGTTCAAGGTCGATGGGCTGCACGAGACCGGAGCGGATCAGGCGCAAGCTGGCATCCCCGGCAGCCGTCACGAGATCGTGGCCACCCTGCTGGATCAGCGCGATCATTTCCTCGGAACTCGAGGCCGTCGTGGAGTGCAGTTCGCAGCCAGTGTCCTGTTCGAACGACGTGACCCAGTCGAAAGCTTGGTCGGACTCGCCGCGCTCGATGTAACCCGGCCAGGTCAATATGTACAGCCGGTTCTCAAAGGATTCGGTCGCATCGGCGCTCGCCCCGGACGGGGCCTTTGCGGCGATCTCGGCCTCCGGCTGGCAGGCCAGCAACACCGTGACGGACAACAGCGCCAGGAATACGCGCCCCGGTGCCGCGCCACGCCACCTAAAACCACGGAGTGCCCTACTGATCACCGCAACTGCCGTCCTTCAGAATGCAGCAATGCAACGACACGTATCGCCGGGACAATGATCCAGCGGAAAATCCCACAATGATTCGATGAGATCGATCGGTATGGCGCCAGCGCATTCAATCTCTCCGGGGCGCATGCCTTCACCGGCGCATGTTAACTCAGTCGATCCTCGGATCTCCCGGCCACTGGTCTACGCAGGCTCAACAGGTGTTTCGGACATGAGCAGCAGCGTCCCTTCGGGAGCCTCCAGCAAGGCAAGCTGATCGCGGGGCCAGTCGCCTGGCAGTTTCGCGAAACGGTAACCCTCGTCTCGCAGCTCAGAGGCGCGATCTGGCATCTCTGGCAATGAGAACTTCAACACCGGCCTTCGGAGTTTCACGTCGTAGAGCCCGAGGTTGATGTCACGGGCCGCGACGGCGGCGCGGCGCACGGGCGCCGACTCAGGATCGAAAGCCACGAGGCCGAGCCTGTCCCAGAACGCGGCACAGCCGTCGAGGTTGTCAGTCGGCAGGCCGATTTCCTCGAAGAATCCGAGCCGGGAAATGAAGCCAGCCGTCACGTTGGCGGGCGAGAAAGTCCTCGCTTCGACCAGCGTGATCAGCAGCCCGGTCGGGTCGCGAAACCCGATGCGGTGGAAGGACTCCTCGTCCAGGCAGGTGAAATCCAGCTCGATGCCCGCCTCCCTGAGCGCCTGCACATGCGCCTCAAGGTCCGGGTGCAGCCAGGTCAGCGAGGGCCGGTCGCCCCCATCCTGGTGCAGTCCGAGGACCAGCCGACCATCGGTAATGACGGCGTAGGGATGACGCCAGGCGTCGCCGACGACGGCCTGCACGAAGCCGAGCGATTCATAGAACACGAGCGATTCGGCGATGTCCGGGGCAGCGACGCTGATCTCCAGAAAGCGCCCAAGCATCAGGAAGGAGCACCCAGCGCTGTTGCACGATCACGTGAGGCGGCAAGACTGACGGGATCGGGGGCCTGCTCGATGTCCGGCCAGCCCGCCACGTGCTTCTGAACGACTTCCTCGATCAGCTGCACATGGGCCTCGCTGGAGTTCAGGCAAGGCACGTAATCGAACGATTCGCCACCGGCCGACAGGAAAAGATCTCGGTTCTGCATATCGATTTCCTCGAGGGTTTCGAGGCAGTCGGTCGCGAACCCGGGGCAGACCAGGGTGACCCGGCGAGGCCCGTTCGTCGCGTATTCCTGCAGCAGGTGATCGACATACGGCTGCAACCATTCTTCTCTGCCAAACCGTGACTGGAATCCAACCGACCACTGCGAGCCATCGAGACCGAGATGCTCCGCGACCCGGCGGGCGGTGGCTCGGCAGAAACAGTGATACGGATCGCCGGCGAGGAAATAACGCTTGGGAATCGAGTGAAAAGAAAACAGCAGGTGGTTCCTTTCGTGACTGCGCCAGTGTTCGGCGATGCTCGCCGCGATCGCCTCGATGTAGGATGACTGCTCCCAGTACTGGTTGACGAAGCGCAGCTCCGGCAGGTATCGCCATCGTCCAAGCTCGGCGGTAACGCGGTCAAAGATCGCGCCGGTGCTGGTGGCCGAATACTGCGGATAAAGTGGCAGGACCAGCAGACGCTGCACGTTGTCCCGGCGGAACTGATCGAGCGCCTGCGCGATCGACGGCCGTCCGTAGGTCATTGCCAGCGCAACTGACACGCGATCACTAAATCGCTGCTGCATGCGCAGCCGCACCGCGTCGGTCAGCGCTTTCGATTCGATCAGCAGAGGTGATCCCTCGGCTGTCCAGATCTTGCCGTAGGCATGTGCGCTGCGCCTCGGACGTATTCGCAGGATGACCCCGTGCAGGATCAGCCACCACAGTGCACGCGGCATTTCGATCACCCGTGGATCGCTCAGGAATTCCGCAAGATATCGGCGGACCGCCCGCGGGCTCGGGTCGTCCGGCGTGCCGAGGTTGACCAGCATCAGTCCCGTTCGCGCGGGCGTGCCGTGTGCGTAGTCCGAGTTTCCTGTGTAGCGGTTCATTGCTGGTCTTCTTTACTGAGCATCCTGAGCTTCACTGCATTATGCCGATTGCCGGCTTACTTCGTGTATTGAGCCGCGGTGGTTTCCATCGACGGGGACAGTTTCAGTACGAGCACGCCCAGCAGGCAGACTGATGCGCAGAAAATGAGCATCGGAAACGGCGTTGTCGTCGGAAAGATGCCCATTGCCTGTACGCACACGGCACCTATCATCTGTTGCAGGAATCCGAGTGTGCTCGAGGCCACGCCGGCCTGTTGCGGTGCCAGGCTCACCGCGGTGGCGGTGACGTTGGGCAGTGCCAGACCCTGGCCAAATGCAACGACGCCCATGGGCAGGAAAATCCACAAGGGGTGCAGCAGGCCCAGGGCGACGAATCCAAGCGCTGCCAGTGCACCGATGGCCTGCAGCATGATTCCGGTGCTCAACATGCGCTGCGGTTTGCGTCGACCCATGAAGCGACTCACGGACCAGTTACCAAGAAAATAGCCGACGGCGATCAGCACGAAATACATGCCGTATTCGGTGGTCGGCCGTCTGAGCGCCGAGGCCATCACGTAGGGAGCGAGTGAAATAAACACGATGAATGTCGTAAATATGATCGCGCTCTGCGCGACGCAACTGGCGAACAGCGGCATGCGCAACAGCCGTCCCGCGGTGGCAAACATCTCCGCGGCACGCGGCGGGTCGGCTTTGCGAGCGCTCGTTTCCGGCAGGTAGAACCAGACTGCGGCGGCCAGTAGACCCGTGAAAAGCGCCAGTGCGGCGAAGACCGAGCGCCAGCCCAGGCCGGCGGTGAGGTAGCCGCCGAGTGCCGGCGCCAGTGCGTGCCCAAGCACCGAAACCATCGTCAGGGTCGCCAGGACCTTGACCATCCGGTGAGCGGGAAACCGGTCACTGACAATGGCTCGCGCAACGATGATGCCGGTGGCCGTTCCGAAGGCCTGAATGCCCCGGCCCGCGACCAGCCAGCCGAGTTTTTGCGCGAGGAAACTCAGCAGCGCTCCGAGCATCAGGATCAGCAGCCCGCCCAGCACGGCCGGGCGCCGTCCGTAGCGGTCCGACCAGGGCCCCCAGAGCAGCATCCCGAGCGCAAAGGTCACCAGCGAAATGGAGAATGTGGTCTGGACTTCTGCGACGCTGGCGCCAAAGTGCTCGCGTACCGAGGGAAGGGCGGGCAGGTAGAGATTCGTCGCGACCGGTCCGAGGGCCGAGAGCGCTGCCAGCAGAACGAGCAGCGCCCGGTCCGAAAGCGGTCGAATCAAGACGAGATGCCGCCCAGGCAGAGATACTTGAGCTCGGTGTAATCCTCGATGCCGTACCGGGAGCCTTCCCGCCCGATACCGGACTCCTTGACTCCGCCGAACGGCGCCACCTCGGTCGAAATGAGCCCCGTGTTCAGCCCGACAATGCCGTATTCCAGCGCCTCGGCGACTCGCCAGGCACGCGCAAGGTCGCGGGTGTAGAAGTAGGCGGCCAGGCCGAATTCGGTATCGTTGGCCATCCTTACGGCTTCGGCTTCCGTCTCGAAGCGGAACACCGGTGCCAGCGGCCCGAAGGTTTCTTCGCGTGCCACCTGCATATCCGGCCGTGCGCCGGTAATCACGGTCGGTTCGAAGTACGTGCCGCCGAGTGCGTGACGCTTTCCGCCGCAGGCTAGCCGTCCCCCCTTGGCCAGCGCATCAGCGATGTGTTCCTCGACTTTTCCGACCGCGGCAGCATCGATCAGCGGGCCCTGGTCTGTGGCCCCGGCCAGGCCGTCGCCTACGCGCAGCCGGGCCACGCCTTCGACGAGGCCAGCCACGAATTCGTCGTGCACGCCCTGCTGCACGAGGATTCGGTTCGTGCACACGCAGGTCTGGCCCGTGTTGCGATACTTACTGGCCAGCACGCCTTCCACCGCGGCCTTGATATCGGCATCATCGAAAACGATGAATGGCGCGTTGCCGCCAAGTTCAAGCGAGACTTTCTTGAGCGTGGGGGCACACTGCACGAGCAGCTTCTTGCCGACTTCGGTTGAGCCGGTAAAGCTCAACTTGCGAACGCGGGCATTGGCCGTCATCTCGCCGCCAACGTCGCCGGCGCGGCCCGTTACTACGTTGAACACGCCCGGCGGTATGCCCGCGCGGCGCGATAGCTCTGCGAGCGCAAGGGCCGAGTACGGCGTCTGGGTCGCCGGCTTACAGACGAAAGTACATCCGGAGGCGAGTGCCGGGCCCGCCTTGCGGGTGATCATCGCTGACGGAAAATTCCATGGCGTAATCGCTGCAACGACACCGACTGGCTGGCGCAGCACGACGATACGCTTGTCGCTCTGGTGGGCAGGAATCACATCGCCATAGATGCGCTTACCTTCCTCGGCAAACCACTCGATGAAGGAAGCTGCATAACTGACCTCGCCCTTCGCCTCCGCCAGCGGCTTGCCCTGCTCTGCGGTCATGATGATCGCGAGATCGTCGGCATGGTCAAGCATCAGCTCGTACCAGCAGCGCATCAGCGCAGCCCGTTCTTTCGCGGTTCGAGCTGCCCACTCCGGAAATGCGCCATGAGCGGCATCGATCGCGCGCCGGGTCTCTGTGGCACCCATCGTGGGAACGGTGCCGAGGGCACTGCCATCCGCAGGATTGCTGACTGCGACGGTCTTTCCGTCATCGGCGTCGACCCAGGCTCCGTCGATAAAGCATTGCTGGCGGAGGAGGTCACTGTCTGTGAGTGTCAGCACCATTGGGTGTACCTGTGGCGAGGAAGTTGGCCGCCTCGGTTGTCTGCGCGAGTTCAGCCGACGAATTCGTCGAAAAACGCCGTCGAGCGATCGAAGGCCAGGTGTGCGCTGGCCGAATCGAAGTCCGCCCGGTCGGTACAGTTGAATCCGTGCCCGACCGGGTACAGGTGATAGACGCCCTGCGGATAAGCTTCGCGGATCTTCTTCACGTCGGCTGCGCTGATATAGATGTCCTTCTCACCGAAGTGAAACATGGTCGGGCATCTCGGCACGTTTTCGAGCAGGTTCACGATACCGCCACCGTAGTAGGCGACGGCAGCGGCAATATTGGTGTGGCAGGCGGCCAGGTAGGTCACGCGGCCGCCCCAGCAGAAGCCGACCATTCCCACTCGCCCGGCATGGGTCACCGAATCAATCGCGGCGTTGAGGTCGGCGAGCAGGCGGGCGTCGTCAAGCTGGCCCACATAGTTCATGCCTTGCTCGAGTCCGGTCGCGTCATACGGCAGTTCGACGCCTTTTTCGAGTCGATCAAACAAGGCCGGTGCCACGGCAATATAGCCTTTCGAGGCGTACTGCTCCGCGACCCGGCGAATGTGCGAGGTGACGCCAAATATCTCCTGGATGACGACAATCGCGCCTTTGGGGCGTCCTTCGGGCTTGGCGAGGTAGGCGGAGAAGACGTTGCCGTCAGAGGCTCTTAACTGCAGGGTGCTCATCGATAGACTCCGAAGCACAATGATCCATTGGAGACCTGTAAGAATAGCAGGAGCGAGGCCTTCGCTGGAGCTTCCGGTCAGCGGCCGGTGCAGGCTTTGAGTCTATAATCGAGACTCGTTTCCAGTCCCGGGATATCCTATGCTCGTCGGCTCCAGCGTACGCCGGGTCGCCATCGTTGGCGGCATCCGCATCCCGTTCGCGCGCGCGATGGGCGCATACGCGCAGTTCAGCAACCAGGCCATGCTCACGGCCACGCTGCGAGCGCTCGTCGAGCATTACGGGCTGGCCGGTGAGTGCCTGGGAGAGGTTGCTGCCGGCGCGGTCCTCAAGCATCCGCGTGACTTCAACCTCGTGCGCGAATCGGTGATGGGCAGCGGGCTGTCGCCGCGGACTCCCGGATTTGACCTGCAACGTGCCTGCGGGACGAGCCTCGAGGCCGCGATCGTCATCGGGATGAAAATCGCACTGGGTCAGATTGACTGCGGTATCGCGGCCGGTGTCGACACCGCGAGCGACGCGCCCATCGGTGTTAACGAGGAACTTCGCAAGCTGCTGTTGCGCAGCGCCCGCGGCCGCTCGCTGCGCGAGCGGCTTGTACCCTGGGCGGGCTTACGGCCCGGGCATATCAGGCCCGACCTGCCCGCGGTCGTCGAGCCGCGCACGGGTCTGTCGATGGGCCAGAGTTGCGAACGGATGGCGAAGGACTGGGCGATCAGCCGGAAAGCGCAGGACGAGCTGGCGTTCAGCAGTCACCGGAAAGCCGCCGCGGCCTATGAGGCCGGCTTTTACGATGCCCTCGTGGTCGAGTTTGGCGGACTGCGCCAGGATGACAACCTTCGCGGCGACACCAGCCTGGAGAAGCTCGCGAAGCTCAAGCCCGCATTTCCGATCGACGGCAGTGCGACGCTGACGGCCGGCAATTCGACGCCCATGACGGACGGCGCTGCCGCGGTGCTGCTCGCCACGGAGGACTGGGCGCGAGCGAGAGGCCTGCCGATACTGGCCTACCTGAGCTACGGTAAGGTGGCCGCCGTCGATTTTGTCGCGGAAGACGGACTGCTGATGGCACCGGCTTACGCGGTTCCGCGCATGCTCAGCGACGCTGGCATCGGATTGCAGGACTTCGATATCTACGAGATTCACGAGGCCTTCGCCGCCCAGGTGCTGTGCACGCTCGAGGCCTGGGAATCGGTCCGTTTCTGTCGCGAACGGCTGGGGCTGCACGACGCACTTGGAACGATCGATCGTGGCAGGCTCAACCCGAAGGGCAGCAGCCTGGCGATGGGTCATCCGTTTGCCGCCACGGGGGCGCGCATACTCGCCACGCTCGCAAAGCAGATTGACCACCGCGGTGGCGGGCGTGGTCTCGTCTCCGTGTGTACGGCTGGCGGCATGGGCGTGACCGCGATCGTCGAAAAATGACCCTATACTTCGTTTTCTCATGTCTCTATGCGGGTTTTGACTCTCATCGATGAACACACGTATTGCAGCGCTGACCGTGCTTTCCGTCCTGGCGACGGCTTGCACTACAGAGCCACCCATTTCGACGAGCCCGGCAGGTACGATCCCGCCCATTGAACAGACCTCTGGTGGCGACGGCGAGCAGCTCGACACGCTGCTTGAGGCGTATTTCGAAGAATCGCTGCAGTTGAACCCGGTGATGGCGACGTTCATCGGCGATAATCGGTACAACGACCGATTGCCGAATTACCTTGGCCCCGAGTATCGGGCAAAGGTACGGGCCATGAACGCGCGTTACCTGGGCGCACTGTCCGCGATCGATCCGGCACAACTCTCGCCGGAAGAGAAAATCTCCTACGACATTTTCGGTCGTGAGCGAAGGCTCGAGATCGAGCAGGAGCGCTTCCCCGCCTACCTGCTACCGATGAGCCAGACCGGCAGCTTCATCACGCTGATGCCGGCACTCGGTTCGGGTACAAATGCACAGCCGTTCGAGACCGTGCAGGACTACGAGAACTGGCTCAAGCGACTCGAGGCCTACCCCGCGATTCTCGACCAGGCGATTGTCAACATGCGCGAGGGCGCCAGCAAAGGTGTCGTCCAGCCACGACCCGTGATGGAAAAGGTGCTGCCGCAACTGGACGGCGTGATCGTCGAGGATCCCACGCAGAGCCTGTTTTACGCGCCGATCAAGTTAATGCCCGAATCGTTCCCAGCGGACGTTCAGGCGCGCCTGGCCACGGAATACGCGACGGTGATTGCGAACCAGGTGCTGCCGGCGCACGTTCGGCTGCGCGATTTCATTCGCGACGACTACCTTTCGAAGACCCGTGACAGCGTGGCCTGGTCGGCACTGCCGGATGGGGCGGCCTGGTACGCGTTCCATGTGCGTGAGCACACGACGACCGACCTGAGCCCCGAGGCGATACACGCGATCGGCCTGGGTGAGGTGGCGCGAATTCTCGGTGAAATGGACGGCGTGCGTCAGCAGGTGGGATTCGAAGGTGATCTGGATGCGTTCTTCGAATTCCTCGAGACCAACCCGCAATTTTACTACACGGATGGCGCGGACCTGGTTGCGGGCTACCAGGACGTGAAACGTCGCATCGATGCGGCGCTGCCGAGGGTCTTCTCGGTCTTTCCGAAAGCCGATTACGAAGTCCGGGAGGTCGAAGCCTTTCGCGCGCAGTCGGCCGCTGGTGCCTCCTACCAGCCCGCATCCGCCGACGGATCGCGACCCGGCATCTTTTACGTGAACACCTACAACCTGAAAGCGCAGCCTCGCTTCGGCATGGAGACGCTTTCCCTGCATGAAGCGTCACCCGGGCACCACTTCCAGATTGCCATACAGCAGGAACTCGAGGGTTTGCCGCGGTTTCGCCGTTTCGGCGGCGATTACACGGCCTTTGTGGAAGGCTGGGCCCTGTACGCCGAGTACCTAGGGCCTGAGCTTGGCATGTTCACCGATCCCTACCAGTATTTCGGGCGGCTGAACGACGAGCAGCTGCGCGCAATGCGTCTCGTTGTCGACACCGGCCTTCACGTTAAGGGCTGGAGCCGCGAGAAGGCGATTCGTTACATGCTCGACAATTCGACACTGGCCGAGACCGACGTCGTCTCAGAGGTCGAGCGCTACATTGCATGGCCGGGCCAGGCGCTGGGCTACAAGATCGGCGACCTGCGAATCCAGCAGTTGCGTCGCGACGCAGAGCAGGCCCTGGGACCAAAGTTCGACCTGCGCGATTTTCATCGCGAGGTGCTCTGTGACGGTGCCGTGCCGCTCGATGTGCTCGAGGCAAAGATCGAACGCTGGGTCGCCGCGCGGCGCTGACGGATTGCGCGTGCGGACACCACGGTTGAGCACAGCGCACGGCGCAGACCGAAAAAAGCACGTCACGCCGAATGAGCAGGACGCCGGCTCTGCTGGGTGGGTTGATCGCGACGTTGCTGCTCGCCGGCTGCGATGCCGGCCCGCCCGGCGACGCGCACACCGGAGAGGCGGCTTCACCTCAGGCTGACAGTGCCCAGGCACGCAAACTGCTGGCGCTGGTCGAGGACTATTACGACCAGTTCCTCGAACTCAACCCCCTGTTGGCTTCGGAGCAAGGCGATCGTCGTTTTGACGCGAAGCTCGGCGAATATTTCAGCACGCGCTGGACGGCCGATTCACTTTGGATTGAGCAGCAGGCGCTGGAGCGCCTCGCTTCAATCGATCCAGGGCGCCTTGACGAGGAGGATCTCGTCACCTACGAGATGTTCGATTACGAGCGCCGCATGGCCATTGAAGGGTTTCGATACCCGAGCGAGTGGCTGCCGATCAATCAGTTTTCGAGCTTGCCGGTCACCCTGGCGATGCTTGGCTACGGTCGCGGCGTACAACGCTTTGCCAAGGTGGAGGATTACGACAATTTTCTTTCCCGAATGAGCGCTTTCCCGGCCTGGGTGGACGATGCGATTGAGAACATGCGCGAAGGGATGGCCCGGGGCGTGATCCAGCCGGGCGTCGTGATCGAGCAGACGATTCCCCAGCTCACGGCCATTGTCGAGGCGCCGCCGCGGCAGAGTGTCTTCTGGCGACCGATACTGAATTTCCCGGCGGGTGTGCCCATTGCCGATCGTCATCGGCTGATCGACGCTTACCAGAAGGCGCTGGAGGTTGATGTGTTCCCTGCCTACGTGCGTTTGCGCGACTTTCTTGCCGAAGAATACCTGCCGCGGACTGGCGCCCGGGTCGGCTTGTCGGAATTGCCGAACGGCGCCTCCTGGTATGCCTATCTGCTGCGCTTGTACACTGGTAGCAATCTCGAGCCCGACGCTGTTCATGCCCTGGGTCTCGCCGAGGTGGCACGGATACGTCTTGCGCTGGAAGCCGTTGCACGCGAGCAGGGGCACGCCGGGGATTTGAACAGCTTTCTCAGTACGCTGCGCTCGGATCGGCAGCTTCATTTCGACGATCCCGACGCAATGTTGCAGGCGTATCGTCAGGTCGGCCGGCGCGTCGATGCAGCCCTCCAACTGCTGTTCTCGCGTACGCCGGAATCGGGCTTGGAGATTCGAGCAGTCGAGTCATACCGCGAGAAAACCGCGGCCGCAGCGTCTTACCAGGCACCGAGCGCAAACGGAGACCGGCCGGGCGTCTTTTACGTCAATACCTACGACATCGCCTCGAGGCCGCGATACATTATGGATGCGCTGTATCTCAACGAAGCCGTGCCGGGCATGCATTTCCAACGCGCGTTGGCACAGGAATCAGCCGACCTGCCGAGGATCCGGCGTTTCGGACGCGACACCGCCTACTCGGACGGTTGGGCGTCGTATGCCGAAACCCTGGGTCCGGACCTCGGGCTCTACGGCGATACATACAGCCGGCTGGGCGCCCTGTCGATGGAAATCTGGCGTGCTGCCCGTCTCGTCGTCGATACCGGGCTCCACTCCCGAAGCTGGTCAAGGGAACAGGCGATGGACTACCTGCGGGCGAATACGCTGCTCGGCGAGGCCGATGTAGCGACCGAGGTCGACCGGTACATCGCCTGGCCCGGCCGTGCGCTGGCCTGCAGGGTCGGTGAGTTGAAGATACTGGAGTTGCGCCAGCGCGCAGCGCAGCGCCTCGGCCGTGGCTTCGATATACGTGAATTTCATTCGCAGATGCTCAGTGGCGGCGCCCTGCCGCTGCCCGTGCTCGAGCGCCGCTTTGATCGCTGGTTGACGGCGCAGGAGTGACCGCTTCGAATCGGGGTCGCCAATGTAATCAGGACAGGTTCCCGGGCTCGGTGTGGGTTCCCCAGTCCGGGACGATAAGGCCTCGCTCTTCTCAATCGTGGTTTGTCACAGCGCGCTTCGACGAACTCCTTATGGTGGTCTTAAGCCCGGGCTGGCAACCTTCGGGTGTTTTCAGAATGAGTCTGAGGAGCAGGCGTTGTTGAGAATCCTGCTGGCGCTGACCGCCTGGCTGTTCTCCGTTGCGGTCGTTGCAGACGGGGTGAATATTGCTGTGTCCGCAGAGCAGCGGGCCGCACTTGGAATCGAGACGGCCGAAGTCGCGTCGGTCGCTGAGGCACCCATGGCGGCACTCCCGGCTACCGTAAAACTGCCCGGTGACAGCACTCGTGCAGTCGTCGTGCCGCTTGGCGGCACCGTGATCCAGTTACCCGCGCAGCAGGGGAAGATCGTGACACGCGGGGAGCCGCTGCTGCAGGTGCGCAGCAGGGACTACCTCGAAGTCGCCGCAGACCTTGCCGTCGCGCAGGCCGAACTGACCAGCCTGAGCGCGCAGGTCGATCGGGATCGCAAACTCGTGGCCGAGGGCATTGCCCCGGCGCGTCGCCGCATCGAGAGCGAGGCACTGTTACGCGCAGCACAGGCGCGAAGCAGCAGTTATCAATCCTTGTTGACGCTCGTCCGGCCGGTGGCTAATGCGCCCGGCGAATACCAGTTGCTTGCGCCGGGCGACGGCGTGCTGATCGAGGCTGGCCTTGCGCCCGGTGACAGCGTCACAGGGGAAAGCGTTGCTTTCTTTATTCTGGACTCCGAAAAGGTCTGGCTGGAGGCCCAGGTTCCCGAGCGACTCATCGAGCGCATCAGCGCGGGCTATCGCGCAGAGGCCGGCGATCCGCCACGCTCCGGTCGGGTGCTGTCCATCGGCCGGGTAATTGATCCGCACACGCGCAGTGCGCTGTTGCGAGCCGAACTGCCGGCCGGCCCCGGACTGCGACCCGGGCAATCCACCGAAATGATCGTCTTCGGCCCGGTTGCCCCTGGAACGGTGCTTGTTCCAGCAAGGGCCCTGGTGCGGCTTGATGGTCAGGACACGGTATTCCGCGCCACCGAAAGCGGCTTCGTCGCGGTCCCGGTCAAGAGTGGTCTGCGCACCCCGAACGGGGTCGCGGTCACCGGCGACGGCCTCGCCGGTGCCCGGATCGCCGTAGCCGGACTCAGCGCACTGAAGGCGCTGGCGCAGGGTAGCTAGCCGTCATGCTCAAGCGCGCAGTGGAGTTCGCGCTGTCGCAGCGCCTTCTCGTTCTGTTGCTGATCGGGCTGATCGCAGTCGCCGGCATCCAGGCGTTTCGTCATTTACCGATCGATGCGTTTCCCGACATCTCACCGACGCAGGTGAAGCTGATACTCAAGGTTCCCGGAATGACGCCCGAGGAAGTCGAGGCCCGGGTACTGATACCTCTGGAGTACGAATTGCTCGGGATTCCGCGGCAGAGCGTGCTGCGCTCTGCTGCAAAATATGCAATAGCCGACGTCACGATCGACTTCGAGGAGGGCACGGACATCTACTGGGCCCGCCAGCAGGTGGCCGAGCGATTTGGCAACGTGGCCGCAGATCTGCCAGAAGGTGCTGTCGGAGGCCTGGCGCCGATAGCAACCCCGCTGTCGGACCTCTTCATGTTCACGATTGAGGGCGGCGGCCTGTCGCTGGAGGAGCGGCGGACGTTGCTCGACTGGGTGATCCGCCCGGCTTTGCGGACGCTGCCGGGTGTTGCCGATGTCAATTCCCTCGGTGGACGGGTCCGGACCTTCGAAGTCGTGCCGGATCGCGGCGCGATGGCGGCGGCCGGCGTGACGCTGGAGGACCTGGATACCGCGATTCTCCGTAACAACGGCAACGACGGCGCAGGGCGGCTAGACAGCGGCGAGGAAGCCCTGGTCGTTCGCGCGGTTGGTGCGGTCAGCACGCTGGAGGATCTCGCCGCGGTCGTCGTGAGGTCAGGCCCGGAAGGTGTCGTGAGGATTGACGATATCGCAACGGTGCGCGATGGCACGCTGACGCGTTACGGTGCGGTGACCAAAGATGGCGAGGGCGAGGCTGTCGAGGGACTGGTGATCGGGCTGCGCGGCGCTGATGCAAGCCAGGTCGTCGCGCGGGTCAAGGCCCGTCTGGCAGAACTCGAGCCAAGCCTTCCGCGGGGTGTGCGGCTCGAGGTCTTCTACGATCGCAGCGAACTGATCGATCAAGCCGTTGGTACGGTAACGCGGGCGCTGGTCGAGGCTGCAGTCATCGTCGTCCTGCTCCTGCTCGTCTTCCTGGGCGAGGTCCGCGCCGCGCTGGTCGTTGCCACAACCCTGCCGCTATCCGCGTTGCTGACGTTCATGATGATGAATGCAACCGGCTTGTCCGCGAACCTGATGAGCCTCGGTGGGCTGGCCATCGCGATAGGCATGCTGGTCGACGCGGCCGTCGTCGTCGTTGAGAACACCGTCAGCCGCCTTCAGGATACGCGCGGCGACCTGCCGAAACTGCACGTCGTCTACCGTGCCGTCGCCGAAGTGGCACAGCCGGTAGCTGCGGGGATCCTGATCATCTGCCTCGTCTTTCTGCCGTTGCTGACGCTGCAGGGACTCGAGGGGAAGCTTTTCTCCCCCGTTGCCCTGACCATCATTTATGCGCTGAGTGCCTCGCTTTTGCTGGCATTGAGCGTGGTACCGGTTATCGCCTCTTTTGTGCTGAAGGCGGGTCCGCACCAGGAGCCGCGCCTGATGCGCGCGCTGACGCCGATGTACGGGCGCTCACTCGACTGGGCGCTCGAGCATCCGCGAACCGTCGCAGCCGGCGCGGCGCTTGCGATTGCGCTGGCGGGACTGGCCTATCTCGGTATTGGCAAGACCTTCATGCCGACGATGGACGAAGGCGATCTGCTGGTACAGACGGAGAAGCTGCCATCGATCAACCTCGAGAGCAGCGTTGCGGCGGACCTCGCTCTGCAGCAGGCATTGCTGGCGGAGATTCCGGAAGTGAACCATGCGATCGCGCGAGTCGGCTCCGACGAACTCGGATTCGATCCGATGGGGCTCAATGAAACCGACATGTTCCTCGTGCTCTCGCCGAAGGACGAATGGCAGGTTCCGGATAAAGAAGACCTGATGAACCGCATGCGCGCGGTGCTGGACCGGTTTGCCGGTACCGCGTATGCCTTCACGCAGCCCATCGAAATGCGGGTCTCGGAAATGCTGACCGGGGCACGGGGCGATCTTGCGGTGAAAATATTCGGCCCTGACCTCGAGCATTTGGGCGAACTCGCCGCAGGGGTAGAAGCCATCCTCTCGGAAGTCGACGGTGCCGAGGATGTCTATACGCTGACAAACTCTGGCGTGCAGTACCTCGAACTGCACATCGACCGCCTGGCGGCGGGGCGCGCAGGCTTTGACGTGAGCGGCCTGCAAGCGGAATTGCGAGCGCAGATCGAGGGTCGGAATGCCGGTGTCGTCCTCGACAGCGGGCGCCGAATCCCGTTGATCGTACGCGGTGAAGAGCGTCTGCGTTCCTTGCCGGAACGCTTCGCCGACCTGCAGATCGCAGCCCCGGCCGGTGGCACGGTACGAGTCGGCGATCTGGCGACTGTTCGCATGGTGGAGGGACCGGTCAAGGTCAATCGGGAAAATGCGTCCCGCTTTGCGCTCGTTCAGGCGAACGTGGCCGGCCGTGATCTCGTCGGCTACGTTGCCGAGGCGCAGTCGCGCGTGGCGGAAGAGTTGCCGCTGCCACCGGGGTATCGAATCGGCTGGGGTGGCCAGTTCGAGAATCAGCAGCGCGCCGCCGCAAGGCTGGCGCTCGTCGTTCCCGTTGCGCTGGGCCTGATCTTTCTCGTGCTCTTCAGTACCTTCGGCAACGTGCGGCAGGCGCTCCTGGTGCTGGCCAACGTACCCTTTGCACTGGTCGGTGGCGTGCTCGGCCTGTGGGTCACAAACGAATACCTGTCCGTGCCGGCCTCGGTGGGTTTTATTGCCCTGTTAGGCATTGCGGTGCTCAATGCCCTCGTGATGGTGAGTCACTTCAATCAGCTGGTCGACAGTGGTCAGCCGCTGGGGCAGGCAGTCCGTGAAGGTGCGCGGCGACGGCTGCGTCCCGTCCTGATGACCGCGAGTATTACGGCGTTCGGTCTGGTGCCGTTACTGTTCGCGTCCGGGCCCGGCTCGGAAATACAACGTCCGCTGGCCATCGTCGTCATCGGAGGGTTGATCACCTCGACCGCGCTCACACTGCTGATGCTTCCGTTGATGTACTACCGCTTCGGCAGCGTCACACCAGAAGCAGGTTCCCGGGCATGACTCCTCAACGCTGCAAGCTGACCGTTGCGTTTCCACCGGAGCTCGAGGACGACATCGTAGAGACGCTGCTCGACCTGCCAGAGGATGTCGGCGGGTTCACGATTGTATCGGCAGAGGGTCATGGCCATGGGTTCGCGCGTGCGTCGGTGCGCGAGCGTGTCAGGGGCAGGGTGGCCCGAAGGCTGGTCTATGTGATCCTCGACCAGGATCGGCTGCCGCGCGTACTCGAACACTTGCGCGCCGTCGCGAATCACCCGGCGGTCGCTTACTGGGTCGAGCCGGTTCTTCAGTTCGGGAGGCTGTCCTCGTGAGGCTATTGCCGCGTGGCCTGCTCTGCGTGATCTTCGCGACGTTTGCGGTGGTGTCTGTCGCCGAGCCCGACATCGAGCCGCTGCCGCCATCGGGCGAAGCGTTGGCCGCGATTGACGAGCGACCGGCAGTTCACGAAGCGCTCGCGATGCAGGTGGCTGCAGAATCGCGGGCGCGCGCACTCGGTGTTGGCCCGCATGAGTTTACGCTGGGCGGAGGCTGGCACGAGCGTCGGGTCGAAAGCGAAGGCGACTACAACGAATGGGAAGCCTTTGTCACCCGCGGCGTGCGCTTACCCGGAAAGGCCGGGATTGACCGGAGTCTCGGCGAAGTCGAGATGGAGGCCGCGGAAAACGGGCTGGCGGACGCCAGGCACGTCGAAGCACGACGACTGCTCGCGGCGTGGTTTGCCTGGCTGACGACCGGAGCTGAAGCGAAGCGCGATGCTGAATTGGCGAAGATGCTCAAACGAACAGTCGTCGCCGCGCGCCGGCAAGCCGAGCTCGGCGAGATATCGACAATGGAACTGGAACTCGCTGAGGCCGAGGCCGCCAGGGCAACGGCGGCGGCCACACGCAGTGCCGTTTCAGCCGGACAGGCCAGGCGTGCGCTGCTGGTTGCCTTTCCGGCGCTGTCGGTTCCGGGGCATCCGCCAGAGGCGCCCGCGCCGGTCGCCCCCGAACGACCCCTGGTCGACTGGCCTGCCGTCATTCTTGAGCGCAGCCACGAAATCCGCCTCGCAGAACTGGACGAGCAGCGTGCACGGCTCACGGCTGAGCGGGCCTCCAAAGATCGGTGGCCCGACCCCACCGTCGGTTTACGCGTCCTCGATGAGCGCGGCGGTGCAGAGGAGGCGCTGGGCGTCATCGTTTCGATGCCGCTGCCTGGCCGCTATCGCTCCGCGCTCGCCGCCGAGAGTCGCCAGAAGGCCGCGGCGGCCCTCGCGCGTGTCGAGACGATGCGCCGTGAGGTAGTCGAAACCGCGGACCAGGACGTCGCCGAAGCACAGGCTGCGTTGACGGCGTGGCCGAGCAGCGAGGAGGCCGCCCGCCAGGCCGCCCGCTACCTCGAGAAAGCCCAGCGAGCTTTTGAACTGGGCGAAATCGGTCTGCCTGCCCTGCTGATTTCCGTGATCAGCGCGTCAGAGACCATTCACGAGGAGCGAATGGCTCGACTCGGTGCTCAGGAGGCGCTTGCGAGGCTGCGCATCGACGCGCACGAACTCTGGGCACCCGAGCACGAGCATCACGATCACTGATGGCCATGGTTTCCGGGCTGGCCGGAATTACGGTGCTTAGACCGGTCGCCTCGCTCAGTTACCGAGCGCTGCCATGCTCGAGCGTGTCGATGCGCTCGAGCTTTTCGGCAACAAAGCGAAGCTTGCGTTTGAATTTCTGCGGACCGAGATCGTAGATCAGGGTGTCTACCGGCACTTCTTCGCTGCCGGGAAAGGAGTATTCGCGACCGCCGCGTTCAAACCTTGGCTGTCGGATTATCCAGGTCCGGCTGCGCTCGGCTGGTTCGCCGCAGCGCCGAAGGATCTCCTCGAGCCGATCGCCCTCGTGCAGCAACCGGCTGCCACAGCGCATCGTGTCGGCCACGCTTGTCACCGGGAGCAGGAGCGCGACTGCCAGCACGATTGGCAGTGCCGCTGCGCGCCCGGCCGCCCGACTCCGGGTCCTCACGGCCACACCAGCTCGCCCCTGTGCGTATCCGTCGTCAGACTGCCGCACGCGGAGTCAATACCCGTGCCCGTCGGTCTCGATGTTGACCAGTTCGTCGCCGACGAAACGCAGCTTGCGCAGCAACTTGTTGCGGCCGAAATTGTAAGTCCAGGTTTCGACAGGCACGTCGATCCACGAGGGGCCGAAATAATTGTAGTCATAAGGCCCGTAGGTATAGTTTGGCCGGCTCAGTACGCCTTCGAAACTGACGGCGCTCGGTTCGCCACAGAACGTGCGCACCTTGTCTTTGCCGTCGCCAACCCGCGCGAGCCGGCTGCCGCAGCGCATGGAATCGACCGCAAGTGCGATGCCCGGCGTGGCTGCCAGAAGGGCGGTTGCGACCAGCGCGCTGCCGAATTTATGGGTAAACATGCCACTAAGCATATACCGCCGATCGCCACGGGTCCTGTGCCGACGCTACCCCCCCCGACACACACAAAAAAAGGTCCCGCGGCGAAACCGCGGGACCTTTCCCTTCCCAGGTTGGCGAATAAGGGTCAGCCAGCCTTCCTCCGGCGAGCCATGCCAAGACCGGCGAGGCCAAGACCTAAGAGCGCCAGCGTGCCTGGCTCGGGAACCTTTGGCGGATTGCAGGCGGGGTCATTCGGGCTGCATTCGCTTTCCTGATACCGACCGTACAGCGACATATGCGAAATTGCGTTGCCCGGAGGGGGCGGGTTGATGTGCGCGATGTTCCATGTTCCCGCCAGGAATCCGTTAACGACCAAACCATCGAGCAGGAAGTACGCGCCATCACGGCCCGGCTTGATGTAGAGAAGGAACGTATTGAAGCCCAGGGTCGAGTACTGCGCGACATCAATCGAGAACGTGCCGTTCAACTGACTGCCCGGATCGATGATGCCGCCGCTGAACCAGTTCTCCAGCGCGCCCGCGATCGTATTGTTCTCGTTGTCGAGTAAGGTATCGCCGCTACGGTTGTCTTTGTCCAGGTAGGTCCAGTCGTAGGGTCCAAGGTTGCCGGGGTTGAACACCAGGGCGTCCTCGTTGACTTGCTGGTCATTCTGACCCGGCGTTACAGCGCAGGCGCTTGCCGAATTCACGGTGACGGCGTTCTGGCCGGTGATACACGTTAAGGCGGCGGCCGACGCCGATCCGCTCAATGCCATTAAGCCAATACTGGCTAAGGCTCCTAGTGTGGTTCTGATGTTTCGCATGGCTCTCTCCTGTACCGATAACTCGATGATCCGGGTGACTAGCGACCGGGATAACGCCGGTTCGTGTAACTGGAACGAAGCAGGAATCGTGCCAATAGCGTAAGGCTCTGTTTATTCTCCGAAAATAAACATTCGGTCGATCGCGGCACTGGCCGGCTGCACATTTCTCCGACAAAAAAATTCGTTATGTAACAATTGCTTACATTGATATGTTCAATGTCGGCCGCTAATTCTGTGGGTCCTGTCACAGAATCCCCGGAGCTCATCTACTGATGACCCTGATAACCCCCGGGGCAGGTGGGCCGAACGGACAGGCTTTCGAGTCTCGATACAAGCATCAATGCCCGAATTCACGGCCGACGCGCCGGGCCTGCTAATCTACGCGCCCCCGAATCCCCGCTCCGGCTGGCTCCATGCCCACTGATCACAGCTTCGAACGCCATCTGTCCGGTCTGGTTAACCGGCAGGCTGCCTACGCTTTACAGGGCGGGCTCAAGGGCGTGGAGAAGGAGTCGCTTCGGGTGGCGCCTGACGGGCGTATTTCAAGGCGCCCTCATCCGCCGTCGCTTGGATCGGCACTGACCAACCCGCACGTAACGACCGATTTTTCCGAAGCGCTGATCGAGCTGGTCACGCCGACGTTCGAGCATACTTGGGAGCTGACCCAATACCTCTGTGACCTGCACCAGTTCGTTTTCGGGCAGATCCAGGACGAATTGCTCTGGGCAACGAGCATGCCCTGCGCGATTGAGGGTCAGGACGGTATCCCGATCGCGGATTATGGTCGATCCAATATAGGGACCATGAAGGTGGTCTACCGGCGCGGCCTGAGTCATCGCTACGGGTCGGTCATGCAGGCCATCGCTGGTGTGCACTTCAACTACTCTTTTCCTGAAGAATTCTGGCCGGTTTTCGCCGACCTGACCGAGAGTCGGGACGAGGGCCAGACGTTCCGGTCACGAGCCTATTTCACACTGCTCAGGAACTACCGTCGATTCGGCTGGCTCGTTCTTTACCTGTTTGGCAATTCGCCGGCTCTTTGTGAGACTTTCCTGTGCGGTCGGCAGGTGCCCTGGCTCGAGCAACTGGCGCCAGGTACGGCGTACTCACCGTTTGCCACTTCGCTGCGAATGAGTGACCTCGGCTATACCAACAAGAGCCAGGCTGCGCTGGATGTGTCGATGAACGAACTTGATCAGTACATTCACGACCTGGAGCGCGCAATTTCGACTCCGCATCCCGCCTACCAGTGGATCGGCGTTAAGGTCGACGGCGAATACCGTCAACTGAACGCCAACCTGCTGCAGATCGAGAACGAGTTCTACAGCTTCATACGCCCGAAACGAGTCATCAGGCCGGGTGAACGGCCCACCAGCGCGCTCAGGCGAGGCGGCGTCCAGTACGTCGAGATGAGGTCGCTGGACGTGAGTGCCTTCGATCCGGTCGGCGTTAACCAGAACACTCTGCGTTTTCTCGAGGCCTTCGCGGTGTTCTGCTTGCTCGGCTCGGCAGAACCCGTCGATTTTCCTGAGCTGCATGTGTTTGACAGCAACTGTGCACGGGTCGCGAAGGAAGGGCGCAGACCCGGCCTGACGCTGCAACGCGCTGGAGCGGAGGTACCGCTCAAGGATTGGGCGCTGGAAATTCTCGAGGCCATGCGCGGTGTCTGCGAACTGCTCGATACCGGCGATCCACAGCAACCCTTCTCCGCTGCTCTTTTGCTGCAGATCGAGAAGGCCCGTGATGCGGCGCGAACGCCGTCGGCACAGACCCTTGAAGAAATGCATGTCAGCGGCGAATCGTTTTTCGGATTTGCTCAGCGAATGTCGGAGCAGCACAAGGACTATTTCCTCGCGCTGCACTCACCAAACACCGACAGGCAGCAGCAGTTTGCACTCGAGGCCGCCGCCTCTGTGCAGGCACAGGCGGAGATCGAGGCGTCCGACACGCTGGATTTCGACCAGTACCTCGCCCGCTATTTCGCCGAGTGATCCGGCCGTCGCAGCTTGCAGCGCGGGCCCTGCAATGGGCGCCATTCGGCCGATTGTCATCAGGCTGCAACAACGGTTTGCAATCATATGCTCAGTAAATGCAAGGGTTTACATAATGCAGCAGTCCTCTGTTGTTTTTCTGTTGCACTGGCGGCAGTACGAAAAACTGTGCGAGAATGAATCCGGAAGCAGGGGAGGCTCGATATCACATCGCAAGCACGGCGAAACGCTCAGGATCGGGCGTCAATGAACGAGAAAAGCATGATCAGGAAAGCAAAAATGTCTGCGTGGCGCGACGTCGCGGCCCGAAATTCCGCTGCGATTGCGGCACGTGTGGAGGTAGCCGAAGCGGTTGCGGCAGCACTGCACAGGAAATCGTCCTCAGCCGCCTCATGGGACCCGTACGACGTCTGGTTGACGCGCGTCCAGCAGCCGCGTGAGCAGCGTGCCGTGGCGGCCATCTTGAAGCCAACAAACGGCTGACTTCCGGCGGGAGCGCCGGATCGCTGCGCCCGGTCTAAGTCAAGGCTCGGGATAACCAGCTATCGAGAGATCGCGGATCCATTGCCCCGGGCTGTCGCGCAACCTCGCGCCCGTTTCTGAATACGACCAGGGTCGGGATACTGCGAATGGCAAACTTTGCGGCCGTGCCCTGTGCCTCTTCGGTGTTGACCTTCGCAAAGCGCGCCAAAGGCTCATGGCGCTGGGCAGCGGCTGCAAAAACCGGCGCCATGGCCCTGCACGGCGCACACCATGGCGCCCAGAAGTCCACGACGACGGGCAGGTCGCCCTTCTGCACATGACGCTCGAAGGTCTGATCATTCAGCTCGATCGGCTTGCCGTCGAACAGTGCCGTCTGGCAACGTGGGCACTTCGGGCCGTCAGCGAGACGTCCGGCGGGTACCTTGACGATGCCGTTACAATTCTGACAAATAACGTGGCTGGACTCGGACATGGATCGATCCCTGGCTGAAGCGCGTTTCTGACCCGTCAATGGGGCCGAATATCGGCCAGGCAAGGCCGAAAATTCACCGGCCACCCTTGTGGCCGGGCAGATCAGGCGCCACTTAAGACCTTCCGGCCCGCGTCTGCGACGGGAGCATAGAGTACGCGTATGCAATTCAAGGATTACTACAAGATCATGGGCCTGGCTCGCACCGCGAGCCAGGACGAGATCAAACGCGCCTACCGCAAGCTGGCACGCAAATACCATCCCGACGTCAGCAAGGAAAGCAACGCGGAAGAAAAATTCAAGGAACTGCAGGAAGCCAATGAAGTCCTCAAGGACCCCGAGAAAAGAGCCGCTTACGATCAACTCGGCGCGGACTGGCGTTCCGGGCAGGATTTCCGGCCGCCGCCGGACTGGGGCAGCGGATTCGAGCATTCCCGCGCCGGTGGCGCCGGCGCAGGCCAGGGGCCCGCAGATTTCAGCGATTTTTTCTCTGAGCTTTTTGGTTCGGGCAGCCCGTTCCAGGGCGCCGGATCGGCAGGGCAGAGAGGGCGGTCATTCAGCGCTGCCGGGCAGGACCACGTCGCTCGCGTGGACATCGATCTCGAGGATGCTTACCGGGGAGGAACCCGTACGGTGAGCCTGCGCTCGCCTGAGCTGACGCCCGACGGGCATGTCGTCGTCAAGCCGCGAACGCTGCGCGTCTCTATTCCGGCTGGCATAACGGATGGCCAACAGATCCGGCTTGCGGGTCAGGGCAGCCCGGGGATGGGCGGTGGCCCCGCCGGTGATCTCTACCTTGAAATCAGGCTGAGCCCGCATGCGATGTTCCAGGCCGAGGGTCGTGACATCACACTGACACTGCCCGTTGCGCCCTGGGAGGCTGCGCTCGGTGAGACGGTCGCGGTGCCGACGCTCGGCGGGCCGGTCGATATGAAGCTGCCTCCCGGTGCCCGGGCAGGCCAGAAGTTGCGGCTCAAGGGTCGTGGGTTGCCTGGGTCGCCACCCGGTGATCAGTATGTTCTGCTGAAACTCGTCCTGCCGCCGGACAGCCCGGAGGCGAAGGCACTCTTTGAGCAAATGAAGCGCGAGGTGCCCTTTGATCCGCGCGCCGGGATGAGTCAGCGAGGCACGGCCGCATGAGCAACATCGAACGCATTTTTGAAGGACAGATGCTCGATGAGTCAACCTGGCTCGAAATCGGCGAGATCTGCGAGCAATTGCGCGTCAGGCGCGAGTGGATCATTGAGCTCGTCGATGCCGGCGTGCTCGAGCCGAGGGGGCCGGCTCCTGATGCCTGGGTGTTTCCGGGCAGCGCATTGAACCGCGCCTGCGCCACGGTGCGACTGATGAATGACCTGGAAATCAACCTCGCCGGCGTTGCCCTGATCCTTGACCTGGTCGACGAGCGACGCCGGCTTCAGAGCCGGCTTCAGCAACTCGAGCAGATGCTCGACGACTGATTCTGCCTGGCACGCGTCCCGGGGCGCGGCCGTTTGCTTACTGCCCGGCGTTTCAGGCCCGCAGCGCGTCGTCGGTATTGCCGAGCAGCTTCCTGACCTGCCTGAGCACGGCCACGTCGCCAAAGGGCTTTTCAATGAAATCGGTCGCGCCTTCGCGCATCGCTGCGACCGCCGTGGGCACATCCGTTTCGTCGGCCAGCAGAATCACCGGAATGGCGTTGCCGGCGCTTCGCAAGCGGCGCAGAAGTTCGAGTCCCGACATACCCGGCAACAGGATGTCGACGATCAGGCACGTCGGTTGAACTTTTGCGGTTTGCAGAAAGCTCTCGGCAGATTCAAAGGTGACCACATCGGCGCCCATTCCACGCAACAGGCAACTGAGGTCAGCCCGCGCCAATGGCTCGGGGTCGATGACCCCGATAAGTGGTGGCGGTTCCTTTTGCGCTGATGGATTTGACATAAGGCTGACGCGACCACGGGACACGCCAGCTCAAGCCATACCGCAGGGAGGATCTGTTGCGGTGGACTGCGCTGCGAGCCGTGGTCGCATGAACGGCAGTTTTCCCCGCTGGAAAACGTGGGAGAATCGGGGCTTATACCTAAGACGCTGAATCCGGTAGAAATCTCGGCCGGCGGCGCGCTCATTCTTCCGGTCGTTCGACCTCGAGCACCATCCGGACCAGGTGGGCCAGCGAATGTGCTTCCATCTTTTCCATCACGCGTGCGCGATGAATTTCAACGGTCCGCTGACTGAGATTGAGATTGCCGGCGATCACCTTGTTGGCCTTTCCGGCGACCACGAGTTCGAGCACTTCATGCTCACGCGGAGTCAGTGATTCGAGCCGTTTGCGGATCATGTTGCGCTCGGCCAGCATCTTGCGACTGCCCGCATCTTTATCGAGCGCCTGATTGATTCGATCCAGCAGGTCCTGATCCCGGAATGGCTTCTGGATGAAATCCACGGCACCGGCCTGCATCGCCTCCACGGCCATCGGTACGTCGCCGTGGCCGGTGATGAAGATGATCGGCAGGATCGAGTGGCGTTCGTTGAGTTTTTCCTGCAGTTCCAGCCCGCTGATACCGGGCATGCGGATATCGAGAACCAGGCAGCCCGGCCGGTCATCATGCTCGGCATCGAGGAACTCCTGCGCCGATTCGAACACCTCGACCGGCAATCCGACGGACTTGAGCAGCAGACGCAATGAATCACGAACGGCTGCATCGTCATCGACTACGAACACGGTTGGCTTCGTATCCTTGATCACGTATCACTCCCGCTCGTTGACGGTGAAACCGGCAACGTGAAATGAAATTTGGCACCACAATCCTGGTTCGCAGTGTGCCACAGGCGCCCACCGTGGGCGCGAACGATTGAGCGGCTGATTGCCAGACCGAGGCCAGTGCCGGCGGCCTTGGTCGTGAAGAACGGATTGAAAAGATTTTCGCTGGCCTCCGCGGAAAGCCCCGAGCCGCAGTCGGAGACGACAATCTCGGCCTGGCCGTCTTCAGTCGTGCCGGTTCTAATCACCACTTCGCGCCGGCCCTCCTCGACGTCGGTCATCGCGTCGATCGCGTTACGCACCAGGTTCAGGATCACCTGCTGCAACTGTATCGGGTCGGCATGGACCGTCGGCAGCGTGCCGTCAGTCTCAACCCGAAGTCGGAGATTGTGCAAACGGGCGTCGGGCTCTGCGAGCGTGAGCAGGTCCCGGACCAGGCGCCCACAATCCACGGGCTCCCGTGTCACGTCACGGTTTTTTACGAAACCACGCAGGCGTCGAATGACTTCACCGGCGCGCAGCGCCTGGACATTGATCTGTTCGAGCGCCGCAATGATGTCTTCCTGGTCGCTGTCGGGCATCGCAATCAACCGGCGGCCGGCCTGCGCATAGCTCGCGATGGCCGACAGCGGCTGGTTGATCTCGTGTGCAAGGCCGGCCGCCATCTCGCCCATGGTTGACAGCCGGCTGAAATGCGTCAGGCGTTCCTGCAACTGGCGCGCTTCATCCTGGGCACGGCGGCGATCAGTCACGTCGTGAATGGTGCCGATGTGCTTTACGTGTCCCGTATCCGCGTCTCGCACGGACTGCGCAATGTGGTGCAGGTGCCGGAGTTCGCCGCCCGAAAGGCGGACGCGGTATTCAATATCGATCGGGTCGAGGCCCTCCTGCATGCGTTGAAAGGCCTGCATGACCGATTCCCGGTCCGACGGGTGCAGGTATCTTTCGAAGAAATCGTCCCGGGTGACCTCCGGGCCGTCCGGTGGCAGGCCGAAAATTCGCCGCAACTGGGGCGAAAAATAATCCGCTGACTGGCCGTCCAGACTGACGACGTAGTTGCCGAGGTTTGCCAGCTCCTGGGCAAGCCTCAATTCCGCTTCGCTGCGCCGCACCTGCTCTTCGGCCGCCTTGCGACGGGCGATGTTGCGTATGAAACCGACGAATCGCGGGGGATCGACTTCCGCAACGCGACCCACGGCGATTTCGCAGGGAAAGATCCGACCGTCCCTGCGAACGGCTTCCACCTCCCGTCCGATCCCGATAATGCGCGACTCGCCGGTGCTGAGGTGGTGCGCGAGGTAGCCATCGTGTTCGCTGTGAAAAGGCTCCGGCATCAGGTCGCGCACGTTACGGCCGATCATCTCATCGGCGTCGTAGCCGAACATCGTTTCAGCGGCGAGGTTGAACTGCTCGATCGTGCCTCGTCCGTCGATCACGATGATCGCATCGACCGCGGCGTTGAGCAGTGCATGAAAGTCCTTTTCGGCACGCTGCGCGCTGGCTGTGTCACGGCCGGTTTCTCGAGGCTTTTTCTGCTTTATCGCTGGCATCGCCTGCGTTGTCGGTTTCAAAGAAAAAGCATCCTAAGTGAACCGCTCGCTCTGCACTAGGTATTAGTCGCGGCTACTCTAGGCATCGAAGCGGATCCCGGTCGAAAAGCCCGAGCGCGACAATATACCTGCAGGGCAGTATATGCCTGCGCTGTCACACGATCGGGGCAACCCGAGGAGGGTGTCATGAGATTGACTCGCTGGGAACCTTTCAGAGAAATGGATGACTTTTTCGGTGGTTTCGCTCCACTGTTCGGGTATGGCGGCGCAATGCCGCGGCTCGTCGAGGGCGTGAGTGAGTTCACGCCGCGGGCGGACATCATCGAGCGGGACAAGGAATACCTTATCAAGCTCGATTTGCCCGAAGTCAAGAAAGAGGAAGTTGAAGTCCTGTTTGATGAGGGCGTGCTGAAAGTCAAGGGCGAGCGGAAGTTGGAGAAGGAGGTCAAGGGTGAGACGGTGCACCGGACCGAGCGGTTTGTCGGTGCGTTCGAGCGTAGCTTCGTGCTGCCGGATGACATCGATCCGAAACGGATCCGCGCCGAGGCGAAAGACGGTGTGCTGACGATTCACCTGCCCAGGGTCGACGTACCGAAGTCCCGTCCGCTGGCGATCACGATCCAATAACAAACCCCGTTATGCTGCGCGGCAGAGCCGTGCAGCACAGCTTCATGGTCCGGATTGCGGCCGGTACCCTGGCCGCGAGCCGGACCGTTTTGCCGGTGTCCTCGGCGCCCGAAATCAATGTTTCATCGGCTGCGCAGGGTGGCGTTCGACCTGGCTCACGGGCGCGTGGTGGCCGGCATGGGAGCTGGCGCGCTTCGCGAAACCATATAGCGCGTTTCCGGCCGTCCAAAGTCCAAACAGCAGCAGCAGGGTGCCGGCGATTACGCGCAGTGATGCGCGTGATGACAGCATCCGCGCGATACGATCGAATGCCAGCGTCGCCGTGGCCATCGAGGGCAGTGTGCCAATGCCGAACGCGGCCATGACCGCCGCGCCGGTTGCGGCACTCGCCGTGGTGGTTGCGAGCAGCAGCATGGAGTAGGTCATCCCGCAGGGCAGCCAGCCCCAGGCGAGGCCGAGACCCAATGCACCCTGCAGGCCGCCGGAGCGTCCCTGGCGGCCCGCCCAGGGCATTATCCGCCGCCACAAGCCGGCACCTGCGGCCTCGAGTGGGTCCAGGAAGCGCCAGCCGAACAACAGCCGCCCGGCGACCGCAAACATGATGGCGCCGGCGATCACGCGGAACGCGACCGAAAATGGCGCCACGTCGACGGCGGCCAGCAGCGTGCGGCCCAGCAGCCCGGCCAGAGCCCCGGCGGCGGTATAACTGACAACCCTGGAGATGTTGTAGGTCAGCGCGGTTGCGACTCGCGAGCCTGTGCTTGCCTCGCGGTTGCGCATTGCCAGCGCGCCGGCAATACCGCCACACATCGCAATGCAGTGTCCGCTGGCTGCGATGCCGGCGAGGAATGCGGCCACGAGGCTGATCGTGCCGGAATCGGGTGTCACTTTTTCTCAGCCTCCGTTTCATCTGCCGGATCATCCGGTCGGTTTTCGTCGTCGGTCAGGACAGACCAGCCGGGGCTGTCGAGATCGTCGAACTGGCCACTGCCAACGGCCCAGAAAAATGCCCACAGGCCGAAGGCCACGAGCACGAGGCCCAGCGGTATCAGTACAAAGATGATCTCCATCAGGTCGCGCCCGTCAGTTCGCTGGCAGCCCACCGGCGGCCACTTTCGCGGTGCGGGCTCCTCGACAGGCGCATGGAGTTGAGCACTACGACGACGGAGCTCAACGACATGCCGATGGCCGCCAGCCACGGTGGCACATAGCCCAATGCGGCCAGCGGAAGCACCAGCAGGTTGTAGCTGAACGCCCAGGCGAGGTTCTGGCGGATGGTCCTTTGCGTGCGCCGGGCAAGGCTCACGAGTGCGGGAACCTCATTGAGCGTATCGCGCACCAGTATCAAGTCGGCGCTGGTCTGCGCCAACGCGGAGCCGCGACCCATCGCGATGGCCACGTCCGCCCCGCGCAACAACGGCGCATCGTTAATACCGTCACCCACCGCCGCGACGATGCGCCCATTGCGCTGCAGTTCCCTGAGATGGTCCAGCTTCGACTGCGGGGTCATCCGGGACTCGAAGTGCTCGATACCGCAACGCTCGGCTATCCGCGCAACGGAAGCCGCCTGATCGCCGCTGACGACGTGCGAAGTGATGCCCAGCTCGCGGATGGCTGCAACGCAGTCGGCGGCCTCGACGCGCAGTTGATCAGACAGCTCAAAGACCGCGAGCAGGCCGTCAGCGCCTCCGAGGAAGACCTGGCTCGTCGCAGCGTCATGCACCGGGAAGAATGGCCGGTTACCCTGCGGCGCCAGCCGTCGCACGAACGCTTCAGTGCCGACGCGCAATCGTCGGCCCGCGATAACGCCCTCCAGCCCCTCACCCGGGTGGACCTCGACATCTGTCGCGGCATTGGTGTCTGCAGATGCATCGAGAAAGGCGCGCGCGACCGGGTGGTCGGACATCCGTTCCAGGCCCGCGGCAAGTTCGAGGCACTCCGCTTCGGGCAGCTCCGCCAGCGGTTGCGTCGCGTCAATGCGGACCAAACCCTGGGTCAGCGTCCCTGTCTTGTCCCACAACATCTCCCGGGTCTTTGCCAGCGACTCCAGCGAGTCGGTGTGGGCGACCAGAACGCCGCGTCGGGCCAGCGCTGACGTTGCCGCTGCCAGCGCCGCTGGCGTGGCCAGCGAAAGGGCGCAGGGGCAGGTGGCGACCAGCACGGCCAGGGTGGCCGGCAATGCCTTGTCGGGATCGACGGCCAGCCAGGCCAGGAAGACCAGTGCGGCGCCGACCAGGATACGGCTGAGAAACCAGGCAGCCGCGCGGTCGGCCGCGCTTGCAATTCTTGGCCGCTCAGCCTGCGCTCGCTCCAGCAGCGCAACGATGCCGGACAGTACGGTATCGTCAGCGATGGCTTCGACACGCACCTGCAGTGGTGCACCCAGGTTGTGTGTTCCCGCATTTACGACCGAGCCGGGTCCCTTGGCGACGGCGGTCGACTCACCGGTCAGCATCGATTCATCGACACGGCCCTCACCCTCGATGACGACTCCGTCGGCAGCCAGCACCTCACCGCTTCGCACCAGCAGCGTGTCGCCAACGGCGAGATCAACGCTCTGAACGTCCTCGATGAGTCCCTCGCGAACCCTGCGCGCCGTCACCGGTGCAAGTTTTGCCAGCGCATCTGCGATGCTGCCGGCCCGATGACGCGCGATCATTTCCACGTAACGTCCGACCGACAGAAAGAAGATGAACATGGTCACCGAATCGAAGTAAATTTCGCCTTCGCCAAGCAGCGAATTGACGACACTGGCCAGGAACGCAAGCACAATGCCGAGACTGACGGGCACGTCCATATTCAGGCCGCGCGCCCGCAGAGCCTGCCACGCGCCGGTGTAGAACGGCCACCCCGCGTAGAGCGCGACCGGCAGGCAAACCAGCATGCTGATCAGGCGCAGATACTGGCGGATCGTGGGGTCCATCCCGGTTGCTTCGCCGATGTAAAGTGGAACCGAGAACATCATGACCTGCATCATGCCGAGGCCGGCGACGGCCAATCGCTTGAGCGCGGTGCGTCGCTCGAGCAGCGCAAGCTGCTCGGCCGGTTCGCCCGAAATGGGGTGGGGCCGTAGGCCGACGCTTTCGAGCACCCGCAGCAGGTCGCCGAGCCGTACCTTGTCCGGGTTCCAGACCAGCCTGGCGCGGGCGGTGGCCGGGTTTACGCTGACATCGAGCACGCCGCTCTGCAGGCGCAGCGCCTTGTCGGCCAGCCAGCTGCAGGCCGCGCAGCGCAGCCCCTCGAGCAGCACGGTCATCGAGCGAGCGCCTCCGGGTTCTGCGCGGGTCAGTCGTTCAATGAGTTCCGGCTTGTCATAGGCTGTCCAGCGATCCGTTCGGGGTGAATCGTCCGCGCGGCTGGAGTTTGCATCACGATAGCGATAGTAGTCGCCGAGGCCTGCGCCCGTAATGAACTCGGCGACGGCCTTGCAGCCGTGACAGCAGACGGGATGGTCTTCACCGCCGACACGCGCGCAGACCCGCACGCCGGTCGGAATGGGCTCGCCGCAATGAAAGCAGGCTTGACCCCCGCCGCTCATTGCGCAGGCGGTGGCGCGCCCTCGACAGGACCCGGCGTGACTTCGCTTCCGGCCGCATCGTCGCAACGCATCGTGACGCCATCGCGGTAGCAGTCGTCGCGTATCAGTTCGTTTGGACTCGTCAGCGCCAGGTAAAGCGTGATTGCGCCGCCGATGATCGCTGCCGCGGGCGGTACCATCAGCAACCATGGCCAGATCTGTCGATACCAGGCGCGGTTTGTCTGGTCGCTCATATGGGCTGCCGATCAGCCAACCGGCGCAATGAAGCGCGCTTCCGTACTGGCTTCCAGACCCGCCGGTACGGTCTCAATCCTGAAGATCAGGTCCGCGCCGCCCTGCATCGAGCCACCGGGTACCTTGACGCGGACGGGGATGCTTTGAACGCCACCCGGCGCAACCGTCACGGTCGGGCCCTGGTAGTCGATGACGAGGCCCGGCAACCCTTCGCCGGTGATGCGAAACGCATGCGGTTCGTTGTCCTTGTTGAGGATCTTCACGTTGTAGACGTTTTCGATCATCCCGTCGGCACGTTCACGATAAAGGGCATTGCGGTCGCGAATCACATCGACCCCGACCAGATTGCGCGAGGAAAGCGTGACCGCAAACCCGCCGATCAGCAGTGCGAGCAGCGCGCCGTAGACGATCGTTCTCGGCCTCAGGACCTGTTTCTCTGCACCCTCGAGACCGTGCTGTGTGTCATAACGGACCAGCCCGCGCGGGTAACCCACCTTGTCCATGACTTCGTCGCAGGCGTCAATACAGGCTGCGCAGGCGATGCACTCGTACTGCAGCCCATCGCGTATGTCGATGCCCGTCGGACAGACCTGTACGCACATCGTGCAGGCCACGCAGTCGCCGAGACCCCTGGCCTTGTAGTCAGCACCTTTCTTGCGAGCGCCGCGGGGCTCGCCACGAGCCTCGTCGTAGGTAATGATCAGTGTGTCGCGATCGAACATCGCGCTCTGGAAGCGCGCGTAAGGGCACATGTACTTGCAGACCTGCTCACGCATATAGCCCGCATTGACATACGTTGCGCCTCCGTAGAACAGGACCCAGAAGGTCTCCCAGGATCCCGTCGAGAAAGTCGCAATCTTGCCGGCCAGTTCGGTGATTGGCGTGAAGTACCCGACGAAGGTGAAGCCGGTCCACAGGGCAAAGGCGATCCAGAGGACCTGCTTGGCCGCCTTGCGGAGCAACTTGCTGGCCGACCAGGGTGCTTTCGCGAGCTTGATCTGCTGCGAGCGGGAGCCTTCGACCTTTCTTTCGATCCACAGGAACGCTTCGGTCCATACGGTCTGCGGGCATGCATAGCCGCAGAACAGGCGACCGGCGAGTGCTGTAAAGAAAAACAGCGAGAGCGCCGCTATGACCAGCAGCCAGGTCAGAAAGAAGAAATCCTGCGGCCAGAGCGTCAGGCCGAAGATATGGAACTTGCGCTGCGGCAGATCGAACAACACGGCCTGCCGGCCGCTCCATTGGATCCAGGGCAGGACATAGTAGATGCCCAGCAGGACCCACGCGGCAATCGTCCTCAGACGCTGGTAACGCCCGGCGATTTCACGCGGGTAGATCTTCTGGCGGGCTTCGTACAAGCTGCCGTCGGTGGGAGCGTCCGGCGCTTTCATCAATGATTCCGTATCCGCTCATCAGGCGGAACTTTCCCCTGTGACTGCGGCCGCTCCGTGCGAGCGAGATACAGCGTGAGCAGGCTGGCCATGGCGGAAATGAGCCAGAAAAAGAAAAAACCCACCGCATATCCGCCCATCCTCGTCGCAAAGGCGGGCGGCGGGTAGTCATCGTTTCCGATCAGTAACGGGTCGATAAAGGCGAAGCAGACCATCGTCGCGACGCAGGCCACCAGGAACGATGGCCAAACGACGATCGCCACGTCCTGACGCAGGCGCGGCCATCGCCGTTGACCCGCATAGTCGTCAGCCGCCGTTCCCATCGCCACCGCCGGCCGAGAGGCGCATCACGTATGCGGCCAGCAGGCGGATCCGTTGTTCGCCCAGTTTGTCACCGAACGCCGGCATCTGGCCCATTCGCCCCGACACAAGCGACTCGTGAATCGCGTCGCTGTCGCCACCGTAGAGCCAGATGTCGTCCGTGAGATTCGGCGCGCCGAGCAGCGCATTGCCTTTGCCGTCCAGCCCGTGACAGGCCGCGCAGACGGTATCAAATCGCGTTTTTCCGGCACTCGCCAGCGCCGCGTCGGACGCCTGGCCACTGATCGATAGAACGTAGGCAACCGCCTCTTTCACACCGTCCGGTCCGAGCACTTCGCTCCACGCCGGCATTACCGCAGTACGCCCGCCCGTGATGGTCTGAACGATCGTGTCGGCATCTCCGCCCCACTGCCAGCTTGCATCCGACAGGTTCGGGAAACCGCGTGCACCGCCGCCGTCCGATCCGTGACATTGCGCGCAGTTATTCTGGAAAAGATTATGTGCCGTTGACATGGCCTGCGGGTCACTGGCCAGCTGCTGAACACTCATTGCAGCGAACGGTGCCATCATCTCGGCCGCCTTTTGCTCAGCGACGGCCTTTTCTGACTGGTACTGGCCGGTTTGTGTCCAGCCCTTCATGCCCGCGAAATTGCCGAGTCCCGGGTAGAGCACGAGGTAGATGATCGCGAACACGACCGAGAGGTAAAAGACCCAAAGCCACCAGCGCGGCAGGGGATTGTTGTACTCCCGGAGGTCGCTGTCCCAGACGTGCCCGGTGTCCACGCCACCGCCAATTTTTTCGTTCGCGCTTTTGGGCTTGGCCGTCCAGCGCAGCAGCCAGACGCAGGCCGCAATGTTGAGCACGGTCAGGATGATTACGTAGAGACTCCAACCACTAGTCATTGGATCCAGCTCCCTTGTTCGGCGGCAGATCGTCTTCGAGAGGCAACTGCGCCATCTCGTCGAAGTCTGCCTTGCGTCGTTTGCTGTAGGCCCAGATCACCAGCCCGAGGAACGCCAGCATCAGCGCCAGTGTGATCAGGCCGCGAGCGGTGCCGATGTCCATCGTCAGTTGCCATTACCGGCATTGGTACCAAGCCCCTGCAGGTACGCGATGAGCGCGTCGAGCTCGGTCTTGCCCTCGACCGCCGCAGCCGCTCCGTCGATATCGGCATCCGTATACGGCACGCCGACCTTGCGCAGCGCCGTCATTTTCTTCGCGACCAGTGCGCCGTCCACCGTGCCTCGAACCAGCCATGGGTAGGCCGGCATGTTCGATTCCGGTACCACGTCCCGGGGATTGTTGAAATGGACGCGGTGCCAGTCGTCAGAATACCGACCGCCGACCCTCGCGAGGTCTGGTCCGGTGCGTTTCGATCCGAACTGGAACGGGTGGTCATAAACTGACTCGCCGGCCAGGGAGTACGGACCGTATCGCTCGGTCTCCGCCCGAAACGGTCGAATCATCTGCGAGTGGCAGTTGTAACAACCTTCCCTGAGGTAGACGTCACGTCCGGCCAGTCGCAGGGCCTCGTAAGGCACCACCCCGGGGGCCGGAGAGGTCACTGAGGACTGGAAGTAAAGCGGGACAATCTCGACCAGGCCGCCGATGCTGATCACGATCGCGATCAGCACGCCCATCAGGCCGACTTTCTTTTCTACTGCTTCGTGATTCATGCCCTGTACCTTCCTCAGGCCGGTTGAACGACGGGAGCGTCCGCTGTGCTCGTGCTCGCGGCTGCCGTCTTCCAGACGTTGTAAGCCATCAGGAACATTCCACCGAGGACCAACAGGCCGCCCAGCAGACGCACACCGTAGTACGGGTACGTGGCCGCAATTGACTCAATGAAAGAATAGGTCAGGGTACCGTCCGGGTTTGTCGCACGCCACATCAGTCCCTGCATGACACCGGCGATCCACATCGACGTGATGTAGAGCACGACCCCGATAGTCGTCGTCCAGAAGTGTACGTCGATCAATCTCGTGCTGTACATCTGCTCGCGGCCGAAGAGCTTCGGAATCAGCGCGTACAGCGAGCCGATCGAGATCATTGCGACCCAGCCGAGCGCACCGGAATGCACATGTCCGATGGTCCAGTCAGTGTAATGCGAGAGCGCGTTGACCGTCTTGATCGACATCATTGGCCCTTCGAACGTGGACATGCCGTAGAACGACAACGACACGATCATGAACTTCAGAATCGGATCGGTCCGCAGTTTGTGCCACGCTCCGGAGAGCGTCATCATCCCGTTGATCATGCCGCCCCAGGACGGTGCGAGCAGGATCAGGGAAAACGCCATGCCCAGCGACTGTGCCCAGTCCGGCAGAGTCGTATAGTGCAGGTGATGCGGACCGGCCCACATGTAGATGGAGATCAGTGCCCAGAAGTGCACGACCGACAAGCGGTAGGAGTACACGGGTCTGCCGGCCTGCTTGGGAACAAAGTAATACATCATGCCGAGGAAGCCGGCGGTCAGGAAAAAGCCGACCGCGTTGTGTCCGTACCACCATTGCACCATCGCATCGACGACGCCCGCGTAAGCACTGTATGACTTGGTCGCGGTGACCGGTATTGCCATGCTGTTGGTGATGTGCAGCACGGCGATCGTGATGATGTACGCGGCAAAGAACCAGTTGGCCACGTAGATGTGCTTGACCTTGCGCATTGCAACCGTGCCGAGAAATACGATTGCATAGGCAACCCAGACGACGGCGATGAGCAGATCGATTGGCCACTCGAGCTCCGCATACTCTTTGCCCTGGGTCATGCCGAGCGGCAGTGAAACCGCCGCAAGCACGATGACGAGCTGCCAGCCCCAGAACGTGAACGCCGCCAGCTTGTCGCTGAACAGCCGTGCATGACTGGTTCGCTGCACAATGTAGTACGACGTTGCAAACAGGGCACAGCCTCCAAAAGCGAAGATGACCGCATTTGTATGCAACGGGCGCAAACGGCCATAGGTCAGCCAGGGGATGCCCATGTTGAGTTCGGGCCACAGCAGCTGCGCCGCGATGAGTACACCGACGGTCATGCCGACGATTCCCCAAACCACGGTCATTATTGCAAACTGCCGGACCACCTTGTCGTTGTAATGAGTGGCCGTCGATTTCATGCGGTCGCCTCGAGTGGAGTTGAACCAGGAATTACAGCGCGTTGATTACGCAAGCGGTGGGAATGTTATGAGGCGCTAATGTTTCGCGCAACACGGATTTCCACCTCCGTCACCCAGCCCCCCAATCAACTCGGTGATTTCCCCGCATTGTGTTCGGCCCGGGCGCCTCGCAGAGTGTTATTGAAGTCCTGTCGAATGCCCGGCGGAGGTCAACTTGTATGAAACGCCTCGACCGTATTCTCGCCGTCCTTGATCCCACCGCTGACCGTCAGCCCGCGCTTGAGAAGGCCGCGCGGCTCGCGCGTGAATTTGGCGCAACGCTGGAATTGTTCGTCTGCGACTTTGATCCCGCGTTGAGCGGGCGGCCATTTTTTGACACAGACGGGCTGCGGCGCCTGCGTGATGATTTCGTCGCGAAGCGAAGGGAGTGGATGGAGCCCAGGGCCCGGCGCCTTGGCGAAAGCGGAATTGAGATTGAGACTCATGTTCATTGGGACAATCCGCTCTATCGCGGGATCGTTCGCCGTGTTCAGGAATCCTCTCCCGACATGGTAGTGAAGGATACTCATTATCATTCCGCGATCCGGCGTACGCTGCTGACAAACACCGACTGGAACCTGATCCGGACCTGTCCGGTGCCCCTGCTGCTGGCGAAGCCCGAACCGTGGCCCGAGCATCCGCGGCTGATGGCGGCACTGGATCCCGGGCACGCGAGCGACAAAACGGCTGCTCTTGAGCATGACATCCTCGACTATGGGGAAATGCTTTCAGGACGGCAGGGCGGTGAGCTGCTTGCCGTGCACGCTTTCTTCCCGGCAGCCCTGCTCGCTGCGACGACCGGTATGGCCGGCATTCCCTCGATGGCCGGAGCGTCGGCCGCCGAAATCATCGAGACAGAGCGAAAACGGATCGTCACGGAACTCGCCGAGATCGCCCGGTCTCATGATCTGACGCACGACGCGTTGCACATCGTGCAGGGCGCCGCCGTTGAAGTACTTCCGCGACTCGCTCGCGAGCAGGCGATCGATATCCTGATCATGGGCGGTGTTTCACGCAGTCGGCTGCGCGAACTGTTTGTCGGCAGCACAGCTGAGCGCGTCATCGACCAGGTCGCTTGCGATGTGCTGGTCGTAAAGCCAGGGGACTTTGCCGAGAAGCTGCCGTTCTGATCAGCAACGCCCGGGCCAACGCGCACCGGCCACGGCTATCTGCCCAGCTACGTGACCTGTGTCACGAAATCCGGGCCGAGAACGGTTTCTGGCGCACAGTTGTGGCGTGGCAGCCGGCCCTATACTCCACCGGAGTCATGCCCACCAACGTGCTGTTAATCTGTGCCCAGCCCGGGGACCAGGCGAAGTTCCGCCAGGTCATGGACGCCATACGTGGCCAGCCTTATCGGCTGGAAATCGCCTCGACGCTGGCGGCCGGCCTCATCGCCCTGAAAGAGCGGCCGGTCGATGCGATCGTTCTTGACCTGAATCTGCCCGACAGCCTCGGCCTGACCACCTTCCTGCGCTTGCAGCCGAAGGCGTCAGCGGCGCCGGTCATCGTGCTGGTGGGCGAGTCCGAAGAGGAGCTGGGTGTTCACGCCGTGGATCGCGGTGCGCTCGACCACCTCGTCAAGGAACAGCTGACCGCGCAACTGCTCAGTAAAGCGCTGTGTTATGCCACCGAGCGGACCCACACGCTGCTGGCGCTCAGGGCCTCAGAGCAGCGCTATCGCGAGTTGTTCCAGAATGTTACCGCCGGCGTCTTCCAGACCACGCCCGATGGCCGTTTCATGGCGGCCAACCCCGCGCTGGTACGAATGCTCGGTTACGAGTCCGAGGATGAGTTGCTGGAAGTCGATCTCGATGCAGACGTCTACATGGATCCCGAGCAACGCACGAAGTGGGCCGGTTTGATGGCGGAAGGCGGCGAGGTTCGCAACGCGGAGCTCGTTCTGAAAAGAAAAGACGGGACCAAGATCGTCGTGCTGGAGAATTCGCGTGCGGTTCGTGACGCCGCCGGGCAGGTGATTTTCTATGAAGGCACGCTGACCGACATCACCGCTGCGCACGAGTTGTCGCAGCAGTTGTCCTACGATGCCAGTCACGACCCGCTGACCGGTCTTGCAAACCGGCGTGAATTCGAGCTGCGACTGCAGCGGGCTCTGGAGATGACCCAGGCGACCAGCGCCACTCATGCGGTCTGTTACATGGATCTGGATCAGTTCAAGATCGTCAACGATACCTGCGGTCACGTTGCGGGTGATGAGTTGCTGCGACAACTCGGCCAGGTCCTGCAGCAGCGCGTGCGGGCAAATGACGTCGTTGCCCGGCTCGGTGGCGATGAATTCGCCGTGCTGTTGCACAATTGTGGCCCCGACGATGCGATGCAGGTGGCCAATGGCCTCCTGGAGGCCGTCGGTACGTTCCAGTTCGTCTGGGCGGATCATTCCTTCACGCTCGGTGCAAGCATTGGCGTGGTCGCGGTCAACGTTAATTTCAGGCGGCTCGCCCAGGTGATGAGCGCGGCCGACACAGCCTGTTATGCGGCAAAAGACAGTGGCCGCAACCGGATCGTGGTGTATTCAGAAGACGACGCCGTCGTTGCACGCCGCAACGGCGAGATGGAATGGGTGGCGCGAGCGAAGGGAGCACTGGTAGAAAACCGACTGTTTCTGAACGCCCAGCCAATTGTCCCGCTCGCGGCCGGCGCGACCCAGCCGCCACACTACGAGCTGCTGGTGCGCATGCGAGACGAAGGCGGACGGATCGTGCCGCCCGGTGCATTCCTGCCCACGGTTGAGCGATTCAATCTGTCCGTGCGATACGATCGCTGGGTCATTGGTGCGGCACTCGAATGGATGTGCAGCAATGATGCGGCACTCGAGCGCGTGTCCCGCTTCTATATCAACCTGTCGCGCGACTCGATTAAAGATCCGCAGATGGCTGAATTCATACGTCAGGCGGTAGCGGATGCGGGTGTCGACCCGGCCCGGCTGGGATTCGAGGTCGCCGAGAAGATCGCGATTGGCAACCTGACCCAGGCGAATCAGTTGATAGGCGAAGTCCGGCGACTCGGTTGCTCGTTCGCGCTCGACGATTTTGGCAGCGGGGTGTCCTCGTTCGCGTATCTCAAGGCGCTGAATGTTGACATGCTCAAGATCGACGGCATGTTCGTCGGCAATATCTCGCAGGACCAGGTGGACTATGCGATGGTGCGGTCGATCAAGGAAATCGGCCACGTGATGGGCAAGTCGGTGGTCGCCGAGTCGGTTGAAAACGAAGCCGTACTCGAGAAGCTGCGCGAGATCGGCGTTGACTACGCGCAGGGTTTTGCGGTCGCCGAACCGCGACCCCTGTCCGAACTGGCCAGCGTAACCGTGGCAGACCTGCTGGCCTGAACGGCTGGCCAGGTCGCGGGAAGCGGCTATTTCTGGAGCACGTAGTGGCCCGGCGCAGGCCCGAGCGGCTTGTAGCCTTTTCGGGCCGCCCCGATACCGGGCTTGTTGACCAGGGTCTTCGCAGAATGCTCCTTGAGCCACTGGCCCCACGTCGGCCACCAGGAGCCCTGCAGCGGCTCAACGCTCTGCAGGTATTTCGCGGGCGATAACAGGCGCATACCCGGCCGGGTCGTGTGCACCCGGTGCCGACGTCGCGGATGCTGTGGCCCGCTGATAATGCCTGCGTTGTGACCGCCACTGGTCAGGCAGAATGTGTAGTCCACCGAGCGCGTGAGTTTTCCGATCTTGTAGACTGAGCGCCACGGTGCAACATGATCTGTTTCCGTGCCGACCACGAACATCGGGATCGTGATGTCGGACAGGCTGATCTGCGCACCGTTGGCGACGTAGCGGTCTTCTGCCAGGTCGTTGTTCAGGTAAAGCTGGTTCAGGTAGTCGGTATGCATGCGATAGGCCATACGCGTGCCGTCGGCGTTCCATGACATCAGGTCGTTGGGCGGTATTCGTTGACCGCGAATGTAGTTATCGACCATTGGGCCCCAGAGCAGGTCATGAGTGCGCAGCATCTGGAAGGCGCCGCCCATCCGGCTGCTGTCGAGCACGCCTTCCTTCCACATCAGCGCTTCGAGCATGGCCAGTTGTGCCGGGCTGATGAATACGGACAACTCCCCCGGCTCGCTGAAGTCCGTCTGGCCGGCAAAGATTGTCATCGAGGCCAGTGAATCATCATCGCGCCCCGCCAGCTCCGCCGCCGCGATCGACAGCAGCGTGCCGCCGATACAGTAGCCGACGCCGTGGATCCTGCGACGCGGGGTTACGGCCTTCACAGCATCAATGGCAGTCTTCACGCCCAGCGTCAGGTAATCGTCCATGGTCAGGTCGCGGTCTTCGGCCGTCGGATTCTTCCAGGAAATCATGAACACCGTGTGCCCGAGGCCGGTTAGGTAGTTGACCATCGAATTGCGTGGCGAGAGGTCGAGGATGTAGTACTTCATGATCCACGCCGGGACCATCAGGATCGGTTCCGCATAAACTTTTGTCGTCTGCGGTGAATACTGAATGAGTTCCATCAGCCGATTGCGGACAATGACCTTGCCCGGAGTGGCCGCGACATTGACGCCGACCTGATATTTTTCGCTGCCTTCGGGGCCGAGGCCGGTGACCGTTCGTCGCAGATCATCGGCAAAGTTTTTGGCGCCGCGCAGAAGATTGCGGCCGTGCTCCTTGCGCGTCTGATCAATCAGTTGTGGGTTGGCCAGCAGAAAGTTATCCGGCGCGAGCAGTTCCAGGCCTTCGCGAACCGTGAATGCGGCGACGTTTTCCGCAGCCTCCGTTGCACCGGGGATGCCCTTCACGGAGTTCTGTGCCCACTCCGCGCCGGTCAGGAAGGTCTGCGCAATCACGTTGAACGGAAATCGATTCCAGGCCGGATCCGCGAATCGCCTCGCGTACGGCGAACCGTCGGTTTCCGGCGCGACGCCGTTGCCGATCAGTGCCTCGCCCGCGAACCGGGCCAGAGACATTGATTTCCGCAGCGCGCTTTTCGTCAGCCTGACCTGTTGGCCCGGCGACACCGCCAGGTTGGCCAGCACGTTCAGCCAGGCGCCACCAAAGGCATTCGGGGACAGGCCGCCCGTCAGTTTTGCGGCCGACGCCAGGAAACGGCGCGACAAGTCATCGGACTCCTGTACGGAAGGATTCTTCTTCTCCGATTCGGCCATGATGCCCCCTCGATCAGTGCATACGTTGCTTCAGTTGAATATAGCAGGCTGGGTATTCACGGTCAGGCGATTCGCGACCGCGCTCAGATGGTCTTCAGGTCGACGGCCGAATCGGCCAGCTTTGCGATGTCCGGTCGCTTGAATTCGGCAATCCATCGCTTCCCGACCATGAAATCACGCGGGGAGTTCACCGCATCCACTGCGAGCAGTTCGCCATCGGCCAGATAATAGAGCGCGAACTTTTCCGTCGCCGGGTCACCTCGCAGTACGGCCTGATCATACCCCTCGGCGATACCGGCGATCTGCAGCTTCAGGTCGTACTGGTCTGACCAGAACCAGGGAACGTGCTCATGGCGGGCGGACTTGCCGCAGATGACTGTCGCGGCTGTACGGGCCTGCTCGACGGCGTTGTCCACCGACTCGAGGCGAACTCTGCGCCCATATCGCACACTGGGATGATTCGTGCAGTCGCCGGCTGCGTAGATGTGGGGATCCGAACTGCGGCATTGCTCATCGACGAGTATGCCGTTGTCACACTGAATCCCCGCCGCCGCCGCCAGTGTGACGTCGGGGAGAATGCCGACTCCAACGACGACGACATCCGCCGGCAGCGTGACATCACCGCAGACGACCGCTTGAACACGCGGGCCGCCCTCGAAGGCGATGACGGACGTATTGCAGATAATCGTCACGCCCTCGCGCTCGTGCCGCGCCGTGTAGAAGGCAGAGACCTGCGGCGCGACCACCCGGTGCATCGGCCGGTCGGCGGCTTCGACCACGGCCACCTCGAGGCCTAGTTTCCGAGCCGAGGCCGCGACTTCCAGGCCGACATAGCCCGCTCCGACGACAACGAGGCGGCGTGCCGCGGGGAGTTCGGCGCGCAGCGCATCGGCGTCGGCAAGGTTGCGTAGGTAATGGATGCCCGCCAGGTCGTGCCCGGGAATCTCGAGCCGCCGCGGCCGGCTGCCCACGCAAAGCAGGAGCTTGCCGTAGCCGAGTTCACTGCCGTCGTTCAGCCTCAGGCGCTGCTCGCCGCAATCAACGGCGGTCACACGCTTGCCGAGTATCAATTCGACGCCCGCCTGATCATAAAAAGGCAGCCTGCGCAGTGCGAGCCGGTCGGCAGGCAATTCCCCTGAAAGGTATTTCTTCGACAGCGGCGGCCGGTTGTAGGGTAAATGGGGCTCCTCGCCGATCAGCACGATCGGTCCGCCGTGGCCTTCACGATGCAGTGTGTCCACGGCCTGCACCGATGCGTGGCTGGCCCCGACGATCACCACCGCGCGGCCGCTCATGACCAGGCCCCTTCGGCCGGCCGGCCTGGGCAGTGCGGCGCTTCAATGTCGGCAAGGCTCTGGCCGCTCAGCGACATGTGGATAATTCCTCGCGTCCTTCCCCGTATCCGTGTGGCATGATGCCGGGGAATGAAGGCAAGTGCACTAGCGCGCCTTAAGGGCAGCGGCGCACCAAGGGCGAGCAGGCTTCGTGACTTTACGCTCCATCGTGGTGCGGCCGGCACCGAAGAGGCGCACAATATGGCTTACCGGGAGGGGCGGCACGAATTCTGCATAGAGTCCGGGCGGACCCCGCCGCGGGGGCGGGCCACCGGTTGTGTTCCGGCTTTCCCATGGCGTGGAGGCCGCGGCCAGCCGTCGCAGAACGACCAAAAGATTTAGGAGCCAGAGCTCAATGAAGCTGATCAGCGCAATCATCAAACCCTTCAAGCTGGACGACGTACGCGCCGCCTTGTCGGAAATCGGCGTCTCCGGCATGACGGTGACGGAAGTCAAGGGCTTCGGGCGGCAGCGAGGCCATACCGAGCTCTACCGAGGTGCAGAATACGTGGTGGACTTTGTCCCCAAGACGCGCATCGAGGTGGCCGTGAAAGAGGCGATCGTCGAGCAGGTCGTCGAAGCCATCACAGCTTCCGCGCGAACCGGCAAGGTCGGCGATGGCAAGATTTTTGTTACGGATCTCGAACGTGCCATTCGAATCCGCACCGGCGAGGCCGACGACCAGGCGCTCTGACGGAATTGCTGATGCGTGCGAGGATCGCGGTTCTGCCACTTTAGGGGCCGCGATCACTGTGTCTGAAACACTCGAATGCGCACTGAAAAAGCTTCGGCTGGATGAGCAGACGCGGCACATTTTCCTTTGTGTCGGTGGGAAGTGCGCGTCGCGAAAGCGTGGCCTGGAGAGCTGGGAATTCCTCAAGCGCGAACTCAAGCGGCAAGGTCTGCACGACGTCAGCGGTGGCATCATGCGCAGCAAGGTCGACTGCCTCCGGATCTGCACGTCGGGTCCGGTCGCGGTGGTCTACCCGGACGGCACCTGGTACCGGCAATGCACGCCGGAGAATCTGCAGCGGATTATTGCCGAGCACCTCGTGGCCGGCCGACCGGTTGAGGATCTCGTCATCGCCAGGGCCCCGCTGACGGCCTCGTGCTGATTGCGCCGCTGCTCTCAGCTGGCGTGTAACAAGCGGATCCGATGCATTTCTCCACAGTGCTGCCCGGGTCTCAGTCAAGCGGGGCCGCGACAGAGTATCCTTTCTGTATGCCAGGCCCACGCTGCGTTTGAACCGCCGGAAGATCCAAGGGCTGACCCACAGTGATCACATCGCACTCGTTTGCGGGTCTCGCCTCCCTGTTGCTCTGTTTGTCGGCTGTCGGCGCTGGCGCGGCGCCTGCGGAGCCATCGCCGCCGGCCGGAGCCGTTGTGCCCCCGGTTGCAGATGCCGGAATTCCGCCCGCCGAAGAACTCGAGGCTCGGGGTGCGATCATCGGACAGATCAAAGTCCGGATCGGCGACGTCTTCGACACTGGCGTCGCTGCTGAGGATAACTGGCTCTACCGCGCGGCCAACAAGGTGCATATCAATACGCGCCCGTCGGTGATCCGCGAGCAGTTGCTGTTCAAAAGCGGCGATCTTTACAACCACCAGCAGCTGGCCGAGAACGAACGCATCCTGCGCAGTAACCCATTTCTTTACGACGCTGAAATCGTACCGGTCGGCTTTGATGGCCAGCGCGTCGATCTCGAAGTGCGCTCGCGCGACACATGGACACTGCGCCCCGGTTTTAACTTTGGCCGTACCGGCGGGGCAAACCGGATCAGCTTCCAGCTGCAGGAGAAGAATCTCTTCGGCTTTGGCAACGAGATCGATGTCGAGTGGCGCGACACGGTTGATCGGACCTCGCTCATCTTCGGCTTCAACGATCCAAATTTCCTGCGACCCTTTACGCGGCTGAACGTAACTTATGCCGACTCGAGCGACGGCCAGACCCGGGCCCTGAGCCTCCAGCGACCCTTCTACTCGCTGGACACCCGTCAGGCGGCCGGCCTGCAGCTGTTCGATAACCTGCGCAACGAGGCGCGTTACGAGCTCGGTAAGAACGTTGGCGAATTCGAGTACCAACAGGAGTACTACGAGGTACGAAGCGGACGATCACAGGGCCTGCAGCGAGGCCACGCCGCTCGCTGGACGGCCGGCCTGAGTTACGACAGGAATCGCTTTGACGAGTTGCCTGGAATTGCCCCAGCAGGGCCACTGCCCGAGGATCGGCTGCTGTTCTATCCCTGGCTGGGCTTCGAGTGGGTCGAAGACCGTTTCCGCGAACGCCGCAACCAGGACCAGATCGAGCGCACCGAGGACGTGCTGATGGGCCTGCGGGCTGGCGGCCGAATAGGGCTTGCGCTGGACGCGGTCGGTTCGGATCGCGATGCGATAATCCTGAGTGCCTACCTGCAGCACGGTTTCGACCTGCGACCCGAGCAGTCAGTTTTCGTGAATTTGTCAGCCTCCGGCCGGCTGGAGGACCAGGGACTGCAAAATGGCGTGCTCAGTGCGCGCGGCCGCTTCTACTGGCAGACGACCGAGCGCAGCAAGTTTTACGCCAGCGTCGACACAGTCCTTACTGACCACCTCGATGAGGAGCGACAATTGCTGCTCGGAGGCGACAACGGGCTGCGTGGCTATCCTCTGCGCTACCTGGCCGGTACATCGCTGGCGCTTCTGACACTCGAGCAGCGCTACTATTCCCGCTGGTACCCGTTCCGGCTCTTTCACGTCGGCGCGGCGGCGTTTGCCGATGTCGGTCGAACCTGGGGGCGTGATGTAACCGGATTTGAAAACACCGATCTGCTGACGGATGTCGGTGTCGGTCTGCGGCTCGGTTCCAGCCGCTCCTCGTTTGGCAACGTGATCCATATCGACCTGGCTTTCCCGCTCGGCGGCGAATCCTCGATTGATTCGGTGCAGGTCCTGGTCGAAACAAAGGCCGGCTTCTAGCGCGTCGGGCGATTGCGAGCCGACCGTCTGCCTGGAGTATGATCTGGTTCACACGCCCCAGCCGTAAAACGAACCTGCGGCAGTCACTCGCGAGGATCTCCCATGATTTCGTTGACCCTCAATGGCCGGAAAATCGATTACACGGGTGAGACCGATACGCCGCTGCTCTGGGCATTGCGCGATGAGCTCGGTCTGAACGGAACGAAGTTTGGTTGCGGCGCGGCAATCTGCGGTGCCTGCACGGTGCATGTGGATGGCCGGCCGAGGCGCGCCTGCAGCACGCCCATGTCGTCGCTGGAAGGCAAGCAGGTGACGACGATCGAGGCGATGAGTGCTGACCCCATCGGAAAAATTGTGCAGGCCGCATGGCTCCGAAACGACGTGCCACAGTGTGGCTATTGTCAGAGCGGACAGATCATGAGTGCCACGGCATTGCTGGCGAAGAACCGGCAGCCCACTGATGCGGAAATCGACACGGCGATGCGGCGCAACCTGTGTCGCTGCGGTACATACAACCAGATACGCGCGGCGATTAAAGACGCGGCCGCCGCACTGAAGGCCTGAGGAGACCGGCATGAGCAAGATGTTCCTCGCTACGCGACGCGATTTCCTGAAGGGCACAGTCGGTACCGCCGGGGCCCTGGTGATTGGATTCACGCTGCCCGTTGTTTCTCGTTATGCCCGGGCGGCCGACGATTTCGAGCCGAACGCCTTTCTGCGTCTTGCACCGGACGGATCGATCAGCGTGATCTGTGGACTCTCGGAAATGGGCCAGGGTGTTCATACGGGTATCGCGATGCTGGTCGCGGAAGAGCTGGATGCCGACTGGCAGACCGTCGCAGTGGAGCAGGCGCCGGCCGATCCGGCCTACAACAATCCACTGTTTGGCATGCAGGGCACTGGCGGCTCGACCTCGATTCGCGGGCACTGGCTGCCGATGCGACAGGCGGGGGCGGCGGCACGCGAAATGCTGGTCGCCGCGGCGGCGGCCCGCTGGGGAGTGGAGCCGTCGGCATGCCGTACGGAGAAGGCCCACGTCGTGCACGCGGATGGGCGTTCGCTGGGCTACGGAGAACTCGTCGAGGCGGCCCGGAAACAACCTCTGCCCGGGAAACCGCAACTCAAGGATCCGGCTGACTTTCGCATCCTGGGTACGGACCTCAGGCGCCTGGATACGCCGGCCAAGCTCGACGGCAGCGCCGGCTTCGGAATCGACGTGCGTCTGCCCGGAATGCTCATCGCGGTCATGGCACATGCGCCGGTCCCGGGCGCAACGGTCAGGTCCGTCGACGACACAGCGGCGAAAGCCGTCCCAGGCGTCAGAAAAGTCGTGCAGATTCCGCAGGGAGTTGCGGTACTTGCGGATGGCTACTGGCCGGCCCTGAAAGGCCGCAATGCACTGCTCGTGCAGTGGGACGATGGTCCGCTGGGCAAGCTTTCCTCGGCGCAGGTCAGCAAGACGCTGAACGATGCGGCCGGAGCGGAGGGCGTGCCTGCACGCAACGATGGCGATGTCGGTGTGTCGACAGCTCGGACGATCGAGGCGACCTACGAGGTGCCTTATCTCGCGCATGCCTGCATGGAGCCGATGAACTGTACGGCCTGGGTGAAAGGCGACTCGGCGGAACTCTGGTCACCGACCCAGGCGCCCGGCCCCCACCAGGGCATCGTGGCCCAGCTGACCGGGGTTCAGCCGACGAAGGTCGCGGTGCACACGACCTACCTGGGCGGCGGGTTCGGCCGTCGGTTTGCGCCGGACTTCACGATCGCGACGACCCTGCTTTCGAAGGCGGCCGGCGTCCCGGTCAAGCTGATCTATACGCGCGAGGACGATACGCGCGCATGGTTTTACCGACCGGCGGCCGTCGCGAAATTCAAGGCAGGCTTCGACGCGAACGAGCAACGTGGTGACGTTGCGCGCTACCGTCGCCGCTCCCTCCGTGACGATTGCGGCGGGCTTTGCCAAGGAGCTGCCCAAGGGTATCGATGAACAGGCCGTTGAAGGAATTCAGGACTGTCCCTACGAGATTCCCAACCTGCGCATCGAATACGCGCGGGCCGAGCCCGGCATCCAGGTCTGGTTCTGGCGTTCGGTCGGTCATTCGCAGAACGCTTTCTTCCTGGAGAGCTTTGTCGATGAGATGGCAGCCGCGGCCGGCAAGGACCCCGTCGCTTTTCGTCGCGGTTTGCTTGCGAAGCAGCCGCGCCTGCGAGGTGCGCTCGATTTGGCCGCGCTCAAGGCCGGGTGGGATTCGCCGCTCGCACCGGGACGGCATCGCGGCGTTGCGGTGGCAAGCTCGTTTGGCAGCCACGTTGCCCAGGTGGCCGAGGTCTCTGTCGACTGCGAAAGGAAGCATCCGCGTGCATCGGGTTGTTGCGGCCGTCGACTGCGGGCGTACGGTCAATCCGGCGATCATCCGCCGACAGATCGAAGGCGCAATGGTTTACGGGCTGAGCGCGGCGCTGTACGAGCGGGTCACCTTCAAGGACGGGCGCGTAGAGCAGGGCAATTTCGACGAATACCCGATGCTGCGCATGGACGAAATGCCTGAGGTCGAGGTCTATATCGTGCCGAGCAGCGAAGACCCCGGTGGCATCGGCGAGCCGGGATTACCGCCCGCGACGCCGGCCGTCATGAATGCGGTGTTTGCCGCGACCGGGAAACGGGTGCGACAACTGCCCGTCGATCCAAGCCAACTGGCGAGCGCGTGACGCTGAAACGTTCCTCAACGTGCGGTGATCGGCACGTACCCGGGTTGTTCGGTCACTCGCTGGCACCAGCTGCAGATCTGTGGGTAGTCATGCAGTGAAAAACCGCCCTCGGGCGCGACGTGCGTATAGGCGTACAGGCCAATGTCGGCCAGCGAGTAACAATCCGCCACGAGGAAACGCTTTCCGGTCAGTTCCCGCTCAAGCACGTCGAGCGCCGCGTACCCGTTACGCCGCCTGAGGGCCAGCTGCTCGCCGAGTTCTTTCTCCGTCTTTCCCAGCGACGTCAGCCAGAACCGCACGGTCGCAATATTGGGTTCGAGGCTGTACTGCTCAAAGCACAGCCACTGCCACATGCGGGCGCGATCGAGCGGATCGGGTGGCGTCAGCGGCGAGTCTTCCGCCAGGTACCAGAGGATCGCATGGCTCTCTGCCAGGTAGCCTTGACCCGGTATCTCCAGCACCGGGATCCTGCCATTTGCGTTCATCGCGAGGAACTCGGGTGTTCGCGAACCGCCGTGCTTGATGTCGACCTCGATCAGATCGTAGGCCAGGCCGAGCTGGTGGAGCGCAAGGCGCACCTTGTAGCCATTGCCCGAGGGAAGATAGTCGTAGAGACGGTAATTCAAGACTCGAGAACTTCCTGGCCACGTTGAATCGCCAGGGCACCGCTGCGTACGACTTCGAGCACCTCACCGAGATTTCCGACCAGGGCGATGAACCGGTTGCTCTCGGCCTCGCTGCTGGTCAGTTCGATCGTGAAGCTGTCCGCCGCGTCCCAGAGCACGCGGCCACCCTTTTTCTGGGTCGCCGACCAGAGGGCGCCGACCTGCGTGGGCTTCGCCTCTGACCTTGATCAGCAGCAACTCGCGCTCGAAATGCGCCTCGCTGGTCACGTCTTCGACATCGACCACGTCGACGAGTTTCAGCAACTGATGACTGATCTGCTGGATGACGGCCTTGCTGCCGGTCGTGACCAGAGTGAGACGCGAAACCGCCGGGTCGTCGGTCGGTGCCACGTTGAGCGACTCGATGTTGTATCCGCGGGTGGAAAACATACCGGCGGCCCGGCCCAGCGCACCCACCTCGTTCTGCATCGTGATGGAAATGATATGGCGATTCGCTGACACGTTGACTCCGCTCGCGGCCGCAGGCCGCCGATTTCGTTGACTGCTTCCCGAGAAGGGCCACACGGGCCCTCTGGGGCCCTCGTCGCACCCAGAGACAGGATACCGTCCATGCCGGCCCGGGGCCGGCCGGGTTCGCAGCGGCTGCCCCGCCCACGTGGACGCACTTCTAAGTGTGCTGCTAGTCTGTATTGCAATGCAACACGAAACGATTATCCCTCAGCCGCGCAGGAACCAACGGTGAAACTCAGTCACGCCACCGCGGGCGACATTGCCCACCCCAAAGCAGGCCAGGTGATGTCTGGCTCGGACATCATCGTGCAGGTCCTCGCCGATGAGGGCGTGGACACGATATTTGGTTACAGTGGCGGCGCCATTCTCCCGACTTACGACGCGGTGTTTCGCTACAACCAGTCCCAGGCGCAAGCCGGTGGCGAAGGCCCGATGCCGCTGATTGTGCCCGCCAATGAGCAGGGCGCCGGATTCATGGCCGCAGGCTATGCGCGGGCCAGCGGTCGGGTGGGCGTGTGCATGGTGACCTCGGGACCCGGCGCGACCAATACGGTTACGCCGGTGCGTGATTGCGCGGCCGATTCGGTGCCCATCGTCGTGATCTGCGGACAGGTGCCGACCAGTGCGATTGGCACGGATGCATTCCAGGAAGCGCCGGTGTCGAGCATCATGGGTTCGGTGGCGAAGCACTGTTTTCTGGTCACCGAACCGGAGAAGCTCGAAGCGACCGTCCGCACTGCCTTTGAGATTGCCCGTACGGGTCGTCCCGGCCCCGTCGTCATCGATGTCCCCAAGGATGTACAGAACTGGGAGGGCATATTCCAGGGGAAGGGCGCCCTGCCGGTTCGAGGCTATCGCCAGCGGATGGCGGCGCTGCGGGAGAACGTACTCAGCGAGGAAAAGTGCGTCGAGTTTTTCCGCAAGCTCGGCGAGGCGAAGCGGCCAATGATCTATGCTGGCGGCGGCGTGATACTTTCCGGTGCGTCCGAAGACCTGCGCTCTTTTTCAAGCGAGCTGGGCATTCCCGTCGTTACGACGCTGATGGGGATCGGTTCCGTGGACACGACCGAACCGCTCGCGATGCGCATGCTGGGTATGCACGGCGCGGCCTTTGCGAACTACGCGGTGGACGACTGCGATTTCCTGCTCGCGCTGGGCGCGCGTTTCGATGACCGCGTAGCAGCGGTGCCCGAGGCATTCGCCGGCAATGCCCGGTTCATCGCCCATATCGACGTCGACGCCTCGGAGATCAACAAGGTCAAGCAGGTCCAGTGGAGCCATGTCGGCGTACTGCCACGGGCGCTCGCGATCCTGCGCGACTACGCCAGGCGCACCGGGTTCAAGGCGAACTGGAGCGAGTGGCACGAGCACCTCGCCGGGCTGAAACAGACCTATGCGATGAACTACGATCGGGACAGCGAGAAGATCCAGCCGCATTACGTGCTGGAGGAAATCAATCGCCTGACCCGCGGAACCGCGATCATCGTCACCGGGGTCGGGCAGCATCAGATGTGGGCTGCGCAGTATTTTGACTTCAAGGAACCTCGCCTGTGGCTGACCTCTGGCAGCATGGGGACCATGGGCTTCGGCTTGCCGGCTGCCATCGGCGCCCAGTTTGCCTGTCGTGACCGGCTGGTCATCGACATCGACGGCGATGCCAGCATTCGCATGAACCTCGGCGAACTGGAAACCGTCACGACTTATGAACTGCCCGTTAAAGTGGTCGTGCTCAATAACTTCGGCGACGGAATGGTCAAGCAGTGGCAGAAGCTGTTCTTCAAAGGCCGCCTGGCCTCCAGCGACAAGTCGCTGCACAAGAAGGATTTCGTCAAGGCAGCCGAGGCGGACGATTTCCCGTTCGCTGTCCGGCTCGAGCGCAAAGCCGACGTACCGCGCGTGGTCAGGGATTTCGTTGAGTTCGATGGGCCCGCCTTCCTCGAAGTCATTATCGACGCGGATGCCGGCGTTTATCCGATGGTGGGGCCGGGCCAGTCATATGAACAGATGATTACCGGCGATTTCATTCCGTCCCGGAATGAGCGGGAAGAAAAGGAGGCCGACGCCTCCGAGATGTTCTAGCGGCCAGGGTTCACTGGCGACGTTCCCCGGCGGTCGAGAGCGCTGGCGGCGATCCCGCCAGCCGGGCTGATCGATTCCTTTCAGTCTGGCCGTGCGGCCTTCAATAACGGCTCGATTCGAGCCGAGATCGCATCGATCGTCAGGGCGCCACTGACGATCTCGCCCTGGAATTCGCCGTTGACCAGCCGTCCGATTACGAAGGTAGGTGTTGATTGAATCCCGAATGACCGGGCCAGCGCCGCGTCCTGGCGTACGGAGGCCTGTGAGCGAGGGTCGGCACGGCATCGACTGAACGCGTCCAGGTCCAGTCCGGCGCGCTCCGCCAGCTCATCGTAGGGTGCCCATCCGAGATCAGCCTGTCTCCGGAACAGCGCATGGCGATATTCCCAGTACTGGCCCTGTTCCCCGGCGCACACCGCAGCGACGGCTGCCGGTACGGCGAAATCGTGCATGGGCAACGGCAGGTCGCGCGCGGCATAGCGCACCTGGCCCGTGTCAATGTAGCGCTCCTGCAACTCGGGGAAAGTGTGCAGCGAAAAGCGAGCGCAGTAGGGGCATTGCAGGTCCGTAAACTCGATGATCGTCACCGGTGCCCCGGGATCACCGAGGTTACGGAAATCCTCCGGCAGGACCCGCTGCGCCGCGGGGTGCTCGGCACCGTCGGGCACAGGGGCTGCACCCGCGGGTGACTTTATCGATGAGGCGCTGCAGCCGGCCACCGACGCCAGGGTCAGCGCCAGCAGCAATCCAGGAACCGACTCGATCTGCTTCATGTACAAATGGTTTGCGCGGAACACGCGGCAAGCTTGCATGCTTGCGGCGCAGCACCGCAAGAATTCATTCGGGTGGAATGACACCCCAGGCGCGGTTCGCATTACCATGGCGGGAGGTAACTCATTGCGAGCAGGACCCCCGATGAAATATCTGCATACCATGGTTCGGGTAACCGATATCGATCAGTCGCTGGCCTTCTATTGCGATGCGCTCGGTCTGCACGAAATACGCCGCTACGACAGTGAGCAGGGACGCTTCACGCTCGTGTTCCTTGCCGCAACCGGAGACGAGGATGCGCAGGTCGAACTCACGTACAACTGGGACCCACAGGAGTACGGTACCGGCCGCGCTTTTGGTCACCTGGCCTACCAGGTCGACGATATCTACGCGGCCTGCCAGCGGCTCGCAGAACACGGGGTCACGATCAATCGGCCACCGCGCGACGGCCGTATGGCGTTCGTGCGATCACCGGATGGCATTTCGGTTGAATTGCTGCAGAAGGGGGATGCCCTGTCGCCCGCTGAGCCATGGCGCAGCATGGCCAATACGGGCAGCTGGTGACACACCCGGGCGTCGGTGCGGCATCGCATACCGCGCGGAGGCTCGCTTCGCAGGCCAGTCGAGTCAGCGGAAAGATGCGCCGATGATGCGTGGCTCGGGCTCGAGCAGGACGCCAAAGCGCTCCTGTACCGATGCGGCGACTCGCCGTGCCAGGTCAATTAACTGGGTGCCCGTGGCGGAGCCGTAATTGACGAGCACCAGCGCGTGCTTCGCGGCAATGCCCGCATCGCCCTCGCGGTAACCCCGCCAGCCACACCGCTCGATCAGCCAGGCGGCGGACATCTTTGCCTGCTCCGGGCCCGCCGGATACACCGGCAGACCTGGGTTTTCCGCGAGGATCCGCTGTGCCGTCGGACGGGGAACGATGGGGTTCTTGAAGAAGCTGCCGGCATTGCCGAGTTCCTGCGGATAGGGGAGCTTGGCGCGACGCATCCGCCTGACCACTTCGGCGACATCCCGAGCGGTCGGCTGGCTGATGCCTGCGTCGGCCAGTGCCGCACCAATACCTTTGTAATCCAGCGTCGGGCTGCGACGGCGTGGCAGCCGAAACGAGACGGCCGTGACGACCCATCGATCACCGTGCTGCTTGAACACGCTGTCACGGTAGCCAAACTGACATTCCGCATTGGCGAGGCAGACAAATCGCGACCGCTCGCGATCCCAGGCTTCCACCGACTCGAGGTGCTCACTGATCTCGACGCCGTATGCACCGATGTTCTGAATCGGTGCAGCACCGGCCAGCCCCGGGATGAGCGCGAGGTTTTCCAGCCCCGCAAGACCCTGCTCGAGTGTCCAGTCCACGAATCGATCCCAGAGGTGGCCGGCTTCCACGCGGACCACTGCCTCGTCCCGGCGTTGCTCGAGCACTCGCACGTCGGCAAACGCTGGTCGCAGCACCAGGCCTTCGAAGTCTGCGACGAACAGCAGGTTGCTGCCTTCGCCCAGTACGAGCACGGGCTCTCCCTCTGCCTCCGCGTGTTTCAGTGCCAGCGGGACCGCCGCCGCGTCATTGACCTGCACCAGCCTGTTCGCGATGGCTGCGACACCCATGGTGTTCAGCTCGCGTAACGGGGCGTTGGTCTTCAGCGTAAAGGCTTCGCTCATCGGATTCGCATGTCGCGCAGATCGCGCCCGCGCACGCTATGCGAGTAAGGCCGCCTTATCAAGCCCGGGCGGCGTCGCGCAGGCCGGGTTGGCCGAGCCGCACCCATTTGCGACTGGTTCGAGTTGCATCCGCCCGCCTTCGCTTCCACATGCCAACCGTGCTTTCAACATAAGTTGACGTTGCTGCCTGAAGCGTATTAAGTCAGACCAAACGCTTTCTTTGTGAGAGTTGAGTCAACGTGGCGCCCGGGGCGTGAGCGGACAATTCGTTACGCACTTTCATCCAGCCCCGAGGTCGCCCCAGTGACACGAACACGTACCGCCGCTCGAAGCACTATTGCCGTCAGCAGGAAGACACAGACAGTGACCGTCCACATGAGAAAGATGTATGTCGACTGCCGCTTCGGGCAACTGCATCTGCACACGGCTTTTCCTTCAAGTGGCGGCTTCGACGAGTTGACTCCACTGGTCTGCATTGCGCCGAGCCCCGTGTCGGGGCGGATATTCCGGCCGCTTCTGGGTAACCTTGGCAAGGATCGCAGTGTCTACGCGCCGGACCTGCCCGGCTGCGGTGAGTCCGATGCGCCCGGTGCAACGCCGACGATGAGTGATTACTCGGCCGGTCTTGTCGATCTGCTCGATTCTCTGCGTCTGCGCCAGGTCGATGTGCTGGGCTATCAGGGCGGGTCGCTGGCCGCGGTGGAGTTCGCTCTGGCACGGCCCACACAAGTGCGCCGCGTCGTACTGGTCAGTGTGCCGATGTTCGATACCGCAGACCGCGACAACGCCGCGACGCCAGGAACCCGGGGCAGTGAACGGGGCGTGAGCGCCATGCGCAGCTACCCGGTCGGGGAGCGTTTGCCGCTGATGCACCAGCCGACGCTGGTTCTGCGCCAGAAGGACGAGTTCTGGCAGTCAACGGCCCGTGCGGACGCGCTGCTGCGCGACGGACGGCGAGTCGACCTGCCGGAAGACTGCACCGAACTGCAGAAAAGCGCGCCGGACATAGTCGCTCAGTTGCGCGAATTCCTCGATCCCTGAGGCAGGGCCAGCAGGATCGCGAACAGCAGCAGCAACGGCAGCGCGGCCAGGTTCAATCGCTGCCACCCCAGTATGTGTATCGCCGGGCCGGCCAGCAGCGAGGCGATCGCCTGGGTACCAAACACGGCGAATTCATTGACCGCCTGCGCCCGGAAACGTTCCTCCGGGTGGTAGGTGGTCGTCAGCAGCGTGGTTCCGGCTACGTAGAGCAGGTTCCAGCCGACTCCCAGCAAAACCAGGCCTGACCAGTAATGCATCAGGCCCTTGCCCGCGCTGTCAATCGCAACACAGCCCAGCATCAGCACCAGTCCCGCAGACATCACGCGGCGGGTGCCGAACCGCGAGATCAGTTGTCCACTGAACAAGGACGGCGCGTACATTGCGAGCAGGTGACTCTGTATCACCCAGGCGGTACGGGTATCGGAATGGTGATCGTGCACGTGCATGCTGATCGGCGTCGCCGTCATGATGAAGCTCATCACTGCGTAGGCAACAACGGCCGAAAGAGCCGCCAGCAGGTACGCCGGTTGCCGGACGATGGCAGCCGTACGCCGCCCGCGGCCTGTCCTCGCTGCCACTGGCGCAGGCGTGGGGCGGTAGCGTGTCAGCACCAGTGCACTGGCGATGAAAAAGGCCGCAACGCCGAGAAAGGAACCGGCGTACTCGTAACCGGGTACCGCTTCTTTCAGAAGCAGCGCAACCTGCGGTCCAAGCAGTGCGGCGACCAGGGTCCCGCTCATGACGATCGACACGGCCCGGCTGACCCGCGCCGGCTCAACGCTCTCCGCTGCGGCGAAGCGCTGTTGCGCGACGAATGCCAGGTTGGTGCCCAGCAATAGCGTTGCGCAGCAAAGCAGCACGAAATTCGATTGAACGACAGCCCAGGCCGCCAGCAGGGCGGCGATCGCGGCGAACAGGGCGCTGCCGACAAAGGCATTGCGCCGTCCGACCCGCTGCATGATGAGTGCCGCCGGAACCGTCGACAACGCGAGCCCTACGATCCACAGCGAGACCGGAAGAGTGGCCAGTTCCGGGGTCGGCGCCAGTCCGCTGCCGAGAATGCCGCCCAGCAGTGCAACGGTCATCATGCCCGATGACGACAGCGCCTGCGCGAGGGCCAGCAGGGCGAGGTTTCTCATGCGCCTCAGCCAGCGCGTTCCCAGACCTGTGCGCAGAGCAGGCCGATTGCGAGGCAGGCGACGAGCCACTCAACCGCGTGCACGAGCAGCGCGGTCGCCGGCGTGCGCAGCCGCAGCCAGAGCGAAACGACAATCGGCAGCGCCGCGCCGGCCCAGCACAGCACCCCGAACAGCAGACCGACCAGATACCAGCGGACATCGATCAGTGCCACGAGGCCCCAGCCCAGCCAGAAAAGGCCGCCAAGGATCGCGCCGGCGCCCGCGTAGGTCAGCGTAACCGCTGCCAGTTGCGGGAGTTTCTCTTCTTTCCAGACGCCCGGGTTGCGGCTGCGCAGTTGTGCCAGCCACGGCGAGGAAATGACGCCCCCCCACAGGCCCCCAACCAGCCCGCCGCTGATACCAGCGAGGACGCTCATGACCAGTTCAATTCGTTGCACGCCTGCTCCTGGGTCAAAAGGCCGGCGCGCAAGCGGCGGCCCACGAGGGTCGGACCCGGAAGAATGGGTCGTATTCGCACAAAGCGCAACGTGCCGCCCGGCGACTGCCACGCCTGTTTCCTGATAACTTAGCGCTCGTCAATCCGTCGAACAGTCCCATGCAAGAAAGCTATATCGAACGCATCCTCAAAGCGAAGGTTTACGACGTCGCAATCGAGTCGCCACTGGAGCCGGCGCCCCGACTTTCCAGCCGGCTGGGCAACCGGGTCCTTTTCAAACGTGAGGACCTTCAGCCGGTGTTTTCCTTCAAGCTGCGGGGCGCTTACAACAAGATTGCAAACCTGCCTGAGGCGGTGGCCGCTCGCGGCGTGATCTGCGCTTCGGCCGGCAATCATGCACAGGGTGTCGCGCTGGCCGCACGCAAGCGCGGTATCGCCGCGGTCATCGTCATGCCTCAGACAACTCCGGCGATCAAGGTACAGGCCGTTCGCGGCCTTGGCGGCGAAGTCGTGTTGCATGGCGATGATTTTGACCAGGCCTGCGAGCGAGCGCTCGAGCTGGCTGGCGAGCGGGAACTGACCTTCATTCACCCCTTCGATGATCCCGACGTGATTGCCGGGCAGGGGACGATCGCGATGGAGATCCTGCGCCAGCATTCGGAGTCCATCGACGCGATCTTCGTGCCCATCGGGGGCGGCGGGTTGATCGCGGGCATTGCCGCGTATGTAAAGACGCTCTATCCGCTCATCCGGGTCGTCGGTGTCGAGCCGGCGGATGCCGCCAGCATGTACGAGTCGCTTCGAGCGGGTCATCTGCTGACGCTGGACCGGGTCGGAATTTTCGCTGACGGTGTCGCGGTCAGGCGCGTCGGCGTGGAGACGTTTCGACTGGCGCAGCAGTATGTCGACGAAGTGATACTGGTCAGCACCGACGAAATCTGCGCTGCGATACAGGACATTTTCGAAGACAATCGAACGATCGCCGAGCCGGCGGGAGCCCTTGCCGTGGCCGGCATCAAGGCCTACGTCGCGCGTGAGGGCTGTGCCGATCAGACGCTGATTGCGCTGAACTGCGGTGCCAATGTCAATTTCGACCGGCTCAGGCACATCGCCGAGCGTGCCGACGTCGGCGGGCAACGTGAGGCCCTGCTGGCGATACGGATTCCCGAGCGGCCGGGCAGCTTCCTGCGCTTCTGCAAGCTGCTGGGCCGGCGTGGCGTGACGGAGTTCAATTACCGGTATGACGACGCCGAGTCGGCGGGAATCTTCGTCGGCGTCGCGTTACACGGAGGGCTCGAGGAAAAAGCCGTGCTGCTCAATTCGATTGCAGAGCACGGATTCCACGCGCTCGATATGAGCAACGATGAGATGGCGAAGCTGCACGTGCGCTACATGGTGGGGGGGCACGCACGGGGCCTGGAGCATGAGCGCCTGTTCCGCTTTGAGTTTCCCGAGCGTCCCGGCGCCCTGTTGAGATTCCTCGAAGCCGTGGGTTCGCGCTGGAATATCAGCCTGTTTCACTACCGGAACCACGGCTCCGACTACGGCCGCGTCCTCGCCGGCGTACAGGTCACTCCCGACGATGCCGAAGAATTCGAGCGACACCTCGGGGATCTGCATTACGCCTACGTCGAGGAGACTCAGAACCCCGCGTACCGGATGTTCCTTAGCACCTGAGTGCACGATCGCGGGCTGCGTCGGGGATGCTTCGGGCGCAAGGCTAACGCGAGGGCAGTACGGTTCGCCGCTTGCCGGGCCCGAGCAGTTTCACGAATTCCCCGAACACCCGATTGCTCAGTGCCTGTGCCTGCGGCGCATGACGCCGCGTTGCGCCACGTATGCGCGCGATGCGCCCGGCATGCCAGTGATCCTCTATTTCACGGCGGCCGTTTGCTGTCCCGAGCCAGCGGTCGATCATCGCCGCGTCCGCCTCGAGGTGAAACTGCAGTCCCCAGGCATTGTCGCCGAGCCGGAAAGCCTGGTTGCGGCAGCCGCGCGTCCGGGCCAGGTGTACCGCGCTTGCCGGCAGCTGGAACGTATAGGCATGCCACTGGAACACATAGTTGGCCCCGTGCTCAAAATGACGGAAAAGCCGGTCCCGGTGTGCGTCGGCCAGTGTCTGAAGTCGATACCAGCCGATCTCGGGCAGCGGGTTCGGGTGTACATCAGCACCCATCGCCGCCGCCAGCAGCTGCGCGCCTAGGCAAATGCCAAGCACCGGCTTACCCGTCTGCGCCGCCTCGCGGACTATTTCCATCTCAGTGTTCAGGTGCGGGTGCAGCCCGGCCTGGTCGACATTCATCGGGCCACCGAGCACGACGAGGCCGTCGTACCTGCGCATGTCGGGCTCGGCCCGTGGCTCCCGGCTGAAATTGACGTAACGGATCCGCGATCCCGCGCGGCGCAGTATCGGGTCCAGGTGTCCGAGGGGCTCGGACGCGACATGTTGAAATACCAGGATCTTGCGCATAATGGTCGTTATTGTGCTCGAACCAGAAACTATAAACCGATGGCCCGGCATGGCCGCAACCCCTGGCGTCCGGCCGTGTCCGGCTGCTGCCTGCGCGATTGTGCTTGAGTTCAAAGCCCTTACGATCGGTCCTGCATGAAAGCCAGATACACGCCCAGGCGCCCGGGACTGCCGGAGGATCGGATCATTCGCGGCCTGCGCCACCGGTTGACGTTCTGGCCGGGCCGGGATCCGGAGCCCCTGTTCCTGCTGCACGGCTGGATGGATACCGGCGAGACCTTCCAGTTCCTCGTCGATGCAATGTCGGACCACTGGACCTGCGTCGCACCCGACTGGCGGGGTTTTGGCTGCACGGAGTGGCCCGATGACGGGTACTGGTTTCCAGACTATTTCGCCGATCTCGATGAGATAGTCCTGCAACTTTCACCGGAATCTCCCGTGACCCTGATCGGTCACAGCATGGGAGGCAACATCGCCACGCTCTACGCGGGAATCCGGCCTGAGCGTGTGCGGCGGGTCGTATGCATCGAGGGATTCGGCCTCGCCCGCACCCATTCCGAGCAGGCGCCGGGCCGGTTTCGCCAGTGGCTCGATGAACTGCGTGAGCCACCGGCGTTCGCCAACTTTCCATCGTATGAGGCGTTTGCGCTGCTGCTGCAGCGACGCAATCCAAGACTCAGCGACGAACACGCCGATTTCATCGCCCGCGCCTGGGCCGTGCAGGGCGAGGACGGTACCGTCCGGGCCCGGTCCGATCCTGCGCACAAGCGCGTCAACCCGACACTCTACCGTCGCGAGGAATCCGAGGCCTGCTGGCGGGAAATCGTCGCGCCCGTGCTCTATGTTGCGGCCGAAGATTCGGACTTTCTGAGGCGCCTGGGCGATGATGGGACGGCCGAGCGCATGGCGCAGATCATTCCTGACCTGCGGCCGAGCGTCATCGCCGATGCTTCGCACATGGTGCATCACGAACAGCCCGAAGCGCTGGCCCGGGAAATCCAGGCTTTTCTCGCGGTGACCTGACTGGCGCGGCACGGTGACGCGCGGCCGGATCTGGCCCCCTATAATTCCCGCTCAATGGGGGACACTCGATGTCTGACGGTCATTCAGGATTGAAGCGCTGGCTGGGGGAACTCAGGCGGCGCAAGGTGATTCGAGTTGCGGTGACCTACCTGATCGCCGGCTGGGTATTGATACAGATTGCGGAGACCACGTTCGCGCCGCTCGGTCTGCCCGATTGGACGATAAAGCTGGTCATCGTGCTGATCGTGCTTGGATTCCCGCTGGCTTGTGCGCTCGCCTGGGCCTTTGACGTGACGCCGAAGGGTGTGATTCGGGCCGACTCAACACAGCGACGCGAGGAGCCGGCCGAGGCCGCGCGCGTGGCGCCCGCCGACACCCTGCCTGCGCAGCCCTCGGCGGTGGCGTCGGCTCCGGAGGTGGGCGTTGGATCCAGTGAGAACCCGGCGGGCACCTCGCGGGCCGCGCAGTCAGTCGCAATTCTGCCGTTCGCCGACATGAGCGCAGAACGCGACCAGGGGTACTTCTGCGACGGGATAGCCGAGGAGATCATCAATGCGCTGACCTGTGTGCGCGGACTGAACATCGCATCGCGTACCTCGTCTTTCCAGTTCAAGGACCGCTCGGTAGGCGTTAAAGAAATCGGCGAGGCGCTGCAGGTCGGGTCCGTGCTTGAGGGCAGCATCCGAAAATCAGGAAACCGGGTGCGCATTACGGCGCAACTGGTGAACACGACCGACGGTTACCACTTGTTTTCAAAGAGCTTCGACCGGCAACTGGAAGACGTGTTCGCGATTCAGACAGAGATTGCACAGGAAATGGTCAATGCATTGCAGGTTTCTCTTTCGAGCGGCGAGGCTGAATTACTTGAGCGCGGTGGTACCCGAAATCCCGAAGCCTACGATCTGTACCTGCGCGGTCAGGCTCTACTGCGTGACGGAACAGACAGCACGCTCGCTATGGCCGGGGAGTCTTTCCGTGAGGCAATAAAACGTGACCCATCATTTGCGCAGGCGCATGCGGGGCTTGCCAGCGCAATCTCGGTGCGCGGCCTCTGGCAACTGGATGTCACGCCGGACGATTACGAACGGGCGTTTGCTGCGGTCAAGCGAGCGCTCGAGATCGAACCGCTGATGCCCGAAGCGATCGTGGCCCGTGCCTGTCTGCTGGGGTTCCAGCAACAACGACTGGAGGAGGCAAGCCAGACCTTCGAGCAGGCGCTGCGGCTCAATCCCAATGCCTACTACGCGCACTATGTTTACGCCCGTCATCTGTTCTCGATCGGTAACCCCGAGAAGTCAATTGAGCATTACAAGGCTGCGATCCGACTGGCGCCGCTGGAGTACGCTCCGAGGAGCATGCTTGTGATTGCGCTTGAGAAACTTGGACGCAATCAGGAGGCGCTGCAGGAAGGGCAACGGGCGTTACAGGCGATCGAATCGCATTTGCAAACGCATCCGAACGACGGGCGGGCCCTGCATCTCGCGGCCGTGCATGCGGCGAAGCACGGCGATGCAAAACGGGTCCATGAATTCGCCGAGCAGGCCATCAGGGCCCGGCCGGGCGAGTTTGCTACGCTTTATAACCTCGCCTGTGCCTTCGCCTCGATCGGCAACAAGGAGCGGGCGCTGGAATTGCTGGAGCGGGCCACAGAGCAAGGGCACGGCAATCGGGCGTGGATGGAGCAGGATCCGGACCTCGATTCCCTGCGTGAAGATCCGCGGTTTACACAACTCATAGATCGCATAAAGCCGGGGTCCGGCGCGTCGGTCACCTGACGGGAATGTGGAAGCCCCACCACCGCCAGATCACCTACACCTGGGCACGGCGTATCGCCGTTGCCGTCGTCGGCGGGTCGGTGCTGCTGTTCGGTATTGCATTGATCGTGTTGCCGGGGCCTGCACTTGTGTTTATTCCAATCGGCTTGACGATCCTGGGTCTGGAGTTCGCCTGGGCACGGCGCTGGCTTAAGGCTGCGAGGGAGCGTTCGGCAAAGCTGATGGGACTGGCCAGCACTGCCGCGAGCAACGTGCTCTGGTGGGAGCACTCAATGAGTCACGAGGCGCCGCGGCAAAGCGGTGACGCCGGGTCCGGCCCGAAAGGGCCGGACGAAGGTTCCTGATCCGGATTATAGAACGGTGATTGCTTCGTCAAGCAGCAAGGCCCGCACGAATCGCACAGGCGGTGAGCCGTATGAAAGCACCTCATCGTGGTACCTTTTGATGGAAAAACCGCCGGCCCAGCGCTTTTCGGTTTCGGCTCGCATGTCGGCGTGCTCCTGGTAACCGACGAAGTACGTTGATAGCTGAGCTGAGGTCAGCTGCGCGCGCACCCACTTGCCGGCGGCCTCGCTTTCTTCCTGGAATCCGGTTTGTGTCATCAGCGTCATTGCCTGCTCACGTGTCATACCATCGACGTGGATGGCCGAGTCGATGATCGCATTGGTGACCGCTCTCAGGTACCACTTGAGCTGGACCAGTTTCATCAGCGGGTCGCCCGCGCGAAATCCCTGCTCCTGCATGACACGTTCGGTGTAGACGGCCCAACCCTCGATGAACGGTCCGGACCCGAGCATCGCGCGCAAAACCGATGGATACCTGTTGGAGTGGGCGAGCTGAAGGTAATGTCCGGGCATGGCCTCGTGAATGGTGAGATTGGCGATCGAGCGATTGTTGTACTCACGCAGGAAGGAGCCGACTTTTTCATCGCTCCAGTCTTCCGGGACGGGGGATACGGCGTAGAAGGTCCGTTGGCCCTTATCGAGCGGGCCCGGCGAATCGCAATAGGCAACGGCTACCCCGCGTTGGAATTCCGGCATCAGTATGATTTCCAGCGGCTCGTCCGGGACCGTCACGAAGTCCCGGGCTCGGGTGAATGCCGTGGCTTCGGCCAGGGTTTCGCGGGCCACTTTCACGACATCCTGACGCGAAGGTCGGTCAGCATACGCCAGTTCCAGCGCCGCCCCGATCACCGCCTGTTGCTCCGCACTCGTTGGCGAATCCGGCATCGGCGGCGCGTCTTCGCGCCCGGCCAGTGCGCTACTCGAAACGTCGTACATGCTCGAACGGACGCGCAGGACCTCGGCTTCGGCACGCCGGCGTATTTCCTGCCTCGATAACGGGGACATCAGCGCAAATGCCAGCTTCTGGTCGTACAGTTCAGCACCAATGCGGAACTCACCCTTCGCGTTAGGGACGAGTTCTTTTTCCAGCCATTGCTGGTGCCCGGCTACCGCCTTGCGTGCGGTCTCGATGGCACTGGTCAGTCGCGCCTGCTCCGCGGCCGGGAGCGCGGCCAAATTCGGAACGACCAGCTCATCGATCAGACTCAGCACACCCGGGTTCTGTTTCACCGCAGTCTCGGCGTGAATCGCGGGCACTTTTGCCGCGACCAGGTTGCTTCGGGTCTGCTCCAGCAGGCGCGGCAATTGCTCAATCCGCCGGGTGGCGCTGCGCAGGCGTTCAGGCAGTGGTGCATAGTCCCGTGCCAGCAGACCGTACAGGGACTGGCCCGCCAGTTGCGTATAGAGGAGCGGATTCCACTGCCACTCGCGAAGTTTATCCTCTGCCCACAAGGTATGGCGCAGGGTGTTCTCGAGCATCGCCGCATCGACCTGATTCGCGCGCGAGAGCCCGGTGCGCTCGATGCCCTGCAGTCCGGCGAGCAGTTCGCGAGAGAATGCCGCGCGCTGCGCTCGTCCCGCCGGACTCATGTCATCGAGATCGGCATCAAACCGATGGTCGCCCAGCTGTGTTGCATCGACCGGTGAGTAGCGGCCGAAATTCTTGATGAACTGATTGCCAAGCGCCTCGAATCGCTCGTCGGCGGGTGATGCCACGGCGGCGGATCCGACCGCGAGCATCGAGGCGGCAAAAATGATTCCCATCTTTCTGGGTAAGCGCATTTCTTTCTTCTCCGTCGAGGGGCTACCGATCGGGTCGTCGGTTGCGATGGCTGCACACCTGCCGCATTGTCGCCAAAAAGTCGGGCTGTGGGCCGGATTTTGTCAAACGCGTCTGTGCGGGTCGCGGCGAATAGGGCCGGGACGCGAGGCCAGGCGGCGGAGCCGGATAGCTCGCTGTATATTCATACAGTCAATGCGTCGTATGGCCTTCAATGCTTGTCGTATACTGAAATCGCCGCAATACACGGGAGCATTGCCACCGCGATGCGGTGGTCAGGAAAGGTAAACAGCGACATGAAATTCCAGCGCCGCGCCTCGGGTAAGGCAGCTTCTGCCGCGCCGCCAGTTCACCGAATAGCAGTCCTGGCAGCCGGTCTTGCGCTGACGGCGGGCTGCATGACGGCGAAAGTCGATGAGACCCGTCAGGTCGCGACTTCGATCCAGGCCGGTGAGTCGATCGTCGTGCTGAAGCGGCCGCAGCTGGACGGCGCAGGCACGGAGGAAGCGTTTCTGGATTGCGTGCAGGAGAATCTCGGCGGCCAGCTGCTGCATCCGGAAAAAGGCCAGTCCGAGAAGCACGGCTCCTCGAACGACACCGTTCAGTTCAACATATACGGCGAGCAGGAATTTACTGACGCGCTCTTTCCGTGGTTTGAGCCGAGCACGGCTCCGGCCAATGCGGGTGGGTTGAAGCTGCTGCTGGAGCGGCCCGGCGTGTCCGAGAGATTGCAGGCTATCGGCGTTCGGTACGTCGTCTGGGTGGACGGCAACACGCGAAAGACGGACGGTGGTGGCAGCGTTTCCTGTGTTGTCGGCCCCGGCGGTGGTGGCTGCATCGGCCTTGGCTGGTGGGAGAAGGAATCGGGCTATCTCGCAACCGTGTGGGACATGCAGACCGCCTCGGAGATCGGCACGGTCCGCACGGACGTCAACGGCACCTCGGTCCTGATCGGCGCTATTGCGCCAATTCCAATTATCACACCGGTTCGTTCGACCGCCTGTAATCGTTTGTCAGATCAGCTTCGATCATTTTTAAATGGATCGGATCTGGCGGGTTCGGGCGGTACGGCAGCGGGCGCGGCAGGTTCGCGTTGAACCTGACGCGGCGGGCGCACTCCAAGTGAAGGACCCGGCGAGAACAATCGTCGCGGGCGTCCCTGGACAGCAATCGGTGGATTTCGAGAATGCGTGAACTGTTTGAAAAATGCTGCCTGCTGCCGGGCGCAGTTCTTCTGCTGTCATTGGCGGGATGCGCGTCTTCGTCGCAGTCGTCCTCGAGCTCGATGCCGACAATGCCCACGCCGCCGCCACCGCCGGGTTCGTCGATGCCCAGTTCATCGCCCCCGACACCCAGCGGGAGTCCGGGCGCGCCTTCGCAGTCCAGCCCCGGTGGCGGTTCGGAGTCACCGTTCCCAAAGGAGGAATCCAGCAGTAGCACCGGAGATTCCAGCGGTAACCCGACCTCACCATCGGAAGGCGAAAGCAGCCCGAATCAGCCCGGTTCACCTCCACAGGCCAGCTGGCCCACCCCACAATCGTCGTCCGAAGGGCAGGCCGGCGAACAGGGCGCGGCCGGTCAGGCAGGCCAGACAGGCCAGGCCGGACAGGCCGGACAGTCGGGTCAGCAGGGTGAGGCGGGTCAGCAGGGTGCGGCGGGTCAGGCGGGTCAGGCCGGACAGTCGGGTCAGCAGGGTGCGGCGGGTCAGCAGGGTGCGGCGGGTCAGGCGGGTCAGCCGGGTGCGGCGGGTCAGGCGGGACAGGCCGGACAGTCAGGTCAGCCGGGCGCGGCGGGTCAGGCCGGGCAGGCCGGACAGTCAGGTCAGAGAGGGTCCGCCGGCAACGCGGGCGCTTCAGGCGGCGGTCAGGGTGGAGCCGAGGGAAACACGGGCACATCGACGGGCTCCGCCGGCGGTTCGGCGGGCGGCCAGGGCGGACCGTCGGGTACGGGCGCCGGAGGGGGCGGGCCTGCGACATATGAAGATCGCCGCTCGCAGATCGATGCGCGATTCGACGAGACTTTCGCGGTATTTGACGAGCGCATGCGCCAGGAACAGCAGGCCGCCTCTCAGGAGCGGGCCGCACGAGGCGGGGCCGGAGGCGGTGCCGCGGGTGGATTTGAGGACGGTGGCGGTTTGCGCGGCGATGGATCACAGACAGGCGGAGATGAAGGCGCAGGTACCGGGGTCGAAGGTGCGATGGACGGCGCATCCGGTGGAGCCGGTAGTGAGCGCGGTGCGACATCGGAAGGTGAAGGTGACTCCAGTGGTGGTGGCGGCGTCGGCGGCGGAGGGCCCCGCGGGGGTTCCGGTGCGAGCGGCGTGCCATCTGATATCCCGGATGGTCGTGACGACGACATCGTCGCAAGGCAGTTGCGCGAAGCCGCCATGAAGGAGACCGACCCGGAACTGCGTGAGCGGCTCTGGGACGAGTACCGCAAGTACAAGAAGGCAACTCAGTGAACAGACGATTGAAACTCTGGCGCGCGCCGATTGCGCTCGTTGTCCTGGCCGGTGCGGGCCTGTCGGGCTGCGTCGTGCAGGATGAAAGGCCTGCCGTGCGCGTGTTCGTTGAAAAGGCCACCGCGGAGGTTCCGGCGGCCGAGTTGCTCGATGTTGGCATCACGCTGTTCGATCCTAACGTCCCGGATGATCCGGATGAACGCGAGCGCCAGCGGATTTTTCCGGAGGTGCGAGAGGCTGAAGCGCGTTACATGCCGGTTGTGCTGCGTGACACGCTTGAGAGTACCGGCTACTGGGGCCAGGTAAGGGTTCTTCCCCGCAACGAGACGGGCATGGATGTCTATGTGAAAGGAAAAATCGTCGAATCGACCGGGCAGGAACTGGAGTTCGACCTCGAGGTTACGGACGTCACAGGCCGGCACTGGTTCAGCAAGACCTACAAGGGTAAAGCCGACACCCGGGCCTACAAAGAGGTCCCTTCACGACCGGTCGACCCCTTCGAGGCGCTGTACCACACAGTAGCGAATGACCTTCTGGCCGCGCGCCGCAAGTTGTCCAGTGAAGAACTTGTCCAGATCCGGCGCGTTTCGGACATGCGGTTTGCCGCGAGCCTGGCGCCGTACGCTTTCGACGGCTACCTTCAGCAGGATCGCAATGGCAACTACTCGGTCATCCGGTTGCCTGCAGAGGGTGACCCGGTGGCCGAGAGCATGAAACGCGTGCGTGAGCGCGACTATTCGCTGATCGATACGTTGAACGAGCATTACTCGAGTTTCAGCGACAACATGTCTGAGCCGTACACCAGCTGGCGCAAGTATTCGTACGAGGAGCTCGAGGCGGAGGACGAGGCAAGAAGGCAGGCCCTGACCAAACAGATACTCGGCGCCGTGGCCGTGGTTGGCGGCATCGTCGCGGGCACTGGGTCGAACAGCAGCGCAGCCTCCGCCGCAGCGACGGCGGCCGTGATCGGCGGTATGTATGCGTTCAAGGGTGGTTTTGACCAGCGCGCCGAAGTCAAGATGCACGGCGAGAGCGTCCAGCAACTCGGTGAGTCGTTCGAGATGGAGATTCAGCCGATGGTCGTCGACGTCGAAGGGCGCACTCTGCAGCTAACAGGCTCCGCAGAAGAGCAGTACGCAGAATGGCGGCGCCTCCTCAAGGAACTCTATGAACACGAGACCGGGTTGCCCGTGACCACCGGCTCAGGCACCTGATCTCTCTACCGAGAGACCCCGCAGTGTCTTCGACGCTTGAAAGCGGACAGGTTTTCGCTTCCCGGTATACGCTGCTGCGACGTCTGGCGGAAGGCCAAAGCGCAGAAACCTGGCTTGCACGTGATAACGCGCTCGCGCTGGAGCGCGTTATCAAGATACACACCTTCGCGGAGCGATCCCCTGAGGAGGCGCGGGCAAGATTTCTGGCGGCCGCCCACTCGCAGAAATCGCTGACCCATCCAAACCTGCTGCCCTGCATCGATGTCGGAGAACAGCCGCGGCCGTTTGCCGTGTTCGAATACATTCCGGCGGGAGACGCCACGCGCATGCGTGGCCGCCCCTGGCCGGACGTGATAAATATTCTGCGCGGTATCGCCGAAGGCACCGCGACCGTGCACGATGCTGGCCTCGTGCATCGGGATCTCAAGCTCAGCAACGTCCTGCTGAACGATGCCGGTCGGCCGATGCTGACCGACTTTGGTCTCGTCGCCTCAGAGGGTGATCTCGGCGAAACCGCAGCCGGTTCACCCTTCAGTGCAAGTCCGCAGCAGGCGGCCGGGGAGCCGCCGGCCCGCTCCGACGATATCTATTCCTTCGGGACGCTCGCTTACGAACTGCTGAGCGGCTATCCGCCGCACTACGCCGGGACGCTCGCCGGAGATGCCGGGGCAGATGCGCTGCCGCCGTTACGAACGCCACTGCCCGCCCGTCTCGAGCAGTTGCTGCTCCGCTGCCTTTCCCCGGACGTAAAAGACCGGCCACCGAATTTCCAGGCCATTGTGGACGAACTGGCGGCGGTCGAGAGTCAGCGCGAGGACCACACGCCAGCCCGCCCGGCCGGTCGGGTCGGCCAGCTTAGAATCCCACAGGCCGTCGCCGACCCGATCGAGGCCGGCTGGCAGCGAGCCACCGCCGCCGGGCCGAGTGAAGCGGAACTCAGGTCACAGGGATTCAAGCGCGGCCTGCTGGCTGGCACGCTGGCCCTGTTGATACTCCTCACCGTCCTGGTTTTCTTTGCGCTGCCACGCTGGGTAGCCCGGCAAGCGGAAGTGGCCGCGCCGGTGGCGCCGGTTCCGGCAGTGTCCGCCGTGCCAGAGGGGGCAGCGGCCCCGACGGGCGAAGCACCGGACTTTCAGGCGCTGGCCGAGCTGAAACGCCAGTTCGATGATTTGCAGCCGGACCTTGCCGCGGCCTATCGCCAGTTCGATGAGCGTGATGCCGCGCGCTGGGGCGGCGAGCCATTCACGCAAGCGGGCAAGCACCTCGAGCAGGCGGACATCGCCGCTGCGGAGCGTGATTTCGAGCCGGCGCTGCGAGCCCTGAAGCAGGCGCAGTCTGAGATCGAGGCACTCGCAGCGCTGGCCACGGAAAAGCTCGGTGAAGCGATCAAGGAGGGCGAGGCGGCGCTGGCGGCCGGTGATGCCGGGCGAGCCACCGCGCAGTTCGGGTTTGCACTAAAGATCGATCCGTCCAGTCGCCAGGCCCAGACAGGGCTTAAACGTGCGGCCTCGCTGGACGATGTCAGGGGCTTGCTGGCGGCGGCGGCGGCGCTGGAGCGAGACGGAAAAATCGCTGCCGCTGCAGAAAAGTACGGCGAGGCCCTCAGGCTGGATCCAGAGGCGAGCGCCGCGAGCGATGCGATCGCCCGGCTCAGGTCGAGGATGGCCGGTGATGCGTTTGCGTCGGCCGTGGCGAAGGGGATGGCGGCGCTGGCCCGTGAGGACTTTTCCGCGGCGCGCGATTCGTTCCAGAAAGCCGCCGCCATACGCCCGGGCAGCGCGGAAGCCAGTGACGGGCTCGCGCGAGTGGAAAGGGAACTGGCCAGCCGGCGGATTTCCGACCACCTTCAACAGGCGCAGGACGCGGAGCAGCAGGAACGATGGGCCGAAGCGCTGGGCGAGTATCGCGAGGCGCTGAAGCTGGATCGGAACCTGATGAGTGCGCAGCAGGGCGTCGAGCGTACCGAGCCGCGCGCGATGATCGATGCCGAGATGTCAGCCTATATCGACCGGCCGGACCGCTTGTTCAGCCCAGAGGTCAGGGAAGCCGCCGGCAAGTCTCTGGATAAAGCGCGGACAATCACTGTGCCTGGGCCGAAGCTGGCGCGGCAGATGAAGACCCTGTCCGACCTGATTGACGCCGCGCAGCGACCGGTCCGGGTCGCGCTCGCGTCGGATAAGCTGACCGACGTGACGATCTATCGAATCGGCAAGCTCGGCGCGTTCGAGAGCAAAGAGATGGAACTGTTGCCGGGTCGATACACTGTCGTGGGCTCGCGGCAGGGGTATCGGGATGTGCGCCGGGAGTTGACGGTATTGCCTGGCAGCGCACCGGCCGTTCTCGTGATTCGGTGCGAGGACAGGATTTGACGCTCGCGGTGATACTGCTGGAGCCGCTCGGTGAACGCTCGTACGCCGCGACGGACTTTCCCCTCTCGATCGGTGGAACGGGCAGCGATGTCAACGTCAGGTCGACCGGCGAGACCGTGCTCGCCTGGTTGGGTCAACACGACGGCAAAATCTTCGTGCAGCCGGCGGACGGCGCACCGGCGGTACGCCTCAACGGCGCGCCTATTGACGATTCTGCGTGGTTGCGCAGCGGCGATGTCATCGATGTCGGTGGTGGGCGGCTGACATTTGACGTCGAAGACGGGCGCATCGTCCTGTCGGTGGTCGACGGGGCGGTCGGGAATCTGACCGTGCCCCCTGAGGCGGACCTCGCCGTCAGTGTTTCCGGTGCGGGCCCCGCCGATGAGGAACCGATCGAAGCCATCGCATTTACCCGGCAGCAGAACGCCGTTGCGTCACCGCGTGACACATCGACGCCGCGTCGTGCGCTGGTCGCCGTCGGAATCGGACTGCTGGTCGCGTTGGCCGCCTATATCTTCACCTCGGTGCCGGTGCAGGTGGCGATTGAGCCGGCCCCCGAGACAATGGCTTTCGAGGGCGGCTGGCCGGGGCTGCATTTCGGCGCGAGTCACCTGCTGCGCCCCGGGGCCTATACGCTGGTCGCGGAGAAGCCCGGCTACCGGCCCCTGCGTGAATCAGTGGAAATAACCGCCGATCGAAACCAGCGGTTGAGCTTCAACCTGACCGAACTTCCCGGGCGCTTGAGCATCGAACTGCCGGTGCCGGGACAGGTCAGTATCGATGGCAGCGAAACCGGCGAGGCGCCAGGGGAGTTCTTGCTGGATGCCGGCACGCACCAGGTGCTGATCCGGACCGAGCGTTACCTCGATTTCGATGCCGAGGTTGCCATTGCGGGAAAGGGTGAGCGACAGGTCCTGCAGCCGGAACTCGTTCCCGGCTGGTCGCGCGTCTCGATCAGTAGCGAACCGGCCGGCGCCGACCTGCTGGTCGGCGGGCAGGCAAAGGGTGTCACACCGCTGGAGATCGAACTGATGGCGGGCAGCCACAGCCTCGAGATCAGGCGCGAAGGGTACAAACCCTGGATCGCGGACATCCAGACGAAAGCGAACGAGCCGCTGCGGATCGGGCCGGTTCGTCTCGGTATCCCGGACGGTCGGCTCACGGTGCGCAGCAAGCCTTCCGGTGCCAGCGTCACGATCGGTGGTGCCTACAAGGGCCGAACGCCGCTGAGTGTCGAACTGCGGCCCGACGTGACCATGCCCGTGATGATTTCACGCGATGGCTACCAGTCGGCTGAGCGCAGCGTGAGTGTTGGCTCTGATCGCCAGGAAACGATCGATGTTGCGCTCAAGGCCATTCTCGGCGAAGTCATTGTGAGCGCGAAGCCGGCGGACGCCGCTTTGTTTATCGATGGCGTCGCGCATGGTACGGCCAATCAAACCCTGATGCTCGCGGCGACCGACCACAAGATCGAGATTAGAAGCCCCGGTTTCGCGCCGTTCAGGACGACGGTAACACCGCGGCCCGGATTGACACAGCGTGTCGAGGTGACCCTGCTCAAAGGTTCCGCGCCACCTGAGCCCGGTGCCACGGTCAGCCGCGCGGAGGATCAGCCCGCGATGGGCGAGCCGCCGGGTGCCCGGTCCGGGGCGGTATCGCTGGCGGCGGTGATTCGCAGCAGCGACGGTCAGGAACTCAGGTTGCTTCCCGCGGGTTCCTACACGATGGGCAGCGCGCGAAGGGAAGCGGGCCGCCGATCGAATGAGGGCATGCGCCCCGTTGAGCTGAGGCGCCGCGTGTATCTCTCGACCAGAGAGGTAAGCAACGCCGAATTCAGGCAGTTTCGGCCCGGCCATCGCTCCGGGTATGTTGGGCAGTCGACACTGGATCTCGATCGCCAGCCGGTCGTCAACGTCAGCTGGCAGGATGCTGTCGAGTACTGCAACTGGTTGAGTGCGAAAGACGGGCTGGAGCCAGCCTATGACAACCAGGGGGGGCGGCTGGTGCCGGTCGAGCCGATGACGACTGGTTATCGCCTGCCGACCGAAGCGGAATGGGAGTGGGCGGCGCGTGCAGGTCCCGGGGGGCTCAAGAAGTATCCCTGGGGTGACAGCCTTCCGGTCCCGGCCGGAGCCGGGAACTATGCTGACAGCCGCGCACAGCCGATCGTGCAGCAGGTCCTGGCCGACCTTGACGACGGCCATGCGGCGACAGCACCGGTCGGAAGTTTCCAGCCCAACGCGATGGGTTATTTTGATCTGGGCGGCAACGTCGCCGAGTGGACGCATGATCTCTACACTGTCCAGGGCCCGGGCGGTTCGAAAGCGGTGGATCCGATGGCCAGCGAAGCGGGCGCGGTACACGGTATACGCGGCTCGAGCTGGCGCCATGCCTCGGTCACGCAGCTGCGCCTGACTTTTCGTGACTATGGAGATGGCAAGCGCAATGATGTCGGATTCCGAATCGCGCGTTATGCGCAGTAGCCGCAACCGGCCTGCGGTGACCGTCATGCTCGTCATGGGTCTTGTCATCGCCGGCGCCCTGCGAGCCCAGGAAACGCCGGTGCCCGCGGCTGCGCCCCCCACCGTTGAGGAACAGGCCGAATCGGTCGGCGCTCGTCCTGCGGACGCGGAAAAGCAGGCGCCTGATGAGGAGGGAGATTCAGGCGCCGGCAAGCCGGCCAAGGAACCCGGGGTGGTCGGTCCAACACCGAACCGATTTGAGCCGACCGAAAAAGTGCGCGCGGATTACGACGTTTCGTTTCCGGTCGACATCTGAGCAAGGAGATTCACAGTCCATGGCCCGATCCAAGTCCCGCACGCAGAATGAACTCGTCTACAGTCTGTTTGCGCTTTTGATTGCAGTGATCGTGGTACACGCGATCTACGTGACCATCATTCGTCCCAGGGCGACCGAGATCCTCGAGCAGCAGCGTGTCGCCATGCAGACGGATGAGAACTACGTTTCGGAGCGCTCCGTCTATGTCGTCGTCAAGGACTGGGAGCAGGAGGCCTGCATCATCCTTGCACTCTGGGCCCTCGGCATGATTGTCTATAAAGGGTACGTGACCCACCAGGAGCGACAGCTGCTGTCGCGTGACCTGATACACGTCCCTGATGGAATGCGCATCCTGCCCGAAGACGCGCGCGAGTATGCGCGGGCAATCGAAGCGCTGCCGGCCGCCGATGCGAACGGGCTCGTGCCGCGCGCGTTGCTGGTTTCGCTTTACCGATTCAGCGCGACACGGAACGTGCAGGACGTATCCGACGCTGCTCGTGGAGTCTGCGAAGGCGAAGCCGTTCGGATGGACTCCGAGCTCTCGATGTTGCGTTACATTGCCTGGGCCATTCCTGCCATCGGCTTCATCGGCACGGTGCGCGGCATCGGCGACGCACTCGGCGAAGCCCACAAGGCAATCACCGGCGACGTCTCCGGTGTCACGGCGGGCCTTGGCACAGCATTCAATTCGACCTTGATTGCCCTGCTGATCAGTATCGGCATCATGTTCCTGCTTCATCGCCTGCAGCTCGAGCAGGAGCGGCTGGTTCTGGACAGTGAAACCTACCTGGACCAGCACTTGATTCGTCACATGCAGGTGCGCTGACCGCCAATGACGCTGGCATTTGAAATCAACGATGCAGGCCTCGTCGTTGCCGGCCAGGGCGGGTTGCTCGCGGAGGAGCCCGGCTACGCGATGCTCGACGGCCGCGAGCCTGAAACGGGGCAGGCTGCGGCTCGGCGCATTCGCCTGGCACCGCTTTACGCGGAAAGCCGATTCTGGAGCGAAATCGGCGACCAGGCCCTGCCACGGACAATGCCGGCGGCAAGGACGTTCGCCGAGGTGGCCCACGCGCAACTGACGGCCTTCGCGGGTCCATGGCTCGAACAGGGTCCGGAGGCCTTGTTCGCGGTGCCACCCTGGTATTCGCGCGCGCAGTTGTCGATGTTGCTCGGCGTGGCCCAGGAAGCCGGTCTTCATCCGGTCGGACTGGTCGATGCCGGGCTGGCAGCCGTCTCGCTGGAGCCAGTACCCGAAACCGTGATGCAGCTGGAACTGGGTCTGCACCGTACCGTTTTGACCCTGCTCGATCATGCCGGTGACTTGCGGCGATCGCAGTTCGAACTCATTCCCAGGCATGGCTGGCTCGTTCTGCAACAGGCCTGGATACAGATGATTGCAGAAACCTTTGTGCGCAAGACCCGATTCGACCCGCTGCACGACGCGGTCACCGAGCAGGCGATGTGCGACAGACTGCCGCAGTGGCTGGAGGTGTTGCGCACCGAGCCGGCGGTGCAGATTGAACTCGAGGCCGCCAGCGCGACGCGTGTGGTCGAGGTGCAGGCACAACAGTTCGTGGCGGCCGTGGAACCTGTATTTCGCGATCTCGTTCGGGTGCTGCAAGAGGCAAGGCCGAAGGGCGCACCCCTGCACCTGCAGCTCTCACACCGGCTGGCGGGGCTGCCAGGGCTGGATGAACAGCTGGCTGACATTCGCGACTGCGATGTGAAGGTACTGCCTCGCGGTGCCGCGGCATTGGGTGCACTGGTCTGGGAGGACGCGATCCGTCGCAGCGATGGCAGTGTCGTGCTGGTACACCGCCTGCCGGCGCCGTTGAGAGCCGGCGCCAGCCGCGTATCGGCGATTGCGGTCTCATCACCGGTCGTGCCACCGGAAATGCGACCGACGCACCTCGTGTATCGCAGTCGCGCCCACGTACTGAATCGGCGACCAATCCAGGTCGGAACGGCTTCATCTGCGGGAACGCGTACGCTGATCGTCGAACCCGGCCCGGGCATTTCGCGACTGCACTGCGCCGTGATGTGCGATGACAGTGGCGTGTGGCTGGACGATCGAAGCACCTACGGCACGTTCGTCAACGACGAGCGAATCAGCGGCCGCGTGCAACTGCGCGCCGGCGACAGGATCAGGCTCGGCACGCCGGGCATCAGTTGCGAACTCGTTCGCGCGGTGGATGACGATGGCGCGGCGCCGGACTGAAGTATTCAGTCTCTCCTTTCTCGACGTGATCGCCTGCGGGTTCGGTGCGATCGTCCTGTTTTATACGATCATAAGCGCCCAGGCCGGGGTTCAGCGCCAGAAGCGCAACGACGATATCCAGGCCGAAGTCGACAAGCTCGAGGAGCAGGTCCTCGAGGGCTATAAGAACATGGTCGTGTTGAGAAATGCGCTCGAATCGACCGAGCAGCAGGTGCCGGCCAGCGGCCGCGCCAATCGCATCATCGAGGAGATCGAGCGTCTCGAACAGGAACTGGCCGAGTCCGACAAGGACACGCTGGCCCGGCGCGAGGCGATCGAGCGCCTGAAGCAGGATCTCAAGTCGATGGACGAGGGCAATCGGCGACTCAGTGCAGGCACTCCCAGCCCGGGGCAGCCCGGCAATCGAATCAAGGGTTTCGTCGGCAGTGGCGATCGCCAATACCTGACGGGTCTGAAAGTGGGTGGGACACACATCCTGATACTGGCCGATGTTTCCGCGAGCATGATGGATGAGTCCGTGGTTAACGTGATTCGTCTTCGCAATATGTCTGATCTGCAGCGGCGAAGCGCACGAAAGTGGCGTCGCGCGGTCGGCACGGTGGACTGGTTGATGACCCAACTACCGGCGAAGGCGAAATTCCAGGTCTACGGATTCAACACCGAGGCAAAGCCGATGATCGCGGGCAGCGCCGGAAAATGGCTCGATGCCAACGATGCCAATGCCCTGAACGATTCCTTGCGGAACCTGCGTGAGGTTGTGCCCGGTGACGGGACCAGTCTCGAGAACGCCTTCGCGGTGGTCGCGCAGCTCTCGCCGAGGCCCGACAACATCATCCTGGTGACCGACGGCCTGCCCACCCAGGGCGACAAGCCCTCGTCCCTGCGCAAAACCGTGGACGGCGAGGCCCGGCTGAAACTTTTCCAGCAGGCGATTCGCCGGTTGCCCCCGGGTATTCCGATCAACGTCATCCTGCTGCCGATGGAAGGTGATCCAATGGCGCCAGCCGCCTACTGGACGCTCACGCGCCGCACACAAGGCTCTTTCCTAAGCCCGTCGAGGGACTGGCCATGAGGCGCTCGAGGCTCGCAAGGCGGGATATCGAAGTCTTCAGCATGTCCTTTCTGGACGCGATCTGCTGCGGCTTCGGAGCGGTCATTCTGTTGCTGGTGCTGACCGAAGTCGGCGAACCCGTGGTATTTGAGAAGTCTCGCGAGGAACTGCAGGGGCGCGTCCTGAAGCTGCAGGAGGAACTCGAGGAAATTCGTGGCGACAGCGAGGTGCTCAATCGCGAGTTGAAGGCCCGGCAGATTCAGATCTCCGAGGAGGACGCCCGTATCGCACGCCTGCGAGGGGATCTCAGCGCGTTGAAAGGAAAGTTCCGCTCCTCGCAAAAAGAAGCCGAGGTCGCAAATGAAATCGAGGGGCGCCTGGTTTCCGCGCAGCAGGAACTCACGGAGGAGATGAAGAAGCTCCTCGGCGCGCAGTTCCGTCGAAAGGACGATTCGCCGATCGGCGGGGTCCCGGTCGACAGCGAGTACATCATCTTCATTATCGACACGTCCGGGAGCATGGCGAACTACGCCTGGCCCCTGATGCTGCGCAAGATGGACGAAGTGCTTGATGCTTACCCCACGGTCAAGGGCTGGCAGGTCATGAGCGACGAGGGTGCCTACATGTTCCCGACCTATCGTGGCCGATGGTTGCCCGATTCCCCGCGGCAGCGTGAGCTGGTACTGCAGCGGTTGCGCGACTGGTTCCCCTTCAGCAACTCGAGCCCGGTCGAGGGCATCATCGAGGCCATTCGTACGTATTACTCATCGGGACGCAAGATCAGTCTGTATGTGCTCGGTGATGAGTTCACAGGCAGCTCGATCGACTCGGTCGTTCGAAGCGTCGATACGATCAATCGGGCGGATAAATCCGGCGATCGGCGAGTGCGCATCCATGCCATCGGCTTCCCGGTCCGTCCGGATGCACCTCAGTATACGAGCGTACGCTTCGCGACCCTGATGCGCATCCTCTGTGACCGAAATGGTGGTACGTTCGTCGGGCTCAACGAACCCGCCAGTTATCGGCGATGACCCTTACGATGCAGACCATGACAGGAAAGTCCATGCCCCGCCCAGTAACTCGTACGGCTGTATCGACGCTGGCGGCTTTTGCCGCGGCGGTCCTGCTGTCGGCCTGTATCCCGACGCGATTCGAGTCTGATGTGGTGATCCCGGCGCCACTGGTCACCAAGATTCCGATTGTTATCGGCGTACACATGACCGAGCAGTTTCGGACCCGGGTTCACGAAGAAGAACGAGACGGCGCTGATTACACGATCGGCATCGGCAAGGCGCAGTACGCAGGGTTCATGCGACTGATGGACGCCATGTTCACGCGGGTTGTTCCGGTGTATTCATCTGCCAGCGGCGCGGCCACGGACCCGGAACTGCGTGGCGTGCTCGAGCCGGTGCTCGAGGATTTCGCGTTCATCACGCCTCAGGACTCGGGTACACCGCTGTATGCAGTCAGCCTGCGCTACCGCATCAACGGTTATTCGCCCGACGGAGAGCTGATCGATTCGTGGACGTTCACCGGCTACGGAACTGAGCCGGCCAGCAAGATTCCAACGCAGCGCAAGGCGGCGCTGCAACAGGCAACGAGCAAAGCAATGCGCGATGCCGGCGCGAAGATCGCGACGGAACTTCGCGAACAGGCGATCATTCGCGGGTTGCTCCCCGAAGGAGCTGGCGTGACACCGATCGAGCTGTCCCCGCCGACACCCTAGTCCGGATCGGTCTCGGGCTCTGATTCGGCAAGCAGCGTAAATGACTGGGCAAGACGAACGGTCGCATCGCCGACCGGCTTACCGTCAACCAGTCGCGGCCGGTAAAGGGCTCCCCTGGCCGCCCGCTCAGCGCTCTCGGCCAGGCGCCCGGCGTTGCGGTCCTCGAGCACTGTGACTTCGCGGACCCGCCCGGCTTCGTCAATTGTGAGCTGCATTTCGACGGTCACGATTTCGATCTCGTCCGGCGGCCGATCCTGGTAACGGTTCCAGTACGGGGGTGGCTGGTACTTGAGCAGTACGGGCTGGTCGAAAATCATCGCCTGCAGTGGCTTTTGAAGTCCTTCGACGCGGCTGGCCGCTTCCCAGGCGCGCTGGTAGTGAGTCACAGCCTCATCCGGTCGTCGGCGCAGCTGGAACCAGTCACCGAGTTGCGTCTCAATGTCGGCGATCTCGGCAGGGCCGCTGTCCGGTGATGAGCTGACGATCCGTGCGGCCCTCTCGAGTGCGTCCTCACCTTCGCCGGCCATCTGGCGGGCCCCCGGCCCTTGCGCCATCTCCGCGCCCGGCTCGCCGAACATGTTCAGGCGGTCGACACTGAGTGGACTCGCCGGGCTCTGGGTCGGATCGAGCATCCGAAGGCGATGACATTCGGCCAGCGCAGTCAGCGGGCTCACGAGTTCAGGCGCGTTGCGGCCGCCGGACTCCTCGATGATGCCAATCGCTTCGATCAGCGTCTGACGCGACTCGTCATAGGCGCCGACCCGCGCGTACCAGCGACCCAGGGAAACGAGAGTCGGCACAGTACGGGGGTCTGTCCTGCCGTACAGGTGGTTCACAGTCTGCACGCGATACTTCTGGACCCGCAACGCCTCTTCATAGCGGCGCAGTTCGGTCAGTGTGTCGGCGTACATTTCCAGTATCGGCAGTCGCGCCTCGGTAAACAGCCCCTGGGTTCGCCGTCCCAGCGTGATCGCGGTTTCGAACCGTTCTGCGGCAAGGTCATAACGCCTGCCAGCGTAATAGACGCTCGCGAGGCCCGCATTCGCGCGCGCGAGCCGTGGCGCCACCGGCCGGCCATCCGCCTCGATGAGTTCAATGACCCGCAGGTAACTCTCCTCGGCCCCGACAAGTTCCTCGCCCAGCCGCTGCGTCGTGGCGAGATTCATCAGCGATGCCTGGAGCTCTGCGGTATCGGCCTGACCCACCTGTTCAGTGAGCTCAACGACGCGGCGCGCAGGTTCAATGGCTGCTCTGTAGTCGCCTGCCTCAAAAAGCGTCCTGAACTCGACAAAGGCGTCGCCTCGCGAATCGGCCCACAATGATCCACCGGACACCGCCACCACTGCGGCGGCGATGCCCGCCAGCCGCCGCGGCCGCACGCTGCAGTGTTTGCCGAACAGGGTCTTCACGCAGGCCAACAAGTACACTGTGACGGCGCGTGTTGCAATCATGGTGCGTGATGAGCAGGCCGTGCCGTTAAACGAACCGGCTCACCGGTGGATCACCGGGCCGGTCCGAGGGCCCGGTCCGCCGCAGACCGCGAGAATGACTCGGTCTCGTATGTCCACGCCTGCATGTCGCGGTGCCAGAATCCCGCCGGCCAGCCGGCTTTGTGTTTCAGTCGGGCGAGAAACTCATCCGCCGTGGCAATCTGCTCCCAGACCGCGGGGAGAAACGTTGCACGCTGCTCACCGAAGGCGATGAGCAGGCCATCCCGGCCGGGCCGGAGTGTCTCAATGAGAATGCGCTCATCGGCGGCGACTCTCGGGGTCATTTCCGAGAGAACGGATATCTCCACGTCGGTGCGCGGCCACTCCCGGGAGCTCAGTGGCGCAAAGCGCGGGTCGTGAAAGGCGCTGGCCTGTGCATTGTGCCAGGCATCGAGCGCCAGCGGACGCCTCGCTTCGATGCTGCCGCAACAGCCACGCAGCGCGTGATCGATCTTCAGCGTCACAAAGCAGGCGCCGGGCGATCGCAGCACGGCCGGCAAGGTGCCCACCTCCGGGGGAAGCTGGTACGGTTCCTGAAGGTGCGTCGTAATGGAATCACAAGCCAGATCCAGTAGCAGGACCTGTGAATCGGGGTCAAGCATCGTAGAGCGCGTAGCTGCCATACCCAACGACTCGTGAACCATCGCCGGCCGTCTCCGAGGAATTGCGCAGATCGAGCAGCTTGACCGAGAGCCGCCTGTTTCGCGCGCATTTCATCAGGCCATTGATGCAGCGGGCGCCGCAGGCCTGCTGGTCGGACAGGTCGCTTCGCCTGGCGAGTATCGAACGGGAGGTCATTCCATCGAGTTGCCGGGCCTCGTTTGCCGTGTGGTAGTGACTGAGATCCGAACTCACAACGATCAGGGTTTCGGGGCCACCCCAGACCGCATCCAGCGCTTCGGAGACCCGGTCCGCGGGGGCCAGGCCGACCGCGATCGGCAGCAGCGTGAATTCTCCCAGCACCGACTGCAAAAACGGCAATTGCACCTCCAGCGAATGTTCGCTGGCGTGTGCGGCGTCGGACACGCCGGCGAGGCCAAGCTCACGCAACCTGTGGCGCCCGTCGACGTCGATCGGCACGCTGCCCAGCGGCGTCGAGAAGAAGTCCGCCGAGGGTACGGCGAGGCCTCGAATCGGTACCCGATGACTCGGTCCAAGCAGGACGACGCGATGGATCTGATGGCCCGATGCCAGGCACCGATACGCAGAGGCCGCGACGCTCCCGGAATACACGTAGCCCGCATGCGGAACAATCAGCGCCTTTGGAGTTGCGACTTCGGGGTCCGTTGACTGTTCCGCCAGGTAGCCTTGCACGCTCGCGGCGAGTTCGGCTTCGTGGCCGGGATAGAAAAGGCCGGCTACGGCGGGCGGCCGGACCCTTGAATTATTGCTGTTTGGGCTCAACATGAAGGTTATATGGAGCGCCGGTGAACTTCGCTTAAGGTTACGTACCCTGCACTGAATATCCCGCGCATCGGCGAAGGACGCCAATCGTATGAATACGGATTCCTCTATCGTTCCGACGAAGTACTGGACCCGCCTCGACGACGGCCGGGTTCGCTGCGACCTTTGCCCGCGCTTCTGCAAGCTGCACGAAGGGCAGCGTGGCTTGTGTTTCGTGCGCGGCAGAGGCAGCGGCGGCATCGAACTGTATACCTACGGGCGTTCCAGTGGTTTTTGCGTAGACCCGATTGAAAAGAAGCCGCTGAACCACTTTCTGCCAGGCTCTGCCGTACTCTCATTCGGTACGGCGGGCTGTAATCTCGCCTGCAAGTACTGCCAGAACTGGGACATGAGCAAGTCCCGCGAGATGGATACGCTCGCCGATTCGGCCAGCCCGAGCGAACTGGCGGATACTGCGCTGCAGTATGGCTGCGATTCCGTGGCTTTCACGTACAACGACCCGATCATTTTTCACGAGTACGCCATCGACGTCGCCCAGGCCTGTCGCCAGGTCGGCGTGAAAACGGTTGCCGTGACGGCTGGCTACGTCTGCCCCGAGCCGCGCAAGGAGTTCTTCGCGCAGATCGATGCAGCCAATGTGGACCTCAAGGCCTTCACTGAGCGTTTTTACCGAAAGCTATGCGGCGCGGAGCTGGCTCCTGTGCTCGAGACGCTCGAATATCTTAAGAATGAAACCAATGTCTGGTTGGAGCTTACAACCCTGCTGATTCCCGGCGAGAACGATTCGGATGCAGAACTCCAGTCGATGACGCGTTGGATCGTCGAGCACCTCGGTGACGATGTGCCACTGCATTTCAGCGCTTTTCATCCTGACTGGAAGATGCAGGACACGCCCGCCACGCCGCCCGCTACGCTGACGCGGGCACGCAGGATCGCCATGGGCAACGGCCTTCACTACGTCTACACGGGTAACGTTCACGACAGCGAGGGCGGCAGCACCTGGTGTCCCGGTTGTGGTGCCCTGCTGATCGAACGCGACTGGTACCAGCTGGGACGTTGGGGTTTGACGACCGACGGGTCCTGCGCCAGCTGCGGACTGGAAATTCCTGGCGTGTTCAAGTCAGGTCCCGGCACCTGGGGCGCGCGACGATTACCGGTGCGGATCCATCGTCAGACGATGGCGGCTGTCGGCTAAGCGGGTAGGAATCCGAACCACAGTATCAGCTCACTGACCTGCATGGATTCATGGCCACAACCGTCAGCGTAGCAGCGCTGCACTGCTTCGCCGCACAGGGTGTGATCGCCGTTTACGTTGACATTCTCCCGCAACTCAAGCGGCGATCGGCGTTGAGGCTGCTGATTCCTGTGAGACATCTCAGCCGGCGGAAAGCACCGGCGGGTGGTGCTTCAACTCCCGCGCCAGCACCGTGGCCCGTTTGACGCTGAGCCTGACCCGGGCGACGAGAATCTTCCGGTAAGCGGACCGGCCGCTGTTCTGCCGGGTTGCGGACTCAGTCAGGGTTCTTCTATTTCTTTCGCATACTCGCCCGGCGTTCAGGCACATTGGCTCTAAGTTCCTCCAGCCAGACTGTCGCAGGCGAGTCGCTCGGCGCGCGCCAGTCACCCCGCGGCGATAACGACCCGCCGGAGCCAACCTTCGGTCCGTTCGGCATGGCTGATCGCTTGAACTGGCTGGTCTGGAAGAAGCGTTTCAGGAACACGCCCAGCCAGTGCTTGATCCCCGGGAGGTCGTAAGCGCGCCTTTCATTCTCTGGCAGCGTATCGGGCCAGACGCCGGACTCAACATCGCCCCAGGCGGCATGAGCGAGAAACGCGACCTTGCTTGGCAGGTAGCCGAATCGGCTGGTGTAGTAGAGGTGAAAGTCCTGCAACTCGTAGGGGCCCACGACCGCCTGCGACGAGTGCTCCGGTGTATCGCCCGAGCCGGGTACGAGTTCCGGCGAGATCTCGGTGTTGACGATGCGATCGAGCACGGTGAGCGTCCTCTTATCGAACTGCTTCGTCTCGATCAGCCAGCGGACCAGGTGCTGGATCAGCGTCTTGGGCACCGAGGCGTTCACGTTGTAGTGCGACATGTGATCACCGACGCCATACGTCGTGAATCCCAGTGCCAGTTCAGAAAGATCGCCGGTGCCGAGCACCAGGGCGCCGTGGTGGTTTGCAAGCCGGAAAAGGTGCGACGTGCGCTCGCCGGCCTGTACGTTTTCAAAGGTCACATCGAAAACGTCCTTGCCCTTCGAATACGGGTGGCCGAGATTCTTCAGCATGAGTTCCGCGGAAGGGCGGATGTCGATTTCACCGGCCGAGATGCCAAGCGCCTTCATCAACGCCTTCGCGTTGTCGTGCGTATGGCGTGTCGTACCGAAGCCCGGCAGCGTGTAGCCGAGGATGTTGGCCCGGGGCCATCCGAGCTGGTCGAAGGCGCGGACCGCTACCAGTGCCGCCTGCGTCGAGTCCAGGCCACCGGAAATCCCGATCACGAGTTTGTCGATTCCCGTTGCGGTGAGGCGTTTTCTCAGGCCTTCGACCTGAATGTCGTAGACCTCGGCACAGCGTTCGTCGCGGCGGCTGTGCTCGGCGGGGACATAGGGGAACCGCTCGATGCGCCGGTTCAGCGGCACGCGTCCCTGCGGCACTTCCAGTGCAAAGGCGATGCGCCGGAATCTGCCCAGGCCATCACCCATCGCGGCTGCATTGTCGCTGAAACTCGATCGCCGCATCCGCTCCTGGCGGAGGTGATCGAGGTCGATGTCCGCCGTGATCAACCCACCGCCGTGGGCAAAGCGAGGCGACTCGGCCAGGCACTGCCCGTTCTCGTAGACCATCGCATGGCCATCCCAGGCGAGATCCGTGGTTGACTCACCGGGGCCAGCGGCCGAATAGAGGTACGCTGCCATGCACTTGGCCGACTGCGAGGCGCAAAGCAGGCGACGGTAATCGGCCTTGCCCACGGTGATGTCGCTCGCCGAAAGGTTGGCGAGCACGGTTGCACCCGCGAGTGCAGCCGTGGTGCTCGGTGGAATGGGTACCCAGAGGTCCTCGCAGACCTCGAAGTGCAGCACCAGGCCTTCGACGTTCGCGGCATCGAACAGCAGTTGATTGCCGAAAGGCACGTCCTGGCCAAGCAGTTTGAGGCTGGACGAGAGGGCGTGGCCGGCGGGGGCGAAATGGCGCGACTCGTAGAATTCCCGGTAATTGGGAATATAAGACTTCGGTATGGCGCCCAGCAGCCGGCCGCGGTGAACCACGACTGCGCAGTTGAACAGCCGGTGATCAGCGCGCAAAGGAAGCCCCACGGCAATGACCAGCGGCAGGTCACGGCTCGCCGCCGCGAGCGCCTCGAGTCCTCCGAGCGCTGCATCGAGTAATGCGTCCTGCTGGAAGAGGTCCTCGTTTGAGTAGGCCGAGAGGCCGAGCTCCGGAAACAGCGCGAGTATCGACTTTCTGCTCACCGCTTCCCGGCACAAATCGAGGGTCCATTTGACATTCAATGCGGGTGAGGCGATTTCGACCCGCGGGGTTGCGACTGCGACGCGGACAAAGCCGTGACGGTAAATCGATTCGAAGGGCAGGGCTTTTGACGGTTGGCCTTTACTGGGCATGCGATTCTCGATTCCGGCGTGTGCGGTGAGTTTCGGCCCAGCGCGCAGGCGGGGCAAGGGTCAGGCGATATTACATAATGCCGCGTCCGTATCGGATCGAATGCCGGAACCGAACTCTGGCCGGGATCCGGATCACGTTTCGCCGGGTGACCAGGGGGTATCGTTGGCCCAAATCGGCGGGGTGGAGGCTGCGGTGACCAGTGTATTCAAACGCGCGAAAGCCATACTCGGGCGCTCGGAGCCCGAAATGTCCGCGGACGTTCAGAAAAAGAAACCGGCACAGGCTTATCACGCCGTTAGCATCGTCCCCGGGCGCCACGCCTGTGACGGAGCAAGGGAACTGATCGGCAAGACCTTCCTGTCCAGGGAAGCGCCGATATTGCCATTAATGGTCTGCACCCTGGATCACTGCGAATGCCGCTACGCGCATCATGATGACCGCCGCCTGGGACCACGGCGGGCGCGGGAGCTCGGCGTGGCCATTGATGGCCACGACGGTGAAGAACAGCGGTCGCAGGAAACGCGCGGTCGTCGTGAGACGGACCGCAAGCGGCGATAGCGCCGGCTCGCCGGCTCCATCGCGGCTCAGCGTGCCCTGGAAACGGCCGCATCGCTGACGAACGGGTTACCTCGTCGCTCCGCGCCAAACGTCGACATCGGGCCGTGCCCGGGCACGAAATGCATTTCATCGCCGAGCGGGAACAGCTTTTCCCTGATCGACCGGATCAGGGTGTCATAGTCGCCTCCCGGGAAATCCGTACGGCCGATTGAGCCCGCGAACAGCACGTCGCCTACGAACGCCAGACCGTCTTTGGGCGAAAAGAAAATCACGTGTCCGGGCGTGTGTCCCGGGCAGTGCCGCACTTCGAGTTCTATCGGGCCCACCGTCACCCGGTCGCCTTCGTCGAGCCAGCGGTCCGGCACAAATGTCTCGCAGCCGGGCACGCCGAACATCCGTGCCTGCTCGGGAAGGCCATCGATCCAGAACTGATCGCCCTTATGTGGGCCCTCGATGGGCAGTTGCAGCTCGCCCGCCAGCTTCGCCGTACCCCCGGCATGGTCGATGTGGGCGTGCGTCAAAAGGATCTTCTCCAGGCGGATATCTTCCCGGTGCACCGTGTCAAGGATCTTTTCGAGATCACCGCCGGGGTCAATCACGGCACCCGCGCCGGTCCTCTCGCACCAGATCAGTGAGCAGTTCTGTGCAAATGGCGTGACCGGGATGATGAGATTGCGCATGTCGACTTGATCCCCCTCCAGGCGATCCGGCCCCGCAATTGGCAGCCTCTTTGACGGGGCCGGGTGGCATCACCGCCACCGGCCTTGAATTCGCCCCCAAGTATGCAGAGGCCGGTAACGGGCTGCTACCGGTTCAAGTATCATCTGCCCGTTGACTCCCCCCTCGTGCTGATCGCATGCTGCTCAATTACCGCGCCGTCGTAAGCCTGACGCTTGTTGCGCTGCTATCGGTTGCCGCCGAGGCGCGCGATCGACCCTATCTGCCGGCCGAGCTGCAGCGCGTGCTGGACGACAGGCGGATTCCCGGAACGAGTCTGAGCGTCTTTGTTCGCGAAATCGGTCGCGAGCAGCCGGTTATCAGCTACAACTCGCAGGTGCCGCGCAATCCCGCGTCGACGATGAAACTGCTGACGACCTATGCGGCGCTGGAAACACTCGGTCCGGCCTACAGCTGGCAGACGCGCGCCTATGCGACGGGCCCGGTCAAGGACGGCACGCTGGACGGCGATCTCGTGCTGGTCGGTGGAGGGGATCCGTTCATGACCGCCGATCGCTGGTGGGGATTTGCCAGCGGTCTGCGGCAGACCGGGTTCTCGCGTGTGACTGGCGACGTTGTAATCGACAACAGCTACTTCGCATCACAGGGCGATGACCGCAGTGTTTTCGATAATCGTCCGTACCGAACCTACAACGTCCTGCCCGATGCGCTGATGGTTAATTTCCAGACGGTTGCCGTCAATGTCGTGCCGGACCCCGCAACTGGCACCGTTCGTGCCAGCGTCAATCCCTGGCCGTCCAATCTGGTCGTCGACAACAAAATACGGCTGGGTCGCGGTGCCTGTCGGCGCGGCGCCGGCAGTATCCTGATCACGATGCCGGACGGCGCCAATGGCAAGCAGATCGACCTCGAGGGTCAGTATGCGTCCGGTTGCGGCCAGCTCTCGGTCAACCGGGCCGTGATGCGCGCACCGGACTTCGCGTATGGCACCTTCCGGACGTTCTGGCGACAGCTCGGCGGGGTCATCGACGGTGACATGCGTCTGGGCGCCGTACCGGCGGATGCAACCCTGCTTTACCGACACGAGTCCCTCACGCTGGCGGAGGTGATTCGACTGGTGAACAAATTCTCGAGCAACGTGATGGCTCGCCAGTTGCTGTTGACGCTGGCGGCAGAGAAAGTGGGCGCGCCGGCGACGGCGGCGGCCGGACAGCAGGTGCTGAAAGAGTTTCTCGCCGAGAAGGGGATCTCGATTCCGGACCTCGTCGTCGAGAACGGGTCCGGCCTGTCGCGTAACAGCCGGATTACCGCGGCGGGGCTCGCAGAGATCCTGGAGGCTGCGCACCGCAGCCGGTACATGCCCGAGTTTGCCACTTCGTTGCCATTGTCCGCCACGGACGGAACGCTCCGCAGGCGGTTCCGGACGCCGGAAATGCAGGGCCGGCTGAGGATGAAGACGGGTTCGCTGGAAGACGTCAGTGCGCTGGCAGGCTATGTCAATGCGGCCTCGGGACGCACCTACGTTGCTGTCATCATTCTGAATCATGAAACGGCCGACGACGGTGCCGGCTCAGCGGTCCAGCTCGCGCTGGTCAAGTGGCTGTTTGCGCAATAGCGCCGCACCGGGACTGAAAACGCACTGCGTCGATGCAACCGCCCGGGCTTCGCCCGGGCCAGACCTGGCTGCCTAGTCCTTTGGTCGTAGCCGGACCGGAAACGGCGACATACCTGTCTATACTTTGACCAAGGCGTCGACTTGAGTGACCAGCCATGGCCTACGACCCAAGCAATGTATTTGCCCGGATCCTCAGCGGCGAGATCCCAGCTCACAAGGTCCACGAAGACAAGCACACGCTGGCTTTCATGGACGTGATGCCGCAGGCGGACGGTCACACGCTGATTGTGCCGAAGTCGGCCGCGACGGACATTTTTGACGTCTCTGCGGACGCCCTGTGCGCGACGATACTGACCACGCAACGCGTTGCCCGTGCCGTACAGAAGGCGTTCAGCACGCCGGGCGTGATGATCGCCCAGCTCAATGGCCGTGCGGCCGGCCAGAGTGTGTTTCATTTACATTTCCACGTACTGCCGCGTTACGAGGGCGTCGATTTTCGTTTCCACGCGCGCGAGATGGCCGATCCGCAGGTCCTGGCCGAACACGCTGCGCGCATTCGCAAAGCGCTCGACTGAGAACGCGCCGGTCGCAGAAGATCAGGAGGGGATCAAAATGACCAAGCTCCACAAGGTGCCAGAAAAATTTGCCGCCACTTCGCGGGTTCAACATGACGATTACGAACGGCTCTACGCGGAATCCGTCAACGACTCCGAGAGTTTCTGGGGCCGCATGGGCCAGCGCATCGACTGGATCGAGCCTTACAAAAATGTAAAAGACGTCAGCTTCGACGCCGACAATTTCCGCATCCGCTGGTACTACGACGGAAAGCTCAACGTGTCGAGCAATTGTCTCGACCGTCAACTCGAAACCCGGGGCGACAAGGTGGCGATCATCGCCGAGTCCGACGACCCGAACGTATCAAGCCACGTCACCTATCGCGAGCTTTACCATCGCGTCTGCCGGTTCGCGAATGCGCTGCGCTCGCTGGGCGTTGCAAAGGGTGACCGTGTAACGATCTACATGCCGATGATCCCGGAGGCCGCCGTCGCGATGCTGGCCTGCGCCCGGGTCGGGGCGATTCACTCGGTCGTCTTCGGCGGGTTCTCGCCGGAGTCCATTGCAGGGCGAATTATCGATTGCGCCTCGAACATGGTCATCACAGCTGACGAAGGTGTCCGTGGCGGTCGCGGTATTCCGCTCAAAAAGAATGTCGATGCGGCGCTCTCGATTCCGGGGACAGAGACCGTCAAGCACGTCGTCGTGTATCGACGCACGGGTGCGCCGGTCGCAATGTATGAGCGCGACCGCTGGTACCACGAGCTCGTTGAGGATCAGCCGGACGAGTGTGAGCCTGAGCCGATGGATGCCGAAGATCCCTTGTTCATCCTTTATACTTCCGGGTCGACCGGCAAGCCTAAGGGCGTCCTGCACACTTGTGGAGGCTACCTTGTCTATGCCTCACTGACACACGAATTGATATTCGACCTTCGCGAGGAGGACATTTTCTGGTGCACGGCAGATGTAGGCTGGGTGACCGGTCACAGCTACGTTGTCTACGGTCCGCTCGCCAATGGGGCCACGTCGCTGATGTTCGAGGGTGTGCCGAATTATCCCGACGTGAGCCGCTTCTGGCAGGTCGTCGACAAGCACGCCGTCACGCTTTTCTATACGGCGCCCACCGCGCTCCGGGCGCTTATGCGTGAAGGTGACGCGCCGGTCAAAAAACATTCCCGAAAGTCATTGCGTCTACTTGGCACGGTCGGCGAGCCGATCAACCCGGAGGCCTGGGAGTGGTACTACCGCGTCGTCGGCGACAGCCGCTGCCCGATTGTCGACACCTGGTGGCAGACCGAGACGGGCGGAATCCTGATCAGCGCCTTGCCCGGCGCAATCGACCTGAAGCCTGGATCTGCCACCGTGCCGTTCTTCGGCGTACAGCCGGCCATCGTCGACAATGAAGGCCATCAGCTGGAGGGTGCCTGCGAGGGCAACCTGATCATTACAGACAGCTGGCCGGGTCAGATGCGAACGGTGTTCGGAGATCACCAGCGCTTTATCGATACTTATTTCAAGACGTTTCCGGGATGCTATTTTACCGGCGACGGCGCGCGGCGCGATGAGGACGGCTATTACTGGATAACCGGCCGCGTTGACGACGTTCTCAATGTCTCAGGCCACCGGCTGGGAACGGCGGAGATTGAAAGTGCGCTGGTTGCGCACAAGAGCGTCGCCGAGGCGGCGGTGGTGGGTTGTCCGCACGACATCAAGGGTCAGGGCATCTACACTTATGTGACGCTGAACGCCGACGTTGAACCCAGCGAGGAATTGCGCAAGGAATTGCGAGACTGGGTGCGCAGTGAGATTGGGCCGATCGCGAGCCCCGATTTCATCCAGTGGGCGCCCGGACTGCCAAAGACTCGCTCCGGAAAGATCATGCGCCGGATCCTGCGCAAGATTGCGGCCAATGAGCACGACCAGCTGGGCGACATTTCGACTCTCGCCGATCCCTCCGTGGTCGCGAACCTGGTCGATACACGAATGAATCGCTGACGGGTCTTTTTGCATTGCAGTACTCTTCTGCAACGCCGCGCACGCGAAACGTGCGCGGCGTCCTGCGTCCTGCTGTTCCTGTGGGATCAGCCTGACCTTAGACCAAGGTCGGAGATGCGCCGTCGTCGTTCCCTGCTAGATTTCGTGCAACCCTGCATCGGGGGAGGAGGGCATAACATGACGCGTGAAAGAAGAGACGCCTACTGGAAAAGAAACCTGAAGGTCGTCCTGAGCCTGCTGGCGATCTGGTTCATTGTTTCCTACGGGTTCGGCATTCTGTTGGTGGACTGGCTCGATCAGTTCCATATCTTCGGCTTCAAGCTGGGCTTCTGGTTTGCTCAACAAGGGTCGATCTACGTCTTTGTTCTCTTGATCCTCGCGTACGTGGTGATCATGAACAAGGTAGACCGGGAGTTCGACGTCCACGAGGACTGAGCCCACTAACTGAATCGTCGAGGAAATCATCATGTCAGTTCAAACCTGGACCTACCTCCTGGTCGGATTAAGCTTCGCGCTTTACATCGGCATCGCGATCTGGAGTCGGGCCTCTCACACGCGTGACTTTTATGTGGCCGGCGGCGGAGTCAGCCCGCTTGCGAACGGTATGGCGACTGCAGCGGACTGGATGTCGGCAGCGTCCTTCATCTCGATGGCCGGACTCATCTCGTTCATCGGGCGCGACGGCGCGGTTTACCTGATGGGCTGGACGGGCGGCTATGTGCTGCTGGCCATGCTGCTGGCGCCGTACCTGAGAAAGTTCGGCAAGTTTACGGTGCCGGACTTCATCGGTGACCGTTACTACTCCGACACGGCACGACTCGTGGCCGTCGTCTGTGCCATCTTCGTATCATTCACATACGTGGCCGGTCAGATGCGCGGCGTCGGAATCGTTTTCTCGCGATTCCTCGAAGTGCCGATCAACCTTGGCGTCGTCATCGGCATGGCGATCGTCTTCTTTTATGCCGTACTCGGAGGCATGAAGGGCATCACTTACACGCAGGTGGCTCAGTACTGCGTGCTGATTTTTGCCTACATGGTGCCGGCCGTCTTTATCTCCATCATGTTGACCGGAAAATTCTTCCCACAGCTCGGTTTCGGCAGCGAGCTGAACGATGGCAGCGGCCTGTACCTGCTGCAGAAGCTGGACGGGCTCAGTACCGAACTGGGTTTTGCCGAGTACACCGCCGGTACCAAGTCGACGATCGACGTGTTCTGCATTACCGCGGCGCTGATGATCGGCACGGCTGGCCTGCCGCACGTGATCGTGCGCTTCTTCACGGTTCCCAAGGTCCGTGACGCACGCAAGTCGGCCGGCTGGGCGCTGCTGTTCATTGCCATTCTCTACACGACCGCACCGGCAGTTGCGGCTTTTGCCCGCGTCAATATGATCGAGACGATCAATGGCAAGGACAAAGTCGGCACGCTCTATAGCGAAGCGCCGACCTGGATCAAGAACTGGGAGAAGACCGGCCTGATCAAGTGGGAAGACAAGAACGGCGACGGCCGGATGTTCTATGCCAAGGATGACCGCAACGAAATGGTGATCGACCGCGACATCATGGTGCTGGCCAACCCCGAGATCGCCGGTTTGCCGGCCTGGGTCGTCGCACTCGTTGCGGCCGGCGGTCTTGCAGCGGCGCTGTCCACTGCTGCGGGCCTGCTGCTCGTGATTTCGTCATCGATTTCCCATGACCTGTTGAAGAAAGTGCTGATGCCGGACATATCCGAAAAGCAGGAGTTACTGTTCGCTCGCATCGCAGCCTTCGTGGCGGTCGTGATCGCCGGCCTGCTGGGTATCTATCCGCCCGCCTTTGTCGCCCAGGTCGTGGCGTTTGCTTTCGGCCTGGCGGCAGCATCGTTCTTCCCGGCCATTTTCCTGGGAATTTTCGACAAGCGGGCCAACAAGCAGGGCGCCATTGCGGGAATGATTGCCGGCATTACGTTTACGGCGGGCTACATCATCTACTTCAAGTTCGTCAATCCGACGGCCAATACCGCCGACAACTGGCTCTGGGGTATTTCGCCCGAGGGGATTGGTATAATCGGCATGTTGCTTAACTTTGTAGTGACGTATGCGGTCAGCCATCTGACTGCGCCGCCGCCAGAGCATATCCAGCATCTCGTGGAGGAGATTCGCGTACCGCGTGGAGCGGGAGGCGCAACCCACTCCTGATGGTAAGGGTGTGATAGCCGGGGCGGTCTCAGGCCGCCCCGGTTTTTTTTTGGGGGATCCAGGTGAGCAGGCACGACCAGGAATTTGATTTTTCCACCCCGCCGTTCGATCTGCTCTCACCCGAGGAGGCGGCCAGACTGGGTGCGACGATGGACATCGAGTTCATTCCGCGCGGCCAGCGCATACTCGAGGCGGGCCAGGGTTCACCAGCGGTCTACGTGATCCTAAAGGGCGAAGTGGCGGCACTGGACGAAAGCGACGGCGAAGACCCGTATTTTGCCGAGTACGGTGAACAGGACCTCTTCGGAACCACGGCAGTCCTTTCGGGCAGCGCAAGGCATAGCTACGAGGCACTCGAGGACACACTGGCCTGGACGATCCCGGCCGAGGCCTTCCGAGCCGTGGTCAGCAGCAATGGGCGTTTTGCGTCTTACTTTCTTGAGTCGCTTGCGAAGCGAAGTGCCGAGGCGGAATCCTCAGCCGCAAGTTCTGATCTCGGTGAGATGACGCTGACCCGCACCGGCGATGCACTGCTGGCGGAAGCGGTCACCGTGCCTGAGGATTGCCCGCTGCGAGAGACGACACGCAGGATGCGCGAAAAGGACGTGGACTGCGTCTTCGTAAGCGGCCCGGAAGGCCTGGGTATCGCGACGCGGACCGATTTGCTCGAGGCGATCGCGCTGGAAGGACGAGACCTGGATCAACCGGTCGGAGCGATCGCGAGTCGCCCGGTCATCGGCTGCGATGTCAGCGATCCGCTTTTTCATGCGCTGGTTGTCATGACGCGCAGCGGAATCGAGCGCATGGCGGTCTTCGACGACGGCGAACTGGCTGGAACGCTCGGTCTGGCCGAGTTGCTCAGCCACTACTCGGCCCACTCGCACGTGATCGGGCTGCGTGCAGCCCGCGCCGAGAGCCGCTCAGAACTGGTCGGTGCCGCCGGCCAGGTGAATCAACTGGTGCGTACGCTGCATGCGACGGGTGGTCGCATGCAGTACCTGGCGGAACTCGTCAGTGCCGTGAATCAACGCCTGATGGCGAGGCTGTTTGAGTTCTGCTTCGATGAAGCGGCCCGTCAGCAGACCTGCCTGCTGGTGCTCGGCAGTGAAGGACGCGGGGAGCAACTGATCAAGACGGACCAGGACAACGCCCTGATTCTCGGTGATGAGATAGCAGACGCCAGTATCGCGGATTCCGCCAGCCAGTTCACCGAAGGACTGGTGGAAATGGGATACCCGCCGTGTCCCGGTAACGTGATGGTGTCGAATCCCGAGTGGCGCGGCACGGTTTCGGAGTGGCTGGACCACATCCGGGGACTGCGCAGGTCGACGACGGCGCAGGCGCAAATGACGGTTGCGATCATGCTCGATGCAACGGTCGTGGCCGGGAACCCTGAGCTGCTCACGCCGGTCCGTGACGCACTACTGGAACTCGGCAGGAACAGTCTCTGGATGCACCATTTCGTGGCGCCGGCAGTGGAGTTTCAGACGCCGCTGCTGATGTTCAGCGGACTGCGTGGCCGCGGTTCGGGCGTGGACCTGAAAAAGGGTGGAATATTCCCTGTTGTTCACGGCGTGCGGACACTCGCACTGGAGAATGGCCTGCACGTCACCTCAACCTTCGATCGGATCGATGAACTCGTGGAGTGCGGTGGCCTGAGTGAAAGGCTCGGAACCGACCTGAGGCAGGCTTACGCGATTATGCTGCGGCTGCGTCTGGGCCAGCAGCTCGATGCTGTGAAAAAGGGCGAGGAACCCGGCAACACGGTCAGACTCGCGAGCCTGCGGCGACTCGATCGGGATCTGCTGCGTGATGCGCTGCGCGTGGTGAGAGATTTCCAGAGTTTCCTGTCGGCACACTTCCGGCGTGGACTCTGAGCCGGGACCCGATGGCCCAGTGGTTACTCTGCGCCGAAAGCTGAACAGAATCTGGCGGACCATCAAGCCGCAGGCATTCGGTCCCGACGACGAACTGGTCGCCTTCGACCTGGAAACCAGCAACCTCGACCCGAAGACCGCGGCGATTCTCTCCATTGGCGCGGTACCGATCCGTGGCCGCCGCATCATGCTCAGCGAGAGTTTCTCGCGCACCGTCAGCAGCACGGCACCGGTGGATACTGAGGCGGTCAAATTCCACCGCATGAGACCGGTCGATGTCGCTGGCGGGGATCCAGCGGGGCAGGCGGTGGCCGAATTCGTTGCGTGGCTGGCCGGGCGGCCCCTGATTGCTTACTGCATAGGTTTCGATTCCGCGGTGCTGGATCGCGTCCTGCATGAGCATGGGCACGGGGGTCTGAAGAATGCCCAGCTCGACCTGCGCGACGTCTACCGGCGCGCCGTGTCCAGGCGCAACCCGGAGCACACACCACAAATGTCGATGGACCATATCCTCGCCGATCTTGGCGTGCCGGTCAGCGGCCGGCACACGGCCCTCGGCGATGCGACAGCGGCCGCGATTTCATACCTTGCAATGCGTAACGGCGCGACCTGGCTTCCGCCTCGGACGGATCAGCGAACCGCGCGCTCTTCGTCGTAGAACCGCCCGGCTCCGGCAAAGCTTTTCCGGAAATAGGTTTCCTGCAGGCTGGCCATGCGGACATGACCACCCGTCTGCGGAGCGTGAATGAACAATTCGTCGCCTGCGTAAATGCCTACGTGACTGACCTTTCGGCCTGAAAGCTTGAAGAAGACGAGGTCGCCCGGCTCGAGCTTGCCCGGCTTGACCGGCGTCGCAGCTTTGTACTGTTGCGCGGCCGTGCGTGGCACCCGGTAACCGAGTTGATTGTGTACGTAAAGCACGAGGCCACTGCAGTCGAAGGCATCAGGCCCGGAGCCGCCGTAACGATACGGGGCTCCGACCAGCGCCTCGGCGGTTCGCACGAGTGACACGCCTGGATCGGGCCGAACCGTACCGCGGGTATCGCGTTGAAACGGTGTGCAGGCGCACAGCGCGCCAATGAGCAGACAGGCCATTGCGGTCGTGGCTGCCCGCCGACGCAGGTTGACGGTCCTGTGAAGGCTCATCGAGCCATTCTAGCTGACTGTCGTTTCCGGAGTCCCGGTAAATGTCGTGGCGTGTGCGAATTGCGCCAGGCGATGAGGGGTGCTGCAATGCCCTGAGGTCCGAATCGGAGGCCATCCGTTGCGGGCTCCAACACCATTATGCAATTCGTTCAAGCATGAAAAAGCCTTTATTGATCGGACTGGTTGCCGCCGCGGCTGGGGCCGTCGTCGTCGTGCTCCTGCTCGGTCGGCCGAAGCCGATCAACGTGGATGTCGTCAGCGTTTCACGCGGTGATGTTGCCGAGACCGTGACGAACACCCGGGCGGGAACCGTAAAGGCCTGCAAGCGGGCGAAGCTGGCGCCACCTTACGGCGGGCAGATCGCGCGCCTTGCGGTCAGTAAGGGCGATCGTGTGCAGCGAGGGCAGGTGTTGCTCGAGCTTTGGAATGACGATGTTCGTGCCGAGCTTGAAATTTCTGAGCGGGACCGCGCGGCGGCCATTGCGCGACGAGAGGAGGCGTGCATCGCGGCCCGGGTGGCACGACGCGAAGCGAACCGACTGGTCCGGCTGATCGAGCAGAAGCTGGTCTCGGTTGAGCAGTCGGACCGTGCCGTAGGGGAGGCAGACGGCCGTGAAGCCGGCTGCCGGGCGGCCGCCGAGCAGATCAAGGTCAGCGAGGCGCGTATCGAGGGCGCTCGCGCGAGACTTGAACGCACGCTGCTGCGCGCACCATTTGATGGAACCGTTGCCGAGATCAATGGCGAGCTTGGCGAATTCGTCACGCCCTCGCCGATCGGGATTCCGACACCGCCGGCGGTGGACCTGGTCGATAACAGCTGCATCTACATTTCCGCGCCGATCGACGAAGTCGACGTGCCGCGTGTAAAGACGGGCATGCGCGCCCTGGTTTCGCTCGATGCGTTCAAGGAACGGAAGTTCGAGGCGCACGTGCGACGAATCGCGCCGTACGTGCTGGATCTCGAGAAGCAGGCGCGAACTGTCGAGGTTGAAGCGGAACTCGATTCGGCGGGCGAAGCGGGGCTGCTGCCCGGCTACAGCGCGGACGTCGAAGTGATCCTTGCCGAGCTGACCGACGTGCTGCGGGTCCCGACCCGCGCACTGGTCGATGGCAACCAGGTCTATGTGCTGGAGAACGAACGGGCTTCGCTGCGCCCGGTTGAAACTGGCATAGCCAACTGGGAATACACGGCCGTGACCCGGGGGCTCCAGGCGGGGCAGCAGGTCATCGTTTCGGTCGACCGCGAGGGCCTGGCGGACGGTGTCGTGGCCACGCCCTCACGGAGTCCCGCAGAGACCGGGCGGTGATCGAACTTCGTTCGCTGGCACGCCATTTCCAGGTTGGCGATCAACTCGTCAAGGCGCTCGATAATGTCAGCCTGGACATCAGCGCCGGCGATTACGTATCGATAATGGGGCCGAGCGGATCCGGAAAGTCCACTCTGCTGAACGTGATCGGGCTGCTTGATCGCCCCACCGAGGGTGAATACCGGCTCGACGGTCGGGAAACGACCCGCCTGAGTGATAATGAGCTCGCGGATCTGCGCGCCCACAAGGTGGGCTTCGTGTTCCAGTCCTTCCATCTCGTGCCGCGCCTGAACGCGTTCGAGAACGTTGAACTGCCGATGGTCATCGCCGGCATTGCGCCCGCGGAACGTCGGGACCGGGTTGCGGCGGTGCTGGCCAGTCTCAACATGACCGATCGCGCACACCACCGCCCGGACCAGTTATCGGGCGGCCAGCGTCAGCGCGCCGCGATCGCCCGGGCGATGGTCATGAGACCCGGCGTCCTGCTGGCTGATGAACCGACGGGCAACCTCGACCATGTCTCCGGCGGTGAGGTGCTCGCGGCACTGGAGCAGCTCAATCGCGCCGGCATCACCCTTCTGGTCGTCACGCACGACGATGAAGTTTCCGCTCGGGCGCGCCGCCATATCCGGATGCGCGACGGAAAGGTCGTTGTCGATGAGCGCACGGCCGGGATCGTCACATGAGGTTCGCTGATCTGCTTCACCTGGCGAGTGAGTCACTGGTTCGGGCACCTCTGCGCAGCGTCATGATGCTGATTGCGATGGCCATCGGTGTGGCCGCGGTCGTCGTATTGACGTCACTTGGCGAAGGGGCCCGGCGATACGTCACCGGTGAATTCCAGGCGCTCGGAACCGACCTTTTAATCGTGATTCCGGGGCGTTCGGAGACCACCGGCGTACAGCCGGGACTTTTTTCCGGTGAAACACCCCGTGACCTTACGCTCTACGACGCCAGGGCGTTGCTGCGAGTGCCGGGCATCTCGAGAATCGCGCCGATCGTCGTCGGGTCCGTACCGGTTTCGGCAGGCCCATTGTCCCGAGAGGTCCCGGTGGTGGGCACCAGCGACGCCTTTCTCGAGGTGCGCAATCTGACGCTGAGTCTTGGCAGCTTCCTGCCTGCGGGCGAGCTCGATCGCGACATGGCCGTGTGCGTCATCGGAAGCAAAGTGCTCACTGAACTTTTCCCCGAAGGGGAGGCGGTCGGCGCGGCCGTGCGAATCGGTGATCGGAGGTTTCGGGTCATTGGCGTGCTCAGCGATGAGGGTCGGGCTGTCGGCTTTGATCTGCAGGAACTCGTGCTGATACCGGTCAGTAGCGCGCAGCAATTATTTAATACTGAGTCACTCTTTCGGATACTTGTCCAGGTCCGCGATCGCGAGGCCTTGCCAAGGGTCAGCGAATCCGTGCGCGCGCTGCTGAAGCAGCGCCACCAGGGCGAAGAAGACGTCACCGTGATCACACAGGATGCGGTTTTGGCCACCTTTGATCGGATTTTCACGGCGCTGACACTGACCCTGGCCGGTATTGCCTCGATCAGCCTCGCGGTCGCCGGGATCCTGATCATGAACGTAATGCTGGTGGCGGTCAGTCAGCGGACGGCCGAGGTTGGCCTGCTCAAATCACTCGGCGCGCGCGGCGCACAGATCTCGGCGCTGTTCCTGTTCGAGGCGATTCTGCTGTCCGTGGCGGGCGCTGCTGCAGGCCTGGTGCTGGGTTATGCCGGGAGCTGGCTGATCGGCCTTGCGTATCCGACGCTGCCTCTCGGTGCCCCGTGGTGGGCCGTGGTGCTCGCCGTATTGACTGCGGTGGCAAGCGGTGTGGTTTTCGGCTTATTACCTGCGCGCCGGGCCGCACGGCTCGATCCGGTGCAGGCCCTGGCCGGGAGAAAGTAAGGCATGCGGTTCGCAGATCTCGTGAGGCTGACAACCGGTTCGGTGCTCTCAGGCGCGGTCCGGGCGGTCCTGACGGCGCTGGGTATCGCCGTGGGGGTGGCCGCTGTCGTATTGCTCACCTCGATCGGTGAGGGTGTGCATCGGTTTGTGCTGTCGGAATTCACACAGTTTGGTACCAATCTCATCGGGATCAATCCGGGCACGGCAAAGACACTCGGAACGTCCATTGGCGTGTTCGGCACGGTGCGTCCGCTGACGATCGACGATTCAGAGGCGGTGCGGCGGGCACCCTATGTCATCGCGAGCGTCCCGATGGTGCAAGGCAATGCCGAGGTACAGGCGCGCGGTCGAAAGCGGCGCGTGACTGTTTTCGGTACGGGATCGGAGATGGCCGACGCGTTCCGGTTTGATGTCGCGCTGGGCGTATTTCTACCGCCGGACGATCCGCGGGCACCGCGCAGCCTGGCAGTGCTCGGTGCGAAAATGGCGAGCGAACTGTTCGGTGACACCAACCCGCTGGGCAGCAATGTTCGCGTCGGGGGTGGCCGCTTCCGCGTCATCGGGGTCATGCAGTCCAAGGGCACCATGGTGGGCTTTGACCTGGATGACACCGTGTACATTCCCGCGGCGAGCGCGCTGGATCTTTTCGATCGTGATGGCGTGGCTGAGATCGACGTGCTCTACGAAGAGGGCGCTCCTGTCGGCGAGGTCGAGCAGGGCCTTCGGCGCGTGCTGATCGCAAGGCACGGCGATGAGGACTTCACCGTTACGACTCAACAGCAGATGCTCGATGCCCTGGGTTCCGTACTCAACGTGCTGACCTTTGCCGTCGGTGCACTGGGCAGCATTTCGCTGCTGGTGGGCGGTGTCGGGATCTTCACGATCATGACGATCGGCGTGCGCGAGCGAACCGGGGAGATCGGCCTGTTGCGCGCGCTCGGCGCGCGCCGGGAGCAGGTGCTCGGTGTATTCCTCGCCGAGGCTGTCGTGCTTTCCACGCTCGGCGGCCTGGCCGGACTGCTGCTCGGTATCGGCGGCGCATGGCTGTTAGGCCTCAGCTCCGATAGGTTGCCGGTGAGTTTCGCGCCCGAATTCATCGGGCTTGCCGTGGTGCTGTCGATCCTGATCGGGCTGGTCGCGGGAATACTGCCGGCTTTGAGCGCCTCGCGGCTCGATCCGGTTGAAGCGCTGCGTGCCGAGTAAACGGCTTCACCGGGACCGCAGGCGACCGTCACGCTTCCGGCGGGCGCAGGCGGCGGGTCGCGACGGCCTGCATCGGGTCCTCCGGCCAGTAATGCTTGGGATAGCGGCCTTTGAGTTCCTTGCGGACCTCCGCGTAACCATCCGCCCAGAAGCTCGCCAGGTCGCGGGTCACCTGTACCGGGCGACGGGCCGGCGAGAGCAGTTCCATCGTGACCGCCACCTGCCGATCGCCGATGCGAGGTGACTCCATCAGACCAAACACTTCCTGGAGCCGCACCGAGAGCTTCGGCTGCCCGCTCGAGTAGTCGAGCCGGACCCGTGATCCGCTGGGCACCGCCAGATGGGTCGGTGCAAACTCATCCAGCCGTTTCCAGCTGTTCCAGTCTGCAAGGTTCTCAAAAGCGCAATGCAGATCGATTCGAACCAGTTGATCGCGCCGCGTCACGCCATCCAGCCAGGGCCCCAGCCAGCTCTCCAGTGTCTCGAGCAGTCGGTCGTCGCCCGTGTCGGGCCAGTCATACCGGCTTTGCGAAGACATCGCGCGTGCGAAAGCAAGCCGGGCCCGTCTTTCTTCGAGTTCCTCGGTCCAGGGCAGGCAACCCAGCCCCATAGAGCGTATCCCTGTCAACATCGCGGCCAGTACGGCTTCGGGGTCGACCGCTACAAGCCGCGACTCAGTGAGTGTGAGCTTACCGAGGCGGCGCAGCTTGCGGGCCACGACGCAATGCTCACGATCATTCCAGGCAATTTCCGACTCTGTTTCGATGAGCGGACTGACGTGGGTCTCGAGATCGAAAAGATCTACCGGCAATGCGAGGTGGATACGCGCTTCGCGCTCCACATCGTCGAGCGAAGCGACGACGATGAATTCCGAACCGGCGAGCGCGGCCGCCTGCGGGAACATCGCTCCGCGCCCGCCGCTGAGCAGGTAGTGGCCGGGCTGCGAGCGCCGTCGTCGGCCGATCCGGTCCGGATACGCCATCGCGAGCAGTAGACCTGCACTCGCCGATTCACGGTGGGTGCCTGTCCTGCGCCGGGCAGCAGCAGATGATGGCCGGAGCCGTCGCTCGATCTGGGCGGCGAGTTGCCTGATACGCGTGAGCGCCGCGCGATCGGCCTCGAACCCAGCCGGTGCAGTGGCACCGTGTAACATCTCGATCCGCAGGCGAAGGTCCGGGTTTCGCAATGCGCCGCGTGACTTCAGTGGATCGCGCTCGGACAGCAGGGCCGCGAGTTCGCAGGCAAGGCCCTGCCGGCCGAGCTGTTGTCCCCGCAGCACCATGTGCGCGAGCCTCGGATGCAGGCCGAGTGTGCTCATCTGACGGCCGAGCGCAGTGGGACGTCCGGCGGCGTCAATGGCCTCCAGACGCTGCAGTTGATCACGCGCCTGCGCAAGCGGACCCGACGGCGGCGGGTCCAGCCAGGACAAGGTCAACGGGTCCCGTGCACCCCAGCAGGCCAGTTCCAGCGCGAGTGGTGCGAGATCGGCTTCGACAATCTCCGGCGATGCCTGGCTGGCGAGCGACTCGTGTTCGGATTCGCTCCACAGGCGATAACAGACACCGGGTGCCGTTCGCCCGGCCCGTCCCCGACGTTGATCGGCCGACGCGCGTGAGATGCTGCGCGTCTCGAGCCGGCTCATGCCGGAATTTGGATCGAAGCGCTGGTGTCGTTCCAGACCGCTGTCGATCACGATGCGGACACCGGGGATGGTCAGGCTGGTCTCGGCGATGCTCGTTGCGAGGATGACTTTTCGGCGTCCGCTTTCGTCCGGGCGCAGCGCGGCATCCTGCTCGGCGGCGGATAGCTGGCCGTGCAGCGGCAGGATGCGCGTATCACCTGCCGTGAGCGTCGCTGCGAGCAGGTTCGCGGTGCGACGGATTTCCGCGGTCCCAGGCAGGAACAGCAGGGCGTCGCCGGCGTTTTCATCGAGTGCACGGACGGTCACGCCGGCCATGCGTCGCTCCAGTTCGCCCACCGTCGTTCGCGCATCGCGCGTCAACGGGACAAAGCGGGTTTCGACATCGAAGGATCGGCCCGCCGTGCTGATAACCTGGGCGTTCTCCAGCAACTTCAACAGTGGGCCGCTTTCCAGCGTGGCCGACATCACCACGAGCCGCAGGGACTCCCGCAGGTGGCGCCGGGCATCGAGACACAGGGCGAGGCCGAGATCGCTCTGCAGGCCGCGTTCGTGGAATTCGTCGAACACCACGCAGGCCGTACCCTCGAGGGCGGGGTCGTGCTGCAGCATCCGTGTGAAGATTCCGTCGGTCACGACCTCTATTCGTGTCGCCGGGCCGACCTGGCTCTGCAGGCGCGTGCGATATCCGACAGTCTGCCCGGCGTCTTCGCCCAGTATCTCGGCCATGCGCCGGGCCACCGCGCGTGCTGCCACGCGTCGCGGCTCGAGCACGATGATGCGCTGATCCGCGCGCCAGTGGGCAGCGAGCAGGGCCAGTGGCACGACCGTGCTTTTGCCCGCACCCGGGGGTGCCTCGATGACCGTACAACCGTGCGATTCCAGCGCCGCCAGAACAGCGGGCAATACCTGGCCAATCGGCAGTTCGGGCAGGTCACGCATACGAACCTCGGCGGTGCTGTGCGCTCCGGGTCCGGCTAAGGGTTCCAGTCCTTGTACTCGATATAGGCCGGCCGGCTCTCGTCCTTGCGCGCGGCCGATTGCTCGGCAAGCCACTGAAACCACTCCGCCCAGGAAGGCTGGACCTGCTCCGTACGCACCTGTGCGAGCCAGGCATCGAGCTTACGCCACACCACGACAACCAATCCTCCTGCCAGTTGTTGCACGGTTTCGTAGTCGGCAATTCGCTTGAACACGAGCAATCCCATCGTTTCAAACGTCGTGCTGACAATGATTGCGGCCCGTTCGTACTGCGCGCCGCGCTGCCGGAGTTCGGCCGGCGGGCAATGATCGGGCAGAGTACGAATCAGGGCGACCGCATCGGCGAGTTCCACGTTGTAGAACGTCCGCATCAATTCCCCTGCGACGATATCTCGGCGTTGCTTGCGGATCTCGAATAACTGGAAAAGCCCAAACGCGATACCGCCGATGACGATCAGCGTGCCGATTATCTCGGCGTAGTTCGCGAGTTCCTGCAATGTCACTGGTTGTCTCCTGAAGTGGCGGCTTCCACGCCCGCGCCGGTGAAGGGTAACGGAACCGCCCGCGGGCTGGGCCGGTCAATGCCCGTTCGGTCCACTGTCAGCGCAGTTATCTCCGTACAATACGCGGCAGCTAGGTTCCGGGAGACGATCAATGCCCAGCCAGATCGGTTTGTGGTTGCTGGCCGCCGCGCTGGTCCTCGTCGGGCTGGCCGGCTCGGTTCTGCCCGCCCTGCCCGGCGTCCCACTGGTTTTCGCGGGGCTGCTGGTTGCGGCGTGGGCGGATGACTTCCAGCGAGTCAGCTGGTGGATGATCGTCCTGCTCGGCGCGCTGACGCTCCTGTCGATAGTCATCGACCTGGCGGCCACGGCGCTTGGCGCCAGGCGGGTAGGAGCAACGCGCTGGGCGATTGCGGGCGCGGCAATCGGCACGGTCGTTGGTCTGTTCCTGGGGCTGCCGGGTCTCATACTCGGGCCGTTCATGGGGGCCGTGGCAGGTGAGTTGCTGTCCCACGGCGAGATTCAGAAGGCTACGCGGGCGGGCGTCGCAACCTGGGTGGGCCTGATTTTTGGCACCCTCGCGAAACTTGCGCTGATTTTTACGATGATCGGGCTGTTTGCGTTCGCTTATTTCATCTGACGGGCGCGGTTCGGCGCCGCTTCGTTGCGGGCGGTCAAAGACCCGCTGGCCCGGGCAACGCCAGGCATGAGGCGCGGATCCCCGTCACCCGGCAGGAATGTCAGGGCGTAACGGCCAGGCAGCCCGGTCAAGCCTGTTCGTAGTGCGCTTCGCACTCCCGTTCGCGTCCACGCACGACGCGCTTTCCCGTGAGCGACCCATGGGTCTCCGTGACCACCGTGCACTGGCCTTCGGCATGTTCGCTGTCGTAATAATAGATCACGACCCAGTCACTGGTCCGTCCCAGGTTGTGCGCCAGCGCCGTATTCGAGTACATCGCGGTAAAGTGCCAGCTGTCCGTATCGGCGTGCAGCAAGGGCAGCCAGTGCTCGCCGGTGGGGTTGAAGCGCCTGGGAGCAATGGTTGGCAGCTTGCCCGACGCCGCCTTGTCACGATACTCGTGGTCAACCTTGAGCAGGGTATTCACCGGCGGTTCCGCGATGCGCGATTCCTGGCCGGCAATCGAATATCGCCGTGGATGAACACGCGACAGCATCGACTGCAAGCTTGCGCGAATCGCGGCTGCACGACGAGGGCCCACACCGGGAACGGTTTCCAGGCGTCCGTTATGAGCACAGACTTCGAGCGCCTCGAGCGTGTCGATGTGCAGCTCCTCGTGAATGCGCTCGGCCAGCCGGTGACCCAGGCCGGGCACTGTCGTCAGGAGCTGCACGGGATCGGCACTGCCACGAAGTCGCTCGAGTTGCATCCAGTGCCCGGTTCGCACCATTTCCTGCAGGGCCGATGCAATTCCTCTGCCAATATTGGGCAATTTTTCAAGTCCGGCGGGTCCTTCGCGCTCCAGGCACACGGCCACGTCTTCGTCGAGATCGAGGATCGTCCTCGCGCCTTTCCGATAGGCTGAGATCCTGAACGAATTGGCACCCTGCGACTCGAGCAATGCGGCAGCCTCCCGGAGGCGATCGGCGTATTGCGCGTTGTTACTGCCCGACAGCGGGTCCCGGTGCCCGGTTGCGGCGCGATGCAGATTGCCATTCATTGACGAATCACGCGATGAGATCCGGACCCTGGCCGGCGGGGTGTTGCTCTCGCAGAATGCGTGCCAGCGCGTGACAGGCATCCGTGGTGGTGAAGATGCCGACGAGCTTTCCGTCACGCGTGACCAGCGCCGAACCGAGGCGATGCTCCGCCATCGTTGCCGCAACGTCTTCGAGTCGCGCCGAGGCCTCGACGACGTACGAGTCCGGCTGATAAATGTCACGCACGGTCAGTTCGTTCTCCGGCGCGAATCCAAGATCCGGCCCAAGGGCCAGCTTGATGTCCCGGTCGGTCAGAATCCCGGCCAGCTCATCGTTTTCTGTAACCGGTAAGTGCCGAATCTGGCGCTCACGAAAGAATGCGTGAGCCTCAGCCAGTGGAGCCTCGATATCAATCGAGAAAGGGAAGGGTGTCATGAACCCCAGGATCTGATGATTCTTTTGCCGCGACATGGGCCTGCCCGGTTATCTTGGCTCGCCTGATGTTGCACCGGAAAAAACCGTGCGACTATTGGGGATTAACGAGATGAGGTGCCGCGTCACGATGGCTCTCCTTTGCAAGGAAAACTGAATAATCCAATGATTCGTGCCTTCGTTCGTCACCTGATCGCAATCGCCAGTTCCGTATTGCTTGGGTTTGCAGTGATTGCCCTGGTTGCCTTCGCCTGGTTCCTGAGCAGCGGCCCCGACCTGCAGTCCTGGCACGAAGTCCAGTTGAAGTCCGAATTCAAGGCGGGCAGAACGGCCGGGATCACGAGTCTCGATCAGTACCGGCACCTGGAGGACCGCCTGTTCGATGAACTGAACACGCGCATCGTCGCTGGCGTCGACGGCGACAAGCGCAGCCTGTTCAATCGATACAGTTCTGGCAGCCGCAGCGATCCTGCAATCTGGCAGACAAACTGGAATCGGACCTTTGAGATAAGACCGGCCCACCCGACCGGCGCGGTATTGCTGCTGCACGGACTGACCGATTCACCCTACAGCCTGCGTGCGATCGGCGAACATCTTGCCGCCAGTGGACTGCACGTCGTCGGGCTTCGACTGCCCGGGCACGGCACTGCCCCTTCGGGCCTGTTGAGCTTCGAAATCGAGGACATGCAGGCCATCGTCCGTATGGCCATGCAGGACCTGCGCGCGCAGCAGGGCGGCGATCGGCCCATCTATATGGTCGGTTACTCGAACGGCGCCGCGCTGGCGGTGGATTATTCTGTCGCCGTTATCGAAGGCGTGCCCCTGCCGAAGCCGGCTGGACTGATCCTGATTTCGCCGGCCATCGGGATTTCGCCACTGGCCATCGTGGGTCGACTGCGCACCGGTATTTCCGCGCTGCCCGGGTTCGGGCGTGCGGCCTGGCAGACGATCGAGCTCGAGATTGATCCTTATAAGTACTCGTCGTTCAGTTTCCACGCCGCCGGTGAGACACAACGGCTGACCCGCACCGTTGCTCGACGAGTCGCGAAGCTCTCGCGGCGGACACCGATTGAATCGTTCCCGCCGGTGCTTGCCTTCCTGTCGACGGTTGATGCAACGGTCCGGGCGGAGGCCGTCGTCGATGCCCTGATGGCGCACCTGGCGCCGGCGGGCCACGAGCTGGTCCTGTTCGACATCAATCGGCTGGCCGCCGTTCGATCGTTGTTGATCGCCGATCCCGGTCCCTTGACCGGCCGATTGCTGGCCATGCCTGAGCGGTCATTTACTCTGTCGGTCATTACGAATGCGAGTCCTGAGAGCTGGCAGGTGGTTGAATTGCGTGCCGAACCGGGATCGGAGACGCAGCGATCACGTGCGCTGGGCCTGAGCTGGCCGAGGAATGTTTTTTCGCTGTCCCACCTCGCGTTACCGGTGCCACCCGATGACCCGCTCTATGGTTTCGAGGCCGCCGAGACCGGCCGCCATGTCCAGTTTGGTCGGGTCGAGGCGCGCGGCGAGATCGGCGTGCTGGCCGTGCCGAGCTGGCTGCTGGTCCGGCAACGCAGCAATCCGTTTTTCGGCTACATGATCGAGCGTATCGACGGCTTCATCGCGAACCAGACGGCTCCCTGACCGGTTCCTTCGACGTGCTGCGAATCGGCCCCTGCGAGCCCGTTCCCGCAGAGGTCGATGAGGCTTCGTACGCTGGCGTATGATGTCGTCATGATCCCGCAGTGGATGGTCTGATGGCACTGAATGACCCACCCCCCGAATCGTTGCCGGGCGCGCCGCGCTCGCGCCCGAGGCGGGGTTTCTTCGCCTATTTCATCGGCAGCCTGATGGGTGCCCTGGTGCTGGTCGCTCTGTACACGATGCTGATGTTGTGGTGGAGCTATTCCGAAGGTGATCGCGCGGGTGTGCTGCAGAAGTTTTCCAAGCGAGGATGGGTCTGCAAGACCTACGAGGGAGAACTGGCGATGTACGTCGTCGGTGGGGTCGCGCCACAGATCTGGAATTTCAGTGTCCGCGACGATGTGGTGGCGGAGCAGCTGCAGCACCTCGTCGGCCAGCAGGTCCGTCTGAGCTACGATGAGCATCGCGGTCTGCCGACGGACTGTTTCGGCGAGACCGACTACTTCGTGAAGCACGTGGAAAAGGTCGAACTGAATTTTCCGGTCCAGCCGCCCGGCGAGGCCGATGCGCCGGGGGTGGCACCGGAGGTGGAGCAACCGCTCTCAAAGCCGGCCGGGTAGGCCGCAATTCAGTCTTCCGTGGCCAGGACGCCCGGAGTCGTCACGTCAGGAAGTTCCACAAACCGGGCTGGCGCGTTGCAGTTCGCGCCGATGAACACGGCGTGCTCAAGACGAAACGGGTCGATTACCCAGCCGATACTGTACGGCTGGCCGAAGAACGCGAGCTGGGTGCGGCGATCGGTGGCACTGAAAAAAGCCCCCAGCCCAGGGTGGCTGTGATACCAGCCGACCACCAGGTCCATTGGCCCGCGCCCGGCGCGTGCCTGCTCCCAGAGATCCGATTCCATCCGCAGCGAGACGCCGGAGCCAGAAAATTCCGCAGCCGGGATGGCGCGGGTCAGCAGCACCGCGAGGCTTTTTTCAGGATCTTCGCTGCCGTCCAGGGTAAAGACCTCTCCCAGCAACAGGCCGCCCTGCTCGACATGACGCTCGCTGAGATGGGCCAGGATGCCGGCCTGCAATTCGTGTGGAACCAGTACCGTGATGCCGCCGGGTTCTGGCTGCCAGTCGTCGGCACGGCCCAATCGATGGCCAAGATCCGCAATGGCCTGGAAGGGTAAATCGGGTGCCCGCTCGGTCCAGCGCATCAGCTGATGACCTCGAAACGCTGGCCGCAGGCGGGGCAACGCACCAGGCCGCTGCGACCTGCGGGCAAACGCAATTGGCGTGAGCAGCCGGGGCACACGCGCAGCACGCGCTCACGGGGCCCGTCGATGTTCTTCCAGCCGACGCCGGGGCGCGACTTCGCGGCGGACCTTTCGAAGCCTGGCAAGGCCGAAGGAAAAGCGTCCGGATGCCGACGGCGGACTCGATCGTACCAGGCGGCCGCCTCCCGGTTTGCCGGCGACGCGGTATTGACCAGCAAAGGGTCAAAGGTCAACAGGCGAACCAGGCGTTGCACGAACAGATCAAGTCCCTCGCTGGGCAGCCATTTTGTGCCCAGGCAGATGACCCCCGACGGATATACATTGGGGTGAAATATCGGGCTCTGAACCGAGGCGACCGGTGGCTGAAACGGGTAACGTTCCGGCAACGAGATCTTCAGGCGCGTCGGCGACTGGCGTCTGGTGGGGTAGTCTTTGCTGCCGGCGGTTTCGTAGAGCAATTTCAACACGAGTGACGGTGAGGCCGGCTCGGGCAGTCGCTCCAGCACGATACGTCCTCCCGACGACGACGCCAGCGTCGCCAGTCGCGCCACGTCGCTGCTCAAACGCAACGCGCTGGTCATCGGCCCGGCTTCCGGAAGCCGGTCAGCCGGCCACCAGGACCGGCTGTACTTCGACCACGTCGCCCGGGTTTACGCCCCGGGACAGCGCGTCGCCCGGTGTCAGAGCCCGGCCAGTGGTCGTATTGACCAGCGTGTAATCGGTGTCCGCCGGCAGCGCCCAGTTATCGACGGCTGCCTGGATAATGTCAGCCCCGGTACTGGACGGATCGAGGTCCAGTTCGGCCCGACGCGTCTGGTCCGCCGTGCGAACCAGGATCTTCAATTCGTTGGTCACTTTGTCTCCTCGCCGAAATTGAAACACACGGTCACGCCGTCGATTTCCGTCAGCGCGTACTTGACCGGTACGGGTCTTTCGCCAAAGCGATCGATCAACTCCTGCAACCGGAAGCGGTGCCGGATTTCGATCTGGATCGCCGACTTCCCGCAGCCCGGGCACAGGACAATGGAGTCATCGAATTCGACTGCCCTGCGATTAATGTAGTGATCAGCGCTTTCCATCTCACCGCAGTTTGCACAACGGTAGGCCGTGATCAGCGCGTCGCTCAGGCGCAGGACCTGCCCAGCCGTTCCCCGGTCAGCCGCGGTCGCCCGCCTGGTCCACCGGTTGCCGACATTGACCAGTCGTGGCTCGCGCTCGAATGCTTCGCAGCCCGGGCACTGCTCCCGGCGCACGAGTTCCGTTACCCGGCTGCCGCCGCCGATCGTGTCGACGAACATGCGCCGCGCTGGCATTTTCCGCGCATCGCCCAGCCGCAACGCTGTCGAGACTGCGAGCGCGCCGGCGACGCTTGCCGTGATGGCGGTGGTGGGAATCTTGCGTTCAGTGACGCCGCGCCGCCGCAAACCGCCGCAGGAATATCGCTCAGCCATGCGCGCATAGGCGCTGTCCGGAAGGTGGCACTCGTAACAGGCGGCCGCCTGACTCAATGAAAAAGGATACGACTCCACGCTGACCCAGCGGCTGTCCATCGCCGTGTTGACCAGGTTGACCTGGGCAATCTGGCAAAGCTGGTTGAGTTTGAGTCGCGCCTCGAAGTTATCAACGGCACCAATCACGCCCGTGTAAGTCGTCAGATCTTGCAGGTCCAGCGTATTCCAGAAGTCGCCGGCAATGGCGCTCAGCGTGACGCCTGGATCGACTTCGCTCGCCCGATCGGCAACCGCTTCGGCCTTGTTCCTTCCGACATCGGCTTCACGCAGGAAGATGCTGCGGGTGAGGTTGTGCAATTCGACCGTGTCGAAATCAAAGACATCAATCCGGCCAACGCCCAGCAGTGCAAGGTTCTTTATTACCTCGTTACCGATTGCGCCTGCTCCGACGACGGCAACGCGGCTTTGCGACAGTTCGTCCTGGGAAAGCCAGTCGATCAGGTCGTGACGCAGATAACGCGATGAACGATCCGGATCCATGAGCCTGCCGTCGTCTGGTTTGCTCAACTGCCAGCCAGTGTGACAGCGCGAAAATTCGTGCCGCCGCAACCCGCACAGCGTCCCTTGTTCTCGCGTACCAGGATCGCCACGCTCTCGGCATGATAGAAAGCCAGGCACTGGTCGCAACGCACAAGCGCACGCGTGTCATCAAGCGCCGCACCCGAATAGGCGTCGCGAAGTCCCTCGATGTCCCGGCGAGTCACGACAAACGGTTCGTCCATGCTGCCGCGCGATTTAGAACCCGATCCGCGGGCGGATCCTCTGCGCGGCCGATAGGCACGCGAGTCGCGTCGCCCGGTCGGCCGGTTCTGCTGCGCGAGCATCAGAATGATCCCGACGCCAAGCAGCAACAACAGGGGTATCAATCTCGCCATCCGGTTCTGTCCATTTATCGGGGTGTCGTGCAAAGTCCGGGTGCTCGCGGTCTTTCTCTGCCCGAAATGGGGATCATGGACCGCAGATTCAACGCAGACTCTCCACTTTGATCCAGGTTGTGTACTCGCTGCTTCGGGATCCGGAGCGACCCTGCAGCGTCCCACCGGCCGTCACCGAGCCGGCCTCGCGGATGCCGCCAAGCGGAATCCACTCGCCGACGGCACCGCTTACGCTGGTATCCAGACCGCTCGTCTGAATGCCGCCGCTGCCGAGGTTCTGCTGACGGGAGGAGATGTCGATCGTTACCCGATCACCAGTGATGCGGGCTGAAGCATAGAACCCGGTGCCGATATCGCGGTAGGTCGTCGTTTGCTGAAGGATGGAACCGCGTGGGTCAGGGCGCAATTCAGTTGTCGTGACCGGCAATGACTGACCCGTGGAGATCAGTGTCTCCTGCCCTTCGAGCGTTCGTACACTGCTGATGTTATGCAGACCGGTGCTTTGCCGGCCAGCATCAGCGACTACCTGCACGCTGGTGTCCGGTCCCGGCGGGCGATTGATGCCGACCTGGGCGCTGGAACCGCCGATCGTTGCTGTGACCCGAGCAGCCGCGGCGTCGATGTCGGTGACGGTTCCCTGGCCCACGGTAATCATCAACTCGCGAGGTGCGCGATCGAGCATCATCACGGCCTCGCGGATCTGTGCGTAGTTGGCCGCGCTCGTGCGAACAAACAACAGGTTATCGCTCCCGGTGATGACGCCGTCGGGCTCGAGCAGTGGCCTGACGGCGGGCAGGACCTGCTCGGCAAGGCGGTGCTCCAGCGTGATGATCTGCATTTCCTGTGCCTGAGCCAGCGCGATCACAGCGGGATTGACGCCCCACAACAGCAGGGTAATCAGCGAGGCTCGCACCCGGTACCCGCGCCACAAGGCGTGCGCATGGGTTCCGGAGATTCTGCAGGCTGCCGCCGTCAGCATGCCTGTCTCATGCCGCCACGGCCCGGCCAACGCAGTCCACCAGGGCGTCCATGCCTTCGGATTCCTGGTCATGACGGCAAACCAGCCGAACGTCACGGCCGAGCTTGTAGAAACTGAACGGACCGGCCTCCAGCGCCCGCACTGCCGCATCGGGCATTCGTAGGAACAGCATGTTGATTTCCACCGCTGCGACCAGTGAAACACCGGGGATCGCGTCGAGGCGCGAGGCCAGCACCCTGGCATTCTCATTGGCAAGGCGCGCCCGTTGCAGCCAGCGATCGTCCGACAGGTAGCGTTCGAGCTGGGCAGAGACAAAGCGCGCTTTCGACAGGACTTGCCCGCCGCGTTTCATCAGGAAAGGAATCCGGCTGGCGAGCGACGCATCAAAGACGACCAGCGCCTCCGCGTTGATTGCACCATTCTTGGTCGCACCGAATGAAAGCACGTCAACGCCCGCACGCCAGGTGAGGTCCGCCGGCGCGCAGCCCAGCGCCGCGACCGCGTTGGCGAAGCGCGCGCCGTCCATGTGAACCTTCAGGCCGCTGGCATGGGCGAGCTCGCACAGTTCGGCAATCTCATCGATCGAATAGAGCGTGCCGAAGTCGGTGGGTTGCGTCAGGTTCAGCGCGAAAGGCTGAACGCGGGTCGGATTGCCCATGCCAGCCAGTTCCAGTTCCTCGCGCAACCGTTCGGAGTTGATCTTATAACCTGCACCGGGCAGGGCGCAGAGCTTGGCGCCGGTAAAGAACTCCGGTGCGCCGCATTCGTAGACGTTGATGTGCGCGCTTTCATGGCAGTAGATGCTGCCGTAGGTATTGGCCAGCGCAGCCAGCGCGATGCCGTTCGTGCCGGTCCCCGTCGCCAGCGGGCAGGCGACCAGTTCGCGTTCGAAGGCCTCGGCGAAACGCAGATTCATTGCTCGCGTGAAGGAATCATCGCCGTAGGGGCCGGCGGTCCCGGTGTTTGCTGCGATCAGCGCGTCCAGGATTTCGGTTGCCGCACCGGCCACGTTGTCGCTGCGAAAATCGTAAAGTGCGCCGCTCATTGATTCAGTTCAGGCACCACTTTTGTCCTGGTTGTCCGCGTCGAGGAAGCGTTCGCAATTGGCGCGGCCCGCGTCGGTCTGCGGCAGCTCGGCGCAGATGAGATCGGCCCGGGCCCGCAGGGTCCCAATGACTGCAAGTCGATCGCCGCCCTGGCCCCATTCGAGCAGTTTCCCATTGAGCTGTTCGAGTCGCATCCGGGTTCGCTGGTAGAACGCGTCAGGCGAATCATCGAGCTCATCGAGCAGCCCGAGGCCTACCCGCTCGATGGTCTTCGTGTCTTCGGGTGTCATCTCGAGCAAGCCCATGAGGTAGTTGTAACCCCACTGGAAACGCGTGGCCGGTCCCGTCGATCCCTCATAAGCTCGCGCCAGCCAGTCGACGGCCTCGCGTTCACGGCCGGCTCGCTTCGCGAAATCGGCGAGCGACAGCATGAAGTAGTACGGGGACTTCGACTTATCGAGCTCGGCCTGCAGCATCGTGCTGGCTTCCGTGTCGAGACCGGCTTCCCAGTAAAGATTGGCGGCCGCGTTGATCACTGCCTGCCGCTCATACGAATCACTGGTTTTCGCGTCGAAGGTAGCGACCATCGCCCGGCTCTCATCGAGCAGTTTGACGGGTAACTCATCCTGCGGCGAACCGAGTCGCGCAAGCACGAGGCGCGCACGCATCAGGTTCAGTTGCTCGGCTGCTGAGAGTGCTGCATCGGCGCCGTCGTCTTCCAGGCGATCGAGTGAGGCCGCCCATGCCGTGACCAGTTTGTCACGCTGCGCGGACTGCGCTTCCGAGAGCAGTCCGATCACCGGCTCCGCGCCATAGAGGAGATTCTGGATATTGGCCTGCTGCACGGCAGGTTCGTCCAGCAGATCGAGCAGCGCGCCGCGGGCCTGTACCCGCTCCGCTTCGGACAGGGCCTTCGAGCCCGGAGCGTCCGCGGCTTGAGCGGCTGCGCCGAGGTACTCGAAGAACAGCCGAGCGCAATCGGCTCGCATTGCGGTCGGGCAAGCCTTACTGAGCGCACCAAACGCATCCACTCGATCTTCCTCTGGCAGGACCCGGCCGTTGTCAGTGCCCCATGAATAGTAGGTAAGCAGGCGCCAGTCGTTGTCGCTGATGGCACGGCCGCTGCGCGCTTCGCCCAGGATTTCGGCGACCGGGCGCGCGTCAGCCAGCGCAACATCGAGAATGCTGGTGTAACGCTCGATATCCACGCCGCCCGGCAGGCGCGTGATCTCCGTTCCGTCGGGGCGAAACAGGATCATGGTCGGGTAACCGATGACACCAAATTGCTCTCCGAGCCGCTGGGCGCGCGGTGTGTCGCCGTCAAGATACAGCGGCACGAACAGCCTGGACCGCTCCTGGAACTCGCGTTGATTGAAAATCGTCGCTTTTATCTGCGCGCAGGGAGGGCACCATTCGGCGCCCCAGTAAAGGAAGATCGGCTTGCCCGCTTCCGCCGCAGCGGCGAAGGCAGATTCGGCGTCGCCGGCGAACCAGTCGATCCCCGCCGGCAGGTGGTCAGCCGGTGCGGCTGCCACAGGCGCCACGGCCTCGGACGGTTTCGGCGGCGGCGCAGCTTTTTTGTCGCCGCTCTTTCCGCAGGCCGAGAGTGCGAGCAGAACGGCCAGTGGCAGGATTCTCACCAGTGCAGTGGGTGGCATCGCATTTACCGGAAAACTGGAAGGAAAAACATCAGTCAGGATACGCACTGCCAGGTGGCCCGACCAGCGTACGCACGCGTTGCGCGCCCGCGACCGGAACTCTAACCTGTCAAGGCTCCCTATCAAGGATAACGCATGTCCTCCCGTGAAGGCTCGTCCGCGAAAGCCATTCTTTATGCGTTTTCGGCCAACCTGGGCATCGCGATCACCAAAACGGCCGCGGCCGTCTACACGAATTCCGGCAGCATGCTGGCTGAAGCCATTCATTCCTACGCGGACTGCTTCAACCAGGTACTGCTGTACGTTGGACTCAGGCGTGCGGCACGACCGGCGACGGCGGACCACCCGCTCGGTTACGGAAAGGCGAGTTATTTCTGGAGCTTCATCGTCGCGTTGATGCTGTTCAGCATGGGCGGTCTGTTCTCGGTGTACGAGGGCTGGCACAAGCTGCAAGCGCCACAGGAGCTGAACAAGATCTGGATCGGGCTGATCGTGCTGGGCGTGGCGATCCTGCTGGAAAGCGGCAGCCTCTACGGCTCTCTCGCCGAGATCCGCAAGCTGCGCAATGGCCGCGCTTTTGGTGAGTGGTTCAAGAATACCCGAAACGCTGAACTCGTCGTCGTGCTCGGCGAGGACGTCGCGGCGTTGATCGGTCTGGTGCTCGCCTTCGGCTTTCTAAGCCTCGCCTGGTACACGGGCGACGCGCGTTACGATGCAATCGGTTCAATCTCCATCGGCCTCGTGCTGATCGCCGTGGCGATGTTTGTCGGGGCGCGTATCGCTTCACTGCTGCTGGGTAAGTCTGCCGAGCCCGTGTTCGAGAACAGGATTCGGGAATTGATCAATGAGGACCCGCAGATCGAGCAGCTTCTGAATGCGATTACCCTGCGGTTTGGTCCGAAAGTGATGGTTGCGGCCAAGATCAAGATGCGCTCGGACCTGTCGATCAACGAAGCCGTCGCGCACATCAATGCGCTGGAGCGGCGCTTGAAGGCGTCGTTGCCGGAAATCGGCTGGTGCTTTATCGAGCCGGACGTGACGGATTGAACGCTACAATTTCGTAGACGATTCGCGCGGCGGCGCGGGCCGTGCGTCCGTCCGGGTCATGTGCCGGGTTCATTTCGGCGACATCCGCAAGCAGCAGCTTGCTCGAGTCCCCGCCGTGCAGGCAATGACGCAGCACGCTGCGCAGCAACGCGACGGCCCGGGCTGCGTCAACGCCGAGACCCGATGGCGCACTCACGCCCGGCGCGACCGCAGCGGGAAGCGCATCGAGACAGAAAGTCAGATAAATGCAGCTGGACTCGGCGACGAAACGCTCGATGCGTTGATCGACGCTGGCATGATCGCTCCAGCCGGTCTCGGTATCCAGCACGATTTCAGAATCGAGCGCCGCGGCGCGCTCGAACAAGGCCCGCGTATTCGCGGACTCGCTGACTCCGATGCAAAGGTAGCGGAAAGGCTGCGCGGCCGTCGCACGCGCCTCGGCGATCTGCAGGAAGGGGGTACCGGAAGATCCCTTGCCGGCGATCTCCGGTGCACGCAGGTCCAGGTGCGCGTCAAAATTGATGATTCCAAGTCCGGCCAGTCTGGAGTCATCGCGTAAAAACTGCGCCAGCCCAAGGTAGGCGGCCCAGGCGATTTCGTGACCACCGCCGATACCGACCGGCTGGTGACCGGCCTCCAGCAGTCCGGCCAGGACCGTTGCGTACTCCTGCTGGGCGGCTTCGAGATCGTGATTCTCGCAGGGTACGTCGCCGGCGTCATAGAGGCGGTTGCCCGGTCCTCCATGCCAGGCCAGGTTACTCAAGGCACGACGTACCGCCTGTGGGCCATCGGCAGCGCCTGTGCGGCCCTTGTTGCGGCGCACGCCCTCGTCACTGGCAAACCCAAGCAATACCGTGCCCGCTGACCTGGCTTCGCTCGCCGGGCGAATCACCTGGTGCCAGCGCTGACTCGCCGCGGCGTCGACCGTATCAATGCGGCCGGACCAGGCGCTCATTTGATCGTGCGGAGGCATCGTCTCGCCGTCAGACCGGACGCTCGAGGACGATTTCGCCGTCCTTGACCACCATGCTGCAGGGGTTGAAGCCGATCCAGTAGCCGATTTCATCGAGCGTATCGATCGACCAGACGGCAAAATCCGCTGCCAGACCCTTTGCGATCGAACCGCGTTCGCTCGCCAGACCGAGCGCACGTGCTGCATTTCGCGTGGCACCCTGCAGGACTTCAGTGCTGGTCATGCCAAACAGTCTTCGCGCCATGTTCAGCGCAAGCGCTAAAGAGGCCGTGGGTGCCGAGCCGGGATTGCAGTCGGAACCGACGGCCATCGGCACGCCGTGGCGGCGAAACGCGGCGATCGGCGGCCGACGAGTCTCCGCCAGCGCGTAATAGGCCACGGGCAGCATCACGGCGACCGTCCCGCTTCCAGCGAGCGCCAGCACATCGCTTTCTTCCGCAAACTCGAGGTGATCGCATGACAGGGCGCGATATTTTGCCGCCACCTGGCTGCCGCCAACGTTCGAAAGCTGTTCGGTGTGCAGGCGTACCGGCAGGCCCAGTGCCTGAGCGCGGGCGAACAGCCGTTCGCACTGCGCAGCGGAAAACGCAATGTCTTCGCAATACGCATCGACTGAAGAGATCAGTGCATCGCTCGATCCCGAAGCAGGCCGGCGGCCGGCAAGTTCGGGCAGCCATTGCTGGCAGATCACTTCTATGTAGTCGTCGGCGCGGCCTGAGTATTCCGGCGGCAACGCGTGGGCGGCGAGGAAGCTGGTGCTGACCGTAACCGGGTGTTCTGCGCCGAGCTGATGGGCGGCCTCGAGCATGCGCGCTTCGGATTCAAGCGACAGTCCATAGCCCGATTTTATCTCGACGGTGGTCACACCCTCGTTCAACAGGGATTGCAGGCGGGCGCGGCTCCCTGAAACCAGGTCGGTGAGGCTGGCGGCTCGTGTTGCGCGCATCGTGCTGAGGATTCCACCGCCTGCCCGGGCGATATCGGAATAGCTTTCCCCCGCGGTGCGCCGCGCAAACTCCGTCGCCCGCTGTCCCGCAAACACAAGGTGTGTATGGCAGTCGACCAGGCCCGGTGTCAGCCAGCGACCGGCCAGTTCCACGACCCGGTCGGGGCGAACGCCGCCGGGCAGGTCGGCCTGTTCGCCAACCCATTCAATGCGCTGATTTCGGCTCAGGACCGCGCCGGTCTGAAACACACGCGCCTGGTCATCGAGACAGGCGATTCGGGCGTTACGCCAGAGAGTCAGCATCGGACATGCGCTCGCTGCCGCATATCCCCTCGGGCTGGAATGCGTCGGGCTCCCGCCCGCCTGATCCCGGGCGGTCCGGCCTGTTTTCTGTCGAATTCATTGGGTCGTTATATCATTCGGACTGTCGTACGTCCCTGGAGCTGCCCGTGATCCGCTGGTTCGCCATTCTATCGCTGCTGCAGGTGGTCGCGTTCTGGAAGATCTTTTCCCGGATGGGTTTCCCGCCCTGGTTGTCCATCATGGCCTCGATACCGCTGGTAAACCTGATCGTCCTTTACTACGTCGCGCTGACGCCGTGGCCGGTGGAAGCGCCGGCCAGGCTGCGTGACGACAGCGAGAGTCCGGGGGATGCCGATTTCCGGCCCTGACCCCGCGCGGTCGCTTGTTGTTGCGTTGGTCGGCTTGCGGTACGGTGACAACCTTTTACGCGATTCCAGATAACCCGAGGCATGAACCCATGGCCGGTCCGAATGAAGCCCCCGATCCGAGAATGAATGCCAACGATCTTTATCGAGAAGATACTTATTCTGATCGCAAGGTCGGCTCGATAAGGGTCATGACGCCCGTGAAATCCGATGGCAGTGTCGACCCGGGTCGGAAGGTGGTCTACGTCGGCCAGGCTCAGATCATGACGCCCGCCGGTGTCCTGCCGCTGAGCTTCGAAATTGACGCGAAGGACCTCAACGAGGCCTGCGCCATGTTCGCTGACGGCGCCCGGCAGGGCCTGGAGGACACGATGCGGGAACTTCAGGAAATGCGGCGGGAGTCGGCTTCTTCGATCGTGATTCCCGAAGCCGGGGCCGCCAGCGCGCTCGGCAAGGGCATGCAGCCGCCAGGAAAAATCAAGATCCCCTGAGGATCTCGAAAGGGTCCCCGGGCAACGCACTAGCGCTTGCCCAGGGCGGCGACACATTTTTCGAGCGTTTCGCTTGAATAATCCGTGAACCGCCCCTGCAACGTGCGCCGCTGTCGCCATTCCCACGGCGCCACGGGCGGCGGTGCCGGTGACTGCCACAGGCCGAGGCCCTGTTCGCGGGCCGCCAGCTCAAAGCGACAATATGCCGGGTCGATCGCGTAGCGACGATAAGCCCAGGCGTAGCCCTGCCGGATCATCTCCGCATTCACATCGAGGTCTTCGCGCCAGATTCTCGCGACCAGGCGATCGTAGCGATCCTGTTCAAAAGGTTCGGCCTGCACCGACCGGTCAAATACAAGGCGGGACAATGCATCGCGGGCAGCGCGACCATAGGCCTGACCGCGTTCCGGCGTATCGATTGCGTGAAGGCGCACACGAATCATTCCGCTGGTCAGCCGCAGGTCGAGCGTGTCGCCGTCGATGACGCCAACGACGGTGCCCTCGAGCCGCGGTGGATCCGCGGCGACCGCCGATGACAACGGGACTGACAGCAGCAGAAGCAGGAAAAGGGCTTGCATGGGGTCGCCATCTTAACCGGAGCCGTGTATCGAGAATGACCGCAAACAGCACGAAAAGAGTGTCCTCCAACGCCGTCCATGCGACTTATCCTCGACCCTGGTGGATCGCGGAGCGGCGACCTGAACTCACGATGGAAAACGGCAACGGGTTTTGCCGCGGCCGCGCTACTTGCAGCTGCGGGCAGTGACTCGAATGATGACTGCTGGGCAGCGGGACTGTCACCCTACGACGCCCGGGCGTTCCTCGGATTTCGCTGCGCCGACGACTGTCGCGAACACCGGGCAGGCTTCATCCACGCTGCACGGTATTCGATTACGCGGCCGCTGGATTGCCCGGGGCAACACTCGCGTTCCCACATGGAAGGCTGTATCGCTTTCACCGTCATGTCATTGACACCGGAGCAGGCGGGTTATCAATGGGCTGCGGACAATGGTGTCAGTGCAGCCTGCCTCTGCAATGGCCCTGGCCCCGGGTTCCGCAGCGGTTGCCGGGCCTATCTGGCCGGGGAGGCCCGCCGTTTCCCGGTGCCTGAGTCGCCGGTTCAAAGGGTGCCGGGGTGTTATCGTTAACGATTACTCCGAGGAGACATCGTAATGCCAAGACTGCAGGACAAGGTTTGCATCGTCACCGGGGCCACCAGCGGGATCGGCCGGAGAACGGCAGAACTATTCGCCGCCGAGGGCGCCGCGGTCATCCTGGCCGGCCGGCGTGCGGAGCTTGGCCAGCATATCGCCAACGAACTCGGCCCGCGCTGCGACTTCCAGGCGACCGACGTGACCGAAGAAGATCAGGTCGCGGCACTGATTGCCTTCGCATTGCGCAAGCACGGACGAATTGACTGTCTGTTCAACAACGCGGGCGGTCCGGCTCCGGTGGGCGGGATCGAGACGATACCCGTGGAGGGTTTTGATGCGGCGGTGAGCGTGCTGTTCCGATCGGTGATGCTGGGCATGAAACACGTTGCGCCGATCATGCAGGAACAGCGTTCGGGCAGCATCATCAATAACGGCTCCGTTGCCGCTCATCGGGCCGGCTTGTCCTCGTCCATGATTTACTCCGCTGCCAAGGCAGCGGTCGTGCACCTGACACGCTGCGTCGCCATGCAACTCGGCGAGCAGTGCGTACGCGTCAATGCCATTTCCCCCGGCGGCGTGGCCACCGGCATTTTTGGCAAGGCGGCCGGACTGCCGGACGAGCGCGCAGAACAGACCGCCGAAGTTGTCAAGGCAGCGCTGGCAGGCATGCAGCCCATACCCCGGGCCGGGCTGGTTGACGATATCGCGATGGCCGCGGTGTTTCTTGCCAGCGACGAATCCTCGTTCGTCAATGGACACGATCTGGTCGTCGATGGCGGGCTGATCGGCGGCCAGCAGTGGTCGACTCAACAAGCGAAGCTCAAGGCCATGCGTTCGGCTTTCAATTCGCCTGGCTGAACAAAGGCCATCGGCCCGGCATGAGCGGCCGGCGTCCCGGGGCGCTCAGGGCGATCCGAAATGGGCGCTGAGGTAATCGAGTATTTCGGTGCGCTGATCTGCGCTCGGTTCGGTCATTCCCTGTTCTTCGACCATCCAGCCGAGCAGCTTGTCCCAGCGTTCACGCGACAGACCCTGCTGCTTGACGATCGCGAGCGAGTGACACACCGAGCAGGTCTTGCCCGTCAGATCCGCACCGGCGCCGGTCGGCCAGTCCTCTCCATAATCCGCTGTGGCCGCGGCGGCGGCGACTGCCGTTGCACCGGGCGCGAGTGTTTCGAGATAGGCGATCACACTGGCTCGCTCAGCATCGTCCGGGATGCCGGCATAACCCATGATCGTGCCTGGTGCGAAAGCGGCTGGTTTGCGCAGGAACGCATCGAGGTTATTGCGGGTCCAGACACCGCCAACGGCGCGAAGCGCGGGGGAGTACGCAAATCCCTCTTTGCTGGCGATATCCCGGCCAGCCACCTCGAAGAGATTCGGTCCGATGAGGGCGGGCTCATCCGGTGCGGCTGAGTGACAGGCCGCGCAGACTTCGAAGGCAGCGGCACCGTCCTGCGGGTCCGCGGCATCGATCATCGCCGCGACGTCGGCAGCCCTGCACGGTGCCGCTGTCGCGAGACCGACGGCGGTGACGGCCAGCAGCCAGGAGCGGTATAGGGGTAAGTTCTTCTGCATGAATACTCGGGCCTCAGGCAACCGTGAGGTGAATGCGATGCATCACGTTTGAGAGGTAACCCTTCGGGTTCCAGTTGACTGCGAAGGGTTGCATGTCCCCTTCGCTATCGGTGGCCCGCGACCAGATTTCATAGTACCCCGGCTGCGGGAATTCGACACTGGCGGTCCATGTCTGCCAGGAATACTTGTTGGGGGGACGTTTCAGGTTTGTCTTGATCCAGGACTTGCCGAAGTCGATGCTCAGGTCCACCGACTTGACGTACCGTTCGCCGGCCCAGGCATGGCCCCGCACGGCAAGCAGGCGGCCGCTCACCGAGGTTCCCGCGGCCGGCGAGGTGATCAGCGATTTGACCGGCATCGATTCGATGATGACGAAATCCTCCACGGGCACTTCCTGGCCAGGCGCCACCGGAAAGCGAGGCACCCGATAAGACGTTCCAGTCATCTTCTCACCATCGTGCACCACGTCGCGTACCCAGATGCGTTGCAGCCACTTCTGCGACGTGGAAGCCGGCCAGCCGGGGCAGACGATTCGTACCGGGAAGCCATTGTATTTCGGGATGGGTTCGCCGTTCATCTCGAAGGCGATGATTGAATGCTCCTCGAGAGCCTTGCTGATCGGGACGCCTCGGGAGATCGGCACCTTCGTCGGGTCGCGGGACAGATGCATATCCATGCCGTAGTGCCCCGTGTAGATGGCACTCTTGCGAAGACCGGCCGCCTTGAGAATGTCACGGTAACGAACGCCGGTCCATTCGGCGTTGCCGATGGCGCCTGTCGTCCACTGGTTGCCGGTGGCCGGCGGGTTGAAGCTGGCCCGTCCGTTGCCTCCGCACTCGAGTTGCAGTTGCAGGCTGACGTGTTTGAAGTTGCGTTTCAGATCGTCGAGCGTCAGTGTCAGCGGCTTGTTCACTTCGCCATCGACAGTCAGCGTCCAGCCATCGGCATTCATCGTCTCGGCCATCGGCGGCAGCAGCCCGTTGTCGCGCACGAAGTGCCGTGAATTCGGCGTAATGTCGTCATCGAGCAGGTGTGCCGGCGTCTCGGCATTGACTGGCCGATCGTTCAGCACCCGCAGCCCTTCCTTGCCTTCAAGCACGAAGGTATCCGTGCTTTCGGCCAGCGCCGCAGGGATCAGGCCGGCCGGAAAATTGCGGTGAAACGGAATCGGGGCGCCGACGGCGGCGGCAATGGCCGCCAGCCCGGCTCCCTTGAGGAATCCTCGGCGGTCCGTCTCTGCCTTGCGGCCGAACACGAGCTCGTCCGCGCGATCGGGGTCCTGACCGTAGAGTTCGCAGAGCCCTCTTTCCTTGCGGGTTTTCTCATTCATTGCTGCACCTTTGAGCCTCGTGAATACCGGGAATGTCCGTGGAAATCATGCAGTTGCTCATGCCGATTCGGCAAGCGTGGGAAACTGCAGCGGCACAGGGAGCCACACTTCGCGCGAAGCAAAGGCGGCCTTTGCTCCTCGTACCGGTTTTCCAACGAATTTGCCCGCGGCCAATGCCGATAACAATCCGTGATTATCGTTATCGCACTTGTGCAAGTGCGCTGATGAGCACGTGAGCGGCAAGGTGCTGGCCGGCCTTGCTCTCGACTGACGGGCTAAAGCCCGGCCGCGAGCCGGCAGGCCTGTTCGATCGCCAGCCGGGCATCGAGTTCGGTGGCCACATCAGCCCCGCCGATCAGGTGTACCGACTGACCGGCTGCGCGCAGTGGCTCAGCCAGTGCCTGCTGCGGTTCCTGTCCAGTGCACAGCACGATCGTATCGACCTCGAGCCGTATCGGTTTCTCGTGGCCTTCTCCGAAGCTGATCTGCAGGCCGTTCCGATCAATTCGCTCGTAGTTGACCCCGCCAATGGTCTCCACGCCCTGCATTTTCAATGAGGCCCGGTGTATCCAGCCGGTTGTCTTGCCGAGCCCCTTTCCAAACGGGCCGGCCTTGCGCTGCAGCAGGTAAATCCTGCGTTGCGGCGGGGCGATCCGTGGTGGCCGAAGCCCGCCACGATACTGTGCCGGGTCGCCAACGCCCCATTCATCCATCCAGTTCGGAAGATCGAGCGTCGGGGAATGGCCCTGGAAGGAAAGGTACTCGCAGACGTCGTAGCCAATACCGCCCGCGCCGACCACGGCAACGGATTCGCCCGCCACGGCTCCGCCCGCGAGCAGGTCCACGTAGCTCAGTACCTTGCCGTTCGCGGCCTGTTCCTGCTGCCCGGGGATCTGCGGATCACGCGGCACGACGCCAGTGGCAATGACGATCTCATCGTACGCGCCGGCGATCAGCTGCTCCGCGCCCACCGTTTCGCCGAGCATGACACGAACGCCGGTCAACTCGAGTCGGCGCCCGAAGTATCGCAGCGTTTCCCGGAATTCCTCCTTGCCCGGAATACGCATGGCCATGTTGAATTGACCGCCGATCCTGGCGTCAGCTTCGAAGAGGTCAACCGAGTGGCCTCGTTCGGCGGCGATCGTGCTGCAGGCCAGGCCGGCCGGTCCGGCACCGACCACCGCAACCCGTCGTCGTCGGCTCGCCGGTTCGTAGACCAGTTCGGTTTCGTGACCGGCACGCGGATTGACGAGGCAGGAGGCAATCTTGCGCTGGAACACGTGGTCGAGGCATGCCTGGTTACACGCGATGCAGGTGTTGATTTCATCGCTGCGGCCACTGGCCGCCTTTTTGACGAACTCCGCATCAGCCAGCAGTGGTCGTGCCATCGAGACCATGTCGGCGCTGCCCTCTGCAATGACCTGCTCGGCCACTTCGGGCGTATTGATGCGGTTGGTGGCGCACAATGGGATGCCGACGTCGCCTTTCAGTTTCTTCGTGACCCAGGCAAAGGCGGCGCGTGGTACGGAAGTGGCGATGGTGGGCACTCGCGCTTCGTGCCAGCCAATCCCGGTGTTGATGATCGTCGCGCCGGCCCGTTCGATTGCCTTCGCAAGCATCACGATTTCGTCCCAGCTGCTGCCGTCCGGCACCAGGTCGAGCATCGAGAGCCGGTAAACAATGATGAAGTCGCGGCCCACGGCTTCGCGAATGCGTTCAACGATCTCCACGGGCAGCGCCATGCGGTTCTGGTAGCTGCCACCCCAGCGATCGGCACGGTGGTTGGTGTGCAGGGCGAGGAACTGGTTGATTAAATAGCCTTCGGAGCCCATGACCTCGACGCCGTCGTAGCCGGCTTCCCGGGCGAGGCGGGCGCAACGGACAAATGCCCGAATCTGCCGGTCAACACCGCGAGTGGTCAGTGCACGCGGCGTGAAGGGCGTGATCGGCGAGCGGATTTTCGATGGCGCAACGGCGAGCGGATGGTATCCGTATCGCCCGGTGTGCAGGATCTGCAGCGCGATGTGCCCGCCGGCTGCGTGCACGGCATCGGTGATCGGTCGATGCCGTGCGGCGGCCGCACGAGTGCTGAGCCTGGAGGCAAAGGGCGAGACCCAGCCTTCGATATTGGGTGCGAAGCCGCCCGTGACGATGAGCCCGACGCCGCCTTCGGCCCGCTCGGCGAAGTAAGCAGTCAGGCGACCGAAGTGCCGCGCATCATCCTCGAGGCCCGTGTGCATGGAGCCCATCAGCACACGATTGCGTAGCTGCGTGAATCCGAGGTCCAGTGGTGCGAGAAGGTTCGGGTAGGGATGGTCCATGACAGTCACTCGCAGAAGAGCCGGCCGGTACTGAAGGGTGTCGCGGCTTCGACCGCCCTGCACAGGCAATCGTTGTCAACTGCCGTGCCCCAGTATCCGCTATGCCGTCCGGCCATGGTAGTTTGGATCCGTGCCGGCTCCATTGCTGAAGCAGGAAAATGAAAGATTCAAGCAACGACTTCATCCGCGTCCGTGGCGCGCGGCAGAACAACCTGCGCAACCTCGATATCGACATACCGTTGCGAGAGCTGGTGGTCATTACCGGGGTCTCCGGCTCGGGCAAGTCTTCGCTCGCATTCGACACGATTTACGCCGAAGGGCAACGGCGCTATGTCGAGACGTTCTCGCCCTATGCGCGGCAGTTTCTCGATCGAATGGACAAGCCGCAGGTTGATCGAATCGATGGCATTCCGCCGGCCATCGCGATTGACCAGACCAATCCGGTGCGAACCTCCCGCTCCACCGTCGGTACGATGACGGAGCTGAACGACCACCTGAAGTTGTTGTTTGCCCGCGCGGCCCGGCTTTTCTGCCGTCAATGCGGCACCCGGGTCCGCCATGACACCCCCGAGAGCATCGCCCGCGAGTTGATCGAGCATGCGGCATCCATTGGCGACCCACGCCTGCTGGTGACGTTCCCCGTATCCGTACCGGAGAACTTCACCCAGGAGGAAGTTCTGCAACTGCTGGCCAACCAGGGCTATACGCGGGTGCACTCGAAGCGAAAGCGACAACTGGAAATCGTGCAGGACCGCTTGCGGGCAGCCACCGTGGATCGCTCGCGCCTGGTTGAATCACTGGAAGGGGCACTGCAGGCGGGTCGCGGCCGCGTCAACGTCTATCTGCAGGAACCATCGCCGGATGTCGATGGCCTGGTGTTCGGGCGTTACTCCGGCGATTTCCACTGCGCGGACTGCGATCTCCACTACCGTGACCCCTTACCAAGCCTGTTTTCGTTCAACTCGCCACTGGGCGCCTGCGAGACCTGTCGCGGCTTTGGCCGGGTCATCGGTGTGGACTACGGCCTGGTTGTGCCCGATCACTCTTTGTCGTTGCGCGGGGGAGCGATTCGACCCTGGCAAACGAAAGCCTTTCGGGAATGCCAGGACGACCTCGTCCGGTTTGCGCGGAAGCGCGGCATTCCGCTCGACAGGCCGTGGTGCGAACTCGATGAGCCGCAACGCGATTGGGTGCTGAACGGCGAGGGCTCACGACGCAAGGGCCTTTGGTATGGCGTTCGAGGGTTCTTCAAGTGGCTCGAGTCAAAGAGCTACAAGATGCATGTCCGCGTGCTGCTCTCCAAATACCGCAGCTACACGGCCTGCACCGATTGCGGGGGCGCGCGGCTGAAGCATGAGGCGTTGTTGTGGCGCCTCGGGGATGAGACGAGAGCCGATATCGGCTCGCATCGCGAGCCGCGTTATCAACCGCCAGGCACGCAGTGGAGCGAGGCAACGCTGGCGGGCTTGCCCGGACTTTGCCTGCACGAGCTTGTACTGCTGCCGATTGACCGTTGCCGGGATTTCTTTTCGGCCCTGGAGTTGCCGGCGCCGCTGGACGAGGCGAGTGCCCAGCTGCTGGGCGAGATTCGATCGCGACTGGAATTTCTCGTGCGCGTGGGCCTTGGCTACCTGACACTGGACCGTCAGTCGCGCAGTCTGTCCGGCGGCGAGGTGCAGCGAATCAACCTGACGACGGCACTCGGGACGTCGCTGGTCAATACGCTGTTCGTGCTCGACGAGCCGTCGATTGGCCTGCACCCGCGTGACATGGGTCGCGTGATCGAGGTTATGCAGCGGCTGCGTGACAACGGCAACTCACTGCTGGTCGTCGAGCATGACCCGCAGATCATGCTCGCGGCGGATCGCATCATCGACCTTGGCCCGGGTCCCGGCGAACGTGGCGGAGAAGTCGTCTTCGAGGGCACACCGGACCAGCTCGCGCGGTCCCGCGATACGCTGACGGCCGAGTACCTGAGCGGCGCACGCGATGCAGCCGCCAGCCTTCCGCGGCGTTCGCGGCGGTCGACCAATGGTGCCGGCCCGTCGCTTACGCTTGTCGGGGCTACGGAGCACAACCTGAAGGACCTCGATATCGAGATTCCGCTCGGCGCACTGGTATGCGTCACAGGGGTGTCGGGGTCGGGGAAATCGACCCTGGTGCAGGATGTCCTGTATGCCGCGCTGCGCCGAAGTCGCGGCGAACCCACTGAAACTCCCGGTGCTCATCGTGCACTGCACGGGGCTGAGCTGCTCAGCGATGTGATCCTCATCGACCAGACGCCGATCGGGCGCACGACGCGATCGAACCCGGCGAGCTATGTCGGCGCATTCGACCTGATCCGTAAGCGTTTCGCAGCCGAAGCGGTCTCGATCGAGCGCGGCTACACGGCTGGAACATTCAGTTTCAACTCAGGCAACGGGCGTTGCCCGGGCTGCTCAGGAAATGGCTTCGAGCACGTCGAGATGCAGTTTCTCTCCGATGTGTACCTGCGTTGTCCGGACTGCGGCGGCCGGCGCTATCGGCAGGAGACGCTGGAGGTAAAGACGGCCGGGCAGGCCGGCCCGGCCCGCAGTATCGCCGACGTGCTCGAGATGACGGTTGCCGAGGCGACGGCGTTCTTTGCCAATGACGCCCGCCTGCTGGCCTGTCTCGACCCACTGCGGGCGGTGGGGCTGGACTACCTCAGGCTGGGTCAGCCGGTCCCGACGCTTTCCGGTGGTGAGGCGCAGCGGCTGAAACTCGCCGGGCACCTTGCCGAGGCGGCAAAGCGATCCGCGGGGCGATCCCGTGCCGGCGCATCGAAGGCCGGTGCGCCAACGGGAGGTCGGCTGTTTCTGTTTGACGAGCCAACGACCGGCCTGCACTTCGAGGACGTCGCCAGGCTGCTCGGGGCATTTGCCCGCCTTCTCGAGGCGGGTGATTCACTGGTCGTGATTGAACACAACCTGGATGTCATTCGCGCCGCCGACTGGATTGTCGATCTTGGTCCCGAGGGCGGCGAGGCCGGCGGCGAGCTGGTCGTGGCGGGGACCCCGGACGAGGTGATGCGTTGTGAGACCTCGCACACGGGCCGGGCGTTGCTCGGGTATGCGTCGGGGAAAGGCAAGTTGCGTGCGGCGAAGAGCCGCCGTCGGTCGACGCGCGGCGCCGGCGTGGCCCGGCGCCGCGTTGAGGATCGCGCGGGCGACTGCATCGTCATCAGCAAGGCGCGCGAACACAATCTCAAGGACCTGGACGTCTCGATCCCGCGACACGGCATGACCGTGGTCACGGGAGTTTCGGGCTCGGGCAAGTCGACGCTGGCTTTCGATATCGTCTTCGCGGAAGGGCAGCGGCGTTACATGGAATCGCTCAATGCCTACGCGCGCCAGTTTGTTCAGCCATCCGCACGCCCGGATGTCGACCTGATTGCCGGGATACCGCCGACGGTCGCAATCGAGCAAAGGACCAGTCGGGGTGGCCGCAAGAGCACGGTCGGCACGCTGACGGAAATCCACCACTTCCTGCGTCTGCTGTACGTCAAGCTGGGCGTTCAGCATTGCCCCGAGTGCGCCAGGGCAATCGAGCCGCAAAGCGTCGAGGCGATTGCCGCACAGCTGTTGAAAGAGCGTCGGGGGCGGCGAATCGATGTGCTCGCGCCGATGGTGATCGATCGCAAGGGTTTCTATACCGACCTCGCCAAGTGGGCGGCCGCCAGGGGCGTCGAGTCGCTGCGGGTCGACGGTGAGTTGTTGCCGACGAATCGCTGGCCGCGACTCGAGCGATTCAAAGAGCACACGATTGAGCTGCCGGTCGCCCGGATCGAGGTGACACCGTCGGCTGAACCTGAGTTACGCGAAGCGCTGCAGCGTGCGGTGGATTTCGGTAAAGGCGTAGCCCACGTGCTCGAACGAGGGCGGGTGCGTGTCTTCTCGACCCGCCGGGCCTGTCCGGGCTGCGGCCGCAGTTTCGCCGAACTCGATTCGCGACTGTTTTCATACAACTCCCGTCACGGCTGGTGCGAGGGCTGTTTCGGAACGGGTGTGACGCTGCACGAGTTTGACGCCGATCAGAGCGGGGAAGAAACGCGCTGGAGCGACCCGCCAGACGATGAGGCGAGGCCTTGCGCCGCCTGTCACGGGCAGCGCCTCAATCCGATCGCTTTGAACGTACTGTTTCGCAAGTCTTCGATTGCCGGGTTGTCTGAGTTGTCGGTTGACCGCGCTCAGTCGTTCTTCGGTGCCTTGAAGCTCAACGCCCGGGAGGGACAGATTGCCCGGGACATACTCACCGAGATACGGGGCCGGCTCGCATTCCTTCAGGATGTCGGCCTTGGCTATGTGTCACTCGATCGCGCCGCGCCTACACTGTCGGGCGGCGAGGCACAGCGCATACGGCTTGCGGCGCAGCTCGGATCCAACCTGCAGGGCATTTGCTACGTTCTCGACGAGCCGACCATCGGCCTTCACCCGCGCGATAATCGCCTGCTGCTCGAATCGCTCTCCCGGTTGAGCGCCAAGGGCAATGCGCTGCTGGTGGTCGAGCACGATGAAGAGACGATCATGGAGGCGGATCACCTGATCGACCTGGGGCCGGGGGCGGGCAGTCGCGGCGGCCGGCTGGTCGCCCAGGGTTGCGTGCAGGACCTGATCGCGGTCGAGGAATCGGTGACCGGCCGGTTCCTGGCCAGGCCATTGCGCCACCCGCTCGGTGAGCGGCGAGGGGTCTCGCGAAGCGATGAAATGCTCCGGCTGCGCGGTGCGACCCTGCACAATTTGCAGCGGGTCGATGCGCGCATACCCCTGCGCCGGCTGACAGCGGTGACCGGCGTGTCCGGCTCCGGCAAGTCAACTCTGGCGCGCGACGTCCTGTTTGCGAATCTTCGCCAGCGAGTGGGCCAGCCCGCGGGGCGCCGTAAGAGCCAGAGCTGGCGGGGGTGCCGGCAGATCGAGGGCTGGGAGGCGCTTGCGCGAGTGCTGGAGGTTGATCAGACGCCGATCGGCAAGACGCCACGCTCCTGTCCGGCGACCTACGTCGGCTTCTGGGATGACGTTCGTAAGCTGTTCGCAGCGACGACCGAATCGCGAATGCGTGGCTATGGACCGAGTCGTTTCTCTTTCAATACAGCGCAGGGTCGCTGCGAGGCCTGTGCAGGCCAGGGTCTGCGGACCATCGAAATGAGTTTTCTGCCGGATGTGAAGGTGATCTGTGAGCAGTGCAATGGCCGGCGTTTCAGCGAGGAGACGCTGGCCGTGAAGTATCGAGGTCGCAGCGCGGGTGACGTGCTGGCCATGAGTGTCGATGAGGCGGTGGCATTCTTCGCCGCGCATCCACGTATTCATCATGCGCTGAGTCTGCTTCAGGACGTCGGGCTCGGCTACCTGACACTCGGCCAGCAAAGTCCGACCTTATCCGGCGGCGAAGCACAGCGGATCAAACTGGTCACGGAGCTGGCACGCCTTCGGCCCGGCGCAGAGTCAAGGGGCCGCGGCCCGGGAACGCTCTACGTGCTCGATGAGCCGACCGTCGGTCTCCACATGGCGGACGTCGAGAAGCTGATACGGGTGCTGCACCGACTGGTCGATGCCGGGAACTCCGTGGTCGTTATCGAGCACAACCTCGACGTGATTGCAGAGGCTGACTGGATCATCGACCTTGGTCCCGAAGGTGGCGCTGGTGGCGGGCGGATCGTGGCGCAGGGCGCTGTCGACAGGATACTGGCGGCGAGCGGCCGATCGCACACCGCAGAAGTATTGAAAACATTTCTCGCCCAACGCTCCAGTGAACCCGACGACTTCAGCGGTTCGTCACCGATTCGCCGTACTCCTCCGCGTAAACGCGGTCGAGCAGCCGCTGATAGGCGTGCATGATTTCTTCGGCATCGATCACCGCAATGGGTCGACGGCGGATCGGGTCTTCGACGACGTAGATCGTTGCGCCCGCGTGTTCGCGTATTTGCGCCAGCGCCGTGGCCAGCGGAGTATCGGCTGTAAATGTCAGCACGTCGGTGCTCGCCCCGGATTCTATTGCTGCCTGGTCATCGTGCAGCGCGTCCGGTTCGGCGCGGCCACGCACGCCGCCCTGGCCATCGATCACGACCGCGTCGCGGGCTCCCGATAAAGCGATCTCCATGCGCGCCTCTCGCCACAGCGTTCCGGCCGGAATGGCCGTTACCGGGCGCTGATTGAGTTCGCCCAGTGTCTGTGCCTGCAGCAGCGCATCGATACGGCGCATGCGCAGGTCGACCCCCCGTCGCGCCAGCTGCCAGCTGAAAAAAGAATGGCCCCAGATGTCATTGACGATCAGCGAGCTCAGCACGGTTGCCAGCATCACGGCCAGCGTGACGGGATAGCTGCCGCTGAGCTCCAGCACAATCAGCGTCGTGGACAACGGCGAGCCGAGCGCTGCACCGGCCACGGCCCCCATGCCGATCAAGGTGTAGACGGCCTGCGGTGAGGCGAGATGCGGGTAAACGGTGGCGGCCACGGTGCCGGCCAGGCTTCCGGTCAATGCGCCGAGCATCAGCGAGGGCGAGAAGATGCCGCCGGCGAGACCACCGCCAAGGCTCATCCCGGTCGCGAGAATCTTTGCGAGCAGGATCGTCAGCAGGAGCAGAAACGGTATTTCGCCGGCCAGGGCGGCGCTGCTGGTCCCGTAACCGACTCCGAGTACCTGCGGTACCGCAAGGGCGATCAGGCCCACGCCGAGCCCCGCCATGGCGGGTCGCAGCCAGGACGGGACCGGTATTCGTTCAAAGCCCGCGTTGAACAATGCGACGCAACGAATCAACAGCACGGTCATCAGAGCACCGGCGAGACCAACCAGGATAAAGGCGGGCAGCTCCCAGTACGAGGTAATCGAGACTTCAGGGACGACGAATGCCGGATCCTCGCCAAAGGCGATACGGCTCATCACGGTGGCGACGACGCTCGAGACGACAATTGGTGCGAAGGTGTGCAGCGTATATCGGCCGACTACGACCTCCACCGCGAAGATTACGCCGGCGATCGGCGCATTGAACGATGCCGCAACACCGGCGGCAGCGCCGCAGGCCAGCATGCGGCGCGCGAAGTCCGGCGGCAGACCAAGACGTCGTGTAAGCCATGAACCCAGTGTCGCACCGAGGTGAATCATCGGTCCTTCGCGGCCCACCGATGCGCCGGTTCCCAGCGAGACCACGCTGGCGGCCGCTGCCGCGAGGCCCGTGCGAATATCGATCTGCCCGCCGTGCAGGGCAGCCGATTCCATCGCATCGGATACGCCGTGGGGTCGCCGCCCCGGCAGCAGCCAGTAGCAGATCAGTCCGGTGATCAAACCGCCGAGCGCGGGGATGCCGACCAGCAGCGCCGGTTCGATCTGCAGGACCGTCCCATCTGAGGCATCAAGCGGTCGGCCGAAAGTGAGCGACTGCAGGGCGCCGAATGCAGCGCGAAAGCCGATGGCCGCTGCACCGGTCACCAGTCCCACGAGCGCGGCGGTAAGAACCGCGAGCAATCGTGGCCTCGTCGCAACGAGCGCCGCACTCGCGGCGTCCACGGCGGTCTTCGGACTGTTGAATCTCACTGGACACCAAGCCGCTGTGTTCGGGGACGCGCGGCGGGGTCGATGAGACCCGGGGCTGTCATACGTGTGCGGTGTTCATCGTCTCGAGGCGCGCGGCTCAGTGCTCCGCCGGAATCGCGCTCATGCGGCCCGCGCATAGGCGAGTCTCACTTCCTCGCCGATCGCCCGGATGCCGGCCCGGACTGCGGCTGCAGATTGCGCATAGTTAATGCGCAGGCACTGGTACCGATGGTTCCAGTCCTCGCTGAGCCCGGGAAAGAAATGGTGCCCTGACAGTACGAGGACGCCGCGCGCCTTGAGTCGCCGGTACAGTTCGTCGCTGTGCAGCGGCAGCCCTTCAAACCAGAGCCAGAGGAAGAATGCGCCCTCGGGTCGGTGGACCCGATACGGCACGCCGGCCAGTGCTTCATCGAGCCATTGCACGGCGTCGGTCATTCGCTGCCGGTAATACGGCTGTATCACCTCACGGCTCAGGCTCAGTATCTCGCCGCTGCGCACCAGGCGATGGGCCAGCACGGCACCGGCATTGTTCGGTGCCAGCGAAGCGACCGCAGTCATTGCGCCAAGCGCATCAATGATTTCTTCACGGGCCACGACAATGCCGGTCCGCAGGCCCGGGAGGCCCATTTTTGACAGGCTGAAGCACAGTACGATGTTGTCATTCCACACCGGGCTCGCCGGAACGAACTGCACGGCCGGGAAAGGCAGGCCATAGGCGCAATCGATAATCAACGGGATGTCGCGCTCACGCGCCAGGCCATCGAGGCGTTCGATCTCCTGGTCCGTCAGTACGTTGCCGGTCGGATTGGTTGGCCGAGAAACACAGATCGCCGCCACCTCGGGACCCATCGCCAGTTGCCTGAAGTCTACGTGGTACTTGAAGAAAGGCGCTTCCTGATACTCGATGGCCGGTCGGGCCGAAATAAAGAAATCCGAGCTGATGCCCAGGTCGGCGTAGCCGACGTATTCCGGTGTCATTGGCAGCAGTATCTTGCGCTCCCCCGACTCGCTGTCCCCTGCCAGCAGGTTGAACAGCAGGAAAAATGCCGTCTGGCTGCCGTTGGTCAGCGCGATGTTTCGAGGGGTCAGTCGCCAGCCGTATTCAGAGCGAAGCAGGTCCGCAACGGCGCTGCGAAATCTCAGGTCACCTTCGGGCGGCGCGTAGTTGCCAGCCATGCGCGTAAATTCGCCTGCATCCCGTGCAATGCGACTCAACTCGGCGCGGTAGACTTCGTTCATTGCCTCGATGGCGGCTGGATTGCCACCGCCGAGCATGTGCACCTGCTGGTCGCCGGACATTGCCGCGCCGAGATCAGCCATGAGTTCGAGCGTGCCCGTAGGGCGCGTGAAGCGCTGGCCAAAGCGGGAAAGATCAAGAGTCGTTCTGTTCATGGCGGGTAGCTGGTAGCGGCGGTTTCGATGCCGTTGCGACGGATGCGTCGTCAAGCGCCTAGGATAGTGAAATTAAGCGAATGCCGATAGACGCAATCTCCTTCGATCTCGACGACACGCTCTGGGATATCGGTCCCGTGATCGTGCGGGCCGAGCACACGATGTACGATTACCTGCGCGAACGCTATCCGCGGGTGACCGACTCGCATACGCTCGAGGACATGCGCGATCGGCGGGCAAGGCTGGCGCTCGATCGCCCCGACATGCGTCACGACTTCACATGGCTGAGGCGGGAGTCTCTGCGCATGCATGCGAGTGAAGCGGGTTACCCGTCTTCCATGGCCGAGGAAGTATTCGAGGTTTTTTTCGTCGCGCGTAATGCGGTGGAGCTGTACAGTGACGTAGAGCCCGCCCTGGCGAGGCTGGCCGGGCGCGGACTGCGTTTGTTTGTCATCACTAACGGCAATGCCGATCTCGAAAGGATCGGAATTGCCCGGTACTTCGAGCGCATCGTGCACGCACGTCATGCCGGTGCGCTCAAGCCGGCGGAAGCCATCTTCAGGCACCTTCTGGATTCCGTGGGGCTCGATGCGGGATCCGTCCTGCACGTCGGTGACGACCCTCTGTCGGATATCACCGGCGCACGCCGGGTCGGCATGCGAACGGCGTGGATCAATCGGAATCAAGCCCCGTGGCCGGATGATCACGCGACGCCGGACCTCGTGATCGAGGCGCTGACAGAGCTCCATTCATTGTTTGAACAGTGCTAAATGTGCCCGGTCGGCACGGTTGCGGGTTTGCTGGTGACTCGCAAGCGTGTCACGGACGACCTGTTTGATTTTCTCTACGGCAGGCAGCGGGAAGGCGTTGCGGCGGCTGAGCAGTGCGATCGTGTGCCTGACGGGAACCGTGACATTCACTACCTTTAGCGTTTGCTCATCGAGTTCACGCCTGAACACAAAGCGCGGGCCGATGGCGACATGTTTGCCACGCAGGGCAGTCGCGATGCAGAGCTCAAAGCTCAGGCCCACGATTCGTCCGGCGCACTTTTCGACGTCTACGTGAAAAGTATTTTCGAGGATCTCTTTGTAGCGTGAACCCATCGCGGAAAGCGCCATGGGATAGTCGAATACCTGCCGGATCGTCGCGGAACCGGCCTCGATGAGCGGGTGGTCCGCCCTGGCAACGAAGACGATATCGTCCTCGAACAACGGCTCAAATTCGACCCGGTGTTCAGCCAGCTCGCGAGGAACCGGTCCGATAGCGAAATCCAGGTCGCTTTTCGCCAGCCATTCAACCAGACGCTGCGGTGTGCCGATGGAAACCTCGAGGCTGACCGTCGGATGCATGGCAATGATCCGGTCAATCAGCACATCCGCGAGCGAGTGCGCCGGGCCCGGGGCAAGCCCGATACGCACCAGGCCCGTCTCGCCCTCCGCGAGCCGCTTGATCTCGCTTTCGATTCGCCCGCTTTCGTTCATCAGCGCGGCGCTGCGCGAAACCACTTGCTGCGCCAGGGCGGTCGGATGAGAGCGGCCGCGGTCGCGCTCGAACAGCCGGGCCCCAAGCAGGTCTTCAAGCCGGGCAATCCGCGCGCTGAGCGTCGGCTGACTGACGCCGAGACGCAAGGCTGCCTTGCGAAAGCTGCCTGTCTCACAGATCGCACGAATGCCCGCGAAGTCCTGCAAATTCATTGGCAGATGATAGGGATTTCTATCGCAGCAGCCAAGAAACAGCTATTTTTTTTGCATCGCGCGATAGGTACATTTACCCATCGAGCACCCGATGGGTGGGCAACGCCCCCGGGTTCCGCCGCCAGGCGGTCAAAGACGCGCTGCGACGTGAATGCGGCCTTGGGTTCCAGCTCAAGCGGCCAGAGCATAACGAAGTCTGACCACGGCCATTGGGGAGAATTTGATTGGACGAATCCCTGGCAGGAAGTGGGGTCCCTTTTGGCCCGGACCCGGCTCGATCGTGCGCCGGATCCGGCACCGTAGCGCCGATCTGTTGCCGGTCGGCGGGCGGCTCGTGCAACGGGCCGATGCGCAGGCGCTGATCAACATCGCCCAGTTCACCTGGATTACGGAAATCGGGATGGGCGGTGGGCGCCTTGCACTCACCGGCGTGCTGCCCATCGGGACGCTCGATGTCAGCGGCCGTGGCTCGGTCGAATTGCCGGATGGCAGCGAGATTGACCGCAAGGTGTCCGACGGCGTTACCGGTTTCGGTGATCCTGCGGTGGGTGCATCACTGGGATGGAAGAACCGCAGCGGTGATCGCTTCCGCGCCTGGAGCGTGTATGGATCGGCGTTCATACCGATCGGCGACTATCAGCTCGGGCGTATCGCCAATCTGGGTAAGAACCGCTGGGCGCTGGATGTCGGCGGCGCCTTTACGATGGCGAACTTCGCACGCGGCCGGGAATTCTCCTCGGTGCTTGGGTTCACGTTCAACGGTGACAACCTCGATACCGACTACAGCTCCGGCACAGACATGCACCTCGAGCTGGCCGGGAAGCAGCACTTGCCCAGGCACTGGGCCTTCGGCGTGGTGGGCTACTGGTATGAGCAATTGACCGGAGACAGCAACAACTCGCCGCGGCTCGGCGATTTCAAGGGACGGGTTTTCGGTATCGGGCCGGAAGTCAGCTACCAGTTCACGAGCAGCGAGCGGCATCCGGTCAGCCTCGATTTTCGCTGGTATCACGAATTCGGCGCGGAGAACCGCATGGAAGGCGATGCGGTGTTCCTGACGATCTCCGTTCCCATTTTCAACCCGGCGGCGCGCGAAAAGGCGCAGGACTGGTCGGCGGAGGCTGGCCAGCAATGACCGAATGCCGCTGGAGTGGGAAACTTCAAAGGAGGGCAGATGAATAAGGCACTGTTTACGCTGGCGCTTGGCGTCGCACTGACGTCGAATGCGGTGCAGGCCGAAGACCGAAAAATCGTCGACGAAGAGTACGCTGCGCCGGCAAAGACCGAGCTATCCGCCGCGGCCAAGGCCTATTCGCCCTATGCAGGCCGCAGGTACCCGACACGCGTGTTCTTCGGCGACACGCATCATCACACGTCGAATTCCGGCGATGCATTTTCGGGCGGCAACCGGTTGACCCCGGAGGACGCCTATCGCTTCGCCCGCGGCGAGGAAGTCGTCTCCTCGACCGGCGTGCCGGCCAAGCTGTCGCGGCCGCTCGACTTTCTTGTCGTGTCCGACCACGCGGAAGGCCTCGGCCTCATGTTCGAGGTCTACAACGGCAATCCCGCGTTCATCTCCGACCCGACTCTCGCCGCTGGGCAAACGGGAATGAAGGCCGGTGGGACGAGGCAGCTGTAGTCGCGAACGCGATCGTCAAGGCCCAGGCGATGGGCACGTTCCCCGGCCCGATCAAGGATCCGAAGGTTGTCGGTCCGATCATGAAATCCGTCTGGCAACAGTACACGTCCACCGCCGAGAAGATACAACGAGCCGGGCCGCTTCACGGCCATGATCGGATACGAGTGGACCTCGGTGCCGGGCGGCAACAACCTGCACCGCAACGTGCTGTTCCGCGATGGCAAGGACAAGGCCGACCAGGTCTTTCCGTTTTCGTCATGGCAGAGCGAGGACCCGGAGAAGCTCTGGGCCTGGATGGACGTCTACGAGAAGAAGACCGGCGGCCGCATGCTTGCGATTCCGCACAACGCCAACCTCTCGAATGGACGCATGTTCGAGCTCACCGACTTCTCTGGCCAGCCGCTGACGCGCGACTACGCCGAGCGCCGTGCGCGCTGGGAGGTCCTGCAGGAGATCATCCAGACCAAGGGCAATAGCGAGACGCATCCGGACATCTCGCCGAACGACGAGTTCGCCGATGACCTTGGCATCGCCGGATGGGAGTACGGCAACCTTACGCTGACTGACAAGCCGCTGTCGCGCGAGATGATGCCCACCAACTACCTGCGCGCCGGCCTCGAGCGCGGCCTCGAACTGGAGGCGACGCTCGGCGTGAATCCGTTCAAGTTCGGGTTCGTCGGCAGCACCGACGTGCACAATTCGCTCACGGCCGTCGAGGAAGACAACTTCTTCGGCAAGCTGCCGATCCAGGAGCCGAGTCCCGAGCGCTGGAAGCACGTGTCGAAGGAAGGCTTCGGCAAGACCCGCTACACCTGGCACTACATGGCAGCCGGCTATGCCGCCGTGTGGGCGACCGAGAACACGCGGGAAGCGCTCTGGGACGCGATGCATCGCAAGGAGGTCTATGGGACCTCGGGCACGCGCATGACACTGCGCTTTTTCGGCGGCTGGGACTTCAAGCCGGAAGACGCGCGCAGCCGTTACCTCGCAGACGCCGGCTACACGAAGGGTGTACCGATGGGCGGCGACCTGAGCAGGGCGCCGGCGGGCAAGGCACCAACCTTCCTCGTGGCTGCGGTCAAGGATCCGATGTTCGGCAATCTCGATCGAATCCAGATCATCAAGGGCTGGGTCGGCAAGGACGGCAAGGCGCAGGAACGCATCTACGACGTCGCCTGGGGTGATGCCGATCGTCGCAAGCCCGGCAAGGACGGCAAGCTGCCGCCGGTGGGTGACACCGTAGACGTGGCCACGGCGACATGGACCGACACGATCGGCGATCCGGAACTCTCGGCCGTGTGGACCGACCCGGGCTTCGACCCGTCCGTACGGGCGTTCTACTACGCACGTGTGATCGAGATCCCGACGCCGCGCTGGACCGCCTACGATCAGCTGCGCTTCGGCATCAAGATGTCGCCTGAGGTGCCGATGACGCAGCAGGAGCGCGCCTGGAGTTCGCCGATCTGGTACACGCCCTAACTGGCCCTCTGTGTACCTCGGTGCTCACTTTTGAGGAGAGAAGTCATGGGAATCGGAAAAAAAGTTGTAAAGAACAAGGTAGAGAACGAAGTCAAGGACCAGGCTGACAAGCTGGTTGATAAGGGTCCGCTCGACAAGATGGAGGACAAGCTGGACGACAAGAAGGACAAAGCCATCCGCAAGACCGTTACGAAGACATTGACCTGAGCGGCGTTGCAGAACTGAATGATTGCTGGCGCGTCCCCCCGGCCCGTTGCATGCCGGCCGAGGCCCGGTCTATGCGTTTCGCTAAAAGATACATGGCACACGCGCGCCATGCTGCTCGCCCGAAAGAGGAACCCGACATGAAGCTGAAGCCCCGGACTTTGCCTGCCGGCCGGAATGCCACCCTGCTCGCGGCGACCGTCGCAATCGTCCTGGCGGGCTGCACCCGGACGCAGCCGCCGCCGGTCGCAACGCAGCCGCAGGTGGCTGAGGCGGCGCCGACGGTCGAGGCGCTGGAGGCCGCCGTAAAGGAAAATCCGCTCAAGGAAGCCTACTTCGGCGAGACGCACGTTCACACGTCTTTCTCGCTGGATGCCTACATCGGTGGCAATCGAATCACGCCTGACACGGCCTACCGCTTTGCGCAGGGCGATGACGTTACGGTCAACGGGCAGCGGCACAATATCGGACGGCCGCTGGACTGGGTGGCGGTGTCAGATCACGCCGAGTTCATCGGCGAAATGTACTCCACCCAGGTACCGGGCGCGCCCGGTGGTGACAACCCGGCGCTTGAAGAATTGCGCGGACTCGATAGCGTGGACGAGCAGCGCGCGTGGTTCCTGATGTACGTCGTGAACAACATGCGCGGCGAGAACCCGAGTCACCCGCCTTTCTACGCGGGTCCTGAGACGACTCGCAGCGCCTGGAATGATGTCATCGTGAAGGCCGCGCGCGACAACTACCGTCCGGGCCGGTTCACGACACTCGCGGGCTTTGAATGGTCGGCGTCGAAGAATGCCGGAAACATGCACCGCAACGTCATCTTCCGTGACCTCGACGTGTTGCCGGAGGTGCCGCTTTCCGCGCTCGACACGCCGGACGAGGAAAAGCTCTGGGCCTGGATGGCCGAACAGGAGAAGACGGGGTCCCGGCTGCTGGCGATCCCGCACAACTCGAACGGCAGCAAGGGCTACATGTTCGAGCCGGTCGATAATTCGGGCCAGCCGCTCTCGGCGGACTACGCCCGCCTTCGCAGCCACTTTGAACGACTGATCGAGATGATGCAGATCAAGGGCAACTCGGAGGTGCACCGCAAGTTCTGGCCGGCCGACGAGTTTGCGGACTTCGAGAACGCCGACAGCGTCGGGACGTTCAGCGGGCGCACGTTCAAGAAGGAGAACTTCGTGCGATCGGCTGTCGTCAAGGGTCTCGATTACCAGGCGAAGCTCGGCGTCAATCCTTACCAGCTTGGCTTCATCGGCGGCACCGACAACCACAATGGACTGCCCGCGGACGTCGCCGAGGACGACTACATCGGCAGCCACGGCCCCGCGGACGGCACGCTGGAGGAGCGGCGTGACGGCGAGATCGATGGCTGGGTCAAGACAAAGGAGTCGAACCCCGGGTCCGTGGCCGCCGTCTGGGCGACGCGAAACACACGCGGCGCGATCTGGGACGCGATGGCGGCGCGTGAGACCTTCGTGACCTCGGGCCCGCGGATCAAAGTGCGCTTCTTCGGCGGTACAGACTTGCCGGGCGAGCCGGCCGACCCGCGGGCGCTGGTGGAACAGGGCTATCGCGGCGGGGTTCCCATGGGCGGAACGATCAACGGTTCGTCCAAGGCCCCGACGTTTACGGTCTGGGCGTCGAAGGACCCCGACGGTGCCAATCTCGATCGCGTTCAGATCATCAAGGGCTGGGTCGACGCAAATGGTGAGCCGCAGGACGAGGTGATCGATGTCGTCTGGAGTGGTGATCGCAGCCGCGGCAGCGATGGCAGGCTTCCGCCGGTCGGCAGCACGGTGGACACGGCGAAGGCTGCCTACTCCAACACCATAGGGAGCCCCGAGTTGATGGGTACCTGGGCCGACCCGGACTTTGATTCGAGCAAGCCCGCTCTCTACTACGTGCGCGTGCTTGAGATACCGACGCCGCGCTGGACGACCTATGACGCCGTGAGAAACGGTTTGCCGCTGCTCGAGGACGTTCCAGCCACGGTTCAGGAGCGCGCCTGGAGCAGCCCGATCTGGTATTCACCGTGACTCGGTCAAAAGAGAACAGAGAAATGTCCGCCGCTTTTTCACTGCCTCGCGTATCGGGGAGGCGAACGACCCCACGGCCTCCCTGATGGCCTTCAACTTCATTGGCGACTACACGGGTGGTTTCCACGGACCTAACAACGGTCTCGACGATGATGCCTGGTCCGTCAGTTTCCGACCGGTGATTCCGTTCCAGGCGTTCGGCAAGTCAAATATTCTCCGCATGACCCTGCCTTACCAGTTGGACGGCCGCGGCGAAAATGGGCTCGGCGACGTGAGCATTTTTGATCTGGTTGTATTCAACAAGCCGTGGGGGCGATGGGGCATCGGGGCGGTTGCGACGCTGGCCGGTTCCGATAATGCGCCGGACCGGTTCGCGATCGGCCCGGCGATCGGCGGCGTTTACCAGTACTCGGAGCGTCTCAACCTGGGTCTCTTCAATCAGAACGTGTTCGCAGGCGACACAGGAATCAGCCAGTTGCAGCCGATCATCGCCTACCAACTCGGCGATGGATGGTCGGTCAGCGGCGGCGACCTGCAATACGCTTACGACTGGGAGGGCGGCCGCTGGGTGTCCGTACCAATCGGTTTCCAGGTGGCGAAGGTGACTCGACTCTTCGGTCAGCCGATCAAACTGGCGATCAACCCCCAGTACAACCTGATTGACGACGACGGTCTCGAGGAGTGGAGCGTTGCAATCACGTTCGGGCTGCTCGTTCCGGGCGCGTAGTGCAGCCGCCTGAGCAGCTCAACGAACAATTTCGGCGAGACGCCGTAGCAGATCGTGTATACGCCATGACGTGATTCGGCTACCTTGCATCCTCAGTTGCGATGCTCGGGATGCCGGTCAGGCACCGGAATCCAGTTCTTCGATGAGCTGACCGGCTGCACGGCCCTCAATCACCGTTTGCGGGTGCGCGAGGACTGGGTACGATGCGTGTTCGCCAGCGGATCTCGTCGATCCAGGCAGGGTATACCGATGCGTAAATCCAGTCCGAAACCGATGAGTCCGCAGGAGGGGATTTATTTTCTGATCGAGCAGCGCAAGCAGCCGATGCATGTTGCGGCGCTGCAGATTTTTGACCCGCCCAAGGCTGCCAGGACGACTTTCGTTCAGGATCTTTACCAGTCCTGGCGCGGGCATCCGCATGCGCATACCCCGTTCGACCTCCGCCCGCTGAATCTGCGTGGCCGCTGGTATTGGGAGAAAGATGCGGAGTTCGATGTTGACTACCACCTCCGGCACCTGGGTTTGCCTCGGCCTGGGCGGATACGAGAATTGCTGGTGCTGATTTCTCAGCTTCATGCCACGCTACTCGATCGTAACCGGCCGCTTTGGGAGTGCTATCTCGTCGAAGGGCTGGCCGACGGGCGTTTCGGCATTTACACGAAGATTCACCACGGACTGGTCGACGGGGTAAGCGGCATTCGTATGCTGACTGCGGCGCTGTCCGTCGACCCGAAAGAGATCAAGCCGCCGTTCTGGGCTCAGTCATTAGCCAGGTCCGCTCAGACCGGAGCGGACTCGAGCCCGTCCGGACAGAGAGCCTCGGCTTTGAAACCGATCTTCTCGGCCCTTCAGAAAGGCGCCGAGGTGATTCCCGGTCTGAGCAGTGGTCTGGTGGATCTCCTCAGGGCCGATAATTACGACGGACCGATTGCATTGCCGCGACAGGCACCGCCGACGCTATTCAATGTTCCGATCTCGGGCTCGCGTCGTTTTGTCGCGCAACGTTATTCGCTGGCTCGTATCAAGCGCATCGGCGCCCGCACCGGGGCAACCGTCAATGATGTTGTGCTGGCCCTCTGCGGCAGCGCTTTGCGCCAATACCTGGAGACCCACGACGCGTTGCCAGAAAAGGCGCTGGTGGCGATGGTGCCGGTGTCCCTGCACGGCGAAACCGGAAAAGGCGGCAACCAGGTCGGTTTGATTCTGGCCAGCCTGGCAACGAACCTGGTGGACCCGCTCGCACGGCTCAATCGCATCATGGAGTCGACGGCCGCCGCGAAAGCACGTCTGAAGACCATGAGCCGGGTTGAGAAAATGGCTCATGCGGCGATGACGTTTGCGCCGATGTTGCCGGGCGGATTGACGGGAGCGACTGGAAAGAGACCGGTGTTCAATGTGGTTGTCTCGAATGTGCCCGGCCCGAGAGATGTCCTGTACCTGAATCGCGCCCGTCTCGATGAGGCATACCCGGTCAGTATTCCGGCGGACTATCTCGCGTTGAATATCACGGTCAGCAGCGATGCGGATGCGCTGGCTTTCGGCTTTACCGCCTGCCGCCGGTCGGTGCCGGGCTTGCAGCGCATGGTTGATCACATAGATGCCGCGCTCGATGAGCTGGAGTCCGCCACGGCGCCGGCCGCTGCAAAGAGCGCACGAAAGTCGGGAAAGGCCGGCAGGGCCAAGACCCATCGAGGCGTTCGCAAGAAGAAGTAGCGGGCCGCTGCGTGGCGAAATGAGATGGTCGTGCGTCGCGCGATCGGACTCAGTATCCGTGTCTCTCGCTGGACTCAGCTGGGCGCCCGGGCCGCAGTTCCGACAACGCATTTGCAGCGGCCGAAGTCATGAAACCGATGTCCGTGCCAATGCTGGCGAAGGTAAACCCGGCAGCAAGTGCAGACCGTACGCTCTCCAGTGAATAGCCGAAGATGCCTGCAAACCGATCGTTCTTTCGGGCGGCGCTCAGGACCTTGCCAAGCGCCGCCTGGAAGCGGGGCTCATTCGGTGCGTCGGACAGCGAAATACCCAGCGACAGCGCAAGGTCAGCGGGGCCAACGAACAACGCGTCGACGCCCTCGACGCGTGCAATATCCTCGACCCGCTCGAGCGCATCGTGTGTTTCAATCATGACAATGCAGGCGATCTCTGTGTTCGCTGAGGCCAGGTAATCAGCCCCCTCCGATAACGCAGCGCGTATCGGGCCGAAGGAGCGCTCGCCCGCCGGCGGATACCGGCAGGCCGCAGCGGCACGACGGGCATCCTCAGCCGAATTAACCATCGGTACGATCACTCCCTGCGCGCCCGCATCGAGCGCCTTCATGATCTGTTCAGGCCGGTTCCAGGCGACGCGTACGATTGGCGTCGTATCTGTCGTCGCGATCGCGGGGAGTATCCGGGTCAGGTCGCTGTAGTCCAGCAGGCCGTGCTGCAGGTCGATGCACAGCCAGTCAAAACCCAGGTTTGCCATCGCCTCGGCGCTGTGAACATTGTCGAGCGAAATCCAGCCACCCAGCGAGGGCCTGGCGGATCGCCATGATTGCAATGTCAGATTCTTCACTGATCGAAACCTCTCTCCTGGTCAGATAGTCGTCGCGGCTTCGGGCGTGGCGCCCGGAATCAGCGGCCTCCCCCGGTGGCGGCCGGATCCCGATCGCGCTCGAAGGTCGCGGCGGGAATTTCCGCCATGACCTTCCGGTAGCTGGCGCCTGCTCCGACGGCTTGATGATGACGCGATTCCCCGCCGCCAGCATTTCCGTGAGTGGCCCGATGGACAGATCCACCGGGAAATTCCAGGCCGAGAGACTGGCGATGACGCCTTGCGGTCAATATGCATTACGCCGGGGTATCGATGATAGTCAAAGCCATTTGCGCGAGCGGCGCGACGAAACGGCCGGCGGCGGCGGCCCGTTCGCTGGACGCATTACCCTGTGTGGCTCGCTTGGCGACCCCCTGAGCAATCGCCGCCAGACGGAAGAAGCAGAATGCGAGGTAAAAAGACCAGTGCTCAATCCGGTCTATGCCGCGCAGGTTGCAGTACATCTCTACGATCTCGGCCTCGGATGGAATGCCGAGGCTGCCGCGGTTGATGCCGGCCAGTCCTTTTGATGCCGGGGAGTCCGGTGGCATGCGAAGCTGCATGCAGTGATAGGCCAGGTCCGCATACGGATGGCCCAGCGTCGAGAGCTCCCAGTCGAGTACCGCGATGATCTCGGGCCGCTCAGGATGAAACATCAGGTTGTCGAGCCGGTAGTCGCCGTGCACGAGCGAGGCGATGCCATCGTCGGCCGGAAGGTGCGTTCTCAGCCAGGCCATCAATTCTTCCATCGGCGGGATCGTGTCGAGTTCTGACGCTCGATACTGTGTCATCCAGCGATCCAGTTGCCGCCGGTAGTAATTGCCTGGCCTGCCGAAGTCCGCGAGTCCGACGGTCAAGGGGTCGACGGCGTGCAGTGCGGCCATCACGCGAATGATTTCCTCGTGAATCCGCCGGCGTTGCCCGTTACTCTGCGCTTCCGGCAGCGCAGAGTCCCAGAAGACCCGCCCGGGAAGAAACTCCATCAGGTAGAACATTGAACCGAGTACGGAGTTGTCCGTGCAAAGGTGAAAGACTCGCGCGACCGGGACTGCGCTACCGGCCAGGGCGTTCAATACGCGGTACTCGCGGTCGACCGCGTGCGCTGATCTAAGTAGAGGCCCCGGCGGCTGCCGGCGCAAGACGCAGACACCCGACGGCGTGCTCAGCCTGTAAGTCGGATTGGACTGGCCGCCGGAAAACTTCTCCGCCTCAATCGGTCCCTTGAATCCATCGACATGCGCCTCGAGGTAAGCGGTGAGTCGCCCCGTGTCCAGCGGCAATCCAGCGGATGGGTTCATCGTGGTCTCCGGTTGTGCGTGGACCTGACATGCAGCAGCGCGCCGTATACCAGTGAGACACCCGGGCATTCATTGCCGCCATCAAGTTTCATGCAGTCTCCTTCGGCTTCAGGAATAGGTGATGAACCGCATCCGCTCCGGTGTCTCAAGGTGTGCGATATGGTTGAACGTGTGCACGGAATAGCCGCGTGGACTGAAGAAGCAGCGCGATACGCTGGCATTGCGGATTTGCAGATTGAGTTGAACCATGGTTTCCGGCGGAGCCATGAGGACTTGTCGCAGCGCCATTGCTATCGCTCCGCCGGAACTGACGACCAGTACCCTTTCTTCGGCCGCTGCGTTCTGCAACTCCGCGAGCATGGCTCGTACTCTGCGTTCGAAGTCGCACCAATCTTCTGGCAGTTCTCCGGTCAATCGGTCCGAAGACCAGGCCAGCAGGGCCGCCTTCAACAGGCGGTAAAAGTCCGTCGATGTTGCGCCGGCCGGCGGCCGGTCATTCGGAAACTGCTGCAGATAGGCTTCGACGAGTCGCTGAAAATCGAATTCGTTCCATCCCGGCCGGATCAGTGCGCCAGTCTCCGGGCGCTGCATCCCGGCTGCGATGCCCTCCCAGGTCTGCCGGTGACGGACCATGTCGCCGGTTATCACCCGGTCAAAGTCGACGCCACGCTCACGAAAATGCTCACCGAGCCAGCGTGCCTGCCGGTAGCCAATTTCCGACAACTGATCGTAGTTCGCCTCGCCGAAAGACGCCTTTGCATGGCGTACCAGGAATAATTCAGACATCTTTTTCTTGCATGATGGTCAGCCTCCGGCCCGAAAGATAACTGCCAGTCGGACTCAACGGGGAGATTTCTGGGCCAGCGGCTTTTCCCTGGCCGTCGTGCGCGGCACGGCACAGAAAGCCATCTTCTTATTTGCAGCCCGGCTGGCAGCTGCAAGGGTTGACGCTCGGCCGATCAGCCCGCTCGCCGCTGCCTGTTTGGTCGAAGCGTGCGCCCCGTCACGCCGAGGCGGTTGAATGTGGCCGCTCGTTTCGCTACGTTCGGCGCATGTACCGCGTGCAACGCATGTCATTTACCGGCCTGCCGTGGATCGCCTGATCCGCGCTGCCGTACTTCCCGATTCACCGATATTTTTCCCGCGCACCCGACGCAATCAGCAGTCGGGTCGTTCGGCTGCCAGTTGTCACAGATCGGCCAGCACGTCTCGCGGCCGGAAACCCGGGGAGGAAGGCGGATGAAGAAACCGGATTGCGAAGTCACGGAGATCGACCAGAGAGGACTGCGTGAATTTTTCCATGACTCAGTCAAAGTAGCGCTCGAACGTCAACAGGTCGGCGTAGAGGACCATACGGAGCATTACGTCGTGAATCTCCTGACGATGTTTGCCCGATCGGAGGCCCTGTTCGACGAGACGCCGCACGGGCCACGCATTCGACCGCTGGCGCTGATGCTGGCCGATGCCGTGAACGCTGATTCGGCCGAGCGGCGCAGCAGGCTGCTGCAACGCATTGGCGACGTGTCGCTGTTTGTGGCCGGGTTCCTTTCACAAGGATTCGAGCGAAAACTCGTCGATGTCGACTATCACATCGCAATGGGTGGCCGGGCCTATGGCACGCTCGCCGGGTGCTGCGAGCGCGGTGCCCGGGGCCGTGCACTTTCGACCGTGTTTTCGGAACTGGCGACCAAGTTTCAGCGCCTCGTGGACGCGCTGAACGAGGTCAGTGAAATGTCCTGCAAGCACACCGACCAGCACGTACTGCGCCTTTACGAGATCTGGCTCAAAACGGGCAGCCAGCGAGCGCACGAGAGCCTGCGGGCACTCGGTGTCGAGCCCGCGCGAGTTCCGGTGGGCCGCAGGACCCACTGATGAACTTGCTACTCCAGGAGATGCAGGGCCTGTTGAGCGGTCTCTACGACGTCGGGGCCGCGCACAACGTCTATGACTACCTGATCACGGATGCAGCTCAGGTCTCACGCTTGCAGGGGTGCGTGGGGAACCCGGCCAGCGAGGAACTTCTTCTGTTGAGCGAGAGCGACGAGGGCATCGAACTCAGTCTCTATGTCGATGCGACGGTCCTCGACCGACTCGTCCGGAACTGCCCTTTTCGATCGCTCTGTGAGACCAATCTCGAGGACTTCTGCACGGCGCTGGAAGGCGTCAGCCACTTTCAGTACCTGGTCTGGAGCGCCGAGCGGTCCCGTGAGGTTTCGCTGCTGGAACTCGAATTGCAGGCGGAAGTCGACAAGTATGCGATCGCCCTGCAGCTGATGCTGCGTCAGCGCAACGGTCACTTCCCCTCAGCGCTGCTGGGAAGGCTGTTCGATCAGGTCAGTTTCCTGCCACATCTTTGCGAAGAAGAACGCCGCCGTTATATCGAGGCCAATCGGTACGCCGCAAGATTCTGTCAGCGGCTCGAAGAGCGGTTCCTGCGTTCGAGAGACGTGCGGCCCGAAGCCATGCTGATGGAATTGCGCCGGTTCTACCGGCTTACGCATCACGCAAAGCTGCGCCACTGCGGCGATTGATCCCGCCGGCGTCTCAGTCGTCGTCGCGTTTCGCTGCCACCCGCTTGCGAATCTCGATCCACTTGGAGAGTTCCCGCATGTCCTTCTTTTTCTTCCAGGACCGCTTGCCCAGCGCGCCACTGTTGTAAGGGTTGTATCCGGTCTTAAGACCCTTGGCAACGACCTGGGTGGGGATGTCCAGCGCCTCATTATGAGGAATTTCATCGTCGTCATCGAGTTGCAGCTGCCGGCCGGCCAGAGCATCGAGACGTGTCGCGGCTCCGAGTTCGTCGTCGGCCTGCAGCTCATCGTCTTCCGTCCACTCCCAGGTCCGATTGCCGCGATCGTCAAAGCCCACCTGGCCTGGACTGTCGTCCTTTGCGCCGGTCTGGTCGCTTTTCTTCTTCCGTCGATCAATTACCATGATGCATCTCCGCGGACTTCCATGGTTCGCTAAGACGATACTATATAAACGAGCGGTGCCTCAAACGAGAAGCCGTTCACGAATCGGGCCGCTCGATCGATTCCCGGGCGCACGTTTCTGAAGCCAGAAAATGCCGGGCCCATAACAGTCCAACGATGCTCTTGCCGTCCCGCAACTTTCCCGAGGCGGCCCGTTCCACCGCGTCGTCGAACGCCGGCCAGTGCGCCTCGAAAACCTCGTGGTCCTCCGGTTGCGCCTCGATCGGCGAGAGGTCCCGTGCGAGATAGACGTGAATGACCTCCGTGAAAACGCCCGGTGAACTCAGGTAGTCGCCAAGCGAGTCCCATCTTGCCGCCTTCATGCCGGCTTCTTCGGCGAGTTCACGGTGCGCGCACTCAATGCCGGGTTCGCCACCATCCAGTTTTCCGGCCGGCAGTTCGTCGATCCAGCCGCCTGCCGCATGCCGGTACTGTCGCAACAGACAGACGCACCCGGCGGCATCGAGCGCGACGATCGCGGCACCTCCAGGGTGATGCGCGATCTCGAGTTCGGCCAGTTGGCCGTTCGGCAGGCGTACCTGCTCGACGTTGAGTGTCAGCACGCGGCCGTTGAATACGTTGCGGACAGTCTCGCTCATTCACTTGTCTACCCGGTCGACGGACGCCTGGCCAGAGATGCGTTGCCGTATGAGTGCCCACGACATACCAAAGCCGAGCACGAGGCCGAGGATGATCAGCACGACCCATGCGATATCCGCTCCGCTGTCGAGCGTAAGCCAGCCCCGGGCCACCATCCACCAGACAATGGCCGCAAAAAGGCCCAACAGAATGAACACCCCGAGCCGGCCCATCGCCCGCATGGTCGAATGAATGAAGAAAATCCACAGGCCCAGCAGTGTCAGTCCGGCAATGACCTCGACCGGGGTGAGCTTCGGAAATGACCCGGCGACCCAGTGGTAGTAGGAGTGCCCGCTCGGGTTGAAGGTCAGCAGGACCAGGGCAACGGAGAAGACCATGCGCCAGATCAGTCCGCTGGTGCTGAATTTATGCATAGACGCGCGAGCCTCGGGAAGGGTGAAGGGAGTTGGCGCGACATTTTACAGCGCCCGGGGCAGCCCATCCCGACTACTGGATATCCATACAGTCTCGACTTATAGTCATTCCAGCGATGAGCACAGCTGAAGTATTCGAACGCCTCAACGAGGCGCAACGCGAAGCAGTTCTTTATGGGGAGCCGCGAACGCCCGCAGGGCTTCAATCCGGCCCGCTATTGATCATCGCCGGAGCAGGCACCGGAAAAACGGCTACGCTGGCCCATCGTGTCGCAAACCTGCTGTTGGCCGGTGTCGCCGCTGAGCGTGTGCTTCTGCTGACGTTCTCGCGGCGGGCGGCTGTCGAAATGACACGCCGTGCGCAGGCGGTGGTGGCCGACGTACTGGCCTGCGGCGCGCAGCCCTCTGCGATGCCGGGCAATTTGAACCTGCCCTGGTCCGGTACATTTCACGCCATCGGCAACCGGTTCATTCGGCAGTATGCGAATCGTCTTGGGCTCGATGCCTCGTTCAACGTGCTCGATCGCAGCGATGCGGCGGACCTGATGGATCTCGTGCGTCATCGACTGGGCCTGTCGAAAAAGGAACAGCGGTTTCCCCGCAAGGACACCTGTCTCGCCATCTATTCGCACCGGGTCAACACGCGGGGCAGCCTGAAGCAGACGCTGGAGATGGCTTATCCCTGGTGCCTGCCCTGGGAAGATCAGCTCGCCGGCCTGTGCCGCGCCTATGTGGAAACGAAGCTCGAACAACAGGTGCTCGACTACGATGACCTGCTGCTTTACTGGCAGGTCATGATGCAGGATGGTGCGCTGGCGGCCGAGGTCGGCGCACAGTTCGATCACGTGCTGGTCGATGAGTACCAGGATACTAACTGCCTGCAGGCAGAAATTCTGCATCGGTTGAAGCCGTCGGGTTCGGGGCTGACCGTGGTCGGCGACGACGCACAGTCCATCTATTCTTTCCGAGCTGCCACGGTGGAAAATATTCTTGGATTTCCGGGTCAGTTTGATCCTGAGGCACACGTCGTCACACTTCGGGATAACTACCGTTCCACGCAGCCGATACTCGGAGCCGCCAATCAGTTGATGAGCGAGGCCAGCCGGCAGTACCGCAAAGACCTCGTTGCGGTGCGCGGCAACGGCCAGCGGCCGCGCTATGTCACGGTGCTTGATGATCAGTCTCAGGCTGACTACGTGGTTGAGCACGTTCTCGACTGCCGTGAGCGCGGCTGCGAGCTGCGCAGGCAGGCCGTTCTGTTTCGCAATGCGGATCACAGCGCCACGCTTGAGCTGGAGCTGACGCGTCGGAACATTCCCTATGTGAAGTACGGTGGCTTGAAATTTTTCGAGACGGCCCACGTCAAGGATCTGCTCAGTGTCCTGCGGTGGGCGGATAATCCCCGCAACCGGGTCGCTGCATTCAGGATTCTCAAGCTGTTGCCAGGGATGGGCCCGGTCAATGCCGAGCGCACCTGTGACGCATTCGAAGCGTCCGGTTTCAGCTGGGAAGCGCTGGCCGCGCATCCGGTGCCGTCCGCCAGCCGCGAGGCCTGGACCGGTTTGGTGAGACTGATGAGCGCTATCAGCGGCAGCGAGGCGAGCTGGGAAGGGCAGCTTGCCCGGGTGCGCGCCTGGTACGAGCCGCGGCTCGAGAACCTTTATGAGCACCTGCAGGCACGGCACAATGACCTCGACCAGCTCGAGCGGCTCGCGATGCGTTACACGACGCGCGAATCCTTTGTTACGGAGCTGACGCTGGATCCACCGCAGGCTGTCGGTGACTTTGCCGGCGATCCACTGCTCGATGAGGACTACCTGGTGCTGTCCACCGTGCATTCAGCAAAAGGGCAGGAATGGGAATCGGTATATCTGCTGAACGTCACGGATGGCAGCTTTCCATCCGAATTTTCCACCGCGCGTCCGGAGCTGGTCGAGGAGGAACGCCGGCTGCTCTATGTCGCGATGACGCGCGCGAAAAGCGAATTGCACCTGCTCGCTCCCGTGCGTTTCTACGTGACGCAACAGGCACCGGGCGGTGGCCGCTACGTGCACGGCGCCCGCAGTCGCTTCATGAGCAGGCAGGTGCTCGACGCCTTCGACCAGGTCAGCTGGCCGACTCAAGCCGGTGCAGGGGGGGGCGATGCGCGGCGCAAAGGGCCGCCGATCGATGTAGCGTCCCGGCTGCGCGGCATGTGGTAGCCGGGACGCCCGCGATTGCCTGTCTCAGAGGCGCTGGTAGATTGTGATCCACCGGGCACGGCTTGATCGCTGCGATGATGCCCGGTACGTCCTGCCAAGGGGCCAGAAAAAGAAAAGGCCCGGCAGAACCGGGCCTTTTCACGTTGGCTTGGTCAAACCGCGGGTGACTCGTGGTCACCTCTGGTTTTACCAGCGGCGCTGTCCGCCGCCACCGCCACCGCCACCGTAACCGCCGCCGCCGCCGCCGCCGGGACGACCGCCGCCACCGCCGCGGGGACGATCCTGCGCTTCGTTGACGCGCAGCGGACGTCCGCCCATGTTGAAGCCATTGAGCGCTTCCATTGCCTTCTGGGCATCCGCCTGGGGCATCTCGACGAAACCGAAGCCGCGCGGGCGGCCCGTGTCGCGGTCCGTCGGGAGGGCTACGGATTCAACCGTGCCGTGTTGTGCGAACAGATCGCGCACCTCGCTTTCCGTCGCAGTAAAAGGCAGGTTGCCTACGTAGATCTTAGTCATTCAAACATCCTCAAAGTACAAACAATGCCCGTGCCAAGGCCCAGAATGGACCGGCACGGCTCTCTTACATCAAAACACAACAGGACGATTCGAAGCCGAGGCCGTCTATTGGCGCTCGCCTGATCCAGGCCAACGCTCGAGCGACGATTCCTGTCACCTGATCGAAGACGTTTCGGCTTAACAATCCAGGCACCCAAAGGCACCGTGCTGTAGACGTACGGGCTACGATCACCGGGGAGCGTACCACAACCCGTACTCAAAGCCTATTTGTCAAGCCGAAATCCGGGCACCGGCGCTTCGACCGCCGCCGGTGCTGGTTTTACCAGCGGTCGCCGCCGCCGCCGCCGCCGGACCGCGGGGCGCGCTCGCGGGCCTCGTTGACCCGCAGCGGGCGGCCGCCCATGTCCATGCCGTTCAGGTGCTCGATGGCGGTCTGGGCCTCGGCGCTCGGCATGTCCACAAAGCCGAAACCCCGGGGCCTGCCCGTGTCACGATCATTGATCAGCTTCACCGATTCCACCGTGCCGTGCTGCTCGAACATGCCTCGGACTTCGTCCTCGGTGGCGGAAAAGGGCAGATTTCCAACATAGATAGTCGTCATCGACTTGATCACTCACTCGGACTCAAACGAAAGAAATGCAAACGGACCCCTTGGAAGCGGATGCCTCCCGGAGAACGTTCACGCTCGGGAAAAAGGCCTGCACGAGATGCCGCCGCAGCGGGGAAAATGACTCACTCAGCGTCCCGGGAAACCCGGGACCGGTCACGATACGCATGGTCGGTCTCTGTCGCCTCAGTTGATCGGGAAGAATCTGTCACCCGATCCAGCGGTCAATCTACTCAGGCGCTGGCGCGCCTGCAACCTAAATCGTTGATGCAGCGCAAAAAAAGTGCCCTCAAGGCGGCTGCCGGGAGGCCCGATCCAGCCAGTCCTCACGTGCGGGGACAGTTTACTTATCTCAAGAGCCGCTCTGTCTTATCCGCTGCGGGCCGGCCCTGAGATAAGTGAACTGTCCCCCCGGGACACCTCATTGAAGCCGAGCGATCAACTGCCGCGCAACGCCGTCCACAGGGTCCACACGCCGATCGCGATAAAGCCGGCGCCTGCAATCACCGAGAGATGTTTCGGATTGACGTAGTGTGCAAGCTGGCTGCCTACGACAACCGCCAGCGCCGTCGACGCGATCAGCGCAGCTGACGCGGCGAGAAACACCCCGGCCACACTGTTTCCCCGGTCGGATGCGAACAGCACAGTCGCCAGCTGTGTCTTGTCGCCGAGTTCGGCCAGAAAGACCGTGGTGAAGATGACCGATATCACTTTCAAGTCCATTCTTCCTGTCACCTCTGGCCGCTGCTATTCCGTACCAAGATAGGTATAGCCGTTGAGCTCCGACTCGTAAAAGCGGAGCAGGGCCTGGCTTTCCGATAGCGAGAGCCTGGCCTCACGCACCGCGCGCTCGCAGTCACGCGCGAGCCGCGGAAAAAGCTTGTCCACGTCGTATCGCATGTATCTCAGGACCTCGGCTGCGGTCTCTCCCTTGAGTGTGTCTTCAATCCACCAGCCGCCCTCTTCGTGCAGCTTGATATGAATCACGTGCGTGTCGCCAAAAAGATTGTGCAGGTCGCCCAGCGTCTCCTGGTACGCCCCGACCAGGAAGGCCGCGAGGTAGTAGGGTTCGTTCCCTCGCAGTTCGTGCAGTTCGAGCGTCCTTTTGGTGTCTCGCCGGCTGACAAAGCGATCGATCTTTCCGTCCGAGTCGCAGGTGATGTCGGCCAGCACGCCGTTGCGTGACGGCTTCTCGCCCAGCCGGTGAATCGGCATGATCGGGAAGATCTGGTTGATCGCCCAGCTGTCGGGCAGTGACTGGAATATCGACACGTTACAGAAGTAAATATCGCTCAGAACGGACTCGAGCTGGCGCAGCTCTTCCGGAAAAGATCCAAGCTTGTGGCAGTAGTCCCGGATCTTCGCGCAGGTCGCCCAGTAAAGCCGCTCTGCCAATCCGCGCGCCTCGAGCCCGAGGTAGCCCACGTTAAACATCTGCAGTGCCTGCTCGCGGGCCTGCAGCGCATCGTGATAGCACTCGACCAGTCTCCGTTCGGAAACCGTGTGATAGGCATCGAGCAGATCATGCAGGGGTTGTACCGTGTCTTCGCCCAGCTGAATTTGCTGTTCCTCTGCGGCGCTCACTTCAAACTTGTCCAGCCGCGTACTGCCCAGCGTGTTGAAAACCAGCAGGCTGTGGTGCGCAGCCACGGCACGACCCGACTCGCTGACGATTGTCGGGTGCTCGATGCCGCGCGAGTCGCAGACACTGGTTATGCGATAAACGACGCTGCTGGCATACTCTTGGAGCGTGTAGTTCATCGAAGATGAATAATTGGTCCGGCTGCCGTCGTAATCGACACCCAGGCCGCCGCCGATATCGATGTAACGCAGCCCCGCGCCCATCAGCTTGAGTTCCGCATAGACATGCGCCAGCTCATTGACGGCGTCCTTGACCCGCCGGATGTCCTGCAACTGGCTGCCCGGATGACAGTGGACCAGTTCCAGGCAGCTTTCCATGCCGTGCTCGCGCAGGACACGGAAAAGTTGCAGGATCTCACTGACAAAGAGCCCGAACTTCGATTTTTCACCCGAAGACTCCCGCCACCGCCCCGTCCCTTCGCTGGCGAGTTTCACTCGAACGCCAATTCGCGGGCGCACGTCGTATTTCCGGGCGTGCCTGAGTATCAATGCGAGCTCATTGAAATTCTCGACGACCGGGATGATCTTGCGACCGAGCTTGGTGGCCAGAATCACCGCCTCGATGTAGCTGTCGTCCTTGAAGCCGTTGCAGATGATCATCCGCTGAGACTCGCCTTCAGTCATTGCCATGACTGCCAGCAGTTCCGGCTTGGAACCGACTTCGAGGCCAAAGCCAAACTCGCGACCGTGCGCGTAGATTTCCTCAACGACGAGTCGCTGCTGGTTCACCTTGATCGGGAACACAGACGTGTAATCGCCGCGAAAGTCGTTCTCGACAATAGCGCTGGCAAATGCCCCGTGCAGGCGTCGCAGCCGGTCGTGCAGGATGCCGGAAAAACGCAATACGACTGGCGTGTTGAGATCCCGCGCCTCCAGGCCGCGCACAATCTCGAGCAAGTCGATTTCGCGCTCGGGGTTCTGGTCGGGCCGAACGACCACGTTGCCTGCCGCATTGATGCCGAAATAGCCGTTACCCCAGTCATCCACACTGTAGAGTTCGCGGGAATCCTCTATGCTCCAGCGGCTGTCTGCAGCAGGTTTCTTGGCGGTGTTGGTCACGGGATAGTCTTTCCGGTCGATCCAGAGGGTAGGGGCAGGCGAACGATAGCAGAACGCTGTCTGACCGGCTCTCCGAGGCGCGCGCCTAAGTTTCGTTGCCGATCGCCACCGGCCGTGACGGGTCAGATGACCACTCGCTCCAGGAACCCGCGTAAAGTCGTGCGCCGGGAAGCCCGGCTTGCTCCAGTGCGAGCAGCAGATGGCAGGCCGTGACGCCCGAGCCACACATCGCGATGCTCTGAGCTGGGGTGACACCGGCGAGACTGCCCTGCAGAGCTTCGCGAAGAGCGGCGGCCGGCAGCCAGCGGTCATCGGGTCCGAGGCTCAACAGGAACGGATGATTGTGTGCGCCAGGTATGTGCCCGGCTACCGGATCCAATGGTTCGATTTCTCCCCGGTATCGTTCGGCCGCGCGAACGTCGATCAGCCGCCCGTTACCGTTTTCGCACATCGCCGCCACTGCGGCTGTGTCCGCGAGCATCTGCGGGCGAAGTCGCGCCACAAAGTTGCCCGGTTCGGGCGTGTCGAATGTATCTGCCAGCGGCAGGTCCAGCTGCCGCCAGCGTCGCATGCCTCCGTCGAGCAGGGCCACCTCGTCATGCCCGAGCCAGCGCAACATCCACCACAGACGTGCCGCATACATGCCGTTGCTGTCGTCGTAAACGACGACGCGCGAATCCTGGTTGACACCCCAATCACGCAGTCGGGTCGCGAAGGTTTCGGGTGCGGGCAACGGATGCCGGCCGCTTCCCGCCGTTCGAGGTGCCGAAAGGTGGGACTCGAGGTCGGCGTGGACCGCTCCGGGCAGGTGCTCATCCTCGAAGCTGCGGCGACCGTAGTCGGGATGCGCGAGGTCAAAACGGCAGTCGAAAATCCGCAGCCGCGGCAAGTCCAGTTGACCAGCCAGTTCCTCGGGTTCAATCAGTGGGCCACCATTCATTAGATCGTCTCCTCGTCAGGCTGTCACCGCGGGCAGCCTCTCAGTAGAATTCAGCGCAGCGCTAGACGATAGTGCATTTTTGCCGGAGAAACTCGATGGCGCTCGAATTGTACTGGGGCAGTGGCAGTCAGTATTCGTGGCGCGTGCAGCTTGCGCTCGAGTACAAGCGCCTTCCATACCGGTCTCACCTGTTGAAATTTTCACAGCAGGAGCACAAGTCACCGCAGATGCTGCGCATGAACCCGCGCGGCCGGGTCCCGGTACTGAAAGACGGCGACTTTGTCGTCTTTGAGTCACTGGCCTGCCTGTTCTATCTCGACCGCAAGTACCCGGATTGCCCGCTTTTCGGGGCTACGCCTGAGGATGCTGCGACGATCATGCGCGTGATCTGCGAATACGAATCCTACGTCGAGAGCCACCTGATGCAAATCGTCTACGACGTGCATTTCGGGGATATGGACCAGCGCATGGAAGAAGTGACACGGCTGATTCACCTGGTCGCCGGCGAGTCGCGGACCATCGAGGGCCGGTTGAGCACGTCGGACTGGCTGGTGGGTGATGACGTCTCGGCGGCGGACATGGTGATGTTTCCGGGCATCATGCTCCTGCTGCGCGCGATGGAAAAACGCGGTGCGGGCAACCTCCGCTCCAGGTTCCTGCCGATGGAGACTACTTATCCGGCCATCGCGCGCTGGATAAAGCGCGTCGAGGCCCTGCCCGGGTACGATAGAACCTACCCGCCTCACTGGCGCGACACCCCGTCCGACGGTTGACCACGCCGCTGCGGAGCAGTCCCAAGGCCGACCGGATCACGCGATTCGGGTAGACTCAACAGTCGGACAAGGACCAGACACGCTACTTCGGCATACCTGAACATGAGCAATTACCCGATTCACATTGCCTTTCCCGGCCGACTCATCATCGTCGGCTTCGGTAGTATTGGGCAGGGCATCCTGCCGCTGATCCTGCGTCACGTGCGCATGGCGGCTGACCAGATCACCATTGTCTCGGCGGACGATGCCGGGGAGCCGGTCGCTGCCGAGTATGGCGCGAAGTTCATCAGGAAATCGCTTACACGGGAAAATTTCAAGCGCGTGCTGGACCCGCTGGTGGGCCGCGGCGACTTCCTGCTGAACCTTTCGGTGGATGTCTCCAGTCTTGCACTCGTGGAATTCTGCTGGGTTCAGGGCGCGCTTTACCTCGATACCTGTATCGAGCCGTGGCCCGGTGGTTACACCGATCCGATGGTGCCGCCGGAGCGACGCACGAACTACGCTCTGCGCGAAAAGGCACTGACCTTGCGGGATCGAAAGAAGCCGCTGCCGACGGCCTTGATCACTCACGGTGCGAATCCGGGGCTGGTGACGCACTTCGTCAAGCAGGCGATGTTGAATATTGCGAGCGACGCAGGTATCGAGCACGGTGATCCGGAGACGCGGGAGCAGTGGGCGGCGCTTGGGCAGACGCTCGGGATCAAGGTCATTCACATCGCAGAGCGGGACACCCAGGTCAGCTCGAGCCCGAAAGAGCCGGGCGAATTCGTGAACACCTGGTCCGTGGACGGCTTCATCAGCGAGGGATCGCAACCCGCCGAACTCGGTTGGGGCAGTCACGAGAAGAACTGGCCCAGGGACGGCAAGAAGCACGATGCGGGCTGTCGCTGCGCGATCTACCTGATGCAGCCGGGCGCGGGGACGCGGGTACGCACCTGGACACCGCTGGCCGGCAATTTCCATGGCTTCCTGATTACCCATGGCGAGTCGATCTCGATTTCCGACTACCTGACGATAAAGGAGGGCGAGAAGGTCGAGTATCGACCGACCGTGCATTACGCCTACCATCCCTGTGACGACGCGGTGCTTTCAGTGCACGAGTTCGCCGGTCGGAACTGGCGGGAGCAGGATCGAAAACGCATCCTGATGGACGACATCACCAAGGGCGTGGACGAACTCGGTGTGCTGCTGGCCGGGCACTCGAAAAACGCTTACTGGTACGGTTCGCAATTGTCGATTGACGAGGCGCGAGAGCTGGTGCCGCACAACAGCGCGACCTCGTTACAGGTAACGGTCGCGGCTCTGGCTGGCCTGATCTGGACCATAGAGAATCCGAACAGTGGACTGGTCGAGCCGGAGGATATTGACTACCGTCGCGTGCTGGAAATCTGCATGCCTTACCTCGGCCCCGTAGTGGGTGAATATTCTGAGTGGCATCCACTGGTAGACCGAAATCGCTTGTTCCCCGAGGACCTTGACGAGACCGATCCCTGGCAGTTCAAGAATGTGCGTGTGATTTGAATGGGTGGGGCGCCGTCTGAGCCGGCGGTGGGCTGCGTGGCCGGCGGCTGTCTCTGCGGGTCTGTGCGCTTCAGCGTTGAGCTGCCACCGCGCTGGGTCGCCCACTGCCACTGTTCCCGGTGCCGACGGGCGCATGGCGCCGGATTCGTAACCTGGGTCGGCATCGAGCAGGATCGCTTCAGGTTGCTGGAGGGTGCCGAACGACTGAAGGTCTATCAATCGTCGGCCGACGCAACCCGAAGCTTCTGTGGTGTGTGCGGATCGAGCCTGTTCTTCCAGTCAGGCAACTGGCCGGGCGAGATTCATGTAACTCTTGCCAGCCTGGATTCCCCGACGGGACTCGAACCGCAGGCGCATGCCTACTGGGGCAGTCGCGTCGCATGGGCCGATGCAGACTGGAGTGCGCTGAAAACGGTGGATCCGTCGGACCACGCCTGATCTCGGTTGATCATGCGCCTTCGCCGTCCGGTGTTTCATAACGGATGCCCGTGATCACGTATCGGCGCTGACCGCCTGGCACATCAATCGTCACTTCTTCGTCGAGCCCTCTGCGCATCACGGCTCGTGCCAGCGGTGAGTCGATGCTGATATGCCTTCGGGCGGGGTCTATTTCGTCCGGGCCCACCACGCGAACCTCTGTTTCCTCGCCGCTTTCATCCTCGATTCGAACCCAGGCACCGAAGTAGACTCGACCCGTGTCATCCGGCGGGCGGCTGACCACGACCATGCCCTCGAGCCGCTTGCGAAGAAAACGCACGCGCCGGTCGATTTCGCGCAACTGCTTCTTGCCGTAGATGTATTCGGCGTTTTCTGAGCGATCACCCTGGGCGGCCGCTTCGGCTACGGCCCGCGTTACCTCTGGTCTGCGAACCCGCCAGAGATCGTTCAGTTCGGCACGCATCCGCCGCTGGCCTTCAGCCGTGATGAACTTGGAGCCGGGGGGTTCTGGTTTGCGATATCGCGTCATGGAATTACGATCACCCGTGTCAGTGCCGCCAATTGTGTGGACGGCGTCACGGAAGGGAGCTTGCCCTATAGGTAGGTTCCCGATCCATGACCGTCAAGTATTACGCACATTTTCTCGTCGATGAGCCCGACCCCGAGGGTCTGCAGGAGTACCGCGGCGTCGTGGAACTCGATGGCCAGCCGCGGCGAGGACGGGAGCTTCGGGAGGCTGCGTTGATCATTGCGCGCAACTTCGGACGACAGAAGGATGACGTAAAGGTCTTGCAATGGGCACGCCTTCACTGACTTAATACGCCGATCCCCTGGCGGACTTTTCCCTTCCCTTCGACTAAAGTCCGCTACTTCGACCCCGGGCCAAAAGCCCGGGGTTTTTTATTGGCGACCATTGCTGGCGATGGGCTTCAGCCTTGCTTATGCTGAGTCGCTTCCGACGGTCAGGGGTCGCGCCAGGTTTCCCGCGCTCAGATGCCTTTCAAGGATCATTTCTCAAAGCAGTCGTCCGCCTATGGGCGCTACCGGCCGTCCTATCCGTCGGAGTTGATCGAGTACATCGCGGGGCGGGCACCCGATCACGGGCTGGCGGTTGACTGTGCAACCGGTAATGGCCAGGCGGCTGTGGCGCTGGCCGGGTCATTTGAGCGGGTGCTGGCCATCGACGGCAGCTTTTCCCAACTGGGCCGCGCGGTCGCGCATGAGCGAATCGTCTATGGCGTTGCGCTCGCTGAGCGATTGCCCCTGCGCGATGCATCAGCCGGGCTGGTTGCAGCGGCTCAAGCGGCGCACTGGTTTGAACCCGAACCGTTCTACCAGGAGTGCCGGCGGGTCCTCAAACCGGGCGGTGTGGTTGCGCTGTGGGGTTACGGACTGTTCCGGGTCGGCGGGACCATCGATGCGATCATCGACCACCTGTACGTGAACACGCTGGGCCGATTCTGGCCAGCCGAGCGTCGCTACGTGGACGACGCCTATCGCAGCCTGCCTTTTCTCGTCCCGGAAGAATCGGTGCCGGCATTCTCGATGACGGCGTTCTGGAGCCGGGAGGACGTGATTGGGTACCTCGCAACCTGGTCGGCCGTGCAGCGTTTCCAGGATGCGCTGGGTCTGGACCCGCTGGCCGGGCTGCGCGCAGAGCTCGCGGCGGCATGGCCCGACGGCGCCGGGCGCCGCATCCGCTGGCCCGTTCATCTTCGTCTGGGGCGTATCTGATTGTTTATACTGGACGATTAACGCCACCGGCCCGGGCTGATCGGTCCGGCCGTCGCAACCGAAGCATGGAGTAACCGGATGAAGCCTCAGTATCTTGCTCTTGTCACCTCGATTGTACTGATCGCGGGCGCCTCTGCTGCCCGGGCTGCCAATACCCAGTCCACGGCGGCCGACCCGGCAAACCAGGCGGCCCTGTCGAAGTCTGGTGTGATCCTGGCGAATTTCGATCGGAGCGTCCGTCCGCAGGACGACCTCTACCGATTCATCAATGGCTCGTGGCTGAAGGCAACGGAGATCCCGGAGGACAAGTCGAACTACGGGACGTTCACGGTTTTACAGGACAACGTCGAAACCAATCTCAGGGTCATCGCCGACGAGGCCGCTGCGGCCCGCGCGCCGGCCGGCAGCGAAAAGCAACTGGTGGGCGATTTCTATGCAAGTTTCATGGATGAAGCCCGGGTAGAAAAACTCGGGATCAAGCCGCTGGCCGGTGAGTTTGCCAGGATCGACGCAATCGCTGACGGCGAAGATCTGGTTGATTACTTCGGTCACGCGCAGCGCATCGGTGTACTCAACCCGATCGGCGCGACGATCATGCCCGACGCAAAGGACCCGGATACCTATACCGTCTGGGTGGACCAGTCCGGGCTGGCGATGCCGGATCGAGACTACTACCTGGATGAGGACGAACGCTTTGTCGAGATGCGCGCGAAGTACCAGAGCTACATTGCGCAGCTCTTTGCGATGTCCGGACGCGAGGATGCCGATGCGGTGGCCAAACGGCTGATCGACCTGGAGACCCGGCTGGCCCGGGCTTCGTGGGCGCAGGTGGACCTGCGCGATGTCGACAAGGTCTATAACCCGTACAATATCGCGGGCGCGGACAAGATCACGCCGAATCTCGATTGGAATCAATGGCTCGGCGCAACCGGAATCGTCGGTCATGACCATATCGTGGTGGGGCAGCCGAGTTATTTTGAAGAACTCTCGCGCGCCATCGACGACGTGCCGATCGAGACCTGGAAGGACTACCTGAGGCTCCGCCTGGTGGACGGCTTTGCGCCCTTCCTCAGTGATGCCTACGTGCAGGCGCATTTCGACTTTCATGGCCGGACGATTTCCGGTACGCCCGAATTGCAGCCACGCTGGAAGCGCGGCCTCGCCCAGGCGGAAGCCGCAATGGGTGACCTGCTCGGCAAGGTTTACGTGGAGAAGCATTTTCCGCCGCAGGCAAAGCACCGAATGGATGAGCTCGTCGCCAACCTGTTGACGGCCTACGGCCGCTCAATCGACCGCCTGGACTGGATGGGCCCGGAAACGCGCAAGGAGGCGCATGCCAAGCTCAAGAACTTCACGGTCAAGATCGGCTACCCGGACAAGTGGAAGGAATACCCGGGCCTGAAAATCAGCCGCGATGACCTGTTTGGCAACGTGATGCGTGCTCTGGAAGTTGATCACGCGCGTGAGGTCGGCAAACTCGGCAAGCCGATCGACAAGACCGAGTGGTTCATGTCGCCACAGACCGTCAATGCGTACTACAACCCGCTCGCCAACGAGATCGTATTCCCGGCTGCGATCCTGCAACCACCGTTTTTCGATATGTACGCCGATGATGCCGTCAATTACGGCGGCATCGGATCCGTGATTGGTCACGAGATCAGCCACGGGTTCGACGACCAGGGGCGCAAGTTCGACGGAAAAGGCGTGCTTAGGGACTGGTGGACCGAGGCGGACAATACGCGATTCCAGGCCCTTGCCGACAGGCTCGTCGCCCAGTACTCGGCCTTCAGCCCGTTACCGGACATGAACGTCAATGGTCAATTGACGCTTGGCGAGAATATCGGCGACCTTTCCGGTATGGCGATCGCTTACCAGGCTTACGAGATCGCGCTCGAAGGTAAGCCGGCGCCGGTGCTCGACGGGTTTTCCGGGCCGCAGCGTTTCTTTATTGGCTGGGGCCAGGTCTGGGCCCGAAAATACCGTGACGATGAGCTGCGCCGTCGGCTGTTGATCGATCCACACAGCCCCAGCGAGTACCGGTGCAACGGCATCGTGAGGAACCTGCCAGCCTTCGTGGAGGCCTTTGACGTAAATGCGGGTGACGGCTTGTACCTGGAGCCGGCGGATCGCGTGAAGATCTGGTAGCCGATTTGAGGTAGCGGACCGATGATATAGTTCTTGCCGGATACTGAGCCGCTCGGTTCCGGTCGGGTTCAAACTTTCGACGGAGATTGCCTCATGCGCACACTAAGGATTGCCGCGCTCGTCCTGGCGAGCTTTTTTCTTTCGGCCTGCGGCTACAACCAGTTGCAGGTCCAGGATGAGCAGGTGAAGTCCGCCTGGTCAGAGGTTCTGAATCAGTACCAGCGTCGTGCCGACCTGATCCCGAATCTCGTCAACACCGTCAAGGGTTACGCGAGCCAGGAAAAAGAGGTGCTCACGCAGGTCACCGAGGCGCGCGCAAAGGCCTCGTCGATCCAGGTCAACGCGGACGATCCGGCGTCGCTGGCTGCGTTTCAGTCAGCGCAGGGCGAACTCAGTGGCGCCCTTTCACGGCTTCTGGTCACCGTTGAAAATTACCCGGACCTGAAGTCGGATCAGAATTTCCGCGATCTCCAGGCGCAGCTCGAGGGCACCGAGAACCGCATTACCGTGGCGCGCAATCGTTACATCCAGGCCGTCCAGGACTACAACGTGACCGTGCGGCAGTTCCCGACCAACCTGACAGCGATGTTGTTTGGCTACAAGGTCAAGCCTAACTTCTCGGTCGAGAACGAAGCGGCGATCTCCAGGCCGCCGACCGTGGATTTCGGTGGGACACCTGAGCCGACGACCAACTGATGAACCGCGCGTCGCTGGCGGCAGCGGCGCGCCTTTCCAGATGATCACTCTGCCCACACGCTGGCTGTGCACGACGACCGCGGGACTGTTGGCGGCGCTGGCGCTGATTGCGGCGCCTGTCCTGGCGCAGCCGATTGTCGCCGTGCCACCGCTCACGGCTCCGATCACGGACCTCACCGGAACGCTTACCCCGGACCAGGTAGCAGCGCTCGATGCAAAGCTGCGCGCGTTCGAACGCAGCAAGGGCAGCCAGGTCGCCGTGCTGATCCTCTCGAGCACTGAACCCGAGGGTATCGAACAGTATGCATTGCGTGTGGCCGAGTCATGGAAGCTGGGCCGTGAGGGTATCGACGACGGCGCACTGCTGCTCGTGGCGTTGAATGATCGCAAGCTGCGTATCGAAGTCGGCTACGGACTGGAAGGAGCAATGCCCGATGCAATCGCCAATCGCATCATCGACGAAGACATCGTTCCTCAGTTCCGGCGCGGTGACGTCTACGGTGGCATTTCGACTGGCGTTGACCGGATGTTGCGGGTCATCGAGGGCGAGCCCCTGCCGGAACCGGAGCTGAGGTCGCCCGCGCAGGGCGTGCCTGGTCTTTTCTCTCTGCTGCCGTTCCTGCTGATCTTTGCGATGATCGGTGGCGGTGTCTTCAGGCGCATGTTCGGTCGTGTCGGCGGTGCGCTCGCAACCGGCGGGCTGGTGGGTTTCCTGGTGTGGTTCCTGATCGGGGTACTCGGTCTTTCGCTCGGCGCAGGCCTCATCGCGTTCCTGTTCGCTCTTGGTGGCGGGGGCGGCTCCGGTGGCGGTGACGGCTGGGCCAGTCGCCGGCGTCACGCTGGCTGGGGGTTCCCGGGTGGTTATGGCGGGGGCCGTATCGGAGGCGGCGGCTTTGGCGGTTTCGGTGGCGGCGGCGGTGGCTTTGGCGGCGGCGGCGCGTCCGGGGGCTGGTGAGCATCATGGACTGGAGACGCTGGTTTCGGCACTTGTTTGCGACCCGACGCACCTTGAACCGGGCGTTTCCACCGAGCACGCTCGACGCGATCGAGGCGGAGATTGCGAGGTCCGAGGCGCTGCACGACGGCGAGATTCGTTTCGCGGTGGAAAGTGCGCTGGAGCCTGGCGAGATATGGCACGCGAAGACGCCGCGCGAACGGGCAATGGAAGTATTTGCGGGACTGGGTGTCTGGGACACCGGGTCAAATAACGGAGTCCTGGTCTACGTTCTGTTTGTCGACCACGATGTTGAGATCGTGGCCGACCGAGGTTACAACGGTCGCGTGACGCACGAGCAATGGGCCGCGGTCTGTTCTCAGATGCAGCAATGTTTCCGCAAAGGTGAGTTTGAAGCGGGTTCGGTGGCCGGCGTGCGAGCGATCAATAAATTGATTGTTCCTCTCTATCCGCCCGTGTCCGGGCCGCGAAAAGCCGACGAACTTCCGAACCGGCCCACGCTGCTTTAGCTCCGGTTCACGCATCGCATGGAGTGGTGTCAATGAGACTTCTAACGCGGCGAAGCCCGAGTCGGGGTAGCCTTTTTCTCGGTCTGGCGCTGGCGCTGGCGCTGGGTGGCTGCAGTGTATTTGAGCCGCAGACGTCGGCAGACGGGAAGCTCTCAGGCGCCGGACGCGGCGCTCAGCCAGCCCTGGAACCGCCACTGGCTACGCATTCCTTTTTGCTCGATTCGCAGGAGAGCGGTGTCGTAGGACAGTTGCAGGCGACCTATGCCCGGCATGAGGACACACTGAGCGACCTGGCGCGGCGGTTCAATCTCGGCTACGACGAGATCGTGCGGGCCAATCCGGGCGTCGATCCCTGGTTGCCGGGCGAGGGTACGCGCATCGTATTGCCGACTCAGTTCGTGCTTCCCGATGCGCCGCGAACGGGTATCGTCATCAATGTTGCGGCGCTCAGGATGTTTTACTTCCCGAAGCCGGCCAAGGGAGAACAACCGGTGGTGGTGACCCATCCCATTGGTATCGGCAAGGTGGGGTGGGCGACACCCGTCGGAAAGACCAAAGTCGTTGCCAAGCGCAAGGATCCCACCTGGACACCACCGGATTCCGTTCGCCGGGAGCACGCCAAGAAGGGCGACATCCTGCCGGCTGTCGTTCCGGCCGGCCCGGACAATCCGCTGGGCGCGTATGCGATGCGGCTGGGCTGGACGAGTTACCTGATCCACGGAACCAATAAGCCGGCCGGCGTCGGTATGCGTGTCAGCCATGGCTGCATCCGCATGTATCCTGAGGACATTGAAGCGATATTCGGCGACGTACCCGTCGGAACCCCGGTCCGGGTGGTCAATCAGCCCGTGCTGTATCGCTGGCAGGATGACAGTCTCTATGTGCAGGCGTATCCACCACTTGCAAAGAAGGGTGCACCGGCCGAATCGGTTGAGCGCAATGAGTTTAGCGATGCCCTCGCCAGTGCCATGTGGCAGGTTGCCAAGCCGAATGGTGGGTTCCTGGAGCTGGAGTTGACACAGTCCGTGGTCGAAGAAGCCCGTGGCATTGCGGTCCCGGTATCGGGTCGCGGAATGACGATGGACAGCTTCCTCGCGTCAGCAAGACCGGTTGAAAATGTCGTCCCACGGGGCGCGACCTGGGTGGATAAGGAATCGGAAGTCGAAGCGGTGGACTCGCCGCAACCCGTTGCCGCCTCGGATGCCCGGCGCGACCGCTGAAGCGCACTTACGCCGTCTTGCAGGGCGAACCGGTTTGGGTTTTCACACCCGGCCTGGCCGGGCTCGCCTATGATTCGGGCACCTGGGTCGTCCCGCGTGGAGCACCATGAGCAGGCCGGATAGAAATTCAACCCCGGAAGCGAACGCCGGTTCTTCGCGCGGACTTCCGGCAGGCCGCTATACCGACCCGGAATTCTTCCGGCTCGAGCGCGATCAGATCCTGCTGTGCAGCTGGCAGCTCGTGTGCCATGTCTCTGATCTTCCGGGTCCCGGTACTGCAATGCGGTTCGATTTCATGGGCCGCTCCGCGCTCGTGCTGCGCGCGAACGACGGGGGCATTCGCGCATTCCTGAATGTCTGCCGTCATCGGGGTTCGCGGCTGATCGACGGGGATCCGGACACGCAGCTGGCCTACTGCATCGACGGCAAGATTCGATGCCCCTACCACGCATGGGTCTACGATGATCGCGGCCACCTGGTGCACGTCCCGCGCGAGGTGCACTATCCTGGCCTGGAGCGCGGGGCACTGGGCCTGCACGAGATCGCGCTCGAGACCTGGCTCGGCTTCGTGTTCATCGCTTTCGAGCCGCCTTCCGGTACGGTCGCGGATCTGCTTGGCCCCTGCACCTCGGAACTTGAACCGTATCGGTTCCCAGATATGCGCCGAATCAGTGTGCCGCGGCTGCGTCCGCGCCGGGCCAACTGGAAGGTCATCTGCGAGAACTACCTTGATTCGTATCACCTGGCCGTTGCGCATCCGACGCTGAAACAGGTGGTCGGCAGAAGCTACAGCTTCGAGGATCGCGGGGCCGCGATGCGAATCACGGGTGAGATTGATGCAGCTTGCGCACGCAACTGGTCTGCGCGCGCGTATGCACGCTGGCTCCCCGACCAGGCGCAGTTGCCGCCGGCCCGCCGGCGCCTGTGGGCTTACTATTTCATCTGGCCAAACCTCGCCCTGGATGTGTACCCGGACCAGATCGACTTCATGCAGATGTTGCCGACGGACAGCGGTGAAACCGTGATTCGCGAGATTGCCTACGCGTTGCCCGACACGCGACGTGAAATGCGCCTGGTGCGCTACCTGAACTGGCGGGTCAACCGGCAGGTCAGCAAAGAAGATCAACGCCTGGTCGAGCGCATGCAGCTCGGGCTCGCCGGTGAGGCGTATGAACCCGGGCCGATTGCCGATGACGAGGACGGTTTGCGCTGGTTTACGGCGCGGGCGCTCCGAAGCGCTCCGGGTGCGGGCGGCGGACAGGCACTCGCATCGGCACGTCAAGGCGCCACGGCAAGGCGCAAACCACGGCGGCGCATGAAATGATTCCGCTTCGTGATGACAACCAGACTCTGCGCAAGGCGCTGGTAACACCAGCACTGGTCGGTGCCTGTGTGGTGGTTTATCTCTGGCAGCTCACGTTGGGGCAGCAAGGCGGACAGGCCGCCGTCTACGCGCTGGGTGTCATTCCGGCCGTGCTGCTTGGCCGCGACTCACTGCCCGTGGAGCTGGCCGTGGTCGCACCACCGGTCACCGTGTTTACCTCGATGTTCATGCACGGCGGATTCATGCACCTGGCCGGCAATATGCTTTACCTGTGGATTTTCGGCGACAACGTCGAAGACAGCATGGGACGCGCGCGCTTCCTGGTCTTTTATCTGCTCTGCGGCGTCGCCGCGGTCGCCGCGCAGGCGCTGCCCGACCCCGACTCCGTGATACCGATGATCGGCGCCAGTGGCGCGATTTCCGGTGTTCTCGGAGCCTATCTTTTGCTGTACCCGCATGCCAAGGTACTGGTCGGCGTACCCCTTGGGTTCGTTATGCAGACCTTCAGTCTGCGCGCCGGGCTCGTCCTGGCATTCTGGTTCGGGCTGCAGCTCATGAGTAACCTGCTCTCCGGCGGCGGCGAGGGCGGCGGCGTGGCGTTCCGCGCACACATCGGTGGCTTTATCGCCGGGATGCTGCTGATCCCCTTGTTCAAGCGCCGGGAGCTGCCGTTGCGTATGCCGTTCGGCGGCTCGTGACCGGCCGTCGACGGATCATGCGGCCGGCGGTCCCGCCGCCGGGCTGGCCATCCGCGCAGCACGGGAGCCGAGGGCCGTCGTCATTGAGCCGGCGACGACCATCAGCGAGCCGATGACGTTGAGCAGCGTGAGACTCTCCATCTCGGCAATCGCTGGCCAGAACACTGCGCCAAGTTGCATGGCCAGCATCGTGAACAGCGGCGCCAGCGTGACGACCGCGCTCACCCTGGAGACTTCCCAGTGCTCGAGTGCCTCTGCGAAACAACCGTAGGCAACCACGGTGTTGATGCAGCAGAAAGCCAGCATCGACAATTGCAGCGTATTGAGCCTGGACAGTTCCCCCGGGTGCGCTGGTGGCAGCAGCACAAGGGTTGCGCCGACGTAGAGCATCAGCAGTACCTGTTCCGACGCGAGCTGATTGAGCATTTGTTTCTGAGCCAGCCCGTAGACCGCCCAGGTCAGCGCCGCGCCGACCATCAGCAGCACGCCGAGCCCGATGCCGCTTTGAGTTGACATAATCTCGGCCAGGCGGTCATTAAAGAACAGCAGCAACCCCGCAACGAACACCACGACACCAGCCCACTGCAGCCCGGAGAGGCGTTCCCGGAAAACGAGCACGCCGCCAAAGAGCAGGAAGACGGGCGCAAGCTGAATGAGAACCTGGGCGCCGGTGGGATTCATCCGATCGAGCGCCAGCGGGTACAGGACATAGTTGGCGCACAGTCCGACCAGTGCCGCCGCGTACAGCAGCCAGCTGCGCCGGTTCAATCCGGAGACCCTCGGCAGACGACGGCGCATGGCCAGGTACAGGCCGAGCGCGACGCTGGCCGTGGAAAACCGGTACCAGGTGATCGTGAAGGCGTCCATGTCCTGCAGTACGATCTTCAGGGCGATCGGCAACAGGCCCCAGAGCAGCGCGGTGGTCAGCGCCAGGACGAGACCGAACTTCCATTGACCAGACGTGGCGTGCATCGATGTGGCAGGCAGTGGGCGGCCAAGGATACTAGAACTTGTGATAACGTTCGGCGATTGAAGGGGGAGACACCTCATTGTCGGAGCAGACGAACAACGGGATGGTGGTTGCCGAGGGACCGGGCGGTAACCAGGCCATCGTCCGCCTGCCCACGGCGGTGACCGCATTTGTCGGTCGCACGTTGCGCGGCCCGGTCAATCGGCCCGTCGCCTTGCGCAGCTTCGGCGAATTTCAACAGGTGTTCGGTGGACTCTGGCAGCCAAGCCCGTTGTCTTATGCGGTAGAGCAGTATTTTGAAAACGGCGGTCGCCGCGCGGTCGTCGTGCGTGTGATCAATGGCGGCGCCCCCGCCACTTTGTCCCTGCCCGGTGGCAGTGAGTCCCTGACCCTGCAGGCGCTGAGCCCCGGTTCGCGCGAAGTGCTCCGGGCGTCAGTCGACTATGACAACATCGGTTGCGACGAAAACGACCGCTTCAACCTCGTCGTACAGCGCGTACGCGCGCTCGGCTCGGAGCATATCGAGGATCAGGAAATTTTTCGTGGGTTGTCCACCGACCCCTCCAGCGCGCGGTTTGTCGGTACGGCCCTTCAGGACTCGATGCTGGTTCGTGTTCGAGGCAGGGTATCGGCGATCCGTCCGGACCGTACGTTTCGCGCCGGTTCACGTCACCCGATCGGCTATATTGAGTCCAACGCGGATGGCGACGACGGCGCCCCGCTGACCGACTACGACCTGATCGGCTCACCGGAGCTGCGCACGGGACTTTTCGCGCTCGGCGAGGCTGACGATGTTCACTTCCTGTGCATCCCGCCGCCGGCGCGGGATCGCGACGTGGGTCCGAGCGTGCTCGTCGTTGCGGAGCAGTTCTGCCGGGCGCGTCACACGATGCTGATCGTCGATCCGCCCGCGGCCTGGGGGGATTGCGAGACTGCCCTGACGGGCTTGCGCTCGCTCGCATTCCAGAGCGACCACGCGCTGATGTGTTTCCCGCGAATACTTGCCTATGACCGGTTGCGCGGGCACTACGAAACGTTTGCCAATTGCGGGGCGGTTGCCGGCGCGATCGCGCGCCAGGATCAGCAGAGAACACTTTGGAAGAGCCGGCCGGACGACGAGGTCCTGTTGCGGCCGGGCACCCGCCCAGCGCTGGTCCTGACCGAGGGGGAGCGGGTGCGTCTATCCTCTCACGGGCTCAACTCCCTGCAGTCGTTGCGCGCGGCAAGTCGCAGTCCGCTGCCCCTGAAGACGCTCGCCGGCGGTGCGGGGGGCAGTGTAGAGAGCAGCCTGCTCACGCGGCAGCGTCGTGTTCTGCTGATCGTTCAGAGTATCGAGCGGGGAACCCGATGGGCGGTGTTTGAAACCCACAATCGCAGGGTCGGCGAGAAAGTTGCGCGGCAGGTCCAGGCCTTTCTTCGGCCGTTGGCGAACGCCGGTCTGTTCGGCCAGCATCCGGGCGAGGAGCCCTGCCACGTGATCTGCGACGACCGAATCAATTCGGACAACGATCTTCGCCAGGGCCGAATCAATATGCTGGTTTCCCTTCATGCAAACCGGCCGGGCGAATACCGATCGTTCCTTATCACCCACTCCGCGGAGGGCAGCCGGGTGCGCCAGGTACGCTCGCGCTGGTTGCCGGCAGGAACCCGCATGTCGGTACCGAAAGACCGGCTGGAAACGGCGGACATCGAGGCGACCCAACCCCAGCGCACGCTCGCCCAGCAACTGTTCGGGTCCTACGCGGAGCCGATCCCCAGCCGCTCAGCCGATGCCGGGCACGGGGCGGCCAAAGCCGCCGCCACCGGGCGTCGCGATTTCAACCTGGTCACCGACATCCACCGGGACTTCGGCCGCGGCGGCCAGCACCTGTGATTGACCGCCACACCTGAGCAGGCGATTGACGCCCGTCGAGCCGGGGTGACCGCCGGCCAGTCCAAAGGGCGCGATGCGCCGGTGATTCGACACGATGGCCATCGTCATCGGCGCCAGAAATTCCACCCGTCGAAGCAGTCCATCGCCGCCGTTGTGCAGGCCGCGACCGCCCGAGCCTCGGCGAACTGAGAACTCCCTGACCAGCACGGGGAACCGAGTCTCGAGAACTTCCGGGTCGGTGAGCCGCGAGTTGGTCATGTGTGTCTGGATGCCGCTTGCTCCGTCGTAGCCCGGCCCGGCACCGGCGCCACCGGCGATCGTCTCGTAGTACTGGAAGTGTTCGTCCCCAAAGGTGAAATTGTTCATCGTGCCCTGCGAAGCGGCCTGCAGTCCGAGCGCGCCGTAAATTGCATCGACAATGCATTGCGAGGTCTCGACGTTGCCCGCGGCTACGGCATGCGGCGGCGTCGGATCGAGCATCGAAGCCGTCGGTACGCGGATGCGCAGGGGCCTCAGGCAACCTGCGTTGAGTGCTATTGGCTCGTCGATCAGGCTTCGAAACACGTAGAGCACCGCTGCGGTCGTGACGGCCCTCGGCGCGTTGAAATTGTTGCTCTGTTGCTCAGAGGTGCCAGCGAAGTCCAGCGTGGCTTCGCCGAGGTGTTTGTCTATGGAGATTCGCACGCAAATGCGCTGAGCGTTGTCGAGTTCGTACTCGAAGCGGCCATCGTGAAGTTGGCGAATCGCACGGCGCATGCACTGCTCTGCGTTGTCCTGAACGTGATGCATGTAAGCGAGCAGGGTGTCGAGCCCTTGTTCGAGAGCCGCTCGCTTCAGTTCGCGGATACCCCGCGCATTGGCGGCCAGCTGCGCGCGCAGGTCGGCGAGATTCTGTGTCGGGTTGCGCGCGGGCCAGCGCGTGCCGCCGAGCAGGCTGCGCACCAACGCTTCGTCGAACATCCCATCGCGCACGATGCGCGTCGGCGGAACCAACGCACCCTCGTCCGCGATGTCCCGGCTGTGAGGCGGCATGGAGCCTGGCGTGATACCGCCGACGTCAGCATGGTGGGCGCGCGAGGCGACGAAAAACAACAGTCCGCCTTGGTCGTCGTCAAATACCGGGCTGACTACGGTCATATCGGGCAGGTGCGTACCGCCATCGTAAGGGGAATTCAACAGGTAAGCATCGCCCGGCCGGAAATCGCGCCCGTGGCGGGCGACAACCGCATCCACGCTGGCGCCCATTGAACCGAGATGTACCGGCATGTGCGGCGCATTGGCGACGAGATTCGCGGCCCCGTCGAACAGTGCGCAGGAGAAGTCCAGCCGTTCCTTGATGTTCACGGAACTCGCTGTCTGCCGCAATACGACGCCCATCTGTTCGGCCACGTGCATGAAAAGACCATCAAAGATTTCCAGCTTCATCGGATCCGGACGATGCTCCACGCCCTGCCCAGGTCGGGTGTGCGGCTGCGGTCCAGGCTTCAGTACCACCCGGGCGTCGGCATCGCAGCCGGCACGCCAGCCGGGCGCCAGCCATCCGGTTGACCCCGCATCGGTGATCAGCGCCGGTCCGGCCAGGGGCGGCTGACCCCGGAGTCCGGCCCGATCGAGGAGCGCGCCCGTCTGCCAGCGGCCACCAGACCAGAGCGACACGTCGCCGTTGCCGGTCGCGGGGGGCGCATCGGCACTCGATGTCTTCGCCTCGGACATGGGCGGCGTGGTCCGTTCGATGGCTTCGGCAGCGACGCCGGCAATGATGACCGGACTGCCTGTGTGCTCGAAGCCGTAAAGTCCGTGGTGTCGCGCGGTAAACTCAGCCAGCATCGCGCCGGCTGGCTGCCAGGGCACCTCAAGCGCCGTATCCGAACCTTCAAGTCGCAGCTGGGCACTGCGTTCAATCGTTATCCCTTGTTCGGCCACTCCCTGCCGTGCCAGTTCGCCCCGGACGTCGCGTTCGAGCCGCCGGAGTGCGTTGTCCGCCGCGGTCTGACCGTCTGCAGTCAGCATCAGCTCGATGCTGCATCGGCGCAGGCAACGCCGGGCGGCGAGGCCTATTCCATAGGCGGATAAGACGCCCGCCAGCGGGTGCAGCAGGATTTCACTGATACCGAGCGCCTCGCCGACCGCACAGGCAAACTGGCCTGCGGCGCCGCCGAATGACAGCAGCGTAAATTGCGCCGGGTCGTGGCCATGTCGAAGGCTCAATTCGCGAATCGCGTTGGCCATGCGTGCGACGGCCACCGAAACAAACGCATCGGCGATGCTCTCGACACTGTGTGCAGGACCGCCTGCCCGGGCGACGGAGTCGGCGATGCGCGCCAGTGCGTCACGGGACGCAGCGACGTCCAGGATCTCGTCGCAGGATGGGCCGAACAGTCGCGGAAACCGCTCCGGGCGTATTCGGCCCAGCACGACGTTGCAGTCGGTCAGCGTCGCCGGCCCGCCCTGCCGATAGCAGGCGGGCCCAGGGTCCGCGCCGGCTGAGTCCGGGCCCACCTGCAGCCGCCCGCCAGTGAAATGCAGTATCGAACCGCCTCCGGCCGCGATCGTGTGGACATCCATCATCGGCGCCTCGAGACGTACCCCGTCGATCTCCGATTCGAAGCGACGCGGCAGCTCGCCCGCAAAAATGCTGATGTCGGTCGACGTCCCGCCCATGTCCAGTCCAATGAGCTTGCGAGGTTGATCGCCGCCGCCCGCCGCAATCAGTCCGACCACTCCCCCGGCCGGGCCGGAGAGGATCGCGTTGATACCTCGAAAGCCCGCCGCATCGACGAGCCCGCCGCTGCTCTGCATGAACGACAGCCGCGGGCTGCCGAAGCGCGCGGCAACCCCTTTCCTGAACTGCTGCAGATAGCGCATGAGAACCGGCGAGAGGTAGGCGTCGGCCACGGCGGTGTCGCCGCGTGCGACCAGCCCCAGCAGCGGTGCCACTTCGTGCGACGTGACGATTTCCTCGAAACCCATTTCGCGCGCGATGCCAGCTGCACTCAGTTCGTGCGCCGGATAGCGGAAACCGTGCACGAACGCAATTGCGATCGAGCGAAGCGCTCGTTGACGGGCGGCCGCCAGGTCGCGGCGCAGTGCTTTCTCGTCAAGTGCAACGAGTACCCTTCCCTGCGCGTCGACCCGCTCTATCGCCTCGACGACGTCTTCATGCAGGACATCCGGCAGATCGATTCGGCGAGCAAAGATATCCGGGCGGTTCTGGTAGCCGATTCGCAGCACGTCGCGGAAGCCGCGGGTGGTGAGCAGGACGGTGGGTTCGCCTTTGCGTTCCAGCAGTGCGTTGGTTGCTACCGTAGTACCGAGACGGATGGATTCAACCGGGGCATCGTGCGGATGGGCCGCGAGCACCTCTTCGATCCCGCGGACCGCCGGGTCCGTCGCGCCCTGTGGATCGGAGGAGAGCACCTTGTGGACGTGGAGCTGACCATCCGGGCTCCAGGCCACGATATCCGTGAACGTACCGCCCCTGTCGATCGCAAATCGCCAGCCGGTGGGTCTCTCTTGTGCGGGCATCAGCCGACTGTCGCATGCAGCAACGCTGGCAGGCAAACCCGGGAGCAGCTTGTCCGTACAGGCGGTGTGTCGATAGCATGTCCGGTATGACTCCAACCGTGGATGCTGTCCGTGACTCGATTATGGATGTCATCGCCCGCATCCCGTCCGGAAAGGTGACCACTTACGGTGCGGTTGCCCGGCAGGCAGGCTGGCCGCGCCACTCCCGACTGGTGGGCCGGGTTCTATCGGCATTGCCGCAGGGCAGCGCGTTGCCCTGGCATCGGGTGCTTGCCTCGGGCGGTCGTATCGCGTTGCCTGAGGGATCGCGGGCACGCTGTGAACAGCTCGAACGCCTTGGAGAGGAGGGCGTCGATGTGACCGGTGGCCGGGTAAACCTGCGGAACTACGGCTGGAAGGCATCCGCCGAAGACCTGGATCGCTGGCTTTGGAGGCCCGGCGATGAGAACTAGGCCGCGCATACTGCAATCTGCTCGGCTTATGATGACCATGCGTCCGCATTTAAATCCAGACAAGGCATCACGATGACAGACCGCTACGTGGTTTTTTCGCACGGCCAGGACAGCGAGCCCTGGGGCAGCAAGATTTCAGCGATGGCCGAAATCGCCAGGGAAGAGGGGTTTACGGTCGAGTCCGTCGATTATCGCGGCATCGACGACCCGGCGACGCGTGTGACCCGATTGCTGGCTTTCTGCAAGGACCTGCGGGGGTCGCTGGTGCTGGTGGGTTCGAGCATGGGCGGGTACGTATCGGTCGCAGCCTCATCACTGTTGCAGGCACGCGGCATGTTCCTGCTCGCACCCGCCCTCTACATGCCCGGCTATGAAAAAATCAGTCCGAGGCCGGCGAATTGTCCGACGGCCATCGTGCACGGGTGGCGCGATGAAGTCATTCCGGTCGACAACAGCATCCGGTTTGCGCGGGAACACAAAGCGGTGCTGCACGTGCTCGATTCTGACCACCGGTTGCTGGACCAGATCCGCGCGATAAACCATTTCTTCGCCTATTTTCTATTTACCGTTGACGAGTTGCATTAGGCGCGATTTCGCCTTCGGTTGACTCCATGCTGTTCGTCCCTCGTTGCTCGAGGGCTGGATTCGCAGGCTGCGTCCGCTGCCCTGGGCTCCGTGCGTACACACCCTTATTAGAGCAACAGCCCTTAGCCCGGTATCCTGCCCCGAAACCTGTGATATCGGCGCACCTGCAAGGCAGGTTGCTGCCCCACACATAGAGGCCGGACATATGACGCCGTCCCTGGACAAGTACACGATGCCGCAGTCGCTTGGCACCATTGCGACGCGGCGATTCCACGTCATGGCCAAGCCGGCCGGATCGGCCTGCAATCTCGACTGCACCTATTGCTATTACCTCAGCAAGCGGGAACTCGTGGGAGGGCCGGGCGCCGGACACATGAGCGATGAGTCGCTCGAATCGTTTGTCCGTAACTACATTGAGAGCGTGACGGCGGAGGAAATCGTGTTCTCCTGGCAGGGTGGTGAACCGACATTGCTCGGGCTCGGCTTCTTCGAGAAAGTTGTCGCGCTGCAACGCAAGCATGCCAAGGCCGATCAGCGAATCGAGAATGATCTGCAAACCAATGGCACGCTGCTGGACGAGGACTGGGCCCGCTTCCTCAAGCGTCACCGGTTCCTGGTTGGTTTGTCCATTGATGGTCCCAGAGAAGTCCACGATCGGTTCCGCCTGGATAAGCACGGCGAGCCAACTTTCGATAAGGTGGTGGCGGCCGCGGGCTTGCTGCGCCGGTTCGAGGTCCCGTTCAACACCCTTAGCTGCGTCCACCGCTACAACGCGACGAAGCCGCTCGACGTTTACCGGTTCCTGCGCCGGGAAATCGGATCGACCTACCTGCAGTTCATTCCGATCGTCGAGTTTCGCGGGTTCGAGAGCACGGCACCCGGGACCTGGGAGCCGTCGAGCCTGCCGGTCGTCGGCACGCCGGAATCGAAGCCCGGGCACCCGGACTCGGTGGTCACTGACTGGTCGGTGGACGCGGAAGAATACGGCTATTTTCTATGCAAAGTCTGGGACGAGTGGCAGAGCCGTGACGTCGGCAAAGTACTGGTCAACTTCTGCGAGACGCTGGTCGCCCAACACATGGGGCAACCCTCGCAACTCTGCGTTTTTGCGGAGTACTGCGGCAAGGGTCTGGCGATCGAGCACGATGGCCGTGTCTACGCCTGCGACCACTACGTTTACCCGGAGTACCGAAGAGGGAATGTGCATTCCCGCAAGCTGGCCGACATGGTCTTCGACCCGGAGCAGGTGCGGTTCGGGTACGCCAAGTCTGAGAAGCTGCCGAAGTACTGTCTGGACTGCGCTTTCCTGGGCGATTGCTGGGGCGAGTGCCCGAAGAATCGCCTGCTACGCACTCCCGATGGCGAGCCTGGGCTCAACTACCTGTGCCCGGGACTCAAACGTTTCTTTGCGCATGCCGTGCCCGAGGCCAAACGCATGGCCAAACGGCTCCACGCCGCGCCGGCGGCACCGCATCCCCGAATGTGAGACGTCGCGCGCTGAGTGGCTGGCTTCGTGTATCGGCTGGCTAATCCTTTTTTGGCGGCGCGACCAGCATCCCGCGAAGCACGCCCGGCCCAAGCGAGCGGCTTACTGCCTGTACGGCTACGTAGGGCGTCAGTACGAGCATCAACAGCACGGAAGACGCCAGCATCTCAAGAAATGATCGTTGCTTGAACTCGCCCAGTGTTTCAGCAAGTGAATGCCCGTGATACAAGCCGACGAGCAATTCCTCCACCATGGTGAGCACGAACAGCAGCAGGAAGAGCAAAATGACTTTTCGCCATATGTATTGCCACAGGGACCTGGATTTCAATCTTGAGCCGATGCCAGCCGCTTCGCCGATCAGCGCGAACTTCCCAAGTATCAGCGCCTTGCCGGCCGCCAGGCCAAGCAGGCTTACGCCCGGGGGCGGGCCACCAAGGACAGCGGACTTGTAGAACAGGATCGCGCTGAAACAGACGAACAGGTAGGTCGCGATCCGCCCGTACTCGCGCAGTTCGCTACGGAGTCTTTCCTTCACGGGCTTGCTTTCCGACATGCCTGACCTCCGTCCGAGCGCTGCCACTGATGTCCGCAGATCACCGCAGGCGGGAGGGCGGTGCGCCGCCCCCGAACGTCTTGCGCGGCAACCATTTTACCCGATCGGGCCGGGGCAGAGCACGCAACTCTCCGTTGTGTTTTTCAGCCTCCGCCATGCCCTTGCGAACCGCTGCGTCGGCGGCCCGATTAGCGTCATGCACTTCGACCGTGACCTGCTCCACGTGGCCCGCGAACCTCGATCGTGCCTCCGAGCCCGTGAATTCAACGGCAGGTGTGGCGAGATCGATGCCAACGTCTGCCGCCTTCTTCCCCGGGAAGACCATCGGCTGGGTTCGTTCGATGGCGCCCCTCGCCGACTTTGGGGTCCTGACTGTTGATTTGCACCGAAAGTTGACCCGGGATTTGCGCTGAAAACTGACCCACCCGGATGGCCAGATTATGTCGGTTTTTGGTCTTTTCCTCCTTCGTGGTGGTTGAGTTCTTGAGGCGGTAACTGTCGTTGCCGGTCTCGAGGATGTGGCAGTGGTGGGTCAGCCGGTTCAGGATGTGCATCTTTGAGATCACCTCAGAGGCGATCGCTTCCCTGACAGCCTGTTCGACGAGTTGCTCGTCGTGGTGCAGGACGAGGGCCAGGATATCGGCCATCTCGCGGTCTCCGCCATCGCGCGGCATCAGCACCGACTGCAGCCGCTTGAAGCTCGGCGGCAGCTCTGTGAATGGCGCGCCGTTACGCAGCGCGCCGGGCTTGCGCTGCACGACGGCAAGGTAATGGCGCCAGTCGTAGATCGTGACGCCCTTGCTATTGTGGTCGCGGCTGAACACACGTTCGTGTTCGGCGATGACCTCGGCCTCGGCGACCAGCACGAGGCGCTCGGCATAGGCTCTCAGGCTCACCACCCGGTTGGCAAAGGCGGCCGGCACGCTGTAACGGTTGCGCTCGAACACGACGAGGCAGGTCGGCGAGACCCGCTTGGTCATCTCGATGAAGCCGTCGAACGGTGGCGGCATCGCCATCAGCGCCGCTTGTTCGTCGGCGTGGACCTCGGCGACTGTACGCTGCGAGTGCTCGGGATGGACGATCTCGTGCCACAGGCTCTGGCAGCGGGCTTCGAGCCAGGCATTGGCCTCGGTGAGATCCGCGAAGGCCGGCGCGTCCTGCAACAGCCGATGGCGGGCATCGCGGACGTTCTTCTCGACCTGACCCTTCTCCCAGCCGGCGGCTGGGTTGCAAAACTCCGCCTCGAACAGGAAGTGGCTGACCATGGCCCGAAAGCGGGCGTTGACCAGGCGCCCCTTGCCGCGGCCGACTTTATCCACTGCCGTCTTCATGTTGTCATAGATGCCGCGCTCGGGCACGCCACCCAACACGCGGAACGCATGGTTGTGAGCATCGAACAGCATCTCGTGCGTCTGGGTCAGGTAGGCGCGCAAATGAAACGCCCGGCTGTGGCAGAGCTTGGTGTGCGCCACCTGCAGCTTGGTCTTCTTCCGCCCGATGACGAGCCAGTCCTCGCTCCAGTCGAACTGAAAAGCCTCGCCCGGCGCAAACACCAGCGGTACGAAAGCGCCGCGGCTCGCCTGGTGGGTGCGTTCCCGCTCGCGCTGCCGCCAGTCCCGCGCAAAGGCGGCCACCCGGTCGTACGAACCGTCATAGCCAAGCGCCACGAGGTCGCGGTGCAGCTGCTTCAGGTTACGGCGGCGCTTGCGGTTGTGCTTCGCCTCCCGGGTCAGCCAGCTCGACAATATCTCGGCATACGGATCGAGCTTGCTCGCGCTCCTCCTGGTCGGGTACTTCGGCTCGACGACGTCGCCGGCCAGGTACTTGCGAATGGTGTTCCGGGACAGCCCGGTCCGTCGCTTGATCTCTCGAATCGCCAGCCCTTCACGATGGTGCCAGCGCTGAATCACGCTCAATAAATCCACGTCTATCACTCCTGATCAACTCCCGCCGTCCTGCAGCGGGAGGAAGCGTTACACGTGGGCCAGTTTTAGATGCAAGTGCCCGGGCTTAGTGGGTCACTTCTGGATGCAAATCAACATTCTGATCCTGGCGAGCTGCGACTGTCGCGGGCGGTCACTGCATCATCCGCGGTGCCCGGTGTGTTTTCACCGATAACCCTCGACAATCATGGTGGCAACTGCGGCTACGAGTACCCGGCCTCGGTCGGGGATGTCACTCATCCCGAGAACCGGGCCGAACAGGCCGGCAGGGCGATCCAGCGATATCGGGAGATGCGCGAATTTCAGTACAGCGCGGGGCGGCCTTACATTCACCTGGAAGATGGCGGGGTGGCCGACAACATCGGCGTACGTGGAGTCCTCGAGGGAATCTACGAGCTCGAGGCGAGCCCGGCATTTCGCAGCGAAAGCGGTTTCAACGTGATCCGCCGGATTGCGCTGGTCGTCGTGAATGCCCACTCGAATCCGAGTACGGACTGGGACAAGAAGGAATCAGCGCCGGGACTGTTCACACTGTTGTCGCGATCGGCTTCGGTGCCTATCGAGCGCTATTCTTTCGAGACGATTGAACTCATGAAGGACCGCGCCGGATTCATGGCCTGGCGACGGAGTCTTCTGGTTGCGACAGGCGCGCCTTGCCGGGGCGACAGAGGCGGAGGCCGAGGCGAGCATACCCAGGCTCGACCTGCACGTACTCGACATCAGTTTCGATGCGATTCGTGACCCTCAGGAACGCGAGTATTTCATGAACCTTCCGACCAGCTTCGTCCTGCCCGACGAGGCCGTCGACCGGTTGCGCCAAATAGCCGGGCGGCTGCTCCGTGAGTCGATCCAGTACCAGTCTCTGCTCAGGGATCTCGATGAGTCGTAAAGGCCACGGGCCGCGGTAGATGCAGGCTTCGGCGGGTGGGAGGCGACGTCGTTGTCCCGCCGGTACCGCTAACGGCGCTGCTGCGGTCGATCATCGGCGCCATTTTCTGATCGATTGGACAACGGGGCGGATATTCGACGGGCGTGACCCTGCGCGGGCCCGCGAAATCGCTCCTGAAAAGATTCTATCGGTTAAGATTGGCCCGAATTCAGCCTGGGGGAACATTGATGGATCGAGGCGCTAGGTTAACCCTGCTCGGCGTGATGCTCACAGCGCTTGTTGCTTGTGGCGGTGAGGCGCCAAAGCAGGACAAGGAAGAAATGCGTGCGCTGGGCCGCGACACCGATGACACCGTTTTCGACGACATGATCCAGACGCAGGACCGGGCACGTGCAGTAGAGGACATCACTCTCGGACGAAAGGACGACCTCGACGCGGAACTCGAGGCAGCCGAAGGTTCAAACCAGTAGCCCACGGACTATCGGTACCCCGTTTCCGTCGCGTAGAGCAGAAACATGCAGCGAGTACTCGAACCCGAGCTTATGGATGAGTTCGAGCAGGCACGAGCGTACGCCCTGGCGGATTTTGCTGAGCCTAACGAACGTTTCGTCACTTACATTGCCGAGCAGTTTCCGGAACTCGATGCCGGCGCAATCCTTGACCTCGGTTGTGGCCCGGGTGACATCGTGCTGCGCCTGGCTGCACGCTTTTCGCGCCTCGAGGTTCACGGCCTGGACGGTTCGGCTGCCATGCTCGATTTCGGGCGCGCCCGCCTGGCCGAACTGCCGCAACTGGCGCACCGTGTGCAGTTCATCGAGGGCATCCTGCCGGGCGCGACCTTACCGAGGCAACACTACGACGCGATCATCAGCAACAGCCTGCTGCATCATCTGCATGATCCACGCGTGCTCTGGAATTCGATTCGCGAATCGGCCGTGCCGGCTGCGCCGGTCATCGTCATGGATCTGTTTCGACCAGAATCAACGGAGGCCGCCCGCGCAATCGTCGAGCACTATTCGGGCAGTGAGCCTGAGGTGCTCAAGCAGGATTTCTTTAACTCGCTCTGCGCAGCCTTCGAACCCGACGAGGTGCGACAGCAGTTGCACGACAGCGGACTGTCCGGGCTGGACGTACGCACCGTTTCAGATCGTCACCTGCTGATCAGCGGTCGTCTGCCCGGGTGAGTGGTTTCACACCGCTGGAGCGACTGCTCCTGCCGCTGGTGCGCGGCTTTGTTGCATTGTGGGTGCGCCCGTCGGTCCTGCCGGACGATGTTCGTGAACGCCTCGGCAGCGGGCGGCCGGTTGTCTATGTGCTCGAGAAGCGAAGTATCGTCGATATGGCCGTGCTGGAGTACGTTTGCAAAGAACGTGGCCTGCCGCCGCCGCTTGAGCCTTTCCAGGGCGGAGCCGTACTTCCGGTCTCGACGGTCTTCCTTGAAAGACGAGCCGGCTTTCTCGGCCTGCGGGTGGATCGCCGCATGCCCGCGGGACTGTTGACCCTGACGGAGCATGCCATTGGTGCAACGGCGCTCGATGTCGAACTGGCACCGGTCAGTCTGTTTTTCGGCCGGGTACCAGGACGAGAGCGTTCCTGGTTCCGGCTGATGGTGGCTGAGGACTGGGATATTGGCGGGCGATTTCGCAAGCTGCTTTCGCTGTTGATCAACGGTCGCAATCTCCTGACGCTGTTTGGCGATCCGATTTCGCTGCAGCGGAGTATTGGTGATGCGCGCGACACCCGACTGGGGCCGCGGCGGCTCTGGCGCCAGTTACGTGCGCAGTTTCGGAACCAGCGCACGGCGACAATTGGCCCGGACCTGTCTCATCGAAGGACCATCGTGGCGCAGGTGCTGCGTACCGAGAGCGTACGCGAGGCCGTGCGTGCTGAGATGCAGTCGAAGAATCTCTCGCGACGCGACGCGCTGAAAGTGGCGCGCGGTTATGCCTTCGAAATCGCTGCCAATTACTCGCATCCGTTCGTAGTCTTTATGTCCGGCGTGCTTGGCCGGCTCTGGAACAAGCTCTATGACGGCGTTGAACTCGCGAACTTCTCGAACCTCGAATCGGTCGGGGAGGGCAGAGAAATCGTCTACGTGCCCTGCCATCGCAGTCACATGGATTATCTGCTGCTGTCCTACGTGGTCTTTCACAAGGGATTCGCGGTTCCGCACATTGCCGCCGGCATCAACCTGAACATGCCGGGCGTCGGACCGCTGCTCCGGCGCGGCGGCGCTTTTTTTCTGCGCCGTAGTTTCAGCGGCAATGCGCTTTATTCAGCCGTGTTCGTCAAGTATCTCGGTCTGATGATGGCGCGTGGTCACTCGATCGAGTATTTCATCGAGGGTGGCCGAAGTCGCACCGGCCGGCTGTTGCAACCGAAGACCGGCATGCTGGCCATGACGGTGCGCAGTTACCTGCGCCAGCCGACCCGGCCAATCGTTTTCGTACCAGTGTATTTCGGCTACGAGCGTCTGCTCGAGGGCGGCACGTACGTCGGCGAACTGTCCGGCCGGCCAAAGGAGAAGGAGTCCATAGTGACGCTGTTCCGGGCGATCCCCGCGCTGCGCAAGCGCTTTGGCAAGGTCTATGTCAGCTTCGGTGAACCCCTGTCTCTGGATGAGAAAATCCTGCAGCACGACCCTGAGTGGAAGCGAATGCCGGTCGGGGAGGCGGATCAACCGCAGTGGTTCCGGCCACTGGTGACGGAACTGGCGACGTCGATCATGACCCGCATCAATTCCGCTGCCGCCGTCACGCCGGTCAACCTGCTTGGCCTGGTGCTGCTGGCGACGCCCAAGCAGAGCATGGGCGCCGCGGACCTTGCGCGCCAGCTCGAGCTGTATGCCTCATTGCTGAGACAGGCGCCTTATTCGCCGAACTGCTGGGTCACCGCCATGGACGGTGCTTCGATGATCGCCTACGGCGAGTCGCTGGGTTTTCTCAGGCGGCGACCTCAGGAACTCGGTGACATCATCTCGATGCCTGAATACGAGTCGATCCTGAGTGCCTATTTCCGTAACAACGCGCTGCATCTGCTGCTGATGCCATCGCTGATCGCCTGCGCATTTCTGAACAATGCGGCCGTCAGCATCGAGGACCTGTATCGGTTGGCGGGACGCGTCTATCCATACATCGTCAAGGAGTACTTCATGCGCTGGCCGGTCTCCGCTTTGCCGGAGGTCGTCGACGAGTTGCTCGAAGACCTGCTCAATCACGGCCTGCTGACCGCAAGCGAGGATCGTCGGATCTGGCGTCGTCCGCCGACCGAGTCGACCGAGGCCGTTCAGCTATCGGTGCTGGCCAGGGCGAGTGTGCCGATCCTGGAGCGCTACTACCTGGCCATTTCCCAGCTGTTGCGGGCCGGCAGCGGCAAGCTCAGCCAGGAGGCCCTGGTGCACCAGTGCCAGTTGACCGCGCAGCGAATGTCGATGCTTTACGCGTTGAATTCGCCCGAGTTCTTTGATCGACACCTGTTCGACCATTTTCTGAGACTGCTTCGTCAACAGGACGTGCTCCAGACGACGCCCGAGGGCAAACTGGCCTACGACGCTGAGCAGCTCGAGGCCATCGCTTCGGATGCGAAGATGGTGCTGGCTGAGCAGATCCGCAACAGCATTCTGCAGGTCGTGCACCGGTAGGTTTGCGTTCGCGCGCGGCGACCGCTCGGATTGCGGGGTTTTTCGCTGAGCAGTCTCCGGGGATGTGGCGTGTCAGTCGTCGGTGCGAATTCGCCCGCGCATCTGCTTGGTTCGCGAGTCGCGTGCCTTGGCTTCGAGCCTGCGTTTCTTTGAGGCGCGGGTCGGCTTGGTCGGGCGTCGCTTCTTCGGTTCGATCAGCGCGCCTCGTATCATCTCCAGCAGGCGGTCAAGGGCATCGGCCCGGTTCTTCTCGAGCGAGCGAAAGCGCTGGGCGTCAATGACGATAACGCCTGCATCGCTCAGACGTCTTCCGGCCAGTGTCGCGAGTCGCAGGCGCGCTGCTTCAGGCAGGTCCAGCCAGCCCGCCAGGTCAAAGCGCAGTTCGGCAGCGTTCGATACCTTGTTGACGTTCTGGCCACCGGGACCCGAGGCGCGAACGTGCCTGAACTCGAGCAACTCATCGGGAATGGAAAGACTCTCCGAAACCTGCACCGGCACGGCAGTCATTCCGTGGGTCAGGGATTGCGCGCCGGCTCGAGCGCTGCCAGCGGCGGGTCAGCCATTTCGAGGCGGACCTCGCGTTGTGCCACCGGGATCGTAATGTCGTGTTCCTGGAACAGTCGCCAGATCGTTCGGTTGACGTCCGAACGTACATTATTGACGCCTTCGTGCGGGTCTGGAATCCAGAATCGCAGTTCCAGTTCGATACCGTGATCGCCAAAATGCATCAGCCGCGCAACCGGTGCCGGCTGCTTGAGGATGCGGTTGTGGGTCTCGGTTGCCTTGAGCAGCAGTTGCATGGCCAGCTCAGGGTCGCTCTTATAGCTGACCCGTATCGGCAGTTTCAGTCGCACCCGTGGGTCGGTGTAGCTCCAGTTGATGACCGAGTTGGTGATCAGGTTCTGGTTTGGCACCAGCGTCTCGACCCCGTCGCGATCGCGTACCACGACGTACCGGCCACGCAGTTCCTCGACCCAGCCAAACCCCTCGGTGCTCGTACCGGTCGTGCCGGTAAAGCTGATCACATCGCCCGGCTTGATCGAACGGTCCATCAGCAACACGAATCCACTGACGAAATTGGCGGCGATGCTCTGTAGTCCGAATCCAAGACCGATGCCGATTGCGCCGGTCAGCACGTTGAGCGTCGTCAGGTCCAGTCCGGCGGCGTTCAGGCCGACCAGTACCGACAGACCGACGAGAAACGCCTGGGTGCCTTTCGCCAGCCCGATGCGCATGTTCGGCGCGAGCACGTCGAACTTCATCAGGCGGCGCTCGAACCACCTTGAGAGCCAGACCCCTCCGACAACGAACAGGCTGACCGTGACCAGCAGTTTCATCACCGACCAGACGGAAATCCGGGTCTCGCCGAGGTTGATGCCGATGCCATCGAGTGCATTGATGACACCTTCGCCCCAGCCGAGCAGGTGCAGCGACAGGAAAGCCCAGATCACGATGCTGATCGGCGCTCCCCAGCCCTGTACGCGCGCCCTTGCCCCGAGCGAGACGCGCACCAGGTACACGATCAGCCGAATGAACAGCAGCAGCGCCGTGAGTTGTACGCCGATTTTCACGAAATCGGTCCGCAGACCCATCGAGTGCATCATCCCGTCGGACATCGCGAGCAGCACCAGAGCCACGGCATAAGGCGCGAGCACCCAGCCGGCTTCGCGGACGCGGCCGCGCAGATCCTGAGGCTTTTCCGCCGTGGCCAGGTGATTGCGCAGGGCGCGGGCCAGCCACCAGCCCAGGCCCGCCATCGCCGCGATCACGGCGAGCTGGACAAGATTCGCAGGTTGCAGGGTGCTTTCGACGAACTCGCCGAGCGCTTGCAGGCGTTTCTGCATAAAATTCAGGCGTTCAGGTCGGGAATCAGCTGGCTTTCGATCCGGGCGATCTGATCCTTCAAGAGGAGCTTTCGCTTTTTCAAACGACGCAACTGGACCTGGTCTATGAAGAGGTCCATCTGCAGCCGGTTGATCACGTCATCGAGATCACGGTGCTCGATCCGCAGTTCCCGCAGACGTTCCAGGTGCCCAAATGTCTCGGTATCGACGTTGTCACCAACTTCGGTCATGCCGAGTCAAGCCATCACTGATTGAAGTACAGGGCGCGAAGCTTATCGCGGCATGGCCCCGAAGCGATAGACTGGATTACTGCAGACCGACGCTGTCGACGCTGTGGCCGGTCAGAATCACGAAGCCCTGCTGAGGAGTGACGCCGTCCAGCGTGTAATCGAAGACGTAGGTGCGACGCAGCGTCATCTGCCCCCGCGGGGACCGCACGGGCCGAAGCGCACGGAAGGCGACCGTGCCGTCGAGGAACTGCGCGCCGATGCCCTCGCAGGCCTCCCTCGCAACGCGGTTCGCGCTTTCCCGGGCGCCGAGACTGTCATGCCAGAACCAGCCGAGGGCCAGCATGGCCATCAGCAAGGCCAGCAGGGGCCAGGTGAGGAGCATCGGCAGCAGATTCCGGGGCTTTAGCCCTGCAAGAGGCTCTTCCAGTCCCGGGTGCTGTCCCCGAAAGCGAGAAAATGCGGATTCAGCAGGGTGTCGCGTCGCTCGTTGTACCGCAGTGGCCTGCCATCCAGCATGGTCAGCTGCCCTCCGGCGATTTCAAGCACGGCCTGTGCGGCGGCCGTGTCCCATTCGGAGGTCAGGCCCAGTCGTGGGTAAAAATCGGCCGTACCCTCCGCCACCAGGCAGATCTTCAGCGCGCTGCCCATGGGCCGCATCTCGTGCGGGCCGATTCTTGCCAGCAGCGCGTCGAGTGAGCTGCCCCGGTGCGAGCGGCTGCCCACGACAACCAGCGGGTTTGCGGCGGGGCGGACTTTGATCGGCCGTCGGGTACCGTCACCCTCGGTCCTGAAAGCGCCGAGTCCCACGGCGGCAGAATATGTAAAACCCAGTGCCGGTGCGTCGACCACCCCCAGAACAGGGCGATGGTCGCTGATCAAGGCGACATTGACGGTGAATTCACCGTTTCGATTGATGAATTCCTTGGTGCCGTCCAGCGGGTCGACCAGCCAATAGGTCGGCCAGACCCCGCGCGTCGAAAAATCGTGCGCAGCCTGTGACTCTTCGGACAGCACAGGAAAATGCGGCGACAGACTGGCCAGCCCGGAGGCCAGGATCTCGTGAGCTGCCTTGTCGGCCCGGGTCAGCGGCGAATCGTCTTCCTTGTACTCGACATCGTGCGAACCCGCGTAGATCTCGAGTATCGCCCGCGAGGCAGTTGCAACGATCTCGAGGACGCCGGGGAGCAGGCCGGCTAGCTGGGCAGCGGTCGGTGTTTCTTTGGTCACTGGGTCTCCGAAGTGGCTGAGGCAACCCGTATCATAGCGGGACCTTTCCCGATACCGCTGAGACACATTGCACGCCGCGGCAACTTCATCATCAACCGGACCTGGGATTCGCTGGGAACAGATCGACACCGTTTGCCTGGACATGGACGGCACCGTGCTGGATCTGCATTTCGACAACCTGTTCTGGCTCGAGGCGTTGCCGCGCCGCTGGGGCGAATTACACGGTGTCCCCGAGCAAGATGCCCTGGTCGAGCTCAAACGCCGGTTCGATGCCCGCCGCGGCACGCTCGAGTGGTATTGCATCGATCACTGGAGCGAGGAACTCGGGGTGGACATTGCAGCACTCAAAGTCGAACTGCGAGAGCAGATCCGCTTCCTCCCTGGTGCGGTCGAGTTTCTCGATGCCGTCCGGGTCATGGGCAGGCGCGTGCTTCTGACCACCAACGCGCACCCGATCAGCCTGGCGATAAAGAACCGTCAAACAGGCCTCGAAGCACACTTCGACCGGCTCATCTCCTCGCACGAGTTCGGTGTACCGAAGGAATCGGCCCGGTTCTGGGCGGATCTCGAGCGGAGCACGGGCGTTGCGCCGGTCCGGGTCCTGTTTGTCGACGACAGTCCTGCCGTGCTGCACGCGGCCCATGAGGCGGGCGTGGCGCAGGTGCTGCAGTTGTTGCGGCCGGATTCCACACGGCCTGCGCACGCGCCAGAGACGGGCTTTCGCGGAATCGACTCGCTTGGTCAGATCATCCCGCCGGCTGCTGCCGCAGCCCGATCGCCCATCAGCCCTCGGTAACCGGGGGCGCAGGGCCAGCGCCATCGGCCGGCCGTCGGCGCCGACGCCGCTTCGGTCGCTCCGCGGCACTGCTGCTGTCCTTGCCCGTGGGTGCCGTATCGCCATGTGCGCGTCCGCCCGCTTCGTTGTCGCTCCTGGGCTTGGCGGCGGCCGGGGCAGCGCCGCGTGCCGGTCCCGGCCCGCGGCTTCGTCCTCCTGAGCGACCTCCACGTGGTTCGCCCCCGCGGTGCCCGCCCGGTCCTCCGCGGCCGCGACGCGGTTCACGTGGTGGGTACTTAATCTCCGCCAGCAGGCCTTCACTGACTGCGGCTCTCGGGATGCTTCGACCTACGTAGCCTTCGATATCGGGCAGCGAGATTGCATAGTCCTCGCAGCCAAAACTGATCGCATCGCCCTCGGCGCCGGCGCGGGCCGTCCGGCCGATGCGATGCACGTAGTCCTCGGGATCCTGGGGAAGGTCGTAATTGAAGACATGGCTCACGGCCGGGATGTGCAGGCCACGTGATGCGACGTCCGTGCCGATCAGGACCGGGAGTTTACCGCTGTGGAAGTCACTCAGCATACGCATGCGCTTGCGCTGCGGCACATCACCGGACATCGCCTCGGCATTGATCCCGTTGGCCTGCAACAGGCCCTGGAGCCTTTCCGCACCTCGGCGGGTATTGACGAAAATCATGGTGCGCGTCGGGTCCATCGAGCGCAGCAGGCCAACGAGCAGGCGCGGCTTTTCCTCCATGGAGGGGAAGTAGATCGACTGACGAACCTGGTCCACGGTCAGCTTGTCCGGCTCGATTCGCACCAGTTCCGGGTCGTTCATGTGCTCGAACGCCAGCTCGAGCACGCGCTGTGCGAGGGTGGCGGAGAACAGCAGGTTGAGCCGTTCGTCGGCGCGGGGCAGGCGTCGCAGGATGTAGCGGATGTCGCTGATGAAGCCGAGGTCGAACATCCGGTCCGCCTCGTCGAGCACCAGGACCTGCACGGCACCGAGGTCAAAGACACGTTGCTTATAGAAGTCGATCAGCCGGCCCGGGGTTCCGATCAGAATGTCCACGCCGTCTTCCAGAGTTCGCCGCTGCTTCTCGTAATCAACGCCGCCGAACGCCAGTCCGAGCCTTAGACTGGTGTACTGGCCGAGGATTTCGGCATCGTTGTGGATCTGTATGGCCAACTCGCGGGTCGGCGCAATGATCAGCGCCCGGGGGGCATTGGCCCGTCGCGTCGGCGGGACCTCCCGGCGCAGGAGCGCCGAGTAGAGCGCGACGAGGAACGCGGCGGTCTTGCCTGTCCCGGTCTGGGCCTGGCCCGCTACGTCAAAGCCGGCCAGCGCCCGTGGCAGTGTCTGGGCCTGGATAGGCGTGCATCGCTCGAAGCCGGCATCGGCGATTCCGCGAGCCAGTTCCTCGGGTAAATGCAGGTTGTTGAAAGAGACATCAGTGAGATGAGTATCGGACATCAGGTAGAAAGCCGTAGGTACAGTCTTGCAAAAAGAATAAAAGCGGGTTCAAATACGCTTCAACTAGCGGACCAAGCCGCTCCCGCCAGAAGTGAACGCCGATCGTTCGGGCGCCAAACCCCGAAACTGTGATCCGGCGCAACGGGATTCCAGAAGTCAGGTTACTTGCCAGCAGTTTCACTAGTTTGCCTCACGCGGGACACTTCGTCACCCGATATCCCGCGCGTTTTCCATCAATCCCATAGTGGGTCCTAGATTTGTCAACTCCATACATGTCAGCGGAGGTAGTCTCTGGTGAGCCAGAAGATCATCCACGTAACCGATGCAAGCTTCGAAAAAGACGTCTTGCAGTCCGAGCAACCGGTGTTGCTCGATTTTTGGGCTGAGTGGTGCGGACCATGCAAGATGATCGCACCGATACTCGACGAGATAACGACCCAGTACGACGGCCGAGTCGTGGTCGCCAAGATGAACGTGGACGAAAACCCGAAGACGCCAATGAAGTTCAACGTCAGGGGAATTCCAACACTGATTCTGTTCAAGAACGGTCAGGCGGAGGGTCAGAAGATCGGCGCCGTCAGAAGAGCGGACGTCGAGGCGTTTCTGGACAGCAGTCTGTGAGAGGCTACCTTGGCAACCAGGGCCGTGGCCGTTCAGGCAAGCGCGGCCGTGGCGGCCAGGCAGACGGCAATCGCGGTCCTCGGCAGGAAGAGATGCCGCCGGACGATTTCCTGGATGCCGATGACCTCGATGTAATCAGTCCGGCCGAGCTCGAGGCCAGCCGGAAATCGATGAACCTCAGTGAACTCAAGCACAAGCCGATTCCGGACCTGCTCGAGATAGCCAAGCAGATGGGCATGGAGAACCTTGCCCGTTCGCGAAAGCAGGACATCATCTTCGCAATCCTGAAGGCGCATGCCCGCAACGGCGAAGACATCTACGGCGACGGTGTGCTCGAGATACTGCAGGACGGCTTTGGCTTCCTGCGGTCGGCCGAGGGCTCTTACCTCGCCGGTCCGGACGACATCTACATCAGCCCCTCGCAGATCCGACGGTTCAATCTGCGCACCGGCGACACGATTTCCGGGCTGATCCGTCCGCCGAAAGACGGCGAGCGTTACTTCGCGCTGCTGAAGGTCGGACAGATCAATTTTGATTCGCCGGAGAACGCGCGCAGCAAGGTCCTGTTTGAGAACCTCACGCCGCTGCACCCGACCGAGCGGTTCAAGCTGGAACGTGGTACCGGCAGTACGGAAGACCTGACCGCGCGCATGATCGACCTGGTTGCGCCACTGGGCAAAGGCCAGCGCGGACTGATCGTTTCGCCGCCTAAGGCCGGCAAGACGATGCTGCTGCAGAACATCGCGAACTCGATCACCGGTAATCACCCCGAGGTGTACCTGATCGTGCTGCTGATCGACGAGCGGCCCGAAGAAGTCACCGAGATGTCCCGCACCGTGCGCGGCGAAGTCGTCTCCTCGACCTTTGACGAGCCGGCCAGCCGCCACGTGCAGGTGGCCGAGATGGTCATCGCCAAGGCCAAGCGTCTGGTCGAGCACAAGAAAGACGTCGTGATCCTGCTCGACTCGATCACCCGGCTCGCGCGTGCCTACAACACCGTGGTGCCGAGTTCCGGCAAGGTACTGACGGGCGGTGTGGATGCCAACGCGCTGCAGCGTCCGAAGCGATTCTTCGGCGCGGCCCGGAATATCGAAGAGGGCGGCAGCCTGACGATTCTGGCGACGGCACTGGTCGATACCGGTTCGCGAATGGACGACGTGATCTTCGAGGAGTTCAAGGGCACCGGTAACAGCGAGATTCATCTCGATCGCCGTATCGCGGAGAAGCGCGTATTTCCGGCGCTGAACATCAACCGCTCCGGAACACGGCGTGAAGAACTCATCACCTCGCCCGAGGAGCTGCAGAAGATCTGGATCCTGCGCAAACTGCTGCACCCGATGGACGAACTGGCGGCGGCGGAATTCCTCATCGACAAGATGAAGGACACGAAGACCAATGCCGAGTTCTTCGACGGGATGAAGCGTTAGCGGAAGCGGTCGGTTCAGGGCGCCGCCAGCACGTCGCCGCCTGGCCGTGACTCCCGTCCGTTGAGAGTTGCCGCCGGCGCAACGCGTCCCGTTGGCGGTTGCTCGAGCCTCGGTATGCAGAACCAGGAACCGCGGCGGTGACCTGTCCCGATGACCCGCTCAAGCAATTTCAAGGGCATTCTCGCGATGCTGGTAGCTGTCGGCGCTTTCGCGCTGATGGACGCGCTGATGAAAGTGCTCGCCGAGCACTACTCGCCGGTGCAGGTGAGCTTTCTGCGCGGCGTGACCTCTCTGCCGTTCCTTCTGTTGCCGATCCTGCTGCGCGGTCGCCTTGGCCGACTGCGCCCGGTGAACCTGCGCCTGCATCTGGTTCGGGGCGTGCTTGCGGTGCTGATGCTGGGCAGCTTCGTCTTCGCGGTCAGCCGGTCGTCGCTGACGCTGACCTATTCCGTGTTCATGTTTGCGCCGCTTCTGGTGTCGGTCCTGGCCGTTCCGCTGCTTGGCGAACGTGTCAACGGCGCCCAGTGGGTGGCACTTTTGATCGGACTCGGCGGTGTGCTGTTGATGCTGCGCCCGGGGCCGGGCGAGTGGATCTCGCTCGGGGCGCTCGCCGCCGCGTTCGCGGCCCTGTGCTACTCGTTTGCTGCGATCACGCTGCGGATGCTCGCGCGCACCGATACGCCGGAAAGCATTGCGGTCTGGTTCATTGTCTTGCTGAGTCTGGGCGCCGGCTTGCTGGCTGTGCCGGGCTGGCAGGATTTGCAGGCTGAGCACTGGCTTAGCCTGGTGGGTCTCGGTCTGACCGGGGCGCTTGGGCAGTACTTCATCACCGAGGCGTTTCATGCGGCGCCCGCATCGGTTGTCGTGCCGTTTGAATACACCGCGTTGATCTGGGGTGTGGGGCTCGACCTTGCCCTGTGGGGCCTTCTGCCACAGGCGACAACGGTGATCGGCGGGTTGATCGTCGCCGCAGCAGGGCTCTACCTGATCGCGAGGGAGCGGTTCGGCCGCACTCGCGCGTGACTGACGGATTGACGTCGCCTTCAACGCCTTCCGGCTTGTTCCCTGGCGATTGCTCGATAGCCGATGTCCCTGCGGTACTGCATGCCGGCCCAGTGAATTGCATCGACGAGTTCATAGGCCTGCTGCTGGGCAGCACTGACCGATTCACCGAGGCCGACTGCGCACAGAACGCGGCCGCCGCTGGTCCTGACCTTACAGCTCTCCAGGGCCGTGCCGGCATGGAAAATCTTGCCGGGCAGCCGCGCCGCGGCATCGAGACCGTGGATCACGTCGCCCTTGCGAACACTTTCCGGGTAGCCGGCCGCCGCAAGGACCACGCCGACCGCGGCCCGCGGGTCCCAGTCAACCTCGACGCTGGCCAGCCGGCCCTCGAGCGCCGCTTCGCAAAGCTCGGTGATATCCGAGCGCATGCGGGCAAGTATCGGCTGGGTTTCCGGGTCGCCGAAACGGCAATTGAATTCAAGCACCCTGGGCGTGCCGTCGGCTGAGATCATCACGCCGGCATAAAGAAAGCCCACGTAGGGCGTGTTCTCATCCGCCAGTGCCCGGACCGTAGGCCACATGATCTCGCGCATGATGCGCTCGCCAGTGTCCCTCGTGACAACCGGTGCAGGCGAATATGCGCCCATGCCTCCGGTGTTTGGCCCCGTATCTCCATCGCCGATACGCTTGTGGTCCTGCGACGTTGCCAACGGCAGCACGTGCTGTCCGTCGACCATCGCAATAAAGCTGGCTTCCTCGCCTTCGAGAAACTCCTCAATCACAATCTGCTCGCCTGCCGCGCCGAAGCGCCCGGAGAACATGGCTTCGGCGGTCGCGACGGCGTCATCGACCGTCGCGCAGATTACGACGCCTTTTCCAGCGGCAAGGCCGTCTGCCTTCACGACCAGCGGTGCCCTCTGCGCGCGTACCCAGGAAGCATCGAAGTTCTGCCTGTTGAAGCCCCGATAGGCCGCGGTCGGAATGCCGTGACGCTGCAGGAATTGCTTCATGTAGGCCTTTGATCCCTCCAGTCGCGCCGCCTCCGCGCTGGGCCCGAAGCAGCGCAGACCCGCGATTGTGAACGCGTCAGTTATGCCAAGGACCAGCGGGGCCTCCGGCCCGACAATCGTGAGGTCGATGGCGTGCTCGCGCGCAAAGCGCAGCAGAGCCTCGATATCGTCCGCGGCGATTTCAACATTCGATGTATTGGGTTCGAGTCGTGTCCCGGCATTTCCCGGCGCCACGAATATTTGTTTAACCCGCGGTGACTGAGAAACTCTCCAGGCCAGCGCGTGCTCGCGGCCGCCGCCGCCGACGATCAGGACTTTCATCTCAAAACCTCAACAAGATTCCGACCGCCGAGAACCCACTCTGAGCCCATCGGCCGCGTCGCTCCGCCGCTAATGACGGAAGTGACGCATGCCGGTTAAAACCATCGCAATACCGTGCTCATTCGCTGCCGCAATGACCTCGGCATCGCGTTTTGAACCACCGGGCTGGATCACAGCCGTGATGCCGTTTTCGGCCGCCGCATCGAGGCCGTCGCGAAATGGGAAGAATGCGTCGGAGGCCATCACCGAGCCCTTCGGATCGAGGTCTTCGTCGCGGGCTTTCATCGCCGCAATCCGACTGGAGACCACTCGGCTCATCTGGCCCGCACCAATGCCGACGGTCATCCCGTCTTTCGCATAGACGATTGCGTTCGACTTCACGTACTTGCAGACTTGCCATGCAAAAACCAGATCGCGCAGTTCATGGTCGTCCGGCGTCCGCCGGGTTACGATCTTGAGGTCCGCCTCCGTGATCATCGCTGAATCGCGTGTCTGCAGCAGAAGCCCGCCATTGACACTGCGCAGCTCGAAACGCGAGCTGCTCGAGGCAGTATCGCCGGTAACCAGCACGCGCAGGTTTTCACGCCTCGCACAGACCTCGCGGGCCTCGGGCGAGACCATCGGTACGATGATGACCTCGACAAACTGGCGCTCGATGATCGCCGCGGCGGTTTCGCCATCAAGCGTCCGGTTGAAAGCGATGATGCCGCCGAAGGCCGACGTGGGATCGGTGCGATAGGCCTGGTCGTAGGCCTCGCGGATACTGTCCGCGATGGCCACCCCGCAGGGATTGGCATGCTTGACGATCACGCAGGCTGGCTGGGCAAACTGCCGGACGCACTCGAAAGCGGTGTCAGCGTCTGCGATGTTGTTGTAAGACAGCGCTTTGCCCTGCAACTGCGACGCGGAGCCGAGGCTCGCGCCCTGGGTTACGGCCGAGACATAAAACGCCGCCTTCTGATGCGGGTTCTCACCGTATCGCAGGTCAAGCCGCTTGCGGTACTGCAGGCCCAGCAGTTCCGGGAACTCGCCGATCGTCGGTCTTGCCGCCCGATCCAGGTATTCCGCCACCGTTGCGTCGTACTGTGCCGTGTGTGTAAACGCCTTGGTCGCGAGGCGCATCCGCGTCTCCGCGCTGATGCCGCCGTCGTTGCGATCCATTTCCGCCAGTACGGTGCCGTAATCCAGCGGGTCGACCACGACGGCCACCCGGGCATGGTTCTTCGCCGATGCGCGGACCATCGCCGGGCCGCCGATGTCGATGTTCTCGACGGCCTCCTCAAAAGTGCAATCAGGCCGTGCGACGGTTTCCGCGAACGGGTACAGATTTACGGCGACCAGGTCGATCGGAAGGATGCCGTGCTCGCGCATGACGTCATCATCAATACCGGCTCTGCCAAGCAGACCGCCGTGAACCAGCGGGTGCAGGGTCTTTACGCGCCCCCCCATGATCTCCGGAAAACCTGTCAGCTTCGTGATATCGGTTACCTCGATGCCGTCGCTGCGCAGCAGGGCCGCGGTGCCGCCGGTGGAAAGCAGTGCCACGCCGCGTTCGCGCAACGCATGTGCGAATTCGAGCAAGCCCTCCTTGTTCGAGACGCTGATCAGGGCGCGCTGGATGGTTTGACTCACGGTCGGATTCTCAGTCGGAAATGCCGTAATTCTTGAGTTTCTTGCGCAAAGTGCCCCGGTTGATCCCGAGGATATCGGCCGCGCGGCTCTGGTTGCCTTCGGTGTAGTCGAGTGCGGCACGCAGCAGCGGCTCCTCGACCTCGCGCAGCACCAGATCGTACAAGTGGCCGGGCCGGTGCCCGTTCAGGCTTCTGAAATAACTATCCAGCGCCTGCTGCGTGTATTGCCGAAGCGGGATGCCCGCCGCAGTCGGGCCAGTCGGTTTCGGCTCGCGCCGTGATTCTGTCTTCTTGCGTGGCGCCATTGGCACGCGGTCCTCGGTTCTGGGCCATTCAATGTTTCATGCGGCCTCGGCCGGCGATTCTTCGATGGCGGCGAAATATTCGCGCGTCATCGCGAGCTGCGCTCTGGCAGTTGTCGCCAGCATGATGTAACGACGGAAGGACTGCGCGCGCGGGCGCTCCCTGCAGTACCAACCGATGTGCTTTCGCGCGATTCTGACCCCGGCGTCCTCACCATAGAAGACGTATAAATCGCGCAAATGGGCGAGCATGATATCACCGACTTCGCGGGACGTCGGAGGGGCCGGAACCGGGCGATTGCCAAGCCCGGCCTCGATCTCCCGGAAGATCCAGGGCCGGCCCTGAGCGGCACGGCCAATCATCACGGCATCAGCCCCGGTGTGCAGCATGACCTGCCGCGCCTTCGTGGCGGAATCAATGTCGCCATTGGCGATCACTGGAATATTGACGGCCTGCTTGATCGCCCGGATGGTTTCATATTCTGCGGCGCCCTCGAATCGGCAGGCTCGTGTTCGCCCATGCACCGCCAGGGCCTGGACACCGCAGGCCTCGGCGATCCGTGCGACCGCGATGCCGTTGCGCTGCGCCGGATCCCAGCCCGTCCGCATTTTCAGGGTGACCGGCACATCCACCGCACGAACGGTTGCCTCGAGAATTGAGGCCACCAGCCGCTCGTCCTTCAGAAGAGCCGAGCCAGCGGCCTTTCGGCACACCTTTTTTGCAGGGCAGCCCATATTGATGTCAATGATCTGTGCGCCGGCATCGACGTTTCGCCGTGCTGCCTCGGCCATCATCCCGGCATCGGCGCCGGCGATCTGCACGACCCGAAGTCCGGGCTCTCCGCCATGATCACGTCGCTGCCGCGATTTCGGGCTGTCCCAGAGACGCGTGTCGGCGGAAATCATCTCGCTGGCAGTCAGCGCCGCCCCCAGCCTCGAGCACAGTCGACGAAACGGCAGGTCGGTCACGCCCGCCATCGGCGCCAGAACGGCGCTGCCGCTCAATCCATAGGGCCCTATTTTCATGGCCATGCCGCGTCAGCCCGGTCCGGCTGCGCAACGCAACCGACTGGCCGATTCGCGAAGACACACTTCCAGCCGGTATCCGACGGCCTCCGACCCCGGGTCCACGACACGCAACTCGGCTTCGGCCGAGGCTCCCGCGTTGAGAAGGCGACTCGCCCGGTCCGGGCTTCCGAGGTACTCGACCGGCTCAAAATCGCGCGTGGCAACCGTCTCGCCGAAGCGATCCTCGAGTTCCAGTCTCAGCAGCGGAAACGGCTGCGCGAAAGCAGCGCGGTTGCTGATGCTCGCGCGAACGCTGATCCTGCCGTCGGCATCAGGCGCTCCCGGCGTGCCCCATTGACGCAATTCGAAGGCCGTAACATCCCAGTTCGGTGAAAGGGTCATTCCGGCACTCTGGTAAAGCCCCCGCAACGCCGGGCCGACCTGCGGGCTGCGCAGCAACTCCTGCCGGAAGTGATGGACAACCTGCCATGACAGCAACAGGGCCAGCGCCACGCTGCCGATCGTCCAGGCCAGTTTGCGCCGCATTGGCTCATCGGCGTGGGCCTGCCCCGGATCAAATTCCTCCAGGGAGGCCTGAACTCCGTCCAGTTCGGCGTGCCAGCCAGGCGTTGATCCTGCTGCCCGCTCGGGTTGAGGCACGTCGCGAAGCGGCGCGTCCAGGCCCCCAGGCGCTTCATCATGCGACGGCTCCGCTGTGGCCGGCTCAGCGCCCAGGTCATTCTCGAAGGCAACCTCGTCCGGGTATTCCTCGAGTATTTCGACTTCGTCCGTGGCGTCCGGATCGAATTCGGCCTCCTCAAAGGGGGCTACTGCTTCCTTTTCCGACGTGCTGAGCAATCCGATTTCGACGGGTGAGGTTTCGAGCGTAATGTTCTCGAACGCCTCGTTATCCTCGACGATGATCAGCGGTGGCTCGGCCCCTTCGCCGGCGATGCCGATCGCCTGCGGTGAGAAATTGCCCGCGAACTTGTCTTCCCATGCACGGGCGTCAACAAACACCTTCTCGATGTCATCGAGTGAGAAATGGTATTCGGTGAGTTCTTCCGCGCGCTGATCGGTTTCGGAGCGCTCGGCACCGACCGCTCCGGGTTGCGCCGGTTCACGGTCGGGAAGACTGTCGCTCAGTCGGGCCAGTGCGTCGAACGCCGCGCCGCATTGTCCGCAACGCACGGTGCCCCGCGCGGCGCGCAGCGCGTCGGCCGTTACGCGGAATCGCGTCAGGCAATCGGGACACTGGGAATACATTCAGCGCAAACTTCTTTATCAGTCGGGGCGACGCCGTCCACTCAACAGGCACCAATCGCCGGAGGTTCTGGGTACCCCGATATCAAACCATGAGCGGTAACGCGCTGTCACGGTTTCCGCCTGGCTGACCAACAGGCCGCTCAGTGCGATTTCCCCGCCCGCGGGTAGCCTTTCAGCAAACTCCGGTCCCAGTTCCTGCAGCGGGCCAGCCAGGATATTCGCAATCAGCAGATCCGAATTCCCGCTGCCGGGCAGAAGTCGGTCGGTTACCATCAACGCAGCTCCAATACCGTTTCTGGCCGCGTTTTCTCTGGTTGCGAGCAGCGCCTGTGGGTCGATGTCCAGCGCGATGGCAGAGGCGGCGCCGAGTTTCAGGGCGGCGATGGCGAGAATGCCCGAGCCACACCCATAGTCGATGATCTTCCGGCCCTGCAACTCGCGGCCCTCCAGCCATTCGAGGCACATTGCGGTTGTCGGGTGCGTGCCAGTGCCAAAGGCCATGCCGGGATCCAGTTCGATGCGAATGGCCTGTGGGTCCCCGGCTGGCATGCCGCCCGGGCAGACCCACAGGCGGCGGCCGAATCGCATCGGCCTGAAGTCCTTGAGCCATTCGCGCTCCCAGGGGCGATCTTCGATCCGTTCGAAACGCGGCTCGGGTGTATTCGGTAGCGCCTCTCGCAGCAGGCGACACATGACAGCAGCCTGCGTATCGGCGTCGAATAATGCCTTGATCGTGATCTCCGGCCACAGCGGTGTTTCGCCCGGTAAAGGCTCGAGCACCGGTTCGTCGCCCGCATTTTCGAGCGTCACTGAGATTGCTCCCAGGTCGAGCAGGGCCTCCTCAAACGCGGCGGGGTCACGTTCCCCGATGTCGAGTGTCAGTTGCAGCCAGGGCATGGTTTGAGCTCGGGCAATGGCGTTTCCATTGATCGGGTCCGGGGCCCGGCCGCCGCCTGTCGCTCGAGTCGCCTGCCCGGGCCTGGCAGATGCGGACTGAAAAGCGCCCGCATGCGCGCCCTGTGGATGTTACTTCAGGCCGAGCCGGCGCTCGAGATAGTGAATGTCGGTGCCGCCGGCACGAAACGCTGCGTGCTGGAAAATCTCCAGGTGCAGCGGAACGTTCGTCTTGATGCCCTCGACGACGATTTCGCTCAATGCGTTGCGCATGCGGGCGATGGCTGCGTCGCGATCTTCCCCATACGCTATGATCTTCGCGATCAGCGAGTCGTAATAGGGCGGCACGTTGTAGCCCGTATAAAGATGGCTATCGACGCGGATGCCCGGCCCGCCCGGTGCATGAAACAGCCGGACGGGGCCTGGCGAGGGCATGAAGGTCTTCGGGTCCTCTGCATTGATGCGCGACTCGATCGCATGCCCGCGGACCTGTATGTCGTCCTGAGTCCAAGGCAGCCGCTCGCCCGCGGCAATACGCAGCTGCGCCTTGACGAGATCGATGCCAGTCACGAGTTCCGTCACCGGGTGTTCGACCTGGATACGGGTGTTCATTTCGATGAAATAGAACGCCTCGTCCTGGTAGAGGAATTCCAGCGTACCGGCGTTGCGGTAGCCGATATCGGCGCAGGCCGAAGCCACCGACTCGCTCATGGTCCTGCGTTGCTTGTCGCTGAGTCCCGGCGCCGGCGCTTCTTCGACAACCTTCTGGTGGCGCCGTTGCATCGAGCAGTCGCGCTCCCCAAGACAAACCACGTTGCCGTAATTATCGGCCAGCACCTGGAATTCGATATGACGCGGTCGCTCGAGGAATTTCTCCATGTAGACTTCGCCGTTGCCGAACGCGGCCAGCGCCTCGGCCCTCGTCACACTGACCGAATGCAGCAGTGTCCCCTCACTGTGAACGACACGCATACCGCGACCGCCGCCGCCGCCGGAAGCCTTGATAATCACAGGAAAGCCAATGTCCCGTGCGATCCGGAACAGTTCGTCCGGGTCATCGCCGAGTGGGCCGTCGGACCCCGGGACGCACGGAACGCCCGCGGCTTTCATTTCACGAATGGCCGAGACTTTGTCCCCCATCTTGCGGATCGTTTCTGCCCTGGGTCCGATAAACGTAAAACCGCTGTTCTCCACGCGCTCGGCAAAGTCAGCGTTTTCAGACAGGAAACCATAGCCCGGGTGGATCGCCATCGCGTCAGTGACCTCCGCCGCGCTGATCAGGGCCGGCATGTTGAGGTAACTGTCCTTGGACGGCGGTGGCCCGATGCAGACGGCTTCGTCGGCCAGCAATACGTGTTTGAGGTTGCGATCGGCGGTTGAATGCACCGCGACCGTCTTGATATCCAGTTCACGGCAGGCTCGAAGGATGCGCAGCGCGATTTCACCGCGATTCGCGATGACGACCTTGTCCAGCATGGGCGTGCCTTTTCCCCGTTTACTCTATTTCAAACAGCGGCTGGCCAAACTCGACCGGGTCGCCGTTCTTGACGAGTATCGCGGTGACGCGACCGGCCAGGTCTGACTCGATCTGGTTCATCATCTTCATTGCCTCGATGATGCACAGGACATCGCCCGGCTTTACCTCGCTGCCCATTTCGACGAAAGCCTTGGCACCCGGTGCGGATGCGGAATAGAAGGTGCCGACCATCGGCGCGGTCACGACTTTGTCCGAAACGGTCGCCATCGATTCCATTGCCGCCGGGTGGGTGGCCGTCGCGGGCACGGGCGCTGGCGCCTCAGCCACGACGGCCGGAGCCGCCACCATCTGGACAGGCCCTGCCGGATGGCGGCTGATACGCACCGACTCCTCGCCCTCGCGAATTTCAATTTCCGAGACGCCCGATTCCTCGAGCAGTTCGATCAGCTTTTTGACTTTGCGGATATCCATCGAAGGAGTGTCCCCCGGAGAACGATTGTATTCAGCTGCGCCGCTGAGCGGTGGTCAGGTGGTCCATTGCGGCCGTCAGGGCGAGTTCATAACCCATTGCGCCGAGGCCCGTTATCGTGCCGACGGCGATGTCCGAGAAGTAAGACCGCCTGCGAAAAGCTTCGCGCGCGTGGATGTTGCTCAGGTGGACTTCCAGCACCGGGATCCCCACCGCGAGCAGCGCATCGCGCAGCGCAACGCTGGTGTGGGTGAAGGCAGCCGGATTGAAAACCACGAACTCGACCTGTTCGGCAGGCGCCCGTTGAATGTGACCGATCAGTTCGGATTCCGAATTACTTTGCACCGCCGTGAGGCGATGGCCGGCTTCTTTCGCGATCCTTTTCAGTCGATCGTGGATCTGATCGAGAGACTGGTCACCATAAATACCCGGCTCGCGTTGCCCAAGCAGGTTCAGGTTAGGGCCATTCAGGACCAGAATGTGTGCCATCGGCTGATCGTCAACCCGAAGATGCCGGCAAGTTTAACCACATTTCGCAAAAGATAGCGACAAATGCTCGCCAAGTCCTTCTGCTCAGCCCTTCTTCGCGCTTCCCGGATAGAGTTCAGACTCAATAATCTGACGGGCGGCCGTGGGCGTCAGCTCCCCATCGTTGACCCTGCCGACCGCCTTGAGGATAACCCTGGCCTGCGCTTCGTCCAGTTCGCCAACATGTGCGGCGACCACTCGCCCCTGTCGATCCGTGAAAATCGTAAATGGAAAACCAACGGCCTCGACGCCGAATGCTGCCGCGGCGTCGAGTGCGTCCTGTTCGCCAATCAGGATCGGGTACTCGATGCCCATTTCGTTGGCGTAGGAGAGCACTGCATCGCGAAAGTCCACCGCGATACCGACCACCTGGAAGCCCCGATCGCCGTAATCGATCTGCAACTGCTGTAGCAGGGGTATCTCCCGGCGGCACGGGGCGCACCAGGTGGCCCAGAAATTGACGATCAGTGCACGGCCCTGCCAGTCGGCCAGTGAGCGTTTCTCACCGTCGCGGTCTAACAGAGAAAAATCGGGCACGGTTGCCACCAGCCTGGCCGCCGGGGCCTGCAGCTCGGCCATCGCAGCCGCGCCGGGTTGCGGTCGCGCCTGATAGAAGTACAGGTAGGCACCGATCCCGGCCGCCAGGGCCAGGGCAATGACGATTGTCCATTTATGGTTCATGCGGGGTCTTCCTCGAACGCCCGTGCCGCGTGTTCCCGAAACTCGTCGGCCGGCTTGAAGCCCACGATACGGTAGTTGGGTCGCTCGTGTCCGTCGCGACCAAAAAAGACAATGGTGGGCGGACCGAGGATCCCGAAATGCTTCAACAGCGCCTGGTCCGCAGCATCATTTGCGGTCACGTCGGCCTGCAGCAGCACGGCGCGATCAAATTGTGCCCGTACGCCCGGATCGGTAAAGGTGAATCGCTCCATTTCAATGCAGGACACGCACCAGTCGGCATAGAAATCGAGCATCACTGGCTTGCCGCTGTCGACCGCCGCAGCCAGTTCGCGTTCCAGGTCCTGCACCGACTTGATACGGTTGAACTCGACGTGCGGCGTCGCATCGCCGTTTCCACCTCCCGCGAGGCCGGCCAGCGGCTGAAGCGGATCGCTTCGCCCTGCGAGCGCGCCGATCAGCATCAGTACGCCGTAGACCAGCGCAAGCGCACCGAGGCCGCGTCGCGCAGCCTGGAGGCCGCTTGTGGATCCGGATTCCCCTATGGTCAAGAGGCAGTAGCCTGAAATGAAGGCCAGGCTGGCCCAGAGCGCGAGCGTTACGGGGCCGGGCAGTATCCGCCCCAGCATCCAGATGGCTACACCGAGCAGCATCACACCGAACACGGCCTTTACCGAGTCCATCCAGGCGCCGACTCTGGGCAGCAGGTTGCCGGCGGACGCGCCGACCAGCAGCAGGGGTGCGCCCATGCCGATGCTGAGCGAGAACAATGCCGCACCACCTCGGAAGACATCGCCGGTCTGGCCGATGACGGCCAGGGCCGCGACCAGCGGCGGCGCCACGCAGGCCGTCACGATCAGTGACGAGAAGGCGCCCATGATCGCCGTACCGATCAGCGTGCCCTGCTTCTGCTTATTGCTCAGGTCCGCCACCTTCGCCTGGAACGCAGTCGGCACCTGGAGCGTGAACAACCCGAACATACCGAGCGCGAGCCAGACGAACAGGGCGGCGAAACCGGCGATCATCCACGGCTTCTGGAAGAACGCCTGCGCCTGCTGTCCGGCCGCTGCAAAGACCGCGCCGGCGATCGTGTAAGTCACGGCCATGCCGAGGACATAGGCGACAGAAAGCGAAAACGCGCGGCCGCGGCTGACCGGCCGCCCGCCGCCCGCCCCCACGATGATGCCGGACAGGATGGGCACCATCGGCAGCACGCAGGGCGTGAAAGCCAGCAACAGGCCGGCACCGAAGAACGTTGCCAGCACCGCAAACAGGTTTCCATCGCGGATCTTTCTGGCCAGCGCATCCTGCTCGGACACCACCGGCACCGTCTCGGCCGGGACGGCTGCCGCGACGGCCGATCCGACTGGCGCTAAAGCGACCCGGATCCGCTTCGTGGTCGGCGGGTAGCACAAGCCCTCATCGGCGCAGCCCTGGTAGCTCACTTCAAGGTCGATATCGCGCGAGTCTTTTGGCGCTGATACCGGCACGTTCGCTACCATTTCTTTATAGAAGACTACCTGTTCGCCGAAATAATCGTCGTGAGTAATCTCCCCGCCGGGTATCGACGTGGTGCCGAGACGGGCATCCGCAGTGGCCGTGAGCACTTTCACCTTGTCGCGGTACAGGTAGTAGTTCTCCGCAATTGACCATCGCAGTGTGATCCGGTCCGCGCCGCTGCTCTCGGCGCTGATCACGAACGCTTCGTCAACCGGCAGGAATCCACCGTCGGTCTTCGTCGTGCTTCCAAGCAGGCGCCTGAGACTGAAGCCCGCGCTCTTCCCGGTGGTGCTGGCAGAGGGGGTGGCCAAAGTGGTCGACGCTGCCGGGACCGTGACCGGTGTGCGCCAGTTCTGCGGCGGGTAACACAATCCCGCGTCCGCGCAGCCCTGCAACTTCAGCAAAAGTTCGAAATCACGCGCTGGCCCGGAAAAGGTCACTTGAACCGGAATTTCGAGCGTGTCGCGGTAGATGACCTGCTGGCCGAAATACTCGTCTTCGTGACTCTCACCGGCGGGCAACCGTGGCGATTCGAGCTTTACACCGGGCGTTTCGGAGTCAAATCCCAGGCGATCGCGGTAAAGGTAGTATCCCGGCTCGATCAGGTAACGAACGATCAGTGTGTCGCCATCCAGCGCGGCATCGAACTGGTAGGCCTCGCGCGCAGGCAGGAACTGCTCGTCGGCCTGCACCGGCGTGAGAACGAGTGCCAGCAGCAGCGCGGCAATGCCCTGCCGAAAGGATCGGAAATTGCTACGTCTCATTCGCAAAGATGCCTCGGCTAGGTGTCATGACGGCGGTGGAGCGGCCGTTTCGGTCGCTATCCACTCAAGGTACGGATGATGTCCTTCGGTTACCGGCAGGGCGATCACCTCCGGCAGTTCGTAAGGATGGAGCGATACCAGCGACTCAATCAACTCGGATAGTCGCTCTTGCGTGGTTTTTACCACCATCAGCACCTCGTCGTCGCTCTGCAGTTCACCTTTCCAGGCGTAAATAGACCGCACGCCAGGCAGGATGTTCACGCAGGCGGCGAACGAACGGCTGACCAGATCATGGGCGGCCTGCTGCGCCGACAGAAAATCCGGGAAAGTGCACAAAACGACAGAAATTCTTTTTTCTTTCATTAGCTTGCGCTCGTTGCAGGTAATCGCCAATCGGTTCCGCATCCGGTCATGCGGGGATTGATTGCGAGACAGGGCTTGAATTTGAAATGTCCGCCCCTATCATTAGCAGCCAACGCGGGGGAGTGCTAACACTGCCCCGATTCTCAGTGGCTGACCAAACATAACGGAGTTTGCAGCATGGCTCATAAATTGAAGATTCGTCCGCTTCATGACCGCGTAATCATCCAGCGGCTCGAGGCAGAACAGAAGTCCCCTGGCGGCATCGTGATCCCTGACAGCGCGGCTGAGAAGCCGATTCGCGGCAAGGTCGTGGCCGTTGGAAAGGGCAAGATTCTTGAAAGTGGCGATGTCCGTGGACTCGACGTCAAGGTCGGTGACATGGTGCTTTTTGGCAAGTACAGCGGCACCGAGGTGAAGGTCGATGACCAGGACTACCTCGTCATGCGTGAAGAAGACGTGATGGCGGTCGTCGAGGGCTAACTGCCCAACGCCTCCCCGCAACCCAATGAATTTCGGAGATATCTGCAATGGCAGCTAAAGACGTACGTTTCAGTGATGACGCCCGGGCGAGAATGCTCCGCGGCGTCAATATCCTTGCGAATGCAGTCAAGGTAACCCTTGGCCCGAAGGGCCGCAATGCCGTGCTCGACAAGAGCTTCGGCGCCCCCACCGTCACCAAGGACGGCGTGTCGGTCGCCAAGGAAATCGAGCTCAGCGAAAAGTTCGAGAACATGGGCGCGCAGATGGTGAAGGAAGTTGCTTCCAATACCTCTGACGAGGCCGGTGACGGCACGACCACCGCGACGGTCCTGGCTCAGGCCATCGTCCGCGAGGGCCTCAAGGCCGTCGCCGCCGGTGCCAATCCGATGGACATCAAGCGTGGCATCGACAAGGCCGTCGAGGCCGTCACGACCGAACTGAGGAAGTCCTCGAAGCCGTGCAAGGACCAGAAGGCTATCGCCCAGGTCGGCACGATTTCCGCGAACAGCGACGAGTCGATCGGCAAGACCATCGCCGATGCGATGGAAAAGGTCGGTAAAGAAGGCGTCATCACGGTTGAAGAGGGCTCGGGCCTGCAGAATGAACTCGACGTTGTCGAGGGCATGCAGTTCGACCGCGGCTACCTGTCGCCGTACTTCATCAATAACGCGGCGAACCAGACTGCGGAACTCGAAGATCCTTACGTCCTGCTGTACGACAAAAAGATCTCCAACGTCCGTGAAATGCTCCCGCTGCTCGAGAGTATCGCCAAGGCCGGCCGGCCGCTGCTGGTCGTTGCCGAGGACGTCGAAGGCGAAGCGCTCGCGACCCTGGTGGTGAACACCATTCGCGGCATCGTCAAGGTTGCTGCGGTCAAGGCACCTGGCTTTGGCGATCGCCGCAAGGCCATGTTGCAGGACATCGCGGTTCTCACCGGCGGAAATGTCATTGCCGAGGAAGTCGGCCTGACGCTCGAGAAGGCCACGCTGGCCGATCTCGGTGCTGCCAAGAAAATCGTGATCGAGAAGGAAAACACCACGATCATCGACGGTCAGGGCAAGGGCGCCGACATCAAGTCGCGCATTGCGCAGATCAAGCAGCAGGTCGAGGAAGCGACGTCGGATTACGATCGCGAAAAGCTGCAGGAGCGTGTCGCCAAGCTCTCCGGCGGTGTGGCCGTGATCAAGGTCGGCGCTGCCACCGAGATCGAAATGAAAGAGAAGAAAGCTCGCGTCGAAGACGCGCTGCACGCCACCCGCGCGGCCGTCGAAGAAGGCGTCGTTCCGGGCGGCGGTGTCGCGCTGATTCGTGCTCAGAAGGCCCTCGCTGCGCTGGAAGGCAGCAACGAAGACCAGACGATCGGTGTGAGGATTCTTTCGCGTTCCGTCGAGGAGCCGCTGCGCCAGATTGTGGCCAACGCGGGTGAGGATGGCGCCGTCGTCCTGGCGAAGGTCAAGGAAGGCAAGGGCACCTACGGCTACAACGCCGCCACTGGCAAGTATGGCGACATGCTTGACATGGGCATCCTGGACCCGACCAAGGTCACGCGCCTCGCGCTGCAGAACGCCGCTTCGGTCGCCGGTCTGTTGCTGACGACCGAGGTCATGGTCGCCGAGTCGCCGAAGGAAGACAAAGGCGGCATGCCAGACATGGGTGACATGGGTGGCATGGGTGGCATGGGTGGCATGGGCGGTATGGGAATGTAAACCGTCTGCATCCGAGACTGAACAGAAAGCCCCGCTCTGCGGGGCTTTCTTTTTGATCGGTGTACCCACTTCTGTTTACCCATCGCGTTGGCCGGCGGGCGTCCTGCCCGGCCGCAGCCGTTCCTCGCGGCGTATCCGCAGGGCCGTATAGCCGATGAATCCACCCACGACCGCGACCATCGCAGCCATCAGTACAGCCAGCGCGGGGCCGAAGCGCCAGGCCTCGTACAATCCCCAGGCGACGCCGACTGGCGTTGTCACAAGAAGAATCGGACCGGCGATGCGCATCGTCGTAAGGCGCTACCGACGGCTCATGCGATTCCAGGCGCTCGGTGGCATCGCATCAAAGAACATCTGGATCCGGTGCAGTAGCTGGTTGCGGTCTGCCCATTCAACCTGTTCCCGCAGGCGGTTGATCTTGTCGTCGTCGTTGGGTTCGTGATCGAGCGTATGGGTGATCGGTGGTGGTGGTGGCGTCCGGCCGCGCTTCTCAGCCTCTTCCTCGAGCATCTGGTAAAGCCGGTCCCAATATTGTGGCTTCGGATAACTGTGACCCTTCAGTCGATGATGATCCATCAGGCGGTTGGCCCGTCCCGAGAGTTTCCAGGTAGACATATTTTGGAACCGCTGCTTTATCCTGTGGTCAAGGTGGATAGAGTACCGACGAACCGACCCCGGTAGCGAATGAATGTGCGATCAAAATCAGGGGGTGATCCATGATCAGAATAGCGATCCTGGTTTGTATTGGCGGCGTCTCCCTCGGCGGGACCATTGCCCGGGCCGACGGCCTGCCAGCCGTCGGCGTGTTGCCCTGTAACGACAAGGGTGTCGAACCCTGCGTCTTTTCGGATCGGGAAAGCGGGATTGAACTGCAGATTCCGATCGACTGGCCGACGCGCCACCTGCAGGTCCTTACCGAGACCGGGCCGGCCGCAAGCTCGCGGCTGGCGAACGTGCAGCGCTGGCTGGCCTTCGAATACGTACCTGAAGAGCCATCGTATCCGCAGGTCCCCTTGTTCGAACTACTGATCCTGCCGCGCGATGACTGGCACCGGATCGGGCTCGGGCGCGCTGCGCCACCCGGTATCGAGGTGGCGGCGACGGCCTCGCATACGGTCGTCGCGTCGCTCACACCGTCCAACCCCTATCCACCGGACTCGCGTGACGGGCAGATTTACGCTGCGTTGAGGCCGAGCCTCGAGTCAGTGAGCCTGATCGTTACGGCGATCGACCCGCCCTGATGGCTCGAATCGCGAAGCCACCAGCGATCGGTTATCTTCGCGGCCGGAATCTCTATTGCGGGCTTTGCCAATGACCATTGCCATGTGGTGCGTGTTGATCGCCGCGTTAATGCCGTATGTCGCAACGTTGACCGCGAAAGGTGGCACGCGATCGGACAACGCGAATCCGCGCGAGTGGCTGGCCAAACAAACCGGGTTTCGGGCGCGCGCCAACGCAGCACAAAAGAACGGCTTCGAGGCGTTTCCGTTCTTTGCAGCGGCTGTCATCATCGCGCACCTGACCGGTGCGCCGCAGGACCGTGTTGACATCCTGGCTGTCGCATTTATTCTCGCGCGCGTGCTCCATTTTGGGTTCTACCTGGCCAATAAAGCCACGCTGCGATCCGTCGCATGGATTGTCGGGTTCGGCTGTACGGTGGCGATATTCGTCGCCGGCGCCTGAGCCAGCGATCGATACGCGGCTCAAGGCGGGTACTGCAGGGCTCAGAGCCCCCGCCGACGATTACGCCGCAAGCCGTCGAGCGCGTAAATGGCAAGCGCGGCCCAGATCAGCACAAAGCCCAGGGCGCGGCTGCGCGGAAATGGCTCCTGGAAAAGGAACGCACCGATCAGGAACTGGATCGTCGGGCCGATGTACTGCACGAGGCCGACCGTCGAATAGGGAATTCGGCGAGCGCCGAAGGCGAACAGGGCCAGCGGTAAGGCCGTGACGAGTCCGCTGCCGAGCAGCAGCCCGTCAATGGTGTGAGATGAATGGCCGAATACGCCATCCCCGCCGTGCTCGCGCCATAACAGGAAGCCGATCGCAAACGGGCTGAGCAGCAGCGTCTCGGTGGCCAGCCCGGGTATTGCCTCGACGTTGGTCACTTTGCGAATGAGCCCGTAGCTGCCAAATGAAACGGCCAGTACCAGTGCGATCCAGGGCGGGCGGCCGCCTTCGATGGTCAGATACAGCACGCCGATCGCAGCCAGCGCAACGGCCGCCCACTGTGCGCGGCTCAGCCTTTCCGAGAGTACAACGACACCCAGAAAGACGTTGAACAGGGGATTGATGAAATACCCGAGGCTGGCTTCGATGACGTGTCCGTTGTTCACCGCCCAGACGTACACCAGCCAGTTGACGCTGATCAGCACCGCGGAGGCCGTCAGCCTGAGGCGAATCGACCGGTCTGTGAGCGCTTTACGAACACCACCCAGCTCACCGCGCAGCGCGAGCAATGCGCCGACCAGCAGGCAGCACCATACGATGCGGTGGGCCATGATCTGAAGGGCCGGCACCTCGGCCAGTGGCCTCAGGTAGAGCGGGAACACGCCCCAGAGCGCGAACGCCGTGATCGCCGCCGCCAGCCCGGCACGTGCCTCGTCTTTCGCGTGCTGCCGTTCGGCGCTCGTTGTATCGTCGCGAACTGGAGTGGACATGGTCTTGCCTGGGCCGGCCGCCCGTCGCGGCTGAACGGCGCATTCTGGCAGATACGGGCAGCGAGGCGTGTCCGAAGACTCCGCGGCCGAAGAGAAGGACACGCAGGGTCAAAGATCACGAAGTCGAGAAAAGACTTGCCGAGCGAATGCTGGTTGTCAGGCCCAATGCGACGATGGCTGTCGCCGGGAGCCCGTGGTGGGACCGAACCTGCGGACCGGGCTCGGAAATCCACGACAGCCACTCGGCGCGGTTCTGCGGAATGCTATATGTCTTATTTGCCGGACCCGGGGGCATGATGACCAGTTTCGACTCGGCGAGAATCAGGCGCGAGTTCGAGACCATGCGGCGCATGGTCGGGATCTATTGCGCTGCGCACCATTCAACGCCCGACGCGTCGCTCTGCCGCGAATGCGATCAGTTCATGGATTATGCACAGCGGCGGCTCGACAAGTGTCCTTACGGGGAGGACAAACCGACCTGTGCGCGCTGCCCGATTCATTGCTACAAGCCCGCGCAACGCGAGCAGGCAAGGGCGATCATGCGTTACGCGGGCCCGCGCATGATGTGGCGCCATCCCTGGCTGAGCCTGACACACGCGCTCGACAAGTTCCGCAAAGTGGAACATCCGATGGCGATGCGCCGCCGCGGGCGCGGTGCAGACCGATCCTAGGCCGCACGCGAGCCCCGCGCTGATTCAACTTGTACCCTGTCTATCCAGCGGTCCTTGAGAAAGCCGTTTTCGGGAGTCCAGCGCAGCGACTCGAGTTTCTTTCGAAGTGCCTCGGCCTCCTCATCGGCGACCAGGCGCGCGCGCGGTGACACTTGCAGACTGCGGTTACTGATCCAGCTCAGGCCCATGATTCTCATCTCCGTAGCAGGCACGCAACATCGTGCTGAGTATTCCTTTGCACGTCGCGTGCCATCTTTAGCTGAACGGCTGGCAGTCGGGGATTTGCGCTGGGACTACGGGGCCATGGCCGCGAACCGGGCTTGCGCGTCGTAAATAATGGCGACAGAGCGAGATTCGTTGTGATCGGGCAACAGCCGGAGGTTTCGTGATCGATGTCTCGCTTCAGAGGGCGGGACGGCCCTGACATTGCATAACAAGGCACGCAGCCGGTGCGCCGCGTGTCAGAAAATCCGACGGCTCGGGGAGGTCGGTTTGATCAGCCCTCAGAAACCTCTGAGGCTGGCGATTTCATCGAACGGGGCGCGCTGGGTGCGCAACGCGTTGATCGGCGCGTCATCGTCGCGATAACCAATGGCCATCCCGGCGAATACCATCTGCTCGGGGGGAAGCTTCAGGAACGTCTGGATCGTCGGGTGGAAGACTGACCAGGCCTCCTGGGCACAGCTGTGCAGGCCTCGTTCGCGGGCGAGCAGCATCACCGTCTGCATGAACATCCCGAGATCCGACCATTGCGGCGGGCCCATGTCGCGGTCGATGCAATAGAACAGGCCCACCGGAGCCCCGAAGAACTCGAAGTTTCGGGCGAACTGCATCAGGCGCCCGAATTTGTCCTCGCGCTGCACACCGATCGTTGCGTACATGTCCTCACCGCACTGATAGCGGCGGGAGCGATACGGCTCCTTGAGTTTCGGGGGGTAAATATCGTATTCGGAGCCTTCGCCACGCGGGTGTGCGGCGATCTTTCCGCGAATAATCCCAAGGAACTCGCGCAGTGGCTCGCCCGTCAGCGCGTAGACATGCCAGGGTTGCAGATTACCGCCCGACGGCGACTGGCGGGCCGTATCGAGAATCTCGCGCAGGGTTTCAGCCGATACCGGCTGGTCAAGAAATGCCCGGCAACTCATGCGTGTTCTGACTGCTTCTTCCACATTCACTTGCTTTTCTCCCGGTTGAAACGCGATTCTCGCAAATTTGACTGGCCGGGTATCCCCCGGTCGAAGTCTCCTGTCAGTGGTGTCGATGTCCGGATGAATCGCGGGTTCAAGATATGGCTGCTCGGCAGCCTCTACCTCGCTCAAGGGCTGCCTTACGGTTTTTTTACCCAGGCACTGCCGGTGCTTTTGCGCGATGCGGGCTTGTCCCTGAAGGCGATCAGCGCCACCAGCCTGCTGTTTCTGCCGTGGGCGCTGAAATTTCTCTGGGCGCCCTTCGTGGATGGGTACGGAACCCGTCGGCAATGGCTCCTCCCGCTGCAGATCGCCGCGGTTGCCGGGGCACTGCTGCTCGCGGGACTGGACCTCGGCAGCGGGTACGTTGTCGTGCTCGCCGGCGCGTTCGCCTTCAACCTCATTGCGGCCAGCCAGGACATCGCTACGGATGGTCTGGCCGTGCGGATCCTCGATGCGAAGGAACGCGGGCTGGCGAACGGGATTCAGGTGGGCGCCTATCGTGCCGGCATGATTCTCGGAGGAGGCCTGCTGCTGTGGGTGTTTGCGAAGACCGACTGGCGCACGATGTTTCTGTGCATGGCCGCCCTGCTGGCCGTCACGATCCTGCCGGTAATCCTGTTAAGCGAACCGCCGCGCAGCGCGAAGGTTGATCATCAGGCCCGCGGCCTTGCGGGCGGGTGGCTGCAGCGCCTGCGCGTACCCGGCATGGCCGCGTTCATCACCTTGATCTGCTTCTACAAATTTGGCGATTCGATGGTGGCGGCACTGATCGGACCATTCATGCGCGACTCGGGCCTGAGCAAGGAAACCATCGCCATTATCAAGGGCACCGTCGGGTCGGTGACCAGCCTGCTCGGTGCGGCTGCGGGCGGGTGGTTTGCGTTCAGGATGGGACGCCGCATGGCCCTGCTGGTCTGTGGCCTGCTGCAGACAGCCAGCCTCTCCTTCTATGTCGTGGCCGCATTTGGCTTCGGTGGTGAGGCGATGTTCTGGTTCGGTTCGATCGCGGAACATCTGCTCGGTGGCATGGCCACCGTGGCTTTGTTCACGCTGATGATGGATGCCTCCGACCCGGAACACGCGGGCACCGACTACACGCTGCTTTCCTGCGCCGTGGTCGTCGCAATGGGTCTGGCTAATTTTGCCGGCGCCAGCATCGCTGACGCAGTCGGTTATGCTCCGACTTTTGTTATCGGCACAATTCTTTCAGGCATCGGCTGCCTCGTGCTCGTTCGCAGTATCGACCGGGGGTGCGGACCGCAGCGGTTGCAAAGTGTCTGGATTACGCGCTGACGTGGTGCGCGAGCTTGTGTCTTCCTGCCGCCAGAGAATCCGAGGTTTGAATGAATCACTTGAAAGCACTGGTTGCCGAAGTCGCGGACTTTCCAAAGCCCGGGATCCTGTTTCGCGATGTCAGCCCGCTGTTTCGACTGCGCTTCAGCGAGACGATTTCAGCCGTTGAGGCCTTGTTCAGCGAGTCGGAGTGGGCAACGATTGACGCGGTCGCCGGTATCGAATCGCGCGGGTTCATTCTTGCCGCGGCGTTGGCGGATCGACGAGGCAAGGGATTTGTGTCGATCCGCAAGAAAGGCAAGCTGCCACCGCCGGTGGTGGATGTCGCCTACGACCTCGAGTACGGATCGGGAATCCTTGAAATGCAGGCTGGACAAGGTGAGTTGATGCTGATCGACGATGTGCTTGCTACGGGCGGGACGCTGACCGCATCGGTCTCGCTCTGCCGCCAGGCCGGCTTCGCGATTCGTGGGATCGGTGTGCTGATCGATCTGGGTCTCGTGCCGGCTTTCAGTTGCGAAGAACACGTTGCGCGCTCCGTGCTTCAATACAGCTAGGCTGCCCGTGCCGCACGCACGGTTCATCGATGCCGCGACTACCCGGCGAATCGGGCGTTTTCCGTCGCCGATGCGCGCGAGCCGGTGCTCGACCCACCGCCGCTGGTTTGCGCGCGGCTGGCCAGCATGACCGACGCAGGGACAGGCGCTTTGCCGGTCCGGCGCCGGGCGGCGCTGGTGTTCATTTTCATCACGATCCTGCTCGACATGCTGGCGCTCGGGATGATCATCCCGGTCCTGCCAAAACTGATCGAGGATTTCCTCGGTGGTGACACGGCCGGCGCGGCAAAGATCTACGGGCTGTTCGGCACGGTCTGGGCGTTGATGCAATTCATTTCGATGCCGGTGATGGGGGCGCTTTCGGACCGCTTTGGCCGGCGCCCGGTCATTCTTCTGTCGAATCTCGGTCTGGGGCTCGACTATGTGCTGATGGCCCTTGCGCCCAACCTTCGCTGGCTTTTTGTCGGGCGGGTGATTTCCGGTATCTCGGCCGCGAGCATCAGCACGGCAATGGCCTATGTTGCCGATGTCACTCCCGTCGAAAAACGTGCCGCGGGATTCGGAATGATGGGCGTCGCTTTTGGCGCCGGGTTTGTATTTGGTCCAGCGATCGGCGGCTTGCTGGGCAGTATCGATTCGCGTCTCCCATTCTGGGCCGCTTCCGCGGCGAGCCTGGCAAACGCGCTGTACGGTCTGCTGGTGCTGCCGGAGTCCTTGCCGCCGGAGAAGCGCCGGCCGTTTCAGTGGCGACGTGCCAATCCACTGGGCTCTTTGAAACTGCTGCGATCCGACAAGCGACTGAGCGGCCTGGCCGGCGTCAACTTTCTAAGCGGCCTTGCGCACGCTGTATTGCCGGCAACCATGGTGCTCTATGCCGGCTATCGGTATGGCTGGGATGAACGGGCCGTAGGACTCGCGCTTGCGCTGGTCGGCATCTGTTCGGCGATCGTGCAGGGCGGTTTGGTGGGCCCGTTCGTGCGTCGTTTCGGCGAGCGGAAGGTCCTGCTCGTCGGTTTGCTCTGCGGCGCCGCGGGATTTCTTGTTTACGCGCTGGCCGATCGCGGCCGCTATTTTCTTGCGGGTGTTCCCGTGGTAGCTCTCTGGGGGCTTGCCTCGCCGGCCGTTCAGGGGCTGATGACGCGCTATGTCGGCCCTGGCGAGCAGGGCAGTCTGCAGGGCGCAAACGGCAGCGTACTTGGGATTGCGACGATGATCGGTCCGGCGATGTTCGCTGGCACGTTCGCCTATTTCATCGGTGAGCGTTCGCGCTGGCACGTGCCGGGGGCCGCCTTCCTGTTGGCGTCCGCGCTGCTGTTTGCCGCTGCGCTGCTTGCGGCGCGGGTTACACGGGCGGTGCCCGGGTCGGCGGCAGTCGAAAAATGAAATCCCCGGGAGTCGTGGACAAAGCATGAAGAAACCCGATGTTTCCGAAATTCCCGAACCGATGCGCGCACGCGTCGAACAGCAGCTCGAGGCATTCATACCCGACGGGTTGCCCCGAGAGGAGCCGTCGGCAGGACTGATCGCAGGGACCTTGCCCTATGTATGGGCCTGCAGCGACTTCGTGGCCGGTGCGTGCCTCCGTGATACGGGGCTCGCGCGCTGGCTGGCCAGCGACGGTCGACTTGAGTCGAATGCCGATGAGCAGTGGCTGGCGAACGAACTGCAGCGCAGTGTTGATTCAGGGCAGGGCGATGCAGTTTTTATGGACGCGCTGCGCCGCTTCAGGCGCCGACAACTCGTCAGAATCGCCTGGCGTGATCTCGCTGGACTGGCAACGACCGAGCATGTCCTGCTGGAGCTGTCATTGCTGGCCGATGCCTGCATCGCTGCATCCTGCCGCGACGGCATGGCCATGCTCGAGGGCCGTCATGGCGTCCCGCGCGGCGAGGACGGCCGTCGACTCGAGCTGCTGATTCTGGGCATGGGCAAGCTCGGTGGCCGGGAGCTGAATTTCTCGTCGGATATCGACCTGGTTTTCCTGTTTCCTGAGCACGGCGAGACCGATGGCCGGCGTCCGCTTTCGCACGAAGAGTATTTCGCACGCCTGGGCAAGCACGTGGCTCGCCAGATCGGCAGCGTGACGGCCGAGGGATTTGTTTACCGGGTCGATCTTCGCCTGCGGCCCTTTGGTGATTCAGGGCCGGTCGCTGTCAGTTTCGGGGCCTTCGAGGATTACCTTCAGCACCACGGCCGGGACTGGGAGCGTTATGCCTACGTGAAGGCCGGTCCGGTATTCGGAGCTGGAGAGTTTCCGCCGCTGTACAAGGACATACTGAGACCGTTCGTCTATCGCCGCTATCTTGACTTCAGCGTATTCGAATCGTTGCGTGGCATGAAAAACCTGATTGAACGCGAAGTCGAGCGCCGCGATCTGCAGGAAAACATCAAGCTCGGTCCCGGTGGTATCCGTGAAATCGAATTCATCGTGCAGGCATTCCAGTTGATACGCGGCGGGCGCGATCCGACGCTGCAGACGCGCAGCCTGCTCGAGGCCCTGTCGCTACTCGGCGGCCAGAAGCTGCTCGGCCAGCAGGCGGCCGAAGAGCTGGCCGAATCCTACCTGTTTCTGAGACGGGTCGAAAATCGGCTGCAGGAATGGAACGATGAGCAGACACATGATCTGCCCAGGGACGCGGCCGCTCGTGCGAGGCTGGCCCTGGCCATGAACGCTGACGGCTGGCGGGCGCTCGAAGAACAGCTGGAGCTGCATCGAGGCCGGGTCAGTGCCCATTTTCAGCGGCTCGTCTTCGCGCCGGAACGGGCCGATGCGCCGGACGAGGAAACCCGGGCCCTGGCGTCGATCCTCAGGAAGCAGCTCAACGACGAGGAACGCGCGAAGCTGCTGGAACCGCTGGGACTCAAGGAGCCAGAAGCCGTGCTGGCCCGTATCAACCTGCTGCGCGCCAGTGGCTACTACCGGCATCTCGATACTGTTGGTCGCAATCGCCTGCGGCAGTTGCTGCCATTACTCTTGCGTGAGATTGCCAGGTCCGCGCGCGAGGAAGAAACGCTGACTCGGGTCCTGCAGGTACTTGAGCGGATCGGCGGCCGCACGGTCTATCTCGCACTGCTGCACGAGAATCCACTGGTCAGACGGCGTCTGACCGAGTTGTGCGCCAATTCCCAGTTCCTTGCCAACCTGATTGCACAGTTTCCGTTGCTGCTAGACGAGCTGATCGATCAACGGCAGTTCGAGTCCCTGCCAACGCGGGCGGAGCTCGAGGAGGACTTGAAGGTCCGAATGGCCGGCGCAGACAAGGAGGACCCGGAGCGGCAGGTCGAACTCCTGCGTGAGTTCCAGCGCGCGGCAATTTTCAGGGTCGCCGTTCCGGATCTGACCGGGCGCCTGCCGCTGATGAACGTCAGCGATCGACTCACTGATATCGCCGAACTGATCGTCGGCGAAGCACTCACGTTCGCCTGGGAGCAGATCACGGCAAGATACGGCCATCCCTTCTATGGAAATGATGCAGAGTCGCTGGCTCCGGCCGGAATGATCGTGGTCGCCTACGGCAAGTTCGGCGGGCTGGAACTGGGTTACAAGTCGGACCTCGATCTGGTTTTCCTGCATGATTCGCACGGCGAGGGACAGCAGACCGACGCGGCGAGTCCGATAGAAAACAGTGTTTTCTTCCAGCGCCTGGTGCAACGCCTGGTGCACCTGCTGACGGTCCATTCGGCGTCGGGACGGCTTTACGAGGTCGACACGCGGCTGCGTCCAAGCGGCAAGGGGGGGTTGCTCGTTCAAAGCCTCGATGGTTTCGAGGCGTATCAGCGAAAGGAGGCCTGGACCTGGGAACACCAGGCCCTGCTGCGCGCGCGCGCGGTGGCGGGCTCGCCGTCGCTGCGAACACGGTTTTCGCAGCTTCGTTGCGACCTCGTGCGGGAAGCCGTCCATCGCGACACGCTGCGGGACGACGTGCGCAGCATGCGCGAGCGGATGCGTCGCGAGCTGAGCCGGTCGGGCGACACAGAGTTCGACCTCAAACAGGATGCCGGCGGCATCACCGACATCGAGTTTCTCGCCCAGTACTGGACCTTGAACTGGGCCGTGCAGTACCCGGAACTGGTTACTTTCACGGACAACATACGGCAGCTCGAGAGTCTCGCGTCCGCTGACCTGGTGCCGCAGTCAACCGTTGATGTGCTGACCAACGCGTACCGTGGCTATCGTCAGCGGATGCATCACCTGTCGCTGGATGGCGCAGGTACCGTCGTCCCGGGCGTGGAATTCGAGGAAACGCGTCGCCGTGTGCGAGCCATATGGCATGAGGCGATGGAAGGCGACGCATGATGCACGGGCGGTTCTATAATCCAATATCCTTCGACGCATTCAATTTGACGCGAGGCAGACATGGCCGAACTGCTGGTTCCGATTTCACCCGGTGAGCTGATCGACAAGATCTCGATTCTCGAGATCAAGTCTCAGCGAATGACCGACCCGGAGAAGCTGCAGAATGTGCGTACCGAGTTGTCGATGCTGGGCGACACCTGGCGCGAATCAGAGTACTCGGCGGTGAACATCAGCCAGCAGTGGGAGGGGCTGCGCCAGGTCAATGGAAAGCTCTGGGACATTGAGGACCGGATTCGTGACAAGGAACGTGACGGCGCTTTCGACGCGGAGTTCATCGAACTGGCGCGATCGGTGTACTTTACGAATGATGAGCGTGCCGCGCTGAAAAAAAGCATCAACACTCAGCTCGGCTCACTGCTGGTCGAGGAAAAAAGCTACGCCAGCTACGCGCGGGACTGATGCGCAACCCGTTGCGGCTAACGCTTCAGCAAGTACTCAGCACTGCAGTAAGGGCATATCGCCTCGCCGGTCGTCTCGATCGGGAGATACACGCGAGGGTGTGAATTCCACAATTGCATGTCGGGCATGGGGCATGAAAGCGGCAGGTCGTCCCGGGTCACTTCGTAGACCCGACGGGTATTCGCCTGCTCGTTGCGTTCAATGTCGCCGTTATCCACTGTCTCGATTTCCAACGGTCGCTTCCTCTGCGGATGCCGCATCCATTATCGCCGGCCAATGCATCTGCGTCAGCCTGTTGGTGTTCGTGGCGCACCCGCTTCCAGCAACGCGTCCAGCCGTTCGACGACGTCCTCGACCTGGATCAGGTCCATGACACCCGGATATTCTATCTTGGTGGGCCAGGGAAGCTCAGATGCCGGCTTTCGCATGAACTGGCGCGCCGCGGCTTCATAGCGATCCACGCAGTAGGCCCGGCTGAAATAGGGTCCTGTCCGCGCCGTCCGGGTTGCGGCATAAAGACCGACCACCGGTGTGCCAACGGTCGTCGCCATGTGCGCCGGGCCGGAATCCGGGGAAATCAGCACCGTGGCCCGCTGCAGTGTCGCCAGCAGTTGCACGAGCGTGTCCCGGCCAACCAGGTTTCGGCAGGGCTGGTGCATCCGTGCCTCGATTCGGCGTCCGTAGTCGAGTTCCAGCGGACTCGGCCCGCCGCATATGAGTACATGCATGCCGTGCCGGCTGGCCGCGTAGTCGGCCACGGCGGCGTAGCGCTCGATGCTCCAGTTGCGTAGCTCATGGCTGGAACATGGGCTGATGACCAGCGCCGGCTGATCCTCCGCAATGACCTCGCGTGCATACTCGAGCGCCGGTTCTGGCAACGGAATGTCCCATCGCATCGAGCGCCGATGGATACCGAGCTTCTCTGCGAAGCCGAAAAAGCCGTCCATCACATGCTGACACGGCACGGCGTCGACCCGTTCCGAGGTGAACAGCCACTGCATCTCGCGGGCCCGGCTGCGATCGAATCCGAGCTTGATATCCGCCGGAACGACCGCGGCCGCAAGGCTGGCGCGAATGGCCAGTTGCATGTGTAACAGCACGTCAAAGCGCCGGTTCTTGAAGTGCCGCCGCAGTTCAGCATAGGCGGCGCGTCCTGCCCGTTTATCGAAAACGACGAAATCGATATCGGGAATGTGGCCGATCAGCCGGTGCTCGAGTCTGCCGACGATCCACGTGAGGCGGACGCCGGGCCAGGCATCCTGCAAGGTGCGGGCAACGGCGAGCGCATGACAGACATCGCCGATCGCCGAGATTCGCAGCAGGCACAGCTCGGCCGGTGGGGATTCAAGCGGCAAGGGCGGCATCGTGTTTCAATGGTAGGCAGCAACGACTCTTTAGTGAACAATCGCTCCGGGAAGTCACTCGAGGAGCAGGGACGGCGTTGGAGGCAGATCGTGAATCCTACGTGCGAACCACGAATGGCGCGATGCTATACGATGCGGCGTGCATCGACGAGCCGTCGGCGTCGATGTTCGACGTCGATTACTGGCGTGCCCTGGGCGCGATCGAGCAGGCGGCCGGTGGACGCGGCACCGTTGCTTTCCTGAGGCACGCGGACCAGCACTGGGTGTTACGTCACTATCGGCGCGGCGGACTCGTCGCGCGAGTGCTTGAAGACGATTACCTCTGGATGGGCGAGGCGAAGACACGCTCATTCGTGGAATGGCGTCTGCTGCGAAAAATGCGCGACTGGCAACTGCCGGTTCCCCGGCCGATCGCGGCCGCCTATGCGCGGGCCGGCCGCCGATACCGGGCGGACCTGATTACCGAGGAACTGCCGACGCGCAACACCCTGGCGGAAGCGCTCAGTCACGCTCCGGTTCCGGCCGCACGCTGGCATGACGTGGGCGTGTGTATCGGTCGCTTTCACGCTCGCGGAATCCAGCACGCTGACCTCAATGCCCACAACGTCCTGCTCGACGATGATGCTGTCTACCTCATCGACTTCGATCGCGGTCGGATTCGCCGTCGGGGTTCATGGGAAGAAGAGGTGCTTGAACGCTTGCGTCGCTCGCTGCAAAAGGTCACTCGAGGGCTTCCACCCGGCCGTTTCGGTGATCGCGAATGGATCTGGCTGAGCGCCGGTTGCCAGGAGTCCTGAAGGGTGCGACTGATCTATGTCCTGCTGACATGGCTCCTTGCGCCGGTCGTGATCGCAATGGAAGGCTGGAAAGCGCTCTGGAATCCGGAATATCGCGGACGACTGCATCAGCGTCTCGGTTTTGTCCGGCCGGAGCCCGCGCCCGGCGCGATCTGGGTGCACGCGGTCTCCGTCGGTGAGGTGCAGGCGGCGGCAGGCCTGATACGCGGCTTGCAGCTGCGCTTTCCGCAAGCCGTCATCGTCATAACGACGGTCACACCGACGGGCGCCCAGCGTGCGAAGGCCCTTTTTGGCGGCACGGTCCGGCATTGTTACCTTCCCTACGACCTGCCGGGCTCGGTACGACGTTTCCTGAACCGGATCGCGCCGGCGGTCGCGATCATTCTCGAAACCGAAATCTGGCCGACCCTGTACCGCGTTCTCGGTCGGCGGCGGATACCACTGGTGCTGGCGAGTGCTCGCGTCTCGGCCCGGTCGGTTGGTCGTTACCGACGCATGGCACGCCTGTTCGAGGACACCTTGTCGCACGGGCTGGTGATTGGTGCCCAAAGTTCGGCCGATGCCGAGCGATTTCGGCAGATCGGTGCACCCGCGGAGCGAATCGCGGTGACCGGCAACGTGAAGTTCGACATGCAGATCCCCACGGCGTCGGTCACGGCCGGTCGCGAGTTCCGCTCGCAACACGCACAGGCGAGATCCGTCTGGATCGCAGGCAGTACCCACGAGGGCGAGGAGGAGGCGGCACTGGATGCTCATCTGAAGATCCGGGAGTGCCACCCGGAGGCGCTGCTGATTCTCGTGCCCCGGCATCCTCAGCGCTTCGAGACGGTCAGGAGCCTGCTGAGGAAAAGAGGTATCCGGTTTGCCGAGCGCAGCAGGTCCGAGGATCCGGCGCCCGAGCATCCGGTCTTCCTGGTGGACACGCTTGGCGAACTGCAACTGTTCTACGCGGCCGCGGACGTTGCCTTCGTCGGCGGCAGCCTCGTGCCGATCGGTGGGCACAACCTGCTCGAACCAGCCGTTCTCGGTCTGCCCGTGCTGTCCGGTCCGCACACGCAGAATGCCCAGGAAATTGCCGACCTGCTTCGCGAAGCAGGTGCCGTCGAGATCGTTGCGGATGCGGGTGAACTGGCCAATCGGGTCGTCGACCTGTTCGATGATCCGGCCAGGGCGAGGGCGATCGGCGTTCGCGCTCAGGCGGCCGTGGCCCGAAGCCGAGGCGCCGTTGATCGCCTCATCGCGATGGTCGAACCCCTTATCCGCCCGCCCCGGGACGGGTAGCGGGCAGCGGTGTCGGCGTGTTCAGCAGGTCGTTGATCAGCGTAATGTCGTCGGCCATCAGCACGCCCGCCGCGCTCTTCAGCCGGACGACGTTGATCAGGTAGTCATACCGGCTGCGCGCATAGTTTCTCTGCGCCTCAAACAGGCGTCGGCGGCCATCGAGCACGTCGACCGTGGTGCGGGTGCCCACTTCAAAACCTGCTTCGGTGGCTTCCAGCGCCGTCTGGCTGGACTTCACTGACTGCTGAAGCGCGCGCACGCGGGCTTTTTCCGCCAGTACACCGAGGTAGGCATCACGGGTGTTACGTTCGGCCGCCCGCATCGCGCCCTCAAGTCGTTCGCGCTCAGCGCGATGCAGGTGTACCTGTTCGCGAACACTCGCCCGGGTCGAGCCACCACTGAAAATCGGCCAGTTCAGCCGCAGACCCACCGAGTCATTGGTGCGATCGATATCCGCCGGGAACTCAGGCGGCGGCGGCAGGTCGGGATCGCGGAATTCATCCGGAACACTCGTTCTCGCCGTCGCGCTGCTGTCCGTCTGGAATCGCTGCGCAAACAGGTCGAGTGTCGGCATGTACCCGGACTGGGCAATCTTCACATTGCGCTTGGCGATATCAACGCCCAGTCTTGCAGCAATGATCTGGAGATTCTGGTCCGCGGCCTGGGCTACCCAGGCTTCTTCATCGAGGGGTTCGGGCTGATCCAGTGGCATGTTGTCGGACGGCTTCATCAATTCGGCATAGGCTTCGCCGGTCAGTTCGCGAAGGGCTTCCTGGGTGTTGGCAAGCACTCGCTTCGCAGAAATCACCGCCGCGGTCGCTTCATCCCGGGCTGCCCTTGCCTCCTGCACATCGGTGATTGCGATCAGGCCAACCTCGAACCGCTTTTCCGCCTGCTCCTGCTGACGGTTGACCGCTTCGAGCGTCGCCTCGGCGGCCGACAGCGTATCTTCTGCAGCCAGAACATCGAAATACCGTTGTGAAACCCGCAGGGCGAGATCCTGCTGAGCGGCGCGGTAATTGGCTTCAGCGAGTGCAACCTGCACATCCGCCTGCTTCAGCCGTTGCCACTGGTCCCATCGAAAAAGCGTCTGGGTCAACTGGGCGCTGTAATCCCAGTACCAGTCGGTATTGGTCTTGTTCGTGAAAGGGACCGAAAACCATTCTCCGCCCACCACATTGCCCTGGTCGTCGGTGCGCGTAATGAACTGGGTCTGAAAACCCTGGGTATCGGTATCGGCCGTATACACCTGCCCGCCGAGGTTGATCTGCGGAAACAGCAGGCCGCGTGCCTGCGGCTTGACTTCGAGGGCGGCCGCACGGCGGGCCTCCGCTTCGCGAATCAGAGGATCACTTTGCACCGCAGCCTGGTAAACCTCGATCAGGTTTTCAGCGCGGGTCGCGGCAACGGGGAGGGTCAGCGCAACGGCGCTGGCGAGAAGAATCGATTTACTGAGCATGAACTCACCGTGTGGCGGTTGGGTTGCCTTGCTAGGTCAACTGGTGTTGTACTAGACTATATCACCTGTCAGGCTGCTGGCTAGCCCCAGCCGCCCATCAAAATACGAATCCAGGCGGTCGGGTCGCGTGCAGCAGCGGATCGAGTGCTGTCTCGAACAGGCGCTGGCGCAGCCAGCCGCCATCATGCGCGCGCGTAACCAGTGTCGCGGTCATGGCCGGGCCGGGGCCGGTAACGACAAACAGTCTTCCGCCGGGCCTGAGGGCTTTTTCGAACCGCGAATCGTAGACCGGCAGTGAGCCGGTAACCGCAATGACATCAAAGGCGGCCTCCGCATCCAGTCGCATACCATCGGCCACCTCGAGGTCGACGTTGTGCACACCGGTGCCCTGCAGCGCTTCGAGGGCACCGGCCGAGAGGTCCGGGTGGATTTCGATAGAATGGACATGCGCCGCAAGCTGCGAGAGGCAAGCGGCGAGAAAACCGCTGCCGGTACCGATTTCAAGCGCCTTGTCGGCCGGCTGCACGTCGAGCGCCTGCAGTATCCGGCCGTCGACCTTCGGTGGCAGTATGCGCTGTCCGTGAGGCAGCGGCACCGAGACATCGGCATAAGCGATCTCGCGGTAGGCCGCGGGCACGAAAACCTCGCGTGGTACCGAGGCCATGGCCGCAAGCACGCCGTCGTCGAGTACTTCCCAGGTGCGAACCTGCTGATCGACCATCTGGCGCCGGGCGGATTGAAAATCGAGCATAGTTCGTGCCTGTCAGTGACGGCTGGATCAGGACCGTTCCAATTTTTAGACGATCAAGAGTAAGGACCACTGGCTGCGGCCACAAGTTGAATCCAGTTGCTGATTATGGTGAATCCCGCGGGTCAGGGCGAGCCGTTCCGCTATGCTGCGACGGCGCGCCACAAGAATAATGAAAAGGAGCAGGGGATGCCGCCTTGGCGGTCCTCTGGTCCCAAGACGCTGGAGATTCCGGGAAGAACATGTTGACGTTTGCGGTAATCACACTCGGCGTACTGGTCGTACTGCTCGCCGTGCTGCTTTATCGTCGTAACGGCGAGGTCCGGCGCATCCGGGAGATGGGCGAGCGGCTCGCCGTCGTCGCCGACACCGCGGAGTATTCCGAGCGCATGGCTCCGGAAGCTGCCGGTGGCAGCGCGGGCGAACTCGCGGCCAGCGTGGATCGCCTGATCGAACGGCTGGAGGTCGAATCGTCGTCCTGGGATGCACGGGAAAGCGTTTATCGGCGTCTGCTCGAGAGCATGCATGAAGCCGTGGCTGTCGACCGGGAAGGTATCCAGCTGGCCAATGCGCGATTTGCGCAGCTTTGTTCAGTGAGCAGCCCGTCGCAGATGATCGGCGCAAAGATTCCTGAACTCGTGCATCCGGACTTCTCCGATCTCCTCGCCGAACACCTGCGTCGTCATCGCGAAGGGCTGCCCGCCCCTGAGCGACTCGAAGCCGAGCTGCGTTCAACCGACGGTACCGCGTCGAGGCTGGAATTTTCGTTCGCTCGCATCCTGCACGATGGTCAGCCGGCCGTGCTCGTTTCTGCGATCGAGATGGGGCCTCGGCAGACGGTCGAGTCGCGTCGCAGCCACGCGGGCGCCTGGGAGGCGCTTGACTCGCTCGGCGAAGGTGTCCTGACCACCGATCTCGCGGGGCGAATCATCTACGTCAACAAGGCGGCCGAACAGTTGATCGGCAAACCCGCAGCGGACACGCTCGGACACACGCTGCTGGAAGTGCTTCACCTCGCCGAGGAGGGTGAGAAGAAAACGCTCGGCGACCCGGTCCGGCAGTGCCTGGCCAGCGGTTCACGAATCAATCTCGGGCGTCGTGGAATGCTGGTCTCCAATGGCGGCGACACGGAGCGCTCGATTGAACTGACTGTCGCGCCGCTGCGCGACCCGGCAGGTGATGTGACCGGTACGGTGATCGCGCTGCGCGATGTCAGCGACCTGCGCGGTCTGACCCGCCAGATGTCCTATCAGGCCAGTCACGATGCACTGACCGGACTGGCCAACCGCCGTGATTTCGAGCGCCGCCTGCAGGAGGCCCTGGAATCGACGCACGCGCAGAATACGCGCCACGTCCTTTGCTACCTTGACCTTGACCGATTCAAGGCGGTCAATGATGAGTGCGGGCACGTGGCAGGCGACGGCATGCTGCGTGAGGTCGCCGGACTGATCAAGGAGGCGGTGCGAGACTCCGATACCGTAGGCCGCTTGGGTGGCGACGAATTCGGCATCCTGCTGATTGGCTGTCCCCTCGAAAAAGCCCGCCAGATCGCCGACGACGTGGTACGAGCCGTGGCCGACTATCGGTTTGTCTGGAAAGACAAGATCTTCACGATTGGCGTCAGCATCGGACTGGTCGAGGTCACGCGTGAGAGTGGTTCCATCGAGGACATGATCAGCGCGGCGGACTCGGCCTGTTATGTGGCGAAGAAGCAGGGCAGCCACGTGCAGGTCTACTCCTCTCGTGACGAGGTCGAAGCGCGGCAGCGTGGCGAGATTCACTGGTTGCGCCTGCTGCAGTCGGCGCTGAAGGACAATCGATTCGAGCTGCATGCGCAGCCGATCGTCGCGGCCAGCGCAGACATCACGGAAGGGCCCGGGCTGGAAGTCCTGTTGCGCCTCAAGGACGATACAGGCGCGACGGTGACACCGTCCGAATTCATGCACGCCGCGGAGCGCTATCGCCTGATGCCGCACGTTGATCGCTGGGTTGTCCAGACGGCGCTGGCGGCACTTGGCCGCGGGGCCGTGCGCCTGCCGGCCGGCCGCAGCTTGTGCATCAACCTGTCCGGGCAGACGCTTGGTGATGGCGGGTTCCTCGAGTTCGTCGTTGACTGCCTCGACCGCACCGGCGTCAGCCCCGATCGCCTGTGTTTCGAAGTGACTGAAAACGCAGTCATAACCAATGTTGAGCACGCCCAGCGTTTCATCGGTGTACTGCACGGTATTGGGTGCCGCTTTGCTCTGGATGACTTTGGCCGCGGACTGAGTTCCTTCGCAAACCTGAAGAACCTGTCGCTGGATTACCTGAAAATTGACGGATCATTCATCCGCAATCTGGCTTCCGACAGCGTTAACCAGGCCATGGTCACCGCGATGGTCAGGCTGGCGAGATCGCTGAATTTCCAGGTCATCGCGGAGCAGGTAGAGGACATGAGCGCGCTCGATGCCGTACGCCGCATTGGTGTGGACTACGTCCAGGGCTACCAGATCGGCCGACCACAACCGCTGGCCCTGGCCAGTTGAGTCTGCGCGGCTTCCGCGGGGGCGCGTACCTCGCTATCGTTCGCCCATGATCACGCTCACCGGCCTGCACGTTTACCCCGTCAAGTCGTGTCGCGGCATCGATCTCGAGCTTGCCAGCCTCACGGCTGCGGGACTGGCGTATGACCGGGAGTGGATGATTGCCGAACCGGACGGGCGTTTCCTGACGCAGCGTGAAGAGCCGAGCCTGGCCCTGATTGAGACCGCGCTGGATGCGACGCACCTGACGCTCCGCATGAGTGGGGCAGGTTCGGTCGTCGTGCGTCTTGACCAGTGCGGTACACCGGTGGAAACGAGGCTCTGGCGAGATCGTTGCCGGGCAATAGATCAGGGTGAGGAGGTCGCGCGATGGCTCAGCAGCGCACTGGGGAGAGATGCAAGGCTGGTTCGGTTTGACCCGGGCGAGCGTCGCTGCAGCGACCCGGCCTGGACCGGTGATGTCAGATCGGAGACCCGCTTCTCGGACGGCTTCGCGTTGCTGGCGATTTCGCTGGCCTCGCTTCAGGACCTGAACTCACGTCTCGATGTTCCCCTGCCGATGAACCGTTTTCGGCCGAATCTCGTGCTGGACGGTTTGCCGGCCTATGGTGAGGATAAGTTGCAGGAAATTGGCATCGAAAGCATTCGCTTGCGCGCCGTCAAAAGCTGCACGCGATGCGTTGTGACCACGACCGATCAGGCGAGTGGGCAGATCGCAGGCCCGGAGCCCATGAAGACCTTGAAATCGTACCGCTGGGACGCGGAGCTTCGCGGCGTTACCTTCGGGCAGAACATGATCGTGCTCTCCGGCGCCGGCTCGACGCTGCAGGTCGGTCAGTCTTTGCGGGAATTTCCGCCCGCAACCGTCACGGGCCCTTTATAGGCTGAGCAAGCTAGCCGTGGACCTGCCGCGGCGTGGTCCCGGTCCAGCGGCGAAACGCGCGCGTGAAGTTACTCTGGTCTGAGAATCCGAGCAGGAATGCGACGTCTGCAATGCTGTGCTTGCCGTCACGCAGGTAGTCGAGTGCCAGTTCCCGGCGCGTCTCATCGAGCAAGGTCTGGTAGCTCGTGCCTTCCTGTCGCAGGCGACGCTGCAACGTGCTCGTGCTCTGGTGAAGTGCGCGTGCGATGTCTTCCTGGTTGACCGAGCCTGAGGGCATCTTGCGCATCAGTAGTGAGCGCACGCGCATCGCCGCCGATTGCGGTTCGCGTAAACCGAGGTAACGCGCCGCCATACGGTCGGCTTCGGCCGCGAGTTCCTGGCTGCCGGAATGAATCGGCAATCGCGTTTTTGCCGTCTCGTAAACAAAGGATATAGGCGGACTGTTGAAGTCGACCGGGCAGCCGAAAGCTTCCCGGAATTTTTCCGGTGAACCGTGGCCATCGTGTGGCAGCGTGATCTTCAGCGGCACCGCAATCGGTCCTGCGCAGAGTTTAAGCATCCTCAGGAAGCAAAGAACGGCTGCGTCGCGGGTCTGCATCGTCGGCACGACGAACGGCTCCGTGGCCCGGGCTTCGAGTCGCGTAAGCAGCTCGCCTTCGACGACGACGAGCCGCCCGTTCGTGCTGACGATCCGCCCGTAACGCTCGATTCGGTAAAGGGCATCGAGCAGGGTCGTGCTGCTCACGATACCCAGGCCCAGCGCGTGGAGCATCGCGGGCCGGTAGTACTCGCCGACGTGCAGACCGAGCAGCGGATCGTCGGTTTCCTGAGCGACCAGTTGCCAGAGCGCCTGCATCTTCGCGCTTCGGTAGCGGGCACCTGGCTGGGCAATCAGGCTGAGGTCCAGCCCGACCCGCTCCGCGAGCCGGCCCAGGTCGAGGCCCTTTGCATCGAGGGCTTCTTTCAGCGCGATGACCGTGACCGCCAGGACCGTGGGTTCGTTGAGCATGATCCGGTTGGCCCCCGTTTTGACTCCCGCTCATATTAAGACGCGTGGCGCCCGGAGCAAAATCGATCTGACCGCACTTGCGACGGCGAGAGCCAAAAGACCGACCCCCTCGGACAAGAGCGGGCGGGGTGACGATACGTACAGTAGGCTCCATGCGCAGACGACGTGGTCACTTGCCGCCCGGGACGAACCAACCAGGCCTGCACCCCGATTCTCAGGGCGATGGGGTGGCGGATCGATGCCTGCGCACGCGTGAGTTCCCCGACCCGTCCGCCGAGGCGCTGGTGACGCTGCTGGAGGCCGAGCGCAGCACCGCCCGCAACCGGATGCCGCAGCTGGTCGCCGATTTTGACCCAGACCAGGTGTTGCTGCTTTGGTTCGCCATTGGCGCGACCAACGCCATTTGCGCCGTCGTCGACCGGCCGACCGACTCCGGCCGCGACGAAATCCTGCAGCATGCGATCGGGGTGATTTTCAAGATCAGCGATATGACGTCAGAGGCAATGGCCGGTGGTCCCTGGTCGCATCGCTCGAGCGCGCTCGAGTTATTCGAAGATGCCGGACGCCGTGCCGTTCACGCCTGTCTGACCGGCGATGCGGGTCTGTCTTACTATCTCGACGCCCTGTCAAAGTACGCCCGATCCAACCGGCCGCCGCTCAACTCCTGAGCGATTCGATCGCGACGACCGGCTCTATGCCGTCTCATCGGCGGTGCCCGGTCTGATCAGCAGTTGAGTCTGGGTGACGGCCGCGCACAAACGCTCGTTCTCATCACGAATCATCGTCTGCCAGACCATGGTCGTCCGGCCCTTGTGCATGGGCAGTGATACTCCGGTCAGCACGCTGCCGACCCGCGCCGATGCGAGGAATCGGGTGTTCGATTCGATCGTCGTGGTCGCGCTGCCCGCCGGCAGGTTCATGAAGGTGCCGATGGCGCCGAGCGCGTCGGCAAAGGTCATGAAGCCACCGCCATGCAGGATGGTCGCCCGGCCGCTGTCGTCCCGGGAGGTGCCGATCTCGGGACGAACCGCCAGTCGGCCGACGACGCGGTCACGGCCAACTTCGATGATCTCGACGCCCAGCAGACCGGGCAACAGGTCCCGGATCCGGCGCTGAATATCGGCCGGGCCGGGCAGGGGCGGGTCGTTCATTCGCCCCGGTCCCATTGGAAGACGCCGGTGGGTCGGGGCACCGCAGGCCGGTCAGGGTTCGACGATGATGACCGGGTCGAGCGGTGGCGTACCCTCGATGACCACGTCGTACTTGTGATCGCCCGTGGCTTCGGATTTGACGATGCCGATCCAGTTCGCGCCGTGATTTTCCTGCCATTCAAAGGGTGCACCGTCGGGAAATACGAGCTCGAAATCCTTGCCCGGGGCGCCGGGGATCAGCCAGCGGACTTCATCACCCGCGCAGACCCTCGCCGGGTCCGGACTGACCGATATCGGGGCGCCGCTTTGCGGGTCCAGTTTGATCGTGATCTTGATCGGGCCGGAGTGGGGCTCGCAGGCAGCGACTGGCTGGCTGAGCAGCAGCGCACCGGCGAAAGCCACGCCGAGCAGCGCCAGGTTAAGCGTTTTCATCTCGATTCCCCTCTGTCGTTTTTGATTCTGTTGTCCGCAGGGCGCGTCTACACCCGCAGCCCGTCTATATACGCGATTGACGGGCTACTATCCAGCTTGCTGGCGCCCGGTCGGGCCCGCCCAGCCGGGCGGTGGGAGCCCGCGGGGAGATCGAAGCGCATAATCGGCCAGGGAGCCTATGTTCGGCGAAGCCGCCCCACGACCATGCCGGCCCTGTGGGTGTGAATGTGCCGCGACTGGTTTAATGGGTGAGGTAGCTGGTCATCACGGGGGGGTAGCGATGTCAAAAACGATTCCGATGCTCGATCTGATGTTCTTTCTGACCGAGACGGTGGACAATCCCCGCCACGTCGGGGCGACGCTGATCTTCAAGCGCCCGGCGCGTGCGCGCGTCTCGCTGGTGCAGGAGATTGTTGACGCGTACCGGGCGGCGAAGCCGGTGGCGCCATTCAACCAGGTTCCGGTTTTCCGGAAAATCGGTCTCCCCGAGTGGCGCCAGGCCGATGACATCGACATGAGCCATCACGTTCTGCACATCGCCTTGCCCTCGCCGGGATCGGATGAGCAACTGCACCAGCTGATCGCGGATCTTCACGCACCCATCCTCGAGCGGCATCGTCCGGGCTGGAAGACCTACATCATCGAGGGCCTGGAGGGCGATCGCTTCGCCATCTACCACAAGGTGCACCATGCGCTGGTTGACGGTGAGTCCGGGATGGCGATCATGCGGCGCTCGCTCGCGAGCAGCGCACGCGACCGCAAGATCCGCACGACCGCGAGCACGCGACTGGACTCCGCGCCTCGGGCCGTTCCTCGCGACCTGCGCGGTGCGCTCGAAAAAGAGGCTCGACGCATAGCCCGTCGAACCCTGTCGGTCGGCCGCGGTTCGTTTCGACTGATCGAGGATACGATGGAGGGCCTGCGCGGCTTTTCCGCAAAGGAGAAGCGGGCATTTACCGCGCCCGACACGCCGATGAATGCACCTATCTACAATGCGCGGGCGATTACGCACCGCGTCCTGTCGCTCGGGGACCTGAAATCAGTGGCCCGCGCAAACGGCGCGACGCTCAATGACGTTGTGCTCTGCATTATTGATGCGGGCGTGCAGCGTTACCTCAGCGAGCGCGGCGAGCCGCCCGATCATCCCCTGGTCTGCCTGGTCCCGGTTTCATTGCGCGAGGGCGATGCCGAAGAGGCAACGACCCAGGTCAGCGCCATCTGGCCACCGCTCGGAGCGGTCCGTGCACCGGTCGATCAGCGTCTCGCTGAAATCATGGCCAGCACGGTCGAAGCGAAGGCAGCCCTGCGCAATCTCGGCAAGGACACGGCTTATGCCTATGCCGTCATGACCTTCGCGATGTCTGAAACGCTGGTGATCGCCCAGCCCGATATTCTTGGTCTGCGACCGGCCAATCTGCTGATATCGAATGTCCGTGGTCCGGAAAAGCCGCTCTACCTGAACGGCGCAAGACTCGAGGCGCTGTTCCCCGTGTCCACCCTGATTATCGGCGTCGGTCTGAACGTGACGTTCATGTCCTACGACGGCAAAGTCATACTGGGGTTCACGGCAAACGGGTCCGCTTTGCCGGATATCGAAAGCATGGGGCGCTACACGGAAGAGGCATTCGAGTCGCTGAAAATGGCCGTATCGGGTAAGCGCGTGCGGCCCGGGTCAGCGCACCGTCCCGCCGGCCGGGGCAGACGCAAGTCAGCCGCATCGGGGAAGAAACGCGGCAAACTGCGCTAAGCCAGCGGCCGGGCGGGTTCGTTTTCCAAAGCAATCCGTTGACCGTCGTCGGGTAAACTGCTCGCAGGGGTCGGGCGTGCTGACCTGAGCAGGCCCTGAGCGGCAACATGGTCGAAGAATTTAAGCAGCAGGCCGAGTCGATGCAGTTGTTCCTCGAGATACACCGCGATATGCGACGGCAGGGCCCCGGTGACCGTGAGTCCACTCGCCGTGCGCTGGCCCTGCTGCCGGCCCTTGCGGAAACCGATGAGATTCTCGATATCGGCTGCGGGCCCGGTGCGCAGACGCTGCGGCTGGCCGAACTGTGTCCCGCCACGATCACGGCCCTGGACACGCAGCGCCAGTACCTCGTGCAACTCGGAACCGAGCTGCAGCGGCTCGGCCTGGAGGATCGTGTCCGGGTGGTTGAAGGCGACATGGAGCAGCTGGATTTTTCGCCCGCTTCGTTTGATCTCATCTGGGCCGAGGGCGCGATATACATCATCGGATTCGAGCGCGGGCTGCGCGAGTGGCAAACGCTGCTTCGCTCGCGCGGTTGCGTGGCGGTGACCGAACTGACCTGGTTCCGGCCCGACCCTCCGGCCGAGTTGAGAAAATTCTGGAGCGAGGGTTATCCGGCCATGCAGGATACCGATGCGAACCTCGCGGTCATCCGCGCGGCCGGATATCAGCCACTGGGACACTTCCGACTGCCCGAGACGGCCTGGTGGGATGAATATTACAGGCCGCTTGAAAAGCGGCTGGGGGCCGTCGAACGACGTTATCAGCACAGCAAGGTTGCGATGGACGTAATCGCGATGGAACGGCTGGAGATCGAGATGTTCCGCAAGTATTCGGCCTATTACGGATACGCGTTCTATGTAATGCAGCGGGAGACCTGAGCGGCAGAAGATGCGCGCAACGCGGTCGCGCCGACTCAACCACAATGAAGTCGGCCTGCTGCCTGCGATCCCTGCCGCCGGCCCGCATGCTGTCGCATGGGCTTCTTGCGCCGCGCTGTGAAAAGCAGATAGCCTCCCGACGTCGACCTGTCGCGACCCGGCAAGCCAAGGCATCGTTACGGCCAGCCTTGGGCAGGTGCGACCGGGGACATGCAGCATTGCGAGTGGTTAAGGCCTTAGAGAGAACTGGAGCACGGGGACATGCGATGGATCATCGGCAGGCAAGTCGTGACGGCTGGGTTGATTCTGGGCTGTGCGATCGCAGGGTCCGTCCGGGCTGAAGAGGACCTTGCCGCCTACCGGCTGGGTGAGACCGTTGTCGTCATCGGTGAGCGCCAGCGCCTGGCCGACGAAGTCGCCAGTGTCGATTCGGTTACAGCAGAAGATATCCGGCGACGCGGTGTGCGAACGCTCGACGAGGCGATCGCACTGTTACCGGGTCTGTACGTCCGACACGGTGCCGATGGCGTGGCTCGAATAGACATCCGGGGCCTGCGCACTCGCAACATCATCCTTTTGCAGGACGGCGTGCCGCTGAACTCGACGTTTGACGGGCAGTTCGATCCGTCGGCGATTCCGGCGGAAAACATTGCCGAGATCAAGGTCACGCGCGGCGGGAGTTCCGTGCTTTACGGGCCGGGCGGGAACGCCGGCGTGATCGAAATCATCACCAAATCGGCCGGGCAGGAACTTCGGGGCAGTGTGGCCGGTGAGTACACTTTTTCCGAAAGCTATGAACTGCGGGGATCGATCAGCGGCCGTGCGGGCAACACGGGGCTCGCGCTTTGGGGATCGATCTTCGACCAGGATTACTTCGAATTGTCGGACGACTTCCGGTCGACGCCATTGCAGCCCTCCGACGAGCGCGTGAACAGCGACCGGAAGAACCAGGCAATGCAGGGCAGTCTCGTGGCGACGGCCGGCGGCCACGACATTGGCCTGAGCCTCTCATATAGCGAGGGCGAATACGGAAAGCCACCCTCGGTTATCGACAGTTCGGAATCCGACTTCGCGAACCGGCCGCGCTTCGAACGCGTGGATTTCGATATTTTCTCCGCTCAGGTGGCCACCGAGTTCGGATCGGCTGACGACTACACGATAAAGCCCAGCGTCTTCTTCAATCGAAACAACGAGCTGACGGATCGCTACGATGACGATGGTTTCGATACCCAGGAGAAGAACGGCGCCTATAGCGAGGATGCAACCACCGAGGTTTTCGGTGCCAGTGTGCTTTCTTCGATCCGGTTCGGCGCTGCAAACCTGCTTTCGGTCGCGCTTTCAGGGCGTTCGGAAAACTGGCAGGCCGACGGTTTTACGGTGACCACCAGTGACAACGGCGGCGGCGGCGGCGGCGGTGGCGGCGGCGGCGGTGGCGGTGGCGGCGGCGGCGGTGGCGGTGGTGGCGGTGGCGGTGGCGGTGGCGCAGCCATTGTCATCGAACCCATCGACGAGGACGAGTCCGTTGGCATCTATTCAATCGACGTGGAGGGGGAATTCACGCTGACGGATGCGCTGGGTGCGATTGCCGGCGTCGGATACAGCTGGCAGGAACGGGACGGCGGGCACGACGATGGCGTGTCTTATCTGCTCGGTGCGAACTACACTCTTACGGAGGCGACTGCGTTACGCGGATCGGCGTCGCGCAAGATCCGCTATCCGACCTTGCGTGACCTCTACGCAGAAGACCGAGGCAACCCGGACCTCAACCCCGAGATTACCTATACCTATGAACTGGCCGTCCAGCAGCGCTTCACGCAGGCCGACACCCGACTCGAAGCGGTGCTGTTCCTGATCGATGCGCAGGACTTCATTGAGCGGCCGATCAGCGGCGGACAGGCGCAGAACTTCGAGAAGTACCGCTTCCGGGGCGTGGAGCTGTCGGCTCTGATGAAGCCGATGGATACGCTCGACATCAAGGGCAGCTACACGTATACGGACTCGGAAAACCGTTCCAGTGGCAGCGATACGACGGCATTGCAGAATCGGCCCGAACACAAGTTCTCGCTGCGGGCCGATTACTTCTTTGGTTCCGGTGTCAGGCTCGGCGGGTCCTACCTTTATGTTGCAGACAGCCTGGCGCTGTCGCGGACGACACCGACCACGACCACCGAACTCGGTGATTACCACGTGTTCGACTTCGACGTGTCAGTGGATGTCCTGCAGGGTAACGGTCGCCTGTTCGGACGGATCACCAATGCCTTCGACGAGAACTACGAAGAGTCCTTCGGCTTCCCTCAGCCCGGGCGGGCCTATGTGATTGGCGCTGAACTCGGGTTCTGAGCGGACGCTGGCTAGTTTTTCAGCAGACGCTGAGTGGTTCGCCAGACGAGAACGGCCACCAGCGCACCGATGAAGCCGAACAGCAGGTGGGTCAGGATCGGGAACAGGGGTCCGGCGCGAAGCGAGCCGAAAGGCATGTCGAACAACTGGTTGGCTGCGACCCGTAGCAGCGGTTTGCAGGCATAGGCAACTGCCGCGAGCAGTGGCAGGAAAAGCAGCGAAACGCCAAATTTCGGGCGAAACCGGTAGCCCAGATCAATCACCACGCCGGGCAGTAGATAAAACAACGGCATCAGGAGCCCGTGATCGGCGCCCATAAGCGGAGCGGCTACGGCGGCGCTGGCAGCCACGATCGTTGCCGACCAGCGGGCGTTGCAGGAAAGCCGACCCAGGACCAGCAGGGCCATCGCCTCGAGGCCGTGATGTCCGGGCAGCTGCAGGGGCCAGCGGAACGCCTGCTCGAGGCCCGCGATCAGGAAACCCAGCGAGACCAGGAAAAGCAGGCGTGCAGCGCTGAGCGGTGCCTCGAGTTCAATAACGCCGAATAGTTTCCTTGCCAAGGACTTCCCAGTCGTAGTTGTCATTCTTGCTCCCCGATTCCTCAGCCAGCAGTACCGCACGGTCACCCAGCAGGACAGGCCTTGGCCAAGGATCCACCCGGATGCGGGCATCCGGCGGCACGGGCCGACCGTCGATGGTTTCGACGGATTCTATGCCTGTCGTTGTCAACAGCCTAGCGGTGGTGGTCGGTTCGTACAACTCGCGTACACCCTTGAGCCAGATAAAGCGCCCGTCGCCGCCGCCTCGGCGCAGCCCGACCGCCGACAATGCGCCGATCATGCCCATGTGATCGCCGGTGACGCCCTCGAGATGAACTCCGTCGCGTGCCGCGAGATCGGTCGCCTGGTCCAGGGTCAGTACCTCTCGCTTGGCAGAACCACCAAATGCGATGATCGCCTGGCTGACACCGCCGAACGGGCTTACGCACAGGCCGGCATCGGAGCCGTCCGCGCTTTCGTTCGCCAGGTACTCGCGAGCAAAGGCGATCAGCTCTGAAAGGGCGGCGGGGTCGAGTTCGACGTCCAGGCAGGCGGAACTGTTGTGCGAGGTGTAGGGAATGTCCGGGTGGACGAGAAGCTGGTGGCGCGTGATGCCCCGGGTCGCCGCCAGTCCCGACTCCGCCAGGCGGTCACCGAGCTGTCGCGCTCGAAAACCGGTTCCCCGGGTATCGGGATTGTCGGTGTCGTCGATACCGATCAGGCAACGCATGCAAGTACCCGCCATCCGCGCGTCTTCGCGCACGGTGCGAGCCTACACGGTGCCCGTCACGGATCCAAGGTTTCCGAAAAAACAAGGGGCGCCAAAAGGCGCCCCTGACTCCCTGACACCGCGCGCAGGATCAGGTCGACGCCGTGGCCGACCTGCCCGAGGCTTCCACCTCGCTTGAACGCGTGTCACCCCCCGTCTGGACTTCCTCGAGCCATAGGTTGTGGTGCTGGCGTGCCCAGCCCTCGTCCACTTCGCCACTCAGCATGCCCTCGAACGCGCCTTCGCTGCCGAGCGTGCCCAGGTAGATGTGCGCGCAAACGATCACAATCAGTATCAGTGCGCTGATGTTGTGGATGATATTGGCGTTCTGCATTGCTGCGCGGTCAAAGCCGAAATTCGGGAATAACATGTAGAACCCCGAAATCACCAGTGCCGTGCCAGCAGCAGCCAGCATCCAGAAGTAGGCTTTCTCGCCGGCATTCGCGAAGCCTGCGGGCGGATGGCCGCCACCGAAATAACCGCCCGCCTTCTTGAACCATTCGACGTCGTAAGCACGCGGGATGTTGTGCTTCAGCCACTTGATGACCATGACAGCAAGCCCGGCCGTGAAGAACAGCGAGAGGTAGTCGTGAATCGGCTTGGCCACTGCGGCCCAGGCGGCAAAGCCCTCCTTGCCGAGCAAGGGAATCAGCGCCCACCGGCCCCAGAGCAGGCTCAAGCCCGTGACGGCCAGCATCAGGAACAGGATCGCCGTGTACCAGTGCAGGATCCGGTCCGAGACCGCCCACCGCAACACCTTACGCCCGGTCCGGTGTTCGAGCTTGGCACCGCCCACAAACAACTGGTAAGCGATCAACGCCAGGATGACACCGATCACGGCTATCGCACCGAAGGTCGTGACCGGCCCGTTGCGGAGCGCTCGCCAGGTCTCGCCACGGCTTTGAATCAGCACATCGGTTTCCGGCCCCGTCACTGCGGTGTAGCCTTCCTCGCCACCGCGGACTTCCCGCCAGTAATCGGCGCGAGGATTGGTCCCGGTCTCGGACTGCTCCGTTGCCCGTTCCTGGGCCATGGCGGAGTCGCTCCAGAGGTATCCACCGAGCGGCAACAACATCGCGGTCGCGGCGACCAGCACCATGCCGAGCAGCATCGAGCGCAACCGTCTCGAGCCTTTGCCGCTACCCATCTTAGACTTGCTCATTCGTCATCTCCAGGTTCGCCGACTGCGGATCGCTCAGCGATCCAGCTGACCCGTGGTAAATCGTTCCTTCAGCCGCTGCTTCAACTCGGGCTTTGCCAGATTCGTGAGCAGTGGGTCCGCCGCGCCCTTGTAGACGCCGGGCTCGTAGACCTTGACCGAGCGACCATCGCCGCAACCTGCTACCGCCACGAGGACAGCTGTCACCGCGACGACGCTGAATGAATGACTTACCTTCACTCGATCTCTCCTTGCCTTCGATCTGGCAGCAGCCGACCCGGCCAGCCCGGCATCAGACGTCTTTCTTGTATGCGGTTTCCCAGCCCCAGCTCTGCGGCCTGCCGCTGCGCTTGAGGACTCGCTCACGGTAGATGTCTGCCACCATGTCGCCATCCCCGGCCAGCAACGCTTTGGTTGCACACATCTCGGCACACATCGGCAGCTTGCCTTCGGCGAGGCGGTTGGCGCCATACTTCTCTCGCTCCGCCGGCGAATTGTCATCGCCCGGGCCACCTGCGCAGAACGTGCACTTGTCCATCTTGCCACGTACACCAAAAGCTTCCTTTTGAGGATACTGGGGTGCACCGAAAGGACAGGCGTAAAAGCAATAGCCGCAGCCGATGCAGAGGTCTTTGTCGTGCAGTACGACGCCGTCGTCGGTCGTATAGAAGCAGTCGACCGGGCACACAGCGGCGCAGGGCGCATCGGTGCAATGCATGCAAGCGACCGAAATCGAGCGCTCCCCGGGCACGCCGTCCTCGAGCGTCACCACCCGCCGGCGATTCACACCCCAGGGCACGTCGTTTTCATTCTTGCACGCTGTTACACAACCGTTGCATTCAATGCAGCGCTCGGAATCACAGAGAAATTTCATTCGAGCCATGATCGAGAATCTCCTAGGCTGCAGTGATCTGGCAGAGTGAGGCCTTGGTTTCCTGCATTGCAGTCACCGAGTCGTATCCGTAGGTGAATATGTTGTTGGCCGCATCACCTCGTACATAGGGCGCCGTGCCTTCCGGGTACTTGGTGAGCAGGTCCTCGCCCTCGTACCAGCCGCCGAAGTGATACGGGGTAAAGACAACGCCCCGAGCAACGCGCTCAGTCACCATCGCCTTGACCTTGATCTTTCCGCCCTCCGGGCCTTCCATCCATATCCACTGGCCGTCTTTGATGCCGCGATCATTCGCATCGGCCGGGTTGATCTCGGCAAACATGTACTGTTGAAGCTCAGCCAGCCATGGGTTCGAGCGTGTTTCTTCGCCGCCGCCCTCGTATTCGACCAGGCGTCCGCTGGTATGAATCAGCGGAAAGTCTTTTGAGTAGTCCTTGGCCTGGATCGATGCATAGCGTGTCGGCAGGCGCCAGAAGCTCTTGCGGTCCTCGTAAGTCGGGTACTTGGCCACGAGGTCGTAACGCGAGGTGTACAGCGGTTCCCGGTGGATCGGTACCGGATCCGGGAAAGTCCAGACAATGCACCGCGCCTTCGCGTTGCCAAACGGCGCACAGCCATGCTTGATCGCGACGCGCTGGATACCGCCAGAGAGGTCGGTTTTCCAGTTCTTGCCCTCAGCGGCTGCTTTTTCGTCGGCCGTCAGGTCATTCCACCAGCCGAGTTGCTTGAGCATATCGGCGGTGAACTCCGGGTATCCGTCCTTGATTTCCGAGCCCTTACTCCAGGAGTCTTCGGCGAGAAGGTTCTTGCCCTGGTACTCGACGCCGAACCGCGCCCGGAAGGTCAGCCCACCTTCGGCGACGCTCTTGCTCGTATCGTAGAGGTTCGGCGTGCCCGGGTGTTTCATTTCCGGTGTTCCCCAGGCGGGCCACGGCAGGCCGTAGTAGTCCCCGTCGCAGGGACCGCCCACTGCCTTGAGCGTCGTCGTATCGAACGTGTGCTTGTTCTCCATGTGCAGCTTCAGGCGCTCGGGACTCTGGCCCGTATAGCCGATGGTCCACATCCCGCGATTGATTTCCCTGAGGATGTCTTCGACCAGCGGCTCGTCGCCGTTGACTTCGATGTGCTTGGTCAGTTGCTCTGCAAAGCCCAGCTTTTTCGCCAGCCGGTACATGATCACATGGTCGGGCTGCGACTCGAACAGCGGATCCATGATCTTCTCACGCCACTGCAGGGAGCGGTTCGAGGCGGTCACGGACCCGTAAGTCTCGAACTGGGTCGCGGCCGGCAGCAGGTACATGCCGTCCTGGCGGTCGGGGAGTACGGCCGTGTGCGTCGGATACGGATCGACGACCACCAGCAGCTCCAGCGCTTCCATCGCCTTTTTCATTTCCGGCCCGCGCGTCTGGCTGTTCGGCGCGTGGCCCCACATGAACATCGCCTTGATGCCCGCCCTCTGGGCAATGTTCTCGTCCGGTTCCAGGACGCCGTCAATCCATCGCGAGACGGTAATGCCCTTGGCGAACATCACCGGTACCGGATTGTCGCCACCTTCGTAGCTGCCCGTGTCGAAGCGCGACTTGATCCAGTCGAAGTCGAGGTCCCAGACCCCGGCCCAGTGCTTCCAGGCCCCTTCCGCCAGCGAGTAATAACCGGGCAGCGTGTCAGCCAGCACACCGAGATCCGTTGCACCCTGCACGTTGTCGTGACCGCGGAAAATATTCGCGCCGCCGCCGGCCATGCCGATATTGCCGAGTGCGAGCTGTAGCACGCAGTAGGCACGGGTGTTGTTGTTGCCGATAGTGTGCTGCGTGCCGCCCATGCACCACACGATCGTGCCCGGGCGGTTTTCGGCCATCGTCTGCGCCGCGCGCTTGACTTCCTCACCCGGCACGCCAGTGACGTTCTCTACGACGTCGGGTGTCCACTTCGCGACTTCCTTGCGGATTTCGTCCATTCCAAAGACACGCTGGCTGATGTATTCCTTATCTTCCCAGCCGTTCTCGAAGATGTGCCACAGTACACCCCAGATCAACGGCACGTCGGTCCCGGAGCGTATGCGGACAAACTGGTCGGCATGCGCGGCGGTGCGCGTGAATCGCGGATCGACGACGATCAGTTTGGCGCCGTTTTCCTTGCCGCGCAGGACGTGCTGCATCGCGACCGGGTGGGCCTCCGCTGCGTTGCTGCCGATGAAGAACATCGCCTTGCATGAGTGCATGTCGTTGTAGGAGTTCGTCATCGCCCCGTAGCCCCAGGTGTTGGCTACGCCGGCCACGGTCGTCGAGTGACAGATTCGCGCCTGGTGGTCCACGTTGTTTGTGCCCCACATCGCCGCGAACTTCCTGTACAGGTAGGCCTGTTCGTTTGAGAACTTGGCCGATCCGAGCCAGTACACGGAATCGGGGCTGTGCTTCTCGCGGATTTCGAGCAGTTTGTCGCCGATCTCGTCAATGGCATCTTCCCAGGAAACCTTCTGCCACTGTCCGCCGACCTTTTTCATCGGGTACTTGAGACGCTTGTCGCCGTGGCCGTGCTCGCGAACCGAGGCACCCTTGGCGCAGTGTCCGCCCAGGTTGAACGGCGAATCGAAATCAGGCTCCTGCCCGGTCCAGACCCCGTTTTGCACTTCGGCAATCACGCCACAGCCTACCGAGCAATGCGTGCAGACAGAGCGCTTCGTAACGGTCTCGCCCGTCGCTGCGCCTTCGGCCGCCGCCTCAGCTTTCTGCATCATTCGCATGGACAACGTCGAAGCAACCACCGCTCCACCGGCGGTAAGGCCGGTACGGCGCAGGAACGTGCGACGATCGATTGTCCGACCCAGTAAACCGACGGGTCCGGTTACGGGCTTGATGTCTTCCAGGCTTCGCTTCTTGACCAGCTTCATCGCTGAGTCTCCCTGTGTAGTAGGCGCCAGCTCACAGCCGCGCGTGGCTTAATCAGATTCGTGCTTTCTCGTAATACTTCGTCACGTGCGAGGTGACCTGGTAGCCAGTTGGCGTGTCCGCCGTCTTGGCTGCCTCGCTGGCGACGGGCCGCGTTGCCGCGAGGCTGGCTCCACCCGAGACCGTTGCGACGCCGCCGACCACCGCGAGGTCGCGGAGGAAATCCCGTCGGTTCGTCTTCTGATCGAGAGGCTTTCGCGTCATGTTCATGCTTCCTTATGAGAGCGTCTTTGCACCGGCGGAGGGGGTAGACATACGGAATGCCTGAGCCTCAACGCCAAGAAACTGTTCGCCCAGCTGACCGACTGCGCGGTAGAAGCGCGCCGACTCAGCCTGCTGGAGATCACGGAAAAACCGTCCCATCCAGGGCTCAATGTGTCGCTCGAAGAACCTCAGTTGTTCCTCGAGCGGGGTCGGCTCATCCGCTGTAATCAGCAGCGCCATCGTATCGAGTAGCGCCGCGGCATGGTCTTCCGGTTCGCTTACGCCCGGTTGTCGCTGGATTCCGAGCTCACTGAGATCCGTGCGCAACTGGGCGAGCGGTTGTTCCATCAGAAAGCCGGTCAGGTACCAGGATCCGTAGGGCACGAGTTCGCCGCGCCCGAGGCCAATGAACAGCGTCTGATACTCGTCCTTGACGGACTGGGGCTGCGCACGCTCGGCCGAAAGACGGAGCATCTGCCAGCTTGCGGCGAGCACACGGTCATCCTCCGGACCGGCCTCGATTTCGCTCAGCGCAGCGAGAAGCTCCGCCTCCGGTGGCGCTGCCAGCAGGTTCCCCAGCAACGTATAGACGTTTCCCCGGGCGCGATCTTCCTCGTCCGCGGCCGCTGTCAACGGGGCCACCGGTGGATTGGATCTGCCGAGGCGGTCTGCTTGCATCGATTCGATATCCGGAACCTGTCCCCGCAGAGAGGAGCAAGTTTCGGGCCAGCATTATTGTTTAATGGTTCCGTCACGATCGCTTCAGGTCCAACGTCTACCGCGAAATTCCAATGAAGATGAGACAATTTGTCCTTCTATTGATCGACAGCGGGTCAGAAAGACGCAATAGTTAGTTCTTGCCAGCCTGGCTGCTGAACATGTCCCGCACCTTGCAGTCTTCACACATCTGCAGGCGCTTCCGGGCTTCCTCGGTCTGGAACATCCAGTGTCCGGCCAGCTTCCGTTCGAGAGTCTCCAGCATCGATCGAGTGGCAAACGGCTTGCCGCAGGAGACGCAACACAGCGGCTGCTCCTCGTGCAGTATCCGAGTCTGCTCGCGCGCCTCCCGGTCGTACAGGAACCGGGCCTTGAGCGTAATGGCCGATTCGGGGCAGGCTTTCTCGCACAAGCCGCACTGCACGCAGTTCCATTCCCGAAAATTCAGTTGCGGCAGGCCGCGGCCGTCCTGCATCGCGTGGGTCGGACACACCGATACGCAGCTCATGCATAGCGTGCAGGTCTCGGCATTGACCCGGATTTCGCCGAACGGCGCTCCGACAGGCAGTGAAATGCTGCGCCGGGGACTCGGCGCCTGTGCGCCCAGGCTCTCCAGCGCGAGACGCAACGTCACGCGCTTGTCGGCTTTCGGGGCGGCGAATCGAGCAGGTCGGCTGACAACCCCGGCCGGCAGGCGCCGAAGGGTTTCCAGGGCTGCGACGGGCTGGTCCGCGTTGAGCATTTGCACGCAATGCTCGTCATAGCCCATGCCGCCCAGGATCGCCCGGGCCGTAATCAACTGGTCCTGGGCCGTCTCGACGATTTGGGGCGGCGTGCGGTCCGTGGACATCAGCACGACGGCATCGGCTCCGTAAGCGAGGCAGACAAGCCAGGCGTCCATGCCGATCGAGCCGACATCTTCGACGGCGACCGGCAACACGCGCTCCGGCATTTCTTCTCCGAGCCGCTTCGATACCGCGTCGCGACCCATTTCGTCATAAAACAGCAGGCACGGATCCTGGCCGCCGTTTTCGCGGTAGCATTCGAGTGTCTGCCGCAGGCTCGCCAGCAGTTCGCCAGCCAGCGGGTAAGCGTAGGTCATCGCGCCGGTTGGACAGGCGGTCGCACAGGCACCGCCGCCCTGGCAAAGATACGGATTGACCTGCACCTTCTCGCCGATCGAGACGATCGCCTCGGCGGGACAGGCATCGATGCAGCGCGTGCAGCCTCGCTTTCCGCTGCTGCCGTGTGCGCAGATCTCCGGGTCGTAGTTGAAGAACTTGGGCTTTTCAAATTCGCCGCACATCTCTGGCAGCGCGACCAGCACCTCATCCCAGCCGGCCGGGTCTGGCCCCGGGGCATAGTAGCCGGGCGGAAGCAGTCCGCGTTGCAGCAGCGGCTTGTTGCCAAGGTCGACGACGAGGTCCATCCGCTGCGCGGGCTGGGAGATCAGCGAACCGATATCGAGGGTCTCGTTACCGGAGACCAGCGTGATCGTGAAGTCGCCCAGCGCACCGGTGATCGTGGCCCTGCCGCCACGCACCAGGCGTTGTCCGTCGATCTGCCTCAATTCCGGAGCGTCATCGCCAGGCGCCGCGACGATCACGTTGAGCGTTGCCGGTAGACGCCGGGCAAAATCGAGCGCCGTCGCCTCCTCCCCGATGACCAGGCAACGCCCCTGGGAGACGAACTCGACCACTGAGGTTGGCGTCACGCTGTCGGGCGCCTGAAGCGCCAGTGCGCGTGTTCGGGCGCGGCCGTCGCTGCTCCGTTCAGGAAGCGCTGGGTTTGTCATCGCTGTCATCCGGCTCCTGCGGGTCGAGGACGGTGAGTTGTGGCGAGTCAGCGGCGGGGTCGCGCTCCGCCGGAGCGGGGCCGTTCGCGGCGCGCGTTTCCCCGGCACCGCCGAGGTGCGTTTTCAATCTTTCTGCCGCCTGCTCGACCTGGTAACGCATGTCGGCCGTCACGAGTTCACCGAGCTTTTCGAACTGGGTGAAATCTTCACAGTAGTCGTCCAGCCCGTCGCAGACGTTGAACTTCGGGCTCTGGAACAGCTTGCGAAGCGCCTTGCGCTGCATGGCCGCATCGACATGGGGGCCGAGGAACGCACTGTAGTCCGAATCGGCGCCGAGTTTCTCCAGATCAGGAAGCGCGGCCAAAGGCGCGTCTGCCTTGTCCTCGCTGGCAGATTCATCGGCCGGCTCCGTAGCTGAACCGGGTTTCGGATCGTCCGGCAGGGGCGGCATGCCTCGGGCATCGGTCTGCCGTGCCTGCTGCTTGCGGCGCGCCCAGCGTTCGAAGAACGGCTCTTCGGGCGGTTCTGTCGTGGGGTGCCCTGGCTTGTCCTCGCTCATGTTTCCTCGCGCTCCGCCCAGTTTGTGCGTTTGCGTTTGCGTTTCTGCTGCGGAACGTTGTACTGGACCACGAATTGCTCCAGCTGTTGGTAGACCTCGGGCGGGATCGGCGCCGCGAACACCTGGTCGTTACCTTCGACGCCCGAGCAGGCTTCATTCTGGTCTGCGGTGACGGAACGGGGCACCACCGCCCCATTCTCATTCTCACTGCAGAGCACAAACAGCGATGGCTGCTGCCCGGTCAGGTTGACCCAGTAACTGTCCGCGGCATCGCGGTACAACTCGAGACGCAAGCCGCCCCAGATCAGCCGTCGCTCATCGCCGGTTGCGCCGGCCGGTGCGCCCCTTGCTTCCGGCCCAGGGACGCCAGCCCCGGCGACCACGCCCACGACGCGCCAGCTTGGAACCTCCCAGCCAGCGCCACGAACGGTCTTACAGCCCATGATCACGGCGACCGGTATGCAAAGCCTTGGAACACCCGGCATCGATAACTCCCTGAAGCGAGATGTTGAGGGCACCGCACGCATTGTGCACCAAGGGGCCAGTGTTGCGGTACGCGAGCTGACGGAGGGGCGCCGGGTGCGAGGCCTGCTCAGGAATGAATCTTGCACATTCATGTTCGCAAGGACAGCCGTTGCCCGCTCCGGTGGGCAACCGGAATCCGTCACAGGAGGATCCGCCAGATGCGTATCGAGCAGGAGCCGGGCACAGGCCCGCAAAACAGCACTGCGTCCGAGGACTCGCCGGTGCCACGGGATGTGCCGCGCTTCATGAATGTGCGGCAGGTCGCCCGATATCTGCAGATCAACGAAAAGAAGGCATACGCGCTGGCCAACGAGGGCAGCATTCCCGCGACTCGTCTGACCGGCAAGTGGCTGTTTCCGAGGGACCTGGTCGACCAGTGGATGCTTGAATCGAGTCACGGCGGCCTGCTGGCTGACCGGCTGGTCATCGCCGGCAGTGATGATCCCTTGGTCTATCGGGCGGTCATGCTGATGGCGGCGGACCTTCAGGGCCGCGCGCTGGTCAGTTACTCGGCGACCGGTACACAGCTTGGACTGACACTGCTGGCGCGCCGTCGCGCTGATCTCTGTGCGCTGCACTGGGGCCCCGATACGGAAAGTGAACAGCGCCATCCGGCCTTGCTCAGGCAGCATTCGCAGCATCGCGACTGGATCCTGGTGCGTTTGTTCCGCCGTGAACAGGGGCTGATCATGACGCCTGGATTGTGGAGTGGTGTGAGCGAGATCGAGCAATTGTTCGCGCCGGAGGTTCGCTGGGCAACACGCCAGGAGGGTGCTGGCTCGCATCGCTTTCTCAAGGAGCTGATCGCCGCCAAACGCGTCGATCCGGCGGCGCGGCGTATCACGGCGCGAGCGTATTCGGAACGTGACGCGGCGGCGGCGATCGCAATGGGTCAGGCCGATGTCGTGCCGGGCATCCGCGCAGTGGCAAACGAATTTGGCCTCGATTTTCGCCCGATCGGCTGGGAAGCGTTTGACCTCGCGATGCCTCGGCGCATTTTTTTCAGGACACTGCTGCGCGAGTTGCTGGAGCAACTGCGCGGCGGGGAGTGTCGGCGCCTCGCCCAATTGCTCGGTGGCTACGATCTCGAGGCACTCGGCCAACTGGTCTGGGCGCCCTAGGCGTCACCTCAGTCGAGCGCGAGGTCGTGCTCGATGGTGTGCCGCAGCCCGATGCCGGGCACCTCGAGCACCATCCGCGCGTGCAACAGCTGGTCGGTCGGCAACTGGCCACTGGCCAGCGCGGCACGAACAGCCGTCTCGATTTCGATCTGTGAGGTAATGCCGACCTTCTTGAGAAATTTGCGTATTTCACCGGTGAATTTTTCTTCGTCAAAAGGCTTGTTGGTCACGGGATTTTCTCCTTGATGATGACGCAGATGATGACGCACGGCGCCGGTTTCAGTCTGTTGCGTGTCGTTCGCCGGCCGGGCCGAGTTTTCGTTCCAGTGTCTTGCGCGATACGCCGAGATGCCTGGCGGCGGCGGAGCGGTTACCGCCGGTCGACTCGAGTACGCGTTCGATGTGCGCCTGCTTGACCTGCTCGAGCGTCCAGTCGAGCGGGTAAGCGCCAACCGGAAGCTCGGTCCGGTTCGACTCAGCCGGTTCTGCCGGGGGTAACGCGCCGAGCAGCACGGTGCGCTCGACGACGTTGCGCAACTCGCGGACGTTGCCCCGCCAGTCCCGTTCACGCAGGCGCTGCAGTTCATCCTCACCGAGATCAACTGCGGGCAGGCCGAAGTCGCCGGCGACGCGTGACATGAAATGCGCGACCAGGGCCGGGACGTCTTCGGGCCGATCACGGAGACCCGGCAGCCCGATGTGAATGACGTTGAGGCGGTAGTAGAGATCCTGCCTGAAGTGTCCATCGCGAACTTTTTCGAGTAGTCCGGGCTGAGCCGAGGCGACGATTCGAACCGAGACCGGGATCTCGCGATCGGCACCCACCGGGCGGATCGCGCCTTCCTCGAGCGCGCGGAGCAATTTCACCTGCAGGTCACTGCGCATCTCGCTGACCTCGTCGAGAAACAGCGTTCCACCACAGGCAGCGACGAACAATCCTTCGCGCAACTGGTGCGCCCCGGTGAAAGCGCCCTTGGCATGACCAAAGAGTTCGGTCTCCATCAGTTCGGGCGGGATTGCACCGCAATTCACCGGGACAAAAGGCCCCCGTTGCCGGCTTTGCGCATGCAGCAGACGCGCGACCAGTTCCTTGCCGGTGCCAGTATCGCCCTCGATCAGCACGGTCGCCGGGGTCGGTGCAATGCGTGCCACCAGGTCCCTGATCCGGCAAATCGGCTCGCTGTCACCGATCATCTCGAGCGATGGGCTGGCCGTCGGGCGGCCGGTGGCGCGGAGAGCCGCTTCGACCGGCCGATCGCCAGCCGTGCCGGCGTTTCGTAGTCCGGCGATCAGCGCCGCCGCATCGAGCGGTCGTGGCAGGAATTCCGCCGCGCCGGCCAGCCGGCAGATGTCCGACAGCTCTGAGCCCGGCCCCCCGGTGGCGAGAATGGCCTGGCCGTCCGGGTCGCCAGTCCGGATTTTCCTGATCCAGGCAATCGCCGGGTCTTCGGAGGAGCGGACATCGACGATGATCAGGTCGAAATGACAGCGTGGCAGCAGCCGATCGGCGTGGGCCGGCGTGTCGGCGGCTTCCACGAGAGCAAAATGCCGCTCCAGCGACTGCCTCAGGCGCGGGTCGTCACTGATTGAATGGCCAACCAGCAGCAGGGAGCACTGGGGCATGCCGCCAGCGGCGTTGCCTTCGGTGCGTCGTCCGGGTCCTTTCAGGCTGAATCGCGTCATGGCCCTGCGTGTGTTTCTTTGAGCCAGCCTCCGTGCGTATCGGAAGCCACGTCGCGCAAGTTACATTTTGAGACAAGATGACGCAATTCGATTCGCTCGTGGCGTCAAACTGTCGCACGGGTCGACCCTATTGTGACCCCGAAAAGGGATCTACCGCGACATTTCCGAGATCGATCGGCAGAATTGCGCGGGATGGTGACCCCCAAACCAAGCCCAGGCAAATCCACAGTGTCCCTGACCGGACTGATACTGGTCGGCGGGCAGGCAAGGCGTATGGGCGGCGTGGACAAGGGACTCATTGAAATCGCAGGGCGCCCCATGATTGAGTGCGTGCTTTCCGTGCTCGAGCCACAGGTCGATCGGGTGCTCATCAATGCCAATCGCAATACCGGGCGCTATGCGGAGTACGGCCATGAGGTGATTGCCGACAGCATGGGTGGCTACCTCGGGCCCCTGGCGGGCGTGTTGAGCGGTCTGCAGATCATCAGCGACGGGTACCTGCTGTGTGTCCCCTGCGATTCGCCGCTGATGGCCGGCGACCTCGCGGAGCGGTTGCTCCGGGCCTGTCTGGCCGAGCAGGGCGAGGTCGCGGTGGCTCACGATGGCGAGCGCCTGCAGCCGGTCTTCATGTTGCTGCGTGCCGAACTCCGGGACAGCCTGGCCACCTACCTGGGCGGCGGGGGGCGCAAAATTGACCACTGGCTGGCCGGCCATCGCGTCGCGACCGTCGATTTCAGCGACCGCCGGGACAGTTTTGTCAATGTTAACGACCCGGAGGAGCGCGAGCGTGTGGCAGGCCTGCTGCGTTCCCAGCCGGGCTGACAGTGAGTAGCATGACGCTCTGCGAGCCCACGGATATAAGCCATGGCGAAGAACACGATCCCGCTGGCACCTGATGTCGATCCCTGCGACCAGGTCGGCCATGATCACCAGACGCTGCGCCTGGACGAAGCCCGCGCCCGGATCCTCTCGGGCATTGTACCGGTCACTGAACGCGAAACGGTGCCGCTGCGGCAGGGGCTTGGCCGCGTGCTGGCGTCACCGGTCACCTCGGCCGTCGATGTCCCGTCGCACACGAACTCGGCCATGGATGGTTACGCGCTGGCCGGTCAAGAACTGCCTGCCGACGGAGAAAAGAGTTTCGAGGTGGTCGGCACGTCCTGGGCAGGCCGGCCGTTTGCCGGCGACATCACGACGGGGCAATGCGTTCGCATCATGACCGGCGCGCCGCTTCCGGTTGGCACCGATACAGTCATCATGCAGGAGCACGTGGCCGCCCATGATCAGCAGGCAAGGATCGCCGCGGGTCATCGGACGGGTCAGCACGTGCGAAAGGCCGGTGAGGACATTCGCGCAGGTGCTGTCGCGCTGGAGGCTGGCGCATTGCTTCAGCCCGCCCACATCGGCTTGATTGCCTCGATCGGCGTCGGTGAGATCGAGGTACTGCGCCGGCCCAGGGTGGCGATCTTCTCGACCGGTGACGAATTGCGCTCGATCGGTGAGCCGCTCGGTGAAGGGCAGATCTACGACAGCAATCGATACACGCTGGGTGGGATGCTGACCCGGCTCGGGCTCGATGTGCTCGACATGGGGGTCATCCGGGACACGCGCGAGGATACCGAACGTGCTTTCGCGCAGGCCAGCCGTCAGGCCGATGCGATTCTGGCCTCAGGTGGCGTATCAGTGGGTGAGGCCGACTTCGTGACCGAAACACTGGAGCGAATCGGGCGCGTGGGTTTCTGGAAGGTTGCGATGAAACCGGGCAAGCCGATTGCGTTCGGTCATGTGGGTCAGGCCCTTTTCTTTGGCCTGCCGGGTAACCCGGTCTCGGTGATGGCGACGTTCTACCAGATCGTGCAGCCCGCACTGCGGGTGTTGATGGGTATTACAGATGCCGAACCGCCCCTGCTCGTCAGCGCGATCTGTCGGTCCCGGTTGAAGAAAAAAGCGGGCCGACTCGAGTTTCAGCGCGGCGTGCTGAGCCGGGATGCCGACACGCGGCGTTACGTCGTGACTGGCGTGTCGCACCAGGGCGCGGGCGTACTGCGTTCCATGACGGAGGCGAACTGTTTTATTGTCCTGCCGCTGGAGCAGGAAGACGTGCAGCCGGGGGAGGAAGTCCAGGTGCAGCCGTTCGCCGGCCTGGTCTGAAGCCGCTGCCCAATGATCTGAACGGAGTGTCAGTTGAACAAGTCATACGCGCACGGTGGCGGGGAGCGAAGTTTCACGCCGATACGCATTGCGGTCCTGACCGTGTCGGACTCACGCGATGAGCAGACCGACAAGTCCGGGCGCCTGCTGGCCGAAAGACTGACTGCCGCCGGACACGAACTCGCCGAGAAGTGCATCGTACCCGATGACATCTATGCGATCCGTGCGGTTGTCTCGCGCTGGATCGCTGCCGCCGATATCAACGCTGTGATCACGACGGGCGGGACCGGGGTGACCGGGCGCGACGGGACGCCGGAAGCTCTCTTGCCGCTGCTGGATAAAGTCATCGAGGGTTTCGGCGAAATGTTCCGATCAATTTCGTACGGACAGATCAGGACATCGACGCTGCAGTCGCGGGCACTGGCCGGTGTCGCCAACGGCACCTACGTTTTCGCGGTGCCGGGTTCCTCAGGCGCCTGCGCGACCGCCTGGGATGACTTGATCGCCGAACAGCTCGATTCCCGAACGCGGCCGTGCAATCTCGTCGAACTGATGCCGAGACTCAAAGAGCGGTGAGCGCACCCAATGCCACCGCTGCGGACGGCCCGGTGACCCTGCTGGTCGGCACCGAGAAGGGTCTTTTCCGCTTGAGTTCTCGTGTGCCTGGCGAGCAATGGCAGCTCGACGGGCCACATGTCGCTGGTTACCGCGTACAGCACCTCGTCGTTTCTCCTGACGATCCGGCCGAAGTGCACGCGGCGATCGATCACCCGGTCTGGGGTTCGCACATATACCGCAGCGCGGATGGCGGTGAGAACTGGTCCAGTCTCCTGGACGCACCGCACCACCCGCCCGGGCGATTCGAGGTGGCCCTCAATTCGATCTGGAACCTGGCCTGGGCCCCGGATGGCTCGCACCTGTACGCCGGGATCGATCCGGCCGGGCTGTTCGTCAGCGCGGATCGCGGCAAGAGCTGGTCGGATGTCACGGGCATAAACGAACACGAGACCCGGGTCGCCTGGGAGCCCTCGCGCGGCCTGTTTGCATTGCATTCAATCTGCATCGACACCGCGGACCCGCGCGAGATCCTGGTGGCCGTATCGGCCGGGGGAGCCTATCGAAGCGAAGACGCAGGCCGTACCTGGTGGCCGGCGAACGTTGGTGTGCGTGCCGAGAACCTGCCTCAGCGCTACCCCGAAGTGGGTCACAACGTGCACCGGGTCATCCGGCATCCCCTGAGGACACAGCGCTTGTACCGGCAGTGTTACAGCGGTGTTTACCGCAGTGACGATGGGGGGCGCAGCTGGCAGGAAATCACGGCCGGGTTACCCAGCGATTTCGGTTACGCGATCGCCTGTGATCCTCACGATCCCGATACGCTCTGGCAGATACCGGAATCGAGTTCCCACATGCGGACCACCGCCGACGGCCAGTTGCGGGTCTTTCGCAGCCATGACGCCGGCGACAGCTGGTCCTCCGCGTCGGCCGGGCTGCCGCTGCGGCCCGCCTTCGTCACGGTCCTGCGCGAGGCCATGGCTACCGACGAGGCGAGTCCCTGCGGGGTCTATTTCGGTACCTCGTCAGGCCACGTGTTCGCGAGCCGCGATCGCGGTGATCAATGGCACCTGGCCGCGGAGTTACTTCCGCGCGTGCTCTGTGTGCGCGCATTGCCGGTGCCCAACTGAGCGTTCGTAAGTGAACCTGTCACTGCTGGACCTGCTCGATGCGCGTTCCGGGATCGTCTGCGCGGTCGGGGCCGGTGGCAAGAAAAGCATCCTGCAGCACCTGGCCATCAGCCACCCGGGCCGGGTGGCATTGACCGCGACTGTGTTCACGACCTATTTCCAGGAGCGACTGGGCTTCGGTGTCGCGATCGACGAGGAATCCAGGCTGCCCGCAAGCGTCGCGAGCCTGGACGAAGGCCTGAGCATTGCCTATGCCTGCCCGGGGGATAAGCCGGGGCGTCGCGCTGGCGTCGGCACGACGACCATTGAGCAGATACATGCCGATGGGGGCTTCGTCGCCACCTACGTGAAGGCAGACGGTGCGAGGATGCGCCAGATCAAGGCGCCTGCCGCGAACGAGCCGGTGCTGCCCGATCGCTGCACCACCGTGATACCGGTGCTCTCCGTGCTCGCGATCGGTGAGCGTCTGAGCACACGAATCGCACACCGGGTCGACTCACGTTCAGCAGATCACTGGCTGTCGGAGAACGAGGTCATCGAGCCGCGGCACATCGCGCGTCTGCTGGCCAGCCCGTCCGGCCTGATGAAGAGCACCGGATCGTTCCGCGTGGTGCCAGTGCTGAACATGGTCGATGATGACGCGCGCGAATCGCAGGCTCGCGAAGCTGCGGAAATTGCGCTGGGTCTGAATGACCGGATCGACCGGATCGTACTGACCTGCCTGGCACGACCCGAAGATCCACTGGTCGGCGTCGTCTCGCGCTGAGTCGCCCGGGCTGCAGACGTTGCGCCGATCAGCCTCTAGAATCGTCGGGTGAGTGTTGTAAGAGTCATGATCCCCGGGCCTCTGCAAGTCCACGCAGGCGATCAGCGCGAACTGCTGATCGAGGCGCGCACGATCGCCGAGGTCTTTATGCAGATCAGGACACGCTATCCCGAACTCGCTCCGCGTTTGCTCACGCAGGAGGGTGAACTGCGGCCGCTGATCAACGTCTTCCTTGGCGAGGAAAGTCTGCGCTCATTGCATGGACCGGAGACAGTCCTGGCCGATGGTGCGATCGTGTCCATCGTCGCGGCCGTCGCGGGCGGCTGACTCCGATCTGCTCCGCAGGCCCGCGCACTGCGGGGGACCATCACGGGGGTTCCGATCGCGTATATTCAAATCGTTAGCGGGCCCGAGCCCGCTGTCGCAGGGCAGGAGGCAGTATGCTGATTTTCAGGCAGTTGTTCGACGCACAATCATCGACCTATACCTACCTGCTGGCCGACAGCCACAGCCGGGAGGCCGTACTGATCGATTCGGTGTTCGAGCAGGCTCGCCGCGATGCGGCGCTGATCCATGAGCTGGGCCTGCATCTGCTCTATGCCCTGGAAACGCACGTGCACGCCGATCATGTGACCGGCGCCTGGCTTTTGAAGCAACGCCTGGGCAGTGAGATCGCCTTGTCTGAACACGGCGGCGTCGAAGGCGCGGATCGGTTACTCAGTGACGGCGACCGCGTTCATTTCGGCAGTCGATACCTCGAGGTTCGGGCGACACCGGGGCATACAGATGGCTGCGTCACGTACGTGCTCGATGACCAGTCAATGGCGTTCACCGGCGACTGTCTGTTGATTCGCGGCAGCGGGCGCACCGACTTTCAACAGGGCGATCCTTTGGTCATGTACCGCTCCGTACGCGAGCGGATCTTCGGCCTGCCGGCCACCTGCCTGCTTTATCCTGCCCATGATTACCGGGGCCTGACGGTGACCAGTGTCGCCGAGGAGCGGGAATTCAATCCGCGGCTCGGGGGGGATATCGCCGCAGAGGATTTCGCCGGATACATGCTAAACCTGGGTCTGCCGCACCCGAAAAAGCTCGATGTCGCCGTGCCCGCCAACCTCAAATGCGGTCGACCCGAGGCGGGCGACGCTTCAATAGCGGATCCTGGCTGGGCCAACCTGACCTTCACGTTTGGCGGTATCTGGGAGATTCAGCCGCACGCGCTCGAAGAACTCGGCAGTGCGGTGCAGATCGTCGACGTCCGCGAGCCGGACGAGTTCCGGGGACCGCTGGGTCACATACGCGGTTCGAAATTGATCCCGATCGGTGAGTTGAAGCAGAGGATCGCGGAGATCGATCCCGCGAAACCGATCGTGACCGTGTGCCGCGCCGGCGCGCGTTCCACGCAGGCGGCGGTCATGCTGCGCCGCGAGGGATTCGAGGATGTTGCCAATCTTGCAGGCGGCATGCTGAGATGGCGTGCCGACGGCGGTGCGGCAGAAGGGGGCGCGGAATAGTCTTCAGGACCGGCTCCGCGGCCGGGGCAAAGCGGCCCCGTCAAATCAGTCAAAAGCGACCAGAGGGGATCTCGATATGAATAAGGGCGAACGAAACCAAAGATGCGCCGGCGGTCTTGCGATCATGGGCGTGGCGGCATTCGGGCTGGCGGCCTTCAGCGCTGACGCGGACGACCTGGCGGCGGCAGCAGCGATGAAGGGCTGCGAGAATCCTGACATCAAGGGAACCGCGACGCTCGTCGAGCAGCAAAGCGCCGAGGGCATCAAGCAAGTGACGGTCGAAATGAAGGTCACCGGCCTGTCCGATGGCAAGCACGCGGTACACATTCACGAATTCGGCAAATGCGAGCCCTGTGCGGCCGCCGGTGGTCACCATGATCCGGGCCCTTTCGGGCAGTCACGGCCCGACAGCGCAACGGACGACAAGCCGGCCAGGGACATCAATCACCCCTATCACATGGGCGATCTGATCAACCTTGAGGTGACCGATGGGGTCGGCTACATGAAGCACACGACCAGCCGCATCACCCTGTCTCCGGGAGCACTGAGCATTATCGACGGGGACGGCAGTTCGTTCATCGTGCACACGATGGTCGATACCTACTGCGATGAAGAGTCCGACCTCAAGAAAGGCTGTGCGGGCGGTGCGCGCGATGCCTGTGGCATCATCAGCCTGACGAAATAGCAGCGCTCGCCCGGTACGGACTCTGCATCCGTACCGGGCCGGGTTCGCGCCCACGACGGACGTTACGTCGCGTCTGCCTAGTTTGCTGTCAGCATCACGGTCAATGCGAACGCCAGCGGCAGCGCAATCGGGATCAGCAACGCCGCGGCGACGACGGCGCCAAGGTGCTGGACGCGGGGCGAGGTATCAAGAGCCCGCAGCGCCATCGCAGTGACAGCGGTGCCCCACACTGGCAGGCCAAAGCCGAGCAGCGCGCCGAGCATTCCGCCGATGGCCTCGACCGGCTGCGGTCCGAACAGGCCGAAATTAAAGAACGCACTCGGCGCCGCGAGCACCGCGGCCAGCAATCCGCTGATCAGCGCGAACACCGCGAAGAACCGCCGGCTTTTCGACGTGACGATGGACGGCGCAAACACTGCGAACAGGCCGACACTCGCGATATAGAGGATTCGCCAGAGCATTCAGCGTCGTCCGCGCGGACTCAGCATGGCGGTGCCGGTCGCTCAGCGCTTCTCGGCCTGGCCCAGCTGTTCGCTGGCTGCCCAGGTCCGGTAGCGCACCTCAAATCCATCCGGGACGTAGACGACCACGGGAAGCTTGCTGTTATAGCGCTGCAGGAAGCCCTCGCCCTGTACTTGCACAAACTGCTTGGTCTTCGGCGTGCCAGGCGGGCAGGCTTTCATCGTGGAGGCGGGAGGGCCTGCCTTGTTCATCACGTAATAGCTGTATCCCCAGCCTTCAGCAACGCGGCTCTCGAGCGTCCCGCCGAACCAGGTGTGGTTGCAGTCGACCATCATGGGTTTGCCGACGACGATCTCGATTCTCCGGCCAGCCAGTTCGTTCTCGACCGCTGGCACGTTGAAAACCCAGCGCGTCATGCCCGTCTCGGGCGCCGGATAGGGCTTCATCGAGTCAGACGGCGGCTCGGCGCCAGCTGACAACGGCAAAAGGGTAAGGAGCGCCAAGCCTGTGAACAGGTGTCTCATCAAAAACCTCGCATAGCGATCACGGGCTACTGCCGTTTGTACTCTTGCCGCATTGCTCATCCGGTGAGATGCGCCACCGTGCGGCGGCTCGACCAAGAGCGGGGCAATTGTCGCACGGAAATCAGCACAAATGCAGGGTCGGCGTGCTGTGTCAGGCGATATACTGCTTGCATCAGGGTGCCGCGTATTTCCTTCGGCCGGGGGCTCCGCGTTGAAGTTCGGTTACATCCTTCTACCGCTGATCGTTTTCCTTGGGGTGACCGTTGTTTCGGCCCAGTCGGTTGAACTTCCCGCGCCGGTCGCAGATGCCCCTGTCGCCGAATCCGACCCGGTGCCGGCTGAGGCCGCCGAGGCATCGAAGAAAGAGAAATCATCGATTGAGGATCAGGAAGCCGAGCGCAAGCGCGAGCGCGACGATGCCGCCTTGAGCGAGGATCCGGAGTCCGCACGCAGATTCGTGCAGCCTTTCCGGCGCCACGGCGATAAGGAAGTGAGCGCCGAGGAGCCGCCGCTGCGGCTCTACGGCAGCGTACGGATACATGCAATCAGGAACGGCACCGAGGCCAGTGAGGGTGAGCAGCGCGAAGGATTCTCACTGGGCGATGGAGGCTCGCGAGTCGGTGCCCGTGCCCAGTGGACGTTTGGTGAGAACACCCAATTGTTCGGGCGCGTGGAAGCCGGGTTCAACATCTTCAAGGTCTTCTCGTCGAATGCCAGTTCAGGAGATGGCGATGAGGGGCATACGTTGAATCCAAGGCTCTATTACGTCGGCATCGATTCGCAGTACCTATTCTTGAACTTCGGCAAGAACTGGTCGACGTATTACAAGATCGCCGGAATGACGGATCGATTCATGATCTTCGGCGGCAGCACGGCTGGCGTATATAACGCCGGCACGGATGGCGGTGCGTCCGGAACCGGCCGCGCGAACGAGGTCCTGCAGACGCGGCTGTATCTCGACGTTTTCGACAGCCTGAGAATCAAGCCGTTCAACCTGAATCTGCAATACCAGCGCGATCAGCCCATCCCCGGGGTCGATAAAGAACGTTTCGGTGACCAGTATGGGGCCAGTGCATGGTTCGATACCCAGGCTGGCTGGGGATTTGGCGTCGCATACAATCTCTCGATCATTGAAAATCCGAAGGCACCGGCTATCGTTGCTGCAGGCCTGGACAGCAACGACGAGGCGTTGGCGTTATCCACGCGATGGTCGGGTGATCACTGGTATGCAAGTGCGGTCTGGACGCGACAGGACAACCATGAAACCAATGACCAGACCCTCTACGTTGATGGCAACGGTGTGGAGTTCTATGCTCAGTGGGAGTTCCTAGAGCGCTGGTGGCTGGTCGGCGGAGGCAACTGGTTCAGAGCCGACGATCGTGATCCGCAGGCCGGCCTCTACGAAGTCGATAAGAAAATTATCGGCTTGCGCCGGACGATCGACTCGTTCAACCGAATGTTCTATATGGAATATCAGCTTGACGACAGCAGAGGTTTTGCCGGGGACCCGGCAGAAAACGCCTTTACCATTGGCTTCCGCTGGGACTTCGGCTACGGAGAGCACAGGCCGTTCGAGGTGCTCGATCCGGTTTTCAGGAAAGCCGGAGAGTTGCTCTAGGTCTTGTCGATCTGCGCCCCAGGTGCTTCCGCGCAAATTCCGCAAAATTCGCCGTGCCTGAAGCCACGGACTCAAACCGATCCCCGATCTGGTCACCAGGACGGCGGCTTTAGATCAAGCATAATGACCGCGAAATTGTCGGGAGAGAGTCTGTGCCTGAAACGCTGATTTCGTCGCCGATCGGTGTCCTGTTTACGCTCTGCGCCGTGGCCGCTTTCTGGTTCTTCCTGGAACAGAAGACCGGGTGGAAAGCATTCCAGTTCCTGCCACCATTGATCTGGATCTACGCGACGCCGGTCGTGCTCAATAACCTCCATGTCCTGCCGAACCATTCGATCATCTACAGTGGCCTGAGTCTGTATGCTTTGCCGGCATTCATCGTGCTGATGCTAATGAAGGTCAACCTCGGAGCTGCGTTACGAGTGATGGGTCCAGGCCTGCTGGTCATGCTGATGGGTTCGGCTGGCATCGTGGTCGGCGGCGTGGTCTCGTACTTCATCGTCCACGGCTGGCTGGCGGATGATGCCTGGAAAGGTTTTGGTGCGCTGGCCGGCAGCTGGATTGGCGGCACCGGGAACATGGCGGCGGTGGCCGAGGGACTCGGGACTTCGCCTGAACAGTTCGGTCTGGCCGTACTGGCCGACAACCTGGTCTATGTTGTCTGGCTGCCGATCCTGCTCGCCTCGAAAGGCTTTGCGGATCGGTTTAATGCCTGGGCGCGGGTGCCCGCGGATCGCCTGGAGCGCATGGATGCGGCTGCCGTTGCGGCCGCCGCGGATGAGCGGGAACGACGCATCGAGATGCGTGACTACCTGTACCTCGCCGTCATCGCGATCGGCCTGAGCTGGTTGGCCAGTGCGCTGGCGGCCATCATTCCCGAGATTCCCCCGATCCTGTCTACGTCGACCTGGAAGATCCTGCTGATTACGACAATGGCACTCGGGCTCTCGGCCACGCCCTTGCGAAAGCTGCCGGGCACGACATCGATTGCGACCGCGATCATCTACGTGTTCGTGGCCGGCATGGGGGCGCGGGCCTCGCTGGCCGGTCTGGCCCAGGCACCGGCCTTTGTGCTCGGCGCGTTTATCTGGATTTCGATTCATGGCCTGTTCTGCCTGGCAGGCGCGTGGCTGTTCAAGGTTGATGTGCACAGCGCGGCGATTGCCTCTGCGGCCAACGTCGGCGGCGCTGCATCCGCGCCGATCGTCGCGGCCTATCATCGAGCGAATCTCGTTCCGGTCTCTATCCTGATGGCATTGATTGGTTACGCGCTCGGAAATTACCTCGCACTGCTCACCGCGAACCTGGCACGACTCGCGGCAGGTCAATAGCAGCAATGAGCTCTGTTTGCCGGCGCGCCGTTACGCTCGGGCTCGGATCGAATCACTCCACCGGGCTAGCCCGCGGGGATCGCTGGAAAAGCCAGACCGCTCGGATTGCTTGTGAAATCAAGCGAAAGGGCGCACCGTGTGCGGCTGCTGGGAATCAACGCCATGGCCAAAAACCTCGGTGATCAATAGCCTGGCGCCAAGACATAGACAATTACAACCGTAAGGAAAATGCTTAATGAAAATGGGAATTCTGGCGACGCTGTGCGCCGGTTCGATGATGATTGCATCCGGGTCTGCCTTTGCTGCTGAAGACGCGAAAGTCGCCGCTGAAGTCATCGCTACGGCGAAGGCCCAGTGGGCCGCGGACATGCAGGGCAAGCCGGTCGGCGAGCAGATGGCCACCGTCGCCGACGATTACACTGAGTTCAATTCGGACTATCCGGTGCGTGTCGAAGGCAAAGCCATGAATGCCGGCATGTACGAGGCCCTGGCCCGCGGAGGCAGCAAGACCCTTTTCGGGGACATGCTCAATCCCAAAGTGCAGGTTTACGGGGACGTAGCCATCCTGAGCTACAACTACGTGGGCGTGAGTCTCAACAAGGACGGGGAGACCACTCCGACAGCTGCCAAGTCGACGCGGGTTTACGCGAAGCAGGGCGGCAAGTGGATGCTGGTGCACGCGAATTTCGCGCCGGCTGCTGCGGTACCGCAGCAATAAGCCGAGGCTGGTGCGACGTCCGCGGGTGACCGCGGACGTCTTTCAGCGTTCCTTGATGGCCTGTTCGAGCTTTGCGCAGAAGCTGCGCAGCACGGCAATCCGTGCATGGCGCTTGTCATTGCCTTCAATCAGTGTCCAGCGAGCGTCGGGCGTACTGGTGTACTGAACCATGTCGTGCACGGCGCGACCGTAATCGTCCCACCTGTCGCGGTTGCGCCAGTCCTCCTCTGTCAGCTTCCAGCGCTTGTGCGGTGTCTTTTCCCGCTCCTTGAAGCGCCTGAGCTGTTCTTCCTTCGTGATGTGTACCCAGAACTTCATCAGTACGATGCCGTGGTCGACAAACTGCTGCTCGAACTCGTTGATTTCGGCATAGGCGCGCCGCCACTCCTGGCCCGTGGCAAAAGCCTCGACACGTTCGACCAGCACTCGTCCGTACCAGGAGCGATCGAATATGGCGACGTGACCATCCGGCGGCACGTTGCGCCAGAAGCGCCAAAGATAGTGTTGTGCGGCTTCTTCTTCGGTTGGTTTGGCAACGCCGTACACCTGGTAGTTGCGCGGTGACAGCGCCGCGCAGAGCCGACGGATCGCGCCACCCTTGCCTGCGCCATCGGGCCCTTCGAAGACCAGCGCCGAAGCGATCCCTTTATCCCTTGCCCTCAAGTGCAGGTGGTGCAGCTCCGCCTGCAGGATCGGCAGGTGCTGTTCGTATTCCTTCCTGGTCAGCGTCTTTGACATGTCGAGTGCCGACAGCACCGTGAGATCGTCGGCCCTGCGCGCGGTCGACTTTGTCTTGGCCGGTTTCGCCTTCTTTTTCGCAGGCTGCCCCGGGGTTGCGAGGGGTTCCAGCGCGCGCTGCAGCGCATCTCGCACAATGCGGGCGACGGCCAGGCTGCGGTAGTAACGGTCCGCGCCTTCGATGATCACCCACGGTGCGCTGCCGCGGTGAGTGCGGGAGATTGTCAGTTCGGAGACCGCGATGAAGCGCTCGTAATTGCGCCAGTTTTCCCAGTCACGTTCGGTGACCCTCGCTTCGGTCAGCGGGTCTTTCTCCAGGTTGCGCAAGCGTCGTTCCTGGGCATCGTGGCTCAGGTGCATCCAGAGCTTGACGATCACCGCACCGTCATCAGCCAGTGCCCGCTCGAAACTCAGTACGCGCTCGAGGTAGTTTTCATAGGTTCGCGCATCGATTCGGTCGTGGACCCGGTCCTGGAAGGGCTCGGAATACCAGGCGCTGAGAAACATGCCGATTCGGCCGCGGGGTGGCAGGTCGCGCCAGTATCGCCAGAGGATCGGCCGCCGGCGCTCCACTTCATTGGGCACCTCGTAGGCGTTGGTGATCAGCCAGCGAGGGTCCATCCACTCGTTGAGCAGCGTGATACTTTCGCCTTTACCGCCGCCGTCGACACCGGAGAGCAGCACGATGATCTGCCGGCGGGCCTGCTGCATGTATTCACTCTGCAGTCGCAGCAGTTCCTCGCGCAGCCGCACCGACTGCTTCTTGAATTCGCTCTTGCTCGTGACCCGACCGAGTTCTGCCGACTCAAACATCCTGTGACCTCATCGAAATCGGACGCGCCAAGGCTTCAGCCCCGGTGGCGGCGATTGCAACCGGGTTCGCGGGCGAGCCAGTGACTGCCCGATGCGGCGTGACGCAGGACCCCGCAGGGTCAGGGTCGCCGCCCGAAGGCTACTTGCCGCCGGTCGCGAAGTACGCGGCGATGTCGGCGGCCTCCTGATCGGAGAGCTTCAGTTCCGCCTTGTGCTTGATCTCGCCGTTCATTATCTGGCTGATCATTTCCTTGATGTCGTCAATGGTCTCGCCTTCGAAGTCGGCGGCATCGTGGCACTCGGCGCAGGCGGCTTCAAAGGTCGCCTTGCCGTCCGCGACGGCGGCGCCGCTGATGCCAATGAGCCCTGCTGCGGCGCCCACGGCGATGCATAAATTCCTGATATTCATGTATTTAATCCCGTTAAGAATTACTGCCGGCCAGTTCGGCCGGGCCCGCAGGCCTTGCGGTCCACGGGCGAATACTACAGCAGGCCTCCCGGCTGAGAATTGCGGATGCAACGGGTCGCCGTGAGCGGCCCGGCCCGGTAAACTATCGGGCTTTGCCCGCCGGAGCCTCGCGGATGCGATCGATTACCGTCATCGCCTGTCTGATCAATGAAGGACGGCGTCGTTTATCGTAATGACGAGTAGTCCGGCCGGCTCAGCGGCGGATCCAATCGGATGCGGCGTCGCCGGCCTCCCGCGATCGAAGCGGACGCATGAAGATCCGGAGCCATCCGTATTGAAGTCGTGCCTTCCGGCTGTCACGATGCGCCGCCTTTTTGAGCGATCGGCGCCTGGCCCGAAGCGCTGTATCAGGCGTACGGGACGAAATCGGGCCGGCCAGGTCCACTCACACAAGGATACCCGATGAAACACTGCGTCATCACTGCCGTGCCCGGTGCAGCGGCGCTCGCCCTGTTCGCTGCGGCGGGCGTGGTGTCTGCTGAGACACAGACTTCGCCGGCCAGGGAAACGCAGACAGCTTCAGCCGCCTCGGGGCTGGAGGTCATCATCGTCACGGCGCAGAAGGTCACCGAAGACCTGCAGAAGACGGCCTCTGCCGTCACCGCGATCAGCGGCGATGACCTGGTCCTGTCAGGCGTGCAGGACATCCGGGCGGCGCAGAACCTCGTGCCGTCCGTTCGCTTCCAGGCCGAGAATGCGTCGACCGAGATCTATCTGCGCGGCGTGGGCTCCACGCTGGATCTGCCGAACATCGAGCCGCCGAACGCCTTCAACTTCAATGGCATCTACATCCCGCGCGAAGGTACCAGCGTTGGCTTCTTCGATATCGCGCAACTCGAGGTGCTGCCCGGCCCGCAGGGGACGCTGTACGGACGTGCGGCGCTCGGCGGCGCGGTCAATGTCGCCTTCAACCGTCCTGGCAGGGAGTTCGAATCGACCGGGGTCGTCGAGGCAGGCAACTATTCATTGCTGCATGGCACTTTCGTGCAGAACGTCCCGGTGACGGATACGCTGGCAGTCCGCGCCGCGTTCGACTTTGCCAATCGTGACGGATACCTGAGGACGGGTGCGGACTCGCAGGAGGACTACGCCGGGAGGCTCTCCGTGCTGTATGAACCAAGCGACGCCGTGGATCTCAATGTCTGGGTGCACGGTGCGAGCAAGGCCGGCAAGTCGCCAAATCTCGTGCGCCGCGGCTACAACGACGGCAGCTTCGATGGCGATCCGATGGCCTATGACCACGACGATCCCTGGAACGACATGATCACGCCGGAGACGCCGACGGCCGCGACCCAGGATTACGACAACCTGGTGATCGGCGCACAGCTGGACTGGGACCTCGGTGGCGCGGTGCTCACTTACATTCCCGGTTACTTCTATCTCGACTGGGCCGCTGACTACTGGCTGGAAGACATTCCGGCATTCCTCAGCGCACATTACAACCAGCTCACCCAGGAACTCAGGCTTTCGGGCGAGGCCGGCGCGAACTGGCACTGGCTCACCGGCCTGTATGGCTACCGTGTGACCAACTCCGGTGACTTTATCGCTGGAGGCTTCCCGCTCGCGCAGGTCTCGCGTAACCGGCTGGAAGGACTCGCAGCATTTGGTGAGGCCACCTACAAGCTGACCGATCGCGTCCGGTTAACGGCCGGCGGCCGCTGGAGTTACGACCATCGGGAAGGTGACGGTGAGACCTCGTATGGCGAGCCTTTCTCCGCCACGCAGGATTTTAACCGCTTTGACTGGAAGCTCGCCGCCGAGGCTGACCTGGGCGCCGCATCGATGTTGTATGGAAGTATCCAGACCGGTTACCAGCCAGGAACCTACAATCTCTTCCGCGAGACGCCCGAAGCATCGAACCTGCTTGATTCGGCGACGCTGACCGCCTACACGATCGGCATCAAGAATCGCTTTCTTGACGGGCGGCTGCAGATTAACAACGAGCTTTTCTACTACGACTACCGGGATCTGCTGGTGCAGTCGTTCAACCTGAACACCGGGCTGGTGACGATCTTCAGCGCGGACAAGACAGAAATCTATGGTGACCAGCTCGATATCCTGTTCGAGGCCACCGGTAACGACCTGCTGAACCTCTCGGTCGGATATCTGCATGCACGATACGATGAATTCTTCGTGCCGCCTGGCGTGAACATCGGTACCGAGCAACGCGACTTCAGTGGCTACGAATTGCAGTACGCACCGGACTGGACGGTTTCCGCCGGCTACCAGCATGATTTTCAGTTTGCACAGGGCTACCTGCGCGCTCGACTCCAGACCCGGTATGAAAGCGGATTCTGGGGCACTTTCACGCAGAGCCGTGGCACGGAGCAGGACGACTACACCAAGAGCGATGCCACTCTGACGTACTTCTCCGGTGACGGACGCTGGAGTCTCGGCCTGTGGATCAAGAACATCGAGAACGCCGCGGTAATCGCCGCAACGACCACCGGGCAGTTCGGGCCCTATGGCGACGCGTTCCTCGAACCGCCGCGGACCTACGGCGCGCGTTTCACGTTCAGTCTCTGAGTCGAGTCGCCGACCGGCCGCACGAACCCGGCCGGAGCGCGAACCCCGACCTGTCTCGAACACTTACTGTGCCGCGCCGGTCTCGGCGGTTTGCACGCTGCCGAGTGGTGCAAACAGGCTGCCGCCAGCACCGCCGAGCATTGCATCGCGCACCATCGGTATCGGCGGACCGCCGTACGAAAGGAACTCGTCGTGGAACGCTTTCCAGGCCTTGCGACCACCGCGACCGGCCGTCCAGTCCTCGCGCAGCTTGAGGATCATCAGCTTGCCCATCGTGTAGTTGAGATAGCCTGGGTCGAACGTGCCCCGGTAGGCCTGCTGCCTGGCGTTGCCCGGATCCTGCAGCCCCTTCTCGACGAACATCCGCTCGGACTCCTCGACGGTCATGCCCCCGGTGTGCAGGCCCAGCGCGGACAGGTAGCGTACGTCGCGCAGCAGCGCGTTGGTGAGCTGCCCGATGTGGGCCTGCGGATTGCCCTGGCCGAGGCCGGCGTCGTACATCATCTCCTCGGTGTAATGCGCCCAGCCCTCGGCGAATGCGTAGCCGACCGAAATGCGACCGTAGACGGACTCCGACTGCTTGGCATGCAGGAAATTCAGGAAATGGCCGGGCCAGACCTCGTGCAGTGAGACGAACAGCAAATCGTATTCGCCGGGCAGGTAGCGCTGCTGATCTTCCTCGCTCCAGGAGGGATCTGGCGGGGCAATTGAGTAGACCGAAACCAGTTTCTTTTCGTACGGACCCGGGATCTCGATGTAGGCAAGGTTCGATGCGTTGTACGGTGGTGCCGCGGCGACCGTGACCGGGTCGTCCGACGGAATCGTCACGATGTCGTGCTCGACGATGAAATCCCTGAGCAGGCCAAGCTGGCGCTTGGCCCCCTCGACCGGGCCCTCCGGGGGCTTGTCCTGCTTGGCCCGTGCAGCGCAGTCGACCAGGGACAGACCGGGCGCAAACCCGGCGCAGGCCTCAGTCATCGCCGCCAGGTTACGCGCAAGATCGGCCTCGCCAATCGCCTTGAGTTCGCCCAGTGGCGTATCGACCCGCTCCGTTTTCCAGAGCATGCGGCTGAATGTTTCTGCGCCGAGCGCGAAGGACTCGTCCTGCTCCAGCGTCTTCAGCCAGTCGACCGTTTCCTGCAGCGCGTCGTGCGCGCCGGCCAGCGCAGCGGTCAACCGGGCCTGTCGGTCCTCGTCCTCGACTGCGGCAAAGACGCTCGACGCCTGGCTGCTGAAGAACGAGTCCAGGCCACCGAACATCGCGAGCGCCGTTTCCGCCCAGGTGCGGGCAATCGGGCCCTGTATGGTGCGCCGCATGTCGCCGAGGTAGCCCGGCAGGTTTTCCAGGTAGGTGTTGAAGGCATCCATTCGCTCGGGTAGCGGGGCGTATTCACGTGCAAGGTAAACGGTTGGGAAAGCCGCGTACCCCCAGGCCAGGGGGTTGCGAGTCGTGTAAGCGACATCGTCCAGCCAGAACAGTTCCGCCCCGAGGTCGTTCAGCATGTAGTCGCGCTCGAAGCGCTCCGCATCGCTCATTGCCGCGCCGTCGACGGCGGTTGCGCGGCGCATCCAGTCGACCACCCTGGCCCGATAAGCTGCCCGGCCTTCGACTGTGTTATCCGGCAACTGGCCGTCAAACTCGTGTCGGCCCAGGTTGACCGCCTGCGTCGGATTGGCAGTCAGGTACTCATCGATGAAGACCTCACGGAATCCGGGCCAGCCGCTGGCGGCCGTGCCGGTCGCGACGTTGGCTGGTTCGGCCTGGGAGGCCCTGGTCGGCGGCGGCGTCTGTTTGCCACAGGCCGCGAGCAGGCTCATCGAGGCCAGCGCGCAGGCCAGCAGGCGGAAATCGAATCTCATGAGGGCATCCTGGCAGGCAAAACCGCCTGACATTTACCACAGAAGCCGGATTGTGTGCAGCGCAGGCTGATTTCGCTCGACGTGCCGTGTCTGCCGGGTCGTCCGTGACGCCCGGAAGGATGGGCAGTTCGGTAGACCCCGATGCGCTGCACTCCCGGTCGGACTAGCTTTTGTGCTGTCCGGATCCACAGGAGGGGGCCGAAATGAGTGGAAACGCCAGAATGGGCGCAATGCCCACGGGTGTCGCAGCGATACGCGACTGTGGTTACGCGACATGGGCCAGCGATAAGGTTGCCGCGGACTTTCGAGCGCTATTCGATGCGACACGCATACCGGTCAAGGGCATCCGCAGCGTGCGGGTCTGGGGATTGCAGGTCGATGACGAACGTGAGCTGCCCGGGCACGAGCGCACGGTGATCCCGGACGAGGAGTTGTGGGAGGTCAATCTCGTAGCCAGGGATGGCTCCTGCTATGAGGTTGAATCGGATCTTCTGGTCGCGGCGCCCGGCTGAAAGGCCCGCGCTGCCTGACGTCGATCTCGTCCGAAGAGCATCAGGCCGGTTGCCGGAGTCGCCGGTGGCCCGGCTGGGGCCCCTTCAGCCGGCCGGGCCTGCCTGCGGGCTCTCGGTCCGCAGGGGCTACCAGGGGATCGACTGGCCCTTCAAGTCGTAGAAACCGCCGTTATCGGCCGGCTGGAGCTTCTCGATCACCGACACGAGCCCGCTTACACTCTCCCCGGGTGAGAACGTTGCATTGGATCCACCCATGTCGGTTCGCACCCAGCCCGGATGCAGCACCACGCAGATAAATCCTTCCGGTCTCAGCTCGACGCTGAGCGTCTTGTTGATCTGGTTCAGCGCGGATTTGCTCGTCCGATACGCGTACCAGCGGCCGTTGGAATTCTCGATACTGCCCAGCTGCGAGGACATGTTGATGATGAGCTTGCGATGGCCCTGGCGCAGATTGGGGAGTAGCGCCTGGATCACGCGCAGCGGTCCGAGCGTGTTGACCGCGAGCGTTCGCTCCATCATCTCGAAATCAACGCGGTCCACGGTGACATCCTCGCGGTCGAATACGCCCGCGTTGTTCACGAGGATGTCGATCGCCATACCGTTCAGGCTTTTCGCCAGCGCCGTGATGCTGGCTGCGTCCGTAACGTCGAGAGGCACCACTGCCTTCGCGACCGCCGCCAATTCTCTGGCTCCGGCCGGATCGCGCGCCGTTCCGATGACCTCATAGCCTTTCGACGCGAACTGGCGCGCGTACTCCAGGCCGATGCCGCGGTTCGCGCCGGTGATCAGTACGGTCGTGGTATCAGCGGCGAGTGCCATGTTGCCGATCGTGCCAGAAACCAGCATCAATACAATGGTCAGGTATCGCTTCATATCGACTCCGGGACGAGGGCGGATCGGATTACGAGGAAGCCGCAATCTTTGCGCGCATGGTCGCAACTCGCAAGCCACAACGGACCCAGGTCTGGGGGCGCATGTTTTCGCCGGCGAACTGCCGATCGCCACATGAAATGGTCTTGCCAGCCGCAAAAAGAAAGGCCCCGAAAGGGGCCTTTCTCATCCAGTGCAGCATTACCCGCCAGAGGCGGAATAGCTGCGCTTACAGCAGTGGCACGAGCAGCAGCGCCACGATATTGATGATCTTGATCAGCGGGTTGATGGCCGGGCCCGCGGTGTCCTTGTAGGGATCGCCGACGGTATCGCCGGTCACGGCCGCCTTGTGCGTCTCGGAGCCCTTGCCGCCGAAGTTGCCTTCCTCGACATACTTCTTGGCGTTATCCCAGGCGCCGCCACCCGTGCACATGGAAATCGCGACGAACAGGCCGGTGACGATCGTACCGATCAGCACGCCGCCGAGTGCGCGGATGCCCGCGCCGGGGCCAAGCAGCAAGTTCATGCCGAAGCCAACGATGACCGGGACCAGGATCGGCAGCAGCGAGGGCACGATCATCTCGCGGATCGCGGCACGCGTGAGCATGTCGACCGAGCGGGAGTAATCGGGCTTTGCGGTACCTTCCATGATGCCCTTGATCTCCTTGAACTGCCGGCGCACCTCGATCACGACCGATCCGGCCGCGCGACCCACGGCCTCCATGGCCATGGCGGCGAACAGGTAGGGCACCAGGCCGCCGATGAACAGGCCGATGATTACGGCCGGGTCCGACAGGCTGAAGGTCGTGGCCTTGCCGGCGATTTCCAGGTTGTTGGTGTAGTCGGCAAACAGCACCAGCGCCGCAAGGCCCGCCGAACCAATGGCATAACCCTTGGTCACGGCCTTGGTCGTGTTACCCACCGCATCGAGTGAGTCGGTGATCTTTCGAACGTCGCTCGGCAGGCCTGCCATTTCAGCAATGCCGCCCGCGTTGTCAGTGATCGGCCCATAAGCGTCGAGTGCGACGACCATGCCGGTCATCGACAGCATGGCGGTCGCCGAGATCGCGATGCCGTACAGGCCGCCCAGTTCATATGCGCCCCAGATCGCCGCGCAGATCGACAGCACCGGCAGCGCCGTGGACTTCATCGACACGGCGAGGCCGGCGATGACGTTTGTGCCGTGTCCGGTCTGTGAGGCCTCGGCCACGTAGCGCACCGGCTTGTAGTCGGTTGACGTGTAGTACTCGGTGATCCAGATCAGGGCCGCCGTCAAGGCCAGGCCGATCAGGGCACAGAAATAAAGAGAGGTCGACTCCGCGCCGAGCATGGACTTCGTGATCGGGTAATACGCGATCGCGGCAATGACGCCGGATACGATCACGCCACGGTAAAGCGCGGCCATGATCTTGCCGCCCTCGGAGGTCTTCACGAAGAACGTGCCAATGATCGAGGCAAAGATCGACGCGGCGCCGAGCGCCAGCGGGTAGAGTATTGCGGCGGGGCCGAGGTGCTGCATCGTCAGACCGGCGAGCAGCATCGTTGCGACCACGGTGACCGCGTAGGTCTCGAAAAGATCGGCCGCCATGCCGGCGCAGTCGCCCACGTTGTCGCCGACGTTGTCGGCAATGACCGCCGGGTTACGCGGGTCGTCCTCCGGGATGCCGGCTTCGACCTTACCGACCAGGTCGGCACCGACGTCGGCGCCCTTGGTGAAAATGCCACCGCCCAGCCGCGCGAAGATCGAGATCAACGAGCCGCCGAACGCAAGGCCGACCAGGGTGTGCAGCGCGTGATCTGCGTCGCCGGTAAGTTTCAGCATCAGCCAGTAGTACGCGGCCACGCCGAGCAGGCCAAGACCGACCACCAGCATGCCGGTGATCGCGCCGCCACGGAAGGCGACCTGCAGGGCCGGGTTGAGGCCGATGCCCGCGGCATGCGCGGTGCGCACGTTGGCGCGCACGGAAACATTCATGCCGATGTAGCCGGCCAGGCCCGAGAGGATCGCACCGACCGCGAATCCGCCGGCCGTGCCCCAGTTCAGGGCCAGCCCGAGAATCACGAACAACACGACACCGACGATGCCGATGGTCGTGTACTGGCGATTCAGGTAGGCGCTGGCGCCCTGTTGAATCGCCGAGGCAATTTCCTGCATACGGGCGTTGCCCGCCGGCTGGGCAACGATCCAGCGTGCGGAAAGGATTCCGTAAAGAATGGCGGCTGCGCCGGCGCCGATCGCGAGCCAGAGCACGAGATCCGTAGTCATTAGCTTACCTCCCAACGAGGGTTTCCCGGTTCAATAAAAAGCCGGGCGCAACACTCTTGACGGCGCTGCCCGGCCCAAAAAGGCGCCGGACTATATCACAAACCGCCGCTTCAGCTTGCGCGGAACCTGGACATTCCTCAGAACCACGTATTGCGGCAGGCCGTTACGAAACGGTGGGTAGTCCTCGCCGACGATCAGGGGCGCCAGGTAGCGCCGGCCTTTGGCCGTGATATGGAAGCCATCCGGGGAGATATAGTCGCGTGGGAGCATCTTCTCCTGGTTCGCCACATCCTCCAGCGGGGCAACACCGATCTTCCAGCGGTAGGGCTTGTCCGAGGTGCGTACGATTGTCGGCATGATCGCATTGCGCCCCTTCAGTGCCAGTTCGACGGCCGCCTTCCCGACCGCATAGGCCTGCTCGACGTCGACCTTCGAGGCAATATGACGCGCGGCGCGCTGCAGGTAGTCCGCCACGGCCCAGTGGTACTTGTAGCCCAGCCGGTCCTTGACGAGTTGCGCCACGACCGGAGCCGCGCCGCCGAGTTGTGCATGGCCAAACGCGTCGCGGGTGCCCGCGTCGGCGAGGAATTTGCCTTCCGCCGTGCGCACGCCCTCCGAGACAATGATGGTGCAATAGCCGTAGCGCTTGACGCATCGTTCCACGCGCGCGCAGAACTTCTGCTCGTCGAAGACGATTTCCGGGAAAAGGATGATGTGCGGCGAATCGCCGGCCTTTTCGGCGGCAAGGCCGCCGGCGGCCGCGATCCATCCCGCGTGCCGGCCCATGACCTCCATCACGAATACCTTGGTCGAGGTGCGCGCCATCGAGGCGACATCGAAACCGGCCTCGCGGATCGAGACCGCGACGTATTTCGCGACCGAACCGAAGCCCGGGCAGCAGTCGGTGATCGGCAGGTCGTTATCGACGGTCTTCGGCACGTGGATCGCCTGCACCGGGTAGTCCATCTGTTCAGACAGCCGGGAGACCTTCAGGCAGGTATCAGCGGAGTCGCCACCGCCGTTGTAGAAGAAGTAACCGATGTCGTGCGCCTTGAACACATCGATGAGGCGCTCGTACTCGGACGGGTCGTCCTCGAATTTCTTCAGCTTGAAGCGCGCCGAACCGAAAGCGCCCGATGGCGTGTGACGCAGCCCGCGAATCGCGGTCGCGCGCTCCTTGCCCGTATCGATCAGGTCTTCGGTGAGCGCCCCAAGGATGCCGTTGCGTCCGGCGTAAAGCTTGCCGATCCGGTCCTTATGCCGGCGGGCCGTCTCGATGACGCCACAGGCCGAAGCATTGATGACGGCGGTCACACCACCGGATTGTGCGTAGAAAGCATTGCGCGGCGGGGATTTCTTCTTCATTCCGACTCCGAAAAAATGTTGCTCAGGCAGTGGCTTAGGCTGAAACTCGAGCCTCATAGGATACCCGATGACAATACAGTGGTCCGCTCGTACAAACCGTGGGTATCCTTGGCGGGCCAGGCGTAATTCGGTAGGGTGCGCCACCCGACAGCTTCGGACGGTATGACATGAGACTTGTACTCCTTGGAGCCCCGGGCTCCGGCAAAGGCACGCAGGCCCAGCGACTGCGTGACGACAAGGGCATTCCGCAGATTTCCTCGGGAGACCTGCTGCGCGATGCGGTGGCTCGTGGGACCGAACTGGGAAAGCGGGCAAAGGCCGCGATGGATGCCGGTGAGCTGGTCTCGGACGAGATCGTGCTCGGCCTGATCCGCGAGCGCCTCGGACAGCCGGACACCGCGGCGGGCTACATTCTCGACGGTTACCCGCGCAACGTCGCGCAGGCTGCCGCGCTCGAAAAGCTGCTGGCGGAACTCGACAAACCACTCGACGCGGTCGTCTTGATGGACGTCGATACCAAGGTCCTGTTCAAGCGCCTCTCCGGCCGGCGGACCTGTCCGGCCTGCGGAAAGGTCTTCAACATCTACTCATCAAAGTCGGCCAGGGGCGATCACTGCGACGCCTGCCCGGAGGCGCCAGAGCTGATCCAGCGCGCGGATGACCGTGAGGACGTGATCGAAAACCGGCTGAAGGTATACGCGAGCCAGACCGAGCCGCTGATTGAACATTACCGCGACCGTGGGTTGCTTCGTTCGGTGAACGCCGACGCGCCGGTAGAGACGGTTTACCGGGAGTTCGTGCGCGCCGCTGGCGACTGAGCGAGCCTTCGGCGTCGGTCCGGTTTGAGCCGGTCCGCTTGCGCTTCGCGGCCCGGTCGGCTTTTCAGGGCGCACGCAGCGTGGCTGACAGTTTTTCGCCGATCACACGCGCGCGCCAGCCGCGCAGCAATGCGCTGTCCTCCGCGCCGCGCGCGAGCGCCTCGATGTCGCGCCGTGTTGCCAGCACCTCGGGTGTAATTCCCTGGCTCGTCGCAACCTCGCGCACGACCTGCATCAGTCGAGCCGTCAGTTTCATCTCCTCCGCAGTGGGTTTTCCCGGTAGCGGGACGACGGCCTCTCCGGACGGCGACGCCTGAGCGCGGTCGAGCACGTCAAGCAGTTCGTTACCGCGGCGGCGAACCAGCCCGGCCGGGAGAGAGGACATCTGTTCCAGCTCTTCGACCGTACGTGGCTGACGCGTCCCGAGATCGAGCAGCGCGGCGTCCTTGAGAATCCAGCCCCGCGGCTTGTCCGAATCGATCGCGCGCCGTTCACGCCATTGTGCCAGTGCGCGGACCCGGTTCTGCTCGACAGGCTGCAGGCGGGCGAATCCCTTGACCCGGCGCCACGCATCGGCCGGGTCTGTCTGGTAAAGACCGGCGTCTGCATACGCACCGGCCTCCTCGAGCAGCCATTCGCTTCGGCCGGCTTCCTCCAGCCGGTTCGACAGGCGCGTGTGCAATTCGAGCAGGTGATGAACGTCGTCGGCGGCATAGGCGAGTTGCGGGTCCGAGAGTGGCCGGCGGGACCAGTCCGTGCGGGTTTGCCCCTTGTCGATCGAATGACCGAGTTCGCTGGCGACCAGGTCTGCATAGCCAGCTTGCCCCGGGTAGCCCAGCATCGCGGCCGCCAGTTGCGTATCGAAGATCGGTGCGGGTACCCGTCCCGCTGCCTGGAACAGGATTTCCAGATCCTGCCTCGCCGCATGCAGGATCTTGGGTTTTCCGGGATCCATCAGCAGGTCGAACAGGCCGGCGAGGTCCAGGCCGGCCAGAGGGTCGATCAGGAAGCAGTCGTTGTCCGTTGCCAGCTGGACGAGGCAAAGCTTTGCGTAATAGGTGCGCTCGCGCATGAACTCGGTGTCGAGCGCAAGCCTCGTCGCAGCGTGCAGGCGGAAAACCGCGGCATCCATTCCGTCCTGACTGTCAATGAGAATCGCGTTGCGCATGCGTTCCGGCCCCTGCGTGTAGAATTCCGGCTCCGCCGGATGATGTGCCCCGATCGTGCAACAGTTTCTGAAGGTTTTCCTCGATATCGTACTCTGGCGCCGCGGTCCGCAGGACCTGCCGGCCTCCGGCATGCTGCTCGGGCTGACGCTTGCCGCTTATGTCTTCATCTCGGTCGTGCAACTGGCGCTGATCAAGGAAACTCCGGGCACGTGGGCGTTCTTCCTCGTGGTCGACCCGCTGCTGCTGATGACCACCGTCTGGCTGGTACTGAAACTCTACGGCAAGCCCGAGCGTTTCGTGCAGAGTGCATCGGCGGTGCTCGGAACGAGCGCGTTGCTGGGTTTGATCGTTTACCTGCCATTGCAGATGTTCCTGCTCAGCCGCGACGCGGCACCGACCTCGGGGCTGGCACAAATCGCCGCATTGCTCGTGATTACGGCGTTTGCGCTGGTCACGGGTCGGATCATCCAACGCGCGACGGACTCGAGCTTGTTTACCGGTATTGCCGTCGCGTTGACGTATTTCATGGTAACGAACACGATGCTTGGACTGGTGCGTGGGGGGGGCTGAGGTGCATCTGCACATAGTCGGAGTCTGCGGAACCTTTATGGGCGGCGTCGCTGCGCTGGCCCGTGCCGCAGGGCATCGTGTCACCGGGTCAGACAGTAACGTGTATCCGCCGATGAGCACGCAACTCGCGGCGCTGGGCGTAGACGTCATCGAAGGCTACACGGCCGACCAGCTGGCGCTGGATCCGGATGTGTTCGTGATCGGCAATGTCATGAGTCGCGGCAACGAACTCATCGAGGCGCTGCTGAACAGCGGCAAGCGATATGAGTCGGGGCCGCGATGGCTGGCTGATAATGTGTTGCAGGGCCGATGGGTACTTGGCGTTGCCGGGACGCATGGCAAGACAACCACTTCGAGCATGCTGGCACGGATACTGGAGCACGCGGGTCTGTTACCCGGGTTCCTGATCGGCGGCGTGCCGCTGGATTTCGACGTCAGCGCCCGGCTCGGTCGTGGCCAGCACTTTGTTGTCGAGGCGGATGAATATGACACGGCTTTTTTCGATAAACGGGCCAAGTTTGTTCACTACCGGCCCCGCACGGCGATACTGAACAACCTCGAGCACGATCACGTCGACATCTACCCGGATGTCGCGGCCATACAGCGCCAGTTTCACCTGCTGCTGCGGACCGTGCCGGGTAACGGCCGCCTGATTGTCAATGCGGCAGACCGCAACCTCGCGGAGGTGCTGCAAATGGGTTGCTGGACCCCGGTCGAGGCCTTCTCGGCCGCCGCCGGTTCGGATGCGCGCTGGCACCTGCTGGCCGAGGAGGCGGCCGGTTTCAGCCGTTTCGAAATACACGACGGAGCGCGCCGGGTTGGCGAGGTGCAGTGGAACCTGCTGGGCCGGCATAACGCAGAAAACGCTCTGGCTGCGTTCGTCGCGGCCCGGCACGCCGGCGTCGAGGAGTCCGCAGCCCTGGACGCACTGCGCCATTTTGCCGGCGTGAAACGCCGCCTCGAGGTCATTGGCTCGGTTGGTGGAATTACTGTGTACGACGACTTCGCCCATCACCCGACCGCCATTTCCCATACGCTCGAAGGTCTGCGTAAGGCCGCCGGCGCAGGCCGTGTTATCGCGGTGCTCGAGCCGCGATCGAACACAATGAAACAAGGCACGCACAAGGCCGCGCTGGCCGATTCACTGCGTTCGGCCGACCGCGTCTTTCTTTACCAGTCACCCGAGGTCAAGTGGGACATTGCCGAGGGCCTGCAGGGTCTCGGCAATCTGGCCGGCGTCGAGTCGGACATCGGCGCGCTGAGCCAGTCGCTGGCCGACGGGACCCAACCGGGAGACCGGCTCGTGCTGATGAGCAACGGTTCCTTCGGCGGGCTGCATCAGCGCCTGTTATCTGTACTGCGCGCACGTTATCCGCGCTGAGACGGCATAATCAGCGAATGTCGGCGTCCGGCCAGACTCGCTGCACGACCCGCCGCCCGCGCAGAAGCGTGGCCGCGGATTACGGGTGCGTGGCATGACAGGGACCGTCGAGATCCCGCTCTTTCCGCTCAATACGGTGCTGTTCCCGGGCGGCCTGCTGCCGCTGCGTATATTCGAGACACGCTATGTCGATCTCGTGCGTCGGTGCCTGCGCTCCGATTCGGGCTTCGGAGTGGTACTGATCCGAGAGGGCGCCGAGACCGGTTCCGAGGCGACCCTGTTTGATGTTGGCTGTTATTCAAAAATCGTCGACTTTTCGCAGCAGCCCGATGGGTTGCTCGGCATCGTGGCCGAGGGTGTCAGGCGTTTCAGGATTAGGGACATACGGCGTCAGCCGGACGACTTGATCGTTGGCGAGGTGAATTGGCTGCCCAGCCTCGATGCATCGAAGCTGCCCGAGGAATTTGCCGACCTGGCGCCGGCACTGGCTAATGTGCTCGATCATGCCGGCGAGCCTTATGCCTCGATGAACCGGGAGCTTGAGGACAGTGGATGGGTTGCCGGCCGGCTCGCAGAGATTCTGCCGATTCCGGTCGTGCACAAGCAGCATTGCCTGGAGCTCGACGATCCGCTGGAGCGGCTGCAGTATCTGCGGCCCATGTTCGAGCTTACCCGTTGAGCGGGCGACCCGAGCGCGCGCAGTCCGCTGCCGCGGCCTCTGGCGGTGACGCCGGACCGACCGGGCCTGCCGAAGACCCGGGTGGACCGCGGCTGCTTTTTGTGCCGGTCTCCGGGCCCGGGGGCGCCGGTGAGTATTTCCGGTCCGTGGCGGTCGCTCGGGCGGTCGCGCGGCGATGGCCCGACAGCAAGATCAGTTTCATTGTCAGCCGCGATGCATCCTACGCGAGGCACGCACCTTTCCCGGTGACGCTGATCGATCGTTCGCCGACGTTCGAAAGCGCAGCGGTCGAATCGATCATCAGGCGCCAGAAGCCCCAGGTCGTGATCTTCGACAGCGCCGGCCGCGTGTCGCAGTACCGTGCCGCGCGACAGGTCGGTGCCCGGGTGGTCTTCGTCAGTTCGCGGCCCTCCAGTCGCCGCAAAGGGTTCAAGCTGCGAAGGATGCGCTGGTTCGACCAGCACTGGATCGCGCAGCCACGCTTTCTCGGTGGCGAACTGACGCGCCGCGAGCAACTGAAGTGCCGGCTCGCTCCGGGCGTTGAAATCGTGCCGCTGGAGGTCCTGTTCGAGCCGGTGGAAGACGGTGGCACACTCGCGCTGCTGAGTCGACTCGGGCTGCAGACGGATTCTTATATCCTGCTGTGTCCGGGCGGCGGCGGGGTGTTTGGTGATGCCCGGGATCCTGCCGAGATTTTTTTCCGCGGTGCCTGCGAACTGGCGGCCAATACGCCCTGGCCGGTGATCGCCGTGCTCGGTCAGCGGTTCAAACCGCCGCAGCCCGTGCCGCCCGGCGTTCACGTGCTGGCCGAGGTGCCTAACGGCGTGCTCATGGGGCTGCTCGGTCGCGCACATTGCAGTGCGCTCAACGGTGGCAGCCTGCTGGTGCAGGCGATTGCCCGGCAGGCCCCGTGCACGGCAGCACCGATCGCCGGCGACCAGCCGCCCAGGATCAAGCGCTGCGCGGAACTGGGTCTCGTGGTGCCAACGACCCTGGATGCCGGCGCACTGGCTGAGTCAACGAGTCGGCTGGCGAAGGACGATACTGAAAGAGCGGCAATGCGCGCGCGCCTGGCCGCCCTGGCGCTGGGCAACGGGCTGGATGTGGCGGTAGAGGCGGTCGGCCGACTGTTGCCTCCGCGACTGCCGAAGCCGGCGGCGCGTTGCGATGGACCGGACCGCCCACTGCGCCTGATGCACGTGATCCTCTCCAGTGGCTTCGCCGGTTCGGAGCGCGCCGTTGCCGAATTCTGCAATGCCACTGTGTCGGAGCACGACGTCGCGGTCGTGCTGCGGCGCGATCACCGCAGTCCTGGCGGCGCGAGCATTCGCGATCAACTGGTGGACGCCGTCGAGGTCATCGAGGTGCCACCACTGCTCGGTACGCGGTCCGCGCTCGAGCAGGCGATCGAGCGCTGGCAGCCCGACGTCGTGCACACGCACCTGCGGCGCGGCACCCGCTACGTCTCGCAGATGAGTGCGCCGACCATACATTTCTGCACGCTTCACCTGTCGCTGAACGGGCCGCATTTTCTCCACTCGGACGGGCTCGTCTGTATTTCGCATTGGCAGGAACAGACACTACCGGCCGACTATGCGGGCGAGGTCTTTCTGATTCCGAATTCACTGGTTCCGCAGCCGCGCATCGATGACGCGCGCCGTCGTGAGCTGCGCAGCCAACTCGGTGCGGGCGATGACGATTTCCTGGTCGGCGGAGTGGGCCGCCTGACGCCCAGCAAGGGATTCGATGTCCTGATCCGCGCTTTTCGACAGGCGCGACTGCCCGGCGCGAAGCTCGCGATCATCGGCGAGGGGCGTTCGCGCCAGGCACTGGAAAGACTGGGGGCTGGCGACGTCATCTTCGCCGGCTACCGAAACGACGCGAAGGATTGCTTCCAGGCCTTCGACTTGTTCGTCTGCCCGTCGCGCTACGAGCCTTTCGGTCGCGTGATCGTGGAAGCACTGGACGGTGGCGTGCCGGTGATCGCCACCGATGCGCTGGGACCCAGCGACATCGCCCGCCGCTACCCGATCGAGCTCGTGCCCGTTGAGAATATCAGCGCCCTGGCCACGGCCTTGCGTCGTGCCTTTGAATGCTCGCCTCATCGGATCGATGTGGATCTCTCCGAGTTTCACATCGACCGGGTCGTCGAGCGGACTTTGCAGGCGTACCGCCGGTTGCTTCGCGAGGAGCGGCGGCTCAAAGCCGGCTGAAGACCCGCCCTGCCGCGGCGACCGTGGCGTCGATATCGGCATCACTGTGCGCGGCGGAAATGAATCCGGCTTCGAACGCGGACGGTGCCAGGTAGACGCCCTCGGCCAGCATGCCGTGAAAGAACTTCTTGAAGCGATCCACGTCACAGGCGGTGGTACCGGCGAACGACGTCACGGTGGGCGCTTCGGTGAAGAAAATCCCGAACATCCCGCAGACGTGGTTGGTCGCCAGCGGCACACTGGCGGTGGCCGCCGCATCGGCGAGCCCGTCAACCAGCCTCGCGGTGGCACGGTGCAGGCGATCGTGAAAGCCGGGCGCGGAAAGCCCTTCCAACGTCGCCAGGCCTGCGGCCATCGCAATCGGATTACCGGACAGCGTACCAGCCTGGTAGACCGGGCCGAGTGGCGCAATGCACTCCATGATGTCCCGACGCCCGCCAAACGCGCCCACCGGCATGCCGCCTCCGACGATCTTGCCAAGCGTCGTGAGGTCCGGCGTGACGCCATAGAGTTCCTGGGCACCGCCGCGAGCCACGCGGAAGCCGGTCATGACTTCATCGAAAATCAGCACCGTGCCGGCGCGGGTGCATTCGTCTCGCAGGCATTCGAGGAAACCGGGCACGGGCGGTATGCAGTTCATGTTGCCGGCCACCGGCTCGACGATGACACAGGCGATTTCCTCGCCCATCCGGGCGAAAGCGTCGCGAACCTGTTCGGCGTCGTTGTAGCCCAGCGTTATCGTGTGCGCGGCAAACTCGGGCGGAACCCCGGGCGAGGTGGGTACACCGAGTGTCAGCGCGCCGGAACCCGCCTTGACCAGCAGCGAGTCCGAATGACCGTGGTAACAGCCCTCGAACTTGATGATCTTGCTGCGACTCGTGAACCCGCGTGCAAGGCGTATCGCGCTCATCGTTGCCTCGGTACCCGAACTGACCATGCGCACGAGGTCCATCGATGGCACCAGCTCGATCACCTTGCGGGCCACCACGGTCTCGATTTCTGTCGGTGCGCCGAAGGACAGCCCGTTGACCGCGGCTTCCTGCACCGCGCGAATCACGTCGGGCTGCGCGTGGCCGAGCACCATCGGGCCCCATGAGCCCACGTAATCAATGTATTGCCGGTCATCGGACGACCAGACGTAGGGGCCGCGGGCTTTCCTGATGAAAACCGGCTCACCGCCAACGCCATGGAACGCGCGGACCGGGGAGTTGACCCCACCGGGGATGTATTTGCAGGCTTCGGTGTAAAGACTCACGAAAAGGCTCCGCGCCGGGTCAAAAGGGCCGCTAGTCTAGCAGGGCCGACGTCGGCGCCCGTAACATGACCGTGTCCCGCCGGATTCGGGCGGCCGTCGAGCCCGACTGATCAAGACACGAGGAGCTGCCGTGACATCGACGCCTTTGACTTACCTGATGGCCATGCTCGGCAGTGCCATCGGCGGCGGAAGCCGTCTATGGGTTTCCACGCTGGTGGCAAGGACGCATGGCGTGGAGTTTCCGTGGGGCACGCTGGCTGTCAACGTGCTCGGTTGCCTGGTGGTGGGCATGCTCGGCGCGTTAATGGCACCGACCGGCCCCTGGCACGACGTCGGCGAGCTTCGCGTTTTTCTGGTCGTCGGATTGCTCGGTGGCTTCACCACGTTTTCGGCATTTTCGCTCGAAGCGGTCATGCTGGTGCAGCGCGGGCAGTGGGGGGCCGCGATTGCCTACGTGGGCCTGTCCATGCTGCTGTGCCTGCTTGCAGCGGCGATCGCATTCGCGGCCATGCAGGCCGCGCTGCGTTGAGCCCGGCGTCGGCGACTAACGCTGGGTAACCTTGTGGCCGCGTTGCTCGAGAAGCTCCACGACACTGTTTTTGCCCACCAGGTGCAGTGCACCGACCACGACCAGGTAGTCATCGGGATCGTCCAGCAGGTCGATCAGCGAATCGACCCAGGCGCGGTTGCGATCCTCAGTCAGCGGTCGATACAGTTCCGGGAAATCTTCGTATTCCCTGGACAGCAGCCGCGCCAGCGAATCGGAATCGCCGCTCTGCCATGCGCTGAGCAGCTCGTCGAGCTGTTCATCAAGGTTTTCCGAGTCCTCCAGCGTCATGACCAGGAACCGCTTTTGCAGCGGCAACGGCAGGTTGGAGAGAATCGCGAACTGCTGTTCGGCAGTCTCCAGACCGTGTATCGGTTTTCCGTCGGCGATCGCCCGTGCGGCGATGGTCTGCTCCACACCGAGATCCGGGGAGAATCCGCGCCGGGTCAGTTCCAGCTGAAGCAGTGTCGTCGCGATGAACCAGGGCGCGAACCGGTCGAACAACTCCAGGTCGAGTCCCGACTGACGCGCGCGGGTGTTGATCGCGGCGTAGTCCGGCCCCAGTACCGAGCGGAGACTCTCGCCTTCGGGTAGCAGAGCCATTTGCTGCATCAGTCCAAGCAGGGACAAAGGATCGCCGCTCAGCACGTCGTCCATGTCGATTTCCATCACCAGCTGTTCTGCGTCGAGGTAGGCATCCTCGGCGACTTGCGGCAGGCCCTCGTCGTCCGCCCGCAGCACGTGGATCGAACCGAGCAGATAGACGGTGTTCTGCGTGCCCTCAACGGTCCACAATGCGTGCCGGTCACGTGCGCCGGCCCCGGCGGGGAACAGGCAAACGGTCATTGCCGCACTGGCTAGCAGCACGCGCCGTTTCACTCGGCCTCCTCCTCGAGCCAGATGACCTCAGTGGCGATTCCGCCATCGTCCTGCAGGTCGATCACGCGGTAGCCGGGGGGGCGTTCGTCCGTAACAAAATTCGGCTCGCGCGGTTTGAACTGCATGGAGGTTGCCGGCGTACACATCAGCCGCACGGCGCCGCGGTAAACATCAAGCGCCTGGTGGGCATGCCCCCAGGCAATGCCGCGCACGTTCGAATGCCCGTCGATGATGCGCATAAACGCTTCCGCGTCCTGCAGGCCGAGAGAGTCGAGCGCGGCGGAATCCATTGCAATCGGTGGGTGGTGCAGACACACGAGTACGTGCTGGTCCTCGTTCGCCCGCAGCGTCCGGCGCAGCGACTCGAGTTGCTCCTGGCCAAGCCGACCTTCGCCGTCGAACGACTCCGCAAACCAGGTTTCGAGCATGACGAGGGTCCAGCCGGCAATCCGGCGGCTTCCGCCGACCTGGAATGGTGCGCTCCCGAGCTGCGCCCGCAGTTCGTCCGGCAGGTCGTGGTTGCCCGGGATCAGCAGGACCGGCGCATCGAGCCTGCGGACTCTTTCACCGAGCCGCTCGTACGCCGCCGGGTCGTCGCTGACCAGGTCGCCGGTCACCGCGACGACATCGGCTGGCAGCTTGTAACGTTGCGCGTGGCCGATGCAGGCCGAAAGGCCCGGGAGGCTCGCCACACCCCGGATTTGACCGCGCGGGTCCGCGAACAGGTGTGTGTCGGTAAACTGAAGCAGTCTCAGGGTATTCATTGATGCGCTTCGTCAGCTGGTGAAACGGCCGGCGACCGGGCGGAGCACTCCGCTGCGATCATCTCAGAATTGACTCATGACGGGGTAACAGCATGTCAAATCGTTCGATTTCGCTAACCGATTCACTTTACGAGTACATGCTCTCGATCTCACTGCGCGAGCCCGAACTGCTCCTGCGGTTGCGCGAGCAGACCGCGCGGGGGGAGGCTGCCGGTATGCAGATCTCGCCCGAGCAGGGCCAGTTCATGGCCTTGCTGGTCAAGCTCACCGGTGCGAAGCGTTGCCTCGAGGTCGGTGTATTCACCGGCTACTCCTCGCTGGTGACAGCGCTGGCGCTGCCCGATGACGGTTGCATCATTGCCTGCGACGTCAGCGAGACATGGACGGCCATCGCGCGTCGTTTCTGGCGGGAAGCCGGCGTCGAACACAAGATCAATCTGCATTTGCGACCGGCACTCGAAACGCTCGATGAATTGATCGAGGCGGGCAGGACCGGACATTTCGACCTGGCTTTCATCGATGCCGACAAGGAACGCTACCTCGATTACTACGAGCGCTGCCTCAGGTTGCTGCGCTGTGGCGGACTGCTCGTGCTCGATAACACGCTCTGGTCCGGAAAGGTGGCGGACCCGGAAGTGTCCGATCCGGACACCGACGCAATCCGCCACCTCAACGAGACCCTGCACACGGATTCGCGCGTCGATCTCAGCCTCGTACCGATCGGCGACGGGCTGACGCTGGCACGAAAACGCGGATAGCGCCGGATCGGCGTCAGTACCGGTAATAGTCCGGCTTGTACGGGCCCTCCACCGGCACGCCAATGTAATCCGCCTGCTGCTGACTGAGCTGCGTCAGTTGCGCGCCAACCCTCGCCAGATGCAGCCGCGCCACCTTTTCATCCAGGTGTTTTGGCAGCACGTAGACTTGATTGCCGTACTGGCCCTCCTGCCGGAACAGCTCGATCTGGGCCAGCACCTGATTCGTGAACGAGTTCGACATCACGAAGGACGGGTGGCCGGTCGCGCAGCCGAGATTCACGAGGCGGCCTTCGGCGAGGATGATCAGGCGCTTGCCGTCGGGGAAAATCACGTGGTCCACCTGCGGCTTGATGTTTTCCCACTCATATTGTCGCAGCGCGGCTATCTCGATCTCGCTGTCGAAGTGACCGATGTTGCAGACGATGGCCTGGTTCTTCATCCGTCGCATGTGATCGTGTGTGATCACGTTCAGGTTGCCGGTGGCCGTGACGAATATGTCCGCGTGCTCACAGGCTTCGTCCATCGTGACGACCCGAAAACCTTCCATCGCGGCCTGCAGCGCGCAGATCGGGTCGACTTCGGTCACCCAGACCTGTGCCGAGAGTCCTCGCAGCGATTCCGCCGAGCCTTTGCCGACATCGCCGTAACCGCACACGACGGCAACCTTGCCCGCGATCATCACGTCAGTCGCTCGCTTGATTGCATCGACCAGGGATTCACGGCAACCATACAGATTGTCGAATTTCGACTTGGTCACCGAGTCGTTGACATTGATCGCCGGGAACGGCAGCTCGCCCTTACGGGCAAACTCGTAGAGTCGGTGAACTCCGGTGGTGGTCTCCTCGGTCACGCCCTTGATCTCGGCGAGCCGGCGCGAATACCAGCCCGGCTGCGTCTCCAGGCGCTTGCGAATCGCCGCATACAATGCCTGCTCTTCTTCGTTGGTCGGATTGGCAATGACCCCGGGGTTTTTCTCGGCGCGGCTGCCGAGCATCAGCAGCAGGGTCGCATCGCCCCCGTCGTCGAGGATCATGTTGGCGTACTGGTCGCCCGGCCACTCGAAAATCCGGTGCGTGAACGCCCAGTAATCATCAAGCGACTCGCCCTTGAACGCGAACACCGGCGTGCCGGTCTTTGCGATCGCCGCCGCCGCATGGTCCTGCGTTGAGTAGATATTGCATGACGCCCAGCGCACTTCGGCGCCGAGCCGCTCCAGCGTTTCGATCAACATTGCCGTCTGGATGGTCATGTGCAGGGAGCCGGCGATGCGCGCGCCGGCCAGCGGTTGACGGTCGGCGTACTCGGCCTGCAGCGCGAGCAGCCCGGGCATTTCGGACTCGGCGATGGACATTTCCCGGCGGCCCCAGTCGGCCAGCGACAGGTCCGCGACGACGTAGTCTTTGTCCGTCACGGGGGTAACGATAGCGTTCATTGGCAATCCTCTCGTTGATCGCGAAAGGTTCGGCGGGGGATCGATTACGGATTCGCTCGCCGGACCGGTACGCGGTGTCAGCGAGCGCAGTTTGACAGAGTCATTGTCTGAGCCTGGCGGGCAGGTGGCCCGTTGCAGCGCTCCTCAGACGGTCCATACAGTTTGCCTGCCCGAACCCCGGCCCGGCAAGCGCCGGGACTGTGGTGCGGCAGCCAGGCTAAAGGCCCGCGGCGTCGCGCAGGGCCTCGGCCTTGTCGGTTTTTTCCCAGGTGAAGGCGGTGAATGCCTCACTCTTGTCGACTTTCTTGCCGCCGATCACTTCCTGCCATTTATAGGTCATGTGCGTCGGCTCACGGCCGAAATGCCCATAGGCGGCGGTCGGCCGGTACATCGGGTGAATCAGGTCGAGCATCTGCTCAATGCCGTAGGGATATAGCTGGAAATGGTCACGGATGATCGCTTCGAGACGCGCCTGCTCGATTTTGCCGGTTCCGAAGGTCTCCACGGTAATGGATGTCGGCTCGGCCACACCGATCGCGTAGGAGACCTGGATTTCGCAGCGGTCCGCCAGCCCGGCGGCCACGACGTTCTTGGCGACATAACGCGCAGCATAGGCGGCCGATCGATCGACTTTCGACGGGTCCTTGCCCGAGAATGCGCCGCCGCCGTGGCGGGCCATGCCGCCGTAGGTGTCGACGATGATCTTACGGCCGGTCAGGCCACAGTCGCCCACCGGCCCGCCGATCTCGAACCGACCGGTGGGATTGATATGGAAACGCGTGCTGCTGGTCAGCCACTCGCGGGGCAGAACGTGCTTGATTATCAGTTCCATTACCGCTTCGTGAAGGTCGGACGCCTTCACGTCCGGATCATGCTGAGTTGAGAGCACGACCGCATCGAGTCCGGCCACGCGGCCGTTTTCATACCGGCAGGTGACCTGGGACTTCGCGTCCGGTCGCAACCACGGCAGCAGGTTGCTCTTGCGCACCTCCGCCTGGCGCTCCACGAGCCGGTGCGCGAAGCTGATCGGGGCGGGCATCAGCGATTCAGTTTCGTTGCTGGCATAGCCGAACATCAGGCCCTGGTCGCCGGCGCCCTGGTCTTCCGGCTTGCCGCGGTCAACGCCCATCGCGATATTTGAGGACTGCTTGCCGATGATGTTCAGAACACCACAGGTTCGGCCGTCGAACCCGACATCCGATGACGTATAGCCGATATCGGTGATGACGCCACGGACAATCTCCTCGAGATCAACCCAGGCTTCAGTCGTGACCTCGCCGGCGACAATGGCCACACCGGTTTTTACCATTGTCTCGCATGCGACCCGCGCGTGCTTGTCCTGTGCGATCAAGGCATCGAGAACCGCGTCCGAGATCTGGTCGGCGACCTTGTCCGGGTGTCCCTCTGAGACCGATTCCGAGGTGAAAACGTGGCTGTCTGGCATTTCCTGGTTTCCGGGCGTCTGGACGGCCCGAAAGTATAGCCGTATTGACCACGCCTTGGACCGAAGCGTTCAGGTAAGCGAAAATAGCGAACTCTCCAACAGGAGTGCAGATCAATGACACGTCGGGAACTTGCCAATGCCATTCGCGCATTGAGCATGGATGCGGTTCAGCAGGCCAGGAGCGGGCATCCGGGCATGCCGATGGGCATGGCTGACATTGCCCAGGTGCTCTGGGGCGACTATCTGAAGCACAATCCGAACAATCCACAGTGGCCGGACCGGGACCGCTTCGTGCTTTCGAACGGGCATGGATCGATGCTGCTGTACTCAGTGTTGCACCTGACCGGGTACCCGCTGGAGCTGGAGCAGCTGCGCAATTTCCGCCAGTTCGGTGCGCACACGGCAGGGCACCCGGAGGTGGAGCCGGCACTCGGGATCGAGACCACGACCGGTCCGCTTGGCCAGGGCATCGCGAACGCGGTCGGCATGGCGCTGGCCGAGCAGATTCTCGCGACGACGTTCAATCGGCCCGGACACGAGATCATCGATCACCACACATGGGTTTTTCTCGGTGACGGCTGTCTCATGGAGGGTATCTCGCACGAGGCCTGTTCGCTCGCTGGCACGTTCAAACTGGGCAAGCTGATCTGCTTTTACGACGACAACGGTATTTCCATCGATGGTGAGGTCGCCGGATGGTTTACCGACGATACACCGAAGCGCTTTGAGGCCTATGGCTGGCAGGTCGTGCGTGACGTCGATGGTCACGATCCCGAGGCGATCCGCCGTGCCATCGATACGGCCCGGACCGAGACGCAGCGCCCGACCCTGATCTGCTGCAAGACGATCATTGGCTGGGGTGCACCGAACAAGCAGGGAACTGAGGCGACTCACGGTGCACCACTCGGTGAGGAAGAAATTGCCGCCGCGCGCAAGTTTCTGGGCTGGCCGCACGCGCCTTTCGTCGTACCCCGGGAAATTCGCGAGGCCTGGGACGCGCGCAGGTCCGGCGCGGAGGCGGAGAAGGCCTGGCAGGCGAAGCTGCTGGCGTATCGGGCGTCAAACCCCGACCTGGCCGCCGAGCTCGAGCGCCGCCTGCGCGGGGAACTGCCTGAAGGCTGGCAGAAATCCGTCGAAGACTTCATCGCCGCCGCGGTCGCCGAACCAGGCAATCCGGCGACCCGGTCCTGCTCGCAGAAGGTTCTCAATGTGCTCGGCGCCGCACTGCCGGAAATGCTTGGCGGCTCGGCCGACCTGACCGGTTCAAATAACACGAATCACAAGGGGTCGAAGACGGTCGCCGCCGGCGCGGGTGGCAACTACATCCATTACGGCGTGCGCGAATTCGGCATGTCGGCGATCATGAACGGGCTGGCGCTGCACGGCGGATTCATTCCGTATGGAGGCACTTTCCTGGTGTTTTCGGATTACGCCCGCAACGCGGTCCGCATGTCGGCGTTGATGAAGCTTGGCGTGATTTATGTCTACACTCACGACTCGATCGGCCTGGGCGAGGACGGGCCGACCCATCAGCCGGTGGAGCACGTCGCGAGCCTGCGGCTGATCCCGGGCATGCATGTCTGGCGTCCCTGCGATATGGTGGAGACTGCCGTCGCCTGGGCCGCTGCGGTGGCGAGACGCGACGGACCCACCAGCCTCGTGCTGACGCGCCAGGGTCTGCCGGCGATGCCGCGCTCATCGCAGCAGCTGGCGGAGGTAGCGCGCGGTGGCTACGTGCTCAGGGCGAGCGAGGGCGAACCCGATTGCGTGCTGCTCGCGACCGGCTCGGAAGTGGCTCTTGCGATGGAGGCGGCTGAGGCGCTCGGTGCCGAGGGCGTTGCGGTGCAGGTGGTCTCGATGCCCTGCACAGCAGTTTTCGATGCGCAGCCCGCTGCGTATCAGGATCGTGTGTTACCGCCGGGGGTGCCTGGTGTGGCGATCGAGGCGGGATCGCGCGAAGGGTGGTGGCGCTATGTATCCCGCGACGGCGCCGTCGTAGGAATGAGCAGCTTCGGGGCGTCCGCGCCGGCCGGTCAACTGTTCGAGCACTTCGGCTTCGCACCCGCGAATGTCATCGGAACCGTAAAAGAACTGCTGAGGAATAAATAATGACTTTGAAAGTTGGTATCAATGGATTCGGTCGTATCGGGCGCATGGTGTTTCGTGCCGCCGCCAGGCATTTCGACGACATCGAGATCGTCGGGATCAACGACCTGCTCGAACCCGATTACCTGGCCTACATGCTGAAGTTCGACTCGGTTCATGGACGCTTCAAGGGCGACATATCCGTTTCCGGAGACTCGATGACGGTCAACGGCCGGAAGATCCGGCTGACCGCGGAGACCGATCCGGCCAAGCTGAGGTGGGACGAGGTTGGCGCGGACATCGTTATCGAGTCCACAGGCCTGTTCCTGACAAAGGAGACCGCGGGCAAGCACCTCGCGGCCGGTGCGAAGAAAGTGATCATGTCGGCACCGTCGAAGGACGACACGCCGATGTTCGTGTTCGGTGTGAACCACAAGTCCTACGCAGGCGAGACGATTGTCTCCAACGCCTCCTGCACGACGAACTGCCTGGCGCCGATTGCGAAGGTGCTCAACGACACGTATGGCATCCGGCGCGGGCTGATGACAACCGTCCATGCTGCGACTGCGACGCAGAAGACAGTTGACGGCCCGTCGAAGAAAGACTGGCGTGGTGGCCGTGGCATTCTCGAGAACATCATTCCGTCGTCAACCGGTGCCGCAAAAGCCGTCGGCAAAGTCATACCCGAACTGAACAAGAAGCTGACGGGCATGGCTTTCCGCGTGCCCACCTCTGACGTCTCAGTGGTCGATCTTACGGTCGAACTCGAAAAGGAAACCAGCTACGAACAGATCTGTGCGGCGATGAAGGCCGCCTCTGAAGGGCCGATGAAAGGCGTGCTCGGTTACACGGAAGAGAAGGTCGTCGCCACGGACTTCCGCGGTGAGAGCTGCACTTCCGTGTTCGATGCCGAGGCCGGGATCGCGCTGGACAGTACCTTCGTCAAGGTCGTTTCCTGGTACGACAACGAGTGGGGCTACTCCTGTAAGATCCTCGAAATGGCACGCGTGATAGCCTGATAAAAGACACGCCCGTATCGCTGCGCCGCTGCCGGTCAACAGGCCGGCCGTGGTGCGGCGCGCATCTCCGATTTGACCTTTCCTGGTCTACTCCAATGCGGACTCCATGGAGGACAGCATGGCATCGTTTCTGCAAATGACCGATCTCGATCTCGCCGGCAAGCGGGTGCTCATTCGCGAGGATCTCAATGTACCCGTGCACGACGGCGTTGTGACCAGCGACGCACGCATCCGGGCAGCGCTGCCGACCCTGCAGGCGGCGCGCGAGGCCGGGGCACACGTCATCGTGATGTCGCATCTTGGTCGTCCGGAAGAAGGCCGCTACGACGCGGCGCTTTCGCTGGAACCGGTGGCGACGCGAATCTCCGAGCTGCTCGGCAGCAAGGTGCGCTTCGAGCGCGACTGGCTGGACGGCGTGGCGTGCGAGCCGGGGGAGATCGTGCTGGTGGAAAACGTTCGATTCAACAAAGGCGAGAAGAAAAATGACGACGCGCTCGCGAAACGGATGGCTGCCCTGTGCGACATCTACGTGATGGACGCCTTTGCGACGGCCCACCGTGCAGAGGCGAGCACCAACGGGGTTGGCAGATTCGCGCCCGTGGCATGCGCCGGGCCGCTGCTGGCCGGTGAGTTGGTCGCGCTCGAGAAGGCCTTGCACAGCCCGGCCCGGCCCCTGGTCGCAATCGTCGGAGGCTCGAAGGTGTCGACCAAGTTGACGGTGCTGGAGAACCTGCTCGGCCAGGTGGACAAACTGATCGTGGGCGGCGGTATTGCCAACACGTTCCTGGCGGCCTCCGGACAGCCGGTTGGCAAATCATTGTACGAGGCCGACATGACGGATATTGCGAGTGAGCTGCTGAGACGCTCGAATGAGTCCGGCGCGGAAATACCTTTGCCGACCGACGTCATCGTAGCGAAGGAGTTTTCAGCGTCGGCCGAGGCGGACGTCAAGCGGGTCGAGGCCGTCTCCGACGACGACATGATTCTCGATGTCGGCCCGGACACCGCTGAGCACTTCGCCGCCGCGTTGCAGGGTGCCGGCACGATTCTCTGGAACGGCCCGGTAGGGGTCTTCGAGTTCGACCAGTTCGGTGAGGGAACGCGCGTGCTGGCCAACGCCGTGGCGCGAAGCTCGGCGTTTTCGATCGCCGGAGGCGGCGATACGATTGCTGCCATTGACAAGTACGGTGTCCGTCAGGATATCTCCTATATTTCGACCGCCGGTGGTGCGTTCCTCGAATTTCTCGAGGGCAAGACGCTCCCGGCGGTTGCAATGCTCGAGTCGCGCGCGGCGGGTTCCGGAGTCGTATGATCGAAGACACCTCGCCGACACTGCGCCGGACCAAGATCGTCGCGACTCTTGGTCCGGCCACCGATGTTCCGGGGCAGCTCGAGCGCATCATTGCCCGCGGCGCGGACGTCGTGCGGCTTAATTTCTCTCACGGTCAGCCGGATGATCACCGTCACCGCGTCGAGGCCGTTCGCGCCGCCGCAGAAAAAGTGGGCAAGCACGTTGCGGTGCTCGGCGACCTGCAGGGTCCGAAGATACGTATCGCGCGATTTGCGACCGGTCCGGTCCAGTTGAACGACGGCGATGCCTTTGCGCTGGATGGGCAGCTCGACGAGGACGCCGGTAATCAGCGGGCTGTCGGGATCACTTACAAGCAGCTCGCGGATGATGTCGGCCCTGGCGATGAATTGATACTCGGCGACGGACAGGTTTCGCTCGAGGTCACTTCGGTCAGCGGCGGCCGGGTGGACTGCAGAGTCCTCAACGGCGGCGAGCTTGGCGACCAGAAGGGCATCAATCGCCGCGGTGGCGGGCTCTCTGCAAAAGCGCTGACCGACAAGGATCGCGACGACGTCAGGCTGGCCGCGAACCTCGGTGTCGATTACCTGGCCGTGTCATTCGTGAGGCAGGCAGCCGATGTGCACGAAGCGCGCGCCCTGCTGCGGGCCGCGGGCAGCGATGCGCGGCTGGTCGCGAAAATCGAACGCAGTGAGGCAATCCCGGCACTTGAAGAAATCATCCGGGCCAGTGATGCGGTGATGGTGGCGCGAGGTGACCTCGGAGTAGAGGTCGGCTACGCGCAGCTCACCGGCCTGCAGAAGCGGATCCTGGGCCTTGCGCGAAGCCTCGATCGTGTGACCATTACGGCGACCCAGATGATGGAGTCGATGATCAGCAGCCCGGTTCCAACGCGCGCCGAGGTATCGGATGTCGCGAACGCGGTCCTCGATGGCAGCGACGCCGTGATGCTCTCCGGGGAGTCTGCCGTCGGCAAATACCCGGTGCGCGCGGTGGCCGCGATGGCCGACGTCATCGAAGGAGCCGAAAAGTACCAGTTCGCTGCGGGGGGGCGTGACCTCGAGCGAATTGCCGGAGATGCGGAGCGCGTCGATCAGGCCATCGCGCACGCCGTGATGTTCACGACCGGTCAGCGCAAGGTCAAAGCGATCATCGCGCTGACCGAGTCGGGATCGACGCCACTGTGGATGTCCAGGATCCGCTCCGACATCCCGATCTACGCGTTCACTCCACATGAAGCGACCCGCCGACGTGTCGCGCTGTACCGCGGTGTGTACCCGATTCCGTTTGATATCCAGGGCACCGACCCGACCTTGCTTCACCGGGCCATTTTCCGGGAACTGCTGACCCGGGGCTACCTCCGTCCGGGCGATGAAATCATCCTGACGCTGGGCGAGTTGACCGGTGTTTCCGGCGGCACGAACACGATGAAACTGCTTGAAGTGCTCGCCTGAGCCCATTCAAACGAAACCCGCCGGTCGCATCGTCCGCGGACTGGCATAGAATTATCGGGCTACGCCCGCCTTCGAAACCGAGGATTGCCAGTGACACGGAAATTTGCAGGAACCGAACGCTACGTTGCCACCGACGACCTGATGATGGCTGTCAACGCCGCCGTGACGCTCGCACGACCATTGCTCGTCAAGGGAGAGCCCGGTACCGGGAAAACCCAGCTGGCCGAGGAGATCGCCTCGGCACTGGACAAGCCACTGCATCGCTGGCACATCAAATCGACCACCAAGGCCCAGCACGGGCTGTACGAGTACGACGCCGTCTCCCGCCTGCGCGATTCGCAGCTCGGCGAGGAGAAAGTCCATGACATCGGCAATTACATCGTCAAGGGTCGTCTATGGGAAGCCTTTGACGGCGACGAACAGTCGGTTCTCCTGATTGACGAGATCGACAAGGCGGACATCGAGTTTCCGAATGACCTGCTGCTGGAACTCGATCGCATGGAGTTCTATGTTCACGAGACCCGGAAACTCGTCAAGGCGCGTCACCGGCCCATCGTCGTGATCACGAGCAATAACGAGAAAGAACTGCCGGACGCATTTCTGCGGCGCTGCTTTTTCCACTTCATCCGGTTCCCGGACGAAGAGACCATGACGCGAATCGTCGATGTGCATTACCCGAACCTGAAGCGCGAACTGCTCAGCGAAGCGCTGAATGCTTTCTACAAGGTACGCGAAGTGCCAGGTCTGAAAAAAAAGCCCTCCACGTCGGAATTGCTGGACTGGATCAAGCTGCTGCTCGCCGAGGATGTTCCACCGGAGGCGCTGCGAACCGACGATACGCGAAAGAGCCTGCCGCCTCTGCACGGGGCACTGTTGAAGAACGAGCAGGACGTACACCTGTTCGAGCAGTTGATCTTCCTGCAGCGGCGTCATTCCAGGCAATGAGGGATCCGCGGAACCGGTCATGCTGACGGGCTTCTTCTATCGGCTGCGCGAGGCTGGCGTGCCGGTCTCGCTGACGGAATACCTGACCCTGCTTCAGGCCCTGGAGGCCGGCGTGGCCGGCTACAGTGCCGATGACTTCTACTATCTCTCGCGTACGGCGCTGGTCAAGGACGAAAAGCACTTCGATCGATTTGACCGGACGTTTGCTGCTCACTTCAAGGGAATTGAGCAGGCGCTCGAAGACGGGCAGGCTGACATCCCCGAGGACTGGCTGCGCAAAACACTCGAACGGCTGTTTACCGACGAGGAGAAGGCCCGCATCGAGGCGCTTGGCGACTGGGAGAAGCTGATGCAGACGCTCCAGGAGCGGCTCAAGGAACAGCAGAAGCGCCACGAGGGCGGCAGCAAGTGGATCGGGACCGGCGGCACTTCGCCGTTCGGCCACGGTGGCTTCAACCCCGAGGGCATACGCATGGGTGGGCCGGGCGGTAACCGTCGTGCGGTGAAGGTCTGGGAGAAGCGCGACTATCGAAACCTCGATGATTCAGTGGAACTCGGTACACGCAACATCAAGGTCGCGCTGCGCAAGCTCCGGCGTTTCGCACGTGAAGGGGCCGCCGATCAGTTCGACCTGGACGGAACCATTGATTCCACTGCCCGTAACGCGGGTCTGCTCGACCTGAAGTTCATTCCGGAACGCCACAACGCCGTCAAGGTGCTGCTGTTTCTTGACGTGGGCGGGTCGATGGAAAGCCACGTGCGCGTCTGCGAAGAACTCTTCTCGGCGGCGCGCAGCGAGTTCAAGCATCTCGAATATTTCTATTTCCACAATTTTATCTATGAGTCGGTCTGGAAAGATGGCCGGCGGCGGCATTCCGAACGCACGCCGGTGATGGAAATCCTGCGCACCTATCCGCCGGACTATCGAGTGATATTCGTTGGCGATGCAAGCATGAGCCCGTACGAAATCATGCAGCCCGGTGGCAGTATCGAGCACTGGAACGAGGAGGCCGGCGCGGTGTGGATGCAGCGAATCACGGCGCGTTTTCCACGACACGCCTGGCTCAACCCGGAGCCAGAGCAACACTGGGATTACACGGCATCGATCGGTATTGCCCGGCAACTGCTTGGCGAGCGGATGTTTCCGCTGACCATCGATGGACTGGACCGCGGCATCCGCGCGCTCAAGGCCTGAGCGCGGGCGGGCCATGCGATCCTGGCCGGATCAGCCGGCCGGATCCCCGCGCTCTATTTTCAGCCCGCGCTGCCTTCCGACTTCAACGCCTTGATGTCCTCGAGGACGATGACCGAGTTCGTCTCGGGGTCCACCGATTCATAGTGCCGGACGATGCGACCCTGCGGGTCGATCAGGAAAGTATCGCGACGCGCGATTTCGACCAGGCCGGCGTACTTTTTCAGCACACCGTATTCCCTGGCCACCGTCTTCTCCGGGTCGGCGAGCAGGGTGAACGGCAGACCGTGCTTCTCGGCAAACGCCTTGTGCGATTCGACGTCATCCACGCTGATGCCGAGAATCACCGCACCTTCCTTGCGGAATGCGAAAATGTTGTCGCGAAAGCCGCAGGCCTGCGTGGTGCAGCCCGGCGTGTCATCCTTCGGATAGAAATACAGGGCGACCCACTGCCCCTTGTAATCGGCCAGTTCATGCCAGTCGCCATGCTGATCCTGCAGCTTGAAGCCCGGCGCCGCGCTGCCAACGGCGGGTGCGCCGGCCAGCGCCGTACCCAGCAGGGCAAGGCTCGCTGCGATGATGATCGTGACCTGTTGCACAAATACTGAGCGCATATCGGACCCCGCGGGCTGCAAAGTGGTGTGATGAGAAGAGCGTGCCATACTAATCGCGGCCCGCCGTTGATGGAAGCGGACGCTTGACGCCGATGGCATACAGTTCCTCAACAAACTATTTCTTTTCGGAAGATCGCGAAGCCCTCGTGCTGGCCGGCGGTGGCGCACGCGCGGCTTACCAGGTCGGTGTGCTGCAGGCCATTGCCGAATGGTTGCCCGAGCAGGCACCTTGCCCGTTTCACGTGCTTGTCGGCACGTCGGCCGGGGCAATTAACGCCTCGGCGCTGACTGCGCGCGCGCAGTCCCTGCGCGACGGCGTTCGGGCACTGGAGCGAGTCTGGTCCGGATTCTCGATCGAGCAGGTGGTCAAGACCGACAATTCCAGCATGATCCGCGCTGGCCTGCACTGGATGTTGTCACTGGTATCCGGGGGGTGGCTTCTGCCGGCACCGCGCTCCCTGCTTGATACGACGCCGTTGCGCGAGTTGCTGATGCGCGAGATCGCGCTCGATAACATCCGGGAGAATATCGGTGCCGGTCCGGTCCGGGCGCTGGCCGTCGCGACAACGAGCTACACGACCGGCCGGGTGGTGGCTTTTTTCGATGCAGTGCAGGGCCTCGAGCAATGGCAGAGAGTCCGCAGCGCTGGCGTACGGCATGAAATTGACATCGACGTGCTGATGGCCAGTTCGTCGATCCCGTTCTTCTTTCCGGCTGCACGTATCGGCGACCAGTATTTCGGTGACGGCGCGATGCGCCAGCTCGCCCCGCTGAGTCCGGCCGTCCGTCTTGGTGCAAACCGCCTGCTGGTCGTCGGTACCCGGGCGGAGGCGCCGGCAACGCCCGCCGACGGGTCCGCCGATGCGCCGCCGAGCCCGGGGCACCTGCTCGGGTTCGCGCTCGATTCCCTGTTTACCGATGGCTTGTCGATTGACCTCGAGCGCCTTCGCCAGATCAACCAGTTGATGGAGGCGAACGACAAGCACGGGGACTCGGCACGCCGGCCGATACAGACGCTCGTGATTCAGCCCAGCGTCGACCCGACACAGATTGCGCGGAAATACGTCAACGCCCTGCCGCGCAGCTTTCGACGGCTGCTGCGCACGATTGGCGCACTCGAGGCGCGCGGCGGTCTGCTGGTCAGCTACCTGCTGTTCGAGTCCGTCTATACGACCGAACTGATGAAACTCGGTCGCGCTGATGCCTTGGCCAAGCGTGAGGAGATCCTGACGTTTGTCTGTGATCCGTTCAAAGCAGCACCATCGTGCCCAGACCCAGCAGTGATGCAAAGCCAACTACATCAGTGACCGTCGTGACGATCACGCCGCCCGCGACAGCCGGATCGATGCCCAGGCGTTTCAATGTGAGCGGCACCAGCACGCCCGCGAGGGCCGCCGCAAACAGGTTGACCACCATCGCGACAAAGATGACTCCGGCAATCCGCCAGTCCTTGAACCACAGCATCGCGAGCAAACCGACGACGCTGGCATAGACAAATCCATTGAGCATCGCGACGGCAATTTCTTTGAAGAGCAGCCAGCGGGCATTGGCACGCTCGATCTGACCCAGCGCCATGCCGCGGATGATCAGGGTCATGGTCTGGGTGGCCGCCACGCCGCCCATGCTGGCTACGATCGGCATCAGCACCGCCAGCGCTACGATGCTCTCGATCGTCGCCTCGAACAGACCGACCACCCAGGCCGCGAGAAACGCGGTGCCGAGGTTGATGCCGAGCCAGACACCGCGACGTCGTGCACTCGGCACGACGCCGGCGAACATGTCGGCGTCCTCGTCGAGGCCCGCCATGCTCATCACCGAGTGGTCCGCTTCGTCGCGGATCACGTCGACCACGTCATCGATCGTGATACGCCCGAGCAGCTTCCCGTCCTCGGAGACGACCGCCGCGGAAACCAGGTCGCGATTCTCGAACAGGCTGGCCACTCGCGTGGCCGACAGGTCCGAGGGAATACCCTCCACGTCGGTCTTCATCAGCTCGCCGACCGTACTTTCCGGGTTGTCGGTCAGCAGTCGTGTAATGTCGAGCACACCGAGATAACGGTCCTGCCGGTTGACCACGAACAGTGCGTCGGTCTTCTCGGGAATTTCCCCTCGAGCCCGCAGATAACGCAGCACCGTCTCGAGTGTCACATCCGGCCGCACACTGACCGTGTCGGTGTTCATCAGGCCGCCAGCCGTATCCTCGGCGAAAGCCATGATGGCCCGGATACGCTCGCGATCCTGGGCATCCAGCGAACGCAGGACCTGCCGGTTGACGGCATGAGGCAGGTCCTGCAGCAGGTCGGCCAGATCGTCCGGCTCGAGGCCTTCGGCCGCCGCGACCAGTTCCTCGGTCTCCATCGCGCTGATGAGCCCGGCGCGCACCTCGTCATTCAGCTCGACGAGGACGTCACCTTCGAGTTCGGGATCGATCAGGTCCCAGACCACCTCGCGCTGGGTCAGCGGCAGCGATTCGAGCAGACCGGCGATTTCCGCCGGGTGCATCGAATTGACCTGCCCGTGCACCTGGCGCATCGTGCCCTTGTCGAGCGCCTTGGTGAGGCGTTCGAGGTGGCTGAGTTTGCGGTCGTGAAGCTCGGTATTCATCGCAGGCGCACTTTACGACGGGAGCGATGCAGTCGCGAGAAAATTGCGCACGATGGCGCCGACTGCTTCGCGTTCGCCTGCCGGGCCCGGCTAGTCGCGCGGCTTTCCGGCGAGGTCGCGATGACGTATCAGGGCAGGGCCGTTAAGGCCACTGAAGCGCGCCGCCAGCTTCTCTGCCACGTAAACGGAGCGGTGCTGACCGCCCGTGCAACCGATCGCAACCGTCACATAGCTGCGATTGGAGCGCTCCAGCGAGGGCAGCCAGCGCTCGAGCAGCCCTGTCAGGTCCGCAAGGAAGCTGGCCACCTCTTGCCGATTATCGAGGAACGTGGCGACGGCATCGTCGCGGCCGCTCAGCTCGCGCAGGGCGGGTTCCCAGTATGGATTCGGCAGCGCCCTGGCATCGAACACGAAATCAGCGTCATCCGGCACGCCGTGGCGATACGCGAACGACTGGAAGAGCAGCGAGGGCCCGGTCTTCTCGTTCTCGACCACCCTTTCCCGGATCAGCTCCCGCAGGTCGTGAATCGACATGTGCGACGTATCGATCGTCAGGTCCGCCACGGTAGCGAGTGGTGCGAGCAGTCTCAGTTCCTCTTCCAGTGCTTCCTGCAAGCCGAGGCCGCTGCGGCTCAGCGGGTGCCGGCGGCGGGTTTCGCTGAAACGCTTAAGCAGAACTTCATTACTGGCGCGAAGGAAAATGACTTCGCAACTGATGCCGCTGCGGCGCAGTTCCTGTACCAGCCGGGTAATGTCGGCGAGGTCCTCGGGACGGTTGCGCGCATCGACCCCGACAGCCGTCAGGCGGTATGCGGGTTCACTGGTGCGCACCGTGTAGGCGATGAAACCCGGCAGCAAGCCAGCCGGCAGGTTGTCGACACAGTAGTACTCGAGGTCCTCCAGCATGTGGAGGGCCACGCTCTTGCCGGAGCCTGACAGGCCGCTGACGATCAGGAGTCGCATGTTTCACTGTGCAGCGGCGAACCGATGCTTCGGGGACTCGATGGCGTGGTGATCGCGCAGCCGTTCCTTGTGCTTGCGGATGCGTCGATCGAGCTTGCTGGCCAGCGCATCGATCGCAGCATACATGTCTTCTTCTTCGGCCTCCGCATATATCGTCGAGCCGCTGACGTGAACGGTGGATTCGGCCTTGTGCTTGAGCTTCTCAACGGTGAGGACGCAGTGCACATCGATCAACTGATCGAAACGTCGCGTCATTCGCGCCAGTTTCTTCTCTACGTAGTCACGCAAAGCCGGTGTGACGCCGACGTGATGTCCGCTCAATTGCACTTGAATCATTGCATCCTCCTGTTGGATACGGTTTCTTCTGCTTCGACCCCTTACCCTGTTTGCCCGCTTATCAGGCCTGCGCCCGAGTGGACGCGTGGCGGCGCTCGCTGGATGAGCCCAGTCCCAGCGCCTCCCGGTACTTGGCAACGGTCCGGCGTGCCACCTTGACGCCTTCCTCGGAAAGCGCATGCGCCAGCTGGGCGTCGCTGAACGGCTTATCAGAATCTTCGTCGGCGATCAGCTTGCGGATTCTCGCCCTGATCGCCACCGAGGAGACGTCCGCGCCGTCCGCGCCTGAGACATGGCTCGAAAAGAAATACCGGAATTCGATGATGCCGCGGGGCGTGTGCATGTACTTGCCAGTCGTGACGCGCGAGATCGTCGATTCGTGCATGCTGATCGCGTCGGCAATGTCGCGCAGGATCATCGGCTGCATGGCTTCCTCGCCATGCTCGAGAAAGCTCGCCTGGCGCTGAACGATCGCCTGCGCCACCTTGAGCAGGGTTTCATTGCGGATCTCCAGGCTGCGAACCAGCCAGCGCGCTTCCTGCAGCTGAGCGCGCAATGAGGCGTAGTCTGCGGCGCGCGTGACCAGACCGGCATAGGTCTGGTTGACCCGTACACGGGGAACTGAAGCAGGATTGATTTCAACTGACCAGCCACTGTCAGTGCGCCGGATAAAAACATCGGGCACGATGTACTCGGGCTGGGATGTCTCAAAGGCTGCACCCGGGCGCGGGTGGCAGCCACGAATCAATGCGAGGGCGACCTGAAGCGATTCCTCGTCGGCATGCAGGGCCCGACTGAGCGAGGGCAGGTCGCGGTCCGCCATTGCCTGCAGATGTTCCCGGGCAATCCGCAGCGCAAGCTCCAGTCCGGGCGTATCCTCTTCCAGCTGGGCCAGCTGCAGGCAGATGCACTCCGAGACGCTGCGTGCAGCAATACCGGCCGGGTCGAGCGTCTGAACAAAAGCCAGCACTCTTTCGACGTCGGCTTCGCTGACGGGGAGGTCGACACACAGGCTGCGCGCAATCGCGTCGGTCGATTCAGTCAGGTAGCCGTCGTCGTTCAACGCATCGACGATGGCCTCTCCGATCCAGACATCGCGCGGGTCGAGCTTGCTGATTTCGAGCTGCCAGATCAGGTGCTGATGCAGATCGTCCTGTTGATCGTCGGAAAACTCCAGCGGACGGTCGTCATCGTCCTGTCGGCTGCCGGTTCCGGCCGGTGCGGAATCTGCCCAGGGGTCGGACAGCTCGACGCTGATTTCCTCGACTTCCGGTTGCGACTCCTCGGCAGTCGCCTGCAGGGCCTCCTCAGACTCGAGCGAGGTGGTCTCGATCTGTTCGTCTTCTTCCTCCGACTCGAGCATGACATTGCTTTCGAGCGCGGCCTGTACCTGCGCCTGCAGTTCGAGCACTGGCAGTTGCAGAAGCTTGATCGCCTGCTGCAACTGCGGCGTCATGGTCAGTTGCTGACCGAGCTTGAGTTGCAGGGCCGGTTTGAGCATCGTTTCCTACTGTGGACTCCCTGAACCACGGCCGGCAGTCTGTTCTGCCGGGCCATCACTGCGATTTCGCCTCAGTGTCTCAGAGACGGAAATCCTGACCCAAGTAGACCTCACGGACCTGATCGTTGGCAAGGATATCCTCTGCGGATCCGGAGGCGATCACACTTCCTGCACTTACAATGTATGCCCGGCTGCAGATACCGAGTGTTTCACGCACATTGTGATCGGTAATGAGAATACCAATATCGCGCGCGCTGAGGTGCCGGATGATACGCTGGATGTCGTCAACCGAGATCGGATCGACACCCGCGAACGGTTCGTCGAGCAGTATGAAGCGCGGTTCAGCCGCCAGCGCGCGCGCAATTTCCACGCGCCTGCGCTCCCCGCCTGACAGGCTCATGCCGACGTTGCCGCGGATGTGGTCGATGTGCAATTCATCGAGCAGCGACTCGAGCGCCTGCGCGCGACCGTCAGTGCCGAGATCATCACGCATTTCGAGTATCGCGAGGATGTTGTCCTCCACCGACAGTTTCCTGAAGACCGACGCTTCCTGCGGCAGGTATCCGACTCCGAGCCGGGCCCTGCGGTGCATTGGAAGTCGGGTCAATTCCTTCTCGTCGAGCCAGATGCTGCCCTCGTCGCTCGGAACGAGGCCGACGATCATGTAAAAAGCGGTCGTCTTGCCGGCGCCGTTCGGACCCAGCAGGCCAACCACCTCGCCGGAACTGACCTCCAGCGACAAGTCTGAGACCACCTTTCGGGAACGGTAGCTCTTGCCCAGGGACTCCGCTCGAAGGCAACTCACGGGCTGCGGTCCTTTTCACCGGGCTTGCGCAATTCATTCGGGTTGATCGTGATGCGCACACCGTCCGGGTCACGCTCATCGGGGTTGGCTACCACGCGTTGTGCGGCGATGTTGTAGATCAGGGTATTCCCGCGTATTTCGTTCTGCCCGTCCGTCAGCCAGGCATCGCCCTGAAGGCGGACCGTGTTCTTGCTGACGTCGTACTCGATCGAGCCGGCCTGCCCCTGTGCCAGTTGCTTGCTGTCCTGCAGCCTTTGCTCAAACTTCGCGGGGCTGCCGCGCACGACGGCACGCGTGATGACGTTTTCGCGGAAACTGACCCGGGCGTTGTCGGCGCTGAGCCTGCCGTCGGGTACGCGTATCCGGACCTGCCCGTCGAGGCGCCATTCGGCATTGTCGAAGTTCAGTCCCGTCGCGCTTGCCTGATCTGCCTCAACCTGCATTTCGCCCTGCGTTATCTTCACTTTCCGGAACACGACCGTGTTGTTCTTGTAGTCGAAGTCGGACGACGCCGCGGTGAGGTCGATCGGCAGGCTGGTGTCCGTGATCGGGGCCGCCGCGGTCGCCGCCGCGAACGTGACGACGACGCATGCCAGAAGCCGCCTGCGCGCGCAGCGGCCCGGTTTATGGAAGGAAGCGACCATTGACGTTTGATTCTAGTCTCAGCTGGCCTGTGTTCAAATCAACCCTGAGGCCCTCGCCCTGGAGTTTGTGCGAGCCAAGGGTGAGTGTCACGGGATTCTCAGTGTGGATCAGGTTGGCTTCCGTTTCATAGGTCAGTTCGTCGGTCTTGACGAGCGCCGAGCCCTGTTCGACTTCGCCGTGAATTGTGACATCGCCCTGCAGCAGCAGCGAACCGCGGTCCATCGGCATTTGGCCGCGCTGTGCCGTCACCGTCCAGGAGCCACTTTCCGCGCTGCGGTAGTCCAGTTCCAGTCCTGACAACAGGACACTCTCCTCACCGCGTTGCTGCTCGACGGTCTGAGCGTGCACGATCACGCGCGGCCGTCCGTCTTCGCCGATTTCCGTCAGCGTGGTGCCCGAGAGATAATAACCTCGCGGCGGCAGGGGCTCGCCAAAAGCCAGCTCATCGTCGCCTTTGCCGGCCAGCAGCGTGTAGAGCAGGCCCAGGCCGGCCAGCATCCCCGCGGCCGTGACCAGGCGCGAGCTCAGGGTGCCCGGGCGCTGATCAGCAGATCGCATATTTCGCGCACGGCGCCGAGCCCGCCCGGGTGCTGTGTTGACCACATCGATGCCGACCTCACGGAGGGGTGTGCATCGGCAACGGCGATGGGCAGGGCGGCCTTGTTCAGCATCGGCAGGTCCGGTGCGTCGTCGCCGGCGCAGGCCACCTCGAACTCACGCAGGCCAAGTTGTCCGATCAGCTTCTCGAGCGCGGCGGCCTTGTCGGTCACGCCCTGGTAAACGTGCCTGATACCGAGCTCGCCGGCACGGCGCCGCACCGCCGCGGAGTCGCGCCCGGAGATAATTGCAACGGTCACGCCAGCGGCCTGTACCGCGACCAGCCCGTAGCCGTCGCGCACATGAAATACCTTGAGTTCTTCGCCGTTCGCCGAGAAGTACAGGCGACCGTCGGTCAGCACGCCATCGACATCAAGCACCAGCAGCCGGATGTGGCGGGCCCTCTCGAGTACGGCATCCATCGCTACATGACTCCCGCGCGCAGCAGGTCATGCACATTCAGTGCCCCGACCAGCGTGCCGTGCCCGTCCACGACGGGCAGGGCGGTGATACGGTGAGCCTCCATCAGGTGCACCGCTTCAGCGGCCAGCATCCGCGGGCTGGCCACTTTGCAGCCCTCGACCATCACCTCGCTCATGGTCGTCAGGTGCACGTCCAGCTGCCGGTCCAGCGCACGGCGCAGATCGCCGTCCGTGAAAATACCCAGCACGACCCGATCTTCATCAACGACGGTGGTCATGCCCAGCCCTTTCTTGCTCATTTCCAGCAGTCCGGCGCTGAGCAGCGTTTCCGGGCCCACGACCGGTAACTGCTCGCCGGTTCGCATAATGTCCTCGACGTGCAGCAGGAGCCGGCGTCCGAGGCTGCCGCCGGGGTGGGAGCGGGCAAAATCCTCCTCCGAGAATCCACGTGCCTCGAGCACCGCGACCGCAAGGGCGTCGCCCATGGCCAGGGCGGCCGTGGTACTGGCCGTCGGGGCCAGGTTCAGCGGGCAGGCTTCGGCCGGGACGCTGACGTCCAGCACGACGTTCGCATGGCGCGCCAGGGACGAGCCGTGTCGTCCGACCAGTGCGATCAACGGTACGTCCAGTCGCTTGATTCCAGGCAGGATGGTCAGAATCTCGTCTGTCTCACCCGAGTTCGACAGCGCGAGGACCACGTCTTTGACCGTGATCATCCCGATGTCGCCATGAATTGCTTCGGCCGGGTGCAGAAAAAATGAGGGGCTGCCGGTGCTGGCCAGCGTGGCGGCGATCTTGCTGCCGATGTGCCCTGACTTGCCCATGCCCGTCACGACGACGCGTCCTTCGCATTCGAGTATCAAGCGGCAGGCCTCGGCGAACGCCTCGTTCAGCCTGTGTTCAAGAGCCGCCACGGCCCGTGCCTCGGTGGCAAGGACGCGCCGGCCGCGGTCGATGAGCAGGTCGTTGCTTGCATTAGCAGTAAGCATCGGCAGGGTTTCCATTCTGGCCAGCCCCATCATAACGCCCGTCCGGCCGTCGCGCGCGAGCACGACGCAGGCGGACGGAGGTGGGTTAGACTGCGGATCCCACCAGAGACCGGGCCAGCGATAAATGACCGCCGACGAGGTAACTCAGCTCATTCAGGCCGCCCTTCCCGAAGCGCGGATTCGTGTCCTGACGGACGACGACACCCATTTCGAAGCCGTGATCATCGCCCCGCAATTTGCGGGCAAACGCTCGCTGCAGCGTCACCAGCTGGTCTACGGCGCACTCGGTTCGAAAATGGGCCGAGAAATCCACGCGCTCTCGATGGCTGCCTATACACCGGAGGAATGGGCTGCCGCCGGTGGTGAGCCCGGCCCGGCCTGACCGGAGCGGATCACTTGGACAGCCTGCAGATCCGCGGCGGCGTGCCCCTGGACGGGGACGTGCACATCTCCGGTGCAAAGAACGCCACACTACCGATCCTCGCCGGTGCTTTACTGGCCAACGGTCCGGTGACGATCGGCAACGTGCCGCACCTGCACGACGTCACGACGATGATTGAGCTGCTCGGGCGCATGGGTGTCGGTGTTACTGTCGGTGAGCGCATGGCGATCGAGGTCGACCCGCGATCGACGAAAGAGACCTTTGCGCCTTACGAACTGGTCAAGACGATGCGGGCCGCGATCCTGGTGCTCGGGCCGCTGGTGGCCCGTTTCGGTTCCGCCGATGTGTCGCTTCCCGGCGGGTGCGCGATCGGTGCGCGTCCGGTGAATATTCACGTCGCCGGTCTGCAGGCGATGGGTGCCGATGTACACATTGAAAACGGCTATATCAAGGCCCGCTCCGGCCGGCTGAAGGGCGCCCGAATCGTGCTGGAGACCGTTACCGTCACCGGAACCGAGAACCTGATGATGGCGGCCACCCTGGCCCAGGGCCGGACCATCCTCGAGAATGCCGCGCGCGAACCGGAAATCGTCGACCTGGCATTGTTTCTGAACTCGATGGGCGCCAGGGTCTCCGGGCATGGTACGGATACGATCATCATCGATGGCGTCGAGGCGATGCAGGGCACTGAGTACAATGTCCTGCCCGATCGCATCGAGGCCGGCACCTACCTTGTAGCCGGCGCGATCACCGGCGGCCGCGTGAGGGCCCGGGGCGCGATCGCCGAGCATCTCGATGCCGTACTTGGCAAGCTCGAGGAGGCCGGAGCCGACGTCACGCGTGGTCAGGGGTTCGTCGAGGTCGATATGCGCGGCCGCCGGCCGCGGGCCGTCGATATCCGCACCGCGCCGCACCCGGGTTTCCCGACCGATATGCAGGCGCAGTTCGCGGCACTGAACACCGTGGCCGACGGTGTCGGTACGATCATCGAGACGATTTTCGAGAATCGCTTCATGCACATGCTGGAAATGCGGCGCATGGGTGCGGAGATCCGCCTCGAAGGCAACACGGCCATCATCAAGGGCGTGCCGCGGCTGACGGCTGCCCCGGTCATGGCCACCGACCTGCGGGCATCGGCCAGCCTGGTACTGGCCGGCCTGGTGGCCGAGGGCACCACGGAGGTCGAGCGGATCTACCACATTGATCGTGGGTACGAGTGCATCGAGGAGAAGCTCCAGGGTCTCGGGGCGCAGATCAAGCGCATATCACGCGGACGAGGGGCGCAATGAAAAACACCAATTCCGCCGTGTATAATCATCGGCTACCCGCGGCGGGCCCGATCCGCCCCGGGGCTGTAGACAAACTGGTTGGCAGATCGGCGCGGCCGCATCCCGAGGAGAATGCTGGATGAGCGAAGAAGTCGATGCGGGCAGGCGCCATTTCCTGACCGTTGCTACGGTGGCGACCGGCGCTGTAGGCGCGGCATTTGTCGCCGTGCCCTTCCTGGCGTCCTGGAAGCCGAGCGCGCGCGCCAAGGCGCTGGGCGCTCCGGTAGAAGTTGATATCAGCAAGCTGGATCCTGGCAGCATGGTCAAGGTGGAGTGGCGCGGTAAGGCTGTCTTCATCGTGCACCGCACGCCGGAGATGCTCGGCACGCTTGATGGCGTCAATGGCAAGCTTCGCGACCCGGACTCGGCTGAATCCGAGCAGCCTGAATACGCGCGCAACGAGGCGCGGGCGATCAAGCCCGAGTACCTGGTGCTGGTTGGCGTGTGCACGCATCTCGGTTGCGCCCCGCTGGAGAAGTTCGCCAGGGGTGATGTGACCGTAGCAGCCGACTGGCCCGGTGGGTTCTTCTGCCCCTGCCACGGCTCTAAGTTCGACCTGTCCGGGCGCGTATTCAAGGATGTCCCGGCGCCCAAGAACCTGCCGGTGCCGCCATACAAGTATGTCAGCGATACCCGCATCCTCATTGGAGCTGACGCGGAGAGCGTGGCATGAGCAGCAGCACTGACACAGCAAGGACCGGCAACGGGCGACTCGCGGCGCTCCAGGGCTGGATCGACGACCGTTTCCCGATGACCAAGCTCTGGAACGAGCAGGTCGCGGAGTACTACGCGCCGAAAAACATGAATTTCTGGTACTACTTCGGCTCACTGTCGTTGATGGTGCTGGTCCTGCAGATCGTCACGGGCATCTTCCTGACGATGAATTACAAACCTTCGGCTGCAGAAGCCTTCAGTTCCGTCGAGTACATCATGCGTGATGTCGACTGGGGCTGGCTGATCCGCTACCTGCATTCCACCGGTGCGTCGGCATTTTTTATTGTCGTTTACCTGCACATGTTCCGCGGCCTGATCTACGGGTCCTACCAGAAACCGCGCGAGTTGCTGTGGATTTTCGGCATGCTCATCTATCTCTGCCTGATGGCAGAGGCGTTTTTCGGCTACCTGCTTCCCTGGGGCAACATGTCCTACTGGGGTGCGCAGGTCATTGTCTCGCTGTTCGGGGCGCTGCCTTACATCGGCAATGAACTGACCGAGTGGATCCGCGGCGATTACTTCATATCGGATGTGACCCTGAACCGGTTCTTCGCGCTGCATGTCATCGCGATTCCGCTGGCGCTCATTTTCCTGGTCATCGCCCATCTGATGGCCCTGCACGAGGTCGGTTCCAACAATCCCGACGGCGTGGAGATCAAGAAGGTCAAGGGACCGGATGGCATCCCGCTGGACGGCATTGCCTTTCATCCCTACTACACGGTCAAGGACCTGTTCGGTGTCGGCGTGTTCCTGATCCTGTTCTGCCTGGTGGTGTTTTTTGCGCCGGAGATGGGCGGGTACTTCCTCGAGCACGCGAACTTCGATCCAGCCAATCCGCTGCAGACGCCCGAGCACATCGCGCCGGTGTGGTACTTCACACCTTTCTACGCAATCCTGCGTGCCGTGCCCGACAAGCTGATGGGTGTGGGCCTGATGGGCGCGGCCGTGATTATCCTGTTCTTTCTTCCGTGGCTCGACCGGGGCAAGGTCAAGTCGATCCGTTATCGCGGACCGCTGTTCAGGTTCTTCGTGATTGCATTCGCAATCAGCTTCCTCGCCCTGGGCTATCTCGGTCTGAAGCCCCCGACGCCGCTTTATACAAACCTGGCGCGGTTCTTCACGGTGGTTTATTTCGCATTCTTTCTGCTGATGCCGTGGTATTCGAAAATCGACCGTACCAGGCCGGTGCCGACGAGGGTCACGTACGATGCGCACTAAGCTTCTGGTAATTGTTGCTGCACTGCTGCCGGCTGCGACTTTCGCTGCGGGCGGTGGAGCGCACCCGGTCGAGGCGGCTCACAACGATGTCTCCAATAAGGCATCGCTGCAGCGTGGGGCTGCTAATTTCGTCAACTATTGCCTTGGCTGTCACTCCGCAAAATACGTCCGTTACAACCGCGTCGCCGCGGACCTGGGACTCAGTGAACAGCAGTTGATCGACAACCTGATGTTCACTGGCGAACGGCCGCACGATACGATGCGCAACGCGATGGATCCGGACAGCGCGCGGCGATGGTTTGGCGTTCCGCCACCCGATCTTTCCCTGGTCGCCCGAAGCCGCGGCACGGACTACGTGTACACGTTCCTGCGTTCTTTCTACAAGGACCCTGAAAAGGCCAGCGGCGTCAACAACCTGGCCTTGCCGGGCACGGCGATGCCGCATGTCCTGTGGGAGTTGCAGGGCATGCAGGAGATAATCTGGGAAGGCGAGATGGATGAACACGGCAACGCGCAGAAACACTTTAAGGAGTTTGCGCTCGCCGAACCGGGCAAGCTGACGGCCGAAGAGTTCGACGGTTTCGTCCGTGATACGGTAAATTTCCTCGACTACATTTCCGAGCCGGCGCAGTTGCAGCGTCGCGCGCTCGGTTTCCCGGTGATCGCGTTCTTGATCTTCTTCACGCTGCTGGCGTGGGCACTCAAGAAGGAATTCTGGAAGGACGTAAAGTAGGTGACTTTGTAATGAAACATATGCCCGCGCTTGCCAGAGCGGCGTGCTGACTCTTTTCTCACGCAGCGATGACCCGCACTGTCACTGGGTGCGCATCGTGGTCGCGGAGAAGGCCCTTGCGGTTCGCGTGGTCGATGTCGACCCGAGCCGCCCACCGGAAGACCTGATCGATCTGAATCCGTACCAGAGTGTCCCGACGCTCGTGGATCGCGATCTCGTCGTCTACGAACCGCGCGTGATCGGCGAGTACCTCGATGAGCGCTATCCGCATCCACCGATGCTGCCAAATGATCCCGGCAACCGGGCGCAGGCGCGGGTGGCAATGCATCGCATCGAGCGCGACTGGTACGGCTGTGCCCAGTTAATGGCCCGCAGCGAAGGCCGCGAATCACAGAAGCTCCGACGGCTGATGCTGGAAAGCATTCTTGCATCAGAGCCGCTGTTTCGGATCAAGCCCTGGTTTCTGTCCGATCATTTCTCGCTGCTCGATGCGGCGGTCGCGCCGATCCTGTGGCGATTGCCGGAATGGAAGATCGAACTGCCGGCGACGGCGCAATCGATTCTTCGTTACGGCGAACAGGTATTCGCGCGTCCAAGCGTTCGCCAGAGCATGAGCGAGACAGAGCGGGAGATGCGCGTGTGAAATCGCGCAGGCCCTATCTGCTGCGGGCCATGCACGAATGGATCAACGACAGTGGCCATACGCCGCACGTCGTGGTCGATGCGACGGTCGCCGCCGTGCAGGTGCCGACGCAGTTTATCAGCGACGGAAAGATCGTACTCAACGTCAGCTGGGACGCGACTTCCGACCTGGTGCTGGGCAACGAGGAGATCACCTTCAACGCACGCTTTGGCGGAGTTGGCCGGGTGGTGCGCGTGCCGACCGAAGCGGTGCTCGCGATTTACGCGCGTGAAACCGGTGAAGGCATGCTCTTCAACGAAGACGCGCAGCCCGCGCCTGACGATCCTGGCGCAGGTGACGGGGGCGGGCCGCCTGCGCCCGGCGGTACGGGTAAACCGCAGTTGACCGTGGTCAAGTAGCACTCAGGCGCTGCTTGCGAGGCTCAGCCAGTGACGCTGAACGCGTTGCAGATCCAGTTCAGGCGCGCCTGCTGATCTTCGCCATCGATGGTGACGACGTCGAATCGGGCTCGCAGTTTTGCAAGGTCCGGTCTCATGAGCAGCAAATGGCGAGCGGCACGTACGATGCGCCTGCGCTTGCGACCGTCGATCGATTCCGCGGCGCTGCCATATTTGCCACTTGCCCTGGAGCGGACCTCGACGAGCACCAGCGTTGCGCCCTGAAGCATGACCAGATCGATTTCACCGCCGCGGCAGCGGTAGTTCCGATCCAGCGGCTCGAGTCCCTGAGCGCACAGATACTCGAGCGCACGCTCCTCGGCCCTGCGCCCGAGTTCGGTCGTCGTCTCAGGGCGCACTGGGAGCGAAAAGCGATTCCGAACGTCCCGCCGGCCGTGGAGTGCCGTTCTCAATACGTGCAAAATCGAGTCGACGGGTAACCCGCCCCGATTCGGTCATTTCCAGCCCGCCAGTCAATCCGCTCACGCCGACATGGCGCACGTTACCGCGCAGTTCGTTCATCAGCAGGTAAGCATCGTAGCCGAATGCAAAGAGCCGCAGACGGCCAGGAGCCTTCGACGACCAGGTGCCATTCACCGTATCCCAGAGCTGCGGCGCGCCTTGTCCGTCGTAAAGTACCCACGGGATTTCCGGAAACACCATGCCTTCGAAGTCATTTCCGCCGCTTGCGCCGGCAACCCAGGCGTCGGATGTGGCGTAGACGGGCACCCGGTAGGTCATCTGGAAACGCAGTTGCGGCGTCAATGCACTGGCCGTACGCGCATTCGCCGCCAGGAAGACGAACTGCGGACCCTCCAGCGCCTCGGCGGCCGAATCGCGGCGCGGCGCCGGGCGAGCACCGGTGCCACGGTCGCCGGCACCGCCGAAGCGTCCGAGCGCTGAGCGCAACGGTCCCGAGAAATCCGCCGAGGCGGCGTCATAAGTCTGCACTGATGTCAACGTGAGGCCACTGAGCAAGGCCTCGTCCGTGAAGGCTGTGCGCACGCGCTCACCCCAGTCGCTCTGCGGAAACAGCGCCACGCCTTGCGAGAGGCCATCGGCCGCAATGCGCCGGGCCACTGCGCGCGCTTCTTCCTCGGGGTCGAGCGCATAGCTGAACAGGAAAGCCGGTGGTGTGACTGCTTCATAGGCGTTCAACGCCAGCACCGGAACCGGGATCTGTGATTCGTTGACGATCGCCTGTACCTCAGGTCTGGCCAGCGGCCCGACGACGAACCGGGCGCCCTCCGAAAGCGCCCGGTTAAACGCCGCGACGGCACCGGACGCGGCCGTGTCATAGATCTCGATGCGCGGGCGGTTCTCCGGTGACCGGGCCAGCCACGCCGCGGCAAACCCATCACGGACGGCTTCACCCAGTGCCTCCAGGCGACCGGATAATGGCAGCAGCAATGCGATATGTGAGGGTTGATCGAGCGGCAGGATTGCAAGGCCCGGTGCGCCGGGCACAAAGGTCTCCACGGGTTCGGGTTCGGCGGCAATGACGGGTGCCCTGGCCGATTCGATCATCGCCAGGGCCTGTTCACGCAGTGACTTCAGTGCTGGCGGCAGTGGTTCAGGCAGATCGCCCAGTGCCGCAAGGGCTGCCTCAGGCTGATTGCGCGCCAGCGCGATGCCGGCACGAACCTCCGCATACACCATCGCTTGCTGGTCGTTGAGTCGCCGCTTGCCGGCTTCATTCGCCATGCGTTCGGCATCGTTGACCTGGCCGGCGGCCAGGTACTCCCGGGCTGCGAGCAGCGCGATCGTGCGATCGGTGCCAAGGATACGTCGCTCAGATGCCTTGTCATAAAGTCTTGCGGCCTCGGCATGACGCCCCTCGCGGGCGTTTTTCTCAGCCGCCGCGATATCATCACGGCGCGACGCGGCGGCCTGCTCTGCAGGCATGGCCAATAACACGACGGTGAACAGCAGGGCCAGCCAGCGAAGCCTGCCTTGCGGCCGGCGATCAGGTGCGTGCAGCATGGGATCGAAGGGAGAGCAGTGTGACGAATGACAGCAAGGATTCTATAGCGCCTCGTGGCATTGGCACACTTTTCGTCGTTGCGACCCCGATCGGCAACCTGGCTGACCTCACGCCCCGGGCCGCGGAGATTCTGCTCGAGGCGGATCTCCTGCTCGCCGAGGATACGCGGCACACGATGCAGTTGCTGCATGCCGCGGGCATTGAGCGTCGCGCGGGGCGGATCGAGTCATTCCACGAACACAATGAACGCGAGCGAGTGCCGGAGGTGATCCGGCGGCTCGAGGCGGGCGAATCGGTGGCGCTGGTCAGCGATGCGGGTACGCCGCTGCTCAGCGATCCGGGTAACGGACTCGTCACTGCCGCGGCCCGCGCCGGTTGCAACGTGGTCGCCGTCCCGGGTCCATCGGCGGTCGTTGCGGCACTGTCGGTCGCGGGACTGCCGACCGATCGTTTCGCTTTCGAGGGATTTCTGCCTGCCAGGCCCGCTGCGCGCCAGCGGGCATTGCGAGGCCTCGCCGAGGAAAGCCGCACGCTGGTGTTCTATGAGGCGCCGCACCGGATTGCTGCGACACTGGCCGATATTGCCCAGTGCCTGGGCGCAGACCGTCCAGCGGCCGTCGCCCGCGAGCTGACCAAGAAGTTCGAAACAGTGTATCGCGGAACAATTGGTGAACTGGCCGGAATGGCCACAGCCGACGAGAGGATCGCGCGTGGCGAACTGGTCGTCGTCGTCGGTGGCTCGCCGACGACGGTTACCGGTGACACAGAAGCCGTTCGCGTGCTCGATATCCTGCTTGCTGAGCTGCCCGCCTCGCAGGCGGCCAGGCTGACCGCCCGGATCACCGGCCGCAATCGCAGGGAACTCTACGAAATGGCGCTCGGCCGAGGTGGCCCCTCATCCGACCGGGCAGAGTAACAGCTCGATTTCGCGTACACTGCAGCCTGGAGTCGGCCAGGCAACCGCTGCGGTTATTCGCGGAGGAAAGTCCGGGCTCCACAGGGCAAGGTGCCAGGTAACCCCTGGGAGGCGTGAGCCTACGGAAAGTGCAACAGAGAGCAGACCGCCGATGTCGGTTGCTCCCGGATGAGCGTATCTCGCGGGCATCCGGGAGCAACCGGCAGGTAAGGGTGAAAGGGTGCGGTAAGAGCGCACCGCGTCCGTGGCAACACGGGACGGCAAGGTAAACCCCACCTGGAGCAAGACCAAATAGGGAAGTATGCGAGCCATTGGTTCGCGCCTGCGGCCCGCAGGAACTTCCGGGTAGGTCGCTGGAGGCGTGCGGTGACGCACGCCCTAGATGGATGGTTGCCCAAGACAGAACCCGGCTTATCGGCCGACTCCAATTTTTTGCCCACTTTCTCCCACCGCTGGCGGAGGCTGGAACGGCCCTGCTGTGTCTCCGGCGAGGAAAAAGAACGCCTTGCAGGGGCCCTTTCAGGGCTATCCGCGGCGTTTTTACATAACGTTTGAGTTTGCACCGGCATTTCCCACTTTGCCGCCGCCTGATAGCCTTTAAAAGAACCCCGCATAAGCGATTGATTGCTATCGGGAAGCACGGCCGCGCTCCTGCCCGGGGTTGTCGTGTCGAGGCTAAGTTCCTGTGCTTGCTAGAGAAAGTTTGTGGCTGGGCGTTGACTCTGCGCCCGCCGCCGACCTATAGTGCCGCGAAGTGGGAAAAAGTGGGATGAAATGGGCTAAGTGCCCGGAAATCGCCTGACATGTTTCGTGGTGCCAACAAAGTCACGCTCGACGCAAAGGGCCGAATGGCCATGCCGGCGCGCTACCGGGAGACACTCGGTGAGCGCAGCGATGGCCGCCTCGTAGCGACCGTCGATCGGGCTGACCGCTGCCTGCTGATCTACCCGCTGACGGATTGGGAGGAGATTGAGCGCAAGTTGATGCGCCTGCCGACTCTGAATCCACAGGCGCGCCGTTTGCAGCGACTGATGGTTGGCCACGCGACGGACCTCGAGCTCGACTCTCATGGTCGGGTGCTGATTCCGCCGAAGCTGCGCGAATACGCCGGCCTGACGCGTCAGGCAACGCTGATCGGGCAGGGCAGCCGGTTCGAGCTCTGGGACGAAACGCATTGGAACGAGCGCCGCGATGAGTGGCTGCAGGCGAGCGACGAGGCGGGCGACCTGCCGCCGGAGCTCGAGCAGCTGTCGTTGTAAGCGCGACGATGTCGTTGCATGCGCCGGTACTTCAGAACGAAGTGCTGGAGGCGCTGGTAGTCAGCGGTGACGGCTGCTACTGCGACGCAACATTCGGGCGCGGGGGGCATACCGCCGGGCTTCTTGCTGCGCTGGGCACCGATGGGCGCGTGATCGCGATTGATCGCGATCCCGATGCGATCGAGGCCGGTCGGCGCCGCTTTGCGGGTGAGCCACGGCTCACGCTGATACGGGGGTCGTTCGAGAGGCTCGAAGAGTTGCTTCGGACGGCAGGGGTTGAAGGAAAGCTGAATGGCGTACTGATGGACCTCGGGGTTTCGTCGCCACAGCTCGATGAGGCTCGACGGGGCTTCAGTTTCATGCAGGACGGGCCGCTCGACATGCGGATGGATTACGAAACCGGACAAAGCGCGGCGCAATGGCTGACGCACGCCGGTGAACAGGAGATCGCAAGTGTCCTGCGTTCGCTCGGCGAGGAGCGTTTTGCGCGGCGAATCGCCCGCGCGATCGTTGTCGCCCGCGCGGTGTCCCCGATCGAGACCACCGCGCAGCTGGCGCAGATCGTCGCGGCCGCCGTGCCGACCCGGGAACCCGGTAAACACCCTGCGACACGCACGTTTCAGGCGATACGCATTCACATCAACGCCGAACTCGAGGCGCTGCGGGCGGCCCTTCCCCAGGCCGTCCGGATGCTCACCGGTGGCGGGCGTCTTTGTGTCATCAGTTTTCACTCACTCGAGGATCGTATCGTGAAGCGTTTCATCCGCCGCGAGGCTCAGGGGGATCCCGTGTATGCGGGGCTTCCGGATGTTCCGCCGCACGCCCGGCCGACGCTGTTGCGCATCGGCAAGGCGATCAAGCCGCAGGCCGCGGAAGTCGACCGGAATCCGCGGTCACGCAGCGCGGTGCTGCGGATCGCCGAGAGGATTGCCGCATGAGCACGTTGGTCTGGCGCTGGCTGGTCGTGGCGCTCTGGGCCGGCGTGTTCGTATCAGCGCTCGGTGTCGTCTACGCGAAGCACGAGGCGCGTAGCCGCTTCATGGATCTGCAGACGCTGACCACTGAGCGCGACGAGCTGGACATCGAGTGGGGCCAGCTACAACTCGAACAGAGCACCTGGGCGACGCATGGCCGCGTAGAGCGCGCGGCCCGCGAGGATCTGCACATGGTTATTCCGCAGGCAAACGACCTGCGCATCGTTCGGCCATGAGGCGTGATTCCAGTCGTACTGCCGCTTCGGCGAACGCCCCCTGGCGGCAGGCGGTGGTCATCGCCGTGCTCGCTGCTTTTGCCGTGTCCCTGGTGGGGCGTGCCGTCTACCTGCAGGTCGTCCAGCAGGGCTTCCTCGAGACACAGGGCAACGAGCGAATCGTACGCAGGGAGAAGCTCTCGGCCAATCGCGGCATGATCGTCGATCGCAACGGCGAGGCGCTCGCGGTCAGCACGCCGGTCGATAGCGTCTGGGCCAACCCGCCCGAACTGGCCCAGGAGCCACAGCATTTCGCAGAGCTGGCCAAGGCACTGGATCGCGATCCGGAATGGCTCGCCCGTCGTGTCACGAGCAGCCTGGACCGGGACTTTGTTTACCTCGTGCGCCACATGCGGCCTCAGGATGCGGCGGCCGTCCGCGAGCTCGGCATTCCGGGCGTCAATACGATGCGCGAGTACCGGCGTTATTACCCCGCGGGCGAAGTGACCGGTCACCTGCTCGGCTTTACGAACGTCGACGACGTCGGCCAGGAAGGCCTGGAGCTTGCCTTCGACCAGTGGCTGGGTGGCAAACCCGGTGAAAAGCGAGTGATCCGTGACCGGCTGGGGCGCTCGATCGAGGATATCGAGCGCATCAGCGCCCCGCGCCCCGGGCAGGTGCTGCGCACCAGCATTGACCTGCGCGTGCAGTACCTCGCGTACCGCGAACTCAAAGCGGCCGTCCAGGCGAACCGCGCTCGCAGCGGCTCGATCGTCGTGCTCGACATCGCGACCGGCGAGGTGCTGGCGATGGTCAACCAGCCGTCATTTAACCCGAACGATCGTGAGCAGTACGCGCCGTCGCGTTATCGAAACCGGGCGACCAACGACTTCCTCGAGCCCGGCTCGAGCATGAAGCCCTTCGTGGTCGCTGCCGGGATGGAGACCGGGCGTTTCCAGCCGGATACGCTGATCGACACCTCGCCCGGGATGGTGCGGGTGGGCATCAAAACGGTGACTGACAAGCACAATCTGGGCACGATCGATGTCACCACCGTACTGGCCAAGTCGAGCAATGTCGGCGTCGTAAAAATTGCGTTGAGTCTCGAGCCTGAACAGATGTGGCGCAAGCTCGATGGTTTCGGCTTTGGCCGGGTGACCGGATCGGGATTTCCAGGTGAATCGGCCGGCATCCTCACCGGCTACGAGCATTGGCGCGCGATCGGTCAGGCCACAATGGCCTACGGCTACGGCCTGTCGGTGACGCCGCTGCAGCTCGCGCAGGCCTTCGCGGTGCTGGGTTCGGGCGGTATTCGTCACCCGGTCAGCCTGCGCGCACTCGATGCGCCACCGCCCGGTGAGCGCGTACTCACGGAGTCGGTGGCCCGCGACGTCGTGCGCATGCTCGAGTCGGTTGTCAGCGATGAAGGTACCGCGCAGCGTGCAAGCGTCATGGGCTACCGGGTTGCGGGCAAGACAGGCACGGCCTGGAAGGCGTCCAAAACGGGCGGTTACTCGACCGATAAGTACATGGCCGTCTTTGGCGGCGTCGTCCCGGCGAGCAATCCGAGGCTCGCGGCCGTAGTCGTAATCGACGAGCCGAGCAAGGGCTCTTTCTATGGCGGCGTCGTCGCCGCGCCGGTCTTCTCTTCGGTGATGTCCGGCGCCCTGCGGCTGCTCGCGATTGCGCCTGACGACCTGCAGCACGTTCCGGCGACTACGCTGGTTCGGGCACAGGACCCGTGGTGAGCACCGTCGTGCCCGAGCAGCGCGTAAATGCCGACGACGGCAGCGGGGGCGAGACACCCGTCTACGAGATGTCCCTCGCGGCATTGCTCGAGGGTCTCGCGCATCCGCTGCACGATGTCCGTATTGCCGACCTGACACAGGACAGTCGCACGGCAACGCGTGGTTGCGCGTTCATCGCCAGCCACACGCATGGCCGTCATGGGCTTACCTTCGTTGACGATGCGATCGCCAGGGGCGCCGTCGCCGTGCTCTGGGAGCCTGAGCCAGGCATGACGGAGCCCACGCTGCCCGCGGGCGTGGTGGGTTACGCAATTCCTGAACTGGGCCGGCGAGTCGGGCAACTGGCCGACCGGTTTTTCCGCAACCCGTCCGGAGAGGTACGGCTGGCCGGCATCACCGGCACCAACGGCAAGACGACGACCGCTTACCTCCTCGCGCAGGCGTCTGAGTTTGTTGGAATGCGCAGCGCCTACCTCGGCACGATCGGGTTTGGCCGGCCGGGCTCAATCGTGGCCACGGCAATGACAACGCCGGACTGTGTAACCCTGCACCGGCGGATCGCCGAGGCCCGCGACGACGAGGCCGAGACGATGGCGCTGGAAATATCCTCGCACGCACTCGACCAGCGTCGGCACGACGGCGTGACTTTCGACACCGCCGTGCTGACGAATCTGTCCCATGATCATCTCGACTACCACGGGACGCTGGAGGCCTATGGCGAGGCCAAGACCCGCCTGTTCCAGACACCAGGCCTGCAGCGATGCGTGATTAATCTGCGCGACCCGTTCGGGCGGCGACTGGCGGAAGCGATCGGCCCGGACGTCGAGCGCGTGATCTACACGAGCGCCAACGACCTCTGGGTGCCCCCGGGCGCCGCGTGGATCCGTGTTCCGGAGCTGCGCAGCACCGCCACCGGACTGACCCTGCACATCGAGAGCAGCTGGGGTGCGGGGGCCCTGCGTTCGAGGCTGGCTGGTGAGCACAACGCTGAAAACCTGCTGGCCGCGCTCGGCGTCCTGCTCGGTTGGCAGGTTCCGCTGCAGACGGCGCTGGCCGCCCTGGCCGGTTGCTCGCCACCGCCGGGACGCATGGAGTCTTTCGGTGGCGGCATTCAGCCGCTGGTTTTTGTCGACTACGCGCATACACCCGATGCGCTGTTGCGGCTGCTCGATGCGGCGCGCCCCCATGCCCGCGGACGCCTGTTCTGCGTGTTCGGCTGTGGCGGTGATCGCGATCCCGTCAAGCGGCCGCAAATGGGAGCCATCGCCGAGCAGGGGGCCGATGTCGTCGTCCTGACCGATGACAATCCCCGCGGCGAGGATTCCGCCGCGATCATCGAGCAGATACGCGCCGGGATGCGCGACGGCGGAGCCGCACAGGTGATCGCCGATCGGCGTGATGCGATTCACTACGCGCTGACCGAGGCGTCGGCCGGTGACGTCGTGGTCATTGCCGGCAAGGGGCACGAAGCGGTGCAGATCGTCGGCGCCGAGCAGCGGCCGTTCAGCGACACGGCCACCGTGATCGATGCGCTCGGAGCCGAGGCATGATCCGGGACCTCGCGGAACTTGCGCGCGTCAGTGGCGGTTTGCTCAAGGGCGAAAACGCGGGCTTCGGCGCCGTCACTTCGGATACCCGCCAGCTGGAGGCCGGTGCGTTGTTTGTCGCGCTGCGCGGTGATCGATTCGACGGACACGATTTCGTCTCCGAGGCGGCCGCTCGCGGTGCCGCCGGCGCCCTGGTCAGTCGCGCCGTGGCGGCCGGGATTGCGCAGGTCGTCGTTGCCGATACGCTGGTGGCGTTAACCGATTTCGCCACGGCCTGGCGCGAGGCCTTCGAAGGTAGCGTCACAGCGATTACCGGCAGCAACGGTAAGACCACGGTAAAGGAGATGATCGGCCAGGTGCTCACGCACAGCGGGCCGACGCTCGTGACCCAGGGCAATCTGAACAACCATATCGGTGTGCCGCTGACGCTGTGCCGGCTCGGCCCGACGCACCGGTTTGCCGTGATTGAAATGGGCGCGAATCATGCGCGAGAGATTGCCCACCTGGCGAGCGTGGCCCGGCCCGATGTGGGACTGGTGATCAATGCCGGCCCCGCGCACCTGGAAGGGTTTGGCAGCATTGAGGGCGTCGCGCGCGCCAAGGGTGAGTTGTTCGAAGCGCTGTCTGTAGACGGTACCGCCGTCATCAACGCCGACGATCGCTTTGCCGCCCTCTGGCACGAGATGGCCCGGTCGGCCGGTCGGGTCGTCACCTTCGGCATGAGAGAGCGCGCGGACTTCCACGCTTCCGATGCAACGACGCGACTGACGGAGCAGGGATTCGTCACGGATTTCGAACTGATCTCTCCGCTGGGACAACGCCGGCTGAGCATTGCGCTGGCAGGCGAGCACAACGTGATGAACGCGCTCGCCGCGGCGGCCGCCAGTCACGCCGCCGGCGCGAAACTGGACTCGATCGTTGCCGGTCTCGAATCGATGCGTCCGGTCTCCGGGCGGCTCGAGGTACGCGCCGCACGACGCGGCGCACGGCTGATTGACGATTCCTATAATGCGAACCCCGGGTCGTTGCGAGCCGGCGTTCGCTCACTCGCCGGCATTCCCGGCGAACACTGGCTGGTGCTTGGCGAGATGGCCGAGCTCGGCGATGAATCGCCCCGGCTGCACGCCGAGATCGGTGCCTTTGCGCGGGAGCATGGCATTGATCGTCTTCTCGCCGTGGGTGCTGATACGCGATTCGCCGTTGAAGCCTTTGGCCCCGGCGCGGTCTGGTTCGCGAGCATCGAGGAACTGACTGCCGAGGCGCAGGGCACGCTGCACCCGGACGTGACGGTGCTGATCAAGGGTTCGCGAGTCAATCGCCTCGAGCGGGTTGCAAGCGCGCTGGCAGAGGAAGTTGCGGTATCCGTGGCGGAGGCGCACTGAGATGTTGCGTTACTTCGCCGAATGGCTCACCCAGTTCTACTCGGTATTCAACGTCTTCAGTTACCTGACGCTGCGAGCGATTTTCGCGGCGCTGACCGCGCTGCTGATCTCTTTCATTGTCGGCCCGCTGATGATCCGCAAGCTCGCCGAGAACCAGGTCGGACAGTCCGTGCGCTCGGATGGTCCGCAGACACACCTCTCAAAGGCCGGGACGCCGACGATGGGCGGCGCCCTGATACTCGTGGCGATCATCGCAGCGACCGTGCTGTGGGCCGACCTTGGCAACCGGTTTGTCTGGATCGTACTGGCGGTCACGCTTGCTTTCGGGTTGATCGGCTTCTGGGACGACTACCTGAAACTCGTGGTCAGGGACACGCGTGGCCTGATCGCCCGCTACAAATATTTCTGGCAGTCCGTCGCCGGTCTCGGCGCCGCGATCGCCTTGTACGCCACGGCCGGGTCGCCCGCCGATACGACGCTGATACTGCCGTTTTTCAAGGACTTCGTCCTTCCACTCGGACCCGTTGCCTTCGTTGTGCTCGCCTACCTGGTCATTGTCGGTTCGAGCAATGCGGTCAACCTGACAGACGGGCTCGACGGCCTGGCGATCATGCCTGCCGTGCTGGTAGCCGGTGCGCTGGGCGTCTTCGCCTATGCCTCCGGCAACATCGTGTTCGCGAACTACCTGAGCATTCCTTACATTGCCGGGTCCGGTGAAGTGCTGGTGATCTGCGCCGGCATCTTCGGTGCCGGGCTGGGATTCCTGTGGTTCAACACGTACCCGGCCCAGGTCTTCATGGGTGATATCGGTGCGCTGGCGCTTGGTGCGGCGCTCGGCGTGATCGCGGTGGTCGTCCGCCAGGAGATCGTGCTGTTCATCATGGGCGGCGTGTTCGTGATGGAGACCGTGTCGGTCATCCTGCAGGTGGGGTCGTTCAAGCTGCGCGGCAAACGGATCTTCCGAATGGCGCCGATCCATCATCACTACGAGCTCAAGGGCTGGGCGGAGCCGAAAGTCATTGTGCGTTTCTGGATCATCACCGTGATTCTCGTGCTGGTCGGCCTGGCGACCCTGAAGCTGCGATGAACACAGCCGCACAAACCTCCGCCGCAACAATGCCCGGTGCCCGGGCACTGGTACTCGGTCTCGGCCGTACCGGTGTTTCCTGTTCGCGTTACCTGCGCCGCAAAGGATGGCAGGTGATCGCGGCGGATACGCGCGAAGATCCGCCGGGGCGTGATGCGCTGCAGCGTGAAATTCCGGATCTCGAGCTGCGTTGCGGCCCCCTGGTTGAAAGCCTGCTCGATGAGGTCTCGCAGGTGGTGATCTCGCCGGGGCTCGCGTTGACCGAGCCGGTTGCGATCGAGGCGATTCGGCGTGGCTTACCGGTCATCGGCGACATCGAACTGTTCGCGCGTGAGGCGCTTGCGCCGGTCGCGGCGGTAACCGGCACGAACGGCAAGAGCACGGTAACAACCCTCCTGACCGAGTTCGCACTGGCCAGTGGCCGGACCGCACTGTCCGGTGGCAACCTGGGCCGGCCTGCGCTCGAGTTGCTCGAAGAAGAAGTACCCGATCTCTACGTGCTCGAATTGTCGAGTTTTCAGCTCGAGACCTGCTATTCGCTGCACAGCGTCACGGCCACGGTGCTCAACGTGACCCCGGATCACCTGGACCGTTATCGGTCGCTGGAAGAGTACGCAGCGGCCAAGGCGAGGATCTTCGCGCTGTGTGATGTGGCCGTCGTCAATGCCGATGACGATCGCGTGGGTGCAATGATCCGGCCCGGGCAGCGAGTGCTGACATTCAGCCTGCAAGATCCGGCGGCGGACTACAGCCTGGCCCGCGATCCACAGCCCGTCATCGTCCGCCGCGGTGAGCCGCTTCTGCCCCTGGCCAGCATGCGTATGCAGGGATTGCACAACGCAGCGAACGCGATGGCGGCGCTCGCGATGGCGGAGGCGCTCGGTCTGCCGTTTGGCCCGGCGCTCGAGGTACTGGCAACTTTCAAGGGACTGGCGCACCGGTCGCAATGGGTAGCCGACGTCGGCGGTGTCAGTTTCATCAACGACTCAAAAGGCACCAATGTCGGTGCGACCGTTGCCTCACTGCGTGGCATGCGCGGGCCGCTCGTCTTGATTGCCGGTGGCGATGGGAAGGGACAGGATTTCAGCGAACTGCGCAATGCCTGCCGCGGTAAGGTCCGGCACGCGGTGCTGATTGGCCGGGATGCACCGCAAGTGGAATCGACGCTGGCCGGCCTGTGCGCAGTCGAGCGTGCGACCGACATGCCCGCCGCCGTGCGGGCCGCCGCAAGAGCCGCGCGGCCCGGCGAGACGGTGCTGCTGTCGCCAGCCTGTGCAAGCCTGGACATGTTTCGTGATTACATGCATCGGGGCGAGGCTTTCGCGGCTGCGGTTCAGGAGCTTGCGCAATGACCGCGGCCGCCGTGACCTATTCGCGATCAACTGGCCGTCCCCGCCGGATCATGCTCGATCCATGGATCGTCGGCCCGCTGTCAGCGCTGCTGATGATTGGCCTGGTGATGGTGGCCTCGGCCTCGATTGGTATCTCCGATCGCGATTTCGGCGGACCGTTTTTCTACTTGCAGCGCCAGTGCGTTTACGTGCTGCTGGGCCTGTGCGCGGCCCTGGTTGGCCTGGCGATACCGACACGGGTCTGGGAGCAGCGCTCGATCTTTCTGCTCGCTGGCGCTTTCGTGCTGCTCGTGCTCGTGCTGATTCCCGGGATCGGTCATGAGGTCAATGGCAGCCAGCGCTGGGTACGGCTCGGCTTCATGAACTTCCAGGTCTCCGAACTCGCGCGCGTGATGCTGCTGACTTACCTGGCCAGCTACGTGGTGCGCAAGGGCGATGAGCTGCAATCGAGTTTTGCCGGGTTCATGAAACCGGTGGTCGTGCTGGGCGCCGCGGCCGTCCTGCTGGTCCTGGAGCCCGATCTCGGTGCAGCCACCGTGTTGATGGCGACGGGGCTTGCGGTCCTGTTTCTGGCTGGCGCTCGCATCAAGTACCTGCTGGTGCCGATCGCACTTGGAATTGGTGGATTTGCATTGCTGGCCGTGACCTCAGCGTACCGGTTGCGCCGGCTGATTGCGTTCCGTGACCCCTGGCAGGATCCATACAACAGCGGGTTCCAGCTCGTGCAGTCGCTGATCGCGATCGGGCGCGGCGAATGGTTCGGCGTGGGTCTTGGGGCGAGTGTGCAGAAGCTGTTCTACCTGCCCGAGGCACACACGGACTTTGTCTTCGCGGTCCTGGCCGAGGAATTCGGCTTCGTTGGTGTGGTCATCGTGATCAGCCTGTTTGCGCTGCTGGTCGGTCGCGCACTGAAGATCTCCCGCGATGCCGGCCGCGCCGGGCTGGTTTTCCAGTCCTACCTCGCCGCGGCGATCGGTATCTGGCTCGGCCTGCAGGCCTTCGTGAATATCGGCGTCAACATGGGGCTGCTTCCGACCAAGGGCCTGACACTGCCATTGCTCAGCTACGGGGGCAGCAGCATGCTGGTGACGCTCGGCTGGTTCGGTGTCCTGCTGCGCATCAATCACGAGACCCTGATCACGGGCCGGTCCGCGGTTGCGCGAAGGGCGCGGGTCCGATGACGCGCCCGGTGGCCATGATCATGGCGGGCGGTACCGGCGGGCATGTATTCCCGGCGCTTGCAACCGCGCGCGTGCTGCAACAGCGTGGCTTCGATATCGTCTGGCTCGGTACGCACCGCGGCATCGAGTCCCGGCTGGTCCCGGCCGCGGGTATCCCGGTCGAATGGTTGAATGTCGGCGGTCTGCGCGGCAAGGGAGCCGTCACGCTGCTCAGCGCGCCGTTCCGCCTGCTCGCAGCCGTCGGCCAGGCGATCCGTGCGATTCGCCGCCACCGGCCGCGCGTCGTGCTCGGTGCCGGCGGCTTCGTATCCGGTCCGGGCGGGCTGGCCGCCTGGTTGTTGCGTCTGCCACTGGTCGTGCACGAGCAGAATGCAGTGGCCGGACTGACCAACCGGGTGCTGGCGCGGTTCGCTGACCGGGTTCTTGAAGGATTTCCGAACAGTTTTGGTCCCGGTGTCGAGGCCGAACGCGTCGGTAACCCCGTGCGGCCTGAAATCACGGCCATCGCGCCACCGGAGCGGCGCTATGCCCGGCGCCAGGGGGCCGCGAGGTTGCTGGTTTTCGGCGGCAGTCAAGGCGCGGCCCGCCTGAATGCGGTCCTGCCCGCCGCCCTCGCTGAACTCCCCGAGGAACTGCGCCCTGAGGTGCTGCACCAGACGGGCCAGCCCGGGCTCGAGGACACGGCGAACGCCTACCGAAACCGGGGCCTTACGGCTGATGTGCGACCATTCGTTGAGGACATGGCAGGCGCCTACGGCTGGGCAGACCTGGCCGTGTGCCGGGCTGGTGCACTGACCATTGCCGAGTTGTCGGCGGCCGGCATGCCGGCAATCCTCATCCCGTTCCCTGCGGCCGTCGACGATCACCAGACGCGCAATGCCGAGTACCTCGTTTCGGTCGGCGCGGCGGTTCTCCTTCCGGAAAGCGAACTCACACCTGCGTCCCTGGCCAGTCAGCTCAGGGAGCTGCTCAGTGCGGGTCGGCCGGCGTTGATGGAAATGGCCGTCAATGCCCGCGCGGCGGCCATCACCGATGCCGATCAGCGACTGGCAAGCGCCTGCGTTGCCGCCGCCGGGGGTGCCGCGTGATCGATCGCATGCGCCGGATTCACACGATCCACTTCGTCGGCATCGGCGGTACCGGGATGAGCGGCATCGCCGAGGTGCTGCTGAACCTCGGTTATCGGGTCCAGGGTTCGGACGTCAAGCGCAGCGCGACGACTCGCCGGCTCGAAACGCTCGGCGCAAAGGTGATCGACCGTCATTCGCCGGAGAATGTCGAGGGTGCGGACGTCGTGGTCATCTCCAGTGCGATCCGCGATGACAACCCGGAGGTCGCACGGGCACTGGAAAACCGTATCCCGGTTGTGCAACGCGCGGAAATGCTCGGCGAACTGATGCGCTTCCGCTATTCGATTGCGGTTGCCGGGACGCACGGCAAGACGACTACGACCAGCCTGGTGGCGAGCGTGCTGGCTGAGGGCGGCGAAGACCCGACCTTTGTGATCGGCGGACGGCTCAGGAGTGCCGACAGCAATGCCCGCCTCGGCGCTGGTCGATACCTCGTGGCGGAGGCGGACGAAAGCGACGCCTCGTTCATGCACCTGCAGCCGATGATCGCGGTGGTGACCAATGTCGACGCCGACCATCTCGGCACGCACGGCGGCGACTATGAGAACCTGAAGCTCAGTTTTGTGGAGTTCCTGCACAATCTGCCTTTCTACGGTCTGGCGGTTATCTGCAGCGACGATCCGGACGCGGCCGCGCTGATCCAGAACATCGCGCGCCCATACGTCACCTACGGTTTCAATGAGAACGCCGATGTGCGGGCGACCAACCTCGCCCGTGAGGGCGAGCAATCGACGTTCGATGTCCATCGCGCCGGCAAGGCCGAACCGCTTAAGGTCACGCTGCGGTTGCCAGGCAGACACAACGTGCAGAATGCGCTGGCGGCGATCGCCGTCGGTACGGAACTCGAGGTGCCGGACGCGAGTATTCAGCGCGCGCTGGCCGGTTTCGAGGGAATTGACCGCCGGCTGCAGCAGTTTGGCGATGTCGCGGTCGGCGGCGGGCATGTCACGCTGGTCGATGACTACGGCCACCACCCAACCGAGATCGCCGCGACGCTCGAGGCAGCCCGCCAGGTCTGGCCCGAGCGGCGCATCGTGCTGGTGTTTCAGCCACACCGCTATACGCGGACCCGCGACCTGTTCGATGATTTCGCGCGCGTGCTTTCCGACGTCGGGCTGCTGATCGTGACCGAAGTCTACCCGGCCGGTGAGGCCGTCATCCCGGGCGCGGAAAGCAAAGACCTGTGCCGTGCAATCCGCTCGCGTGGACGGGTCGAGCCTGTGCTCCTCCCCGATCTCCAGGAACTGCCGCGTACGCTGGCGAACATCCTCAAGCCGGGTGATCTCGTCCTGACCATGGGTGCCGGCAGCATTGGCGCTGCGGCCCAGGAGCTGCCCGCCGAACTGGCGCGTGCGGTCGCAGCCGCGGAGGGCGCCGCATGAGCCTCCCGGTACGAAGAATTAACCGTGCCGCCGATTTCGGCCGCGTGGCGGTGCTGATGGGCGGTACTTCCACTGAGCGGGACGTATCGCTGGACTCAGGGCGCAACGTGCTCGAGGCGCTGTTGCGCCTGGGCGTCGCTGCGCATCCGGTCGACGGCATCGGTGAACTGGTACGCGCGCTAGGTGCCTCTTCAGGGTCGCGATTCGATCGTGTGTTCAACATCCTGCACGGCAATGATGGCGGTGGTGAGGATGGCGTCGTGCAGGGTCTGCTCGAGGCTCATGGTGTGCCCTACACGGGCTCCGGCGTGCTCGGTTCCGCGTTGTCCATGGACAAGATCCGCAGCAAGCAGATCTGGTTGTCGATCGGCCTGCCGACACCGGCCTATGCCAGCCTCGAACGGGGTGATGATGTCGTTGCCGCCGCACGAAAAATCGGTTTGCCGGTGATCGTCAAACCCGCCTGCGAAGGCTCCAGCGTCGGGATTACGCGCTGCTTCAATGATGCGGATCTGCCCGCCGCGGTCGAGCTCGCCTCGCGGTACGAAGGCCTGCTGCTGGTCGAGCAACTCGTGCAGGGCGATGAATTCACAGTCGCCGTGCTCGGTGACGAGGCGCTGCCATCGATACAGATCGTCCCGGCGGGCGATTACTACGACTACCACGCCAAGTACGTTGCGGAGGACACGCGCTACGTATGCCCTGGGGCCAGTGGCGCGAGCGAAAAGAAGCTGGCTGCGCTCGCAAAGGCCGCGTTCAGCGCGCTCGACTGCGCTGGCTGGGGCCGCGTCGATTTCATGCGCGATCGCGGCGGAAACCTGTGGCTGCTGGAGGTCAATACCGCGCCGGGTATGACCAGCCACTCGCTGGTTCCGAAAGCGGCGGCTGAACGTGGCATTGGATTTGATGAACTGGTCTGGCGTGTGCTCGAGACGAGCTTTGCCGCCGGGGCTGGCTGAGGGAAACGTGTTGTTCAGGTTTGGTAAACGCAACCGCAGGAAGACGAAGAGTCGCGAGCCGTCATGGCTGCAACGCGTCAACTGGCGTGGCGTCGGCATCGCTTCGCTCGGCGCCGCGGGGATCGCGCTCGTGGCCTTCCTGCTGATGTCCGCGCTCGACCGGCCCGTGCGCCGCGTCATCGTCGAGGGTTCTTTCCAGCGTGTGGCGCCGCCGGAGATCGAGGCCGCGGTCAGCGGCGTACTGAAGGACGGACTCGCAAGCCTGGATCTCGACGAGGTACGCGAGGCCATCGAAGGCCTCGAATGGGTCGACACGGCCGTTGTACAGCGCCGCTGGCCGGACGCCGTCCGGGTTGTCGTCATCGAGCAGGTCGCCGCAGCGCAATGGAACGATGCGGGCCTGCTCAACGCGCGCGGCGAACTGTTCATTCGCAACGCGCGTCATCTGCCACCGGAGCTGCCGCTGCTGGCCGGCCCGCCGGGCAGCGAGCGGTCCGTCGCGCAACTGTATCTCGATGCCCAGGGGCGTTTGCTGGAGACCGGGTTGCGACTGACCGGTGTTCGCGTCGATGCGAGAGGCGCCTGGGAACTCGAACTGGACAACGGACTGATGGTTCGCCTCGGGCGGCAGTCGGTCACCGATCGGCTGGAACGATTCATCCGCCTTGCCGGCCCGATGGTGGCGAAGCGAACTGCAGAGATCAGATACGTGGATATGCGATACACAAATGGATTCAGCGTCGGCTGGAACAAGCGCTCCGCCGTTGCCGGGGCCTCACGCGAGGACGCTGCCCCCGATGCCTAGAAAATCAGAACGAAACCTGATCGTCGGACTCGACATCGGCACCTCCAAGGTGGTCGCGATCGTTGGCGAGCTTGGGGCGGATGGCACGATCGAGGTCGTCGGCGTCGGTTCGCACCCGTCACGAGGCCTGAAAAAGGGCGTTGTCGTCAATATCGACTCGACCGTGCAGTCAATCCAGCGCGCGGTCGAGGAGGCAGAACTGATGGCGGGTTGCGAGATCCACTCGGCGTTCGCCGGCATCGCCGGCAGTCATGTTCGCAGCCTGAACTCACACGGCATTGTCGCGATCCGCGACAAGGAAGTGACCGCCAGCGACGTCGATCGCGTCATCGACGCCGCCCGGGCGGTGGCGATCCCCGCCGACCAGAAAATCCTGCACATCCTGCCGCAGGAATTCATCATCGACGCACAGGAAGGCATTCGCGAACCGATCAGCATGTCCGGCGTGCGGCTCGAGGCGAAGGTTCACATCGTCACGGGTGCGGAGAGCGCCGCACAGAACATCGTCAAGTGCGTTCAGCGCTGCGGCCTCGAGGTCCAGGACATCGTGCTCGAGCAGCTGGCGTCGAGCTACGCCGTACTCGCCGAGGATGAAAAGGAACTCGGCGTCTGCCTGGTCGACATCGGCGGCGGAACCACCGACATCGCGGTCTTCTCCGGGGGCGCCATTCGCCACACGGCTGTCATCCCGATCGCCGGGGACCAGGTTACCAACGATATTGCCGTCAGCCTGCGGACTCCGACGCATCACGCCGAAGAACTGAAGATCAAGTACGCCTGTGCGTTGTCGCAGCTCGCCAATCCCGACGAAACGATCGAGGTGCCGAGCGTCGGCGATCGTCCGCCGCGGCGGCTTGCGCGCCAGACGCTGGCCGAAGTGGTCGAACCGCGTTACGAGGAGTTGTTCGCGCTGGTCCGTGACGAACTGCGCCGCTCCGGGTTCGACGAAATGGTGGCCGCAGGCATCGTGCTGACCGGTGGCAGCTCGAAGATGGAAGGGGTCATCGAACTGGCGGAAGAGATCTTTCATGCACCCGTCAGGCTCGGGCTGCCGCAGGGCGTCAAGGGCCTGGTGGACGTCGTCAAGAATCCGATTCATTCGACCGGCGTCGGGCTGCTGCTGTTTGGCCGCGAGCACCATGCCTCGAGTGGCCGCAGCGGCGCGGCGATGTCCGGTGGCGTGCGCAGCGTTGTCGAGCGAATGAAGGCCTGGTTCCAGGGAAATTTCTGATGAGAAAGGTTAGGCAGGAGCGGGAACGGAAGTTCATTTCAAATTTGGTCGGTTGGTAAGCAACTCAATTCAGCGGAGAGCAGCAGACATGTTCGTATTAGCAGACACGGAAAATCAGGGGGCCGTCATCAAAGTCGTCGGAGTGGGCGGCGGTGGTGGCAATGCCGTTACCCACATGGTCGATTCCGGCATTGAAGGCGTCGATTTCATGTGCATCAACACCGACGCACAGGCGTTGAAGCACTCGAAGATGAAAATGAGCCTGCAGATCGGCTCGAATATCACCAAGGGCCTCGGCGCCGGCGCCGACCCGGAAGTTGGCCGGCAGGCGGCAATGGAAGATCGCGACCGGATCGTCGAGATGATCGAGGGAGCGGACATGATCTTCATTACCGCGGGCATGGGCGGCGGCACGGGCACCGGAGCGGCGCCGATCGTTGCCCAGGTGGCGCGCGAGCTCGGCATCCTCACGGTGGCCGTCGTGACCCGTCCGTTCGAGATGGAAGGCTCCAAGCGCCACCTGATCGCGGATCAGGGTATCGGTGAACTCGGCAAGTTCGTCGATTCGCTGATCACGATTCCGAACCAGAAGTTGCTCAGCGTCCTCGGTGGCGATACGACGCTGCTCGATGCCTTCAAGGCGGCCAACCAGGTACTGCAGGGCGCCGTACAGGGCATTGCCGAACTCATCACGCGTCCGGGACTGATCAACGTCGACTTTGCCGACGTCAAGACGGTGATGGCCGAGACCGGCATGGCGATGATGGGCTCGGGTGATGCCACCGGTGACGATCGTGCGCGTGCGGCCGCTGAGGCGGCGGTGTCGAGCCCGCTGCTCGAAGACGTCAACCTGTCCGGGGCACACGGCCTGCTGATCAACGTGACCGCGGGCATGGATCTTCGCACCAGCGAATTCCACGTGGTGGGCGATACGATCAAGCAATACGCCTCCGAGGATGCAACGGTCGTCGTCGGCTACGTGATCGATCCGGAGATGGAAGGCCAGATTCGCGTCACGGTGGTCGCCACCGGAATCGGCAGCCCGGTGGCAGTCCGCCTGGCGCCGCCGGTTGCGCAGCCCAGGGTTGAAGTCGTGGCCGGGCGCAGTCGTCGCAACGCGGACAGCAGCTACGCCGATTACGATACACCGGCGTTCCGGCGCCGGCCCCGTGCGGTCGGGGACGACGTTCGCGCCGATTCGAGCGACGAGTCCTATCTCGACATACCGGCGTTCCTGCGCCGGCAGGCCGACTGAGATCGTCGAGTTGCTGCTGCTCGTGCGCCCGCTTCCGGCCCCAACGGTCGGAAGCGGGCGTATTTATCGTTTTCAGTCAAAGATCTATAGGGGGATTATCCGCTGTGGTAGCCTACACGGCTGATCTTCAGGCCATCTGGATATGCTCAAGCAACGCACGCTGAAGAATTCGATTCGTGCCACCGGGGTCGGGCTGCACACGGGCAAGAAAGTGCTGATGGTGCTGCGTCCGGCACCCGCGGACAGCGGTATACGCTTCATCCGCACGGACCTGGACGAACCGACCGTGATTCCGGCGCGGGCAGGCAATGTCGGCGAGACCACGCTCGGCACGACACTGGTCCAGGACGGGGTCAAGGTTTCGACGATAGAGCACCTGCTCTCGGCGCTGGCCGGGCTCGGGATCGACAATGCGATCATCGAACTCAGTGCCGGCGAAGTGCCGATCATGGATGGCAGCGCCGGTCCGTTTGTTTTTCTGCTGCAATCGGCCGGCATCGCCGAGCAGAACGCAGCCAAGCGGTTCGTCCGTATCACCAGGAGCATCAAGGTCGAGGACGGCGACAAATGGGCACGCTTCGATCCTTATGATGGTTTCAAGGTGAACTTTGAAATCGAGTTTGATCATCCCGTGTTCAAGCGTCGCAGCCAGGTGGCGTCGATGGACTTCTCCACGACCAGCTTCCTGCGGGAGGTGAGCCGTGCGCGCACTTTCGGCTTCATGCGCGATCTCGAGTACATGCGATCGCGGAACCTGGCACTCGGCGGCACGCTGGACAACGCAATCGTTCTCGATGACTACCGGATCCTCAATGAGGACGGCCTTCGCTACGAAGACGAATTCGTGAAGCACAAGATTCTCGATGCCATTGGCGACCTGTACCTGCTGGGTCACAGCCTGATTGGCGAGTTCAGTGGCTATAAGTCCGGCCACGGGCTGAACAACCGGCTGCTCAGGGCAGTGATCGCCGATGAATCGGCCTGGGAAGAAGTGACTTTCGAGAACCTGGCCGAGGCGCCGATCGCTTACGTGCCGGCTGCGGCTGCGGCCACCGCCTGACTCATTCGGGCGCGCGAACCCGGACCCGGATTTTCTCGACCGGCGGCTGCCCGGCGGCGACGAGTTGCTCGCGCAAGGCTGGCCCCGCGTACCGCACGCGTGCCGACCAGGCAGCCGAATCGACGATCACGACCAGATCCGTGTCGCGCCTCGAAGCAGAGAGCACATGCGGACGCATCCGTTCCGGTAATTGCAGCCGGACCCACCGGGTGAGTGATTCGACAGCCTCTGCCTGCCGGGCGAGCCGCTCCAGCCCGGGCATGGATGACGAAAACAGGGTCTTCAGTGAATTGGTCATTAGCAAGAATATTTTAAAAAATGTGCCAACCTATTTGCCAGAATAACGCCAATCAGTCATAGTCGCACGACTCCCGGTTCGGTGAGTCCACACCTCGAGCGGTTGACCCGCGGCGAGGACCGGCAGTCTTATGTTGTGTCCGGCACCACCGACCTGAACTGTGAAGTGCCGCTGCCCCTGAAAAGGCGCAGATCGTGCATCCTGCGACGGTCGCGAAGAGGACTAACGCCGAAGTGAATATCAAATTCATCTCGAGTCACCCCGGTCGCACCCGGGAAATTGACCTGACAAAGCCGAGAACACTGGCACTGACCGGGGCCGTTGCGGCCGTGGTCGTGGGCGGCCTGTTCGCGGCCGGCGCGCAGCTTGGCAGTTACCTGGCCGGCGAGCAGCGCAGCGACGTGCTCGAGCGTAAGTACGAGCACCAGCGACTCGAACTGCAGGCGACCCGCGGCCAGCTCGAAGGCAATGTCGACGAACTGGCATCGCGCGTGGGCACACTGAACGCCCACCTGATCCGGCTTGATGCCCTGGGCCGGCGCGTCGTGGAACTGGCCGATCTTGATCGCGGCGAGTTCAACTTCGATGATCCGCCGCCCGCGGGCGGCCCGGAGCAGGCCGCGGGCTCCTCGAACGTACCCGAGCTGATCTCGGCGCTCGATTCGCTCGAGGCTCAGTTGCGCGATCGCGAGCGCCAGATGGTCGTCCTGGAAGACCTCATGTCGACGCGCGATTTGCGTCAGCGCATTCAGCCGGGCGGATGGCCGCTGGCAGGCGGCTGGATTTCTTCGGGCTACGGCACCCGTTCAGATCCGTTTACCGGTCGCCGAACCTTCCACGCTGGCATCGATGTCGCCGCGAAGCCGGGCAGCAAGGTCAATGCCGTGGGTCCGGGCCTGGTGTCTTTTTCCGGTTACAAGGCGGGTTACGGCTACATGGTCGAAATCACGCATCCGACCGGCTACGTCACGCGATACGGGCACAACTCCCGCAACCTGGTGGCTGCAGGGCAGGCCGTGCAGAAAGGACAGCCCATCGCGGTGATCGGCAGCACCGGCCGATCGACCGGGACGCACGTGCATTTCGAGGTCGAGCGTGAGGGCAAGCGAGTCGACCCGTCGCGGTACCTGGCGGATACCTGAACCCCGCCGATCGGCACAGGGCCGACTGAACAGCCAGGTGTCCGGTGTGCGTTTTCGCGGCACGACCCCTCGGCAGGGCCCGGAACCCGCGTTGATTGTCAGCGTTATTTCCCGAACGGCGCTCGGGACAGTTAAAATACCCGGCCAACCCAGCATCTCCCGGAGCGCCAGTGGCCAATTGGCTCGCCCGTATTTTCGGAAGCCGTAATCAGCGGCTCGTCGGTCAGTACTCATCCATCGTCAATAAGATCAATGCGATGGAGCCTGCGATGCAGGCCCTTACGGATGAGGAACTGAAATCAAAAACGCAGTACTTCCGCGACCAGATTGCCGCCGGCAAGACACTCGACGCCCTGCTGCCGGACGCGTTTGCCGTGGTTCGCGAGGCATCCAGGCGTACGCTGGGTCTTCGGCATTTCGATGTGCAATTGATCGGCGGCATGGTGCTGCACGAGGGCAAGATCGCAGAGATGCGCACCGGCGAGGGTAAGACGCTCGTCGCCACCCTTCCCGCCTACCTCAATGCGCTGCCGGGCAAGGGCACGCACATCATCACGGTCAACGAATACCTTGCACAGCGCGACGCCGACTGGATGGGGCCGGTTTTCCGCTTTCTCGGCATGGAGGTCGGTGTCGTCAAGTCGGGCCTGACGCCGGACGAGAAGCGGTCTGCCTACGCGGCCGACGTGAGTTACGGCACGAACAACGAGTTCGGCTTTGATTACCTGCGCGACAACCTCGCGTTCCGGCTCGAAGACCGCATGCAGCGCGCGCTGGTCTACGCGATTGTCGACGAGGTCGACTCGATCCTGATCGACGAAGCGCGAACACCGCTGATCATCTCGGGTCCCGCAGAGGAAAGCACAGAGCTCTACGCCCGAATCAATGAGCTGGTGCCCAGGCTCAAGCCGCAGGCCGAAGAGGAGGGCGACGGCGATTACTGGGCCGACGAGAAGGGTAAGCAGGTGCACCTCTCGGACACGGGCCACGAGCACGTCGAGCGACTGTTCCTGCAGGCCGGGCTGCTTCAGGAAGGCCAGAGTCTCTACGATGCAGCAAACATCCGGCTCATGCACCACCTGAATGCGGCCCTGCGCGCGCATGCGTTGTACCGTCGCGATGTCGAGTACATCGTGCGCAATGGCGAAGTGATCATCGTCGACGAATTCACCGGCCGCACGATGCCCGGCCGCCGCTGGTCCGACGGCCTGCACCAGGCCATCGAAGCCAAGGAGGGCGTGGCCATACGCGAGGAAAACCAGACCGTCGCGTCGATCACGTTCCAGAACTACTTCCGCATGTACGAAAAGCTCGCGGGCATGACCGGTACCGCCGACACCGAGGCATTCGAGTTCCAGCAGATCTACGGCCTCGAAGTCGTGGTGATTCCGACCGACAAGCCGATGATCCGCGACGATGCGGCAGACCTCGTTTACCTGACCCAGAAGGACAAGTACGAGGCGATCGTCGAAGATATTCGCGAGTGCGCGAAGCGCCAGCAACCGGTGCTGGTCGGCACGACGTCGGTCGAGACCTCGGAGTTTCTCTCCGACTACCTGAAAAAGCACGGCATCAAGCACCAGGTGCTCAATGCCAAGCAGCACGAACGCGAAGCGCTGATCATCACGCAGGCCGGGCAGCCCGGTGCCGTGACCATCGCGACGAACATGGCCGGTCGAGGCACCGACATCGTGCTCGGCGGCAACCTCAAGGCTGAACTCGCCGAGATCGGCGAGGGCGACGAGGCCGCGCTCGAAGCGGCGCGGCAGGACTGGCAGAAGCGTCACGAGGCCGTGATCGAATCGGGCGGCCTGCACATCATTGGTACCGAGCGACACGAGTCACGCCGCATCGATAACCAGCTCCGCGGCCGTTCGGGGCGCCAGGGTGACCCCGGAGCGAGCCGTTTCTACATCTCGCTGGAAGACAGCCTGATGCGGATCTTCGGCGACCCGGACAGGACCAAGCGGTGGCTGCAGACCGCCGGCATGAAAGAAGGCGAAGTCATCGAAAGCAAAATGCTTTCCCGGCAGATTGAACGCGCGCAGCGCAAGGTGGAGGCCTATAACTTCGACCTGCGGAAGAACCTGCTCGAATACGACGACGTGGCCAATGACCAGCGCAAGGTCATTTACCAGCAGCGCACCGAACTCATGGCCGCCGAGGACATTTCCGACTCGGTTACCGGTATTCGGGCCGAGGTTATCAACGATGTCATTGATAACTACGTCCCGCGTGAGAGCGCCGAGGAAGACTGGAATCTCGACGGACTCACCCAGGCAATCGAGCGCGACTTCAACGTGCGTATTGACCCGAAGGCCTGGCTGGAGGCCAATCATGACCTGGCCGAGACCGATCTGCGCAGCCACATCGTTGCGGCCGTCGAAGACGCCTACACTGCGAAAGTCGGGCAGGCCGGCGCGCCGGTCATGCGTCACCTCGAGAAGGCAGTCATGCTGCAGGAGCTCGACCGCCACTGGCGTGAGCACCTCGCGGCGATGGATTACCTGCGCCAGGGCATACACCTCAGGGCCTACGCGCAGAAGAACCCGAAGCAGGAGTACAAGCGCGAAGCCTTCGAACTGTTCAGTTCCCTGCTGGACCGTATCAAGCACGACTCGATCTCGCTGCTCTCGCGCCTGCAGGTGCGAACCGAGGCGGAGATCGAGGCACAGGAACGCGAACGCGAGCGGCAGCTCGCTCGACGGCTGGAACTGCAGCACGCGGCGCCGCAGTCCGTCATGGGCGGTGAGGCGCAGCCGGCCGGTGCCCACTCCGGTGGCGGGGGGCCGACAGGGCCGTTGGCGGCCGGGCCGACTGCGGCACCCGAGCCGATGATCCCGGTGGTGCGGGAAGGTCGCAAGGTTGGCCGTAACGAGCCTTGCCCCTGCGGATCCGGCAAGAAGTACAAGCACTGCCACGGTTCGCTGGCCTCCGAGGGCTGAGGGCGCCGGCTGCCGGGCCGATCAACGGATATCGCAGTGACCAACCGGCCGCGAGCCGAAATCCACGTCGTCGCCGGTGGCCTGTTCGATGGGCAGGGCCGTGTGCTGATTGCGCAGCGGCCGCCCGGCAAAGTGCTGGCCGGGCGCTGGGAATTTCCCGGCGGCAAACTGAACGCAGGCGAGCCGGCTTTCGCCGGGCTGGTGCGTGAACTCGCAGAGGAATTGAGCGTTACCGTGCATGCCGGCGAGCGACTGCTGCGCTATGCGCACGACTACGCCGATCGTCGTGTCTGGCTGGACATGTGGCGGGTGACAAACTGGAGCGGCGAAGTGCGCGGCGTGGAAGGTCAGGCCCTGCGCTGGGTGGCCATTGGCGAACTCCCGCGAGTCGACATCCTCGAGGCCGACCAGCCCATCATCGAACGACTGCAAGGCGAGGATCGCGGGGCCGGATTGGCCGGGCCGCTGATCGGCCGCTAGCCGCGCGTTCGCGTCAGTGCGTAGGCCACTTCGTCTAACGCGGCGATCCCGACCTCGGCAAATTTCGGGCTCTCTGCAATCAGGTCGATTCGGGCCAGTTCGCGAATACTGAAATTCGCCGCGTAGAGCTGGTCGACTTCCGCGCGATCAACCGAAAACGGCGGACCGCCTTTCATTTCCTGCGGATACTCCAGGGCCAGCAGCAGCAGCGGTGCCGCCGCGGGCAGCAGCTCGGTCATGCGAGCCGCGTAGCGACGGCGCATGTCGGGGGGCAATGCGATCAGGGCGGCCCGGTCATAGGCTGCATCGACGGGCCCGAGATCCTTACCAGTCAGCTCAAGTGCGTCACCGGCAAAGATTTCATACGGACCGGCAACGTATTTCGTGTGCGGGCCCTTGCGGGTGACACTCGGTTCGAGACCCTGCTCGCTGAAGAACTCTTCGATCGCAATGGGGCTGATCTCCGAGGCGACCACCGGGTGCCCGCGCCGGGCGAGCCACACCATGTCCCGGGTCTTACCGCAAAGCGGCACGTAGACGCGCGCATCGGCGGGTACGCCGAGCGGCGGCCAGAATTGCTCGAGCAGCACGTGGAAATCGGCCTGGTGAAATCCGATCTGACCGCTGGCCCAGCGTTCGTGCCAGAAGGAATGATGCATGCGCGAATCTGCCGGTCGCGTATCGCGTCAGTGCTTGAACGTGGGATCGTCGGAGTCCGGGTCGGACATCCCGTCCGGCCCCGGCAGGACTTCCTCGCCCGGAATTGCCCGCTGCTCGCTCACCCAGGCACCCAGGTCGATCAGCTTGCATCGCTCGCTGCAGAATGGACGCCAGCTCGCGGCCTCCGTCCATTCCACGGGTGCTGCGCAGGTCGGGCAGGAAACCGTCTTCTTAGCCACCGTGTCAGGTGCAGGTCGAGAGCGTAAACGGCACGTCTTCGGTGCACTGTACGGGATGGGTGTTGGCGTCCTGCCAGTTGAGGAACCGCACGCTGCAACGGTAGTGGCTGCCGCTGATCTCCGGGTAACGTGACGAGCCCGCCGGCAGCGCGATGCGGATCAGCTGAGCGGGAATTCCCCGGTCCAGCGCAAGATGAAAAATGCCGTTGGTCGCGACTTCCTTTTTCGCCTTGGCCTGCTCGCGCGTCATCCAGAGCAGCTCCGATACGGCGTCACCGAGCGGACGGATCACCGCGAGCCAGTGTGCGAAATCGGCGCCGCGGACCTCGTCCGGCTGACTGAGCCAGTGCGTGTAATCGGGCAGGTCGAACTCGCAGGTACCACCGGGTATGGAGCTGCGATGCTTGATCGCGTTGAGAAACTCGGAGTCGCGCAGGGGCTGCATGAACAAGGCGCCGACCGTGCTGAGTTCTTCGCGCATGTTGCGCAGCTTGGTCAGCAGCACCCGCAGGCGCGCCGAATCAACACCGGGCCGGGTATTGAACGACGCGAGCTGGTTCATGTGCCGCTCGAGTTCCTTCAGGACCTCGCTGCGCACGTCGCCGCGCTGCGTGATCGCGAGGATTTCCAGCAGCGCCGAAACCGCTGCCCGCGTTGACCAGGGATCGGCTTTCGTGTGGTGATGGACAGCCTGCTGGTAGAGAAAGTCCAGGCGCAGGAAATTTCGTATCCGCTCATTGAGCGGTTGTTCGTAGACAACCTGAGGGGTAGCCGCCGCCGCCGAAGGCGCCGCAGCCTCGTTCGAGTTCATGGCCGTATTCTGCGCCAGCGGCCCGGACCGTCACAAGCCGACAGCGGATAAAAATGTGAGCCGCGCGCACTCATTGGGTCCCGGAACGGGCCAGCGTGAGGTATTTCTCATGTAACCGCTCGACTTCAGCACGCATATCGTCCGGCTGACCGGTGTTCTCCAGGCGGTCATCGGCGATAGCCTGCCGCTCGGCGCGGCTCGCCTGCGCGGCGAGTGCCGCCCGCGCCTGCGCCTTGGTCGCGCCGTCGCGCCGCATCAGTCGCTCAATCTGCAGTGCTTCAGGCGCATCGACCAGCAGCACTCGGTCGACGTGATCGGTGCGCCCGCCTTCGGCGAGCAGCGGGATCACGAGCAGCTGGTAGGGGCCGCCCGCGGTCGCTGATCGTCGCTCCATCTCAGCGCGAATCGCCGGGTGAAGAATCGCCTCGAGTCGGCGTCGCGATTGGGCATCCGCGAAAACCGTCTCGCGCATCCGCGCGCGATCGAGTCGCCCGTCCGCGCCGATCACCTCGGGCCCGAAAGCCCCAGCAACCTCGGCCAGTGCCGGTTGGCCCGGTTCGACGACGTCCCGGGCAATCCGGTCGGTGTCGATGACCGGTACGCCGAGGTCAGAAAACATTTCCGCGATCGTGGTCTTGCCACTCGCGATGCCGCCGGTCAGGGCCACCCTGAACATGGGTACTGTCAATGCGCCAGGCCGGAGGCGCTCAGGTATCCGCCGACGATCTGCGGCCCCCACATCAGCGCAATCCATCCGGCCGCTGCGAGGTACGGGCCAAACGGCATCGGAACGTTCCGGTCGCGGCCGCGCAGCACGATCATCGCGATACCGAATACGGCGCCCGCGAATGCGGACAGAAGGATGATCATCGGCAACATCTGCCAGCCCATCCAGGCGCCAAAGGCGCCGAACAGTTTGAAGTCCCCGTAGCCCATGCCTTCCTTGCCGGTGATGAGCCTGAAAGCCCAGTACACCAGCCAGAGACTCAGGTATCCGGCCGCCGCGCCGATGATCGCGGATTCGGGATTCACGGGGATGGGAGGGCGCAGACCGGCCGACCAGGCCAGGCTGAGCAGCAGACCCAGCCAGAGCAGTGGCAGGGTGATCACGTCGGGCAGCACCTGGTGATCGAAATCGATCACCGTCAACGCCACCAGCGCCCAGGTGAAAACCAGCGCGGCCAGCGTCTGCCAGTGCCAGCCAAAGCGCCAGGCCACGGCCGCCGAGAGCACCGCCGTCAGCAGTTCGACGATCGGATAGCGTGGGGAAATACGCGCCTTGCAGTTCGCACAGCGGCCGCGCAGAAGCAGGTAACTCATCACCGGGACGTTCTGGTGCGCCCTGATCTCCGCATGGCAGGACGGGCAGCGCGAGCGTGGCACCAGCAGGTTGTAACGCTCACCAGCCGGCTCCGATTTCTGCCCGAGCAGATCGTCGGCCTGCTCGCGCCATTGGCGCTCGAGCATCACCGGCAGCCGGTGAATGACGACGTTGAGGAAACTCCCCACCAGGGCGCTGAACAAAAAGGTGCAGGCGATCAGCAGCCAGGGTTCGGATTGGAGAAGCTCGGCAATCGTCATCGCGGGTTCCTACAAGAAAACGCCGCGCACGGCGCGGCGTCCAGGCACTCGGCGAGGCGCCTGTGGCGTCAGATGACTGCACCCAGCTTGAAGATCGGCAGGTACATCGCGACGACCATGCCGCCGATGATCGTGCCGAGAATCACCATGATCAGTGGCTCGAGCAGGCTGCTCAGGCCGTCGACGGCTGCATCGACGTCGGCTTCGTAGAAATCCGCGACCTTGCTGGCCATTTCATCCAGCGAACCGGACTCTTCGCCGACCGCGATCATCTGCACGACCATGTTCGGGAACAGGCCGGTATTTTCCATTGCCCGCTGCATGCGCAGGCCGGTCGCGATCTCGTCGCGCATCCGCATCACCGCGTCCTGGTAGATGATGTTGCCGGTTGCGCCAGCCACGGACTTCATGGCTTCGACCAGCGGCACGCCGGCGCTGAACATCGTCGCCAGTGTGCGGGCGAAACGCGCGATCGCGGCTTTCTTCAGAATCGGGCCGATAACCGGGATCTGCAACGAAAGCTTGTCAAGGAACTGGCGCATCTTGCGCGAGCGCTTGTAGAAATAATGGAATGCGAACGCCATGGCGCCGAGCACGATCAGCAGGATCCAGCCATTGTCCTGCATCCAGCGCGACATGCCGATCACGATCTGGGTGAAGGCGGGCAGGTCGGCGCCAAAGCCCTGGAACAGCGCTTCGAACTGCGGGATCACGAACAGCAGCAGGATTACCGTGACGATGATCGCGACCGCGACGACAGCCGCGGGGTAGAACATGGCTTTCTTGATCTTTTTCTTCAGGGCCTCGGTCTTTTCCTTGTAGGTTGCGATCTTGTCGAGCACGGTCTCTAACGCGCCGGCATGCTCGCCCGCCTCGACGAGATTGACGAACAGGTCATCGAAATGCAGCGGGTGCTTGGCCAGCGACTGGTGCAGCGTGTTCCCGGTCTCGATTTCGTTCTTGATGTTCAGCACGAGCTTCTGCATCGCCGGCTTGTCGTGGCCGACGCCGACGATCTCGAACGCCTGAACCATCGGGATGCCAGCGCTCAGCATCGTTGCGAGCTGGCGGCTGAAGATCGCGATGTCTTCCGCTTTGACCTTGCCCTGGCCTTTGAAAAGCTGGCGTTCTTTGCGGATGCGCGAGGCGGCGATACCCTGCTTGCGCAGGTCGGCCCGCATATCCATCTCGTCCTTCGCCAGGCCCCGGCCCTTGATCCGGTTGCCCTTTCTGTCCTTGCCTTCCCAGAGAAACGGGAACTGTTTGTCCGCAATAACTTCAGCCATCTTTAGCTTTCCTAATCCACCGTTACGCGGTTGATCTCATCGAGGCTCGTCATCCCGTCGCGTACCTTCTTCAGGGCCGAGGTGCGAAGCTTCCATGAGCCTTCGCTGACCGCCTGCTTCGAAATGTCAGTGACACTCCCGCCTGCCATGATGATGCGTCCGATCTCATCGGAGACCGGCATCACCTCGTAAATGCCCACCCGACCCTTATACCCGTCCGTGCACTGGGTGCAACCCGTGGGGCCGAAAACCTCGAATCCCGTCTCGATTTGCTCTTCCGTAAAGCCTTCCTTGATCAAGGCCTCATGCGGAATGTTCAGCTTCTGTTTACAGTTGTTGCACAAGCGGCGTGCCAGCCGCTGGGCAATGATCAGGCTCACCGAGGTGGCGATGGCATAGGGCTTCACGCCCATGTCGACCAGTCGCGTCAGGGTCTTCGCCGCGTCGTTGGTGTGCAGCGTCGAGAGCACCAGGTGGCCGGTCTGCGCTGCCTTGAGCGCGATTTCCGCCGTCTCGAGGTCGCGGATTTCGCCGACCATGATGATGTCCGGGTCCTGGCGCAGAAACGCGCGCAGCGCACCGGCAAAAGTCAGCCCCACTTTCGGGTTGACGTTGACCTGGTTGACGCCCGTCAACATGATTTCCACCGGATCCTCGGCTGTGGAGATGTTGCGATCCTCGGTGTTGAGGATATTCAGGCCCGTGTAGAGCGAGACGGTCTTGCCGCTGCCGGTCGGGCCGGTCACGAGGATCATCCCGTGAGGCTTTTTCAAGGCCTCGAGGTAGAGTTCCTTCTGAAACGGCTCGTACCCCAGCGCATCAATGCCGAGCATCGCGCTCGACGGGTCGAGGATACGCATGACAATCTTTTCGCCGAACAACGTCGGGCAGGTGCTGACTCGAAAGTCGATCGCCCGCTTGTTCGAGATCTTCATCTTGATGCGGCCGTCCTGCGGGACGCGCCGTTCGGCGATGTCCATGCGGGACATGACCTTGAGCCGGGCCGCGAGCTTGACGGCCAGCTGCACCGGCGGCGTGGCCGCCTCCTTCAGGATGCCATCCAGTCTCAGGCGGATGCGATACGCGCGCTCGTAAGGCTCAAAGTGGATGTCGGACGCGCCACGGCGGATCGCATCGAGCATGATCTTGTTGATGAAGCGCACGATCGGCGCGTCATCCACATCGGCGGACTCGATATCGCCGGATTTTTCGTCGTCGGCCGTAACCTCGAGGCTGTCGAGTTCGAAATCCTCACCGACGAACTCCTCCATCGCCGAGTCGACCTGCTCGAGCGAATTGCTCAGCATCCGCTCGAGCTTGTCTTCTTCGACCACAATGGCATCGATTCCGAAGCCCGTTGCGAACTTGACCTCGTCGATGGCGTGCAGGTTGGTCGGGTCTGAAACCCCGACGAATAATCGCTTGCCCCGCTTGACCAGCGGAAGGACGCGATGCCGGCGCAGGATCTTTTCGCTGACCAGGCCGATGGTCTCGAGGTCGGGCTGGATCGAGTCGAGGTCAACGATCGGCACGCCGAATTCCTGCGAGGCGGCGATCGCGACGTCGCGGGCTTCGGCCAGGCGGTGCTCGACGATGTAGCTGACGACGTTTGTCTGGCGTTCGCGCGCAGCGGCCATCGCGTCGATCATCGCATCCTCGGAAATCAGCCCGTCGGCGACGAGCCGTTGGGGCAGTCCCTGGAGGATGCTCTTGTTTACACTGGT